>NC_021917.1:0-2613078 GCF_000442595.1 Cycloclasticus zancles 78-ME | reverse complement strand
ATTAATCCTTGATAAAATTGAAACGAATGGCTTATAAGAATACCCCTTAAAGGGAAAGTTATCCACAGTAAAAAAGATTCATTAGAGAACGACACTACGGCGGGAATCTTTATTTAAACATTGACTTTTTAGAGAAATAAAACTAACCTTCCCAGTCTTTTTCTCGAAAGAAAATCAAGCTCCAAAAAGCTATCTTTCGTCATATTATTAATTAGTCATTCATAGGACATTTCAACATGAAAAGAACGTTTCAACCAAGCAACTTAAAAAGAGCGAGAACACACGGTTTTAGAGCAAGAATGGCAACTAAATCAGGCCGTAAAATTATCAATGCTAGACGTGCGAAAGGTCGAGCTCGTTTATCAGCGTAATAAAAGAAAAAAAGCACGCGTTTACAAAAACACACAAGCTGAACAGCCCGTCGGAATACGCTAACGTTTTTAAGGGAGCTGAAAGAAGCACGGATGACTTGCTGACTGTCTTAGCGCGAAAAAAAAACTTATCTGGAGCAAGGCTTGGCCTCGCAATCGCTAAGAAAAATGTTAAAAGAGCTGTAAAAAGAAACGCTATTAAACGAGTAGTTAGAGAGTCGTTTAGACAGCAAAAAGAACACTTATCTGGCTACGACTTTGTTATTTTATGTCGCCACAAGGCTGCTTCGGCAAGTAAAAAAGAATTGGCAACATCCATTAATAGACATTGGATTAGGTTTATGAAAAGTGAATAAACTCTTTATTTATTTGATTAAATTTTATCGATATTTTGTTAGCCCAGTGCTAGGTAGTCGTTGCCGTTTCTACCCTACATGCTCACAGTACGCGCTTGAAGCTTTTCAACAATACAGAACAATAAAAGCAATAAGCCTTACACTAAAAAGGCTTTTACGTTGCCAGCCTTTTTGTAAGGGTGGTGTAGACCCGTTACCAACGTCAGATAAAACTCATGGATAATCAAAGAACATTACTTTTTGCAGCGCTAGCATTTATAGCGGTGCTTATTTGGCAAGCTTGGCAAAAAGACTATGTCTTACCACAACAAATACAACAGCAAGTGCAAAGTGAGGGCGTTAATTCATCAGCGGATGTACCTAATGTTGCTAAAAGTGAGCCGTTACCAACCGGTGTTAATCAAGAGACAGAACCAAAGGATTTGGCACTTAAAGGCGGTGTTATAGAGGTTATTACAGACGTATATGAGCTGAAAATTGATAAAGTTGGTGGCAATATAGTTAACCTTTATTTAACTCAGTATCCGGATACGAAAGGTTTAGAAGAAACAGTTCAACTGTTAAATAACACACCGTCCAAAACATTCGTTGTTGAGTCTGGCTTAATTGTCCAAAATGGTGAAAGCCCTAATCATCACGCGCTTTGGAGTGCATCTGACAGTCAATATGTAATGACAGATGATGAGTTGCGGGTGCCGTTAACTTGGAAAAATGAAAGCGGTATAGAAGTTACTAAAACCTATGTGTTTAGCAAAGGTAGCTATAAAGTTGATGTTGAAACAAGTATAGAAAATAACGGCTCTAATAGCTGGTCTGCTAGAGAGTATTTGCAAATAAAGCGTAATGATTATGCTGATAAGAAAGCAAACTCAATGATCTATACGTATACTGGTGGTGTTTTGTATACAGATGAGGACAAGTATCAAAAAATTGATTTTGATGATATGGAGGATGAAAACCTTAGCCAAGAAGCCACAGGTGGCTGGGCAGGGATGATTCAACATTACTTCGGCGTTGCTTGGGTGCCGGAAAAAGAGAATAACTACACATACTATACAAAAGCATTAAGTGCTGGAAAGTATGTAATTGGCGCTTATTCACCGATGACTGTTGTCGAGCCAGGACAGAGAAAAACAATTAATTCGGTATTATTTGCAGGGCCAAAATTACAAGAGCAGCTTAAGGAAATTGCACCGGGCCTAGAGTTAATGGTTGATTACGGTAAGCTTACGATTATTGCAGAACCGATTTTTTGGCTGTTAAGTTTCTTCTATGATTTTGTAGGAAACTGGGGTGTTGCTATCATTATGGTAACGTTTACCATCAAAGCACTGTTCTTTAAGCTATCTGAAAAAAGCTATAAATCAATGGCGCATATGAAATTGGTGCAGCCAAGAATCGTTGCATTAAAAGAACGGTATGGGGACGATAAACAGCAGCTGAATAAAGCGATGATGGAGCTGTATAAAACAGAAAAAATAAACCCATTGAGTGGTTGTTTACCGATTCTGATTCAAATTCCTGTTTTTATCGCTTTGTATTGGACCTTACTAGAAAGTGTTGAGCTAAGACAGGCTCCTTTTGCACTGTGGATTGATAACTTATCTGCTGCCGACCCGTACTTTATTTTACCGGTTATTTATGGGATCACTATGTTCTTCCAGCAGCGTTTAAACCCTGCTCCGGTCGATCCTATGCAAAAGAAAGTGATGCAAATGCTACCGATTATGTTTACTGGTTTTTTTGCCTTTTTCCCAGCAGGCTTAGTGCTGTACTGGATTGTAAATAATCTACTAACGATTGCTCAACAGACAGTAATTATGAAACGTATAGAGTCAGGAAAAGAAAAGTAATTTATTGATGGCTAATAACGACACTATTGCTGCTGTTGCCACAGCCAGTGGTCGTGGTGGAATTGGCATTATTAGGATTAGCGGTACAAACACAAAACAAATTAGCCAGCAGCTACTGGGCAGTGAAATACCCGCCAGACAAGCTTGCTTCAAGTTATTTAAAGCAAACGATAATAGCACTATTGATAGTGGGCTTGCGTTGTACTTTAAGTCTCCAGCCTCTTATACAGGTGAAGATACTTTAGAGCTTCAAGGGCATGGTGGCCCAGTTGTTTTAGATATGCTTTTAAAAAGAGTGTTAGCCCTAGGTGCACGCCTTGCTGAACCGGGTGAATTCACCCAAAGGGCATTTTTAAATAATAAATTAGACCTAGCTCAAGCTGAGGCAGTTGCTGATATTATTGATGCAGGGACAGCGGCAGCAGCCTCATCAGCGCAACGATCGTTGCAAGGGGCTTTTTCAGAGCGAATTAATGATCTACAAAGGCAATTAACACACTTGCGTTTATATGTAGAGTCGGCGATTGACTTTAGTGATGAAGATATTGATTTTTTAGCTGGTGAAGAGCTACAAAAAATAATCTCAAACCTACAACAAGCCTTTAAAACGATTACAGAAACGGCAAAGCAAGGAAGTTTATTGCGTGATGGGATGACCGTGGTATTGGCTGGTAAACCGAATGCTGGTAAATCAAGTTTATTAAATGCACTTTCACAACGTGATACGGCGATTGTGACAGCAGTCGCTGGAACGACTCGTGACGTGCTCAAAGAGCAAATTCAATTAGATGGTATGCCAGTACATATTATTGATACGGCAGGTCTACGTGAAACCAGCGATATTATTGAACAAGAAGGCGTTAAAAGAGCAAAACATGCCATTTCACAAGCAGATCAAGTGTTGTTAGTGATGGATGATCAAGAATCAAGCGCTGATGATTATTTGTCTTTATTAAATGATATACCCGCCTCAGTTCCAGTAACGATAGTTTTTAATAAAGTGGATATTACCGGTACGCAGGTAGGTGAAACAACGTCGAAAGATGGGCGAACGATAATAAGGCTTTCAGCAAAACATAAAGATGGGTTAAATCTTTTAACTCAACACCTGAAAGAAAGAATGGGGTTTAATTCAGAAGAAAAAAATGTATTTTTAGCTCGTCGTAGGCATTTAGATGCATTGACTCGATCTCATGCTTTTTTAAATGATGGTATTGTCCAGTTACTTCATTATCAAGCTGGGGAGATGTTTGCAGAAGACTTGCGATTGGCACAAAATGCGTTATCTGAAATTACTGGAAAAATGACACCGGATGATCTTTTAGGGGAGATTTTCTCTTCATTCTGTATAGGAAAATAAAGAAATCTGGGTGAGTTAACTATCGACGTAGTTAGTCTACTTTATACGTTTTATTTAGGGGTAAATATAGACTCTTTAGAGCATACGCATAAAGCTAATACCAAAGTCATAACAACGGTGGTCAACACCATACCCAGTGCCGCCCCACATAGTACCCACTAAGACGTCGACTTTCCAGGTGTCGTATTGAAATCCCATCCCTACGTTAGCGATTTGTATATCACCTAGGGTAATGGTTGCAGGGTTCTCAAACTCAGAAGGAACACCTGAAGACTCATTGGTATAACCAGCTCGTAAAGTTATCTTGTTATTTAGAAGGTACTCGGTACCAACACTATAACCATGGGCACGATTCCAGCCAGGGTCACCATCAACATTTTGTAAGAATTTTCCGGGTTCATCAAAGGTAGCATTAGAGCCAGGCCAGTTGAAATCACTCCAGTCATTTTCTCGATAATCATAAGTAAAGGTAAGTTTTTTTGTAGGTTTATATGCAACACCTACACCCCATGAAGCACCGTATTCAAAATCAGTATGCCCATCACTTTTTTCATTGGTTTTAAATGGGTCAATGTTGCTGCCGCCTTTAAGCCTAATCTTTGTATCACCTTCTAGTTTTATGTCACTGCCAGTGCGATATATTGCGCCTACACTCCACTGCTCATTAAACTTATAAAGCACACCAATGTTTCCTTGAAAACCATAACCCCATTTACGTATTTTTGCATCGTAGTTATAGTTCCAGTCGGAGCCAGAGGCAGAGATATAATCTTTCTTAACATCGCCACGCCAAACATTAATAAGCATATCAACGCCAAAACCGACACTTAACTTCTGCGTTACTTGATAACCGATAGAGCCGTTGATACTCATCAAGCCAAGAACGGCAAAAACATCGGCTTCGATTTCTGCATCATTAGCAGGATCAAATATTTTATCGTTGTAACTTGAATATGCCCCGCCTACACCAAAGGCACCACCGGCCAGTGTATAGCGACCAAAATTTTTAAATATAAGAAACGATGGCATGGTAGCAGCACCTAACCAAAGCTCTTCATCATCATCAAAGTTAGTCGGTTCGGATGGGTAAAAGCCAGGAAATAAATCGCCCTTATTGGGGTCGTAATCACCACCAGGGAGTGAGTTATTTGAAACACCGTTTTTAGCATCAACGTCAGCTGTCATTGAGTACACGCCAAAAGTATAACCAGCACCTTTTAATTGACTTAAACCAGCAGGGTTCCAAAAGACAGCAGAAGCATCATCTGCCAAACCAATAAATGCGCTACCCATGCTCATGGCACGAATGCCTAGGCCTTCCATATTTACGCCACTAGCGTAAGTTTTTGTTGCTGGAACTGAGGACAGTGAGATTAATGCGAGGCTGAGAAAAATACTGCTAAACCAGGTTTTTTTTGAAAGAGGCTCTTCCGTTGAGAGAGTGAATTCATTATAGTAACCGTTTCCCTTAATTTTATTTTTTATAATCAACGCATTATATCAGAGAATATTAGTATTAGATGATATCGGTGAAACAAATGATATAACGCGAAGGCGTGAATGAAGGGCGTTTAAACAGGACTCTGTTTTAGATAAAACCAAATCAAAGGCACTTTGTTCATTCATACTTTGGTATATTGATGGTTTGCCCTAAAAGGGAAAAGAAATTTATTCTAATAATGGTATAAGTAAAAAGATGACCCACCCAATAATTGAAAGCCTGTTGTGGAGGCATACCACTAAAAAGTACGATGCTTCAAAAAAAATACCCGAAGAGGAATTAAAGGTGCTTTTTGAAGCAATGCGCTTATCACCCTCCTCTATTAATTCACAGCCTTGGCGGTTTGTTGTTATTGAGAGCGATGAAGCAAGACAACGTATGAGTCGGACATTTGCTCATAAATATCAGTTTAACCAAGCGCATGTTTTCGATAGCTCTCAAATTATTCTGTTTGCTCACAAACCACGTTACACTCGTGATGATTTTGCAAAAGTGGTTGATAGAGGGATTGCAGATAAACGTATAAAGCAAGAAGACCGTGACAAAGCCTTTGCTATTTTTGGATTTGCTGAAAGCAATACCGATGAAACAGGGGATACTAGCAACTGGACAAAAGCACAGACCTACCTTGCTTTAGGGAATACTTTACATACATTGGCCCGCCTTAAGATTGACTCTACGGCTTTGGAAGGTATTGATGCGGATTTGGTAAACGAAGAATTTAAAAAAGAGTTGGGCGACTACCGTTGTGAAGTGGCGCTAGCGATTGGTTACCATCACCCTGATGAAGACTATAATGCAAAACTTCCAAAATCACGACACAGCTTAAACAGTGTTTTAGTGCGCATATAAGATGATAAGTACAGGTTTAAAACAACATTAAACAGGCGAATTTTTAGTTTCTATTTTAAATAGTGTGTTGATCGATCTTTGCTTTTGGGGCATAACGAAATAATCAGTACGGTGATGAAAAGGCTGAGCAAGTTAAAAGTGAAAGTGTTTTACCTGTTGAATAAAAGAATGTTCGGCTTCTTTTCCATAACGAGTGTTTAGATACAGTGTTTTTAATGTCGTTAGGTCACCTGCCCTTTGTGGGTATTGTTTAATGGCCCGGTTAAAGTAGTCAGTTGTGGTTTCGTGTGGTTGGCGCTGCCCTATTCTTTTTGCTAATGACTTACACAGTACTAAATATGCGGTTTGAACGGCATCATGAGATTTTTTTTGCAGTAATAGCACAGCACCAATTGAGCCAATGAGCACTAGCCCGCTTAGCACCGCTAACCACTTCACCATGCCTCTCCAGTCAAAAATACCAAGATTAGAGAGAAAATTGAGTTGTTTTTCTGGACCATAGGCGAGAACAGCGTTTTGCCAATAATAATCTAAACTATTGAGAGCCCATTTAAGCTGTTGAGCCCATTGCTGGAAGCCCTCTGGGGGCGTTATAAGAAAATTAATATCGCTATTAGCTTGTTGTGATGAAGGATCAATGCTGTGTTCAATACGGTTAGGTGCGATGGCGGCAGTAGGGTCAATTCGAACCCAGCCCGCTTCTTCTAACCAAACCTCAACCCAAACATGGGCATCTGCTTGGCGGATGTTATAAAAGTCTCCAACTTTGTTATAAACGCCACCTTGATAACCGGCAACAAGCCGAGAAGGAATACCTGCTGCGCGCATTAAGGTGGCAAAACTGGTGGCAAAGTGGCCACAAAAACCGCGTTTAGTATCAAATAAAAACTCTGAAACAGGGTCTTGGCCTAATGAAGGCGGTTTAAGTGTGTAATAAAACTCTTTATTATAAAATTCAAGCGCTTGCTTAATAACGCCTTGATTATCTGCATTGGCTTTAAGCCATTTATTTGCCAAGTCGAAGACCCTCGGGTCTGTGTTATCGGGTATGTGGAGTGCTCGATTCAGGTCGTTGTCAGACGGCTTTGCCTGGATTTTTTGCGAGGTTGAACGGATATTGAACGAAATATTTCGACTGAGTTTTTTATTTAATATTAATTGGTGGTCATGCGTTAAGCGGGCGTTTTTTGGTGCTGCTGCAGGGATATCAAGTGCAAAAAGCCAATATTGATGATGAGGTTCCATCATCAAGGTGTATTGAATATCTAAACCTTCATTATTGATAGTTTTTGCACGTTTAAATGAGTCTGATTTAGGTGGCGTTAGTGTCCAAGAACGTCCATCGGTTTCCCAAAAAACAGGGCCACGCCAATATAAGTCTTTTTGTTTGGGTGCTGTACCATCAAAACGTACCCTAAAAGCTGTTTTATCAGAGAGGGCTAAGTTTGAAACATTGCCAGGGTTAATCGTGTCGCTTAAACCACTAATTGCAGACTGTTGATTTGGCATGGCCCAAAGAGGCCCAATCATACGAGGGAAAAAAATGAAAAATATAAGCATTAACGGAACGGATAAAAAAAGGATGGCAGCCGAGATGCGTAATAAGCCTGGGTTTTTTAAACGATGACATTGAGTATTGTTGATGGTCAGTGAAAATAAAAGCAAGAAAAATACACAGAAGGCATATGTAGCAATTTCAATGTATTGTTCGAATAAAAAAGGAGTAATGAGTATAAAAAAATTCAAATAAATCACTGCTTGCGTGTCCCTGCTAGAGCGGCTTTCGAGAAGTTTTAATCCCATCAGTATAATTAATAAAGAACTACTGGCATCGCGACCTAGAGACATGCCGTATGTTTTTAATACAAAAAAAGCTAGGCCGATTGAAAGCGGTAATAACAACCATTTACTCGGTAAAGTATTAGGAAACCAGAGAGTTAGTGCTCGCCACCCTAGCAGACTAAAACCGATCACTATAAAGGGGAGAGGAAGTTCACCAATATGTGGAATGATTAGCAGTACACCAATGCTGATGAGTAGTTTGATAATGGTGGGCTGAAGGGGCATGGTTATTTATGAATGTCCGTATAAGGCTAGCGCTTTTAAACATGTATGCAGGTGTGCATGGCCATGGTTTGGCGGCTGCTCAACACCGGGTAGGCGTAAACCATACTCAAGGCCTTGGGCTTCGCAGTCTAATAGCCAGAAGCACAGCTGAGATAGTTTTGCTTCGGTGTCTAATGGCTGGCAAAAATGCCAATCTAGCCAGACAGAAATGGACTCTTCAGCACTAAATTGATTACTGTAAAAACCCTTTTCAGCGGCAAAGGCTTTCCAGTTTACTTGTCGATAACTTTGCCCTTGTTGATAGGGTTTTAAGCCAATAAATTCATCGGTACCAACTTGGTTGCTGGCAGCTTTGTTTTGTTCGTCGCCGGGTTGGTTAATTTCTAGCGATAAGCCACTATCAATTGGTTGGGGGTAAACTAAGATGGCTTGGTTAAAAAGTAGTGGTGACCAAGCTCGAAAAAACCCAAAAGGGAAAGTAGTAGACAGTGTAATGGTATCGAGTGTGTGCCATCCGCGTTGCTTAAACTTGATCGGTAATGTAACTAATAAAGTTTGATTTTTTTGAACATCAAAAAAAGTTTGTTGGTGCAAATAAGAAGCTTTAATGGCCCAACGTTCAACCCCTTTTGTTTCCTTAATAAGCACTTTCATTTGGCCGCTAGAGCCAGCATAATAAGGGGGAGTTTTGCTCGGTGAAATAATCAACCCATATAGATTTTTAACGCTATAAAACGTAGACATTTGTGCACTAGCAGCCAATAGAAAGCTAAAGACAAATCCCATACTATTATTGTAATTAATGGAGGCGATCAGCATTAATAAAATAACGACGAGCAGTGATAAGCCGCCTTTATTCGGTAGGATGAAGATACGCCGGTAATTTAATTGAATAGAAGAGTGCTGAGGGGCTTCGCCTTTGGTGAAGCGTCTTAAAGACATGCGTTTTGAAAGAGTAAGGGCCATACGAAGTACGATGCTTAAGTCACTTAACTGTAACACGTGTTTGTGCTGTATAAAGATGAAAAAAGCCGCTATTGCGGCTTTTTATTGTTAGCTTAAAACGTGTCTTAAAGTGTAGGAGCGGATTCTTTTACGCTTGATTTTTCTTCCATGCGAGTCATCCATGCGCTTACTCCTGAGTAATCTGCTAATAAAGAGCCCTCAGGTATCATGCCAAAAAAAGCTAAAATAGGATAAAGAAAATAATCGGCTAAAGAAGCTTGAGAGCCGGTGAGGTAATTGTTGGTGGAAAGCGTTTTATCCAATAGAGCTAGATGTGCCTTCGCCTTAGGGATTGCAGCATCAAGAACGGACTGGTCTAAAGGAATAATTTCAAATCTAAATAAGGCAATTTCATGAATTAGTTCCTGAAAAACATAAGCGTTAATGTAACTAGTCCATTGGTTCATGATTGCGCGCTCTTTAGCATCAGCAGGTTGAAGTGCTGGGCCATCAAAGGCCTGATCAATGTATTTGGTGATCGCTAATGTTTCATATAAAACAAAGTCCTCGTGTTTAAAAGCAGGCACTTTGCCTGTCGGGTTAACAGCGATCATTTCTTCAGTATTGGGTTCAAAAGGTAATAGTTCATAAGCAACACCTTTCTCAGCTAAGGCAATGCGGGCTGTTCTTACGTATGTACTGATTGGAAAGCCATATAAAGTAATGTCGCTCATTTCATTTGTCCTATTATTTTGATTAAATGGAAAGTCAATAGTAAGTAATTGTCGTTAGACTGTAAATATCAATATAGGGGAGAAAAATGAGCCAACGCTTCGAAAATAAAGTTGTTGTGGTAACCGGTGCGGCCCAAGGTATAGGTAAAGCCTGTGCTTTACGGTTTGCACGTGAAGGTGGTCAGGTAATGATTGCCGACCGTGTGGAAGATCAAGCTTTGTTAGTGCAGCAACAAATACAACAGGAAGGGGGTATTGCTGAAATATGTATGGCAGACCTAGAGACCAGTGAAGGTGCCAAGCACGTTATGCAAACAACCATAGAAAAGTTTGGTCGTATTGATGTGTCTGTTCACAATGTTGGTGGCACTATTTGGGCAAAGCCATTTTGGGAGTACCCAGATGATCAAATTGAAAAAGAAATTAATCGATCACTATGGCCTACTCTATGGTGTTGCCGTGCGGTTATTCCTTTTATGATGGAGCAGCAGTCAGGCGCTATTGTTAATATTGGTTCTGTAGCAACGCGTGGGATTAACCGAGTACCCTACTCCGCAGCAAAAGGCGGTGTTCAAGCAGCGACCATTTGTATGGCAATGGAGTTGGCAGAGCACAACATTCGCGTTAATTGTGTAAACCCGGGTGGAATTGATCAAGGAGAGCGAGCTATTCCAAGAAATACCGATGCGCTAACCGAGTTAGATAAAGCCGGTATGCAAGGCGTTTATGATCAAACGATTAGAGACACCCCAATGAAGCGTTTTGGAACGCCCGAAGAAGAAGCAGCAGCGATTTGCTTTTTAGCGGCTGATGAGGCGTCGTATATAACAGGGGAAGTGATGAATGTAGCGGGCGGTGGAATTGGTTAGCAATTGACCCCAAAAGTAAATGTAAAAAAAACTTTTTCAATGTAATTTTGATTTAAATTAAATTTTAATTGCCATTGTATTGCTGTATCATTGTGATCTGATGAGTCAAAGACCATTTTGAATAAGGCGTTTTAATGGGGTTAGTTAGAGAAATAAAAGATGTGTAGCACCCTTTAGCTGGCCTTTAAATAACGATAAAAATGTGTGTAAGTTAGTGAGGAGATATAGGTATGAGCAATAGAAGACTTGAGAATGATTACAGCCGCTATATGGATTTAAAGGAAGGCTGGGTTGATCGTCGTATTTTTTGGGAGCAAGAGATTTATGAACAAGAGTTAGAGCAGATATTTGCTAAGGCTTGGCAGTTTATTGCGCATGACTCGATGATGCCGAATCCTAATGATTTTTATACCACCTATATGGGTGAAGATGGTGTTATTGCTGCCCGTCAAAAAGATGGAAGTGTGAAAGTGTTTCTTAACTCCTGTACACACAGAGGTAATAAAATTTGCTATGCCGATGATGGAAACACTCGAAACTTCACGTGTAATTATCATGGTTGGGCGTTTGGAACCGATGGTGAATTAAAAGGTCTATCAAATGAGCACGTGTACGATGAAGGTGACATCGATAAAAGTAAATGGGGCTTAAAACAAGCTCGGGTAGATAGCTACAAAGGTTTAATCTTTGCTACATTTGATGAAGAGGCTCCCTCACTTGAAGAGTTCTTAGGTGACTTTAGATGGTATTTGGATATCATGCTTGACCAAGATGACGGCGGTACAGAGTTTATCGGTGGTGGTATCAAAAACTATATTAATGCTAACTGGAAATTCGGTGTTGAGAATTTCGTAGGGGATGCCTATCACGCCCTATGGACGCATGACTCAGGCTTTAAGGCGATGAATAACAATGAAGGCTTTCCACCAGCTGATCCAACAGATAGCTACCACGCCAGTATGAATGGTCATGGTTGGGAATTTGGCACCGAAGGGCTGGCCGATATTGCGATTTTAGGTCAACCTAAAGTGCTTGAATATTATGAAAAAATGCGCCCAAAAATGGCAGAGCGCTTGGGTGAAATGAGATCAAAAATATTCGGTTCCTTGGCATCGGTATCGCTATTTCCTAACTGTTCATTTTTACCAGGTATTCAAACATTCCGTGTTTGGTTACCAAGAGGTCCACATAAATTTGAAATGCGGATGTGGACTATCGTGAATAAAAATATGCCAGATGAAATTAAACAAGCCATTAATATTGGTTGTATGCAAACGTTTAACCCAGCTGGTGTGCTGGAAATGGACGATGGTGAAAACTGGGAAGGTAATACATCCGTTAACAAAGGTGTAGTAACACGAAGAGGAAAGCTGCATTACGGTTGTGGAATAAACCGTAGAATTGAACATGAAGAACTGCCAGGTATTGTTTATGCTAGTCAATTTAATGATGCTAACCAACGTCAATTTTATGAGCGTTGGGCTGACTTGATGAACGCGAAAAGTTGGGATCAAGTGCCTACCCGCTACACGCCGCGCTATGCAGGCAAGAAAACAGTCTAGGGGGAGCTGAAGATGACAAACGAAACAACAAGTAATAATAAGGTCGCTTCTTTAGAGTTGATTAATGAAGTACAGCAGTTTTTGTACCGTGAAGCACGGCATCATGATAATGAAGAGTTCAGAGAATGGTTAACGATGTTAACCGAAGATATTCATTATTGGATGCCATATCGTTATCAACGTTATCGTAAAAATGAGAAAGAGCCGACGATTTACGACACGGCTTATTACAACGATGATATGGAATGTTTGGTAAAACGCATCATACGTACCGAAACAGGTACGTGTTGGTCCGAAGACCCAGCAACTCGAAGTGCCCATGTGGTAACGAATATCGAGGTTGAGCTAACCGATAATCCAAATGAGTTTAGGGTTTATTCTTTAGTGACTGTACATAGAAATATTAATGAAGACGAAGAACACACGATGTTAGGTCACCGGACTGATCTGATAAGGCGTGTGGACGGTGTGTTGAAGTTAGCTAAACGTAAAATTATTCTCGATCAAAATATCTTCAAAAATAAAAGTCTGAACGTTTACCTTTAAAATAAATAGATTAATAAAGCACCGTTAGTGCTCTATTAATACCGTATATTAGACCCTGCGAGAGCAGGGTTTTTTAATGGAGTTAAATCAGTGAAAAATGAAACACTTAAAGCCGTGGTGCTGTTAAATATTGCGGGGTTGCTATGGGGCGGGAATATGATTTTGGGTCGGTATTTGGCCGATTTTTTAGGCCCCTGGTCGATTGTTAGTACACGCTTGGTGATTGGGGGCTTTATTTTTATATTACTGCTGATACAAACAGGGGAGCTTAAAAAAATTAAGCATATTACAAACTGGTGGACGTTTATCGCGTTAGCAATTTTCGGCGTTATATTTTTTCAGTCCCTGCTCTACTATGGCTTAAGGCTGACAACTTCAACCAATGCCGGCTTGATTAACTCCTTAACACCACTGCTGACTGCATTTATGGCGGCGGCTTTCTTAAAAGAAAAATTAAATTATCATCATTGGGTTGCAGCGGCCGTCACTATTTTTGGCTTGTTGTTTATACTGGGCGAAGGGGATTTAACCAATTTATTGCTGCTTAATTTTAATGTTGGTGATTTATTAGTATTAGGTGCTGTTATCAGTTGGGTGATTTATAGTCTTATTGCTAAAAACGCGATGATAGGCATGTCTCCCCTACTCCTGACGGCTTTAGGTGTGCTGCTCTCTCTTGTTGTGGTGATCCCATTAGGAATATATGAGGCAAAGGTCATACAAACACCTCATTTAACAGTTAATGCATTCTGGGCCTTAATGTTTATTAGTGTAGGGCCAACGGTGTTGTCATTGTTATTTTGGAATAAGGGTATGAAGGTTATCGGCCCATCGCGGGCTTCATTGTTTTTAAATACGGTGCCTGTTTATATTATTATTATCAATGCCGTGTTTTTGGAAGAAATGCCTTATCAATACCAAATAATTGGGATGGTTTTAATTTTTATGGGCAGTTTTTATGCGGGTTTAAAAGCGCATAAACCAAAGCTAAGGGATTAACACAGGGCTGCCAATTCTATTGCGTTGAACTAGATAGTCGTGAGCCTTGGCCACATCAGACAAGGCAAAGCTCTCCCCTACTTGAATATTGATGTGGCCTTTTTCAAGCATTGCTAAATAGCGGGCCGCACTGTCAAGTATCTCTTGTCGGTTTCTAGTGTAATGATATAAAGTTGGGCGAGTTAAATAAAGCGAGCCTTTTTTTGAAAGCTCTAGGACATCAAATGGGTCGGGCTTACCTGATGCATTTCCAAAACTAACCATCAGTCCTCGCACACGCAAACAATCAAGTGATTGGGTAAAGGTGTCTTTACCGACGCCATCATAAACAACATCTACTTTTTGACCGTTGGTAATTTCATCCACAGCCTTAACGAAATTCTGTTCAGTATAATTAATAACAAAATCACAACCATTACGTTTCGCTATACGGGCTTTTTCAGCAGAACTAACAGTGCCAATAACGGTTGCTCCAACAGCTCGGGCCCATTGACAGGCAATTTGGCCAACACCGCCCGCGGCAGCATGAATGAGGATGACATCGCTCGGTTTTAATTCATGTAGTCTGCAAAATAAGTATTCAACCGTCATACCACGTAGCAAGCTGGTGGCGACCGATTTATCATCAATATTATCGGGGATAGGAACCAGTTCATTAATATCAATGACCCTATATTGTGTGTAGGCACCCTTAGCGGCAGAATAAGCCACACGTTGACCAACTGAAAACTCGGTAACGCCCTCTCCCACTTGTTCAATGACCCCAACGGCTTCATCGCCTAAGGTGGCGGGTAAATCAATTGGGTAGAGACCAGAGCGGAAATAGGTGTCTATATAATTAACGCCAATTGCAGTTTGTTTAAGCAGTACTTGCTGTGCTTTAGGCTCTTCGATAAGGCTCGTGTCGAGTTTGAAAACACTGGAATCACCAGTTTGATAAATATTGGCAGACAAGTTTGTATGCATATAAGTTCCAAGAGGTTAATGGTTTGCAGAAATTAGCAAAGTATAGTTTGCAAGTAAAATCGAAATTTAAAAACTTTGTTTAATGAAAAAAGTTGATGCAAACATGAGTAAAGCAACTATATACTGTATAGAAATAAGCGAAATATGGCTAATGTAAAAATTGGCGCGGCTTTTATTAGCCTAATTCTAGTTAAAAATCATTGACAAATATATCTGGATTATTATAGTTTTGAACGCTTGTTTGATTGGTAGTGAAGTTAAATAATTAATAGATTCAGCTGATGAGGGGACATAGTGAAATCGATAAATCTTAAAAGAATAAAAGGCGCACGCCTTTTGTGTGTGCTTGCCTTGGCATTTCTGGTGACAGGAATTGCAACGGCAGAAAACGGAACGTCAAGTGAACAAGGTGAGTTTCAACGATTTTGGCCGGATAACCTTTATGCGGTTGAGTTTGTAAACGAGAATATTGGTTTTATAGCGGGATATTCGGGTTCTGTCTTTAAAACAGAAGACGGTGGTGAAACATGGTCTGCTATTTATATCGGTGTCAATGAGTTAATTCGTCACTTATCTTTTGTAGATGCTAACAATGGATGGGCGGTAGGCCATCGAGGCTCCATTCTACACACAGCAGATGGTGGCTTTACATGGGTTGTTCAGAAACAAGACGAAGGAAATTATTTAAGAGATATTTCATTTGCAGACGTAAATAATGGCTGGGCTGTTGGACATGGCGCGGCTATTTGGCATACCTCAGATGGCGGTAAAAACTGGGAAAAGCAAACTTTAACAGGCTTTGATGGTAGAGACTTACCAAGGTTACATGGTGTTGTGGCTAAAGATGCAGATAGTGCCATTTTAGTTGGTGAGTTTGGCATGATTGCCCATACTGAAAATAAAGGTGAGCTATGGTTGGTTAGCTATAACCCAAGTAGAGCTACATTGCTTTCAGTAGCATCACATGGTGATGGGGCAATTGCAGTAGGTCTAGATGGGGGTGTGGTTAGTATTGCTTTGGCAACAGATGAACAATGGGCTGAAGTAGAAGCGATTGAGCAAGCGCTGCAAGCAAAAAAAGAAGAAAAAGCAAGAAAGAAAGCAGCCCGTAAAAAAAGAGAGTATGTACCTGAGCATGTAGAGCCATTACCAAAAGTGGATACCAACTACTACATAACAAAAATAGACAGTGGTCTTACCAATCATTTATATGATGTATCAGCAACAGCGAACAATGAAGTTGTTGTGGTAGGTGCTTCGGTTATGTTTAAAGTCTCAGAAGCTGAAAAGGAAATTGCAGCTGCAATAGAAAGCGATGATGCTACGGTAGAAGTCGTTACAGAGCCTACATATACAGTAACAAACTTGATGCCTGAAGAAGGCTTCCCACTGCCTTATACTTGGATTGGCGGTGTGGATGTGACTGAGTCGGGCACAATCTGGGCTGCGGGTTTACGTGGAATGATCGTAAAAGGTAATTTGAATGATATGTCCTTTGGACAAAAACTAAATATAGCTGAGTCAGAGAACGTAAAGCTGATATCTAGTCGTTGGGGAGAAAAATAATGATTAATAAGTTGTCTAGCTTTATCGCAAGAAGGCCGGTGCTAGTTGCATCAATATTGACGGTGCTAACTATTATTCCTGGCTATTATGCGTATAAGGGTTTGTCACTTAATGTGATCCTTGAAGAAATGCTACCCGCAAACTCTAATAATGTAGAATTATTTTTACGGTTTGGTGAACAGTTTGGTGGTGCAAATACAACCTTAATTGAAGTAAAAAATAAAAAAGGGAATATTTATAACCTAGATTATTTAACGAAGTACAAACAAATAGCCGAAGACGTTTATTACAATAAACATACTTACCGTCACTTAAGTCAGTCTTTAGTATTAAGGAAAACCAAAGCCATTTCTGGTGGTGGGGGTCGTGTGGGCGTGGATGCGCTTCTATGGCCAGACTTACCTAAAACTGAACAAGAAATGACGAGGATGCGTCAGTTTGTTAATAAGCAATATCGTGGCCTTCAAGTATCTAACGATGAGACTTCGGCGATAGTTATTGCAGACTTTAGAGACGAAGCTGATAAGTTAGAGATTTTGAACTTTTTCCTAGATTTGCGCGAGCAGTATGAAGGGGAAGACTTAGAAATCAACTTTGTTGGTCGTCCAATTCTTCTTGGGTATATTTATCAGTCACTTGACTCAGTTTTCAATATTTTGGCAGCATCACTATTGATTATTGCAGTAATTTTGTTCATGTATTTTAGAACGTGGGTTGGGGTGTTTATCCCAATGTTTACTGCAACAGTTGCTACCATCTGGGGATTAGGTGCAATGGGTGCGGTTTCTTATAATTTAGATCCGTTGCTTATCCTACTTCCAGCATTTATTTTCGCTATTGTATTGTCGCATGGGGTACAGTTTACAACGCGTATTTTAGACAATATTGCTGCTTGTGAAGAGCGTCCTTCACATTGTCGCGAGGTTACTAGAGACGGCTTGGCATTGTTATTGGTACCAAGTACCGCTGCGATTATTACAGATGCAGCTGGTTTTGGTGTGTTGGGCTTGGTAGCAATACCTAGTATTGAGTCGCTAGCGGTTATTTGTGGCCTTTGGTTACTTTCAGTTGTTCCAGCGCTGATATTCGCTGCTTCTGTGATGTGTTTGATTAAACCACCTAAATCACATAAAACAGGTTCAATTCTTCTCAATAAACTTTGGGGAGCGGTTATCAATATGGAAGACCATGCCTGGACGATGGTTGGTGCTACTGCTTTATTGTTAGTAATGGGTGGTTGGTACTCACAAAATCTAACTGTAGGTGATACAAAAGGTAGTGCAATTCTGTGGCCTGAAGCTCGTTTTAATAAAGATGTAGAGTCAATTAATACAAGGTTTTCCTTCTTAGGTACCGATATTATGCAGGTGTATGTAGAGGGTGAAAAAGACACCATGCTTGACCCATCTGTTTATCATCAAACAGAAGCGTTAGATCGTTATGTGTATGAGCATATGTCAGAAGTACGTCCTGCTATTAGCTTGGTACCAATCATTAAATTGATTAACTCTGTTCTTTTTGAAGGGGATCCTTCATACGCGATCATACCGGACACGGCAGAAGAAGTTGGTTTTGATATTTATATGTTCCGTTCAAGAGGTGAGCCTGGAGACTTTGCGGCCTATACAAATAAAGAGTGGGAAATAGGTAACATCTCCTTTTTCTTAGAAGACCATAGTCGTCCAACAATCCAAAAGCTAAGAGATAATCTGGATGCTTTCTTTGCTAATGAGAAAGAAGTTGTTAGTGATGCAAAGTTCCTTTATATGGGTGGACAAGTTGGTATTGTTGAGGCACTCAATGAAGAAATTGTTAATTCAAATGTGAAGACGATGGTTGCAATTGCATTTGTAATTTTCTTTTGTATTGTCTTGTACTATCGTTCTGTAACAACGGGTTTAATTCTATTGTTTAGTTTGGCTACTGCTAACTCATTGACATACGCTTTTATGGCTTGGAAAGAAGTGGGCTTAAACGTTAGTACATTACCACTTGCTGCACTCGGTGTAGGTTTAGGTGTGGACTACGGTATTTATATGATTGATAGAATTAAAGAAGAATATAAAAACCTAGGGATAAAAGATGTTCATGAAGCAATACATCAGGCTTTCTTAACATCGGGTAACGCGATATTTATTACAGCGGTTACCATGATTGCGCCATTAATTCCTTGGGCTGTTGCATCACCATTAAGGTTCCAGGCAGAAATGGGTATGTTGCTAGCACTTGTATTATTTATGAACATGTTAGGTTCGTTACTATTCGTACCCGCAGCCATTGCCGCTTTCCATCCTAAAGCATTGTTTAAAATAAAAGAAAATGCTGCGTAGCAATAAAACAACGTTGTTGTAAAAATGACAAAAAACGTTGTTTATCTGTGTGAAATGACGTATAAAATAAGTGTTAGAAATGTATTACTGTAAATAATAAAGGGGAAAAGATGAAGAAAATAACAAAAATAAGTCTAGCGGCTATACTGGGTGTCTCCATGGTGGCACCTGCTATGGCGATAGATACAGGCATTAAAGGCCTAACCCAAAGTGGTCGAATTAAGTTGGGAGCGTCTGTACTATACGATCTACCAGATCAAGGCAATAAAGCAGGGCCAGCAAACTGGATTATAGAATCTAAAACAACGTACCGCCCGAATAGACAGTGGAGTTTCATTGGGAATTTCTGGCTACGTGGTGATTTGTCTTCACAGTTCACCAGCTATGACTCACCAAATGGTGGTTTACCCGATCAAGTCAATGGTGCAATCGTGCCAGGTACTGGCGCTTTTACGCAAAATGCTAACTTCAATCTAAACTCAAGTAATTGCTCAGGCAACGCATATTGTGCTGAGATGGACGATGAATTAGAAGTATTAAAAGATTGGGAAGATATTGTTCGTGAATTATCCGTTAAGTACCGAGACAGAAAAGGCCGTTTTTCAGTAAAAGCAGGTCGTTTCCAACGTGGCTGGGGTCAATCAGATGGTTTACGATTAATGGATGTATTGCATGCTCAAGACTTGCGTCAACGTTTTGCATTTACAGACTCTGATGAGCTTCGCTTACCAGCTTTAATGGTGTCAGCTGATTTTAACTTCAGAAAGCTTGGTATAGACGGGCCGTTTAAAGCCATTGGTATGAAAAACCCATCTTTGGAAATTAACTTTGTACCAGAAGTTCAAACATCTAACTTTATCATTAACAACCCAACACCAGGCGATGAGACATCGGGCGGTATTTTTGGTTTAGATTGGGCTGATGTGAATGACACAACAGAAAATGGACCAGGCTTAGTTGGACTAGGTTTTAATTTATATGACAATAAACCAAATCGTCTCAGCTTAACGGATGCAGAATGGTCTATGCGCTTAAAGTTCGGAGCACTGGGTGGCTCAGCAACCATTAATGCGTTTTACGGACAACAAGACTTACCTGTTTCAAAACTGTTAGGGTCTACATTAATTATTGGCGATGGCACAAATAATCCAAATGCAGCAGGAGCAATTACACTTCCTACTTTTGACGCAGCAACAACTGAAGCAATTGTACATGGACAAGGTGGATATCTTGATTGGTTAAGATCTGCAGACAATACTGTTAAAACTGGAGCAGCACCTACTGTAGTAAGCCCATTGGCAGCATTTGGGTGTGCGGATCCTTTTAGCGGTATAGCCGGTGCGGCTTGTTCAATTAACGGTGAGGTTGAGTTAGATTATGACTATCGCCAGTTAATGTTAGGTTTTACTTTCGCACGTGATTTAAGTGACTTTATCAGAATTGGACGCAAAAGCTCTGCACCAACTGTACGTTTAGAAATGTCACATGAGTTTGATCGTCCATTTAATCGTTCTAGAGTTAATCCAGGCGCAACATTCGGACCATTTGATGGTAGTTTTGCGGGTGAAGTAACTGGTTCAGGTGTACTAGCTGTAGAAGCTAGCCGTAATATTGTGAAAGAAGATATTACTTCAACCATGATCGGCTTCGATTTCCCATTATGGGTACCGGGTTGGGAATCACAAGCTAAATCTATCTTCACTAGCTTACAATTATTTGATATCTACACTCATAATTCAGATCAAGGCCTATTGCAACAATCACCCTATGCCTTTACTGAAATACAAGATCATCAAAACTTTGTAACATTTGCTTGGAATGCACCATTAGATAACCAACGTTTAGTACTAGATGGTTTATATATACGTGATTTTCAAGGTTCAGGGGATTACTACCGTCAACGTATTGATTTTAACTACTTTGGCGATTCATGGCGTCCACGTGTAGAAATCGCTCATTTCTCTGGCAACAAAGAAAGCGCACCAATTGGTACTTTTAATAATTCAGATTATGTTGAAGTATCTTTAACGTACCAGTTCTAAGTAATTAGAATAACTACCTATCACTTATTGAAAAGTGGTAGGTAGTTATTAATAATGTAAGTGAATTAAATTAAGAAATAAGGGTAATGGAGATATAAATGAAAAATAAAAGATTACAAATAAAACTGGCAGCTGCCGGCATAGCGCTTGGGCTTGGCATGTCAACTGCACCTGCAATGGCAGAAACCAATCGTGCATTAGAAGCTTGGAAAGCTTTTGCATCAGAACAAAATAATGCTGATTATAATAAATGGGTTGAATTAATCTCAGACCCTAAAGCAATTAAACTAGCAAAAGAATGGAAAGACTTACGTGGTTATGATGCATATGACCTAATGGATAAAGAAACATTTCCAGAAGATTTAAAGCCAGGACTAGTAATTACAGGCGAAAATAAGGCTGATTACCCTTGGCTAGCTAAATACTTAACTAAAGAGCTTTATGATGCTATTGGCGGATCATGGGGCGGCATTAAGAAAATGAAAATCGTGCCAACAAATACCTATTATATGCATAATGGATATTTACAAAATACTAAAGCACTTAAAGAACAAAACATAAACATTAAATTTGATGAAGATGGTCAAATGGTTTATGACGATGGGTCTTATGCTTTATTGTCTGGCCCAGGTGCTTCAGCAATCCCATTTATTAATCCTAAAAATGGTTTAGAACTAAACTGGAATTTAGTTGCAAATTCTGTGGGTATTGAAACACTGGAGTTTAGTCCTGTTTATTTATATTCATGTACGGCTGAAGGTGAGCCTGATAGAGAATATAAGGCAGATCTTTGGTGGTGGCATTTTCATAACAGAACAGAAATCGAGCCTTTAGGAGACATTCCAGGTAAAGAAGAAATGGTTGAAGGTGGTGCTATATTTTTCTTTGAACCAAATGATGTACGTGGTTTAGCAGGTGTACGCCAACGTTATGCTTCAGGCAGTAAAGAAGATGACTTTAAAGTATTCATTCCTACCTTACGTAGAACTCGTTTGTTAACAGGTTCAGATTCAGAAGATCCATTAGCATCAGGTCTAGAATTATCTTGGGATGATTGGCGTTCATATTGGGTAAAAACTGATATTAAGAAATTTGACTATAACCTTATAGGTGAAGAATTTGTATTAACTCCAGTTTCGACTGTACATGTATACGATTCAATGGTTCTAACAGAAGATAAATGTGGCATTGAATACATGGAAGTTGAACTTCGTCCAACATGGAAACTTGAAATTATTGATAAGTCAGGTAAATATCAATACTCTAAGCGTCATGCGTGGATTGATAAAGAGTTTTACAACACACGTCGACACATCACATGGGATCCACGTGGCAATATATTCAAAAGTTATGATGAAAAACGTGACTGGAAACCTTCTACAGGAGAAGGCAACTGGGGCGGTATTATAATTAGAAATAATGTTACTCATCGTGTAACGACTATGAATATGACTGCAACATGGGAAGACCTAGATGTGGTTGTAGATGAGTCAATGTTTGATGTAGACCAATTAAGAGATTATCAGTAATAGAATCACTTAATATTAAGCATTAATAATCAAAGCAGTGGAACGAAAGTTTCACTGCTTTTTTTATGCCTTATGTCATTAAGACATGAAATATAACTAGGCGATAAGATACGAATTAAATAGTATATTTACAAAAAAAGGGAGAGGAATGAATACAATAATTAAAAATTTACTGTTCTGTTTTATGTTATTGATCTTAAGTGCTTGCGATGAACAAAATAAAAAGACCAATAAAGAAGAATTAGTACCAAAAAGCCCTATTGAACAAATAAACAGACAAATAAGTGAAGTACCAGAAGATGTCGGTGTTCACTATTATGGTCTTGAACAAAATTTACAGCGTTATTCACCTCTAACACAAATTAATGATGGCAATGTGCATCAATTGAAACCATCTTGGGTGTTATCCCTTGGTGATAATAGAGGGCAGCAAACACAACCGCTAGTTATTAATGGGGTTATGTATATTACAAGCCACAACGCGACATATGCAGTCGATGCAAGATCTGGTCGTCAAATATGGAAAAGCATCATTCAATACCCTGCAGAAACACTAACTTGCTGTGGTGTTACGAACAGAGGGGCAACTTGGTATAACGATGTGTTGTATCGCGCCACGCCGGATAATAGGTTGCTAGCCCTTAATCCAAAAAATGGAAAAACCATTTGGGAAAAACGAACAGCAGAGATTGAGTTTGGTTATTCAATGACCAGTGCCCCGCTTGTTGCCAATAACGTAGTGATTACTGGCGTGGCAGGAGGAGAATTTGGTGCTAGGGGGTTTTTAGATGGCTGGGATCCAAAAACAGGTGAACATTTATGGCGCTTCCATACTATACCCAAGCCGGGAGAAAAGGGGAGTGAGAGTTGGCAAGGTGATGAGTGGGAGCATGGTGGAGGGCCGACATGGTTGATAGGCTCGTATGATAAAGAACTAGACCTTGTGTATTGGGGAGTGGGTAATAAGTCGCCTTGGAATATGAGAGAAGGAGCAAAAGATAATTTATATACGCAAAGTATGTTGGCTATTAGACCTAAAACGGGTGAGTTGATCTGGCATTATCAATTTACCCCAAATGATGGCTTTGATTATGACGCTGTTAATGACCCAATACTTACCGAGATAGAGGTTGATGGAAAACAACGGAAGGTCTTGATACAAGCCAATAGGAATGGGTTCTTTTATGTGCTTGACCGTAGCAATGGTAAGTTATTAAGGGCGAATAAGTTTGTTGATAAAGTGACATGGGCTGATGGAATTGATATGGAGACAGGGCGACCAATCATATCTGAGCGCGTTAAAAACATGATTAAGACGGGAGAAACAACCGAAATATGGCCCTCGGCCTTTGGTGGTAAAAACTTAGCGCCGATGTCTTATAGCCCAACAACAGGGTTAGCATATGCTAATACCTTTAATATCGGCTGGAAATATACCCCCGTTGAGCAGCCCTATAAAAAAGGTGTTTTTTATATTGGAGCACGGTTTGAATGGGCTTTTCCAGAAGGGCCCAAGGGGTATTTAAGGGCGATTGATCCATTAACGGGTAAAGCAAAATGGCAATTCCCAACAGCCACTCCTATGAATGGTGGGACCTTAGTCACGGAAGGTAACCTTGTTTTTTCGGGTGCACAAACTGGAGAATTATATGCATTAAATGCACAGACTGGAGAAAAACTGTGGGAGTTCCGTACAGGGTCTGGGATTATCGCACCGCCAATTACTTATCAATTAGAAGGTAAGCAATATATTGCTATTGCCAGTGGTATTGGTGGTGTTTACAACAGCTTATCAAATGATATAAACCTAAAAAACATTAACCCAGGTGGATCTGTTTGGGTCTTTGAATTAGGAAATGGTGGGGATACGAGTACAGTCCATGCTGAAACGATTCAGCCACCCAAAGCCCCTGATGCACAGGCAGTAAGTAAAAAGCTAAAGTCATGGTCAAGCACGGTTAAAAAAGGCGCTGAGCTATACGAGCAAGCCTGCTCTCATTGTCATGGTGTGGAAATGAAAACGTCGGGAACGACATTTGACCTTCGTACATTTCCGAAGAATGATAAGGCAAGGTTTATTAATTCAGTGATTAATGGCAAGGGTTCTATGCCAGCCTGGGGCAATAAGCTATCAAAGGAAGAAATTGAGGCAATACACGAATATGTTATTAATTAATGTGAATATTGCATGAACTCAGTAGGATCTAAGAGTTAGGCCGCACAGTAAAAAACAATTGTTGGTTAAGATCTTAGGTGTATGTGTTGATATATTGCTAGTAAGATAGAAGTAGTCGGTCGACTATAAATAAGTATCGTTAAGGTTGGAGTGGGTTTAACCTCACAATTTGATTCCTTCTCGATTTTGTAGATAAAAGCATTTTACTGTTAGGTATAAAGTTATTTAGGTAAAATTAAAAAAGGCGATCGAGAGCTTGAGTGCTTAATGACGAACGGTAGTCGTGTTGTACTCGATGATAATATGAATTTCTTTAATTTTAATAAAAAGGTATAAGCAATGGGATGGTTAGATAATAAAGTAGTATTGATTACAGGGGGAGCCTCAGGCATAGGTTTGGCAATAGTTGAACGATTTGTTGAAGAAGGTGCAAAATTATGTGTGATGGATCGATCACAGGAAGGTATTGATGCACTAGAAAAAACATACGCTGGTTCTGTTGTGGGTATAGTCGGAGATGTCCGGTCATTAGCGTCAAACAAAGTAGCAGTTGAAAAAGCAGTTTCTACTTTCGGAAAATTGGATGTATTTGTTGGTAATGCAGGCATTTGGGATTATATGGTACCCCTAGAAGCACAACCTGAAGATAAGGTTGAAGAAATTGCCGATGAAATTTTTTCGGTTAACGTTAAGGGATATTTATTAGGTGCAAAAGCGGCGTTACCTGAGCTTAGAAAAACAAAAGGTAATATGATCTTTACAGCATCCACATCAAGCTATTATACCGGTGGTGGCGGACCAATCTATGTTGCCTCTAAACATGCTGTTATTGGCATGATAAAGCAACTTGCCTATGAAGTGGCACCAGATATTAGAGTTAATGGTGTTGCGCCAGGTGGTACGGTAACAAACTTAGGTGGTAGTAATGCAGCAGGTCAGGCAGAGAATAAGCTAAACGAAGTACCGGGCATTGATAAAATCATTGCTGATATGACGCCGATGGGTTTCATAGCTGAACCCGAGGATCATGTAGGGGCTTATTTATTATTAGCATCAGAGCAATCTAAATATATTACCGCAACGGTCATTAATTCTGATGGCGGTGTTGGTGTTGGGAAACGACCAGAGTAAAAAGCAGAAAAAAAAGCCTCAATATTTAAAATATTGAGGCTTTTTTTGTGCTCGTTATATTTTAGATAGGGTAAGGAACATAACGAGGTAATACGTTAGTATCAACAACGGCTTTACGTTGAATAAAGCTGGCGCCATTTTCAACTAATACGATATCTTCATATCGGCCAACACATAAAAGTTCACTTTTCTCAACAAGATTTTGGGTGTAGAAAATAGAAAAATTATAGTTAGCTTGGTAACGATTATTGCCTAAATCTTTAATAGAAGTCAGCTGAGTCATGTGTCTCATTTGATAATGTTCAGTTGAATCATTTTGAATGACCGTGACCTGTGTGACTCTGTCTTGCAGACGTTCATATTTATCATCGAGCATAAAGGCAATAGGAAAACCCTTAGATTCATTTTCATTTGAAATCAAAGTATAGCTGCCTTGTTTATTAAAACAGGCTAACCATTTTTCCATATCTAAATTGTCGAGCGCACAAATATAGTCTCTATTTAAGTTCTCAATACTAAAAATTACGTTAGGTTCAATCTCGCTCATGCTTCTGCCCTCTTAAAGCCCATTAATTTTCTATAGTGTTCCCAACGTGGTAGGTTTCCAGATTCATCATTTTGCCCAACCTGAAGTTCAAGTTGGTATTCGTCTTTAACACCTTTCTGGAATATTGCCATGCCAGGTGTTTTATTACCCTTATCAATGCGGGAAAAAACAGAGGCATCTTCCATGCTGATTAAACCACTAGGGCCAAGCAAGTTACTAGATTGGCGAATTCTATGCGCAATCATTTCATCGTCATCATCTTCATGAGTGAAATATGCGTAATGGACTTCAATGCCTTTAGGGCCTTTAGGAAAAGCATAACGAATATTTAGCATATCCATATGTTTGGAATAAACAGTAAGAGGGAATTGCATTTGTACAATGGAGCCTGTACTGGTTTCGGTGCCTTTAAAATCTAATATAGAGGCGTCTTTTAAGGCCGTAATGTCATCAGGGATTTTAAGTTCAGATTCAAAGGATAAATGACCATTTTCAGATACATTTTGAACACCTTTGCCACCTTGCCAGTTAAGCATTTTAAAAGCTAGGTGAAGGAGTGGAGCGTGATAACCATCGTTATCGCAGTATGCTTTCCAGTTACAGTCATAATGAACTTTTTGATAGCCAATGAACTTTAAACGCCCGTCACCACCAAGGATTCGACTAAGAGGTTCGTAGAAGTTTTCACCGAGATATTCCTTAAGAGGAGCAACTGTCTCGCTCATAGTAATAAAATATAAGCCACAGAATTCTTCTGTTCGGAAGGTGGGTAAACTAAAGTTTTTCTTGTCAAAATCGGGTGTAAATTCACGGCTATTTGGGCAACCGACTAACTCACCTTCAGGGCTGAATAGCCAACGATGGTAAGGGCATTCAAATTCTGTTTTGTTGCCTAAACTTTCGGTAACAAGGGTTGTGCCTCGATGAGTACAGGCGTTTTGAAAGATACGAATCTTATTGTCTTCACCGCGCACAGCGAAAACAGGGATTTCACCCAAATCAGCAGCCTTATAATCGCCGATATTTGGGATTTCACTTTGATGAACGATTGGGTGCCATTCGGCACCATAAAAGATATTTTCAAGTTCTTTTGGCCATAAATCAGCCCGTTCGAAAACCTCTTTAGGTACTTCATTATATTTAGCCGGCCATTCTAGTGTGGCACTGTTATTAGGTATTTGCGACATGTTCTCTCCTATTGGTTAATCGTAAAAAGAATATATATAGTTTTTTAAAAGTGACCTATTGTTTTTGTCTTTGAATTTGATATATGTCACTAAGGCCTCTTAGCGGGCAGATGAGTTTGCAAGTTGCTCCAATTTTTTAAGTTCTAAAATTTGAATTTTGCGTCCATCCTTATTAATGCAGCCGGTATCAATGAGTTTGGAAAAAGACCGGCTGACTGTCTCAACAGCCAGTCCAAGGTGGCTGGCAATATCTTGGCGAGTCATCGGTAGTTGAAATGAGGATGACTGTAAATTAGAAGATGAAATACGACTATGATATAAAATCAAAAAGGCTGCTAATCGAGACGAGGCGGACTGTAGGGATATGATATTTTGCACGCGACTCATAGAAGCTAATGCGGTGCTATACAGCTTCACTGAGAAGTCAGACAAGGTTGGAAACTCCTTACGCAACATACGCAGCGAGGGGTAGTCTATTTTACAAGCTAAACTGGCTGCAAGGGCATCAGCACTGTTTAGTGTCATTCCAAGCCCTACACTGTCCAGACCGATGACTTCACCGGGCAGAAAAAAGTTGTGTACATGTTCGGTGCCATGAGGTGAAATCATTTTTGTTTTAAATGAACCTGTCTTAACAACATATAAAAAGCTTGTTTCAGTGTGCTGTTGAAATAATGCCTCGCCCATTTTGTATGGGATATTAGTTTGGACTATATTTTCAAAGCGAAATAGCTTGTTGGCCGGCATTCCAGAAGGGACGCATTGTTTTGCGAGCACACATTCGACACAGTTGGAAGCGGCTTTGTTTTTTTGCATAGCAGGCAACGCCGTTTTTATTATAAGCCCTACTGTAAACTATAATTAGATAGATTCAAAACTTTTTAAAGCGATGAAAAAAAGCCCCTAATGCAAGGCACTAGAGGCTTTTGTTTTACTGCGAGAGTAGGGTTTAGAAGTCCATTATTTCTCGGTAACCTTTCCATAAGCCCCGGATCAAACCTTCAGTAACAAGGTGGTCGTCTCCCTTCGCTTCATCACCAGCCATACGGATAACGTTTGTAAACTCACCATCCCTGATAATGGCATTTTGGCACAATTCTGTTGACTCGCCATCTTCCATTGAGATAAGTCCAGCAGGTCCAATAAGGTTAAATTGCTTTAAACGAATATTTCTAAGCTCTTCGGTGTCGTCTTTATAACCAAAGTAAGTCCAAACTAACTCAAATTCATCCTTACCTTTCGGTAAGATCTGCCGAAAAGCGAGGGTATTTTGAATTTGCTGTACAACTAATGAAGGAAAAAGTGACAAGATAACTAACGTCACGCCATCTTCGAATTCTTGTTTGCCAGCTAATATAGAGGCATCTTTAAGCTCGTATTCGCCAGTTTGAAGCGTTCTAAGCTTATCTTTCTTCATGTCATCAAGAGCAGTTTCATCTTCCGTGCCACCACTTGCCCATAGGACCGAGTGATAGTCGTTGTTGGCGATGGACTCACCTTTTTGTGAAGATCTATATAGCCCAAAGGTTGCATGGAAGAGATGCAATAAACTTGCATGATAAGGGTCTTTGGTGTTTTCTGAGTAGAACTTCCAATTCCCTTTAATATATTGCCGAGTTGTACCGAGTATTTCTATCGGCTTATTTAGCAGTCGACGCATATGGTAGCTAACATCATCGCCCATATATTCTTCAATATCCGGCGTATCATCACTAAAGGTACCAAAAATCGCACCATGGTAATTAACCACACGGACCTTACGTAGACCGTGCTTTTTCTTATCAAAGTCTTTTGGCATGCCACCTTTGCCAGCGAGTCCACGCTGGAAGGGGACCCCATGAAGGTCACCCTTCGCATCATAAGCCCATTGGTGATATACACATGTGTAAGCACCATCTTCAGACTTACCGTGACGCTCTCGACAAATCTCAGCGCCACGGTGAGCACAACGGTTAACCCAAGCATAGATTTCATCATCTTGACCACGGGTAACGACAACAGGGGTATCACCAATATAGGTTGATTTGAAGCTACCTTTTTCTGGCAGTTCTGCATCAGCGGCTAAAAAATTCCACGTTGGGCCATTGTAGATTCTGGCTTGCTCCAGATCGTAGACTTCCTGATCATTAAAAACGGAATACGGTACTGAAGTGTGGCTTTCGTCAGCAGACCATTTTAAATGTGGAGGTGTTATTGCATTCATTTTTTTTCTCCTTAAACAGGGATGACCAATAGGGTAGTGATTCGATGAGTGTCGTAAATAGCGCTTCGTTTTTTAAATTTAAGAACGCCTTTATCGCGGACAATCTCATCAACATAACGGCCAACGTTATAAACAGTACTTTCTCCGTCATTACAGGTTTTGAATACTGCATAATTTGACTGTACGTGAAATGTTTCGCCGTCATCAGTTGTAATAACAGGGTTGCTAATAATATGGCGATACCATTGAACTTGATAGACATTAGCATGACGTAACGCGGTAATGCGGTCCTCTAGCATGCCGCGGCTATCACACCACATCACAGCAGTTGGTAAGCCTATTTCATGGTTTTCTCTTGGAATGATTTGATATAAGCACTGGTCAGTAAAAAAATTTGGCCAGTTTTCTAAATCATCATCATCGATGCATTGAACATAGCTGTTAAGTAGGTCTTCTATTTCGCTTTTTAGTTCAAGGGTTATAGCATTGTTTGGCATATGGCCTCCTCTTTTTGTTTTTTTTGGATAAATTTAACCGTTGAGTATACGGGGGTCTTTTTATAAGAAAATGACTATGATCAAAAAAAGCCTCTTTATCAACTAAAGAGGCTTTTTGGCATGATAATAGTTAATGAGTTTTTAGGAGTTATCTATTAAATTCATTTTAGCAATAAGTTTTTGGATATCGACGTTAACATCATTATCAATTAATGCAGCTACACGATTAATGGTGCAGACAACTGACCCTCGCATGCTATGTACATAATAAGAATCTAATGGGTAAACAACGGAAGGGTCGTGTGATGCGCGTAGGTGACTAAGTTGGCTAATGCCCATAATGGCAAGGCCAGCTGCTTCAGCGTGAGCCATAAGTCGTTCAGCGCGATCCTCGGTAATGTTGCCGATATACTCTGTTAAAAAAGGAGGAGTGACGGCGCCTTTCCCTGCAACAGTTTCACGCCAGCGCACAGCGCCAACAATGCCTTCAATATCTAATAGGGACTCAAAAGGAACGGGTGTAGACATAAAATTCTCCTAAGGTTTTTCTATATTGATTATCTGTATTTTTATAGTAATGTTGCTACAGAGGTTAGCGCAGGAGTTAGGAGAATGGCAACTTATTATTCTGTTTTTATTGCATAATTTATAATGGGGTTGAAATGGAATTGATGTAGATCAATAACAACATATGTTTTTTAAAAAATAATGTTATGCTAATATTTACTAAATTTTTTATAAAAATAATTATTAGCGTTAATGTTTTAACTAGGAGAGCCTAAATAATGAACAAAAAGCCAATTGTAGCAACAATGATAGGCGATCCAGCGGGTATAGGACCAGAGGTCGTTGCTAAGGCATGGGCCAGCGGTGAAATTCATCAATACTGTGAACCTGTTTTAGTGGGTAGTGCAGGCGTGATGCAAGATGTTGTTGATGAGAATCAATTGTCATTAACGATTAATATGATTCAATCGGTTGATGAGAAGACAAATGATCCTGCTGTTATAGATATTTTGGATTCAGGGAAATTTGACATGGGAAGTTACACCAAGGGGCAAGATAACGTGTCTTGTGGTCAAATTAGCGCTGATTGGCTTGAAGAAATGGATCAGCTAGCGTTGTCTGGAGCAGTAGATGCAACGGTTATGGCGCCAATTAGCTCAGTATCAATGAAAATGGCCAATGTGCTTGATAAGATTATTGAAATTGAGCCAGGACATAGTTATTTATTTCTAATTAGCGGCCCCTTAAGAGTGATGCATTTAACGGACCATATTCCTTTGCGTGATGTATGTGAACTGATTAGTAAAGACCTTGTGGCGGGTGCTATTGAAAAACTCAATGACTCGCTAATAGAGTGGGGTATTAGTGATCCGCGAATAGTTGTGGCAGGACTTAATCCGCATGCGAGTGGTGCAGAAGAAGACAATGAAATTAGACCAGGTGTTGAGCAAGCAAAAGCATTGGGTATCAACGTCGAAGGGCCGATGCCACCAGACTCCGTTTTCAGACAATGTATAGAAGATAAATATGATGTTGTGTTGGCAATGTTTCATGACCAAGGGCACATTGCAATTAAAACATGGGGGTTTTCAGGTAATTGCGCCTTGATCATGGGGCCTCCATACCTTCATATGTCTGTGGCACATGGTACGGCTTATGACCTCGTTGGAACAGGTAAGGCAGACCATACAATGATGCTAGAAGCGATTAAGTTGACGGGTAATTTAGCTGCAGGTAACGGCTTTTTTAGCGAATAAAGTTGTAGGGTTGCTGGAACAGTATGCTCTGTCTATTGTCTTATGTAGACATGCTCGATAGATAGGTATTTTAAAGCAACTAATCTTAAGGCTACTCCTAAATTGAAGGGTATATTCAATGGGAGGGCTTCTTGACTTAATAATAGGAGAACAGTTATATGAATGCGCAAGAAATAATCAATAAAATCGATGTTAATGGTAATCATTCCCCTTTCGCAACTTATTTAGATGAAGATGTCTTTAAGTTGGAACAAGAAAATTTATACCGTGGAAAGGTTTGGTCATATATAGGTCTAGATGTTGAGGTGCCTCAACCAGGCGATTACAAAACAACTTTTGTGGGCGATACACCCATCGTGTTGACGAGAGGCGAAGACGGTAGTCTTAATGCGTGGGTTAATCGTTGTGCGCATAAAGGTGCGGTTATTTGTCGTGAACGCCATGGGCATTCTGATGATGGTGCTTTTACCTGTGTTTATCATCAGTGGGCATATGATGCCAAAGGTGATTTAAAAGGTGTACCTTTTAGGCGGGGTATGAAAGGGCAAGGCGGTTATGCAAAAGACTTTGATATGAAAAATCATGGTCTAGAAACATTACGTGTTCAGACGGTAGCACAAATGATTTTTGCAACCTTTGACCCAGAAACACCTGATTTAGAAGAGTTTCTTGGCGAAAAAATGTGTGAAAACATTAGGCGTATTATGCATAAGCCGCTTAAGTTAATTGGGCATACTCGCCAGTTTATGAAAGGCAATTGGAAGGCCTATGCTGAAAACAGTCGAGACAGCTACCATGGTGCCTTATTGCATTTATTTTACCCAACATTTGGTATTTATCGTCAGGGGCAAATTAGTGAAGGGATAACCGATAAAGTGGGTTGTCATAACTATTTTAATGTTTCAGCGCCGCCTAAAGAGGATCTTGATTATAAAGATTATGCGGACGAGGCGAATAGAGAAATGCAAGGCCCACATCAGTTACAGGACACACGGGTTTTAAACTTTATTCCTGAGCGGGATGATAATGTTGCCTTAAGTATTCAGTCGCTTTTTCCAAGTGTCGTCCTGCAGCAAATTCAAAATACATTAGCAGCTCGTCAAGTGCTGCCTAAAAGTACAAATGAAACAGAACTAGTTTGGACATTTTTTGGTTATGAGGATGATGATGCGGCTATGGATGAGCATCGGTTGCGTAATATCAATCTAGTTGGGCCTGCTGGTTTAATATCAATGGAAGATGGCGAGGCTGTCGAATTGGTTCAAAACGGCGTCCACCGTGATGGAGAATTGCGTTCATTTATTGAAATGGGTGGTAATGATGTTGAAGATTACACCAGCCCAATGGGCATGGATGAAAATGCTGTGCGAGGGTTTTGGAAAGGTTATCGAGCAGTAATGGCTAGAGACTAAATTTAAGTAAGGGGGTATGAAATGGTAGATATTAATAAACTGGTTGATACGAAGGCATCGACACAGTCAAAAGAAGTTTTTTGGGATCAAGAGGTTTATGATCGGGAAATAAAAAATATTTTTGGGCGGAGTTGGTTGTTCCTAACGCATGAATGTATGCTGGAAAAGAAGGGTGACTTTATTACCACCAAAATGGCTGAAGATTCAGTGATCGTTACTCGCCATACTGATGGTTCATTAAAGGCATTTGTTAACTCATGTACGCATAGAGGTAATAGCATTTGTTCGGCAGACAGTGGTAATACCAAGTCATTTGTATGTAACTATCATGGCTGGGTGTTTTCGACCGATGGAAAGTTGGTGGATGTGCCATTAAGAGAAAAATGCTACCACGATGAGTTGGATAGAGAGTCGTTAAGCTTAAAAACCATCAGAGTTGAGAGCTATCGAGGTTTTGTTTTTGGCTGTTTTGATGAAACAGCACCTAGCTTAGAAGACTTTTTAGGCGACTGGGGTTGGTACTTAGATACATGGATGGTAGGTGCTGGCGAAGGGGCTGAATTGGTTGGTCCGCCGATGAAATCTATTCTCAAATGTAACTGGAAAGTACCAACTGAAAACTTTGTGGGTGATGGCTACCATGTTGGGTGGACACATGCATCTGCTCTACATGTATTGGGTGGAGAGTTGGGTGGACTAGCTGGAAACCAAGCTGAGATGCCATTTGATGAGTTAGGGATTCAAGTCACAACGCGCCATGGGCATGGTTTTGGTGTTATTGATAATGCAGCCATCGCTATTCATGCGAAAAGAGATGAGTATGCTAAATATATGGAAGAGACCATACCCAAGGTGGCAGAGAACCTTGGAGAGCCAAGAGCAAAGTTATTTAATGGCCATTGGAACTGCTCAACCTTCCCAAATTGTTCTTTTTTATATGGAACCAATATCTTTAAGGTATGGCACCCACGTGGGCCACATGAAATTGAAGTATGGTCTTGGGTCATTGTGCACAAAGATATGAGTGACGAAGGCAAAAGAGAAGTTGTTAAACAAGCAGTTAGAAGTTTCGGTACGGCGGGTACATTGGAAAGTGATGACGGTGATAATATGGTGCAATCAACGCACGTTAATAGAGGCAATTATACGCGTGAGGGTACGATGAACTCAACGATGGGGCAAGGGTATGAAGGTGAGCACCCAGATTACCCGGGTATTGTGGGTTCAAGTTTTATTGGAGAAACATCGTATCGAGGGTTTTATCGCTTTTATCAAGAAATGATGTCGGCTGATAGCTGGGATGATATACGTGCAAACGATGAGCATTGGGCTGATTGTTTCCCAAATAAAAATTATTGGAAAGACCGAATAGCGGCTAAGGCGGCAGAGGCAGAGGGCGAATAAGATGCATAATACTGAAGCGAAAGAACGTGTATCTTCAGAGCTACATTACGAGTTATCTCAACATTATTATCAAGAAGCGACGTTGCTTCAAAATGGAGAGTTTAATACATGGATTGAGACCTTTGTTGCCAAAGATTTGCATTACTGGATGCCAGTGACAGAGCGCCGTTACTCTAAAGATAAGCGCCCTGAACCTACGCCATATGACATGGCAATATATAATGACGATTATGATGAAGTAAAGGATCGAGTGGCGCGGTTGCTGACAGGGGCGGTGTGGATGGAAGATCCACGCTCAACGGTTCGTTATCTTATTACCAATATTGAGGCGTTTCATACTGATAAAGACGATGAGTTTGTTGTGCGCAGTAATTTTGTCGTGTATCGTCATAGAGGACAGTTAGAACACTCCGAGCATGTAGGCTGCCGTCAAGATTTAATACGAAAAGTGGGTAATGGCTTTCAGTTAGCACGGCGTAAGGTGTCTCTAGATGCTAGAGTAACGGAAGATAAAAATTTATATATATTCTTCTGATCGATAAGCGGTAAGTTTTAAAACTAAAATAAGAGGATTTAACAAATGGTAAAAGTAATAGAGTTAGGCTATATGGGGTTTAACGTCACAGATATGGACGCATGGCGTGAGTACGCAACGAAATGTGTTGGTTTGGAAATTGAAGAAGGTGATCGCGATGATCGCTTTTACCTAAGAATGGATGGTCAGCATCACCGCTTTACAGTTCATCAATCAGATGAAGACGATTTGGCATATGCAGGTTGGAGAGTAAAAGGCTTTGAAGAATTCAAAGCGATGCAGCAACACTTAACAGCTAATGGCGTTGATTTTCGTGTAGCGTCTGAAGAAGAATGTGAAGAGCGTTTCGTTTTAGGCCTGCTTAAATTAGAGGACCCATCAGGCAACCCGACAGAAATTTTTTACAGCCCTCAAATGGATGTAATGAAGCCTTTTCACCCGGGTCGACCAATGTATGGCAAGTTTCTAACTGGTAACCAAGGTATTGGGCATTTCATTATTCGTTCACTAGATGATGATGCCACATATGCGTTTTATTCAATGTTAGGCCTTGAAGGATCTGTTGAATATAAAATTAAGTTGCCTAATGGCATGATTGCAAAACCTGTTTTTATGCACTGTAACGATCGTCAGCACTCATTGGCATTTGGACTTGGCCCGATGGAAAAAAGAATCAATCATTTAATGTTAGAGTACACAGAGCTGGATGATTTGGGCATAGCCCACGATACAGCGCGTAGAGAAGGTATTGATGTGGCGATGCAGCTTGGAAAGCATTCGAATGACCAAGCCTATACGTTCTACTTTGCTACACCATCTGGATGGTTGTTAGAATTAGGCCATGGCGCACGTGAAGCAGTGAGAGAGCAAGAGCATTACACTGGTGATATTTTTGGTCACAAGCCAGAAGCTACCGGTTATGGAATGAATGTTGATATTTAAGTAATATTTAGTATCAAAAAAAGGGCGCCTTTGGCGCCCTTTTTATTGTGCAGATAGCAATCAATGACATGATTAGCTAGAGCAAGATGATTGAGTGTTAATGATGATTCATTAGGGTATCGCAAATGCGCTGAAAAGCAGGTGTTAACATGTCACGATATTTTTCATCAATATCAACATCTTTCATGGCTTGTTGCATGCAGTGCATCCAAGCATTGGATGCTTGCTGATCAATCTTAAAGGGCTTATGTTGTTTAGTAATGCAGGGGCTGCCATGTTTCGCAACATATAGCGGTGGGCCACCTAACCAACCAGAAAGGTACTCAAATAAACCATCTCGAATATTGGTTAAGTCATCTTTATGCATGGCTCGAATAGTTTTTGCCTCTTCGTCCGACTCCATAATGTCGTAAAACCGATTAACTAGCTTACGGACGCCTTCTTCGCCGCCAATCCAGTCATACATTGTTGTTTGTTGTTCGCTTGCTTGGTTTGCTTCGCTCATGGTCTATCCTGCATTAATTTTAGCGTAAATGTTTACTGTCGCATGATGCAGAAATATCAACCATGATCCAAATCAAATTACAGTAATTTTTCAAGTCCGCTGAGCGTATTGTCAAGTAAGGTGATTAATACTAAAGTAGCTTAGATATCAACCTTAATAAAAGGAACAGCGCTTGAAGCATAATACAATTCCCATGCCGGACGAGAAGGGTTACTTTGGTGAGTACGGTGGACAGGTTATACCGCCTGATCTTGTTGCCATCATGAATGACATTAACAGAGCTTACCAAGAAATTTCAAAGACACCGTCTTTTAAAGATGAGTTAAATGATTTGTACACCCATTATGTGGGACGTCCAAGTCCTATTTTTTATGCGAAACGATTAACGGAAAAGTTAGGTGGTGCTAAAATTTTTCTAAAAAGAGAGGATCTAAACCATACGGGTGCGCATAAGATAAATCATTGCCTTGGCGAGGCATTATTAGCACGACACATGGGTAAAACTAAGGTGATCGCTGAAACAGGAGCGGGTCAGCATGGGGTGGCGTTAGCAACGGCTTGTGCCTTAGTGGGTATCGATTGCGAAATTCACATGGGTGAGGTGGATATTGAAAAAGAACGCCCTAATGTGACGAAGATGAAAATATTGGGTTGTACTTTAGTACCGGTCAGTCGTGGGACGAGAACATTGAAGGACGCTGTAGATAGTGCGTTTGAAGAATACTTAAAAGACCCAGTTAATTTTATTTATGCGATTGGCTCGGTTGTTGGGCCGCACCCTTTCCCCATGATGGTAAGAGACTTCCAAAGCATTATAGGTAAAGAAGCGCGCGCGCAGTTTCTTGAGGAGCAGGGGCGTTTGCCTGATGTTATTACTGCATGTGTTGGTGGTGGTTCAAATGCAATAGGACTATTTACAGCTTTTTTGGACGACGAATTGGTTGATATTGTTGGGGTGGAGCCAGCAGGGAGAGGCTTAGAAACAGGTGAGCATGCGGCAACCATGAGTAAAGGGGTTAAAGGAGCTTTGCATGGATTTGAGTGCTACAACTTACAAGATCAATCAGGTGAGCCGCTACCTGTCTATTCGATTGCATCAGGGTTGGATTATCCAGGGGTTGGACCTCAGCACTGTTTGTTAAAAGATTTGGGTCGAGCGAAATATGTTGCTATAGATGATGAAGAGTGTATTGATGCCTTTATGACCTTATCAAGGGTAGAGGGCATTATCCCAGCACTAGAAAGCGCACATGCTGTGGCGTACGCGATGAAAATAGCAAAAAAAATGAGCTCAAATGAGACGATTTTAGTCAATCTATCTGGTCGTGGTGATAAGGATGCTTACTTTATAGCAGATAAGTTAGGGTTGTAGGCGGCCCGTTGTCTGGAGAAAAGCAGCGCAATTGTTAAGGCCTCGACGAGCTTAAACTAGTTAATCAACTTAGAGTCTTTGATGGGTTATTGAAAAGAAGATAATTGGCACGACCTTAGCAACAAAAAAGACTGGGCAGGTTAAATTTAGTAGGGCAGTTCCAGCGCATTGCACAGGTAGTCCATCAAATCGCTGGCGACTTTAAAGCGGTGATGGATTGTTTTAGTTACATTAGGGCTTAAAATTTCTTCATGAGTTAAAGGGTGGATAGCAATAAAGTCCTTACGTTTTAAATCATTAATCATAGGGTGATCTTTTGCGTAACCTCGCGGGTAGGTTTTTAATGAGTCACCTGACAATGTATAATATCGTTTGAAAGTATTGTGGCGTGTAATGTTTTTCCAAGCATTAGGGCTGTCACTAATCATCTCTCTAATATTGCTTAACGCTTTACTGTTGGGCCGCCAAATACCGGCACCAACAAAGCAAGTGTCAGGTGAGATATGTAGATAGAACCCAGGGGCGTGGACATCCTTGCCAGCAGTATGTCTAAACTGGATGCCTATATTTGTTTTATACGGTGTTTTATCGTTACTGAAACGCGCATCTCGATAAATGCGCATTAATGAGCCACCTGTTTTTTTGGCCACTGCAGTAAAATTAGGAGAGAGTGATTTTATACTAGGCTCCATGGCCTCAATAAAAGCTAAAGACGGTTCACGGACACTTTGTTCATAAAGCGATTTTCTTTCATTAAACCAAGGGCGATTATTGTTATTTGATAATTGTTGAAGGAAAGAAAGTGTTTGATGGTTGAAAAAGGAAGTATTCATTGGATTAGTCGATCTAAAGTTGATTTAAAACACGGCTTGTTTGTTTAGTGTGAATATAATATTCTTTATAGGTTAACAATGTTTGAATTAAGAGGAGAGGCATGACAAGTTATAACGTAAAAATCAGCGGACAGGAACTGGAGTTTGCTTGTGAGGAAGGAGATACTATTTTGCGTGCAGCACTACGCGCAGGTGTAGGCATGCCTTACGAATGTAATTCAGGTGGTTGTGGTGCCTGTAAAGTTGAAGTGTTAAACGGTGAAGTGGAGAATATTTGGGAAGATGCGCCGGGCCTGTCACCTCGTGATATTAAAAAAGGTCGCAAATTGAGCTGTCAATGTATTCCAACTGAAGACCTTGAGATTAAGGTTCGCTTAAACCCCGAAGCGATGCCGTTACATAAGCCAATTAAGGGTAAGGCCGTTTTATTTGAAATAAATAAACTAACAGAAGATATGGCAGAGTTTTGCTTTAAAACGGAGCATCCTGCTCATTTTAAAGCAGGGCAATTTGCCTTATTAGATTTCCCGGGCATTACAGGCTCACGTGGTTATTCAATGTGTAACCTGCCAAATGAGGAAGGTGAGTGGCGTTTTATTATTAAGAAAATGCCAGACGGTAGTGCCACCACAACTTTATTTGAAGATTATGAAGTGGGTGCGGAGATTGTAATCGACGGGCCTTATGGTTTGGCATATTTGAAACCAGAAATTCCAAGAGATATCGTTTGTGTGGGTGGTGGTTCAGGCTTGTCACCCGAGATGTCGATCATTAAGGCAGCTGCCAGAGATCCTCAGCTAAGTGATAGAAATATTTATTTGTTCTACGGAGGTCGTACACCAAGTGATATTTGTCCGCCTAAGCTTATTGAAGCAGATGATGATTTACGTGGCCGAGTGAAGAATTTCAATGCCGTATCAGACGTTGAAGCAGCCGAAGCAGCAGGGTGGAATGGTGATGTTGGGTTTATCCATGAGTTGTTAGGAAAAACATTGGGAGAAAAACTTCCAGAGCACGAATTTTATTTCTGTGGCCCTCCTCCTATGACAGATGCTTTAACACGTATGCTGATGACTGAATACAAAGTGCCATTTGATCAAATTCATTACGATCGTTTTTATTAAAATAATATTAAAGGGTCTGCGAATTTCTACTGGTATTCGGTATGATAGCCAGAAATTGTAAGAAAAACTAATAACACTAACAAAGAGCTAAAATTATGAGCAATATAGTATTATGTAAAACAGATGAGGTTAAAGACGAAGCGCCTGTTGCTGTAACGCCTGAAGGTTTTCCAGCATTAGCCGTCTATGTATTTGAAGGTGAATACTATGTTACGGACAATTTGTGTACGCATGGAATGGCGATGCTGACAGATGGTTATCAAGACGGTGATGAAGTTGAATGCCCATTCCATGGCGGCGCGTTCTCCATTAAGACAGGTGATCCAACTTCATTCCCTTGCCAGATACCGATTAAAACGTACCCTGTTACAGTTGAAGATGGCAATATTTGTATTCCAGCCGCTGAATAAGGTTAGCTAAGATTATGCAAGAATCAATAGACTTTTATTTTGACATGATGAGCCCATTTAGTTATTTGGCTCATACTCAGTTACCCGATTTGGCGAGAAAGTATGGTTTAACCGTTAAGTATTTGCCGATGAGTATCCCAGTAGCAAAAATTGCTGCGGGTAATTACGGGCCTTCAAATAGAGAGGTGCCTGCCAAAATTAAAGTGATGTTGCAAGACATTAAACGCTGGGCAGCACATTATGATGTGCCGTTTACGTTTCCTAAAAATCTTGAAATAGAGCCTTGGAATATTGGTGTTTTATATGCCAATGATAAAGATCAAGCAGAAGCCTATGTCAATGCAGCTTATGCAAAGATCTGGGCAGATGGTTGTGACCCAACAGACATGGCCGAGCTATCGCAAGTAGCAGATCAACTGGGTTGGAATGCGGATGAGTTTATTGCCTATGTGCAGTCAAATGAAGGGCAGACTCGTTTTCGTAAAGCTTGTGTAGAGGCACATAAAGAGGGTGTCTTTGGTGCCCCTATTATGATGTTAGATGACCAAGCCTGGTGGGGTAATGATCGCTTCATGTTTATGGAAGAGTATCTTAAAGATCGGAAAAATTAAGTTAAGCTCTTCAGCATTTTAATATGTGTGAACCTAGCTTCTTGAAATGGCTTCCCTGTAATATGGAAGCCATTTTTTTTATAAAAACCAACAGCGCTTTGTTGTGCGTGGCAAGTTAATTGTTGGAGTCCTTGAAGTCTTGCTTGCTTAGTGATCTGCTTTAGTAATTGATTGCCCAGTCCTTGTGTGCGGTAACTCTTTAGAACGGCCATTCTTCCAAACTGACCATTATCAGCAAGTCGAGCTGTGGCGATAGGTGTATTGTCGCCATTAAAAATAACAACATGTAAAAAGTGATTATCTTGTTTATCTAGTTCTAGTTGCTGGGGAATCCCTTGTTCTTCAACAAATACAGATAACCGAACAGTCCGACAATAGGGTTCTAAATCAGACCAAGAGCCTGTTCTAATAAGCATGCTCAATATTAAGGTATAGCTACTTCTGTGAGCAGTGCTGTAGAGGCGGCCTTGCTTGAGGTGCTGTTATCTTGAAGTGCTAGCCGATGCTCGATGATTGATGGTGTAATGGCTTGAATATCTTCGGGGTATACGTTATCGCGATTATCAATCAGCGCCCATGATTTTGCTGCTTGAATTAACGCGATGCCGGCCCTTGGGGATAGGCCTTGGCTAAACAAAGGAGAGGTTCGAGAAAAGGCCAATAAGGCTTGAACGTAAGCGATCAACGGTTCGGCAACATGGACGGTTTGGACCTGTTGTTGAAGCGCAATCAGCTGGTCAGCGCTAATAATAGGCTGACACGACTCGAGTTTTAAACGAGTGCTGGTGCCAGTGAGCAGCTGTTTTTCGGATGCTGAGTCCGGGTATCCAATAGATAGTCGCATTAAGAACCGGTCTAGCTGAGACTCAGGTAAAGCAAAGGTGCCAATTTGATGTCCAGGATTCTGAGTGGCAACTACAATAAAAGGGTTGCTCATTGGGTAAGTCTTTTTTTCAATAGTGATCTGGCGTTCTTCCATGGCCTCAAGCAGAGCGCTTTGTGTTTTTGGGGTAGCACGGTTAATTTCATCGGCCAAAATAAAGTTGGAAAAAATAGGCCCAGGGTGAAATTCAAAATTACTATTGTCACGGTCAAAAATACTTGAGCCAATAATATCGGCAGGTAATAAATCGCTGGTAAATTGAATACGTTGAAAATTTAATCCAAGTAAGATGGCAAAGCTATGAGCCAGGGTGGTTTTGCCAACGCCGGGAATATCTTCTATCAACAGATGCCCTTTTGCCAAAATACAGGCTAACGCTAATTTAATTGTTTTATCTTTACCTAAAATGATTGAATTTGTTTGCTCTAAAAAAGCTTGAATAAGTTGGTTCATAAGGCGTTGGCAAGGGTGCTGGTTAACGTTGTATAGGTTTATTCTAGCAAATAGAATCTTTATGTGTTTTTAACGAGACCACTAAATGAGTTGAATGATGTTAAAATCAACAGCTTATACCCACATAGTTAGAGTTATGTTACATCCAAATAGATTTGACGTTATCGTTATTGGCGGTGGTCACGCCGGCACAGAAGCAGCATTGGCAGCCGCACGTACAGGTGCAAAAACATTGTTGCTAACACAGAATATCGAGACTCTGGGGCAGATGAGTTGTAACCCAGCGATTGGTGGCATCGGTAAGGGGCACTTGGTTAAAGAAGTGGATGCGCTTGGCGGTGTGATGGCAAAAGCAACGGATAAAGCAGGGATTCAGTTTCGCACATTGAATTCAAGTAAAGGCCCTGCGGTACGCGCAACACGGGCACAAGCAGACCGTTTGTTATATAAAAATGCCGTTAGAGAGACCCTAGAAAATCAAGAAAACTTGAGCTTGTTTCAGCAAACGGTGTCGGACCTTATTGTTGAGAATGACCGTGTGCAAGGCGTTGTAACGCAAATGGGACTAAAATTTAAAGCGGCAACCGTGGTGTTAACGGCGGGTACATTTTTGGGTGGTAGAATTCATATTGGTTTAGAGAATTATGAAGGTGGTCGTGCTGGTGATGCGCCATCAAATGCGTTGTCCAAACGATTACGCGCCTTGCCCTTTAATGTTGATCGATTAAAAACAGGTACGCCACCAAGGATAGATGGCCGAAGTATTGATTTTAGTGTTATGCAGGAGCAGCCGGGTGATACACCATTGCCAGTCTTTTCATTTATGGGGTCGGTAAAAGATCACCCGAAACAAATATCTTGTTATATCACCAGGACGAATGAGAAAGGTCACGATATTATCCGTTCAGGACTGGACCGGTCACCGATGTACACAGGGGTAATTGAGGGTGTTGGGCCAAGGTATTGCCCTTCAATCGAAGATAAGGTGATGCGTTTTGCAGATAAAGATTCACACCAGATATTTGTTGAGCCGGAAGGTTTAACTACAACAGAAGTGTACCCTAATGGTATTTCAACTAGTTTGCCATTTGATATTCAAGAGGCATTTATTAAAACGATTGCAGGGTTTGAGAATGCGCATATTGTGCGCCCCGGGTATGCGATTGAATATGATTTTTTTGACCCAAGGGATCTTAAATCATCGCTTGAAACAAAGCATATGCCAGGCTTGTTTTTTGCGGGACAAATTAATGGTACAACGGGTTATGAAGAAGCGGCAGCTCAAGGGTTGATTGCTGGTTTAAACGCAGCGCGCCAAGCAAGAGGGTTGGCACCTTGGTGTCCTCGTCGAGATGAGGCTTATATCGGCGTGATGATTGATGATTTGGTCACCAATGGCACGCTTGAGCCTTATCGTATGTTTACTAGCCGAGCAGAATACAGGCTGTTGCTACGTGAGGATAATGCCGATTTAAGGCTAACCGAATTAGGTTATCAGATGGGCTTGGTTAGTGAGGCGCAGTGGCAGAAATTTAATGTTAAAAGAGAGGCAATTGAGTTGGAGCAGGCGCGTTTAAAGGCGACTTGGGTTCAGCCGAACACTGCGGCATCTAAAGATGCAAACGAATTCTTGAAAACGCCATTGCAACGCGAGGCTAACTTATTGGATTTGCTTCGTAGACCAGAGGTAAAGTATGAGAATATCGCTAATCTGCCGGATATCGAGAGCACTGTGGCTGATGACTCAGTTCGCAACCAAGTAGAAATACAAGCCAAGTACGCAGGTTATATAGACCGTCAGCAAACAGAAATTGCGCGGACGTTACGTTATGAGGAGCTTATTTTATCAGCGGAGGCTGACTATCGACAGGTTCCCGGGTTATCGTCTGAGGTCGTTGAAAAGCTCGATCGGCACAGGCCAGAGACATTGGGTCAAGCGAGTCGAATACAAGGGGTAACGCCGGCAGCTATTTCGTTGTTGTTGGTGCACTTGAAGAAGAAAAGTGGGTAACGTAGATGTTTAATGAAGCGCATAGGCTCCAATTAGAAAAAGGGCTTGCAGAAATGAAGATAGAGTTACCTTCGCAAAGCATTGCTAAAATGATTGATTTTCTCCGTATGATGGTGAAGTGGAATAAGGTATATAACCTATCTGCAATTAGAGAGCCCGAGCAAATGGTGAATATGCATTTATTGGATAGTTTAGCAGTGTTACCTTTCTTACACGGAAAACGTTGTATTGATGTAGGCACTGGGGCTGGATTACCTGGTATCCCGCTAGCGATTGCAAGGCCAGATATGCAGTTTGCACTACTTGATAGCAACTCAAAGAAAACGCGTTTTATTCAGCAAGCATGTATTGAGTTAGGGTTGGATCATGTGTCGGTTCTAAACGAGCGTATTGAAGAGTATCAGCCAGAACAAAAATTTGATACGGTAACCGCACGGGCATTTACCTCAATGCCAAATTTATTAGTAAAGACACGTCATCTATTAGCGCTAGGGGGTAGATTGCTAGCGATGAAATCAAAAGAAACGAAGGCGGTAGATAGTAAAGGGTTTCAGTTCAGTTGTGTAGAATCTCTAGTAATACCTGAACTCGAAGTGACGCGAAATCTTGTTATTTATACAGCTGTATAGTGGTATCAATATGATAAAGAAAGGTGTCTATTAGTGGCAAGAATAATAGCGGTTGCTAATCAAAAAGGTGGTGTGGGCAAAACAACGACAAGCATTAACTTGGCTGCATCTATGGCAGAACTTGGTCGGCGTGTTTTATTAGTTGATATGGATCCGCAAGGTAATGCGACTATGGGCAGTGGTGTTGATAAGCAAGATATCGAGCTGTCTTGTTATGATGTGCTATTGGAGGATTGCGATCCATTCCAAGCAGTAGTCAGTTCGCAAACAATTAAACATCAGGTGCTACCGAGCAATATGGACCTTGCAGGCGCCGAAGTTCATTTATTAGAGGCGGTTGACCGTGATCGCCGTTTAAAAAAAGCCATTGGTATATTAGCCGATAACTACGATTATATTTTTATTGACTGTCCTCCCTCGATGAACATGCTGACTATTAATGCGTTGGTTGCGGCTGATAGCGTATTGGTGCCTATGCAGTGTGAGTATTTTGCACTAGAAGGCTTGTCATCTTTAATGGATACATTAAAACAGGTGCAGGAAACCGTTAACAAAAATTTAAGTCTAGAAGGGCTTTTAAGGACGATGTTTGATGGGCGTAGCCGCCTGACTCGTGAAGTCAGTGAGCAGCTAACAGCGCACTTTTCAGATAGGTTATTTGAAACGATTGTGCCAAGAAATGTACGACTTGCCGAAGCGCCAAGTTTTGGCTTGCCCGCTATTCTTTACGATAAAAGTTCCCGCGGGGCGCAGGCTTATATGGATCTGGCGCGTGAACTAGACGAAAAACACTACTAGGATTTAAGAATGTCTACAAAGAAAAGAGGGTTGGGCCGCGGGTTAGATGCATTGTTGAGTCATCCAAAGGTAGGTGGTCATGCAAAGGAAACTAAAAAACTTCCAATAGATTTATTACAGCGTGGTAAATACCAACCAAGAACAGAGTTTGATCCGGTTCAACTGCAAGAGTTAGCCGATTCAATCAGTGCGCAAGGCATTATTCAGCCAATTGTTGTGCGGCCTATTAGTGGTAATAATTATGAAATTTTGGCCGGCGAACGACGCTGGCGTGCTGCGCAATTAGCCGGTCTGCAAGATGTTGAGGTAGTTATTAATGATGTAGATGATCGTGCTGCAATAGCCATTTCATTGATTGAAAATATTCAACGAGAAAATTTAAATATTCTGGATGAGTCAGAGGCTTTGCAGCGACTAATCAATGAGTTTGAGATGACGCATCAGCAGGCAGCGGATGCAGTAGGAAGATCAAGGGCAGCGGTCAGTAATTTATTGCGTTTATTAGAATTAGGCCAGGAGGCAAAAGAAAGCCTTCGAGCTGGAAAAATCGAAATGGGGCACGGAAGAGCGTTATTAGCATTAAATGAATCGCAACAATCAACCATGGTTAATAAAGTAGTGGTTGGTGGCTTGTCGGTGCGCGCAACAGAAGCAATGGTAAAGCGAGCGCTAAAAAGCGGCGAAGAAAAGAAAAATACTCTAGTGAAAGACCCTGACGTTGAAAGGCTGGAGCAAGATATATCAGAAAAACTAGGCGCTAAGGTGAAGATTAGTCACTCTAGTAAAGGGGATGGGAAGATAATAATTCAATTTTCATCATTGGATGAATTAGAGGGTGTGTTAGGTCATTTTAAATAAACTTGACTGTGAGGTGCAGCAAAAATTATAATGGGCGGCTGAATGCGATGGGCATTATAAAATGAAAGCTCAGTCTAAAATTGTTGTTTACCAGTTAGCTTTGATTTTCGTGGTTGCAATTACAGGGTATGCCTTGTATTCAGAACAGTTTGATTTAAAAGCAGTGTTGTACGGTGGATTTATATCGGTAACGGCATCTATAGTGATGGCGGTTAGGTTAAGTCAAGCAGTAAAAAGTGCGCAAAAAGGCAGTAAGCGCGGCGGATTTTATGTTTATTTAGGCGTGATAGAGCGATTATTGATTGCCATCGCGCTTTTTGGTGCGGGGCTTATGTGGTTTGAAATGAGTCCTGTTTATACAATGGTAGGGCTGGTTGTGGGTCAAGTAGGGTTTATACTTGGCGGATTTAGAGTGAAAGAATAAGAGAGAAACTATGGCAGGCGAAAACCTTACGTCATCAGAATATATTAAGCATCACTTAACCAATTTAACATATGGGCAGCACCCAGATGGGACTTGGGGTATAGCATCTGGACAAGAAGCAGCGAAAGAGATGGGCTTTTGGGCGGTCAATATAGATACGCTAGGTGTCTCTGTGATTTTAGGTTGTTTGTTTCTTTTTCTCTTTAGAAAAGCAGCTTCTGCACCAACAACAGGCGTGCCAACTGGCTGGCAAAACTTTGTTGAGATGGTATTAGAGTTTATTGATGGTAGCGTAAAAGATAGTTTTAACGGTAGAAATCCCGTTATTGCGCCACTTGCATTAACGATTTTTGTATGGATTGTGCTAATGAATACGATGGATCTAGTGCCTGTTGACTATATCCCACATTTAGGACAGCTTGTCGGTATTCCTTACCTTAAAGTGGTACCAACAACCGACCCGAATTTAACTTTCTCATTAGCGTTAGCTGTATTTTTTCTTACAATTTACTACAGCATCAAAGTTAAAGGCCCTGGTGGGTTCTTTGCTGAGTTGGCCTTCCACCCATTCCCTAAATATATGATGCCATTTAATTTGCTTTTAGAATTGATCGCATTGATTTCAAAGCCAATTTCACTAGCACTGCGTTTATTTGGAAATATGTATGCAGGTGAGATGATCTTTATTCTTATTGCTTTATTACCACTGGGTGTACAGTGGACGCTGTCATTGCCGTGGGCAATATTTCATATTTTAGTTGTTATATTACAAGCGTTTATATTTATGACGCTTACAATCGTGTACCTGAGTATGGCTCACGAAGAAAGTCATTAGTTTTTTATTAATTTTAGTAAACTCAATAGGAGAGAAAAATGGAAGATGTAGGTTTGATTTATTTAGCAGGTGCGTTATTAATGGGTATGGGTGCGATCGGCGCTGCAATTGGTATCAGCATGTTGGGTGGTCGTTTTATAGATGGTGCGGCTCGCCAACCTGAATTGATTCCTTTATTACGTACGCAGTTCTTTATTGTTGTAGGTCTAATTGATGCGGTTCCAATGATTGCTGTTGGTATTTCTATGTACATTCTGTTTGCGGTCGTTGGTTAAATTAAACGAAGATTAACCCTAAACTAAGGTTTAATAATGAATATTAATGCAACCCTAATAGGCCAAACGATAGCATTTTTTATGTTCGTTTGGTTCTGCATGAAATTTGTATGGCCGCCTTTAATGGCAGCTATGGAAGAGCGGAAAAGCAAAATTGCTGAAGGCCTAGCGGCGGGCGAACGTGGAAAAAAGGAACATGAATTAGCTGAAAAACGAGCTAAAGAAGTGTTGCAAGAAGCGCGCGCTGAAGCGTCAGATATCATTAATTTAGCAAATGTACGTGCTGGAGAAATGGTTGAAGAGGCAAAAAGCAAAGCAGTTGAAGAAGCCGTAAAAGTAAAAAAAGGCGCGGAAGCTGAGATTGAGCAAGAAATTGCTAGTGCACGTGAAGCACTTCGCCAGCAGGTATCTGTTTTAGCCGTATCAGCAGCAGAGAAAATTATTAAAAGCGAAATCGATGCGTCCAAGCACCAAGCTATCATTGACGATATCAGTGGCAAATTAGGTGCGGTTTAATGGCTGAGTTAGCAGCGCTTGCGAGACCTTATGCTGAAGCTGTGTTCTTAATGGCTGATGAAAAAGGTGAGCTTGACCAGTGGTCAAAAATGTTAGGTTTTTTAAATCTAGTCATGAGCGACGAACAAGTCAAGAAGCTAATAGATAACCCAAAATTATCCAAAAATGATCTAGAAAATGCCATGACGGGTATTTGTGAAGGTCAAATGGATGCTAGAGGGCTCAATTTCGTTAAGCTACTGACTAAAAACAATCGCTTGTCATTAACCAGCGAAATTACCAGCCAGTACGAAATTAAAAAAGCTGAAAAATGCGGAGAGCTTGGTGTAAAAGTAATATCAGCCTTTCCTATGACTGACGAAGATAAGGCTAAGTTAAGTGTGTCTTTATCGGACTCGTTCGGCAAAAAAGTAACGATTAACGTTGAAGAGGATTCAAGCTTAATAGGCGGCATGATAATTCGTGCTGGTGATAAAGTGATTGACGGCTCTTTAAATAGTCAGATTAAACAATTGGCTAATAAGCTAAAATAGCAAAGGTAAAAACGATGCAATTAAATCCATCCGAGATAAGTGATCTTATCAAGAAAAAAATCGAAAACTTCGATACAGACGTAGAAGCTAAAACAGAAGGCACAATCGTTTCTTTAACAGACGGCATTGCTCGAGTACATGGCTTATCAGATGCTATGCAAGGTGAGATGTTAGAGTTTCCTGGCAATACATTTGGTATGGCACTTAACCTTGAAAGAGACTCTGTAGGGGTTGTTATCATGGGCTCATACCTGCACCTTTCAGAGGGTGACAGTGTAAAATGTACTGGTCGAATTTTAGAAGTTCCAACTGGTGAGGCAATGCTAGGTCGTGTAGTTGATGCATTAGGTAGCCCAATTGACGGTAAAGGAGCCATTAATGCTGAGTCATCATCACCAGTAGAGCGAATTGCACCAGGTGTGATTGCACGTCAATCAGTGGACGAACCAGTGCAAACAGGTTTGAAATCAATTGATGCAATGATTCCATTAGGTCGTGGCCAACGTGAATTAATTATCGGCGACAGACAAACTGGAAAAACAGCCATCGCTATTGATGCAATTATCAATCAAAAAGGCACAGGTATTAAGTGTATCTATGTTGCGATTGGTCAAAAACAGTCTTCAATTGCAAATGTTGTTAGAAAACTTGAAGAGCATGGCGCGATGGATCACACAATTGTGGTCAATGCGGGTGCAGCTGATTCGCCAGCACTACAATTTATTGCACCATACGCTGGTTGTGCAATGGGCGAGTATTTCCGTGATAAGGGCGAAGATGCGTTAATCATTTATGATGATTTAACAAAACAAGCATGGGCGTATCGTCAAATTTCATTATTACTTCGTCGTCCACCAGGACGTGAAGCATACCCAGGAGATGTCTTTTATCTTCACTCTAGACTATTAGAGCGTGCAGCTAGAATTAATGTTGAAGAAGTTGAGAGACTAACAGATGGTAAAGTTAAAGGTAAAACAGGCTCATTAACCGCCTTACCTATTATTGAAACTCAAGCAGGTGACGTTTCTGCATTTGTTCCTACCAACGTTATTTCTATTACTGATGGTCAAATTTTCTTAGAAACAGATTTATTTAATGCGGGTATTAGACCAGCGGTTAATGCTGGCTTGTCTGTCTCTCGTGTGGGCGGCGCAGCGCAAACTAAATCAGTTAAGAAGCTAGGCGGTGGTACACGTCTTGATTTGGCTCAGTATCGTGAATTGGCAGCCTTTGCACAGTTTGCATCAGATCTTGATGCGGCGACTAAAGCGCAAATTGATCGTGGAATTCGTGTGACTGAATTGATGAAACAAAATCAGTATGCGCCATTAAGTGTGCCGCAAATGTCGATTTCATTGTTTGCAGCTAATGAAGGTTTTATTGACGCAGTTGATGTTGATAAAGTACTAGATTTTGAAGCAGCTCTTCATGGTTTTATGGAAAGAGAAAAGGCTGATCTTGTTGCAGCAATTGGTGATGAAGGTCACTATAACGATGAGATTATTGCTGACTTGAAGTCTTCTATCGAAGAGTTTGTAAACACACAAACCTGGTAAGCGAGAAAAGCGATGGCAGTTGGAAAAGAAATTAAGACCAAGATTGCGAGTGTTCAAAGTACACAAAAAATAACACGCGCAATGGAAATGGTCGCCGCAAGTAAAATGCGTAAAACACAAGAGCGTGTTTTTGCGGCTCGTCCATATGCTAAAAAAATAGGGCAGGTTATACGTCATTTGGCTCAGGCTAGAACCGAATATAAGCACCCTTATTTGGCAGATAGAGAATGTAAGCGCGTTGGCATCATATTAATCAGCAGTGATCGTGGATTATGTGGTGGTTTGAACTCAAATTTATTTCGTAAGTTTGTAGGTCAGCTGAAAACCTGGGATGAAGAAGGTGTTGATGTTGTTATGGCATCAATCGGCTCTAAAGGCGAAGGGTTTTTAGGCCGGTTAGGTGGTAACGTTCTTGGCTCTGTGACTCATATCGGTGAGACACCATCGTTAGAAGACATCATTGGTGTTGTTAAAAGCATGTTAGATGAATATGACGAAGGTAATATTGATCGTTTTTATATAGCGCATAATGACTATGTAAACACAATGACTCAAACACCAGAAATCACTCAGCTACTGCCTGTATACACAGAAGAGTTAGATGATGAACTTACACATCATTGGGACTATATCTATGAACCAGATGCAAAAGAAGTATTGGATCAATTATTGGTTAGATACATCGAATCGTTGGTATACCAAGGGCTATTAGAAAATAATGCTTGTGAACAAGCAGCTCGAATGGTTGCTATGAAAAGTGCATCCGACAACGCAGGTACATTAATTGATGAATTGCAGCTGATTTATAACAAAGCAAGGCAAGCAGCAATTACACAAGAACTATCGGAAATCGTTGCTGGTGCAGCAGCGGTATAGAAAATTTTAAATTAAGAATATTGAGGAACTGATATGAGCTCAGGTGTTATCGTTCAAATTATTGGCGCGGTTGTTGACGTGGAATTTCCACGTGATGCTATACCGAAAGTATATGACGCACTCCTTGTAAAGGAAGTGGGTTTAACACTAGAAGTACAACAGCAGATTGGCGACGGTGTTGTTCGTACCATTGCTATGGGTACAACAGACGGTGTTAAAAGGGGCTTAGATGTAACGAATACTGGTGAAGCAATTCAAGTACCAGTAGGAACTAAAACATTAGGTCGTATTATGAATGTTCTAGGTGAACCGATTGATGAAAAAGGACCAATTGGTGAAGAAGAACGCTGGGGTATTCACCGTACAGCGCCTTCTTATGAAGAACAGGCAGCATCAAATGATATTTTAGAAACAGGTATTAAAGTTATTGACTTAGTTTGCCCGTTTGCAAAAGGTGGTAAAGTTGGTTTGTTTGGTGGTGCTGGTGTTGGTAAAACCGTTAATATGATGGAGTTGATCCGTAACATCGCGATTGAACATAGCGGCTATTCAGTATTTGCTGGTGTGGGTGAACGTACTCGTGAAGGAAACGATTTCTATCATGAAATGACCGATTCAAACGTTATTGATAAAGTATCGTTAGTTTACGGACAGATGAATGAGCCCCCAGGAAACAGATTACGTGTTGCTTTAACAGGCTTAACGATGGCTGAGAAATTTCGTGCAGACGGCAGTGATGTTTTATTGTTTATTGATAACATTTATCGTTACACATTAGCTGGAACAGAAGTGTCTGCGCTATTGGGACGTATGCCTTCAGCGGTGGGTTATCAACCTAACCTTGCCGAAGAAATGGGTGTATTCCAAGAACGTATTACATCAACTCGTGAAGGTTCAATTACCTCCATTCAAGCGGTTTATGTTCCTGCGGATGATTTAACAGATCCATCACCTGCAACGACATTTGCTCACTTGGATGCGACTGTTGTGTTATCACGTCAAATTGCTGAACTAGGTATTTACCCTGCTATTGACCCATTAGATTCTACAAGTCGTCAGTTAGACCCACTAGTGATTGGTGAAGAGCATTATCAAGTGGCTCGTGATGTTCAAGGTACGCTGCAACGTTATAAAGAATTAAGAGATATTATTGCTATTCTGGGTATGGATGAATTATCAGAAGAAGATAAATTATCGGTTGCTCGTGCACGTAAAATTCAACGTTTCTTATCACAACCATTCTTTGTGGCTGAGGTGTTTACAGGTTCACCTGGTAAATACGTTTCACTTAAAGATACTATTGCAGGTTTTAAAGGTATTATTGCAGGTGATTACGATCATATTCCTGAGCAAGCATTCTATATGTCAGGAACGATTGACGAAGTGATTGAAAAACACGCTAAGCAGGCAGCTTAAATTAAGGGGCTAAAATGAGCATGACAATTCATGTCGACATTGTAAGTGCAGAAGCTTCCATTTTTTCTGGATTGGCTGAAATGGTTTTCGCTCCAGGTGAACTGGGTGAACTGGGTATTGCGCCACGGCATGCACCACTTGTTACTCGACTTAAACCGGGTGAGGTTCGTGTGAATACTGGTAAAGTTGAGTTGGATTTCTTTATTTCAGGTGGTATTCTCGAGATTCAACCTCATCTAGTGACGGTTCTTGCTGATACTGCTGTTAGAGCGGATGACTTAGATGAAGCAAAAGCGTTGGCAGCTAAGAAACAAGCTGAAGAGGTATTAGCAAATAAAACATCTGATATCGATTTTGCTAAGGCTCAAGCAGAGTTAGCTGAAGCTGCAGCGCAGTTACAGGCGATAAGCCGGTTAAGGAAAACACGTTAAGCTTGGTTTAAATGAGTTTCTAAGCGAAGTTGCCGTTTGTGTAATAGATCGTTGGATATAAAAATAAAACCCGTCCATAGGCGGGTTTTTTTATACCTGTTAAACTAGGGCTTGATCTGGAAATATTATTAACATGAATATAAAAACCATCGTATTAGCCGCGGGCAAAGGCACGCGGATGAAGTCGAATAAAGCAAAAGTGTTGCATCAAATTGGTGGAAAACCAATGTTACAGCACGTTATTGAATCAGCTAGACCATTGAGCAGTGAGGTTGTTGTTGTTTATGGTCATGATGGCGAAGAGGTTAAAAAGAAACATTCGCAGTTTGATATTAATTGGGTTGAACAAACCGAACAATTGGGAACAGGCCATGCAGTCAAGCAGGCATCAAATAACATAGCTGAAGACGATATTGTATTAATTTTATATGGTGATGTGCCATTAATTAACAGCTCTACACTGCATAAGTTGATTACACACGTTGATACTAAGTCTATGTCTTTATTAACGGTAACACTTGAAAACCCAATGGGTTACGGGCGAATCGTTAGAGAGGGTAATAAGGTTTGTAAGATAGTTGAGCAGAAAGATGCGACTGATATTCAATTACAAATTACTGAGGTCAACACCGGCATTATGGCGGTTCATGGGAAGCATTTAGTAAACTGGTTGGAGCAATTAAATAATAGTAATGCTCAGGGAGAATATTACTTAACAGATATTATTGAAATGGCGGTTAATGAAGAGGTTAGCGTTAATACGGTACATGCTGTGAATGAATTTGAAGTACAAGGTGTTAATTCAAAAATACAACTCAATGAACTTGAGAGATATTATCAACTGTATCAGGCAGAAGAGTTAATGAACTTAGGTGCTACACTTGCAGATAAGTCGAGGATCGATGTCCGAGGTGAGTTGGCGTTAACTGGTAATGACGTTTATATAGATATCAATAATGTATTTATAGGGGAGATTAGCTTAGGTAGTAATGTACATATTGGACCAAATTGCGTGATTGAAAATGCAATTATTGCTGATGGTGTTGTCATAAAAGCTAATTCTGTATTAGAAAATTGTGTTGTCGGTGAAAATAGTACAATCGGCCCCTTTGCTCGACTTCGTCCTGGTGCAGAGCTGGCAAAAGGTGTGCATATCGGCAACTTTGTTGAAGTGAAAAAAGCAACTATTGATGAGGGATCAAAGGTAAACCACTTAAGTTATATTGGTGATGCTGAAATTGGTAAATTCGTTAATGTTGGCGCCGGTACCATTACATGTAATTACGACGGAGTTAATAAACATAAAACCGCTATCAAAGATGGTGCATTTATTGGCTCTGGCACACAACTAGTTGCCCCGGTTACAGTAGAGGAAGGGGCTACGTTAGGTGCCGGGACAACTCTGTCAAAAGATGCTCCCGCTAATGCCCTAACAGTGACTCGTACAAAACAAATAACATTAAATGGCTGGAAGAAGCCGATGAAGGATTAAAAGGGCTTGTATGTGTGGAATAGTAGGTGCGGTATCACAACGAGATATCACAAATATTTTAGTAAAAGGCCTTCAAAGGCTGGAGTACCGTGGCTATGACTCGGCGGGCGTTTGTATCGTTACGGATAATGATGAACTCGAAAGGCGCCGCACCGTAGGCAAGGTAAAAAACCTTGAAAAGTTAATTGAGGCTCAGCCTTTATCGGGCTTTTGCGGTATTGCTCATACCCGCTGGGCAACGCATGGTGTTCCTTCAGAAACTAATGCACACCCGCATATGTGTGGTGACGTTGCACTGGTGCATAATGGCATTATTGAAAATTATGAAGTATTACGTAAGCAGCAATTAGAAACAGGCCACCAATTTGATTCAGACACTGATACAGAAGTGATTGTTCATGCTGTGTCTGATGCATATAAAAAAACCAATGATTTGCTGACTTCAGTTCAAAAAACAGTTGAGTCATTAGAGGGCGCCTATGCATTGGGCGTCGTTGAAAAAGGTAATAATGATCATTTAATAGCAGTAAGAAAAGGCAGTCCCTTGGTGATTGGTATTGGCAATAACGAACATCTTATTGCCTCTGATGTTTTTGCTTTGCTGGGAGAAGCAGAGCACTTTATTTATTTAGAAGATGGTGATGTGGCAGACATTACTCATAAGGGTGTGACGATATACGATGCCAAGGGCCGGCAGGTTAAGCGCAAAATTAATAAAACAAAATTACAAGTTAATGATGCTGGTATAGGGGAGTATGACCACTACATGCAAAAAGAAATTTTTGAGCAGGCAGCGGTACTTAAACAAACCCTTGAAGGACGTATCGCCAATGGGCGATTATTATCAGATTGTTTTGGCAAAGGTGCTGAGGAGGCGTTCAGAAGCATTGAAGAAGTCCAAATTGTGGCCTGTGGAACTAGTTTTCATGCAGGGCTGGTAGCAAAGTACTGGTTTGAATCAGTGGCTGGTCTACCTTGTCATATCGAAGTGGCGAGTGAGTTTAGATACAGGCCGCATATTGTTATTAGGAAAACATTGTTTGTCACGATTTCACAGTCAGGAGAAACAGCGGATACTCTGGCTGCTCTCCAAGCCTCCTCAGACATTGGTTATGCACATACATTAACGATTTGTAATGTTCCTGAAAGTTCATTAGTGAGAGAATCGGAATGGGCATTGATGACGAAAGCAGGGCCAGAAATAGGTGTGGCATCAACAAAAGCATTTACCACACAATTAACAGCCCTACTGCTGCTGGTGATTGCCTTAGGTAAGCACCATAAAATTGATGATAAAAAAGAGATAGAAATCGTCAGGCAATTAGAAGTATTACCAGAACAAGTGGCGGAAGTACTTCGTCTTGAGCCAGACATTATTGAGTTTGCAAAGCAGTTTAGTAATAAACACCATGCATTATTTTTGGGTCGTGGCGAGCAATACCCCGTTGCAATGGAAGGTGCCTTGAAGCTTAAAGAGATTTCTTATATCCATGCAGAAGCTTACCCAGCAGGTGAGTTAAAGCATGGGCCTTTAGCACTTGTTGATGACCAAATGCCGGTAGTTGCTGTGGCGCCAAACAATGATTTATTAGAAAAGCTGAAGTCCAACCTGCAAGAAGTGCAGGCTAGAGGGGGCGAGTTGTTTGTTTTTGCTGATACACATGCAATATTTGAAGAGGTAAAGGGGTTAAAAATTATTCGAGTATCAGAGATTAATGAAATAGTTGCTCCCATTATTTATACGGTACCGCTGCAATTATTGGCCTACCATGTCGCGGTTATTAAAGGAACCGATGTCGACCAACCGCGTAACCTTGCCAAATCAGTAACGGTTGAATAAGGAGTAAATAAAATCATGTAGTTGTTGGCGAACAATAAAGTTGTTAACTAGACAATAAAGTTGTTAACTGAACAATAATGTTGTTAATTTTGCCATTTGAGTATTTCCTTCGAATAAAGTCGTAGATTTGCTATCTAAATTTTGATTAGTATTTTGTTACAGGTTCAAAGATAAGTAATCTGAAACCTATAAAGTTGCGATAGCTGAACATGAATAAGTTAAAGCGTGAATGGAATAAAAAGCCTAATCGAATGAGCGCGCGAATAGAAAAAGAACGCAAACCAAATAAATGCCCTAACTGTAGTGCATCACCCGTAGCAAGCATTTTGTATGGTTACGTCGGCATGGATTCAGTACTCGAGCAAAAAATAGAAGAAGGACGAGTTTCGCTTGGAGGTTGCTGTGAAGGAATGGGCGGCCCTGTTTGGGAGTGTACTCACTGCGGACTCAAAATTTATCAGAAGTTGATTGTTAAGAAGCTATCATAACTAGAAGGTAGTTTAGGATAGAAAATATTAGGACTGTTAATCATTCATAATAGAACCCCCGTCACGGATACTAATTTTCATATTAAGCATACAAATCAATTGGCTCAAAGGCGCTGAAAACTCTTTAATTATTACTCCAAATAATCATGATTATTTGGAGCTTGTCATAGAATCATAGAGTGGCCAGCGATTGAAAACATATGTTAAATTTTCCATCGTAGAATTGCTCGCAATAGGTTCGGAAACCAAAATTTTGGCTCAACCCATAATGGAAATCCCTTTATTTTCTTCAGCTTAGGGAAGTCATATTGGCCTGCCAAAGGTGCTGTTAATCATTGGGTCACTGGTTCGAGTTCAGTCGGAGGAGCCATATATCAAAGCCTTAGCTACCCTTGCGGTGCTGGGGTTTTTTATGGCTATGTCCGATGAGCCTGCTGCAAAGCGACGACTCTAAATTAAATGAGTATGGTTATTGAGAGGTTACCGTCATGAATGAACATGATTTTAGTGGATTATTACAGCAGCTTCCCGAGCTATCTCCCAGTCAGCATCAACGTCTTCATCGATACTTAAAAGCACATGACATCACCGCTTTTGACTTATTGGCTACTCAAGCAGCACCTGAACATTGTCCTTATTGTTACACCGATCACTTCAATCCTTGGGGTTCAAGTCATGGGCTGCCCCGTTATCGTTGCACAGATTGTTCAAGAACATTTAACGCGCTCACCGGAACGCCGTTAGCCAAACTGCATAAGCGCGAGCACTGGGTGGCTTATCTTAATACGCTGATAGAAGGGCTTTCTCTCAGGGCCGCCGCTCAACAATGCGGGATCAACAAAGATACGGCCTTGTTGTGGCGACATCGCTTTCTTCATATGATCAGTCAGCATCAAGCCACGCATGAACACGGGATTGTCGAAGCGGATGAAACGTTCTTTTTAGAATCTTTTAAAGGCCAAAGGCAACTAGACAGGCCGTCTCGAAAACGAGGCGGTGTCGGTAAAACACGCGGTACGGGAGCTGATCAGGTACCCGTGCTGATTGTCAGAGACCGTCATAAAGCCACCGCCAACTTTATTCTGACGCGTGTCGATGCTGTCACCATTCGCCAAGCACTTCAACCGCTTATTGATAAAGAGGCCATGCTTTGTACAGACGGTGCGGCGGTGTATTCTGCCTTTGCTAAAAACACCGGAATAGCACATGAAGTTATCCATACCAAAGGCCCAAGAGCTCGAGGTGTATTTCATGTTCAAAATGTGAATGCCTACGGCAGTCGCCTTAAAACGTGGATGCGTCGCTTTCATGGTGTAGCGACCAAATATTTAGGGCATTATTTAGGATGGCGGTTGCTGCTGGAGCGTTATCAATCAGTGATTACACCTGAATTATGTTTGCTTGAAGCGGTTGGGAGAGTTCCACAACAGCTCTCTTGGACATAGCCCGAAAAAAGCTGCTAAAAATATGCTAGCGCTTTGTTCAAAAGAAATATTTAGCTTCGGTTATCTAATTGTAAGAAGCTCAACATCCTGTGAGCTATCAAGTTTCTGTGTGTTGCTGGAAATACTCGCGTGTACCGTGTTCGATCATGGCCCCTGAAATCCGCTCAATACCGTGCAGATAGGCAGCGGTGCGCAGGTTGATCTGCTTATCGTCTGCGAGTTCGAAGATGTAGCGGGCTTCGCGGTCCATGATCGTCTTCAATCGACCGTTCACCTCGTCTTCATCCCAGTAAAAACCAGCGCGGTTCTGTACCCACTCAAAGTAACTCACTGTCACACCGCCAGCATTCACCATTACATCGGGCAGCACCGGGATGCCGCGCTCGCTGAGTATTGCATCCGCACGCGAATCGACGGGGCCATTGGCAATCTCCAGCAGCTGACGGGCCTGGATTTGAGCTGCGTTTTGTTCGGTGATCTGGTTTTCCAGCGCCGCAAGCACCAGCACGTCCACATCCAGCTCCAGCAGGTCGGCATTTGAAAGGGTGTCATAACGGGCTTCCTCGCAAACCGAGCTATCGCAATACAGTATGGCCTTGAGTTCGCGACGTGTACGCTTGTGCTGCATGATCAGCTCCGGTTCCAGCCCGGCAGCTGAATAGATGCCGCCTTGAGAATCCGAAAGGGCGACGATACGGAATCCGGCTAAATGGGCCAGACGCGCAAAGTGGTAACCAGCGTTACCAAACCCCTGTACCGCGACAGTGGTCTGTCCTGGATCGAGTTGGTTACGGGCCACCCATTGTTGCAACGCATACAAGGCCCCTTGACCCGTGGCGGCCTCACGTCCCAGTGAGCCACCAAGATGGACGGGCTTACCGGTGATAACACCGGGTAATTGCTCACGCATGATCTGAGCATACTCATTGGCCATCCAGCCCATGATAGTGGCATTGGTGTAGACATCGGGCGCTGGAATATCCCGTTTCGGACCAATGACGTCGGCGATTGCCCGGATATAACCGCGCGACAGGCGCTCCAGTTCCAGACGCGAAAGTTCCTTTGGGTTGACCACAATACCGCCCTTGGCACCACCGAACGGTAATCCCATTACGGCACATTTGATCGTCATCCAGAAACTCAAAGAGGTGACTTCATCCAGAGTGACCGACGGGTGATAGCGAATACCGCCTTTAGTTGGCCCGCGTGTATCGTCGAACTGTACACGATAACCAGTAAAAACACGCAGATCGCCGTCGTCCATGCGCACCGGAATACTGACGGTAAGTGCCAGCTTGGGTTGTTGCATGCGCAGCAGGATATCATCGGATAAGTTGATGTGTTCCAGGACTTTAGTTAAGTGTGACAGGGCATCGTCAAAAAGTGATTTCATTTGTTGGTCTCCTTCCAAAAAAATACTGGGCCACTACTTCAAATGCCATTCTTCATCGCTTTTTTTAGCAGCAATGAGAAGTCTGCCAGACAGCATTGGCCCGAGGGGTTTTGTGTTTCACAAGCGCACAGTTTTGCTTTGGTTTGTGCTGTAACAAAAGATTTACTGGCACTGTGTCCGGTATGTTCCAGTTCATCCAAGACATGTCGTTCCGTCACATCAAAACAATAACAAATTGTCCGCTCAGTTGAGGTTTGTTTTTGCCCAATAGCCCCCCTGACTTGATCTTGGCGATAAAGGCAACCACAATCACTGAAATACACGGTCTCACAATCAGCGTTAGCGCAAAAATAAAAATGGCTTTCTGGAATAGATCGATTGACAGGACTGATAACATGGTGGAGGAGCGTCTGACGCGTGGTTGCTTTTTGCACTTGACGGCAATCAGGGCACTCAGCTTTACGAGGTGGTCTTTTTGAACTGCAACAATCACTCATGGAAAATCCTTCATATTACGTCTAATAGGTGTATGGGGTAAAATTAAAAACTCCGCAACATCATACGAAGTCAATTGGTTCTGTTTGTTGCTCATGATTTCCATGCCATCTTGGGATTACCATTCGAAGACATTAAACACTCCTTTTTTTCGTTAAGGGTTTGTCGAGTTGCTCCAAGTGACACAACTGTTTGTCTAGTGAGTGCAGATAGGTCTGCTTTTCTGCAATTTTTGTGCGCAAGAGTCGGACGGCCTCATCACAAGCCTTCCGGTCTTCAGCATTAATTGCTTGTAGTAGTGGTTTGATCTCAAGGATCAAGAGGCCAGCGGCTCGTGCGGCTCGAATTAAACGCAGTCGAGTTAACGCACATTGGTCGTATAGACCATACCCACTCTTAGTTTTCTCGCTACAGTTAAGTAGCCCCTCAGCGACATAATTTCTTACCGTATGAACAGTGGTTTGTGCCGTTTTAGCCAACTGCGAAATACTCAGTGGAAAGGTTAGTAATTGATCGTCAGTCTCTATGAACTTATAGAAGTCGGGGATGACATCAAAGTAACTGGGTTGTCTACGAACTTTAGCTTTGCTGGGTGAAATATTTGTTTTAGTCATTGGTAATTTCCTCATGCCTTGTGCTATCGCGTTTTCATCTAACCATAGCATTTCAGCCTGGTTGACTTTATTGGGTATGATCAATCAAAAGCCCGGTCATACATCACACCCCTACTGTTCAAGGAAGTGTTGCTGGTGTTATATTCCTACTCCTTCTCAGCACTATTCGCTCACATTCGCACTCACTGGTGAAAAGAAACACGCCCTCGCCTTCATCGTATGACGCGATTAAACGGGCGAAATGTCCGGTCCTTCGATACAGAGTCGCCCATCCTCCATCTAGTTGAACAAATTTTCTGCCAATGAAGCTCCCAACTCGTATGCTTCGGAGATTGGTAGAATCTTGGCGTTAGGATGTTGCGCTAACCAATTAGACGCACAACGATCGGATTGGAAAAAATGCACGTTACAGCAAAAGCTACTGCGAATATCGTTCTTGTTAGAAGAGGTAACAATAGATACAACAGCAGATGGTGGCTCTACTTTTTCTATACCATCCGGCGTGATAACAACCCTAACTGGCTGGTCAGTACCTTTACAAGGTGATTCAATCGTAGCCGTTTTCCCCAGTAACTTAGGGAACATCAGCGCATCCAAGGCGCACCAGGTATACAGCGTCTGCTCTTCAAGTTTAAAGCTGTGTGGAGTTGGTTTGAGCGTTAACCCCAGACCGACCAAATTTCCCGCATCGTCTAATTCCACATTTGGGAGTTTGGGCAATAACACGGCAATTTTTTCGCGAGGCCGCCCAGTGACTTCTGCAATTTCTTTCGGTGTTACAGGGCGACCATGCGCCAGTTGCGACAGAATCGGTTTAAATAGGTCGGCATACTGCTCTCCTCTTACAGACTCCTCACGGAAGGAACGAGAAAAATCTTGGGTAAGTTGATCCAGTATAGTAGTCATGAAAGCCTCCTTTTATCCAGCGCAGCAGGACAGTTCTTTCACATCCTTGTTGAAAGTTTGTGCACAGAGTTTCAAACCTTCCACCATGGTTAAGTAGGGAAACAGTTGATCGCCCAGGTCGATGACAGTCATGCGATTACGGATCGCTAAGACTGCGCTTTGAATGAGCTCACCGCCTTCGTGAGCCAAAATCTGCGCGCCGATCAAGCGTCCGGTTGCCATTTCAACGACGAGCTTGATAAAGCCGTCAGTTTCAAAGTTGGCCAGCGCTCGCGGCACGTTTTCCATATCCAATACGCGACTGTCGGTGTCAATACCCTGCGCGTTGGCCTGCTTTTCGGTCAGTCCGACTGTGGCCACCTGAGGATCCGTAAAGATCACCGCTGGCATGGTGGATAGATCCAGTTTGGCATCCCCTCCCGTCATATTGACCCCGGCACGACTACCCGCTGCTGCCGCGACATAGACAAATTGCGGCATATTAGAGCAATCACCCGCCGCATAAATACCGGGGACGCTGGTTTCCATGCGCTCATTGACGATGATCTCACCGTTTTTCTCGGTGTTGACACCGACCGTATCCAGATTCAGTTGGGCCGTATTGGCATGACGCCCGGTGCTGATCAACAATTGGTCACAAATCAAGGTGCCTGCGTTGGATTCAAGAGTGAACCGCTGACCGTCGTAGGAAACGCTGGACGCTCGAGTATCGCTGAGAATGCGCATCCCTTCTTTTTCAAAGCATTCAGCCAGTTTTTCACCGAGTAGCGGGTCTTCCCGATAGAGCAAGGTGTGACGTGCCAATACCGTCACTTCACTGCCCAAACGACGGTAAGCCTGGGCAATTTCCAGTGCGACAACAGACGAACCGATCACCATCAGGTGTTGTGGCAGGTTCTTGGCAAACAGCGCTTCGGTGGATGTCCAATAAGGAGTATCCACGAGACCATCAATCGGTGGAATAGTCGGTGTTGAACCGGTGGCAATCAAAATCTTATCAGCGTGAATATCTTGTTCAGAACCATCGGCCTTGCTGACGATTAAGGTATTTGCGTCTTTAAATTTCGCATAACCTTTGACCAAACTCAATGCCGGGTTAGAATCGAGAATATTTTGGTATTTGGCGGCCCGCAATTCTTCTACACGCGCCGTTTGTTGTTGCGCCAGCAGAGCACGACTTAATTCGGGCGTGTGATTTGCCAGACCGGCAAAGGGGTTATGGCGTTGTTGCTGCGCCAATTGCGCCGCCCGGATTAAAATTTTAGAAGGCACACAACCAACATTGACACAGCAGCCGCCAATCACGTCAGCCCCTTCGATGATGGTAACCTTGGCACCGCCTTCCGCTGCCTTGATGGCACAGGCAAACGCCCCAGAACCACTGCCAACAATGGCAACATGCAATGATTCCTTGTTGCCGGTACAACAGGATGATTGTTCGTTATTTTCTTGATTAGTCATTTTATCCTCTTAGAGAGTTCATCATCTTTTCCGTTGCCACCCTTGGGTTCTTCATGTGGCGCAGGTTTCATCGTCACAGCGTTTATTAGCCGGTGAAAAAATATCCCATAACGACACCACAACCATCAGGGCGAGCGCCAAATAGGTAACATAGCTACTCCAACCGTATTGGAAAAACGGGTAAAGAGATAACAGCAATAACACGGGGCCGAGCATCCCCAATAAACTGCGATGCCATTGCTTGTGGCTGAACCAGCCAAGCCCATTGATCACCAGAGCGACCCAAGCAAACAGCGGCAACAGCGTGTTGATAAACAGACCTTCCCACTGGCTGAGAAAGCCTAATCCAACGGCGGCCCCAAGGCTGGCAAGGGCCGGAAAACACATAGCGCAGCCCATCGCCGATACGAGCGCACCTAACGATCCGGCTTTATCGCCAATTCGGGTCAAGAGATTGAATAGGTTGGTCATGCTGTTTACCTCATTTGATGGTAGACGGATAGCCTACATTCTTGGTTGCTTCAGTCAGGGTGTTAACGGTGGTTTTTTCGTCGTCAAACGTCACCACGGCAAGCTTGGTCTCAAAGGTCACTTCGGCTTTACTGACGCCCTCGACGTTTTGTAAGGCTTTCTTCACGGTAAAGGGACACGTCACACAGTTCATGGTGGGTACTACCAGGGTCACGGTTTGCTGTTTCGCAAAGGCGGTCAGGCTTGTCAGTGCAAGTAATGTCAATAAAGCAATTTTTTTCATCATTTTCTCCAAAAGATTAAGGTGTATTTTTCAATTCGGCGATCAGGCAAACCAGACAATCCAGTAATTACTAGTGACTAAAACCAGTGCCGTAAGCGCGGTTAACCAAAAAACCACCTGCCGACGTTTGCGTACTTGAGATAGGACACATACCGTGCCTGACTCACAGTCCTCTATAGGGCGATAGACTTTCAATCCTGCAAAGCCAAATAAGGCTATAACCACGAGGATAAAAATGGGCCTGTACGGCTCTAACAGCGTCAGGTTACCAATCCAGGAACCGCTGACGCCAAGTAGCAATAGGACGAACGGCCCCGCACAACACAGGCCCGCGCCTACGGCGGCAATAATCCCACCAATAATGGGTAGATTGGAATCTTTCTCTGACACGCCTTACTCTCCTATATATTTAAGTGATGGGGAAAGTATAAATGCCGTACCCAGGTACGGAGTCAAGCGATTTTAAGGCTAGCTAAGGTTGCAGGGAATCAATGATAGGACAATGGCTATCATCCTCATTACTTTGACATTGGGCTAAGAGTGCGTTGAGCGCTTTTTCCAGGCGACGCAAATCCACCATTTTATCTTTGACGGCGGCGAGTTTGTGCTCGGCCAATTCCTGAACCTGGCCGCAGGGGCTATCATTCAGATTCAGTAAATTGGCTATCTCATTCAGGGTGAACCCCAACTCCTGGGAGCGCTTAATAAAGCGAATTCGGTTAATCGTATCATTGGGGTAATGACGGTACCCAACCTCCGGTTTTGCTGGCTGCTCTATTAATCCACGACGCTCATAGAAACGTATCGTCTCAACATTGATAGCCAGTGTTTTTGCCACTTTGCTGATAGTTTGTGCCATCGCTACTCCTCAGTGCATCCAGCTGGAATGCTTGTTTATGCCTTCAGCGTCTCGCTGAAAAAAATGAAAGCCGCACCCGCGAAACAGAATGCGACGCCTAGTATATCGTAGCCATTGGGTAGCTGTCTTTCCACAGCAGCCCCCCATAATAGTGACGCAGCAATATACACACCACCATAGGCCGCATAGGCACGACCAGCGTAAGAGGCTTCTACTTGTGCCAAAACCCAGGCGAAGGCCACCAGAGAAATGATTCCTGGAACAAGCCAAAGCGGGCTTTTATCCAGTTTCCACCATGCCCAAAAGGCATAGCAGCCAGCAATTTCAAAAAATGCCGCAAGAAAGAAGTACCCAAACGTCACACCATTAACCACCTAAGTTTTAAAACAGTGTGAACACACATAATGCGGGTAATGTTTCAGGGCTCACCCAAAATTCAGTCCTTACCTTTATGCAAGAAGGTCATTTTTCTAGGCACATTCAACGCATGAGGATGCTTTATACGGAACGTCGAAAATTAGTCGCTCAAGTATTCACTCAAGTCTTAGGCGACAAAGTTTCAATTGAGCACCAACTTGGCGGCATGCATATGATCGTAAAACTTAAAAACCAAAATGCCGATGATGTTGCACTATCGAACAGAATGATGAAATCAGGCCTCTACTCTCAAGCACTATCGGAATGGTCAACACGCCCTGTTCATCCAAGTTTAATTTTAAGTTTTACGAATATTCAGACAAAAGCAGAGTGTTACGAATTAGCCCACCGGTTAAAAGAACTAATGATTTGATATTGGGTCACTGGTTCGAGTCCAGTCGGAGGAGCGACCTATTCCAAAGACTGAAACTTCATATAAGGAAAGAGTTAACATAAAGTTTTTTACGAGATTATAAAGATGGATTATTTTGTGTTAAGTTTAAAACGTTCGTGGTTATTGACTATACTATTTACGACATTCTTCAGAAGAAATATTGAGCTACTTTAGAAATAAGTCAGTTCAGGTGGCAATTTACTATGGGCAAGAAGCAATATTGGAACTCAGAAGCCAAAAACCGGCGTTGGATCAAAGATGGTCGTGGTCAAGGCACAGGATCAAACTATAAACCTTGGTTAACTGTTCGAGATGTGGCTTCCGAAGGCCGTTCACATCGAGTCTTTGGGCACATAAGTCAGCGTACTCACCACCTACTCTCCGATCTCGAACTTGCAACATTTCTTCTGCTTCAATGGCGCTCCACTACCACAGATATTCGAGAACAATTCCCACTAGATCGTGAAGTGACGCGGGAGATAAGTGAACGATTAGGAATCGAACATCCAAATCATCACGGAGTTGACCAATACATGAGCAGTGACTTTGTTGTTGATTCTCGAGAAAAAGATAGGCCGCGATTTACTATTCAGGTCAAAACATCGGAAGCTTATAGTAACCCTAGGACAATAGAAAAACTTGAGATTGAACGCCTTTACTGGCGTGAGAAAGGAGTACCAATTTTTTGGGTCACTGAGAATCAGATATCGCCAATTGTATTTGAGAATATTAACCTTCTTTATAACCATATTGACGATGACACCGATCACGATGATCTCTTAGTTCAATTTGAAATTTTTAGTAAACATATACGAGCGAGTGAAAATCTGAGGGTTAAAGAATTATGTATGAAACTCGACGCTTCATATGATAACTCACCAGGTGAGGCTCTATACCAAGTTAAAAGATTGCTTGCGCAACGCTATTGTCATTTTGACATAACTAAACCGTTTACAGAGTTACGATGTTCCGACATTACAGTTGAAACTTTCGATGCTCTGCAGGAGAGTTGGTGTGTTTCAAGTTAATGAGGTGATCCAGTTAGAAGATAAGCTTTACAGAGTGCTTGTAACGACAAATATCCATGTTGTATGGATTTCTATCGATGACCAAAAAGCCTTTCCAGATATTATTGAGCTTTCACAACTCGAATCCCTCTTATTAGAAGAAAAGGTAATTCGCGTTGATGATCCATTTGGGTATGTAATAAACCTACTGCCTGAGCCAGGCTCCAAAGAATCAATGATTCGAGATAGAAACTATCAAATTATTAAGCCGCTAATCGAAGATGCTAATTTTTATATAAAAAAGATTCGAGCAAAACATGTCGTGAATATTCTCGATGCTGGTGACGTTTCAAGGCCATATGTCTATAAGTTGATTCGTCGTTATTGGCAAAGAGGACAGGTGCCAAATGCCTTGCTTCCTGATTACAAAAACTCAGGAGCGAAAGGTCAGAAACGGATTGCTAATGACAAAAAACTCGGCCGCCCAAGAAAAATCATGGAAGGAACAGGTGCGATAGTAGATGAGCAAACTGAAAAACTATTCCGAATAATTATTGATAAATACATTTTCAAGAAGCAATTCTCTATTGCACGAGCGCACCGTAAATTCAAAGGGCTTTATGACAACATATTCCCTGGTGTGCCTGAATCAGAAAAACCAACGAAGCGCCAACTAAGTTACTTCTTAGACCGCGAATATAAGAATGTGGATAAAATTAAGGCGGGTGTATCAGATATCATTTATAAAAAAGATGTCCGCCCGTTGCATAGTACCGCAACTATTCAAGCTTTAGGGCCTGGGTCGCGTTATGAGATAGATGCCACGATTGCCGACGTAATATTAGTATCAGACCATGACCGAAATCAGCCTGTCGGGCGACCTACTGTTTATATTGTAATAGATGTTTTTTCGAGACTAATTGTTGGCTGGTACATCGGTTTTGAAAACCCGTCTTATGTTGCGGCAATACAATCACTTCATTTGGCGTTAAACGACAAGAGCCAATTATTCAAAGATTTAGAGATTGAAACTGATAGTTTTTCTTGGCCTGATCCTGGTTTGCCAGAAGCAATACTTGCTGATCGAGGAGAGCTTATCGGTCATCAGATTGAAGGTTTAGAATCAAGTTATAGAGTTAGGATCGAAAATACACCCCCTTATCGAGGAGATGCGAAAGGAATCGTCGAACAAAGGTTTCGGACGCTCCAAGCAGAATTCAAGAAATTTACTCCAGGAGAAGTGGTTGGCCCAACCATAAGAAAGAGAGGCGGTAAAAACTATTGGCTTGACGGCAAATTAACTATCTCGGAGTTTACCGAAATCATAGTTTCATCAATCGTTATGAGGAATTTTGTAGATCCAATGACGAAGTATGACCGAGCGAAGGACATGCCTGCAGATTTACCATCAATACCAATTCATCTTTGGAATTGGGGGCTTCAAAATCGAACTGGTCGCCTACGTAAAGCTAATGCAAAATCGATCCGTATTGCGCTACTGCCGAGAGAGCAAGCTAGTGTATCAGCACAAGGTATATGTCTATTTGGTGTTTATTACTCTGCCTCAGAAATTGTCGAACTTGGCTGGATGCATCGCTCGGACAAATCAAATAGGCCTAAAAAAGTTGAGGTCGCTTTTGATCCAAATTTTGCCGATGAGATTTATTTATTTCATACCGGAGGAAGTCGAGCCCATTGGGTATGCCGCATTACTGATTTATCGAGGGAGTTTAGGGGTGTAACGTTTTGGGAAGTTTGGCGTAAACAGAGACAGATCAAAGTGCAAGGTGCGCAAGATAATCTGCAAGCTGATAAACTTCGCAAGCATCATGAAGATCGTGTTGAAGACATCATTTCGTCGGCAATTAAACAAACACCGAAGACAAGCGCTACAAATGTTGAGCGAATGAAAGGAGTCAGTCATGCACGGTCTGAACAGCTTGCGAAAGAACGGGGTCAGCGTCGACCAAAAAGGTCTGAGCGCGAGCAACTTGCAAAGGTAGTTCATCTAACTCCGCCTGAAGATAGTGATGACTACCCGGATTTTGAAGACGAATTGTTTGATGATGGAGACAATTAATGGAACAGCCTAATCATTTTGTTACAGCGTCTTACCAGTCAACAGGTATAAAACGTTACGATGGTAACCCCTTTATTGAAGCACTCCCTCCCATCTTGTCCGTTGCTCAAGCAGGCAAGAGCATCAAGGGGCAGGTAGGTTTTCATCCCTCTGATCGGCTGGCGGATCCTAAATCCAGAATGCACATGGTCGTTTCGCTGTTGGATGATTATTTTCAGCCTCTCTCGCAACATGTTCAGTTGCAAGAGAAAATCGACATGATGCTTCGCATGGGGTACGTCGGCAGAAACATCAGTGACGGTTCACTAAACAGAAAGCTGCAAGAAGGCTACGAGCTGATCAAGTCTGGAGGGGAAGTCACAGCAAATTTCGCTGTTGAAAAAACCACAGCGAGAAGCATGTCTTTAGTGGGTATCTCAGGAAGTGGCAAAACCAGCTCTTTAGAACGGGTGCTGGAAACTTATCCGCAAGTGATCTACCACGAGCAGCAAAATTTCTTTCAGGTGACTTACTTGAAGATCGAATGCCCGAGTAATGGCGACCTTGAAAGCCTGTGTCTTAACTTCTTTAGTGCTGTTGATAGCGTGCTGGGTTCGGATTACGAACGCCGTTATGCAAAACAACGCCTGTCTGTTCCAAAAATGCTGGCTTTGATGCGGCAAACGGCAAATAATCGCGCGATAGGAATTTTGGTCATCGACGAGATACAGCGATTAAGCCAGGTGCGTTCAGGTGGCAAGGAACAAATGTTAGAATTTTTTGTTGAACTCGTAAATACAGTAGGCATTCCGATCGTGTTAGTGGGTACGCCAAAGGCTCGCCCAATTTTTGAACTAGAATTACAATCTGGGAGACGAAGTGCCGGTCTTGGCTCCATTTATTGGGAGACTATTCCACAATATGTTTCTAAAGGCTACGGAAAGGAGTCAAACCTTAATTGGATTAGGTTGTCAGACAGCCTCTGGAAGTATCAGTGGCTGAAACACGGAGATGACCCTCTCACTGATGAGATTAGAGATTGTTGGTATGACTTATCCCAAGGTGTCCTAGATATTGTTGTAAAGTTGTTTGTATTAGCTCAGCTTCGTGCCATAGCAAATAAGAAAGAACGAATTACTGTGGGCATTCTACAGTCGGTATACAAGCAGGAGCTTAAGCCCGTTCACCCTATGCTGGATGCATTAAGGTCGGGTGATGCCGACAAAATTACAAAGTACTCAGATATGCGTGTCGTAGATCTAGATAAACGGATTATTCAGCTGGGCGCGGAAATCTTGAATGTCGTTCAAAAGCAAGAGGAAAGGTTGTTTGGTGGTAACCAGGACGCTCTGCGATTATACAATGTGATATTGCAGATCGAGGAAACCTTTGATGAGCAGGGCGTAGCCAAACTTGTTGAACGGGTTTTCAAAGAGCATCCAGACTATAGCCTTCATGAAATGATTCCCATTTTGGTGAGGTGGTACAAATCGAATGAAGGTCAAATAAGGGAAGTTAAGTCCATAACGAAAGTTAAGGAAAAAAATTGGCTTGATTTAGACGTCAAAGATCTAAGGTATCAATACGCTTATTGCAAAGAAGAAAAACTTTCACTGGTAGAGCAGCTTGAGCAAAACGGTCAGATGTTCGACCTAGATGGTTGGGCTGAAGGTTATTAATGCTCGGGTACCCGCCCCCTTATCCTGAGGAGCTGCTGTATAGTACGACAGCAAGAGCAGGTGTTCATGATGGCGAAACATCGCCTAAGCAGTTGTTGGATAAGGTATTCAATAATCGCAAAGTAGTTGCGACAGTGGATTTACCTAACCATGTATTGGCCCTAGCTGAGCAGTATCCTCTAGCACTCGGATTAGTTACTAAAACTCTAATATCTCGTCATACACTCTGGCCCATTTATGCATCATTCCTGCCACGCGAGCGAAATAAAAAGTTAAAAAAATGGATGAGTGGCAGCTCCCGAGGCGCTGTACATTTGGCCAGTGGTATAGCCGCCTCAAAAGTGAAAGCTAAACAACGACTTTTTGTTTGCTTAGAGTGCTTGAAAGTCCAGAAACAAAAATATGGGGAGTGCTTTTGGAATAGACTTTGGCAGGTTCCCCTACTAAAGGTATGCCCAGCGCACGGCCCATTGCATACCACAAGCGTTGAGCTTGACGGAGAGCATCGGCACTCATATCTGCCTGTTGAGGAGGCAGAAATATTGGAACCAGTTAAAGCTGCGGCTGTTGACAGCATTTTTTCCCATCAAACAGCTAACTTATTGCAGGTGCAAAATGAAGGAATTAGTTTTTCTCAATGGACGGCATTTTATAAGTGGTTCGCGTCGAGCCAAGGGTGTTTTTATGGGCGAAGGGTTGACCATAGTAAGATTCACGAAACTGTAATCCAATTCTGGGGCAAACGTTGGCTTGCAAACGCCGGTATTCTTCCATCAGAGACGGAAACTTCTTGGCTGAGGGGTCTGTTCAGAAAACATAGGAAAAGCTTTAGTTTTGCTGAGCATATTGTGGTTATATCTGCCCTTTCCAATGGCGCGATAAGTATTGGTGATGCCATTGATAAAGCATCAAGGATGGTAATAAACAGCGAAAAAGTCATCCAAGAAAAAGAGCCGGAGCTAATTACTGAAAACCAATTGAGCCAAGACCAAATCAAGTGGAAACAGCTCCTTGAACAAATGCCACCAAAGGCATCTCGTCAGCAAAATTCAGCACTCTATGCACGGCTTTATCGAAACCACTACGACTGGTTGATATACATCGACAGTGTATATCATGCAGATTATATAACAGTTAACAAACGTGTCGACTGGCCACAACGAGACAAACAAGTGACTAAAGAGCTGCGCCACGCTTATGAAAATCTATCTGAAGACTTAAGCGCTCCCCGACTAAGCAGAACATTCCTGATTCACCAGCTTGAACACCGAGCAACAGTCGAAAAAAACCTTCATCGTTTACCTCGTTCTTCAACATTGCTTTCCATTTACACAGAGAGTATCACTGAGTATCAGGCTCGAAGGCTTACCCGTGCTTATTTCTCGATGCAAGAGCGTGGGCAGGAAATTAAGCGCTGGTCTTTGCTTCGGCAAGCTGGTTTAAGTGATGAGCGAATGACAGCCATTGTTGCAGAGCTTTTAAAGGAGATGTTGAGTGAGTCTACATGAGGCAAGGTTTAAAAAGCTTAATGATGATTCCAGAGTACTAGGCATCGGTTCTCTTTTTCGTGGCAAAGATAGAAAAACTTGGGCGATCAACGTTGACTTTAATGGTGGGACTTCGCAGAGTATGCAATTCAGCAATATACCAGTACTTGCCAGAAAGCGTGTTTTAAACCCGACGATACAGCATGAATTTGCTGGCTTTCCAGTTGATTTCTTAATTGAAAATGCCCAGAAGTGGGAAGTGGCCAAGGCGTCTGATTGCCCTGCGTATCAGGCACATAGACATGGTAAAGACGGCAACCAACTTTGTTTTGTTGTGCAGGTTGGAAGCACTCGGGTGTTTATCCCGCAATTAGAGTTGGCTCGCGCGCTTTTTTATCATGACCCGTTTCTTGCTCGCCTAAGTCTTCAGCATAATGCTCTGGCTGAAGACTTCATCCTCGGCAAAAGAGATGACGGTCAGCCCATGATTATCGTTCGAGAAGGAGCTGAATATCCAGTATCTTACTTTAACCGAGATGATAACCGCCGTTTTCTCAGTTGGGTGCTGCTTGATCGCGCGGCCAGAGCCTCCTTTGAAAGTATCGGTATTCACCTAATAAAAAACCAGTACCAGCAAAAAAATTATCTGCATTGGAGCTTCCAGTTCACACCACCGCCCCTGTCGGACTTGGAACTTGGGGCTAGCGGATGGGGAGACAGAAACTCGAATAGCTTCTTTGTTTGGGAAGTAACCAAACTCTACAGCTTGCCCTCGGACATAAAAGGCGAGATTGATTTCTATCACCCAGGTTATGAGCGAAAAGTTGGTGGAAAACCAACCAAAGGCGATGGAAAGCAAGGGGAAGCTCCTGATCAGTACGAACTGGATGATGACGAGCTTTCGGATGTGGATAAGGCTACGATAGTGCTTATGTCAAAGCGAGTAGCTGTGTCGTTTAGAACGCCTCATATCACAAACAGAATCGCGAGTAAGACTAAAGCTGTAAACCATTTTATTGGCGATGGTGACAAAGAAGTTTTGGATAAATGCCTAAGTCAAAATGAAAAAGAAGAGTCCGGTAATCTACCTGGAGGCTCATGGAATAACCTAGATGATCAAACGGACGATGCCCATCTGTATATTGGAAAGTTTCAGTCATTCTTCAAAATGGTCGACAGTCTAGTTGCAAAACATGGCTGTATATTAGTCAGAAAAGAGATAACAAAACTTCCGAAGGTGGGTGACGGAAAGAAACATTGGTTAGCCGACATGCAAAATCCTCGTTGTATGGCTATTGTTGAGTTGGAGTTCAGCAACCAGTTTTATACTTTATTGGAAGTAGATACCTCGGATGGTGCAGCGAAACTATCGACCATACTGCTTACGTCTTCGCTAGGGTGGGCAAAAGCAAACGAGAAAGCGATTCTGTATCGAATTATGAAGAAGTCTCTGGGCTGGCCAAGTGACTACTTTAAAGAACGATTAGGCGAAAAGACATACAAAGGGATACCGCATCCGAAATCTAAGCATTCCACAGATCTTCCACCAGAGGTCATAGAGCCTTGGGCGCAGAGAGTTGTTCATTGGATTTTGCGTACGGTATAAATTACCTAGAGGTACTTAACTGAACGCCCACACAAAATGCCTATATCGAACGATTTAATCGTACTTATAGGAATGAGGTACTAGATTGTTATTTGTTTAATTCACTCAGTGAAGTGAGAGAAATAACCGATGACTGGGTGATTGATTACAATTTTGAACGACCGCATGAGTCGTTTAATGATTTACCACCAAAGGTGTATGAACAACAATTAGCTTGAGAATACTCTATTCAAATGTGTTCTAAATTTGGGAGGGTTACACCCTTATGGCGAACTCGCGCACGGTGAACAAGGCTTGGTCGATGATTACGGAGAAATGCTCGGCCTTACTGGAAAGCGAGCTGTTTTACGTGCCTTGCGAGCTCTTGGCAAACGTAAGAGGGAAGCTAATAAATTGCCTTGCCCATGCAGTTGTGGCCTGAGATTGGGGCGTTGTGATTATCGCTTTGCATTGAACGGATTTCAAAACATTGAGCGTCGGCGCTGGTTCAGGTGTCACCTTAGTGATTCTTTCACCCCTGTAGAGAAACCAAGGCGTAAAAATAAAAAGATCATAAGTTCCAAGTAAAAAAATTATTAAGGCTGTGCTACAGCTTTAATCTGAAAGCAAGCTCAAGCTCGATATTCGGCAGAGAAGCCAAAGAGCTCGAGCATAAGTTTAGAGTTTGTTAACAACTTTATTGGTGATACTTTTCTTTTTTGGAAATCACAGAACGTTGAAAGTTAACAACTTTATTTTTATTTACAAAATAACCACTATAATAAAGTCAATAGGTTAGGAGGTCATTTGTTAACAACTTTATTGTCCGCCAACAGTACGTTGCCAAATACTCAGCTGACTAAAGCTGTGCTGAAATTTTCGACTGGTATCGCGAATAACAAAGGGCACATCGGTGGGGTCGTTAACTAATTTAAAATGCTCACCTAAGTGATCTTTTAAGCCTTCTAAGGTGGAATATGGCTCGCCATCCTTACGAATGCCGCCTAACCAGTTTTCTTTAGGCGTGAACTCTTCCAGCCATGTGTAAGGTGAAGCAATGGCCAATAGGCCGCCGACGTTAATTCTGTGGCGAATATCATTTAGGAAAACGGCGGGTGTGCGTAAACGGTCAATAAGGTTAATGGCCAGTACTAAGTCATAATTGGTAAATTGTGGTTTTAGGTTGGTAGCATCACCTTGAAAAAACTCAATATTGTCGCGATTGTTGCTAAGGCCAATGTGCTCTAAAGTTTGTTCATGATAGGAGACTATTTCACCTTCTTCGATTAGCTCATAATGAATTTTGCCTTTTTGCTGCATTTGATGAGCAATGCGGATAAAGCGCGCAGAAAAGTCGATGCCAGTGACCGCATCAAAATGTTGTGCCAGTTCAAAAGAAGCCCTGCCAACGGCGCAACCTAAATCAAGTGCGCGAGTGGTGGGTTTATCTTGCAGTTGTTCCAAACATAATTGAACACAATGAGCAGAAAGGTCTTTTACATCAAAGTAAGTCGGGCCGTAATGAAAGTGGCAATACTGAGAGACAGCGGTATCGGTTTCGTACATAGCAGATGGTTTTTCCATAGGTTGTGTTGATTCTACATAGCGGAATCCCGCATGTTGATAAAAGTGGCGCCTAAAGGCATAGCGTGCGTGTTTGGTGGCCTCGTTGCCGGTTGAAATCCAACAGCCGCCTTTAATTAAATTATGTTGTGTGTCAAAGGTGGGGGTGGAAAAATCGTCATATAACGGGTGAACTTCAAAGCCATCAAAGCCACTGATGGGTGTTTCTGTCCATTGCCATGCGTTGCCGATTAAGTCGTGAAATTCGCCAAAGGCAAAGTGATCAACTGGGCAGGCAGATGCCCAATGTTCCAGATTAATGTTGCCGGGTGCTTGTTCCCACTCTGGTTGGTCAGGAATATTGTGAAGCTGGTGTAAGTGTTGCCATTGCTCCTCGGTGGGTAGGCGAATAGGTTTTCCTTTCTTTTCGCTAAGCCAGTTACAAAACGCTTTTGCTTCTAAGTAATTGACCTCTGCTGGCCAGTTCCAAGGCATTTCTTGCTCCTCTAATAAGGTGCGAAGAAGGTAGCGATCATCTTTTTGTATCCAAAAAAGCGGGTGTTCGGGTTTTTTATATTGCACCCAGTTCCAGCCTTCTTCGGTCCAAAATCTTTTTTGGTGATAGCCGTTGTCTTTTATGAAGCTGAGAAACTCAGCATTAGAAACAAGGTACTTACTGGCGGAAAACTCTTCAATATCGACAACTTTTTCACCGTATTCGTTATCCCAGCCATAGGTTTTGTGGTTTTTATCTTTACCAAGTTTAATGCGCCCACTTTCAACATTAAGCAGTTCATTACTAGGGGCTTCTCCTACATGAGGGCAAACATTCCAAGTGCTATGTTGCTGCAAATGTTCAAGCGGCATTTGGCGAATAATAGCGGAAGAGGTTTCAATATGGATACGTTGGTGCTCAATGCCCATAAGAATAGGCCAAAACGGGCTTTCCCAAGTAATCGGAAGTTCGAGCGGTAGGGTGCTTATAAGTGAATCAATCAGTGTTAAGACGGTTTGTCGGTACGTCTGTACCTCGCTGATGATAGGCCAATCGTAATTGGCCTCATTCAAGTCATCCCACGACATTTCATCCACACCGACGGCGAAGATTGATTCAAAGCGCGGGTTAACACGCCGTTGGATCAGCGAGGCAAGGCTGAGTTTATTGATGAAAAAAGTAGCAGTATGGCCGTAATAAAAAACAAGGGGGTGACGGAGAGATTCAGGCCTTAAATAAAAAGCCTCATCATGTTTTAGTGTGCTGTATAACTGTTCTTCTAGCTGAAATGTTTTGTGTAGGTAGTCGCGAATTTCTTCTCTTTTTTGTTCAACGGACCCTGTGTTCAGCAAAATTGTTTTAGTTATTTTTACGTCATGATTAATTTCTTCTGCTACGGATGACATGTTTCCCCTCGTTGGTTACATTCCTTTTAGTCTATTACTGGCTTTGAAAAAAGCAAAGGTATTACACATAAGATTTGTTAATAGGTGATTAAAGTCAATTATTGTAAATGATGCTGGGTAGCCAGGTCGTTAGCGCTGGCCAAACAGCCAATAAGGCTAATAGGACTAGTTGTATTAATATAAATGGTAGAACGCCTCGGTATATTTGACTGGTTTTAATAGCCGCCGGTGCAACACCGCGTAAGTAAAATAATGCAAATCCAAAAGGTGGTGTAAGGAACGAAGTTTGTAGGTTTAACGCAATCATAATACCCAGCCAAACTGGGTTGATATCCATTGCTAATAAAATAGGTGCAACAATGGGTACGACAACAAAGGTTATTTCAATAAAATCTAACACGAAGCCTAAAAAAAACATAACCAGCATGACCACCAGCATAGCGCCGAATACCCCACCTGGTAAGTCAGACAGTAATTCTTCTATCAGTTCATCTCCGCCAAAACCTCTAAAAACTAACGAAAATAGCGAAGCGCCAATCAATATAAAAAACACCATACTGGTAACCTGAGTGGTGTCCTGTGTTACAGCTTTTAATTGGGCAAGGCTAAGTTGTTTTTTTAAATAAGCGAGAAAAGTTGCGCCTACCGCGCCAACAGAAGCGGCCTCGGTTGGTGTTGCGATGCCGGCAATAATAGAACCCAAGACGGCGATAATTAAAACCAAGGGCGGCATTAGGCCGGTTATTAAGCCTAAATAAAGTGATTTATCGACCTGTTGGCGGGGTAAAGCCGGGCAGCTGGATGGTTTAAAAAAAGCCAGGCCAGCTAAGTATATTAAATACAAAGCCACTAATAAAATACCTGGAATTAGGGCGCCAGCAAACAGGTCACCAACGGAAACAGTGTCTGGCGAAAAAATGCCCATATCGAGTTGAGCTTGCTGATAGGCAGATGAAATAACATCGCCAAGTAGCACTAATACAATGGAAGGGGGGATAATTTGACCCAGTGTGCCAGAGGCACAAATGGTGCCGCAAGCCAGCGCCGGGTCATATTGACGTTTTAGCATGGTCGGTAAAGACAATAACCCCATGGTTACAACGGTGGCCCCGACAATACCGGTGCTTGCAGCCATTAACATACCAACTAATACAACCGAGAAACCTAAACCGCCCGGTAGGGTGCCAAATAGCTTAGACATGTTTTCAAGCAGGCTTTCGGCAATTTTAGCCTTTTCTAGCATCACGCCCATAAATACAAATAAGGGAACGGCAATTAATGTGTCGTTTTCTATAATGCCAAATAATCGATTCGGTAAGGCGGCTAAAAAAGCAGTGTCAAAGGTGCCAAAGTAATCACCGGCAAAGGCAAAAATTAAAGCGGTTCCTGCCAAACTAATGGCAACGGGGTAGCCCATTAGTAAAACAAGAAAGACAACGGCAAACATCCATAAGGCAATACTACCGTCCATGATTAGCCTCGCGTAAGGTGCAAATTGATTTAATGATTTCCGATAAGCCTTGCAAGAACAATAAAAAAGCCATCAGTGGAATTAACGATTTAAGTAAGAAGACGCCGTCTAGTCCACCTGCTTCTCTAGAGCCTTCAAAGTAAGCCCACGAAGTAGATACGTAGTCCCAGCTGGCATGTGCGATAAAGATACTTACGGGGAGCAATAAAAACACTGAGCCCAGCAAATTGACGATAGCGCGACCTTTCGGCCCTAGGCGTTGATAGAAAATATCTACACGTACATGACCATTTATTTTAAGTGTATGTGCAATGGCCAACATAAATACTAAGCCATGCAGGTAGGTTATGGACTCTTGTGCGGCGATCGAGCCGATGTTGAAGCCGTAACGTAAGGTCACAATGCCAAACATAACGACAACCATCAAAGCAACGAACCAAGAAACGGTATTAAAAATAACCCTGTTAATAGAGTCTATAAGACAGATCAGCGTATTGAACATGTGGTTTGAGTTTCATAACGAAGAGGCTATATTACAATGTGTTGTCAACTGAATACAGGCTTATGCGTTAAATTAGGTTGGACAATAAAGGATGAGGGTTTAGCGAGGCTTTTGCAGAAGACGGCCAAGCTGGATAAGTTTCTAGCAGGCTTAAAAAAGAAAAAATATGGTCATGTAGAGTTTGCAAAGAAACAAATGAGGAGTGTTAGGCCTTGTTCAAAAAATAAGGTTGCTTGTTTACTTAGCGTCAGGTCGGATTAATAATTATTCTAAACAGTAGTTGTTAGGAAGCTCCCGACGGGCTAATAAAATTTGTTTCATGGCATCAGGGTCCTTTAGGTGAGTCATTTCGCCTTCTTTTGGAAAGTGCACGTCTCTTAAGCGCGATAACCAAAATCTAAAAGCAGCTGCACGTATTACAATAGGCCAGTGTCTAACTTCGTCTTCTGTCAGCGGTCTAATAGCTTGGTAAGCAGACATAAAGGCTTTAAAGCGAGTGTTGTCTAAGGAGCCATTAGTGTTGATGCACCAGTCATTTACAGCAACGGCTATATCGTAAGTAAAATAGTCATTACAGGCATAATAAAAGTCAATAATGCCGGATAGCTGGTCGCCAGAAAATAAGGCGTTGTCTCTAAACAAATCGGCATGGATAACGCTTTTAGGTAGACCTAATGTGTCATAGGGGGCCTGAAAAGCCAATTCGCTGTTGATAAGTTCAGCGGAATCTTGGTCAACTAATGGTAACAGTAATTCTGCCGCTTGTTGTCGCCAGTGAGCGCCTCGACTATTGTCGCGATAAATGTCTAGTTCTAAGCTGGCTAAGTGTAAATTTGCCATTGCCTGACCAATAACGGCGCATTGAGTCGAATTGGGGCTGTCAACATCAGTGCCGGCTAACTTTTCTACCATGGCTGCCGGTTTACCATTTAAGGTAGATAGGTAATTGCCTGCTTTATTGAGGATCGGTTGTGCACTAGGGACATCCTTGGCTGAGACAAAAGCCATGATCGTTAAAAAGTAGGGTAACTCTTCTGCTTTTAATTCCTCAAACAGCGTTAATACATATTGGCCGCGGGTGGTTGTTACAAAATAGTTGGTGTTTTCAATACCGGAACTAATACCTTGAAAGCTAACAAGGTGGCCCAAATCGTAATGTTTTAAATGAGCGACCAGCTGGGCGCGCTCAACGACCGTATAGACAGACATAACTTAGAAAACCGCTTTGGAACTACCAGCTAAACAGTAACCATTGGGGAATGTTCATGCCTTTTTCTAAGTCTGAACGGCGCGTTTCCAAATTGCCATCACCGTCGGTATCCACCATATAATAAGCCGGTGCGTTTTTAGGTGAAATTTTTACCATGTAAACATTGCCGTTAACACTGTACTCAGTAATCGTTTCTTTCTCTTTACGGGTGATTGTAATGTCAGGTGACATATTCTCACCGCTGACAATTTGTGAAGGCAGTTCGGGCGGCTCAGGAACAACAGTCGGTCTTGCATCTTCTGCCGTAGCGTTTGATAAATACATCAGTAGTAGGGCTAGAATAATGGGTAAGCAGCGGCGCATGATTTTCCTTTGGAATAAAGTGTTTCTCCAATTATGACACTAACTGGTGAGTTTTTACAATTTGGCTTTGTTTTAGCGGTTTTAAAGCTCTAGCAGTATTTCTTCTTCTTCGGCAGAAGGCGCAAATCCACGCTGCTCGTAGAAGTCAAAAATAGCTGTTAGCACCTCCTCGGGTGTTTCACAAAGCTGAAATAGATCGAGGTCTTCTTTTTTAAGGGTTCCTGTTGCCACTAAGGTGTTTGAAAACCAATCAATTAGGCCGTTCCAGAATTCTTTATTAACGAGAATAATGGGTATCTTTCGAGTCTTGCCTGTTTGAACCAAGGTTAAAATTTCAGCCAGTTCGTCTAAGGTGCCGTAGCCACCCGGTAAGACAACGTAAGCGGTGGCGTATTTGACAAACATGACTTTACGGGCAAAAAAATGTCTGAAATTTAAGCTGACGTCTTGGTAAGGGTTGGACTGTTGTTCATGTGGTAACAGAATATTAAGCCCTATACTTGAAGACGGGCCTTTAAAGGCGCCTTTATTGGCAGCTTCCATAATGCCAGGGCCGCCACCGCTAATAACAGAAAAGCCGGCGTTGGATAAGGCAAGGGAAATGGCTTCGGCGCGTTGGTAATCAGGGTGATCTTCATTGAGCCGTGCAGAACCGTAGACACTGACGGCAGGCTTAATGTGTGAGAGCTGTTCAAAACCATCGACGAATTCGGCAATAATTTGAAAAATTTTCCATGCTTCGCGTTTTTGATCGCTCATCTGCTGCTCCTGTTTTTTATAACATGGTAATCGGTTTGCGCAGTATAAGGCTAAATTAAAGGATCGATGTTGCTTGAGTGAAACTTATGTTCTTTGCTCGATACCCTTGGGTATAATCTTGCGTATATAAATATTGGATAGGTTCATGGCTGAAAAAACATTGGTATTGGTAGATGGCTCTTCTTACTTATTTCGTGCCTATCATGCACTGCCATTATTAACAAACTCAAAAGGTGAATACACCAACGCCATTTTAGGCGTAACAAACATGCTTAAAAAACTGGTTGAGACGTACCCAGAGGCATATTTTGGAGTCATATTTGATGCCCCAGGAAAGACGTTTCGTAATGATATGTATCCTGAGTATAAAGCCAACAGGGCGTCAATGCCTGACGAGTTGCGAGAGCAAATTAAGCCATTACATCAGTTAATAAAAGCAATGGGGCTACCTTTAGTTATGGAGCCAGGTGTTGAGGCGGATGATGTGATTGGTACATTGGCTAAGCAGGCCGAAGAGGAAGATCTTAATGTTGTTATTTCAACAGGCGATAAAGACATTGCGCAGCTGGTCACCAATAAAACGTCATTAATTAACACAATGAATAACCAATGGCTGGACGAAGAAGGCGTGAAGGAAAAGTTTGGTGTGCCGCCTAACATGATTATTGATTATTTAGCCTTGATGGGCGATACCTCCGACAATATTCCGGGTGTGCCTAAAGTGGGACCAAAAACGGCTGCAAAGTGGCTCAATGCATACGGTTCACTGGATGAAATTATCGCAAGGGCTGATGAAGTAAAAGGCAAAGTGGGTGAGAGTTTGCGTGATCACCTTGATGCGATTCCGTTATCAAAAGAGCTCGTAACGATTAAATGTGATGTACCGTTAGATAAGGCTCCGGCGGATTTAATAAGAACGCAGCCGGATACAGAAACCTTAAAGGAGATGGTAAGCCATTATGAGTTTAATTCATGGTTAAAACAGTTGGGTGGAACAAAGGCGTCGACCGTTGCCAGCGAACAGGTGGATGAGAAACCGTTACCGGCAAAAACTGAATTAACCGTAGAAACGATTCTAGATGAAGCAACATTTAACCAATGGTTGGCAAAGCTGACAGAGGCAGAGTTGTTTGCCTTTGATACCGAAACAACACATTTAAACTATACAAAAGCGTTGGTCGTGGGTGTTTCATTTGCTATTGAAGCAGGTCATGCGGCCTATGTTCCGTTGGCTCATAGCTATCCCGGTGCGCCACAACAACTGTCTAGGCAATGGGTGTTGGATCAATTAAAACCCTTATTAGAGTCAGAAAGTGCTCGTAAGGTCGGTCAAAATCTTAAATATGATGCGAACGTGCTTGCTAATCACGGTATTAGCTTGGCGGGAATTTATCACGATACTATGCTTCAGTCTTACGTTTTAAATAGCACTGCATCGCGGCACAATATGGATGCTTTGGCTGAAAAATACTTGGGGCAAGAAACTATTCATTACGAAGATGTGGCGGGTAAAGGCGCAAAACAAATATGTTTTGATCAAGTGTCTATTGAGCTGGCAGCACCTTACGCAGCGGAAGATGCTGATATTACGTTACGTTTACATCAGCATATTTTTCCTCAGTTAAAGCAAATAGACAGTTTGGCAACGGTCTATGAAACGATAGAAATGCCACTGGTGCCTGTGTTAGCCAGAATGGAGCAAACAGGGGTGTTGGTTGATGAGCAAATGTTAAGTCAGCAAAGTGGCGAATTAACCGCCAGCATTAAAGCCTTGGAAACGCAGGCCCATGAGGCTGCGGGCCAACCATTTAATCTGGGGTCGCCAAAGCAAATCCAAGAGATTCTGTACGATAAATTAGGCTTGCCAGTCCTAAAGAAAACACCCAAGGGTCAACCTTCGACGGCAGAGAGCGTTTTGCAAGATTTAGCCGTTGACTTTCCCTTGCCGCGCTTGATTCTTGAGCACCGTAGTTTGAGTAAGTTACGCTCAACCTATACCGATAAATTACCAAAACAAATTAACCCAGTAACTGGGCGTGTGCATACTTCCTATCACCAAGCGGTTGCGGCAACGGGACGATTATCTTCATCTGATCCGAATTTACAGAATATTCCGGTACGCAGTGAAGAAGGTCGAAGGATTCGCCAAGCATTTATTGCAGAGGAAGGCTTTACTGTCATGGCAGCTGATTATTCACAAATTGAGTTGCGGATTATGGCGCATTTATCGCAGGACACGGGTCTTTTGCAAGCCTTTAAAGAGGGTTTAGATGTGCATAAGGCAACAGCAGCAGAAGTGTTTGGTGTGCCCGTTGATCAAGTTGAGACTCATCAGCGCCGTTCGGCTAAGGCGATTAATTTCGGCTTAATTTATGGCATGTCTGCGTTTGGTTTAGCGAAACAGTTAGATATTGATCGCGGCGCTGCTCAAGGCTATATCAATTTGTATTTTGAAAGGTATCCAGGCGTAAAACAATATATGGACGAAACACGTGAGCTGGCGCGTGAGCAAGGGTATATTGAAACGTTATTCGGTCGACGTTTATACCTGCCTGATATTCTGGCTAAGAATGGACAACGTAGGCAGTATGCCGAAAGAACAGCTATTAATGCGCCCATGCAAGGAACAGCGGCAGATATTATTAAGTTAGCCATGTTGTCGGTGGATAATTGGTTGCAAGTTGATAAACCTGCTGTGCGAATGGTGATGCAGGTGCATGATGAATTAGTGTTTGAAGTCGAAAACAGTTATTTAGATCAGGCCGCGAGCATTATTCAACAAAAAATGAGTGGGGCAGCATCTTTGGATGTGCCATTAGTCGTGGATGTTGGTATGGGTAAGAACTGGGATGAAGCGCATTGATCGGTGATATGTTTGCTGTAACTGAACAGAGTTTTGAAGGAGAGGCGCGTGTTGAAAAAATACTTAATGTTGAACTTTTTTTAAAACGCGCAGTCTATTCAGTTGTATCTGTAAAGATATACTTGCTCATAAACTTCCCCTCCCCTTGAGCAAGTTTCCGGTTAGCAATAACCGGGTTTTTATAAGGCTCTAGGCTATTTGTATGGTTCTAGAGCTTTTTTTTGCCTATTATTTTTGTACATTAAGGTGCTCATCCAACCAGTTATGTAGTTGTTCGACACCTTCTTTTTTTAGCGAAGAAAATAGCTCAACTTGTACATTTCCAGGTGAATCTTTAAGTTGTTTTTGAACGGCAAATAAAGTGTTTTTAGCGTTATTTCGATTAAGTTTGTCGGCCTTGGTTAGGGCTACAAAGACGTCCAAATTTAGATGAGTAGCATAGTCAATCATTTGCCTATCGTACTCACCTAAAGAGCGGCGGATATCGACGAGTAAAACCAGACCGTGCAGTGCCTGCCTTTTTTCTAGGTAGCGCTCAAGCTCAGTTTGCCACTGTTGCTGAATTTTAGGCGGGACTTTAGCGAAGCCATAGCCGGGTAAATCAACAAGACAGCGCTGATCATCAAGCTTAAAATAGACAAGTTGTTGAGTTCTGCCGGGCGTTTTGCTGGTTCTGGCGAGGCTTTTTTGGTTGGTCAATGTGTTGATGGCGCTGGATTTTCCAGCATTAGATCTACCAGCAAAGGCCACCTCATATTCAACCCCTTTAGGAGTTGTTTTGAGGTTGGGAGCGTTTAGTAAGTATTCTGCGCGGTGATAAAGAGGGTTCATGTTACAAGCCAAGCGATAAATTTGTTTATTGTACCGGAGCAAGCAATTTGCAGTGGGGATAACAACAAATCACTTAGAAAAATACTAAATTCAATTAAATTTATTGTAAAATTACGCGCTAGTCTAGCGTTAAGCTAAATATATTGGAGAAATAAAGATGAATAAGGTGTTACTGGCGATAGCCGTTTTACTGCTATCAATTACTGGTCAATCATGGGCGGGTGATGCGGCAGCAGGTAAAGCAAAATCAGCGCAATGTGCGGCTTGCCATGGTGTGGCTGGCATTAGTCCTATGGGTATTTACCCTAATTTAGCGGGTCAAAAAGAACAGTACTTGGTAAAGCAAATAAACAACTTTCGTTCAGGCGTGCGCAAAGACCCTTCAATGCAGGCGATGGTTAGTGCTTTAACTGACGATGACGTGGCGAATCTTGCGGCATATTATGCTGGAATTAAATAAATAAGTAGGCTTGGAATGATGATGAAATTGAACATATTATTGGTTTGTTTTTTTACTGCCTTAGTATCAACGAATGCTTTTGCCGTTGGTGATATTGAAGCCGGCAAGGCGAGTGCAGCAGTTTGCGCGGCTTGCCACGGTCAAAATGGCATCAGCTCCAATCCGATGTGGCCAAAGTTAGCGGGGCAGCATGCTTATTATATTGAAAAAGAACTGCACGACTTTCGAAGTAAAAAACGAAATGACCCAACAATGGCGCCAATGGTTGCCGGTTTGACAGATGTTGATATTGAAAATTTAGCGGCTTACTTTGCCAGCGTGCCGTCAACGGTTGAGGCGGCTAGCGCAGATAAAATTAAGCTGGGCGAAAAGATATACCGTGCTGGAAAGGTTGATAATGGTTTACCGGCTTGTATTGCATGTCATGGCCCTAATGGGGCAGGTAGTGCGCCAGCGCGTTTCCCACGTATTGGCGGTCAGCACGCAGCTTATTTATCTAAAGCGCTGAAGGATTTCAAAGCAGAAACACGAAATAACGATCATCAAGCAATGATGCGTGACATTGCTGGTCGGATGAACAATAAAGAAATTGAAGCAGTTTCATCATATATTTCTGGTTTGCACTAAACGAACGTTTTTTCTGCAAAAAGGGGCAGTTTGCTGCCCCTTTTTGCTATTAGCTTAGTGCTTGCGCAAGCGCGGCCTAAAATTTCTTATGAAAAATCCACAACCAGCGACAAGTACTTCGTCAGTTAGAACCTCAGCCTTGTTGTTGAAGTTTATGGGGTCGATGAACTTGGCGATAACCCTTTTAGTGGCGCTATCTATAGCGGCCATTATTGGGACGGTTTTACAGCAAAACCAGTCATACACAGACTATATAATAAAATTTGGACCCTTTTGGTTTGATGTGTTTAATCAACTTGGGCTCTATGATGTTTATTCATCCAGTTGGTTTTTATTTATTTTGCTTTTTCTGGTGCTCTCTACCAGTACTTGTATTTATAAAAACGCGCCAAATATGTTGCGCGAAATGCGTGAATATAGGCAAAATGTCCAACTTAAAACCTTGGAGAATTATTCAAACACCTATAGTTGGACGTTACCTCAACCGATGGCTGATGTGCAGCATGTTACGCAAAAGATATTCTCACATAATGGCTATAGTGCTCGGCTGAAAGAGGGTGAGTCTTATACCTTGATTGCTGGTATGAAAGGTGGGGCTAGCAGACTGGGCTATATTTTAACGCACGTAGCTATTGTGCTTATCTGTATTGGCGGCTTGATAGATGGTAATGCAGTCTTGAAAGCACGAGAAATGTTGGGTCAAATCATACCTGAAACTCAAAACATTGTAGCCAATGAGGTGCCTGAGGTCAGTCGCTTAGGTATTAATAATCAGTCTTTTAGAGGCAGTGTTTCGATACCAGAAGGTCGTCAAACAGATGTCTTGTTTCTTAACTATAAAGACGGTTACTTGGTGCAAGAGCTGCCTTTCACGGTGGAAGTTAAAGATTTTAGAATAGAGCATTATGAAAGCGGTCAGCCGAAATCATTTGAAAGTGATTTGGTGATTTATGACGAGCGCTTGGATCAACCCTTAGAGCAAACTATTTCCGTTAATCATCCGTTAATCTACGATGGGTATTCTATTTATCAGGCCAGTTTTTCTGATGGTGGCTCTAAACTAGAAATGCTTGCTTGGCCACTAAACGGCGAAAGTAATGTAGGTAAAAAGGTGGATACTAAGGTTGGTGCGGAAGTACCAATAAATTTATCTGGTGAGAGGTGGATTCTAGAACCATCTGATTTTCGATTATTTAATATCAATCCATCGGCTGAGGCGGATAAAAAGTTTGAAAATGCAGGCCCTAGCGTACAGTTTAAAATGCGTGACAAAACGGGCGAAGCGAAAGAGTATTTAAACTATATGGTGCCAGTAGAAAAAGAAGGTGCATATTATTATTTAAGTGGGGTGCGTAGTTCACCGGCTGAGGAGTTTAGGTATTTGTATATTCCCGCAGACGATAAAGGCAGTATAAAACGGTTTATGAATTATCTGCATGCGCTTGGTAATGAAGAGTTGTTGCGTAGAATAGTAACAGAGCAAAATTTTGCCGGTTCGACCTTACCGTCTACTGATGCTGCGCAATTAAACGAAGCGATGATTAAATTGGTAGGGCTATTTATTGAAAATGGAATGGATGGCGTGATCGATAATGTTGAGAAAAATGTACCAGCTGATAAACGTGAAGAAGTCACCAAACTTTACGTTAGGGTGCTTCAACAAATGTTGGGCGCAGTATATGTTGATGTATTGTTGAATGAAGGCGTAGATGTCAGCTTAGGTATAGATGAAAAAAAGGCTGAGTTTTTTGATGCTGCCTCGGCTGCAATGAGTGCAATTGGCCGTTATGGCTCACCAGTCTATTTTCAACTTGCTAGCTTTGTCCATTTGCAAGCGAGTGGCTTGCAAATTGCGAAGGCACCAGGGAAGAACTTAGTTTACCCGGGCTGTGCGATGCTGATATTAGGGGTGTTCTTAATGTTTTATGCCCCTCAGCAGCGGTTATGGGCACGACTGGAAGAAAAAGATGGCGGGCTAAGGTTTGTTTTGGCCGGTCATGCGATTAGAAATAAATTAGACTTTTCGAAACAATATAAACAGATCCAAGCACAGTTTGATCGTGTTTTAACAGGTTAAGGTAACGATATGAACAGTACACATGCAGCGTTGCAACAAGAATTAGATCAGCAATCTTTTTGGAAAGGGCTCGGTATAGTTGATTGGGTGTGGGCGATTATGGTGTTGCTTGGCAGCGGATATGCCTATGCGAGCTATGCCTCGTTAATGGATGTATATGAGCAGGTTATTTTATTTTCAACCGGTATCAGTTTAGTTGCCTTAGGTTGGCATTGGAAAGAAATTAGGGGGCTGTCACTGGCAGTTTTTTTACTCAGTATTTTTGGCATTAGTCGCTACACAAACGGGCTGACTGATGTGGAGACGGATTTCTTTTTGCGGTTTTTGGTATCAAGTCAATCAGCTATTATGTGGATGAGCGCACTGTATGTGCTTGCAACGGTTACTTACTTTATTGCGTTTTTTGCACGTTCAGACTTTATAGGGAAAGTTGCCAGCGCGATGACCTGGTCGGCAACAACAATGGGTTTGGTTGGGTTAATGGTTCGTTGGAGAGAGTCATACCTTATCGGCTTAGATGTTGGGCATATCCCAGTGAGCAATTTGTATGAAGTGTTTATTTTATTTTCAATTATTACGGCCTTGTTGTATTTGTTTTACGAGCGTCGTTATCAGACACGCATGTTAGGCGGGTTTGTACTGCTAATTATTAGTGCAGCGGTTGCCTTTTTGCTTTGGTATGCGTTTGATAGAGATGCCGCCGATATTCAACCATTAGTGCCGGCCTTACAGAGCTATTGGATGAAAATTCATGTGCCAGCCAACTTCGTTGGTTACGGTGCGTTTGCCTTAGCTGCTATGGTAGCAACTGCCTATTTAATTCGTGTCAGAGCGGAACGACTTAACTCGAATAGTATTGCAATGGCCTTGCCTGCGTTAGATATTCTTGATGACCTTATGTATAAATCCATTGCTCTAGGGTTTGCATTTTTTACCTTGGCGACCATTTTAGGCGCGTTATGGGCGGCTGAAGCATGGGGTGGTTATTGGTCTTGGGACCCTAAAGAAACTTGGGCCTTAATTGTTTGGTTGAATTATGCAGCTTGGTTACATATGAGGTTAACAAAAGGTTGGCGTGGAAAACCGATGGCTGCATGGGCCATTGTTGGTCTGTTTGTTACCTTGTTTGCCTTTTTGGGTGTCAATATGTTCTTGTCTGGTTTGCATTCATACGGCGAACTTTAGCGTTATCAATTTTAGGAGAGAATAATGAATAAACTATTGGTCTTATTGAGTATTTTTTTTATATCAGCAGGTTCTTCTTTTGCCGCAGACGTTGAGTTTAAAGAAGGTGTTGATTATCAGCTGATTAAACCTGCTCAACCCACAGATGATTCAAGCCGCCTCGAAGTATTGGAAATCTTTTGGTATGGCTGTCCGCATTGTTACCACTTTGAACCTACATTAGATCCTTGGGTAGCAAGCCTTCCTGCCGACGTAAATTTTGCTCGCTTGCCTGCGGTTTTCAATGAACAGTGGGAGCGACATGCACGAGCCTACTTCGCAGCCGATATCTTAGGCGTATTAGATGAGTCACATGGTGCGTTATTTCATGCTATGCATGCAGAAAAGGCAGTCATTAATACAGTCAATCAACTGGCTAACTTTTATACGAAGTATGGAATAGATGAGGCGTTATTTAAAAAGACCTACCATTCCTTTATTGTAAATACAAAAGTAGCAAGAGCGAAGGATATGGTTGACCGTTATGGCGTAACAGGCGTACCGGCTATAGTGGTTGAAGGTAAATACCTTATCACAGGGTCAATGGCGAAGAGTTACCAGAACATGTTGAAGATTATGGATTACCTGTTGGCTAAGGAAAGAAAAACAAAATAAATTCACAGTGCGGTGATTTAGCGACAGTTCTTGTTGATAAAGTCGTTAAGTTGTTCGCGCTGGTTGTTTCTATCTTCGTCAGTTAAGCGAGAATAGTTCCCCTCAGCGTCTTTGTATAGACGATTACCGCCGTAATCTAGCTCAGCAAGTTTCTTTTTACTGGCATCGCAGTTTTCATTACGGCGCCTGTTTTCATCAGCCTGTTGCTGTAGTTTGTCGCGGGCCGCTTTACGTTCAGCATTAGATTCAGCTATTTTGTTAGCACTGTCTTGAATTGATTGTTGTTGCTGAGTAGGGTCAACAGAACTGTTTGTTGATACAGCGATTTTTTGCACATTAATGGACTTATCCAGCGGGGGTTGTTGCCCGTAGTGCGTTTGGCCTTGGTGGTCAACCCAATAATAAATTGCAGTGTGGGCAAATTGGGTAAAAAGCAAGCAAAAACAAAACATCAAAGCGCGATACATAGGTAAGTCCTTATGATTATGTAGGATTAGTGTCTTTTGGTTAAGTATATAGCACTGTGTGACTAATGAAAGAGCTTGACCAAATGCACAAAAGTTAGTATTTTGTCCAGTTCGATTTCATGTTGTAATCGAATTTATTTTAGATCGAATCAAATCAGTTGAATTTTGGAGAATCATTGTGGAGCTAAGTGGCGGTGAAATCGTCATCCAATCCTTAAAAGATGAGGGTGTGGAATACGTGTTTGGGTACCCTGGTGGGTGCGTATTACATATATATGATGCTATTTTTAAGCAAGAAGATGTGAAACACGTGTTGGTCCGTCATGAGCAAGGTGCTACTCATGCGGCCGATGGTTATGCGCGCTCGTCAGGTAAGCCTGGTGTGGTACTTGTTACCTCTGGCCCCGGTGCGACAAATGCAGTAACCGGCATTGCTACAGCCTATATGGACTCAATTCCTCTGGTGGTGATCACTGGGCAAGTGCCTCGAGCAGTTATTGGTACCGATGCTTTTCAAGAAGTTGATACAGTCGGTATTACTCGCCCGTGCGTAAAACATAATTTCTTGGTAAAGGATGTTGCCGATATTGCTGAAACGATGAAAAAGGCGTTTTATTTGGCTATGTCAGGTCGCCCAGGCCCTGTTGTGGTTGATATCCCTAAAGATATAACAGACCCTGATATTAAGGTGCCTTACCAATATCCTGAAGAAGTAGTCATGCGTTCTTATAAACCAATAATTAGTGGCAATATTGGTCAAACAAGAAAAGCAATTGAACTGATTAAAGCAGCTAAACGCCCTGTAATATACAGTGGTGGTGGCGTTATTTTAGGTGAAGCTAGCGAAGAATTTAGACGGCTTTGTAAAACGTTGAATTTCCCTGTTACTCAGACCTTAATGGGCTTAGGGGCTTTTCCAGGCACAGACCCGCAGTCTATAGGAATGCTGGGTATGCATGGTACTTACGAAGCGAATATGGCAATGCATGATAGTGATTTAATTATTGCTATCGGCGCTCGGTTTGACGATCGGGTAACAGGTAAAATTGCCGAGTTTTGCCCAAATGCCAAAATCATTCATATTGATGTGGATCCGGCCTCTATTTCTAAAACCATTACGGTTGATGTGCCTATTGTTGGACAGGTAAAACCTGTTGTATTAGACATGCTTGCACAAATAGAGAGTTTAGGTGAAACCTTTGATCGTGAGCGTATTGCTGATTGGTGGCGACAAATAGACGAATGGCGTGCAGTAGATTGCATGGCATACGATAAGAACAGCGGCACTATCAAACCACAATATGTTATCGAGCAACTGTACAAGGTAACGAACGGTGAAGCCTTTGTAACATCGGACGTGGGCCAGCACCAAATGTTTGCCGCACAATTTTACCCGTTTGATAAACCTCGTCGTTGGATCAATTCTGGTGGCTTAGGAACAATGGGTTTTGGTTTGCCGGCGGCGATGGGTGTAAAGTTTGCTAACCCAGAGGCTGATGTTGCTTGTGTAACCGGCGAAGGAAGCATACAAATGTGCCTGCAAGAGTTATCGACTATGTTGCAATACGATACCCCCGTGAAAGTGATTAACTTAAACAATGGTTATCTAGGCATGGTGCGTCAATGGCAAGAGTTCACTTATAAAAGTCGTTATTCGCATTCTTACCTTGAGGCATTACCAGACTTTAAAAAGTTAGCAGAAGCGTATGGTCATGTGGGTATTCAAGTGACTAAAAAAGAAGATGTAGAGCCGGCGCTAAGGGAAGCCTTTGCGATGAAAGATCGTACGGTTTTTCTAGACTTTTTAACAGATACAGAAGAAAACGTATATCCAATGATTGAGGCAGGTAAAGCTCATAACGATATGGTAATGGCGCCAAACTCAAAGTATAAAAGGATATTGGCATGAGTCGTCAGCATATTATTTCAGTCTTATTGGAAAATGAAGCCGGTGCCTTGTCGCGTGTTTCAGGCTTGTTTTCTGCTAGAGCTTACAACATTGAGTCCTTAACGGTTGCACCGACTCAAGACCCTACCTTGTCTCGACTAACATTGGTAACCGTTGGCAATGATGAGACAATTGAGCAAATTAAAAAGCAACTGAATAAATTAATTGATGTGGTGAAGTTAATTGATTTATCAGAGTCCTTTTCATTAGAACGCGAGCTAGTTTTGCTGAAGGTGAAAAAGAATGATGCCATGTTGCAAAAAATTGACAGTTTAGGCACCGATTCATCAGCCCGTATTACCGATGAAACGGATGGCTATTTGATTGTTGAATTATCAGGCGAAAAAGCTTGGTTGGATGATTTCTTGTCTTCATTGGAAAATGAAGTTATTGATGTTGTTCGGACCGGTGTCATCGGTTTGTCTCGTGGTGAGAGATCGTTAACGCTGTAACAAGTTAAGTGCGGCGTCTTGCGCAGGCAGGACGGTTAAATTTTAATAAAATTAAGGAAAAAGATGAATATTTACTACGATAAAGACGCGGACCTTTCAATCATTAAAGGAATGACAGTAGCTGTTATTGGTTATGGTTCACAAGGCCATGCGCATGCAAATAACCTAAAAGATTCTGGCGTTAATGTTGTTGTTGGTTTAAGAGCTAGCTCAAGTTCAGTGGCTAAAGCACAAGAAGCTGGCTTAGCGGTTAAAGAAGTGGCTGAAGCGGTAGCATCTGCTGACTTAGTAATGATTTTGACTCCGGACGAATTTCAATCTCAGTTATATAAAGAAGAAATTGAGCCAAATATTAAGCAAGGTGCTGCATTAGCATTTGCACACGGTTTTGCTATTCATTATAACCAAGTGGTACCACGTGCTGACTTAGATGTGATTATGATTGCACCTAAAGCGCCTGGACATACCGTACGTAACGAATTTAAAAACGGTGGTGGTATTCCCGATTTGATTGCTGTTTTCCAAGATGCATCTGGCAAAGCTAAAAATATCGCCTTGTCATACGCATCAGCAATTGGCGGCGGTCGTACAGGTATTATCGAAACAACCTTTAAAGATGAAACAGAAACTGACCTATTCGGTGAGCAAGCTGTTTTATGTGGTGGTACGGTTGAACTTGTTAAAATGGGTTTTGAAACATTGGTTGAAGCCGGCTATGCACCAGAAATGGCGTACTTTGAATGTTTGCATGAGTTAAAACTTATTGTGGATTTAATGTACGAAGGTGGCATTGCAAACATGAACTACTCGATCTCAAACAATGCTGAGTATGGTGAGTATGTAACCGGTAAGAAAGTGATCAATGACGAATCTCGTGAAGCAATGCGTGAAACGTTAAGAAACATTCAAAATGGTGAGTATGCTAAACAGTTTATTGTTGAAGGGGCGACTAACTACCCATCAATGACAGCAAACCGCAGAAATAATGCGGCACACCAAATTGAGCAAGTTGGCGGAAAATTACGTGAAATGATGCCATGGATTACTGCCAATGCTTTAGTTGATAAAACTAAAAACTAGGTCGTTTTTTTAAAGACTACAAAAGCGGCCGTTTTAACGGCCGCTTTTTTTTGTCATTATATAGATGATGCTAGGCTATACTAAAAATACAACCAACGGAGTTAGTACTTGATGAAACAAACACCCCCTCCATCCAAAGGGCTGTATTTACTGCCAAACCTATTTACAACCAGCGCCTTGTTTGCTGGCTTTTATGCGATTACAGGCGCAGTTAATGGCCATTTTGAAATAGCTGTTATTGCTATTTTTATTGCCATGGTGCTGGATGGCCTTGATGGCCGTGTTGCACGCATGACCAATACTCAAAGCGAGTTTGGTGCACAATACGATAGCTTGGCTGACTTGGTTTCATTTGGTGTGGCACCTGCAGCAGTTGCTTATTCGTGGGGGCTGTCGTCCTTAGGCAAGTTTGGTTGGATGGTAGCCTTTGTATATGCAACGTGTGGTGCATTACGTTTAGCACGCTTTAATGTTCAGCATAACATTGCTGATAAACGCTACTTTCAAGGGTTAGCCAGCCCAGCTGCCGCTGCCCTAGTGGCCGGCTATGTGTGGTTAATGGAAGACTACCAATTAACAGGCACCGCGGCGACGGCAGGCTTACTAACAGTCACCTTATGTGCGGGTTTATTAATGGTTAGTAACATTCGTTACCATAGTTTCAAAGAGCTTAATTTTACGGGCAAGGTGCCTTTTGTCGTTGCCGTGATTGTTATGCTGGTTTTAGCCTTAATCTATGCTGCGCCTCCGTTAATATTATTTATTATGTGTTTAGTGTATGCCTTATCTGGACTAGTACTAACGATGCGCTTATTGCGCCGAACACAACGCGATAAAACTGAATGACAACATCCAATAGGCAGCTAGCCTACTTGGATCTGATGGGCGTTCAAGTTTGGCAAGAGAGGAGCAGGCAAGAACAAGTAATCGCCGAAGAAGTCAGTGACGACGTTACAGCAAACACCCTTCAAGAGCTTTACGAAATAGCGTCAAACTGCCAACGTTGTGAGGCTTCAGCTGTTAGGAACCAGCTAGTGTTTAGCGATGGCCCAATGCACGCCGACTGGCTCATCGTTGGTGACTTTCCAACACAACAAGATGATAGAGAAGGGCGGCCATTAACTGGTGACGTGGCTCACTTATTATCAGAAATGTTATTGGCGGTCGGGGTTAAAAAATCGACAGTTCATTTAACAAACAGTGTTAAGTGTCGTTCAGCTAATGTTGAAGCGGAAAAGGTCGAGTTATTATCGTGCCGAGCTTACTTGATTCGTCAAATAGAATTGGTAAAACCACAGCTTGTCTTTGTATTGGGTGAAAAGGCAGCACAAAGCTTACTAAAATCAAACGAATCGTTAAGCCACCTAACAGGAACAGTGCATAAGGTTGATGATGTGCCCACACCAATAGTGGTCAGTTGTCACCCACGCGATTTATTAAAAACACCTTCAGCCAAAAGGCAAGCTTGGGACGATATACAACTGGCAAGAACGCTGGTTAGCAAGGCTTGATGTTAACTAAATTAAAATCGTTGCTGAGTTTAACTGGCCCTCAAGTGGATTATTTACGCCCATTAAAAACACACGATATTCCCAAAGTTCTGACAATTGAGCGGCAAATGTATAGCTACCCTTGGAGTGAAGGCATCTTCAAAGACTGTTTAAAAATTGGCTATTCAAATTGGGCCTTTATTAAAGACGGTCAGTTCGTAGGCTATGTTATTTTATCAGTCGCAGTTGGCGAAGCGCATATCTTAAATATATGCTTGGACCCTGCCTACCAAGGCAAAGGATTAGGTCGACAATTTCTAAAAGAAGTGCTGATTATCGCGAAGAAAAAAAATGCAAACAGTGTTTTCTTAGAAGTAAGACCCTCCAATACAGCAGCCGTTCAACTCTATAAAACCGCCGGTTTTAAAAAAATTGGCAAACGTAAAAATTATTACCCAGCAGCCGATGGTAAAGAAGATGCTTTGGTCTTATCGTTGGATTTAACATCAGATTCTGCGTAAAAAGCTCCTTTGGCATTATTAGCTAACAATCGCTTGCCGTATAATGCCAAATCATTATTTTAAGTAGTTAATCAGCATGTCTAGCGAATTTAAAAAACGGCGAACGTTTGCCATTATCTCCCACCCGAATAAAGTTACCTAAGCCAAGTTAAGACAACAAAAGACATATTTTTCATTAAAAACAAAATGTTATAACGCGTCTTTGGTTGTCCTATCACCATCTCAAGACAGTCTGTGTCATCCTCAGTCAGAAGAAATTTGTACAAATTCTCGTACAAATTTCGTTGTACAAACCTTCCTTAAAAAATTTGTACAAACAGATCCGCAAAGCGGGCTAAGGACTGAAAGGTGGCACTGACTGAAACATGGCTAAAAGCCAACAATAGAAAACTGAGAGACAAAGCCGCAGAGAAAACAGATCGTGATGGTCTGAGCGCTAGGTTGTCTCCGAAAGGTAAAATTACCTATACGTTGCGTTACCAGTATTTTGGTAAAGCTGGCCGTGTAGATCTAGGCTCATACCCACTGATGAGTTTAAAGGAAGCGAGAACAGAAGCGCAGCGCCTTAAAAAACAGCTTGAGCAGGGACATGACCCCAAAGTGGTGCGCTTGCTTGAGAAGCAAGCCATTATCGCCGCTGAATCGCTCACAGGGCTTTTTGATTTATGGTATGAGGCATATTGCATTCATAACAAAAAAGGCCACACAGAAATCAAGCGCAGCTTTGAAATTCATGTGTTTCCAAAGCTCGGCAAATTGCCAGCCGAGAAAATCACATTACATGCATGGCTGGAAATCTTAGAAGCACTCGCTAAAACCAAACCTGCAATCTCTGAGCGTATTTTGGTGAATGCTAAACAGCTTTATAAATTCGCGATGAAACGCAAACTGGTGCCAATCAACCCGCTGTCTGACATCTACGCTAAAGAAGATTTACAAATCCAGAAACGCTCTACCGATCGTGTCCTGAATGATGATGAAATCAAAATGCTTTGGTTGGCGGTCAATAATTCCCGTATCACGCCAAAGAACAAACTATTTGTAAAGCTCTGCCTAATCTATGGTTGCCGCAATGGCGAACTGCGACAGGCCGAAAAACAGCATTTTGATTTTAAAGCGGGGATCTGGACGATCCCACCTGAAAATCACAAGCTCGGTATGAAAAGCGGCAAGCCGTTATTACGGCCAATTACGCCATCTATCGCAGTCTATTTAAAACAAGCTTTTGCACTGAGCCCTGATAGCCAATATGCCTTTACCAATGATGGTTCAGACGAGGTTATGGGCATTCGTGCGCCATTGGCGCTGCCATATAACATCATGCAGCACCTACGCCGTAATGAAAGCTATGAAATGGCACATTTCTCAATGCACGACCTGCGCCGCACTGCACGTTCACGCTTTTCGACGCTCACCAGCTTCCACGTGGCCGAAGTCATGCTCGGCCATGCTGTGGGTAGTCAGGTGGCGCGGGTTTATGATCATTATGATTATTTGGCAGAACAAGCCGAAGCTTATGAAGCGTGGTGTGAAAAGCTATTTGCGCTAGTGGATGATAGACCGCGAAGCCCTGTGTACGAGCCTGATAAGATTGTGGCGTTCAGGAAAAGAGCTTTTTAGTTTTTTATCTTAATACAGGTTTGGGTCAAAATTTTGGAAGCTCCATGAGTAGGACAATCGTGAAGGATGACGAGGATGGCCGCCTTTTAGGAGCTCTCCATAATTGACCCATGTCCCGTTTAACTCACGAACAAGAGCATCGATCTGATGGAAGGCCGCTGTCAGATATTCTCTTGTGACAATGTTTCCACCCCATGCTGCCCAGAATACGGGAGAGCTATCTAGACTTGCTTGTTTTCTAATTTCTTCAATATTTCTTTTAATCAGGCCTTTATCAACTGAAATAGGAAGGTTGCTTGGGTCTGTCGATCTATGAGGGTATAGATTTGCCATGACAAATCCATCAAAGCTATTTAGCTTTGCAACTTTCTCCACTTTTGCGACGGTTGTGTCTGATTTTTCTTTGTTTGCTGTACTCGGATTCAAGCCAATAACAAATAGCTTACGCTTACCTTCCTTGCCTAAAATAAAACGCGCAGTATCTTGATCATTTGATACATATAAATTGTACATGAAATACCCTTTTTCTCTTTAGAGTATCTAAATTCAATTAATTCATCATTAACTTTAAGGCCTAGTTAAAAAAACGGGTGCTGTAATTGCACCCGTTTTTTTGAGCTATTTTAATGCCAGCGTCGAACTGGCGTTGGTGGGCTGGCGTTAATGCCGCCCCAGCGGCTATTCTCGGATCGTTCTATTTCAAGCGCTTCCCATTCTGTCACAGCATCCGCGCACCATAGGTTAAAGCTGCCTGCTTGCCTGATAAGCGGTTGCGGGAATGGGTTTTCTTCGCGCGTCATGCGCCGAAAAATGGTGCGTGACGAACAGCGAAAGCGCTGGCATAGATCCTTAGTTGATAAATATTCTCTAACCATGATTATTCCCCTTTAGTCTTCAGGGCTGATCACATCAGCCCTGTCATTCGTTTTAAAAATAACCGTATCCAGCGCGTTTCTGGCTGCCGATAATGTCGGCATCCAGCCAATGGCCGCTAAGTCATTGGTGTAAGCTCTGGATGTCACATTTAAGGTCGCGATAAACCAGCCGATTAAAGGCAGCAATATAAAGCCAGCCATACAAAACCAGCGCTCATGCACATAGAGGTAGCTTTGAAAGTTACTGAGTAACGCAAAGCTACCAAGCGCTATGGGCAGTGAAAACCAAAGCAGAGGCCGCTTGATGGCGATTTTTTCAATATCGCTTATGCGATAGGTGCGGCGCGCTGTTTTAAACAGCGCTGTGCTCACAATAATGTCGTCTTTGCTATAAATTATTTTTTGCATGATGTTATTTCCCCGTTAGTAGTTTGCGCCAGAATTTAATTTTTTCAGTTACATTCTTAATAGTGTTGATTGCTTCAGCCTCGCTACGCTTTTTCTCTAGTGCTTTGCGTCTTGCGTAGCTCACGCCGCAGGTTTCATCCAAAGCTACATAGGCATTGGCTAAAACGTCTTGATATGGCTCTGCCAAATGTTTCAGGGTTGCGGTGTATAAAGCCGCTTCCATTAATCCAGTTTGCAATACTTGTCGCCCTAAACGTTCGCGCAAACAGTTGTTTACTTGGTTTGGCAGTGAACTGTCCTGCACGTAGAAACGTTTGCTATCAATAGTGATAATGCGCGGCGTTAATGCAAAATAGTGCACGCTATACCACACAAGGCAGCCGCCAATGATGGGTAGTAGCCAATCTGCACATTTTTCGAGTAATACGTTAAACATGGTTGTTCTCCTTTATGTCTGCTAAGTGCTGCACTGATACAGCAGGTAAATAAAAATGCTCGGTATAACGGTCACTCTGAGCGCCCATATCCAAAGCAGCAGCTTCAATATCGATCCCAAAAACCACGAGAGCGAAAATCGGTAGCGCTTTTTCTTACGAAAGCGCACAGTCAGTTTTTGCATTAGTGCACCTCCTTGTAGCGAATATTCATTTGCGTATTAGGGGGAAGCTTTCCACCTTCAAGCGGATTTTCATCAAGCGCGGCATGCCATGACTTCACTAGGTTGTATGGCAGCCGTTCTGCGTATATTGGCGCTACGCCACTGACCAAAATGATTTGATCGGTATTGGGCATGCGCAGCACTTCTTCTGGTCGCATTAAGGCGCGGGTCGTTTCAGCAATAGAGTCTTTTAGATCTGCATCAGGACTGGTTGCCGACGTACCAAAGCTATGGGTTTTAATAGTGTGGTTGCCCAGCATGTCTGATATTTCTTTTGCTTCTTCAAGCGATGAAACACCAAAAAATTGCTTGAGATCAGTTTGAGAATAAAAGGTCTGGGTCGCTTCCTTACCATAGATGCGTGACACTTCACTTTTTGCCTGACAGATAAACTGGCAGCGCAAGCCGTAGCCGCGTAAAGCGGTTAAGTCATTAGCAAGACCAGGCAATGGAATGTTCGTTGCTTCATCCAACAGGAAATGCACAGGCACATTGCCTTCAGTGCGGATCAATGACTTGATGGCCGCTTTAGTGACAAGGCCAATCCATGGCGCATAGGCTGCGCGGCGGTCATAGCGTGACATAATGTATACGCTGGTTTTTTCCTGTTTTAGCGCCTCAAAGGTAAAGTCACTTTTACTCACTGACTGCGCCAGCGGTGTAGAAGGGCTAAACGGCATAAGCACCTGCAATGCACCTGTTAGAAAATCAGCAAAGTAATCTTCTTCTGCATCCAGCAGGCCAGAGGCAAGCAACGCAATATCACCGGATAAAGCCGTTGAATTTGCAGCTTCTTCAAGCAGCTCTTTTAAACGCTTGGCGCTACTGACAATGCGAAACAATTCAGGCAAGGTACAGCACGCTGGATTTTCAGCCGCCAGAAACAGCATGGCGGTTAAAATCATATTGCGAGAACCGCTACGAAAGAACTTGTTCTTATCGCCTTCAGCAGGCTCAGGCAAAAGCTGATGCACTAACTCTTGCGCGTCTGCTAAGGCGTTTTGATTCATTGGCGGATACGCCATATCATCAATCACCATTTGCAGCGGGTTAAAGCAGCTATTAGGAAAGCCAAATAGCTGATCTGGATTGAGGTAAAACACTTTGTGTTTATGCTGCGCCTCACTCATTCGCGCAGTCATCGCGGCAATCTCACCTTTAATGTCAGTAACAACTACCGAGACCGCCTCGCTGTTGCCTTTCTCATCGCTTACACGATAACCGTGGAGCTTTGACGGCAAAGCAATTGAAATCGACTTGCCTGAGCCAGCAGGCGCTACGCATAAGGCATGGGTAAATTGGTAAAACATCGGTCGACCATTGAAGCAGCCAATAGGTACGCCATTATTCGGATCAAACAAACCAGCAGATTCGATGTCTTTTTCGCTAGCAAAGCCAGCTTTACCAAATTTTTCAGACGGTGTTTCCGCCGCTTTTAAAAGTAGATACTGATAATGGCCATGCAGCCATAAAGGCCATGATTCTGAAATGTTCTTCCAGCTACGATAGGCGCAAAATGCGGCTGTTAGTTCGGCAAGTATTGGCAGCTCAGCGCGGTGATAAACACAAGCGCTGGCTGATAAGCCCCAAAACACTGCCCAACTGACAGGTTTTAGGATTTTGGACAGATCTTCTCTACGGATCATATAAGCCTCCATGCCCCTGATGTCTCAGGAGCTAACTGGTTAAAATAATTTTTGAAGGCTTTGCAAAGCTAAGACGATAATAACCAAGCGGTGACAGCATGCCAGCGCTTCGCCGAAGCTTGCCAAGCAAATTGCCCCGCTTGTAAATTCAGGTATGATCTAGGGCTTTTTAAATAAAGTTTTGAGAGCGGGAATATGGTCAGGCGATATAAAAAGAAGCCGTTTTATGAAGCGTCAAAAATCCCGCAAGCGACGGTCTTTAAAGTGGTTGCCGGATACACAATGGGCATGAGTGCTCAAAAATGCGCTGATCAAGTTGGCATTTCACGCCAATCCGTACAAAAAATATTTACCGATATCGGTGAACGTGTTGTTTGGCTATTAGATGGCCACTTTCCAACCAGCAATAATAAAATGGGCGACTTCATCACCAAGTTCGGAGATGTCGCAGTGTTTAATCAAATGCTGGAATTGCTGAAAGAGAAATCAGGTGGAATATTAGGCCAGTATGGCTCAGAAATAACCTATGAAGATTTTAAGAATTACAGAGATACGGGGGCAATCACTGTAAATGGCCAGCAAGGTCAGGAAAAAACGGCAACCCATCATTTTTTTCGTTATCGTATTTTAAATTTACTGATCCGGTTGTCTGAGAAAAACTATGGTATTCGCGAAGCGCAATACCCAAGGCATTATGCGTTTTGTAAGCTTTATTATCTGGTGTTAACGGTGATGATGTCGCAGACGATTCATGAAAGTAATGCAACAGGCGTTACTCACGCACAAATGCATGAAAAAATGCTATCGCAAGTCGATGAAGATAAACGTAACAAGCTAGAGTCAATGATATTCGAAGCGAAGTGCAATATGGTGTTGTGTATGCTGCTTATTTTTTCACTGTATGAAGAAGCTATATAAGCGCTATTGAGTCTTTTTTCTGAGTCCCGTTATACTTTTAATTAAATAGGTTTTGTGGACTACAAAAATGAGAGCGATTTGTTCTGGGTGTGGTGAAAGTTTTTCTGACGAAAACTTAGATAACTGTGAATGTGGGCGCACTGCGTGTTATCGCTGCCTTGCCCTGCATAAGCAAGAAACAGGACATTCAAGCACCAGTGACTTAGGACGGTTCCGCGTCCAGCTTAATGAGCAATTTACCAGAGCGTTCTTGAAGGATCTTGAAAGTGAATTACTCACTTATCCTGAAGTTGACCGCTGTTTCAATCTAGCCTTGCCCCAAGTTGTTAGCACATCGGTCTGGTTGACGCATAAGGAACACGGTGAAAAGCATTTTGATTTTAAGATGACGCGAAAACAATACGAGCAGTTACTGAATACCTTCGATAACAATAGCCAGAATGTGCTTAACTTTTATGTTGATCGGGTGACAACATACCTCCAGTTGGTTATTGAAGAACTAAATAAGACATCTGTCGGCTGACCTAAGTTACTTCAAAAGCAATCCTCTCCAGCCATTCATGCTTTTTTTCTAACAGATGACCACGGCCATATTTCGGGCCACGGCTTTTATGCCCCATTAGTTCATCAATCACTTCTTCTGGCGCACCAATATCGCGCAAGCGGTCTTTGAAGGTGTGCCGCAGTGAATAAAGTGTTTGTTTCGGCGTTGGCCGTAATTCGTTCTCACGTAGATATTTGTTAATCGCTGTGGATGCAGTATCTGAGTTGCTATAGCGGTGAAAGCCATGTGGCTGCTTTTGGAACGCATGCAGAGATGCACCGACAAGCGGGATCTTGCGATCAGAATGTGGTGTTTTTAATGCATGGCCTTCATAAGGCTGAATCCAAATGAACGGAATTTCTCCAGTAAGGATAATATCCTCTTTGCGCAGCCCAATCAGCTCTGATTCGCGCGCGCCTGTGTCGCTCATCGCGAATATCAGCATTCTCGCTTCATCATTTAGCCCAGCAAGAGCATCGCCCTTAAGCAAAGTATTCTGAACATAGCTGGCCTCAAAAGGCTGACGCGAATTTTTATCCATTTTAAATTTAAGCTCCTCAAAGAGGCGACGAAAATTTATATCTATTTCATTATCTAGGGCAATAGTGGCGAGAATGTCTTTCACATAGCCAAGGTTCTTATTGGCCGTATTGGCCAATATTTCCCGCTTGGCAATGCGGTCTCTCAATGCCGTGTGGAATTTAAGAATGTCAGAACGCTGTAAGTCCTGTACCGCTTTATCTTTACCAAGTACATCAATAAAAAACATAAAACCAGCTTGTCTGGGATTGCGCCATTTTCTGATTTGATTAGAGGATTTGTTAACCAGCCGAATTTTTGTGATTTCCCAATACTGTTTTAAACAGTCTTTAAGCAAGATATTGGGTTTGTCGATGCCGCCAAGTACGGCTTTTACCGTGTCGGTGCTGTCTAATTCTTTGCTTATATGGGTAATGCGCTCAACGATGCGATCAATGGGCGCTTCGCTGATTTCAACAGCGCTTCGGTAGTTTAGGTTAAAGGTTCTTGCGCGTTTTACTGCAAGCTTATAGTCGATTTTAGGGCTGGGCTCGCCATGCTGAATAACGAGGCTGCGCCAGTATTCTTCAATAAAATCATTGTGAATCATTGCTTTGCGCATTGCCTCGCGGCGATCTCGCGTTTGAAGCGAGCTGCGCACAAATTTTCTAGGGTCAAAATGTGCCACATATTCTGGCACTCTGCGGCGGTAATAGTACACGCCATTTCTTTGCATCAAGTAATCGGTCATCGTCCATGTATCCCAATTTGTATCCCAAAATGTAACTCAAATCGGGGATGCAACAGACGGAGCACTGCTTAGTAAAAAGCAAAATCGTGCCTATACAATATGTTACCGGATAATTATTTAAAATATTGTTAAGGGAAATGGCGGACACGGTGTCTGCCTATGTGGCAAGTGTGAAATTGGTTTTATTAGCAATTTCAATGCCTTAGTGTTTAACCCTTAAGTGATACTTTAAAATGTATCCCGTTTTATGCCTGTTTTAGTATCCCAGCGATTTTGAGTTACAAGTAAAGATCATGACCGATTAAGTCAATGAAAAACCGTCAAGCGAGAAACTCGCCTTTGGGTAAGTTTAGATGCTCACATTTTCAGCAACGGCTTGCGCGCGTGCCAACGCTTTCTTAGTTTGCATTCTGGCTTCGTATTCACGCTCTAATCGTTCAAAAATAGGCAGGTAGGTTTCGCCATGAATAGCGACAACTTTAGCCGCAACCTCATAAGCTTTTTTCAGTTCTTCGTCAGAAACACGTTGTGACATGGTATTACTCCTTTTCTTGTTAGCCACTCGATTTAACCGCTTAAAGCTTTGTTAAATCTTCCTGTGATAGAGTAATAAATGAAGGTGTAATAAGGGGCATGTCAAGCCTGAAGCAGACATCCCCCTCGTGTTGCACCCCCGATTACTAAAAGCAGCCTGACTTGGGGTATAAACCCCTGTAAAGTCGGGCTACTGCAACATGTCTATTAGATCATATTTTGGTTAAAAAACGCTTAACTATAGGTTGTTCTGCATATTCTTATGCCGCAATCATTTGAAATTCATACAGCCTGAATACTTATTCTGAAAATTATTTTTAACGTACCGTCTGGGCTTGTCTTGGCCTGTCATTGCTGTTTAAAATTACTTGCTTCTCAGCTATTTACGCACCCCTTTATTACTTTATAGGATGTCCTTAACTTAATTTTGGGATGCAATTTTTACGGGTAGTTTTTACCTTTAAGTGCAGGGCTTAGTCTGTATAACCCGATTGGTTAGCGTTAACGGAATGGTAAGGAATTTGCCATAAACTTGAAGTTACCGATTACGCCAGATGTGTGTGGTAGTACCACACGGTCTGGGCAAGGGGTTGTATTACATAACCCCCGTTGCATCCCCATCGTAAATAGCGGAGGGGAAATCCATGAAAAACGAATTCAACAATTTAGGCGGCAATAGCAATTTTCCACCTGATAACTTGTCCGGCATTTTCAATGCGGCAAGTGATCCCAATCATCTCATTCTTGCAAAAAATGGCGAGGCACCAACTCCCAAGAAAAAGCGGCAGGCACCGTTTTCTTTGCGGCTCAGTTTTAACGAACGTCAAGAACTAGAGCAGCGTTCTGAAGATGCTGGCATCTCCATGGGGAGTTATTGCAAGTATGCCATTTTTGATATTCCTCCTCCGCGTCGCGCAAAGCGACCTGTGCGCGATAAGGCTGAGCTGGCGAAACTTCTGGGCTCTGTGGGTAAGATTGGTAACAACCTTAACCAAATCGCACGCCAGCTCAATGTACACGGCTCAATAGAAGTGCCAGAGCTCCAGCAGGCGCTGGAAGACCTGACACTGATCCGTGAGTCTGTCATGAAGGCGCTAGGATATGCAGATGATGACTCTACGCCGCTTTATCCTGACAGTGGAATGCAACGGAATGATCATTAAAGCCTCGCAACGTAGTGGTGCCAGAAATCTGGCTAACCACCTTGCGAACACTCAAGACAATGATCATGTCACGTTACATGAAATACGAGGGCTGGCTGGCCAGTCTTTAAATGCGGCCTTATTAGAGATCGATGCGGTCTCTAAGGGCACGCAATGCCAGCAGCCTTTGTTTTCTGTGTCCTTTAATCCACCGCAGGATGCGGATGTGAAACAAGGCCAGTTTGATGCCGCCTTTGCCAAGCTTGAACAAAAGCTTGGGCTCACGGATCAGCCACGTGTCGTGGTGTTCCATGAGAAAGAGGGACGGCGGCACTGCCATGTGGTTTGGTCACGCATAGATGTAGACAACATGCGTGCAATCAACATGTCGCATTTCAAAAATAAATGTACAGAAATAAGCCGCGAGCTTTATTTAGATAACGGCTGGGCAATGCCCCAAGGTTTACAAAACAAAGCTGAGCGCGATGCATTTCAGCTTGCCAACAGCGAATGGCAAAAGCTTAAACGTCACGGTATTGATCCCAAAGAGATTAAATCACTAATCCAGAAAGCGTGGCAAAGCTCAGATAATAGTGAAAGATTTAAACAGGCTTTGAAAGATTCTGGCTTGTTTCTCGCAAGGGGCGACAAGCGCGGCTTTGTGGTGATTGACCATACCGAGAAAGTCTATTCGCTTTCCCGCCATGGTGGTATTAAAGCCAAAGAACTTAAAACGCGCTTAGGTTCGCCCGACGATTTGCCATCTATCGCCCTCACAAATGTGCGTATTCGCAATATCTACACCAAAGAAATGCTGGGCAAGGTAAACTCACTGAAAAACCAGCACAAGGCGCAAATGCGACCTTATGAAGATCAGAAAGCTGCGTTAATAAAGAAGCAGCGCCAAGAGCGGCGCGAGCAGCAAGAACAGCATAACTTAAAGCGCAAAGCGACAATGCAAACAGTGCGTAGTCGTTTTAGAAAAGGCGTAATGGGCTTTTTCGACAAAGTAACAGGTAAAGCCGAGCGATTGCGCCTGATTGGCCGCAAAGAACTCAATGCCGTAAAAGCTGAGCATGCAGAATCTCGCCATAAAATGATATTCGAACACAACCGCGAACGCGCTGAGTTGCAAAAGCAAATGCGCCAGAACAAAGAACGCCAGCTCGAAGAACGCAGACAACTGGCTAAAACCATACAGCAAATTCGTGCAGAGCAACGCGCTGAGCAGAAACACGACAAATTACGCCAAGGCTTTGAGGATTCAACGCTTGATAAAGGCCAAGACAAGCCAAAACAAGATAAAGACGGGCAAGCTATCAATAGAGCCCGCAAGAACCGTAGAGAACGTGATCTGGATTGATCACGTTATATGTTTAGACGATTGCAATCTAGTGTATAAAACTAACCCTAAGTATCAGCTTTACCTTGCTCATTCCCCGATTTTCTCATATTCTCCCTTATAGTCTCATGGGTGGATAAACTATGAATGATGAAATTCTGACCTTGAAAGAGGTGGCTGACTATCTCAAGTTGGCAGAGAAAACCGCGTATCGACTAGCCGCAGAGGGTAAATTGCCCGGATTTAAGGTAGGTGGCAGTTGGCGGTTTAAGCGAGAAGATGTCCTTAAATGGATCGAAGAACAAAAAAACAAGGCTAAATAATGGATCATTCTGTACACAATAAACTCGTATCTTTCATTTGGAATATCGCGGACGACTGTCTTCGCGATGTTTATGTGCGTGGTAAATACCGTGATGTAATTTTGCCTATGGTGGTACTTCGTCGCTTGGATACATTGCTTGAGCCAAGCAAACAGGCCGTATTGGACGAAGTTAAGTTTCAGAAAGAAGATATGAATGCCACAGAACTTGATGATGAGCCGCTCAAGGCGGCATCAGGTCAGGTGTTTTACAATGTTTCTAAATGGACGTTAAAAAGCCTATTCAGCACAGCGACTAACAATCAGCAAATCTTGCTAGCTAACTTTGAGGAATACCTCAATGGCTTCAGTGATAACGTAAAAGAGATTATTGAGCGTTTTGAGCTGCTATCAAAAATTCGCCATATGGCAGGTAAAGATGTGCTGCTTGATGTGCTTGAGAAATTTGTTTCGCCGCATATCAACCTCACTCCTAACCAAGTAGAAGATCCAGACGGTAACAAGTTACCAGCCCTAACAAATTTGGGTATGGGTTATGTATTTGAAGAGCTTATTCGTAAATTCAACGAAGAAAATAACGAAGAAGCTGGTGAGCACTTTACGCCGCGTGAAGTAATCGAGTTAATGACGCATCTTGTTTTTGATCCTATCAAAGATGATTTACCGCTAACAATGTCTGTTTATGACCCTGCTTGCGGTAGCGGTGGGATGTTGACTGAATCTCAGAACTTCATTGAAGAGAAGTATCCAGCCAGCGCTTCATCTCAAGTGCAGCGTGATATTTACCTGTACGGTAAAGAAATCAACGATGAGACCTACGCTATCTGTAAGTCGGACATGATGATCAAGGGTAATAACCCTGAAAACATCAAAGTAGGCTCAACGCTCTCAACGGATGAATTTGCGTCTGACCGATTTGACTTCATGTTGTCAAACCCGCCATACGGAAAAAGCTGGGCTTCAGAGCAAAAGAATATCAAAGACGGCGGCGAAGTTATTGATCCGCGATTCAAGGTCGAACTAACGGACTATTGGGGCAATAAAGAAACCGCTGATGCAACACCGCGTTCTAGTGATGGGCAGCTTCTGTTTCTTATGGAGATGGTGAGCAAGATGAAATCACCATCCACAAGTCCAATGGGGACGCGAATAGCTTCAGTTCATAACGGCTCTAGCTTGTTTACAGGTGATGCTGGTGGTGGTGAAAGTAATATCCGCCGCTTTATCATCGAAAACGATATGCTCGATGCCATTGTGCAGCTACCTAATAACCTGTTTTACAACACAGGTATTACAACCTATATCTGGCTATTGAATAACAACAAGCCAGAAGCGCGTAGAGGCAAAATTCAGCTTATTGATGCTAGTTTGCTATTCCGAAAGCTACGCAAAAACCTAGGCAATAAGAACTGTGAATTTGCGCCAGAACATATTGCTGAAATTACACAAGCTTACCTTGATTGTGCTGATATAGAACGGACATTAGATGCTAATAACGATGCTGTTGGCATAGCCAGCCAAGTATTTAAGAACGAAGATTTCGGTTATCACAAAGTCAATATCGAACGCCCTGATCGCAGAAAAGCCAAGTTCACACCAGAAGCCATTGCGCCGCTACGCTTTGATAAGTCATTGTTAGAAGTGATGGAGCACTTGTTTGAAGAGCATGACGATAAAGTCTACGACCAAGGCTTTTTAAAAGGCATAAGCAAAGACATTTTAGAATGGTGCGAAGACAACGATATTAGTGTTAACGCCAAAGCCAAATCAAAACTACTGGATGAGAAATACTGGCAGAAGCTGCGTGCTATTCTTGAAGCCGCTAATCTGCTCATGCAAGAAATTGGCAGTGATGAATTTAAAGACTTTAATCTATTTAAAGTCAAAGTTGATGCTGTACTCAAAGAACAAAAAATCAAGCTGTCTGCACCAGAGAAAAATGCGATATTAAATGCTGTTAGTTGGTATGACGAGCATGCAGAAAAGGTCGTTAAGAAAGTCGTGAAGCTTTCAGACACCAAGTTGGAAGAGCTGTTAAACCATTTAGGATGTTCTCAAAATCAATTAGCAGACTTTGGTTATTACTCTACAAGCGCCTGCGGCGACGATAAAAATAGTGCAGGCGAATATATTATTTACGAGCCAAATTCAGATCTACGCGACTCAGAATCTGTTCCCCTCGCTCAAGAAATTCATGACTATTTCTTAGAAGAAGTGAAGCCGCATGTTGAAGAAGCGTGGATCAATTTAGATAGTACTAAGATTGGTTACGAGATCAGCTTTAATAAATACTTTTATCGCCATAAACCACTTCGAGAACTGAGTGAAGTGGCAAACGATATTATTGACTTAGAGCAGAAAGCCGAAGGCTTAATTGCGCAAATACTGGGTGTAGATGTTGCTGAAATTCAAGGAGAAGCATGATGACAAATTTGTCGGGAGCAAATTTGAACAACGGCTCAGCCGTTGGCTCGCAGAGTGAGGGCAGGGATAGCCCGAGTAATGCTTTAGCAGCAATACCAAAATATCAAGCATATAAAGATTCAGGTGTTGCGTGGCTTGGTGAGTTACCACGCCAGTGGGACGCTATTAAAATGAAGTATCTTTACCGAGATACATCAGTGAAAAATAAAGCTAGCGAAACTTTACTCTCCGTTACGCAAACTCAAGGAGTTGTTCCCAGAGAGTGGGTTGAAAACAGGATGGTAATGCCCTCAGGGAATCTGGCAAGTTTTAAATTTATTAAGAAGGGAGACTTTGCCATCAGTCTGAGGTCGTTTGAAGGTGGGCTTGAGTATTGCCACCATGATGGAATCATAAGTCCCGCTTATACGGTTTTAAAAGCTAAACACTCACTTTTATGCAGTGGTTATTATAAGTACTTGTTCAAAAGTCAGGCTTTCATTTCGGAGTTACAAACATCGGTCGTTGGTATACGAGAAGGGAAAAACATAAGCTATGAGGAGCTTAGATATTCTTTGCTGCCAATCCCGAAACCGCAAGAACAGTTTAGTATTGCCAATTTTCTAGACCAAAAGACAGCACAAATCGACGAAGCGATTGCTATCAAAGAAAAGCAAATCGCACTGCTTAAAGAGCGGAAGCAAATCATTATTCAAAAAGCTGTCACTCAAGGGCTTAATCCAAATGTGCCAATGAAAGGTTCAGGTGTGGATTGGATGGGGAAAGTCCCCAAGCACTGGAAGGTAAAAAAGCTAAGATATTTAGGTAATACTCAAAATGGTATAAGTGCCGGAGCCGAGTATTTTGGTGAAGGCTTTCCCTTTGTTAGCTATGGGGATGTATATAAAAATCGTGTATTACCTTCATATGTTAAGGGCTTGGCTAAATCCTCAAGTGGCGATCAGAAACTCTATTCTGTTCTGTCTGGAGACGTTTTTTTTACTAGAACTTCGGAAACGGTTGATGAAATAGGGTTTGCTTCTATTTGCTTCGAAGCGATAGACAGAGCAACCTTTGCAGGTTTTCTTATTCGATTTCGCACATTAAGTACTGAGTTAACCAAAGAATTTTCAAAGTATTATTTTAATGCTCCTATGATGAGGGAGTATTTTGTTACTGAGATGAATTTGGTTATTCGCGCTTCTTTAAGCCAAGAACTTTTGAAGAACCTATTGGTTGCGCTTCCTCCAGTGAAAGAGCAAATGAAAATATTCGAATACTTAGAGGATATATCAGAAAAGATTGATGCCTCGATTAGTCTTCAAATAGAGCAAATCGGAAAGCTTAAAGAGTATAAGTCCTCTCTGATTAACAGCGCAGTAACTGGCAAAATCAAAGTGGCTTAGCAAGGAAGTGAAATGTTTACAGTCAATTATCAAAGCAATCGTATAAAGGCAGTAAAAACCAAGACATTCAGTGAGCTTGGTTTTACTGAGCGCAAGCACCTTCAAGAATGGCTTGCATATGAGCCTTCTGCCTTGGGCGAAGAGCTGCTCATTATCCAAAAGGAATTTGATGGCTTTGATGATACCCGCGAACGCCTTGACCTTTTGGCGCTTGATAAAGACGGGAACTTGGTCATTATCGAGAACAAGCTCGATGACAGTGGCCGTGATGTGGTTTGGCAGTCGCTAAAATATGCGTCCTATTGCGCCAGCTTAACCAAACTGCAAATCGTTGAGATATTCCAGCAGTATCTCAACCGATACGACAAGCAGTCTTCTGACGAAGTTGTTACGGATGCTTCAACGCAAATCTGCGAATTCCTCGATGCGCCTGATCTTGATGAGGTAAAGCTCAATCTTGGTAATAGCCAACGCATCATGATGGTGGCTGCTAACTTCCGCAAAGAAGTGACCAGCACCGCACTGTGGCTATTAGGTCAAAGTATTAATATCCAATGTTTTAAAGTAACGCCGCATTCTCTTGGTGAGCAGCTCTTTATCAATATTGATCAAATTATTCCCACGCCTGAAGCGAAGGAGTTGATGATCGGTATTAACGCAAAAGAAGCAGAAGAGAAGAGCACTGAAATTGTTCGAAAGCATCGCCATACAGTAAGGCATGATTACTGGGAACTGTTACTGGAAGCGTTCCGAAATAGCTCATGCACTTTATACAATAGTGTCAGTCCAAGCAAAAAAGATCACTGGCTAAATGCTGGTTCGGGTGTAACTGGCTGCCCCTTTAGTTTGATTTTTAATCAAAAAGAAATACGTGTTGAATTATGGCTGAGTCGAGCCAATCAAGAGGACAACTCTTTTCTATTTGAGCAATTAAGCAAGCAGCGTGAAAAGATTGATGCTGCCTTTGGTGATCACTTAGAGTGGCTCCCACTAGAGAATAAAAAATCCTGCCGTATCCAGTATACAAAGCCTGCCGATGGATTTAATCGTGAATTATGGGGTGACTGGGTGCGGTGGCATCTTACCCACATGACCAAGCTGGAAAAGGCGTTAAAAACACCGCTACAGAAAGCCTCTGAAGTACTGAAACTCAATAAAAATTAGCAAGGAGGCTAGTATGACCAATCCAATAGAAATTTACACCAGTGATGACGGGCAAGTTCAGCTTGCTATCGAGTTACAGGAGGAGACACTCTGGTTAACCCAATTGCAAATGGGGGACTTATTCGACACCACGCCAGAGAACGTGCAGATGCACTTGAAAAATGTCTTTATTAACAAGGAGCTAGACGAGTCGGCAACTACCAAGGATTTCTTGGTAGTTCGCCAAGAGGGTAAACGGCAGGTAAAACGTAAGCTCAAGCACTACAACCTAGACGCCATTATATCGGTAGGCTACCGGGTTAGCTCTTCACGCGCCACCCAGTTCCGTATTTGGGCTACACGCACTTTAAAACAGCACTTGGTCGAAGGCTATACCCTAAATCAGCAGCGTTTGGCACAACGCGGTATTGAAATGGAGCAGGCGTTGAGCCTGTTATCGTCCACTTTGCAAAATCAGCAAATGATTAACGAATCGGGCGAAGCGGTATTGGCAGTGATTAGTGATTACGCCCGTAGTTGGAGTTTATTGCAAGCCTATGATGAGCAATCGCTCACTGATAGCCAGCAACAACAATCGAAAATGTATGCATTCAAATTGGAATCTGTGCTGAAAGCCGTTACTGAGTTAAAGAAGGGTTTAATAGCCAAAGGCGAAGCAACCGAGCTGTTTGGCCAGTTACGCGGTGAGGGCTTGGCCTCTGCCATTGCCACCATTGAGCAGGGTTTTGGCGACGAGCTGTTTTACCCCAATGTGGCCTGTCGTGCGGCAAATTTGTTGTATCTGGTGATTAAAAACCACCCCTTTGCCGATGGCAATAAACGCACGGGTTCCTTTTTGTTCCTGTGGTATTTGCGCTTGCATCAGCACTTATTGGCAAAGCCTGTAGAGCAAATAATTAACGATAACACCTTGGTGGCTCTGGCTTTATTGGTTGCAGAGAGCAAGCCAGAACATAAAGAATTGATGATTCGATTGGTCGAGCATTTTATTTTACTGAAACAAGATTAAGGAAATCGCGCATGGTTAGCCAAACAAACGAACAGGCGCTGGAGGCCGCAATCGAGACAGCCTTGGTGGGTAGCTGTTTGGAAGAGCGCAAAAACCAAGTAAAAGAAGTGATCCCCGACTATGGTAATAAATATTACCAGCCGGGTAGCCCTATCGACTTTAATAAGCAGTATGCGCTCGATGAGCGTTTCTTCTGGGCGTTTTTAGAAAAAACGCAGGAAGATGAGCTTGAAAAGATCAAACGCAATAACCCTAACGACTGGCAACGCAAAATATACGAGCGCTTTGACCGGCTCATCAAAAAACACGGTATTTTACATCTGCTCAAGAAAGGCTTGAGCGTTGACGATGCTCACTTCAATTTAATGTATCCAGCACCGCTGGCTAGCAGTAGTGAGAAGGTTAAACAGAACTTTTCTGAAAACCTGTTTAGCTGTACCCGCCAATTACGTTATTCGCAGGCTAATCCGCTGCAAGAAATTGATATGGTTTTGTTTATCAATGGTATTCCATTGATTACCCTAGAATTGAAGAACGCTTGGACAAATCAAACTGCCCGATACCACGGGCAAAAACAATACCGTGAAGATCGAGATACGAATCAACCACTTCTGAATTTTGGTCGCTGTCTGGTGCATATGGCGGTAGATACCGATGAAGTCTATATGACGACCAAGTTGGCAGGTAAGGCGACGTTCTTCTTGCCGTTCAACAAAGGGCATAACCTCGGTCAAGGCAATCCACCAAACCAAACAGGGCATAAAACGGCTTATTTATGGGAAGAGGTTTTCACCAAAGAAAGCTTAGCCAATATTATTCAGCACTTTGTAAGACTGGACGGTAGCAGCAAAGACCCACTTAACAAGCGCACTTTGTTTTTCCCGCGTTATCATCAAATGGATGTGGTACGAAAGTTGGTTAACGATGCTTCTGAGAATGGCGTTGGCCAAACATACTTAATTCAGCATTCGGCGGGTTCTGGTAAGTCTAATTCAATCACTTGGGCTGCGTATCAGCTTATTGAAACTTACCCTGCTAACGAGGGTGTTCAAGGTAGCCGAGGTTTAGATCAGCCATTATTTGATTCAGTGATTGTTGTGACTGACAGACGCTTACTCGATAAGCAGCTTCGCGATAACATCAAAGACTTCTCGGAAGTGAAGAACATTGTTGCGCCAGCCCATAAATCGTCGGAGCTTAAGTCTGCACTTGAGAATGGTAAGAAGATTATCATCACCACTATTCAGAAATTCCCATTCATTATTGATGGTATTGCCGATCTTAGCGATAAGCGCTTTGCTGTCATTATTGATGAGGCGCACAGTTCGCAGTCAGGTTCAGCCCACGACAACATGAACCGTGCAATGGGTAAATCTGAGGTGGAAGGGGCGGAAGACGCTCAAGACAAGATTCTACAGGCGATGAAATCACGCAAGATGCGTGGCAATGCCTCATATTTAGCGTTTACCGCTACACCTAAAAATACCACCCTAGAAAAGTTTGGACAACAACAGCCTGATGGCAGCTTTGAGCCATTCCATTTGTACACTATGAAGCAGGCGATTGAAGAAGGTTTCATTCTTGATGTGCTGGCTAATTACACGACTTACAAAAGCTATTACGAAATCGAAAAGTCGATTCAAGACAACCCTGAATTTGATACCAAGAAAGCGCAAAAAAAACTCAGGGCTTACGTTGAGAGCAGCCAACATACGATAGATACCAAAGCTGAGATTATGCTGGAGCATTTTGTGCCGCATGTCGTCAACGCCAAGAAGCTTAAAGGCAAAGGTAAAGGTATGGTAGTGACACAGAATATTGAAACGGCTATTCGCTATTACAAAGCCATAACACGATTCCTTGAGGAACAGGGCAACCCCTTTAAGGCCGTGATTGCTTTCTCGGGCGAGAAGGAAGTAGATGGTATCAAATACACTGAAGCTGAAATGAATGGCTTTGCTGAGAATGAAACCAAGGATAAATTCGATAAAGACGAATATCGCCTTCTCGTAGTGGCAAATAAGTATCTCACAGGCTTTGATCAACCTAAGCTCTGCGCGATGTATGTAGATAAGAAGCTGGCGAGTGTTTTGTGTGTGCAGGCGCTATCGCGTTTAAACAGGTCAGCTCCTAAGCTAGGCAAGAAAACGGAAGATCTTTTCGTGCTAGATTTTTTCAATTCTATTGAAGAAATTAAAACGGCATTTGATCCATTCTATACAGCAACCTCACTGTCTGAAGCGACTGATGTCAATGTACTCCATGAATTAAAAGATGAAATGGATGATGTAGGTGTTTATGAATGGACGGAAGTTGAAGAGTTTGTAAAACGGTATTTTGACAATGAAGATGCACAACGTCTAAGCCCCATAATCGATATTGCCGCAGCCCGATTCAATATTGAATTGGAGCTAGAAAATGAAGCCAAAATCGACTTCAAAATCAAAGCCAAGCAGTTTGTTAAAATCTACGGCCAGATGGCTTCAATTATGTCCTATGAAATAGCTGTATGGGAAAAACTATTCTGGTTCTTAAAGTTCCTGATCCCCAAGCTTAAAGTTCAAGATCCTGATGCTGAATTATTAGATGAATTATTGGATTCAGTTGATCTGAGCTCATACGGTCTTCAAAGAGTTAAGCTAAGCCACACTATTGGTTTGGACGGAGAAGAAACAGAGTTAGATCCACAAAACCCTAACCCAAGAGGGGCGCACGGTGGCGACAAAGAAACCAACCCATTGGATGACATCATATACACGTTCAATGAACGCTGGTTCCAAGGTTGGAGTGCAACACCCGAAGAGCAACGTATTAAGTTTGTAAACATAGCAGATAGCGTAAAAGCGCACCCAGATTATGAAGACAAATATAAAAACAACGCCGATCCACATAACCGTGAATTGGCATTCGAAAAAATATTAAAAGAAATAATGCTTCAGCGCCGCAAAGACGAGCTAGAGCTATACAAGTTGTTTGCTGGTGATGATGCCTTTAAGTCGTCTTGGAAGCAGAGTATTCAGCGCATTGTGGATATGTAGAAAAACTTGCTGCTAACGGTTTACTGGACGCTAATGAAATGTGCATTCCTCAATTATGAGTGGTTTTTTATGTAGTTAAAGGGATGTCGGTAGAGTAGCGTATATTATAGAAATGAGTGCTTTCGACCTAAAGCGAACATTGATTGTTCTCGTGAGTTAAATTATTAAAGAGTGAACTGTTGAAGGAGTGTTAATGGCAAATCCAATAATTCCAGATAAGCCCAGAGGAATTTTACTTGAGGATGAGCAGCATCCAGGGTTTTATAGTTTTAGCTTCGTTCCCCCTAAGGAAAAGTTAAGGGATGCTGGATTAAATGAAGATAACCCGATGTCTTACATCGTGCCTATACTCGACGTAAATGCGCAAGACAATTACATACAGATTTTTCCAATAAATACCTTTGCCACACACCCTGAATTCTTAAAATACAAGTACCCAAAACTGAAGAGCATAACCCTTTCAAACTTTGATTTTGGACTGGCTACAAATCAAGGGGAAGTTGAGGAAATGCTAGATATATTGCCATCTGGCTTTGTAAAGGATTTTAACTATGGGCTTGGGTTTTTAAAGGATTTTAAATTTATTGTAGATACACTCGAAGAACTAGATTTTGAGCATTTAGTAATTGATAAAGATGGTGAAACTTCATTAGATGAAGAGAATAAAATAATAACGCTAAAATATTCAGATTATGACGAGATAAGAAAGGGAATTAATCGGGTTTCATATGCAACGCAGAAGACTGCTAGAAAAGTTAAAAGAGCATCGACCTATAACACATTATGCTTTTTTATAGATGATAAAAAATTCCCGCAAAAACCACTAGACATAAAAGACACCTATATTGAGAGATCAATAGCAAAGGCTTCGGATATAAGAGATATAAACATCTCCGAAAGTGAAAGAAAACATATCATAAAAACGGTCTCTAAAAATGCCAGAAAAATATTAGGTGATGATAGCCATTCTCTCGTAAAACTAAAGAATGAAATTGAACTTGTATCTCTAGAAGACCTTATGTCAAATTTTTCGGAGATGATAGGAAAGAAGCTCGCTGAAGATAAATGGCAGGATTTGTTTCAAGAAAATCCATTCATACTAAACCTTCTATTTGGATACCCGATTATTAAAATTCAGGATCAGGCCTCTGTTGGTGGAAGAAAGCTTTCTGGAAAAGGCGATAAAATAACTGACTTTCTAAGCAAGAATGTTAAAACGAATAATACGGCTATCGTTGAAATTAAAAATCCACACGCAAAACTTCTAAATGCAAGGGAATATAGAGAAGGCGTGTTTTCACCCTCAGGTGAACTGTCAGGATCATTAAATCAAACACTTGATCAAAGATATAAGCTGCAAAAAGAAATAGCTACAATAAAAGAAAATACGAGAAATTATGATATTGAAACATTTTCGGTTCATTGCGTGCTCGTTATAGGCACGACACCTGAAGGGCATGATGAGAGAAAGTCTTTTGAAATATTTAGAAGAAATTCTAAGGATGTAGATGTAATTACATTCGATGAAGTACTTGAAAAATTGAAGCAGCTACACGAATTTTTAACCAGCGAAAACCTAGAAAACAAGGAAGACAGCTCTCATGAGCAAAATAATTGAAATAGATATCAAAAACTATCGTGGAATTAAGTCTTTCTCACAAAAGTTTTCTAGCAATGTTGTTTGTTTAATCGGGAGGGGGGACAGCAGTAAGACAACTGTACTGGAAGCAATCAAAGCAATCCTTTCTCCAAGGTGGAATCATGCATTCTACGATACTGACTTCTACCAATTAGATACATCTGATCCGATTGAAATTGTAATTTCGCTAACCGATATACCTGACGCTCTAAAAACTGAAGGAAAATTCGGCTTGTATCTTCGAGCTGTTGATGCAGAGGGAAATATAGCTGATGATCTTGGCGATGAAGATAGCGCGGTTTTAACGATTAAACTTACTGTTGATCATACTTTGGAACCAACATGGCACGTCATTACAGGACGAGACCAGGAGCCAAAAGAAATAAAACAAGGTGATCGTGGCAAATTAAATTGCTTTATGATTTCAGACTATCTGGATAGTCATTTTTCATGGGGACAAGGAAATCCTTTATATTCTCTTCTTAATACGGGCGAATTTGACGGAGAAAGAAATAAGCATGTTTTAGAGGCTATGAGAGAAGCCAAGGTTAAACTTGATGACGAGAGCTTCACATACCTTGCAATCATTACAGATAAGATCAAATCTCAAGCTGCGGGATTTGGGCTTGGATTGGATAATATAAATAGCACTATCGATTTTAAAGATATTTCTATTAGTGAAGGCAAAGTAAGCCTCCATGATGGCAAAGTACCATTCAGGCTCATGGGAAAGGGCTCGCGAAGAATAGCCTCTATAGCAATTCAGACTGCTGTCGCCGAAGGTGGTGGAATTGCACTGATTGATGAATTAGAGCAAGGCTTAGAGCCAGACCGTGTTAGACAGATTGTCAGAAACTTAAAAGATAACGGTTCAGGTCAAGTCATTATCACAACCCATTCGCGTGAAGTCATAACGGAATTAAGTAGCAAGGACTTGGTACTTTTGGTTGCAAATAAAGTATCTGGTGAAATCGTATCAAAGAATCTGAAAATACAGGACGATATATTGCAGGGAGTAATCAGGGCTTGTCCTGAGGCGTTTTTCGCGAAAAAGGTCATTGTATGTGAGGGCGCAACTGAAGTCGGAATATGCCGTGCGTTAGATAAATTCAGGCGCGAGATGGGAAATGACCAACTATCGCTTAAAGATTGTGCTTACGTTGATGGAGCTGGACATTCGTTTACAGAAAGAGCTAATAATATCAAAGATGCAGGGATAGATACCGCTGCATTCTGTGACTCTGATCGAGATGAGGAGCTAAACCCCTCAAAGGATGTTCTAAAGAATAATGCTATAGAAATCTATGATTGCGATGACAAAAATAAAATCGAACAACAAGTATTTAAAGACCTGCCCTGGGAGGCTGTTTTAGAGCTTATTGAATATGCCAAAGAGGCTCGTAATTTATCAGATGATCAATTAAGAGAATCTGTTAACGCTAAATACCTTAAGGGAACGCTCACGGTTGATTGGATTGATAATATTGGCGATACACCAGAATTAAGAGAGGCCTTGGCAGGTGCATCGTCTTTGAAAAAAAGGGAATGGTTTAAGAGGATTGATCATGGACAAAAATTAGGTCAGATCATTTTTAAATACTTTGATCAAATAGATGGAAAGAAATTGAGGCAAACACTCCAAGGAATTAGTGACTGGGTTGACAGCTAATGGACTATGAAGAGTTTCTGTCGCATCAAAAATCAAAAATAATTGCACCAGCAGGATACGGGAAAACACATTCGTTAGCCCAATGCGTTAAGCATGTGCAGGATAAAGCATTAATCCTTACCCACACCCATGCGGGCGTAGCTGCGATTAAAGACAAATTGAAGGCTCAATTAGTCGCGCCTGAAAAATATCATGTAGAAACAATAAGTAGCTTTTCTCAAAAATATACCAATTCATATTATATAGGTGGTGATATTCCTGAGCAGGATACCTCTAATGAATTCCATAGCTTTATGCTTGAGAAATCTAGAGAGATTTGCGCGACCAAAATTATTCAAGATGTTCTCAAAAATTCTTATGAAAGAATATTCGTAGATGAATATCAGGACTGTACACAAGAGCAACACGCTTTACTTCAAGAGTTATCAAAAGGTATCCCGATCCATATTTTTGGTGATCCGATGCAAGGTATATTTGGTTTTAGGGAACAACAATTAGTCGATTTCGATAACGACCTAGATGAATTTTATGAAGCACCATCGCTATCAATTCCCTTCAGATGGAACAATGCTGGGAGTAACGGGCTTGCTCAGGATTTACACAGTATGCGTATTGCCTTGGAGCAAGGGGAAGATTTAGATTTAAACAATTATTTGAACGTAGAAATCGTGCAGGCACAAGAGGCCGAGCAATACAGGCACGGAACTGATTATCAAAGAACGATTCATAATTTAAGAACGCTGGATAGCTTATTAGTAATCCACCCTGACCCGACAAGGAAGCAACAAAGGGTGGACTTTTCTAAAAGGTTTAGAGGTATCAATACAATAGAAAGTATAGATGACAAAGATTTTTATAGAATTGCAAAGCTTTGTGATAATGTTGACTTAACAAACAAGATATTATCAGTAAGAAATATCAGTTATGAACTATTTGATAAGACAGGTTTAGACATCTGGTTTAATAAAAACGGGTTGAAAAATAAACGAGTAGAGGCCGATAAAGAAATCTCTGGCTTAGTTTCAACAAACATTGATGCTATAACATCTGAATATGATCTAGCCCGTGCAATTGAACAAGTCAAAAATATGCCTGAGGTGCGCTGTACTCGTATAGAAATATATAAATCTATTATTTCAGCTATTACTATTGCTAGAGAAGATGGCTCGTCGATTTATGAAGCCATGAAGAAACAAAGAAACATCGTAAGAAGGCAAGGTCGGAAAATATATGGCAACCATATTGGCACTACACTTCTTACGAAAGGTCTAGAATTCGATACGGTACTAATTTTAGATGCCCACAAAATTAAATGCCCTAAAAATCTCTATGTGGCACTAACTAGGTGCTGTAGTCGACTTATCGTTATAACTGAAAACAGACAGCTCCATCCTTATCCAATGTGAGTCCTATTTGACTGATTGCGAATTTCCTTTGGCCATTAGGCGATTTCAAGGGTGTAAAACCCTTGATACAAGTTCATTTTCGATATTTTGCAGTGAAGCCAAAGCATTGGTGCGCTGTAGCGTACGTGCATTGCTTTTTATCAGCTCGATGAAAGCTTCTTTATGTAAGCCGTGAAGCTGATATGTGCTTTTGGCTGCTAATTCAAATTTTGTTACTAATCTCATTGTAACCTCCTATATTTGGAGGCCGTGACAACCACGGCCTTTGTAAAGCCGCGTGGTCGAGAATATGTGGTTGCCTGCACCTGTGGTCGCAATGCAATGGAGAAGCATTTTATGCTTGCAGGAATAAACCGCTATTCACGTTAATGTGGATGCTAAAAAGGCCGCGTGGGTTCACGCGTTTTCAAATTTGGTGGTAAAGATTGATTGGTTATTTGGATCAGCACTAAAGCGCTGCTGCTTTTGTTTATAAAGAGTTTCGCTGCGCTGAAAAAAGGCAGAACACGTTCGTGTTCGCATCTAGTGTTCTAGTTTCTCCTTTTGGGTAGACGTAAAAATATCACATAACTTGTCTTCATCAAGACATCCCCCAACCTTCCGCACCTTCTCAAGTTCAGGTTTGTGCAGGCTGGGTGGTTCCCCCTGTCTGGATTGCGCCAAAACATGTGATCTTCGCTCGCCAGCTCGCTTCTTTTTCTGGGGTTTTCAACCCCAAAAGGGGATGTGTTTTTAAGATTAAGGAGCAAAACAATGAGCGAAGAAATTAAAATTTATGTTGCAGACCTTGCCGCATACAACAACGGTAAGTTACACGGTGTTTGGATTGATGCCACGCAAGCGCTGGACGACATTCAAGAACAAATTAATGAGTTATTAGCCAACAGTCCAGAAGACGATGCCGAAGAATATGCTATTCATGACTATGAAGGCTTTGCAGGTTATTCAGTGTCTGAGTATGAAGGAATTGAGCGTGCGCACGAAGTAGCTTGTTTTATTGAGGAACATGGCGAGATTGCAGGCGAGTTATTATCTCACTTTGGCGATAGTATCGACGATGCGCAAAAAGCCATTGAAGATAATTATTGTGGTTGTTATGCCTCACTAGCTGATTATGCCGAAGAGCTGACCGAAGAAACCACACAGATCCCAGAACATTTAGCTTTTTATATCGACTATGAAAAAATGGGTCGTGATATGGAGCTAGGCGGCGATGTATTCACCATTGAAACGGGCTATCAAGAAGTACATATTTTCTGGAACCATTAAACAGGCGAGCTCTTGACCTTTCTTGTTGAAGGGGCGGGAGCTTACTTTTAGCCGCGCACTTTTGGGGCTCAGAGGCCTTGCAGCCTATATCGCTCATACTTCGCTTGTCTTGCCTCCGCTGTCGTCAAGCTGAGCCCCAAAAGTTTAAATAATGCTGGCTATCGGTATTATTAATATCGATAGCGCCTTTGTTTTAAACCGTTCCGGTTTATATTTTGTGTATTTCGCGGCGCTTACCGCCGTGAAACTTAATGGTGGTAAACCATGATTGATTATGTTAGTTTATAGATATTGTTTTTTACGGCGTTTATCGCCGCAAATAAAGCTAATGGTAAACTAAAAAGGGTTTTACGCTTGGTTAACAGCACTACTTCACATGATGATGTAGCAAAAGGGGCTTATAAACAGTCACTTAAAGCGCTTCTACCTTATGGTATGCTGGCGACTAAAAAGTGGCTGGCAGAACAAGGCTTAAGTGCCCATGCCATCGATAACGCAGTAAAAACAGAAACTTTGTTATTACTGGCTACTGGCGTATATAGCCAGTATTCCCGCTCATTGAGCTGGGAAGGGGTTGTTGCCTCTATGCAGCGTATGGATGTGAACAACTCGGATAATCTGCCTTCGGTCATCGTTGGCGGGTTGTCAGCATTGTCCTTGTCGGGATTGTCGCAGTATCTGTCGTTAGGCAGTACGCCACATATTCATTTATATGCACAAGGTAAGTTGCCATCATGGTTGGGGCGTTTGTCGCTGCCCGTTGAATGTGATGGGCATAGTACTAATACCTTATGGCCTGAATGGCTGATAAAAGACAAAAGCTTTATCAGGCAGCATGAATGGGAGGCGGATCTGCCCCCTGTGTATTTTTCATGTCCTGAAAAAGCGTTGTTGGAGTTACTGGTAGATTTGCCAGACGCGGTTAGCTTTGAGCATGCCGACGAGTTAATGCAAGGACTCGTGAATTTATCACCCAGAAAACTCGATACACTTTTAAAAGCCTGTAAAAGTGTGAAGGTGAAACGATTGTTTTTCTGGCTGGCTAAACGTCAAGCTTACCCTTGGTTTAACAAGCTGAATGTCGATGATTACGATTTAGGCTCTGGCAAGCGTGTTGTGGCTAAAGGCGGTAAATTGGATACGGATTATTTGATCACTGTGCCGTCACATATGGCAATGGAAAGCGAAAGTTAGCGATGGATAGAAACAGTATTTTTTACAAGCAAGTGCAGTTATTGATGCAGGTTTTGCCCTTTGTCGCCAAGCAAGAATGCTTTGCGCTTAAAGGTGGTACGGCGATCAATCTCTTTGTCAGAGAGTTTCCGCGCTTGTCGGTTGATATTGATTTAGTTTATCTGCCAATGAAAGGCCGTGATGCGGCATTGCAGGAAATCAGCGATGCATTAGATGCAATAAGCGCAGATTTAAAAGCCGCGTTTAAAGATGTTGAGCTAACCGAAGCATACAAGTCAAAGCGCGATGCGCTCAGACTAATCGTTGGCCGTAATGGCGTACAGATTAAAGTAGAGTTATCTCCCGTATTACGTGGCACGGTTTACGAGCCGAAGATGATGGAAGTATGCGCAGCTGTAGAAGATGAATTTGGTTATGCAGAAGTACCTGTGGTGGCCTTGGCCGATCTTTATGCTGGCAAAATATGCGCGGCATTAGATAGGCAGCACCCAAGAGACTTATTCGATGTGAAGTGGCTCTTGGAAAATGAAGGCCTAACGGATGAGATACGAAAAGCATTAATAATCTATCTCTCAAGTCACAATCGGCCTATGGCCGAATTGTTGAGGCCGCAATTTAAAGATATAGCGGCCATTTATGCAGGTGAATTTGCAAATATGGCCGAGACGGACGTACCGCTTGAAGAGCTGGTGGCCGTGAGAAAGCATTTGGTAGAGCTTATTCACCAAGGGCTGACCGATAGTGAGAAAAGCTTTTTACTGTCGTTTAAAAACCGTGAGCCGGATTGGGCTTTACTTGAGCTTGATGCTGTTAGTGAGCTTCCGGCCATTAAATGGAAACAGATTAATTTGGCAAAAATGCCAGATGACAAACATAAGCTGGCGTTAGACAAGCTAAAAGAAGTACTGAGTGTTTGATTTATAGTACTTAGTTATTTTGCTAGAATAGCGCTCAAATTTTTCAATGCTTTGATGGGAGGTTTTGCTGGCTGTAGGCCGTGGCAATCTGCTTGAAGATCAGGGCTTAGAGTTAACTTTATTTTTTTGTACAAATAGTTGTACAAAACGGGAATTTAGATACATGGCAAACGCCGATTTTCTTAATGAAATCAATAAGCGAAGAACTTTCGCTATCATCTCGCACCCCGATGCGGGTAAAACAACGCTGACCGAAAAACTGTTGTTGTTCGGGGGCGCGATTCAGGTTGCGGGGTCAGTTAAAGGGCGAAAAGCTTCACGACACGCAACATCTGACTGGATGGAAATGGAGCAAGAGCGGGGTATTTCGATTACTACCTCGGTGATGCAGTTTGAACATAATGAAAAATTATTGAACTTGCTCGATACCCCTGGGCATGAGGATTTTTCTGAAGATACCTATCGAACATTAACAGCGGTTGATTCTGCGTTGATGGTCATCGATTGTGCGAAAGGGGTGGAAGCCAGAACCATTAAATTAATGGAAGTGTGTCGTTTGCGTGATACGCCCATTATTAGTTTTATTAATAAGTTGGACAGGGAAGGCAGGGATCCTTTAGAGCTTATTGATGAAGTTGAATCGGTGTTGAAAATTCAATGTGCGCCAATGACATGGCCAATAGGCATGGGCAAGCGCTTTAAAGGTGTTTACCACATCTATAAAGATGAAGTGCATGTGTTTAGCCCAACGCATGGCGGTAAAATTGCCACTGGCGAAATATTTAAAGGGCTAGATAACCCTGGGCTCAAGGAGTTGATGGGCCATGATTTTGAAGACTTTTTTGAGGAGTTAGAACTGGTTCGAGAAGCCAGTACGCCTTTCGATATAGACGCTTATTTAGCGGGTAAACAAACGCCGGTATTTTTTGGCTCGGCGGTGAATAATTTTGGTGTGGGTGAATTGCTTGACGCGTTTGCAGAATATGCACCGGCCCCTCAACCACGACAAGCGGTTGAACGTGAAGTGCTGCCAGAAGAAGATAAGTTTTCGGGTTTTGTATTTAAGGTTCAAGCCAATATGGATCCAGCGCATCGTGATCGAATAGCCTTTATGCGTATTTGTTCCGGTGAGTATTCACAGGGTATGAAAATAAACCATGTGCGTATTAAGAAGAATATTCAGGTTGGTAATGCCATTACGTTTCAGGCGGATAGCCGGAAAAACGTAGAACAGGCTTTTGCAGGTGATATTATTGGGCTGCATAACCATGGCACCATTCAAGTGGGTGATACGTTTACACAAGGTGAGGCTTTAAAATTTGGTGGTATTCCTTATTTTGCCCCAGAGCTTTTTCGTAAAGCCGTTTTGAAAGACCCGCTACGTATGAAGGCTTTACAAAAAGGCCTGACGCAATTAACCGAAGAAGGTGCGACGCAGTTATTTAAACCGCTACGGAATAATGACTTAATTTTAGGTGCAGTGGGTGTGCTTCAGTTTGAAGTGACAGCGCAACGCCTTAAAAGTGAGTATAACGTAGAGTGTGTGTATGATAATGCACCTATTACAACGGCTCGTTGGGTGAGCTGTGATGACCCGAAAAAATTTGAAGAGTTTAAAAAGAAAGCGCACGATAGTTTGGCAGAAGATGGCGGTGGCTATTTGGTATATTTAGCGAAAAGCCGAGTTAACCTATCGTTAACACAAGAGCGCTGGCCAGAGATAACCTTTAGTGCGACACGCGAGCTGTAAAACATAAATGATAGGAGTGAGTGATGACTGAAAAAAACTATTCAATAGAAGCATTAGAACTAGGCCCTGCAGAAAACTTTATTTATCTGATTCACGATCACAAAACTAACCGAGCAGCGGTGGTAGATCCTGCTTGGGATGTGCCTAAGGTAATAGAGTTGGCTAAGCAAAAAGGAGTCGAGATTACCGATATCCTGCTAACGCATAGTCACCATGACCATATTAACGGTATTGGTGATGTGCTGGATAAGTACGATGCGCAGGTGCATTTGTTAAAGCAGGAAGCTGACTTTTGGGGTGATCACCCGGCCTCGCCAAGCATTCATTATGGTGGTGATGAAATTATGTTGGGCGAGAGCAGTATTAAAGTGTTACATACGCCGGGGCATACGCCCGGTTCAGCGTGTTATCAAATAGGCGATGATTTGTTAACGGGCGATACGATGTTTGTTTTTGGTTGTGGGCGTTGTGATTTCACAGGCGGCGACCCAGAAGTAATGTATAAAACCTTGAATAAAATTCGTACAGAATTACCAAGTTCTACGACGATTCTGCCGGGGCATAATTATGCGGTTAAAAAGACATCAACCATCGCAGAGCAAATAAAAGGTAACCCGTTTTTGCATCAGCATAGCCTGCAAGATTTTGTGCAATACCGAATGAATACGCCAAAACGCAAGAGCCCTTATGAGGCAGAGCCAGAATCGGGCTGTGGGCACGATCACTAAGTGGCGTATGAATTTAAAGATGATGATGTGATTTGCAGTTGCACGGGCGTCACCAAAAAGCACTTTTTAACAAGGATAAAGGCCGACAATATCGAGACACTTGAGCAGGCAAGGGAAAAAACACGCGTTAATGTTGCCTGCGGCATGTGTGTTTATATTGTGGAAAAACTGCTCGATGTAGACTAAAAGGTTATTTTTCTGTGAGCAAAAAAACGTGTTCAAGCATGCGCGATACGCCTTTGGCCTTGAAGCGTTTTGATTGCTCTAAAATATCCTCAGACGCTAAGCACTGAATCTCATAACGCGCAGAGAAATGTTGCTGTACTTCGTCAGGTGTTACCGAAAAGGGAGGGCCGCTCATTTCATGTTGGGGGTAGTCAACAGTAACGAGTAGGCGCTGCGTTTTATTAGGTAAAAGTTCATTTAGTTTTTCGACATAGCGGGCGCGCATATCCGCTGGAAAAGCAATCAAGGACGCACGATCGTAAACAAGCTGGTAAGCAGCTACGTCGTTGGCTGTTAGTTCGAATAAATCACCGCAAAAAATGGTCAGGTTTTCATAACGATAGGTTGAAAAACGCTCACCCTGAGTAATACTAGGCGTGAGTTTATTTTCTTTGAAAAAGTCCTCCACGGCTTTTTTGCTTAACTCAATGCCAATCACTTTTTCGGTATGTTCAGCTAACCAGATAAGGTCTTTGCTTTTGCCGCACAAAGGCACAAAAACAGCGGCGTTTGCTTTTGGTTTGAGTGCAGCAAAGTGCTCGATAAGATACGGGTTAACGTCATTTAAGTGAAAACCAATTTCACTTTTTGCCCAACGTTCATGCCAAAAGTTAGTGTCCATAATGTTTAGTTTATTGTTGAGTGACCGTTTTTAGGTGCGCGATAATTTGATCTAAGGGTATGTCTTGGTTGTCGCTGTCTGTTCTAGCACGATATTCAACCATGCCATTGTCTAAGCCTTTATCGCCCAGCACGATACGGTGAGGAATGCCAATAAGCTCCATATCTGAGAACATAAAGCCGGGGCGTACTTTTCTATCATCAAATAAAACATCAAACCCAGCTTCTTTTAGCTCTAGGTATAGTTTTTCAGTCGCTGCTTTTAAGCGTTCTGACTTGTGCATATTCATCGGTAATAAAGCAACTTGGAAAGGAGCTAATGCAGCGGGCCAAATAATACCTTTATTATCATGGTTTTGTTCAATAGCGGCAGCAATGACGCGGGTAATACCAATACCATAACAACCCATGGTCATCACTTGGTTTTTGCCGTTTTCGTTTAGCACAGACGCATTCATCGCTTCGCTGTATTTAGTGCCTAACTGAAAAATATGCCCAACCTCAATGCCGCGAGCAATAGTCAGGGTGCCTTGTCCATCTGGGCTAGCATCCCCTTCGACGACTTGACGAATATCTTCAATGCGAGTGGGTTCTGCTAAATCGCGGCCCCAGTTTACCCCTGTGTAGTGCATGTCATTTTCGTTAGCGCCACAAATGAAATTTGCCATAGTCGCTGCGCTACGATCAACAATCATGGGTACATTTAAATTGATGGGGCCGATATAGCCTGCATCACAGCCAGCAGCTTGTGAAATCTCAGCATCGCTAGCCATCGTTAGGGGTGATGCTACGCCGTCTAGCTTTTCGGCTTTAATATCGTTCAGTGAGTGGTGGCCGCATAATAAAAGCGCCACAACAGTATCGTCATCACCTTTTACCAATAAAGTTTTTAAACACTGTGCGCTGCTCACGTTTAAGAAACTGCTAATTTCTTCAATGCTGCGTTGGCCTGGGGTAGGTACTTTTTCTAACTGTTCAGTGGCCTCGGCGTGCGGCTCTGTGGGTGCTAATGCCTCGGCTTTTTCTACATTAGCGGCGTATTGGCTTTCAGTAGAAAAGGCAATCGCGTCTTCACCAGAATCAGCCAGTACGTGAAACTCATGCGAGGCGTTGCCACCAATAGAGCCGGTGTCTGCCAATACAGGGCGGAAATTTAGGCCAAGGCGTGTAAAAATATTATGGTAGGCCTTAAACATGCGGTCATAGGTTTCTTGCAAAGACTCGTCATCCATATGAAACGAGTAGGCATCTTTCATAATAAATTCGCGTGAACGCATAATGCCAAAACGAGGCCGAATCTCATCGCGAAATTTAGTTTGTATTTGGTAGTAATTAACCGGTAATTGCTTGTAACTCTTTATTTCGTTACGGGCCAGTTCGGTAATAATTTCTTCATGTGTTGGGCCTAAGCAAAATTCACGGCCATGTCGGTCATTTAAGCGAGCTAGTTCAGGGCCGTATTGTTCCCAACGCCCCGATTCTTGCCAAAGTTCAGACGGCTGTACAACCGGCATTAAGACTTCTAACGCACCAGCATTGTTCATTTCTTCGCGAACAATATGCTGTGCTTTTTGCAGAATGCGAACACCAAGGGGGAGCCAATTGTATAAACCAGCTGCTAGCTTGCGAACAAGCCCCGCGCGAATCATTAATTGATGACTGACGATTTCGGCATCTGAAGGGGTTTCTTTAACGGTATTGAGTGGGAATTGGCTAGTACGCATAGTTATTTTCTTCGGTTAATGAGGTTCACATGAAGCGAGACATTTTACGCTGAAAAAGGACCACTACCTAGTGGCGATAGAAAAGATATTGTTAGGCAGCTTTTTGATCCCAGCGTTTAAGTTTTCTATCAAGCGTGCGGCGAGAGATGCCTAGGCTTTTTGCGGCTTGAGATTTGTTGCCTTTACTCTCATTAATGGCTTTAAGAATATGCTCTTTTTCAAGTGATTTTAAGCAGTGCTTGTTTGTAGTCGCTGAGTTAGTGTCAGCCGCCGGTAATGTTTCATGTAATGGGATGCTTAGCAGTAACGAGCGTTCAATATGGTTGCGTAGCTCACGAATATTACCGGGCCAGTCATAAGCTTGTAAGGCATTGATTGACTCAGTTGAAATGTGAGGGCTGGTTAATTCGTGTTCTTCACACAATTGGCAAACAAAGGTGCTGGTGAGCGCTTCAATATCATCTGGGCGGTCACGCAGTGGCGGCGCAGTAAAAGGAACGACACTTAAACGGTAATATAAGTCAGCCCTAAATAAGCCTTGCTTAACCAGGTCTTTAAGGCGTTTATTTGTGGCGGCAACGATACGGACAGAGGTGTCATATTCTTTGTCGGAGCCAACGGGGCGAATGGTTTTTTCTTCTAAAAGGTGTAAAAGCTTGGGTTGCGAATCTAGCGGCAGCTCGCCAATTTCATCTAAAAATAATGTGCCATTTTGTGCAGTGGCGACCAGCCCTTTTCGTGCATCTTTGGCACCTGTAAAGGCGCCTTTTGCGTGACCAAATAGTTCGGTTTCTAACAAGTGTTGGCTAAAGGTTGCGCAGTTAATAGACACAAAGGGACCTTTGCGTTGGCTAAGGTCATGAATTTTTCTAGCTAATAGGCTTTTACCAGTACCCGTTTCGCCGTCCAATAAAATAGGTGTGTTTTTAGTGGCGACACGATCAATGTCGTCCAACAGTTTAACGACAAGTGGGTTATTACCAAAAAATGAGTGGCGGTCACGAATGGCTTTACGAAGTGCCGATGATTTGTGGGTAGTCATAGAAAATAGCGTCGTGAGACATTCTGTCAAAAGTCTCTTTATATTGAGACAAAGTGTCGCATAAGTCTAGTGCGTTGTTATGCTTGTTTCAGTGATAATTTTTAAAGTTATTTATTAATCAATGAGTTGATGGTATGCCAAACCCGCTGGCATTAGTTTTGCTTTATGCCATCGGGTATTTTGATAATCAATAATAAGGAAAAATCAATGAAAATAAATAAATTAGCGTTAGCTGCCGCTGTTTTTATGGGGGGCTCAGTATCGGCTCATGCAGGCTCTGAACTGACAACGCTACTTATGTTGCTGCATGAAAATGGCACGATATCAGATGCGCAATACCAACGCGTATTAGCTGAGGCGAAAGCAACAGAGCAAAAAACGATCGCGCAAACTGAAGATATTCAAGAAAGGCTCGATAAGGCAACCAATGTTGAAGTGAATGTTAATAAAGGTGGCTTAGCTGTTAAATCTCGTGATGGTAACTTCACAACGCAAATTGGTGGTCGCATGCAGTTAGACTCCGCTTGGTATGGAGAAGATGATTCGGCAGCGGGGAGTACATTAGGTGATGGCACAAAAGTACGTCGAGCAAGGCTATATATTAAAGGTACTGTAAATAAAGATTGGTTCTATAAGTTTGAGTATGACTTTGCGGGTACAGGTGATACACGAAAAGGGATTACGGATATTTGGGTTGGTTACAATGGGTTTGACTTTGAAGGGCTAAGCGTTAAGGCCGGCCATTTTAGAGACCCATTTATGTTGCAAGATCAAATCAGCGACAATAATACGCAGTTTACCGAAAGAGCCTCAATTGATGCCTTTACGGCGAGCAGACATATTGGCGTTATGGGTAGCATTGATCGTAAACATTGGACAACAGCGCTCGGTGTGTTTGGTGATAAAGCCAATACAAATGGTGGCTCAGACGATGAGGGATGGGGTTTAGGCGGGCGCTCTACTTGGATGCCAGTTAATGAAAAAGGTTCGTTGGTTCATTTAGGTTTGGCCGCAAATTACCGCAGCACACGAGGAGGCGAGGTTCAGTTCAAACAACAGCCTGAAACTAACATCTCAGGAGTGGACTTTGTGGATACAGGTAAGTTGCTAGATGTGGATAGCTATTTAACATTAGGTGCCGAAGTAGCTCTTGTTAAAAATAGGTTTTCTGGCCAAGCCGAATATATTCGTACTCAGCTTGAACGCGATACAACTAGTGACCTAACATTTGATGGTTGGTATGCACAAACAGGCTGGTTCCTTACACAAGATACACGCCCATATACGCATAAAGGTGCAAAATTCAAAGCAGTTAAGCCTAATAGCCCGTTTGGTAATGGTGGTATAGGTGCATGGGAGTTAGCGTTACGATATAGCACCATTGATTTAATGGATGGCGCTATAAACGGTGGTGAAATGGACAACGTGACTTTGGGCCTTAATTGGTTCCCAGTAGCGGGCTTACGTTTTTCTGCTAACTATATTAAAGTGCTAGAGGTAGAAGGTGGGGCGCACGATAATGAAGAAGCAGATATTATGCAGCTTCGTGGCCAATGGGCGTTTTAACGCGGTAGGCCATCAAAGGGGCGCATTTGTCGCCCCTTGTTTTTTATAACGGGATAAGTAACGGGTAAATAATGAAAAAAATTGTAAAAATACTTTGGCTGATGGGTGTTGGCGCGCTGATGATGTTTGCGTCAAACAGTTCGGCATTGGATGTTCTTAGAATGTCGACCACAACCAGCACAGAAAACTCGGGGCTTTTAGCGGTGCTAAACCCTGTCTTTGAAACCCAGCACAATGTTAAGCTTGAAGTGATTGCTGTAGGCACTGGTAAAGCATTGGCAATGGGGGCGCAAGGTGATGTTGATGTTGTGTTTGCTCATGCACCAGCGGCAGAATTGAACTACGTCAAGTCGGGTGATTTCATTGATCGCTCGGCGGTCATGCATAATGACTTTGTTATAGTAGGCCCGACCAGTGACCCTGCAAATATAGCAGCCTCTAAAACAATTGAAGAGGCCTTGCGTAGTATTGCTGAAATAGAAGCTAGCTTTATTTCCAGAGGTGATGACTCGGGCACACATAAGAAAGAAAAACTGTTGTGGAAGAAAGCCGGTGTTGCGCCCAGTGGGGACTGGTATGTCGATGTCGGCCAAGGCATGGGCGCGGTGCTTAATATAGCGAATGAAAAACTAGCTTACGCTTTAACAGACCGGGGTACGCAAATTGCTTTTGCCGATAAGATCTCCCTCAAGGTGTTGTTTGAAGGCGATGTTAATTTATTCAACCCATACCATGTGATGGCGGTTAATCCAAAAAAACACCCGGGCTCAAGGTATGACTTAGCGATTAAATATATTCAGTTTGTTACGAGTAAAAGAGGCCAAGAGATTATTGCAGATTTTCGTAAAGGTGGGCAGCAGCTATTTTATCCAGATGCTGAGTAAGTAACGACGACCATTAAAATCTCGATAAACGCCCTTTATAAAAATAGAGGGCGTTTTTTTATACCTGATTACTTAGCGCGAGACCAATAAGAGGCAAGTAGGGATCCAGTTAAATTATGCCATAAGGAAAACAGCGCGCCGGGCAGTGCCGCAAGCGGAGAAAAGTATTTAACAGCCAGCGCCGCTGCAAGACCGGAGTTTTGCATACCAACTTCAATGGCTAGGGTTTTGCAGGTTTGTCGATCCATACCAAGCGCTCGGGGTAGCCAGTAGCCGGTGAAGAGGCCCAGTGCGTTATGCAGAGCAACAGCGCCCACTAATAACAGCCCAATAGAGCCTAAACGAGGTTGGTTGAGTGCAACGATAATGGCGATAATAAGCACGATAGCAAAAACAGATATCAATGGGAAAACCTGCTTGGTTGAGCTTAAAAAACGACCAAAAAGTTGGTTGACTATGATGCCAGCTGTGACCGGTAAAATAATAATCTTTACAATATCCATAAGCATTTTCATGGCCGGTACATCAACCTGTTTACCAAGGTAGAGCAGGCTTAAGGCAGGCATTGCAATCACCGCCAGTAGGGTTGAAAAAGTGGTGATCGTGATCGATAGGGCAACATTTCCTTTTGCTAAGTAACAAATAACATTGGAGGCGGTGCCGCCTGGGCTTGCGCCGACCAGTATCATGCCGCTGGCAAGCGCTAAGGGTAATTGCAACCAAGTGGATATACCCCAAGCAAAAAAAGGCATGCAGAGAAACTGCAATAATAAGCCGAAGATAATAGGCTTAGGCGATTTAAGAATACGTAAAAAATCATGTGCTCTTAAGCTAATACCCATGCCAAACATTACCAAACCTAATAAGAAAAAGAGACTAGGTTTAAGGGGTATAAATAAGCTAGGGATTGCGTAGGCGACAATTGATAAAAGTATTGCCCAAACGGGGAAAAGCTTAGTGGCTTTGTTAATCAAGGTAATTCCTTCTAAGCCGATAGGCTATCGTTAGTCTTGTTTAGGAAATCTTTTAGGTAGTACCCTGTATGAGACTCATTACATTGAGTGACCGCTTCAGGTGTGCCTTGTGCAATCACTTGTCCGCCACCATCTCCCCCTTCAGGGCCGATATCAATAATCCAATCGGCTGTTTTTATAACATCTAGATTGTGTTCGATAACCACAAGGGTATTGCCGTGATCACGAAGCGTATGCAAAACGCTAAGTAACTGCTGTATATCAGCAAAGTGCAAACCGGTAGTCGGTTCGTCAAGAATGTAGAGAGTTTTTCCGGTATCACGTTTTGATAGTTCACGTGATAGTTTGACGCGTTGAGCCTCACCACCCGATAAAGTGACAGCGTTTTGCCCCAAGGTAATATAGCCAAGCCCGACATCCATCAACGTGCGGAGTTTTTTTGATACAACTGGAATCGCATCAAAAAAGGCGCAGGCATCTTCCACCGTCATTGAGAGCACCTCATGGATTGTTTTACCCTTGTAGCGTATTTCAAGCGTTTCTCGACCGTATCGCTGACCTTTACAGCTCTCACAATTGACGTAAACATCCGCAAGAAAGTGCATTTCTACTTTAATAACGCCATCGCCTTTGCAGGTCTCGCAGCGCCCACCTTTTACGTTAAAGCTAAATCGTCCAGGCGTATAGCCGCGTGACCGCGCCTCTGGGGTTGCTGCAAACAGTTCACGAATGGGGGTGAAGAGCCCAGTATAGGTAGCGGGGTTTGAACGTGGTGTTCGCCCTATAGGGCTTTGATCGATATCAACGACCTTATCAATATGTTCTAGGCCATCAACACCGTCATTAGCGGCGATAGGTAAGGATGATTTATTCAGTACTTTTGCAACCGTTGGGTACAAGGTTTCGTTAATAAGCGTTGACTTACCCGAACCAGATACGCCAGTAACACAGGTAAATAAACCGATGGGAATATCAACACTGATGTTTTTTAGGTTATTAGCGCGTGCATTATTAATGCGCAGTGTTTTACTGGCATCCACGGGGTGACGTTGTTGGGGCACAGCGATATATTGCGCGCCTGATAAATATTGTCCGGTGATGGAAAGAGGGTCGTTGATGATTTCCTCAGGCGTGCCTTGAGCGATAACGTTACCACCATGAATGCCTGCTTTAGGACCAATATCAACCACATGATCAGCTGCCAAAACGGCGTCTTCATCATGTTCAACTACAATCACGGTATTGCCTATATCACGCAAGTGAAACAGGGTGTTAATGAGACGTTGATTATCACGCTGGTGCAAACCAATGGATGGTTCGTCTAATACATACATAACGCCAACAAGCCCAGCACCAATTTGACTGGCTAGGCGTATTCGTTGGGCTTCACCACCCGATAAGGTGTCTGCGCTTCGGTCTAATGATAAGTAATCTAAACCGACATTAATTAAGAAATCGAGACGCGCCTTAATTTCTTTGACGATTTTTTTAGCAATTTCGCCACGGTGTCCAGCCAATTCTAAAGAGGAAAATAAGGCGCTAGATTGGCGAATAGACAGGTTTGTGATTGATGGTAAAGTGTGGGTGTCTACAAAAACATGGCGAGCGGCTTTATTTAAACGTTGGCCCTGACAGTCTGGGCAAGCCTTGCTTGATAAGTATTTGGCCAGTTCATCGCGTACGGTGTTTGAATCGGTTTCACGATAGCGTCGCTCCATACTATGAATGACCCCTTCGAAAGGGTGTGTGCGTTTAATGGATTCGCCTCGGCTGTTCAACGTTGTAAAGTTGATAGGCTCATCGCCACTGCCAAATAAAATGGCATGTTGGGTTTCTTCTGGGTATGAATTAAAGGGCTCTTCTGGATCAAATTGGTAATGCTTGGCTAGCGACATAACCATTTGATAGTAATACATATTGCGCTTGTCCCAGCCACGGATGGCGCCACCGGCAAGGCTAATATGAGGGCTATGTAACACTTGTTGAGCATCAATATATTGCGTAATACCTAAACCATCACAGCTTGAACAAGCCCCCTTTGGACTGTTAAAGGAAAAAGAGCGAGGCTCTAATTCACTAATGCTGTAGCCACAAGTTGGGCAGGCAAAACGCGATGAAAATAAAATTTCTTCATCGTCATCCATGCTGCTGATGACGGCGATACCTTCGGTGAGCTTTAACGCCGTTTCAAAAGATTCTGCCAATCTAACGGACAAATCATCGCGAATTTTAAAGCGGTCAATGATGACCTCAATGGTGTGCTTTTTCTTAAGCTCTAAAGGTGGGGCATCGTCTAATTCAACAATTTCACCATCAATTCTTGCGCGAATAAAACCTTGGTTACGTAGATCATTTAAGGTATTAAAGTGCTCACCCTTACGTTCCTGTACCACCGGTGCTAATAGCATCCAGCGTTTTTCTGGGTCTAAGGCGAGTACAGCATCGACCATTTGCGTGGTGGTTTGCGCTTCTAGTGATGTACCGTGATCGGGACATTGTGGAATACCTGTTCTAGCGAACAATAAGCGCAGGTAATCGTAAATTTCTGTAATGGTGCCGACTGTTGAACGTGGGTTGTGGGAGGTAGATTTTTGTTCAATAGAAATAGCTGGCGATAAGCCTTCAATATGGTCGACATCAGGTTTTTCCATTACCGATAAAAATTGTCGAGCATAAGCGGATAGCGATTCGACGTAACGACGTTGTCCCTCTGCATAAATCGTGTCAAAGGCTAAAGAAGACTTGCCAGAACCAGATAAACCTGTAATAACAATCAGCTTGTCTCGGGGCAGGTCGAGATCAATATCTTTTAAGTTGTGGGTTCTTGCGCCACGAATTTGAATGGTGTCCATTTACGTATCTAATTAAATTACCAAACCTGTTAATATACCCGTCTTTTTAAAGGCTAGGCAAAGTAATTATGGCTGATTCTTCAAGCCAACCATCAGTAATGAGTGAACAAGAGAAAAGAGCAAGCTTAGGATTGGCGGGCATTTTTTCAATGCGCATGCTCGGCTTGTTTATGATTTTACCTGTAATGTCCCTGTATACCGAGCACCTTAATGGAATAACACCGGTGCTATTGGGCTTGTCGATTAGTATTTATGGTTTAACGCAGGCGTTATTGCAAATTCCATTTGGCTTGATGTCTGACCGCTTTGGGCGTAAAAAAATTATTACGATTGGCTTATTACTGTTTGTAGCTGGTAGCGTTGTCGCTGCCTTATCAACAACGATATACGGCATTATTCTTGGCCGGGCTTTGCAGGGAAGTGGCGCTGTTGCTGCGGCAATTATGGCGTTGGCGGCCGATTTAACGTTGGAGCAAAATCGGACAAAAATAATGGCAACGATAGGCATCAGCATTGGTATCTCATTTGGTATTGCGATGGTACTGGGGCCATTGTTAGCATCGGTTGTTGGCTTGCAGGGTATTTTCTGGTTTACAGCGATTTTGGCCACGGTGGGTATATTTATCCTGCATAACGTTGTGCCAGACGCGAAAAAATTATCGGTGCATAAAGATGCAGAGCCTATTCCTGCTTTGATGGGTAAGGTGTTAAAAGATACGCAGCTATTACGTCTTGATTTTGGTATTTTTTGCTTACATTTAGTGATGACCGCTATGTTTGTTGTGCTTCCACTGGTTTTACGAGGGAAGCTGGGCATCGCTGCGGATCACCACTGGATGGTTTACTTGCCTGTGTTGGGGTTATCGGTAGTGGCAATGCTACCCTTTATTATCCTCGCAGAAAAAAAGCGTAAGATGAAAGTCGTTTTCGTTAGCGCTGTAGCGGCCTTGTCATTGGCTAGCCTCGGGTTGTATTTGTTCAGTGGTCATCTTTGGGGCATGCTGGGTTCTTTATTTGTATTTTTCACAGCATTTAATTTGTTAGAGGCGAGTTTGCCGTCATTGATTTCTAAAATAGCGTTTGCTGGCGGAAAAGGAACCGCGATGGGCGTTTATTCCAGCTCGCAATTTTTTGGCGCTTTTTGTGGTGGTTTAATGGGCGGGCTAGTATGGAATAATTATGGTTTAGCCTCCGTGTTTTTAGCCTGTGGCGGTATTTTATTTATTTGGTTTATAGTGGCGCTAAGCATGAAGGCCCCACGTCATATGAGTAGTTTGTTGAAACACGTGGAGATCGAAACGAGCGAGCAGGCACGGCAAATAACTGATAAGCTATTAGCGGTAAAAGGGGTGCTAGATGTTGGTATTTCAGTTGATGATTCAACGGCTTATTTAAAGGTCGATAATGAATTATTAGATGAGCTGGCACTAGAAGCAATCATCCCAACTAATCAAGCAACAGGCTGAGATTAAACTTTAAACCCGCCCCATTGAGGGCAAGAATAACGGAGCACAACATGGCAAGCAGAGGCGTAAATAAAGTAATTTTGGTGGGTAACTTGGGTAAAGACCCTGAGATTCGTTATATGCCGAGTGGTGGTGCGGTAGCCAATGTTACCGTGGCAACATCAGAATCATGGAAAGATAAAAATACAGGTGAACAAAAAGAACAAACAGAGTGGCATAGAGTAGTGTTTTTTAATCGTTTAGCTGAGGTGGTTGGTGAGTACCTTAAGAAGGGCTCAAAAATTTATGTAGAAGGTGCTTTGCAAACACGTAAATGGCAAGATCAAAGCGGACAAGACCGTTACACTACAGAAATTAAAGCCAGCACAATGCAAATGTTGGACAGCCGAGGCGGTGGTTCGGCTGAATTTTCGCCAGCAGGTGCAGCGCCGGCCTCGAAACCGAGTAATTTTGCATCAGCACCGGCACAACCTACAGCACCGATGGATGATTTTGATGATGACATTCCATTTTAGAGACCATCGAAGACTGCTTTGTACATAATAAATAAAAAAGCCCATAGTTAATGGGCTTTTTTATTGGGTGTTGTAAACAGCGGATTCGTTACTACAACATATACAATGGTTTTATGTTGTAGGTTTGAGCCTTGTCTGTTGTTACCGCGCTTTAGGTGAAAAATACCTAAAGCTAAGGGGAGCTGGAAAACTTAGCCCTTGTCGTTATCCGCTTGGGGTAAACAATCCATAATGGCTTGATGTTGCCCAGCAAGTGCCTTATCAATTAATCCAGGGAATAACCCATTCAAGCGGCCAAATAAGCGTTCTTGCCAACCCACAAAATGCCTAGCCTTACTGCTTTGTAGAAAGTCGGCAAACTCTGTTGCTACTTTTTCAGGTGTATCTATATTTGCCTTGATAGCCACATTAAGCGCTTGGGTGTTCTCGTCGTTGAACGGTGTATCAGTTCCGCGTGGTGCGAAATAGCGCACATCAACCGTGCCACCGTGAAGTTCTCGTCGGAGGGCTTCGGTAAAACCTTTTAGGCCGTATTTGCTGGCGCTGTATACAGTAAAGCCTGCAAAGGCCAAACTAGCAAAAGCAGAGCCGATATTAACAATTTGCGCAGACGGTTTAGCTTTTAATAACGGCAATAGCTGCTGTGTTAATAAAATAGTGCTGGTTAAGTTAATATGAATAACAGAAGAAATTTTTTCTTCGCTCATGGTTTCAAAGCCTGTAAATGCACTGATACCAGCATTATTAATCAGTATGTCAATACCACCTGCTCGTTGCTCACAATGTTCTTTAATGGCCTGTCGGCCTTCAGAAGATGAAATGTCAGCCGCCAAGACATCGTGTTGGCCTGATAGATTTTGTTTGACGGTTTCAAGCTTATCTTGATTTCGGCCTACTAAAATAAGTTGTGCGCCTAATTCGGATAATTCTTTGGCGATTGCTGCACCAATACCACTGCCAGCACCGGTTAATAAAATGACTTTATTGTTGTACACTTAGTTCTCCTTTTGTTCGGTTTTTAACGCAACGAAAAGATAATAAAAATTATTACGCCGTTAAGTAAGTATACCTTGATTTTTAAGGTGTGGTTGAACTGAGCAAGTCAAAATAGATAGACTTTGGAAGTAAGATGTCTGAGTGTTTTAAGTTGCTTTGTGCTATTTTGGAAATTAGCAATTATCGTGTGATAGAGGCGTTTTGCCGCTGATGCCAAAAACTCAGTAAGCGTAGACAGGGGGAAGTGTTAATTAAAAAGTGGAGTATTTGCTTGTTGTCTTTTATTTTCATAACAATAAAAAAGCCCCTATTAAGGGGCTTTTTTAATTAGCTAGGCCGTTATTAAGCCAGCTAATTTAGCTTTTCCAAGAAGGTTTGCTTATTCTTCAGCTGCGGCATCCGTCTTAGTTGCTTCATTTGCTTGAGACATTGCATCATTTGCCATTTCTTTAGCAGCGTCTACAGCATCAGTTGTTGTTTCTTTAACAGCATCAAGCATATCAGCGCCTGCTTCCTTCGTTGCATCCATTGCGTTTTCGGCACCTTCAGTTACATCAGTAGCTACTTCTTTTGCACTTTCCATTGCGCTAGATGTGGTCTCTTTAGTTGCATCAATGGCTGAGCCAGCGGCCTCTGATGTAGCATCTGCCGCATCTTTTGCCATATCACCTGCAGACTCAACGGCACTACTAGCGGCATCTTTTGCGCTGGAGGCGGCTTTTTCGGCTTCTTCACAACCGGTTAAGAATAAAAGGCTTGAAATCAGTGCGGCGATCAGTAAAGTTGAGTGTTTCATTGTTGTTCCTTCAGTTTGTTGAGGTAGTTAATGTCGTTCGACTAGATTATATAGTAACCAGTCAGTCATAATAAAGCTAGCAAGTGAGACAAACAGAGCGAAAAGCTTGTGTTTAAGAGCAGCAATAATTTAAAGGCGTTGAGTAAAGTATATGAATAAGAAACAGCCAGAGTGGCTAAGTCCAGAAGAGTATCAAATGATTGTCGGCCCCTCATTGAAGGTGGCGGCAGAGTTGGCAGCTAGTAGAGGCGATCCAACGCTTTTTAAAGATTTACCTTGTATGCTGGGTTTAATGCATTTGGTCAACCAGTTAAAAAATTACTATATAGATGAATGGGCTGTGTTGAGCGGGGTGTCGAGTGAAACGTCCTTGCAAAAGGCCCCAGAAGCTGCTTGTATGATGGTGTTAACAGAAGGCAATGTTGCAAAGGCTGAATTGAATATGATGATCAGCTCGCTTAATAGGGCGTACCAACAAGTGCTAGATGCGCAAATAATGGAGCAGGCAGATATGGATATAAAGCGGGCTTGGGAAGCGATAAAAACCAGTCAGCATGAGCAGTTTTTGGCCTTATTGGAACAAGCAGCAAAGAAATTTGTTATCGCACTAGATAGCTGGGAAAAAGTGAGGCGTGGTTAAACCGTTCTTAATGCTACTGCTGCCACTGGTGCTGTTTGGTTGTGCCTCTACACCACCTAAGAACCAAGCAAACCTGTGTGCTATTTTCTATGAAAAAGATGATTGGTACCCGGCAACCTTAGCGGCACAAAAAAAATGGGGCACACCAATAGCTGTGCAAATGGCGATTATTCATCAAGAGTCTCGCTTTCAATCGAATGTTAAGCCTCCAAGAGATTGGTTTTTGGGTGTTGTTCCTTTACCTCGTTCATCCAGTGCGTATGGTTATGGTCAGGCGCAGGATTCAACTTGGGAGTGGTATATGAAGTCGACAGATAGTTACGGTGCAGACCGTGACGACTTTGCCGATGTCGCCGATTTTATTGGCTGGTACACCAATGTGTCGCAACGAAAGTTGGGGATATCAAAATGGGATGCCGAAAAACAATACCTTGCTTACCATGAAGGTCACGGCGGATACAGTCGTGGCACATATTTAGCAAAGGGGTGGTTGCGACGTGTTGCGAAAAAAGTGGGTGCTCAGGCGAAACGTTATTCAGCACAGTTAAAAGGCTGTGAGTCGACATTAGATTCTGGTTGGTCAATATGGCCGTTTTAAACATATCGAAAAGCCAAAGGGTGCGTCGCCTACTCATAGTCGTATGTCTTATGGCGGCGATACTATCTAATACATCATTGGCAAGAGACCAAGAGGCATTTCCATTGCCGCATGTGCTAAAGCCAGATGTTAATTTTTGGTTAAAAGTTTACACAGAAGTGACGACTGACGAAGGCTTTATACATGATAATCAGCGGTTGAATATCATTTATGAACGCTTATCTTTTACACCGGGCACAAGCTATAAAGAACGTCAACAATCCATTAAACAAAAGAAAAAGTACTACCAAGACATTTTACTCTACCTTGCGGCTAACCCAAGTAAACGACTAGATCAGGCGCGATATAGGCATATTAAAGCCTTGTGGCCAACAGGTACTACCGGCGAAGAGTTTAAAGAAGCGGCAAACCGGTTACGCTTTCAACTCGGGCAAGCAGATCGGTTTAAGCAGGGGTTGGTGAGGGCAGGGCGTTGGCAGCCGTTTATTAAGGAAGAATTTCAAAAGCTTGATTTGCCGGATGAGTTGGCCGCTTTGCCGCATGTTGAGTCATCATTTCGTTCTGATGCTAGATCGCATGCTGGAGCTGCTGGTTTGTGGCAATTTACGCGTTCTACGGGGCGTCGGTTTATGCGTATTGATCACGTCGTTGATGAACGATTAGACCCCTTTCTGGCAACAAGGGCAGCGGGCTTGTTGTTAAAAGATAACCATAAAATTACGGGAACCTGGCCGCTAGCATTAACCGCTTATAACCACGGCGCTGCGGGTATGAGGCGCGCAGTGTCAGCGACGGGGGGAACTGATATTGCCAAAATAGTGCGTGAATATAAGGGCCGTACGTTTGGGTTTGCCTCACGAAATTTTTATAATGCGTTTGTCGCTGCACACGATATTGACCAGCAACCGTCAAAATATTTTGGGCAAGTGCAACGAGACCCCCCGATGGTGATTCAAGAGGTTAAGTTGCCATCCTATTACTCGGCGCAAGGCTTAATGACGGCATTTGGGATTAACAATAATATTTTTAAATCGTTGAACCCAGCGTTACAACCGACCGTTTGGTCAAACAATAAATATATTCCAAAGGGCTACAAGCTTCGGGTGCCGGTAGAGACGGGTGCTGCGTCGATTAAAGGGTTAATGGCCAGAATTCCTCCTGACGAGCAATCAATGAAACAAAAACCTGATGTTTCGTATCGGGTGAAACGAGGTGATTCGCTCTCTAAAATTGCTGAACGCTTTAAGGTAAAAACCAGTCAGTTAGTGGCGATAAACGGGCTAAAGAGTCAACATAAGATTCGTGTTGGTCAGCTACTAAAGTTACCTAATATAGTGAAAAACCAATTAAAGGGCGCACACCCAGTAGCGCAGGATGCTATTTTTTATACCGTCAGAAAGGGTGATCGTTTATCAGCTATTGCAAGTAGGGTAGGCGTGTCTGAGGCGAATATTGCGTCTTTAAATAAATTAAAAAATAAGCATTATTTATATGTAGGACAAAAACTGCGGATACGAGCAACCCCAGATGTATTGTCAGTCGCTGCGAGTGCAAAGGCCCTTAACCCTAAAAACAATGTAGAAGAAAACAGTTTAAAAGCGGACCCGAGTAATTATCGAGTGGCCGATGATGGGTCTGTCGAAGTTCAAAGTAATGAGACGCTTGGGCATTTTTCCGAATGGTTGTCGTTAAAAACGGCGGTCTTGAGAAAGCTTAATAAGATGAGTGCTCAATCTCGGCTAAGGATGGGCGATCGACTCAAGCTTGATTTCTCGCATGTAGACAGGCGTCAATTAGAAAGCAAGCGCTTGGCTTTTCATAAAAAAATACAGGATGATTTTTTTAAGCGGTTTAGCGTTGTTGAAACAGAAACATTACGGCTCAAAAATGGCAGTTCTATTTGGTTATTAGCGCAACAACAAAATGTGCCGTTATGGTTGTTAAGGCAATACAATACGAAGGTCGACCTTAATCGTGTTAGCACTGGGACACGATTAACCATTCCTAAGGTTAAGAAAAAGCCAAAATAGTAGACCTTATGTTGAAGGTGAAATAACGAGTTCACCTGAAGTGACACTAAAGTTGTTATCGCCTTCCAGCGTAGCAAGGAGATCTTGGCCAACCATCTCATTGCGCCAATCACTCAATAACTTAAGATCGCGTTGACCATGGATCAACTGTAATAATTCTTTACGATTGGTAAGAGATGTGGCGTTGACGTTCGCGGCGGCGGCTTTCAATCTTACTTGAGCCATTAATAGATCGGCTAAGGCTTCTTGTTTTTCGGTGACTTTCTTAGGTTTTTGTTGAGCCGCAGTAGAGGCTGGTTTTTTGTCAATGGCATTGGCAATAATGTCGATAATTGCGCGCCCAAATTTATCGGTGAATTTGTCTGAAATGCCGCGAATAGACGATAGAGTGTGGAGATTGGTTGGCTTGAGTTTGGCCACCTCTATTAAAATATCATCTTTAATTATCCAGCCACGAGGGATGTCTTTTTGTTGTGCAAGGCCTTCACGCCATTCGGCTAATTTTTGTAACGCAGATAAGGCGCCACCTTTTAAACGTTTGGCTGCTCGGATCCTTTTCCATGCAAGTTCTGGTGGGTTGGAATACAGTGAAGGTTTGCATAAATCGGCAAAGGCTGGAGCCAACCAATTAAGTCGGTCTTTTTCCTTTAGTTGGTTTTCTAATAACGGGTATAGCTTGGCTAGATAAATCACATCGTCAGCTGCATAGGTGATTTGTTCTTCGCTTAACGGTCTACGTAGCCAGTCTGTACGTGAATGAGCTTTGCTTAATTGCACACCCAAAATATCATCCACTAATCGTGCATAGCCGGCTTGTTCTGGGTGGCCTAAAATGGGCGCGGCAATTTGAGTATCAAAAACAGGCGCTAATGGCTTGCCGCGTAAATCGTAGAAAATTTCTTGATCTTGACGTGCGGCATGGAAGACTTTGAGTATATTTTGGTTGTATAAAATATCCAATAAGGGCTTGATGTCACAGGCTATTGGGTCGATGATAGCGACTATATCGGCAGTGGCAATTTGAATTAACGCCAGTATTGAACGGTAGGTTTTTTCCCGTTGAAACTCAGTATCTATCGCCAACCAAGGTTCGTTTTTTATCGTGTTACAAAACTCAGAAAGCTGTTCATTGGTGTCGATATAGTGAGGTTTCGTCATAACAGTAAAGCGTGTAAAAAGAAGAGGCAGTGTAAACGATGATTAAAGTTTTTACAGCGCAAAATTTTATCGAGGTTGCTTTTTGGAGAAACTACCTCGAACAACACGGGATTGCCTGCCAAATCAAAAATGAGTTTTTAGGGGCCGCTGCCGGAGAGTTACCACCGACAGAGTGTTGGCCAGAGCTTTGGATAAATGATGAACGTGACGAACAATTAGCGCAAAAGTATTTGGCCAGTGATCCACTGGGTGAGCAAGATTTACCTGCATGGAGATGTTCGTTTTGTGGAGAAGAAAGTGACGGACAGTTTTCACATTGTTGGAATTGTGAGAAAGAAAAACCTATCGAGACAAATTAAGGCGGTTAAAAGATGAATATGGCATTGTGGGAGCAATTAGCGTTGGGCGCGGTAGCGTTATTGGTTATTTTTTGGTTTAGACCGGGTATTAAAGCGGCGCTTAAACAAAGTGAAGAGGCGGAAAAGGACTGGGCTGGTATTTTGTTACCCATAGCGGCTGTTATTTTATTTGTTATTTTTTTAGTGCTGACCAGCTAAGGGTGAAAATGTTCGATGTTTGATCGAGTAGTTAGCCGTTATTAGGTCTGTTAAGGGACATGCAGATGGCTTTGTATATAACAAGGCATAAGTAGATGCCTCAAATAAGAATAGGTTTTTATGCTTGGCTTGAACACAATAAAACCGAGTGTATTAAACCAATAGACGGTTAATTTGTTAGCATGTCGTTATTATTAGATCAGGTTATATAGTTAATGAATCAAGAAGAAGCAAGAGCAGCAGAACTCATCAGTAAAACTCAAATTAAACGAGAAGCGGATGATTTGGTGGCGCTAGGGAAAAGGATTGCGGATTTGTCGCAAGATCAATTCGATGGCATGCCATTAACGGATGACTTAAGACAAGCCATTGTTGTGGCCAGAAAATTATCTAAAGGCGGGGCGATAAAACGGCAATTTAAGTATATTGGAAAATTGTTACGCAGTACTGATGTTGAAGGGATTAACCAAGCCATTGAACGACAGCTCGATAAAGACAGGGCAGCGACAGCTCGCTTACATATGATAGAGCAATGGCGAGATAAGTTAGTCGAGCAAGGAGATGCAGCATTGAGCGAATTCTTAGTGAATTACCCACAGGCGGATCGCCAACACATTAGGCAGCTTCAACGAAAAGCGAATCAAGAATTGGAAAAACAAAAGCCGCCAGCTGCTGCACGGAAAATATTTCAGTATATAAAGGAACTGTCGGTTAATGATTAAGAAGCTGTTCAGTTAAGTTCGCTTATAGTGTCCAGATGTTTATAAATAAGGAGAGGGTTATGTTAGCTAAAAGATCAACAATGGGTGTTTTGGTGTTGCTTTTTTTATTCTCGATTACAGCCGTGCATGCGGCTAAACCAGAGGGCGAGTTTGTAGGCAAGGCCGAACACAGTGAATCCTTTTGGGAGCGCTGGTTTGGTCGCTCTGAGAAGCTGGATAAAAAGGAGCTCGACGACACGCTAGGCAGTAAAAAAGAAAAACAGAAGCAAAATAAAGATAAAGAAAAAACGAAACATTATTTTACTGAGTCAGAACGTTCTTATATAAAAGATTATTATCGCCGTGATGGTGATGATAAAGCCGATAAAAAGTATAAAAAAAATAAGGACAAACAGGTACCTTATGGTTTGCAAAAGAAATTAGATCGTGGTGGTCAGTTGCCTCCAGGTTGGGAGGCAAAAGTAGCCCGCGGAGAAGTGTTGGATAGCGATATTTTACGATACTCAGAACGTATCCCGCATGAGTTGGCCAGACGACTGCCTACGATACGTGATGGTGAAGAAGTCCGTCGAGTAGGTAATAAAGTGGTACGGGTTTTAGAAGGAAACGGTACAGTTATTGACGTGATTGATCTAGCAGACGTTCTGCTTCGTTAATAAATATTTCTAGTGTCTGGTCGTTATTACAACGGCCAGACGATTAGAATAAGGGGGACAGAGATCAGCGTGATAATAATTTCCAAGGGTAGTCCCATTCGCCAATAATCCCCAAATTGATAACCGCCGGGCCCCATTACAAGTGTATTGGATTGATGCCCAATAGGTGTTAAAAAAGCGCAAGAGGCACCAATGGCAACGGCCATTAGAAAGGGGTCTATATTCACGCCAAGTTGATTTGCAATGCCAACAGAAATAGGGGCCATTACTAGCGCAGTGGCAGCATTGTTGATAATGTCGGATAAAAACATTGTGGTTACTAGAATCAGCGTTAAAACCATGTAGATGGGTAACCCTTCAGTGATACTAACGATGCTACTGGCAACCAGCTCGGTAGCGCCTGTGCTTTCTAAGGCGCGACCAACCGGAATCATGCCACCAAGTAAAATAATAATTGGCCAATCGACATCGCGATAAACGTCTTTGCCAGGCAAAAACCCCATGATGGAATATACAAGAATGGCTAAGATAAAGGCTCCTGCCATTGGCAAAATATTGATTGCACCGAGAATAATCGCGCCAATAAATATTGCCAAAGCTATCAAAACCCGGCGGTGTTGCCCAATTTGAATGCCACGTTCGGCGAGCGGTAATAGATTGAGCCCTGTGAGCATGTCGTTAATTAAACCTTTTTGGTATTGTAGCAATAGGACGTCACCGGCCTGAAAGGTATTGTTGCGTAGGCGTTTGCGAACCACAGATCCTTCTTGAGCAAGGCCGATAACAGCAACTGAATTAGCGGTTCGGCGACGTAAATAAGAAACATCTCGGCCAACCAGCGGAGAAGTGGCGGTAATAACACACTCGGTCAGTGCGAGGTCGCCCTCGGTTAAATTATCAAATGTTTTTCCGGTTGCTGTTTGAAATTCTAAGTGTGAATCAGCAAATTTGCTCTGCAAGGTTAACGGGTCGCCTCGAAGGATTAAGATATCGTTTTCTTTAAGCTTATAATTTGGGTTCGTATTAAGCGCAAAATAGTGACCACGAGCAACGCCAACAATGCCAATATCGTTAATTTGAAGGTCTTCAACTTCATTAACAGCAAGGCCAATTAAGGGGCTTTCTGGCATCACCTTCGCTTCGGTTAAGTAACTACTGACTTCAAATAGCTTTTCGGGCTGATTTTCTTCAAATCGTTTTTTTGGTATTAACCGCCAGCCAATTAAGGTAATAAAGGTGACGCCAATGACAGCGATAACGGAGCCAATCGGTGAGAAATCAAACATACTAAAAGCGGTTCCAGTAATGTCAGCACGATAATTTGCAATGATAATATTGGGTGGCGTACCAATCATCGTACTCATGCCGCCTAAAATACTACCAAACGCCAAGGGCATTAAAACCATCGCGGGTGATCGGCCGTGCTCTTTAGCGGTGGCAATGGCAACTGGTAGTAATAAAGCAAGCGCGCCAACATTATTCATAAAGGCAGAAAAAAAGGTGACAAGAGCCGTTAATAAGGCAATATGAATGATGGCGTTACCAGTGTGGGGTAATAAGTAGGAGGCCACAACATCAACAACGCCGGCATTCTTGAGTGCTTGGCTGATAATCAACACAGCGGCAACGGTAATAACAGCTGTGTGCCCAAAGCCTGCAAACGCCTCATTAGGGGTAACAAGGCCAAATAATAGAACAGCAGTCATGGCTGTTAACGCAACAATGTCATATCGCCATCGTCCCCAAGCGAATAAAGCAAGGGTTACCGTTAAGATGGCGAATATTATGCTTTGATCATGGTTCATATTCTTTTAAAAGTAAGTTTTTGGCTTGGTTGATTTGACTCGCTAAGGTTTCGGAACCGCCTTTGTCGGGGTGTACTTTCTGCATGAGTCGTTTATGTGCTGCAATAATGTCTTTTCTTGAAGCGCCGGGCTTTAAGCCCAGCATAGTGAGGGCTTGTTGTTGATTCATTGCTTGCGCTGAAGGCGGTGGGGTGTTGCCCTGAGCTTTGCTTTTAGTGGATTTTATTAATTTAGCCACACCAAGCAGGCGTAAAATATTGGGCAACTGCTTTGCAATAAGTGGAATGGCGGAGCCAATAAAGGCAAAGATAATATTTAGTTTGCCGGTGACAGCAAGAAAGATAAGCCCGAGACCTAACAACAACCAAAGTGATTTTCGAATAGTGGCAGCAACGGTTTCAGCGGGGGTGTTGAGGAACCATCGGACGAGATAGATGGCACCTAAAGCAACGGCAATAACTAAGAGCAGGCGAATCATACGAGCGGTAAATTTATTTGTAGCATTATTTTATTAATTCACGGTATTTCTTCTAATTTTGTCTAAGCTTACTGTGTGCGAAACGAAAATAGAAATAAAATCTCAAAACAAATCCAAGAACTGCCGGAGGATGCAAGACGGTTTTGTTTTCTAATTGAAAATATAGATGAGTTTGAGGCGCAGAACTGGCTGACTCAAATTAGTTTGGTTTTGCCAAGAATTCACGCCGTTATGGAAGTAATCGATCATGCAAATAATAGGGCGGAATGCTTTTTTGCATTATCTGATATTGATGAGCGCTTCGAGCTTTTCTGCCACCTTAAAAAATCATTAGGCGAGAAAGACGGTTATGAAGTAGGTGAGGAGTTAATCCATAACGAACTGTATGGAAGCCTGTCTGAAGATTTGGCCGACCTTTACTTCGAGATTAAACGGGGCTTAGATATTATTAATTGCGGCCAAGAGAACTTATCTGTTGCTTTGAACCTATGGCGTGATGGGTTCTTTCTTCATTGGGGGCAGCATTTGATCGATGCTGAGCGACATTTGTATCATTTACGCGTCCACCATCAAATATAAAGCTGTTGGATGGGTTAGTTGTAGTAAGTGCTTGCTTACTTTTAGTCACGTTGGCGGTGTTTGAGAGATTGTCGTATCCAAATAATAACCCCGGTAAAAGCTAAAAATATAAGAATAACTGCGATTAAATCAAACAATAAAACCCCGTAGGCTCCAAAAAAACGGCCACTATGTATGTCTAGCATAAAGGTTTCCAGTGAAATAATGTTTGATTTATAGCGTTGGTTGATGGCCTTAAGTGCAGTCTTTGATAAAGGTTCTTGGCTGGCCCAGTGTAGCTGTTCGTCAACGGTAGTTTTTTGAAAACTCAATGCCTCAGTGAGTCGATAAATTTGATCGTTTGCAAGCAAGTGTATTTGCTGATCACTAGTAGACCCTATGCGATTAATATTAGCGGGGACTCCGTTGAGAGTGCCCAATGTTTCAACGAGCTGGTTGTCTGCGTCAATCAGCAGTACCGTATTGGTTAATGCAATAAGTAAAAAATCATTAAATTCAATGGCACCAGCTAACATGCTGTCTATTGCCATAGCCTCATTCGAATTGATGAATAATAAATCATCGGCCTGTGTGACGGTATATTGCTTTGTTTTGAATTGTCGGGTCCAAGTAGGCGCTTGGATGTTGTAACTGTCTAATAGAAAATTAGAGCTAAGGTGTTTTTTTTTTAGCGCCAAATCATCGGTGTGGTTTAACGCAATACCGCTGAGGCTAATAAAGATGACAAACACAGCAGCTAAGAGCCCCGTGTAGCGATGCCAAAGGTATAAGGAACTAAATTTTTTTCGGCGATACCTTTTGTTGCCCATGATTTAAAGTTGTTGTTCGAGGTAAAGGGCTATTCTAGCGACTTTTTTTAGGGCTCGTACGGATAAAGTGGCACCAGAGATGCCATCGATATGTTTATCAAGTTGTTGATCTTGGTTGATGCCAACATTATCGAATTGGCGAGTAAAGAACGTGTGTTTAACTTCCCAGCCTCGTGATTCTCTAAAGGTTAATACTTTGAGTTGTTGTATTTTTCCACTCTCAATGACGACACCGATAGTAATGGGTTTTTCTTTGCCAACTTCGTCAAGTATCCACGCTGTTTTTTCGCCATCTTGCCAATATTTTACGCGGATAAACGAAGGCTTATGTTGCAAAAACTGAGTGATGACTTCTTTCTTATCTTTCGTTAGCCAAACCGATGATAAAGGGGGGGTGTTGCCTTCAAACACTTGATTGAGGAAAGCCTCAGGGGTCTGATAGACCCCTTTGGCGATGGCTGCTTGAAAGAAAAAAGCAGCGGCAAATAATAAGGCAATCCTTTTCATGGGTTTTTAAGTAGACCGATTAAAACTGATAGCCGATGCCGAGGTTAAGTCCATTTTGCTCTTTACCATCATCATTATTTTGGTATTGATAGTCGGCTTTAATGACAACATCTTCATGTGGCCAGTAGTTTATACCAACGTCCCATTGTTCCTTTTCAGTATCTTTAGCGGTGCCAGAGTTGCTACCTGCATAATTATCCCATTGGTTGAATCGAGCAAATATACCAAATTTTTCAGATAAACGGAGAGATGGCTCAACGTAGAAACCTTCTTGTTTGTCAGCGCCGACTGCTTCAACAGCGTAACCATCAATATCCCAAGCAGCATATAGAGCCTTGACAGTGAAGGGGCCAGTAGACCAAATAGCATGGGTTTCAATTAAGTTACCGCTTTCTAGGCCTGCTACTAAGCCTTGACCCATGTTTTGTTGGTGTTGAGCTGATACTGCAAGTTCAAGACCTGGGATGCCAGTGTACTTAATACGTGCGGTAGCAGCCGGATCATTCGCTTTTGCTTTGCTAACTTTTTGACGACCGCTGCGGATACTGAAACCATTATCAACATTAAGGCCAGAATGGATATAAGCGTCATAGCTAAAGCCTGCGCCTAGTTCACCATGAGCACCTGCACCTGCTGCCCACCAAGTTGCTGGGATAATGTTTTTTTCGATGGGGTTACGTTCTGTGCCGTAAAAAGTAGGTGGCTCATGAGTTTCGTTGATAATACCGACAGGTAGTAAAAATGAACCGGCACGTGCGGTGTGGTTATCATTGAGGTCGAAGTCTATATACGCTTGTTCTAGTTGAACTTGACCGTCTTTGCCGTCTCCTGAAAGGCTATATTCAAGCTCTAATTCTGAGAAAAAACGAATATCATCGGTAAACTCATGGCCAAAAAATAGAACAAAACGGTGGAAGTCAATTTCATCTTTATCACTAGCACCACCTTTGCCTGAAAGGTTGTTGTAATGTAATTCACCATAACCGCCAATGCTGGTTTTGTCTGCCCAATCAGCTAGTTTTTGGATACCACTGGCACTGTCAGCAATAGATTCTGTCGCGATAACAGCAGCTTCTACCTTGTCGTTGGTTGTGGCAACAGCATCTCGCAATTGGGAGTTTTCTTGTTCTAATTGTTTATTTTTTGCTTCCAGTGCATCGAGCCTCTTAGCAAGGTCTTCAAGCGTTAATGCCGATGCCTGTGGGGCAGCAAGAACCCCCAACAAAAGCGCTAAGCTACCTGACTTTTTAATACTGTTTTTCATGATAATCTTTTCTCTTAGAAAGTTAAAAATTAGGGTGAGAGGGAATCTTAATACGAATCATTCTCATTAGCAACCAAATAATTCTCTGCTTTAATAATTAACAGGCGGTTTGATGTCATTTCTCGTATAATGATGGGGTATAAATATATTTATAAGGAGTTAACGATGGGTGCAGCAGGTTCATTTAATTCAGTTTTATCGGCAGCGGATATCAATATTAGCGAGGCAGCTGGTGAAAAGCTTTCCGAGTTATTCGCAGAGGTGGGTGATGAAATGGATGCCATTCGTATTTTCGTATCAGGTGGTGGTTGTAGTGGCATGTCATATGGCATGACATTTTCTGATGAAAAAACACCTTATGATAGCGTATTAGATTCGGGTGATTATAAGGTGTATGTGGATTCAGTGGCCTTGAATTATATGCGTGGCGTTGAGATTGATTTTATTGATAAAGGCATGGGCGAAGCGAGTTTTGTTTTCAACAATGTGTTTGCGGCAACAGGCGGTTCAGGCGGCTGTGGTTCATGCGGCTCTTCTAGTGGCGGTTGCAGATAAAAAACAGTCGGTCGTTTAAAGCTTAGAGGTGCCGCTTAGTTTTTAACGTTGTATCTGTTTTTTTATAAAGCGGCGCTGATTCTTATTAAAAAACCTAAAGCTAGGCTTTAGGTTTTTTTTATGTTGGCTTCGAACTCGCTGCAACTTGTACGTTGGGCGGCTGGTTTTTACTGAGGGGTATCAAGGCTATAGGTTGTTTAATGCAGCCTATAGAAAGTTAGATAACGATATAAAAAATAGCCATTTCTCAGTCTCGGGGTTAAGAGTGAATCTTATGAGTTTTTAGGCGGTGTCGTAGCCTCATGAAAACCAGCTGGAACATGCCCCATTTCACCTTCATTGAAGAAAAAGCCTTTCATGTGTTTCTCAATCACTTGAATGCTTTCCACATCCGCGGTACTTAAACCATTTTCATTGATAATCATTGATAAGCGCTCGAGCCATAATGCCCAGCCTTCTTTGGATACGTTTGCCAGAATGCGTTCACCTAGCTCACCTGGATGGGGAGCACTGTCTAAGGCTTCGGATTCGGTTTTAAGGACGACACATTGAACGGTGTTAGTCATAAATAGGCTCTGGAGTTAATTTGAAAAAGATTATACAAGGCTTAATACGGAAGTGCAGGTCTAAAAAGGTTTAACTGTCGCCAAAATTACAATGCCAACCAAAAATAACACGGGTAATTCATTCATCCAACGAAAGTACACGTGGCCATGTTTATTACGATCGTGCTTAAAATCAAGTAGCCACTTGCCACAATAAACATGGTAAATACACAGTAATGCAATTAATGTTAATTTTACATGCAGCCAACCCGATTGGCCAAACGCAGCCCAGGCATAGTCTGTCAGCATTAAGATGCCAAAAAGGAGGGTAAGGACCAGCCCCGGTGTCATGATGCCAAAGTATAATTTTCGTTCCATCAGTTTGAAACGCTTGTTGCTGGTCTCATCATCGCTCATGGCGTGATAGACAAATAAGCGAGGCAGGTAGAATAGGCCAGCAAACCAGGTGACCATGAATATCATATGTAGCGCTTTGTACCACATTAGCTTTTAGCCAATAATTTATCGAGCTGTTTTCGCATCTTTTCCTCATCGAACAGCCCAAGCTTGTGTAAGGCGATAGTTGAATCGGGTGCGACTAAAAAGGTAGTCGGTGTTAAACGAACATTACCAAAAGCTTTCGCGACATCGCCTTTCGGGTCTAAAGCAATAGTGTATGGAAGAGACTTCGCCTGTGTCATCGCGATAACATGCTCTGGGCGATCATGCTTCATAGCAATAGCGATAATAGACACACCTTTATCAGCATAATCTGCATGGATCGCTTTTAAATGAGGTATTTCTTTAATACAGCTAGGGCAATCGGTGGCCCAAAACGTGATTAAAGCAGGTTTGCCATGGAGTGAGGTGGTGGCAATTTCTTCTCCGTTTATGGTGCTTATTGAAATGTCAGGAACCTGATTGATGGCGCCGCTATTGAAATACACCAAACCGGCAAAACCAATCAGTAACATGGCTAATATAAATTGGAAGGATTTATTTTTGTTCATTGGGTTTTGCACTAAGGTAGTTTTGAGTTAACCCTTGATATAAGGCTATAGGGCAAATTAGTTTAGATGTTCCGTTGGCAATAAAAGCTGTAGCCATCATTGGCAATAATAAATCATGTGAGTTAGTCATCTCCATAATAATGACAAAGGATGTTAACGGTGCTTGTAACATGCCTGAAAAATAACCTGTCATGCCTAAAAGAATGACAACTGAGACAGGGGCAATTGGCAGCCACTCAGCTAGGTTGGCTCCAATGCCTGCGCCAACCGAAAGGGATGGTACAAAAATACCAGCAGGAATGCCAATAAAAAAGGTGGCTATACTGGCGAGCATTCGCATCAAAGGGTATTCAGATGACATGCTTTGCGCATTGAATAGATAGTTTTTAGTTTCTTGGTAGCCCGTCCCTGCAGTTGCACCCTCAGACAGGTAGTTAAGAATAGAAATAATGATGCCGCAAATAAAGGCAATTTTAAGGGGTGATAAGTAGTTTATAGATTTTAAAAAAGGCCCGCCTTTAAGAAGGATTAAACTAAAAAGGCCGCCCATAAACCCAGTAGCAATACCGCAGACAGGAATGATGAGCCAAGCTTTTCCCCAAGGAAAGGATGTTGGATAGTTGTCCAAAAACACATATTGCCCATGGAGAATTAAGGCCGTAGCACCGGCAAAAATAACGGCAGTGATAATGAGCCCACTGGTTTTCTCCTCAAGTGAGCGCCCCATTTCTTCGATGGCAAATACAATGCCAGCCAATGGGACACTAAAAAGTGCTGCAAAACCGGCGGAGCTGCCAGCTAAAATGAGTCCGCGTTCTAAATAATGAGGTCCAAAGTTAGCAAACCGCCCAAAGTAAGTCATCAAGGCGGCGCCAATGTGTATAGCTGGCCCACCTAAACCAACAGAAGCGCCGGCAAAAATACCGCCAATACTAAGGAATAGTTTACCAACAAGGATTCGAAAGCTAAGTAGTGGTTTGTTAAGGCCGGCTTCTGAAGGTTCAAGCGCTGCTTTAACTTGCGGGACACCGCTACGTTCTGAGCCAGGAAAAAAAGTAAAGGTGACCCAAGCAAGAAAAGTAAGGAGGATAGGTGTAAATAAAAAGCTGTAGATCAAGTATTTTTGATGCAGCTCTCTAAATAATGTGCTGACCAATTCACTTCCGAAAGTTAAAGCGACCGATGACAAGCCTACAAAAATAGCGCCTAACCAGAAAACAAGGTGAGTTTTCCAAGCAGAGAAAAGCGTAAAAATTTGCTGAACGTTGGGGTTTGCCATTCGACTAAGTATATCAGACGATGCTAGTGTAAAATGTGCTGATAATAAGGATTAATATAAAGAGGCAGAAGTGTGATAAAAGCAGGTATTGTAGGTGGAACGGGTTATACCGGTGTGGAGTTGCTCCGGTTGCTAGCGATGCATCCACAGGTGGATGTCCAGGTAGTAACATCGCGGGCCGAAAAGGGTTTGCGTGTTGATGCTGTGTACCCAAATTTACGCGGGTTTAATGATTTATGCTTTGTTGCCCCGGTTGTTGAAAATTTAACAGCATGCGATGTTGTGTTTTTTGCAACACCTAATGCGACAGCTATGACGATGGCGAAAGAGTTATTGGCTGCTGATGTCAAACTAATAGATTTATCAGCTGATTTTAGGTTGAAAGATGTTACGGTTTGGGAAAAGTGGTATGGCGCTAAACATGCTTGCCCAGAACTACTTGAGCAGGCAGTGTATGGCTTGCCTGAAACAAATCGAGAGTTGATTAAACATGCAGATTTGGTAGCTAACCCTGGCTGCTATCCAACGGCTACGCAGTTAGGTTTTTTACCGCTTCTTAAGGCAAATGTTATTGAAAGCTCAATGTTGATTGCCGATGCGAAATCAGGCGTGAGTGGAGCTGGTCGTTCTGCCAGTGTTGTCGGTTTAATGAGTGAAAGTGGTGAAAGTTTTAAAGCATACGGTGTTCCGGGGCACCGACATTTACCTGAAATTTCTCAAGAATTGAGTCAGCTGTCTGCATCACCGGTTTCGCTAACATTTACACCTCATTTAGTGCCAATGATTCGAGGGATACATGCCACGTTGTATGCGCCGCTAAAAGAAACGGGGATTAACTTGCAAGATTTGTTTGAGACGTTTTATGCTGATGAGCCCTTTGTCGATGTATTACCTAGTGGTGCGCATCCGGATACAGGTGATGTCCGTGGCACAAACCGTTGTCAAATCGCTGTACATCAGCCTCAAGGTGGGCAGGTTGTTACCGTATTGTCGGTGATTGATAATTTAGTGAAAGGGGCTTCAGGGCAAGCTGTTCATAATATGAACATTATGTTTGGCTTGGATGAAAAAACGGGCCTAGATCAAGTAGGTTTATACCCCTAATATAGTATAGGTGCTTTTAATGGTTCGTCACCAATGTCCACACCCGTATCATCAAACGCAGCGCAGGCGGTTAATCGAAAAAACGGCGTTGTTTATTGTTATTGTGCTGCTGGTATTGTTTTTTGTTTTAGGGCGACTATCGGTTAAAGATGTTAAACAATATCAAGCCGATAATGCTCGATTAAAAGAATCTGTTGTTAAGTTAACGAAGGCAAACAAAGCTCTTGTGAAACGGCTCGACTTTATTGAAAGCTCGAAGGTAATCGATGCGCAGTCTCAAAAAGATGCAAGAAAATCATTGGTTAAGCTGCACGAAGAATTAAGCGATACAAAGGAGCAGTTGGCTTTTTATCAGCGGGTTGTCGCACCAGAAACGTTAATTAAGGGGCTATATATTGATAGTTTTGATATCAGGCCGCTCGATGAAAAAGGTGGTTATGACTATGAACTAGTGTTGGCCCAAGGCACGAGCCAGAAACAAGTGATTAAAGGCCAATATACGTTTTCAATAGTAGGTGACTGGCAGGGGGAAGAAAAGGAGTTCCTGCTAGAGGATTTGTCTATAGAAGGATTGAAGTCTGGTAATTTTTCTTTTAGGTATTATGAGTTGCTAACAGGTGAAATTAAGTTACCGATTGGATTTATACCTAAGACAGTAAGCATGATTATTAACCGCTCGAAAAAAGGCTCCAAGCCAATGCAGGAGCAGTGGCTTTGGCGAGAGGTCGTTAGTGGCTAAAGGTTGAGAATTAGGAGCTAACGCCTATCTGGGATAGACTAGTATGCTAAATTAAAGAAATAAAGTTAGAGGTTGAAAGAATGTTTTCTTCAAATACAAAAAAACTGAAAGAGATTAATACCACTAATGTATCCACTATTATTGGGGAGGGTACGGTTGTTCAAGGAGATATTATTTACACTGGTGGGCTGCATATTGATGGTCGCGTTGTCGGAAATGTATCGGCGGAAAACGGTTCAACTGCAACGCTTACGTTGAGTAAGCTGGGTGCTATACATGGGAATGTTAATGTTCCTATAGTCGTTCTTGATGGAGAGGTTCAAGGTGATGTGATAGCGTCCGAAAGGGTGCAAATGATTGCTAATTCTCGAGTGACAGGCAATGTTCAATATAACTTAATTGAAATGGAAGTAGGGGCAGAGGTGAATGGTCAACTCGTGCGCCAGCAAGATGCGGCTTCCAATATAACAGCTATCGGTTTGCAAGAAGAACCTGTGCAAGACGAACTTTCTTAATAGAAAGTGTACTAACCGTATAGTGAATAAATTTTAAATAAAGAGGCTCTAAATATGACAACATTTGTTGCAGAAGCGGATATTAATTTCACAGACAGTGCGGCACAAAAAGTGGCTGAGCTGATTAAAGAAGAAGGTAACCCCGAGTTGAAACTTCGGGTATATATTTCTGGTGGTGGTTGCTCGGGTTTTCAATACGGTTTCACCTTTGATGAAACCATGGCTGAAGATGACTTTGGCATAGAAAAAGATGGTGTCGTTGTAGTGATAGACCCAATGAGTTACCAGTACCTTGAAAAAGCAGAAGTTGATTATAAAGAAGACCTACAAGGTTCGCAGTTTGTTATTCGTAACCCAAATGCAACAACAACTTGTGGTTGCGGCTCATCATTTGCAGCATAGAAACCAGTTGCTTTATTAGTTACTAAGTTATTCAGTTTAAGCGGGGTAAATAGAGCCCAAAATAACGGCTTTATCGGCCCCGGTAACCGATGGCAGGTTACCAGTTTTCCCCTCAAGCGCCCGTTTAGCAAGCCATGCAAAGGCACTGGCCTCTACCCAATCAGGGTGAAGGCCGTGAGCCTCCGTTGAATCAATAGGTAGCTCAATTAAATGGCGAAGCCTTGTCATTAAATAGTCATTATGTACGCCGCCGCCGCAAACTAAGACGTTATCAACGCCTGGGAGTTGCGTTAGGCTTTTTGCAATACACTGGGCCGTTAATTCGCATAAGGACGTCAGCGTGTCGATCGTACTGCCGGGGTGTCGCTCTATGTGTGAAGCCAGCCAGTTAAGGTTGAAATATTCAGGCCCTGTGCTTTTAGGGTAAGGTCTTGCGAAGTATGGATCGTCCATCATGCTGTTGAGAAGGGGGGTATTAATACGCCCAGTTTTGGATAACTGTCCGCAATGGTCATAGGGTCTTTCAAAGTGCTGCTGACACCATTGGTTCATTAGTGTGTTTCCAGGGCCGCAATCAAATCCAATAATAATGTTAGTTTGGTCTTTATTAAGATAGCTGACGTTCGAAATACCACCAATATTGATAATCGCTTGATTATCGTGCGCTGATTGAAAAATAGCTTGGTGAAAAGTAGGCACTAGCGGAGCGCCCTGACCACCTGCTGCAATATCGCGTCGTCTAAAGTCTGCCACAACAGTAATTCCGGTTTCTTCAGCAATACGGTTGGCATCACCAATTTGCAGAGTAAAAGGCGGGGTGCTATTAGGGCTATGGTGTATCGTCTGTCCGTGTGAGCCAATAGCAACGATGTCGTGAGGGCTTAGGCTTGTATTGTGTAGCGTGTCTTGCACGCATTGAGCGTAGAATTTGCCAAGCTGGGCATCTAATGTCCCGAGTGCCTCATAAGAGATGTGAGTTTGCCCGCAGGCGGCTGTTATATCGGCTAATAATACAGCTGGGTATGGCTTATAGTAACTTGAGAAAAGACTTAGCTTGTCATTGCTAAAATCAACAATAGCAATGTCGACACCATCTAAACTGGTGCCTGACATGATGCCGATATACAGTTGTTTCACGCTGTTTTATTTAAGTGCTAACTGAGTCTTTTTTGCGAGCGCTAATTGCGCTAAAAGAGGAGATGTCTGATTTTTGAATTCAGCCAGCAAGTTTTTATTGATTGGTTCAGCCGCGGGGAATTTAGTAGTTAAAGGATTCCGGTGAACGCCATTAACTCTAAGCTCATAATGCAGGTGTGGTCCGGTTACTAACCCTGACATTCCAACATAACCGACGATTTGCCCTTGTTTGATGTGTGAGCCTTTTTTGTAACGACCATATTTAGACATATGTGCATAAAGTGAGCTGTATTTTTGTCCATGTTGAACGATTACGACGCGGCCATAACCGCCCTTTATACCACGGAAGATGATTTTGCCGTCCCCAGTAGAACGGATAGGTGTGCCTGTGGAGGCCGCGTAGTCAACACCCTTATGTGCGCGAATCCTATTCAAAACGGGGTGTTTTCTACGCAAATTGAAATGTGAGCTAACTCTTGCAAAATCGATAGGGTTGCGCAAAAAGGTTTTACGCATGCTCTTTCCGTCAGGAGAAAAATATTCAGTATTGCCGTCTTTATCAGTAAAGCGAACAGCTTGATATTTGTTACCGCGGTTTATAAATTCAGCGGCTAAGATAGGGCCATTTTCAATACGCTTCCCATTGATGGATTTGGATTCATACAGCAGGCTGAATGAATCCCCCTGTCTTAAGCCTTGAGTGAAATCAATGTCCCAGCCGAAAATATTAGCAAGCTCCATGATTGTTTTATCAGACACCCCAACTTGTTTGGCATCATAAAAAAGTGAGTTATTGATATCTGCGGATGCTACAGCGTGAGAAACTTCCACTGGTTTTTCAATAACCGTTGCAGCAAAGTCATTATCAATGGTTTCAATGCGAAGGGTTTTTATTTGGTCGAGGTCGTATTCCAAAGAAACGCACTCGCCATCTGCATTTTGTGCGAAACGTAGTGTTTGCCCCGGTCGAATCTTTTTTAAAGCCTGTGTTTGTTCGCCAAGCTGAATAATATTATGTAGAGTGGTGGCTGAGTAATTCAGGTGGTTAAATATTTTAGCCAAACTGTCGCCGGGCTTAATGGTGTACTCTTTCCATGAGATTTTTTCTGAAGAGCCTGTAATTTTGGCAGTGTTTGTTGGAGCAGTTAACGGCGCGGTTTTATGCTTAACAATTGATAAAGTAGGCGCAGAAAAATCGTCTGATGATCTCTCTGGTAAATCAATAGAGACTACATGTTGATTGTTAGTTGGCTTGGTAGATAAGCTGGCCTGATTGGGATCAGTAGCATTTTTGAAATAAAGCGCAATGCCCAGCATAACTATTGTAGTCAGCAGCATGGTGATAAGACGTGCTTTTTTGCTGTTATAGCGACGAGGGCTTATCGGTGTTTTAAAATCACGATTTATTAAGCTAGATTTCATCATAAAAAGGTTAGTGTTAAGGGTTATGTAAAAACAAAAAAAGCTATAAAAAGCGTAAGCTTAGACATTGTATAGCAAGTAAAGTGAAAAGTATAAAGCCCAATTGTGACACGAGTAACCCTTTCATTGAAAGTAATGAAATTGTGACCGGAAAGAACGTCCTACAGAGTCAGTCTGGGTGAGAAAAAGTTGATTTATATTTGATATGCAGTATCTTGCGCCTTTTATACTATATATAGGGAAGATGTGTGAGTGAAGCTATAAAATTGCAATTAGCGCAGCTAAAGCGCGGATCTGATGAAATATTGGTAGAGTCAGATTTTGATAAAAAAGTAGCCTCGGGCAAAAAGTTAAGAATAAAAGCTGGTTTTGACCCTACGGCCCCAGACCTGCATTTGGGCCACACGGTACTTATTAATAAGCTAAAACAGTTTCAAGATGCTGGGCATCATATATTGTTTCTTATTGGCGATTTTACTGGCATGATTGGCGACCCAACGGGGAAGTCAGCAACGCGGCCGCCGTTGACCAAAGAAGAAGTCATACAAAATGCGGCTTCCTATACCGAGCAAGTTTTCAAGATTCTAGATCCTGACAAAACCGAGGTAGTGTTTAACTCAACATGGATGTCAGAATTTAATGCAGTAGATTTAATTCAATTAGCAGCCAAGCATACTGTCGCGAGAATGCTAGAGCGAGATGATTTTAATAAACGCTATACCGGTGGTAAGCCTATTGCTATACACGAATTTATATACCCATTAATACAAGGGTATGACTCAGTAGCATTAAAATCGGATGTTGAACTCGGTGGAACAGACCAAAAATTTAACTTATTAGTGGGTCGCCAGCTGCAAGAAACATATGGTCAATCGCCACAAGTGGTGATGACAATGCCAATCTTAGAAGGATTGGACGGCGTACAAAAGATGTCAAAATCACTGGGTAACTATATAGGCATCAATGAGGCGCCGAACGATATGTTCGGCAAGATCATGTCCATTTCTGACAGTTTGATGTGGCGTTATTTCGAATTGCTTAGTTTTAGGGAGATGGATGAAATTAATGAATGGAAAGCCCAGTGCGAAGCGGGTAAAGAAAATCCAAAAAACATAAAAGTTAAATTGGCGTTAGAAATAGTTGAGCGTTTTAACGATGAATCATTAGCAAAAAGCGCACAACAAGAGTTTGAATCTCGATTTAAACATGGCCAGCTTCCAGAAGACATAGAAAGGATAACTATAACAAGTGCAGGCGAGCTATTATTGGCTAATGTTATGAAGGATGCAGGGCTAACAAAAAGCACATCGGAGTCCTACCGCATGATAAAGCAGGGGGCAGTAAGAGTTAACGAGCAGAAGATTAATGATAAAGGTACGATGCTTGGGTTGGGAGAGGAGCACTTAGTGCAGGTAGGGAAAAGGAAATTCGCAAAGATAACAATAGCTTAGTAAATAAAGTTGAAATAAGCGTTGACCAATGAAATTAGGTCCCTATAATACGCAGCTCTTCTAGCAAAGCAGCCGAATCATTAAGCTGAAAAGCAAAGAAGAACAGTAAAAAGATCCAGATATTTATTAACGAAAAAAGTTAACAAATAATTTGCAAAACGAAAGCAAATGGATATAATAGCTGGCCCGGTTCAGACCAAGTTTGAATCAGCTCTTTAAAAATTTATCAAGTAATTTGTGTGGACACTTGTGTTGATTGTTTAAGTTATTTAAAAAATAATCAATATAGGTTGAACACACTTAAGTTTTAAAATTTAAGTAATACGTTTAATTCTATATTGAGCAAGATCTAGACCTCCTTTTAAGAGGTCGAAAAATATAAACTGAAGAGTTTGATCATGGCTCAGATTGAACGCTGGCGGCATGCCTAACACATGCAAGTCGAACGGAAACGATGCTAGCTTGCTAGCAGGCGTCGAGTGGCGGACGGGTGAGTAATGCATAGGAATCTACCTAATAGTGGGGGACAACCTGGTGAAAACCAGGCTAATACCGCATAATCCCTACGGGGCAAAGCAGGGGACCTTCGGGCCTTGCGCTAATAGATGAGCCTATGTCGGATTAGCTAGTTGGTGAGGTAATGGCTCACCAAGGCAACGATCCGTAGCTGGTTTGAGAGGATGATCAGCCACACTGGGACTGAGACACGGCCCAGACTCCTACGGGAGGCAGCAGTGGGGAATATTGCACAATGGAGGAAACTCTGATGCAGCAATGCCGCGTGTGTGAAGAAGGCCTTAGGGTTGTAAAGCACTTTCAGTAGGGAGGAAAAGTTTAAGGTTAATAACCTTAGGCCCTGACGTTACCTACAGAAGAAGCACCGGCTAACTCCGTGCCAGCAGCCGCGGTAATACGGAGGGTGCAAGCGTTAATCGGAATTACTGGGCGTAAAGCGCGCGTAGGCGGTTAAACAAGTCAGATGTGAAAGCCCCGGGCTCAACCTGGGAACTGCATTTGAAACTGTTTAGCTAGAGTGTGGTAGAGGAGAGTGGAATTTCAGGTGTAGCGGTGAAATGCGTAGATATCTGAAGGAACACCAGTGGCGAAGGCGGCTCTCTGGACCAACACTGACGCTGAGGTGCGAAAGCGTGGGTAGCAAACGGGATTAGATACCCCGGTAGTCCACGCCGTAAACGATGTCAACTAACTGTTGGGCGGGTTTCCGCTTAGTGGTGCAGCTAACGCAATAAGTTGACCGCCTGGGGAGTACGGCCGCAAGGCTAAAACTCAAATGAATTGACGGGGGCCCGCACAAGCGGTGGAGCATGTGGTTTAATTCGATGCAACGCGAAGAACCTTACCTACCCTTGACATACAGAGAACTTTCTAGAGATAGATTGGTGCCTTCGGGAACTCTGATACAGGTGCTGCATGGCTGTCGTCAGCTCGTGTCGTGAGATGTTGGGTTAAGTCCCGTAACGAGCGCAACCCTTATCCTTAGTTGCTACCATTTAGTTGGGCACTCTAAGGAGACTGCCGGTGATAAACCGGAGGAAGGTGGGGACGACGTCAAGTCATCATGGCCCTTATGGGTAGGGCTACACACGTGCTACAATGGCCGGTACAGAGGGCCGCAAACTCGCGAGAGTAAGCTAATCCCTTAAAGCCGGTCCTAGTCCGGATTGCAGTCTGCAACTCGACTGCATGAAGCTGGAATCGCTAGTAATCGCGGATCAGAATGCCGCGGTGAATTCGTTCCCGGGCCTTGTACACACCGCCCGTCACACCATGGGAGTGGGTTGCAAAAGAAGTGGGTAGGCTAACCTTCGGGAGGCCGCTCACCACTTTGTGATTCATGACTGGGGTGAAGTCGTAACAAGGTAGCCCTAGGGGAACCTGGGGCTGGATCACCTCCTTTCTATAACATGAACGTTGCATAAGTGTTCACACAAATTACTTGATATACACCCGAGCTAGGGTCTGTAGCTCAGTTGGTTAGAGCGCACCCCTGATAAGGGTGAGGTCGGTGGTTCAAATCCACCCAGACCCACCACGCTCATAATACTATTTGGGGCCATAGCTCAGCTGGGAGAGCACCTGCTTTGCAAGCAGGGGGTCGACGGTTCGATCCCGTCTGGCTCCACCAATTCAATAAGCCTTCAAAGAGGGTTTATTGAATTGGCATTAGTGTTGATAGCTCTTTAACAATTTAGAAAGTTGTACATGTATTTTTTAGCCCCTAGTTGGCTAGAAAATATATAAGAAGTATAAAACGTGATATCGCATGTTTTATACTGCTTAAGTAATTCATAATGAACGTTATTTACAGATATATAGCCTTTTTGGGGTTATATGGTCAAGTGAATAAGTGCATACGGTGGATGCCTAGGCGACAAGAGGCGATGAAGGACGTTGTAGCTTGCGATAAGCTTCGGGGAGGTAGCAAACAACCTTTGATCCGAAGATTTCCGAATGGGGAAACCCGGCCATTTTTAATGGTCACCTTATACTGAATACATAGGTATAAGGAGCGAACCTGGGGAACTGAAACATCTAAGTACCCAGAGGAAAAGAAATCAACCGAGATTCCCTTAGTAGCGGCGAGCGAACGGGGACCAGCCCTTAAGCTCTATTTGTGTTAGTGGAACATACTGGAAAGTTTGGCCATAGTGGGTGATAGCCCCGTACACGAAAATGCATTTAGAGTGAAATCGAGTAGATCGGGACACGTGATATCCTGATTGAACATGGGGGGACCATCCTCCAAGGCTAAATACTACTTGTCGACCGATAGTGAACCAGTACCGTGAGGGAAAGGCGAAAAGAACCCCTGTTAGGGGAGTGAAATAGATCCTGAAACCGTATGCATACAAGCAGTGGGAGCACCTTCGTGGTGTGACTGCGTACCTTTTGTATAATGGGTCAGCGACTTACTTTCAGTGGCAAGCTTAACCGTTAGGGGAGGCGTAGGGAAACCGAGTCTTAATAGGGCGTCATAGTCGCTGGGAGTAGACCCGAAACCGGGCGATCTATCCATGGCCAGGGTGAAGGTGAGGTAAAACTTACTGGAGGCCCGAACCCACTTATGTTGAAAAATGAGGGGATGAGCTGTGGATCGGAGTGAAAGGCTAAACAAGCCCGGAGATAGCTGGTTCTCCTCGAAATCTATTTAGGTAGAGCCTCGCATATCACTGTTGGGGGTAGAGCACTGTTACGGCTAGGGGGTCATCCCGACTTACCAACCCGTTGCAAACTCCGAATACCAACAAGTGCAATTGCGGGAGACACACGGCGGGTGATAAGGTCCGTTGTGGAAAGGGAAACAGCCCAGACCGTCAGCTAAGGTCCCAAAATGATACTCAGTGGAAAACGATGTGAAAAGGCACAGACAGCCAGGAGGTTGGCTTAGAAGCAGCCATCCTTTAAAGAAAGCGTAATAGCTCACTGGTCAAGTCGGTTTGCGCGGAAGATTTATCGGGGCTTAAGTATCATACCGAAGCTACGGATGCGTGTTTACACGCATGGTAGAGGAGCGTTCTGTACGCCTGTGAAGGTGAATCGAGAGGTTTGCTGGAGGTATCAGAAGTGCGAATGCTGACATGAGTAACGATAATGGGGGTGAAAAACCCCCACGCCGAAAACCCAAGGTTTCCTGCGCAATGCTAATCAGCGCAGGGTTAGTCGGAACCTAAGGCGAGGCCGAAAGGCGTAGTCGATGGACAACAGGTTAATATTCCTGTACCGCGTATAACTGCGATGGGGAGACGGAGAAGGCTAGATCAGCATACTGTTGGATATGTATGTTTAAGCATGTAGGGCGAGTTCTTAGGTAAATCCGGGAACTCATTAAACCTGAGATGTGATGTCGAGGACTCTACGGAGTCCGGAGTGATTGATGCCATGCTTCCAAGAAAATCCTCTAAGCTTCAGGTTATAGGCGTCCGTACCCCAAACCGACACAGGTGGGTGGGATGAGAATTCTAAGGCGCTTGAGAGAACTCTGGTGAAGGAACTAGGCAAAATGGTACCGTAACTTCGGGAGAAGGTACGCCCTCTAGGTGACGCGACTTGCTCGTTGAGCTCAAGAGGGTTGCAATAAAATGGTGGCTGCGACTGTTTACTAAAAACATAGCACTCTGCAAACTCGTAAGAGGAAGTATAGGGTGTGACGCCTGCCCGGTGCCGGAAGGTTAATTGATGGGGTTATCTTCGGAGAAGCTCTTGATCGAAGCCCCGGTAAACGGCGGCCGTAACTATAACGGTCCTAAGGTAGCGAAATTCCTTGTCGGGTAAGTTCCGACCTGCACGAATGGCGTAACGACGGCCACACTGTCTCCACCAGAGACTCAGTGAAATTGAAATAGCTGTTAAGATGCAGTTTACCCGCGGCTAGACGGAAAGACCCCGTGAACCTTTACTATAGCTTTGCACTGAACTTTGAACCTATTTGTGTAGGATAGGTGGGAGACTTTGAAGCAGGAACGCCAGTTCTTGTGGAGTCATCCTTGAAATACCACCCTGGTATGTTTGGAGTTCTAACCCAGGTCCGTTATCCGGATCGGGGACAGTGTATGGTGGGTAGTTTGACTGGGGCGGTCTCCTCCCAAAGAGTAACGGAGGAGCACGAAGGTACCCTAAGGACGGTCGGAAATCGTCCGCTTAGTGCAATGGCATAAGGGTGCTTGACTGCGAGATAGACACATCGAGCAGGTACGAAAGTAGGTCATAGTGATCCGGTGGTTCTGTATGGAAGGGCCATCGCTCAACGGATAAAAGGTACTCCGGGGATAACAGGCTGATACCGCCCAAGAGTTCATATCGACGGCGGTGTTTGGCACCTCGATGTCGGCTCATCACATCCTGGGGCTGTAGCCGGTCCCAAGGGTATGGCTGTTCGCCATTTAAAGTGGTACGCGAGCTGGGTTTAGAACGTCGTGAGACAGTTCGGTCCCTATCTGCCGTGGGCGTTTGAGAATTGAGGAAAGCTGCTTCTAGTACGAGAGGACCGAAGTGGACGAACCTCTGGTGTTCCGGTTGTCACGCCAGTGGCATTGCCGGGTAGCTACGTTCGGACGGGATAAGCGCTGAAAGCATCTAAGCGCGAAGCCTCTTCCAAGATTAATTCTCACTGATTCTTTAAGAATCCTGAAGGGCCCTTGAAGACTACAAGGTTGATAGGCATGGTGTGGAAGCGCAGTAATGTGTGAAGCTAACATGTACTAATTGCCCGTGAGGCTTGACCATATAACACCCAAAAGGGTTGTTATTTAAATAACTAACATTATGAATTGATGTGCAACTTTCTAAATTATTGCAGAGAATATCTCTGATGCCGATTTGCCTGGTGGCAATAGCGAGCGTGTACCACCCGATCCCATTCCGACCTCGGAAGTGAAACCGCTTAGCGCCGATGATAGTGTGGCAGTAGCCATGTGAAAGTAGGGAACTGCCAGGCTTTTACACAAAAACCCGCCTCTTGGCGGGTTTTTTTTGCTCTATGGTTTTTGCTTTTTTCAGGGGGTAAATCTATACGTTGGCTCTAAAGATGTAGCTACTTATCAGTTTTGTACGTCAATATGCGGCACCCTAGTTAGCTAATGATGGATGAGTTAGCATTTGTGGTTTGGTGCCTTGTTTATTTGTTTGTTGGGCTTCTGTCGGACGCTATAGCTCTAACGAATACTGTTACAACGATACCTATTTTTAGCATTAGTACCGATAAGATTTGTATGTTTCAATTTTGTTTTGTTTGATTTCTGATCGTTAGTTTATAGAGTTGCTATTGACAGAAATACAGGCATAAAAAAAGCGGATAATTTATATCCGCTTTTTTTATAAACCGTATGTTATTAGTTACTTTGATTTAAACAATTGAGTGTTCAAAGCACTCCCTTTTTAGAGGTTACTATTTTGTTGTGGTTAAAAACAATCGCCAGGTATGCTAACGGTGCCTTCCATTAATACTCGTGCACTTCGGCTCATGGTTACTTTATTGACGCTCCACTGTCCATTGATATTACTTACTTCTGCACCAACCTTCAATGTACCTGAGGGGTGCCCAAAGGTAACAATGTTTTTTTCACCACCTCCTGCTGCAAGGTTGACTAATGTTCCGGGTATGGCAGATGCAGTGCCAATGGCAACCGCTGCTGTCCCCATCATCGCATGATGAAGTTTACCCATTGATAATGCACGTACATTTAGGTCTATACTTTGAGCATCAATATTTTTCCCACTTGAAGATACATAGGATTCTGGTTCGGAGACAAAGGCTACCTTTGGTGTGTGTTGGCGGGCAGCCGCTTCTGAAATATCGTTAATCAGGCCCATTTTAATAGCGCCGTACGCTCGTATCGTTTCAAAGCGCTCTAAGGCGTCAGCATTACTATTAATAGCTTCTTGTAACTCAGTGCCTGTATAACCTATATCTTTAGCATTTAAGAATACCGTTGGTATTCCCGCATTAATCATGCTGGCTTTGAAAGTGCCTATGCCAGGTACACTAAGGTCATCAACTACATTGCCTGTTGGAAACATTGCTTCTGAAGGATCGACAGGGCTGACAAAATCAACTTTAACTTCAGCAGCTGGGAAAGTGACCCCATCGAGTTCAAAGTTACCTGTTTCTTGTACTTGACCGTTTGTTATGGGGATATGTGCGATGATCGTCTTGTTGATATTTTTTTGCCAAATTCGTACTACAGCTATGCCATTATCTGGCACACGTTTTTTATCAACGAGGCCACATGTGATTGCAAATGAACCTACTGCTGCAGTTAAATTACCGCAGTTACCGCTCCAATCGACAAAAGGTTTATCAATAGCGACCTGTCCAAATAAATAATCGACGTCATGATCGGCTTGATCACTTTTGGCCAAAATAACTGTTTTGCTGGTGCTGGATGTTGCACCTCCCATTCCATCCGTTTGTTTGCCGTATGGGTCTGGGCTACCTATGACGCGTAATAATATGTTATCACGTGCCTCGCCGGCTACTTGGGCCTCTTTGGGCAGGTCAGTTAAGTTAAAGAACACACCTTTGCTTGTGCCGCCACGCATGTAGGTGGCGGGAATTTTTATTTGTGGCACGTATGTCATTCTAAATCCTGTATTAAGCAGCTGATGATGACTCTAAGAAGTCTTGGGCAAAGCGTTGTAATACACCGCCGGCTTCATAGACGAGAACTTCATCTGCGGTGTCTAGGCGACATGTTACGGGGACATCAATGGTCTCGCCGTTTTTACGTGTAATTGTCAATGTAAGGGTGGCACGTGGTGTTATATCGCCTGTTACCGTATATGTTTCTGTACCGTCTATGTTGTAAGTATGACGATTTTCACCGGCTTTAAATTCAACTGGTAATACACCCATGCCAACTAAGTTAGTACGGTGAATACGTTCAAAGCCTTCGGCTACGATTACTTCAACACCAGCAAGCCTTACGCCTTTTGCCGCCCAGTCACGTGATGATCCTTGGCCGTAATCGGCGCCCGCTATAATAATAAGTGGTTGTTTACGGTCCATGTATGTTTCGATTGCTTCCCACATGCGGCTGATGGTTCCTTCTGGCTCAATTCTAGCTAGCGAACCTTGTTTGACTTCGCCGTTTTCTTTAACCATTTCATTTAATAGTTTTGGGTTTGCAAATGTCGCACGCTGGGCCGTTAAATGGTCACCACGGTGTGTTGCATATGAATTGAAATCAACTTCAGGTAGGCCCATTTTATGCAGGTATGCGCCAGCAGCGCTATCTAACATAATCGCATTAGAGGGTGACAAGTGATCGGTTGTGATGTTATCACCTAGTACAGCTAGTGGACGTAAATTTTTAAGCGTACGTTCACCGGCTAAAGCACCTTCCCAATAAGGAGGGCGACGAATATACGTTGTTTGTGGACGCCAATCATATAGGGGGCTGACTTGTTCTTGTTGAATATCTGATTCAGGGAACATCGGGATGTAAATTTCGCGGAATTGTTCGGGCTTAACATACTGCTTAACAATTTCGTCAATCTCTTCATCGCTGGGCCAGATATCTTTTAAGGTGACTGGATTGCCTTCTTGATCATTACCTAGGATGTCTTTTTCAATATCAAAACGAATAGTACCTGCAATCGCATAAGCAACAACTAATGGTGGTGACGCCAAGAAAGCTTGTTTTGCATATGGGTGAATTCGTCCATCGAAGTTGCGGTTGCCAGATAATACAGCAGTGGTATATAGGTCTCGCTCAACCACTTCTTTCTGAATAACGGGATCCAGTGCGCCGCTCATCCCATTACAGGTTGTGCAAGCAAAGCCGACGATACCAAAACCCATTTCTTCGAGTTCAGGTAATAGGTTTGCTTCTTCTAAGTAAAGCTGTGCTACTTTTGAACCTGGTGCGAAGGATGATTTTACCCACGGTTTGCGGGTTAGGCCTAGTTCGTTAGCTTTCTTAGCGACAAGGCCAGCAGCAATAACATTACGTGGATTACTAGTGTTAGTACAGCTAGTGATGGCGGCAATGATAACTGCACCGTCGGGCATTAAGCCTTCTTCGTTTTCTACGGTGCCTGAAATACCACGTTCAGCTAATTCTGATGTTGGTACACGGCGGTGAGGGTTTGATGGGCCAGCAATATTACGTACGACGGTTGATAAGTCGAATGTTAATACGCGTTCGTATTCAGCTGTTTTAAGATCATCGGCCCATAGGCCTGTTTCTTTGGCGTAGTTTTCTACCAATTTAACTTGTTCGGCATCTCTGCCGGTTAGTTTTAGATATTCGATGGTTTGCTCATCAATAAAAAATAAGCCTGCGGACGCACCAAATTCAGGTGTCATATTTGAAATGGTGGCACGGTCACCGAGTGTTAACTCGGCAGCGCCTTCGCCAAAGAACTCAAGGTAGGAAGAGACAACTTTAGCATTACGCAGGAATTCGGTAATAGCCAGTACGATATCAGTGGCTGTAATACCAGGTTGTCGTTTGCCAGTGAGTTCAACACCAATGATATTAGGTAAGCGCATGTATGACGGGCGACCCAACATGACTGTTTCTGCTTCTAGGCCACCAACGCCAATTGCAATAACTCCTAAGGCATCAACATGTGGTGTATGGCTATCTGTTCCGACGAGTGTATCAGGGAATGCAACGCCGTCACGAGCATGTATAACCGGAGACATTTTTTCTAAGTTGATTTGATGCATGATGCCATTACCAGGCTGAATCACATCTACGTTTTTAAAGGCTTTTTTAGTCCAATTAATGAAGTGAAAGCGATCATCATTACGACGGTCTTCAATTTCACGGTTCTTTTCAAAAGCGTCTTTTTCAAAACCAGCATGTTCTACGGCCAGCGAGTGATCCACGATCAATTGTGTAGGGACAACTGGGTTTACTTTAGACGGGTCGCCACCTTTTTCTGCAATAGCATCACGTAAGCCAGCTAGGTCGACAAGTGCTGTTTGACCAAGAATGTCATGACATACAACACGTGCTGGGTACCATGGAAAGTCTAGGTCTTGTTTGCGTTCTATTAATTGTTTGAGAGAGTCAGTTAATGAAGCTGGATCACAGCGTCGAACTAAGTTTTCTGCGTGTACGCGAGAGGTGTACGGTAGCTTTGCATAAGCGCCTGGTTCTATTGCGTCAACAGCGGCACGTGTGTCGTAATAGTCTAAGTCAGTGCCTGGTAGTTTTTTGCGGTAATCTGTATTCATTTTTTTACTCATATATATTTAGATAAAAAAGCCAGCCGTGAAATGCAGGCTGGCTTATATGTTATCACGCTGTGTTTAGTCGCGATCTTCTATCGGTGGTACTGGACGTGGGTCTGGGCCTACGTAGTCCGCATTCGGTCTAATAATGCGGTTGTTTGAGCGTTGTTCCATAATATGCGCCGTCCAACCAGTGACCCGAGACATAACAAAGATCGGGGTAAATAACTTGGTTGGGATGCCCATGAAATGATAAGCAGAAGCATGGAAGAAATCAGCATTACAGAATAATTTCTTTTCACGCCACATGACTTCTTCACAGCGTACAGACACTGGGTAAAGTGTTGTGTCGCCAACATCAGCTGCTAACTTTTCAGACCATTTTTTAATGACAGCGTTACGCGGATCACTGACCGTATAGACAGCGTGTCCAAAGCCCATGATCTTTTCTTTGCGTTTTAGCATTTCCATCATTTTTTCTTCAGCTTCATCAGGTGATTTCCAATCTTGAATCATCTCCATTGCAGCTTCATTAGCGCCGCCGTGTAAGGGGCCACGTAATGTGCCAATTGCGCCGGTCACACATGAGTGGATGTCTGATAATGTAGAAGCACAAACACGTGCAGCAAATGTAGAGGCGTTGAACTCATGCTCTGCGTAAAGAATAAGAGAGGCGCTCATAACAGCAGTATGTACGTCGTTTGGTTTTTCGCCACGTAACATGTGTAAAAAGTGTCCGCCAACAGAATCATCATCGGTTGCTGTTTCAATGCGAACACCTTCATGACTGAATTTGTACCAGTAGCAAATGATGGATGGGAAGACAGCAACCATACGATCGATTTTATCTGTTTGTTCAGAGAAATCTTTCTCTTCTTCAAGGTTTCCCAGCATAGAGCAACCTGTGCGAATTACATCCATTGGATGAGCATCTGCAGGAATATTTTCCAGAACCGTTTTTAATGCGTCTGGTAAGCCTCGTAGAGACTTAATTTTAGCAATGTACTGATCTAGCTCTGCTTGGTTTGGTAGTTTGTTGTAAGCTAATAAATAGGCTACCTCTTCAAATTTTGCGTTTTCCGCAAGTTCGGTCATGTCATAACCGCGATAAGTTAAACCTGTGCCGGATTTACCAACGGTACATAAGGCGGTTTCGCCTGCTGATTGTCCGCGAAGCCCAGCTCCGCCTACTTTCTTTTCAGCCATTATTTTTTCTCCTTTGAAAATAGAGCATCTAATTTTTGTTCATATTCGTGGTAGCCCAATACATCGTATAGTTCCATACGTGTTTGCATGGTATCGATAACATTAACTTGAGTACCTTCTTTGCGAATGGTTTCGTAGACGTTCAATGCTGCATTGCTCATTGCACGAAATGCTGACAATGGGTAGAGCACCATGCTCGCACCAGCTTCGCCAAGTTCTGTGGTAGTGAAGTAGGGTGTTTTGCCGAACTCTGTAATATTTGCTAAAACAGGTACGTCTACTGCCGCAGTAAAGGCACGGTAATCGTCTAGTTCGTAAACAGCTTCTGCAAAAATCATGTCCGCGCCAGCTTCAACGTAGGCACATGCACGGTCGATAGCAGCTTGTTGGCCTTCGCTGTTATAGGCATCTGTACGTGCCATTAAGACAAAGTCAGGGTCTGTTTTTGCGTCAGCAGCGGCTTTAACGCGATCAACCATTTCTTCTTTGGTGACAAGTTCTTTGTTTGGGCGATGTCCGCAACGTTTTGCAGCCACCTGGTCTTCAATATGAACCGCAGCAACACCGGCACGTTCAAATTCTTTGATAGTACGTGCAATGCTAAACGCGCTGCCCCAGCCTGTGTCGATATCAACCAATAAAGGGACGTCGGTTGCTGCCGTAATTCGGCTGGCATCTGTTAGAACGTCATTTAAGGTGGTAACACCAAGGTCTGGAAGTCCAAATGATGTGTTGGCAACACCGCCACCTGAAAGATAAATAGCTTTATAGCCTGTTTTTTCGGCCAATAAAGCGGCATAAGCATTGATGGTGCCCATTATTTGTAATGGTTTTTCCTGTGCCATGGCTTCACGGAAGCGTCGGCCTGCTGATTGAATGGTCATCTAAAATAAATCTCCTTAACTAAGTGTTATTTAAACGCTTTTTGGATAACCAAGCGTTTTAAGGTTGTCGGCAATTTCGCCTAAAGATGCGGGGTCGTCAATGGTGGCTGGTACCTTATGTTCTTGGCCATCGGCCATGCTTCGCATAGTGCCGCGTAATATTTTACCAGAGCGTGTTTTTGGTAATCGTTTAACGATTGTAGCCATTTTAAATGCTGCGACAGGACCAATTTTTTCACGAATTAAGGCAATTAGCTCTTCTCTAACCTCTTCTTCGTTACGGTTGGCACCTGATTGTAAAACAGCAAAACCCATTGGCGATTGTCCTTTGATGTTATCAGCGACACCAATGACGGCGCATTCAGCCACGTCTGGGTGCGATGCAAGGACTTCTTCCATTGCGCCGGTTGATAAACGATGCCCTGCTACGTTTATGACATCATCGGTACGGCCCATGATGTAGACATAACCCTCTTCATCTTGATAGCCAGCATCGCCTGTTTCGTAATAGCCCGGGAAGGTTTCCAAATATGAGCTAAAGAATCGCTCTTCATTTTGCCATAGTGTTGTAAAGGTGCCTGGCGGTAGTGGTAGTTTAATGGCAATGGCGCCCATTTCACCGTTTGCAACAGCTTGCCCCGATTCATCTAAGAACTGGACATCATAGCCGGGGACGGGTTTGGTTGGTGATCCTGCTTTAACGGGAAATGCTTCAAGGCCTAAACAATTTGCAGCAATAGCCCAGCCTGTTTCTGTTTGCCACCAGTGGTCAATAACAGGGACGTGAATTTTATTTTCTGCCCATGTTAGTGTATCTGGGTCGCAACGTTCGCCAGCAAGAAATAAAGCCCGCATACATGAGATATTGTACTTTTTAAGGTAATCGCACTGAGGGTCTTCTTTTCTAATAGCCCGTAATGCAGTAGGAGCGGTAAATAATGACGCTACTTTGTATTCAGAAATAACACGCCAAAAAGCCCCCGGGTCAGGTGTGCCAATGGGTTTTCCTTCAAACATAACCGTGGTAGAGCCATTTAATAAAGGCCCATAACAAATATAAGAATGACCAACTACCCAACCAATATCTGAGGCTGCCCAGAAGACTTCGCCGGGTTTGATGTTATAAAGGTGCTCCATGGTCCACATCATGGCGACTGCGTGGCCTCCATTGTCGCGAACGACACCTTTCGGCTGGCCAGTGGTGCCAGAGGTGTAAAGAATATAAAGTGGGTCAGTTGCTTCTAGCGAAACACAATCGACAGGTGATGCACTATTAATAGCGCTGGCCCAATCAATATCTCGGCCTTCTTTCATAGAGGCAGTTGCTTGCGGGCGTTGTAAAATAACCGTGTTAGCAGGCTTGTGCTCGGATACGTTAATCGCTTCATCGAGCAACGGCTTATATTCAATAATGCGACTGCCTTCAATGCCACAAGATGTTGATAAAATAACGCTGGGTTTTGCGTCGTTAATACGCGTGGCGAGCTCGTTTGAGGCAAAGCCGCCAAACACAACGGAGTGAACTGCGCCGATCCTAGCGCAGGCTAGCATTGACATCACGCCTTCTGGAATCATCGGCATGTAGATCAGCACGCGGTCTCCTTTTGTGACACCAAGGTTGGTTAAAACGCCGGCTAACCTTGATACTTCATCAAGAAGCTCTTGGTAACTGTAAGTTTTTTTAGTGTTTGTAACGGGGCTGTCGTAAATTAGTGCGGCTTGTTTTGCAAGACCATTTGAGACATGGCGATCGAGAGCGTTGTAGCAGGTGTTTAACTTGGCGCCGGCAAACCATCGATAATAAGGGGCTTTTGAGTCATCCAGTACGCGATCCCATTTTTGGTCCCAATCAATCGTCTTCGCAGCGTTTGCCCAAAAAGCTTCGGGCTGTTCAAGGGATTGCCTATATTGATCTAAATACTGCCCCATCTTTTTCTCCAAGAAGTGAATGCTAGTGACTATTTTTTTATTTGTTACGCTTTATAGTTTGAACAGCCGGTCATAATACTATTTTGAGGTGTTTTTTTCAACCCAAACCCTTAAGCCTTGGATGATTAGACTTATATCTAACATTAGAATTTTAAACAGGTTTTCTTGGCTGATTTGGCAGCCTGTCGCACGAATTTCTTCCACAAAATAGTTTTTTATTTTATCACCCAAGTCCTTGTCAGATGTTGTCTGCAAGGCAAGGTCGGCAAATATTTTTATGCGTTGACGAAGTGATTCTGCGAGTGGGTTTAAGTTATCTACCATGCAAAAGTGCGTAAGGTAGGCACGATCACACTGGGTGTTCATAAGTTTATCAATAGATTCTAGCCAGTCAGCAGGGTCAAAATCTACCGGTGAAGATGGCGGGAATATAAACGGTTGACCGTTAACAGTCAGTTCTGGATAGGCGACACCAAAGGTATCTCCAGTAAACATGCCGTTGCTGGTTTTGTCGATAATACATACGTGGTGCTTTGCGTGGCCTGGTGTATCAATAAATTCAAGTAGCCTATTTTGAAAGTTTAACCTAAGCCCATCATTAGCTTCTGTGACGCGTAGTTGATCGATTGGGACCAAATTGCCGTATTGTTTTTTGAATTCTGCCTCACCATATACAGACGAAGCGCTTGCTTGGAGCCTGCTTGGGTCGATCATGTGTCGAGCGCCTCGTGGGTGAATAATAAGTTGAGCATTAGGGCATTGTTGCATGAGGCTGCCGGCACCACCTGCATGATCTAGGTGAACATGTGTGGGGATAATGAAATCAACATTATCAACAGGAATGTTTTTGATTTTAAGAAGTTCTAGTAATAGAGGGGTTGTGAAATTGGTGCCAGTATCAATAAACGCAGCATGATTGTTTTGCTCAATGAGGTAGCAACTGGCTAAACCAGGCCGAATATACTGCGTGTCGATGCAGCTAATGCCATGCCCTAACGATTTATAGGTTGGTTTTTCCATGTGTTTGCCTGTTGGGTTTGTTTTTAGTTAAGTAAGGGGCTGATATTTCAAACTAAAGACTACTGTATTGGAGCGTGTAAGCAAACTTTTTATATGAGGCTAGTGCCGAGAAAATACTAATGTTAAACGGTAGTTTGAACTGTTGGGTTAAGACGTTACGGCAGGGGGGGTATGTTTTGTAACAGTAAATATAGTGAGTTTATGTAAAAAGGCGAGGCCTTATTTCCCATGCTTAGAGGGAGTATAAAGTTTGATATACTGAATCTATAATTTTAATGAAAAATAAAGGAGCGAGCGTGGCAACGTATAAATCCCCAGTGCAAGATATGGAGTTTGTTTTAAATGAAATTATCAATGTTGGTTCTTTAACCGAGATTGAAAAGTTTGAAGATGCAACGGAAGACATCATTACGGGTGTACTTGATGAGGCCGCTAAGCAAATTGATAATACTATTGGCGTTCTAAACGAGTCTGGTGATGCCGAGGGTGCTTCGTTAAACAACGGTGAGGTAACCACCCCTGAGGGATTTAAAGAAGCCTATGCATCTTATGCAGAAAGTGGCTGGATTGGGCTAGATAAAGACATTGAATTCGATGGCCAAGGGCTACCTTATGTTCTAGCGACAGCGGTTACCGATATGCTATCAGGAGCGAACGCTGCATTTTCTTTATACCCAGGCCTAAGCAATGGGGCGTATGAGGCATTAAAAGCGCACGGAACACAAGCACAAAAAGAAACCTATATGAGCCATTTAAGCCTCGGTGATTGGAGTGGCACAATGTGTCTGACAGAGCCCGGTGCTGGTAGTGACCTTGGGCAAGTGCGAACAAAAGCTGTGCCACAAGAAGATGGCAGTTATTTGATTGAAGGTAATAAAATTTTTATTACAGCAGGTGAGCATGATCTAACCGACAATATTATTCACTTGGTATTAGCAAGAACACCCGATGCACCGGAAGGTATTCGTGGTATCAGTATGTTTGTTGTGCCTAAATTTTTGATTAATGAGGATGGCTCATTAGGTGAACGGAACGCAGCAGAGTGCGCCAATATTGAAGAGAAAATGGGTATTCATGGCTCCAGCACTTGTGTGATGAATTTTACTGATGCAAAAGGTTATTTAGTGGGTGAGCTCAATAAAGGCATTCAAAATATGTTTGTGATGATGAATGCAGCTCGCTTAATGGTCGGTTTGCAGGGGCTTGGCGTTGCTGAGCGTGCAACACAAAATGCGATAACGTATGCAAAAGAACGTAAACAAGGGCGTCCACTGACCCGTAAGGCCGAGTCTTCATTTGATAGTGATACTATTATTGTTCACCCGGATGTGCGCCGTATGTTGTTCACCATGAAAGCATTAACAGAAGGCTGCAGAATGATGGCGTACGACACCGCTAAACATGTTGATTTATCCGAAAACCACCCTGATGAGGCAGTACGAAATGCTTCAAAGGCTCGGGTAGATTTGATGACGCCGGTGTGTAAGGCGTTTATTACTGACGTGGGTGTGGAAGTGTCAGGCCTAGGTGTGCAAGTGTATGGTGGTCATGGTTATATCAAAGAACATGGTATGGAGCAGAATATGCGTGACAGTAAGATATTCTGTATTTATGAAGGGACGAATGGAATTCAAGCGATGGACTTGGTTGGCCGCAAGCTTTCAATGAATGATGGTCAGTTACCGATTGATTTTTTTGCTGAGGTAAAAAGCGAGCTCGCCTCGGCGAGTGCTGAGATGGCATTTGTTACGCAGCCATTAACATCTGCCCTAAGTGCCCTAGAAGAAGTGACGGCTTGGTTGATTAAATCGAAAGAAGAGGATCTAAATGATTCCGCGGCAGCGGCGGTAGATTATCTACAGATGTTTGGCTTAGTTTCATTAGGGTATTATTGGCTACGAGCCGCTAAGGTTGCCAGTGGAAAAGAAGGCGTGTTCTACCAAGGCAAGTTAGCGACAGCTAATTTCTTTGCAACAAAGCTTTTGCCGCGTGTTCATGGTTTGGCTCCTGTGGTTATGTCGGGAAGCCGCTGTGTTATGGAGCCAAGTGAAGAGTTGATCGTTTAGCTTTAAACGATTTAAATTAAAAAGATAAGGCCCAGCTGTCTTCACGGGGTTTGTTTTTTCGAAGACAGTTCACAGGTTATTATTTATAAATAAAAAAAACAGGTTTCTTGTATGAATCTTTTTGATATGTCGTTGGATAAAAATCCAGCCAATTATGTCTCACTTTCGCCACTTACTTTTTTAAAGAGGGCGGCAGATGTTTATCCAAATAAAATAGCATGTATCCATGGTGAGCAGAAAATAACTTGGGCTGAGACGTATCTTCGTTGCGTTAAGTTAGCCTCGGCGCTTGCGAGCAGAGGGGTAAAAAAAGGAGATACCGTTTCAGCGATGTTGCCAAATATTCCAGCGATGTTTGAATTACACTTTGCTGTGCCAATGTTGGGCGCAGTATTACACTCAATTAATACACGTTTAGATGTTAAATCAGTTGCTTTTCAGTTGGACCATGCTGAAAGCAAAGCGGTCTTTATTGATGCTGAGTTTGCTGATGTTATGGCGACGGCAGTAAAGGAAGCCGAGGTATCCCCGCTAGTAATTGATGTGGAAGATGCAACATTTGGCTCGAGGCAGGCCATTGGCGAGGTTGAATATGAAATGCTCGTTGCTGAAGGTAATGAGACATTTCAATGGAGTTTGCCAGAAGATGAGTGGCAGTCGATTACATTGAACTATACCTCTGGAACCACGGGTAATCCAAAGGGAATTGTTTATCATCATCGCGGGGCTTACCTAAACGCACTTAATAATATAGTGACCTGGGATATGGGCAATCACCCTATTTATCTTTGGACGCTTCCAATGTTTCATTGTAATGGCTGGTGTTTCCCTTGGAGTCTTGCTGCTTCTGCGGGCACAAATGTTTGTTTGCGTAGTGTGTTACCGAAAACGATTTTTAAGCTTATTAAGTCTGAAAAAATAGATCATTTTTGTGGTGCACCGACGGTTCTCACCATGCTGATCAATACGCCAGAGAAGCATCAAAAAGGCATTGAGCACGAAGTGAAAGTTATGACCGCTGGCGCTGCGCCGCCGGCAGCGGTTATTCAGAAAATGGAAGAAATGAGTTTTAGTGTGACACATGTTTATGGGTTAACTGAAACTTATGGCCCTTGTACAGTATGTGCTTGGCATGATGAATGGGATGAGTTGCCGTCTGATGAACAAGCAGCGCTTCGAGCTCGACAAGGGGTTAGGAGCGCAATGCTGGAAGATTTAATGGTGGCGGATCCAGAAACGCTCGAACCGATGCCTAAAGATGGCGTGAGTATGGGCGAGGTATTTATGCGTGGGAATAATGTGATGAAGGGATATTTAAAAAACCCGTCAGCATCTGACGAAGCATTTAAAGGCGGTTGGTTTCACTCGGGGGATTTAGCTGTGTGGCATGAAGATGGGTATATAGACATCAAAGACCGATCAAAAGACATCATTATTTCAGGGGGTGAAAACATATCCACATTAGAAGTTGAATCTGTTTTGTACCGTCATCCAGCTATTTTAGAGGCAGCTGTTGTTGCTAAATATGATGATGTATGGGGTGAGAAGCCATGTGCTTTTGTGACCTTGAAAGAAGGTGAAAACGTCACAGAAAAAGAAATCATATCGTTTTGTAGAAAAAACTTGGCGCATTATAAAGCGCCGAAATATGTTGTATTTGGTGGCTTGCCAAAAACATCGACTGGGAAAATTCAGAAATTCACATTAAGAAAACAGGCAAACGAGATAAAGCACTAATTCGCTACCATGTTTGGAGTAATGATCAATACCAGAGAGCCCTTTAGTCTTTGGGTGCTCAAGTAAGGTTGGTATGAAAATAACCTCGAGCGGCCAATAAATTACAACCATGGCGAAAATAATACCATTTAAGAAGAAAACGCTGTCTGAAAAGCATAAAGGGGGGACGCTATGTCGAAATGGCCATCATGCATGGGCGATCGATAAAGACCAGCAATTTGATGTTAAACAAGGTAAATTGATGACTTTATACCGTTGTCGGCGGTGTAAGGTAAGTAAACAAAAGCTGATTTAACGCAGTTCTATGCTCGTTTTTTTGTGCGGTATCTGGAAAATGGGCTACAATGGCTGTGAAGTATTTACTAATATGGAGTAAGAAATGAAGATATTCAAAAACTTAGCGGCTGTTTTGGTCGTCGCATTATTTGTATCGGGCTGTGCCTCAGTTAAGACTGACAAGTGGCAAAATTGTGCTATGGCAGGTGCTGCAATTGGTGGCGCAGCAGGCGGTTTAGGTGATGATCATGATAGGTCTGATTTAATCGTTAGTGCGATAGGTGGTGCTGTCATTGGTGGGACTATTTGTGCATTAATGGCAGAAGAAGTCGCGGCTCCGGCTCCAGAAAAAGACACTGATGGTGATGGTGTTGTGGATAGCTTGGACCAATGCCCTAATACGCCAGCGGGTGCAAAAGTAGACAGCAAAGGTTGCGCATTAGATAGTGATGGCGACGGTGTTCCTGATTATAAAGATGAATGTCCAGATTCAGCTCCAGGTGCTGTAGTTAATGAACTTGGTTGCGCTATACCTCTAGTGCTTAAAGGTGTTAACTTCCATTTTGATTCAGCCGTGTTGACGGACGAAGCAAAGCAGGTTTTAGTGCAAGTTGCTGATAACTATAAAGCATATCATTCACATGTGGCTTTGCTAATTGGTGGACATACTGATTCTAAAGGACCAGCAGAATATAACTTAAACTTGTCTCAACGTCGTGCTGAAGCAGTTCGTGCGTTTTTGATTGCTGAAGGTTGCGATGAAAGTAAATTAACAGCAGCAGGTTATGGGGAAGAAAAACCATTTGCTGATAATGCAACAAAAGAAGGACGTGCACTTAACCGCCGAGTTGAGTTAACAGTAAAGTAAAACAACTTTAAGGTTGTGATAAAAACGGGGCTTTTGCCCCGTTTTTTGTGCATAAGAATAAGTCATAGAGTAGAGTGCCGATTTGGGATGTTGATCTTTGCTTCGTTTAGGTTAGAATCAACGTCTTTCGTTTAGGTTAGAATCAACGTCTAGGGATAAATTAATTGTAAAATTAAATGGAGAGAATAATGGGAATTTACAAAAAACTGACAGCATTATTTGCATCAGTAGTGTTAGTCAGTGGCTGTGCAACTGTTGAAACAGAAAGTTGGCAGAATTGTGCCATAGGCGGAGCATTATTAGGCGGTGCGGCTGGCGCATTTGTTGAAGGTGCGACAGAGGTAGGCGTTGGGGCCGTAGTGGGTGGTTCCTTAGGTAGTTTAATTTGTGGGGACGAGGCTGAAGCCGTGCCAGATGCCGAGCCTGACACAGACGCTGATGGCGTCGTTGACAGTCGTGATGAATGCGTGGGTACGCCAGCAGGGGCAGCTGTTGATAGTAAAGGTTGTAGTACAGATAGTGATAATGATGGGGTTGCTGATTATAAAGATAAGTGCCCCAACTCTGCACCTGGTGCGAAAGTAAATGCATTAGGTTGTGTGGATGCTTTAGTTTTGGAAGGCGTTAACTTTCATACGGCCTCGGCTGAGTTGACTGATTCTGCGAAAGCTATTTTACTACCCATTGCAATGGCTCATCGTAAGCATTATGCGGATGTAAACTTGTTGATAGCTGGTCATACTGACTCACAAGGTACAGATGCGTATAACCAGGATTTATCTGAAAGGCGTGCAGCATCAGTTCGTGCTTTTATGATTACACATGGTTGTGATGAAAACATGCTCTCAACAATCGGATATGGTGAAAGCAAGCCTATTGGAGATAATGCTACCTCTGAAGGGCGTGCTAAGAATCGTCGTGTGGAGATGAGCGAAAAGGAATAGTTACTTAATAAATGAAAAAACGGGGCTTTTGCCCCGTTTTTTTGTAAAAAATAAATCAATTAGTAAGGCTAGGCGTAATCTTAAAACTCAAAGGTGGCGTTACTGCCAATGAGCTCTATGCCAACGAAGTTAGGTTTATGTGCTTTTCTATGAGCTTGTCTTTGACAGGCTGGGCAAGATTAGTGTTAGCAGATACACCAAATGAGTTTATTCTGGCGGGAGTCGCTGATATTTTTATTATTTTTTCCGGTTAGGGTTGGGATTGCTTGGCTAATAAAGAACTGCGAGCTGTATGGTCGACAGAAAAATTATTTATTCGTTATTTTCCATTTTTGCGCGATGCCGCTGGACGTTTCGTTATAAATATATTGCCCATCAGATGAGAAAGCCAAGGCAATAATAGCGGCGGCCTCATTGCCCCATATAACGTCTTTTTTTGGCATCCATGTGTTAAGCAGACTGCCTGTTTTAACATCCCATAAGTCAATTCGTTGATTGGGCCTACCTGTAAGTAGGTGCTGGGAGTCGGCTGAGAACTGGCTAGCGGAAACAGTCATATACCTCATAGGAAGCTGGCTTAGTTTATCGCCAGTTTCAGTATCCCATAGTTTGGTTTTTCCTAGGGAAGCATTACTCATCGCATAACGACCATCATCAGATAAAGCGACATTAAATATTTTAAAGTTTTGGCGCCATTGTTGGGTCAATTCTCCAGTTTTAAGGTCCCAGAGCTTTGCGTATTGATCATTAGCTCCTGTAATAGCGTAACGTCCGTTGTGTGATAGAGCGACAGTATTAACAAAACCATTGTGCTTGAAGCTGTAAATGATTTTTCCATAATAAAGATCGAAGTAATAGGCTTTGTTCGATTCCATACCGATAAGAGCATGTTGACCATTGCTTGAAATAGCGATATCTGTAATATTAGGAAAGTCCCAATAGCCAATAATTTTGCCACTTTTGACCTCCCATAAAGCAAGGGAGTTACTCTCAGCGGTAATAGCAAACTTATTATTAGCAGATATTGCAGTGGCGATAATGCCTTTATTGTTATCGGTATGTTGCCAGCGGTGTAGTACGGTGTTGGTAGCTACTTCAATGAGTTGTGCTACACCATTTGTTATAGAGACAAGAGCTAGTGAACCGTCTTTAGATAGGCTTGCATTGAGTAAGCCCGCTTTATCATGCACCCATTGTTGCTCGACATCGGTCTGATATTGACACGCTTGGAGAAAAAAAATAAGGCTAATAAGATAAATGTTTTTTAAAAAAGGACTCATCTTAATAAGGGGCGTCGGGTTATTTGAAAATACGTTTTAGTTTTAATTTTAATTGAGCGAACAAGCTGAGTGGTTTTTTGAAGGACTCCTCCGTTATCGGCTCAATCTTGTGGCCTTCCATAAAGGCTGTTAGTACCTTATTAAAAGCCTTTGGTTGTTCTAATTGTGGGCTATGACCAACGCCATGAAAGGTATGAAATCGGCAATTATCAATATGCTGTTGCATATTTTTTAGTGGTTGTAGGGGGATAACGCTATCTAAATCACCATGCATAATTAAAACAGGGAATTTAAAGTGCTTTAGTAAATGTGTGCCATTCCATTTTTTTAACGTGGACAAAAAACCATTAAATGCTTTTATATCCATTTTAAGAGCATCTTCAACGATCAGGTTGAGATAGAATTTATTGTAGTTGAGCCTCGGCATGGCTTTTTTAAAGGTGGTCATTAACAGTTTTCGTTTTAAACCAATAGTGCCTAGGAAGTGAAAGATATGTTCGGGTGAAAAAAAAGAGCTCTGGTTGGAAATATTTTTTAATGATGCCATGCCTTCAGCAGGGGCAGGAGCAACCAAGGTTAAGGTAATAATTCGATCAGCATTAGTGCCTGCTAACTGTTGGGCGACAGCACCGCCTAATGAATGACCAACAAGGTGAAATTTATCTAGCTTTAGTTGGTCGGCAAACTGCAGAATGTCTTCGCTGAGCGTTTCTATATCGTAGCCACTGCTAGTGACTTCACTGTCACCACAACCCCTGAAATCGGGTGCGTACCCTTGGAAGCCATTAGGCAACTGTTGTAAAAAAGGTTGCCAATAATGCCAACTGCCAAAATTGCCATGTAGCAGGATAATGGGTATATCGCCGTTTGATTGGTGCTCGTAATGGACGTTAAGGTGTTCAAGTTGAATAAAAGGCATAGTGTTAGTGAACCCAGTTCAATTTATTGTGTAAGGAAACAACGGAGCCAATAATAATTAAAGTAGGTGGTTTTGGTTTAAGCTGGTCCACTTTATCGGCGATATGTAATAAATCAGAAATGATGACGCGGTGATCTGCTGTTGTGCCTTTTTGAATGAGGGCGACAGGGGTGCTGCCTGATAATTGTCGTTCAATAAGTTTTTCACTAATTTGCCGAAGTCCAATTAGCCCCATATAAATCACAATAGTTTGGTTGGGTTTGGCCAGTTGGTCCCAGTCTAAATTGACCGTATTGTCTTTTAAATGCCCCGTGACAAACATGCATGATTGCGCGTGATCTCGATGAGTGAGTGGGATGCCTGAGTAACTGGCGCACCCAGATGCAGCTGTGATACCGGGAACCACTTCAAAAGCGATGCCTTCATCGATAAGCGTTTCAATTTCTTCACCACCGCGACCGAACATAAACGGGTCGCCACCCTTTAGTCGTACAACACGGTTGCCTTCTTTGGCCATTTTTATTAATAAGGCGTTTATGCCTTCTTGCGGCACACTATGTTTGCTGCGTTGTTTACCGACGTATATACGCTCAGCATCGCGACGGGATAAGTTTAGGACTTCGTTAGATACAAGACGGTCGTAGATAATGATATCTGCCAATTGAAGTAACCTTAACGCCTTTAATGTCAATAATTCAGGGTCGCCTGGGCCTCCGCCTACAAGATAAACCTTGCCGTTGGTAGCGACATCAGGTGCTTTATGTAGAGCCTGCAGCAAGCCTTTTTTAGCCTCTTCATGCTGCCCTTGGTAACTGAGTTCGGCGACAGGGCCATTGAAAATAGTTTCCCAGAAAATGCGTCGTTGCTTGATGTTGGAGAAATGATCTTTCACAGCCTGACGGCATTCGGCAGCAAGGCTTGCTAATTTCCCTAAAGATTGTGGGAGCAGCGTTTCAAGCTTTGCACGCATTAAGCGAGACAAGACAGGCGCAACACCGCCACTTGAGATGGCGATGGTCATCGGAGAGCGGTCAACAATGGCAGGAAAAATGAAGCTACATAATTGAGGTTGATCTACAACGTTAACGGGAATGTTGTTTGCCCATGCTTCAGAGGAGACTTGAGCATTTGTTTGTTCGTCATTGACGGCGCAGATAACTAGATGAAAGTCGAGGGTGTCAGTTGGTTTAAAAGCTCGGTTAATATGGTGTATTTGCTGATCAGTAGCCAACTGAGATAATTCGTCTGATAGCGTTGGAGCAATAACAGTGACATTGGCGCGAGCCTCTAATAACAGGCGAGCTTTTCGAGTAGCCACTGAGCCCCCGCCAACTAGTAGACAGTTTTGTTTATCAAGTTTATGAAAAAGCGGAAGGTAATCCATGGTCTATTTTAACTCTGAATGTCGAAAACAGGTAGTTAGGTGATCATTAACAAGGCCAGTAGCCTGCATGAGCGAGTAACAAATAGTTGGGCCAACAAAACTAAAGCCCCTTTTTTTTAAATCACGACTTAGTCGACTGGACATGTCTGTTTCGTTCGGCACTTGTTCGGGTCGCTCCCATTGGTTGATAAGTGGCTGATGGTTTACATACTGCCATAAGTAATTAGAAAAGCTACCAAACTCTTTTTGTGTCTTTATAAAAGCAATAGCATTTTTGACACTGGCTTTTATTTTAAGTTTATTACGTATGAGTCGTTCGTCTTGTAGTAGGTGATTTACTTTTTTGTCGCTATACTTCGCGACGATAGCTGGGTCAAAATGATCATACAGCTCACGGTAAGCTTCACGTCGTTGTAGCACTGTTGACCAACTAAGGCCTGCTTGAGCGCCTTCAAGAATCAGGTATTCAAATAATTTGTGTTCGTCTGTTAAGGGTACGCCCCATTCTTGATCGTGATACAGAATATCGAGTGGTTTTTGGGCCCAAGGGCAACGTGTCTTATCACCCATGGGTTATCGCAAGGTAATAATTGGCCAATCGTTTTTAATGGCGTGATGCTTCAGTTGTTCATCTGGGTCAACAGCCACGGGGTGGGTGACTTTTTCCAATAGGGGAATGTCATTATGTGAATCGCTGTAAAAAGTGCTATTACTGAGGTCGGCCTGATTATCAGCAAGCCATTGTGTTAACCGGGATACTTTCCCATCTTGATAGCAAGGAGTGTCAACATATTCTCCAGTATATCGACCATCAACGAACTCGGGCTCTGTTGCCAATACTGTTGGGATGCCGAAAAGCTTCACAATAGGTTCGGTAACAAAACGATTGGTGGCGGTAATTACCATTAAGGTATCGCCTTTATTACGGTGTTCTTCAACTAGGTCCTGCGCTGCGGTTAGTATCAAAGGGCGAATTTTTTCATCAATAAACTGCTCGCGCCACTGATGCAGCTTTTCAACGGGGTGATCGGCAAGAAATGATAATGCAAAACTCAGGTACTCATCGATATCCAGCTTACCTTGACAGTAATCGTTGTAGAACTGGGTGTTTGCTTTTGCGTAATCATCGCCATCGACGAGTTTTTTCTCAACAAGAAACTCGCCCCAAAGGTGGTCACTGTCGTCACTAATTAAGGTATTGTCGAGGTCAAAGATGGCAAGGCTCATGGGCGTATTATGTTTACAAGTAGGTTATGAGGGGTACATCAATGTTGCTAGAGGCGCTAGCCCCCATTAATGTGATTTAACTGTAAGTCTGACATAAATATTGGTGATTCCCAATCATTTTGTTATGGATGGTCGCACTGTGTCTAAACGTGGCTATAATAATCAATATTAAATTTTAGTTTAACAAATGAATCATGATTGATGACGATGGCTACCGACATAATGTTGGCATCATTTTATGTAGCCAACACAATAAATTGTTTTGGGCACGGCGTGCGAATCAAAGTGGTTGGCAATTTCCTCAAGGCGGCATGAATGAGGGTGAAACTCATGAAGAGGCGATGTATCGTGAGTTGTATGAGGAGATTGGTTTAAAACCCGAGCATGTTGAAGTTGTTGGAAAAACAAGAGAGTGGGTTTATTACGACTTACCTAAACGTTATGTTCGTAGGGATCGTTCACCAGTGTGTAGAGGTCAAAAGCAGATTTGGTTTATGTTAAGGCTGGTGGGTGAAGAAAAACATATTACATTTGATAAAACGGAGACACCAGAATTTGATAGCTGGCGCTGGGCTGATTATTGGGAGCCGGCTTTCGATGTTGTGTATTTCAAGCGTAATGTGTATTTAAGTGCATTAACCGAAATGTGGTCTTTTTTATTCCCGGGGATTACGCCTAATATTTTTAAAAAATAACTAATACCCAGCAGAGTTTTGATCGAGGTTATTGGGGGTGGTTGCTAGTCTGATAACATCCGTGTGTATCCCGCCACTGGTTGTTAAGCTCAGCCAACGATAACCAGGTGCTATATTGTCTATAGCAAACTCTTGGCTAAAAGGCTTAAATTGGAAGCAGGTCGATGGTGTTGAGTAGACGGGACTACCCGCAATGGTACTGCTGAACGATTGGTGGACGTGCCCATGAATAATGCCTTGCACGCTTGGGTTGTTCTCGATTAAATAAAGAAGAGACGCTGGGTTTGCAACGCACATACTATCTAGCCATTGGCTGCCGACAGGCTTTAATTGATGATGCAAACAGATGAGCACATGCTTAGCGGGATGAGCATCGATTTCTTGCTGGAGGTTGGCTACCTCCTGCTCGTCTAGAGTCCCGCCTTCTTCACCGGGTGTTTCAGAGTTGAGAAATGCAAAGAGCCATTGTTTATGATGTAAAAAAGGCTGGTACATCACGGGTGGTGTTGAAAACAGGCTGGTTAAGGTGCTGGAAGTGTCATGATTACCAGGAAGCACGTAACACGGGATGCCGAGCTTTTTTAAATGCTCAATCAGGCGTTGGTAAGACTGAATGGAGCCGTCTTGGCTTAGGTCGCCAGTGAGAAAAATAAGGTCGGGTGGCCAGCTTTGTTGTTGTGCTAGGCTTAAAATGGACAGAAAGCTCTCTTCAGTGTTAACTCCTACCAATTGATCATCAACAGACGCCATCAGGTGCATATCAGTCAGTTGGAGAACTTTTATGCTCGAAGGTTCGCAATGAGCAGGTGAGAAAACGTTAGCTTTTTTCAAGAATCTTTTGGAACAATTTAAAGTTTCTCTAAGTATAGCCGCTGATTTTAAAATTGCGCTGAGAAAGAATAGATCCTTAAGCGATTTTTTTAATCATCACCATTGAGCGGCGAGTTTGGTTGTAACGGAGGCGTTTCTCAGCTGGTAAATCATTCAGGGTGGCGGGAGAAAACCCTTTTTCTGCGAACCAATGGCTGCTTTGTGTTGTGAGAACAAACAAGTGGGTTAACCCATGGCTGCGAGCTTTATTCTCTATCATGCTCAATAAATATTCGCCCCGTTCCCCAGTGCGGTAATCGGGGTGAACAGCTACGCAAGCTAACTCGCCCATCAGCTCATCGGGGTATTCGTACAGGGCTGCGCAAGTTGTTATTAAGCCATCTTGTTCAATCACATGAAATTTATTAATATCCATTTCAATGGCTTCACTAGGGCGGTAGGCAAGAAGGCCTTTTTCTTCTAAGGGCCGAATAAGTTCGATAATGCCATGGAGGTCATTAATGGTAGCGGGGCGTGCGTCTTCAAAGGGCTGAATGCTGATCAGTGTGCCTGAGCCTTGCCGAGTAAACAGTTCTAATTGCAGCCCACCATTAATATTTCGGTCAATTAGGTGAATTCGCTTTACACCTAACTGGCTGGCGCGAATGGCTTCTTGCAAGTGCAAGTAAGCATCGTCTTGTTGATTGTCAGAAGACTTTAAGAGGGCTTGTGCTTGCTCGGTAGTTAATTGACGAATGAGTTTGTTTTTCTTGGTGAGAATCTCCGCTCGCTCGGTCATTATGATGAGTTTATCGGCCTTTATTTCGGTCGCTATTTCGGTTGCTATTTCTTCACTACGTAAATTAAAGACCTCACCAGCGGGTGAATACGCCAAGGGCGAAATAAGAACAATTTGGCCTGCATCCAGCGTTTTAGAAATGGTTTCGTTATTAACGCGGCGCACAGCCCCTGTAAACTGGTAGTCAACCCCATTAATAATACCGAGTGGTTTTGCAACGATAAAATTTCCAGAAGCAATATTAATGGTCGAGCCAGAAGAGGCGAGATTGGCTAGACGAGTTGATAGCTTAGCTTCAATATTAGTATGTGTTGTTCCTGCGGCCTCTTTTGCTAATTCAAGGGTTAGCTTATCTGTGACTCTAAGGTGTTGAAAAACACGGCTAGGGTGCTGGTGTTCATGTAGTTTCTTCTCTAGCTGGGTGCGGATACCGTGAACTAGGATAAGACGAATACCTAAGCTATGAAGCAACGCGATATCCTCCATTAGTGTTGAGAATAATGTGTCATCGATAGCATCACCGCTAAAGTTTATGACAAATGTTTTCCCCCGATGGGCATGAATATAAGGGGCCGTATTCCTAAACCAATTAATAAATTGATGAGGGGCTATCGGCTCACCTTTGCCAAACCGAGGGAGGGGATTATGTTTACCTTGCTCGAGGGGTATATTCAGTTCGTTGGCTGCGTCGATAATGCTCTTCATGGCAGAAGAGGGCACTCGCCCATCGGTACCATGCTTGCTTTTTGGGTAAGTCCAACGGTAAATAGTGGCGGGGTCTTTATTAATGGCCTTAGCTAGCTGCTTTACGCCCCCAAATTGCCGAATAATAAAATTTGCATCATCTTCCATGCGGGAATATTATATTTTTATTGCATTAATTGCAAAAATATTAATTTTTTGCAATTAAAAGCCTATTTTATGCAAATATTAGAGATTAATTTTTGCATAAAGTTGCAATAAGGCGTTATTTGATCCGCAGGAATGTATTCATTGGCTTGGTGAGCCTGGTCAATGTTCCCTGGTCCGACGACGAGGGTCTCAAGGCCAAGTCTATTAAGAAAAGGTGCTTCTGTGCCAAAGGCAACTGCTTCGGCTTTTTTGCCAGTCAGAGACTCGACCATTTGAGTCAGTTTTGCATTAGCGGCTGTTTCAAAGGCCGGTACGCCAGCAAAAATAGGGCGATGAGCTAGCGTCAGTTTACTGTCGATAGAAAGTATGTTGTTGAGACGTTTTTGCAGGTCGGCCCTTAACGTGTCGATATCCATGCCCGGTAGTGGTCTGATATCTATTTGAGTTTCGCAGTGCGAGCAAATTCTGTTGGGGTTGTCGCCACCATGTATAGATCCGATATTCATCGTTGGTGAGGTTATAGCAAAACTTGGGTTTTGGTGTTTGCGTTGTAAGTCATCACGCCATTTTAATAACTCGTTGATGACTTTATGCATCCCTTCGGTGGCGCTAGCGCCTAAATTAGGGTTGCTAGAGTGGCCAGCTTGCCCGGTAACAACAAGAGACTCCATCATCACACCTTTATGCATGCGAATGGGTGTTAACCCAGTGGGTTCGCCAATAATGGCATACTTAGCATGATGGAACTGTTTTTTGGTGAGTGCTTGAGCCCCAGTCATTGCGCTTTCTTCGTCTGCAGTGGCCAGTATTGTCAGTGGTCGTTTGAAATCCTTAAGATTAAAGCGCGAAGCAACATCGATAGCCAGCGCGAAAAAAGACTTCATGTCAGTACTGCCTAAGCCATAGAAATGGTTGTTTTTCTCGGTAAGTTTAAAGGGGTCTTGTTGCCAGTGATGTTCATCATAAGGCACTGTATCGGTATGCCCGGAAAGGACCAGGCCATCTGCGCCTTTGTGGCTAGGGCCGATGGTGGCGATGAGATTGGCTTTTCCGGGGTGGTTTGAAAGCGGTTCAACTGAGACAGTGAAGCCAAGGTTTTCTAACCAATCGGCCAGTAAGTGAATAACTGGAAGGTTGCTCTGGTCGAGCGACTGATTAGTGCTGCTGACTGATGGCGTGCCAATTAAGGCACGCATCATGTCAAGCATATTAAGTGGTGTGATCAAGGCTTATGAGTACAAGCCAAAAAGGAGTGGGATCATCCTAATTAGCTGGTTTTATCAGTCACAGCGCCTTCTGAAGCTGAACTGACCAATTTTGCATATTTGGAAAGAACGCCACGTGTGTAACGCGGTTTAGGTTGTTTCCAATTTGCAAGACGTTGTTGAATGACTTCATCGTCTAGGTGCAGACGTAACTCATTTTTTACGCTATCAATCGTAATCGTGTCGCCATCTTCAACAATAGCGATAGCCCCACCTTGAAACGCCTCGGGAGTGATATGGCCCACAACAAAACCATGTGTTCCACCAGAAAAACGGCCATCAGTGATAAAGGCAACTTTATCGCCCAGTCCTCTGCCCATAATGGCTGATGTTGGCGCTAACATTTCTCTCATGCCAGGGCCGCCTTTAGGCCCTTCGTAGCGAATAACCAAAACATCACCTTCCTTGATGGATCCACTAAGGATGCTGGCCATCGAATCTTCTTCAGAGTCGAAGACGCGAGCGGTTCCTGTAAAACCAAGACCTTCTTTGCCGGTAATTTTAGCGACAGCGCCTTCGGAGGCAAGGTTACCGTGAAGGACAACGAGGTGACTGTCTTTCTTGATGGCATTGTCTAGCGAATGAATAACATCTTGATCATCTGGGTAAGGCGCAACATCAGCTAAGTTTTCAGCTAGCGTTTTACCGGTAACGGTTAAACAATCACCATGCAATAAACCAGCATCTAAGAGTATTTTCATTAATGGTTGAATGCCACCAATTTCAATTAGTTCACCCATGGAATATTTTCCACTGGGTTTTAAGTCGGCGACCATTGGCACGCGTTTACCGATTTCGGTAAAGTCGTTTAATTTAAGGTCAACGTTGGCGCTATGTGCCATTGCTAATAGGTGAAGAACAGCATTGGTTGATCCGCCTAGGGCAATCACAACGGTAATAGCGTTTTCAAAGGCTTTACGGGTCATGATATCGCGAGGCTTGATGTCGAGCTCTAGTAATTTTAAAACAGCTTTACCGGCATCTTCACAATCTTTTTTCTTGTCCGTTGAAATAGCTGCTTGAGCAGAACTGTTCGGCAAGCTCATGCCCATCGCTTCAATAGCAGAGGCCATGGTGTTTGCGGTGTACATGCCTCCGCATGAGCCAGCACCAGGAATCGCTTTTGATTCGATGGCGTGCAATTCGTCGTCATCAATCAGGTTATTTGCACGAGCGCCTACGGCCTCAAAAACTGAGATGACATCTAATTTACGTTGTTTATGGCAGCCCGATAAAATAGTACCGCCGTAAACAAAAATAGCTGGGCGATTTAGACGCGCTAATGCAATCATGCAACCGGGCATGTTTTTATCACAACCACCAATAGCAACAACACCATCAAAACCTTGACAGCCAACTACAGTTTCAATCGAATCGGCGATCACTTCACGAGACGTCAGCGAGTACTTCATGCCTTCGGTGCCCATTGAAATACCATCAGAAATGGTGATGGTGTTAAAAATAACCCCTTTACCACCGGCTGCATTAACGCCTTTGGCTGCGTCATCGGCTAGGCCATTAATGTGCATATTACACGGGGTCACCATTGCCCATGTGGAGGCGACGCCGACTTGTGGTTTTTTGAAATCTTCATCATTAAAGCCAACCGCATGAAGCATTGCACGACTCGGTGCGCGTTCCATACCATCCACTACTTGGGAGGAAAATTTTCTGCTATCGTTCTTTTTGTCTGACATATTGTGCTCGTATAAGTTGGGTTAATTAGAATGAAGATTGCCAAGATGATTTTTTACGCCAACTAACTTTTGGAAGTATAAAACCAAGGATAATACCAAGTAGTAAGACGCCGGAGCCGACTAGGAACCAATCTAACGCGTCACTATTTATCAGCATATCATTTTCTCTTTTCAGGCTTTCTAGTTCGCGTTCAATCGTTACGACGCGTTGTTGAAGCTGGTTACGTTCTTCAAGAATTTGCACGGCATTACTGGAGGTTTCCTTTAATTGTGCTAATTCACGTGATAATGCAGTGTTGATTTCTTTTAACTCAGATGTTTCGGTATCTAGGCTGCCTTTTTCTGAGCTCAGCTGAGTCAATTGTTGGCTGGTATCGCTGAACTTGGTTTTAAGCGCTGCCAGCTCGGCTTCAGCCTTGGCTAAACGAGATTTGGCTGAAGGGGTTTTGTTTAATAACCGTGATAAAACCCAGCCTTCGCGCGAGTTACCTAGTTTGATTTTTGAATAACCGGATGGTCGGTCAGTCTCGATCACGTTGACCATTTTGCCGCTTTTTAGTGTGGCGATAATACGGTGCTTAGAGCTTTTGCCAGAGCGAACCATGATTTCGAGCTCATCTGAGACATAAGCGGGTTGCGCCATGATGGCAGTACTTGTTAAAAGAGTGAGGATCAATAGTATTTTTTTCACAAAACGACCTTTATAAGTAAGGATTGGATTCATTATTCCATTAAAAATTCTAGTAGTGCTTTTTGAGCATGCAAGCGATTTTCAGCTTCGTCCCAAACAACACTTTGTTTTCCGTCAAGCACTTCTGGGCTAACCTCTTCGCCACGGTGAGCAGGTAAACAATGCATAAATAAAGCATCAGGCTTGGCAACAGACATCAGTGCTGAATTAACTTGATACTCTTTGAAGGCTTGCTCGCGTACTTTTTGCTCTTCTTCTTGCCCCATGCTGGCCCAAACATCGGTGACAACAAGGTCAGCGTCACGGGCGGCTAGTTTAGCATCTTGAAAAAGTTCTACATGACTAGCCGTGGCGGAAAGTAAGGCTTGCTCTGGTTCGTAACCGACCGGGCAGGCAATAGTGAGTTGGAAGTCGAGTAATTTTGCCGCATTCATATATGATTGGCACATATTGTTTCCATCACCAACCCAGCACACACGTTTCCCTTTGATATCGCCACGTAATTCAAACCAGGTTTGTAAATCGGCCAATAACTGACAAGGGTGGAAACGATCGGTTAAGCCATTGATCACAGGCACTTTGGAGTTGCTTGCAAATGTAGTCACGGTTTCGTGGTTGTTGGTACGTAACATGATACCGTCTACCATGCGGGAAATTACACGCGCAGAATCTGCAATGGGTTCGCCTCGTCCTAGTTGCGTGTCGCGAGGGGACAAAAATAATGCGCTACCACCGAACTGCGTCATGCCGGTTTCAAATGAGATGCGAGTGCGGGTTGATGATTTTTCAAAAATCATCGCGAGAACTTTATTCTTTAAGGGCTCATGAATAATGCCATCAACACGCATTTTTTTTAATTCGATAGCGCGCTGGATGATTGAGCGTAACTCGTCGGCGCTTAAATCGTTCAGGGTAATAAAATGACGTGGTTTCACCATAATAGATACTTTACAGAAAGAATGGGTTAGTGGGCAATAATCAAGTCGCTAACCAATGTGGTTATTTGTGCGGCTTCATCATCGCTAATAGTGAGCGGCGGCAGTAATCGCACCGTATTGCCGGCGGCTACATTAATGAGTAACTTCTTTTCAAGCGCTTTATTGACCAAGTCCAAACAGGGGGTTGATAGCTCAATGCCAATCATTAGCCCTTTTTGCCTAATCTCTACAACGTGCTCGCAGTGTTTTAGGTTTAACTTAAATGCTTCAGCCATTTGAGTGCCTAGCTGGGTGGCGCGGCTGGCGAGTTGATCACGTTCTACAATTTCAATAACTTTTAAAGCAGCAGCGCAGGCGAGTGGGTTGCCACCAAATGTTGAGCCATGGCTGCCAGCAGTGAGCAAGCCGGTGGCTTTTTTAGACGTCAGGCACGCACCAATAGGTACGCCATTTCCTAAGGCCTTGGCCATTGTAACAACGTCGGCTTGGATGCCATTTTGTTGGCTGGCTAAGAAGCTGCCGGTGCGGCCAACACCAGTTTGCACTTCATCCAGCATAAGTAGCCAGTCATTCTTTTCGCACAAGTCACTTAATTTATTAAGGTAGTCTGCGCTAGGAATGTTAACCCCACTTTCACCTTGGATGGGTTCAACAAGCACAGCGACGATATTGGGCAACTGTTTTGAAAGCGTGTCGAGAGCGTTGATGTCGTTGTATGGGGCATGATAAAAGCCCTCTGGAAGCGGCGAGAAGCCCTCTTTTATTGCCAAATTACCAGTTGCTGTTAGGGTCGCTAATGTACGGCCGTGAAAGCTTTTATCCATAGTAACGATAATAGGGTTTTGGATATTTTTGCTGTGAGCAAAGCGACGGGCTATTTTAATAGCGGCTTCATTAGCTTCTGCACCTGAATTAGCAAAAAAAACATCATTCATGCCAGTGAGCTCGCAAAGCTTGTCAGCCAGTTTTTCTTGTTTATCAATATAATAAAGGTTCGAGGTGTGCATTAGCGTATGGGCTTGATCACTGATGGCACTAGCGACCTCTGGGTGAGCATGACCTAAACCACAAACAGCAATGCCTGATAGAGCATCAAGGTATTTATTGCCGTTTTCGTCCCACAGCCAAGCTCCTTCGCCTTTGAGAAAGCGAACCGGCATTGAAGCGTAAGTTGGCATAATATGGTGGTGCATAACGAACCTTATCAAGTTGTATTATGGTACAAAAACAAAGGCAGCCAAATCTGGCTGCCTATTTTGTTGATCTATCATTATAATTCTCTATATGAAAATCAGCAACTAATCAACTATGGATGCCATTGAGTTAAGTATCTTTTCAAGTCGAATTGAGTCTATTTGCGATGAAATGGGGGCCGTTTTACAGAGGGCAGCCTTTTCGCCAAACATAAAAGATCGTTTGGATTTTTCATGCGCTATTTTTGATGCGCAAGGTCAATTGTGTGCGCAAGCTGCCCATATTCCCGTTCATTTAGGCAGTATGGCGTACGCAATGCAAGATATTGTTGAGCAGGTAGATTGGCAACCTGGCGATATGCTGGCACTTAATGACCCTTACTTAGGTGGAACGCATTTGCCTGACGTGACGCTGGTATGCCCTGTATATATGAATGGGAGGCGAGTTGGTTTTGTTGCTAATCGTGCACATCATGCCGATATAGGTGCCGAGTCGCCAGGTTCTATGCCATTGGCAACGCATTTAGATGAAGAGGGGTTGGTTATTTCACCGACAAAGATCATGCGAGGTAACCAAGTATCTGCGGAGTTTGAACAAATAAAGCAGGCATTACGTCATACGATTGAATCCACTGGAGACTTTAATGCGCAAATCAGTGCAAACCAGCGAGGGGCGCAAAGATTATTGTCTGTTGTGGAGGACATGGGTGCTGAGAAATATGAGCGGGCATTAACACACCTTAATGAGTATGGTGATCGTTTGATGTTGCAATTATTACAGCGTATTCCAGTCGGAGTTTATCATTTTGAGGATGTCATGGATGATGATGGTCTAGGTGCTAAAGATATCAAGATCAAACTCAGTTTAACAATCAATAATAGCGAGGTTATTGCTAATTTTGCGGGTACGACCAGCCAGGTGGCAGGTAATATCAATTGCCCTTTATCAGTAGTGGCGGCGGCTGTTTACTACGTCTTCAGATGCTTAATGCCAGTTAATACTCCGGCGTGCTTTGGTGTTTATCGTCGAATTAAAATAATAGCGGAACACGGTTCGCTCATTAATGCGATAAAGCCTGCTGCCGTGGCAGCTGGGAATGTGGAAACCAGCACGCGATTGGTGGATGTGGTGATCGGCGCGTTAGCGCAGGCTGTTCCAGAAGAGCTTCCGGCCGCTAGCCACGGCAGCATGAATAATGTGGCAATGGGCGCTAAAACTGAGGGTGTTAGTTGGAATTACTATGAAACGATTGGTGGTGGAATGGGCGGGGGCGCCCTGTTTGATGGTTTGTCGGCGGTGCAAACACACATGACCAATACCCTAAACACGCCTATTGAGTCTTTAGAGATGCATTACCCTCTTAGGGTTAAGCGTTATCAGGTCCGCAGTGGGTCGGGTGGAGAAGGAAAAACTAAAGGCGGCGATGGGTTGATTAGAGAAATAGAGTTCTTGAAACCGGCGCATATTACTTTGTTAACAGAACGAAGGAGGCATAAACCATGGGGGGTATTAGGTGGGCAGGCAGGAAAGTGTGGTGAAAACTGGCTAAATGAAACGCGTTTAGCCGCAAAAGTTAGCGTGGATGTTAGTGTGGGTGACTGCTTGGCAATTAAAACACCGGGCGGTGGAGGCTATGGAGTTTAGACTTATTCTAAATATTCAGGGTATAATTCAAGAAATTGTTTTTAAAAGGTGTCGATATGTCTGTAAATGAACGAATAGAAGATCAACTAAAAAATCACGCCGTTTTATTGTATATGAAAGGCACGCCGTATTTCCCACAGTGTGGCTTTTCGAGTAAGGCGGTGCAAATTTTACAAGCATGTGAAGTCGAATTTGCTTACGTTAATATTTTTGATGATGACGAAATACGCGAAGGCCTGAAAGAATATTCAAGCTGGCCAACATTCCCTCAGCTTTATGTGAACGGCGAATTAGTCGGAGGTGCTGATATTATGATTGAAATGTTTGAAAGCGGAGAGCTGAAAACTATGCTGGATAAAATTAAGGCTGCTTAGCAAAGGCATCCCATTGATTAACGATCTTACAAAATAAAATAGCGGTTTGCTCGGCGTCATATAGCGCCGAGTGGGCTTGCTCACTATCCCAGTCCATGCCAGCGGCTTTGGCGGCCTTAGCTAATACCGTTTGGCCGTATGCGAGCCCACCTAAAGTAGCCGTATCAAATGTGCTAAAAGGGTGAAAAGGATTTCGTTTGATTTGTGTGCGTTCTACCGCGGCATTCATAAAACCAATATCAAAAGCAGGGTTGTGCCCAACCAAAATAGCACGGGTGCATTGTTGTGCTTTTACAGCTGCCCTTACGGGGGCAAATAACTTCCTAAGAGCTTCTTTTTCATCAATTGCTAGGCGGAAAGGGTGATACGGGTCAATACCGTTGAACTTTAATGCAGCAGGGTCAAGGTTAGCGCCTTCAAAGGGGATGATGTGCTCACGATGAGATGATTCAATAATAAGCTGCCCCGATTCGTCCATAGCGGGAATGACAACTGCCATTTCAAGCAAAGCATCTGTTGTGGCATTAAATCCGGCGGTTTCAAGGTCAACGATGACTGGTAGATAACTACGAAAACGATTGGCCATCGTGTTTACATCAGAATTTAGCATTTTCTCTAGACTAACAATTTAGGAATATTTCGCTATAATAAGTCAAGCAGCCTTTGGCGGCTTTATAAAGTTGCATTAAAAATTACTAAGAAAGAGTTCTCATGAGATTATCGGTGTGTTTTAGAAAAGGAATTGTGTGTATGTTTGTTGCCATGGCGGCTTTATTGTCCGGCTGTGCATCGCTAACCTCACAAGAAGAAAATGACCCTTTAGAGTTTGTGAATAGGGGGGTGTACAAGTTTAATCAAAAAGCAGATGAATATGTTCTTGAGCCTGTTGCAAAAGGTTACCAGTATGTAACACCTGATATTGTCGACCAAAGCATTACGAACTTCTTTAGTAATTTAGATGACGTGGTGGTATTTGTTAATGACATTCTACAGCTTAAGTTTAATCAAGCCTTGTCGGATGGTGGTCGTGTGCTAGTTAACACAACGGTGGGTGTGCTTGGTTTTGTTGATATGGCTACTGACATGGGGATGCCAAAAAACAATGAAGATTTTGGGCAAACATTAGGGGCTTACGGCGTAGGTACAGGGCCATATGTTGTGCTGCCTATTTTAGGGTCAAGTACGTTGCGTGACACGCTAGGTATTTATGCAGATACGTTTGTTGACCCTATTCAGCAAATTGATGATTCTGATGCAAGGTGGGCGACGATGGTGCTCAAAGGTGTAGATACCCGCGCTGATTTGATTAGAGCAAAGAAAATTGCAGACCAAGCTGCGTTAGACCCATATGAGTTTGAAAGGAGTGCGCACTTCCAGCGTCGTAATTATTTAATTTACGATGGAAATCCTCCGTTGGATGATGAAGATATTTTCGATGACGAATAATTAGAGTACACAAAAAAGCCCCGTTTAAACGGGGCTTTTTTTTATTGCTTTAGCTACAGCCTAAAGGTTATTTTATTTTCCACTGTAAAGGGGTTTCTTGACGAAAAGGCGTTAACGTTTGTGTGCCAAAAGAATAGCTAGGCGGTGCTTGCCAGCTTTCTTTGCTGAGTGTCAACGTCTGTTTGTTTCTTGGTAAGCGATAAAAATCGGGCCCATAAAAACTACTGAACCCCTCCAGCTTATTTAGAGCGCCTTCTTTCTCAAAGGCCTCTGCATAAAGCTCAATAGCGGCATAAGCAGTAAAGCAACCTGCGCAGCCGCACTGGTTTTCTTTAGCCGTTGTTGCGTGGGGGGCGCTGTCGGTGCCTAAAAAGAATTTCGGGTTGCCACTGGTGGCCGCTTTAATCAATGCTTGCCTATGTGTTTCACGTTTTAAGATGGGTAGGCAGTAATTGTGTGGACGGATGCCGCCCGCTAATAAGTCGTTACGGTTGAAAAGGAGGTGTTGTGGTGTCAACGTGGCGGCGGTGTAGTTGTTTTCAAGTACAAAATCAACGGACTGCTGCGTTGTGGCATGTTCTAAAACAATGCGTAGCTCAGGAAATGTCTTTCTGATAGAGGTAAGGTATTTATCGATAAAGGCTTTTTCCCGGTCAAAAATATCAATATCTGTATCGGTGACCTCTGCATGGACCAATAACGGGAGATCATGTTTTTGCATTTCTTCTAACACAGGAAAGAGTGCGGATACATCTGCGACACCGTTAGATGAGTTAGTGGTGGCGCCTGCGGGGTATAGTTTTGCTGCAAAAATATAGTCACTTTGGCTGGCCTGTTTGATGTCTTCGATCGAGGTGTCGTTGGTGAGGTAGATCGTCATCAATGGTTGAAAGCTGCTTTTTTCTGGTAAAGCGTCTAAAATTCGTTGTCGATAAGCACTGGCTCGTTCAGCATTAACAATAGGTTGTGCCAAATTAGGCATCACAATGGCACGTTGAAACTGCCGGGCACTAAAAGCAACCGTTGTGTTGAGGGCGGGGCCGTCGCGTAAATGTAAATGCCAATCGTCTGGTTTAGTAATGGTCAGTTGAGTCGTCATATTTGTATCAATCGCATGATGAAGCTATAAAAGTGCGTTTATTTTACATACATTGCTTGCTATAGACCTCGTAAATCATTGAAAATACCCAGTTGTGTTTAGTGCAAGCGTATAACAAGAACAACCGATCAGTATTTGGAGTGAAAGAAATATGCCTATATATGAATACCAATGCGATGCATGTAAGCATCGTTGTGAAGCATTGCGTAAAATAAGTGATGCGCCATTAACAAAGTGCCCTGAATGTGGGGAAGATGCATTGAGCAAGCTTATGTCAGCCTCAGGCTTTCGTTTAAAAGGCGACGGCTGGTATGAAACAGACTTTAAAAGTGGAAAAAAGAAGAATTTAGCAGAAGGCTCATCAAAAAAGTCGAGCGAGACTAAATAATTACAGGCCTTTTCTGAAAAAGGTATATCTAGCGTGATAACTGTCAGGCTACTCAAAAAAACATAACGGTAAGGAAATAAAGATGATGCGTAGTCATTATTGTGGTGACATTAACGAAAACCACTTAGGGCAGGAAGTTGAGATTTGTGGTTGGGTACATAGACGGCGCGACCATGGTGGCGTCATTTTTATCGATTTACGCGACCGTGAAGGTATTGTACAAGTGGTGTTTGATCCAGATCGCGCTGATTCTTTTGCCATTGCCGAAAGCGTGCGTGGTGAGTATGTATTAAAACTAAAAGGCCGTGTTCGCCCGCGACCAGAAGGTACTATTAACCCTAAAATGAAAACCGGTAAGGTTGAGTTATTAGGGTTAGAGCTAGAAATTCTTAATCGTTCAGAAACCACGCCAATTCAAGTTGATGGCGATATTGAAGTGAACGAAGAAACGCGTTTACGTTACCGTTATATAGATTTGCGTCGCCCAGAAATGCTAGAAAAAATTCGCTTGCGACGCGATGTAACGCTTAATTTACGTCGCTTTTTAGAAGATGAGGGTTTCTACGAAATTGAAACGCCTTTCTTAACAAAGGCAACGCCGGAAGGCGCGCGTGATTACTTGGTGCCGAGCCGTACGCATGAGAATAGTTTTTTTGCCCTGCCTCAATCGCCACAGTTGTTTAAACAGCTGCTTATGATTGCTGGTATGGATCGCTACTATCAAGTTGTACGTTGCTTTCGTGATGAAGACCTTAGAGCGGATCGACAGCCAGAATTTACCCAGCTAGATATCGAAACTTCTTTTATGGATGAAGGCGAGATAATGGGCTTAATGGAAGGCATGGTTAGGCGTTTATTTAACGAGGTTATCAATGTGAAATTGCCAGAGCAATTTCCGCAGATGACGTACGAAAAAGCTATGGATGTGTATGGCACTGACCGTCCTGACTTGCGTAACCCCTTAGTGTTAACAGATGTGGGTGATTTAATGGCAGCGGTTGAATTTAAAGTATTTTCTGGCCCGGCAAATAGTGATGATGGCCGTGTGGCGGCGCTTCGTGTGCCAGGAGCGAGTAGCCTGAGCCGTAAGGATATCGATGGTTACACTAAATTTGTTAGCATTTATGGCGCAAAGGGTTTGGCGTATATCAAAGTTAATGACCGTGCGGCTGGTATTGAAGGGCTGCAATCGCCTATTTTAAAATTCCTACCTGATGATGTAGTTGAAAATATCATGGACAGAACTGGCGCACAAACAGGGGACATTGTTTTCTTTGGAGCCGATAAAACTAAGGTTGTTAATGAAGCATTGGGCGCTTTACGTGACAAAATTGGTCAAGATCAAGGTCTATTGGAAGGTGATTGGAAACCTGTTTGGGTGGTTGATTTCCCAATGTTCGACTGGGATGAAAAATCAAGTCGTTGGAATGCTATTCATCACCCATTTACTGCACCTTCTTGTGATGCTGATGAGCTTAAAGCGAATACAGGTAAGGCCTTATCTAGAGCGTACGATTTAGTGCTTAACGGTACTGAAGTAGGTGGTGGTTCCATCCGTATTCATAAAACTGATATGCAGCAAGTGGTATTTGACTTGCTAGGAATGGATGCAGAAGAATCACAAGAAAAATTTGGCTTCTTATTAGATGCGTTGAAATACGGCTGTCCTCCACATGGTGGAATGGCGTTTGGCTTGGATCGCCTGGTTATGTTGATGTCAGGGGCTTCAACCATCCGTGATGTGATGGCATTCCCGAAAACACAAACAGCTGCCTGCCCATTAACGTCAGCACCTGCAATGGTTAGTGATGCGCAGTTAAAAGAACTCGGCATACGGTTAAGGAAACCACCCGTGCTTGAGGCAGAATAAGGAACGATTATGGCATTTGCGATACAAGATTATTCACTATTAAGCGATGAAGAATGCGATCAGCGTATTCAAGCGGCAAAAGAAAAACTGGCTGAGCGTTGTGTTATTTTAGGTCACCATTATCAGCGTAATGAAGTATTTAAACATGCAGATGTCAGTGGCGATTCGTTAAAGCTTTCTAGCTATGCAGCTAATTCTGAAGCCGAATATATTGTCTTTTGTGGTGTTCACTTTATGGCAGAAGTGTCAGATATTTTGTCACGTCCTGAACAAATAACCATTTTGCCGGATTTAGCAGCCGGTTGCTCAATGGCCGATATGGCTAACAGAGTTAATGTGGAGCGTAGCTGGAATGAACTTAACAGCATTATAAATGCGGATGAGCAAGTAACGCCCGTTACCTATATTAATTCAGCAGCTGATTTAAAGGCATTTTGTGGCCGCCATGATGGTATTGTGTGTACCTCATCGAATGCGAAACAAGTACTGGATTGGTGTTTTGAAAAACGTGAGAAGATCCTGTTTTTCCCTGATGAACACCTGGGTCGAAATACCGGTTATCGTATGGGAATCCCACTTGAAGAAATGGTTGTTTGGGATTTTAACCAACCGATGGGCGGCTTAACTAAAGAGCAAATTCAAAATGCAAAAATGATTCTGTGGAAAGGTTTTTGTTCGGTGCATCAGATGTTTCAATCAAAACAAATTGATGACTTTAAAAAGAAACACCCAGAAACGATTATTATCGCCCACCCAGAAGCTAACTTTGAAGTTTGTGAGCAAGCCGATTATGTAGGCTCAACCGAAATGATTTTAAAAACGGTAAGAGAAGCAAAACCGAATACGCGCTGGCTCGTTGCAACAGAGCTTAATTTGGTCAATCGCTTAAAAGAAGAAGTAAAAGGTCAGGGTAAGCAGGTTCATTTTATGTCGCCGACGGTTGCGATGTGTTCAACCATGTTTAGAACCGATCCGCAGCACTTAGCTTGGGTGTTGGAGAACTTGGTTGAAGGCACAGTCGTTAATCAAATACAGGTAAATGATGACGATAAGCAGATGGCTAAAAAAGCATTAGAGAATATGCTGTCACTTTTTTAGAGCCGTTTGTTAGCCCAGACTGGCAAGTTAATAAGTTGAAAGAAGGTTAGCGCTGAGTTTACAAAGCGTTACAGCATTAAAACTCCATTATGCCTGTTTTCTGTTAATGAAGTTTATAAGAAAACTATCGAATAAAGCGCATGGGGTTTATTTGAGTGGGCTGAAGCGCTAAAGGTATTACTGACTCTTTTCAATTTTTTGAATGGCTTCTTTCAGCTCTTGTATATGCAGGCTGTAATCGCGTTTTAGCCTTGGGTTTTTATTCGCCTGCTCAATCTGATTTAATACAATGCTTGCCGCTACCGGTTGCTTAAGCGCTAAGAAAATATTTCCCATTTCAAATAATGGATTTATAAACGCCTTATTTAAATTAAATGCTTGTTGGTGTGCGTTGATGGCGCCCAATGTGTTGCCTGTTGTCAAATAGGCTTTGGCTAAAAAGTAGTGATAAGTGGATGCTTGTTGAGTCGGACCTAGTTTTTTTAAGATAACCGTTAGCCACTCAATGAAATAAGGTTGCAATGGTTTGAAAGCCTCATTAGTTAAGTGGGTGCTAATATGTGCTAAAGCAATTTGTGTTGAGGCGGAAAAAGGATTGTCCTTTAGCTTACTTTTAATTTCATTGTTTAGCTCATCACTTAACGTTTTTTTTAATAAAGCTGCCAATACCATGCTGTTGATGGCATAAGAGCTTTCAGTAGGGGCTAGTTTTCGAGCGGTATTAATGGCGTCTTCTGCCACTTTATAATGTTGGGTTTTATAGGCGGTGTTACTTAGTAGAGCTTGTGTGGCAGGTGATATAGGGTGGTGGGAAGCTTCGTATTGGGCTAGGTGAAAATTATCCTTCCACTCATAACTACGAAGCGTTGTTGTTAGCGCAAATATAATAAAAAAACCTCCACAGACTAGAGCATATCTTTTTTTATTAAACGGCTGGCTATGAATAAGTAGCCCTGTTAACGCAATAATAATCCCGATTGAGGCAAAATGGTTGCGGTGTTCATGAGCGATTTCAAGGCCAAAAATGGTCGATTCCATTAAATGGGCGGTAAAAAAAAGTAATATACCAAAGGCAAATAAGGGTTTTTTCTCTCTTGCCTGAATGGCAACAATGATGAGGCTAGCGATAAAAATAAGCGCGACGAGGGTTGCCCAAGGGTCAATAATCGAGTTAGAAAGAACAATATCATCATGAAAAAGCCCAAGAGCATTAATGCGAGGTAAAACAATGAGCGAGATATAAAAGCACAGGACTCTGGCTTCTGTGAGTACTCGTTCAGTTAAAGTAAAGGCTCTATTGTCATAGCCATTGTTGGCATAATTTAAAACATAAAGCCCTAACGCAATGATTATTAGGCTTAGGCTTAAGCCAATGGCCCGTTTGTTTCGTTGGGATAAACTGTTAACCAATGTCCAAGGTGATTTTTGGTAAAAAAATACCCATTCAATTAGTAAGCAATAAAGCGGGATTAACAGAGCATTCTCTTTGCTGAAAATAGCGAGTAGAAAACTGATAAAGCTTGCTGAAAAAAAAATGATGTTTTTAAACGCGCCAGGTTGACTGTTGCACCGTGCTTTAAGATAAAAAATAAGTGTCGCTAAGGTGAATAAAGTGCTCAACGACGTCATTCTTTGCACGATATACAGCACGCTGGTTAGGTTAATGGGGTGGACGGCCCACAACAAAGCGATTGAAAAAGCAATAAAAGGCAGTGTTTGCTTTTTAATGGTGGTGCTTTTTTGAATGCTGGCTAGTTGAATGATTTGTAGGTAAAAAATAAAGAGTAGCCAGGCGCAAAAAACTTGAATAATAACGTTGGTTATTTTGAACGAAAAGTAATGATAGCCTTCAGCAAAATAATAGTTAAGCGCAAAGCTTAGCATTGCTATCGGTCGTTTTAAGGGCCCTGCTCTGCCCGACATGGCCGCTTCAACAAGGTTAGATGTATTGAGCTCGGTGACTCTTATTTGCGTGTTTTCTTGTATATTCCCATGGTCATCAAATATGAAAGCTCCAAACAAACCTTGTTGGTAAACAAGAACTGTTATTGCAGCTATTGTAAAAAAGAAAAAAACTAGGAGAGTTTTTGATGAAGGTGGAGAGGTCATGCTAATTATTTATAGTTAATAGGAATAAAAAAAGGCGGCCAGAAGGCCGCCTTAAATTTAGTAACTATCTTTATGATTTAGGTAGGTACTTTGGAGGGAACCCGCTTACTGGGTCAATTGTCCACTGCAAGGCAGAGCCATTTGAGGTTGGGGTCATTGTAAAAGCTTGGCCTGCTGCAGTACCAAGCCCTAGGCTGCTGCTGGTATCATTTCTAAACAGTACTGTGATCACGCCATTTGGACCCACTGTGACTGTTGATACATATTTAGCGCTATACTCATCAGGCTGCGAAATACTAAGTGTAGATGGGCCAGTTGCACCATTTAGTGTGCCTTTCTCACTAAAGTAAATATCAACGGCTGTTTTTGCTGCGCCTGACATTGCGGCACCTTCACTAACTCTTGATTTGATTGTATAGTCCGAATAAGCAGGAATCGCAATTGCCGCCAAAATGCCAATAATCGCCACTACGATCATCAGTTCAATTAGGGTAAAACCCTTTTGAGCACTATGTTTCATTGTTTGTAAGTTTTTCATTGTTTATTTCCTTATTAAAATATTGTTAGTTTTCTTGCACGGTATTTAAAGCATTAAGTGTGCCGAGTAGCCTCTTAATGCAATATTTTTTTAATGCATTGTTTTTTATAGATAAAATAAAATTTCATTTTGTTTCGTTAGTATGCTCAGGCAAAGAAAGGTCATAAAGTGACGCTATGGGTCACTTTATGTCAATCGTTCAGGCCTAATTTTTTTAAGCGATAACGCAACGCACGAAAGCTGATGCCAAGTTCTTTGGCGGCGGCTGTTTTATTCCAGCGTGTTTTTTCTAAGGCATTGGTAATGGCTTCTTTCTCTAAGCTGTCAAGATAGTCTTCTAGCGGTGCTTCTTGAGTTGGGAGGCTTGTTTTTTGTGTTGGGTTTTTAATACCGCTAGTCTGCGCGGCGGCGTCTTTAGTATTATTGGGCAGTTGTAAGTCTGTTTGATGAATAATACCGTTTTCACAAAGAGTGAAGGCGCGTTCCAGTATATTTTCTAATTCGCGCACATTACCGGGGAAAGTGTATTGAGCGAGTGCTTTTAACGCAGTGTCGGTGAGCTTGGTTGGGCTATTATTCTCGGCGTTTAGTTTTTGTAAAATGTGCTTGGCCAGCTGTGTAATATCTTCTGCACGCTCGCGTAGAGGAGGTAGCGGTAGTTCGATAACATTAATTCTATAATATAAGTCTTGCCGAAAATTGCCTTGCTCAACTAACTCAGGAAGGTTTTTATGGGTGGCGCTTAATATTCTTACGTCAATGGGTTGTTCTGTATCGCTGCCAATGGGGCGAATGCTTTTTTCTTGAATTGCACGTAATAATTTGACTTGCATATGCAGTGGTAAATCGGCAACTTCATCTAAAAATAAGGTGCCGCCACTGGCCGTTTGAAAAAGACCGGGTTTGTCGGCAATGGCACCGGTGAAACTGCCTTTTTTGTGACCAAAAAACTCACTCTCCATGAGTTCCTGCGGAATAGCGCCACAGTTTATTGGCACAAAAGGTTGATGCGATCGTGGGCCTTTTTCATGAATTAGCTTGGCGACCAACTCTTTACCGGTTCCAGACTCGCCGCTGATGTAGATCGGTGCTTGGCTGCGAGCCAGTTTGGCAATTTTTGCGCGTACGTTTGCCATCATAACGGAGTCGCCTAATAGTTGGTCACGACTACGCCTATCAACGGGTTCTGTGGTGTCGTTAATTTTAATAGCGGAGCTAACGAGGCTTTTTAAGCTTTTCAGGTCGACAGGCTTGGAAACGAAATCAAAAGCGCCAAGCTTTAGTGCTTTGACTGCAGTGTCCATACTACCAAAAGCGGTAATAACGGCAATGGGTAGATTGGGAGTGTTTTTTTGAATATGCTTAACAAGCTCAAGGCCATTTCCGTCAGGCAGCTGAAGATCGGTTAAGCAAATGTCAAAGTGGTGTGTTTTTAGTAATCTTTTTGCTTCGGCTAAGTCTTGCGCGGGTTTGCTCGAAATATTCATGCGAGACAGGGTGATATCAAGTAACTCGAGAATGTCAGGTTCGTCGTCAACAATAAGGGCAAGCGCTTGAGTCATAGTGAATTAAGTTTTATTGATTAATAAGGTGAATGTACTGCCGCCGCTGGCGTTTACTGAGTAGATTAATTTAGCATGATTTAGTTCGGCGAGTTGATTAGAAATATACAGACCTAATCCAGTGCCAGACTTTGAGGTGGTAAAGAAAGGCTCAAAAATTTGTAAAGCGACGCTCTCTTCGATACCAGCGCCCTTGTCAGTGATGTTAATAAAGTGACGCTGTGTAGTTTTATGTGTGCCGCAACGGATTTCAATAAAGGGTTGGGAGAGGTTGCGCTGCCCATACTTTAATGCATTGCTACAGAGGTTATCGATAATCTGTTTTAAGTGATTTTTATCAAATTGAATGTGGTTTATCTGATGGCTAATTTTAATCACTAAAGGAGATTCGGTTAAGCCAAACTGCTCCTTGAATTGCTCATCAAACTCCGTAAACCAATTTGATAGGTGGATGTTTTCTATATGGCTATCTTCTTGCTTTGAAAGCTGAAGAATGCTTTTTACAATACTATTAACACGACCTGTATGGTTATGAATAATGTCGAGTAGGCGTTGGTCTTCTTTTTCAATGGAGGGTGATTCGGATAATAGCTCACCTGCGTGACTTATCGCGCCGAGAGGGTTGCGAATTTCATGTGCAATGCTCGCGGTGAGTCGACCCAGCGAAGCGAGTTTTTCTTGTTGCACCTGTAGCTCAATGGTTGAAAGATCATCCAAAAAAATGATGTAGGCGTTGTCAGCAAGGTTGTGTAATTGGCTGAAGCGCAGCTTAGTTCGAGGTGAGTGGGCGCTTGCGGCAATATCGGCACTGCTTTGGTTAGGGTCTCTTAACCAGCGAGTAAATAATTGCCAACACTCAGGCGATATGTCTGACAAGGCTGCGCCAATAGTAATGGGGTGCTCAATGAGAGTCTTGGCAGCATCATTAGCAAGGCGTACTTTATTGTGGTGGTCAACAACGATGATGCCAGATTGAAGGTGTTTAATAATGTAATCATTTAAATGAATAAGTTCATCAATTTCTCGGCTTTGTAACTGGGCTATTTGCTCTGATTTTTCAACGCGCTTTGCAAGTACTAACGCAAGGATTGAAATAGTGAAAAAAGAGGCGCTTAGCACGCCGCCATAGGTATAAGCGGTTTTTGCAAAAATACCGGTGAGGTCAGCATACAATTGCTCGCCAAGCACAGCGAAAGTGGCCATCGCAGCAAAAACTAAGGTGCATTGCCCGCCAGCCAATAAACCGCCAGCGGCAACGCTGACGGCGAGCAGAACCCCTAAGCCACTGGTAATGCCGCCACTAGCATGCATCAGAAAGGTTAAGAAGATAATATCGGCAATAATTTTAAACTGTACCTGTCGCGTGTATGCAATATACGGTTTGCGAATAAAGACAGTGCTAAATAGGGTGAGTGCAAAATAAGTCAGGCTAACTGCTTGAAAGAGCCCCGGGTTGCTTTGGCCAAAAATCGAAGGCCCAGTGTGACTGGCAAATAAAGTAAAAAATGCACTAGACAATACTAATTGGTAGGCATGGAACACTTTAAGCGTTCGCCAGGCTTGTTCAGCAGGCAGGTAAAAACCGCTCCCAAATGGACATGTTTTGACGAATTCGCTTTGTTTCGGTGCAGAATGCATGGCGTAAATTTAAGTGTCTGGCTGAATTAAATTGTGAAATCTATTAGAATGGACTGGTTAAGTGACTAACAAAAATTAATCATAGAGGAATTTGAATGAATTTACATGAATACCAAGCAAAACAGGTGTTTGCTGAGTTTGGTGTACCCGTACCAGTTGGTAAGCCAGCACGTTCAGTTAAAGAAGCTGTCAATGTTGCAAAAGAGTTAGGCGGTGAGTGTTGGGTAGTAAAAGCCCAAGTTCACGCAGGTGGTCGTGGTAAAGCGGGTGGCGTTAAATTGTGTAAAGGGATAGACGAAGTAGAAGCGTTTAGCAAAAAACTATTGGGCTCTCGCTTGGTGACGCCGCAAACCGATGAAGAAGGTTTGCCTATCGAAATGCTTATTGTCGAGGAAGTTAAGCCTATCGATCGCGAGCTTTATATTAGCGCTGTGGTTGATCGTGGCACTAAACGAATTATGTTTATGGCGTCTGAAGCAGGCGGTATGGATATTGAAGAAGTGGCGGAAGAAACACCAGAGAAAATTTTATTAGCAGCCGTTGATCCTGTTGCTGGCTTACAGCCGTATCAAGCGCGCGATATAGCTTTTAAAATGGGGCTTAAAGGCAAACAAGTTGGGCAGCTGTTTAAAGTCATGTCTGGCATTTTAGCCGTTTTTTGGGCAAAAGATGCGAGCCAAGTTGAAATCAATCCACTGATTGTTAATGGTGATGGTGACTTAGTCGCACTAGATGCAAAAGTTAATTTAGATGATAACGCCGCTTATCGTAACGCCGATATGGTTGCCATGCGTGATCCGTCGCAAGAAGATGAAAAAGAGCATGCAGCACAACAACATGAGTTGAACTATATTACGTTGAACGGCAGCATTGGTTGCATGGTGAATGGTGCAGGTTTAGCGATGGCGACTATGGACTTAGTTAAATTGGAAGGTGGTTTCCCCGCTAACTTCTTAGATGTAGGTGGTGGCGCAACAGCTGAACGTGTGGCTGAAGCGTTTAAACTTATTTTGTCTGATGACAAAGTAAAAGTAGTGTTAGTGAATATTTTTGGCGGCATCGTTCGTTGTAACTTAATTGCTGAAGGTATTATTGAAGCGGTTAAAGAGGTAGGTGTTAGCGTACCGGTAGTGGTTCGTTTAGAAGGCACTAATGCCGATCAAGGCCGTCAAATTTTGAAAGATTCCGGCCTTGATATTATTGCAGCAGACGATTTAACCTTGGCTGCTAAAGCCGCTGTTAAAGCAGCATCTTAATTTAGAGGTATACGATGAGTATTTTAATTAATAAAGACACAAAAGTAATTTGCCAAGGTTTTACAGGTAAACAGGGGACATTCCACTCCGAGCAAGCAATTGCTTATGGAACAAAAGTTGTCGGTGGGGTTACGCCAGGTCGTGGTGGCGAAAAACATTTAAATTTACCTGTTTTTAACACCGTTGCTGATGCGGTTAAGGAAACCGGTGCAACTGCAACCATGATTTACGTGCCACCTCCGTTCGCTGCGGATGCTATTTTAGAAGCTGCAGCTGCAGGTATTGAAGTGATCGTGTGTATCACGGAAGGTATTCCTGTATTGGATATGTTGAAAGTGAAGGCATCGCTTGAGCAATATGAAAACGTAGTGCTAATTGGCCCTAACTGCCCAGGTGTTATTACTCCAGGTGAGTGTAAGATTGGCATTATGCCTGGCTTTATTCATCAAGCCGGTAGTATCGGTGTGGTGTCACGTTCAGGTACGCTTACTTATGAAGCCGTTCATCAAACAACCTCTGCTGGCTTAGGTCAAAGTACTTGTGTAGGTATTGGTGGTGACCCGATTCATGGGATGAACTTTATTGACGTTATTTCACGTTTCGAAGCCGATGAGAATACCAAGGGTATTATCATGGTGGGTGAAATTGGCGGAACGGCGGAAGAAGAAGCTGCAGAATACATCAAAAACAATGTAACGAAACCAGTTGTTGGTTATATTGCTGGTGTTACAGCGCCTCCGGGTAAACGCATGGGCCATGCTGGTGCGATTGTTTCTGGTGGTCAAGGTACCGCTGAAGCGAAGTTTGCGGCTTTAGAAGAAGCGGGTGTTCACATTGTGAAATCACCCACTGAGATGGGCGCAAAAATGAAGGAAATTTTAGGCTAACTGAGCGTTAAAATTTAAAGTAGTGCAAAAAGGGCTGTAAACTATACAGCCCTTTTTTATGCTAGTAAGAAACTAGGAATAAGCTGTTATGAAATTAGCCTTAGTACAATTTAACCCTATTGTTGGCGATTTAGTGGGCAATGCCAATCGTATCCTTGAATTTTGCCAGCAAGCGGTGAGCGAGCAGGCCCTTGCAATCGTTTTTCCTGAGTTAGCGATAACCGGTTATCCACCAGAAGACTTGCTGCTTCGAAATGACTTTCTTAACGGTGTTGAAAAACAGCTTGAACGGATATCGTCGGAGTGTCCTTTATTAACCATTGTTATTGGCTACCCAGAAAAAGGCGAAGGCGTATTATTTAACAGTGTTGCTGTTTTGCAAGCCGGTGAGTTAGTGGCCAATTACCGAAAGCAGCAATTGCCGAATTATGGTGTGTTTGACGAAAAACGTTATTTTCAGGCAGGGGCACAAGCATGTACATTTAAGTTAGGCTCAGAGGTAATTGGGCTTAGTGTGTGCGAGGACATCTGGTCATCAAGCGTCTGTGATCAGTTACGCCAGTCTGATGCAACGCTTATTCTTAATTTGAATGCGTCGCCTTTTGAGATTAATAAAGCTGAAAAACGTGAACGTACAGTATGTTCACGAGTGAAGGAAACCGGTTTGCCTATTATTTATCTGAACCAAGTGGGTGGGCAGGATGAGTTGGTGTTTGACGGTTCGTCTTTTGTAATGAATGCAGCAGGCAAGGTTGTGCAGCGCTCAGCAGCTTTTGTTGAGTCAATAAACTATATTGATTTGGACTCATTACGCAACTCAACTTTGGAGGCGAAGCAAGATGCGCAATTGCCTGAACTGGAATCCATTTATCAAGCGCTGGTTTTGGGTGTGCGTGATTACGTAACAAAAAATGGCTTTAAAGGAGCGGTATTGGGTCTGTCTGGCGGTATAGATTCTGCTTTAGTATTGGCTGTTGCGGCTGATGCATTAGGTGGTGATAGTGTCGAAGTGGTCCTCATGCCATCAAAATATACGGCCGATATGAGCAATGAAGATGCGATTAAACAAGCAGAAGCTTTGGGCGTTAAGCACCAAACTATTTCTATTGAACCTGCGGTCAACGCTTTTTCAGCAATGTTAGAACCGGCGTTTGAAGGCCTAAATTCTGACGTGACTGAAGAAAATATTCAGGCACGTAGCCGTGGTGTCGTGTTGATGGCGATTTCAAACAAGAAGCGAAAAATTCTGCTTACAACAGGCAATAAAAGCGAGATGAGTGTTGGTTATGCAACGCTTTACGGTGATATGGCCGGTGGTTTTGCGCCGATAAAGGATGTGCCCAAAATGATGGTATATGCCTTGGCTAAATATCGAAATGAACAATCGCCAGTAATTCCTGACAGAGTGATTGAGCGGCCACCCTCAGCTGAGTTGGCGCCGGATCAAAAAGATGAAGATAGCCTGCCACCTTACCCCGTGTTGGATGATATTCTTGAACGTTATGTTGAACGTGACCAGTCGAGGCGAGAGATATTGGATGCAGGTTATGAACCAGCAATTGTTGATAGAGTACTTCGGCTGGTAGAGCAAAATGAATATAAGCGGCGCCAAGCGCCGCCGGGTGTTAAAATCACCTCACGTGCATTTGGTCGCGAGCGCCGATTCCCAATGACCTCGGGCTTTAATAAGGTGCTTTTTTCTGACGATTAACGCACCTTCGGTTCAGTAGCCAGCTTATTTGTCTAACTCTAAAAACTCCCAGATTTTTTCAGAGGTTGTTTTTTCGTGCGCGTACTTAGGGTTTTCTAAAGGTGGAGTGCCGTTTGGATAGTTCAGGTCGTAAACACGTTGGGCATCAGCGGCTAGGTCGTTCATATTAATGTGCTGGTAGGCGTCGACCATTAATAATAAAGCACGAGGTACGGCTGTGGTGTTTTGGTATTGTTCAATGATATTTTTAGCGCGATTAATGGAGGCAACATAGGCTTTGCGCTTCATATAATAATTGGCGACATTTAATTCATGTAACGCTAGGTTTGATTTAAGTGCAATGATACGTTGCTTTGAATCTGCAACATATTGGCTATTGGGGAAGCGCCTAATCAATGTTGCAAAATCATCTAGCGACTCAATGGCTGCGCCAGGGTCACGTTGAGATTTATCAGTGGGTAAGTAGCGCTCTAGAAAACCGATACCTCGATTAAAATTAATTAGGCCTTTAAGGTAGTACAGGTAATCCACGTTTTTATGGCGAGGGTGAATGCGAATGAAACGGTTAGCTGTTGCAATCGCCGACTCTGGTTCGTCATTTTTGTAATAAGCGAAGGCTAAGTCAATTTGTGCTTGTTGGGCATATTGGCCAAAGGGGTAGCGAGACTCAAGCCCTTCATATAGCTCAATGGCGTTAATGTAGTTTTCATCATCCAAAGATTTTTTGGCTTCGTCATAAAAGTCCGCTGCGGACCAATTGGCCGTCTTATCGGGAGTATCTATAGGGGTAACAAGATCCATAGTGGAGCATGCGGACAAGGAGGCCAGCATAAGAATAAGGAAAGCTTTTTTAATCGATAGACGATTCATTAGAGTCATGAGTGAAATAACAAGTTATAAGGAGCTAAACGGTTATAATGCCGGAGCACATCAATTATTACAATCCTATTGGCTTGAAAACTGAACAACAAATAGAATTAATCGTCCCACCTGAAATGGCAGGGCTTCGGCTCGATCAGGCATTAGCTGAGTTATGCCCAGAGTATTCTCGCAGTCGCTTGAAAAGCTGGGTGAACAGCGGCAATATACTGATCGATAATAAAACACTGCGCCCTCGAGACAAGGTTAATGGTGGGGAGGCGGTTATTATTACGCCCATTGCCGATACGTCATTAAATATCAAAGCGGAACCGATCGCGCTTAATATTGTTTATGAGGATGAATCGATGCTGGTGGTAAATAAACCGGCCGGTTTAGTCGTGCATCCTGCAGCGGGTAACTGGGATGGCACATTACAAAATGCTCTATTACATCATGACCCTGCGCTAGAGGGTTTGCCACGAGCGGGCTTGGTGCATCGAATTGATAAAGAAACCAGCGGGTTGCTAATGGTAGCGCGCACCTTAACGGCACATAAGCTATTGGTCGACCAGTTGCAGGCACGTGCTTTTGAGCGTGAATACTTAACGGTGGTGAGGGGGTATATGACGGCCGGTGGCACAGTGGACGCACCCTTAGCGCGACACCCGACTGATCGTAAAAAGTATGCGGTTAGAGAGGGGGGCAAAGAGGCCATCACTCACTATCGAGTTGCGCAACGCTTTGCAAAACATACCTTATTAAAAGTGAACCTTGAAACAGGGCGTACTCACCAAATTCGAGTTCATATGAGTCATATAAACCACGCTATCGTTGGTGACCAAGTATATGGTGGACGTTTTAAACCCTTGGCTAATGCAAGTGAACTATTGAGTGATACTTTACGTGGGTTTAAGCGCCAAGCATTACATGCTGCCAGGTTAGGGGTGGTTCATCCGGTCACTGGTGAGCCGATTTCTTGGGAATGCGAGATGCCTGCGGATATGGCCCATTTGGTTGAAGTATTGGCGAAAGAAACCCCGGTTAAATAGGCAGTACACATGCGCTTTATTGAACCGAGTTGGCCAGCGCCAAAAAATGTCAGAGCGTTAACAACGTGTCGTTCTGGCGGCGTTAGCCAAACACCTTATTCAACATTTAATCTAGCCACTCATGTGGGTGATGATGCGCAAGCGGTGATTGATAATCGAGCCTTGTTAAGTGACGAGCTTAACTTGCAAGCTAAGCCTGTCTGGTTATCACAAGTGCATGGCACAACTATCGTCGAGTTGGATCAACTCCAAAAGGGACCTTGTATTGAAGCAGATGGTTCAATTTGTAGGAGTGATGCGTTTGTTTGCACGGTGATGACAGCGGATTGCCTGCCAGTCTTATTGTGTACGGAAGACGGCTCAGCCGTTGCAGCAGTACATGCTGGGTGGCGAGGCTTATTGGCCGGCATCATAGAGCAGGCAGTTGCGCAACTTGCAGCAGCAGAAAAAATAATGGCTTGGTTAGGTCCAGCCATTGGGCCGGCTTGTTTTGAAGTGGGTAGCGAGGTTAAAAACGCTTTCGTTAACAAAAGCTTGGTGATGCAGCAGGGGTTTAGGCAGCTGAATGCTGATCATCATCTTGCTGACTTATATGCTTTGGCAAGAATGAGCTTATTGCAATGTGGTGTAAAAAGAATTTATGGTGGTGAATATTGTACGTATAATCAGCCCGATAAATTTTTTTCATACCGGCGTGAGCCGACAACGGGCCGAATGGCTTCGTTAATTTGGCTTCAATATTAACTTATTACCCATGACTGTATTTACTTGGATTATTTTGTTTACCATTCTTGGCGGAATGCTAAGTGTGTTAGGTGCGTCGCTGGTTCTTTTTTTACCTAAAAAGATAATCACTAGAATGTTGCCATTTAGTGTGAGTTTTGCAACGGGTGCATTGTTGAGTGTCTCTTTTGTCGGCTTAATTCCACACGCCTTAGAAGAAGTGGGGCATGAAAATTTTCACACCCTATCGATTACCATTTTGGGCGGCCTGATGTTTTTTTTCGCGTTGGAAAAAATGGTGTTGTGGCGGCATTGTCACCATGATGATTGTGAAACGCACGTGGATGTTCATGCGCACGGTCATCAGTCAGCCGGCAGTTTGATTCTTGTAGGTGATAGTGTTCACAATTTTGTTGATGGGGTGTTGATTGCAGCGGCCTTTTTGACAGATATTCATTTAGGTGTTGTGACGGCATTAGCGGTAACGACTCATGAGATTCCACAAGAAATAGGTGATTTTGCTATTTTGCTACAAAGTGGCTTTACCCGTAAAAAAGCTATTTTGTACAATGTTATCTCTAGCTTCGCAACGCTAATAGGTGGCTTGCTGGCCTATTTCTGGCTAGCAGATTTTGAACACCTTTTACCATATGTTTTAGCGTTTGCTGCGGCTAGCTTTATCTATATCGCAGTGGCAGATTTGATTCCAACGCTGCATAAACGAATTAACCTAGCAGCAGGCGTAGAGCAAATTTTACTGATGCTGTTTGGTATTGGTTTAATTGGTTGGTTACACAGCTTTATTCACTAAAGCTAAGGCTGGCACTATTGGGCTAGCTTGAAAACACTCATTTCATCCCCCATTAATTAGTTATCAAATTAAATTAATGAGGGTTGAAATATGCGAATGGATAAACTCACCAGTCAGTTTCAAGTTGCGCTTTCTGACGCACAAAGTTTAGCACTGGGTAAGGATCATCAGTTTATAGAACCGGCACACGTCTTGGTCGCTATGCTGGACCAGCAAGGTGCTAGCGTGCGTCATTTACTACAACTGGCAGGCGTCAATGTAAATCAACTACGCTCATCTTTAGGTGAAACAATTGATCGGATAGCAACGGTTGAAGGTGCAGCCGGTGACATGCAAATGTCTAATGATCTAGGGCGTTTGCTTAATATTACCGATCAGTTGGCACAAAAACGTCAGGATGCCTACATTTCAAGTGAGTTATTTGTTTTAGCGGCACTTGAAGACAAAGGGCCAGCAGGCAAAGCGCTACAACAAGCGGGAGCGACTAAAAGTGTTTTAGAAAAAGCGATAGATGATATACGCGGTGGTGAAGCGGTGAATGATCAAAATGCAGAAGAGAACCGCCAGGCGCTGGAAAAATACAGTATTGACCTGACGGAACGTGCAGAGCAAGGAAAATTGGATCCTGTGATTGGCCGCGACGAAGAAATTCGACGCACTATTCAAGTGTTGCAACGTCGGACAAAAAATAACCCTGTGCTGATAGGTGAGCCAGGAGTAGGTAAAACCGCTATTGTAGAAGGGCTAGCGCAACGTATTGTTAATGGCGAGGTGCCTGAAAATTTGAAATCTAAGCGTTTGTTGTCGTTAGATATGGCCGCCCTTATCGCAGGTGCAAAATTCCGTGGTGAATTTGAAGAGCGTCTAAAAGCAGTGCTTAACGATGTGTCAAAACAAGAAGGGCAAGTGATCTTGTTTATCGATGAGTTGCATACGATGGTTGGTGCTGGGAAAGGTGACGGTGCGATGGATGCCGGGAATATGCTTAAACCAGCGTTAGCACGCGGTGATTTACATTGTGTAGGGGCGACAACTTTAGATGAATACCGTCAATATATTGAAAAAGATGCCGCATTAGAGCGACGGTTTCAAAAAGTATTGGTTGATGAGCCCAGTGTAGAAGATACCATCGCTATTTTGCGAGGTTTAAAAGAACGATATGAAGTACACCATAGCGTAGATATAACCGACCCAGCTATTGTTTCAGCGGCGGTATTGTCTCACCGTTATATAACTGATCGACAATTACCTGATAAGGCGATTGACCTAATTGATGAGTCAGCGAGTCGTATTCGTATGGAAATGGACTCCAAGCCTGAATCAATGGACCGGTTAGAGCGGCGTTTAATTCAGTTGAAAATTGAACGCGAAGCGTTAAAAAAAGAAACCGATGATGCATCTATAAAACGATTACAGTTACTTGAAACTGAAATTAACCAGTTGGATAAAGAGTATGCTGATTTGGAAGAAGTCTGGAAGTCTGAGAAGGCTGCTATGCAAGGCAGTGCCCAGCATAAAGAAGAGCTCGAAAAGGTAAAACTTGAAATGGAAACGGCTCGGCGTGCCGGTGATTTAACACGTATGTCAGAGTTGCAATATGGCGAAATTCCACGATTAGAAAAAGCAATTCAAGAGGCTGAGGAAGGCAGTGGTGAACAGGACTTTACCTTATTGAGAAACAAAGTCACCGAAGAAGAAATTGCTGAGGTTGTGTCTAAGTGGACGGGTATTCCCGTTTCCAAAATGCTTGAAGGCGAGCGTGAAAAACTATTGCAAATGGAAGTTGGTTTAAGTGATCGCGTTATTGGTCAAGAAGAAGCAGTTAAAGCAGTCAGCGATGCAATTCGTCGTTCACGAGCAGGCCTGTCAGACCCTAATCGCCCTAATGGTTCGTTTTTATTTTTAGGCCCAACAGGGGTTGGTAAAACAGAGTTATGCAAGGCATTAGCTGAGTTTTTATTTGATACTGAAGAAGCAATCGTACGAATTGATATGTCTGAATTTATGGAAAAACATTCGGTTGCAAGATTAATTGGTGCGCCTCCAGGGTATGTAGGTTATGAAGAAGGGGGCTATTTAACCGAAGCGGTTCGACGTAAACCCTACAGTGTTATCTTGATGGACGAAGTTGAAAAAGCACATGCGGATGTCTTTAATATTTTGTTACAAGTCTTGGATGATGGCCGTTTAACAGACGGGCAAGGCCGCACGGTTGATTTTCGAAATACAGTCATCGTGATGACCTCGAACTTAGGTTCAGATCGTATCCAAGAGCTAGCGGGTGAGGCTAATTATAATGAGATGAAAAGTGCGGTGATGGAAGTGGTCGGGCAGCACTTTAGACCGGAATTTATTAACCGTATTGATGAGTCTGTGGTGTTTCACCCCTTGGGTCGCACACAAATTCGTGCTATTACCACTCTTCAAGTAGATATTTTACGTCAGCGTTTACAAGATAGGGACATAGAGTTGGTTGTTTCAGAAGCTGCGTTGGATAAATTAGGTGAAGCCGGTTTTGACCCTGTTTATGGTGCTAGACCCTTAAAACGTGCGATACAACAACGCTTAGAAAATGAACTGGCACAAGATTTATTGGCGGGTAAGTTTGTGCCTGGTGATGAGGTTGATATAGATGTGCAAGACGATGCTTTGGTGTTTAAGAAACGCTAAGAGGTTTTGAGATGTTGTTTAGTGGTGGTTAAAAAGGCCACTAAATCATAGTCTAACTGGCGGCACCTGTTTGATCGGTGTTCGCCAGTTGGTCAACAGTTTCAAGATTGGGTGTTTTTGTCGCCAAGCATAATGTGGCTACCTGTCATAGAACATTTTCATGATTTAGGCGGACATGTTGCTTAATTGTTTTGAAGGCTTGATTTGATAAAGGCTATTGCCGGGTATCTTTTTAGCTGCAGATTTTGCGTTGCTAGCAATAGAGACGAGATCATTTTCTGACCTAAAAAAGCCGAAATCATGCGGCCTTAATGCTCCAATAGAGATTGATAAAAGTGGATAAAACACCGGCTCAGAATTTCTATCTAACGCAGAGATTCCTCCGTTAAGAAGGTGTTCTTGAGAGTAGAACTCTGACGTTAGGGCGCTAAAGTTATTTAAAGTGGTGTTGCATCGATGCTGCCAGTCGCTGCTTTGAAAAATGATGATGAAGTCATCGCCGCCAACATGCCCTACAAAGTCAATGTCTGTATCTGCAGAATCTGTCAGCAGCTTAGCAGTTTTTCGGAGCACTTTATCGCCCTCGCCAAACCCATAGGTATCGTTATACGGCTTAAAATTATCTAGGTCAAAATAACAAATAACGATATCTTGTTGAGTTTCAATGGAGTGATTAATTCGTTGGCTGATAGGAACATTGCCAGGTAGGTTGCTAAGAGGGTTCATGTGGCGGGCAAAGGTAATTTGCATCTCGGTTATTTCTTTCAATAAATGAAGCAGTTTACCCATGCCTTTGTAGCGGTTAGATGAGGTAATGATGAAATCATCATGTTGTGCGAGGTTGTTTTGACTGGTGATGTGCTGACTAATTTTATTGAGTGATAAAGTAATATCTACCTTTAGCGCCTTAATGTCTAAAAAAGATAAAGCATTTTTTTTACTGTTTAATTCTTTTCCATAGCGGCTAGCATAAATAGTTAAAAATTCAGTCCGCCATATGATGCCTGCGATAGAAGCGTCGTCATTTAGGACTGGAAGTGCTGTTAGCTCGGGCGAGGATTGAAAGCGCTCACCAATGTCGTAAAATTTAGTATGAACATATATGGGCTTAACATAAAAAAGTAATTTTGCAGCGGTATTGTTTTTCCGTTCTATATTAAATTTAGGTTTGAAGTTATTTTTTCTGCTTGAAAATAACGAGCAATCCAATAACTCAGTTGGTTTGGAATTGGGGCGGGCAAAGTAAAAACCTTGTGCATAATCAATATTCATCGTATTAGCCTGTAGGTACTCACCGCGTAGCTCGATACCTTCACCTATCACTTTACAGTCAACACCTTTTGCAATATCTACAATAGACTGTACAAATTTTTGCTTGTTGATATCGTTATGAATGTCATTTAAAAAGTGACGGTCAATTTTTACGAAGTCGGGTTTAATTTCAGACCAGGTTCTTAAGCCTGAATAGCCTGCACCTAAATCGTCGATGGCGATGGAAAACCCCATATCTTGATAGTATTTGGTTGCACTAGCCATCAGGTCATAATCTTCAATAGGGTATTGCTCAGTCAGTTCAATAACCACTTGGCTAGCATCTAAATTAGAGTCTTTTATATACTTTAATGTGTGGCCATGCTGATAATCTTTTTGTAAGAGAATTTCAGGAATGGTGTTAATAAATAATCGGGCATTTAAATTAAGTTCGCCAAACCGTTGAATGCTTACTTTTCGACAAAGTAAATCTAATTCGGCAAGCCGATCATATTTAGCCGCAGCGTTAAAAAGGTTGATGGGGGAGTGTAACGGACCATCAGAGGGGCCACGAATTAAGCCTTCGTAACCATAAATTTTATTGTCTTTCATCGAAATGATTGGCTGAAAGAGTGGAGTCAGTGAGTCTGTTGCTAATATATCTAAAAGCGATTGATAGTGTAGTTTTTCATCATGTGTCATAGGTGGGGAGTATCAATCAATAATATGACAGTTGTATGACGTTCATATAACGGGGCATTATAAAAAGTTTACTGGTCGAGAAACCGCAGGCGCCTTAAGGTGGTTCAGTGCGTTACTGTTATTTTTAATAATTAGAGACAGGGTTTTCTCCGAAGCAAGTTAGAAGTAGTTTGTAAATTGTCACCGTGTTGTCATAAATATTAGGTATTCTGTAAACACTTACTTAAATGGCTTTTTTATGGAAACAATGAATGTATTGATGGTTGAAGACGATGAGGATATTGGCGAAATGCTACAACTTTCTCTTCAAACGAATAATATTGAAGTAACGTGGTGTAAAGATGTAATGAGAGCGCAAGAGTCTTTGCGAGATACGACGCCCGATATTATCTTGTTAGATTGGATGTTACCCGGAATTAGTGGGCCAGATTGGATCAAGTTTTTAAAGAATCAAGAAGAAAACAAACGTATCCCGATTATCCTGTTGACGGCACGCAGCGCGGAAGAAGATAAAGTATCGGGCTTGGAAACAGGCGCAGACGATTATGTAACCAAGCCTTTTTCTGTGCAAGAGCTCATTGCCAGAATGAAAGCGGTCTTACGACGAAGCAGTACAGAAAATGAAACAGGGGTGATATCAATTGGTCCGTTGTTTATTGACCCATCGAGTCATCGAGTCACTATCAATAAGGTGGACCTGATGATGAGCCCGACAGAGTATAAATTGCTGTCTTTCTTTGCTACAAACCCCAATAAAGTGTTCTCTCGCAATCAGCTGCTTGATAATGTATGGGGCGATAATGTCTACGTAGAAGATCGTACCGTTGATGTACACATTAGGCGTTTAAGACGGATATTAGATGCTCAGGGTTGTGCAGACTTGGTTCAAACGGTAAGAGGGTTTGGTTATAAATTGGTGAACTTAAGCGCGTGAATATAAATCATAACTATGAGCGAAACACCTTTCTGTTGTGGTTTTTAACAGTCGGTGTTTTGGGTGTGTTAGTCGGTTACCCCGTCGAGGTGTTGGCACTTTTTTTATTGGCTTACATTGTCTTTCAATATCGTCGGTTACAACGTTTATATAGGTGGTCTAAGAAGTCTGGTGATCATGACCTGCCGTTTGAAGATGGCTTGTTTGGTCAAATTTCGGAAGACATCTATCAATCTAAGATGCAGGGGCTGGCACAAAAAGACAGTGTTAAATACCAACTGGAACGGTTTAAAAAGTTAATTTCTGTTTTTCCAGATGGTGTGGTTATTCTTTCATTGTCTAATGAGATTAAGTGGTTCAATAAGCAAGCCTCCCAGCTACTTATTTTAAAAAAAGAAGATACCGGGCAACTGATTAATCATTTAGTAAGGCATCCTCGGTTTACGCACTTTCTTAAAAATCTCAAGAGCGATGACGCCATTGTGATCGAGGCGCCTGTAATAGACACCAGCTGGTCGGCAGAAAAGATTGAAATAAGGGTATTGCCATATGGTGACGATGAACGTTTATTGTTGATACGAGATGTCACTAAGGTTGAGCGCACGAATCAAGTGCGAAAAGACTTTGTGTCGAATGCATCGCATGAGTTAAGAACGCCGCTAACGGTCATGAAGGGCTATGTTGAAATGTTGTTGGCTTCAACCGCTGAGGATAATGTGCAAGTGGGTGCTTCGCTACGTAAAGTTGATCAGCAAGTGATTAAAATGCAAACCATGATCGAAGAGCTATTAGCGCTAAGTCGGCTAGAAGAGGGTAAAGTCGAGGCAGCCAATAGCTTGGTTAATGTGCGCAGTGTATGTGAACAAATTAAGTCCGAATTTAAGTCAGCGGCAAATGAGCATCAGCAATCATTGGTGTTTGATGTTCCATCGAGTCTTAATTTAAAGGGCAGTAAAGGTTCCTTATTAACCGTGTTGAGAAACTTGGTTGGTAATGCCATCAATTACTCTGATGAAAATGGTGAGATTCGTGTTGGCTGGGCAATCAATGAGCAAGGTCAGGGGCAGCTTTTTGTTAAAGATACAGGTCAAGGAATAGGCGCCAGACACTTATCTCGATTAACAGAGCGTTTCTACCGGGTAGCTGAAAATAATATAAAAAATAAAACTGGGACAGGCCTAGGGTTAGCCATTGTAAAACATGAGTTAGAAAGGCATGAGGCGCATCTGGTTATCGATAGTCAAGAAGGGGAAGGCAGTTGTTTTCAGTGTGTATTTCCCGCTGAAAGAATAGACCCATAAGGCTGTCATCAAACTGTCACATTGCGTTCATTATAATGCCACATACCAAACCTAAAATGATGCACAGAGTAGAGCAAACGCTTTGCCAAATATTCAACTAAATTGGAAAAAATATGAAAATGAAAAAGATAGTGGCACTAGGACTGCTTAGCCTAACGATTGGGACAGCGGCTCACGCAGCTAAAATTGAAGGCACGGGCTCAAGTTTTGCTTACCCTGCGTATACAACGTGGAGTAAAGTTTATTACGGTGAAACAAAAAACCAAGTCAATTACACACCAACAGGCAGTGGTTCGGGTATTAAAGAAGTTAGTGCTCGTCACGTTGATTTTGGTGGCTCAGACAAGCCTTTAAAATCAAGTTCTTTAGCAAAAGCAAGTTTGATTCAATTCCCAACAGCTATTGGTGCGGTGACTTTTGCATATAATGTTGAGGGCGTCAGCGGTATGAAACTAAGCGAAGCCGCTATTTCTGGCATTATGTTAGGCAAAATTACAAAGTGGAATGATCCTATCATAGCGGCTGATAATTCAGGTATTGCTTTACCAAATGAAGATATTTTGTTTGTTCACCGTAGTGATAAATCAGGTACAACCTTTGCCTTTACCTACTACTTGAGCAAAATGAACCAAGAATGGCGCGAAACAATGGGTGCTAAGAAAGTAGTGTCATGGCCGACTAAAAACCGGATTGCTGGCAAAGGTAACTTTGGAGTTGCAACGGCGATTAAAAATAATGGGTTTTCTATCGGTTATGTGGATTACGCGGATGCTAAAAAGAATGGTTTAGATATGGCTATTATTGAAAATCGCGAAGGTATATTTGTTAAGCCAGAGCCAGCAACATTCGAAGCTGCGGCAGTGTATGCAGACTTAGATCCTAAAAAGGACTTTTATGCCAATATTGCATACCCACCAAAAGGCTATCCAGTCGTGACAGCAACGTTTGCATTAGTTCCTCAAAATGGTGAAAATGCAAAAGAAGTGATCAAGTTCTTTGATTATGCATTAACCAAAAAGAACAAGCTCATTGAGTCGGTCGGTTACGTTTCCCTTCCAGATGCAGTGATTAAAAAAATCCAAGGCTACTGGGTGGAAAAAGGCTTAAAATAAGCGCAATCTTTAACACAAGTTAACTTAAAAGCCTTCTCAAGAGGTTGTTGAGAAGGTTTTTGTTTGTCCCAGAGGGCGTAATGGAATTATTTTTTAGAAAAATTGCTCAATTAAGCGCTAGCTTAGTTTTTGTTATCTTAGCGGCTACAACGCTGGTTCTTTATTTATCAGCGAAACCGGCGATAGAAGAGTTTGGGGTTAAGTTTTTGTTTGAATCTCGTTGGGGCGAAGAAGAAAAGCTTGAGTTGTCGCCTGCCCAATTAGCCGAGTTAGAGTCATTAAAGGCGGACAAAGAGCAACCTTTAGAAGATGACTTTATTGAAGATGAAGAGGATTTTATCTTCGACGATGAAGATTTTATTACCGATGACGATATGGACTCTGAAGACAAGACCTCGAGAGAGGTTTATGGTGCATTAGTCCCTATTGTTGGTACGGTTTTCTCAACGCTTATCGCAATGTTGTTTTCAGTGCCTATAGCAATGGGCATTGCTGTTTTTCTATCTGAAATCGCGCCTGCTGCAGTCGCCAAGCCTGTTGGCATAGCGATTGAGTTGTTGGCTTCTATCCCCAGTATCATTTATGGCATGTGGGGGCTGTTCTACTTTGGCCCATTCATCGCGGCTCTGTTTGGTGGAAATACAGTGTCATTGTTGGTTGCGGGGCTGGTACTTGGAATTATGGTTATACCTTTTATGGCGGCTTTAAGTCGAGATGCGATAACGACCGTGCCTGATATGCTGAAAGAGTCAGCGTATGCGATGGGGGCGACTAAATTAGAGGTTATAAAAGATGTTGTTTTTCCTTATGCGCGGTCGGGCATTATAGGCTCCATAATATTGTCATTTGGCCGAGCGTTGGGCGAAACGATGGCAGTAGCCTTTGTTATTGGGGGCGTGTATCAATTTGCCAAAAAAGTAACCGACCCGACAAACTCAATCCCAGTGGTGCTGGCAAATAGCTTTGCAGAATCAAGTGGGTTGAGCTTATCTGTCTTATTTTATTTGGCGCTTATATTATTTGTCCTAAGCTTTATTGTGATAGCGAGCGCTAAATTTTACTTCTTGAGGAAAAAATAATGCGTTTAATGATGAATCGCGTGTTTATTGTCTTCTCCAGCTTGGCCGCAGTAGTAGGGTTACTTTTTTTAGGCTGGATTTTGTTCACCTTGTGCTCAAAAGGTTTGCAAGGACTCAGCTGGGATGTGTTTACAAAAGACCTGATTGAGGGAGGGTTACGTAATGTAATCGTCGGCCAAATAATGATGTCTGGTATAGCGACACTGATCGGTATTCCAGTGGGTATTCTCGCGGGTATTTACTTGCAAGAGTATGGTGGTAATTCAAAAAGTACAGAGTTTTTACGTGACCTCAGCGATGTCATGATGTCGGCGCCTTCGATTGTTGTGGGTACATTTGTTTATGCAATTGTTGTTGTGCCTACGGGGCATACCAGTGGTTGGGCCGGTGTTTTAGCGCTGTTTATCTTAATGGTACCTATTATTGTTAGGACAACAGACGATATGTTAAACCTTGTGCCGACAGAACTTCGCGAAGCAGGTATCGCCATTGGCGCATCTAAGTACCATGTGACGATGAACATTGTCGTGCGTTATGCCAAGGCCGGTATTTTAACGGGGATTTTGTTAGCTTTTGCTCGGGTAGTGGGGGAAACGGCGCCTTTGATTTATACCAGTGGTTCGAGTGAATTTTGGTCAACAGACTTAACGAGCACATTCCCGTCGTTAACAGTGTCTATCTATAACCTTGCAACAATGCCAGACGATAAAATGATTCAGTTAGGCTGGACAGGGGCCTTTTTGTTAACGGCAATGGTATTAATAATTAATTTGCTTGGCCGTTATGCTAGCAATAAAAAGAGAGCAAACTAATGAAGAATATGATGGAAGTTAAAGACTTAACGTTTACTTATAGTGGTGCAAGTGAACCATCGCTAAAAGCTATTTCGTTGCCAATTGAAAAGAATAAAGTAACCGCGTTAATCGGCCCTAGCGGCTGTGGCAAATCGACTTTGCTACGTGGTATGAACCGTATTCATGATTTATACCCTGGTCATCGCTATGACGGTGTTATTAACCTTTTGAATGGAGATAGCAAAACGTACACAAATATTTTAGACCTGAAAAAAGAAGCAGAATTGATTCGGTTACGCCAACGAGTCGGTATGATTTTTCAAAAACCAACACCGTTTCCAATGACGATTTTTGAGAATATTGCTTATGGTTTAAGACTTTCTGGCGTTAAAAAACGCGCCGAGCTTCAAGAGGTGGTGGAGCAGTCTTTACGTGATGCGGCCTTATGGGATGAGGCGAAAAACCGATTGGGCCATGATGCACGTGGTCTGAGTGGTGGTCAGCAGCAACGCTTATGTATTGCACGGGCGATTGCATTAAAACCAGAGGTTATTTTGTTTGATGAGCCCACCAGTGCGTTAGACCCTATTTCAACCTTAGCGATTGAGGAAATGATTTCTGTTCTTCGTGAGCAATATAGTATCTGCATCGTGACACATAATATGCAGCAGGCGGCGCGCATTTCAGATTACACAGGGTTTATGTATTTGGGTGAAATGATTGAGTACGATGAAACAAAAACCATTTTTATGAAACCATCACAAAAGCAAACTGAAGACTACATTAGTGGTCGATTTGGCTAAGGGGGCAATATGACTACAGGGGAACATATTTCACATAAGTTCGATGAAGACGTTGAAGAGGTGACGACCAGTGTGCTGAACATGGGTGGTTTAGTGGTTCAGCAAATTGAAAAGTCGGTTAAGGCGCTATTGGCGGGCGATAAAGAAATGGCGGAAGAGGTCATCGAGGATGACTTGAAGGTGAACACGTTTGATGTTGACATTGATGAAATGTGCAACAGTATTATCGTAATGAGGCAGCCTACGGCAACGGACTTGCGTTTGATAATGGCTATTATCAAAACAACCAGTGATCTAGAAAGAATGGGCGATGAGGCAAAGCGTATTGCTAGGCAAGCGATTGATATTTCTAAACGGGGCGCCTTCCCTGAACAGTTTGATAGCATCGAGCAGATGTCGACCCGTGTGATAGGCATGCTGAACAAGGCATTAGACGCGTTCGCACGTCGAGATGTTGATGAGTCGTTTAATGTCATTCAAGTCGATAAAAAAGTGGATAAGGATTATGAAAATTTGGTCCGCCAACAAATCACTTATATGATGGAAGATCCGAGAAAAATTCCGGTAGCAATTGATCTATTATGGTCATCACGAGCTCTAGAGCGCATTGGTGATCGTGCTTGTAATATTTGTGAATACGTTATTTACCTCGTAAAGGGGAAGGACGTAAGGCATGTTGAAATTAAAGAACTAAAAAAACACCTGTAATTATTGCTCTTCCAACTTGTCAGTAAAAAGCCCGCTTAGTTGCGGGTTTTTTGTTGCATAAAGCCAAAAAACAACAATTGTCATATAGCTGTCACATAACTGTCATTTTACCGATCTAAAATTCTCCTGTGTTAAGAACGTATTTATTTAAATAACAAAGGATGAAAGATGAAACAAACAAAATTATCAGTTGCCATTAAGGCAACATTATTAGGTACTGCTATAGCATCAGCACCAGCTGCTTTTGCATCTGAAAAAGACATCTTAGATACATTGAAGGCAAACGGCACTATTTCGCAAGCTCAATATGATGAGTTATATGAGAAGGCCTCTGATAGCGTAACTGTTAGCACTAAAGGTGGGCATTTAAAATTTAAGTCAGGTGATGCTAAGTTCCAATTAGGTGGGCGTCTAATGGCCGATTATGCCGCTATTTCTGATGATCGAAACCTTGATGGGGACGGATCTGAATTTCGCCGTGCACGTTTATTTGTAAAAGGTCAAATATTTAACGACTGGGGCTTTAAAGCGCAGTACGACTTTGCTGAAAATGACGTTGTCGCTAAAGACCTTTATATTGCCTACGATGGGTTTGATTCAACCTCTATTAAAGTGGGTAATCATTTTATGCCTAGTGGTTTAGAAGCTCAAACTAGCTCTAAATACATTACCTTCATGGAAAGGTCAACGATTCAAGACGTGTTTGCTGTTGGCCGTAAAAATGGTGTTTCAGTTGCTACTCACGGTGATAATTGGACTTTACATGGTGGCTTGCATATGCAAGATGTTAGCAATGATAATGATGGCCGAGATGAAGACTATGGTTATGGCGTTCGTGCGACCTTTGCACCCATAACAGGCAAAACACAGGCGGTGCATTTAGGGGCGTCTTATAGCCACCAAGAATTTGATGATAATGGCACTGAGCGTTTTAGAGCTCGCCCTGAAATTCATACTATTAACACCAGACCTTTTGATACAAAAATTGACGGCGTTGAATCAACCGATAACTATGGCCTTGAAGCGGCTGCAGTAATGGGACCATTCTCTTTACAGACAGAATACTTTGCTAAAGAAGTTGAAACAGCCAATGGCGATTTTGATTTAGATGGTTGGTATGCTTACGGTAGTTACTTTCTAACAGGTGAATCGCGTTCTTATAAAGGAAGTAAAGGCGTATTTGGCCGTGTAAAACCTAAAAGTGTTGTCGGTAAAGGCGGTATCGGTGCATGGGAGCTAGGCGTTCGCTACTCTAGTATTGACCTTTACGATGGTCTGGCTACAGTACCGGGCATAAATACTGCTGGTGAAGAAGGTGAGGTACTGACAATCGGCGTTAACTGGTATGCGACACCCACTATTCGTTTTATGGCGAACTACGTTCAAAGTACCGTTGAACACACCGGTACATTGCTGGCAGATGAAGATATTGATGCGTTCCAAGTACGCGCTCAAATCGACTTCTAAATATAAGAAATACGTCGCTTCGACGTAGTAAGAAGTAAAAAGCCCGATGTTGCATCGGGCTTTTTTTTGCGCCTCATTAATTAGCCAACAGTTCTAGGCTCTCTATTTAATGAGTTCTTCAAGTAACTGTAACAACACTGTCACCTAAGATTGAGATTATATGCTCAGTAATTATATGGAGACGTCTAGATGACTTTATGTTCAATAAATAGAAATACCGGTGAGTCAGTGTACCGTCAAATTTGCCGTATTTTAGAGCAGGAAATCAAATCGGCTTATGAGGCGGGGGATTACTTGCCAGTTGAGGTTGAGCTGGCGGCTCGTTTTTCTGTTAATCGCCATACCTTGCGGCGAGCTATAGATGAGTTGGTGTCGATGGGTTTGGTTGAGCGCCAGCATGGCCGAGGTAACCTTATTTTAGGTGAGGCGCTGGAGTATAAGGTGGGTGAAAAAACATTTGATTTAGGTTTGCCTATCAAGCTTTATGGCCATTATGCGACTAATAACGATGCAAATGGTGTCAATGATGGTGAAGATACCGCATGGTTGTTAGGTGTTGAAACTAAAATGGGTCGCTGGAAAGCCAGTTATGATTATCGTGAAACAGAGTTAAACGCTGTAAACGGCGCTTTTAATGATTCTAACTTCGCGGGTGGACGTACCGACTCTGAAGGTAATCGCTGGAAGTTATCGTACAAGATTGATAAAAATTTCAGTGTTGGAACAACCTATATAGACTCTGAAGTTGGCCAATTAAACGGTGATTTAGATTCAGATATATGGCAAATTGACCTAAAAGCTAAATTCTAGCGTTATGCTTTGATCAGCAGTGCCATAATGGCATTTGCGCAATAGTTTTATAAGCCCAGGCATTCATGTCTGGGCTTTTTTTTGTGATGTGGAAACAATAGTTTTGGCAATACTGGTCAGATTGATGCAAAATGCCGACATTCTTTCTAAATTAAATATTAATAAAAATATGGCTTCTAAAAACTATATTACCGGCCTGTTTGGTACTTCTCCAGTGGCGCCAATACAGGAACATATGGCACTTGTTGACGAATGTGTTTCTAAATTAGTCGATTTGTTTGAATTCATGAGCAAAGGGGATACAGAATCGGTAGAAAAAGTGTATCACCAAATTGCTGAGTTAGAGCAAGACGCCGATGATAAGAAGCACTTTCTTCGTGAGCATTTGCCGACGGGCTTATTTATGCCTATTGCACGTCAAGACTTGTTGGATGCATTGCGTGTGCAAGACTTATTAGCAAACCGTGCCAGAGATATAGCCGGTATTGTTGTTGGTCGCCAGCTTAAGTTTCCAGAGCAAGCAAGTAAACGCGCTATTGAGCTGGTGAGAGCGACAGTCGAAACGTGTCATCAAGCATTGAAAGTGGTCAATGAGCTAGATGAGTTGGTAGAAACGGGTTTTAGAGGCCACGCGGTGCATGTGGTTGAGGATATGTTGACCGAGTTAGATAATTTGGAGTCGGCTACGGATCGGATTCAGGTTGATTTGCGTGCTGATTTGTTTGCGGTCGAAAAAGAGTTATATGCGGTAGATGTTATGTTTATGTATCGGATTATAGAATCTATTGCCGATATTGCCGATGATGCTGAGCGTGTCGGTCGTCGCTTTCAATTGATGTTGGCTAAATAAGGGGAAGGGACAATGGATTACGGAACTACTTATTTGGTATTAGCGATTGTTTTCGGCCTATTTATGGCGTGGGGCATTGGTGCGAATGATGTGGCGAATGCGATGGCAACATCGGTTGGCTCTAAAGCGATTACTATTAAACAGGCTGTTATTATTGCAGCCATTTTTGAATTTTCAGGGGCTATTTTAGCGGGTGGGCAGGTTACCTCTACGATTCGAAAAGGAATTGTCGATGTTAGCGATTTGGGTGCGACCCCCGAGATTTTGATTTTTGGTATGCTCGCAGCGCTACTGGCAGCGGGAACTTGGTTACTGGTTGCTTCATTTAAAGGTTGGCCAGTTTCAACAACGCATTCGATTGTTGGCTCTATTGTCGGCTTTGCGATTGTAGGTATGAGTATGGATGCGGTGTACTGGGGTAAGCTCGGTACAATTGTGATGAGCTGGGTCACCTCTCCATTATTGGCGGGCGCTATTTCATATATGTTATTTAGGTCTGTTCAAACGATTATTCTAGATACAGAAAAACCGTTCGAAAACGCTAAGCGTTATGTTCCTTATTATGTCTTTTTGGTTGGCTTTATGCTCACATTGGTCACCATTATGAAGGGCTTAAAACATGTGGGACTAGATTTATCCATGACAGACTCGATTGCGGTAGCACTGGGTTTTGGTGTGCTAACAACGATATTAGGTAAGTATTTAGTGAGTCGTGTAAAGTTTGATGAGAGCGCGGACCGTGATTTCCATTATGCAAACGTCGAAAAAATATTCGGCTCCTTGATGGTTATTACCGCTTGTGCAATGGCCTTTGCACATGGCTCAAATGATGTGGCAAATGCTATCGGCCCATTAGCGGCAATTAATAGTATTATTGATACCGGTGAGTTATCACAGAAATCGGCCTTACCAATGTGGATACTCTTAGTCGGAGGTGTTGGTATTGTATTGGGTCTGGCAATGTATGGCCGTAAGGTTATTGAAACAGTTGGCTCGAAGATTACCGAATTAACACCAAGCCGTGGGTTTTGTTGTACTATCTCAGCGGCTTCAACAGTTGTGTTAGCCTCAGGTATGGGTTTGCCTATCTCAACAACACACACAATGGTGGGGGCGGTTTTAGGTGTTGGTATGGCGCGCGGTATTTCGTCACTTAATATGAGTGTCGTTCGTGGTATTTTTATGTCTTGGATTATTACCTTGCCGGTTGGCGGCGTGCTGGCAATTGTTTTCTTTTTCATACTCAAAGGGATTTTTGCTTAGGAGCTTGCTTTCTTTATGAAGGAGAAAAGTTTTAGCAGATAGGGCAAACAGGCACGGATGAATAGATAATAAGCGTGTTTTTGCGTAGAGCACGCTTGTTTTATGGGAGAGCTTCGCCATAAACGTATTTTATCTGCTAAAGTTTCATTGTTACCTTGCCGATTATTGACGGTATAAATGAGAATTAAATAAGGGAAGAGTTTTGGATTTAGCGACGTTAATAGGTTTTGTGGGTGGTTTGGGCATTATTATTGCCGCCATTGCAACAGGCGGAGATATCATGATGTTTGTTGATGTGCCGTCTGTTTTGATCGTAGTAGTTGGCACCTTCATGGTGACTTTGATGCAGTTGTCGATCTCGGAATTTTTGAGTTCGTTTAAAGTGGCTATTAAAGCCTTCATGAATAAAAATGATAACCCTGTTGATCTCATCAAGCAGGCAGTGGAGCTGTCTGATGTGGCCCGTAAAAATGGACTGTTGGCGTTAGAAGATCAAGAGGTGGATAACGAATTCCTCAAACGAGGCTTGAGTCTTTGTGTAGATGGTCATGACGCAGCGATGGTGCAAAAGTTATTAGGTCGAGATATGGACTTAGCGATTGGTCGCCATGAAGTTGGTCAGAATATGTGGAAGGCGGTCGGTGATATGGCGCCAGCGATGGGGATGATTGGAACCTTGGTTGGCTTGGTGCAAATGCTCGCAAACATGTCTGATCCAGCGGCAATTGGTCCGGCAATGGCCGTGGCCTTACTAACCACTTTGTATGGTGCGGTTATCGCTAATGCGTTTGCATTGCCGATGTCGGCTAAATTGGCGGGTATTAGCCATAATGAGCGACTCAATAAAGTATTAATTTTAGAAACCATTCAAAGTATTCAAGAAGGTATGAACCCACGTGTTTTAGAAACGTTGCTCAAAACGTATTTACCTGAAAGTCAACGATCGTCAGTGGGTGAGCCTGAAGAGGTCGAATAATAATGCAGACAGTGATTCAACATGAGTGATGATAATTGTCCAAAATGTGAAGAAGGGCTTCCAGCATGGATGGGGACCTTTGCCGACTTAATGTCATTATTGATGTGCTTTTTCGTATTGTTATTATCAATGGCAACCATGGATGCAAACCGCTTTAAGAAAATGGCAGACTCTTTAAATGATGCGTTTGGGGTGCAAAGACAGGTGGTTGCTTATGAAATAGTTAAAGGGACCAGTGTGGTTGCACAGCACTTTAGCCCGGCGGCGGGTGACCCAACCATTTTAGATGAGGTGCGGCAGCAAACTACCGACTCGGAAAGAGAGTTTTTAGGCAAAGACTCAGAGTCTGACTCAGACACAACGAAAAAAGAGGATGCTAAAAAACAAGAAGAGGTTGAGGCAAAAGCGAAAATCGTGACGGAGTATGTTGAAGCCACTGAGCAAAAAATTAAGGATGCTGAAAAATTAGCCGAAGAAATTAGAGAGTTTATGGTCGAAGAAATTGACCAAAATATGGTGAGTGTGGAAACCGACCTTGACCGGGTAGTTATTAGAATTCATGAAAATGGTTCGTTCTCCTCAGGTAGTGCGGAATTTAACCCAGAGTTTTTACCCATAATGGATAAAATTACAGCGGTTGTTAATGGTAGTGTTGGTACAGTGACTGTTGCAGGCCATACGGATAATATTCCCATTAAGGCGGGCTTGTATCGGTCTAATTGGGAACTGTCTGCGGCACGTGCCGTAACTGTCGCGCAAACACTACTAACCGATGGAACGGTGGATGAAAAAAGACTGATCATTGAAGGTCATGCAGATACAGTGCCGCTATCTGATAACGAGACCCCTGAGGGTAGAGCGCTAAATAGGCGTGTCGAAATTATTTTAATTCAAGGTGAAATGCCCCAAGATTTAAGTAATCCCATACTAGACGTGGTGAAACAATAATGAGCCAAGATGCCGGACAAGAGCGTAGACGTTTTTTTAGAATAGACGATGAAGTGGCGATAAGTTATCGCGTTATTTCTAACGACGAAATGACTAAAGCCGATGGTCTTAAAAGGAATGAGGTTGAGCCAGCCTCTTTAGCTAATGAATTGGAGAAAATGAATGAAATATCCCGGATACATTTTCGCCATGTAGAAAAAGAGTCGCCTGAAGTGGCGCGTTATTTTTCTTTTATAGAGTCTAAAATTGATTTATTAGCACACCATATAATTATGGGTACTGATGAGCTATTTGTAAAAACGATTCAGCCGGTTAATATCAGTGCCTCGGGTGTTTCTTTTTCGGTAAATAATGCGCTTAATGCTGGAGATACTGTTGAAATTAAATTTATTTTAACGCCCTCTTTAACCAGTATAAAAACGTTATCAAGGGTGATTTCTTGTGAACCAGAAGGTGACCAGTTCAAGGTTGCTGTTGAATATAGTCAGTTGAGCGATGAAGATAGAGATTTGTTAATTCGTCATATCGTTAAAAAGCAGATGAATGATATGCGTGAGCAAAGCGACTAACGTAGACTATATTTTTTAAATCTATCTTCAGTAAATTGCACGAAGCTGTAATCCTTTTTAATGGAACTACTTGAAATTCATAAAGCGATAATAAAACGCATGGCAGATGGTCAGTTTTTTTCTGGGCAGCAGCTAGCCGATGAGTTAAATGTTAGTCGTGCTTCCATTTGGAACTACCTTAAAACACTCGAAACAGCAGGTTTTGACTTCCATGCTGTCAAAGGAAAAGGCACGCGCTTAAAATTAGCAATAGAGTTGTTGGATAAACAACGTATTCTCACCTGCTTATCTAGTGAACACAGAGCCTTGTTGAAGCAGCTCGATGTATTAGATGTGTGCGCATCGACTAACCAAGCCATCGTTGAGAAACACCAACTAACGCCTTTACCCAATGGGTCAGTTTGTATGGCTGAAATGCAGACAATGGGCCGAGGGCGATTAGGTAGAACATGGGTGTCTCCATATGGGCAAAACCTATACATTTCTTTTTTGTGGAGCTTTAAGGGCGGGATATCGGCCTTATCGGGGCTGAGTTTGGCGTGCGGGGTTGCTGTTTGTCGTGCGCTCAAAAGCCTCGGTTTAAGTGGCCATGGCCTGAAATGGCCAAATGATATTCTATGGGAAGGTAAAAAACTGGGTGGAATTTTAGTAGAAATTCAAGGGGAAAGCCAAGGTGGTTATACTGCCATTATCGGCATCGGGCTCAATTATCAAATGAATGAATTGTCGTCTGGCGAAATTGGCCAGCCTTGGGTTGATGTGTGTCATGCGTATGGCGAGAAAATGGGGCGAAATAAATTGGCTGCCCATGTGCTGGCTGAGGTTTTAAGTATACTGCATGGCTACGAAGAGACTGGTTTACTGCCACATGTTGAGCAATGGAATAACTACGATTGTTATCGAGATAAAACGGTTCGAATTTTATCTGGTGAGCAATACGAGGAAGGCGTTGCGAGTGGTATCTCAAAGACAGGAGAGCTCTTATTGTTAACCCCCGATGGCCGAACGAAAAAAATCATGTCAGGTGAGGTTAGCCTGAGGTTAAGCGAGTAATTAATGTCTGAACTTTATATAGACCGTGGTAATACAGCGCTTAAATGGCAGTTGGTTGAAAGAGGGAGTTTGTTAAATCAAGGCGTGTTTAGTAACGAAATTACGTTGAGGGAAGGTTTTTCAACGTTAAAAGAGAGTCGCCTCGCAAATATTTATGTGTCTAGTGTGGCTGCTGAAGCATTTTGTCGTGACTTGCAGGTTTGGGCTAAAGAACGTCTTTACCCTACGCCTACGTTTGTAGAAAGTACCCGTAAAGCTTGCGGGGTTGTTAATGGCTATCAAGATGCCACGCAATTAGGTGTGGACCGTTGGCTAGCAATGATTGCGGCACACCATAAATATACCGGTATGCTATGTGTTGTAGATACAGGGACCGCACTGACCATGGACTTTCTATTAGAGAGCGGCCAACATTTGGGTGGTTTTATAGTTCCAGGCGCTGAATTAATGAGGAAAAGCCTGTTAAGCAACACACATAAAATCAATATAGATGATACGCCTTATTCTAGTCAGCTTGGAACAAACACAAGTGAAGCGGTTACGTATGGTGTTGAACAGATGTTGGTGCTGTTTGTACGAGAAAAAGTTGTTGATGTAGGGGAAAAGCATCAGCAACCGATAACAACTATTTTAACGGGTGGCCATGCAACTGTTTTAGCGGAAGGCTTAAGGCAGGACGTTCGATTGGAAAAAGACCTTGTGTTACAGGGTTTACAGCTAGTGACTAAATCATACCAGTGAAACGTTTATTATTATTGTTGGTTTTTTTAAATGTAGTTTACTTTTTCTGGGGAACCACCGTGGTGGAAACCAAACGGCTGGAGCAACACCAAGCACCCTTGTATAAAGAAAGTGAGCTTGAAACGCTGGTGTTGGTTAGAGATGAAGAAGTGGCTGCAATGCTTGAGAAACAAATTTTGTTGGATAATAGCGCGAAGCAGTCAGCCACGGAATGCTACTTAGTGGGTGACTTTGCTAATGAAGATGATGCGAAGAAGCTATCAAAAGTGTTAAGTCGTTATGTGTGGGATGTGCCCGTTATTGCATCAGAGGTTCTTAGGGATTTTTGGGTTGTTTATTCTTCTAATGGTGATTGGAATCAATCAGTGCGTAATATGGAGACATTAAGGGCTAAAGGCGTTAACGATTTATGGTTAGTGCCTAGTGGCTCTAGCAAAGGGGTTATCTCATTAGGCTTGTTTGCAACAGCCGACGGAGCCGAAAAGAGACTGAAGGCCTTGTCGGAAAAATCGATTGAAGCCGAACTTATTAGACGCAAAAAGTATCGTTATGGCGTAAAACTTATAAGAAGTGATGGTCTATCACCGATACCGGACAATTTAGATGGCTTTAAAGTAGGCGAAAACATTAGTATTCGTAAAATTGCATGTTAATCATTGCCCGACGTTTTTATTTGGATTAGAATACCGCCCCTAACGCTGGTGTAGCTCAGTCGGTAGAGCAGCTGATTTGTAATCAGCCGGTCGGTGGTTCGAATCCTCTCACCAGCTCCATTTTAGGTATTAAAGCTCCTTATATTTAAGGGGCTTTTTTATTGCTCGACGATTCTACCGACTTTATTCCGCTGCCAAGATCAGGCTGGCGGCTAATACTATCAAGCGATTGCATTGGGGTATCAGCATGCCTTGTTTGAATAATCAGATGATATTCGTAAATACTGTAAGTTGCTGATGAGCATTTTGACAAAGCCGTCAGATAAGCCAAAGCTATCCACTCGGTAGAGTCGTTAAAAAAGTACTTTCTTAGCGGTACAAGATGCACCTAAGGTCTGGACGATAGTAATTAGCAGGCCATCGTTTTCGACCTTAAAGGGCCGAGTTAATTGAATCTTAAAGGCTAATCTAGGACTTCATTATTTAAAGAAAATAAGGATTAAACTAGAGCTCATTATTATCTGAAACCCAAAAATAACACTTGCTATAAGCAATGCTTTTTTGCCATTTTTAATAATTCCATCAAAGGCAATTTTTAACCCAATGCCTGACATGGCGACAATAAGGGCGTAGTGGCTCATTGTGCTGACTAGCTCAACTTGTTCTTGTTTCAGTAAGCCAAAGGTTTGGATAACTGAGAAACCAAAAAAACCAACGACAAAGAGAGGAATTCTATAGGCGACTTTGAGGTCTTCATTCGTTTTCATGTTTACTCGAGAAAACATGAAGATCAGAATCAGGATTACTGGGGCAAGTAACAAAATTCTGACCATTTTAACGATGGTTGCCGCTTCCCCCGTTGCTTGACTTACTGAAAACCCGGCAGCTAAAACTTGCCCTACAGCTTGTAATGTGTTGCCGATCAATACACCTGCATTAAGCTCATATAAATTTAATAGGTAGTGGCTAATAAAAGGTAGGAGGAAAATGCCAAGGGTGCCTAAAAAATTCACAATGGCAATGGAGAGGCCAACTTGCTCTTCATTCGCACCGACTATATCCTTGGTCGCTGCAATTGCAGAACTGCCACAAATGCCATTCCCTAAACCAAGTAATAACGCACAGCGTTTATCAAACCCAAACCATTTTGCATATATCAACGATGAAAAAATAGTAACGCCCATCGTAAACACGATCATTAAAATGGTCGCATAGCCTAATTCACTTAGAATTGAAAAATTTAGCTGAACACCTAAAAGGGCAATAGCAATGGAGAGTAAATATTTCTCGCTATAGTTAATACCAGATTTGAATTGATCATTAATACGTAAACTGTTGCCAACAATAAGGCCAAGTATAATGGCTAAGGTAACAGCACCTACCGGAACATAGGCGGCTAACAATATTGCTAAGAAACCCATTCCGCAGCAAAGAGCAACGCCCGGTATAACATAAATAATTTTTTTCATGAGTCTTAATATCGTTGATTAGATTAAGTCATATTGACTAGGTGTTTTGTTGCAGTTAACCCATGCAAATAATCGTAACATGACGGTGCATTAAGCCTGTCTAATAGTTAAAACTTGGTCGAGGTAATCCGACAGGTCAGCGGTTTATTTATACAGCTAAACGTTTAAGGAAGTCTGTGCTTCGCTTGAGAACTATATCAGGCTGTTCAACATGTGGAACATGCCCGCAGTTTTCTATCATAACGGCTTCAAACTCACCTTTTATTTGTGTTTGAATCCGGTTGACTTGTTCGCTGGTGCCAAATTCGTCATTGTCACCTTGAAATAGCAAGGTTGGCACGTTAACGTTTTTTACATAGCCTTCAATATTCCAATTTTTTGCATAAACAGGGTTTAGCCAAGTATCTACAAAGCCATAAAAAGCGCAATCAAGGTTATCGCCATGATATTTTGATAATGCTTTCTTCAGATGGCTGTTCTGGTAATTTTTTGCCACCTGAGTGATTGAGTCGACGGTTTTTTTCTCTATAAAAACATGGGGAGCTTCAAGAATAATGGCTTGCACTGAAGAGTTTGGATGTGCCCCGGTATTAATTAATGCTATTGAACCGCCATCACTATGACCAAATAAAACGGACTTTTGTATTCCAAGCGCGCTTAATAGCTTAGGCAAAACATCTATGCCCTCATCTTGCATGTAGTTTTGATTGCGTGGTAACTGGATAGAGCTGGATAGCCCATAGCCAGCTCGACTATAAGTTAGGGCTGCGAGTCCTGTTTGTTGCGCCAGTTTCTTTGGGAAGCCTTTCCACATATCCTTACAACCAAGGCCTTCGTGTAAGAAGACGATAACGCCTTGGTCTTGCTTCGGTTCAATAACCCACTGATACTCAATGTTTTTTCCATCTATATTTAAATATTTAGTCTCATCGACTAAGTCAAAATCTTGCTTCATCATTTAATCTCTTATCTTTTATTGCACAAAAAACGCTACAACTCACCTCATCATTAGGTTTTGATAGGTAGCGAATTTGCTTGTAATAGTGCTAGGTAGATAGCCATTAGTTTTTACGTAAGGCCAACATAGGCAACGTTTATTTATCTAGCAGGTCTTTAATCTCTTTTTTCTGAACTTTTCCAAAAGAATTTTTGGGTAATTGCTCTACAAAATAAATTTCCCTTGGGTGTTTAAAATTAGCTAGGTTGTGACACTGTAGTAAAATACCCTGTTCGCTAATCAATGCGCCTTTTTTTCGAACGACGACAGCAACGACTTTTTCGCCCCATTTCTTGTCAGGCATTCCAACCACTGCTATTTCATTGACCTCTGGATGAGCAGCAATGGCAGATTCAACCTCAACACAGTAAATATTTTCACCCCCTGAAATAATCATATCTTTGCTACGGTCTAAAAGATGGACATAGCCTTCGGCATCACGAAAACCAATATCACCGGTTTGATACCAGAGCTTTCCATCGGCTTCAAATGTAACGTCTTCAAAGGCTTCTTGGTTATTTAAGTATGTTCTCAAGGTAGTGGGGCCATGAGTGACTAGTTCCCCTGGGGTATCATCGAGAATAAAACTTTTATCTGCTGTTATCACACGAACACTCATCCCCGGAGGGGGGAGGCCAACTCTAGTTGGGCTAGCTATCAGCGCATCGCCTAGGCACGTAGCATTTAAGAGTGACTCGGTTATTCCATAGCAATTAGTTAGAACCTGTGGTGCAAGTTTAAATACTTGCCTAATCTCGGATGCCAAATCTTCCCGTAATGGTGCTGATGCTGACATCCAGCACTGCAAGGAAGACAGGTCAAATTGATCTGCATTTGGAACATCCAACATCATCCTGGCCATTGTTGGAACGATAAATGCGTGAGTAATTTTATCTCGTTGGATTCTTTCTAACACATCAAGAGGGTTAAACTTATGAACCATATAATGAACACCCCCCGTTAATGTGACCGCAAGGTGCATATCTTCCATTGCACCTCGATGAAAAAGAGGTGCCGCAGAGAGTAATCGCGTTTTATTATTAATACCTAATGAAAGAGCCGTTGACGTGGCGCTCCAGACCGATGAGGCATGTTGAACAATCGCGCCTTTAGGTTTACCTGTAGTTCCTGATGTAAACCAGATCCCACTATCATCATCTTCGTTGATATCACTTTCAGCCCAAGTATTGTCAGGTAAAGGTTTTTCTATAATGTTTGTTATGGTTTCATTTGCTAGGTCATTAGTAACGTCGCCGTCTGAGCCGACAAAGTGTTCAAGTGTTGCGCAAAGCTCAGTCAATGTCCCTGCAATTTCTTTAAGGCTTTCATCGTAGAGCAAAATTTTTGAACGGGTTTCATCTATTTGGTATTGCATTTCAACAGGTGTTAACCGGTGATTAATAGCGACACCAATAGCCCCTATCCGAGTAATTGCATGATAGATAGCCAGCGTTTCCCATTGGTTGAAGAATAAGTATGCAACAGACTCTTTAGGCTTTATTCCTTGTTCAACTAAATAGGCAGAAAGCTTATCCACTCGGTCATCAAACTCCTGATAATTGATGATTTCGCCATCATGTACAATGGCCGGATTTTTAGGGTACGCATTTGCGGTTGCCCTCAGTAGCGCGCTGAGGGTTAGTGCTGTTTTAGACATAAATAACCCATTTCTCTGGATAGGGACCTTTTTTAGCTAGGCTTGACGTATTTATTTCTTAAACACGGGCTTGCGTCCTTCGTTAAATGCGGCGACGCCTTCACGGTGTTCATCACTTTGATTGGACAAACCTTCTAAGGAAATGGATGCGTCAATATTAGCGGAGACCAACTGGCGGAGTGTCGTATTGACAGCAACCTTAGTGCCTTGGATTGCTCTAATCGGGCCATTGGCTAGTCTATCTGCAAATGCGGCTACTCGTTCGTCAAGTTCATCATGTGGTACACAATGGTTGATGAGCCCCATTGTTGCAGCTTCCGCAGCAGGTATTAAATCCCCCGTCATTAAGTATTCTTTAGCCCGTGGGTAGCCAATAAGTTGTGGCCAAATTGCAGAACCGCCGTCACCCGCGACAAAACCAACGCATACATGTGGGTCTCCAATTTTTGCGCGATCGGATGCAAAAATAATGTCGCAATATAGTGCAATCGTGGCTCCAAGCCCTGCTGTTGCACCATTCAGTTTAGCTATAATGGGTTTTTCGCAATCAATGATGCCAAATACTATACGCTTCGCCTCTGTGACAGTGCGGCGCCAAAGGGACTGGTCATCAATCATGTTTTGTAGCCAAGGAAGGTCGCCTCCAGCGCTGAACGCTTTACCTTCACCAGTTAAAATCACTACGTCAACATCATCGTCGCTGCCCGCGTCATTAAAAATAGTTGATAGTTCCGTATGAAGGGCCAAATTGATAGCATTCGCCTTGTCAGGCCTATTCATCGTTACCGTTAATATGTTTTTATTTAATTCAACTTTAAGTTCTTTATAGTGTTGGTATTTAGACATCATTTTTCTCCTGATTTAATATTAAAATTGTTACAAAGGGCATTTCCTAAAACATGTGATAGGGCAAAATAAAAGTGGGTTGCTAATGTTCTAAATAGGGTGCCTATAGCGGTTATACGGGGTCGCAATTGGCGATTAACCAGAAGGTTTGCTAGCGTACAAATCCCTAGTGAAGAAAACGTGACACCTATCAGTTGATAGGTGGATAGAGTAAGAGCGCTTTGTTCTACTGTGCTTAACCATAAAGCAAATGAAGTAAAGACGGAAAGCGTAAGAAAAAAACGTAGATATAAGTGTGTTTCAGTTGACCAAGTTATCGCTATATCGTTGTGCGTATAGTCGGTGGGCGTATTAATATTCACAATAAGAAGCGCTATAAACGCAGTCAGTCCGAGCCAAGTATGGCTCTCACCCAGTATCAAACTTGCGATACACGATATACCAATTAATGATCCTAGGTAATATTTTAGATGGTTCATTACCACGCCTTTTTAGTAATAAGTCGCGACAGTATCTATAAAAAAATAAAGCTCGTCAACGCGACTAACTGTTCTAATATTGATAACAATACGTTCGTTTAAACAGTGTTGATTTATACCAAACAGCTGTTAGCATGTGGAATTAAAATTCGAATAAAAACACAGGTGACTACGTCATGAATACACTCGCAAATGCAGCCCCAAGCCAAGCAGCATCGTCAGATGAAGCTGAGTTGGCTTTACAAGTTCGCATAAAGGCCGGACATATTATTGAAGATCAATCTGAGATGACAACTCGGTATCGCAAAGTACTAGAAGAAACGATGCTGATAGCGGCCGACCTTGAATTGTCAACACTAGCGCTATATTACAAAGCCTTGCAAACGGCGCCCACTCTTGAGGATAAAATCTCTGTAGCGTCTGCCATGCAAGATGAGTTAGGCCATGCCCAAGTAATGTACCGATTGCTTAAAGGCTTTGGCTACGATACGGAAAAACTTGTTTTTGAAAGAGACCCGAGTGAGTTCAAGACATTTTATTTGGTTCAGCATCAGCCCCAAGACTATGTGGCCTGCGTAGTCTATATGTTATTGGGCGATAGAGCCGGTTACACAACAACTCGTGATCTTGAAGAATCGTGCTCATATGGACCGTATGCACGTTCCTTAAGAAAGGTTAACTTTGAGGAACAGTTCCATGTTGCACATGGCGAAAAATGGACACGTTTCTTCTGGGATATGTCGTCAGAAACAAGAGCTCGGGTACAAGAGGCGATTGATCATGCATTCCCTATGTCGGTCATGTGGTTTGGAACACCCGATCATATGAAAAAGCGAACAGACCAAATAGCCTATAGCATCCGTGGTCAGAGCAATGATGAGTTGCGCCAACGTTGGCTTAATGAAGTTGTGCCTTACTGTGAATCGGTTGGTATTAAGGTGCCTGCACACTTTGATAAAGAATTGGGTCAATACGTTTTACATTACGAAATGCCTATTTTGTTAGATGAGGAAACAGGTAAGTGGGATTACACGACTGTCTCATGGGAAGAAAAATTTGCTCAGTGGAAGAAAGGTGGACCAACCAAATTGAGTTGTTTCCAACGTATTCAAAATGATGTTTGGGGCAGCGATTTGTGGTAACAAAAGAAGATATATTTGAGGCCCTAGAGCAGGTAAACGACCCCCATGTCCCTGTTAGTCTTAATAGCATGGGTATGTTAAGAGATGCTGAAGTTAGCTCTGATGGAAAAGCAAAAATTCAACTGTGTATTCCCTGTTTAGGCTGCCCTGGAGTCACCATGCTACATGACAATATTAAAGCGGCCTTACTGCCACTGGATGGTATTAACGAGGTAATTATTGAAGATGGCTGGCATCTATCTTGGTCACGTGACTTAGTGAGTGATGATGTGAAAAATCTAATGCGTGAAAATGGAATACAAATTTAAATAACTAACGGTATAAAAAATGAGTATAACTGCAAAAAAAATAAATAGAGACGCTGAAGTTGGCAAAGGAGAGATGAAATACTATGAAGTTTTTGCTCGAAAAACATCAAAAGACCGGCTTGGCCATGTCGGTAGTATAGAAGCACCAAATGATGAGTTGGCTCAAGTTAGAGCGTGGTTTGTCTATGATGAACATTCATGGATAGAAATGTGTATTGCCCCCATCGACTCTATCATCTCAGTTACCGGTAAAGGTAAGCGCGCAGAAATTAAGGAGGCATAACAATGAATGACTTTTCTTTAGAATCCCTTGAGCCAAACGTCTTAGAAACATTAAAAAATGAGCTACTTGCTGTCGCTGACACAAAATTAGTGCTGGGCAATTGGTACGTGGAATGCACTCATAACGGTCGTTCTGTACCTGATTTTGCAGGTCTACTTGGCATGGCTACAACGACTTATGGGCAGGTACGTTCTCTTTACCTGTATCTAATGAACTTTGGTTGTAAATACGAAACCTTAGAGCGTGGTCGGCAAGCAGATGAGATTAGCTCAATGGATTTGTTGGATTCACCGCCCGAATCGTGGGAAGATTTTATCGCCACAAGTTTCTTAGCCGAACAGGCGACTTGGATGATGTTATCTGGCTTCCTTGATCACCCTGATCGAGCATTATCTGGTCTTGCAAATAAAATCGGGCAAGAAATATATTTTCACTTAAAGTTTTATAAAGGCTGGATGGATATTTTTGTAGAAAGTGGAAATCCTGCTTTTTTGGATTGCCTAAACGCTCGTTACCCTATTGCTTTGCGTTGGTTTGGCAATCAACTCAATCAAGACCTTCTGAGTGAAAATGGCCTTAGGAACGTCCCGCTAGCCGACATAAAAAATGCATTCACGGCTGAAGTCACTAAGGTATATGAGGCTTTTGATGCAAACAGCCTATCTGACGATGTGGATTATGCAGCGGGCTGGAATGAGACTAAACGCAGAACCGGGAATCTTCCGGATAGTTTGTATGAAATTATTCGATTTAAAGACCCATCCGGGGCGCACTAAATGAGCAAAGACAGGGATTTTGAAGGTGTTGTATGCCCTCATTGTCAAAGTGATAATAATGAGGTTCTCTCGCTTTTTGGAGGGAGTTCTTCAGAAGTTCTTTTTAAATGTAGTGACTGCGACACGTGCTTTAACTGGCTAAAGTGGCGCGGTGCTCTACCAACATCAGCTCTTGATTATGCCAAAGAGAATTCTGATGCTCAGGGCCCTACATCATGAAACCTGTTTCATAGATTACAGCTTTAACGAGTGTGAGTTTGCATAATATTTTAAACCTATAAATAGAGATACTAACGAGTAAACGAGACTGCTTATGCTAAATGACAACCCTGAGCGCCGCCTTGGCGGTTTGGACTTTATATTATCCAGATGTGCCGAAACGTATCCTAACCGTATCGCCTTAGATGACAGGCTGAATAAAATTGAACTGACATATGCTCAACTGCGTGAGCGGTCAATACGGTTGGCTAGAGCTTTAATGAGCCTTGGGGTCAAGAAAGGTGACCGAGTTGGTTATGCGTTTTATAACGAACACCCATCAATAGAAACTCTTTTTGCTTGTGCTACTTTAGGTGCTGTTGCGGTGCCTCTTAATAATCGCCTATCACCTGTTGAAACGGTACGGCACCTTGATGCGCAACAGTGCCATGTGTTTATTTCTCGTGAAGAGCTCACCTCACTTGGGGATGGCGCAAAAGTTGAACATCATATCGTGCGAGGAAAGCTGAATAACAGTGAAGCACTTGATTATGAAGCTTTACTAACTGAGCAATCAGGCACGCCTCTTTCGCCAGCAGCTCGATGGGAAGATCCCTACATGATTGCAATGACTGGGGGTACCACAGGTGGGTCTAAAGGTGCTGTTTGGACGCATGGGGGAGCCATTATGGATATCTTGGCCCTACTGGCGCCATTAGGTTTAAGGCGTGGGGATAATACTATTTGTTTTGCGCCTTTGTATCATGCGGCAGGGCTCGGTTATGGCTTCTTCCCTACATTTTGGTTGGGTGGTAAAGTCATTTTTCCTGATACGCCCTCGTTTTCACCACAGTTCTTACATAACGTAATCAAAAGTGAAACTATCCATTGCATGTTTATCGTGCCGGCTATGATAAACCCTATTTATAAAACATGGGATGGTGAGCCTATAACAAGCATGGTGTCCTTAAGTGTCGCCTCAGCTCCAACCCCAAAAGTTCTTCGACTAAAGCTCAAGGAGATGTTCCCTGAGACGCAACTTATGGTTGCGTATGGTATGACGGAAAGTATTTCTGGCTCAATGCAATTAGCGGACGATTTTCTTGTTCATGCTGATGGTGTGGGTGAGCCCTTATTGGGTTCTAGGATAAGGATAGTAGATGATGAAGGTCGTATTCTTCCTCATGGACAAGTTGGTCAGATTGTTATGCGGACATTGGCAATGGCTTTATATTACAACAATGAGCCAGAGAGTACGAAAAACACCTTTATGAAATGCCAAGATGATCCCGAAGGTTTGGAGTGGATTTATACAGGCGACATAGGCATGATGGATGAAGCTGGGCGAGTAACTATTCTTGATCGGAGTAAAGATATTATTATTACTGGGGGTGAAAATGTTGCCTCTGTAGAAGTTGAAAATATGATATTGCACCACCCCAATGTCTATGAATGTGCGGTCATCGGGCTTCCAGACGATCAGTGGGGTGAGCTTGTTTGCGGCATCATCGTTAAAGCAGATCAAAGCATATCCGACTTGCAAATGATTGAAGAAATTATAGCGTTGTGCAAAGAAAAGTTAGGTGCCTACAAGGTGCCGAAAAAATTTACTTTCACAGATGCTTTACCACGGACTCCGTTTGGAAAAGTGTTAAAACGAGAATTAAGAAATATGGACGTTACTAAGGCTATCAGTGCAACGGATGTAAACCAACTTGATAGTAAGTTGATTGTGTAGGCTTTATTCTCAATGTAATCTGGCTTTTGCTGTGTTGTAAGAGAAGTCTCCAAATAAAAACAAGGGCATCAAATGAAAGGAACAACCGATTTATCTGAATTTCTGACACCTACAAAATTTATTGATAGTGACTCAGATAGTATTAAAGCGTTTGCAAACCAAGCTATTGCTGGTGCCAAAACGGATAAAGAAAAGGCGATTAAGCTTTATTATGCAGTGCGTGATGCTATCCGCTACGATCCTTATAAGTTACAACCAGGAGAAGAGCATTTTATAGCTAGCAATATACTGGTTAGCGAATCGAATTATTGTATTCCAAAAGCCGTACTTCTAACAGCATGCGCTCGAAGTGTTGGCATTCCAGCTCAGCTTGGTTTCTCCGATGTAAGAAACCATTTAAGCACACAAAAATTATTGGATTTATTGGAAACTGATGTTTTTATGTGGCACGGATATAGTGTGCTTTACCTTGAGGGGAAGTGGGTTAAAGCAACGCCTGCTTTTAATATCGAAATGTGTACACGGTTTGGTGTTAAGCCATTGGAGTTCAATGGCGTAGATGATTCATTTATGCACGAATTTAATGAACAAGATAAAAAGCATATGGAATATCTTACCGATTATGGTTTTTTTGCTGACTTACCACATGAACGCATCATCACGTCATTAAAATCAAGCTACCCTAAGTTCTTTGCGCTTGTTGAAAATAATAAGTCTATAAAAGATAGCTTCTAGGGTGTCGGAAAATTAAATAGCGTATTTTTCGACTAAGGAAAGATTGCTACTACTTCGATGCGTCTTTCTTGCAAAAAGTATGGGGCTACTAAGTAGCCCCATACGGTGTATTAATAAGGACTTATATTGTTGTCGGTGTAAGGTATTTAGTCGTTGGTGGTGCGGTTAATAACGTACCTAGTTTTTCTAAATCTCCGCGCTCTGAGCGCCAAGCCATATAACTTTTGTGGTCTTCGCGCGAGTCCCATTTTTCTAACACCACAATATTTAAAGGGTCATCATCATTACTAGTAACGACAATCTCTTGGCAACCTTTAAAAGCGCGTGTATCCGGTAATATAGCCTCGAATGTATTTAATAGTTTTTCACGGTTTTCTGTACTAACTTGTAAATCTAATATTACATTTATAGACATCATTATTTCCTCTTTTAGTTTTCATTATTTTTTGGTTTTAATAACCAAAAATTAAAATCGCCTAGTATCACCTATCATGGGAAAAGTGATTCTAGACTTGTAAAGTGGCCTAAATATCCAGTCGCTCAGGCGTGTTTATGCCACTTTATAAATCAATTCAATATCGTATCCTTGGTGTGAGATATTGCTAACTATGCATTTCATTTTTATTATCAGTCCAATTTTAAATTTTTCTTAATAAAGTCATTAAATAACTGTATTTTTAACTGCTTATATTGCTTCTCTTGATACACTAAATAAATGCCTGCAGACCCTAAGTCATAATTAGGCAGCAACTCAACCAAGCGTCCTTCTCGTAAATCTTCAGCCACTATAAAGTGAGACAAGACAGATGCGCCCGCACCTTGTAACAGTAAAGCTTTAACAGCGCCTGCATTGTTAGTTTTTATAATGGCACCGACCGACACGGTTTCTTGTTGCTTTTTTTGGGTAAATGTCCATTTAGTCGGGTTAGGCAATAAGGAAAAAATGACGCAGGCATGTTTTTCAAGGTCTTTGGGTGTGACTATTGGCCCGTACTGCTTCAAATAGCTAGGGCTTGCTGTTAATACCAAGCGTGAATCAGCCACTTTTGTTGCGACAAGGTCAGAGTTTTGTAACCAGCCCACTCGAACACACACGTCTATATTTTCTTCAACCATGTCGATCACTTGGTCTTGTAGCATTAGTTCAATGTTTAATTTGGGGTATAAACGCATAAACTCGACAATTAACGGCGTAATATATTGAATCCCTAAGCTATTAGTTGTGGCAATTTTTAATGAGCCAACGGGTTGGTTTTGCAACACACTGATTTCATTTTGCATGTACTGCGTCTCTTCTACGATTTTCTTGCAGCTTTGAAAGTAGATTCGCCCAACCTCAGTTAGGTTTAGTTGACGAGTTGTTCGATTTAACAACCTTGCACCAACTTGTTTTTCCAAGAGGGTGACGTGTCGACTAACCGCCGATTTTGCCATTTTCAACACTTTAGCGGCCTCAGTAAAACTGCCCAAGTCAACGACATGGTAGAAAATCATCATTCGATTGAGGTTTTCCATAAGATAATTGTTCTTAAAAAGAGAATAGTCTAGTATATTATCGCCTGCACTATTTCATTATATGAAATTAATGGCGTGGTAACAATTCAATTAACCCGGCACTCCTAGGGGAATGTTATGACATACAAAGTTAAGATTTCAGTAGGGGGTTCTTTTGCTCTCCTTTAGCCATTTTGCATCTGCAATCAATGGCTATTTTGCGATTGCTTACGGTGCCAAAATGACGGGCATGGCCGGAGCCGCGATTGCCTTTCCTGAAGACACTTTAACAGGCGCTGTTAACCCTGCGGGCATGTCTCAAGTAGAAGGTTTAGATATTGGCGCTCGTTTTCTCTATTTACCCCGTGACGCCGAATTTGATTGCCGGGGTATTGGTGATTGTGATGAGCTAGTACGGGATGATAGTCAGCGCGATTATTGGATTGTTCCGAACTTTGGCTGGAATAAACGATTAAATGATAAAAGCACACTGGGTGTTACTGTTTACGGTAATGGTGGGATTAATACGGCATATAGAAAACGCTTGTTTACAGAAACAGCCGAACGTGTTTTAGGGGCTCCAAGCATAACGACAGACGGGCATCTAGGGGTGGATTTTGCGCAGCTTATTATCGCCACCACCTACACGTATGAAATGTCTCCAAATAACTATATTGGGGTATCTCCTTTATTTGGTATTCAGAAATTTAGTGCGCAAGGTTTAGACTTCTTTCAAGGCGTATCGTCAGACGCAGGCAGTCTAACGAACAGAGGGGACGAGGTGTCCTACGGACTGGGTATTAAATTAGGGTGGTTTTATAAATCTAACGATACTTACCAGTTTGGCGCCTACTATGCACCAAAAATGCAAATGACTAAGATGAAAAAATATTCTGGTCTGCTTGCTAACAATGGTGAGTTTGATATTCCTTCAAATTACGGTGTGGGCTTGGCCATTAATTTTTCAAAACAACTGTCTATTGCTTTTGATGTGACACGCATTAACTACAAAGACATTGAGGCGTTGTCAAACCCTGTGCCCACGGCTTCGGAGCTGAACCCTATGATCGGTTTCTCCGCAGATAGGCTACTCGGTGCAAAAAACAGCGTTGGGTTTGGTTGGAAAAGTATTACGGCGTATTCATTAGGTGTTCGTTACATTTTTGATGACAAAATAACGCTTCGGGCTGGTGCAAACGTGGGTGAAGAACAGATTCCTAGACGATCTGGGTTACTAAACCCCATTACCCCCGCCATGCCAGCTAAACATTTAACGGCTGGGTTTAGCTATAAAAACAGTGAGCATTCAGAATGGTCATTGGCTGTTATGCACGTCTTTCGTAATGAATTAACCGCCGAGAACACAGCATTTTTAGGGACGGATGTTAAGTTTGGCATTGCTGAGACGACCTTAGATATTAGCTACAGTTACAGTTACTAAAAGTCGTGTAACATACTACCTCGGTTTGGGTAAACCGATCACTCATAATAAGAAAAACTATAAACGATTATGTTAAAAAAATTATCAATCCTTTTGCTGGCGCTTGTTAGCCTTCCTGCTTTAGCTGATTCTTCTCATGCCTATGCAAATGCGGTTCTTGAAGCCCTTCAAAAAAAAGGCTTACTAAGCGAACATGATGTGGCGGACATTAAGCAACATGCTCAACAAGCCGCATTGCAAGCGAGTAAACCCTCCGTGGCTAAAAAAACCAGTGTTAAGTCGGCTGTTAATAATTTAGTCGTAGCGACTAAAAAAAATGTTAACAAGGCGAGTCCTAATATTAAATTTTTGGGGGTTAGCGCAGCCACGCTACACCTTTGTCCCCTCTAAAAATGGCCGTCAAGGAACAAATAGTTTTACATTAAGACGGGCGCGTCTAGGTTTTACGGGTTTTGCAAGTGACAATGTGGCTTTTCGCTTCCAGTATGATGCATCTAACGAAGTGGTAGGCTTATCAAACGCGCAAAAACTACTGGATGCTTGGGTGAGTCTGAAGCACTTTGATGACAGCCTTGGTAGTATCACAGTGGGGCAGCAATTTGCACTCGGTTATACAAGGCGACCACATAAATCGGCTAGCGTGGAACGCAAATTTACCGAGGTGTTATCACCCGGGGCTGTCGGTCGAGCGCGTGGGTTAACAATTAGAAAAGGCAATATGGGGCTGCCTGAAACTAACTCAAAGGGGTATTTTGGTAACCGTGTACATTATGCGCTTGGCTTATTTAATAGCCCTGACTTATCGCTAAATAATGATAATAACGATTTGTTGTTTTCAGCCGCCTTTGCGCTCCGTCCAAACGGTATTTCCCCCAGTGATGATGAATATCAATTTAAAGACAGGCCGCTAGCGTACAGCGTTGGTGCTGCCTACAGTACATCATTAGATTCTGTCACGTTGGATACAAAATTTCAGCCTAACGGGGTTGAGTTAGATAATGAGTGGCTTAGCGTATTTGCAGACGTTCAAGCGCACCATTGGTGGCTATGGGCGTCATGGGCAGAATTTAAATCTGATGCCACAGGTGGTTTAGCAGTTAATACACAAGGTGATAATACAAATGCGCTGAGTTCTAGTGCTTTAACTTTAGGCCTTAGCCGTGCCTATTTGCTGAACTCTGAAGACATGGGCTGGGCATGGGCATTACAGTATCAGCATGTCGATAATGAGCACCCCTCTAGAACAGCTTTCTTTAGACCGTTAACAGGGAAATCGACTGATGAAATAGCTCGCGGTATGAACCAAGGTAGTGTTTACCAAGCTATATTCACTTGGCAGTTTGATGAAAACTTAAGGCTTATTAATGAGCTGGCGTACTATGACCCCACAGACGGTAAATTTAATTATCCATCGTTTATTAGTCAATTACAGCTTTCCTTCTAATTCAATAAAACGTGTAGCCTATGAAACAAGAACACTTTATTCAAGCAGCTAACCGACGCCTTCGTGTGCAACAAATAGGTCATATACAGGCTAACGCACCTACATTAGTTTTTTTGCATGGTGGTATAGACTCTATTGAAATGTGGCGTGATTTCCCCGAACAAGTGCATCAAGCTACTGGTTTATGCGTTATTGTTTATGAACGCTGGGGGCACGGGCAGTCTGAGCCGCTAACTGAGTTTCGAGAGTATGACACGCGTGCAGAGGAGGCGGGTGAGCCGTTGCTTGATCTTTTTAAGCACTTTGGCTTAACTGACGTCATTCTAGTGGGGCATAGTTATGGCGGTGTTATATCTCTTGTTGCAGCAAGCCTGCACAAAGAGGTTGTATGTGCTGTCGTATCGATTGTTCCGCAAATGCTTATTCATGATCAATGTTTAGCCGGTGCACAAGAAGCTAAGGAAGCGTTTGAAAATGGCGACCTTCGAAAAAAGCTCTTTAAATTCCATGGCGAAGGGCTCGATATTTTGTTCTATGATTGGATAAATAGAGTGAATAGTGAGGCTTACCAAGCTGAGGATTGCACGCAGTATTTGCAACAAATAAGCTGTCCGGTCTTACAGATTTTTGGCAAAGAGGATGGTTTTGGGTATTTGCCAAACCTTGATCTGTCAAAAAAACATATACCCAGCCAGCTATCAGTCAAGGTTGTGCCCGATGCAGGGCATTATGTTCACTTAGATGCTAAAGAAACCGTCATTAATGAGGTAAAAGAGTTTTTCCTAACGCTGTAATGCCAAAGTGAGTGTGGTGCGCCTTAGCGCTTTATATTAAAAAGCTAGGGATGTTTTTTTATCTATAAGAGTAACAAGGTTTATCCCTAGTTCTGCGGGGCAATTATCAGCGTCTGTCTATTCCCAACTGTACTTGAGTTGCGAAAACGCTCATCGCTACTAGCAAAAGGCAGATCGGTTTGTTGTGTTGTCTGACCTGTCGAGTGGGGAATAGTCCTGCTTTATCCGATCGTTTTTCTTCTAGCGTATAGCATTGAACAGCACTAGCCTAATGCAGGTTTCAAGCTGGCGGTTGATCGCCTGCATTATGACTAGCGGTTCAATATTTCTGCTTTAGCGAGCTAAAAAATCTAATGTTAATGAGTTGAATTTTTCTGCATGTTCCCACTGCGCCCAATGGCCGCACTTGCTAAGGATGTGCAAGTCTGCATTAGGAATACCCCATAAAAATTTAAGTCCATGATCAAGAGGGCAGAATCGGTCATCACGACCCCAAATGATAAATGTTTCAGCTGCTATTTTGCCGAGGTTGGGTGTAAAGTCACTGACAATAATATTAGAACTGGCAAAGCTTTTCATAAAGTTTTCAAGGTGTTCAGGCTTTCTCATCATATTCTCAAAGCGGCCTTCAATTAGTTCGTCGCTCATTAATGAAGGATCGTAAACAAAAACTTCAATCATTCGTTTTAACGCTTCAAGGGATGGGTTTTGGTATAAAGCGACCAATAATTTAATACCCTCTAATGGCATTGGTGAGAACATGCTTTGGCCACCACCACCAGCACCCATCAATACCATTTTGTCTAGGCGCTCTGGAAACTCAAGAGAAAAGCTAAGTGCGCTGGCACCGCCCATTGAGTTGCCAATTAAGTGTGCTTTTTCAATACCTAACTCATCCATCAGGCCTTTAATAGCACGTGCGTTTAGTACATCGCGTGCTAGGTCTGTAATAACAGCGTCAGATTTATTAAAACCAGGGCAATCTAATAAAATAGTGCGATACTTTTCTGCAAAAGCATCAATATTTCGAGAAAAGTTACTCCAGCCTGCTGCACCAGGTCCACCACCGTGAAGCATGATGACGGTTTCGTCTCCATTGCCTGCTTCGTTATAGTGTAGGTTCATGTCGAGATTTTTAATGTGGATGTTTTTGCTGGTGTTTTGTTCTGTAAGAGTCGTCATGTATTTGCCTATAGTTTTTATTATGTTTGATTAAAGAAGGTCTTAACGTGTAAAGAGTTAACTCAATGCAATTCTTGTTGTTACATTCAATTAGATTTTACTGATGTAAGTAAGTGGTGACTAGAAAAAGTTGATAGGTTTGGTTGCCTATATGGTTTTATGGTAATAAAAAAGTGGCCCGAAGAGTATCTAAGTGCATTAAGTGGGGCTTGAAAACAAGGTATTTAGGTAAAAGTTTGTGCTATCTGCTTAATCCAATTGCAAAAAACCACTAAATTAGCGAAAATACACGGTTCATTTGGCGTGCTGCCTCTCATTTTCTTCTCGTTGTCGAATAGATGCTTGAAGAACTAGCCTTGGAAAGAATTATGAAAAAAACGATGTATGAAAAAATTTGGGAAAGCCACTTTGTTCACCAAGAACCAGGTCAGGCTCCTTTGTTATATGTAGACAGGCACTTAATGCACGAGGTTACTAGCCCTCAAGCATTTGAAGGCCTTCGCATGGCAAATAGGCCAGTGCGTAACCCACATAGCATTTTGGCGACAATGGATCATTGTGTGCCGACTAAAGATCGTGATCTTCCTATTGCTGACCCAATTGCTAAAAAGCAAATTGAAACGATGGCAGAGAACTGTGAAGAAAATGGCCTAAATTTGTACGATATGGAAAGCCCAGATAATGGTGTGATTCATGTTGTTGTGCCAGAGCATGGTTTTGTTCATCCTGGAATGGTCGTAGTGTGTGGTGATAGCCATACAGCAACGCATGGTGCGTTTGGCGCATTGGCGTTTGGTATTGGCACATCAGAAGTAGAACATGTGATGGCGACGCAAACCTTGCCACAGCAAAAATCTAAAACCATGTTGGTTCAAGTGGACGGTAAGTTGTCTAAACACTGTACTGCAAAAGATATTGCCTTAGCGATTATTGGCGTAACAGGCACAGCGGGTGGTACCGGTTACGTCATAGAATATGCCGGTGAAGCGATTGAAGCGCTAACGATGGAAGGCCGTATGACTGTTTGTAATATGGCTATTGAAGCAGGCGCCCGTGCAGGCATGGTGGCGCCGGATCAAAAAACATTTGATTTCTTAGAAGGTAAAGAGTTTGCACCTAAGGGAGAGCAGTGGGAGCAAGCATTAACGTATTGGAAATCACTGGTAACTGATGAAGGTGCAGAATATGACAAAGTTATCACCCTTAATGCATCAGATATCTCTCCTCAAGTCACTTGGGGTACATCGCCTGAACAAGTTATTGGCGTAAACGGTGCAGTACCGACGCCTGAAAGCTTTGATGATAAGGGCAAGCGTTTAGCCTGCGAAAGTGCACTTAAATATATGGGGTTGGCAGCAGAAACCAAAATGACCGATATCAACATTGATTACGTGTTTATTGGTTCATGTACTAATGGCCGTATCGAAGATTTTCGTGATGCCGCTGAAATGGCAAAAGGCACAACCGTGGCAGAGGGCGTAACAGCGATAGCCGTGCCAGGGTCTTTCCACGTGAAAGTACAAGCTGAAAAAGAAGGCATTGATAAAATATTTAAAGAGGCAGGTTGGGAATGGCGCGAGCCAGGCTGTTCAATGTGTTTGGCTATGAATGGCGATGAGCTTAAAGACGGCCAACGTTGTGCGTCAACATCAAATCGTAACTTTGAAGGGCGTCAAGGCAAAGGTGGACGTACTCACCTTGTGTCACCCGCAATGGCAGCGGCCGCAGCGGCCGCCGGTCACTTTGTCGATATCAGTAAATTAGGTTAAGGCTATGGAAAAATATACAAAACACGAAAGCGTTGCGGCATTAATGAACCGTAATAATGTTGATACCGATCAAATTATTCCAAAGCAGTTTCTAAAAAAAGTAGAGCGTAGCGGATTTGGCGTACATCTATTTCATGATTGGCGTTATTTGAATGATGGTGTAACACCTAACCCAGAATTTGAGCTCAATAAGCCTGAGTTTGAAGGGGCAAAGATACTAGTAACAGGCGATAACTTTGGTTGTGGTTCGTCACGTGAACATGCGCCATGGGCGATTGCAGATTATGGTTTTAATACCATTATCTCAACAAGCTATGCTGATATTTTTTACAATAACTGTTTTAAAAACGGCATCTTAGCGATTGTTGTGCAGCCTGATCAATTGGATGCGTTAATGGCAGAAATTAGCGCAAACGAAGGGGTTAGTTTTACTGTAGATTTAGAAAATCAAACCGTTACAACACCGGGTGGCAATGGGTTCTCGTTTGAGATTGATCCGTTTCGTAAAGAAAACATGTTAAGTGGCTTGGATGATATTGGGCTAACACTTAAGCATGTAGATAAAATCAGCGCCTTTGAAGAACAGCATAAGCAGCGTCTTCCTTGGCTTTGGGCGTAAAAGCTAATAAGCGGTTAAGTTAAGCGGAAAAATGAGCTCTCGGTATATTCAAATTATGGACACCACCTTGCGTGATGGTGAGCAAACGCAGGGGGTGTCCTTTTCGCCTGCTGAAAAAGTAAGCATTGCGAAGGCGTTATTAGAGTCGCTGCGGGTAGACCGCATCGAAGTTGCGTCTGCTGGTGTGTCCGAGGGCGAGCAAGAAGCAGTTCGTAATATTAATGAGTGGGCGCAAGCTGAAGGCTTTGATGGAAAAGTAGAAGTCTTGGGTTTTGCCGACCATAAGCGTAGTGTCGATTGGATTGTTAATGCCAATGGTAAGGTGATCAACCTTCTTACGAAGGGTAGCGAAAAGCATTGCCGAGAACAGTTAGGTAAAACCTTAGACGAGCACGTTGAACAAGTGCTTAATACGGTTAATTATGCCTTGCAGCAAGGCTTAAAAGTTAATGTGTACCTAGAAGACTGGTCAAACGGCTATGCAGACAGTCCGGAGTATGTGTTTGCATTTATGGAGGCCATAAAAGATGCAGGTATTGATCACTTTATGTTGCCTGACACGCTAGGTGTTATGTCACCTGATGAGGTGCGAACAGCGTTAACAGATATGTGTACACGATTTCCTGACGTGCAATTCGATTTTCACCCGCACAATGATTACGGCCTAGGCACAGCTAATATTATGGCCGCTGTAGAAGCAGGTGTAAGCGCCATACATTGCACAGTAAATTGCTTGGGTGAACGTGCAGGCAATGCATCTGTGTCAGAAGTTTCCGTTGTTTTGCGCGATAAAATGGGCATGGAGTTGTCCATCGATGAAAGTAACATCGTGCGTTTAAGCAATATGGTTGAAAACTTTTCAGGCAAGTGGGTAGCGGCTAATGCGCCTATTATTGGTGATGATGTGTTTACACAAACCGCCGGTATTCATGCTGATGGCGATAAGAAAGGCGGTTTGTATGAAAGCAAGCTAAGCCCTGAGCGCTTTTCTAGAATACGCAGCTATGCCTTAGGTAAAATGAGCGGTAAAGCATCACTCAGTAAGAACCTTGAGCGTTTGGGTATTGAGCTGTCGGAAGAAAACCAAAAGAAAGTGCTTGAACGTATTGTTCGTTTGGGGGATTCAAAACAGACGATCACCACTGAAGACCTTCCGTTTATTATTGCCGATGTATTAGAGAGTGAAAGCTACAAGCATATCCGTTTGCTCGACTGTTCTATCACCAGTCGTTTAGATCAATCGTCTATTGCCGATATCGCTGTGAATATAAAAGGTGCTGAATATCAATCAAGTGGCACAGGCAATGGTGGTTTTGATGCTTTTATTGATGCCATTAATAAGCTATTGGTTGAATACGATGCGGTATTGCCCGAGCTAGAAGATTACGAAGTAAGAATACCTAAGGGCGGGCATACTAACGCACTAACAGAGTGTGTTATTACGTGGGCGAATGAACGAAAAATGCGTAAAACAAGGGGTGTACATTCTAACCAAGTGTTTGCCTCGATTCTTGCGGCGCTTCGAATGATTAATATTCAGTTGCACGAAAAATCGTAAACGATTAATAATCGAGCAATAAAAAAGGCTTACATCTGTAAGCCTTTTTTATTGGGTGTTAAATAAGATTTAAACCGTTGGCATAGCCTTGAGTTTTTCAACCACTTTGTCACCGAATGCATCTGTGCTAATCATCTTAACGCCACTACCTGGCTTAGATAAGTCTGCCGTTGAGAAACCATCAGCAAAAACGCCTTGCATAGCAGCCCAAACATTTTTCGCTTCTTCTACCATGCCAAAACTATATTCAAGCATCATAGCAACAGAGCCAATCATAGAATACGGGTTGGCAATGTTTTTACCAGCAATATCCGGCGCAGAACCATGAGAAGGTTCGTAGTAAGCTTTCTCGTCTCCTAGGCAAGCAGAAGGCATTAGGCCTAATGAACCAAGAATACCACCACCTTGATCACTTAAAATGTCGCCAAACATGTTTTCCATTACCATCACATCAAACTGCGTTGGGTTTAAGCAAAGCAAAGTTGCGGCAGCATCAACTAAAATATTGATGACCTTAACATCTGGGTACTCTGTAGCAACTTCTTCCATCACCTCATTCCATAAAACGGATGATTTAAGAACATTACTTTTATGTATATTGTGAAGTACTTTTTTACGACCACTGGCTAATTTGAATGCGTGGTGCATAATTTGGCGAATTTGGTTTTCGTCGTACTCCAACGTTTCTTTAACATAACGTAAACCGTCATCATTAACGCCAACTTCCTTGTTACCAAAATATAAGCCGCCGACCAGTTCGCGAACCATGATGAGGTCAATGCCATCACCAATAATTTCAGGTTTTAGCGGAGAAAAGTGAGCCAAACTTTGTGGAAGAGAAACGGGGCGGTAATTTGCGTAAGTTTTGTAGCGACGACGCATAGGTAACAACGCACCACGTTCAGGTTGTTTGTCGATAGGGATTTTTTTTGATTCTTCGTGGCTTAAACCGATAGGGCCTTTAATAATGGCATCGGCTTGATCGCAAATGTCTTTGGTTTCTTGTGGGAAAGCATCACCTTTTTCAAAATATCCACAAGCACCAAATAAAGCGGGCATTAATTCAAATGTTACATCATTGCGTTCTTCAACGAGTTTTAAAACCTTAACGGCTTCTTGCATAATTTCTGGGCCAATACCGTCACCCGCCATAATGGCAATTTTGTAATTTTTCATGAGTTTACCTGTCGATTTAATAAATATAAGAGAGGGATTTTACGCGACTAGAGGCGTGTGTGCCATTATCACTTAGATTGTTTTTCAGTCTGTAGGCGCTTAACGTATAATAGCGGCCTGTATAGAACTTCAAAGAGATGACCTTATGGCTTTAAATTGTGGAATTGTTGGCTTACCAAATGTTGGTAAATCAACACTTTTTAATGCGTTGACGAAAGCAACCATTGCAGCAGAAAACTATCCATTTTGTACGATTGAGCCAAACACGGGTATCGTACCTGTGCCTGATTTGCGCTTGGATAAACTGGCACAAATCGTCAAGCCAGAGCGGGTAATACCGACAACATTCGAGTTTGTGGATATTGCTGGGCTAGTGGCTGGTGCCTCTAAAGGGGAAGGTTTGGGGAATCAGTTTTTAGCCAATATTCGTGAATCAGATGCTATAGCACATGTAGTGCGTTGTTTTGAAGACGATGACGTGATTCATGTGGCAGGAAAAATTGATCCTTTAGCCGATATTGAAGTGATACAAACTGAATTAGCCTTAGCAGATATGGCATCGTTAGACAAAGCGTTGACCAAAGCAACCAAGGCATCGAAGTCTGGCAACAAAGATGAATTAAAACGTAAGGCCTTAATTGAGCAAGCGCTGGCGCATTTGGATTCAGATATTACTTTAAGAACATTAGGCTTAAGTGAAGACGAGTTAAAGTCATTTTCAGACCTGCAATTGCTGACATTAAAACCCATGCTATATATAGCCAACGTTCAAGAAGATGGGTTTGTGAATAATCCACATTTGGATGCTGTGACAGCATTAGCGCAAAAACAAGGCGCCGAAATTGTTGCCGTTTGTGCAGCCATGGAAGCTGAAATTATTCAGTTAGATGAAGATGAGCGTGCAGAATTTTTAGAAGAGATGGGTCTAGAAGAGCCTGGGCTTAACCGAGTGATCAGAGCGGGTTATCACTTGCTGGGCTTGCAAACATACTTCACTGCCGGAGTAAAAGAAGTAAGAGCATGGACCATTAAACAAGGTGCAACTGCGCCACAAGCTGCGGGTGTTATTCATACCGATTTTGAAAAAGGCTTTATCCGTGCAGAAATTACCGCCTACGAAGATTTTGTTCAATACAATGGCGAGCAGGGCGCAAAAGAGGCGGGTAAATTGGGTGTTCAAGGTAAAGATTACATTATGCAAGACGGAGATGTAACGCACTTTAGGTTTAATGTGTAAAACTTCGCAGGTATCTGCCTGTTTGGCTTGACAAAATAAGCCGAAACTACGAAAATTCACAGCCTTCAAAGTATGGTCATGTAGCTCAGCTGGTTAGAGCACGGCATTCATAATGCCGGGGTCGGTGGTTCAAGTCCACCCATGACCACCATTTCAAGCCCTCTCATTTCAAATTACGCGACTTTTACGCGACTTATGCCACACGTAAAATACGGTGTTGTTTACGATCGGGAACAATCTTCTCAACTACTACTATTAAGTTATCAATTTCAGCCTTTGAGTAATGTGCCGTAATACGATGTGATTTATAACCTAATAAATCCTCACGGTCTTGCAAACTAATACCTGCCGCTCTAATTCTTTTGCCAAACGTATGAGGTGATTCGTGTGCTCGGCATTGAAATAGGTTGGCTTTCTTTCCAGCAGTCTTCCAAGCTGTTCCTGTTATGTAACATTTATAACACCCCTACATTTTGGAAACTTAGAACAACCCCAAAACTTATTACCCTTCTTTTGCCCTTTTTTTACTTCTCGTAAAATCATATCGCCACCACATTTGGGGCAATGATGAGCTTTTTCTTTTTCAGCTACAATTGATTGAACATGCTTCACATGTTCTCTGTTTGTTTTAAATGAAGGTGTTAGCCGACCTGCTTTTATTTTTTCAGTTACATCTTTCACTTCGCTATCGGATAAAACAGGTATCTTTTTTGATTTTATGAAGCGTATATAACCTTGGCCATAGGTTACATTTTCTGGCATATCTGTTTTAAATGTACTGTCGCCAACGAAAACAATAACTGAGAATAACTGGGTGTCAGTTAACCCTAATAAGGATTGCAGGATTTTGCTGTGTTTGTAGTTTTGGTGTAGGGGGTTTTGAAATTTGCTTGAATGCTTATAGATTTTTTGAGTCCATGTTTTTTGATTAGGGCTGCCAAAAATCCAACCTTTCATGTTTTTAGTTTCAACAACGAAGACACCAAACTTTGACACGATTATATGGTCAATTTGCGTGCTTCCATCTTCAGTTGGCAAAGTGACATTCTTAATAAGATGATATTCCTCTTTATTAAGAAAAATTTTGGCCCCAACATTAACTATAAACTCACCCGCAACGCCTTTAAACCAAGGTGTTTTTATTACCGATGTAAATATTGCGATGGGAATTAAGTACCAGAGCATACTGACCGCTTGATTAATGATGGGTGTGAAGTCCATTTTCCTACCTTTGATTTATTACATAATGCCGCCAGAAGTGGCCGGATGAAACGAAGTCCAACCCATGCGTATCTTTGCATAGGCGAGGCTGGCTGGCCTTGTTATGTGATTATTGCCCTTAAAGTTTGATTTCCCACCGAACTTAGTTGAAACCAAAATACCTTAAACGAGCTATCATGATGAATTTTTAATTACTTTCTGCTAATTATTGTAAACCTAATCTGCGTGAGTGTTTGAGAGCAAGTACACAGGCTGGCAGTAATGTGAATTATGGCTCCGCTAATCTAACACTTTGTATGTGGTGTTCCAGAAATCACAAATTTCTTGAACCTGATTAAGAGCTTGATTCTTAGAATCATGTTTTAACGTTAAGTATAAATATGTTCCTTTACCAACAACGCTATCATAACCAGGCAAAGAGTATAGGCGTGAAAAAAAGATATTTTCATCTTCTTCACATTTAAAAAAAGGGCCTGAAATTTCAATCTTCATTCGCATTTTCTATTGCACATAACGTTGGAAATAAGGGGCTAGGCGGGCTGTATCGCCTAGTCCCAGCCCACGCATTTTGTGGGCGAACCTGATTGATTTGTTAGGCATTTTCTTCAACTTCCTTTGCAATTTCATTACTCTTTTTAATTCTCTGTTTCCATAAACGTTCTATATTTGAGTGCTTGAATGCTACTCTTTCAATAAATTCATCTGATATATGTAATGCAGCCCACGCCTCATCCTGATGAACAACGGCAATAAGCCAAGGTTGTGTTTGGTCAAGGATGAAAGAGAAAGGAGTTAAATATGACTGAGCCTCAAATATTTTGCTTTCTTTTTTTAGTTTCTCCCAGTGCTGATTATCTGAGATAGCTAATTCACATTCACCAACTTTAAAAAGTAATTCTCTTAATTTTGCCCTCCAATCATGGAATGATTTTATATCCTCCCTGTTTTCTTTTATGAAATCGAATATGTAACCATCCTTACTCATGTCATGTACTTGAATCTTTGTGACAAGTAAAAACATGAAAGGTAGATATTCTAGCCATGCTTCACAAAATTGATAGATTAGACGTTTATGCTTCGCTTTTTTACTCGTATGAGTAATTAGCCATACGAGAAAAACCATAAGTATAAAGACTAAGGCTATATTGAACGGAGTTATAACAAGTGGAGTATTTCCTAACTTTAATAATTCAGTAGAGCTGAATTTTGAAATTAATAATGGTGGAGCGCCTATAACAAGAATAAAAAGCGTAAACCGAACCCATTTTGGCCAGTTTTTAAGCGCCTCAAATATTTCAGGAAAGAATGTTTTAGCTGGACTAAGCATAGGTTATATTTTTGCCTAACAGTGTTAATAAGCGGAAGTATTGTTCCACGTATTAAATGGATATAGGTGTATAGTACTTCCATGTACTTTAATATTAAGAGCTAAACATGGATAGGTTGTTGGCTAGTAATACATTTATTTATCACAGTTGAATATAGCATAACTTTTTAAGGCTGGCGTTACGCAGTTTTACGCGTTTAGTAATGGTTTGTTATGCTTGGTGAGGTGGCGCAAGTAAGTATTTAGTTTAAATTAAAAAAACAATACTTTACGATTAAAAAATGGGCTTTCATAATACCTATGATCAGCCTAATACCCTTGTAATAGCAGCGACTCCAAGGTTTTTATATATAAGATTAAGAGATAAAGAAACCTGCCCTGCCCATTTAGTTGTTTTTTGATTGTTGTTTAAGGTTCTGGTACTTAGCGCAGGAACTTTCTTTTTTCTTTTGGGTTTTAGAATTATGATTTCCCATTAACTCTGCAGTAGCGATATTGCATTCAGTCCTAGCTAATTGGAGAGGAGTTTTTACAGAGGCCCGTCGTATATTTGCTATTGTTGGTTTAAATGTCATGGAGGCATTGCAATACATATTCTTCATTTTTGTATATTTCCAATGTTCTTTTTCGCCTTTTTGTAAATATAAGCAAGTTTCATTAAATAGTGATTTAGCTGCCAATGTGCATCTAGAAAATTCCTCGATGTTCAGGTTGTATGTGTTACAAACAGATTTAGGCACAATACGCCATAATTGATATGAATAAGGGACTTGAATATTTTGGTGTTCTACAACAACGCTTTGGATTTCTGTACCTAATAAGTCGGTCATTTTATTGGTAACATTAAATGAAACTAGTTCGAGGTACGATGCGAAAATTACTGATATTGGATCCATTCCTTTACATCCTTATTTTGGTTTTAAACTTAACAGCTGAGACGGCACGCCTACCTTCATTCGGCAGAGCTTATAAGCGTGGTTTCAATAGAATGTCGCTTGGCTGGCTAAATACACCCCGCAAAGCGCTATTGTGCCGCCAGCAAACCGGCTAAAGAATTGTGCCTTTGTTTTTTTCATCAGTACGGCTAAGGCTATGCCGCTTAAATGCAGTACGGCGGTAGCCAGCGCAAAACCAAGTGCATACGATACAGCGCTCATTGAGGTGGGTATTTCTGAACCATGGGCATAGCCATGAAAAATAGCAAATACGCCAACCACTAAGCAGCTATACATCAGTGGGAGCTTAAAGGCGCCCGTAATTAAGATGCCTAAAACTAAAATAGAAAGCAAAATGCCTTCTTCAACAAATGGTAGTGGAATATTTGTAAGCCCCAGCAAGCCGCCTAAAAGCATAACAGCGACAAAGGTGCCAGTAACACGCCATAAGGCTTGGCCGCCTATTTGGGTAGCCCAAATTCCCACTGCTAGCATAGCCAATAGATGATCTGCCCCGCCGATGGGGTGCGCTAATCCGTATAGAAACCCCGCTGTTTGATCAATGCCCGTATGAGCGAAGGCAATACTGGGCAAAAAAAGGAATAAAACTAATAATGTGGGTAGTTTTTGTTGCATTGCGTTTCTCCTAGAGTAAATAAAAGGCGCGAACGTGAGTTGTTCAGTTCACGCTTTTAGATTTTTGCAGGGTCTTTTTCATTACTGTGTTAGCGCAGCGACCTGTGAGGCTACTTAATCACTCGTGTGACTCGGCTTCGGCGGCCAACTCGTCCATAGGTATTGCGATTTCTGGTGGCACTTCGTTATAAATAACTACGCCATATAACCCGATTAATAAAATAATCATGAAACCGCCAAACAGGGCTACTGATTTATTTTTGATGTAGTGGAGGATCGATTTAAAATTGAAACTTAGATGCGCTAGAACTGCCAGTATCATGATTAGGCCAAATAGTTTATGTACCGGATGCATTTGAATCGTGAAAGATGGCTTCTCAATAACAAACATCAAAAGCCCCGAGGTGGACATGGCGATAAACGAGACAAAAAGGGCTACGGCGACAATTTTCCTGAACATATTAACTCTCCAATTTTTAGTGTGTGACTGATCACGTTTGAACTGAGTTGACCATACTACAGCGTGCATCTAAACGAAACGATATAATGCGGGCCATGTTGGCTAATCCTTCCTAAGCGCTTCAAACTTAGCGGCCATTGTGGGATTCTTTTTTGTTAACTTTTTAACGGTTAGGTCGTCTGCTTTGTTGTTGGCTAAGCGCAGGTTGTTTTCTGAGCCAAGAAGGGCGTCCTTAGTTTTCTGAAGGTGGTCGATTGTTTTATCAATTTCGGTAATGGCGGTTTTAAACTTTTTAGATGCTAAATCGTAATTTCGCGCAAAGCCTGTTTTAAATGCATCAAGTTCTTCTTCAAAATGAGTAATATCAACATTTTGGGCTTTTACAATGGCCAGTTCTTGTTTGTATTTCAGTGAGTTTTGAGCCGCATTGCGTAGCAACGTTATTATTGGAATAAAGAACTGCGGCCTAATAACGTACATTTTTTTGTAGCGATGTGAGACATCAACAATGCCCGAGTTATACAGTTCACTATCGGGTTCTAAAAGGGACACAAGAACAGCGTACTCACAATTTTTTTCATGTCTGTCTTTATCGAGTTCTTTGAGAAAATCTTCGTTCTTTTTCTTAGTCGCCGTTTCGTCACTTTCATTCTTCATCTCAAACATGATGGAGACAGTTTCAATGTCATTCTCATCTTTATCGCGGAAAATATAGTCGCCTTTGCTGCCAGTGCGAGCATCATTGTCTTTTTCAAAGTAGGATTTTGGGAAAGCAGTCGGCCGGATACGGTTAAACTCTGTTTCACAATGTTGTTCAAGCGTTTCGCCAACCATTTTGGTAGACAGGCGGGCTTTCATGTCTTTAAGGCGTTCAATCGTGTCCTCAAGGTCATTAATACGTGTTTCGTATTTATCCTTTAAGGATATTTCTGACATTGTTTTTTCACTTTCTTTCGCGCTAAGTAAGGCTTTAAGGTGTTGAATCTCTTTGTCTTTCTCCGCAGATGTTTTTTGTAGCTGATTGGAGTGATTTGCCGCTGCCAGCTCTGACGCGGCTTTTTTTTCTAGCTCGGCTTGCCTTAATCTATTGGCTAAATCATCGCGTTCCTTTTCTACTGCTTTAACCGCCTCAGAAACAGCCAGCTGCTTTGACGTATCACCTGCCTCTAACCTTGCTTTCAGGTCTTGTATTTCTGCATCTTTGGCGGCCGATTTTTTTTGCGCATCGTTCGTTGCTTGTTGTTTAGCCAGCTCGACGGCATTAATTTTTTCTTTTTCAGCAATGTCTAAGCGCTCATTTAGCTGCTGTGTAAATTCGCTATCACGAACCTGCTTCACGATATCCGCGTACCCAGCTTCATCAATTTTGAATGCTTTTTTACATTCAGGGCAATGTATATCTTGCATGGTATTTGTTCCTTTGTTGGTGCCTTTTGGTAGTGGCTACTGTATTGTTCTGTCGCATTTTTAGCTTGATTTTAGCCCAGCTGATAACTGTTCAAAATAGCGATTTGTTAACGGTTTGACGGTTGATGAAACTCAATAACATTTTTATCAGGGTCTCTAATAAAAAAGAACTGTGCGTCTTCAAACTCAACTTCTTCAGTAATGGTAATGCCCAGTGCTTTTATAGTCTTTCGTGCAGATTCGATATTCGTTACCTGTAAGGCTACATGAGTGTAACCCGTATTTTTTGCGGTAATATCCATCAGTACATTTTCTGTGCAATCAGAATCTGCGTTGAGAATAAAGTTTATATTAATACCAGATGGGTGCTCCATAATGGCAACAGGTTCCGGCCCGATAGGGCCAGCGATAAATTCAAACCCCAGTTGATGGTAGAACTGTCTAGAGGCATTCAGGTTTTTAACTCGTAACCCAATATGATTAATTCGGGTAATTTCTTTCACCGTGTATTTTCCTTATTTATTTAGGTTTTTGTTTACCGCCTGCTTCAAGAATAATTTGGAGTGTTTTTTTATAGATTAGTGAGTAGTTTATTCATCTTTCCCGCTAGCTCAAAATCCAGTTCGCTTAAACCGCCAACATCATGGGGCGTCAGGCTGATATTAACTTTGTTATAAACGTTAAACCATTCAGGGTGGTGGTTCATTGCTTCAGCTGTTATTGCGGCAGAGGCCATAAAACCAAAAGCCAGAGAAAAATTAGGAAACGTACACTCTCGGTAAAGCTTGCCTTCTTTTAAGCCCCAGCCTTTTATTTCGCCATTTTTCAAACGAGATTCGGCTTCCGTTAATGAGATTAGTTTTTTCATGGGAATCACTACGTCTCTTAAGTTATCAATCGGTTTTGGTTAGTGGGGAACGGCTGCCTATTTTTCGGTGTTAAAAAATAAGCAGCACATCAATGCTTCCAACATATTGTAACCTAAGCCTTTCATCCCCCGGTTATGTTGCGCCTTGTTGTGCTGTTTGGTGTAACAAAAATTAAAATGATTTATGCGTTTTTACCGCAACACTTCTTATATTTACGGCCATTACCGCAAATGCAAGGGTCATTACGGCCAATTTTTGGTGTCGTTCTGGTTATAGGTGTTTGTGGTGGCGGGCAGCAACTGGTGTCATTGCAGCTAGATTCTTTTGGCGCTTCAGATGGGGTTGATAAATTATGGCTACTTTCATTCATATGGGTTATTCACTGTTTTCTGAAAATAAAATACGGACTGTAATTATAAACCTATAGCCAGCCTATACGGCGTGCGTCTATTTTGAAATGCTTGAGCACTTTATTGTCTATATTTCTCTAGAATATGCTGCCTTGCTTGCACATTAGCCATTAAATAGTGGATAAATCACATTGTTGATGACGTTTCTTCCTTTCTCCGTGTGGATCCAAAACAAACCACTTAAATTTAAAATAATAGTGACCCAATAAACACGTTTAAACTCTTTTTTGATCGACTTGTGGCGCAATTTCTTTTGAGCAAAAAAAGCACCCGGCCAGCCTCCAATGAGTGAAAGTAGATGCAGCGTGCTTTCTTGTATTCTCCAATGGTTTTTTTGAGCTGCAGATTTATCAATTGCGTATGTGGCAAAAGCAATAAGGCTCATCACAATATAAATGCTGGTGATAATTAGAGGTAGCTTGCCAAAATAAGTTGAGGTTAATAGCACAGCGCAAAAAAGCGCTATAAAGACCTCACCCAAATGACTGCCTTTTTTTGCGTGGCTTCTTTTCTTTAAATCTCTAGCATCACGAGCAAATTGAATATTTTCAGCTTTATAACGGTTATTATTGTCTTGAATTAATTCGTACAAAATAACTTCGCCATTAACAGGTCGACGTGAGCGAGGTTTAAAGGCTTTAATATGCACGAAAGCGCGTTTTCCTCCACCATTTGGCTCGACAAAACCAAAACCCTTCTCATCATTCCAGTTTAAAACTTTACCTTGAAATTTCATGTTCTTGCTTTAATTTGGCTAGCGTTTTATATAAGACGCGCGCACATTTTGCGCGTCGTGCTTGATATTTTTGTTAAGTATTAAAATATGCAGCAATTGAAAAACTTAACGCAATAATTGACAAAAAAAGGGGAATGGTAAAGCGTAAATAAGATTGTTCATGCTCTGCCAATACTGCTGATAGTAGAGGGAATTGTACGACATGGCGATCAGAACCTATTTGTTTCGCAAATAAAGCAATCAGAGTCCCATCCTCTTGTTTGTACCCATGTTTTTGGTTTAGGTGATAGTAAAGACGACCAAAGACAATTTCTGGGTCTAAATTTAAATTTCTCGCAATCAACTCGCAGTCAATCGGCACATATATTTTTGTATCACGAGATGGTTTCTCTTTGTCAAAGTTACAAAAATCTGAATAGTATATTTTGTACACCTCTTTGAGAATAACTCTGTCTGTTACATTCTTACTCATGCCTCTTCCTTGTTACTTAACACTGTTAATAAGCGGAAGCAAAGTTCTACGTATCAAGTAGACATAAGTGGTTAATACTTCCATGTATTTTTATATTAGCAGCTAAACGTAAATTAGCAGCTAAACGTAAATAGGTTGTTAGCGAGTAATATAGTGAGTTGTTATAGCTGAATATAACACAACTATTTTTATCGCCTAAGGCTACGTAGTTTTTAGGCCGTTGAATGAAGATCGGTTGGGGTTTATTTAGCTTGCGTACTAAGCATTTAATTTTAAATGATGAAGTATTTATACAAGTACAGGTGACCGTTTTGTCGCTAATAAAGGCTAGCTGCTTGCCCATAGGCGGATAAGGTTGTGATAGATGCCGGTTAAGTGGCGCACTTCGTTGTCGTCGGCTCCTCTTTCTATGGTTAGTGTTTGAATGCTTTGGTCAAGGGTGTACAACATTTCTCGCTGCTGATTGTCGCGTACCATGCTTTCTAACCAGAAAAAGGAACAGACTCTCGCTCCTTTAGTAACTTTTAGAACCTGATGTAAGCTGGTTGATGGGTATAAAATTAAATCTCCAGCCGCAAGTTTTACTTGTTGAGCGCCATAAGTTGTTTCAATAACCAGTTCACCCCCGTCGTACTCTTTGGGATCAGATAGGAATAAGGTGCAAGAAAGGTCTGTGCGCATTATTTGGTGGTCGGGCAGGTGCATAATGGCGTTGTCAACATGGGGCCCATAATGGTCGGCGTTGTTATAACGATTAAATTTGGGTGGGAAGATTTTTTTGGGTAACGCGGCGGATAAAAACTGTGGGTGTCGCCCTAAGACTTTTAAAATATGATTGCCTAATTCAATAGCAAGGTCTGACTGATCTTGAATTTGCTGATTAACCTTAACTTGTTTTGCTTGACCTCCGGCGGTTATTTTGCCATCTTCCCAGGTTGTTTTATCTAGGGCTGTGCGAAACTGTTCAACGGTTTTTTTATCTAGTACATTATTGATAGGAAGTAGCATAAAACTGTATGTTGTAAACGTTATTGAGGCTGGGTAAAGGTGCACTCTGTATTAATTTCTTGCAGAGTTGAACAGCCAGTTAAGGCCATTGTTACTTCTAGTTCTTCTCTTAACAAGCGCAACATATGGGCAACCCCTAAGGCCCCAGCAACCGCTAAGGCATACATTTGTGGGCGACCAATCAGTACGGCATTTGCGCCGTATGCAATGGCTTTAAAAATATCTGCTCCACGGCGCACACCACTGTCTAGCAAAATAGGAAACTCTGCGCCAACACGGTGGCGAATAAAGGGTAGGGCGGTGATGCTGGCGGGGACACCATCAAGCGCTCTGCCGCCATGATTAGAAACAACAAGCCCTGCAAATCCCATTTCTTTTACACGGGCTGCATCAGCCGGGTGCAAAATACCTTTGATAATAATGGGTAAGTTGGTTTGTTGTTGTAACCACTCTAAGTCTTGCCAAGTAGGTGCATCTTTCATTATGCCTTGGAAAATAATACTTTGTGTGCGGTTTAATTGTCGTTGCGTAGGGGAGGGTTTGCCCTCAAGGTTTGCTTCGCGGACCTCTTGCGGCAACGTGAAATTTGCCCGTTGTGCGCGGTTTCTTAAGCCATTGATTGGTACATCAAGGGTAACAACAAGGGCGCTATAGCCGGCTTTTTCAGCGCGTTTAATTAGCGAGAGGGTGAACGCTTTAGTGTCTTGAAAATACAGTTGAAACCACTTTCTATAACGCGTTGTGTTGGCAATTTGCTCTAGTGTGGTAGATGAAAGCGTGCTGGCTATAAAACCGGCTTCCATTGCCTCGGCAGCTGCTGCGCTGGCAAGTTCTCCATCTGGGTGAGCTAATTGTTGATGTGCCACCGGCGCTAAGAAAATAGGGTGGCGATACTGCTCGCCAAATAGCGTTAATTCGGTTGAACCTTGAGATACATCTTGTAAAACTCGGTTATAAAGGCCGATATCATCAAACGCTTTTTGATTGTTTTTTAAGGTAATTTCGTTAGCCGACCCACCAGCAATATATTCAAAATGTGGGTGAGATATAAAGTGCTTTGCTAGCTTTTCATAATCATTAACGGCTGCAATATCAGGCGGTATTTGTGTCAGTTTTTCTCGTCGGGTTGGTTTTTCTTTCATGGGGCGCCTAGCCGTTGGTGGTCAAAATATAATACTTGGGGCCTAAGTTGCCTTAGGCCCCAGCAACCAAATTATTACGCTTTAATTGTTATGTCTAAAACTCATACGCTAAGGTGAGTTGGGCATTACGAGCATCGCCAATATAGGTGAAGCCACCATTTCGATAACCGGCTAAATAGTAGTCTTCGTCTGTAATATTGCTTATGTTCAAGCTCGCTTTAAGTTTTTTGTTAATGTCATAACTGGCAAAAATGTCATACACAGTATAGCTCGGTATTTCATAATCATCAGCTGGGCTATCGGGTTGCCCAACAAACATATTGCTGGAATACGTTGCAATACTACCAAAGGCAAACTTAGGTGTTGCTTGGTAACGCAACTGCAAGTAAACGCTATCATCTGCAAAGTTACTCAAGGGCTTGTTCTTATAATCGACAAGGTCGCCACCTCGGCCTATGGCCGAAGATTTTAAAATTTCAGACTCCATCATGGTTGCGCCAAACTGCACACTTAATGCCTTGGTAATATTACCTACGGCTGAAACTTCAATGCCTTCCACTTGGTTTTTACCCGTGTTTAAGGTGCCTATAGATGAGTATGCGTCGCCAACACTTTCCATTACATCATCTTTTACAGTTCGGAAAATAGCGGCAGTTAACAAGAGCTTGTTATTTAAAACGTTCCATTTTGTGCCCAGTTCAACACTTTTTGTTTTTTCTGGTTTGCTGTTTTCAACTTGCAGGTTGTCACTTCCGCAAAGCCCGCCATAACCACAATTACCGCCTAGATCAGATTCGCCACCGTTAATATTGCTAGAGGTACTGTAGGTTAGGTAAACATTGCCTTGCTTATTGATATTGTAAACAGTGCCAATATGTCCATTCCACAGGGTATCGGAATAAGAAAATTTAGTTGGAACAGTCGCGCCATAGCTCAGTACCGAGTTATCGTAATCAAAGCGGTCGGCTCGTATACCTAAAAACAGCGACCAATGATCATTAAAAGTAATGGTATCCATTGCCGATAATGATATGGTTTTTATGGAGTAATCGGAGTCTTTAGCTGCTTTGGTGATGTCACGCTCCAGTAAGCCATTAAGGTTATTGATCTCTTTGCCATTACCGTCCAAGATGCAATAATTTGGAGAACCGCCTCCTTGGCTTGCGACGATACAATTGGTTGCGCCATTATTAGTAACGTTATAAGTTCCATTAATGACGCCAATATCAGAGTATTCCGCACCAAAAACAAATTGATGCTTATTGCCCGCCAGTTCCCTATCCACAAACAGGTTAAATTGGTTTGCAAAATAGGTGACATCTTGCCAACCTTGGTGCGCTCTGCTTTCAATAGTAATGGTGGCTGCGCCCGGGGCAACGGGGTCACTAATATCCCTTGTTGCGCCAAAAGCGCCTGTTGTTACATAACCATTTTCGGTCGTGCCGTAACGGGTTGAGTTTTCTATTCTTAAGGCATCGTTAATTTCATAATTAAGACGGAAGGTTCCCACGTTAACGGTTGATTCTAGAAAGTCTTCGTCTTGTACGTACGATGGAATGTTATTGGCCACTTTAGAGTCGGTAATGTGGTAACTACCTAGGTCGGGTGAGTCTTCTGCATTTAAGTAGTAATAATCAGCCGTCAGTTTTAATTTATCAGTGGCCTGGTGGCTACCGGATAAGGCAAGACCTGTGCGCTCTTGGTCTGCAGGGTCGCGATCTGGAACATCTTTTTCGCTATATAATAGGTTAAGCCTTACTGCCGTATCATCATTAATTTTATGGTTGCTATCTAAGGTCAGCTCTCCAAAATTGTCTGTCCCTAAACCAGCTGATATTTTATTGAAGTCGTACTCTGTGCTGGCCTGTTTGGTTACCCCATTAATGGCGCCGCCTGTTGAGCCTCGGCCTGCAAAGGTGGAGCTGGGTCCTTTGGTAATTTCAACTTGTTCTAAGGCAAAGCTTTCACGAGTTGTCATTCCTGGGTCACGTAAACCATCCACAAAAACATCACTACGCGCTTCATGTCCTCGAATAATATAACGGTCACCAAAGGCATTGCCATTTTCACCAGTTCCTAAGGTAATACCGGGCTGGGCAGCTAAAATATCCCGTAAACCTGTTTTCCCCGAGTCTTGAATGGCTGTTTGTGTAATCACGCTGATTGTTTGAGGCGTATCGGCCAACTCTTTTACATGCCGACTATCGGCTGAAATTTTTGCTTTATACGGTGCAGATTTTTCTGTGTAAGGGTTGGTATCAATTGTTCGCTCTTCAATTTGTAATGCATCTAAAACAATAGCATCGCTTTCTTGTGCAATGGCGTTGTTTGCTGTGGCACCTAGCAGTACCGTTTGTACACAAATTGCTAGCGCTGTTTTGCGAAATGGAAATGCCGTTTTATTTCGCAACTTGAGTTTGGCCGATCTACTGCTTGCGGGGGATGTCATTATTTGCTCCTTAATAAGTTGAGTTGGTAATAAGTGAATATTCAAGGGGAATGATCAGGGTTAATTGATCACGTGGTATTGAATTTGGGATGGCGGGCATTGGGCTTGCCTTGTCTAGGATGTCTAAGGCTGCTTTATCCAGTAAGGGGTAGCCAGAGCTTTTATGAACACTAGCGGATAACAGCTGACCTTTTTTATTTATAGTGAATTTCAGCGTGACGACGCCTTCTTGTTTTTTCTTTTTTAAGGCGGCAGGGTAATTTTTATATTGGTTTAGCCAAGCGATTAAGCTTGAGAAATAATCCTTTTTACCTAAGCGGTTCCCTGAGTTTGCTTCTGCCCCTTTTCCGCTTGCGCGAACCAGTGCTTCGGACTTTGATTGCTCCTTGGTATTGCTCCTTGGTATTGCTAGTTTGTTCTTCTGGTTTTCTGTTACTTCAGAGTCTTCTGGTTCTGCTGTCTGTTTCAGCTGGGCTGGCTTTTTTTGTTCAGAGTGCTGTACTAATACGGCATTCTTTGTTGGCTTTTTTGTGGTTACGGCAGCCACAGTAGGCGCCAGTTTTTTAACCGGCTTATTGGTTTTTTTTGGTGCTTTAGTGACCGGTTTGCTTATAACCTTTTTTTCTGGCTTAGTTTTTTTCTCGGGTTTTGGCTTTTTTTCCTTTTCAACTTGATCTATATAAGAGCCTTGCATGCCCAAGCCAATTTGAATGCCGTTTTCGCCTAAGTCGCTAGCTCCACTTGGTTCTGGGGCAGGGCTTAACATATAGCCAGCTGCCGCCGCTAGATGCAGGGCAATGGAAACAAAAAAGGCTAAAGACCATTCTGAAATACGCATTTATTTGGCCGAAGAAGCTTGCGCATAAAGGGTTATTTTAAAAATACCTTTTTTGCGCAAAATGCTAAGTGTTTTATCAAGGTCAACGGCTTGAACACGTCTATCAGCTTCAAGCGCTAACAGCGTATTGGCTTCTATGAGAGAGTCTAAATGTAGGTCTAGCTTTTCAAGAGAGGTTTTAACGCCATTAAGGTAAAGCTCATTTTTATCAGTGAGTTGTAGAGTCACCGTTTTCTCGACAGCTTGAGCACCGTTTTCTGAAACAGGCAATTCAATACCTTGGTCTTGGATATCCCGCATATGCCCTGCAATCATAAAAAACACGAGCAGTAGAAAAACCATATTGATCATAGGGATCATATTGCTATCACCCTGTTGGCTACTTTTAGCTGATATTAGGCGCTGGTTAACCATTTTTATTTGCCGTTTGCTTAAGTGACTGACCGAGGGATAATGTCTGGAAGCCCAGTCTATTGAGTCGCTCCATTGCCGAAACTATTGATTGAACCTGTGTTTTGGCGTTAGGTAAGATGACCGTTGGTTTGTGAATATTGAGTGATTCTAAGAGGGCGGAATCTGTTAGTTGGAACGTTGATTCTTTACCAAGCAATGTTAGTGAACCATCTTCATGCAGCTCAATTAATTGAGGCTTTTCCAACGTAGTCTCGTGACTTGCAACGGGTGATTGCAAATCAAAACCATTATTTTTACTAAAGGATGAAGTCAACATAAAGAAAAACAATAAAATGAAAACCACATCAACTAGCGCTGTCAAACTGACCTGTTTCTTTGGCCGCGGGTTAATTAATAAGGGGTTCATTAAGCTTGGGCCACTTCACGTAACGGTTTAACCGATTTTCTTTCGGCTTGGATTGTAAAAACCCTATCCAAATCATCCTGAATGAGTATCGCCTGAACTTCGATTTTGCGCTCAAACCAGCTATGAATAATTGAAGTCGGAATAGCAACGGCAACACCCATTGCGGTGGTCATTAGAGCCATCCAGATGCCGCCAGAAAGGATGGCTGGGTTAACTTGGCTTCCCGCCGCTTCCATTGCTTTAAATGCTTCAACCATGCCTAAAACAGTGCCTAGCAGCCCTAATAAGGGAGCCAGTGAGGCAATAACTTCTAGAACGCGGAGGTACTTAGCAAGGTCGGCCAATACAAAGCGAGCCTTTCTTAAAATTTCGTTTTTTGCTTCTTCTGTAGACAGGACGCCGCTATCTAATAATTGAAGTGCTTGGGCAACCAGCGCTGACCTTAAATGACGCTGGCCATTAACCAGCACAATTGCTTGGGCAACTTTATTTTGTTTAAAGTTTGAGAGCGCTTCCCCAATAGAAGATTTTGCAGTATCCCTCAATTGCCAAAACTGCCAAATTTTTAACAGGGTGACCGTTAGCGAGACAACAGAAAAGACAATAAGTAACCAAACAACGGGACCGCTAGTTATTAATAAATGAGACATGAAAACACCTTAACCATAATGAATTTAAGTAATGATAATGTTAATGATAATCATTCTCATTACTTATTGTCAATAAGTCTGACAACTAAGTGCTTAAATTTGAACGAGCTGATCTATAGCAGCCTTGTTGCTATATGAAAGGTGATACGATAAGGCCGCAAACGTAAACGCTCATAACAATGAGGTAGCCGCATAAAGTTTTTAATGGCAGTAGAATGGGAACGACGTTGAAAAGCTTGGGGGTATTCTATAAATGTTGTTCAGCGTTTATTGCAACTGGTGACCGTGGAAAAATAGAGGATAAATATTATGTTAGCACTTGAGCTTGACCCTGTATTACTGGCGCGTATTCAATTCGCCTTCACGATTAGTTTTCACATTGTTTTTCCGGCATTCACGATTGGCTTGGCAAGTTGGCTTGCTGTTGTTGAGGGGCTGTATCTGAAAACAGGCAAAAATGTTTATAGAGAAATCTACAAAATGTGGATTAAGATTTTTGCGGTGTGCTTTGGGATGGGTGTTGTCTCGGGTGTTGTGATGTCCTATCAGTTTGGTACTAACTGGTCTGTTTTTTCCGATAAAGTTGGCAATGTTATTGGGCCGCTTCTAGGCTACGAAGTGCTAACAGCGTTCTTTTTGGAAGCATCTTTTCTTGGCATTATGCTTTTTGGTTGGGGCCGTGTGAGCAAGAAAATGCATTTTGTTTCCACCTTAATTGTAGCTTTTGGCACGCTTGTTTCCGCGTTTTGGATTTTGTCAGCCAATAGTTGGATGCAAACCCCTCAGGGTTTTGAAGTAAGGGCCGATGGTTTGCTGTATGCCACAAATTGGATGGAAGTTATTTTTAACCCATCTTTCCCTGTGCGTTTTCTTCATATGGTAACAGCAGCCTATCTGACAACCGCTTTTGTTGTAGGCGGGGTTGGAGCCTATTATTTATGGCGAAAAATCCATGTTGAACACGCTAAAGTGATGTTTTCTATGGCGATGCTGATGGCGGTGTTTGTTGCGCCAACCCAGTTGCTTATAGGCCATGCACATGGTGAAAACACAATGGAATATCAGCCTATCAAGGTGGCTGCGATGGAGGGAAACTGGGAGCGTGGCAGCAATAAACCGCTGTACCTTTTTGGCATACCGAATGAAGAAACCGAAAGTACAGATTATGGTATTACTATTCCTAACGGCGCTAGTTTGATCCTAACAGGTTCTGCAGAGGGGGTTGTGCCTGGGTTGAAAGAGGTCGCAAAAGAAGATCGCCCTCCGGTGGCTATTGTGTTTTGGTCTTTCCGCGTTATGGTTGGCTTGGGTGTGGCAATGATACTAACGGGTATTTTGGCTGCCATTTTATATTTCAGAAAACGCTTGTTTGATGTTAAGTCCTTTCAATTATGGTGCATGGCAATGATGCCAAGCGGGTTTATAGCATTGTTAGCTGGTTGGTTTGTAACGGAGGTAGGACGCCAACCCTTTACCGTATATGGTGTTGTGAGAACGGCGGAGAGTATTTCTCCAGTTATCGCAGAACAACTGGCCTTGAGCTTAGGTATTTTTGTTGTGGCTTATACGCTGATTTTTGGCACGGGTAGTTATTATATTTTGAAATTAATTGGCAAGGGGCCCAACCAAGATAAGTCGGGTAATGGCTATTATGAACACGGGCAAGAGGCGGTTGCACCTAATCTAGCCAGCAACATTGGAAAGGAGGGTAAAAATGTTTGATTTATCACCATGGCTAGACCTACCTTTAATATGGGGCGCTTTAATCGCAACAGCTGTTTTTATATATGTCTTGTTGGATGGCTTTGATTTGGGCTGTGGCATATTATTTCCATTTGCGCCTAGCGATAAATGCCGTAGCAAAATAATGAATTCGATCGCGCCGTTTTGGGATGGTAACGAAACGTGGCTTGTTCTTGGTGGGGGCGGTCTTTTTGCGGCTTTTCCAGTTGCGTATGCGATAGTGATGCCGGCACTTTATTTACCCGTTATTTTAATGCTGATAGGGCTCATTTTTCGTGGTGTCGCCTTTGAATTTCGTTTTAAAACGGAGGGAAGAGACCGCAAACTATGGGATGTGTCTTTCCACGTTGGCTCGTTATTGGCTGCGTTTATGCAGGGCGTAATTTTGGGTAATTTTGTACAAGGCTTTGAGGTTGTTGAGCGAGGTTTTGCCGGCGGTCCGCTTGACTGGGCTAATGGGTTTGCAGTAATAACAGGTATTTCGCTAGTGTTTGGCTATGCGCTGATTGGCGCAACATGGCTCATATGGAAATGTGAGGATGATACCCAGCGCTGGGCACGTGCTGTGGCGCGATATGTTATCGGCTTTGTAGCATTGGCAATGGGCTTGGTTAGTTTGTGTATGCCTTTTATTGACGAGCGCATTCTGGAATTGTGGTTTTCTGTGCCGAATCTGTTTTTTCTGGCACCGATTCCTATTATTACGCTTTGTGCGTTTGTAATGCTTTGGAAAGACTTACATAGCGAGCGCGAGGTTCGTCCATTTTTGCTCACCATGCTTATTTTCTTACTCGGTTATGTGGGGCTAGGCATCAGCTTGTTTCCATGGATTGTTCCGTTTAGTTTTACCCTTTGGGATGCGGCCGCTGCCTCAACATCGCAATCATTCTTATTAGTTGGAACCGCGGTGTTTTTGCCCATTATTTTAGTGTATACGGGATATAGTTATTACATATTTAGGGGTAAAGCTGATGATAAAGCCATGTATTAAAAGCGGGCTAATTGTTGCGTGTTTATTGTGTTATGCAGTCAGTTTTGCACAAGAGCCTGTCTTTTCTTATGTTGAGGAAGCAAGAGGCATTACCCAGCAATTTCAACAAACATTAAAGCAGGAATTACAGGCGGCGATTAAAACAGGTGGTTTAAAAAAAGCCGTCGATGTGTGTAGTCTTCGCGCACCTGAAATTGCAGAAAAAATGGCAGGCGAAACAGGCTGGACAATAGGGCGTACCTCTTTAAAAACACGTCATCAAAACAATAGGCCCACAGCGCAAGAAAAGGCGGTTTTAGACGAGTTTGTAAGCAGGAAAAGTGCGGGTGAAGACCTTGCAGAAATGGAATGGTGGCAACAGCAGGGCACAAGCATAATGTATATGAAGGCAATTCCAATGCAGGGCTTGTGTTTAAGTTGCCATGGCATAACGGTAGAGACCTCACTTAAAAACCATATCAAGGAGCTCTACCCTCGCGATACCGCGATGGGCTTTAAAATAGGTGAGATTCGCGGAGCATTTAGCTTGCAAAAATATATAGAGTTAGCTAATGGACAAATTGTTAAGTAAATATTTATCGCCTAAACAAAAACAATGGGCATGGTTTGTGATTCTTTGGTGCTTTGGTTTGTTCTGCGTTGTGAGTATGGGCGCGGTGATCAAATTTATTATGAACATTTAGTGTTATTTCATAACTTCAACATGTTTATAGGTCAAAAATACGTGTTGAAGAAAAGTAATCAAAGTTGAACTGAGTCAATTCACCTGCTTGTTGCCCAGGCACGGGTAATAAACGGACGGTTAAAGGTTTATTTAAGGACAGAGACAACATCGCTGTGTCTCGCATTAATCCCTCAATTTTTTTCTGAGGTGTATTGCCACTAACAGGGATGACATCCAAGCCGGTACCGCCAACAGCTGCGCAAGCCAATAGCGTTGCGATATTAAAATTCTCACTGATAGCGTTTTGTGCGAGCACTGCATCTTCTAGTGGCAAAAGCATGACCGCACAGTAGCCGGCGCGATTAAAGTTAGCGGCATCCAAGCTTTGTTTGATTAAACCAATGGCTGCCATTGTGCCGGGGCCACCAAAAGGTTCGTTTGTGAGCAGTTCCACAATACGACCAAAAGAACGAGGAATGCTTGGGTAGGGTGATGGCGTCATATCAATGCCGCGGTAGGGTATATTAGTGAGCGCGGCAGCTTCGGTTCCCAGCTTATCAAGCGTTGCTCCGAGGCGGTTAAACGTGGCTGTTAAGGACGGCTCTGCTAACCAGCGCTGTTCAGTATTATCAAAGGTTTCTAATAAGTCGACAAGGATATCTGCGGATTCGATAGCCATTGAAAAGGCGGTTGAGCTGTTTCCATCGTGCCAAGCGGCAGGAAAAAACGGGCTAAATGCTGGCATATTGGCGACCATGCAATAGCGTAAATTACCAAAACCGTCTTCTTTGATGGTTGAGTTATCCACCACGACTTGCGCTGCAGGTGGCAGGCAGTCTGTTTTGAGTCCATTTGCCTGATCGGCCAATTGTACGGAGGTAAATACCCAATCAGTTGCCTCAATGATGGCAGGGATTCCAGCCATAAGTTGTTTGAGTAAGCTGTTTTCAGTGCTTGCCTCGTCAGTGCTTAAGCTTGCTCCAAGTGTCCCTAGGGCTACATGTTTAAAGCCTGCTTGATTGGCAACTTGTTCGTACTGGCTGGCAAACAAGGCTAAATGCTCAGCGCTGGCGCCTTCGGGGAAAATTTTTTCGAGTGGTTGGCTGGCTAGGCGTAAACTTTGCACGGCAAAACCTGCGTCAGTAAATAACTTTTTAACCTGCAAGGCTTGTTTGCCGAGAGGTGCAATTTGTTGCTCCATCTGTTGTTTGTCGGTATTGATTGGCAGTTCAGTGAAAAAGGTAAGGGCGCGAATTTCCATCTGGTCTCCTGAGTAAAGCGTTGTGCAGCGATTAAATGTGTATTGGGAATCTTAATAGGTTGATAGTTAATATATCAGAACCGGTGAGTGCCAGTGCATAGCTAAAAAGAAACCCCTTCAGATGGTTTAGCAAATTTGTGTGTTTGCTGGCTGTTTTTAAGAGCGATGGGCTTGCAACGTGATGGTATCAATGGGTTTTAAAATGAAGGGGCTTTTTTTGTGAATGAGAACATGCGTTTTTGAAATTAAAACCAAACAATAATGTCATTATTATTCAATAGGTTACGTTTTTATGGCACTGCTTGCCGATCATCTGCTTGTTCCGCAATATTTCTTTATCAGAAGGGTTTAACAAAAGAATTTCTAGTATTTTCTTTAATAAAGCGATGCAAGCCAATGATTTTTATTGCCTTTATTGTTTATTTAAATGTGTTTTCCAATGGCCTCTATAAACCCTAGCTAAGTGTTTGTTCGTAAAGAAAGTATTTATGGAATGGGAAACTTGACAGAGTGGTATTTTCATCCTTATAGTGCAAAAAAGTGGGGTAAAGTGGTAGAAAAGGGAATAAATCAAATAAGGGGCCGGTTTTGTTTAGAGGGGTTAATAACGTGACGTTGGATGCAAAGGGGCGATTGTCTATCCCTACGCGTTATCGTGCGCAGTTGAAAACCTCTTGTGATGGGCAAATGATGATGACGGTTGATCGTGAACATAGTCTCTTATTATATCCCTTGCCGGTTTGGGAGGATATAGAACGAAAATTGATTAAATTGCCTACCCTAAATAAGCAAGCCAGACGTTTGCAGCGTTTATTAATTGGGCACGCAACCGAATGCGAATTGGATGGGCAGGGCCGAGTGCTTGTGTCGCCACCCCTACGAGAATTTGCTGGACTGGATAAGAAAACAGTCATGATAGGACAGGGAAACAAGTTCGAAATTTGGAATGAGCAGACATGGGTCACTAAGCGTGACATATGGTTTGAAGAGGAGAGTGCAGAAGACGGTGAGCTTTCACCTGAACTGGGAACCTTGTCGCTTTGATGTCTACTGGTGAATTACATAAGCCGGTTTTATTGGATGAAGCGATAGAGGGGCTGATACGACAAACTGATGGGGTTTATATCGATGGAACCTTTGGTCGTGGTGGTCATAGCGGGTCAATATTGCAGGTCTTGTCGCCTCAGGGGCGCTTATTGGCCATTGATAAGGATATGGATGCTGTGAACTCCCCCCAAGCACAAGCCTTATTAAAAGACGAACGATTTGAATTAGCGCACAGTAGTTTTGCACAGATGGAGCAATTGGCACAAGAACGGCATTGGGATGGCGCGGTTGATGGTATTTTGCTAGACCTTGGTGTGTCGTCCCCCCAGTTAGATGTTGCAGAACGTGGCTTTAGCTTTATGAAAGATGGGCCTTTAGATATGAGAATGGATTCAACGCAGGGCGAGTCAGCAGCGCAATGGCTTTCTCATGTTGAAGAAGGCGAGCTGGTCAAAGTGCTAAGGGTGTATGGTGAGGAAAAGTTTGCTCGTAAAATTGCAGCAGAAATTGTTCTTCAGCGCAAGGAAACGGCGATTGAAACAACGGCTCAATTAGCGGCATTAATTGCAAATGTTGTGAAAAGGCGAGAACCCGGCAAACATCCTGCAACAAGAAGCTTTCAAGCCATTCGAATTAAAATTAACAAAGAACTCGATGACCTTGAGCAGGCCTTGGCAAGCTCATTGAGTATGTTGAAACAAGGCGGCCGCTTAGCCGTTATTAGCTTTCATTCGTTAGAAGACAGAATTGTGAAACGGTTTATACGTGAGCAGTCGCGTGGAGAGATCGTTCCTCGCCATCTTCCAATGCCGTTAGATGCTAAAAAGCCGGTGTTAAAAGTGGTGGGTAAGGCAATTAAAGCGTCTGCGAATGAAGTAGCGGGTAATGTTCGAAGTCGCAGCGCTGTATTACGTATTGCAGAGAAATTGTAATGGCAGATCAAAGTCTAGCAGGTATTACAGTTATTTTATTGGTGTTGGTGATGGTGTCGGCATTGGCCGTTGTGTACGTGAAATATGATGCGCGTTTAATGTTTAATCAGCTACAAAAAGAATTACGAGAACAGGATAGGTTGGGCGTTGAATGGAATCGTTTGCAGTTAGAGCAAAACACTTGGTCATCAAATAACCGAATAGAAAAACTAGCTCGTACAAAGTTAAATTTACAGGCGCCTACGTCGGCACAAATTGTTTACGTAAAAGTTAAATGAAGTATTCACATCAACAATCTAATAACACTGTGCAGAAGGTTATTGTGCCTGAGTTGGCGGGGCGTCGCCGATTTATTCTGGCGTGTTTTATGTTGATGATGTGCGTGCTGATTTATCGGGCAATTGATTTACAAGTATTAAATAATAGTTATTTGCAAAAGCGCGGAGAAGCGGTTCATTTGCGTGACATCAAATTACCTGCTTATCGTGGAAAAATTACAGATGTAGGTGGGCACGCGTTGGCCATTAGTGCACCAGTGAGTTCTGTTTGGGTGAACCCGCAAGAGTTGGAGCTGGGCACTAAAAAGAAAGAGTTTGCAAAGCTGCTTGGTTTGAAGGTTAGCGCACTTGATAAGAAGCTTAAAAAAGTAGCCTCGAGGCGGTTTGTGTATTTGCGTCGCCATATGGATCCACAGGTGACGGCAATGATTGATCAGTTGCAATTACCAGGGGTGTATTTACAAAAGGAATATAGGCGCTATTACCCTGATGGCGAGGTGGCAGCACATCTTGTTGGCTTTACAAATATTGATGATGAAGGGCAAGAGGGCCTTGAATTAGCCTGGGATGAATCATTAAAAGGCTCAGCAGGTGCCGAGCGTGTGCTTCGTGATGGCAAACGCAGAATGGTAAAGCATGTTGATAACATACGCGCGCCTATTCCCGGTCAAGATATTCGGCTAACGATAGACCGGCGTTTGCAATATTTAGCATACCGAGAGTTAAAGGCGGCCGTCGCGCAGCAAAAGGCCACGTCTGGTTCATTAGTGTTGCTGAATGCTGAAACTGGCCAGTTGTTAGCAGTGGCAAACCAGCCTGCCTTTAATCCAAACGATCGTTCTAAGATTAAAGCGAGTCATGTTCGTAACAGAGCCTTTGTTGATTTGTTCGAACCCGGTTCAACAATGAAGCCCTTTACCGTTGCGGCAGGCATGGAATCGGGTGTCTTTGATGCTTCTACCGTGATTGATACCAACCCCGGTTATATGCGAGTGGGACGTAGTCAAGTGCGGGATCACCGTAATTACGGTGAAATAGATTTAGCAACGCTACTACTTAAGTCAAGTAATGTGGCGTCAGCCAAAATTGCCTTGGGCATTCCTGGCGAAAAGTTATGGGGTATGTTGAATAGTTTAGGGTTTGGTCAGTCAGCAGGTCTTGGTTTTCCGGGAGAAGCTCGTGGCAAACTAGTTGGCTATGAGCAGTGGCGGCCGATTGAAACGGCGACCTTGTCATTTGGTTATGGTTTGTCTACCTCAGCATTGCAATTAGCACGTGCTTATTCGGTTATTGCGAATGAAGGTGTTTTAGAGCCGATTTCGTTAGTGGTTGATGAAGCGGCTGCTGAAAGTGTACGGGTGATGAGTCCAACAGTTGCTAACAGTGTGCGGAATATGATGCGCGGTGTGGTTACTAAAGCGGGTACAGCGCCCAGAGCAAAGGTGTACGGTTACTCGGTTGCCGGTAAAACAGGCACTGTAAAAAAAGCGATCGCCGGTGGCTACGCAGAAGATAAATACTTAGGTGTGTTTGCAGGCATGGCGCCAGCTAGCGACCCAAAATTAGTAATGGTTGTGGTGATAGATGAGCCAAAAGCAGGCGATTACTATGGTGGTTTAGTGGCCGCACCAGTATTTTCCAGAGTGATGTCTGGGGCGTTACGCTTAATGAATATTGCACCGGACAACCTCGATAAGGCAACCGTGTTTGCATCACTTGAAAGAGGTATTCAATGATGCCAGCTAAGCAAAATTCTTCGTTGCTGCCTTTGCAAACCGTGTTGGACGGCTTGTTGGAGGTTGACTCAGACTTACGTATTGCAAATTTGAGTGTAGATGCGCGCAATATTCAAAAAGATGACGTATTTATAGCAGTCGCTGGTTCACAACAGCATGGCCTTATGTACGCAGAACAAGCGATACAAGCTGGCGCAGTTGCGATTATTTATGACCCTGAAGCAGGGGGTGAATTTTTAGCCGAGAAAGTAAAAAAAGCACATAGCATTTCCCTCTTTAAGCTTGCCAACCTTGGTGAGCATATCAGCATCATGGCTGCGCGTTTATATCAATTTCCATCGAAGGAGTTATCTGTGGTCGGGATTACTGGCACCAATGGTAAAACCTCGGTGAGCCACTTTATTGCTCAGGCATTAAATGTACAGACAAATTCATCCGCTATCATCGGTACCTTAGGCTGGGGACAGGTTGATGATTTAAAGAAAACGATCAATACCACTCCAGATGCAGTGAGTGTTCAGCGGCAACTGGCGACTTTACGCGACGAAGGCATTGCAACCGTTGCGATGGAAGTTTCTTCGCATGGTTTAGATCAAGGGCGGGTTAAGGCGGTTGCGTTTAAGGGCGCTGTGTTCACAAATTTAACACATGACCATTTGGATTATCATCAAACCCTTGAGGCTTATGGTGATGCTAAATTAACCTTATTCAAATGTCCTTCATTAAGCTTTGTTGTTCTAAATCGGGATGATGCCTTTAGTGAGCGGATTAAAAACGCACTGTCATCAAGCGTTAAAGTGTATTCATTCTCAAGGTCGAGCTGCTATTCAACAGTTGAAAACTGTTTGTTTATCTCTAATGAACGATTGCTAGCAACGGGTTTATCATTCGAGTTGTCTTTTAATGGGTGTACTGTTCAAGTTCACTCTGAACTGTTTGGTGCTTTCAATATTGATAACCTTGTTGCAAGCACTGCTGTGTTAATAGCAATGGGTGATGAATTGAGTGTCGCCGTTGCTAAGGTTGAAAAGGTGAAGGCCGTTGAAGGGCGTATGCAACGGGTTTTAGTTGAAGGGGCTAAGCCCGAAGTGGTGGTTGATTATGCGCATACACCAGATGCCTTAAGGCTTGCTTTGCAAAGCTTGCGTCAGCACTGCAAAGGAACCTTAAGATTGGTTTTTGGCTGTGGCGGTAATCGGGATGAAGCAAAGCGTCCACTAATGGGGGCCATAGCGGATGAGTTAGCCGATAGTATTGTTATTACAAATGACAACCCACGTTTTGAATCAGCTGAAGCGATCGCTGAGCAGATTAAAGCAGGCATTAGTCATGTGGCTAAGCTGACCGTTACGCTTGATCGTGGGCAGGCAATACAGCAAACCATTGCAAGTGCCGCTAAAAACGACATTATTTTAGTGGCCGGTAAAGGGCACGAAGAATACCAACAGATACAGAATGAAAAAATAGCTTTTAGCGATGTTGCACAGGTAAAAGATGCATTAAATGCAAGCGTGTTGAGCGAAGAGGGAGGTCACGGATGCAAACCATGAGCCTTCAGCAAGCAGCGGTTATCACTAAAGGGCACCTTGTGGGTGAAAACGTGAGCTTTAATGCCATTAGTACAGACACAAGAAAGATCCAACAGGGTGATCTTTTTGTTGCCTTACAAGGTGAAAATTTTGACGCAAATGATTTTGTAGAACAGGCCAATAAGAACGGTGCAGTGGCGGCGATTGTTAGTGCTGAGATAAGTGTTGATATGCCATATGTGAGAGTAGATGACACTTTATTAGCTTTAACGCAGATCGCAAAAGAACAACGTAAGGCGCTGGATATCCCCTTGGTCGCTATTACGGGCAGTAATGGCAAAACCAGTGTAAAAGAAATGTTAGCAAGCATTTTAAGCGGTTCGAATAAAGTGCTAGCAACAGAAGGTAATCTGAATAATCAAATAGGCGTGCCGCTTACTTTATTAAGGCTAACCGACGAACATGATGTTGCAGTGATTGAAATGGGCGCAAGTCATTCAGGTGATATTGCGCATCTATGTGATATTGCAGCACCAACCGTGGCGATTTTAAATAATGTTGGCTCAGCGCACTTAGAGGGGTTTGGCAGTATTCAGGGTGTTGCCAACGCGAAAGGTGAAATTGTTTCAGGAGTTAGTGAAACAGGGACGGCGATTCTTAATCAAGAAGAGCCTTGGTTAGACCAATGGCTGGCGTTACTTGGAAATAGACGTGTTATTCGTTTCGGCTGGTCTGATAATGCCGATGTGTGGGCAGATATTGAATCGGTACAAACGGGTATTTTTAACGGTCAATTTAAAACGACTTTTGTTCTGCATTATCAGCAAGAACAGGTCGAAATTCAGCTGAACCTTATCGGTACGCATAATGTTCTAAATGCACTTGCGGCGGCCAGTGCAGCCATCAGTTTAGGCGAGTCGCTCACTGATATTAAAGAAGGGTTAGAACGACTGATGGTGGTAAAAGGTCGGATGCAATCATTAAAAGGCGTTAATAACAGTGTTGTTATTAATGATTGCTACAACGCAAACCCTAAGTCATTTGAAGCAGCCATGGCCTGTTTAAAAAATATACAGCAACCTGTGTGGTTAGTGCTGGGTGATTTTGCAGAGCTTGGGACTGAGAGTATGCAGATTCATCGGCAGTTAGGTGCAGACATTGAAACCAGTCATATAGAGCGTTTTTATGCTGTCGGCGAGCAGATGAAAGTGGCGGTGAATGAGTTTAATAAGCACAGTAAGTCGCCAAATCGGCAGGCGGTTCACTTTTCTACTAAAGACGCGTTGGCAGTGCACTTAGAGCATGAGCTGAGTGCGGATACAGTGATTTTGCTAAAAGGCTCTCGTTCACAGGGTTTAGAAACTATTGTTGAAAAAATAACACTTAAAGAGGACAGCGTATGTTGTTAATGATTGCAGACTGGCTGTCTGAATACCACAGTGGTTTTAGAGTGTTTCACTATCTGACGATGCGTTCGATTTTAGGCACGTTAACGGCGTTGTTTATCGCCTTTCTTGTTGGACCAACCATGATTCGTAGGTTGACGTTTCATAAGATAGGTCAGGCGGTACGTGATGATGGTCCGGAAACACATTTTAAAAAAGCGGGCACGCCAACAATGGGCGGGACGTTAATTTTAGTAGCCGTTGGTTTGAGTACCTTGTTGTGGGCTGATCTTTCCAATCGATATGTTTGGGTCGTGTTGCTGGTTACCCTGTTAACAGGGGTAATAGGCTTTATTGATGATTATAAAAAAGTAGCCTTGCAAGACCCCAAAGGCTTGTCGGCGGGTAAGAAATATTTAGGTCAGTCAGTGATTGCCTTATCGGCGGCGTTATTTTTGTATTACACAGCGGTATCGCCCATTGAAACGACACTGTTCGTACCATTTTTTAAAGATGTAAGCCTTCAACTAGGCTGGTTCTTTGTTCCGTTGACTTATTTTGTGATCGTTGGCACCAGTAATGCGGTTAATTTAACCGATGGTTTGGATGGCCTAGCGATCATGCCGACAGTCTTAGTCGCAGGTGCGTTGGGTATTTTTGCGTATTTATCTGGGAATGCACAATTTGCTCAATATTTGGCGATTCCTAGCTTACAAGGAACGGGTGAGCTGGTTGTGTTCTGTGGGGCGATAGTGGGTGCAGGTATGGGCTTCCTATGGTTTAACGCTTACCCCGCAATGGTTTTTATGGGAGATGTGGGTGCGCTGGCGTTAGGGGCTGCCTTGGGGGTTTTAGCTGTCTTAGTACGCCAAGAATTGGTGTTAATCATCATGGGCGGTGTGTTTGTGATGGAAACGGTTTCGGTCATCTTGCAAGTGGCCTCGTTTAAATTAACCGGTAAGCGCATTTTTAGAATGGCGCCTATCCATCATCATTTCGAGTTAAAAGGCTGGCCAGAGCCAAGAATTATTGTTCGTTTTTGGATTATCACCGTTATTTTGGTGTTAATCGGGTTGTCTACGTTAAAACTAAGATAATGGAAGCACTGATGCAAAATGATTTTCACTATCAACGTTTAGGTTTAGCCCGTTTGGGCTTGGATCAAGATGGCGTGCGTGTACTTGTTGTGGGTCTGGGCGTGACCGGTTTATCGGTGATTAGATTCCTGCAACAAAATCATATTGAAGTGGCTGTGGTTGATAGCCGTGAAACTCCGCCTGGTTTAGATGTGGTTGAAGAATCATTTCGAGATATTGCTGTGTTTACTGGCGGTTTTGATCATGATTTTTTTGAAGCAGCGACGCATATTATTGTGAGTCCTGGGGTGACGTTGGAGGAGCAAGAAATTCAAGCAGCATCAGAACGTGGTGTGCCTGTGTTTGGTGATATAGACCTTTTCGCGGTGTGTGTAGATGCGCCTGTTGTAGGTATTACTGGTTCAAATGGAAAAAGTACCGTGACAACCTTATTGGGCCAGATGGCTGAAAAAGCTCAATGGGATGTTCGAGTCGGTGGAAACCTAGGGACACCGGCTTTAGATTTGTTAACCGAGAAAACGGCCGACTTGTATGTTTTAGAACTATCTAGTTTTCAGCTTGAAAGAACCTCTCAGCTTAAAGCTGATGTGGCGGCGCTGCTGAACATTAGTGATGACCATATGGATCGTTATCGCAGCGTGGTTGCTTATTGTGATGCGAAACAACGAATCTTTTTTGGTGAGGGCGTAGCGGTTTTTAACCGTCAAGACGAGATGGTTAACGCATTGGCATTACCATCGGAACGTCAAGGTGTTTCATTTGGCTTGGATCAGCCTAATGGTGATCATTATGGTCTGCTATCGGTGGACGGCGGAGAATGGTTGTCAAAAGGTAGTGAGCCTATTTTGCAAGTTGCTGAGTTAAAAATTAAAGGCACACATAATATTCAAAATGCTCTAGCTGCGATGGCGATGGCCGATGCGCTAAAGATTCCAGTAGCGGCTCAACAAATAGCATTAAGAGAGTTTTCAGGCCTTAGTCATCGAACGCAATGGGTGACTGAGTTAAAGGGTGTTACATGGATAAATGATTCTAAAGCCACCAACCCAGGAGCCTGTTTAGCGGCGCTAAATGGTTTGCCTGCTCCAATTATTCTAATTGCTGGCGGTGATGGAAAAGGCGCTGACTTTAGTTTGTTGAAGCAGAGTATTCAGTCAAATGTTTCATTGGTTATATTGCTTGGGCGTGATGCTAAAAGGTTTCAGCAAGAAGCGGTTGGGTCAATACCTTGTGAATTGGTTGCTAATATCGAAAAAGCCGTTCAACTAGCCGCTGAGCATGCAGTATCTGGAGACACAGTATTATTGTCGCCTGCTTGTGCATCGCTGGACCAATTTGCAAGTTATCAGCAACGTGGTGAGCATTTTATGACGGCTGTGGAGGCGTTAGAACGATGAGTGCTGCGATGTTAAGCGTAGGAGATTCTTCACGAGTGGCAAGACGCGGCCGTTACTATTTAGATGGCTGGATGTTATTTGCGGCGATAAGTTTGCTTTGCATTGGTTATGTGATGGTGGTGTCGGCTTCATTACACATTGGCGAAAGAGTGTTCGACAATATTTGGCATTACCCTGCACGTCAGGCGGCACATATTGTTGTGGGTTTGATCTTGGCGTTTGTCATGGCTAATGTTCCATTATCGGCATGGGAGCAAAGTGGGCCTAACCTAATTTTGGTAGCGATCGCCCTACTGGTCTTGGTGTTTATTCCGGGTATCGGCGTGAAGGTAAATGGTAGTTACCGCTGGATTAATTTGGGCGTAGCTCGGCTTCAAGTCTCAGAAATTGTAAAGCTTGTTTGTATTGTTTATATGGCAGGTTTTTTAACGCGTCATGTTCATGTTGTCCGCGAGTCTATCAAAGGGGTAATACGCCCTATGCTACCGCTAGGTGTGGTGTTCGGTTTGTTGTTGGCTGAGCCTGATTTTGGTGCAACTTTTGTTATTGGCTTTAGTGTGATGTGCATGATGTTTTTAGGGGGTGCACGTCTTATAGAGTTTTTGACCCTTGTGTTGATGGGAGTTGTATTAGGTGTACTAGCGATTGCTTCTTCAACTTACAGAATGGAACGAGTGACAGCTTTCATGGATCCTTGGGCAGATCACCTAGGTTCGGGGTTTCAGCTGGTTCAATCGCTTATTGCAATGGGCCGTGGTGAATGGTTTGGGGTAGGGCTAGGTAGTAGTATCCAAAAGTTGTTTTATTTACCAGAAGCGCATACCGATTTTATTTTTGCGGTTCTCAGTGAAGAATTGGGTTTTATAGGGTCTAGTGTAGTGATTTTGTTATTTGGTTTATTGCTATGGCGTGCTTTTCAAATAGGTAAGGCCGCAGAGCGATTAAACCTAAGATTTTATTCATTATTAGCTTACGGTTTAGGTGTCTGGATTGGCCTGCAATCGTTTGTAAATATTGCTGTAAATATGGGTGTGTTACCGACGAAAGGGTTAACCTTGCCTTTAATGAGCTATGGTGGAAGTAGCATGATTGTAATGTGCATGGTCGTGGGTTTGTTGTGCCGTATTTACCATGAAACGCAACAACAGTACATGTCTCAATTGAAAGGAGGCGCGGCATGGCATTACGCATAATGATTATGGCGGGTGGCACAGGTGGGCACGTCTTTCCAGCCTTGGCTGTGGCAGATTACTTACAGAATGCTGGACACATGGTTAGCTGGTTAGGCACCAAAAAGGGCATTGAAGCAACAGTAGTGCCGGAAGCCGGTATTGAAATTGACTGGTTAAGCGTATCCGGTTTGCGAGGCAAAGGTCTGCTGAGCTTATTGCTAGCGCCAATAATGTTGTTAAAAGCCTGCTATCAGGCCGCTAACATCATTCGTCGTCGTCAACCCGATGTGATATTAGGGCTGGGTGGTTTTGCCTCAGGCCCTGGTGGTTTGATGGCTTGGTTACACAAAACGCCGCTGGTTATACATGAACAAAACCGGGTGCCAGGTACAACAAATCGTTTGTTAAAAAAGTTGGCTAAGCGGGTATTAGAAGCCTTTCCAAATAGTTTTGATGAACAGACAGGCGCTATCTTTACAGGTAACCCAGTTAGAAAAGAGTTGTTAGGCGGCTCGGTGGGTGAGCCAAAGAAAAACACAAATATTTTAGTCGTTGGTGGCAGCTTGGGTGCATCGGTATTGAATGAGGTGGTGCCTGAGGCATTACAAAGCCTACAGGCTAGTTTAAGCGTTAACGTTATTCATCAGGCAGGCAAAGCGACCATACAGATTGCTAGAGAAAAATATAGTGAGGCGGGTGTTGCAGCAGATATTCGAGAGTTTATTGCGGATATGAAGCAAGTATATCAATGGGCTGATATTGTGATTTGTAGGGCAGGAGCAATGACCATTTCTGAGTTAGCAATAATGGGCTTACCTTCCATTCTTGTGCCACTGCCGCATGCCATAGATGATCATCAAACTAAAAATGCAGCCTACTTAGCAGATGCAGAGGCGGCTGTGTTGATGCCGCAGGCGACACTGACATCACAGAACCTGTCAGAAACATTAAAGGCCTTGCTTACTAATGAAAATCAATTATCAGATATGCGTAAAAAAGCACGGTCGTTAGCAAAACCAGAGGCAACAGAATTAGTTGCTAATGCTTGTTTGGAGGTGGCTTTATGATGCCCAATACGCATAAACATTATTCAGCGCACTTAGGTTTTGGCAAACTTAAGCGTATTCATTTTATCGGCATTGGTGGTGCGGGAATGAGTGGCATAGCCGAAGTGTTGATCAACCTTGGCTATGAGGTATCAGGGTCAGATATTCGTAATAGTAAAGTAACTGAGCGATTAGCGAACCAAGGTGCGACCATTTACATCGGGCACATGGCCGAGAATGTAGACGATTGCGATGTAGTGGTAACCTCAACAGCGGTTCAAAAAGACAATGCAGAAGTTGTTGCTGCGAAAGAGCAACGTGTGCCGGTTATTCCGCGCGCTGAAATGCTTGCGGAATTGATGCGGTTTAGGTTTGGTATTGCAATTGCCGGTACGCATGGAAAAACCACAACAACTAGTCTATTGGCAGTGCTGATGACAGAGGGGCAACTGGACCCTACCTTTGTGATTGGTGGTTTGTTAAACAGTGCAGGGTCAAATGCAAAACTGGGTGAAAGCCATTACTTGGTTGCAGAAGCAGATGAAAGTGATGCGTCATTTTTACACCTTCAACCCATGATTGCAGTGGTCACCAATATTGATGAAGACCATATGAGTACATACGGTGGCGATTTTCAGCAAGTGAAAGATGCCTTTCAGTCGTTTTTACATCAATTGCCATTTTATGGTTTAGCGGTGATGTGTGTTGATGATGAGAATATACGCGAATTGGCGCCATCGATTGGCAAACCTATTTTGAGTTATGGCATTGATCAAGCGGCAGATTTTCAGGCGTTGAATGTAAAACAAGAAGGCTTTCGAACACATTTTAATTTAAAGCGTTTGGGTAATAAGGGGCAGTTACCGTTAACCTTGAATATGCCGGGTAAACATAATGTTTTAAATGCTCTGGCGGCAATTGCAGTGGCCAGTGAGTTGGGCGTATCTGATGAGGCGATTGCATCTGGCCTGAATCACTTTAAGGGTGTTGGACGACGCTTCCAAGTGAATGGCGAAATAAAGCGAGAAGGTGGTTCAGCTTTATTGGTTGATGACTATGGGCATCACCCTCGTGAAGTTATCGCCACCATTAAAGCTGTGCGTGAAGGCTGGTCAGACAAGCGCTTGGTTTTGGTTTTTCAACCACACCGTTACTCTAGAACACACGATATGTTTGAAGATTTTGTCGATGTGTTAAATGAGGTGGATGTATTGGTATTACTTGACGTGTTTGCTGCTGGTGAAAAACCAATTGCTGGTTCTGATGGGGCAGCCTTGAGTAAGGCCATTCGGCAACGAGGAAAAATTATTCCTGTATTCGTCAAGGATATTCAGCAACTCCCCGATGTTTTAGATGGCGTTTTATTAGCCAATGACATTGTGGTGACTTCTGGGGCCGGAGATATTGGTGCCGCATCTGCAAAGTTAGAAAAACAGTTAAATACTCTAAGCGACCTTGGGCAAACGACCTAGGGGCTTATGCATATGATGATGAAAAATACTCACCAATTAACAGGATGCTTGATGGAGAAGGAGCCCTTGGCTCGTTATACATCATGGCGTGTGGGTGGTATTGCAGATCGGTTATATAAACCAGCAGGTATAGAGGACGCACAACAATATTTGAAGTCGCTACCAGCTGGCGAGCCAGTACTTTGGTTGGGTTTGGGTAGTAATGTATTAATTCGTGATGGTGGCGTGCGCGGCTCAGTCATTTATACACGAGGTTGTTTAAAACAGATGGAACAATTGGCTGACGGAATGCTTAAAGTTGAAGCAGGTGTGCCGTGTGCTTTGGTGGCTAAACTAGCTGCAGAAAAAGGCTTGTCTGGGGCGGAGTTTTTAGCCGGTATTCCCGGCACAATGGGTGGTGCGTTAGCTATGAATGCTGGTGCATTTGGTGGTGAAACATGGGCGTTAGTTAGTAAGGTTGTTTTGTTGAATCGGCACGGGGATTTAATAGTACGCGATGCGGATGATTTTGACGTGGGCTATCGCTCAGTATCACTGGCTGATGATGAGTGGTTTGTAGCGTGTTATTTAGATATTCCTCAAGGTGGCAATAAAGAAAGTCGTGAAAAAATACGTCAGTTATTGGCTAAACGTTCACAAACACAACCTACAAATGTTCCTAGCGGTGGATCTGTTTTCAAAAACCCTGAAGGAGACCATGCGGCGCATTTAGTTGAAATAACAGGCTTGAAAGGTTATCGAATTGGCGGTGCGCAAGTATCAGAGAAACATTCGAACTTTATATTAAATACAGGTCATGCCACGGCTAAGGACATTGAACGTCTCATTGAATATGTCAAAGGTCAGGTGCATAAAAATCAGGGTGTTTTGCTTGAAACAGAAGTTCGTATTATCGGTGAGGAAAAGGCGCAATGAGCACTATTCAATCCGCTAAATCTTTTGGCAAGGTTGCTGTGGCAATGGGTGGGCATGCTGCTGAGCGTGACATTTCATTATTAAGTGGTGAGGCCGTTTTGTCGGCCCTTAAATCACAGGGGGTTGATGCGATTAAGTTTGATACGGCAGCCTCTGACATCATGGAGTTAAAAGAAAAAGGTATAGACCGTGTTTTTAATATTATGCACGGGCGTGGTGGAGAAGATGGCCAATTGCAAGGTGCTTTAGAACTAATTGGCATTCCCTACACAGGGAGTGGTGTATTGGGGTCTGCATTGGGCATGGATAAGTTAAGAACAAAAAACTGTTGGCTGGGTGCTGGGCTTCCAACACCAAAATGGATGGTGCTAGAAAAAGAATCCGATATAGATGCATGCGTAGTTGCGCTAGGTTTTCCAGTCATGGTTAAACCAGCGCTAGAAGGCTCTAGTTTGGGGATGGCAAAAGCAAATACCATAGAGCAGCTTCGTGAAGCGTATAAAAAAGCAATGAAATTTACCTGTGATGTTATGGCAGAGCAGTGGGTTGAAGGAGCAGAGTACACCGTGGCTGTACTAGCAGATAAAGCGTTGCCAGTGATTAGATTGGAAACCCCTAATGAGTTTTATGATTACGAAGCGAAATATCAGGCAGAAACAACTCAATACCATTGCCCCTGTGGGCTAACTGCTGAACAAGAACAAGCCTTACAACACTTATCGATTAAAGCCTTTAAGTTGTTGGCTGGTGAAGGTTGGGGGCGCGTTGATTTAATGTTAGATGCACAAGGTAAGCCGCAGTTATTAGAAATAAATACGGTACCTGGAATGACCGACCACAGCTTAGTCCCAATGGCCGCAAAACAGGCAGGTATTGATTTTAATACATTAGTTTGGCAGATATTGGAAACCAGCTTTGCGAAGGAGGGGGCATGAAGAGTGTGATGATTGATTTGCTTCAGCAAAATGAAGTGTTGGTTAAAAAGAGCGTTCTTTCTCTAATAGTAGCGATTGTTGTATGGCAGTTCGTTAGCTGGTTAATGCAACCAAGCACGATGCCCATTAAACAGGTGCGTATCGGTGGTGAATTAAATTATGTGACAGCTGAGGATATTTCAACATCGTTATCAGCATTAGTTGATACCGGGTATTTCGCGATGAATAGCAGTGAAATTGTTAAACACGCGACGGCCTTACCCTGGGTGAATAAAGCAACAATTAGGCGTGTGTGGCCAGATACTATTGTACTGACCTTGGTGGAACAAAAGCCTGCTGCGATTTGGAATAAAACGGCCTTGCTGAATACACAGGGCGAGGTATTTAAACCGGTATTTGATAAAAGCTTAGAAACATTGCCAAGTTTATCAGGCGTGGAGACGAGTAGTCAGGCGATACTTGAAGAATATAGAAAAGTTAATAACGCAATAAAAAGCACGGGTATTCAAGTCAGCAAATTGAGTTTAGCAGAGCACGGTAGTTGGTCGGCAGTAATGAGCAATGGCATAAAAGTAAGTGTGGGTCATCAGTCGCCTGAACAGGCAATTGGTAAATCATTAAGGTTATTGGCATCGCTGGAAGGCAGTTTGATAGATCAGCTTGCGAAGGTGGATTTGCGTTACCCAAATGGGGTGTCCGTACAGTGGAAAGACGGTTATAAATTTGCTGACCGGGTTGAGCAAATAGCCGCATTTAAATTGAAAAAGGATCAGCCAGTTAAAGGCTAAGAACAATGAAGAAAAACAGTGATAAGAATTTAATTGTTGGTTTAGATATAGGTACATCTAAAGTGGCGGCCATTGTGGGGGAAATAACCCCAGATGGAACGATTGATGTCATCGGTATCGGAACCAATAGTTCGCGAGGTTTGAAAAAAGGCGTGGTGGTTAACCTCGAGTCTACAGTACATTCAATTCAACGCGCTGTAGAAGAGGCTGAGTTGATGGCGGGGTGTCAAATTCACTCAGTATTTGTGGGGATAGCAGGCAGTCACATCAGTAGCTTGAACTCCAGTGGTGTGGTGGGTATTAAAGAAAGCGAAGTGATTCCATCAGACATAGAGAGAGTGATTGATGCGGCAAGGGCAGTGGTTATTCCTGCGGATCAAAAGATTCTTCACATCATGCCACAAGAATTCATTATCGATGGACAAGAGGGCATTAAAGAGCCTGTTGGAATGGCGGGCATCAGGCTGGAAGCAAAAGTACATATTGTGACCGGCGCAGTGAGTGCAGCGCAGAATATTATTAAATGTGTAAGGCGTTGTGGTTTAGAAGTAGGCGATATCATTTTAGAGCAGCTTGCATCGAGCAGTTCGGTGCTCACGGATGATGAAAAAGAACTGGGCGTTTGTTTGGTTGATATTGGTGGTGGCACGACGGATATTGCAGTTTTTTGTGATGGCTTTATTCGCCACACCGCGGTTATTCCAATTGCCGGAGACCAAGTTACTAATGATATCGCTGTTGCATTACGGACGCCTACCCAGCACGCCGATGAAATTAAGTTGAAATATGCATGTGCGCTGACTCAATTAGTTCAAGAGGACGAAATGATTGATGTGCCAAGCATAGGCGATCGGCCGGCACGAAAAATTTCACGTGGAAATTTGGCTGAAATTATTGAGCCTCGCTATGAGGAATTAATGATGCTTGTACAGGCTGAGCTGAGGCGTTCGGGCTACGAGGACATTGTTGCCGCAGGGATTGTGCTAACGGGCGGCAGTGCAAAGGTAGAGGGATTGGTTGAATTGGCAGAAGAAGTATTCCACATGCCCGTTCGCTTGGGTTATCCGCAGTATGTGTCTGGTTTAAGCGAGGTGGTTCGTAATCCGATATATGCAACCAGTGTTGGGTTGTTGTTGTTTGGGCAGCAAAATAGTGTGGCAAATGGTGGAGAGGTGAAAAATGGTTTTGAAGCTATGTGGGAAAAGATGAAGAGCTGGTTTCAAGGTAATTTTTAACGATAAATAGAGACTTTAGTATTTAGATTAACAAGATAGGGGAATTGATATGTTTGAATTAATGGATGCACATACACAAAATGCAGTAATTAAAGTCATTGGTGTTGGCGGTGGCGGTGGCAATGCCGTGAATCACATGGTTAATAGTGCAATAGATGGTGTGGAATTTATTTGCGCCAACACAGATGCGCAAGCACTAAAAGACACACCAGCTAAAACGGTATTGCAGTTAGGTAATAATAGTACAAAAGGCTTGGGTGCAGGCGCGAACCCTGAAGTGGGCCGTCAAGCAGCGATTGAGGATAGAGAGCGAATTCAAGAAGTAATCGTCGGTTCTGATATGGTCTTTATCACAGCAGGAATGGGTGGTGGAACAGGAACAGGTGCTGCGCCAATAGTGGCCGAAATAGCAAAAGAAATGGGTATCTTAACAGTAGCTGTAGTGACTAAGCCTTTCCCATTTGAAGGCAAAAAAAGAATGTTATTGGCAGAACAAGGGATAGAGGAATTAGCACTTCACGTTGATTCATTAATTACTATTCCGAATGAAAAGTTATTGCACGTACTGGGCAAAGAAATGAGTCTGCTAAATGCCTTTAAAGCGGCGAATGATGTTTTGCTAGGCGCGGTACAAGGGATTGCAGAATTAATAACCTGCCCTGGCTTGATTAATGTCGACTTTGCTGACGTTAGAACTGTTATGTCAGAAATGGGTGATGCGATGATGGGAACAGGTAATGCAAAAGGAGAATCTAGAGCACGCGAAGCTGCAGAAGCGGCCATTCACAGCCCCTTGTTAGAAGATATCAATGTACAAGGCGCTCGCGGTATTTTAGTGAATATCACGGCTGGGTTAGATATGTCTATAGGTGAATTTGAAGAGGTCGGTCAAGCGATTAGAGATTTTGCATCGGATGATGCGAATGTCGTTGTCGGTACGGTTATTGATCCTGATTTGTCAGACGAAATGCGAGTAACCGTTGTTGCAACTGGTTTAGGTGGCAAGGCAAAAGTGGCTGAAGAACCAACGCCGATTGTTCAAGTGAAAAGAGAAGCCATTAAAACGGCTGACCTGAAGGAAGAGGATTTTGATATTCCAACAATCATGCGTGATGGAAAAGCGGAAATGGCGGATCAAAAAACCAGTGGTATAGATAATACCTTAGACCCTGCTTATTTGGATATACCTGCGTTTTTAAGAAGGCAAGCCGATTAGTTGAGACCGTGAACCGCCCTTGGATATTGAAATGTGTTGAGGGCGGTAAAATAACTGAGTACGTGGCAATGCATGGCTTATTGTTAAATTGCAAAATGTGTTAATATCCCGCAATAATGACAATAAAAATAAATTGAATTTATCTGCTTGGGAGTTTTAAATGATTAAACAACGAACGCTGAAAAACGTGATTCGTGCTACGGGTGTTGGTTTACACAGTGGCGAAAAGGTTTATTTAACGTTGCGCCCTGCAGGCGTCAATGCCGGTATTGTTTTTCGCAGAATAGATTTTGACGAAGCAGTCGTTATTCCAGCAAAAGCAGAAAATGTAGGTGACACACAATTATCAACCACCTTGATACAAGGTGACGTACGAGTCTCTACTGTTGAACACTTGTTGTCGGCCATTGCTGGATTGGGTATTGATAATATTTACATTGATTTAAGTGCTGCTGAGGTGCCGATCATGGATGGCAGTGCAGGCCCGTTTGTCTTTTTACTACAATCGGCTGGTATAGAAGAACAAAACGCAGCGAAACGCTATATTCGCATCAAAAAAGAAGTCCGAGTAGAGGATGGCGATAAGTGGGCGAGCTTTGTCCCTTTTGAAGGCTTTAAGGTCGGGTTTAGTATTGAGTTTGATCACCCAGTATTTAAATCGCGTACACAAGAGGCGATTATTGATTTTTCTTCAACTTCATTCGTTAAAGAGATAAGCCGTGCACGTACCTTTGGTTTTATGAAGGATATTGAAATGTTACGTCAACGCAACTTAGCGTTGGGTGGAAGCATGGATAATGCCATTGTCGTCGATGATTTTAGAGTCTTAAATGAAGATGGCTTGCGTTACGAAGATGAATTTGTGAAACACAAAATTTTGGACGCTATCGGTGACCTATACTTACTAGGGCATAGCTTGATTGGTGAGTTTCATGGCCATAAATCGGGGCACGAGCTTAATAATAAGTTATTAAGAGAGTTGTTGGTTCAAGAGGATGCTTGGGAAGAAGTAACGTTTGAAGAAGATGACCAATTCCCTATTTCATATATAGAACCACTACCTGCGGGTGTTTAAACTAAGATAGCTTGTTTTTTTGTAGTGTCTTGATGAGTTTATTCATGGAATGGGTTAACGAGTCTGCCTGTTCTGAATCGTTGGCTTCTGTAAGACACTTCAATGTATGACTGGATGGCGATTTAGGCAAAAGCGGTGTTTTTGCTGTGTGCTTAGATAGCACTTTAACCTTTAAAGTACGAACCCGTTCACCAAAGTAATTTGATAAGGCGTTTAGAATAGGTTGGCGTAGATACAGTAGTTTTGAAGCCCAGACAGAAGAGTCGGTGAATAAGATTACCGTGTTTTTACTGGCGGTGACATGCAAACAATGAGCTGCCAAATCTTCAGTTATTGATCGTTGAACAAGACGCAGAAGTGTTTTTTGTTGATGCAAGCTTTGCTGAATATGCTGTAAACCATTCAAGGATGACCTGTTGTTTTTGAAAGGTTGTTTAAACATATGTTGTTAAGATAAAAAATAAATAATATGCAAATTATACTGTTAACAAAAGGTAAAAAGAAAACCATCAACTTTTCTGCGATCCAGCAAAAAGTTATCTATGGGTTACTTGGTAGCTTTGTTTTATTACTAGCAGTTTATTGGTATATGCCATCGGTGACCGAAGTTAGGTTAACCGAACAATCAGGGAAGGTATCTCAAGAGTTATTAACCCAGCGAATAGAGCTGGAAAGAGTGCGCGAGAAAACTCAAAATACGCTGGATAACCTTGCCTTACGAGTTGGGCAAATGCAAGCACAATTGACGAGGCTGAATGCGGTTGGTGAACACCTTGTTAAGAAGGCTAATTTAACGGCGTCAGAATTTAATTTTGACGAATTACCAGCCATCGGCAGTGCAGGTTTGCCGGACTCAGCAGAAAGTTTTACAGAAAACCAATTACTGCATGATATTCAAGTACTCGATAAACAGTTATCTTTACGCGAAAAACAATTAACGTTATTGGGTGTTTTTTCGGCAAATAAAGAGTTGTCTAAAGAGGTTCGCCCAGCAGGGTTACCAGTCGCAAAAGGATGGTTGTCATCGTATTACGGTTACCGAGCAGATCCATTTACTGGCAAGAAAAAATTTCACCATGGTGTCGATATTGCAGGCAAGACAGGGACCAGTGTTTTAGCCGCTGCATCTGGCTTGGTGACCTACGCGGGGAAAAAAGGCGGTTATGGTTATTTAATTGAAATTGACCATGGCTCAGGGTACGTCACCCGCTATGGGCATAATAAGGAAATAGTGGTCAAATTAGGCGATGTTGTTAAACAAAATGATGTTATCGCTAAAATGGGGTCAACGGGTCATTCTACCGGGCCACATGTTCACTTTGAAGTAATGCGCAACGGTAAGAAGGTGAATCCCCGTAAATACCTGTATTCTTCAAGCTAAGGCAGTACTTACTCCTACGTCCTTTTACATTCTAATTTAAAGCGTTATGAATAGGGCTTGAATGGGCCTAAAAAGCAGGTTTCAGTGAACCATATGCGGTATCATTTGGTTTTTCGTTTCACACTAAAGTTTATTTGTAATGATTTCAAATATCGTAAAGAAAGTTTTTGGTAGTCGTAATGATCGGTTGGTAAAAGCAAAACAAAAAACCGTTAAAAAAATTAATGAGATTGAAGCATCAATCAGTGCCTTAAGTGACACTGAGTTGAAAGCGAAAACGGATGAATTTCGTGCTCGACTTGAACAAGGTGAAACACTCGACTCATTAATCGTTGAAGCGTTTGCAGTGGTTAGAGAAGCTGGTGTTCGCGCCTTAGGCATGCGTCATTTTGATGTGCAGCTAATTGGCGGGATGGTGCTTCATGATGGACGCATCGCCGAAATGAAAACCGGTGAAGGTAAAACACTGGTTGCCACGTTATCAGCCTATTTGAATGCATTGCCCGGTAAGGGCGTTCATATGGTGACAGTGAATGATTACTTGGCTGAACGTGATTCACAATGGATGGGGCAGTTGTTCGCCTTCTTAGGCATGACAACGGGGGTGATCGTCAATTCGATGAGCCCTGAACAGCGACGCGAAGCCTATGCAGCAGATATTACATACGGGACTAATAATGAGTTTGGCTTTGATTACCTTCGAGACAATATGGCATTTGGTGTCGAAGACAAGGTTCAACGTGAGCTGCATTACGCGATCGTTGATGAGGTTGATTCAATCTTAATTGATGAAGCAAGAACACCATTGATTATTTCAGGCCCAACAGATGATAAAAGTGATTTATATATCAAGCTTAACGAGTTGGTAAAAGACCTTACAGAAGAGGTTGAGTCGCAAGAGGGTGGTGAGTACACCGTTGATGAGAAGTCGAAACAAGTCTTTTTGACAGAGTTAGGCCATGAAAAAATTGAAGAACTACTGACCAGTAGCGGCCTATTAAGTGAAAATGAAAGCCTATACGATGCCACTAATATTGGGTTGATGCATCATGTATATGCTGCATTACGAGCTAGTGCGCTGTATCACAAAGATGTCGATTACATTATTCAAAATGGTCAAGTGGTTATTGTTGATGAGTTTACTGGAAGAACAATGCCGGGCCGGCGCTGGGGCGAGGGGCTTCATCAAGCAGTAGAGGCAAAAGAAGGCGTTAAAATTCAAAGTGAAAACCAAACGATGGCGTCTATTACATTCCAAAATTATTTCAGGATGTATGACAAATTATCGGGAATGACCGGTACTGCAGACACCGAAGCATTTGAGTTTCAACAAATTTATGGTTTGGAAGTTATTGTTATTCCAACACACCGTGGGATGGCGCGTGAAGACGCCGGGGATCTTATTTATTTAACAGCGAAAGAAAAATACGAAGCGGTTATTGAGGATATCGAAGATTGCTACCAACGAAAGCAGCCAGTATTAGTGGGTACAACCTCTATTGAAGTTTCTGAATATATATCGTCCAGCCTAACCAAGAAGAAGGTGCCTCATGAGGTGCTTAATGCTAAACAGCATGAACGTGAAGCACAAATTATTGCCAATGCCGGTGCTTTAGGGGCGGTCACTATTGCGACTAATATGGCCGGACGGGGGACCGATATTGTTTTGGGTGGCAAGAGCGAAGACGAGTCATCTGAAGTATGGCAAAAAAAGCATCAGGCAGTACTAGATGCCGGTGGTCTCCGTGTGATTGGTACAGAAAGGCATGAATCGCGCCGGATAGATAATCAGCTAAGGGGCCGGTCAGGGCGTCAAGGTGACCCTGGTGCAAGTCGTTTTTACTTATCGTTAGAAGACAGCTTAATGCGAATTTTTGCCTCAGAACGTGTATCTGGTTTGATGCAAAAACTGGGTTTAGAAAAAGGTGAGTCGATTGAGCACCCTTGGGTGAGTAAAGCGATTGAAAATGCTCAACGTAAAGTAGAAGGGCATAACTTCGATATTCGTAAGCAACTTCTTCAATACGATGATGTGGCGAATGATCAACGTCGAGTGATTTATGATCAACGTAATGAAATTATGGAGGCATCAGATATTGCCGATACTATTGTTTCTATACGTGAAGATGTCGTTAACCAATTAATTGATGTGTATATTCCAGCACAATCAATCGAAGAGCAATGGGATATTGCAGGCTTACAGGCTGCTCTTGAGGATGAGTTCTCCTGCAAGCTTAATATTCAAGAGCTATTAGATACAGATGATAGCTTGCATGAAGACAGTCTGCGCGAGCTAATCCTAAAAACAATCAGCGATGACTATGCAAAAAAAGAAATATTAGCAGGTGCAGAGGTGCTTCGGCACTTTGAAAAATCGGTGATGCTGCAAACATTAGATTCGTTGTGGAGGGATCACTTAGGTGCGATGGAACATTTAAGACAGGGTATTCATCTACGTGGTTATGCACAAAAAGATCCGAAACAGGAATATAGACGCGAGGCCTTTGAGCTCTTCACATCGCTATTAGATACATTAAAAAGAGATGTTGTTCAGTTGGTAACAAAGGTCCAAGTTCGTGCAGAAGAAGATGTTCAAGCCGTTGATGAGCAACGTCGTATTCATCAAACCATGGAATACAAGCATGATGATGCAAATGCCTTAGGTGAAGAAAAGAACGATGAGCAAGCCGACAAGGCACAGCCTTTTAAACGTTCGGATAAAAAAATTGGCCGGAATGACCCTTGCCCATGCGGTTCTGGCAAGAAATTTAAACAGTGCCACGGCAAGCTGTGAGGCTACGTTAAGCGCTCGTTTGAGTAAGGTGGCTTTTTATAGTCTAAGGGCTACTTAACTTTATATCTATAACTGTTTATTAGGAGCTTAATCATGCCTGTAGGCGGAACTGTCCCTTTAGAATTAAAAGCAATATCAGGTGTTCGCATTGGCACCGCATCAGCGGGTATTTCACAAACTGTACGTGACGACCTAACGCTATTTGAACTGACTGCGCAAACACAGGTTGCGGCTGTTTTTACAAAAAATAAATTTTGTGCAGCGCCCGTTACAGTGGCTAAAAAACATTTAGCCGAAGACTCTCCACGTTATCTACTGATTAATTCAGGCAATGCAAATGCTGGTTTGGGCGGCGCAGGTTTGTTGACAGCGCAAACATGCTGTGCAGAACTTGCAAGCAAGGTGAATGCTAAAGAAACACAGGTATTACCGTTTTCAACAGGAGTGATTGGTGAACCGTTACCAGTAGACAAGCTTGTAGGTGGTTTGCAAACGGCAGTAGATACCTTAAGCGAACAGCATTGGCAAAAAGCGGCTGTAGCCATTATGACAACCGATACCTGTGAAAAAGGCTGCTCTCGTACATTGCAGTTGGATGGCACAGAGGTCACCATAACGGGCATTGCAAAAGGCTCAGGCATGATAAGGCCAGATATGGCGACGATGCTATCTTATGTTGCGACTGACATGCCGATTGGCAGAAAAATCCTCGAGGTTATGCTGAAGGAGGCTGTGGATGTGTCTTTTAACAGTATTTCGGTAGATGGTGATACGTCAACAAACGATGCTGTCGTATTAATGGCAACCGCAGCGGCTGATATAGAGCCGATTGAGACGCAAAGTGATAAACGGTACCCAGTGTTTTTAGCAGCATTAAAACAGCTGTGTAGTTATTTGGCCGAAGCAATTGTAAGAGATGGAGAGGGCGCTACAAAACTAATAAACGTTCAGGTTGAACAAGCTTATACAGCAAGTGATGCAAAGGAAGTGGCTTATACGGTTGCGCATTCACCATTAGTGAAAACCGCCTTTTTTGCCTCAGACCCTAATTGGGGGAGGATTCTAGCCGCCGTAGGTAGAGCGAACATAGCAACAATAAATGTCGATGCGGTTTCAATTTACTTAAATGATATTTGTATTGTTAAGGCCGGTAAGCGTTCAGCTGACTATACTGAAGAGCAGGGCCAAAAGGTTATGAATCAAGAAGAAATTTGTGTTCGTATTTGTCTGGCTCAAGGAGACTGTTCATCCCGTGTATTAACTTGCGATTTATCTTACGATTACGTCAAAATAAATGCTGAGTACCGCTCATAAAGTATTAGACATAGCATTGATATACAGATGTTAAAGGTAGCGGTCGGGGTTATAAAAAATCAATACAATGAGGTGCTTATTAGTAAGCGCTCTAAGAAGGCGCATCAAGGTGGCTTGTGGGAATTTCCGGGTGGTAAAGTCGAAGAAGGCGAAAAGACTGAAGACGCGTTAAAAAGGGAGCTACTAGAAGAGTTAAATATAGAGGTGTTAACGGCAGTTCCCTTTATACAGGTGAAGCACGATTATAACGATATAGGTGTGTTGCTTGAGGTGTACCTGGTTGAAAGCTTTCAAGGCAAGGCATGTGGAATGGAAGGTCAACCGATTAAATGGCTTGCGATCGATTCGTTAGAAAAAAGCTCATTTCCTGCAGCAAACAAGGCGATCATCGATGCGTTGAATTTACCTCGGTATTATCCAATTGTTGATGAGTCAATAGGCGCAGAAGAAGAGATGTTAAGGCATTTAAAGACCTTAATATCAGGCGGGTATACGATGATTCAATGGCGAGCAAAGTCGCTTAATAAGAGTGGCTTTAAACACTTAGCTGAGCAAGCGATGGCTCTTTGTAAACGTAACAATGTTCGTTTATTTATTAATAGCAGTATGACTGATGCATTAGAGATGAATGCTGAGGCGATACACTTAAGTGCTAACGAGGTGCTAGCTATGAAAAATAAAGCTAGTTCACTGGAAGGTGTTTTGCTGGCCGCCTCTTGCCATAATGAACAAGAACTAAAGGCAGCAAAGGAACTGGGCGTATTATTTGCCGTGTTATCACCTGTATGTGCAACACAAACGCATATAGGCATGAAGCCTTTAGGCTGGCCGCAGTTTAAGTCGTTAAGTGAGGCCGTGCCGCTACCTGTTTTTGCTCTAGGGGGCGTAGGGCCAGAAACGCTAGATAAAGCGCTGTCAAATGGTGCTTATGGTGTGGCTGGTATAAGAGCATTTGGCAGGTAACAGTCAAAGCTTAATGTTCGAACAGTTGGTCGTCCTCAGCTGGGTGTGCTTTTTCTCCAGCAATTGCATGTTTTTCTGAAGCCCATTCTCCTAGATCAATTAATTTACAGCGCTCACTGCAAAAAGGTTTAAAGGTTGAGGTTTCATTCCAAGGCACGGCTTTGCGGCAAGTAGGGCAGTTAACGGTTTGTGTTTTCATTTTAGAGTTGGCAGATACTTAATGTAAAACGAATGTCTTCATCTATTTGACTGGGTCTTTCTGTTTCAAGGGGCAACATAAAGCGGACTGTAAAGCGGTGCTTACCACCACTGATTTCAGCAAAATACTCAGAGGAAAGGTTTAAAGAAACCCGAAGTAAATGAACCGGATGGTTAGTATCTAAGCTTTGTTGGTAATAACCAGCACGTGCAATTTTTTCGGTCGGCATGGCGCTATAGCGAATAAATTGCAGTAATAGCGAGATGGATTGCCGAATTGGTGTGAGATGAGCGGTCCAGTTTTGTATCTGCTCGCGACGAACGCTTAATGGCTTATTAAGCCAAAAATGGTAAGCCGGCAGATCAAAATCGCAGGTACCACCAGGGATACTGTTGCGCTGTGATAAGCACTTTAATAAGTCAACCTGCCCTAGGACCTGATCAATTCTTCCGTTAGATGTTAAAAGCTGGCGGTTTAATGAATTGAGTTGGTCAATGCTTTGCTCTAGTTTTTCGCGGTCTACTTTTGGGTTTTTAGCAAAAATGACAAGGCACTTTGTGTGTCGTTCAATTTCTTTTGTAATTTCATTTCTTAGGTCTGTTCTGCTTGAGATGGCAAGAATATCAAGTAAACAACTCAGCTCAGCTCTGTTTTGCCATTCTCCGTCATGTTGAGAAAAGTGTAACATTTGCTCGAATAAATCCTCTAGCCGCAAAAAGGTGCGGATACGTTCACTAAGAGGTAGTTCGTAAGTGATCTGTTCAGACACAAGTAATAGATAAATCCTAAAACGGTTATTTTGCAGGATATTATTTGGTTTTTCCAGCGCTCATTTCTAAGTAGAAGTTATGTAGCTGCTCTACTTTTTTTTCTAAACTATTTAATGACCCAACATTGGTGATAATATCATCAGCCTGACTGAGGCGGAATGCGCGGGTACATTGAGCGTTCATAATTGAGCTAATCATAGAATCACTCAGTTGATCGCGTGCTTTAACGCGTTTAATTTGGGTGGCTTCTGGGCAATCAATGACCAAGATGCGGTCAATGTTTGATTGGTGCTTGGTTTCTAGTAGAAGAGGAATACTTAAAATACCATAAGGATAGTCAAAGCTAGCCAAGGTTTGGTACATGGTTTTGTAAATAATGGGGTGGAGTATGGACTCTAAGGTTTCTTTTTTGCTGGGGTTGTTAAAAATTAAATCACGTAAGTAGTCCCTATTTAGTGCACCACTCGGTAAAAGAATGGAATCCCCAAAGGCTTGTTGCAGCTGGAGGAGGGCGGGTTGTCCTGATTGTACAATGGTGTGGGAGATAATATCTGCATCCACCACGGGGACGTTTCTTTTTTCGAACAATTGGGTGACAGTCGATTTGCCACAGCCAATACCCCCCGTTAAACCAATGGTTAACATACGATCTTATAAGCCGAAAAACTGGAGGTAAGTTAGGTTAATTTTTTCGCCCCAGATCAACGCAATAAACGCGGCAATAGATAAATAGGGGCCAAATGGTATGGGTATGTTCTTATCTCGTCCGTGAATAATGATGAGTGTTATTCCAATGATTGCACCAGCTAAAGCAGATAACATAATGACCAGAGGTAACATTTTCCAGCCCAATAAAGCGCCAATAGCGGCAAGTAGCTTAAAGTCACCGTAGCCCATCCCTTCTTTACCGGTGATTAATTTAAATAACCAAAAAACTGACCAAAGGCTAAGGTAACCGGCAAGTGCGCCGATGAGTGCGGTTTTAGGTGTTATGAAAATTTCAAATAGGCTGATGGATAAGGCAAACCATAAAAGTGGAAGGGTGATAGAGTCGGGCAATAGTTGAGTGTCAAGGTCTATCAATGTTAGGGAAATTAATGCCCAGGTAAATAATAAAGCGACGCACATTTGTAACGACACGCCAAACTGTACGGCAATGAGAAGCGACAAAAGAGCAGTGATTAACTCGACGGCGGGGTATCTAATTGAGATAGCTTGTTGGCAGTTTTTACATCGCCCTTGTAGAAATAAGTAGCTCAAAACGGGAATGTTTTCGAGTGCGCTAATAGGGTGTTGGCAAGAAGGGCAGCGTGAACGCGGTTGCGATAAATTAAAGGCCGCTGGTGAAGGATTATTTGTATCTTCTTGCTCAAGAAAGGCGAGGCATTCTTGGCGCCAAGCATTTTGTAACATAATGGGTAGCCGATAGGCGACAACATTAAGAAAGCTACCAACCAGAAGCCCTAGTAAGCAAACGGTTAAATAGAATAAAAAGGGGCTTTGTTCAAGCGCTTGGATAATGCTCATGTAAGACGGTTAAGCCGTTGGGTGTATTATTAAAAAACAGACCCTAACATAAAGATAGGCAGGTACATGGCAACAATTAAACCACCCACTAAGATACCGAGAATAGCCATAATTAAGGGTTCAATAAGGCTAGATAAGGAATCCACAGCGTTGTCGACCTCTTCTTCATAAAAATCAGCCACTTTACCAAGCATGCTTTCGACCGAGCCTGCTTCTTCGCCAATAGCGACCATTTGCACAACCATATGAGGGAAAAGGCCTACATTTTTCATGGCTTGTTGTAATTGGATGCCGGTCGCCACTTGTTCTCTCATTTGTAAAACGGCTTCAGAGTAAACAATGTTTCCGGTTGCCCCTGAAACAGACTCTAGTGCTTCTACTAAGGGTACGCCAGCAGCAGACATGGTGGACAACGTTCTAGCATAACGAGCAATGGCTGCTTTGTTCATGATGTCGCCAATAATTGGCATTTTCAGTATCATTCTATCGAGCAGGTGGTTAAATTTACGTGAACGTTTTTTAACTTGCATTAGAACAAATACAACACCGCCTATTATGCCAAAGACAGCCCACCACCACTCTTGCATAAAACGAGACAGTTCGACGACCATTTGTGTAAACGCAGGTAAATCTGCACCAAAGCCGCTAAATAAGCTTTCAAACTGAGGCACAACAAAAATCAATAAGATTGCGGTAACAACAACGGCCACTACTAATACTGAAATAGGATAGGTAAGGGCTTTTTTGATTTTAGCTTTTAAGCTTTCTGTTTTTTCTTTATATTCAGCAATTTTGACTAGTAAATCTTCGAGAATACCGGCATGTTCGCCAGCTTCTACTAAATTACAAAATAGCTCATCGAATTGAAAAGGGTATTTTCCTAAACTTTCAGCGAGTGTTGACCCGCCCTCAATGTCTGATTTAATGTTGGCAAGCATATCTTGCATGGCAGGCTTTTCGTGTCCTTTGCCAATAATATCAAAAGATTGTACTAATGGAATGCCGGACGCCATCATGGTTGCTAATTGACGGCTGAAAACCGCGATATCTTTAGGAACAATTGGTTTTTGACCCATGCTACCAAAAAGTGCTTGAGGCTTTTTCTTAACCTTAAGAGGGCGAATCCCTTGACGCCTCAGTTCTGCTTTAACAAGGGCATCACTTCGGGCATTTATTTCCCCTTTGCTGCGGTTGCCTTTATTGTCGGTTCCTTCCCAAATATAGGTAATTTTTGATGCACTAGATGCCATAATGTTTAATCTTTAGTGATTCGGTTTATTTCTTCTATGCTGGTAATACCAGCGATGACCTTTTTAAAGCCAGACTCCCTGAGTGTTAAAACGCCCTCTTGTGCAGCTTGTTCTTCAAGTTCAGTTGTTAAACCACCTTTAATGATAAGGTTTTCCATGGCTTCAGAAACAGGCATTACCTGGAAAATGCCAATACGCCCTTTATAGCCGTTAGTGCAATGATCACAGCCTACAGCCTTGTAAGTTGTTAATCCTTCAGCTTCTTCAGGGCTAAAGCCTTCTTTGATTAATAACTCTGTTGGTAATGTCTCTTCTTTTTTACATTTATCGCATAGTTTTCTTGCTAAACGTTGCGCCATAATTAATAACACAGATGCCGCAATATTGTAGGGTGGAACGCCCATTTGGTTTAAACGGTTTAATGTTTGTGGGGCATCGTTTGTGTGTAATGTAGATAGAACAAGGTGACCGGTTTGTGCGGCTTTAACAGAAATTTCAGCGGTTTCAAGGTCTCGAATCTCACCGACCATGATTATATCCGGGTCTTGGCGTAAAAAAGCTCGAAGCGCTTCAGCAAAGGTTAAGCCAGTTTTTGGGTTTACGTTGACTTGGTTAATACCCGATACAGTAATTTCAACCGGGTCTTCAGCTGTTGAAATATTGATGTTTGGGTCGTTTAATAAGTTAAGCGCGGTATAAAGGCTAACGGTCTTACCACTACCGGTAGGTCCTGTCACCAAAATCATGCCGTATGGCTTTTTGATAGCGGTTAGGAAAGCTTCCTTTTGAGTTTCATCAAACCCAAGTTGCTCAATACCGACTTGTGCGCTGGTTGGGTCTAAAATACGCAGCACGATTTTTTCACCATATAGAGTTGGGCAAGTATTAACACGGAAGTCGATGGCTCTTTTTTTCGATAAAGCCATTTTAATACGACCGTCCTGTGGAATACGGCGTTCTGAAATATTCATCCGTGACATCACCTTAATGCGTGAGGTTAACTTATTTGAGATGTTCATCGGAGGGGAGGCTACTTCTTTTAAGATGCCATCTTGTCGTGTTCGGATCCTAAAGTTTTTCTCATACGGCTCAAAATGAATATCCGACGCACCTTTTTTAATAGCATCTAATAATATTTTGTTAACAAACCTTACAACGGGGGCATCATCAATTTCACTGTCAATATCATCGATGGGATCGGCATCAGGATCATCGAAATCGATATTATCTAGGTCGCCGTCTAATAAATCACTCATGGATGTGTCTTCATCATCCATCGCAGTGTCAATAACGCGAGCTAATTTATCTTCTTCAACAAGAATGGCTTCAGTGCTCATTCTCGTTTGAAATTTTATTTCATCGAGGGCTTGTAGATTGGTTGGGTCGGAAACAGCAACAAATAACTTATTACCACGTTTAAATATTGGTAATGCATGGTGTTTACGAATTAGCTTTTCGTCAACGACACCTTTGGGTATAACCTCTTTGCTGAGGGCGGTAATATCAAACAATGGAACGCCAAACTCCTCAGAAGCAGAGAGAGCTATGGTTTGGCTGTCTATAACTTTTTGATCTACAAGATAGCTTACGAAAGGCCTTTTCTTTTTAAAAGCCTCCTCAGAATATTTGAGTGCAACGTCTTCAGTAATTAGACCGTCTAAGACCAACCGTCTTGCTAAGCCACCTAAATAAAATTTTTCGTCGGATACAGCCATGTTAAATCGATTAATTTCCTATAGTTAGTACATAATAAACGATACTTTATCAATAATAGTAGAAAATATGGGTTTGTGTAGTAAATATAAAATGAACTCGTTTGGATTGTAAGACCTTCTTTGGCAGTTTTTAGCCATTGTTCTTTGTAAAACTTTTTGAATACTTACGAAGTACCAGCCTTTAAGTGTGCTTAGGGGGCGTGAGCTATTAATTTTAGTTGAATAAATATTGAGATTACCGTTTTTGAATAACTGCCCTATACTTAGCGCATTAATGAGTACTTAGATTGAGAGTTAATGCCAAAAATATCTATTATCACCGTTTGTTTCAATGCCGAAAAATATATAGAGCAAACCTTAAAAAGTGTTTTAGATCAGAAGAACGGTGATATCGAGTATATCGTTATAGATGGAGCGTCTACAGATAAAACATTAAATATTATTAGGCAATATGAACCTAAAATAACGAAATGGATTTCAGAGCCAGATAATGGAATTGCCGATGCTATGAATAAAGGCATTAAGTTAGCAACGGGGGAGTATTTGTTGTTCTTACATGCAGATGACTACTTGGCTGATTGTAACGTTATTTCTAATGTGCTTTGTTATATGGAAAGCGACGCTGATATTTATGCGTTTGATGTTATTTATCAAACAAAAGATGACAATATTAGGAAAGCAACCATACCCTTCGGAGTAAGAACTTACTTTAAAACGCCAGTGATGCATCAAGGTGCTTTTTGTAAAAAAGAACTTTTTGATCAATTAGGTGGGTTTAATGAAAGTTTTAAAATCGCTATGGATTATGACTTTTTTTTTAGAGCCTTCCAACAAAATGCGACGATGGAAATACAACATCAAGTCCTATCTGTAATGAGAGATACAGGCGTTAGCTCTCGGCAAGACTGGTTGAGCTTAAAACAACGCTTTGCAGAGGAGAAAATGGTGCATTTAGAAAACACTTCATCACCTTTTATGGGCGCACTTTATAGGGTTTATTGGACGTTATATTTGCCATATAGAAAAGTACGTTCGGGTGTGAAAGCTCTATTAACCAACGGTTATAAGTAATGAAAATAACAGTGGTGGGGGCAGGCTATGTAGGTTTATCAAATGCCATATTGCTGGCTCAGTATAACCGGGTCGTTTTATATGACATAGATGAGGAAAAGCTGAATTTAATAAGTCATAGGCAATCACCAATTGTTGATACGGAAATTACACATTTTTTACAAAATAAAACGCTTAAATTAAGTTGTACAAATGATAAAGACACCGCCTATGAGGGGGCAGACTTTATTATTATCGCAACCCCAACAGACTATGACCCTATTGAAAATTACTTTGATACTCAGTCTGTAGAAAGCGTAGCCAGTGAAGCTCTCAAAATAAGCCCAACTGCAACACTGGTTATAAGGTCTACCGTACCAGTAGGGTTTACTGAAGAGCTTAGCCAACGCTTGAAAAATGGAAATATTCTTTTTTCTCCAGAATTTTTAAGGGAAGGCTCAGCTTTGCACGATAACTTATACCCCTCGCGAATTATTGTGGGGGGTGAGCTAGAAAAAGCTGAGCAGTTCGCGAGTTTATTGGAAAAAGCCGCCTATAAAAAAAATATAAGCGTGTTGCACACAGAGCTAACTGAGGCAGAAGCCATTAAGTTATTTTCAAATACTTATCTTGCCATGCGTATTGCTTACTTTAATGAGCTTGATAGTTACGCCGAAACACACGCGCTAAATAGCCAAAAAATAATTGAAGGTGTGGGTTTAGACTCTCGTATAGGTGATCACTACAACAACCCGTCATTCGGTTATGGTGGCTATTGCTTACCTAAAGATACCAAGCAATTAAAAGCCAACTACCAAAATGTACCTAATAATTTGATAAGCGCTATAGTCGAAGCGAATAGCACGCGAAAAGACTTTATTGCGAATGCAATTCTAAAGCAAAAACCCAAAGTGGTCGGTATTTACCGGTTAGTGATGAAAAGTGGGTCTGATAACGTCCGCTCATCCGCCATCCAAGGCATCATGAAGCGGATAAAAGCCAAAGGTGTTGAAGTGATCGTGTACGAGCCGGTTCTGAAAGAACCTGAGTTTTTCCATTCAAAAGTGATTTATGATTTAGAAGACTTTAAGCAGCGAGCTGATGTCATTGTTGCTAACCGTTTGTCAGGTGAAATAAGTGATGTGCGGCGCAAGGTCTACACACGAGATTTATTTGCTAATGATTAAGCGCATGTCAAGAAGCGTTCATGTTTAATTTAAAAACCAAAATAGATCAACTGGCCAGCATGCAGGGATTTATGCGGTATTTTAAAAATACCTCATGGCTAATGGGTGAAAGAATCCTACGGATGGCCGTCGGTTTATTTGTAGGAATATGGGTGGCGCGTTATTTAGGGCCAGAGCAGTTCGGTTTATTTAGCTATGCGCAATCTTTTGTAGGGCTTTTTGTTGCCATTGCTGGTTTGGGGCTAGACAGTATTGTTATCCGTGAAATGGTGAAAGAGCCCTGTAAGCAGGCGGCCCTTTTAGGTACAGCTTTTAGGTTAAAGTTAGTCGGTGCAATTGTAGTGCTAACTATATTAGCCATAGCAGTTCAGTTAAGCCAGCAAGACGACCTTGTAAGACTAATGATTTTTATCATTGCTTCGTCAACGGTGTTTCAAAGTTTTAACGTGATTGATTTGTTTTTTCAAGCAAATGTACTTAGTAAGTATGTGGTTTATAGCAATATCATTAGTTTGCTTGTATCTAGTTTTATAAAAGTCATCTTGATAGTCAATGAAGCGCCTTTGATTGCATTTGCAATGGTTATCCTTTTTGACAGCCTTATTCTAATGACGGGGTTTGTTTATTTCTTTAACAGGCATTCAACATTAGTATTCAGTAAATTACCCTTTCAAAAAGAACTGGCTATTAACTTGTTAAAAGACAGTTGGCCTCTAATACTCAGCGGTTTGGTTATATCAATTTATATGAAAATTGATCAAATCATGATAAAGGAAATGTTGAATGCGGAAGCGGTAGGGCATTATGCAGCAGCAGTTAAGATTAGTGAGGCATGGTATTTTATTCCTATGGTAATAGCTTCATCATTATTTCCTGCGATTGTAGAAGCTAAAAAATATAGCAAAGAGTTGTACTATGGGCGGTTACAAAAGTTATATGACCTAATGGTTTGGTTGGCAATAGCAATAGCGCTGCCGATGACGTTCTTATCAGATTGGGTGGTGAGGTTATTATATGGAGAGCAATATAGTCAGTCTGGAAGCGTTTTAATGGTACATATTTGGGCTGGGGTGTTTGTGTTTTTAGGGGTAGCGTTTTCTAAATATTTAACGAATGAAAATTTAACGATAAAATCATTTTTTCGCACTTTCCTCGGAGCAATAATGAATGTAGCTTTAAATCTTCTCTTAATACCTGAATACGGAATTAAAGGAGCAGCTATTGCAACGCTGTGTAGTCAGTTTTCAGCTAATTATCTGTATGATTTTTTTGACAGAAATTTATATCGGCAATTAAAAATGAAAACAAAAAGCTTCTTACCAATTCATTATCTATTTAAAGCATCACCTTAAAAAATGGAAAAACGAATTTTAATTACAGGCGGTGCAGATTTTCTAGGTTCAAATTTTTGTGAACGTCTATTCAAAGAGTGTAACGATATTATTTCACAGGTGGTTTTTTTAAGAGCGTTAAAGATAATTTCTCAGACCTTATTGATACCTCCTAATTTGGGTTATGGTTATATAAATTATGGGTTGATAGTCGTAAACGTTTGTTTTATTTTGAATGTAGTAGATGGGGCAGTGATTTAATGCACAGCAATATTTGTTCTCCAATAGTTCTTTTCGTCTATAACCGCCCTTGGCACACGAAGCAAACAATTAAATCCTTACAAAGAAACGAATTAGCAAGTGAAAGTGAGCTATTTATTTATAGTGACGCAGCTAAAACCCATAAAGATGCGGCTAGTGTCAAAGAGGTTCGTGACTATATTCACGTTGTGACGGGTTTTAAAAGAATTCAAATTATAGAGCGCGATAAAAACTGGGGCCTTGCAGACTCAATCATTGATGGGGTGACACGTATTGTTAATGAGTACGGAAAAATTATTGTCTTGGAAGATGATTTGGTGACAAGCCCTTACTTTTTAAAATTCATGAATGATGCTTTAAATGTGTATGAAAATGAAGAACGAGTAATGCATATCAGTGGTTGGAACTATCCCCTACAACAAGAAGGGTATGATGAAACGCTATTTATTAGAGGAACTTCTTGCTGGGGCTGGGCAACATGGGCAGACTCATGGGCTTGTTTTGAGAAAAATACACAAAAACTTTTCGGCACGTTTTCAGCTAATGATAGGTATCGACTAGATTACGATGGAGTAGCCGATATGTGGAGGCAAGTAGAGCTGAACCACGTAAAAAAGATCAATACATGGGCTATTTTTTGGTATACGTCCGTATTTAAACGAAATGGGTTATGCTTACACCCCACAAAAACGCTTGTGTGTAATATTGGTCACGATGGCTCTGGTGAGCATTGTGGTGTCTCAAAGATGTATGAGTACGACTTATCAAATGAACAAGTACAGATTTTTTCAGATGAGATTGTTGAAAATAAAAATGCAATGCTTGAAATAAAAGGTTTTTTAAACAAAAATAAAAGAAGCTTTCCAGCTAAATGTTTTGCTATTTTGAAACGTGTTATTGGGAAATTTAGTGCCGAGAGACTATAGTGTGGGGTTATGAACTAAATTTTGACGATCTTAATGATGCTGAGGCCAATTATATTAATGGTTTGCCGCAGGCCGTGCCAGATGTTGAGTGGGTCTGGAGTGAAATGGATCGAATATGGGATGAGTTTGGTTTAGATAATAAGCGGCCACTTACAGGACAGCCAATAGCAGATTTCTATAAGCACCCCGTTTGGCTTATGAATGGAATTTTTACGGCCATTGACCCTGATTCAATAAGGCATAGATGTGCGATGGCTGAGTTTATAAAGAATCAATCAAGTGCATATGTAGCGGATTATGGCGGTGGGTCAGGAGAGTTGGCGATCAGAATAGCTGAAGGAATTAAGGTTACAGAAGTGGATATAATTGAGCCTTTCCCATCTGGGTTATCCGAGGACAAAGTACAAAGTGAAAAAAAAATTAACTTTGTTAACCTGCTTGGTAAGAATAAGTACGATGTGATTGTCGCCCAAGATGTTTTAGAGCATGTTGAAAACCCTATTGCCTTAGTTATTGGCATGACTAAAGCAGTGAAACCAGAAGGGCTTATTATTTTTGCTAATTGTTTTTACCCTGTAATTAAATGTCATCTACCAAAAACATTTCATTTAAGACATACTTTTACAATACTAATGAAAATTTTTGGTTTGCAGTTTATTTGTCAAATTCCAGGTGCTGAGCATGCGTTGGTATTTAAGAAAACAACAGGGCTGCACACGAAAAGGCTTAGGTTATTTGAAGGGATATCAAAGTTTATAGGGCCTAGTGTCAATATGCTCTTGCTATTACTAGTAAGACTGCGCCGAGTATTTAGGTGAGAGTTTTAACTGTTAACGCCTCGGACTATCAAGGAGGAGCAGCCCGTGCAGCGAATCGATTACATCAGGCCTTGTTAAGTTTAGGCATTGACTCACAGGTGCTAGTTGATAGCAAATTGAGTGATGATTATAGAGTAACAGGGCAAGCGTCCAATATTGTTAAAGGCGTTTCTTTAATACGCCGCATTTTAGATCGTCTACTTGTAAATAAATACAAGCACCGTTCGGCAACTTACTTTTCCCCAAGTGTAATACCCTTTTCCGGTTTAGTTAAACGAATTAATGCGCTTAACCCAGATATTGTTCATTTGCAATGGGTTAATAAAGCGATGCTGTCTATATCTGATATTGCGGCGATTAAAGCGCCTATTGTATGGAGTTTGCATGATATGTGGGCATTCACAGGTGGGTGTCATTATGATGAAGAATGTAGGGCCTTTGAAAAGGTTTGTGGGAAGTGCAAAGTACTGGGCTCAAATAAACCAGATGACTTAAGCCGCAAGGTTTTAAAGAAGAAGTTGGCTACTTATGCTAAACATAAAAACTTAACTGTGGTGGGTTTAAGTCGTTGGCTTGCTGGTTGCGCCTCTAAAAGCACATTATTTAAAAACTGTCAGGTAGTTTGCTTACCTAATCCAATTGATACATCTGTTTACTCACCGTTAGATAAGCGTGCTGCACGTGATTTATTAGGGTTGCCAATGGATAAGAAATTAATTTTATTTGGTGCGATGAATGCAACAACGGACCCTAGGAAAGGGTATCGTGAGCTCTGTGACGCGTTGTTGCAGTTAAAAGGTGGAGGAGTTGAGTTGGTTGTTTTTGGTAGTGGTAAACCTGAAATACAGCACGACTTTGAACTCAAGGCACATTATTTGGGGCAATTACGTGATGATGTAACATTAAGGGCGCTCTATAGTGCTGCTGATGTAATGGTCGTGCCTAGCTTGCAGGAGAATTTATCAAACGCGGTGATGGAAAGTTTAGCGTGTGGCACACCAGTTGTAAGCTTTGATATTGGAGGTAATGGCGATATGGTTGAGCATCAACGAAATGGTTATTTAGCGAAACCTTACGATACATCCGATTTAGCAACTGGTATTGAATGGATTTTGAATGCTAAAAATTATCAAGAGTTGTCGACTAATGCACGGGGAAAGGTATTGAGTGAATTTGACAGTGATGTTGTTGCAAAACAATATATACAGCTTTATGAGTCGGTGTTAGAAAAACAAGATTATGACTAAGAAAAAAGCACTAATCACCGGTATAACAGGCCAGGATGGTTCTTACCTTGCTGAGATATTATTAGATAAAGGTTATGAAGTACACGGGATTAAGCGGCGAGCTTCGTCTTTTAATACCGACAGGATTGATAGGTTGTATCAAGATCCTCACGTAGATAATAGGAATTTAATATTACATTATGGTGACTTAAGCGACAGCTCTAATTTAACCGGTATTTTGCAAGAGGTTCAGCCGGATGAAGTCTATAATCTAGCCGCGCAATCGCACGTGGCGGTTAGTTTTGAGTTACCTGAGTATACGGCAGATGTTGATGCGCTTGGAGCCCTTCGTTTGCTGGAGGCTATTCGTTTACTGGGCTTGGAAAAGACAACTCGGTTCTATCAGGCATCTACTTCTGAATTATATGGGCTGGTTCAAGAAACGCCCCAAACAGAAACTACGCCTTTTCACCCGCGTTCGCCCTACGCGGTTGCCAAAATGTATGCGTACTGGATAACAGTTAACTATCGTGAAGCATATGGTATGTATGCCTGCAACGGCATCTTGTTTAACCATGAGTCACCTAGGCGAGGCGAGACCTTTGTTACCCGTAAGATTACTCGGGGTTTAGCTAATATTTATGAAGGGCTGGATGATTGTCTTTATTTAGGTAATTTAGATGCTAAACGTGATTGGGGGCATGCTAAAGATTATGTAGAAATGCAATGGTTGATGTTGCAGCAAGACAATCCCGAAGATTATGTGATTGCAACAGGTAAACAATATTCGGTACGTGACTTTATAGAATGTGCGCTCGAAGAGCTGGGTTTGGGGATAAAGTGGCAAGGTAAGGGGTTAGATGAAATAGGTGTATTAGAATCAGTACCGAAAAATTGTAAGAGAAAAGTGGGTGATGTGATTATTCGTATTGATGCACGCTACTTTAGGCCGGCAGAGGTTGAAACTTTATTAGGCGATGCATCTAAAGCTAAAAAACAATTGGGCTGGTCGCCTAAAATTACCTTTAAAGAGCTTGTTTGTGAAATGGTACGCAGTGATCTTGAGCATGCACGGCGAGATACATTATTGATTAACACAGGCTTCGACGTTGTAACGACCCAAGAATAAGACATGGATAAGTCGGCAAAAATTTATGTTGCAGGTCACCGTGGAATGGTGGGTTCAGCCATTATTCGAGAGCTAAATAAAAAAGGTTTTCGAAATATTATTAAAAAAACACGTGGTGAGCTGGATTTGTTAAACCAGCAGGCAGTAGCCGAGTTTTTTGTGCAGGCAAAGCCTGATTACGTGGTGTTGGCAGCAGCCAAAGTAGGTGGGATTTTTGCCAATAATGAATACCCAGCAGATTTTATTTATGAAAACTTGATGGTGCAAACTAACGTGATTCATCAAGCGTATAAAACGCAGGTAAAGCAGTTGTTGTTTTTAGGAAGTTCATGCATTTATCCTAAATTAGCTGAACAGCCGATGCAGGAATCCGCATTGTTAACAGGTGAGCTTGAGCCGACGAATGAGCCGTATGCGATTGCTAAAATTGCTGGTATTAAACTATGTGAATCGTATAACCGTCAATATGGCACGGATTTTCGTGCAGTGATGCCGACGAATTTATATGGGCCAAACGATAATTATGATTTGCAAAACAGTCATGTTATTCCTGGGTTAATTAGGCGTATTCATCAGGCAAAGACGAATAACGATAAGGCGTTGAAAATATGGGGGACGGGGAGTGCGATGCGAGAGTTCTTATACGTTGATGATTTAGCTGAAGCGTGCGTTATGCTGATGAGTCTTGGAAAGATGGAGTATAAGCAGTCTTTACCAGCGCGAAATAGCCAAGTTAATATCGGTACTGGGTCTGATATTTCTATAAACGAGTTGGTAGCTATTTTAGTTGATATTATCGGTTATAAAGGCAAAATAAAATGGGATACGTCAAAGCCCGATGGAACACCGCGTAAGTTGTTGGATGTAAGTCGTATGACTTCATTAGGTTGGAATGCTTCAACAACACTGATTGATGGCCTTCGTTTAACATATCGACGTTACTTAGAAACCCGGTAGATGGCTATTGATTCAAAATGTAATCATTCAAAAAAAGTACTTGATATTGTGATACCTGTTTACAATGATAACCCGTATTTGTTAGGAACATTAACGTCAATTTTTAAGCAACAATTACCTAATGACTGGTGTTTTCATGTTTATATTGTTGATGATGGTTCAGAGGTACCGGTTAGTTTAGATATACCTAAAGAAAACACTTCGACTGTTAGTTTGGTCAGGCTTGAAAAAAATAGTGGCTGTAGTGTGGCGAGGAATCAAGGTGCCATTGCAGGTAATGGTGAAGTGATTTTGTTTTTAGATGCTGATTGTTCATTAGCGAAAGCAAGTGCTCTTGCCTTATTATTGAAAGAGTATGAGAAAGGTTACGATGTGTGCTTTGGACAAATTTATGCGCCGCAGGGTGATTTTTGGGCGAAGTATCAAAATGAAGTAGCGCGAGATCGAGCAGATAGATTTTATGAAGGTGAGCACTCAAGCATGACGACTCAAGTTTTTATGGTAAGAAGAAATAAGTTTAAATCGGTTGGTGGTTTTGATGAGAGCTACCACTTCGGCTTTGAAGATAGGGATTTATTTCTTTCGCTAATAAAGATCGGCGCTAAAATTTCTTTAGCAGAGAAGGTTGTGGTGAACCATAATGATCAACTTTCATTGTCATCTGTGGTGAAGAAGTTGTATGGAGCTGGTAAAAACTCTTCCACGCGATTTATTGAAAAATATCCGGATGAATACTCCAAGTTGGCTTACATAAAAGCCGATGTTAGATACTCTCCATATTTACTTAAATCGTTAGTGATATTAATTAAACCAATGTTGCCTGCATTGGTTGGTATGTTAGAGCGATGCATTACTAGAACTATACTTCCTTATTCAATATCTAAAGTGTTGGTTAAGTATGTTTCGGGTCTTTATTATCTTCAAGGCACTTATGAGACCAAAAAGGGTTTTAATAAAGGTTAAAAAATGAAGCAAAGACAAGAAGAACATGAGATTAAAGAGTTTTATGATAATGTTTATTACGAAAAAATAGAACATAGCGTTAAAACATCTCCTCACCAGTTGCGTCTTGCAAAAAAACTAGGAATTACTCCAAATGATAATGTGCTTGATATAGCTTGCGGTACAGGTGAGTTTTTGCGAGCTTGTAATACTTTTGGAGCTAAGGTTAGTGGTGTGGACCTGTCTGATAAAGCGGTTAATGCTTGTAAGACTATTTTGCCACAGGGAGAGTTTCACGCTTGTTCAGCGGAGAGGTTACCATTTGATAGTGATAGTTTTGATGTGGTTACTTGTCTAGGTTCACTTGAGCACTTTATAAATCCAGTTGACTCTTTAAAAGAGATGGTTCGTGTTGCAAAACCAACAGCAAAATTTGTTATTTTAGTTCCGAATAAAGATTTTCTAACCCGTAAGTTGAGGTTGTTTAGTGGTACGTATCAAGTAGATGCTAAAGAGGAGGTTAGGACGCTTGGTGAATGGAATGATTTGTTTAATTCAGCGGGGCTTGTTGTTAATCATCGTTGGAAGGATTTGCATGTGGTTACGTTTTCTTGGGTTTTGCTAAATGGTTGGAAGTATATGTTGCCTCGTTTTTTTCAGGCGTTAGCCCTATGTGTATGGCCTTTAAAATGGCAGTACCAAGTTTTTCACTTAGCATCTGTTAAGAAGTTTTAGGGTAAAACTAGGCTGCTTAACGAGTAGGGTTAATATTAGTAATTTTTTCTCTATAACGCATAGCAATTCGTGGCCACTCGAAATTTTCAAAGCAGTATTCAGCGACGCGATTGCTGATTATTTGTGGCTCTTTTTTTAGTAACGCTTTTTTTTCTAAAATATGGCTTATAAATGCTTCTGCATTTAATGGCTCAACTAACCAGCCATTTTTGTTTTCTTGTATTGCGTCTTTAATACCTTCTAAGTTAGATGATATGGAAGGTAAGCCGCAAAGACCGGCCTCTAATTGGGTGATGCCAAAGCCTTCAACATCGTTTTTTATTGGAATGTTTGCTTGTATAAATAAATCGCTGTGGGTGAAGAGGGTTTCTTTTAATTGATTATCGACTTCTCCCAATAAATAGACGTTGTTTTCTAAGTGTAATTTTTTTATTAAGGAGTTGATTTTATCTTTATTAGGTCCATCACCAGCAATAAGATAAATAATATCTTTTGGTAAGTGAACCATAACGTTCTTTATGAACCAGTGAACGCCTTTTCTTTCTACTAAACGACCTAATGAAAGTAATGTAAATTTATTGTCTAAATTTATTTGCAGGCGCTGTTGTAGTTTTCTTTTTGATAACGGAATGAGGGCAGACTTTTCTACACCATTAGGGATGACTGATATTTTTTCAGCAGGAATGCCCGCACTTATAGCGATATCTTTTGTGGAATGGCTGACAGCGATAAAATAATCTATTTTCTTGAAAAAAAAGCAGATCCAAAATTTTTGATAAACAGAGTTATTCCAAGTAATGTCTAGCCCATGCAAAATGCAACTGACTGGTTTATTAGAAAACGACTTAAGAAACCAACCCACAATAGCTGCGACACCGTCACCAAGCAAAACTTGATCTGCATTTTTAATTTTAATTAAGCCGGTAATGACGGCCCAAGGAATAAATAAAGGAAGCGCTTTTTTGCCGTGTCGATTAATAATCGTCTGACATCTTACCAAGCTAGAAAGGTGACGAACTAAGGCTTCGTTTTGGTTTTCAATACCACCAATGGTTGGTGGGTGAGCCCTAGATATAAATAGAACATTCATTACAAATAAATAGAAAGGCTATTAGCTATCTACGTTTTCAGAGTTTCTATAGTGTAATGATGATATTTGCTCAGACAATATTCCCATTAAGAAAATAAATACGGAAGCAACGTACAAAAATAAACTACCATTGCTGAATGTGCCTGAAGATAGATAGCTATCAATGTGATTGATGACACCGAAAAGAAAACAGACGACGCTTGCGGGTAAAAACAAACGCATGGGTGAGAAAAGCGCGCCAATTTTTAAGATAATAATAAAAAAGCGCAAGCCGTCTTTGAGTAATTTTATTTTGCTTTTGCCTTCACGCTTACCTGCCTTTATAGGAATGTAGGCAACTGGTAGGGCTGAACGAAAAAAAGCCATGGTGGAAGTGGTGGGGTATGAGAACCCATTTGGTAATAAATATAAGAACTTTTTAAAGTGTTGTGCTCTAACTGCCCTAAAACCAGAGGTAAGGTCTTCTATTTTCTGGCCTGTCATAAAAGAAGCCAACTTATTAAATATAGCATTGCCTAGCTTTCTTTTTGTTGAAGCGTGGGAGCTTGATTGTCTCGCTCCAACCACCATGTCGTACCCTTCAGCTAATTTATAAAGTAAGCGCTCAATATCATCAGGATCATGTTGCCCATCAGCGTCCATAAATACAATAATATCGCCAGTTGCGTTGCGTGCGCCTGTTTTAATTGATGCTCCGTTGCCTAATGAATGCGGGTGGGAGATAACTTTTATGCCATGCTGTTCGCAGATGGCTTTAGATGCATCTGTTGAGCCATCATCAATCACTAAAATGTCTGCGTTTGGTTGGGCTGAGATGAGTTGCGGAAGTAATGTTTTAAGATTCTCTGCTTCATTTAAGCAGGGCATAACAATGCTGAGGGAGGGTTTGTTTTTGGCCATGTTTGAACCACTGGACTTTAATTAATTAACTGTTGAATTAATTGTCTCATATTTTTTATTAGGACGTGCTTTGTCTAAATAGGCAGAAGATTTATGCTTGCTTAGCAAGAGTTCTATTTGACGCTAATTTAATGCCCCTATTCTGATGTCTTTAATCGTAAGGACTTTAGTAATAAGGTATTAGGGGGTGTTAAAATGTGTTTAATTTATTTGACCTTAGGAGTATAAAATGAAGCAAGATGATGGATTAGCACCTTCTTTTTGGCAAATGGTAGGCAGTACAATGTTGTCATTTTTGGGGGTTTCTAAAGAGTCACGAAGAAGGCGAGATTTTCAATATGGAAACCCTAAGGTGTTTATTGTGACTGGGTTTATCTTGGCCTTGTTGTTTATTTTTGCTGTGTTAGGCGTTGTTAGAATGGTATTGCCTAGCTAGACCGATGAAGAATGGCCGGCCTAGCTAGTTAATAAGACAGTTATAGGGTGGCGATTTTCTCTTTTTGATCGTTTAAATTGCTAAGTTTTGAGGTAATATCAAGCTGTTTTGCTCTTTCTTTTTCTATAACGGCAGCGGGTGCTTTGTCGATAAAAGAAGCGTTTGATAATTTACCGCTGATGCGTGATGCCTCTTTTTCAAACTTTTCAATTTCTTTATTTAAGCGTTCTAGCTCGGCATTTTTATCAATTAGCCCAGCCATTGGTATTAGCACTTGCATATCACCGACTAGAGCAATAGCAGATTGTGGTGCTTCATCTGCTGCGTTTAATGTGGTGATGGATTCTATACGTGCTAGTTTTTCCAATAATAAACGATTATCTGTAAGACGCTGTTGGTCTTGTTCTGAACAGTGGTTTAACAGTACAGGTAATGGCTTACTAGGGGGGATATTCATTTCACCGCGAATTTGACGAATGCCCATAACGAAATCCATTACCCATTGCATATCACTTTCAGCAGCGGCAGATATTTTGCTGTCATCGGGTGTTGGGTAGGCCTGTAGCATAATGGTATTGCCGGTTTTGCCTGCCAGTGGTGCTATTTGCTGCCAAATTTCTTCAGTAATAAAGGGCATCAGCGGGTGCAGCAAGCGCAGTACGGCTTCAAGTACGCGAATTAAGGTTTGGCGAGTTCCGCGTTTTTGTTCGGCTGAGCTATTGTCATCAAGCAAAATAGGTTTTGATAACTCTAAGTACCAATCACAGTATTCATTCCAAAGGAACTCATATAGCGACTGTGCGGCTAAGTCGAAGCGGTATTTTTCAATAGAGGTAATAACGCTGGCTTCGGTTTTTTGCAGGCGTGACACAATCCATTGATCGGGTAAGCTGTATACACATAACTCAGCACCAAGGCCTGTATCTTCGCCTTCGGTGTTCATCAGTACATAGCGGGTGGCGTTCCATAATTTGTTACAGAAATTACGATTGCCTTCAATTCTATTTAAGTCAAATCGAATGTCGCGCCCAGTTGAGGCGAGTGAGGCAAAGGTAAAACGTAGCGCATCGGTACCAAAAGAGGGGATGCCATCGGGGAAATGCTTACGCGTATCTTTCTCGATTTTAGCGGCCATTTTTGGCTGCATAAGCCCTTTTGTACGCTTTTCAAGCAAGTCATCTAGCGTAATGCCGTCGATTAAATCAATCGGGTCGAGTACGTTGCCTTTGGACTTGGACATTTTTTGTCCTTCTGCATCGCGCACTAAACCATGAATGTATATTTCTTTAAACGGTACATCATCCATAAATTTTAAGCCCATCATAATCATTCTGGCGACCCAGAAAAAGATGATGTCGAAACCGGTGACTAACACGCTAGTGGGGTAGAACGTATCCAGTTCGGGTGTTTTGTCAGGCCAGCCTAAGGTTGAAAAAGGCCATAATGCGGATGAGAACCAGGTGTCTAATACATCTTCATCTTGTGATAATGCAAGGCTATCGGCTAGATTATTTTGCTCACGGACTTCGGCCTCATTGCGGCCAACATAAATGTTGCCACTTTCATCGTACCAAGCGGGAATTCTATGGCCCCACCAAATTTGGCGAGAAATGCACCAGTCCTGAATATCGTTCATCCAGTTGTAATAGGTTTTATCCCAGTTTTCGGGTACAAACTTAATTTTGCCGCTTTTAACCGCTTCAATGGCGGGTTCTGCTAAGGGTTTGGCTTTTACAAACCACTGATCTGTTAATAAAGGTTCAATGATAACGCCTGATCGGTCACCACGTGGAATCATTAACCTATGGTCTTCAACTTTAACCAATAAATCCAAGTCATCTAAGTCTTGTACGACTTGCTTACGCGCAGTAACTCGGTCCATTCCACGGTATTTCTCAGGACAATCATCATTAAGGCAGGCATCAACGGTGAAAATATTAATAAGCGGCATATCGTGGCGCTGACCAACATCGTAATCATTAAAGTCGTGCGCGGGGGTAATTTTTACACAGCCCGTGCCAAACTCAGGATCGACGTAATCGTCGGCAATAATAGGGATTTCACGGTCACATAGGGGTAAATGGACGGTTCTACCAATTAAATGTTGATAACGTTCATCACTAGGATGAACCGCAACACAGGCGTCACCCAGCATGGTTTCTGGCCGTGTGGTGGCAACAATCATCTCACCACTGCCATCACTGAGAGGGTAGCGCATGTGCCACATATGGCCTTGTTCTTCTTGCGAAATAACTTCAAGGTCCGATACGGCAGTGTGTAACTTAGGGTCCCAGTTAACCAGGCGTTTGCCACGATAAATAAGCCCTTCTTCATGTAATTTCACAAACACTTCATTAACCGCTTTTGATAAGCCCTCATCCATGGTGAAGCGCTCACGAGACCAGTCTAAGGAAGTACCCATGCGGCGTAATTGTTTGGTAATGGTGTTGCCAGACAGCTCTTTCCAGTCCCAAATACGCTCTACAAATTCTTCGCGACCTAAATCGTGGCGAGTTTTGCCTTCGGCATTTAATTGGCGTTCAACCACCATTTGGGTGGCAATACCCGCGTGATCACTACCGGCTTGCCATAAGGTGTTATGGCCTTTCATTCGGTGGTAACGTGCGAGCGAATCCATGATGGTGTCTTGAAAAGCATGCCCCATGTGCAAACTACCGGTTACATTGGGTGGCGGAATCATAATGCAATAAGCACTGTCGCCTCCTTTAGGTTCAAAGTAACCTTGTTCTTCCCATTGGCGATACCAGCGAGATTCTATGTCATGCGGGGTGTATGTCTTATCCATCGTGTGTGTTCGGTGTTGATTTTTAAAGGCGGTATTATAACTTTGTTGGGGAGGGTAGGGTTATTGGTAAGCAAGTTTTTAGCTTAATGATATTTTACAAGAAGAAGGTTTGTTAGTTTTCCTTAATACGTAATGTTTATAGTTTTTCGCTGTCGCGAGGACGTTCATTTCTTTTGTTCACCCAAAAGTAACGAACCAAAGAAAAGGGTGCCCTAATATCAGTAAATTAACAGTTTTCGGGCTCGCAGGTAAACTCGCTACGCTCAGACAACCTGCTTACTTATCCGAAAACAGCTAATTTACTTGCGAGATAAAGGGACGGTAAATCTAGAGCCATATCTGAACCGGTCTTGATTTTAATATCCCCTTTTGCTCTCACTGAAAAACTAAGCATTAAAGTAGAGCGTTCTAATGTGGCTGTTTGAGCCTGTTTTGTAGGCGAGTTCCACAGTAGTTATTTTAGGGATTGGTTTTGAAGGAACCCTTCAGGGTGAAAGCATTTGGGTGGCATTTTTCTGGTTATTCTTTTGTTGCTACTGATAAAAGAGTAACTCGGCCTTCAGGGCGAAACCTTAACTAGAAATGAACACTCTAGCGACAGCGATAATAAGAATCAAATTTTATGCGTCTGCAGTCGATACCCTCTGCTCTTATAAAACTTAAACCGCTCCCGTCCTGCTTGTTTAATTGATTCATTTTGATTAACAAGCTCAGCAAATCGTTCAAACCGAGCAAAACAATCGGGTGTTTTCTCAGTAAGGTTAATTAGCACGTCGTGAATATCTAACGGGTCACCAGTGTGGTTAATGTACACTGGGTGGTTGGCGCACTTTGTTGGGTCCATAGTATGTGGTACAAAACTGGTGGGCGAGAAGGACCAAAGCAAGTCATCCACTGTCTTGGATTGTTGTTCTGAATCGGTATGAATATACACGCGATGACCCTGTTTGCTAGCTTTTTGAGCTAGCCGACAGGCAAAAAGGTGCTGTGCATCAGGGGTGTCATCTGGCAGTACATAAAAGTCGATTCTGGTCATTTTGTAATGGCTTGTTTAACAGCGATCCAATATAAATTGGCTTAGCATGTGAACAGGGCGACCAGTTGCGCCTTTATCCGTACCCGATTTCCAGGCAGTGCCGGCAATGTCTAAATGAGCCCATTTATAATCTTCGGTAAAGTGTGACAAGAAGCAGGCTGCGGTAATAGTGCCACCAGCAGGGCCACCAATATTAGCGAGATCGGCGAAGTTACTTTTTAGCTGGGGTTTGTATTCATCCCACAGTGGTAATTGCCATGCTTTGTCATTGGCTTTAATGCCAGCGTCTAGCAATTCGTTAGCCAATTTATCGTTATTGCCTAGTAAGCCGGTGGCATGTTTTCCTAACGCGACTACACAAGCGCCAGTTAAGGTAGCAATATCAATGACTACTTCAGGTTTAAATTTAGCAGAGTAGGTGAGTGCGTCACATAAAATTAAACGTCCTTCTGCATCAGTGTTTAAAATTTCAATGGTTAGACCGGCCATGCTGGTAACGATATCACCAGGTTTGTTGGCATCACCATCGGGCAGGTTTTCTGATGATGGAACAACGCCAACTACATTGATGGGTAAATTTAATTCGGCGCACATTTGAATCACGCCGAAGACACTTGCACCACCGCACATATCGTATTTCATTTCATCCATACCGGATGAGGGTTTTATGGAAATTCCACCGGCATCAAAAGTGAGGCCCTTACCAACCAGAACGATGGGTTTTTGAGAACTTGGGCCAGCTTTATGTTCCATAGTAATGAGCTTCGCCGGTTGGCGAGAACCCCTAGAAACAGATAATAATGAGCCCATTCCTAGTGCTTCCATTTTGGCTTCATCTAAAATGGTTACTTTGAGCGATGCGTGGTGTTTGCCAAGTTCTTTTGCTGTCTCAGCTAAGTAGCTTGGGGTGCAAATATTACCGGGTAAATTGGCTAATTTTTTTGCGCTGTCAATGCCATTAGCGATACTCGAGGCGGTGTCTGCAGCACTGTTGATCATTTTTGCAGTGTAATCATCGGTATGCCATAGTTGGCATTTTTCTAATATGTTGGCATCGGGCGCGGAGGTTGTGAGCGTATCGGTGTATTGGTAAAGTGCTTCACGAGACTTCAATACTAACTGACGAACTTTCCAGTCGATATCTTTACCGCTAACTTCAACAGCTAATAATGTAGAGCAAACAGCCTTAATCGGTAAGTTTTTAAGCGAGTTGATGCTTTCGCTGATGGCCTTTGTGTAATCTTCCGCTGAGGTGTTGCCTTGCTCGCCAAAACCGACAAGAAGCACACGCTTTATTTTGCTGCTGGCAGGCATTTGAAGTAACAGTGTATTGCCCGCTTTGCCAGAAGCGTCACCTTGTTTTAAAACGGCAGCTATTTGTCCATCATGGGCTTGGTCGAAGTGGGTGGTTATTTCAAGCTGTTTACCTTTACTGAAAACGGGCAAAAGAAGGCAAGGAGTTGAAAGTTTATCGATTGACCCTGTTTTTGAAACGAATTGCATGCGGATACCTCTGAATGATAAGTAATGTTTTTGTTTGGCTTTTCCGTTAGGATACGACACCATAACTCTATGGATTTATGAGCCTAACTATAAGCCAAATACACTGTTGATGTCTGCGTTTAAATTAAAAATTATTGATCGATTGCTAGTGACTCAAATTAGCAAAATGATGTTAGGGGTCATGACGGTGTTGACGGTTATCTTATTAAGTCAGCGATTGGTTCGTTTGTTTTCTAAGGTTACAGCCGGTGAGTTGTCCGCTGATGTTGTGTTGTCATTGGTTGGCTTTAACCTGTTGCTATTGATGATTAAAATTCTACCGGTGGCTTTGTTGTTGTCGATATTACTAGTGTTAGGCCGGATGTATCGAGACCATGAAATGACGGCACTGTTCTCGTCAGGTATAGGCTTAACTCAGATCTATCGTGGAATATTTATTTTTGTTGTCCCCTTATTCGCTTTAACGATATACCTCTCATTAGTAACAGCCCCAACATTAATGCAAGCGATTGAGCGAGTGAAGACAAGCGATCAAGCTAACCTAGATATTCGCGGCATTACGGATGGGCGCTTTAATGAATACAGCCGTGGCGACTTGGTTTTTTATGTTGAAAAAATAACCAGCGACGACAAGATGTTGAACGTATTTATACAAAATCGTCAGCATGGCAAGTTGGGGATTACCTCGTCGAAAAGTGGCGAAATAAAGGTGGACCCTGTCACAGGCGATCGTTTTATTATTCTAAAAGACGGTAACCGTTATGAAGGCGTGCCGGGCCAAGCAGATTATAAAATTACCAATTTTAAGGAATACGGTGTTGTAGTGGCGGAAAAGTCGTCAGCACAGGTGTCATTTGGTACCAAAGAAACCTCTACTATTCAGTTGATGGCGATGAAGTCGCCTAGAGCAATCAGTGAACTGCAAAAGCGTTGGTCTGTGCCGTTGGCCTTAATAACATTTGCCTTATTAGCAGTACCCATTAGCCGTGTATCGCCACGTGCAGGAATGTATGGGAATTTATTAACGGCTTTGCTGATCTATATTGTGTTTGAAAACTTCATGAGTTTATCGCACTCGTGGTTAGTAAAAGGGGTAACGGCACCTTGGTTTGGCATATGGTGGGTGCATCTACTGCTAATAGGTGTTACAGCAATTATGGTGGTTAATATGCACGGTGTTAGCTATGTTAAAAAGAAAGTGATGTTTAAAAGATGAAGGTCGTTAATAAATACATAGCCGTAGAAATGTTAAAAAGCACGGCGGTGGCGGTGCTTTTTTTGTTATCACTGGTATTGGTCATTACGTTTGCCGATGAGCTAGACGATATGGGCAAAGGTCAATATGGTTTAGTTGAGATTTTTAAGTACTTGGCATTAATTGCACCGCGTAATTTTTATGAATTACTGCCTTCGGCGGCTCTGTTGGGCGCTTTGATTACCTTAGGTGGAATGGCCAATAATTATGAATTAACCGCTATGCGAGCGGCAGGGATTAGTCGTTGGCAAATTATTTTTTCTGCATTGCGTGTCGGCATGATATTGATGGTAGTTTCTTTACTGGTTAGCGAAGGGGTGGCACCGGTATCTGAACAAGCGGCTCAAATGCTAAAGTTTACGGCTAAAAATGAACAAGTAGCGTTGAGAACGAAATATGGCTTTTGGACGCGAGATGGTGATACGTATTTAAATATCCGTGAAATTTTAAACTCAGCTGAACTCAAAGACGTCAGTATTTATGAAATGACGGATATGAACGAGCTAAAGTATGCAACGCATGCAAAGGCCGCTAGTTTTATTGATAATAAGTGGGAGTTAAGCGGCGTTGAGCAAACCACCATTAATGATGCCGGTGTAAAAGTTGCCTTGTCTGATTCGGCAAAATTAGACTCGTTATTAGACCCTGGTTTGCTTGATGTTATTGTTGTTAAACCAGAGCGTTTATCTATCATGGGCTTAGCCAGTTATATCAACTTTTTAGACAATAACGGGCAAGATGCTACGCATTTTATTGTTGCGATGACCAGTAAATTAATTCGGCCTTTTGTAATTCTGGTTATGCTCTTGATTGCCATCCCGATGGTGTTAGGGGTAAAGCGAGCAGGTAGTACTGGCACGCGAATTTTAATCGGTGCGTTAATTGGAATAGGGTTTAATTTGGTTGATAGACTGTTTGGAAATATTGGGGTGTTGTACGGTTTAAACCCAGTTATCGCTGCATCGCTGCCGTTTTTCTTGGCATTATGTATATCAGCCTTCACCATCCGGCGAATGGGCTGAAGGCTCCTTTTCTACCCAAATTAAACGACTATTTGAGGCGATGTCATGCCAGCTCAGCCGATCTTTATTGACGAGTATCCACAAAACACCAAGGCCAAGAACCCCCCAAGACAGAATGGCCATTGTGAAACGTATCAAGGCTTGTCGCCAGCTAATATTTTGGCCTTTGTTATTAGCTATTTTTAACTTCCAGGCGAGCAATCCCAGCGTTTGACCACTTTTAGTCCAAAACCAGCCATAAAATAAGAAGCTGACCGACAAGAGGTACAGCGAATATAGCCATGAGTTTGGTTGAAATAAATGACTATCTTGAAAGGGAAGCAATACTAATGTCGCTAAAAATAAGATGGCAATCAGTAATAGCGCATCATAAGTGATGATCGCTAACCGTCTTAGCAGACCAGGTGGCTTTGTTAAATCAGGCATGGGGTGTTATATAGATTGGTTACAGTAGTTTGGGGGCCCTAAGTTCGGCTTGAAGTTGATTAATACGGTTTTCAATTTGGCTGCTTAAGTAAAAATTATTATTAGCGGCTCGTAAGGCTTGTTCAAGCTGGATAATAGCGTCTTTGGTTAACCCAAGCGAGTAAAAGTACTCAGCCTTATATTGGAAACCTCGTACTGGGTTGTTAACCTGGCCGTATGCGATGGAAAGGAGGTCGTACACATTGGGTGTCGGTTCGTAATTTTGTAGGTCCTCATTGAGGTTCGTTAAGGCCTGTTGCGGTTTACCATTGTGTAATAGAACCATGGCATATAATAAATTAACCGCGCGGCTTTGAGGGAATCGTTGTTTGCCCTGATCAAGTAATGCCAAGGATTGCTGCGGCTTATTGTCACGGTATTCATTCAGAGCGAGGGCAGTTAAATAATGGAGTTGGGTGGGGTTTTGCTCTGTCAGCGTAGAGAGAATGTCGCGTGCTTTTTCAAATTGCCTATCCTTCATTAAGGCGAGTGCAAGTCCATAACGAGCCGCCTCTTTAATTTTTGTAATGCCTTGTGAGGATTCATCCTTTAAGGCGTTTATTAACTCGCCGGTTAAGTTTTGTGGGTGTTTGTTAACGCGAATTTTCATTCGAATTAAACGAAAATCTTGGGAGTCCTCAACTTGTTTATAAGGGAATTTTTCCGCACGTGCAGCGGTGTCCGAGATACGCGAAGCGGGCGCTGGGTGAGTGAGCAGAATTTCAGGAATTTTTTGACCGTATTGGGTGGTTGCCGTTTGAAGTCGACCAAAGAAAATCGGCATGCTTCTAGGGTCAAAGCCAGCAGCGGCAAGGTTTTGTACACCTACTCGGTCGGCTTCAGCTTCATGACTTCGCGTAAAATTAATTTGTTGTTGCACTTGCCCAGCTTGTACCGCCAAAACAGCGGCTGGGCCAACACCTGGAACAGTTACGCCTAAAACGACGGCGGCAAGCATAGCCGCTGCGCTGGGCATCGACATTTGACTGGCTGATTCAATAGCGCGTTGTAAATGCTGTTGGGTAACGTGGCCAATTTCATGAGCAACGACTGACGCTAATTCGCTTTCAGATTCAGCCGCTAAAATAAGTCCAGTGTTTAGTCCGATATTAGCATCGGGGCCTGCAAACGCATTGATTCGATCATCTTGCACGACAAAGAAATTAAATTGTCGGTCAGGTTGTTCGCTGAATTTAGCGACCCTGTCACCAAGTTGTTGTGCGTAGTCATTAATTTCTTGGTCGTTACTGAGTGGAACCCTTAGTCGAATGCTCCTAAGGAATGCTTTACCAAGTTTCTTTTCAAGTTCACCTGAAATGATGATATTTGATGTATTACCAATGTCGGGTAATTTAATTCGCTCATTAGCTTGGCTATTTTTAGACCAAACAAAGGCGCTACTCGCAATAATGCATGTAAAACTTGAGGCGATTAGTACGGTAAGAAAACGACGCATGATATTATGATATTTGTTCATAAGCCGTTTTAGTGTAATTGAGTTTAAATGCAAGTTAAATGAAAATCTCTATTCAGATCAATGCAAGCCCCTACCAATATCAAGCAGCGGATACGGCGTGGCACTTTATTGAAGCGGCGATTGCCAGTGGGCATGACATATACCGGGTGTTTTTTTACCATGATGGCATTTTTAATGCCTGCCGTGATTCACGCCCACCGGGTGATGAAAGGGATATTGTAAAAAGGTGGACGGCCTTACAAGCAGAAAAAGGTGTGGATTTAGTGGTGTGCGTTTCATCAGCGCAGCGAAGAGGTTTGCTTGAAAAAACTGTCGCTCACAAAGTATCGGGTTACGAAAATGCCTTGGCGGATGGGTTTCGAATCGCAGGGTTAGGTTTGTTAATGGAGGCGGTTATTGAGTCGGACCGTCATGTTACTTTTGGGGCTTGAAGTGAAAACGCTATTTTTTATTTTTAATAAAGGGTTTCATGGAAATGTGCGAGGTCATGAGTTTTTAGATATGGCATTAATGGCGGCGGCTTTTGACCAAAAGGTTGTTATCTTGTTTGAAGGTGAAGCTGTGAATGCCTTAGTTAAAAACCAGCAGCCTGAAAATATTGCCTTAAAAAACATGACACCTATATTAAAGGCCTTGCCGTTATATGATATTAATGACGTGTTTGTTGAAAAAGAGTCAATGGATCAATGGGGCTTAGTGAAGGAACAGCTGACCATTGAAACTACGTTGGTTTCTCGTCATGAGATGGTTGAACAACTTAATGCAGCACACCATGTATTCAGTATCTGATGTTATATATTGTTAATAAAAGAACCGAGGCCCTAGACAGTTGCATTGAAAGAGTGATGTCAAATGATGTTGTCTTATTAATTGAAGAAGCTGTTTTAGCTACGGTCATTACAAAGCCACCGTCCATTTTATCTAAACCTATCGATCAGGTTCAGATCTATGCGTTAAGCCCTGATATGAAAGCGAGAGGCATTGATGTTAACCGCTGCTATGAGCATATTCGGTATGTTGATTATGCAGGCTTTGTTGAGTTAGTAGAAAATAATAATCCTGTTAGGTCTTGCTGTTGATGTTAGTGCAGTTAAAACGCGATGAATATGGCTTTTTGCAGAATAGAAGCGACTGGAGCGAGGCCGTGGCTGAGGCAATGGCGAAAGAAGATGAGCTATTACTGACGCCATTGCATTGGGAAATTATTCATTTTGCGCAAGCATACTACGATGAATTTAATCACCAACCCAATGCGCGATTATTTGGCCAAGCGATCAAGAAGAGATTGGGCGCTGAAAAAGGGTCGTCTATTTATTTATATAAATTATTTCCAAACGGACCATTAAAATACGCCAATAAATATGCGGGGTTACCTATTCCACCTTCATGCATATAAAGACGCTGTATTAATCCGTTTGTTTAAATCGGTGAATTTGCCGTCGCTGTTTTTTATTAGGCCGTTCAGAGCGGGGCATAGAGGCGTTCATGTCTTTATTGAGTGCTTTCAGCGCGTGACGTTGTTGAAGGCTTTCATCGCTTTCTTTGTACAAAAGGACGGCTTCTTTGGCGGGGCGACGTTGAGGGTTTAAGCCGACAATCTTAACCGTCCATTGATAACCAGCCTTATGGATTTGCAGGCTATCATCAATGCGAACTTCTTTACTGGGTTTGCTTCGTTGACCGTTGAGGTGGATTTTTCCACCTGAAATCGCTTCGGTGGCGAGCCGTCGTGTCTTAAAAAAACGAGCAGCCCATAACCAAGTATCTAAACGCTGTTTTGTTAGAACGTTTTCAGTCACTAGATAATTAAGCGAGTAACTCGTCTAGTTTTCCGCGACTTTCTAAATCGTAAATTTCTGTGCAATCACCAACGTGTTTGTCACCATTAAAAATTTGCGGAACGGTAGAGCGCTGACTTTTTTGTATCATTTCAGCTCTTTTGTTTGGGTCATTTGCAATGGAAATTTCAGTAAATGGAATGTTTTTATTATTTAACAAACGTTTAGCCTGAGTGCAATAAGGACATAAAGAAGAAGTGTATATAGTGATCTTGGACATAGGAGGTCGATAGCGTTAAATTAATTTCAGTTAATTTTAACAGATTTGGAAGGGAAATCTGTTGGATTAACGGGTTTATGCTAGCGCTATGGGCCTGTTTTCAGTAGAATCACGGCATGTTGAAGAATTAATAAAATCATAGAGAGAAAGAGTCAATGAAGCGATTATTAGTAAGTTTATTGGTGTTGGGAATGGCGTTTTCTGTAACGGCAAACGCAGCGGGTGATGTTGCCGCTGGAACAATTAAAGGGCAAACCTGCCTTGGTTGTCACGGTGTGGAAAATTACAACAATGCGTATCCAACCTATCATGTGCCAAGATTGGGTGGTCAGCATGCTGGCTATCTGGTAACTGCCATGAAAGCCTATAAAAACGGTACACGCACCCATGCCACCATGCATGGTAATGTGGCTGATTTATCAGAGCAAGATATGCAAGATATTGCGGCATATTTTGAGCAAGACGGAAAATAAACGTTAATATTAAAGATCACGAGGAAGAAAATGAAACAATTAAATAAGATGATTTTTACCGTATTGCTTACTGTGGTATCTGTCAGTGCTATAGCAGCGGGTGATATTCAAGCAGGCAAAGAAAAGTCAACAGCCTGTGCAGCATGCCACGGTGTAAGTGGGGTGAGTGCTAGCCCGATGTTTCCTACTATTGCTGGGCAACATGCAGATTATATGGTTCATACGTTAAAAGGATATCAATCGGGGCTACGTAATGACCCTATTATGCGAGCTTCAGTTGCGGCGCTGACTGAAGAGGATATCGTTGATTTAGCAGCTTATTTTGCCAGTCAAGAAGGCTTGAAAACACTGAAAAAATAAGACTTAAATTTAAAATTAGTAGATACAAAAAACGCGCATTCTTGCGCGTTTTTTGTATCTATAAAATATAAGGATGGACAATGAGTCAAGACGTTAGCGTGAAACTTAAGCACAATAATGATGGGAAGCTCATAGAGGAGTGTGAATACCTCGGTGAGGTTATGCATGGAAAGCGAACAATTTGGCACCCCTCTGGCGTGAAAATTTCTGAAACAGATTTTATTCAAGGTGTTATGCAAGGCCATCATACATCATGGTATTTAACAGGGCATATTGCACTAACCGCAACTGTTGCACAGGGTAATTATCATGGCCTCTTTACTGCGTATTGGCCAAACGGCGAAATGCGTGAACAAGGTCATTTTGATAAGGGGGAGCGAACGGGTGTATTTAAATCTTGGTCTGATAATGGTGAACTATTAGCTGAAAAAAACTATGATCAATAAAATTCCGTTGTAGCCATTTTCTGGTAAAGGGCGAAAAAAAAGCATACAATGATGCAACGCAATAAAATGATTAATTAAATTGGAGGCGGGCAAATGGATGATAAATCCCCACAAGAAATATTTGAGAAAATGGCGGAAAAAGGCCATAACATGTTTAAAGATTTTTCAGCGGCGGAATCAAAAGAAATGTTGTCTCAGTTTGGGAATGCATGGAATACAATTGTTACACGTGCCATGGAGAGTCCTGAAGAGTGGGTGAAAACGATGTCTGGTTTTTACCAAGATCAATTTAACCTCTGGATTAATATGTTTAATCCAGCGAGTCAATCTACAGTTCATCCAGAGCGCGGCGACCGTCGTTTCTCAGGTGATGAATGGGAAGAAAGCCCCGTTCATAATTACTTGAAGCAGTCCTATTTATTATCGAGCCGTTGGCTAACAGGCTTGGTTGAAAACTCAACGCTGGATGAGAAAACTAAGCAAAAGTGCGATTTTTACACGCGCCAATTTATTGATGCGATGTCGCCATCTAATTTTGCCTTAACGAACCCAGAAGTGTTGAAAGAAACCATAGAGTCTAATGGTCAGAATTTGGTTGCAGGGCTTGAAAACCTAATGTCTGATATAGATAAAGGGCGTATCAGCATGACCGATGAGTCAAAGTTTACATTAGGTGAAAACTTGGCGACTACACCCGGCTCGGTGGTGTTTGAAAACAAGCTGATTCAATTGGTTCACTTTAAGCCGATGACTGAGAAAGTGAATGAGCGTCCTATTTTAATTATTCCGCCATGCATTAATAAATATTATATTCTTGATTTGTCTGAACATAATTCATATGTTCGTTACTGTTTAGAACAAGGCAATGATGTTTATATTATCTCTTGGAGAAACCCAGATGAGTCCTTGGGTGATGTTACTTGGGATGAATATATTTCTGTTGGGACAATACCTGCTATTGATGCAGTGAAAGAAATTTCTGGTGCGAAGAAAATCAATGCGGTTTCTTGGTGTATAGGTGGCACGATGTTAGCGACAACAATGTCTGTGTTGGCTTCAAAACGCAAAAAGCCAATAGCAACAGCAACATTTTTTACAACCTTATTAGATTTTTCTGACCCGGGCGAATTGGGTGTATTTATCGATGAGTCTCAGGTTCAACAACATGAACACAAACTAAAAGAAGGCGGTGTCATGCCGGGTAAGCAACTGGCATCAACCTTTGCAATGCTACGTGCGAATGACCTTGTATGGAGTTATGTTGTTAATAACTACCTAAAAGGGAAAACGCCACCTCCATTCGATATTTTATTTTGGAATGGTGATTCAACTAATATGACATCTGCGATGTACACATGGTATTTGCGCAATATGTATTTAGAAAATAATTTGGCAAAACCGGGTGGTGTTGAACTTTGTGGTGTTAAGGTTGATTTAGGGAAGATTGATTGTCCTGTGTATTTCTTGTCGGCTATTGAAGATCATATTGCTCCGTGGAAAACTACGTTTATTGGTACAGAGTTGGTTAAATCTGAGTCGATAGAATTTGTTTTGGCGGCAAGTGGTCATGTGGCGGGTGTTATTAACCCTGCGAGTAAAAACAAACGTCATTTCTGGAAAGACGGTGAGCTGGGTAAAGGGCCTGAGCATTGGTTAGAGTCAGCGGAGGAAGTGCCAGGAAGCTGGTGGCCACATTGGGATGCGTGGTTGAAAGCTAATGGTAATAAAACAGTAGATGCCCCCTCTCAATTAGGGACAGATAAATACCCAGAGTTAGAACCTGCACCGGGGTCATTTGTTATGGCGAAAGCCAGTTAGCGTTAAGTTTTATTGAAGCTTCACCTGACAACTTAGCTTAGCTATGTGATTATAGAAGCCACCGTTTATACGGTGGCTTTTTCATGTGTAAAAAAGAAACGGTTGGAGTGGTTATGAAATCCCCTTGTGTCAGGCAGTGTACGTTAAATGAAAACGACATGTGTCTTGGTTGTGGGCGAATGCTTGGTGAAATCACATCATGGGTATCTTTTTCGGAGCAAAAACGTGCTGAGGTTATGACGCAGTGTCAAAATCGTTTGCAGGCATTAAAAACATGGAAGCCAGGTTTAGTCGATCAAAAGAAGTGAGGTGGCTGGTAAATGAATTAACCCTCAATAGGCCCTTGATTACCTAAACCTTAGGGGTAAACTAATTGACTTATATAATATAGATTGGAGGGTTTGCATGAATGCCGAAAAAGTTGTTTTCAGTTTCTTTATTGTTTTAGCACTGACACTGAATTTTGGTTTTTTTCTGGGTAAGTTGGGCAACCCAACAGACCATAATATCTATGTGCTATTCGCTACAATTTTCGTTAACCTTGTTGCGATGGGCTTGAAACTGGGAGATCGTTCGCAAGTGGGTGCTGTTTTATTGTCGACAAGTATAGTCGCTAATTTACAATTACTTGCAGGGGCCTTCGTGTGGGGTTATGTAACACAAATTTCAGAGACTGGATTGACGGCAGACAATACCTCAGTGATTGTTTCATTATCAGGTGGTGCATTGGTTGCTAACATTGTTTCTGTGGTGATGTTAGTGTCAGAAACACTTATGTCACGACGTTAAAAGTACGACTATGTCAGGCTCATCACTGGGTAGAGTATCGTTCATCGTGCTGCGCCATATGCGCACACCGATTATTATTTTTATATCTGTGTATGCTTTGTGCATTTTAGGGATGGTGTTAGTGCCCGGTCTGCCGGATGCAAATGGTCAAACGACGTATATGTCGTTTTTCCATGCGTATTATTTCCTTGCGTATACCGCTACAACAACAGGGTTTGGGGAATTACCTAGGCCCTTTAGTGATGCACAAAGAATATGGGCAATTTGCTGCTTATATATTAGTGTCATTACTTGGCTGTATACGGTCGGGAAAATAATTTCTTTATTAAAGAATCCCTATTTATATTCGGCTTTTGCTGAAGAGAAGTTTATACGAGCGGTTAGAAAAAAAAGCAGAGATTATTATTTGGTGTGTGGCTTTGGAGATACAGGCAGTCTCTTATTGCGTGGTTTGACCAATGCAGGCTTTTCCGCGGTTGTTTTAGAGTTGGACAATGAACGTATTAAAGCGCTCGATTTGCGTAACTATAAATCCAAGGTATTGGGGCTTTGCGCAGACGCAACGGTACCGCGCTATTTGCTAGATGCTGGTATTGAAAGGGATAAGTGTATCGGTGTCTTAATTTTGTCCAATGATGAAGAAGCTAATCTAAAAGTAGCTGTGTCGGCGAGAATATTAAGGCCTGATATTAAAATTATTTGTCGTTCAACCTCAGCAGAAAATGAGAGTGAAATTTTAGCCATTGGTGGGGACACGCATGTTGTTGATCCATTTCGTGTTTTTGCAAGTTACCTCAGCTTAATCATTTATAACCCCACCGTACATACATTGAATGAATGGATGTCAGGAGAGCCAGGGGCAACATTGGATCGCAATATTTGCCCACTGAAAGCAGGTCGGTGGATTTTGTGTGGGCATGGTCGGATGGGACAAATTGTTTATAAGAAACTCTGTGAAAAAGGGATTGATCTGACGGTAGTTGAACCACTGGTTGAAAATGTTGAGGAGATTGCCGATCACGCTGTCTTAGGAAGAGCAAACTTAGAAAACTTAAATAAAGCAGGGTTGAAGGGCTGTGTGGGTTTAGTCGCCGGTACAGACAACGATACGTTCAACTTAAGCATGGTACATCAAGCGAATAGGGAAAACCCATCGCTGTTTTCTATCGTCAGGCAAAACAGACATGTTAACGAAGTGCTGTTTAAAAAAGCAGATGTAGACTATATTTTGCAACCCAGTTTAGTCATCGCTCGAATGGTTTTATTTATGCTGATGGCGCCATTATTGAAATCCTTTTTTGCACACCTTAGGTTATTGTATGAGAATGACCCCTCAAAACTTGCAGATATAACCAATAGACTCGCAATAGAGGTAGGCGGCAATTTTCCAGCCATCAGGACGTATATTCTTGACAAGAAAACAGCCCCTGCAGTGTGTGCCAAGCTATCAAATAATGGCGAGGTTAGTTTAGGCGATATTTACAAAAAACCATCGAACAGAGAAAACGCGTTAAAAATGGTTCCGTTAGTTCTTCGTCGGGGGAAGGTGATTAAAGTATTACCTGCCAATGATTTGCAGTTAAGAGTGAATGATGAAATATTATTTTGTATGCAGCCAAAAGAAAAAATATTTCTAGAGTCTAACTTGTCCAATAGATATACCCTAGAGTACTTGTTAACAGGGAAAGATCCAGCGCGAGGCCATTTGTTTAAATGGCTGGAAAGAAAAAACATAGTGAGTTAACCGTGTTTAGAGTATAAAGATAGTAGCCCTGCTCAAACGATAAAGCTGTTTGGTTCGGCTTTATACCCAAAGGGGCATAAGTCTCTCTCAAACGATAAAGCTGTTTGGTTCGGCTTTATCAAGCCATTGTTCAATTGAGTGAATATCAGCATTATTCATGAGTGCTGGAGAGTGGGCTGTATTCGGTATTTCTAAAAACTCAGCATTAGGGTGTTGTTCAAGCATTTGTTCAGTTGTTGAGCGTGCTAACAGGTCAGAGTTTTCGCCGCGAATAATCAAGGCTCGCTGCTGAATATTATTCCATATAGGCCATAAATCGATATCCTCAATGGGTTGATGGTTAAAGGCGAGAGAAATATTGGGGTCATAATTAAGCGTTATTTGCCCATTATCTAATTTCTTTTGCCCATAACGTAACAAATGTTTCCATTGTTCATCGCTTAGGTCTCCAAAGCCAGCGTAGGTGGTTCGCATATAGTTCTCAAGCTCTTGGGCTGTATCATAATAAGGTAGTTTGCCAACATAGTTAGCGATACGAATTAAGGCGGCCTTAGGGATAAACGGGCCAACATCATTGAGGATTAACGATTTAATGGGTGAGTTTTCCAACGAGGCGAGCATCATGCCTAATAGGCCACCCATTGAGGTGCCTAGCCAATCAATTTTGTTGGCACCTGTTCGAGCAATAATCATTAAAGCATCTACGATATATTGTTTGTAATCATAGGCTGATTTATCGTTTAACCAATCACTTTCACCACGGCCGGGTAAATCAAAACAGATGACTCTACGTTCAGTAGATAGTTTATTAGCCAGTGCATCAAAATCATGCTTGTTACGTGTTAAACCATGCGAACAAACAAGAATATTGGGGTTATCTTTGCTACCCCAATCGGTGTAAGCAAGGTGGTGTAAGCCTTCAGTGGAACAGCTAGTAAGGTATTGAGTTTTCATGTTATTTGATGATTTATTGCTGCGATGCATCTATAATCGAACTGTTGTTTTATAAAGCATAACCTAAAATTTGGAGAGAAGCATGAGTGAAGTAAGAGAGGTTGTCGTACTAAGCGCTGTCAGAACTGCGATTGGTGATTTTGGTGGAAGTTTAAAAACCGTAGAGCCGAGCACCTTAGCGGCCATTACGCTCAAGGAAAGTGTTGCCAGATCAGGTATTGAACCTGCAGAGGTTGGTATGGTGGTGATGGGTACGGTTGTTCCTGAAGAAGAGAGGGCGCCTTATACTGCTCGTATTGCACAAATTGAAGCGGGTATTCCTTGTGAAACATCTTGTGTTGCGGTCAACAGGCTCTGTGGCAGTGGTATGCAAGCTATTGTGGATGCTGCGCAAGGGATTATGCTAGGTGATTATGACGTTGCCATTGGTGCCGGTGTTGAATCAATGAGTAACTCCTTGTACGCCTTACCTGGCGCTCGTTGGGGGCAAAAAATGGGTGCTGGTCAAATGATTGATTTAATGATCTCCGCATTAACTGATCCATTTGGAACAGGTCATATGGGGATGACGGCTGAAAACTTAGCAGATAAATACAATATTTCTCGAGAAGACCAAGACGCATTAGCCGTAATGAGTCATCAAAATGCAGCGCGTGCACAAGCAGAAGGTCGTTTTGATAGTCAAATTGTTCCAGTAGAAATTAAAACGCGTAAGGGTGTGACGGTCTTTGATAAAGACGAGCATGTTCGTCCTGATATCAGCGTTGAGAAGTTATCTGGTATGCGCCCAGCCTTTAAGAAAGACGGTAGCATCACAGCGGGTAATGCATCGGGCATTAACGATGCGTCGTCTGCAATGGTATTGATGGCTAAAGAGGCAGCAGAAGCGCGTGGTTTAAAACCGATGGCAAAATTAGTGGCTTACTCCCATGCTGGTGTTGAACCAGAAATTATGGGGATTGGTCCTGTACCTGCTGTTGAGAAAATTTTATCGGCAACAGGTTTGACGATTGGCGATATTGATGTGTTTGAGGTGAATGAAGCGTTTGCTGCCCAGGCGTTAAGCGTTTGTCGAGAACTTGACCTTCCAATGGATAAGGTGAATGTTAACGGAAGTGGGATTTCATTAGGTCACCCAATTGGGGCATCTGCAAATATTATTGTTGTAAAAGCACTGCATGAATTAGAGCGTGTTCAAGGCAAATACGCATTGGCTACTTTGTGTATTGGTGGTGGGCAAGGTATTGCGACTCTTTGGGAACGCATGTAGTTTAATAGCGCTAGGCATAAAAAAACGGGCTCTAAGCCCGTTTTTTTATGCTCTAAAAAGAACATTATTTTTGTAGAGCTTTAGGTAAGGAAAACGTTACCTTTTCTTGAATACCAGGGGTTTCAAGAGCTGTTTCACCACCCCAGCATTTAAGTTGATCGATGACTCGTTGAACGAGTTCTTCAGGTGCGGAGGCTCCCGCTGTTACGCCGATACTGTGTACGCCTTCTAGCCAACGCTTATCAATATCCTCTGAGCCATCAATCAGGTAAGCAGGTTTGCCAAGTTTTTCAGCAATTTCGCGAAGCCTGTTTGAGTTTGAACTATTCGGTGAGCCAACGACTAATACTAAATCTGATTTTTCGGAGAGTTCTTTGACGGCATCTTGGCGGTTTTGTGTGGCATAACAAATATCGCTTTTTTTAGGACCAGTAATATGTGGGAATTTATCACGTAAAGCATCAATAATTGAACTGGTATCATCCATTGAAAGGGTTGTCTGTGTTACATAAGAAAGCCCTGCATCTGCTGGTATTTCTAATGACTCTACATCCTCAGGGGATTCTACGAGCATAATTCGAACATCTGGGTTTTGTTGTTCATAGCGCCCCATTGTGCCTTCTACTTCTGGATGGCCTTTGTGTCCAATGAGGATAACGCAACGGCCTTTTTTTGCATTACTAACAACTTCCATATGGACTTTAGTTACCAAAGGGCAGGTCGCATCAAAAACATTTAATTGACGGCGCTTTGCTTCGTCTTCTACTGCTTTAGAGACGCCGTGAGCGCTAAAGATAACAGTAGAGTGATTAGGGACTTCGTTGAGCTCATCAACAAAAATAGCACCTCTTTTCTTGAGGTTTTCTACCACAAAACGGTTATGTACGACTTCGTGTCGAACGTATATAGGTGAACCGAGTAATTCAAGTGCGCGTTCGACGATTTCAATGGCTCGATCAACACCGGCGCAGAAACCACGAGGGTTAGCTAAAAATATTTGCATTTATTTGTGACCTTCTGTCGGTTGGCGATTTTTATCCCAGAGGGTTTCTGATTGGCCATCTTGGCGGACCAATACTCGGGATAAAACGAATAATAAATCGGATAGTCTGTTGAGGTATTTTATAACGGGTGGATTGATTTTTTCTTCTCGCATTAGGCGCACAACAATTCGCTCAGATCGCCTGCATACGGTTCTTGCAATATGGCAGCTTGCTGCTGCGAGATTACCACCGGGTAAAATAAACTCTTTTAATGCGGGTAGTGTTGCATTGTGTTCGTCTAGAACTTTTTCGAGCAAATCCGTGTGGCTGTCGTTGATAGCGCTATAGCCTGGTACGCATAATTCACTGCCTAGGTCAAAAAGATCGTGTTGTATGTCCAGCAGTTGATCGGCTATCTTTTTTTCTATGCCGAAGGCAATCACTAGGCTAATTTGACTGTTCAATTCGTCAACAGTGCCATATGCCTCAACACGTAGTGAGTCTTTGTCTACCCGAGTACCATCTCCTAAGCCAGTGGTGCCAGCATCACCAGTTCGGGTGTAAATTTTAGAAAGCCGATGTCCCATAAATTAAAGTAGAGCCTTTTTTGAAAGAATAATGCCATCCTCGTCTGCATAAAGGTAGTGGCCAGGGTTAAAAGTGACGCCAGCAAAGGTGAGAGGAATGTTTTTATCTCCCCAGCCCTTTTTAATACTTTTTAGAGGGTTGGTTTGTAATGCACGTACTCCAATAGGCATTTTATTTATATCAACGGAATCTCGAATGCACCCATAGATAATGACACCACTCCAGCCATTTTGGTGCCCCATTTCAGCAAGCATGTCGCCAAGCAGAGCGCAACGTAAAGAACCTCCACCATCTACGACTAAAACATCGCCGTTTACTTTTTGGGATAGCATTTCACGAACGAATACATTGTCTTCGAAGACTTTTACCGTTTGAATAGTGCCATTAAAGGTTTTATGACCACCAAAAGACTGAAACATGGGGGTCGCAATCTGCAGGTTATCTGAATAGTCATCACATAGGTCTGCTGTTTTAAAAGTCATGATTTTTAACTCGTAGAGTACACTTTTATGCATTATAAACTAGTTTTTTTTGTAAACAGTGCCACTTTTCCCTAGTTGAGATAAATGAGAGCCTTTTGTTTTTAAAATATAAATCAGGTGTAGATGTGATGACATTTCTGTTATCTAGTATTTAGGTGCTGATGATAGAATCATATTGTCTTTTAGCGTTGATACGGGTATTTAAATTATAGAAGTAAAAAGATAATCATAAAATCAAAGCTATTAATATAGCTTTGATGATTCCTTAAGACGTTTCAATGCTGGAAAGTGGTTATTAATTTAAAGATTCCTGAGGTCAAAATATGCTTGATGATACATAAAGTATATTTTGAATGAAAAGAACGTTAACTCAAACGACCAGAAATTTACAAATGTTGTTTGGTGTACTAATGACGTTGTCATTTTTAATTTGTGAAGAAGTATAATCAGATGTTAAAGGGTTCTATTGTTATAAGCAGGAAGAGAAGTTAAATTGGTGTTTTTCAAAGCTTAAAAAACTTAACTGGGTAATTAACACATTTAGGCTGCTTTAAAATAAGCTTATCGTCTACGTTGTACCCAACCCCAGTTATTAGATCGACGGTCTATATTTGATCGTCGATCTGATATTTCTTCAAACCTGATCATGTTTCTTCGGTCAGTTTTTTTGCGTCGTTGATAAAGAAGCTTCCTCTTTTGGATTAAACCAACATGTTTGCAAGGGCACCTATTTTTTGAGCAATTGTCTAGTGGTAATTCGGGAACGCAATTAATAGGAAGTGGTTTTTTAAGAAGCTTTAGGGCGGCCTCACAACAGTTTATTTCAGTAGCACAATCAATATAAAAACCCCAGTATCGTTTAGAATTAATCATAGTTTGAATTCGTTGTTGCTGAAGTTTTATGGGGGAGTTGGATGCGCGAAGTTTTTTTTTATTTTTATAGTAAAAAAGTGCTGATGCTACTAATAAGAGAAGAATAAAAGCTATAAACATGAGAATGTCTCGCCAATCAGATAACTGTAATTATATGATCTTTAATGAATACCGCAAATTTAGTCAGTTTTTTAAATACTTTGCATAGTAATATGAAATTACTCAGGATTATATTGTTATTACTGATCCTTGTTTTTGTCGCTTTTTATAGCAAATTGCAACGTCTTGATACCATGGCTTGGATTAAACCATTAGAGGTATCTATTTACCCTATTAATGCTGGCGGGGACGTATTAACAGGTCAATATGTTAATGCCTTAACGGCTCAAGACTTTCTCAGTCTAAATCAGTTTTTCAAGGTGCAATGGGCGACATATAGGGAATTTGATGCGGACCCTATCGTTATTACACTAAAGCCAGAAATCATGCAGCAACCACCCTTTCCACCAACAGATGGTAATATATTAAATGTGATTTTCTGGAGTCTACGCTTACGGTTTTGGTCATACCAACAGGCTGTCGATAGTCATAGAAACACAGTGAATATTTTTGTGCGTTATCATCCAGTCAATGCTAATCAGCCGTTAGCACATTCGTTGGGTTTGCAAAAAGGTTTGATTGGCGTGGTCAATGCGTATGCTTCAGCTGAGTATGATGAGCAGAATAATTTGGTTATTGCACATGAGTTATTGCATACAGTGGGCGCGTCGGATAAATATAGTTTAACAACGGGGCAGCCGAGTTACCCAAGTGGTTTTGCATCACCTAATCTGCGCTATCGTCAGTCAAAGGCCGAGATAATGGCGGGTAAGATTCCAATCAATGAAGACGAGTCAATTATGCCAGAGTCGTTAAAACAATCTGTGATAGGTGTAGAAACAGCGAGAGAGATAGGATGGATTAACGCTAATTGATGAGATAAATCATGGATTGATATAAGTCATTAATATAAGGTAATAGACAATTAGAATAAAAGGGGTTGTATTATGTTTTTTCAAGAATTAAATAATATCAACTGTAAGACATATTTAATAGCGGACTTAGATGCTGGGCAGGCCGCTATCATTGACCCGGTTGATAGCTATATAGATCGCTACCTTGCGATATTAGCCTATCACCGCCTTACATTAAAATTTGTCGCAGATACGCATACGCATGCCGACCATCGTTCAGCCTGTACAGCCCTTAGGCGATTAACGAACTGCCTTGTGATGATGCATGAGCTATCACCACAACCAACAGTAGATAAGCGCTATATTGATGGTGATGAGTTAACGGTTGGTAATATACATATTAAAGTGCTGCATACCCCCGGGCATACTCCAGATAGCGTTAGTTTCTATGTTAATGATGACAGGGTTTTAACGGGCGATGTTATTTTGATCCAAGGCACAGGGCGGTCAGATTTTGCTGGTGGAAATGCTGGTGATCAATATGACTCTATTACGGATAAAATTTTTACTCTGCCTGATAAAACCTTGTTATTCCCTGCGCATGATTACCGTGGCAATACAGAAACAACGGTTGGTTTAGAGAAGGCAACAAATCCGCGAATAGCGGGGAAAACGCGCGAGGAATATATCGAGATTATGGATAATTTGAACCTGCCACTTCCTGAAAAAATTCAAGAAGTTTTACAGATCAACCAAAGCGAGGTCGATGATGACCTTATTAAATTTCCAATGATTGCAGAGTTAAATCAAGTATTACAAATGGAACCCGCCGCGGTAAAAAATCGACTCGAAGAAACCACCGATAACTGCGTAATTATTGATGTAAGAGAGGACTCTGAGTTCACTGGTGAGCTTGGGCATATAGCCGGTAGTCGTTTAATTCCAATGCGCTCATTACCTAAAGTAATAGAAGATTTGGAGCCACTTAAAAAGAAAGAAGTTATCCTAGTGTGTCGGTCAGGCGCTAGAAGTACGACTGCAGCCGCCATTTTAAAAGGGCTGGGGTTTCATAATGTTAAGAATATGAAAGGTGGCATGCTGGCGTGGAATAAGCTTGCGTTTCCAGTTGAGCGATAACCGTTAAAGAACCTATTAAAAAGCAAATTGGTCGCTTATAGGCTTAAGTACAAGTTGTTTATTAGGCATAAAAAAACCCGGTGAACTCTCACCGGGTTTTGATTAATATGTTTGAACTATGCTGCCTGCACAGGAATGGCGTTTTTTGTTTCTTTAACGCCATTATTATCGTCAAGGTATACCAGGCAAGGTTTAAAGGTAGCCAGTTCTGCTTCGCTGTATTCTGAATAAGCGCAAATAATTAAAATATCGCCTTCTGTTGCGCGACGTGCAGCCGCACCATTAACAGAAATAATACCGCTGTTATCTTCTGCTCTAATAGCATATGTAGTGAAGCGTTCGCCATTATTAACATTATAAATGTCAATTTGTTGGTACTCACGAATACCTGAAAGATCGAGTAGGCTTCCATCAATAGCACAGGATCCTTCATAATGAAGTTCGCTGTGAGTTACAGTAGCTCTATGTAACTTTGTTTGTAACATCGTAGAACGCATAAAAATAAGCTAGATTGACTAAATAGGAGGGGAATTATGCCTCATATGTCGTTTTTCATCAACAATAATGTGCATATGCAATAATTCTTTATAAATCATAGGGCTATAAAATTTAAATATTCGTTAGAACTTTACTGGCGGGGGTTTATTGTCTGGGTCTATCGATTGAGAAACAATGTCTTTTGCAGAGCGTTTGAATTGTTCTGACAGTGTATTTATAGAAGAGTCAGAAGGGACTGTCGTGCTTTCTTTGCTATTGTCAGCTACATCGTTTGGCGTTAATAAATGTAAGGTTTGTGTTGGGAATGCAATGTCAACATGCTGTGCTTTTGCCAGACGTAATATATCTAATAGAAAACGCTGACGCTCTCGTAATTCGGTACTCCAATCAGGTGTTTCCCAAAAGACATAAACAAGAACATCTAGCGAAGAGGCGCCCAGTGAATTGAGGTAAACATGAAAATAATCTTTTCTCATGTATGGGTGCAGTCTAATAATTTCTCTTACACCCTCGCAGAAGGCTTCAATTTTATCGGGAGGTGTATCGTACGTTAAAGCTACGTTACAGCTAAGTCGGCGATAGCGGCGCTGCCCCATATTGTCGACCTTTGCATTGATAAAAATAGCATTAGGCAACGTAATAAGGGAATCATAAAAGGTGCGTATTTTGGTGCTTCGTAACCCCACTTCTTCGACACTGCCCTCGATATCGTTAACGACGATCCAATCGCCATTATGGAAGGTTTGATCGAGAATAACCGTGATCGAGCCGAATAAGTTTTGTACGACGTCTTTTGCAGCCAGAGCAAATGCTAAACCGCCAAGGCCTAAACTGGCCAGTAGGCTTGAAACGTTCAAATTTAAATTAGAAGCAATAAAGGTAATGCCTATGACAGTGACGAAAACTTTTAAAGTTTTTCTAATAAGAGGAACAAGAACATCATCTACTTTATTGTCAGTTTTGCTGGCTTGGTAATGTAAATAGAGAGTGACGAAATCAACCAGTCTATAAGCACCCCAAACACCCGCAATGCCTGCGAGAACTTTAACGGCAACCAATAAAATAACCATTGCCTGTTCTGGCAGTGCAAGGAGGTTTAAACCAGCCCACCAAATAGCAGCCATGGCGAGCATCGCCAACGGCCTAAGCATATCTTCAGGTGCTTCTTTGAAGGCCGGCGTCTTAGTTTTTCTGCGGAAATTTAACACCATTAATTGCAGTGAGAAAGCGGCAACTTTGTCAGCGATAACGCCGAGCGCGATAGACAATAAAACCCCTAACCATTTCCAATTTTCAAGCAAGAAAGAGCGCGTTTTAAGGGTGTCGGGTAATTGCCGACGAAATTGAATATGCCAAGGAATAAACTGTGCGTTTTGATCCTCAACTTTTAGGGTTTTTTTAGACGCTAGTTGGTCAATAATGTTGGGGAGCGATGAAAGCGTTTCTTGGCTAAACAACCAACGATCATTGTATGATTTAACAATACTGATAGTGTCATTTTTGTATTGAGCAAAGACGTAGGGAGCGCCTGATTTATTATCTGGAATGTTCTCAAGCTTTACGATGCGGGTTTTATCAATGGCTTCAAGTAACATCCATGCTAGGTCACGGCCTTTTTCATCTCGAACCAGTGGGTTGATAGCTGATAAATCTAGTGTGCTGATGGCCTTATTAATTTTTTCTGGCTGACCACGTTTAATATCATTCATGCTGTGCAAGAATGTTGCAAAAGTATCCCTTGGCGAACTAAGGCCTAATGCTTCTGCGCTGACCACCTGATGGTCATTGTCATGCTCTGTAGAGTCAGCATTTTCTGCAAAGCAAAGGCTGGTGTTGAGAAGAAGTATAAGGGTCAGTAACGTATATTTCATGGTTAATAATGCTTATGAACGGTTAACGTATATGTTGTCGATTAGCCTTGTTGAACCCAGAAAAGCTGCTGCAAGAATAATAATTTCTTTATCGTTTTCAGTGGCGGGCCTAAGTTCGTTGCGCTGATAAATTTGTAGGTAGTCGGGTTTAAAACCAGCTTCGATTAAGTCTGTTATGGCATGACTTTCTAGGCTTTTTAAATCATGGTTTCCTTCAATAATTTCTTGTTTAATGGTCTGTAAAAGTTGATGAAGACGAGGGGCTATTCGTCGCTCTTTTTCAGATAAGTAACCATTACGAGAACTCATGGCTAATCCATCAGGTTCTCTAACGATTGGTTTTCCGATAATCTTGATGGGGATATTTAAGTCATTCACCATACGACGAATAACGGCCAATTGCTGATAATCTTTCTCACCAAATATAGCAATGTCAGCACGGGTAATGTTAAACAATTTGGACACAATGGTGGTCACCCCATCAAAATGCCCGGGTCGTGAAGCGCCACATAAAACTTGGGTCATATTGGGAACGTGTACGTGGGTTGTTTGATCGCCACCTAACGGGTACATTTCATCAATGTTGGGTGCAAAAAGAATGCTTGTATTGAGCGCATCAAGCTTGTCGCAGTCATCTTGAAAGGTACGCGGGTAGCTATCTAAGTCTTCGTTGGCACCAAATTGTGTAGGGTTAACGAATAAGGTTACCACAACGATATCAGCGTGTTGTTGAGCAGTTTTAACCAACGCAAGGTGCCCTTCGTGTAAGTTCCCCATGGTGGGTACGACAGCAATTTTTTTATTTGCTTGCCGGTGTTTATAGAGGGCGTTTTGTAATTCTTTAATGGTTGCTACAACAAGCATAGTTAAAACGAGTGTTCTTCTGCAGGGAATGTTTTATTTTTTACAGCTTCAACATAGGCGTTAACGGCGGCTGAAACATTACCTGCCTCAAGCATAAAATCTTTACTAAAGTTGGGGCGTTTACCAGCAGTAATATCCAACATATCATAGCTGACCAAGACTTGCCCGTCGCACTCAACACCTGCGCCAATACCGATAATAGGGATACTAACAGAGGCGGTAATTCTTTTAGCTAAGGATGAAGGAATGCACTCAACAACAATTGCACTGGCACCGGCTTGTTCAAGACACTTAGCGTCTTCAATCATTATGTTTGCCTGTGTGTCATCCTTACCTTGGACGCGATACCCGCCTAATTGGTTGACCGACTGTGGTAATAACCCAAGGTGTCCGCAGACGGGAATGCCCTGATCGACAATATGTTGAACACTGTCGAGAATTTTTTGGCCACCTTCAAGCTTAACCATATTGGCGTAGCCTTGCTGCATTAAAATAGCTGCATTATCAACCGCTGTATGAGGATCGGGGTAACTCATAAACGGTAGGTCAGTGACCAACAGAGCGCGTTCTAAGCCGCGTGAAACAATTTTTGAGTGATAAGCCATTTCTTCTACTGTAACAGGAACGGTGCTTGACTGGCCCTGGACAACCATGCCGAGTGAGTCTCCAACCAGTACCATTTCAACGCCCGTTTTATCAAGAATATGCGCAAAACTGGCATCATAAGCGGTAAGGCTGACAATTTTTTCGCCACGTTTTTTCATGGTGAGTAAGTCGGTATTGGTGATTTTTTTATGGCTTGAATGTTGGCTCATGTCGATCTCAAAAAGGGGTTATAAAATGGGTAAGGGGTTTAAATAGTGGCGACCTGCGCGTGTAGAGCAGATGTGTTTTAGCAGTTGCTCGTAGTCCTCATCGTTATCAACAGGGTTGATGTCGCTTGCGTTGACGATAAGTAAGGGCCCTGAATCATAATGATGGAAAAATTCAGTGTAAGCATTGGAGAGTTTTTGTAGGTACTCTCCGCTGATATTCTTTTCGTGCTTAATGCCGCGTTTTCTTATTCTAGATTGTAAAGTATTAACGGGGGCTTGTAAGTAGACGACCAAGTCGGCTTTTGTTGTTTGTATGGCAAGTGATTGATACATTTGATCATATAATTTGTACTCTTCATCCGTTAGGGTGAGCTTCGCAAATAAACGATCTTTTTCGAGCATAAAATCAGCCACAACACCTGTTGAGAAAAGCTCATTTTGGCTTAATTCGTTCCATTGTTTTGCTCGTTCCGTTAAAAAATGCAGTTGAACGGGTAATGCGGATTGGTTGGTGTGCGTATAGAAATGTTCTAAAAAGGGGTTTTCATCGGCTTTTTCCAGCGCGAGGTCGCACGAAAAACTTGCTGCAAGTTTTTTCGCTAAGCTGCTTTTGCCGACGCCAATAGGGCCTTCAACAGCAATGAACTTGGGTGGGTGAGCGGTTTCTAAAGTGTGATTATCCAAGGTTTAATGCTTTCTATGAGAGAGGAGAGAACTTTGCACGATACGACGATATGTTTCAAGCCATCATCGGTTAAATTTTGGCTGAATCGAGACGTGTGGGTGCGCTGTCATTCAACTTGTCTATTAAGGTTTGAACAGGGCCTAAGGTAGGGATGTTGAGATCTTTGTTTAGTTCAATTAATGGGTATAAAACAAAAGCTCTAGAAGCGATCCCAGGGTGAGGGAGTGTCAGTTCTGGGTCTTGAGAAACCAGTGCATCATAAAGCAATATATCTAAATCTAATGTTCTTGCGCCCCAACGCCCCGAGTCCCGTGTTCTACCGTGTTGATTTTCGATGGCTTGTAATGAATTTAATAGCTCATAGGGCGTAAGCGAGGTACTGATTTTAGCCACAGCATTAGTGTAGTCAGGCTGATCTTGAGGCCCCATCGGGGGCGTTTGGTACAAGCTGGAGACCAACTCAAGCGAGCAGTTTTTTAGTTGCTTAATGCGCTCAATAGCCGTTAGTACTTGCTGCGTAGGGTTTGATAAATTGCTACCCAATCCAATATAGGCGGAAACAGAGTGTTGCACGTTAAAGCTCAGTGTTGTTTGGTTTAGGGGGCTTCTTGCGTGATTTTCTTTTATGTTTGAACTGATTGGGCCGTGTCATTAGCTTTTGTTCAGTAGGGTCTAGTGTTTGGATATGAGTCCACCAATCGGCAATTTTTTCATCCACCTCTCCGTACTGCGCCCTTAATAGCATAAAATCATAAGCCGCACGAAAGCGCGGATGTTCTAAAAAGCGCAAACATCGCACGCCAATTTGCTTATGAAAGCGTGGTTGCAAAGCCCAAACCTCACGCATGGGTGTGGTCATCCGCTTTGGGATAGCTAGTCGGCTAACCTGGTGTGCAATGACTTCATTGGCTGCTGCATGAATGGCCTGCGTATCATTACTGAATGATGACCTGTTTTGTTCAATAAGCCGGCGGACAGGTTCCCAGAGCAAGGTGGCCAATAAAAAATAAGGGGTGACGTGTTGCTGATTCTTTAAGCGGGTTTCTGTGTTGCTCATGGCTTGTTTAAGAAGCCCAAGTGGTTTATCAGAAGTAGCTTTTTTAAGACATAAGTCGGTCTGCGGGAAAAGCGCTTCAAATAGACCATATTGACGGAGTGCGTCGAAAATTTGATTTGCGTCTGTATTGAGGAAAAGTTTGAGTGTTTCATCATACAAACGAGCAGAAGGAATATCTTTTAGCAACGGTGCCATTTCGAGCATAGGTGCGGCGGTGTCGTTTTCTATTTGAAAGTTTAACTTTGCTTGAAACCGAACAGCGCGAAGGAGCCTTACCGGGTCTTCTTTAAAGCGGGTGACAGGGTCGCCCATTAGCCGTAAGACTCTATTTTGATGGTCTTTAATGCCGCCAACGTAATCAATAACGGTCTTTTTCTTAGGGTCTAAATACAGCGCGTTAACGGTAAAATCACGGCGCCAAGCATCTTCTTCTAAGGTTCCATAAACATTATCACGCAATAGGCGGCCATCTCGATGAGCATGGCTGTCATTTTTATCGTGTTTAACGTGAGGCCCGCGAAAAGTCGCTACTTCAATAATATGGCGACCAAAATGAATATGTGCGAGCCGAAAACGGCGGCCAATTAATCGGCAGTTTTTGAATAGCGCTTGGACTTCTTCAGGTTCGGCATTGGTGGAAACATCGAAGTCTTTAGGGTGTAGTCCTAATAATAAGTCGCGAACACAACCGCCAACTAAATAAGCTTCAAAGCCTGCTTTAACCAAGCGGTCAGTAATTGAAACAGCGTGGCGGTCAAGTTTATCGGCAGATAAACCGAGTTCATGTAATGTGTAAGTGGTTGGTTTATGTTGAGTTAACAAATTAGTTTTTAATGTAGTCAGTAGTCAATGATTAGGTTCTTGATGAACAATTGTATTGTAACGTATATTAGCAATAGGGTTGTTTTGCGTTATTTTTGCCATTTCTAAGCGTTTTGGACGTGCTAAAGAATGCCTGTATAACGGGTATGTGTTTTTATAAGTCCGGGTCGATGAGCTGTTTAAACTCCTTAGGCATGGCGCTTATTTTTTTCTTATGGTAATCCATAAACAGTAAGCCTGTCTTCGCAGTGGCAATAATGGTTTCCCCGTTATTCTTACTGACTTGATAGAGCATATTGAAGCCGCAACGGCTTGGGTCTTCTATGGCAATGTTGATGTTTAGCTGGTCAGGGTGAAAAGCTTCAGCTTGGTAGCAGATAGATAAATCGGCCATGATGATGCCCAAGCCAGCAATGTTTGACTCTTGCATGCCAACGTGGATAAAAAATTGGGCGCGAGCTTCATGCAGCATTGAAATGAGCTTGTCGTGTGCTAGATGCTGGCCGTAATTAATATCGCCGATGCGAACAGGTAACGTACAACTGAATAAGGTGTGTTCTGGGTACGTGATAGATAATCTGGTCATGTCGCCCTCAATATTGATTGGTGATTCACATTATAGAGGAGCATTATGTAATGCTATATTGTATTTTTCTAAATGGGCCAAGAATGTGAATAAATTATTATCTTCTGCATGGGTTTTATTGATCTTAATAGTGATTATTTGGGGGGTAAATTGGCCGATTATAAAAATTGGTTTAAGGTCGATAGATCCCCTTTGGTTCGCGGCTGCACGATTGGGTATAGCGCTGGTTACTATTTCGGTTTTACTTTTATTCTTGGGACGTTTAAAACGGCCGCATCGGCAGGATGTTCCTATTGTTTTAGGTGTCGGGGTGATGCAGTTTGCTGTCTTTGTAACCTTAATAAATATGGGCTTAACTGAGGTGAATGCTGGAAGGGCCGCGTTACTGGCTTATACCACGCCATTGTGGGTGACGCCTGGCGCCTATTTTGTTTTAAAAGAACCGGTCTCGCGAATAAAGTTGGTCGGGGCAGCTGTTGGAATTTGCGGTCTATTAATTCTGTTTAACCCATTAGGTTTTGATTGGAATGATGCCTCGGTGGTTAAGGGCAATATATTATTGTTAGTGGCGGCGATGGTTTGGGCAATATCTATTTTGCATATTAGACAACATAAATGGAAAGGCAGTGTGCTGGAGTTAACGCCCTGGCAAATTATGGTGGCTTTACTGATCGTGGTGCCCTACGCTTGGTTTTCTAATACACAAGCTGTTGTTTGGAGTGCTGAGTTGGTGCTTATTTTGTTATATAACGGCATGCTGGCGACGGCGCTGGCTCAATGGGCATCCATAAGGGCAACGCAAATTTTACCGGCGATGACTGTTTCGCTAGGCTTGCTAATGGTGCCATTAATGGGGATATTATCGTCAACCATATGGCTTGGTGAGCCGTTTACCATGACTTTAGGGCTAGGAGCGGCGCTTATTGTCGGGGGGTTGCTGTTGCAAATTAATTTTAGGAAGCAGCGATAAACTTAACGCTGCGGGGTTTTGGTTACTGATGAGCTGATGGTGTGTGCTTCAATAAACACGCGTTTAACAGGCGGATATTTTTGTTTGATCTGCAAATCCATGTTGGCAATGGTTTGTTCTAGTTGGCCAGTTGATAGGTCGTCTTTAAAGTTGACGTTTAGCGTCGCTATAATGAAGTCTGGCCCCATATGCATGGTGAGTAATTCATGAATCGACTCAACAGTGTCATAATGACTAACAATACGTCGAATATCACTGACTAACTCTGGATTAGCACTTTCACCGATCAATAAACTTTTAGTTTCGTAAGCAAGCCAAATGGCAGTTCCTGCTAGAATTAAGCCAATAATGACAGAGGCGATACCATCGAATAATGGGTTGCCAGTGTAATAAGAGGCAGCTATGCCTAGAAAGGCAATCAACAGGCCGAGCATGGCAGCAGAGTCTTCAAATAATACAACAAACATAGACGGGTCTTTGCCACGCTGTACGGCTTCAAGGTATCCCCATTTGCCCTTGCTGCGAGTGAATTCATTTAAGGCAAAAAACCATGCGACACCTTCAAAAACGAAGGCTAGGCCTAAGACCCAAAAGCTTAGCGTTGGGTCGCCCATTGGTGTGGGGGCAATAATATGGTGAATACCTTCATATATAGAAACACCCGCGCCAACCGCAAAAATAAGGATGGCGACGACAAAGCTCCAAAAATATATTTCTTTGCCGTAACCGAAAGGGAATTGTTTGTCAGCAGGTTGTTTGGCCTTTTTTAAACCGTGTAACAGTAGCACTTGGTTGCCCGTGTCGACCAGCGAATGAATACCTTCAGAGAGCATAGCAGAGCTACCCGAGTAGAAAGCAGCAATAAATTTAGTAATGGAGATGAGGCTGTTGCCAATGAGCGCCGCGTAGATAACTTTCTTAGAAGATGAGGACATGGGCCAAATAAGGTGATAATAATGCAGCAAGTGTCACCATATTTTGTTTGCTTGTAAAGCCTTATGCAATTTGCAAGGACAGCAATAAAAGCGCTATTGGGTATAAGGAGAATAAAACAGAAAGAAAACTGCGTAAATAATCGTAACGGCGGTATCTTCTAGCATTTATGTGCTGCTGGCGATGAGATGGCTAAAAACAGGTTATGATATAAGGGGTCGGCATCAGTCGGTAGTCAACGAATAAATCCATTTGGTTTATGTTGATCAATTGTGTGGGATGATCAGTAGGATGTCTGGGGTTGTTGGGTGTAACTAAATTTTTGATGCGATATGGAAAATATAAAACAGTGGTTTAATCGAGTGCTGACAAATCCCGAAGCTTTGGCTTTGTTAGGAACTTTATTATTTGGGTTGTTAGCCATTCTCTGGGTGGGTGAATTGTTATCACCAGTGTTGGCCAGTATAGTGATAGCTTACCTACTGGAAGGGGTTGTTGCTAAATTCCAATTTTTGGGCTTGTCCAGAAAGCTAGCGGTTATCAGTTCGTTTAGCTTATTTATGGCGCTGTTGTCTTATATGATATTTGGGCTGATTCCTTTGTTATCCATACAAACAGTTCAATTGGCTCAACAGTTACCCAATATGTTAAATCAGGGGGTTCACTTATTTACGGCCTTGCCTGAAAAGTACCCAAACTTTATTACCGAAGCTCAGGTTAAATTAATTTTTGATCAAGTCAGTACAGAAGCGGTTAAATACGGGCAAAATTTATTGTCGTTTTCAGCCGCCTCGGTCTTAAATGTTGTGGCGTTAATTGTTTATCTGCTTTTAGTGCCGATGATGGTGTTCTTTTTCTTAATGGACAAGGCAGAAATTTCACAATGGTTTGCCAGCTTTTTGCCCACCAATCGACGTTTAACAATAGAAGTTTGGTCAACAGTGAATGAGCAAATTGCTAATTATGTTAGAGGCAAGGTTTGGGAAATTTTAATTGTTTGGGCGGTCTGTTTTATCGCGTTTAATTTAGTGGGCTTGCACTATGCAATGCTTCTAAGCTTTTTAGTCGGGTTATCTGTATTGGTGCCGTATGTCGGTGCTACCGTCGTGACGATCCCTGTGGTGCTAGTTGCGTATGTTCAATGGAAATGGGGAAATGAATTTATTTACCTGACAAGTATTTTTCTAATTATTCAAGCGCTAGACGGCTATGTTCTTGTGCCGCTGTTATTCTCCGAGGTTGTTAACCTTCACCCTGTTGCCATTATTGTGGCCATTTTATTTTTTGGTGGAATATGGGGCTTTTGGGGCGTTTTCTTTGCAATTCCGTTGGCTACATTAGTTCAAGCAGTTTTAGTGGCGTGGCCCACTCGTTATAATGTGCTTGATAGCCCAATCAAATAATTTAATTTTAAAAAGGATCCTCATGAAATTGCTCCAACTTACTTTTTGCACATTATTATTTGCTGCCACAACGGTGCATGCATTTGAATTATCAGATATTTCTGACCGTCTTTTTGAAGATAATGCGACAGGAATAGAGGGTCAATTAAAGGATGCTGCGTTTGAATTTAAAGTAGATTCGGCATTATTACGTAATAAAACTTTGCGTGAAGGAGCGCATATTGTTGTGTCACGTAATCGAAATTCGGTATTAATTGCCGGTCAAGCAGCGACAGAAGAAATAAAAAATAAGGTGTTGAGCGTGGTGTTGTCCGAGGCACATTTACAATGGACACAAGGCGATGTTAACCATGTGGAACCTTCGAATGCCCAAGTATGTGGCGAGAAAGCATCTAAAATGGCCGCGAACGATCGTCGTCGTTTTAATTTAAAAATGGCAGAAGAGTGTAGTACGGTGAATCGTTTCTATAATGAGGTGAGGGTGTCCACGCCAATTAGCGAAGTGGCTCGAAGTGACGATGATCTACTTCGCGCCAGCATTGTTAATAAGCTTTTGCATGCATCGATTATTGATAAAGCAGAAACAATTAAAGTGGTGGTGTCCGATGGCTATGTATACCTATTAGGTGACCAGTTAAGTCAATCAACCGCGCAGCAAGCAACGCGGTTTGTGAATGACATGGCTGGAGTAGAAAAAGTCGTTCCGTTGTTTCGGTTTTAAGTATTTAAAGCCTTCACAGCGGCTAAGACCTCGGTGACATGTTCTTTGACTTTAACTTTACGCCACTCGTGGGTGAGTACGCCGTCGGCATTAATGATGAACGTGCTGCGTTCGATACCCATGTGCTCTTTGCCGTATAATTTTTTTAGCTTAATTACGTCAAATAATTTGCATAAAGACTCATCAGGGTCGCTGATCAACTCGAATGGAAAATTGTGTTTTGTTTTAAAGCCGGTATGAACGCGAACGGAATCGCGTGAAACACCAAAAATTTCGGTGTTGGCCGCTTGAAACTCTTCGTAGTGATCACGAAAATCTTGCCCTTCTTGTGTGCAGCCAGGTGTGTTGTCTTTAGGGTAAAAATAAATGACGATGTTTTTACCTGCCAAGCTGCTCAACGTTAATGATTCGTCAGCTGTTGTGGTGCAAGAAAATTCAGGAACGGTTTGATTAAGTGTTACGGTGTCCATGATTAATAACCTTATAAAAATTTATTGAAATTGGAAGTATTTTAGCAGACTGTTTTTTAGTTGTAGCATTGATGTATGTATAATATCCTGCTGATCGAGACTATCTTAAAGAAAGGTCTTTAAGATAGTCGTTAAATTTCCGTTTAAATTGGATTCAACTATGTTTCAAGGCAGTATTGTTGCACTCGTCACCCCCATGCATGCAGATGGGTCGCTTGACGAAGAGAGTTTAAATAAATTGGTTGAATTTCACATCGAACAGGGTAGCGATGCCCTTGTGGCGATGGGTACAACCGGTGAATCAGCGACCTTGAATGAAAAAGAGCATTGTCACTTTATTCGTCAGGTTGTCCGTATTGCAGCCGGTCGTATTCCTGTTATTGCTGGCACCGGTGCAAATTCAACAACCGAAGCGATCGACTTGACACGTTGCGCCGCGCAGGCAGGGGCGGACGCCTGTTTATTAGTAACGCCTTATTATAATAAGCCAACACAAGAGGGCTTGGTGTTGCATTTTAAAGCGATTGCAGAAGCAGTAGATATTCCACAAATTTTATATAATGTACCGGGCAGAACTGCCTGTGATATGTTGCCTGAAACGGTGGCTAAATTAAAAAATATCCCCAATATAATAGGGGTTAAGGACGCTACGGGTGACATGGCCATTGGGCAAGCATTAATTGATTTAAGTGATGAAAATTTTGCAGTTTATTCTGGCGACGATGCGACCTCATGTGAGTTAATTTTAATGGGCGCAAAGGGTTCTATTACAGTTACAGGTAATGTCGCACCAGCAAAAAACCACCAAATGTGTATGAAAGCATTAGCCGGTGATGCCGAGGCTGCAAAAGCAATAGATGCCACGCTTCAACCCTTACATCGTGATTTATTTGTTCAGTCGAGCCCGATCCCAGTGAAGTGGGCTGTGAGTGAAATGGGCCTTATCAAAAAAGGTATCCGTTTGCCGATGACTTGGTTAAGTCCAGAATGTGAAGAGGTTGTTAAAAAAGCGATGCTGGCTGCTCAATAAACGTATTAAAAATTAAAATAATGAAGATAAACGTAATGGTTAAATTGATTTTAATAGCAATGTTAATGGCTGTTTTAAGTGCATGCGGCATGATGCCTTCAGTCGATGAAGTGTTTGTTGATCAACGAGAAGCGTATAAGCGAGCGCACGAACTGCCTTCGCTTGAAGTGCCGCCTGACTTATCGGGCAGCGTGATTAAGGATGAATATGATGGTGGTGTAAACAATAATAATGTTAGTCCCTCAGCGTATAGCAATGTTGTTCAAACAACGCCGCTAAACGAGAGTCAACCCAGCGCTGAATTAATACAAGATGGGGTGGATAGTCATTTACTTGTGCGCGATAGTTTACGAAATGCTTGGCGTAAAACGATCTCTGCGTTAGAAGAGAAAAACTACGACATAGAAGACAAGAATCGCCAAACGAGTTTGGTCTATTTGAATATTGCAAAAAATAGTGGTTCGAGCAGTATGTTGTCTAGTCTTTCTTTTTGGAAGAAAGCAGAGACTGATGTGTATGTGGTTGAGTTACAACGAGCCGAAAATGGCATCACAGTGCGTGTTTTAGATGAAGAAAAAAATCGTATTGATAACGCTACCTCTCAAACACTATTGACTGATTTATTAGCCCAGTTAGCACCGTGAGGTTTGCCTCCCTAGGCAGCGGCAGCCGAGGGAATTCAACGCTCGTCCAGTTTGACGAGACCTTGTTGATGATTGATAACGGGTTTTCTATCAAGGAAACTGATAAAAGGATGCAACGCTTAGGCGTTGCTGGTAGTGATGTTAGCGCTATTCTTGTAACGCATGAACACGGCGATCACGTGGGTGGTGTTGCTCGATACGCTCGTCGTTACAATATCCCTGTTTGGGCCAGTTATGGCACCGCGGCGATGATGAAAAATTTTGACTCAGTACAGTGCTTTAATAGTCATAAACCCTTTGAATTAGGGGATATTTCAGTCGAACCTATTTTAGTGCCGCACGATGCACGCGAGCCGACACAATTTGTTTTTAAATCGAATCATTTGAAACTCGGTGTTATGACCGATACGGGGTCGATAACCCAGCATATGGTTGATGTGTTGAATGACTGCGACGCCTTGATACTTGAATGTAATTATGACCGAGAGATGCTGTTGAATGGTGTCTACCCAGAGTCGCTAAAACAACGGGTGATGGGTGATTGGGGGCATTTGGATAATCAACAAGCGATTGAATTATTACAGCACCTGAATACAGCGACATTACAACATTTAGTACTGGCTCACGTCAGTGAAAAGAACAATAGCCATGATCTCGTTTTAGATAGCGTGAGCAAGGCGATACAATGCGACCGAGCTTGGTTAGAAGTGATTGATCAAGAGATGGGTATGGCTTGGCGCAACCTAACAACAAACATTAAAAGTAACGAGACTCTACATGCTTGAACTTATTGGCAGCACAGCACTATCTGCTTTTCGTAAACAACGACTCTTAACAAAAATCAGACAATCTGTTCCACACATCACTGATATTAGTGCGGAATTTATTCATTTTGTTGATATTGAACAGACACTATCGAATAGTGAGCTAGAAACGTTAACGCGTGTTTTAACATACGGACCCAAGAGTGACGGGGTTGAACACGTGGGTGAACGTTTATTAGTTGTGCCACGCGCGAATACGTTATCACCATGGTCTAGTAAGGCCACCGATATTGCACAACATTGTGGATTGGATCAAGTCAAGAGACTTGAGCGAGGTGTTGCGTATTATGTGCAAGGTGACCTTAACGAGCAGCAACTCGCTCAAGTCGCTGAGCAACTTCATGACAGGATGACAGAGCGGGTTTTAAAACAAGGGGAGCGGGCAGATGATATGTTTGCTCATGCAGAACCCGGCACCTTGGCATCGGTTGATATCTTGTCAGAAGGTAAGCAGGCCTTAGTAGCGGCTAACAAAACAATGGGGTTGGCTTTATCAAGCGATGAAATTGATTATTTGGTTGACAATTTCACGGCCCTAGGTCGAAACCCTAATGACATTGAATTGATGATGTTTGCTCAGGCAAACTCGGAGCACTGTCGACATAAAATTTTCAATGCAGATTGGACGATAGATGGTGATGAACAAGAAGAAACCTTGTTCGGTATGATAAAAAATACGGCCAAGCACAGCCCAAAAGGCATTATTTCTAAATACAGCGATAATGCTGCAGTAGCAGAGGGTAGTGACGCAGATGTGATGATTCGTGACCCTGAAAGTCGTTCATATCAGTTTGTTGAAGAGCATGTGCCGTATCTCATGAAAGTAGAAACGCATAATCACCCAACAGCCATTTCGCCTTACCCTGGTGCGGCAACAGGTTCTGGCGGTGAAATTCGTGACGAAGGGGCGACTGGGCGAGGCTCACGCACTAAAGCGGGTCTAACGGGTTTTACCGTATCACACCTAAATATTCCTGAGTTTTCACAACCATGGGAGCAAAGCATTGGCAAGCCAGAGAGGATTGCTTCAGCGCTTGATATTATGTTGGAAGGCCCACTCGGCGGGGCGGCGTTTAATAATGAATTTGGACGTCCAAATTTAACCGGTTATTTCCGTACCTTTGAACAAAATGTGCCAAATGAAAACAGCCTAAAAGCGCGTGGTTATCACAAACCAATTATGCTTGCAGGTGGTGTTGGTTCAGTCCGTCCGATGCATGCTTTAAAGCAAAAAATAGAACCGGGCTCACCGATTATAGTATTGGGTGGTCCATCGATGTTGATTGGTTTGGGAGGCGGTGCGGCGTCATCACAAACCTCCAGCGAAGGTTCTGAGGCCTTAGACTTTGCATCCGTGCAACGAGAAAACCCAGAAATGCAGCGCCGTTGCCAAGAGGTGATAGAAGCGTGTAATGCGATGGGCGAAAAAACCCCCATTATTTCTATTCATGATGTAGGTGCGGGCGGTTTATCTAACGCGGTACCAGAAATCATTCATGATTGTGATTTGGGTGGTCGCTTTGAATTGCGTGATATCTTATGTGCAGATAGCAGTTTATCGCCGATGCAAATTTGGTGTAATGAATCACAAGAACGTTATGTTATTGCGCTAAAGGCAGATCGGTTAGAAGAATTTAAAGCATTATGTGCACGAGAACGTTGTTTGTACGCGCACATTGGTGAAGCAACTCAAGAAGAGCAATTAGTTCTTAATGATCGCTTGTTTAATAACCGAGCAATTGATTTGCCGATGTCATTATTATTTGGCAAACCGCCCAAAATGGAACGCTCGGTTGAGCATATTCAATGTAATGTGCCGGCTTATGATGCAAGCACAATTGACCTAAAAACGGCGGCATATCAAGTTTTACGCTTTCCGGCGGTTGCTGATAAATCATTCCTTATTCATATTGGAGACCGTTCAGTAACGGGGCTGGTTGCGCGTGATCAAATGGTCGGGCCGTGGCAAATTCCAGTGGCTGATGTGGCGGTCACAACGAGTGGATTTAATCATTACACGGGCGAAGCTATGGCGTTAGGCGAACGAACTCCGTTGGCCGTTATCGATGGGCCTGCATCGGGGCGCATGGCCATTGGTGAAGCCTTAACTAACCTTGCAGCCTCAAATATTCGTGGTTTAGATGAAGTTTGTTTGTCAGCCAATTGGATGGCTGCTTGTGGTGAAGCAGGTGAAGATGCAGCATTATTTGATACGGTAAAAAGCGTTGGTATGGAACTGTGCCCAGCCTTGGGTTTAGCCATTCCAGTGGGTAAAGATTCAATGTCGATGAAAATGGCATGGAAAGAAGATGCGGCAGAAAAAGTCGTCAGCTCACCACTATCGTTAATTATTACGGCTTTTTCACCAGTAAACGATGTACGTAAAACACTGACCCCTGAGTTAAAAACAGATATTGATAACAGTTTAATTTTGATTGATTTGGGTGCAGGTAAAAACCGTATGGGTGGCTCGGTGTTAGCGCAAACCCAGCAGATGATGGGTGAATCGGTGCCCGATTTAGATGATGCTAAAGCATTTAAAGCCTTCTTCAATACGGTTCAGCAACTTAATGAAAAGGGTCAGCTGATGGCCTACCATGATCGTTCGGATGGTGGTGTATGGGCAACCTTATGTGAAATGACATTTGCTGGTCGCTGTGGGGCTATTATTGATATTGAAGGCGATCTACTTAGCAGCCTGTTTAATGAAGAGCTTGGCGCTGTTATTCAAGTATCCAAAACAGATGAAGCTTCAGTAATAGACGCCTTTAATAAACAAGGATTGGCAGATTGCGTCAGTGTTATTGGTACGGCGTATACATTTCAACGTATCATTGTTACGCAAAACGGGGAGACCGTTTTTGAAGAGTCGCGGGCGAAGTTGCAACAGGCATGGTCAGAAACATCCTATAAACTTCAGGCATTAAGGGATAACCCAAGCTGTGCTCAACAAGAGTTTGAGCGAATTGCCAATAATGCGGATAAGGGCTTATTTAGTGAATTAAGTTTTGATCCAAGAGAAAACATCGTTGCCGAGTTAACAGCAACTAAGGCTCGACCAAAAGTGGCTATACTACGAGAACAAGGCGTGAATGGTCATGTTGAAATGGCGGCTGCCTTTGATAAAGCTGGTTTTGAATCTGTTGATGTTCACATGAGTGAATTGATTTTGGGTCAACGTGACCTTGCAGAGTTTGTAGGGTTGGCAGCGTGTGGTGGGTTTTCTTATGGTGATGTTTTAGGTGCTGGGGAAGGCTGGGCTAAATCTATTTTATTTAACGAGCATGCACGTCAAACCTTCAGTGACTTCTTTAACCGTAGCGATACGTTTGGCTTAGGTGTGTGTAATGGCTGTCAAATGTTGTCGAATTTGCGTGAATTGATTCCCGGTGCGCAAGCATGGCCACATTTTGTTAGAAATGAGTCTGAGCAATTTGAAGCGCGAGTAGCGATGGTAGAAATTCAACCATCACCTTCTGTTTTATTATCGGGTATGGAAGGTTCACAAATGCCTGTAGCCGTGGCGCATGGTGAAGGTCGGGTAGAATATACTAAGGCTGATGAGCAAGGCCATGTGGCGTTGCGTTACATTGATCATGATGGTGACGTGACAGAGCAGTTCCCCTTTAACCCAAATGGGTCAGTGCAAGGCATTACCGGGCTAACAACAGATGATGGCCGTTTTACAATTATGATGCCGCATCCAGAACGTTGCTTTAGAACCGTACAAAATAGCTGGTCACCAGAAGAGTGGGGTGAGGATGGCGCGTGGTTAAGAATGTTTAGAAATGCGAGAAAGTGGGTAGGGTAAAAACCGCTTTAAACGCTCATAATTCATTGATTCGCCGTTGATGTTCTTCTGCAGTTATTTCACCTTCAGCTAGCCGCTTGTCGAGTGATTTAATCATCACATCACGTGGGGCGGGGCTTTTTTTGCCTTTCTTGCTGGCCCATTGAATAGCTAAAAATATACCGCCAATGGCGCTACCCCAAAAGGCCAGCATAGCCCATAAGCCAAAGTCGTCAGCATTCATTGTTAGTCAGTTTCATTATTAATGGGTTTAGGGGCGAGTGATAGTTAGTTGATAAAAGGGCTAAGCGTTTGGTGCTCAGAGAGTGCTGTATAACATAACGTTTAATTGCGGTTTCAGTTTTAAAGTTTTCTTTTGTTTGCGCTGTTTCAACATAGCATAAAACGATGTGTTTAATCATAGCGACGTAGAGTAATGAGGTGAGTTGCTTATTTGGCAATAACAACTTGATTTTTACCATTTTCTTTAGCTTGATACATAGCCTTGTCTGCTCGTTTAATAAAACTGTTAGCGCCCTCTTTTGTTAGGTAGGTAGCAACGCCTGCACTTACCGTGATGTTAACGGTTTTGCCCTCGTCAGTTACAAAGTTTTTCTGTGCTTGCTGAGCGCGAATTTTTTTAACGGCAATCGCTGCTTTATTTGAAATAACAAAGGGGAATAAAATAACAAACTCCTCACCACCATAACGAAAGGCTACATCGACGTGACGAATGTTTTCTTTGATGATGTCTGCAAAGCCTGTTAGCACAGTATTGCCAAACTGGTGACCATAGGTATCATTAACCTGTTTGAAGTCGTCTAAATCTAACATGCAGATGGATAAAACCTGTCGATACCTATCGCAACGACTGACCTCGCTGTTAAATTCTGAAAAGAAATGTCGTGCGTTATACAGTTGAGTTAAATCGTCCAGCGTGCTGAGTTCTCGGTATTTTTGTTGGTTATCGAAAAGTCTTTTTTCACTGTGTTTTTGCTCACTAATATTAATCAGTGTTTCAACGGCTCCAATAATATCGTGGTTGGCATTTAAGATGGGCGCCGCAGAAAAAAGTAACCATTCACCGGAGCCTATGGTTGGAAAAAAATCTTCAGCTTCAAAAGCATTGTCTAACACGTTAGACCGATGATATTTATTGGTATAGAAACGCTCAACGGACTCATCCTTTGCGCCTTCAATAATAAGGTCTGACAATGTTGGCCGAGGGTTTGGGTAAAACGGTTTCCATTGTTTTTTAGTGCCAATCATATCGACAGCTAGAAAGCCGGTGGCTTTCTCAAGTGCTTTATTCCAGTGTGTTATTTCGTGCTGGGTGTTAATGGCAAAAGTGGGAATAGTAATACTATCGAGCAGATGGAACGTAAATAAGTTCTCATGGCTCGTTGTTAAGCCTTTGTCAGGATGAGTACTCATTATTCATGGTAGTAAACATATATGCTGATTATGCGCTGATTGACTGAAGAATCAAGAGAAATGAATTTTTTATAATGCGTGACAGTGTTTAAATTTTTTGCCACTTTGACACCAACATAGATCATTTCTTTTTAGCTTAAGGTTGGTGCGGTAAATGTTGGGCTCTCCATCAAGGTAATACCACTGGTCTTGTTCTCTAATAAATCGTGACTTTTCGCGTAACTCAAAAAATTCATTGTTTTCGTTAAAAAAAGCAGAAAATTCAACTTGGCCCGTTTGGTGTTGCTTATCACCGTGTTTTACTTGATGGATGATTAACTTAATCCAATGGCTTGTTTCTTGGCTGTTTTGTAAGCTTGTTAATTCATTGGCTTCGCGTTGGCTTGGATGATGCGTATTGACTAAATATGGGTGTTCGTTGAAATAGAAAGCAGTAAACCTTGAACGCATCAATTGTTCAGCTGTTTCAGGCATTAATGATGCGGTTATAAAAAGTGCGCAGCACTGTGAGTACAATCGACCCGAACCGCAAGGGCATAAAGAATTATTCATAATCGATGCTAGTAATCATGTAGGTTATTTTGCCAGCAGGTGTGGTAACGGTCACTTCATCATCGAGTTGTTTCTTGAATAAAGCCTTGGCAACTGGGGAGTCCATACTGATGTAGTGGGGTTGGTGATCCAGTTCGTCTGGGCCTACAATGCGATAAGTTTTTTCTTCGCCATCAAGGTCTTCTAGGGTAACAATACTGGAAAAAAATACGCTGTCTAAGTTGCTTGGTTTTTCATGAATAACGTTAAGAATGGGCAGGCGTTTTTGTAAATATCGGATACGTCGGTCGATTTCACGCAGTTCTTTTTTGCGGTAAATATATTCAGCATTTTCAGAGCGATCACCCTCGGCGGCTGCGGCTGATAAAGCTGCGACAACGCTGCGACGCTTTAGCCACAAATCCTTTTCTTCGGCTTGTAAGCGTTCAAAGCCTTTTTTGGTAATATAGGCAGATTTCGGTGGTGAAGGAGGTCGATAACGACTCATATATTAGTGTAAGCTAGTTAGTTTTTGAATTAGATTATAAGGCAAAATATGTTGCAGATATCAACCCGTGAGGGCGAACGCCCTGAAACGACTAATACTAATCCGCATGAGCAATTAACGCAAAACCCAAGTGTTGAATGCCATCAATTATTTAAAGAGAAATTATTTCATTTTGATAAGGTGAGTCGTCGTCCGAGTATTATTTCTGTGCCCGGTGCTGAAGCGCTATGGCTAGAAGAAGGTGAGCCATGTAATTGTACGAATGGGTTTATGATCGAGCGAGAATTTGCACATATTCATCCGGCGTATGATGGTAGTCTACATATGGCGCTATCCGAAGAAGATTTTAAAACAGTGATTGATAAACAATGGGGTGAACGACACCCATTAGCAGGTAAGGGGCCTATTCCAGAAACCATAGCGCTCGTTTATGCGCCAAGAGATATAGAAGAAATAGATACCGTCATGAAGATCGTAAATGCGTCATTGAAGAACGCTAAAACAACAAAGGGGACAGCATTATGAATCAAAAACCATTAGATATGAGCGCTATTATCGAAGAAAACCCGCTAGGTAAATTTCAGCAATTAGTGATGCTTTTTTGTGCCTTGATCATTATTTTTGATGGTTTTGACGTGTTAGCCATCGCGTTTGCTGCGCCAGACCTTAGTAAGGCGTTAGAGATAGCTAACAGCGACTTGGGTTATGTCTTTGCGGCAGGGTTGTTTGGTATGATGTTGGGGGCATTAATATTAGGCCCGGTTGGTGATAAGTTTGGCCGTCGTAATGCGGTTATTTCCAGCGTTTGTATGTTTGGTTTGTGTACCTTGTTGACGGGTTTTATAGAAACCTATAACGAACTTGTATTGTTGCGTTTCCTCACCGGTCTTGGGCTTGGTGGTGCTTTGCCAAATGCTATGGCATTGATGACTGAATATGTATCAACACGGTATAGAAACATTGCCATAGCAGTGATATTTCTGGGTATGCCGATTGGTGGTATAAGCGGCGGAATAATTGCTTCAGAAATTATTCCGGCTTATGGTTGGGCGTCATTGTTCTACGTAGGTGGAGTTTTGCCCCTGCTATTGGTGCCCGTGTTAATTCTATATTTACCTGAGTCACCTCGGTTTTTAGTGGAGCATGATAACGATAATGATAAGTTGCTTTGTAAGATTGCCCAAAAAATAGAGAGTAGGCGAGAGGTTCCATCTAACAGCGTGTTTTATCATCACCCAGTGGAAAAGCACTTTCCTGTTAAGGCGTTATTTATGGAAAGAAGGCAGGCAGACACCTTGTTAATATGGGTGGTCTTTTTCTTTAATTTACTGGTGGCTTATTTCCTATATAGCTGGATTCCAACGCTACTGGTTGAGGCGGGCTATCAGCTAAGTGAAGCTACAAAAACAGTCATTGTTTTAAATATTGGCGGTGCCATCTCGCCTTTTATTTTAGCTAAATTTATATCTTACTGGGGCTCTAAGAGGGTCTTGGTGGTTTGTTTTGTATTGGCTGGGTTCAGTATGATGGCTGTAGGCCAATTTGGTTCATCGATTAATATGGTGATGATTTTGTCCTTCTTTGCTGGCTTTTTTGTTGTGGGTGGGCAGGTCAGTTTGAATGCACTGAGCAGCTATATGTACCCAACACATATTCGTTCTACTGGGGTAGGTTGGGCCTTAGGCATTGGACGGATCGGGTCTATTGTCGGTCCGTTATTAGCGGGTGCTTTAGTCGCCGCATCGTTTGGTTTAGATGTGAACTTTATTGTGTTTGGTTCGTTCTGTTTTGTCACGGCAACAGCACTTTTCTTTATTAAAAACCACGAAAAAGTGCAAGATAAGTCTTGAAAAAATGTTCATGCCTCCCTATTTAAATACTGTAAACAACTTAAATAGGAGAATTGATATGGCAATTGCAAGATATGAACCATGGAACCTTTTAGGGCGTTATGGAAACGATTTAAGTCGCAGGTTTTCAGATGATGAAGACAGTGTTTCTTCAACATCAACTTGGACACCAGCAGTAGATATTAAAGAAGAAGATGATCGCTTTGTTCTTCACGCTGATGTGCCGGGTGTAGACCCACACGAGATTGATGTGACAATGGAGGATGGCATTTTAACTGTACGAGGTGAACGTTCTAGTGAATCAAAAGAAGAGAAAGATGGCTATAAACGTGTAGAGCGTTTCAATGGTACTTTTTATCGACGCTTTGTATTACCCGATACAACCGATGAAAATAAAGTGAGCGCAAATTATGAAAAAGGTGTTCTTGAATTAATAATTCCAAAGAAGCCGGCGGTATTGCCAAAACGTATAAAGGTTAATGATAAAGATAATTAAATGACATAGTCTTATGTTAACAACGGGGCCTTGGCCCCGTTTTTTTGTCTGAAAGGTTTTACGGTACGATAGGGTCTATAGTGTTGAGGTATAAGAAAAGGACTCTCATGGGTATTAAAAAATTGACATCTCTTACCGATAATGATGTTACTCCGAAGGCTGATTTTGATAAAAGTCGTGCACTCATATCCGCTTCTCGACGACAATTTCTAACGCGTAGTTCAGGATTTATGGTAGCGGGTGCTTTAGCGCCTGATGCCTTATGGGCTGGTAATAAAATTGAAAATTATGTGACTAGCCAGTTTTCATTGAAAGAAAAACTAACACCCTATGAATATGTGACCGGCTACAATAATTTTTATGAATTTGGGACAGCAAAGAGCGACCCAGCATTAAGAGCACATCTATTGAAAACAAAACCTTGGAGCTTAACAATTGAAGGCGAGGTGGCTAAACCAGGAGTTTACAATTTAGAAGATATTCTTAAGCAGCAACAACTCGAAGAGCGTATTTATCGCCTACGATGTGTAGAGGCATGGTCAATGGTGGTGCCATGGATTGGCTTTTCATTAGCTGAATTGATTAGGCAGATGGAACCCACGTCAAAAGCGAAATATGTTGAATTTACAACGCTGTATGATCCTAAGCAAATGCCAGGGCAAAAAAGCCGTATTCTAAAATGGCCATATGTAGAAGGGTTACGAATGGACGAAGCAATGAACCCGCTTTCACTGATGGCCACCGGTTTGTATGGTGAAGAAATGCCCAATCAAAACGGTGCACCGTTGCGCTTAATAGTGCCTTGGAAATATGGTTTTAAGAGTATTAAATCGATCGTCAAAATTAAATTTACAGAACAGATGCCCAAAACATCATGGAATGAATCAGCAAAAAATGAATATGGCTTTTACGCTAATGTTAACCCGGATGTTCCTCATCCAAGATGGAGTCAACGTAGAGAAAGGGTGATTGGCGCGTCATTGTTTACGCCCAAGCGTGATACCGAACTATTCAATGGTTATGGTGAGCACGTGGCTTATTTGTATAAAGGGATGAACCTTCGCCAGTTTTTTTAAAAAAACTATAATTAAAATGCTAAGAAAGAAAGCTTCAAAACAGCAGATAAGGCTATTAAAAACGATAGTTTTTAATACCTGCTTAATTCCATTTTTATTGATTATATGGGATGGGTTTAATGATTTATTAGGCGCTGATCCAATCAAGACCTTGCATGTTAGAACAGGAGATTGGGCGTTAAGGTTTTTATTAATTACCTTGCTAATGTCACCACTACAACGGGCATTTAACGTTTCTTTGCCAATACGTTTTCGACGAATGTTTGGTTTATTTGCGTTCTTTTATGCCAGTTTGCACCTGGCTGTTTGGCTGGTTTTAGATCAATCATTAAGGGTTGAGCATATGCTAGAGGATATACCAGAAAGCCCGTACATTATGCTGGGCTTGTTGGCCTACTTAATGCTAATACCACTTGCGATAACCTCCACCAAAGGCATGATGCGTCGGTTGGGTAAGCGCTGGGTTGAGTTACATAGAAGCCTTTATTTGATAGCGGTAATGGGTGTTGTACATTTCTTTTGGTTAACAAAACTAGATGATACAGAACCATTTATTTACGCTGTCTTGTTAGCAGTCTTATTATTATTTCGTTACTTAACGAATAAAAAAATTAATAAGCTTTAAGCGGCAATAGCTTCGTAGAGATTACTGACTTTAGCATTAAGGTGCTTGGGTACTTTGTGGTATTAAAAACGTCGTTTATTTATTTTAGGCACTTTAATTTGTATAGAAGGTTGCAATATTTGTGGGCGTAACGCTTTATGCTTAGGTAATAAAAAGACATGTATTGATACGGTTTTCTGTCTATGATTTATCTGGAGGCGCCTCGATAATCAGTTTACGTAGAGCTAGATTAGCGTTATCTTGAAAATGGCCAATTCATCTAATCAAGTCGCTGGCGAGTATTCAAATTCATGGTTAAACAATAAATTTAAACGGTGTAATAAAACTAAAATATTTTTTTGATTAATTAGTATTCAAAATTCAGCATCGTTCAAGAAGGGGTCTCAAATTAAAAAAAAGAACTTGAAAAAACCAATCATCAAGTCGCTGAGCTTTAGTCTTAATGCGAAAGTCATGTTTAGTGTGGCGGCTTTGATGAGCCTTTCCTTGTTATTAATGGGGGGGAGTATTTATTTTAGTAGTATGCATTTAGCGGAAAAACAAGCCCTTGGTTTATTGTTGGAGCAACAAGAGGACTATTCAGATGAAATTACAAGCGTATTAAAAAATTCGAAATCAAATTTATTAACGTTTGCCGAAATACCTGCCGTTGAAGCTACTTTAAGAACAAATCAAGACGGTGGTATTGAACCTGTATCAACGGAAGGAGCAAAGGTTTGCGCGAGTGGGTTAAATCAAGTGGTTCGGGCTTTTCTTGCGAATTATCCTAATTACCTTAGTCTTACGTTGTTAAATGCTGAAGGGAAGGTGTTGGCGGGTGCGCTGCACTTAGCGGCTGATCAAGAAGTTATGAGGTTAGCTGATAAGGCTGTTTATTATTCAGATATTAAGCATCAACAGGCCGATGGCTTGCCTATATTAACGGTATCAACACCTATTTATATCAATGGGCAAGTGGAGGGTGTCGCCGTGGCAGAAATTTCAGCTTTGCCGTTGCTTAATTCTGCGATTGAAAAAAGAAAGGGAATTGATACTTATATTATTGATAATAAAGGTAAGTTTTGGGTTGGGCCTAATGAAATTACTGATTTTAGTGCTTACTTTTTAGCCAATGAACGACAACAAAACGAGTATGTTCTCATCAACGATAAAAGGAACAGTGTCTTAGCTGTCCACAAAATTTTATTTGATGAACAAAATCCTCAACGCTATTGGGGGGTCATTCATGAATTGCCTAAAAGTGTTGTTTTTAAGCATCTAGATCAAGCACGCGACTCGATGATTATTACCGGCTTAATGATTGTATTGCTGGCCGTTTTTTTTGCATCAATGCTTGTATCAAGAATTATTATTAATCCTATTGTTCGATTGGTAGAGGGCTGTCGTGCCGTAGGCGATAGGAACTTTTCAGTTCGGCTTGATGAAACAAGTGTTGATGATGAGTTTAAGGAATTATTTCAGGCATTTAATGAATATACCGAGCAGTCTGAGGTAATACTAAAAGAAATGAAGAAACAGGCCGATTCCAGCGCCAAGTCGTTAGAAAATGTTGTTGTTCATATGGAAGACGCGTTAATAATGATGGATGAGTTTGGAACGATTAAGTCTTGTAACCCAGCGGTGATTGATTTGTTTGGCTATGACGAAAAGGAGATGGTCGGTAACAATATCAATCTGTTGATACCAGAGCTGTTTAAGGAAGAGCATGAGAAATCTGATGCTGATTATAAGGGCACAGGCGCGTCAAAAGGAATAGAACATAATGGGGAAGTGGTTGGCCGACGAAAAAGTGGTTCAGTTTTCCCGATGGGCTTATCTATAAACGAGTATAGGGTTAATGAAGAACAGCATTTTATAGGTATCTTTCGTGACATAACGGTTAGGAAAGCGATGGAGCTGGAAATTCAGCAGACCGATGAACGTTTAAAGAAGCAATACAATAGCTATTTATCACTCAGTGATTTTGTTAGAAGGGCTTCGACCAATTTTGAGGAAGCATGTAATAAAATTTTACAAGAGTGTGCTGAAGTACTTCAGGCAGACTGGGTGGGACTTTGGTTATTTAATAATAAGAGGGATGCGCTGTTATGTCAGAATTATTACAGCGGCAGAGAAAAATCGTATTTTACATTACCCTCATTGTTGGTGTCAGAGCATGAATATTATTTTTCTGAACTCTTAATGGAAGGCGGGTTGCTGTCTAATGAGACAACACCCTTATTATCTCATTTTCCTGAGCAAGCTCATTCTCCAGTATCTACCCTCCAGCTCCCTGTTACAAAATATAAAAGCATCGCAGGGGTGTTTAATGTTGTGAACCAAGATGAAGCACGAGTATTAAGGTCTGATGAAGCGCAATATGTTAAGTCACTATCAATGTTAGTGGAGGTCTTGCTTGAAGAAGAGAGTAGAAGGCGTGTTCAAGAGCAATTAAAAGAGACAAATAAAGAACTAGCATTGGCGAGTCAGATGAAATCGCAATTTTTGTCAAATATGAGCCATGAGCTAAGAACACCTTTGAATGCTATTATCGGTTTTTCAGAGCTCTTAAAAGGTGGTGTGCTTGGCCCATTAACGGAGGAACAGAGCCAATATTCAAAAGAAATATTTGATAGTGGTTCGCACCTATTGGACTTAATAAACGGTATTTTAGATTTATCAAAAATAGAAGCTGGGAAAGAGCAATTGGCATTAGATGAAGTCTCTATTCAGTCATTATTGCAGAGCACTGTTTATATGCTCAGGGATAAAGCGAATGCGCGTGGTATTAGTATTACAGAGGAAGTAGAGGAAAAAGTGACGGTTTGTTTGTTGGACGAGCGGAAAACAAAGCAAATTGTAATTAATCTTTTGTCCAATGCCGTTAAGTTTACTCCAAAAGGTGGCTCCATTGTTATATCGGCAACAATAGATAAGGTGCTTCATCCTGATTTTAGATTAGACGATAGCGAGTTGGCTCAGTGCGAAACTCCTTATTTAAAGTTATCTGTTAGTGATACAGGAATTGGTATATCTGAAGAGAATATTGGTAAGTTATTTCGCCGGTTCGAACAGATTGATGGCTCCTTAGCAAGGGAGTTTGAGGGAACGGGGCTAGGACTAAGTTTGGTCAAAGCAATGACTGAGCTTCATGGTGGTTTTGCCACGGTTGTATCAACACTTGGCGAAGGTTCTACCTTTAGCGTTTATTTACCATACAAAAAAGTAGACTTAGAGACTGATTATTTAGTTTAGATTGTCGGTTATTTGTTGATGTTACTGAACTTAGTTAACGCGTTTTTGAGTGATGGACGTATTGATAAAAATTGATTTGCAAGAGCTATTTAGCAATTGAGAGCTACTTCACACATATGACCACCCGCATTAAAAAAGCTTAGTTGTAACAGATAATATGGTTAGCATGCCTTTAGTAATAGTTTTTAATTACTAAAGGTGGGTGGTTGAAGAGAGGTAACCACGCTGAGGTTTAAAACGCTTAACAATCATCATCTTTATTTTAACTACAAACACTATGGGGCGGAGCTAGCGGCTGCTTGTAATGGTTCCATGATAAAACTAATAAGCCCTAAAGTGTTTATAGAAAAGATTGATGAGCTGTTAAAAATGATTCGTGAGACGTGATGATTGATACAAAAGGTTCCAAAATACTCATCGTAGATGATGAAAAAAGAAACAGGGTGTTACTCAGGAAACTGATGGAAGAAGAAGGGTATCAGGTTGAAGAAGCCTCTAGTGGCAGCTTGGCGTTAGCGCAAACCAGTATGTTTTCGCCAGATTTGGTTTTATTAGATGCCATGATGCCAGAAATGGATGGTTTCGAAGTTGCGACGCAACTTAAAAGTAATGATAAAACAGAGGGTATTCCGGTGATTATGGTCACCGCTCTTGATGATCAGGCCTCTCGTGAGAAAGGGCTTTCAAGAGGGATTGAAGAGTTTATTACCAAGCCAATTAAAGCCAATGAAATTCAAATTAGAGTTCGCAATCTGCTAAGGCTGAAAATTGCGAATGATATTTTGAAGAACCATAATCATCTTCTGGACGAGAAAGTAAAAGCACGCACTCAACGGCTAAAGGCGTCATTTGAAGAGAGCATATTTTTATTAATGCGTGCCTCAGAATATAGAGATGATGAAACCGGTGCGCATGTTAAACGCATTAGTCACTATTGTAGGCGTTTAGCGGAAATGCTTGGAATGAATAAAATTTTTTGTGACACCTTGTTTTTAGCCAGTTCGATGCATGATATTGGAAAAATAGGTATACCCGATAGTGTTCTTTTAAAACCGGGCGGGTTTGAGCCTGGTGAATGGGAAATAATGAAAAGTCATACCACCATTGGCGCTGAGATTTTGAAAACAAGTGAGCATAGTTCGAGCTATATCAAAATGGGTAAAAAAGTGGCCTTATGTCATCATGAGAAGTGGGATGGAAGTGGTTACCCAAATGGTTTAAAAGGTAAGGAGATTCCACTGTCTGCTCGTATTATGGGCCTGTGTGATGTATATGATGCGTTACGAAGTGAACGGCCTTATAAAAAGGCGTTTGATCATAAAAAAGCGGTAGGTATTATAGAACATGGCGATGAGAAAATTAAGTCAGGCCATTTCGATCCGGCAGTTAAAGAAAAATTTGTGGCTAATCACGAAGTATTTAATGAAATATTCGAAACCTATAAAAGCTAAGACGAAAGCGGTTTACTTTATATTGCTGGGCCAAGGCCTAGTATTTTTGAATATTCCCTAATGGGCAGGTTACTTTAAAAAGTCATTAAAATGGAGCCAATGAGCGGATTCGAACCGCTGACCTACTCATTACGAATGAGCCGCTCTACCACCTGAGCTACATCGGCTTTATGGGCGAGAAAGTATAGGGAATTGTTGAAGGTGAGACAAGACGTTTACTGGTTGTTAACTTTAATAATAACTTCAACAGAGTGAAAATCAGTACCTTTGGGTAATGCGGGAAGGTTTTGAATGGTGATCTCGCCATCGTTAACATCAGTGAGTGTGTTGGTGTCTGTATTGTAGAAATGGTGATGGTGTTTGGTATTAGTATCGTAGAAGACTTTGTTAGGGTCAATAATCACCTCACGTAATAAGCCTTTATTAGCAAACAAGCCGAGGGTGTTGTAAACGGTTGCTTTTGAAACGGGTTGTTGCCCTTGATTAATGGTTGATAAAATTTGGTCGGCGCTCACGTGCTGTTGTTTCTTAAACAGAAAATTAGCGATTTTAATGCGTTGTTGAGTGGGCGTAATGCCATGCGCATTAAGTAAGTATTTAACGTGTTGTTCGCCTGTTTTTTCAGCCATTATCATCACCTTGATCTCTTGGTCTCAGTATAGCACAAGGTTTTTAGTGGGTAGTTAACGCTGTAATTGGTAGGGTGTTGGGTCTATTTTACAGCGTCTATTTAACAAAATATCGCTCATTAATTCGGCACTTGCCGGTGCTGTAACAATACCATTTCGATAATGCCCAGCATTGAGACTTAGGTTGCTGAGAGGGGCAACTCTACAAATATAAGGGATGCTGTTGGGTGAAGCAGGTCGAAGCCCAGCCCAGTGTGCATCAGGTTCAATGCTTGCTAAATCGGGGTATAACTGTTGGGCAAAATGCTTAAGTTCGTCGAAAGCGGCCTGTGTGGTACTGGCATCGAATTGAGTGTATTCGCGTGTGCTGCCAACGACAATTCGCTTATCTTTCCTAGGAATAATATAACGGTTGTCATCCATGACCATGCATAGGTTGGTGATATCTGTTGGTGGGAAACAGATCATTTGACCTTTAACAGGCTTGATATCTGGTTGCGGGCAAAGCTTGGGTACTAATTGTGTACTCCAAGCGCCGCCACAAAGGATGTATTCATTAGCGCTAAGAGTAGTTTTTCCAATCTCGGCACCTGTAACGGCATAATCTGTATGCTGTAATTTTGTTACTTCTTGGTCGTTATAAAATGAGACACCGTTAAGCGTTAAATACTGGGTTAACGCAGCTGACAGTTTGTGGGGCCGGATGGTGGCAACGTCTGGCCGGTAAATGGCAGATTCTGTAAAGGGCGCTAAGTGCTCGAATTGGCTGTTGAGCTCTTCGACAGATAACACTTCAACGGGTGAATTATTTTGTTCGCACCATTGGATAGCCTGAGGCAGTTCATTATCCTCAAGTACTAACATGCCAGATAATAACCATTCTGGATCTATTCCTGTTTGATCACGAAGCTCGATGGAAAGTTGCTGATAGACCGACTGGCTAAGTGAGCTGATTGCATTAACAGGTTCGGAATATAACCAAGGCCGCATCGGGGATAAAATGCCACCGGCTGCCCAAGTAGCTTGTTGGCCGCGACTGTTTTTATCAACCACCGCAACCTTTGCCCCCGCTTGCTGTAGTTCCTTAGCTGTTAATAAACCAAGTAGGCCGCCGCCAATAATAAGAAAATCGAACATAATGAAGTGGGGTTTTAAAAAGCCGTAGTATAGCGTAGTCTAACTCGATATTTGCTGAGCCTGATCAGCTTTTAAGTGATGAAAACGAAGGATGTTAATATTGAAAACGTTGTACCCTGAGATTGAACCCTTTGCCCATGAGTGGCTTGATATGGGGGATGGGCATGAAGTGTATCTTGAGCAAGTAGGTAACCCTAAAGGGGTGCCGGTTATTTTTTTGCACGGTGGGCCGGGTTCAAGTTGTAAGGCGCATCATCGCTGCTTTTTTAACCCTGATAAATACCATATTATTTTGATGGATCAGCGCGGTGCTGGCCGTTCGAGACCCTTGGGGCGGTTGAAAAACAATACAACGAATCATTTATTACAAGATATGGAGTTGATTCGTAAAAAACTGGCCATTGAAAAATGGTTGCTGTTTGGTGGCTCTTGGGGCGCAACATTAAGCTTGTTGTATGCCCAACAATATGCAAATAATGTATTGGGGTTGGTTTTACGAGGTACATTTTTAGCACGTTCTAAAGATGCAGATTGGTTTCTTAAAGAGGGTGTAAACAGGTTATACCCTGAAGCGTGGCAGCGTTTTACGGGCCATATTTCAAGCAATGAACGTAAAGATGTGTTGAAGGCATATTATCATCGTTTAAGTATTGATGATGAGCAGGTCCTTCAAGAAACAACCCGTGAGTGGGATGCATGGGGTGGTGCGGTGGTGTTAGGTGATGATTTTAAGGCAGAAGCGTTGGATGGAGCGGTGCCTGAAAAAGCCATCGCGCAAGCACGTATCGAAACGCACTACGCGATGAATAACTACTATATTCGAGAAAATCAAATTTTGGATAATGCTATTCGCATACAAGAGATACCCTGCACTATTATCCACGGCCAAAAAGATTTTATGTGTCCGATTGAGTCGTCATTTTCGTTGGCGCAAGCACTTCCTCTTGCACAGTTTATCCGTTTGCCAAATTCAACGCATTTAGCGCATGGTGATGAAATGATTGATGCGTTGGTGTCGGCAACTGATCAATTTGTATGATCCTGTCAGACAAAACTGCGTATTAATAGATAATCACCGAGCGAATACTTTTTCCTTGATGCATTAAATCAAAGGCACGGTTAATGTCGTTTAAGGGCATGGTATAGGTGACCATTTCATCTATTTTAATTTCCCCGCGAAGGTATTTTTCAACATAATCGGGTAGTTCGCTGCGACCTTTAACGCCTCCAAAAGCCGTACCGCGCCAAACCCTGCCTGTGACCAGCTGGAATGGGCGAGTGGATATTTCTTGTCCTGCACCCGCTACGCCAACAATAACAGACTCACCCCAGCCTTTATGGCAACACTCTAGCGCAGAGCGCATGGTGTTAACATTGCCGATACATTCAAATGAGTAATCAACACCGCCATCGGTCATGTCGACAAGAACATCTTGAATAGGCTGATCAAAATGCTTCGGGTTAATACAATCTGTTGCACCGAGTTGTTTGGCAAATTCGAACTTATCTTCATTGATATCAATAGCGATAATCCGTTCAGCATTCGCAATAACAGCACCTTGAATAGCACTTAGACCAATACCACCTAAGCCAAAAATAGCGACAGTACTACCCGGTTCTACTTTGGCGGTGTTGAGCACAGCGCCGATACCCGTAGTGACACCGCAACCTAATAAACAAACCTTGTCTAACGGCGCTGCTTTGTTTATTTTAGCGAGTGATATTTCTGGTAAAACCGTGTATTCGGCAAAAGAGGAGGTGCCCATGTAATGGTATATTGCTTGTCCATTTTTGGAAAAGCGAGAGGTGCCATCAGGCATTAATCCTTTGCCCTGAGTGACTCGAATGGCTTGGCACAAATTGGTTTTGCCCGATAAGCAAAATTTGCATTGCCCACATTCTGGTGTGTACAACGGAATAACGTGGTCACCTACTTGTACTGAGGTGACGCCTGGGCCAATTTCTTCAACGATGGCGCCAGCCTCATGGCCTAATACGGCAGGGAAAATGCCCTCAGGGTCATCGCCGGATAAGGTAAACGCATCGGTATGACAAACACCCGCGGCGACGTTTCGAATTAACACTTCTCCATGTTTTGGTCCGTCTAAGTTAATGTCTTCTATGGATAATGGTTGACCTGCTTTCCAGGCAACAGCAGCGGTTACTTTCATGGGTGTTCCTTGGGTAGGGGTTAGTGATTAAATTGTTTAGAGTTTTTGCTGTTTCTAAATAATAGTGGCTGCTCAGTTAGTTGAGTAGCTTGTTTAATAGCATCGGTTACTAGGTAGTGTTGTGTTGATAAATCACAAACAGGGTCTGCGTTTGTTGCATCACCGGTTAATAATAAGGCTTGGCAATGACAGCCGCCAAAGTCTTTATCTTTTTCAGAACAACTTCTACACGGTTCTTTCATCCAGTCATCGCCACGAAAGTAGTTGAAGGCTACAGAGTGATTCCAAATGTCACTTATTGAGAAGTCTTTAACATTTGGGCAATCAAAGTTAGGCAGTTGACGAGCAGAATGACAAGGTAATGCCGCACCATCTGGCGCAATGGTTAAAAAGGTGGTTCCCCAGCCGTTCATGCAAGCTTTTGGGCGGTTTTCGTAGTAATCAGGTATGACGTAATAAATTTTCATCTTGCCTTGTTGAGAGCGTTGGTATTCGTTAGCAATTTTTTCAGCGTCTTGAAGTTGTTCTTGCGTTGGCATTAGTTGATCGCGGTTGTGATGCGCCCAACCATAATACTGTGTGTTTGCTAGTTCTACAAAGTCGGCGCCCAAGTCAATCGCCATCTCTAGAATATCCCTCATTTGATGAATGTTTTCGCGGTGTAATACAACGCATAACACCATTGGGTAACCATGTTTCTTAACTAATTTAGCCACGGATTTTTTATCGTCAAAGCTTTCTGTGCCAGCAATAAAGTCATTTAATTCTTTTGAGCTGGCTTGAATGCTGATTTGAATGTGGTCTAAACCAGCGTCTTTTAACTCGGTAATTTTAGCCTCATCCATCTTGTAGCCGGAGGTGATGAGGTTGGTGTAATAACCGAGTTGGTGTGAATAGTTAACCAGTTCTGCTAGGTCTTTCCTAACCAGCGGCTCGCCGCCTGAAAAGCCCAGCTGTACGGCACCCATTTCGCGAGACTGCTTCAGCACACGTTTCCATTCATTGGTCGATAATTCAGCTGAGAAATTTTTGTAATCCAAGGGGTTAGAACAGTATGGACACTGTAATGGGCAAGCGTAAGTTAGCTCTGCAAGCAACCAGCGAGGTGGGCTAGGTGTTTTGGGTAATCCAGCCATTATTGAGCGCGGTAGTTAAGAAATGGGTAATATCGTTTTTAATACCCGTTGTTGAAAATTTTACTTCAAGTACTGAAACAATATCGTCAAGTGTGTGCTGGCCATCGCAGAGGCTTAAAATTTCAGCAGAGCTTTGGTTTAGCTCAATAAGCCCTTCAGGGTAGAGCAACACAAACATATTTTGTGCTTCTTCCCATTGCAAGCGGTAGCTTGTTAACAACTGAAAGGGCTCAGTGAGTTGCAGGCTCATGATTCAACAGTAAAGTAAGGTGGCATTTCATGAACATAAGCCATGTGCATTGCATCAGCCATGGTCCATAGAATATCCAGTTTGAATTTTAAAATACGAATCATTTTTTCTTGTTGTTCACGGGTTTTATACCAGCTTAGGGTGATGCGTAGGCCATGCTCAACATCACGGCGGGCTTCGCTTAAACGTTTTTGAAAGTAGCTCAGCCCTTTTGGGTCAATCCAAGGGTAATGCGCTGGCCAATTATCTAACCGTTGTTGGTGAATTTTGGGTGCAAAAAGTTCGGTTAACGATGAGCTAGCCGCTTCGTGCCAATCGGCCCGACGAGCAAAGTTAACGTAGGCATCTACGGCAAAGCGAACGCCGGGAAGCACATGTTCTTCAGATAGCACTTCTTCACGCGTTAAACCCACCGCTTCGCCCAGCTGTAACCATGCCTCAATGCCACCCGTTTCACCCGGTGCGCCATCGTGGTCAATAATACGTTGGATCCACTGAGCACGGGTGTCCCTATTGGGGCAATTCGCCATAATGGCAGCATCTTTTAACGGAATATTAATCTGGTAATAAAAGCGGTTAGCCACCCAGCCGCGTATTTGCTCTTTGTTAAGTGTGCCTTCGTGCATCATCACGTGATACGGGTGGTTAATATGATAAAAACGCTCCATATCGCGGATGCGTGTTTCAAATTCTTGCAGTGACCAAGGCGTTTTTTCTGTCATCTTAGAGCTCGATATTCATATTGTCATACGACACCTCAATGCCGTGTTGGGTCAGTATATCGCGTTCTTCAGATTCCTCATCTAGAATTGGGTTGGTATTGTTGATATGAATCAAAATTTTGCGCGGTTTATCGAGCGTGTCTAAAAACTCAATCATTCCGCCTTCTCCGAATTGCGGTAAATGCCCAATTTTTCTTGCAAGTAACGGTCGCCCTACAGAAGCGAGTTCGTCATCCGTCCAAAAGGTGCCATCTACTAACACGCAATCAGCCTCTGTCATTGCTTGTTCAACGTGTGGCTCAATCACGCCTAGGCCCGGTGCGTAGAAAGTTGTTTTGCCGGTGGATATTTGGTGAATAATCATGCCAATGTTATCACCTTCGTGCGGATCGTTGCGGTGGGGTGAATACGGTGGCGCTTTGCTTTTTAACGGTAAAGCAGTGAACTCCAAATCATCAATGTTAGGAATTGTAAACGCATCGCCGTTCAATGGGATTGGATGGTCTTCAACGCCACAGAAATGCTCCAAAATATTAAAAATAGGGAAGCCCGCGGTTAAATCTTGTTTCACCATGTCCGTGCAATAGATGGTGAGTGGATCGCCTTCACGCAAAATCAGCAAACCCGTCGCGTGATCAATTTGGGAATCAAATATCACAATGGCTTCAATGCCCGTGCCGCGTACTTTGTTTTTAGGGTGAATCTCGGGAAAGTTTTCTAGTTGCGCACGTACGTCAGGCGATGCGTTAAATAATGCCCAATGTTCACCGTCGGACGACACAGCAATGGATGATTGGTTGCGGGTGGAGGCTTTAATGGTTCCTGCTCGTACAGCTTTGCAATTTGGGCAGCTACAATTCCACTGAGGGAAGCCACCACCAGCACCTGAGCCTAAAACACGAATTTGCATAAAAGCGACCTGATTATTTGATAAATTTCGTGTCATTTTAATGCAGATACTGATAGCTAAGTGATTATATTTTAATATTAAAGTCAAGAAACCAATGAGTTAAAAAAGCTTATGGAGATAGGGCTATCAGTCAGAATATAAAGAAAGCAAGGTTTAAAGTAATAAGTGAGACTTTAAATGTTTTATTGGTGACGGTATTACTTAAGCGCAAATGTAAACTAAGCTTTTGTTGACAACATTGGCATGACGATGGCAATGAATATCTTGTATAAACGGGGTTTTTATTCTTCAAAAAAATAAATTTATTTTATTTAGCTTCATTTTAAAAAAAATGGCTCTAGGTCACTATAAATCCTCTATTTGTTGTAAATTTCGTTCTGTCATTGTAGAGAGTTGACAGTGCTTTTTTTTGTGGTATCTTTTACACCTCATGGATGAAAATTATAGCTCTTTGAATTTGGTATCAGAGCGCTTTAAATGCAGCGTTAAGCCCCATTTTTACTAGGGTAAGACGCAATTAATCTTTGGCTATTCGTCCATTATTTTGTTATTTATAACTCTAATGTTGTGGGGATAGTTCGTTGATTAAAAAAGCGTGTTCGTCATCTGTTGTTTGTCTAGCCTTAGTGGCGGTTCTTTTTACACAAAACCTTTGGGCAGCGGAACAACCTGCTGTGGCGATTAAAGAGCCTAAAGTGGGTGAGAAAGTCAGTAAATATTCTCGAAAACACCTGAACCTAGAATTGCTCTGGGCAGAGTTGGAAAGCTCGTTTCGTAATACCCGTAAATTTCGAGTTGTGAGTCGCAATAAAGAAGTTATCGCTGATATTAGAGAAGAGCAGCAGTTTGCCGAATCTGACTTAGCCAAAGGCGATGCAGCGGCAACAGGAGTAATGTCTAATGCACACTATCTTATTTTGCCGAAGGTGCAAAACTTCAAGTTTTATCGTTCTCATAAAGCACTGCCAAATTTTGATGATAAGTACAAACGACAAGACTCTGGTTTAATTCACCTGACAGCTCAGATGGTCGATACGGCATCGGGACAGGTGGTATCAACTTTCGACCTTAAAAGTTCTTTTGCGACAAAATCCGCGATTGTGAATGGCAAGGGTGGGGTGCCTAATAATACGAACTTTACAAAAATGGCAAAAGAGGTGTCGGCGAATCTAGCCGATCAATTTGTTGATGCTGTTTACCCCATGAAAGTCGTCAAGCGAACACGTAAAAATCAAATCATTATTAATCGCGGTAAAGATGGTGGCCTGAAAAAGGGTCAAAAATATAAGGTGTTTTTTGCGGGTGAAGAATTATTTGATCCTGATACAGGCGAGTCTCTTGGTTCTGGCGAGGAGTTAGTTGGAACAATAGAAATTGTTCGAATTAACCCTAAAGCAAGCTATGGCAAGATTCTTTCTGAGGAAGACCCTGAATATGGCCCTATCGGGGTCGGCGACATTGTTCGTAAACCGCAATAGCTTAATAAGGGAATAGTTATGAATGGATTCAATAAAAGCATATTTTTTTCAATATCAATGTTGGCCATATTGTTAGTTAGTCAGCTGTCATTGGCAGCACCTGCTACCTTAAAGCAACAGAAAAACAAGGTGAAAATTGCTGTTATGGGGCAAGGAGACTTTCACCCTGATCGTACAGTTCAAGGCAATATTCGTACTTTGCCCGATGGTTTAGCAGCGCGTTTAATTGAGCAGTTATCAGCAACTAAACGTTTTGATGTGGTGGAACGTAGTGCGTTGCGCCACGTTATTCGTGAGCAACAATTTGGTGCAGATATAAAAGAAACGGACTTAGATAAGGTCATTGAGGAAACTGTAGACGATTTAGCTGATGTGAATGGCTGGACAGTGGCGGCTGCAAGTTCTGCTGCAGATCATAATGATCGTCTAAAAGAATTTAAGAATTTGGGGACGGCTATTGGTGCAGACTATATTGTTTATGCTGTACTAGAAAAACAAAGAGGGTCACAAAAAAAGACAGCGGTCCCTTTTAGTGATAGTCAGCGCGTGATGGTTAAAAACCAAGTGGATGCGCGTTTGCGGTTACGGGTAATTGATGCTGTTACAGGCCGTATTATTGGCGCAGATAGTCTTCGTACTAAAATTTCTGACACTGCGTTTACGGGTAAAGAGGCTACGCAGGATGAGTATTCAATGTTTGATCACTTGGGCTTGCAAGCAGCGATCAGTGTTTTGGATATGATTTTCCCTGCACAAGTAATCAGCGCTGATCCTTGGGTTGTGAACCGAGGTAGCAATGAGCAAGTCTCTGTTGGTGATCTCTATGAGATTTCTCGTGAGGGAAAAGATATTAAAGATGCTTCAGGCATTTCAATTGGCAAGTTACGTAAAGATATTGGCCTAGCTAAAGTAAACCAAGTTCAGAAAACGTTCTCGGTTCTTTCCGTTATTGAAGGTAATTTAAAGATCAATGATCTTGCCATCGCTCAGAAAAAAGAAAGTGGTTTATCAGTTGGAAAAACAGCGCCTTCGTTACATAAAAGCTCAGATATAGGCGGCCAACCCGCTCAACGACCTCGTTTAGCAGTTGGGCTTGTGAAAGCTCATTCAACAGCGACGACGGGTATTGATGCTAATTTGCATATTCCAGCTTTTACCGACACCTTAATTTCTCGTTTAGCACAAACCAAACGTTTTCAATTAATTGATCGTCAGGAAACCGATCAACTGATTGATGAGCAGTTGGCGCAGGCGATGGCAGAGAACCGAGATATGGTGTCGGCGATGGGCCAGTTAAAAGGTGCAGATTATGTTGCTATTGGCAGTGTTGCTAGTTTTACGATAGAAGAGCGAACAGTGCGTTTACCGGGTTCTTCTCGTACCTTTGTCTCGCAGGCAGGGCATATTGAAGGCAATATGCGTATTGTTAATGCACGCACCGGCGATATTATGGAGTCACGTAAGATTTCTGTGAGTCAATCGGTAGAAAAAACGGGTTCTGAGACTAGGATTATTTCTGAACTTGCAGATGCATTTGCTGATCAGGTTACCGTTAACTTAATGAATGCCATTTACCCTATCAAGGTGGCGGCTATTGTGTCAGGTGTTGCTTACATCAATAGAGGTTCCGATGGTGGTTTATCTGTTGGTGAAAAGCTCCGTGCCGTTCGTCCAGGCGAAGCGATCATTGATCCAGATACAGGTGTTCAATTGGGTGTGGCAGAAGAGGAGCTGGGCACTGTTGAATTAAATGAGGTGGAGGATGCTCGTTCAAAAGCAGCGACAAATGGAGTCGCGTTGTTAACGGGTGATATTTTAAAGCGACTGGATCATTCTAAAGGGCGGCTTAGTCAGCAAGGGTTGGCGTCAATAACTCCAAAACGTACAGGTGGTGATGCGACAAAAAATGACGGAAAGGTGCTGACGCTAGCGGTAGGAAAAATTAAAATAAATCCACGTGGAAATAACCAGCAATTAGTGGGGATTAATGATGCGCGTATCACCAATGATTTGATGATTAAATTATCACAATTTCCAGAGTTCGACATTATGGAGCGTAAGGAGATTGACCAGATATTGGATGAAAAAGCGTTTACTTCGATTGCAGCGGGTTCAGCACCTGACACTACGCTAAGTGAGTTGAAGGGAGCTGACTACCTTATTCATGCTGCTATAGATGATTTTAGCGTTCGTGCAGAGAGAAAAAAAGTGCCTTACACCAATGAGATTCAAATACGTTATTTTGGTACGGTCGAGGCTGGCGTTCGATTAATTGATGTCCATTCTGGCCGTTTAACCAGCGCTATCAAGGTGAGGGTTAATGAAAGAATTAAGCAAGTAGAGAGTCAGGCGCTTGCAGTTAATGATTTGTTGGATCTATTAACAACTGAAATAGCGACTCAAATCAGCGATGATTTATCGGCCCGTCAAAAAGGTGAGCTAGTCCCCATAGGGCGTCGAGCTAAGCAAGCTGAAAGTAAGCCTGCTCCCGCCGTTAGACGGCCAAACTTTTAATTTTAGAGAGCAAGCAAATCGTTATGAATTCTAATAAATTAATAATTTGTATTTCTATTATCTGCTTGGCTTGCTTATCTACAAGCTTGTTCGCTTTTGATGCGTTATCGTCATTTTCAAAAGCGGTGAGTGCAGTAGGTGGCGCTGCGGTTAAAAATACAGCAGAAAAAACTGTTGCGACAAAACCCGCTTCATTGAAGGCAGGGGTAAGCTCCAATAGAAAGGTTGTTTACGAAGGCTATACAAAAGATATGTTAGCCATTAAAAAAATGATTTCATCTGGAGAGGTGGGGCAAGCGATTAAGTTACGCCAAAAAGGTATTACGGATCCAAATAAACTTGATTTATTGGCTAATTTAGAATTAGGGCTGATGGCGCTGGATGCGGAAGATGTGACATTGGCCCAAGCCAGTTTTTCCAGTGCAGAAAGATCTCAAGTGGCTAAAAAAGAGAGAGGTACCGTTTCAAGCTTCTTATCAGGTTTAGGATCTGCGGGTGTCTCAACAATTAGTGGTAATGAAGAGCTGGGTGAGTATCCAGGTGTTGGGTTTGAGCGTGTTTTGATGCTGAATTATAAATCGATAGCCTATCTGCTAGAAGGTGACCGTAATGCCTATAACGTGACAAGGCGAGCGATTGATTTACAAAACATGGAGAAAGAAGCATTTGATGAGAGAATTCGTGAAGCGAAAAAAGAAATAGCCAAAGAAGAAAAAGAGCAAAAAGAAAAAGGAGCCGAGCTGGCAAATGTTGGCTTTGGTTCAATAATAAAAAACCAGTACAAAGGCTCTAATAAGGAAGCATCTAAAGTAGCCAGCGCATTTGTTAACCCATTCGGTTTTTATGTTGCAGGTGTAGTACAAGAGCTCGATAGCTATGAAGATAGATCACTTAGAGATAATGCTCGTATATCCTATAAAAAGGCGCTTGAGCTTAACCCTAAAAGTGATGTTATCAAACAAGCTATTAAAGACATTAAAAAGCCCGCGCCTACGGGGCGTCGTTTGGTTCATGTTATCGCAGGCGATGGTTTTGCTCCCGAGAAAAAACTTCTGAAATTTGATCTAAGTTTAGGGTTTGGGCCGCCAACACTTATTGAGTTACCTATTTATGAGGCAGTAGACTCACAGGTTTACCGTATTGAAGCACAAACATCGACAGGTAAACGCTGGGCAAGGCTTTCTGAAGTGGCCGATATTACGGCTTTAGCATTGCGTCATCAAAAAGAAGCGGGGCCTTTAGAGCAACTACGTATGATGACGACGGTTATACGTAATGTTATCGAAGGGCATGCCTGGAATCAAGCTGCGCAAAGTGCTGGGGTTTTTGGTTCGTTGGTTAATTCGGTTAAATCTGAGCGAGATAAAATGGTTCACCCTGATACACGTTCGTGGACAACGTTACCATCAAAATTAATGGCAGCACGCTTTTACGTTCCAAAGTCTGTTTCGCAAATTAAAATCAGCACTTATAACCGACAGGGTAAAAGGCTGAATAGCAAGCTCGTGAAAATTGATAAGGGGAGTCATAATATCGTTTATGCAAGATCGCTAAACAAAACGTTATATACGGCTAGTAGTGACAAAATGTGGGTGAAAATGAGATGAAAACTTTATATATATTAATGGCCTGTGTTTCCTTAACGGCATGTAATACGGTGAATAGCATAGGGCAGCAACCGACGGTTAGGAATCACCAGCAAAATACAGTGAGTACCGCGCATGCGCGTGCTCGATTAATTGCTGGCTCAAAAAATTTGGTTGGAAAGATAGATCTAGTTGATGTTCGTTTTGGTTCAGTGGGCCAACTTCAGCGCGCAGAAGTGTCGGTACAAAATTTATCTAATAAACGTTACTCATTGGAATACATGTATTCTTGGGAGGATCAACAAGGGTTCAAAATAAATCAAAATACAGTTTGGAAGCGTTTTAGCTTAGGCCCTAGGGAAATCAAAAGCTTTCAAACACTTGGAGTGACACCTCAGGCATACAACTTAACGATGACTGTTAGATTGCCTGATGACTTCTTTATTCACCAAGAAAAAAGCAACCCTGATCGATAAAGTGATGCTTAATTTTGACCAAAACTTCACACTAAATAAATAGGATATTTATGAAAACTCTAAAAATTTCAACCTTATTAGCGGTAGCGGCTGTTCTGTCTGCTTGTCAGACAAATCCCCTTATTACTGGTGGGCAGTCAAATGTGTCTATCGTGGGGTCAGGTGAAAGAGGGCATCTATCTGCTGAACTAACTATGGCTGATTATACTGAGCTGGCAGAAACGGTCACTAATAAAATGTTATCTTCAGGCTTAGTACAAACATGGGGCAATAAAAGGCCTCGACTGATTTTGGCTAAACTAAGAAATAATACAGATAATGAAAGTATAAGGATGCAAGATATTTATGATCGTATTACTGAAACATTACTGAACTCTGGTTTATTAAGGTTGGTTGATACATCGGCGACAAGTTTCGACTATGTTGTGCGTTCTGAATTATCGTCTAATCGCCAATTTGGTTCTAATGGACAACAGCTTGTAGGTTATAAATTAGAATTAAAAATGATGACCTTAGATGGTGAAATGAAGGGGCAGTGGTCTGGTTTGCTGACGTTGGCAAAGGGTAAAAGGAGCTTTCTATAACTGAGAACAGCTGGATTTAATATAAAAAAAGGTTCCAATAGGAACCTTTTTTTATATTAAATTATCGGTTGTAGATATACATTGTTACTTCAAAGCCGAAACGTAAGTCTTTATATGTTGGTGTTTCCCATTTCATCTCTCTTCTCCTCGATATTCTTTTGTTTTTTCCGTTCGACATTAATTCTAACATAAGTTAGAGCGAATGTTTTTCAATAACGAGATCAAGTGCTTTATTCAGTAGTTGTGTTTGAGCAGGTTGGGCAATTAGGGTTTCGCGGTAGCTTCATGCTTTGCCAATCCATTGAAAGGCCATCGAGTAATAGCACGCGACCTTGTAGAGATTTACCGGCGCCGGTGAGAACTTTAATTGCTTCGAGTGCTTGCATGCTACCGATGATGCCGGTGATAGGTGCTATCACGCCATTGTCTGAACAGCTTTGATCTACTGCTCCGTCGCGTGGGTAGAGGCAGTTATAGCAAGGGCAGGTGTTATCGCGTGAGTCAAACACAGAAATTTGTCCCTCAAAGCGAATGGCCGCGCCAGAGACTAAAGGCGTTTTAGCGGCGACACAGGCATCGTTAATGGCAAAGCGGGTTTCAAAATTGTCACAGCAATCGACAACAATATCAGCGAGTTTAACTTGTGCTAATAACTCATCGCCTTCTAACTTTTTATTGATGGCGGTGATTTCAATCATGGGATTGATTTGGTGAAAGGACTGTTTTGCTGACTCAACCTTTGGTTGACCAATGTGCTTAGTAGTGTGGGCGATTTGGCGTTGTAAATTAGATAGGTCTACTTCGTCAAAGTCACTAATGACCATGTGACCGATGCCAGCGGCAGCAAGGTAAAGCCCAACTGGGCTACCGAGACCGCCCATGCCGATGATAAGGACTCGTGCATCCAATAAAGCTTGTTGCCCTTCAATATCAATTGAAGGCAGCATGATTTGTCGGCTGTATCTAAGAAGTTGTTCGTCATTCATGGTCAGTTGTGTAGGTTATTGTTGCCAATAATTATGGTAACTGAGTTTTATGATTATTAAGCATAAGTTTCGTAGAAGATAAGCAAAAGACGCTTATTTGTTGGTTCAGCAGGTAGGCTGAGGCGACAGTAGTTAAGCATTTTTATGCTGCAGTCTTCAAACTTTTAAAAAAGCCATAAAATTTTTCATATTATGGGGTTGATTTAGTTGAACATCACCCCATATCTATGGGGCTAGCCATAATGGCTATATCAATATTAAACAATAGGAGATTCAATAAATGAACTTACGTCCATTAGGTGATCGCGTCATTATTAAACGCGTTGAAGAAGAAGCGGTTAGTGCAGGCGGTATCGTGCTTCCAGATTCGGCAAAAGAAAAACCAAGTCAAGGCAACATTGTTGCTGTGGGTAATGGTGCTATCAATAGTAAAGGTGATGTTCAGCCGATGTCTGTAAAGGTTGGCGATAACGTGATGTTTGGCAAATATTCCGGTACTGAAGTTGAAGTAGGCGGTGAAGAATTATTGGTGATGAGCGAAGGCGACATCATTGCAGTTGTTGAATAATTTAAAGTTTATTTAGAGAAAGGAAAAGAAACATGGCAAAGCAAGTTAAATTTGGTGATGATGCACGCAGCCTAATGGTTGAAGGTGTAAACACACTAGCAAAAGCAGTTAAAGTAACATTAGGACCTAAAGGCCGTAATGTTGTGTTAGACAAAGGCTTCGGCGGCCCAACTATCACTAAAGATGGTGTGTCAGTTGCAAAAGAAATCGAATTAAAAGACAAGTTCCAAAACATGGGCGCGCAAATGGTAAAAGATGTTGCCGCTAAAACATCTGATGTTGCCGGTGATGGAACAACAACTGCAACAGTGTTGGCTCAAGCTATTCTTACTGAAGGCTTGAAATCTGTCGCAGCGGGTATGAACCCAATGGATTTAAAGCGTGGTATTGATAAGGCGGTTGTTGCTGCAGTTAATGCAATTAAAGACTTATCAGTGCCTTGTGCTGATACCAAAGCAATTGCTCAAGTAGGCACAATTTCTGCTAACTCTGATGAGTCCGTCGGTAAAATCATTGCTGAAGCAATGGACAAAGTGGGTAAAGAAGGCGTTATTACTGTCGAAGAAGGGTCTGGTTTAGAAAACGAATTAGACGTCGTTGAAGGTATGGAATTTGATCGTGGTTACTTGTCACCTTACTTCATCAACAATCAAGAAAGCATGAGTGTTGATATGGAAGACCCTTTCATTTTATTACACGATAAAAAAATCTCAAATATCCGTGATTTGCTTCCAACTCTAGAGGCCGTTGCAAAAGCAGGTCGTCCATTATTAATTATCGCAGAAGACATTGAAGGCGAAGCATTAGCAACCTTAGTTGTTAATAATATGCGCGGTATCGTAAAAGTAGCGGCTGTTAAAGCACCTGGCTTTGGCGATCGTCGTAAAGCAATGTTAGAAGACATTGCGATTTTAACAGGCGGTACTGTTATTGCTGAAGAAGTTGGTTTAACACTTGAAAAAGCAACGTTAGAAGACTTGGGTTCTGCAAAACGTGTAACGATTACTAAAGACAGTACAGTTGTTGTTGACGGTGCAGGTCAAGCGGCAGACATTGAAGCACGTGTAGCACAAATTCGCTCACAAGCTGAAGAAGCAAGTTCTGATTATGACAAAGAAAAACTTCAAGAGCGTATGGCTAAACTAGCTGGTGGTGTTGCTGTTATTAAAGTAGGCGCAACAACAGAAGTTGAAATGAAAGAGAAAAAAGCGCGTGTAGAAGACGCATTACATTCAACACGTGCTGCGGTTGAAGAAGGTGTTGTACCGGGTGGTGGTACTGCATTAATTCGTGTTTTAGAGGCTGCAAGCAAAGCTGAAGGTCTGAACCATGATCAAGATATCGGTATTAAAATTGCGTTACGCGCAATGGAAGCACCATTACGTCAAATTGTAACCAATGCTGGTGAAGAAGCATCCGTTGTACTTCAAGCGGTTAAGCAAGGCACTGGAAACGAAGGATACAATGCGGCCACTGGTGAATATGGCGATATGATTGAAATGGGTATTCTTGACCCTGCAAAAGTAACGAGAACAGCGCTTCAAAATGCTGCGTCTATTGCGGGCTTGATGATTACGACAGAAGCTATGATTACCGATGAGCCTGAAGAAGCCGGTGCTGGCGCAGGTGCAATGCCAGATATGGGCGGCATGGGCGGCATGGGTGGAATGGGCGGCATGATGTAAATCATCCGCATATTTCGCTAATACTGGTTCGTAGCGTTTTTAAAAGCCTGAAAGTGGTTCACTTTCAGGCTTTTTTTATGCTTAAGCGGTTAAAAAAGTGCTGTGAGTAGACGTAGAAGCCTTTAGAGCCTAGGTCTAAAGCTTTTTAAAATTGTCTGGCTCTTCCTGCTTTAATTTTTTCTTGATTCTTCAGTTTACCGAAAACAAGCCTGTGTTTTAGCTTACCTGTGAAACCAACGGATAATCGGTATAACCTTTGCTGCTTGAGGCATAAAAGGTTGTTGGGTCAGGTGTGTTGAGAGGTGCATTGTCTCGAAACCTTTCTACCAGATCTGGGTTCGCAATATAGAGTTGGCCAAAGGCGACTGCATCTGCTTGATTTGAGTTTAATACAGCACTGGCGCTTTCTTTTGTGAACCCTTGGTTGGCAATGTAAACGCCGCCAAAAGCTTTTTTTAATGTAGGGCCGAACCAATCATCACTGTAGGCCTCGCGCGAGCAGATAAAGGCAATTTTTCGTTTACCCAGCTCTTTTGCAACATAGCTAAAGGTGCCTAGTAAGTTGGAATCGCCCATGTCGTGTGCATCCCCTTTTGGAGCCAAGTGCATCCCCACTTTGTCTGCACCCCAGACGGAAATAACAGCATCGGTCACGTCCAACATAAATCGAGCACGATTTTCTATACTGCCACCGTATATATCTGTTCTATGGTTGGTGCTGTCCTGAAGAAACTGGTCCAGTAGGTAACCATTCGCACCATGAATTTCTACGCCATCAAAGCCTGCCTTTTTAGCGTTTTCAGCCCCAGTGCGAAACTGCTCTACGATGTCTTGGATCTCATTTAGTTCCAACGCATGTGGTGTGACAAAAGGTTTTTCTGGGCGAATTAAACTAACGTGGCCTTTGGGTTGAATGGCGCTAGGGGCCAGCGGTAATTGACCATCGAGGAACATCGGGTCAGAGATTCGCCCAACATGCCATAATTGCATAATGATTCTTCCACCTGCTGAATGTACCGAGTCGGTAACTTTTTTCCAAGCTTCAACCTGTTCATCGGACCAAATGCCGGGTGTGTCTGCGTAGCCAACGCCCATGGGTGAGACGGCTGTCGCTTCGCTGATAATTAAACCAGCTGAGCTGCGTTGTACATAATACTCAATCATCAATTCGTTAGGAATACGGCTGCTTCCTGAACGTGAGCGGGTAAGGGGGGACATGATAATACGGTTTGGTAGCTCAAGCGCACCAACCTTTATGGGGTCAAATAAATCAGCCATCTGTTTCTCCTGATAAGGTGAGTAATCGGTTTTAAAAGATTTTAGCATAGTTCAAAGCGATTAAATAAAACTTACAGCACGCTTTGCTAGATTGTTTGTTAGCATTAATGCTGTTTTTGAGGGCTACCAAGGTTGATTTAACAGTCGGTTATTTAAATCGACAAGGCGTTATTTTCAATGAAAAAATGAGGAGCGGCAATTTCTTGTAGAAAGCAGTTCTCAAAGATATCAGGCTTTCGTTGATTCAGGCCATACTGCTTTATAGGTCAAGCTAATAGAGAGTGGTTTCGCTTAAGCAAAACCCAAGGGAGTGATACACTTCGCTTGTTGAATATTACTTGGAGAGGTAGATGTATGGCGGGTCATAGTAAGTGGGCGAATATTCGTTTTCGTAAAGGCGCACAAGATGCGAAACGAGGCAAATTATTTACTAAGCTTATTCGTGAAATCACCGTTGCAACCAAAGCAGCAGGCCCTGACCCAGATAATAACCCTCGATTAAGAGCCGCTGTAGACAAAGGCCTATCTAATAATATGAAGCGGGACACTATCGAGACGGCGATTAAAAAAGGCAGTGGTACAACTGATTCAGAGAATTTCGATGAGATCCGTTATGAAGGGTATGGTCCTGCAGGAATAGCGATTATCGTCGATTGTTTAACCGATAATAAGAATAGAACGGTTGCTGAAGTGCGTCACGCCTTTAGTAAAGCAGGTGGTAACTTAGGGACCAGTGGATCGGTTGATTACATGTTTCAAAAACTTGGCGCGATTAGCTTGTCGAGTCAGTTAGATGAAGATCGTTTGATGGATGCCGCTATAGAGGCGGGTGCGGATGACGTTATTACACATGATGACGGATCGTTTGAGGTGTTGACGCCAGCAGAAGATTTTATGATGGTTCGTGATGCCTTGGTTGAATCGGGTTTTCCGTATGAGCATGCCGAGGTAACGTTGCGGGCAGATAATTTATCGCCGGTGAATGAAAAAGATGCCGAAAAGGTATTACGATTGTTAGATGTGTTGGAAGATTTGGACGATGTGCAAAACGTTTATTCAAATGCAGATTATCCAGATGAAATAATGAACAGCGCTGAGTAAGTATAGTTAGATGCGAATACTAGGTATTGATCCGGGCTCTAGAACCACAGGTTATGGTGTTATAGATGTGTCTGGGCGAGAAGTTAAATACGTCGATAGTGGGTGTATACGAACCGGTGGTGGTGCGCTACCTGACAGGTTAAAAAAAATATACCTTGGTGTTCGTGAAATAATGCAGCATTATCAACCCCAAGAAATGGCGGTAGAGCAAGTTTTTATGGGGCGTAATGCCGATTCGGCGTTGAAGTTAGGGCAAGCTAGAGCCTCAGCAATTTGTGCGGTATTTGATCATGATATTAAAGTGTTTGAATACGCAGCACGTCAGATCAAACAAGCACTGGTTGGTAAAGGCAGTGCCGATAAAACACAGGTTCAACACATGGTTAAAATTTTATTAAAGCTACAAGGCGACCCGCAAATGGATGCCAGTGATGCGTTAGCAGTGGCGTTGTGTCATTTCCATACGGATCAAACAAATCAAGCAACTTCGAAGGTGTTTGCATGATTGGTTTTTTACGTGGCACGGTAGACGAAAAGCAAGCGCCACATGTTGTGATAGATGTAAATGGGGTGGGTTACGATGTTGAAACACCTATGTCGAGCTTTTTTAACCTACCAGCATTAGGCGAGACAGTATCTCTCCGGACTCATCTTGTCGTTCGAGAGGATGCCCATGTATTGTATGGTTTTTTAACGGAGCAAGAACGGGCGTTATTTAGAAGCCTGATTAAAGTAAATGGAGTGGGTCCTAAAGTTGCCTTGGGTATTTTATCAGGCGTGAGCGTTAGTGATTTTTGTTTGTGGGTGAGTGATAGCAATGTAGCCGCTCTAGTGCGTTTGCCCGGCATAGGCAAAAAAACGGCGGAACGATTAGTGATTGATATGCGTGATCGTTTACCAGAGGGAACAGTTACGACCACGCCACCACCGTTGGGCGTGTTGACGCAAAAAACATCAGCTGTTGAAGAAGCGATTAGCGCTTTAGTGGCGTTAGGCTATAAACCGCAAGATGCTGAAAAGCGTGCACGAGCCGTAGCCAGTGATGATGCTAGCAGTGAACAAATTATTCGTTCTGCCTTACAATCAGCCGCAAAGAAATAAAAGTAACCGACATGATAGAAAGCGATCGACTCATTAGTTCTGACAACTTGCTGGATGATGAAGCAATAGACCGAGCTATTAGACCTAAAACCTTAACGGATTATATTGGTCAGCCGGCAATCCGTGAGCAGATGGAAATTTTCATGTCAGCTGCTAGGTCACGTTCAGAAGCGCTAGACCATGTACTGATTTTTGGCCCACCGGGCTTAGGTAAAACCACCTTGTCACACATCATCGCCAATGAAATGGGGGTGAATTTACGTCAAACATCTGGCCCCGTGTTGGAAAAGGCCGGTGATTTGGCTGCGCTACTAACTAATCTTGAAGAAGGCGATGTATTATTTATTGATGAAATTCATCGCCTAAGCCCTGTGGTAGAAGAAATCTTGTACCCAGCGATGGAAGATTATCAGCTAGATATTATGATAGGTGAAGGTCCAGCAGCGCGTTCAATTAAGCTGGATTTGCCTCAGTTTACGCTAGTGGGAGCGACTACTAGAGCTGGATTGTTAACCTCACCATTACGTGATCGGTTTGGTATTACGCAGCGTTTAGAGTTTTATAATGATGCCGATTTATCACACATTGTTCAGCGTTCAATGGATATATTGGCCTTGCGGTCAGACGCTGAGGGGGCTAGAGAAATTGCCGTAAGATCACGAGGAACACCGCGCATTGCAAACCGCCTGTTAAGACGTGTTAGGGACTATGCGGATGTCAAAGGTGATGGTGTGATTACGGCGGATATAGCAAATAAAGCGTTGTCGATGTTAGAGGTGGATAAAAGCGGATTTGATAAATTAGATCGCCGCTTATTAAATACCTTAGTGGATACGTTTGATGGTGGTCCAGTGGGTGTAGATAGTTTGGCCGCTGCATTAAGTGAAGAACGAGGCACGGTTGAAGATGTGTTAGAGCCCTACCTTATTCAAAAAGGTTATATTATGCGAACGCCTCGTGGTCGAATGGCAACACGTCATGCCTATGAACACTTGGGCTTAAAGGCACCGAATAAATTGAACATAGATGAAGACGATACAGTGTCTGAGGCAGAGTAGGGTCAGCTGATCCAATAGCAATATATGATGCACGATAATCATCAATGGCCAATACGTATTTATTACGAAGATACGGATATGCAAGGGATTGTGTATTACGCTAATTACTTGAAATACTTGGAACGAGCACGAACGGAGTTTTTGCGTAGCAATGGCGTTGAACAAGATGTATTGATAAGCGAACAAAATGTCGCATTTGCAGTAAGGGCGGTTCAAATGGATTACTTGAAGCCAGCAAAGTTTAATGATAATTTGCTGGTGCTTACACAAATAGCAACATTAAAACGTGCCTCATTAGTTTTTCAGCAAGCAATTGTGCGGGCAGACAATAACCGTGAAATAATAAACAAAGCCGTTATAAAGGTGGCTTGCCTTGATGCGCAAAGTATGAAAGTCAAAGCCATTCCACAACAAATGATTGAGCAATTAACATGACAAATGATTTATCCATCGTTCACCTGATAACACAAGCGGGGCCCATCGTAAAACTGGTGATGTTGATGTTAGTTGTGGCCTCCATTATTTCGTGGACCTTTATTTTTGCAAAATACAAAGAATTTCAATCTGCATTTAAGGTAACCAATACATTTGAAAAGCGGTTTTGGTCTGGGATTGATCTTAATGAATTATCACGCCAAATAGGTTCGGCTCACCATAGCCGATGTGGTATGGAGAGCATTTTTCATATGGGCTTTCAAGAGTATAAGCGTCTGAAAGAACAATCTGGCATGGAGCCGATGCATGTTGTTGAAGGTGCACGCCGTGCAATGCAGGCTCAGTACACACGAGAAATGGATGTGCTAGATAACCATCTACCTTTTTTAGCGACAGTCGGTTCAACAAGTCCATACGTTGGTTTGTTTGGTACGGTATGGGGCATTATGAGCTCATTTCAAGCATTAGGTAATATGAAGCAAGCAACATTGGCTTTAGTGGCACCAGGTATTTCAGAAGCACTGGTGGCGACGGCAATGGGTTTGTTTGCGGCCATTCCAGCGGTTGTTGCATATAATCGGTTTTCAAACAATGCTGACCGCTTGGCCACACGTTACGAAACATTTATGGACGATTTTACAACCGTGTTGCAACGCCAGGCACATGTCAGCATGAATGAGAAAAGCAGTGGCTCGTAGCACAAAACGTCGGCCGATGGCTGAAATTAATGTGGTGCCTTATATCGACGTTATGTTGGTATTACTGATTATTTTTATGATTACCGCGCCACTTATTCAACAAGGTGTAGAAATTGATTTGCCGCAAGCCGATGCTGAGCAGGTTGACGATGATAATATTCAACCATTAGTCGTAACAGTAGATCAGCAAGGGCAATATTATTTAGACGTAGGTGAAAAGACGGATGAGCCAATTTCAACAGACACCTTACAAATTAAAGTAGCAGCTGTCTTACGTAATAAACCTAAAACGCCGGTGATGATACGGGGTGATAAAGGCGTGCTATATGGTGAAGTGGTACGAGCAATGACTAGCTTGCAAGCTGCAGGTGTACCAAGCATTGGTCTGCTAACGGACCCAAATCAATAACAACAATAACGATGATGGATTTATTTAAAAAATATCCAGTTGCGGTCATATTGTCTGTTGTTTTTCATTTGCTGCTAGTGGCATTCTTTATGTTTAGTGCTGACATTTTTAGTGAGAAAAAAATTAATCCAAAACCAACAGTTAATGTTGTAAAAGCAACCGTTATTGATGAGTCTAAGATTAAAGCCGAGGCGGAAAAGCTTAAAAATATAGAAAACAAAAAGCGTTTACAAGAGCAGGCACGTTTAAATGAGATTAAAAAGAAAAGGTTAGCGGAAGAAAAAAGAATAGCTGATTTGAAAAAACAGCAAGAACTACAAAAACAGAAGCTCGCTAAACAAAAAGCCGACGAAGCCGCCAGACAAGCGAAGTTGAAAGAGAAAAACCTATTAGCAAAGAAAAAAGCTGAAGCCGCAGAAAAAAAGAAACAGGCGGATGAAAAAAAGAAGAGAGAGCGTCTGGCTCGTGAAAAAGCCGAAAAATTAAAAGCAGCAAAAGAGAAAGCAGCAAAAGAGAAAGCAGCAAAAGAGAAAGCAGCAAAAGAGAAAGCGGCAAAAGAGAAAGCAGCAAAAGAGAAAGCAGCAAAAGAGAAAGCAGCAAAAGAGCAGGCTCAAAGAGAGCAGGCTCAAAGAGAGCAGGCTCAAAGAGAGCAGGCTCAAAGAGAGCAGGCTCAAAGAGAGCAAGCATTGCGCGAGTTGGCAGCTCTAGAAGAGCAGGAGATTAGAGCGCAAGAAGCCGTTGCGAGCTATACTGATTTGATTAGGCAGAAAGTAGAACGAAACTGGATTCAACCGCCTGGAGATATTACCGGCTTAGATTGCGTGGTTCGTGTTCGCTTAATTCCAGGTGGGGATGTGATTGATGCGCAGGTGATAAAATCCAGTGGTAACGCACTTTTTGATCGTTCGGTTGAGCGAGCAACAAGAAAAGCCGCGCCTTTACCATTGCCCAATGACCCTAAGATGTTCAATTTTTTTAGAACGCTTGAGTTTTACTTTAGGCCAGGAGATTAATAAAGAATGCAAAAAATGATTAAAACGGTTTTATTTTTAAGTGCTTTTGTAACTTTTTCAGCGATGAGCGAAGCCTTAAGAATTGAAATAACGCAAGGTGTTTCATCTGCCCAGCCGATTGTGATTGTGCCTTTTTCAAGTGAACAAGTCATCGGAGGTTTGCCGGTTGATATTGCTCAAATAGTTAGTGATGATTTAGCGCGCAGCGGTCGATTTAAACCCCTGCCTCGGACAGATATGTTGAATAAACCATCATCAGCAGAGCAGGTTAATTTTCGTAATTGGCAATCGCTGGGGCAAGACAATTTAGTAATTGGTAGGGTGACACCTACCGCAAATGGCATGTTGACGGTGCAGTTTCAGCTATTTGACGTATATAAAGGCGAGCAATTAACGGGGTTTAGTATTCCTGCTAACACAGCTAATTTACGTGGTGTCGCGCACCGTATCAGTGATTTGATTTACGAAAATTTAACTGGTCAACAAGGTGCCTTTAGTACACGTATGGCATATGTCACATCAATGATGGGGGCTAATGGAAAGCAGGAGTATAAAATTCAAGTCGCGGATGCAGACGGATACGGTGCAAAGACCATTGTTACTTCAACTGAACCGTTAATGTCGCCTTCTTGGTCACCAAGAGGAGATAAAATTTCTTATGTGTCGTATGAGGGACTGCGGTCCTCTATTTATACGCAAACATTACGAACCGGTCAGCGTGAAAAACTGCGCTCGTTCAAAGGGATTAATGGCGCCCCTTCTTGGTCGCCAGACGGCAGCCAATTAGCGTTAACTCTTTCGAAAGATGGCAGCGCTGATATTTATATTTATAATGTGATTACTCGCTCATTTCGTCGTTTAACCAGAAGTTATGCAATTGATACTGAGCCTGATTGGTCACCTGATGGGCGGCACATTATTTTTACCTCTGACCGAGGTGGGAAGCCGCAAATTTATCGCATATCGGCTAGTGGTGGCCAAGCCGCTCGCGTAACATTCGAGGGGTCGTATAATGCTAGAGCCAGTTATTCGCCAGATGGAAAATATATCGTCATGGTACATCGGGTTAATGGCCAGTACCGCATAGCAACGCTGGATTTAAAATCAGGTTTTACCAATATTCTTACTAATGGAAGCTTAGATGAATCACCCAGTTATGCGCCTAATGGTAGTATGATTCTATATTCAACGAATGATGGCTTGAAATCGATATTGGCTGCGGTATCATCTGACGGTAAAGTACGACAAAAACTTCGCCTGCAAGAGGGTGAAGTTAGAGAGCCAGCCTGGTCACCTTTTAAATAGTAAATTGAGGAATAAAATGAAAATGTATAAAAATGTAGTAATGGGTCTTTTGCTTTCAACAGCGTTGGCAGGATGTAGCATGTTTGGTGGCGATGATGTTGCTACGGGAACTAGCGATGGAGTTAATGGTGTATCAACTGGCGGTGCAAGTACTTCGGGCGTAAGTGATGGAAGTAGCTTTTCAGGCCATCCGCTTGATAACCCAGCAAGTCCTTTGTCAACAAAGGTTATTTATTTCGCATTCGATAGCAGTGCAGTAGAACCACAATATGAAGCTGTTTTGGCCGCTCATGGTGCTTATTTAGCCGCTAATGCAGGCGTGTCAGTGATTGTTGAAGGACATGCTGATGAGCGTGGTACACGCGAATACAATGTTGCGCTTAGTGAAAAACGTGCAAAAACAGTACAAAACTTATTGTCACTCCAAGGTGCTGGCGAAAACCAAACAGAAGCAGTAGCACTTGGAGAAGAAAAACCAGTTGCTATCGGGCATGATGAATCGGCTTGGCGTTTAAATCGTCGCGTTGAACTTATTTACCCAGCGCATTGATCAGTAAAAAAACATTAGGGCAGTTTGCTGCTCTTCTAGTTGTCAGTGGGGCTGCTTCGGCAGCCCTACCGCCAGTTGTTGATGGAAGTGGTCGCGTAATAGCATCTCCTGCACAGCAAGCATCCGCTTCAAGTATGCTGGGAATGTATAACCGATTGGAACAATTGCAACGTGAAGTTCAGCAAATGCGTGGTCAGATTGAAGAACAAAATTACCTGATCGAAACATTAAAGAAGCGACAGCGTGATTTATATTTGGATATAGATGGTCGAATCGCACAATTAGAATCGGGTAATTCATCAGCCTCAATCAAAGCATCATTGGGTTCGCTAGCACAGGCAGCAAATAGTGGTATATCGGCTCAAAGCAGCCCTTCAGCACCTTCGCAAACGAAAGTAAGCGGTGGGCAAGATAAGGTTGCATACGACGAAGCGTTTTCAAGTTTGAAATCAGGCGATTATCAGCAATCAATTGCTGATTTTTCTCAGTTTGTTACCACGTTTCCAACCAGTGTTTATATACCCAATGCTTTGTATTGGTTGGGTGAAGCTAGCTACGTTAGCCGAAACTTTAAGCGCGCACTAGACGAGTTTACTAAAGTTGTTTCGCAATACCCAGCTCACTCAAAAGCTAAAGACGCGATGTTAAAAATAGGCTTTATTCAATATGAGAATAAACAGTGGCAGCAAGCCCGTGAAACACTAGGAAAGGTCATCGCTTCTTATCCTGATACAACGGTTTCAAGCCTTGCACAGAAAAGACTTGAACGTATGCGTCAAGAAAAGCATTAAACAACTTCTTAATTTCTAGTTTTAATCGCTATGCCCAAAGATACTCTTCGGATTACTGAAATTTTCTACTCACTTCAAGGCGAAGGGAAAACAGTAGGCCTGCCGACAACCTTTATTCGTTTAACAGGTTGTCCCTTACGGTGTGGCTATTGTGATACAGAGTATGCTTTTTATGGTGGGGAAACGCGGAGTATTGATGAGATTGTGCAACAAGTGAAGGAACTGGGTGCGCACTATATTAATGTTACTGGTGGCGAACCGTTGGCTCAGAAAAGGGTACATGAGCTGATGAAAACGCTGTGCGATGCTGGTTATCATGTTTCGCTGGAAACCAGCGGTGCCTTAGATGTGTCCGGCGTTGATCCGCGGGTTATTAAAGTGTTAGATGTGAAAACACCGGCATCTGGTGAAATGGCTAAAAATCGCCATGAAAATTACGATTGTTTAACAAAACAAGATCAAGTGAAATATGCCATTTGTGATAGAGACGATTTTCAATGGTCGAAACAACACCTGCAAGAATATGCCTTAAGTGATAAATGTGAGGTACTGTTTTCACCGGTGCAGGGTGAGCTGAAAGCAAGCGACCTTGCTAACTGGGTATTAACTGATAAATTACCAGTCAGATTTCAAATTCAATTACATAAATACCTATGGGGCGATGAGCCCGGTAAGTAGACAGTTATATACGGTTCAGAATGTTAAAAAAAGCAGTTATATTAGTGTCAGGAGGTCTTGATTCGGCTACTGTATTGGCTATTGCCAAGTCGCAAGGCTATGAGTGTTATGCGCTTAGTTTTGACTATGGGCAACGCCATGACTCAGAATTAGAAGCGGCTAGTCGACTCGCCAAAATTTATGATGTGCAAGAGCATAAAATCATTGAATTAGGGATGGGAGAGTTTGGTGGTTCTGCGTTAACAGACGATGAAATAAACGTTCCAACCGAAAAAGCAACGGGAATTCCTGTCACTTACGTGCCAGCTAGAAACACTGTATTTTTGTCAATTGCACTAGGGTGGGCCGAAGTTCTTTCGGCATGGGATATTTTTATAGGTGTTAATGCGGTGGATTATTCAGGTTACCCCGATTGTCGACAGGAGTTTATTAACGCATTTGAAAACTTAGCCAATTTAGCGACTAAGGCAGGTGTGGAAGAAGGTGGCTTTAAAATACATACACCGCTCATTAACCTTAGCAAAGCACAAATAATCCAAAAGGGTGAAGCCTTAAACGTTGATTACAGTGAAACAGTCTCATGTTATCAGGCTAATACTAAAGGTGAAGCATGCGGAGAATGTGAGTCTTGCCGCTTACGTCAACAAGGCTTTGAAAAAGCAAAAGTACAAGACCCGACACGATATCAGCACTAAATATTAATATTAGTCTTAAAAGTAACATTTAAACTCTACATTCGACTTGCCTTTTTGCGTCAATCCGGTATCATTCTCGCCTCTTGGAGGGTCGTTAGCTCAGCCGGTAGAGCACCGCACTTTTAATGCGATGGTCGCGCGTTCGAATCGCGCACGACCCACCATCCCAATCAAAAAAAGCCGACAGTTATGTCGGCTTTTTTGTGCCCGTAGATTGGGCTATGTCGCTTAAACACAACACTCCAACCAGACACAGTGCGCTCCAGCACTCTTTTACTGAACCTCCTAAATTTTAGATGCAATACGAGGTTTTTACGAAACCAAAAAATGCCGCTGGCCGCCAATAGCGCAACCATACAAGTTGATAAATGGTTGCCGGGGGAAAAAGAGTTGAATATATAATCATTTAAGAAAATCAATAGCTCAGCATCACGTTTAAAACAATAAAAGTATTAGATTGAATATTCCCTAACGGGAGTATTAGTGTTGTATCCGGCCCGCTTGTTATGTATATTTCCCGAACGGGAGTATTTATTGGCAAGGGGCATATAAAAAATGACAACATTACCGAGCGGGAAAATATTAAGCGCGCAAGCATTGGGTGATATCGTGCGACAGCAACGGAAGCGACAGGGTGCAACACAAGTTGAATTAGCGTCGTTATGTGGTGTGGGAGTGCGATTTATATCTGATTTGGAAAATGGGAAACAAACAATTGAACTGGGTAAGGTCTTACAAGTGCTGAATAGCTTAGGCCTAGAGTTGGCAATTCAGCCTAGAGGCTGGACACACTCAAGCTTCACGGTTGATGCGCCAGGTGGGCCATCATGAGCCAAGTGCTTGACGTGTACCTATCAGCAGAACGTGTAGGCAAATTACACTTAGATGATGAACGACGCTTTGTATTTGAATACTATCCTGAGTGGGTTGAAAATCATGAGTCACAGCCAATTTCGCTAAGCTTACCGGTACGAACTGAACCTTATCATCATGCACGTGCCCAACCGTTTTTCTCTAATTTACTACCTGAAGCAGAAATAAGGTATTTAGTCGCAAAAAGTTTGGGCTTATCTGAAAACAATGATTTTTCCCTATTAGAAGCCATTGGGGGAGAGTGTGCCGGTGCTGTGAGCTTGATCCCGGAAGGAACAGGCATCCCAATACAAGGTGATTATAAAAAACTTAATGATAATGCGTTAAATCAATTAATCGCAAAGTTGCCAACACAGCCGATGCTGACCGGTGAACAGGATATTAGATTATCGCTAGCTGGCGCACAAAACAAGCTACCCGTTTTTTATAATGGTAAAGAAATAAGCATACCAAGGGGAGCAGCGGCGAGTAGCCATATTTTAAAACTGCCCATAAAGGATTACCCTAATACCGTTGAAAATGAATATTTCTGTATGCAGTTGGCTAAAAGGATAGGCCTAAACGTTCCCGAAACAAAAATTCTTCATAAAGTAGCCCCGCTATATCTCATCACACGTTATGATCGTATTCTTAATGAGCAAGGTGAGTTAATACGGTTGCCTCAAGAAGATTTTTGCCAGGCAATGGCCATTCCCCCTATTAACAAGTATGAAAAAGAAGGTGGCCCAAGCCTAAAGTCATGTTTTGACTTAGTACGCAACCATGGTATTCAGCCAGTCAAAGATTTAAACGAACTTCTCAATTGGGTGATTTTCAATGTATTAATTGGCAATGCCGATGCTCACGGCAAAAATATTTCGCTTATGCTAACCTCGGCAGGGCCGCTATTAGCCCCCTTTTATGACCTGATGAGCACAGCCATCTACCCTAATTTAGCTCAAAAAATGGCCATGAAAATAGGTGGGGAAGACAGGCCCGATTGGATTATTGAGAGGCGTTGGGAACAGTTCTCAAAAGACACCGGTATCAAATTTAAGCTCGTTAGGAAAAGGTGTATAGACATGGCGAATACACTATCGACAATATCAGTTGAATTGGCAGCTGAGTGCCAGCAACAACATGGCGAGAATGTTCAAATTAAAAAAATAGTCGCGTTAATTGAGCAGCGTAAAAGCAAGATAAATGCAATTTTCAGCTCAATTAATTAATGCGTGAATTTTGGGTCAAGTAAATCAAAACTTATGGGTGCTGAAAGAGACGAAACGCAATACAAAGAGATGGCATATTCATGTGAAAAGTAGGAGAAAGTACTGATTACGAGTATTTGGTATATTACTTAGAGTTACTACTGCCTAAGTAAAGAGCATTAAATCTTGGGTACTTATGAAAAAAATACCCCAACACTCATAATTTGAGATATAACAGGGGCACTAAGTTAGACCATTGCAAACAAGGACTGTTAAAAATGAGAGGCCAAAGGGCTCTTTATTATCAATATTGGGGTAAGGCAAAAGTAAATGATAGCGGGGAGGTAGCCTATCACTTGTTGCCATATCATTGTTTGGATGTGGTGGCCGTGGCGGATATTTGGTGGCAAAGCAGCCCCAGCATTAGACATAGTTTTAAAGTATCAACACGCCTACCCGAAGAGCAGGCGCGCGGATGGTTGATGTTTTTTATTGCCTTACATGACTATGGAAAGTTTGACTTTCGTTTTCAATGCAAAGCACCGGAAGCTTGGAGGCAAGTGAATTCTGAGTTAAGCAGTGTAAATAGATTGCTTAGTATCGACCAGGTAAGAAATTATTATCATGGTTCAGCAGGGCTTTACTGGTTTTATCAGGATAACAATGAGCGATTTGGTCAGGATGACGATGATTTTTGTTTTGATGATAATGATGAATGGGAATCTTGGTTAAGTTGGCTAGCTCCTGTCGCGGGACATCACGGCGTTATTCCTGATGACTATGAAAAAGGTAGCGAAGACTACCTGCTGCCTCGTGCGGTATCAGAGCCTCTACGCGAACAACTCAAACAGGCACGTTTACAATGGCTAAAGTGTTTGGCTGATTTGTTTTTAAGTCCTGCTGGTCTTTGCTTAGATCATTCACCCCCTCTTTTTGACACAACAAAAAACGGACAAAGTGCAGCAACGATGCTGGCGGGATTTTGTTCGGTTTGTGACTGGCTGGGTTCATCAGATTTTTTTAATTACGATAATCAGCCTTGCGCAAATTTAGAAAAACTCAAACTATGGTATCAGCAGCGATTATTGATTGCTGAAACTGCCTTAAAAGCAGCGGGCGTTATTGGAGAAATTAAGCCTTATCAAAATATTGATATTTTATTAAAAAAAGGAAACTCTCCGCGCCAAGTACAGTGTTTAGTTAATAATTTACATCAAGGGCAAAATTTAACTTTAATTGAAGCTTCGACGGGTTCAGGAAAAACAGAAGCGGCACTGGCTTATGCTTGGCAGTTATTGGCATTAGGGCAAGCGGAAAGTATTGTTTTTGCACTGCCGACACAGGCAACGGCTAATGCCATGTTAAAACGACTGGAAGAAGCTGCCCCTTTATTATTTGCTCAAGAAATGAATGTGGTTTTGGCACATGGTCGAGCTGGTTATCAACAGACGTTTATTGATTTAAAACAAGCTTGTGAATCTAAACCCGCTCAAGGTAAGGAAGAGGCATGGGTGCAATGTGGCTTATGGTTATCGCAAAGCCGTAAACGGGTGTTTTTAGGGCAGATAGGCGTTTGTACAGTAGATCAAGTGCTGGTTTCAGTGCTGCCTGTTAAACATAAATTTGTCCGTGGTTTTGGTATCGGTCGTAGTGTGTTAATTATTGATGAAGTTCATGCCTATGATAGTTATATGTATGGTTTATTAGAGGCGGTATTAACACAACAACGCTTGGCTGGCGGCAGTGCGATTTTATTATCCGCGACCTTACCCTTTCATCAAAAACAGCAACTGGCTAGAGCCTGGGGGAATTCTTTAGATGATGATAACACAGCCTATCCATTAATCACCCAATGCCATGCAAATGAGGCGGAATATTTTGATTTAAATAAATCACCTGAGCAACAGCCTACAAAATTAGAAATTCAGCTAGACTTATTAAAACTGCCTCATTTATTACCCGACCACATTCTTTTAAAGCGTTTATTGCAAGCTGTCGTAGACGGCGCTCAAGTCTGCCTTGTTTGCAATCTTGTGGCTGATGCACAAGCTATTTATCAAACATTATTAGAGCAGGTGCAAAGCGCTGAGAATTTAACGGCAGATCAAATACTACTATTTCATTCACGTTTTACCTTTAAGGATAGACAGCAAAAAGAACAAGCGGTACTGAATTTATTTGGCGCAGAACCTCAGCCTAAAGAGGTCAGAAACAAAGGACATTTGTTAGTGGCGACACAAGTAGTCGAGCAATCATTGGATTTAGATTTTGACTGGCTAGTGACTCAGCTTTGTCCGGTTGATTTATTGTTTCAGCGTATGGGACGCTTGCATCGACATAAACGCAATCGCCCAAACCGTTATCAAAGCCCTTGCTGTACGGTGTTACTACCAAAATCCGATGATTACGAACTGCATGAGTTAATTTACGGCAATAGCCGAGTGTTATGGCGAACACAGCAGCTTTTACAAAAGGCAAAAAATATTGTTTGTTTTCCTAAAGCGTATCGAGATTGGATAGAACCTGTTTATAAAATTGAAGAATGGCAAGATGAGCCAGAAACCATTATTAAAAGTTTTGAAAAGTTTGAACAAGAAAGTGAAGCCAGTCGTTATAACGCATTACGAATTGTCAGAGATAACCCAGGGCTAGATGATAGTGATGGCAATGTAATGGCACTGACCCGGGATGGTGAAATGAGCTTGAGCATATTACCTTGTTATCGCAATCAACAAGGTTATAAATGCTTATTAAATGAAGATGTTATAGAAACACTAGAAGAAGCCAAATATTTTGAAACACTGAATCTTAATAGTGTTGCTGTGCCTGCGAGTTGGGGGAAATACGAGCGATTAGACAAGCCTGATAAAGAGGGTGTTATTTGGCTGGAAATGGAGCAAATAGCAATAGAACACTTCCTAGGGGTTGTTGGCGATTATGAGTTTACTTATCAGCCAGAGACTGGCTTGAGTCGAAGAGAAATATCAGAGGAAAATGTATGAATTTATTAACAGCTGCCTGGGTACCCATTCAGGATAAAGGCCTTTATGAAAAAATCACCGTGCAACAACTGCTTTGTGGGGAAAAGGAGAGGGATATTTGTTTGCCCCGTGATGATATGGAGTTAGCTTGTTTGCAGTTATTAAGCGCAATCACGCAAACCTTATTTACCCCCGAAAATAAAAAATCCTTGGGAAAATATGTCACCCAGCCTTTAACGCCAGAAGTTTATCTGGCGGCTATTCAGGATAAACTGAACTGGTTCGATCTTGATCACCCTGATACGCCGTTTATGCAGTTTCGCGGTGTGAAGTCCACCAGTGCAACCCCGATGAATAAGCTGATGGCTGGAGTGGCTGATGGCACCAATAAAACCTTTGTTAATCCACAAGGTTTAATCGAAGGTTTATGTCATGGCTGTGTGGCGATTGCCCTTTTTAATGCGGCAAACAACTGTCCCAGTATGGGCGGTGGCTTTAAAGGTAGTTTGCGGGGCAGTACACCCATTACCTTATTGATTAAAGGAAAAACGGTCAGAGAAACTATTTGGCTGAATGTTCTAACAGAAGAAACAATCAATCAAATGATGCCTTGGTATGAAGCAACCAAAGATCAAGTACCCAATTATTTAACCCCGATTAATAAGGGGGGCACTATACAATCTTCAGCCATAGGGTTATTAAGAGGTTTGTTGTGGCAACCTGCGCATTTTGAATTATTGCCTGCCACTTCCGAGCAACAAATATGCAGTTGTTGTGGTTGCAATGAACAGGTTTATACCGGTTTTAATAAAGAAAAATTTAGCTACACTATTGAAGGCGTATGGCCGCATCCTTTATCGTCCCGCATCTTTACCATTAAAGCTGGTAATAAAAAAGAAAAATTCCCTTCCTTCACTACAAGAGCACCGACCTGGACGCATATGAGCCGATTGGTAGTCGATCAGCAAACCGAGAAAGGTGGTCAGCAAGCTGCCCCTGTGATACAGCAGGCGAGACAATTTATTGCTTCAGAAAAAATGCAATTAATCGTCGGTGGTTATCGGAATAATCAGGCAACCATTCTGGAACGCCGTCATGATTTATTTAGTCTGAAGCAAGGCTGGACTGAACATGGTGAAGTGATTCACAGGTTGATTGAAACAGGATTAAGTTATAAACAATGTCTCATAAACTCATTAATTGCGTTCAAAAACGGAAGAAAAAAGTCTAAGCAATATGAGGAAATAAAAGGTGCTGGTATTAATTTAGTTCAAAATGCTGAGGAAAATTATTACCAGCAAACTGAGAACTTAATGCAGCAAGGTCTGGCACAGGTGCACTTTGAAGCGCCTGAAGATGATCTTGACGCATTACAGCAACAACTAAAAAGCATTGTTAAAGATTTATTTAACCAAGCCACAGCCCCATATCGACAAGAGCCCAAAATGCTAAAAGCCCTAGCGATGGCTAGACGTTCGCTACATAAATATTTAAAAAACTTAGAGCCACAAGGAGAAAAAAATGAGTGATGGAGAAAACAAACTGCCGGATTTTCTGGCGATTTATCAACGTTATCAAAACCTAAAGCCTGGCCCTAAAGCCGAGTTAAAAAGAGCGGTTAAGCCTAGTGATTTAATTGAAATACCTGCTTTCTATCATACTTTGCAAGGTGAAAAGGGCAATCAACAGCTACAACGCTTGTTATTTTGTTTGCCCATGATTAGCCATACAGAAAATGGCGACTCTTTAGGCAAAGCCCTAGCGAAAGCCAATATTAATGAAAAACGCCTGTTTATGGTAATTCGTTCTGAAGAACCTAATGATCTTATTCAATTACGACGATTACTAAAGCAGGTAAATCCTACTGTCGATTGGCTGAACACGGCTAAAATGCTGTATTACTGGAACGATGTAGCTAAACGCAATCTGCTAGAAGATTTTTTCTACTACCAAACGAACGCTAAACCCAAAGCAACCGCCTAAACAAGGAATAATAACCATGAACGAGAACTTTATTAATTTTCACATCTTAATTTCACACAGCCCCTCATGTTTAAATCGTGATGATATGAATATGCAGAAATCAGCAGTTTTTGGGGGAAAACGCCGCGTTAGAGTATCTAGTCAAAGTTTAAAGCGGACGATGAGACATAGTGATTATTATCGTCAGCATCTGGGTCAGCCCAGTATTCGCACTAAACATTTAGCGGACTTTCAAAATCATGTGCTGGCAGCGTTAGCTGATCGTTATGATGAGGCACTGATTAAACAAGCGATTGAATACGTTTCAGGCAAAGACAATATTGTAGAAGATGCGCAAAGTGATGCTGTTGCGCCTTGGGTTACAGAAGAAATTGCTTACTTTTGTGAGCAAATTAAAGCCTTAGAAGCTGATGGCGTTGATAAGAAAAAATTACAGAAACAAGTGGAAAAAGACAGCATTGCATTTCGACAAGCTTTAGCAAGTGGATTAGATATTGCTTTATCAGGGCGTATGGCAACTTCTGGCTTGATGAGTGAAATAGGTCAAATTGATGGCGCATTAGCTGTGGCTCATGCCATTACTACACATGCTGTTGATGCCGATATAGACTGGTTTACCGCTGTAGATGATTTACAAGAGCTTGGCTCAGGGCATTTAGACACGCAAGAATTTTCTTCGGGCGTGTTTTACCGTTACGCCAGTTTGAATCTCAGACAATTACAACAAAATTTAGGAGATGCTACGCGTGAACAAGCGTTAGATATTGCCGCCCATGTTTTGCATATGTTGGCAACGGAAGTCCCCAGTGCAAAACAACAAAGTTTTGCCGCGCATAATTTAGCGGATGTTGCATTAGTCAGTTTTTCAGACCAGCCTATTTCTTTGGCAAATGCCTTTGAAAAACCAATAAAAGTAGATCGTAGCGGTGGTTTTCGTGATCCCTCGGCTAAAGAATTAAATGCTTATTGGGATAAAGTACATCGTGGATATGGTTTGACTGAACGTTGTGCAGAATTTTCTTTGGAAGCTATTAATTTGCCAGAGGATATAAAACAACAACCCTCTTTACCAGAGTTAGAAAGCTGGATACGTGCTAATGGTCAAAATACTTAAATGTAGCGAGGAAATATCATGCGTGAATTTCTAATATTAAAGCTACAAGGTCCGCTGCAGGCATGGGGGAAAGAAACCTTTGAAGGCTTACGGCCTTCTGAGTTATTTCCCGGACGCAGTGCCTTATTGGGCTTGTTGGGCGCTTGTTTGGGCGTAGACCGAACAGATAAGGCAGGGCTGCAAGCCTTGGCAAGTAGTGTGGCATTTGCGGTGCGAGTTGATCGGCAAGGTCAAAAAATGACCGATTACCATACGGTTAAAAATGCGCGGGTTTATTATCAGGGTTTAAAAAGTCATGAGACCATTCAAACATGGCGCGAATATTGGCAAGATGCTTGTTATACAGTAGCTATTTGGTCGCAGAAAGAAGCTGTTATTTCATTATCAGATATTGAACGCGCTATAAAACAACCTGTTTATACGCCTTTTTTAGGTAGACGAAGTTGCCCTATTACTCGCCCGTTATTTGAAAAAAAAATACAGGCTCAAACCGCTTTGATGGCTCTCGCCCACAATAACGAAAAAATAATGACTATTTATAGTGAAGAAGACAGCGATGGCGCAATAGAGTTGAAAAAACGCGATGTACCGATTATTCACCAGCCACGGCAGTTTGCCAGCCGTAAAGTGTTTATGACGGCAACAAAAGGAGAGGCCAATGCATCTGAGTAAAATTCATATTCCTTGGACGCTGGCTAAAAACAGCTATGAACTGCATCAAGCCTTATGGCGCTTATTTCCGGAGCGTAACCATGAAAATAGGGACTTTCTGTTTCGTGTGGAAAGTTTAGAAAAAGGCGTAGGTTCTAAAATATTATTGCAATCTGCAACAAAGCCACATTTATCTGAGAACAGTCCGATTATTCTGGATATGAGAGACTATTGTCCCGCTTTCTCAAAAGGTCAGAGATTACGTTTTCGACTACGGACTAATCCAATAAAAACGATTAAAGATAGTACTAAAGGGACAGTAGAAAAAAAGGGTAAGGTATACACTAAAACAGTTCGTGTTCCTTTATTGCATGAAGAGCAGAAACAGGAATGGTTGGAGCGTAAATTAAAGGGTCTTGCAGAACTTGAAACTTTGATCATCCAACCAGAACCTGCTCTATATTTTCGTAAAGTGAAAGAAAAGCGTAGCGGTAAAATCCAACCGGTTTTATTTGAGGGGGTATTAACGATTTCAGAGCCTGAGTTATTCTTTGAGTTATTGCAGAAAGGAATCGGCCCTGCGAAAGCATTTGGCTGCGGGCTGTTGTCGATTGCAAGTATTTAGGAAAAGCTTGAAAGTAAATGCTTAGGGGAGTCTAAAAAAAATACTATGACCTACACCCCATTAAAACCAATACCTATGAAAGATCGCATATCAATGATATTTCTTCAATACGGCCAGGTGGATGTGAAAGATGGTGCGTTTGTTTTAATTGATAAAACAGGCGTTCGAACCCATATTCCAGTAGGTAGTATCGCCTGCATTATGCTTGAGCCAGGCACAAGGGTCTCTCATGCAGCAGTTAGGTTAGCTGCACAAGTTGGCACTCTTTTGGTATGGGTTGGCGAGGCGGGTGTTCGTTTATATGCCTCAGGTCAACCGGGTGGCGCGAGGTCTGATCGACTATTATATCAAGCCAAACTAGCCTTGGACGATAGTTTAAGATTGAAAGTAGTTCGTAAAATGTATGCGTTACGATTTGGAGAGGAACCACCACAACGTAGAAGTGTAGATCAGCTGCGTGGTATTGAAGGGGCTCGTGTGCGCAGCACTTATAAAATATTAGCTAAGCAATATGGTGTGCATTGGCATGGTAGGCGTTATGACCCGAAAGATTGGGAGGCTGGGGATGTGATTAATCAATGCATCAGTGCAGCTACATCATGTCTTTATGGCATAACTGAAGCAGCGGTGTTGGCTGCAGGTTACGCGCCTGCTGTTGGGTTTATACACACCGGAAAACCACTGTCATTTGTCTATGATATAGCGGATATTTACAAATTTGATTCCGTTATTCCATTAGCCTTTCAAATAGCATCAAAAAATCCTTATGCAGCGGATAAGCAAGTAAGGCTTGCTTGTCGTGATGTGTTTCGAGAGCAAAAAATACTAAAAAAAATTATCCCGCTGATTGAAGAAGTTCTTTCAGCAGGTGAAATATCCCCGCCCAAACCACCTAAAGAATCTGTGCCGCCAGCAATTCCATTAGCTGAAAGTATTGCTGATGCGGGGCATCGAAGTGATTAAATTATGGCCATGACGGTTGTAGTGACAGAAGCAATACCACCTAGATTGAGAGGCCGACTTGCGATTTGGCTGTTACAAATTCGAGCGGGTGTTTATGTCGGTGACTTATCGCAGCGAGTGAGAGAAATGATCTGGCAGCAATGTCAGCAGCAACAAGAAGACGGGAATATTGTCATGGCATGGGCAACCAATACAGAGTCAGGTTTTGACTTTCAAACATTAGGTGAAAATAGACGAATTCCTGTCGATTTGGATGGTTTAAGAATGGTTTCGTTCATACCGATAGATGATGAAAGTGATCTTTAACAAAATAGTATAAATTTACCCTTATTGCTTGGTAGCAAGTAACAGTTTGAAAATTACTTGGTAAATCAATTATGTATAATAAGAGTGTTCCCCACAAGCGTGGGGATGAACCGTATTGCTGGGTGTGGGATAAGAAGAAAGCGGGGGTGTTCCCCACAAGCGTGGGGATGAACCGCGATTTAATGCTTTCAGATTCGGCCAGCAATGGTGTTCCCCACAAGCGTGGGGATGAACCGTTTTATTTCTTCGCTTATTGCGCTGTTATGCCGTGTTCCCCACAAGCGTGGGGATGAACCGGGATAGTGAATGGGTCCCTAACGACTGGACAAGTGTTCCCCACAAGCGTGGGGATGAACCAGTAGACTTTGTAGTATTGTCTTATTTATCATTTGTGTTCCCCACAAGCGTGGGGATGAACCGGCTAATTGGGCCGGTAGAGTGTATGTCGAGATGTGTTCCCCACAAGCGTGGGGATGAACCGCCGTCATAGTTAGCACTTGCGTCACGTTCACCGTGTTCCCCACAAGCGTGGGGATGAACCGGTTAATATTATGGAAATGCTAAAAATAACACAGTGTTCCCCACAAGCGTGGGGATGAACCGGCCTATTGCCAGTTTCAATATCATCAATATGAGTGTTCCCCACAAGCGTGGGGATGAACCGGTGACGCTTTCGGCATGACGGTCTTAATGAAAGTGTTCCCCACAAGCGTGGGGATGAACCGCAAGCAGCATTACCACCTCCAACGCATGATGTGTGTTCCCCACAAGCGTGGGGATGAACCGACAATTCACCAACCATCACGACAGGACATCAGGTGTTCCCCACAAGCGTGGGGATGAACCGACCATTTATGCGTGATGCTTTTTAAATGCCAGGTGTTCCCCACAAGCGTGGGGATGAACCGATATTCAACGAGGCTGCTAGCAGAATCCCAATGTGTTCCCCACAAGCGTGGGGATGAACCGAGCTGTGTCATTGTTGTTTTTCTCGCTTACGTGTGTTCCCCACAAGCGTGGGGATGAACCGTCTTGCTTTTAGTAGCTGATCGTTTAATGATTGTGTTCCCCACAAGCGTGGGGATGAACCGTATTAAAAGCAACCGCTACATTAGGTCTAACGGTGTTCCCCACAAGCGTGGGGATGAACCGGCCTTGCTGATGCAAAAAAACAGCAGGTTGATGTGTTCCCCACAAGCGTGGGGATGAACCGGTTAATTCATCACTACTATCGTAACTCCAAAAGTGTTCCCCACAAGCGTGGGGATGAACCGCGCACCAGCATAGTAACCGTTACGCGCACAGGGTGTTCCCCACAAGCGTGGGGATGAACCGGTTTTACCGGAGCTGATGTTTACGGGGCATGGGTGTTCCCCACAAGCGTGGGGATGAACCGGAATCAGCATAGAGCCACAACCGCGTGGCAAAGTGTTCCCCACAAGCGTGGGGATGAACCGTGGAGCGTCCGCTATCGTCCAGCTAGTATCTGGTGTTCCCCACAAGCGTGGGGATGAACCGTGGGCTAGTAATACTTAGCTGCTTAATACATAGTGTTCCCCACAAGCGTGGGGATGAACCGTCAGCTATCGGTATTGCTATTGGTCTTGATATGTGTTCCCCACAAGCGTGGGGATGAACCGGAAACTGGCGGACTAAAACGAATATGTGTATGGTGTTCCCCACAAGCGTGGGGATGAACCGTCAACAGAGGTTGTTGTGGATAGTTGCGAGCTGTGTTCCCCACAAGCGTGGGGATGAACCGATAATAATGATTCATAGATAGTAGGGTACAAGGTGTTCCCCACAAGCGTGGGGATGAACCGACGGGTGTATTTAATCACAGCGCCAAGAGTGAGTGTTCCCCACAAGCGTGGGGATGAACCGTTAGCAATTTGCTAATTGAGCGGCGCGACACAGTGTTCCCCACAAGCGTGGGGATGAACCGCCTTTGGATTGGGGCGAAACAAAACACAGGTAGTGTTCCCCACAAGCGTGGGGATGAACCGGCTCGGTCATTGTCAACCCCACGTTTCAAGTGGTGTTCCCCACAAGCGTGGGGATGAACCGCCTACACTCAACACTGGACGGCTACGCTAATAGTGTTCCCCACAAGCGTGGGGATGAACCGCGGAATGCCCGATGCGGCGATTTGCACTGCGTGTGTTCCCCACAAGCGTGGGGATGAACCGCCGCTGCAATGTATCACCACGATAGTTAACATCGTGTTCCCCACAAGCGTGGGGATGAACCGAATCAGAACTGGTTGCAGCCCGTATTGCAGCCGTGTTCCCCACAAGCGTGGGGATGAACCGGCTTTAGGGACTCAATGGTACGCATGTTAGCCGTGTTCCCCACAAGCGTGGGGATGAACCGCCCGCTAATTCAGCGGGTTTTTTAATGGAGCGGTGTTCCCCACAAGCGTGGGGATGAACCGTCCAATGGATGAATATAAACCTGTCTCATCTAGTGTTCCCCACAAGCGTGGGGATGAACCGGCAATGTAACCATTGATGAAGCGGCCTTTCATGTGTTCCCCACAAGCGTGGGGATGAACCGCGTCTGTTGTGTCGTTTGGCGATGGTAAAGCGGTGTTCCCCACAAGCGTGGGGATGAACCGCCCTACCGAAGCAGGGCTTTTTAGTGACGTCTGTGTTCCCCACAAGCGTGGGGATGAACCGTAGGAACGGTCGACAGCAACAGACCATCCGCAGTGTTCCCCACAAGCGTGGGGATGAACCGAGCCGAGACGTCGTTTAACTGTTATCAACCAAGTGTTCCCCACAAGCGTGGGGATGAACCGCATTATTACTATCGTTAACCACTGCATTAACAGTGTTCCCCACAAGCGTGGGGATGAACCGACAACCTAGAGATGATGCTGTACGGCACTCAAGTGTTCCCCACAAGCGTGGGGATGAACCGCTCACTGAAGGCTATGACGTTTGATGGTAGTAGTGTTCCCCACAAGCGTGGGGATGAACCGCGCAGACTTAATAGCACAGCGTATGCAGTAGGGTGTTCCCCACAAGCGTGGGGATGAACCGGGCGTTAATAATGACTTGGTTAACTCGGCCCCGTGTTCCCCACAAGCGTGGGGATGAACCGGCATGTCCAAAATGTGGCGAGCCAGCACCAAAGTGTTCCCCACAAGCGTGGGGATGAACCGCATGGGCGCATCGGCAATAAATGTGCCAGTACGTGTTCCCCACAAGCGTGGGGATGAACCGGCCGTTCCACGTTTCAACTTGTTTCAGCGCGGCGTGTTCCCCACAAGCGTGGGGATGAACCGATGCGCTAGATAGCGCCGCCGATGGCTACTTAGTGTTCCCCACAAGCGTGGGGATGAACCGGTTAGCTCGTATTGTTTGGCGCTATTGGTTAGGTGTTCCCCACAAGCGTGGGGATGAACCGCGTAAGCAAGCGAGAGAAGTACGTCGAGCAATGTGTTCCCCACAAGCGTGGGGATGAACCGGCTAATGCTTGGCTAGTGTGCTCGTCGTGATTGTGTTCCCCACAAGCGTGGGGATGAACCGGTCACCATCGCCCAGGGCATTAATAAACGCATGTGTTCCCCACAAGCGTGGGGATGAACCGAAAACCGCCAACGACCCAATCCTCATCGAACACGTGTTCCCCACAAGCGTGGGGATGAACCGGCAGCGTGTCATAAATACATTAGAGAGCGAGAGTGTTCCCCACAAGCGTGGGGATGAACCGTTTCTAGCGGAGTTGATGTGCGTGATGACACGGTGTTCCCCACAAGCGTGGGGATGAACCGAACGAGGCGAGCGGTAATGCAATTGATTTAGGGTGTTCCCCACAAGCGTGGGGATGAACCGCGCTAATCAGCAAACTAGCAGTAATGACAGGGCGTGTTCCCCACAAGCGTGGGGATGAACCGTCTGCGCAGTTAGGGGCGCTTTCCGGTGTGGGGTGTTCCCCACAAGCGTGGGGATGAACCGATGATGAATTTAGACGTGTTTGCATAGAGCAAGTGTTCCCCACAAGCGTGGGGATGAACCGGGCGCTGAGTCATTAGAAGAGCTAGCTGTGATGTGTTCCCCACAAGCGTGGGGATGAACCGGCTGGAACTTTCACAGGCAACCGGGAGGAGTTGTGTTCCCCACAAGCGTGGGGATGAACCGCAGCCAACGGCAAACCATGGGCCTATTGAATAGTGTTCCCCACAAGCGTGGGGATGAACCGTTAATTTCTTGTATGTTGTCAACTGGTGTAGGGGTGTTCCCCACAAGCGTGGGGATGAACCGTCGCCTAGATTAAGTATGATTGCAGTATGTGAGTGTTCCCCACAAGCGTGGGGATGAACCGCGTGTTATTCCTGTGCGCTGGCATGTAACGCCGTGTTCCCCACAAGCGTGGGGATGAACCGACTCGACCAGTATCAGGGTCCCCGTCGTTAGTGTGTTCCCCACAAGCGTGGGGATGAACCGATATGCTTAGAACTCAAGGCGCGAGCTTCGGTGTGTTCCCCACAAGCGTGGGGATGAACCGTAAGCATCGGCGCTGCGTTGAATTTCGTTACAGTGTTCCCCACAAGCGTGGGGATGAACCGTTATTGATAATCTAAACCCAGCGTTGCATTTAGTGTTCCCCACAAGCGTGGGGATGAACCGCCTTCTTTTTCGCCATCGGGTATGGTTTTATTGTGTTCCCCACAAGCGTGGGGATGAACCGGGACTGTCTGAATTACCGTAAGTCACCCCTCCAGTGTTCCCCACAAGCGTGGGGATGAACCGAGCAGAAACAGATAAAAGACTGGTCACTGGGTGTGTTCCCCACAAGCGTGGGGATGAACCGCCGATTGATGTTTAACGCAGACCCAATCCTCAGTGTTCCCCACAAGCGTGGGGATGAACCGGCTTCGGATAATTTAAACCCTGTTAATGCAGTGTGTTCCCCACAAGCGTGGGGATGAACCGCGTGTCCTGTGTTGGCGAGTTATCTCTAAATGGTGTTCCCCACAAGCGTGGGGATGAACCGCGCGTATTCAATTGGCACGCTGGCTAGAGTAAGTGTTCCCCACAAGCGTGGGGATGAACCGATTCGTGTAATCAATGCAGGGCCAGATGCTTCGTGTTCCCCACAAGCGTGGGGATGAACCGGCTGGTTTGGTGGTGAAATCGGTATTCCTGATGTGTTCCCCACAAGCGTGGGGATGAACCGGCCATTAAATGCGCTTAGGTCATCATTAATAAGTGTTCCCCACAAGCGTGGGGATGAACCGCGAGTTAGCTAACTATCCTTACACTCACGCTAGTGTTCCCCACAAGCGTGGGGATGAACCGGATTCCTCGCCGCTAGATGCTACGTTAACCGAGTGTTCCCCACAAGCGTGGGGATGAACCGGGAAACATCAGCTGATGTTTTACAAAAGTTAGCGTGTTCCCCACAAGCGTGGGGATGAACCGGTGAGCTGGTTAGCACACTGGATGACTATAATGTGTTCCCCACAAGCGTGGGGATGAACCGCGGTATTAAAGCGCATGACAATCTCTAATGTAGTGTTCCCCACAAGCGTGGGGATGAACCGCGGGGCCCCCACTATGGGATTGTCGTCAGGGCGTGTTCCCCACAAGCGTGGGGATGAACCAGCAGGGTCTATTACATTGATAATTCGTGTGCCGTGTGTTCCCCACAAGCGTGGGGATGAACCGGCCATCAAACACGGTATTAGCACAGGTTGGGCAGTGTTCCCCACAAGCGTGGGGATGAACCGGATCATCAAATGACTACGGAGATCGTGAAATAGTGTTCCCCACAAGCGTGGGGATGAACCGTCTAATCTGTGCGTTGGTGGCTCTAACCCTCCGTGTTCCCCACAAGCGTGGGGATGAACCGCAATGGCAACAAGCAAGGCGGGTGGTCGATCAGTGTTCCCCACAAGCGTGGGGATGAACCGCAGGTGGCACGACTACAGACGGTGGCGTAACAGTGTTCCCCACAAGCGTGGGGATGAACCGTTGGCGATACTGTTCCCTTTCTTGGTGATGTTGTGTTCCCCACAAGCGTGGGGATGAACCGCGTTATATGGCCTTTCGCAATCTTCTAAGTAAGTGTTCCCCACAAGCGTGGGGATGAACCGCACGCCTTTGATTACTTCTACACAATTAAACAGTGTTCCCCACAAGCGTGGGGATGAACCGAAACTGTGAAGAACGCGACAATCGCAAAATAAGTGTTCCCCACAAGCGTGGGGATGAACCGAATATCAAAACGAATAGAGCGCGACGAACCCGTGTGTTCCCCACAAGCGTGGGGATGAACCGACAGTATTTGCATTTTCTTTTGTTAGCCAATTGTGTTCCCCACAAGCGTGGGGATGAACCGCATCGTGAATTAGCCGAGAAGCTGGATAAATAGTGTTCCCCACAAGCGTGGGGATGAACCGCTTTCGAGGCTGAGGGTGCAGGGCTGGTCAATGTGTTCCCCACAAGCGTGGGGATGAACCGCATCTGTTCTCTGCTTTGCTTGATCTACTATGGTGTTCCCCACAAGCGTGGGGATGAACCGTCTTTAATGTCTGGTATATCTTCTTTCTTAGCGTGTTCCCCACAAGCGTGGGGATGAACCGCTACCGATTTTTACGTACGTGCAAGTGAATTAGTGTTCCCCACAAGCGTGGGGATGAACCGTACGCGAAACGCTTAATAGGGGGTGTGAAGCAGTGTTCCCCACAAGCGTGGGGATGAACCGGTCTATTGCCAGTTTCAATATCATCAATATGAGTGTTCCCCACAAGCGTGGGGATGAACCGCATCTTGAAATGAATTAAGAACGCTTGTTAATGTGTTCCCCACAAGCGTGGGGATGAACCGATTCGTTTGCCGAGTTTTTGTTTGACCCGTTTGTGTTCCCCACAAGCGTGGGGATGAACCGATTTAGAGCTTATTTTGAGAGGGCCGGGCTTGGTGTTCCCCACAAGCGTGGGGATGAACCGGGCTGTATTTAAACGGTTCAATAACTGATGGTGTGTTCCCCACAAGCGTGGGGATGAACCGAATTTTGCTAGTTCTTTATCTTTTTTGAATCCGTGTTCCCCACAAGCGTGGGGATGAACCGAAACCTGTTATTTCTAATGCTTGCTCTATATCGTGTTCCCCACAAGCGTGGGGATGAACCGCGCGTTATTCTCGCGTAGTGGCTAACGTTGGCGTGTTCCCCACAAGCGTGGGGATGAACCGCCCAGTGAGAGGAACAGATAATGTATTTACCTGTAATGAAGTAAGGGTGTAGTATGTCTACGTCGTTGTTTTTCTATAATGGATCGGTTTGTTTGGTTAAGTACGACTAGTGCATCGTCACCATTTTGGTATCTTCGGAAAGCCCTACCTCGGATTGAACTAAACAACCTTAATAGCCATGTCTTCTAATGTATTGGCTACGACATGTATTCTCTTAGCAATCTCTTTAAGTTGCAAAATAACATCCTTACCGCGAATGATTGTAACCAAATCATTGTGTTGTAGTAATTCGGCGCTTGCTTTTGCACACGTAGAGATTACCTGGTCATATAGCTCAACTATTTGATCAATATTACTGTTAATTAAAGTTAGATTTTGTGCCGGCAGTTGGCCGATGCCATTTTCCAGTAGGTTAGACATGTCTAATAATTTTTCGGCAATAGTTTGGTAGTCTTCAAGTGATTGAAGTTTGTATTCAACTATTTCTAGATGAAAGTGCTTAACACTAAGTGCTATCCAGTCCAGTTGGGTGATGATTCTAAAAATGGACTCCTTATCGTAGGGTGTAATAAGTACATCAAGCAATTGTTTCATGTTTTGAGTCTTTAGCTCGCGTGCGAATGCTACCTCTTCGGTAATAAGGTCTAAAGTTGAAATGTCATTTTTAGAACAAGCTTTTTGGATATATGAAACGATTTTTCTGGTAACGCTTGCTTGCTTCAAAATCACGGCATTAAAATCAACCTCTTTTGGAAGAATATATTTATGTATAAAGTTAATCATTTAGCTCCAAAGTAAATTGAAAAGAAAACAAAATAACCACCCTAATATAATCGTGGTGGGAATATTAACCCACCAGCCTGAAAGAATCCCCAGCGCAGTTTGCCATTTAACATGTAGCGGTTTTTTTGCCGCACCGTTACCGAGTAATGTGGCTGTTACAACTTGAGTTGTAGACGTGGGCGCACCAAGGCTTGTCGCTAGGGTGTTAACAAGTGCGGCGCCAATTTGGTTGGCGACCGAGTGTGCGGGGGTGACTCTGAAAAGCCTGTAACCCAAGGTTTTTATTATTCTCCAGCCACCAAACAGTGTGCCTAAAGTAATGGCAGATGCACACCAAAAAATAGCCCATATGGGGATGTTGAATAGCTGATTATTTCCAGAGGCTAGCAACATCATACCGATAATAGCCATGCCTTTCTGTGCGTCATTTGCACCATGTGAGAAGCCGAGCCAAGCAATGCTGAGATATTGTGAGTACTTTAGCCAAGTGTTTGCTTTAATGGTTAAACGCTTCAGTAGCCTCATGACTACTTTCATAACAAAAAAAACAATCACAAAGCCCATAATTGGGGAGGCAAATAAACCAACGACGACCTTCATTAAACCGTCTAAATGGCCACCGCTCAGTGCGTCAATACCCCAATTTATTTTTTCGGCGCCGACAGCATAGAGCCCTGCATCAACAAGCCCACCAGCCAGAGAATTAGAGGATGACGATGGATAACCCAGCCACCAAGTGGCTAGGTTAAAACAGATAGCCGCCAACAAAGCACCAATAACAACACTTTGAGCAGTATGCTGAGAAGTACCTCGAATATTAATAAAAGTTCCCACGGTGTCGGCAACAGTTAAACCAACAACAAAGGGCGCAATAAAGGTAAAAATGCTGACAATGGATATTGCCATAGCTGGGCTCATTAAGTGTGATGCAATAGCCGTTGCGACCATATCTGCGGCATCATGGAAGCCATTGGTAAAGTCAAAGAGCCCCACCATTAAAATAACAAGGAGGATTTAGAGATTTAATGTATCCATTTAAAAAGGGCTGTTAATATTAAGGCGCTACTTAACTGGGAACCTCCTACGTCATGATATATTATTTAAAAAATCAAGTGCAGCTAAGATGAGAAAAAAAGTTATTACTGGCGTTTCTTTATTGCTATTACTGATGATTGTCGTAGAAAGCCCCTCATTGTGCGCATCAAACTGTTGAATGACTTACTCGCGATTTAGTTTCTCAGACATAACGTGTTCCATTGCTGAAAGTTTTTGAAAACGACACGACATTTTCCTATTAATTAATTGTTACGCTAAAGGCTAGTGATGAATTTATTCAATATACCATTATCAAATGGTTATATTATCTTTACATTAGTGTGGAAATGGATATTTAATTGATTATAAAGGCAAGGAGTCATTATGGAACATAGAGACCCTAGTAAAAGTGTTAACACGTTAGACCGTATTATTCACGCTGCTGAAGGAAAAATAACGGCGGGGATTTCACCAACATCAATGATGTTAGCTTATATCGATTGGGCTATACATTTGGCTAATTCGCCTGGGAAACAAGGCGAGCTGATTAAAAAAGCGATGAAAAAAAATAGCCGCTTTTTGAGTTATGTTGTTAAGTGTTTGACTCACCTTGGAAATGATGTGGACAACCAGCGTTGTATAGAGCCGTTGCCACAAGATAAGCGCTTTGAATCAGATGCATGGAAGAGATTACCGTTTTCACTTTATGCTCAGTCATTTTTATTGACTCAGCAGTGGTGGCACAACGCGATAACGGGTGTTAATGGTGTTTCTAAGCATCATGAGAATGTTGTTTCGTTTACGACACGCCAGTTGCTGGATGTGATCTCTCCCTCAAATTTTTTGCTGACAAACCCGGATTTATTAAAGGTCACCGAACAAGAAGGGGGGCAAAACTTAGTAAGGGGAATGCAAAACCTCTTGGAAGATTGGGGACGAAGTAGCAGGGGTGAAGGCCCTGTCGGTATTGAAGCATTCAAAATAGGGGAAAACCTAGCCACAACGCCAGGGAAGGTTGTGTATAGCAATCACTTGATTGAATTGATTCAATATAGCCCGACGACTGACAAGGTTTATGCGGAGCCGATTCTTTTTGTGCCAGCTTGGATTATGAAGTACTACATCATGGATTTATCTGAACATAATTCAATGGTTAAGTTCTTGGTCGATAATGGGTATACGGTTTTTATGATTTCTTGGAAGAACCCAACAGAGGAAGATCGTGATTTAACACTAGAAAATTATATAGACTTGGGTGTAGGGCATGCATTAGAGCAAGTTTCATCAGTGATACCGAATAAAAAAATTCATACAGTTGGTTATTGTTTAGGAGGGACCTTATTAACATTGGTTGCCGCAGCATTGGCTAAAGAAGATAACAGCATTATTGGTTCAATTACGTTATTTGCTGCACAGACTGATTTCTCTGAGGCTGGAGAGTTAATGCTTTTTATTGACCACAGTCAGGTTGCTTACTTAGAGGATATGATGTGGGAACAAGGTTACCTAGATACAAAACAGATGAAGGGAGCATTCCAGTTATTGCGCTCCAATGATTTAATCTGGTCAAGGGTATTACATGATTATTTGTTGGGGCAACGCGCACCAATGAATGACTTAATGGCTTGGAATAGCGATGCAACAAGAATGCCTTACAAAATGCACTCTGAGTATCTTGAACAGCTTTTCATGAATAATGATTTTTCAGAACATCGTTACAAGGTCCATGGTAAACCTGTTTCTTTAGGGGATATTGATTGTCCGCTCTTTGTTGTAGGAGCGGAGAAGGACCATGTGGCACCATGGAAATCAGTCTACAAAATCAAACACTTAACGCGTACAGAAGTGACCTTTTTACTGACTAGTGGTGGACATAATGCAGGGATCATTAGTCAGCCTGGTCACCCAAACCGTCATTACCGTGTTTCATTAAAGAAAAGAAGTGATAAGTACCTTTCACCTGATAAATGGTTGGAGTCAACAGGTGTTAAAGAAGGTTCATGGTGGTTGGAATGGGAGCGCTGGTTGGTCAGTAAAAATGAGGCGGAAAAGGTCGCACCACCAAAAATGGGTATAAAGGGTAGCGTGGCTAAAAGCTTGATAGATGCCCCAGGACATTATGTTTTAGAACATTAAGTGTTTGATCAGATCAAATAAAAATACTCACTAGGCTTGAAGAGAACTTAAGGTCAAACAAAGATTGTTATGTAGATGGGCTGGCTATTAACACGGAGGTGTTGGAAGCAGAGAACTTGCGGATACTAAGTGTATATCATCATTTAAGTGAAGCTAAAACAATATTAAAAGCCGATGTTAGTAAAGTTAATGTAGCTTTATATACGATAACTGCCAAAGAGGTGGTTTCGAGGTTATTGGCGCGGTTGGTGGGGTGGTTTTTCTCATCTTACCTTTATTTGCATTTTTTAATGCGGGTGATATATCTCTAAACCAAAGGCTGGCTCAGTAACTGTTGGCATCATGCTGGGTTTGTTTTTAGGTAAGCAATTAGTTTTTTTTGGTTTTAGTTGGTTAGCCATTAAGTTAAAATTAGAGGCACTATCTAGTGGAAGTAATTGGATGCAATTATATGGAGTCTCTATTCTGACTGGTATAGGTTTCATGATGAGCTTGTTTATTGTCTCTCTAACCTCCACCGATGCCAGCTTGTTTCAATATACTGATAAACTAGCTATCTTGTTGGGTTCTTTTGCATCGGGAGTTTTTGGTTACTGGATCCTTAATTGTTGCAGAAAACAGTCTACTTAGAAGGGTAGAGATATGTCATCGGGTTATCTTGAAGATTTAATTATTCTACTGGTGGCTGCCGTAGCGGTGGTGCCGATATGCCAAACGTTAAAACTGGGTGCTGTTCCTGGCTTTTTGATTGCAGGTTTAGCTGTTGGTCCATCCGGCCTAGGGCTCATTCATAATCTATCTGAAATCCGTCACTTTGCTGAAATAGGCATAGCCTTTCTTTTATTTGTGATTGGGATTGAGCTTAAGCCGTCGCGACTCTGGCAGATGAAACGAATGGTTTTTGGTTTAGGTACGCTCCAAGTGCTGATAACAGGCTTGGTCCTTGTTGCAGTGAGTTACTATGTTTTTGAAGTTCCATTACAAGCAGCAGCTATTATTGGTCCGGCATTAGCGCTGTCATCAACAGCTTTTGTTTTGCAACTTTTAAGTGAGCAACGTTTGTTGAAATCAACATACGGTAGAACATCATTTTCGATTCTCCTTCTTCAGGATTTGGCCGTTGTGCCGTTACTGGCATTGGTCAGTCTTTTAGGCGCGTCAGAAATAAGTATGGGGGATGATATTGGTTTAGCGCTGGCAGAATCTGTATTTACTCTGGTGATGGTGATTTTATTTGGACGTTATTTTTTACACCCTGTTCTTCATCGGATTGCGTTAACAAAAATTCCAGAAGTGTTTACGGCGTCAGCTATATTAGTTGTTCTTGGTGTGTCGTTGATTGCCGAGAAGGTTGGCTTATCAATGGCGATGGGCGCGTTTATAGTTGGTATGCTGATGTCTGATTCCTCCTATAAACATCAGGTTATTTCTGAAATTAAACCGTTTAGAGGGCTGCTATTGGGGTTGTTTTTTATGACAATGGGGATGTCATTAAACCTTGGCTTGCTGATTGATCAGCCGTTGCTTTCAATGGGGCTAGTTGCGTTATTGATTGGTATTAAAATACTGATTTTATTCCCATTAACTTATATGTTTGGTTTAAGTAAGGGGAAAAGCTTAGCGGTTTCATTGGTTTTGGCTCAAAGTGGTGAATTTGCATTGGTGCTGTTTTCCTTATCACTAGACTCAGGCATTTTAGCGCCGGCCCTTCATCAACAACTGTTATTAGTGATCTTAATTAGTTTATTAGTCACGCCAATATTGGCCGAATGTGCAAGAAAGGTGGTGACGAAGAAGAAATTGATAGGAATAAACCCTTCCGAAGTGCCTAAATCATCGCCAATAATACTAGCGGGTTTTGGTCGTGTTGGGCATCGGATAGGAGATATTCTAAAGTTAGCGGGAAAGCCCTTTGTTGCTATTGATATCGACCCTAATATTGTTCGAAAATCTCAAGCGAATAATCTTCCTGTCTATTATGGAGATGTTTGTAATAAAGGATTGCTTGATTCAGTTGGTGTCGGAGATTCGCGCATAGTCATTGTGACGGTTAATGATATGGAAACATCAAAATTAATTGTTGGGTCTTTACGGCAAACTTACCCAGATTTAGCGATTTACGTTAGGGGTGGCAATTCATTAGAGTGTACCCAGTTATTAGAAGTAGGGGCCTCAGCAGCTGTATCAGACACCATAGAAGCGAGCATTGAATTGGCTGGGATGGGGTTAACTTCCTTAAAGGTAGCGGAAAAAGAAAAGAAAAGTATTCTGACCAACTACGCTAAACATTATTATGAGCAAATAAAACTAGCGAAGAAAAACTAGCTTGGTTTGTTTAGATTGAACAGCGCTATCAATCACCTAAAATAAAACTTTTGTGAGAATAAAAAAGTTTTATTTTCAGTAGCGGTACTTCTATGGTTTATTTTTTTTAGTTTAGTTATTTACGGGACGTATTTTTTTGTTGGTACATTAATGAGTCGGCTTGGTTTAATAAAGACTCTATTGATGGGGTTTGTTCTAGATCAATGGGGATAATACCTTCACTGAATTCAATGTTATAACCACGATTGGCTGTTTTATTGTATAGCCTTAGAGCACGACGAAAACGGGCCATTGTTTTTTCGGCAGGTTGAGCGAGGGTGTCAGTTAATAAAATAGCGAATTCATCACCTCCTATCCGTGCAAACACGTCAGACTTCCTGAATGATTTTTTCATTAATTCAGCAAAGGCAATTAGCGCAGTGTCTCCTTCAGCATGTCCAAATGTATCATTAATGGGTTTAAAACTATTGAGGTCTAGAAAAGCAATCGAAACAGGAATATTTTGGCGGGTGCATATTGTTAGACTATGTTCAGCTAATTTAATAAAGCCTCTTCGGTTAGATATTTTTGTGAGTTCATCAAGCGTTGCTAGTTCGATAGCCATCAGTTCGCGTGATGCAAGGTCAGCAAGATCATTCAAGATATCTAAGTCTTCTTGACTAATATCCCTGGGCTCTTGATCAATAATACATAACGTGCCCAACATACTGCCGTCTAAGTGCCTTAGTGGGCAACCAGCATAGAAACGAATGAACGGGTCATTTAGCACGAGTGGGTTATCTGCAAAACGTGGGTCAACCAGTGTGTCAGGGACGATGAAAATGTCATTACCCAAAATAGTATGCCCACAAAACGAAATATCTCGGGGTGTTTCACAGACACTAAGGCCAACACAAGATTTGAACCATTGACGGTTTTCATCTACAAGGCTGACCAGAGCAATGGGAACATTAAACATGCGTTTAGCTAGGCGTGTTAAACGGTCAAACCGCTCTTCTGGCGGCGTGTCTAAGACATTGAGTGAATGAAGTGCTTTGAGACGGCTTTGCTCATTATCCGGAATGATTGGTTTTTCCATTAAACCCTCTTTAGTTTAAGGTATCTTTAAAGAGTATAGGTGTTAGTGTCTAATTTACTAGACCATTTTTTAGGATTTGTTCAAACTTTTTAACGGGCACAGGTTTAGAGTAAAGGTAGCCTTGACCATAGTCACAGCCCATTTCACTTAATAAGTCTTGTTGTGCTAATGTTTCAATACCTTCTGCGACAACTTCTATACCGAGGGCGTGAGCCATAACAATAATGGCATTACATAACTCACGTTTGTCACTGTTTTCAACAATTTCTTGGGTAAAGGATTTGTCTATTTTTAAGAAGTCAAAGCCAAACTTATTTAAATAGGACAGTGATGAGTAACCGGTTCCAAAGTCATCTAGGGACAGTTTTACGCCGTTATGCTGCATTTGTTTAAATTGCAACATTATGTTTGGGTCTTCTTGGAGTAATAGACTTTCGGTGATTTCAACGACTAAGCCAGGTTCTGGGTAGTTTGATTCTCGACTTAGGGTGTCCATCCAATCGGCGTGTTGACTGAGTGATTTAAACTGCACAGGCGATTTGTTAATACTCACTTGGAAGTCAGCTTGAAAATGTTGACGCCAATGCTTTAGTTGGGCTAACGCCTGTTGAAACACCCAATCGCCAATATCTATGATTAGGCCAGACTCTTCTGCAATAGGGATAAACTGTAGCGGACTAATAATGTCTCTTTGTGGGTGATTCCAGCGTAATAAGGCTTCTGCTTTTATAACAGTGTTAGTTCTTAGCGAGATAATGGGCTGATAATAGAGTTCTAACTGATTTGACGGTAATGCGGTACGTAGGTCATTTAAAATAGAGGCCCGATAATTTGCATTTTCTTGCATGGTTTTGGTGAAGTAACAAAAACGACCTTTCCCCTGAGCTTTTGCGTAATACATTGCTTGGTCTGCATGCCTTAATAAATCAACGATGCTGTCTCCATCATCAGGGTAAAAGGCAATGCCTATGCTAGCGGACACATAAGCAATTTCTGTATCGAGCTTAAACGGCCGGCTTAATGATTCAATAATAGCATTAGCGACGCGCTCTACACTGTGCGGGTTGTTTAAGTCCGTCATAACGATGGTAAACTCATCGCCGCCTAGTCTAGCGAGCAAGTCGGTTTCGCGGACACACTCAGAAATACGTTTTGCCGCGTCAATCAATAATAAATCACCGAGATCATGTCCTAATGAGTCATTAACTTCTTTAAAATGATCTAAATCTGCAAAAAGTACGGCAAACGGAATTTTAGTTCGATGATATTTGGTTATTTCTTCACTAATGCGTGTTTTTAACAGATTGCGGTTTGGCAATTTTGTTAGGCTGTCATGATTGGCCTGTTTAATAAGCAGCTCATCCATTTTTTTCTTTTCGGTAATGTCTGAAAATAATGCCGCACGCTGAAGTACCTCGCCGTTATCATCGTAAATAGTTGTTATTGTTAGCCATTCTGTGTAATGTTCGCCATTTTTCCGTTTATGCCAGACTTCCCCTTGCCATTGGCCAGTATCAGCCAATGATTTCCACATCTTGTCGTAAAATTTTTCATCGTGCCGACCTGATCTTAAAATATGAGGGGTTTTACCAATTACTTCTTCAACAGAGTATCCCGTCACGGTAGTAAAAGAGGGGTTAGCGGTAATAATTTTATAGTCTTTATCAATTAACAACATGGCTTCAACAGAATGTTGGAAAATGGCATTGGCTAGGTTTAGTTGTTTATTAGCTTCGTATCGTTGAATAGCGATTTCAATTAATTTGACATAAAAAGAAAATAACTCAATATTTTGAGTCGTCATAGGCATTGCTTTGTCGCGAAAATGTATAGCAATAACGCAAGTGTCGTCTGATGAGAGGTCGATGGGTTCTAACCAGCAGGCATTAAACCCTGTTTCGGACATTATTTTATAGTCAGTTGGCTGCTGGCTACTGGTGGGAGTACGCTCTATGATTTTTCGGCCTTGCTGTATTGCTTGCTTATATAAGCAGTTGCTGGACTCTGTAAAGCTTTGGCTAATAGCTTGTTGGTAACTATCTGGCATTGAAGGGGCCGCTATTAGAGATAATTGGTTCTGAGCGTCAGCTAATAAAATGCTACATCGGGTATGCGGTATTTCATGTTCTAATCCGGTAGCAATTTTTTCTAGTACGGTAGCTAGGTTACGAGAGTCTAATAATTGCCTAAGCACTTCTTTGTGGAGCTGCTCTTGTTGCTCTTTTCGTTTACGCTGGCTTATGTCATGAACGGTAGCCTGGATCAGTAACTGGTTATCTATTACCATCGAGCTGAGTTCTACGGATGCAGGAAATAGCTCGCCATTAAGTTTTTTTAAGTTCCATTCGAAAGACTGTTTTTGTTCCCTAAGAGCCAAAGTAATATATCGTGCGGCAGTTAAGGTTGATTTAGAGCCGTTTGGTTGAGTGGTGGCAGACCAATCGGTTATCTTGGTACCAATAAATTGGTCTCGATGATGGCAGCCAAGCAGTTTTAAACAAGTTGTATTGCAATCAATGAGTTTTTCACTATCACAGATGATGATTGCGGATTGAGCTGTTTCAAATAAAGCTTTGTATTTAATCTCAGACGCTTTAAGGTCTATGGCCTGAATTGCAAGCTTGGTTGAGAGACTTTGGTTGTATTGCTTCGTTAAATTAGTTTCATTTGTATGTGAAACAGGGGCATCTATTGGAGTTTTTTTCTCAACGGGCGAAAGTATATTTTTAATTTGAATGATAAATTGCTCAGGGTCTGTTGGTTTGGCGATGAATAAATCGGCGCCAACTTCTTTTGCTAAAGCTTCATCAACATCTTCAGTAAAGGTTGCTGAATAAAAAACAAAAGGAATCTTTTGATAGCGTTCATCAGACTTAGTAGACAGGCAAAAGCGGTACCCGTCCATTTCTGGCATTAAGATATCGCTGATAATCAGGTCAAATTTTTGTTTAGCCAATTTATCCATCGCATCTTGACCATTTTCTGCACCAACGGTTTTGTAGCCATGCCCTTTTAAAAGGGTCATCAGCATCAACCGATCATCTTCGATATCTTCTGCAATTAAAATGGTGTTTATAGCTAACATGACGCTAATGCTTGGTGGATTTGATCGATGATAGTGTCTGGGTTAATGGGTTTTTCGATATAACCAGAACACCCTGCTTTGAGGGCTTTATCCTTATCGCCATCTAGAGCATAAGACGTTAATGCAACGACGGGAATGTGGCGATGGGGTGTGGATTGTTTAATTTGTTGTGTCGCTTCTAAACCACTCATATCAGGTAGCTGTATATCCATTAAGATTAAGTCAGGTTGCTCATCCAGCGCTTTGTTAACCGCCTGTGTACCATTAACAGCTTCAATGGTTAGAAAGGCATTGTTTTTTAGGATGTAGGTAATAAGGTAACGGTTATCAGGATTATCATCGACAATTAAAATAGTTTTCATTTGCTGGCTCCTCCAATGGGTAGTGTTAAAGAGAAGTTGCTACCTTTATTAGGTTCGCTGGTCATGGTTATTTGTCCACCAAGTTTGTTAGCTAATCGTTGTGAAAGATAAAGCCCTAAGCCAGTGCCTTTACCTCGTGGATTGTTGGCTTGAGTTGGGTTGAGTTTGCTAAACGGTAAAAAAAGTTTGTTGGCATCATCGTCGCTGATTCCGATACCAGTGTCAGAGAAAGTCACGGTAAAAAACGATTCTCTTTGAGTGAGTGAGATGATGATTTCTCCCTCATTGGAGAATTTAATGGCGTTATCCAGTAGGTTAATTAGGATTTGTTTAATACGGCGCTTATCACTAAAACAAGAAAAGCTTTCAGGTAGGTTTGATCGAATAGTTAACTGCTTGTCTAAACAGGCTTTTGAGAGTATTTGGATAACGTCTTTTATTAACTCGATTAGATCAAAATTATGGTTAGTAATTGACACAACACCTGACTCTATTTTACTGACATCTATCACATCATTAATCAGGGTTAATAAGTGAGACGCGCTCTTTTTGACAATGCCGAGTTGTTTAGCTTGTTCATCGGTGATCTCGCCGCTCATGCCTTGCAACATAATGCCGGTGAAACCAATGATTGAGTTTAAGGGGGTTCTTAGCTCATGACTCATAGAGGCAATGAACATGCTTTTTATTTGGTCCATTTCCAGTAGTTTTTGATTGGCGCTGAGCAGGTCTTTGGTTCGTGATGCAACACGGCGTTCTAAATCAGCGTTCAGTAATTCAATATGCTGTTTAAGTTGTAATTGCTTGGCCATTTCTTCTTCTAAATCGGTGTTTTTTTGTTCGAGTTCAAGCAGTTTATCTTCTAGTTTATGGACTAATCGGCTGCTGTATTGCCGTAAATACTGCTGTTCAGATTCTATCAGCGGGCTTTTAGCATCGGGTGTGATGTTGTTCTTTTCAACTTTAAACGGTTTGGCTAACTCTTCTTTGATGATGTTTAATAAGTCTTGTGTTTTTTGAGGTTTGATGAGAAAGCGATTTGCGCCAAGTTTTAATCCAAACTCTTTATCTTTTTCATCGGTATACGTGGCCGTATAGAAAATGAAGGGGATGGAGCAAAAACGGTCATTTTGCTGAACTTGTCTGCAAAACTCGTAACCGTCCATAATGGGCATTAAAATATCGCTGATAATTAAATCAATATGGTTAGACGTAGTGAGTTGTGCTAAGGCATCTTCACCATTGACAGCGCTGAGGACCTTATACCCCTCTCGTTGTAAAATGCGTGACAATAACTCCAAGTTTTCTGAAAGATCATCGACGACTAGAATAGTTTGCATGGTCATACTCTTAAGCCTTATGGCTGAGTTTCATCACAACTTTTCTCAGCGTTTTTTGATTGATACATGGCATGTAAAAGCTCTATTTTTTCAATCAGTTGGTCTAAGTTAATGGGTTTGGGTTCATAGTGGTCGCAACCCGCATTAATGGCTTTTTCTTGATCTGATGTCATAGCATGAGAGGTGACGGCGATAATAGGCGTATGCTTGCCTAGCGGCTTTTCATGTTTACGAATGGTTTTAGTTGCCTGCCAACCATCAATGATCGGTAAATTCATATCCATTAAAATGACATCAGGCGATACTGACAGGGCTAACTCAATGCCTTGTTGACCATCTTCAGCAAGGATCATGTGGTAGCCTTTTCTATATAAGCGTCTACTTAACATATCACGGTTCATTTCATTATCCTCCACCAGTAAAATTTTAAGTGTCATAGGCTTTTAGAGCACTAGTTTGGATGCGGTTAATAATTTGCAGAATGACATCATCGGTATTCATGAGTAGTGATGTTTTGGTAATGATTTGTTGAGTCGAGGTCTTTAAGAGGTCTTTTTCAACGGGGGATAGGTCTTTGGCTGTCATAACGATGATGGGAATTTCTTTGGTATTGGGTAGTTGGTGTAGTTTTTCTAAGAATGTAAAGCCATCCATTTCAGGCATCATCAGGTCTAACAGAATCAAGTCGGGGAAGTGGTTTCTTATTTTATTAACGCCTTCTTTACTGTTGAGTGCTTTTGTTATGGTGCAACCAAAATTTTCGAGGGCTTGTTCCAGTTTAGCTATGGTGCTTACTTCATCTTCGATAATTAATATCTCAGGCATTTTGTTGTTGCTAATAGCTTTACTGACGACACGTAATAAATTGTTTTTATTAACAGGTTTGTTAAGGTAGTCAATTGCGCCCAATTCAAAAGCTTTTTTCTTTTCATCTAAAAAGGTGCTCATGACAACAGGGATATGTGCGGTACGTTGATCAGATTTTAAAATTTGTAAAACTGTCCAGCCGTTCATTTCGGGCATCATGATGTCTAATATGATGACTGAGGGGGCGTGCTCACGGGCTTTTTTAACACCAGCTTTGCCATCTTGAGCGGTAATGATCTTAAATGGCATTTTATTAAGGTGTCGGCTCAATAATGTGTGTACTTGGGGGTCATCATCAATGATTAAGATGGAGCCTTTAGGGCTACTTTCAGGCGAAGTGTTTTCTTTTGGTTGTTCTGCTAAATAGGTTTTTATTTTAACGAGGGTTGATATATCAATGGGTAACGTTACCGTAAATGTTGATCCGCTCCCTTTGGCGCTATTGACCTTAATTTCACCACCCATTAGTTGGCAGATTTCCTCGCTTATCGGTAGACCTAGCCCAGTACCACCATATTGTCGAGTCGTACCACTATCTGCTTGAACAAAGGGGATGAAAACTTTATCTAATTGGCCGGGTGTCATACCAATACCGGTATCTTCTACGCTAAAAATGAGTTGTGAGTTTTCCTTTTGTACAGACAATGTTACTTGCCCCTGTTCTGTGAATTTGCTTGCGTTTGACAATAAATTAAGGAGAACTTGGCATACCTTTACAGTGTCAGTAATGCAATCACCAAGATCGTCTGGGCATATAACATTGAAGGTGTTTCCATTTTCTTCAATTTGCTTTTGTGCGACTGTCACGACCTGATTAATAAGTCTTGAAATAGCAATTTTTTCTGGCATCAATTCAACTCGGCCAGCTTCAATTTTAGCTAAATCGAGCACATCGTTGATTAGGCTCAGTAGGTGATTGCCTGCCGTGTGAATTTTTTCTAAGTCTGCTACTTGTTGTGTAAGACCAACGTCTTGGGCATCTTCAGTTAATAATTCGCTATAACCAATAATAGCGTTTAACGGTGTTCGTAGTTCATGTGACATATTGGCAAGAAACTCAGACTTCATTTGGTTAGCTACCTCTGCGGACTGTTTCGCTAATAAGAGTTCTTTCTCGATCGCTTGACGCTCGGTAATGTCACGCATAATACCGGTATAAAAATGCCGGTCAGCAACAACAGTTTCGCTGACAGAGAGGTCCATTGGGAAGGTGCTGCCATCTTTACGAAGGCCTGTTACTTCACGACCAGTGCCGATATGCTCATTGTGATATAGCTCAGGTATTAATATAGTGATGTTTTTGCCAATGACTTCTTCTGGCTGGTATTGGAAAATACGTGTGGCGGCGGCATTGAAGCTTTCAAGTGTGCCTTTGGAGTCTAAGGTGATAATGCCATCTACCACGGTGTTTAAAATGGCATTTAAACGTGCTTCACTTTCTCGAATAATAGTGCTGGCCGCCATGGCTTCGTTATGAGCCAGTTCATCTTGCACCCAGTTTGCTAAATCGTTTAGCACTTTTTTTTCAGTGGATGAGAGTTTTTTTGGGTTGTGAATCAATCAAGCATAATGTGCCGATAGCATAACCACTATTTGTTTGGAGGGGAGTGCCTGCATAAAACCGAATATTAGGTGCTGCAGTGACTAAAGGGTTGTCTTTAAATCGTGGATCTAAGAGGGTGTCTTGAACTTCAAATACATCGGATTGTAAAATAGTGTGGCCGCAGAAAGAAATTTCTCGGGATGTTTCACACACAGAAAGGCCTTGTTTGGATTTAAACCACTGGCGATCTTCATCCACTAAGCTAATTAACGCAATGGGCACGTTAAAAAACTGCTGAGCAATGTTTGTTATGCGGTCAAAGCGCTCTTCATCAGGTGTGTCAAGAATGTTGAGCTTTTTTAGAGCCTCAAGACGTTGAGTTTCATTGCTGGGTTGTTTGGGAGCATCCATCCATGAGTCCTATTCAGCATACCTATGAATTAACTGTAACTCGATAGTATTATTTTGTACATATATTTCCCCCTCACTTTTAAGATGTTTGAAATAAAATAAAGTCTTCAAATTAGGTTGATTAGTGTTTTATTTGTGTTGCCCTAGTTAGTCAAAAACTTTTTTGATATCGGTAAATTTTTCGGTAATGGCATGGACATTACGATAGCCCATTTCATGTAGTCTGGCTGCGGCTAAAGATGCACGGCCACCACCTGCGCAATGGATAAGAATCAGAGTATCAGGGTCGGTGCAATGGTTTTGTACTTTCATTTCTAATAGGCCGCGAGGAATGTTGATGGCCTGTTCAAGCTTTGATTCGGTGGTCTCATGTGGTTCTCGAACATCCAAAATAATCAGGTTATTTGACTGCCCGGCAAGTTCTTTAGCTGCAACGGCATCAAGGCAATTGCATATTTTTTGGGCTTCTTTAATAAAATCACTGGCGGGTTTGATCATGAGATTATCCTTTTGAGTAGAAGTTTAATAATAAATTTTTGACACAAAAAAAGCAGCCGGGAAGGGCTGCTTTTTAATGTTACTTAAACATAAATTCTTAGTGTCCAGCGCTTGCGTCAGGGAGTTGAATGGTAATCCATTTCCACTCCGTTAGTGCATCAACGTCGACCTCGATTCCTTCTCTGCCAAAGCCACTGTCGCCTGTACCGCCAAAAGGTACGTGAGGTTCGTCATACAAAGTAGGGGCATTGATATGAACCATGCCAGAGTCAATGTTCTCGGCAAAATCTAAGGCCTTATTTAAGTCGTTAGTAATAATAGCCGAGCTGAGTCCATAGGGCGTATCATTTGCCATCTCGAGAGCGGCCTCATAATTTTTAACCGAATAGACCGAGGTTACAGGACCAAAAGTTTCTTCGTAGCAAACATCCATCTCTTCTGTGATTCCGGTTAGGATCGTTGGCTCACATTTATTACCCTGCCAGTTACCGCCGGTTTCGATGGTAGCACCTTTTTCTACTGCATTGTCTATATGGCGGCGTACACGGTCACGCTGGCGTTGAGAGATAATAGGGCCAAGGATGGTGGACATTTCACGTAAGTCGCCCATAGACAGTTGGCTTGCCGCTTGTTTATAGGCTGCGATGAATTGATCATAAATACCTTCTTCAACAATGATTCTGCTGGAGGCCATACAGGCTTGGCCTTGGTATAAGAACATACCAAAAATAGCCGTTTTGACTGCTAATCCAAGGTCAGCATCTGCCAAGATAACGAGTGGGCTTTTTCCGCCAAGCTCAAGCACGGCGTGTTTCATTTGTTTACCGCAAATTTCACCAATATGTTTACCTACTCGGCTAGAACCAGTAAACATCACTGTTTTAACCAGTGGGTGGCTGTTTAAGGTATCACCTACGTCAACACCAAAGCCAGAGACAACATTAACAGAACCCGCAGGGAAGCCGGCTTCATGCAGTAGTTGAGCAAAACGGAAAGACAGTGTTGGTGCTTCTTCTGAGGACAGTAGTACAACGGTGTTGCCCGTTGCCAAAGGTGAGGCGACTAACTTTGCTGCTTTAATCAACGGTACGTTAAACGGTGTGATGGCAGCAACAACGCCTAAAGGTTTACGTACGCTCATGCTGAGCCGGCCCGGTGTGTCAGATGGCATGGTTTGCCCGGTAACACGGCGAGCAACGCCTGCAGCAGCACGTAAATGAGTAATAGCATAGGCAATTTCAAAATTGGCTTTGTTTATTGGTGAGCCGATTTCGTCAATTAGAATGTCCGTAAACTCAGCACGATCTCTTTCCATTAAATCAGCTGCTTTACATAGCATTGCTTCGATATCTTTTGCTAATGTTTTGCTATAAGTTTGAAAGCAATGATGTGCTGCTTCTACTGCTTTGTTAATGTCTGCATCATTTGACTCAGCGGCTTGGCAGTAGAGTGAATCGTCTAACGGGTTTAGAACGTCAAAATATTTTCCACTGTCAGGTTGGGTGTGCTCACCGTTTATCCATAGTTCATGTTTGGTAGTCATGTTTGTCCTTTAATATTTAAAGTCTTTAAGTTAATGTTTTAATTGGAAAAGCTTGGTATTAGTGGGCTTGATCGTAGCCAGGCATTTGAATCGTAATCCATTTCCATTGTGTTAACGCATCAATATCAACATCAACACCTTCACGACCGAAGCCACTGTCGCCAATACCGCCAAAAGGTACATGTGGTTCATCGTAAACACTTGGCGCATTGATATGTATCATGCCTGTTTCTACTTCATGTGCTAACGATAGCGCTTTGTTAAGGTCGTTGGTGTGAATAGCACCGCTGAGCCCATAATGTGTATCATTTGCGAGTGCTAATGCCTCTTCGGCATTGTCAACAGAGTAAATGGAGGTCACCGGGCCAAACGTTTCTTGGCGACAGACAATCATGTCCTCGGTGACATTGGTAAGAATAGTCGGCTGACAACGGTTGCCTTCCCACTCACCACCAGTAATAAGAGTGGCTCCTTTTGATACGGCATCTTCAATATGTGTGCGTACTCGGTTGCGTTGGCGTGGTGAAATAATGGGCCCCAAGATGGTCGACATCTCATGTAAGTCTCCCATTGATAATTGCTTGGCCGCAGCGCTATACATTTCAACAAATTGATCGTACACAGCTGCTTCTACAATAATACGGCTGGATGCAATGCAAGCTTGGCCTTGATAAAAGAACATACCGATAATGGCATTTTGTACCGCTAATCCAAGGTCGGCATCAGCTAAAACAATATAGGGGCTTTTACCACCGAGTTCTAGAACACAGGGTTTCATGTTACGGCCACAAATTTCGCTGATGTGTTTACCGACTACACTGGAACCGGTGAACATAACGGCTTTTACTAGAGGGTGGTCGGTCAAAAAGTCACCAACATCCACACCGAAACCAGATACGACATTTAAGCTGCCGGCAGGAAAGCCTGCTTCTTCTATCAGTTTGGCAAAACGGAAAGAGACCGCAGGTGCTTCTTCGGAGGTTAATAATACAACAGTATTACCAGTCGCTAACGGCGAGGCGACTAATTTTGCAGCTTTTAATAAGGGAACATTAAACGGAGTAATAGCAGCAACAACGCCCAATGGCTTACGCACACTCATGCTTAAACGGCCCGGTGTGTCAGACGGCATGGTTTGACCTGTGATACGACGTGCGCTACCGGCAGCAGCGCGGAGTTGGCCAATTGTTTGAGTGACTTCAAATTGTGCTTTGTTGATTGGAGAGCCGACTTCATCAATTAGGATTTCAAGGAATTCTTCACGGTCTCTTTCGAGCAGGTCAGCGGCTTTTGTAAGCATTGCTTCACGGTCTTTAGCTAAGCATTTTCGATAGCTGGAGAAGCAAGCATGAGCAGCATCTACTGCTTTGTTGATATCTGTTTGATTAGACTCGGCGGCTTTGCAATAAAGGCTGTCATCTAGCGGGTTAAGGACATCAAAATATTTTCCAGAAGCTGGTTTTGTGTGCTCTCCATTAATCCAAAGGTCATAGGTTTTAATCATAATAAGTATCTACTGTTAGTAAGGTTTGAAGAATAAGTTAATTAAAATAACTCGGCGTATTGTTACAACTCAATTATGCTGAGTCGTGCATTAAATAAAATGCTTAGTGACACGACTCAGCAATAATAATATGGAGTAGTTTTAACCAAAAACAGACTGCGGATCGAGTGCTTTTTTAACACGGTTTTTAAGTGTTTTGAGTCCATCTAGACTGACGGCATCAACGGCTTCTTGCATGTCCGCATCCACTAGGCAAGTAGGGTATCCTTGAGCTGAAAAGTCGTCAATAAGCTGCTTAGTGAGTTGACGTGCTTGTGCTAGTTTTTCAGCATCACCTGTAGGGTAGAGCACTTGAAGCTGCGTCATCATGGTACGCCATGTCAGCGCAAACTGACCGATGATGTTAAGCTCCGCTGGGTTGCTAACGCTTTCTAGCAGCGTTTGCATCTTAACTGCATCGTCACCATCAATTGGGCTAGCAAAGTGTACATTGATGGATGAGTAGCCTGATAAGTTTGGATTAATTGTATTGAATTTTCCATCCATCTTCATTTCACGCTGAGCCCAGATAGGGTTATTGGCTGTTTCCTCAGGCATTAAAAATTTAGCCCCTTCAATTTGGCTGAAGGCGCCATTAATAGCTTGCCATAAGAAATCAACGTTGGCTGGCATGTTATACAAAGCACCGTACATGTTCCAAGAACCCAATTGGTGTTTTGTCGCCGCTTCATCGTTGTTGCCAATGTCTTCCAGCGCTTCAGTAGAGAATTGCAAGGCGTCAGACTTTGCGGAAGCGACAGTTACCGTATTTGGAACCAGCATATTAATTTTCATGTCGCGCATAATCTCAACGGCTTGATTCATGGCTGCTTCGTTTGGCAGTTGAATGGCAAACGGTCTATAAGCTGGTGCCTTGGGCATTAGCCAGATACCTACTTTGGTAATAATGCCTAAGCTTGATTGGGTAAAGGTGCCGTCAATATAGGGACCAAAACCATATTTAAATAATTGCCACGAGTCGCTGTTTGGCATCGCCCCCATACCTGTACGTATTAAACGACCATTCGCAAGCATCACTTCCATACCACATTGCATCATGAGGTGGTCACCATACGGCGTGTAGCCATAACTTCTATTGCTGATCCCACCTGAAACCGATTGAGTTGAGTTTTTATCAAAATCAACGATAAAAGGAATGTTATTGGTTTCTAAGTATTCATTGAGTTGAGCATAGCTAACGCCAGGCTCGATCAGTGCATAAGCAGCTTGAGTGTTAACTTCGATAATACTATTAAGCTTTTTAAGATCAATAACTACGATGGCACCTTTTGCGGGAATAGGCGCGGTGTTTATTTCTCCAGGGCTTAATAGATTGAACAAGGAATAGCTTTCATCTGTGGAAGAGACCAGTAGATTTTTTAATTCATCTAGATTGCTAGGCGTTACCACGGCGATGACTTCACGCTCAGCATTATTGATGCGGTCTGTTAGAAATTGATATTCTGTAGGTTGATCTGAAGCGCTAATGACGTTGTCAGCACCTAATAAGCCGTTAAGGTTTTCTATAATATTTTTCATGCTGATAAACCTATTTATATTGAGCCGGAGGCATAATTATTGGATATGGTTTTTCAGGATCAACCCTGAAAAATGCTTCCCGTTCCTCGTAATCTATGGAAGTAGCAGGCTCACTATCTCGCCATGTAAACTCACAGGCGCTACAATGAAAGATTGTCCAAACGAGTTCACCTTGAGCATTGAGACCTTTATGCTCAACTCGGATTTTTTCTTCGGCGGCTTGGCAGCGTGGGCATAAACTCATGATTGACCTCCATTTTGTAATGATTGAATAACCTTAGCTAATTCATCAATATTTGCCCCCGATGGTGGGGTAACAATTTTTGAGTCGGAACCCAATTTATCGGGTGGCATAAAGCTTGTTGCATCAATAATTAAGCGATGACCTTTGCCCGCAACTTCTGCTGCCGGATCAATCGGAATCAATGGCATATTGGGGATAACAATCGTGTCATCAGCCCGGGTACGTGTTGATAAGGCCCACATCACTTCGTTTAGGTCGAAAGGGTCAACATCATCATCAACCATGATTAAGTTTTTAAGGTACATGGTGCCATGTGGCGTGCCAAGTGCTCGCATGGCCACTGATTTTGCGAAGCCAGCAAACCGATTCTTAACCGATATTACGCCGGTAAGGCCATGCTGATACAAGGCGTTAACAGCAACAACTTCAGGAAAGTCTTTTTTAAGTTGTGCGTAGATTGGTGCTGATGTGTTTAGGCCAATTAAGGTGTCGTGCTCTGTCCAGCCGCGACCAATGTAAATATTTTCAAAAATAGGGTCGTTGCGGTGTGAAATAGCCGTTACTTTAAAGCGAGGTATTTTTCTAACGCCACTATAACTGCCAGGGAACTCACCAAAAGGTCCTTCAAAGCTACGTACACCATTCATTAGTTCTGCTTCGATAACCATTTCTGAATCAGCCAAAATATCCATGCCGTTGCCTGATTTTGTTAGTCGTAGCGGACTACCCATCATTTGAGATGCATAAGCAAACTCAGACTCTTCATAACCAACAGGTGTTGCTGCAAACATACACATAGCTGGGTGGTTGCCGAGCATGACGGATATTTTTAATGGTACATTTTCTTGTTCAGCAGCGACAATGTGACGACCCATATCATGTGCAGGAACTGACAGCAGGGTAAACTCACCCGGTGCTTGCACTTGAATACGGTAAATCCCGACGTTTTGTTTACCAAAGTTTTCGGGGTCTCGTGGGTCACGGCTGACAACGTTGGCTTTACCTATATAAAAGCCACCGTCATATTCATTAATACGATAAAGCGGTAATAAATCATAAAGGTTGAAGTTGTCAGTCAGGCGATTTTCGTTGACTGGAGCAGCTTCTGGTTCAATAAAATCGAGTAGTGGTTTATCGTCACCCCAACGAGAAATAATGTCGTAAAACAATTCTTTTATAGTGGTGCCTTTAGGGTGCCCCAACAATAGTGCTAGATTGGTGAAACTACCATGTACGCCTAGGACGAGTTTTTTGCCTGGGTAGCCAGCGATATTATTAAATATAACAGCTGGGCCATTCATTGAATCACGACCAGCAGCAACAGCTATATTGCGAATATCTGGTTCAGGCATGACTTCATCAGTCCAAGTAATACATTGGCCATTTTCTTCTAAAAATTCTAGAAAATCACGTAAGCTGCCAATACGTTCGCCAACAGCTTTGGCTTCAGCGGATAACGGTTTTTTGTCGGTACTCATTATTTGCTTTCCTTATTTGCGTGTGCTTTAGCACTGTCAACGATATATGCTGCTAAGTTATCTAGTTCCTTATCATTAATGTCTGTTGGGCGGAAAGGAGGCATCTCTAGCAGCCCGTCTCTAACAATATATTTAATATAGTCAGGAACTAAGTCTGTACGTTCTCTAATAACGGCTAGATCCTTGCCACGAACTAGAGCAAGTTGTTTGGTGGCCGCATACGCATTACCAGAATCGTGACAACCAGCGCAGTGTAGGTCAAAAATTACCTTTCCTGAGCGGTTGCTAGGCTCATAGTTTGAAGTAGGCTCTGCCACAGTTTCAGGAATTACGGCAGTTTCTTTTTGAGTGCTTGGTTCTGGGTTTGTTGCAGAATCTGTTGTTTGTTGATCGCAAGCAGTCAAAAACAGAAGACTTGTAATAATTAAAAAATATTTACTCATGACTCACCCCTTAAATTTTTTGGCCAAATCCCCTGTTTTCCTGGAGAAAGGATTCCATTTGGGTCTAATTCATCTTTTAGGGCGTGATGGGTGTCCCAAAGTGCGTTGTCGTTCCATGAAAATGTGCCAGCGATTTGGTCCATAAAGGATAAGTGAGTACGGTATTCGCCGTATCCTAAGGCGGCTGCCTCATCAACTAAAATGGCGAATAGATCGTGAGCGCGCTTTTTCTCTTCTGGGCTCATGCGGTTAAACATCAGCATAAAGATATGGTGTTGATCTCGCCAGCCAATTAAGAATTCGCCAATGTAGTCAAAGCCGTATTCGTGTGCACGTTTTTCAATCATCTTGTATTGATTCATAGATGATTTGCCATCAGCGGCTGAAATAGGCGAAAAGTTAATATGACCACCGCCACCAACCCAATTCAGTAGGCTGAACTCAGTCATATTAGGAACACCTTTCATTAGTTTGACTCGGTAATCCCAACCGGGGTCACCTTTTCTGGTGTCGTCATAATGAAATTTTGCGCCTGGAATACTACCAAATGTATCTCTGATAACATCCATATTGTTTTTCATCATCGGGCCTGGGCCGTATACAGCACCGTAGTAATTCCAGATACCCAAATCGAGGTCCTTAGCCATTTTTTTACGATGACTGTCTGGCATTGGGCCTTTGCCCGTATAGTATTGACTACGGCTAACAGACATGGCTGCTTCCCATAGTAAATCAACAGTCATTGGTGCATTATGAATGACTTGATTAACCCGAAGTGGTAACGAGAGGTCGGTTACTGTTTCAAGGTCATGCTCATTTTCCAGAGTAATCATAAAAGGTGTATAGCCCGGAGGTTCTGGCATTAACCAGATGCCCATACGGGTAATGACACCAAAGTTTGATTGGGTGAATAATCCATCAATCGCAGCGCCTTGACCGTACTTGTAGAGGCCGCCTGTTTTACTGTTTGCAGTAGTATCCATGCCGGTTTCAACGACAGTACCATCAGCAAGCACGACTTGCATACCACATTGCATTAATAGATGATCGCCATAAGGTGTGTAGCCAGCGCCGTGCTCAGAGGTGTTACCGACAATTCCGCCCCAGGCGGGTGCGGCACAATCAATCCAAAGCTTTGAGCCTCTTTCTTGAAGGTAGTTATATAAGTCATAATAGCTCACACCAGGCTCAACGATTGCGTAACCATGTTTCTCGTTAACCTCAAGAATTCTATTCATGAGCTTTAAATCCAGAACAATATAGCCGGGCTTACGAGGAGCGGGGCCACCGTAGGCAAAGTTTTTACCGGTGGAAATTGTCCAAACAGGTATTTTGTAATTATTAACGATGGCAAGAATTTTTTGGATTTGCTCAACATTATGAGGTGCAACAGCAGCGGATGGAGCAAAGTCAGCATCATTGGTGGTGTTATAAGGGTCGCGATAGCTGCGAAGTTCTTTTATGTCATCCAAGTAAACATATTCTTTGCCGACGACTTTTTCGATCTCGGCAATCGCCGCATTAAGCTGGCCTAAAGTGATGCCTTGTGGGAGTGGTTTAGTCATGGTTGTTCCAATTGTTATTTGTTTTTATTTGGGCTTAAAGACCAAGAGACTAAGAAGTCATGTTGATCGGTATTGGCTAGGCTGATCTGTGTTTTTTGCGTCACGAGCTGGGCATTTCCTCTCGGTAAAACTCGCATATGATTTGCAAGCCATTGCGGCCATTGTTCTTTTGCGTTTTTTAGTGATGAGGTAATCAGTTCAGCAGAGTCTTTCGAACTAGAGACTTCGTGCGTCAACATGTTTCCGGAATAATGATGTGTGGCTGAATATTGGGTGTAAAAACCAAAGTCCTTTGCGATTTGTTCAAGGGCAAAAAAATCGGAATCTCTGGTTAAGCCTGAAATTTGGCCCATAGGGGACTCTTTGCAAAACTCTCTGAGCAGGTCAAAGTGTTGGCCAATATCTAAATCGATATTAGACTTGCGCTCGGCAACATTGGAGATAAAATGTTTTGAGTGAGCTGAGTGCTCATCTGCAAAGACCAGTAATGGGATTTCTTCAGAGCCGGTTAAAACCTGTTGAAGCGCTTGAGATGGCCTGGCTAATAAGGCGACATTAGTGGCCAGTGCGGATTTAATAAAAGTGCGTCTGCTTAACATAAGCTCCTCTTCGAGTGTAATTATTTAAAGGTGGATGATTATTATTTTGAAAGACCTTGCCACCGGGCTACATAATCTACATTAGAAATGTCTAATGTGTCTAGTATTCTTCCAACTGAATGATTAACTATGTCGTCGATAGACTTTGGCTGAATATAAAAGGCCGGTACGGGCGGTGCAATGACGGCGCCCATCTCGGAGAGGGTCGTCATGTTTCTTAAGTGAACAAGGTTTAAGGGCGTTTCACGAACCATTAAAATAAGTTTTCGGCGTTCTTTTAGTATCACGTCTGCAGCTCTAGAGACTAGGTTATCAGCTATACCATTGGCAATGGAGCCGAGTGTTTTCATAGAGCATGGCGCAATAACCATACCGTCGGTGATAAATGAGCCGCTTGAAATTGATGCGCCAATATCTTTTGGGTGATGCGTTACGTCGGCCAGCGACATAAGCTCTTGTTTATCCATATTTAATTCATATTGAGCAGTTAGTGCACCCGCATTGGAAAGAATTAAATGTGTTTCAACGTCATCGACAGTTTGCAGAATTTCAAGTAAACGGGTACCGTAAATAGACCCGGTAGCCCCAGTTATAGCGATAATTATTTTTCTCATGGAATCTTTTTGTTGTTAGATTAAATGACTCTATCGCCTAACAAAAGCAGCGTCAATATTAAGTGAGAATAAAATGAGCCAAAAACCTCTTCCGTTAGATATTCAAAAAAAAATTGTTATTGATTTTCTTAAACAGTGTAATGATTACAGTGAATTGATGCTTAACAAGTATCAACAGCAACTGTCAGATCAAAATTTAAAGGATTCCGCCAGTCAAAAAATCCATGACTGGAATACCTATAAAGATTTTAATGAGTACGCTATTAATGAACTTGATGGTGATGAATTAGATGACTGGTTTAAATAACCCCTGGGTTAAATGACTTCATGGGCTCTATGCTAAGCTGTCGGTCCAACTTTATTCTTAACCCGTTTTGACTATGGTACATGTAAAGGATGATAGATTAATGCCAAGTGATGATTTGAAGGACCGCATACGGTTTTCCTTTGAGTCAGGGCATATTTGGTTAGGCGAACAACGCATGTTGTTGATGCATAGTGCAGCATCTGGGTCTATGCGTAAGGAGTTAGTGGAAACTCTGGGTGTCGAACATGCTAAAGGCATTATGATGCGTACTGGGTTTCAAGCAGGTGTGGCAGACGCAAGGCTAGCAAAAAAGTTACGACCAGAGGCATCTGAGCTAGACCAATTTATGGTAGGCCCCGAACTTCATCAGTTAGAAGGTTTGGTAAGCGTTAAAGTCAACCAAATTGAAATTGATGTGCTGAAAAAACGATTTTATATGGAGCTTGTCTGGAAAGACTCCTATGAAAGTGAGGCACATAAAAAAGCATATGGCATTGCCACAGACCCTGTTTGTTGGATGGAGGTTGGTTATGCCAGTGGTTATAGTTCGGAGTTTACTGGGCAATCTATTTTATTTGTTGAGCAAGCTTGCAATGGGTGTGGTGCTGATGATTGTGTAGTGATTGGAAAGCCAGTTGACGAGTGGGAAAATTCAGAAGAGTGGACGAAATATTATGAGTCAGAAAGTATTGTCGATAAAATTCTTAATCTACGTGATGAGGTGGTCAATTTAAGATCTTCAATAAAAAATATTAATAATGAACAGCAAGACATCGTTGGCGAGTCTAAATCATTTCATAGTGCCCTTGCTTTATTACAAAAAGCAACACAAGGGCCTGTTACGGTTCTCTTGTTAGGTGAAACAGGGGTTGGAAAGGAGTTGTTTGCTCGTTCACTTCATCGAAAGAGCGCTAGGAGCGAAAAAAATTTCATCGCTATAAATTGTGCGGCGATTCCAGAAGATTTATTAGAATCTGAATTATTTGGTGTTGAGAAGGGGGCTTACACAGGAGCACATGAGTCGCGCAAAGGCCGTTTTGAACGTGCAGATGGTGGAACGTTATTCCTAGATGAAATAGGAGATCTAACTTATTCAGCGCAGGCAAAACTTCTGCGAGTATTACAAGAAGGTGAGTTAGAGCGAATTGGTGGCACCAAAGTTATTTCTGTCGACGTACGTGTTGTGGCGGCTACACATACTAATCTAATGGACAAGGTTGAAGCAGGTGATTTTAGGCGTGATTTGTTTTACCGCTTAAATGTCTACCCTATCGTTATCCCACCTCTTAGGGAGCGGCGTGGTGATATTGCTATGTTGGTTGAGAATTTTGTTGACCAATATAAAGTGAAATACGAAAAAGATATCAAAGGCGTTACAGAACACGCATTGCTTCAACTGGAACGATACGAATGGCCAGGTAATATCCGTGAGCTTGAAAACGTAATTGAGCGTGGGGTTTTACTCTGTGAAAATGGTGGATTTATTGAACTAGAACACCTCTTTGCAATGATCGGTGTTGATGAGAAATCTGATGGAATAATCAATGAAAATGGTAAGTTGAAAACATTAAAAAAGGGAGAACATAATCAGTTTGTTGAGATGTTTTTTGACGCTAAAAACAACTTATTTGACATTGAAGAGGCGATCTTAAAAGAAGCGGTTAAAAGATCTAATGGTAACTTATCAGGTGCTGCTAGGCAGTTAGGTATGTCTCGGCCACAGCTGGCATATAGGCTTGGAAAAATAGAAGAAGGTAATCAATAGTTGTACCTAGTGTCGTTTCAAAATTTCAGTTTGTTGTTCACGGTACTGTTGGGGGCTCATACCAAACCATCGTTTAAAGCTACGTCTAAAGTTTGCAGGATCAGTGTAGCCAAAAATAACAGACAAAGTGTCTATAGCTATAACGCTTCTCCGTAAATAGCCGCTGGCCTGAAATGCGTAAACTTCATCTTTTATTTTTTGGAAAGAGGTTTGTTGGTCTTTAAGCCGCCTGATGAGAGTGCGAGGTGTAAGGCCAAAATGTATGGCGGTATACTCAAGTGTTGGAGAGCAACTTAAATTTGCAGATATATAGTCGTATATTTCGGTGCTGATATTTATATCGCGCCGCAGCTGGTGATGGGCTTCTTGGCACTGTTCCAGCGCAATTTGGTACATGTGTTTATCGGCATTAGGGTTTGCTGTGTTCTTCATAGCAATGGGAAGGCGAATTTCGAGGTGGCCAGAATTAAAATGAACGGGACAATGAAAATATTGTCCATAGCTATCAGCGTAACTTGGTTTGAAGCTATTCATGTATAAGTTAGCCTCAGTCATGGGTCTACCAAGAATAAACTCAATAATATGCTGTAATAACATGAGCATGGCCTCAATAAAAATAAGGTGGGCGGCTTTTAGGCTATCTGTCAGCGTTAAGCGAATGATGTAATCTTCACCATGGGTGAGCGTTGTATATAAAATAAAAGGTGTTCGAATTTGGCTGTACCGCTGAAAAATATTGATGGCATCCGATAACGTAGGACTATTGATGGCTGCCCAGCCAACAGGGCCGTGAGTTGAAGGGTGTAGGAACGAACCCAGTAATAGACCAATAGCTGGATTGTTACTTAGTTTCCTTGTATTAAGGATAACCTTAATAAATTGATCTAATGTGACATAACCATCTTTTTGTATGGAATGACAGGACAATTTAGTGCCTTCAAAGATTTGCTCAGGGGTAATACCCTTGTTTGACAATTCTCGAATAGCTATTTGTATGTAGCTAACGGGGAGTATAATTGACTGAGCCATAAGTTCCTCTATGAAAGCAAGGGTTACCAAGCGTTGTCGTGTAATTGTCACAAAATGACATGCTGGTGTCAAATAAAGACACTTATAAAGTTTTGTAACTTTTGTTAGTATGATCAGTCTAAGAAGTATAAGTTAATTTGAAGGAGACATTATGAGTACACAAGACACATCTGCAAGTGATGCATATTTTGAATCACTTAGAAAAGCACCCACACTAGCAATTCCTACTGTATTGTTATTTATAGGCATTATGGCTGGCTTGGGACTAGTTTGGTACTACGCGTTAGAGGGATCTCTACCCATGTGGCAAGGAGCCATTATCAACGGTCTTTTAACGTATGGCTTATTTAGTGTGATTCATGATGCATCACATCACTCCCTATCGAGTATTAAACCTGTCAATGAAACAATAGGTGCGATTGGGTTATTTTTCTTATTTCCATATGCACCCATGGTGGCCTTAAGATGGGTGCACAATCAACATCATATCTATACCAATGGGCCAAAAGATCCCGACCTTTTCGAGCACGAATCTCCCTGGTGGCAGGTGCCGTTTAGATGGTCATTTTTTGATGCGTGGTATATTTACTATTTCTTAAAACATGGGGGTAAAGTAATTCAACGCCATATGGTACAGTTGATTACTTATTATTCATCATTGGCGCTACTATTTGTTGCTGCGTTGTATTTTGGATTTGGTTACGAGTTGTTTATGTTGTGGTTTATCCCTTCGCGTATTACCTTGCTATTGATCGCGATTGTATTTGTTATATTGCCTCATTACCCTGCAACGGTTAGTCAAACAGAAGACAAATACATGGCGACAACCATGCGTATGGGGTGGGAATGGTTGTTGACACCCTTATTGGTTTATCAAAACTATCATTTAATCCATCATTTGTGGCCAGAAATACCATTTTATAAAATGCATAAAGCATGGTACATAAAATATGATGAGTTAAATACACAAAACTTAAGTAAGCAAACAGCATTTGGTTTAGTGCCTGAAAATATTGAATCTCATAAAAACTTTGATCATTCAAAGTATGAGCCTCAAGTGTAGAGTTAGACGTTAATTATAAAAAAGCCCCTTTTGAAGGGGCTTTTTTTATGTGTGTTTAAGTGTGCTTAGTTAAGGTTTAATAAGCATTTTAAGTGCATGGTCTGATTTTTCATAAAACGTGCTGAACGCCTGATCGATATGGTCGAGTGTATAGGTGTGAGAAAAATATTCAGATGGGTTAATGACACCTCGTTCCATTAAACGTATGCCTTCCCACATGTAAGGTTGCACATTAGCAAAACCATTCATGTGCAGGCTTATATCTCGTAAAAACACATCAGCCAATACTAAATTAAACTCTTGATCGCAGAAAACTCCAATAGCCGCAATGGTCCCGCCTGGTCGAATGATATCCAGGCACATTTGAAGTGTTTCCGGGTAACCGACTACCTCAATAACCTTATCAAACCCCCGGCTATTTGTTAGAGATAGAGCTTCATCTTTCCAGCCTTGTTTTGTTGAATTGATAGTTGTTGCGCCTTTTTTTGCAGCTATGGCAAGGCGATAATCGAGTTGATCAATACAAACAACTTGCCCAGCAGATTTGCCCAAGGCAATATCCATAGTTAATAGCCCCGTTGGGCCACAACCAATAATAGCAACGTTCTCCCCGGGCTGAATATCGGCCAGTTTGTTGGCAATAATGGCAGAAGGTAGGTTGCATGACAATGTGAGTGCGGAGGCATCATCAATAGCATCGGGTACTTTTATAACATGCCCTTCAGCATGCGGTAAAATAAGAGCCTCAGTATGCGTGCCGTTTAAGTCGCCAAATGGAATACCAAAACCATAAACCGCTTTTTCGGTGGTTTCACAATGCGCTGTTTGCCCAACTTCACACATATAGCATTCGCCACATGAGCATGAGTAAGCCATGGTTACGCGATCACCAACTTTGAATTTACTAACATTACTGCCTACTTCGCTAACACGAGCTATTAATTCGTGACCTATTTGTGAATGCCCGCGTTCCATCATCGAATCAATCTCGCCGCGATACAAATGTAAGTCTGAACCGCAGATAGAGGTCGCGCTTACTTCCACTAGAATCTGATGAGGCTGATCAATTTTAGGGTCGTTTTTTTCACCACATCGAATATCTTGAGGACCGTAATAGATGGAAGTTTTCATAATATTTTCCTGTTTTTGTAAATGTAAATTTAAATATAGTGCCTCTTAAGTAGTGATATGAATCACTATTTGGTTAAATAATCGTTTAATGATTTACTAAATAATCATTTAATAAACTGCGTTCGTTTCGCTTAATCAGGTCGGTAAGGTCCGGGCATGATTAATTAATGCGGTACGGATGTAAATAGCAGAGAAAGCATTTACTGTACCAACCTGGAAGTTTTAGGTTGGCACGGCAAATGCTTTCTGAATTAGAATTATTTTTAACCGAGGATGGACATGAGGTGTAAAGTATTACTAGGAGTGTTGACCTACCTAACGATAGCTGGTTGTGAGGCACCGTTAGTGTTGGATGATGTTGAGCAAGCTAGGAAGCAAGCTATTCATAGGACAGATCGGATTCAAGCAGCAGCAAGCTTGGGTGATAAAGTTCTATTGGCAGGTATTGGCTTTATTTTAAATTCTAATGATAGGGCTAGTACTTGGAAAAGAACGCAACCAGTACAGATGCCATCTTTTATCGGTGCGGCTATCTGCCCAAATGGTCTTCAAGCGGCCGTATCTGCAGAAAAACAAGTGTGGATTTCAATTGATAATGGTGAGGCATGGCAGATTAATGACTTGAATACTGATGAAGCGCCGCAGTTTATCAGCTGTGGGCCAAATAATAAGTTATGGGTAGCGGCTAGTTTTAGTACGTTGTTCAGTAGTGAAGACGGCGGGAAAAAATGGAAGGAAAAGACGTTTGATGAAGATTTGATTTTTACTTATATAAAGTTTTTTGATCAACAAAATGGCGTTATTGTCGGCGAGTTTGGTAGTGTTTATACGACGGAAGATGGCGGTGAGACGTGGATGCTAAAAGAGCAACGCGTCCCTAATGAGTTTTTTCCATTAGCGGTTAGCTATTTAGATCGACAACACGGATGGATAGGTGGTTCGAACGGTGTGATTTTTCATACAGATGATGGTGGCAACACTTGGGAGAAAGAACAAACGGGGAGTATGGCGCCAATTTACGGATTATCAGCCAGCGCCTTGGGTGTTTATGCGGTTGGTGATTTTGGGACATTTCTAGAAAGACGTTCGGTAAATAATGAGGTTGCAAAATGGGGCCGTTCAACATTATTTGAAACACGTTCTTATTTAAGGGCACTTGCTCCTTTAGGTAATGATGGGATTGTTTTAGCTGGTGGTGCAGGTACGCTTCAAGTATTAAGGAAGGATAGTTCAGGGAAGTTAGTCGTTGTTAATAAGGGAGAGAAGTGATTATGGCTACGATTAAAAATCAACTAAAAAAAATTGATCGCGTGGTATTTGCTCATCCAAAAATTACGGCATTTATCATTCTAGCTATTAGTGCTTTTTTTGCAATGCAAGTTCCTGGGGTCAAAATGGTCTCAAACTTCGCCGATTTATTACCGCAAGGGCACGAGTATATCCAAACGCATAATAAGTTGACCGAAACATTTGGTGGTGCGAATACGGTAATTGTATCCATTAAGGTTGATAAGGGTACTATTTTCACTAATGACACATTAGCTAGAATCAAGCGATTAACAGACAAAGTAGATGCATTGCCTGCCGTCAATCATAACTTGGTTAATAGTTTAACGCACAGGAATACGCGCCGGGTGTGGCTAAATGAATATGGCTCGATGAAGTCCGCTCCATATTACGACCCACTTAAGGAGCATTACTCTGAGGAAGAGTTAAACACAATGCAAAACCAAGTGGCTTCAAATCCACGTGTTTATGGCTTGTTAGTGTCGCCTGACTTAAAGTCAGCCTTAATTAAGGGCACACTGAATGAAGGAGACTTGGATTACGAACAGGTTTTTGATGCAGTTGAAAAACTTCGTGACGAAGAGAAAGCGGAGGGTGTGACCATTTATGCCACAGGGCAGCCGGTTTTGGTTGGTTGGGTTACGTCTTATGTTAGCGAAGTTATTCAAATTTTTGGTTATACACTGGCAATTTTGTTAATTTTATTGGTTGCTTACTTTCGTAAATTTTACGGATTATTATTACCGCTGATTGGGATTGCTCTAACCACAACATGGGGGTTGGGCATGTTGTCCTTATTGGGTTATAACTTAGATCCCCTGATGCTCGTCGTACCATTTCTTGTATCGGCAAGAGCGATGTCACACGGTGTGCAAATTGTAGAGCGCTTCTATGCCGAATTAGGCGCATGTGGAAATAAACAGGAGGCGGCAAGAAATACGTTTGAAGGTTTATTTAGGCCGGGTTCTTTAGGCGTTATTTCTGATGCAATTGGTTTGTTGCTTATTTCATTAGGGTCGGTCCCTATTAACGATAAATTAGCTATTTATGCTTCATTGTGGGCGGGTAGCGTGATTGTTACGGTATTGATTTTTTTACCTGTCATGTTGGAGATTCTTCCGAAAAGAGGAGCAAAATCCACACCGCATCCATTGTTAGAAAAGCTGTTTCCAGTCGTGTCAAAAATTTCTTGTACACGCCAAGGGGCTTTATACACGCTATTTGTTTCACTGGGCTTGGTAATTGCTGGGGGCTATTTAAGTTCAAAAGTGCAAATTGGCCAATCTGAATCGGGTTCACCCTTATTGTATGAAGACCATGATTATAATATTTCGTCCAAAGCGATTAATGAAGCATTTCCGGGTTCTGAAGAAATGTTTGTTTTGGCGCATTCAACTAAGCCTCATGGTTTAAAAGACCCTAAGGCAGTAAAGGCTCTGGCTGATTTTCAAAATCATATGATGACGGATCCAAGTTTAGGTGGCACGAAAGGTTTGCCGGACTTAGTGACACAGGCTAGTCGAATTATACGTAATGATGATCCACGTTGGTTGGTCTTTCCAAAAGATGAAATGGAAATGGGTGGGTTGATGTTCGCCTATATGATGTCGAGTCCTATTCCTGGGGCATTGCTTGAGTTTATTGACCCCGATGAACAAAACGCGAATATTGTTTTTTACTATAAAGACCATAAAGGAGAGACCATTCGACGAGCTATTTATATGGCTAAAGAATGGAGCAAAAGTGCTTCGGCTCAAATTGAGGGCTTAGAGCTGCATTTGGCCGGTGGTCTTATTGGTGTAACAGCAGCTGTTAATGAGGCTTCATACCAAACTAATATAGTTGTTATTCCACTGGTATTTCTTTTGATACTTGCTTTTGTGACTGCATTTTATTGGTCTGTTCATGCAGGCTGGCTCATGTTATTGGCAATGGGGTTTGCTACAACCTTAACGTACGCTTATATGGGTATTGTTGGTTTAGGTATTAATGTGAATACGGTGCCTATTTTGGCAGCAGGTATTGGTATTGGGGTGGATTACTCAATTTACATCATGGACAGAATTAAAGAAGAGTACGGCAAAATGGGTAGTTTTGAAGCAGCAATTAAACAAGCCATTAATACTACCGGTGTGGCCATTGGTTTTACCGCATTCTCGTTAATTGCGGGGGTCATTATGTGGGTTTTATTATCGACTATGCGTTTCCAAGCAGATGCGGCAATGTTATTGATTGTTATGTTGTTACTGAATGCATTAGCGGCAATGTTCTTAGTTCCCGCGTGGGTGATGACATTTAAACCAAAATTTATTCAGGAAAAATGAAAAACTGATGCAAGAAAGTTAAGCAATTTAGGCCTTCATTTTAGGGAGGTAAAATTTGCCTGAAATCTGTTGCTAGTTTCCGGCAGAGTAGTAAGAAAGCAACATTAGATAAGCTTATGTAAATTTAAAGGATATAAAAAATAAAATAAAGGGTAGGGGGAAATGATGAATAATAAATGGAATATCAAGCCATTAGCTGTCGCTTTTGCACTCACTGGGTTGGTTGGTCTGTCGATACCACAACAAGCTGCTGCAGCAATTGATACAGGTGATGATACGCTTGAAATTAGTGGTTTTGTTGAAAATGCGACTTACTTTCGTAACAAAGTGGGTTTGTCAAAATTTCGTAATACGCTTCAGTTAGAAGGTACGAAATTACTGGGTAATTTAGGAGCATTTAGTGAGGTCAGTATTAATGGGACATTTCGTGCTACTTACGATGGTGTATATGATCTAAATTCTGATGAATATGGAGATGGAGCAGGGGGGGCGATTGCTTTGACGCCAGTTATACCAGCGACCCCAGCTGGATTTAACGTGCCGCCCGGTGGTGGTATTCCATTAGGTAACTTAACGGCTCGTGGACTAGATAACTCTGGCTTGGAAGTTCTTGGGCAAAGACGCCATACGGTTAAAGGGCATGGTGTTGAACTAGCTGTGCCTGTACGTCCGTGTGATAAGGATTCACGTGGTTGCATAGGTGGTTATATGGATGATAGTTTGAACGAGTTGCGTTATTCGGATTTTAATGACCGGTGGGATTTTATCCGTGAGCTATATGCAAATGCGACTATTGATATGGAGAGCGGCACCACATTTAACTTAAGTGTAGGTAAAAAACAAGAAGTGTGGGGCCGTACTGATTTGTTTCGAGTATTAGATATAATTAATCCGATTGATTATTCTAGAAATAATATTTACGACGAATTTGAAGATACACGAATCCCATTATGGATGGCAACGGCTGAATGGCAGTTTGGTGCGAACAATTTGTTAGATGATATGAATCTTCAATTTGTTTGGGTGTTTGATAAATTTCGTCCCAATAAGTTAGGCCAATCTGGTACCCCAAATCAAATATTGGGTGCGGGAGAGCTTTTTCGTTCATTAAACCTTTGTTGGGAAGAAGGGTGTACAACCTCCGTGTTTGCAGGTGCTGGGCCTGACGATGCTTCAATAGCAACAAACTTTGGCCCTGGGGTGTTGGGGATCCGCGAAGCTCATATGCCAGAATGGTCACTTGCAAATTCACAGTTGGGTGTCAAATTTGAGGGTGTTTATAAGGATGTAGGTTTCTCATTGAATGCTTTTTATACGCGCTCACAACTGCCTTCTTTAAGGGCTGGGATTCCTTCGGATAACCCATTTACGGGGTCTGTATTAACGGGCGGAACGTATGGTGACAATATTGAATCTCAATACTATAGTCACTTGATTTCATTTGATATTCATTTCCCACGTGTATTCTTAGTGGGTGGGTCATTGGACTACTATTCAGAAGCGTTAGATACAGCGATCAGAGTCGAGGGAGCGTGGACTAAAGGTGAAGAATTTGCCGACTCAACGCAAGAACGATTGTTTTCTGAGTCTGAGGTAGCACGTTGGGTTATTGGTGCGGATCGCAACTTCTTTATTCGCTCAATCAATAAGAATAAAGCGTTCTTATTGTCTTTCCAAACATTTGGGCAACATATTCTTCAGCATAATCGCGTACAACGTGCATTTGGTGAGGCGGGTATGCCTGATAGAGAAAATAACTACATTTCAACGTTATTGCTACAAGGTTGGTGGAAGCAAGATCGTTTAAGTTTTAAGGTCATTCAAGCTTATGACTGGGGTGCGGAAGCTTATGTGGTTTCACCTTCTATGGATTGGTTGATTGATGATAATTGGCGCTTCCAGTTGGGTGCAAACATTAAGTTTGATAGAGGCCCAGCTGAGTGGGCTGACTGCACTAAATGTAACCCATTTGACCCATTTACTGCTAGCACTGCGCCAATTCATGCAGGTGGCGCATCAGGTGAAGCTGGTTTAGGAGGTATCGAGCCACTAGGTCGTTTTATTGATGGGCCAATTGGTACAGCACGAAATGAAGACGAAATTCAAATGACCATTCGTTATCGCTTCTAGGAGTGTTGACAAGGGCGCTAAGTTGGGCGCCCTTGTTTATTCCTAAATACATAGATTAAAAGTTTTAAGGAGATTTAAAAAAATGAAAAAAATTACAAAAACGTTACTTGGAGCTGCTTTATTAAGTATTGCTGCAAGCGCGTCAGCCGTTACTGATGCAGACATTGAGAACACGTTTCACCCTTATAAAAATGGTTTTCCATCTGTGGATGGGGTTAACCCAGGCGATGTGATTACTAAAGACAACGTGGATCAATATGCCAGTGTATTAGATGAGGGCATGATTAAACATATTAAGGATGGTTGGGTAGAAATTACGGTTGGTGAGCCATTAGATTTTGTGCTAAACCAAGGTTATATAGACGCGACTAAAGCAGGTGCTAAAAATGTATCATTGGGCGAAAAAGTTGGGCAAATAGAAGGTTATGTTGCTGGACGTGCATTTCCACAGGAGCCTAGTTTAGATGATCCGCGTGCAGGTGAAAAATTAGCATGGAACTACCAGTATGGTTATAACTGGGGTGATGGTGCAGCTATTTCTCCGTTCTATTGGAAATACCGTAATATGAATACGGGAAAAATAGAACGGACCATGAAATTCAATTTTTATTTCTTAAATTTCGCTCACCGTGTGAATCATGAACCTTTGCCAGAAATCACGCCCAATCCAAGCAAACTATTTCGTGCTATTTACTTAAATGTAGAAGAACCGTTTGATGTTAAAAATACACAATTATTGATCCACCGTTCACAGAACGATTTGAAGCGTGATAATACGTGGTTATACCTTGGGTTCCAACGCCGTGTTCGTCGCTTAGCAACAGGTCAAACAACTGACTCCTTCTTAGGTGCTGATATAATGATTGAAGACTTTGAGGGTTACAATGGTCGTATTTCTGATATGAAATGGACTTACAAAGGCACTAAAACGATGTTATTGCCAATGTATGATTCTTCAAAACAGCAACGTACGGATGAGTTTAAAGAGTCTGATGGCTATACCTATACGACGTACCATGGGCAAGGCAATTGTTTTCCTAACGTAACGTATTCTTTAAGGGATGTGTATGTTGTTGAATCGCAACCTGTAGACCCAAATCATCCGGTAGGCAAACGCATACACTATATGGATAAGCAAACCTTCACGCTACCGCGTACAGTGGTTCATGACCGCCAAGGAAAGTACTGGAAATCTTGGATGATTGGTCAGGCGCACCCTGATAGTCATTTGCCTATCAATAAAGGAACAGGTGTTTCAATTGATGATGCGTTTGGCATGATGGATGTGCAAGCCATGCATTGTACAACTGGCCAATTTAAAGGTATTGTTGATCCGAAACTGGTTAAGAAAAAACAATTTAGTGTTCAGTATATGCGCTCATTTGGTAAGTGATTTTTATTTTAAGATTATTTGAGCAAAGACCAGCTTTTAAGCTGGTCTTTTTTTGAAGAAGGATATAAAAAAACCAGGGTTTTGGTGAGGAATATAAACGCCAAGGCTAAAGGCTTTAAAAATGATTAAAGGGTAATATTTGGAAATTTATCAAGGAAGTGATGTAAGTCATGGCTGGAAAAGTTTATATTGATATAGTCCACTTACTCATGCAATATAGTTAGTTGAGAATAACATTAATGATGCAGCCGAGTTAACAGGCTGAGAAAAGGAGAATAATAGAATGGGTAAACAAAATAATATCGATTTTGCAAGCTATCTAATGGACGATAAAGAGAAAGGTATTTATCGAGCAGATAGAAAGATTTTCACAGATCCAGAGCTTTATGAATTAGAAATGAAGAGTATCTTTGAAAAAAACTGGATGTATTTATGCCATGAAAGCCAGATAAAAGAAAACGGTGACTTCTTTACGACTTATATGGGGCGTCAACCGGTCATCATTACTCGGGATAGAAAGGGTGAAATTCACGGCTTTATTAATGCTTGTACTCACCGAGGCGCACAACTGGTAAATACGGCTGGTGGTAATAAAAGAGCCTTCACATGCCCTTTCCATATGTGGTCTTTTAATTTGGACGGTACCTTAATGGATTGCGGTGAAAGTAAAGGTAATGTGGGTTACAGCGATGATTTCAGTAAAGACGATCTAGGTCTTCAGAAAATTGGAAATATTGAAAGCTACCGTGGTTTTGTGTTTGGTGTGTTAGACGATAATGCCTGTACATTGGCAGAATATTTACGTGATGCTAAGCAGATGATTGATCTATTAGTTGACCAGTCAGAAGAAGGCTTAGAAATTTTACCGGGCGCAACAACTTATACTTATGACGGTAACTGGAAATTACAAGCTGAGAATGGCGTGGACGGTTACCATCTTGAAGCTATTCATGGTAACTATGTAATGACCATTGCGAACCGTGCAAAGTTAAAAGGGGATGCTGATAAAGTAAAGCCTGTCGCAGTGGGTGATTTAGCAGGTGGAACGACAGAAATGCCAGCAGGGTATTTCGCCTATGGGAACGGTCATGTAACGCTATTTGGAGAATTGCCTAACCCTCAAGACAGGCCACTTCATGTCGGGGGTAGAATGTCTGAGATTATTGAGAAGTTCGGTAAAGATAGGGGCAGCTTTATGGGCAGTTATTTGCGTAATACATGTCTCTATCCAAATGTCTTTATTATGGATCAGATGAGTACCCAAATCCGTCACTTCCGCCCAATTTCAGTGGATAAAACAGAAGTAACGACTTACTGTATTGCACCTATTGGTGAGAGCGATGTGGCGCGTGAGCGTCGTATTCGTCAGTACGAAGATTTCTTTAACGCGACAGGTATGGCAACGCCTGATGACTTAACGGCTTTTAAGAATAGCCAATTAGGTTTTATGGGTGAAAAAGCTAAGTGGAGCGATATGTCGCGTGGTGCTAAAAATGTTGTTGAGGGTGCCAGTGACTTTGCTAAAAAGGTTGGCGTTAATCCAGACGAGTGTGGCATTAACCTTGAAGATGAAGGCTTAATGATTGCGCAGCACAGACAATGGGCCGAAATGATGACAAAAGCACAAGCGGAGGAGAAATAAAATGGATGCTTCTACAAAAGAACAAGCAATCGATGTCATTATCAATGAAGCGGCTGCTCTAGATCATAGACAGTGGGATGAATGGATTAACTTATACACAGAAGATGCAACCTACTGGATGCCAGCATGGATCGATGAGCATAATTTAACGAATGATCCAGCACGTGAAATTTCACTGATCTATTACAGTGATCGTTCAGGTCTTGAGGATAGAATTTTTAGAATTCGTACGGAATTATCTTTTGCGACAACGCCTTTACCAAGAACGTGTCACATTAATACAAATTTTAGAGTGTCAGAAAATGATGCTGGTGAAATTGTTGTTCATTCTTCATGGGTTACGCATTGTTATAGCTTAAAAACATCGAGAGAGGCTTTTGGTGTTCAAGAGCATCGTTTACGCAAAACAGACGATGGTCTGAAAATTTGTTATAGAAAAATTACTTTGCATAATGACATGGTTGATACGGTATTGGACGTATATAATCTGTAGGGCTGAAGGAAGTAAAAATACCGGACAAAATAAACCCCGCAAATGCGGGGTTTATTTTGTCCGGTATTTTTACGTTACCTTATTATGTGTTATTTTTAATACACTTTGTTTAGTGTTTATTTTTCAAAATACTAATATCATCTGAGTTAATTAAATCAGGAGCTGTCCAACCATTCAGGTCGTATTCCCCTAAACATTTGTCTGCAAAGCCTGTTAATTGCTCGGCTAAGCCAGACATTTTTGCACCACCTAATAGTTGTAAACGAATATCTTCATGGTTGCCCGCGTAGTTGCGCTCGTATAATTCATGGCGTCCACCAAATTCACTGCCAATTGAATCCCATAGTAGTTTTAAAACTTTTACTCGTTCTTCAGCGCTAATGCCATTTGAACCTCGAACAAAACGGTCTAAGAAAGGTTTGATTTCAGGGTTTTTAAAGTCGGCTGCATGAGATGGTAAATATATAAGCGCTGCTCCTAAGTCTTTTTGAATCAAATCTTTAATCATCGGGTATGCCATCGGGGCAAATACTCGATAAGCGCTAGCTGCTTCAGTATTAACTTGCAGAGCCCCATTCTCACCCCAGGGTGAAGGGTTTCTCGCCATCGCATCGGTTAGGCTCCAAAATAAATTTCGCCAAGCGAGGACTTCCCCAATTCGACCTTGAACACCTCTGAATTGATCGGCACCGGTTGTTTCAACAGCTTTCATTAGTAGGCCGGTTATAAAATCGAGTTTAACCGCAAGGCGAGTGCAACCATGGAACAATGCACGCATCATAAACCCAGACCCAAATATAAAGCGGTTAACCACCTCAATATCACGATAAGCAAAGACGTTTTCCCAAGGGACTAATACTTTGTCTAACACAAGAATCGAATCGTTTTCATCCATGCGGCTAGATAATGGGTAGTCGTAAGGAGATCCCATTGCACCAGCAGCATATTCATATGAGGTTCGGCATATGATTTTTAACCCGGGAGAGTTCATGGGTAAGGTGAAAATTACTGCGTAATTGGGGTCTTTAACCGGCACACCGTATAAACCAACAAAATTTTGATGAGTTAAGGCAGAGTTAGTAGCGACTACTTTTGCACCTGAAACAATAATACCTTCGTCGGTTTCTTTTTCTACATGGATGCAGACATCTTCAATTTCAGCGGCACCCTTGTGACGATCGATTGGTGGGTTAACGATAGCGTGGTTCCAGTAAAGCAAATTTTCTTGAGTTTCTTTATACCAGCGACGCGCATTACCTTCGTATTCACCAAAAAACTCTGGCATGGCGCCCATAGAAGCAATAAAACTAGCTTTGTAATCAGGAGCGCGTCCCATCCAGCCGTAACCAATACGTTGCCATTCGGCAATCGCATCGCGTGAAGCGACTAAGTCATCAACAGACTTTGGTGCTTTGAAGAATGGTTGTGTATAGCCACCGCTACCAGTATCGGTGGGTGTTCTTAAAACGCTAGCTTTAGATTCATCGTGCATAGCGTCGTACATACGAGCTGTCATTCTTGCAGAGTTTCTAAAGGCGGGGTGTGTCGTTACATTTTTAACACGTTCTCCAAAGATATAAACCTCCCTACCATCATTTAGGCTTTCGAGGTATTCATCCCCAGTCATGGGTTTTTTTACAGATTTTTTTTGCTTGTTCAACGTCTTCTCCTCTGATTAAATTTTTTTTTTAATACGTTATAAAGCTTGGAATACTATAGCTATAGTAATATAGTTTTATGTCATTAATTAAAGTTATTTGGGTGTCAAGCATTGAGAGTGCTGGTGCTTTTTAAAGCACCAGCTTAAAGAGTATTGTTTGTTATCATCAATAAAAATAAAAAGAGAGGGGAGGAGCGATGGCTGTTGTTTCGCATGATGAATGGATTAGAAGGGCTACCTTAATTGGCAAAAAAGCTGAACCGATGGTGGCAGAGGCTGAAAAAACGGGCTGTTTTTCGCAAGAGTTAAGAAACTATGTGCATCAGAACGAAATGCATAAAGTGCTACGGCCATTGCAATATGGTGGCTCAGGCATGGGTGCCTTTACGTTCTCAGAAATTGTAAGAACGGTTGCTAATTACAATGCATCAGCTGCATGGCTTGTGTACTTTGTTATTTTGCATGAGCAATGGGTTGCCTACTTAGATGAAAAAGGGCGTCAAGAGGTGTATGACAGCAACGGTCTAGTGGGGGATATTTTTATGCCATTAGGTCAAGTTGAATACGTGGATGGCGGTGTGCGTTTAACTGGCCAGTGGTCATTTGGTAGTGGTGTTTTATGGGATGAATGGATGGGTTTGGGTGCTATTGTTGAAGTGCCTGGCGAGGACCCTCAACCCTGTTTGGTGAATGTTAACAAGAAAGATTTTCAGGTAATTGAAGATTGGAACCCGCTGGGTCTTCGTGGTACGGGTAGCCATAGTGTAAAAGTGGACGATGTGTTTGTACCTTGGCATCACGTGTTGCCAGTGTTAAAAGTGAAAAATAAGGCGGAACCAGTAGGTGGGCATTATTCAAACGAGCCGATTTTTAAAGCGCCTTTTATGGCCTTCTTTTGCCTAGGTTTTCCGGCTATATCAACGGGTATTGCACAACGCGTAACTAAAGATTTAAAAACACGCATGAAGGCAAGGCAACGTATTCTGTATAATATGAAAGAGTCTGAATCACCAATTGCACAACGTAATCTTGCTGAAGTGATGGTTAAGCTGGATGCGATTGAAGCGATGAATAAAAAGTATATTGATCAGCTAGAAGAATGGATAGCTGCGGGTACACCTTTGGTTAATGAGGAAGAAAAGAATAAAATGGGGGCATGGCGTTCGCATATAGGAAAAGAGGCCTCAGAGTTAGCCTTCCATGCTATTAATTTATTGGGCGCTTCTGCAACGGGAAGTGGTGACCCTCTTGAAACGGCGGCTCGAGATGCGTTTATGGTGTATATCCACCTAGGGCAAATCTATGAGGATAATATGATGGCTTATGGTCGCACTCAATTTGGTTTGTCAGGGCATCCACTACTGTAGTTAATAATTTTTTTACATTATTGGATGTATAGACCTCACAAACACCGTATTCGATGTTTTAATTATTAAAAAGAGAGTTTTGGATGGAAGTAACGCATAAGGGACAAGTCGTTTATTCTGGCTTTGTCAGCAAGGGTATTATTTTACTTAGAATTGAACTGCTTGAACCTAAGTCGCTCGAATTTAAAGCCGGTCAATATTTGGCGGTCTTATTACCAAATTTGGATAAGGCGTCATATTATTCAATTGCCTCTTCACCGAATAAAAAAGGTGAGGTGGAGCTGTTAGTGAAAGAAGATAAGTTGGGAACAGGTGCAGCTTATTTATATTCACTAAAAGCCGGTGATGTTGTTCAATTACACATGCCAATGGGTGACGCTTATTTACGAGAAGACAGTAAGCGGAATTTGATCTTTGTGGCGGGGGCATCTGGTGCAAGCTATATTCGTTCGATGATTCATTATTTGGATGAAACCGATCAATTAGCTAATCGTGAAGTGCATTATTTTCTAGGTTGTCGTGAAGAGAGTGAATTACTAGAGTCTGATTTTATGCATGCTTTAGCAAAGAAATATAGCGGCTTCCATTATCACCCGGCTTTATCGCACCAAGAAGATTGGGAGGGGCATACGGGCTTAATTACAGAGGTGGTTGATCGACTAACGCCTAATGATTTGTCTGAGTGGCAAGCCTATAGTGCTGGTTCACCTGCAATGGTGAAAGCAGTGGCAGACGAACTGATTGCAAATAAGAATTTAAAGCCGTCAGCATTCTTTTCAGACTTATATACTCCAGAAGTTTAACGACTTGTATTAATGCTTATGACTGATGCAGTGCGTGATGAAGCTCAAAATTTTGTTATCACAATAGAAAACACAGGGGAAAGCTTTAAGTGCCAACCAGATCGACATCTTTTATCTGCAATGTCGAGAATGGGTAAAAAAGGTATCCCGTCGGGTTGTCAGGGAGGGGGTTGTGGTGTTTGTAAAATACAAATAAATTCTGGAGTGTATGACACTAAAAAAATGAGCAGGGCGCATGTATCTGCCGATGAGGAAGCATCTGGCAGTGTCTTGGCGTGTAGAGTGTTCCCCCGCAGCGACCTGAGTTTGAGCGTTATTGGTAAGTTACAAAAAAACATTGTAAAGAAAAGTACTAAAACACCCTGGTCCACATCTTAATGACCTAAAACCGCAATAAATAACCTTGTATAGAAAAGCCCTTATAGATAAGGGCTTTTCTGATTTAAATCAATGCAATATGAGGTATATCTTGCCACCATCAGGTCGGTAATTATTTGCGATTTAAATCAAGAAGAGGAGATATTATGGGTGTCATGAGAATAAGCCATATCAATATCCGTGTTTTGGATATGGAGGCGTCTGTAAAACATTACGTAAATGTAATTGGTATGAAAGTAGTACATACAGATACGGCAGGCAATGTTTATTTGAAATGTTGGGATGAGTGGGATAAATATTCCGTGATTTTGACCGAGGCTGATATAGCAGGAGTGATAAACCTGGGCTATAAAGTAGAAAGCAATGCGGATTTGGATGAGTTTAAAAGGCGCATTACTCAGTACGGTGTTGTGGTAGAGGATATTGCGGAAGGGGGGCTGCCATTTGTTGGCCGCGTATTGAAATTTAATATACCTAGTGGGCATGAAATGTATCTATATGCCGAGAAAGAATATGTTGGTACTGAGGTAGGTGCGGTTAACCCAGAACCCTGGCCGGATGGTTTGCAAGGAGCCGGCGTACATTGGCTAGATCACGCCTTGCTAATGAGTGAGTTCGACCTTGGTAACGGGGTTAATAAGGTTGAAGAAAATACGAGATTCATGATCGATGTTTTAGATTTTTATCTGGTAGAGCAAATCTTGGTTGGGCCTGAAGGCAATGAGCAATTGGCAACATGGTTATCGGTTAGTAATACACCGCATGATATTGCCTTTGTTGGTGGGCCTATTAATGGTTTACATCATCTCGCCTTCTATATGGATAGTTGGGATGATGTGTTAAAGGCCGCCGATGTTATGGGTAAGAATAAAGTGAAAATTGATGTGACGCCACAACGGCATGGGGTAACAAGAGGCTACACAATTTATTTCTTTGATCCATCAGGAAATAGAAACGAAACCTTCGGAGGCTTAGGCTACTTGGCGCAACGCGATAGACCAGTGACGACTTGGACCGAAGACCAGATCGGCAGTGGTATTTTCTACCATACGGGTGTTTTGAATGAAACCTTCACAACAGTATATACATAAGCAAAAACGATATGTGAATCGTTGATTTGTTATATATCTAAAAAAGCCATGCAAGTATCTTGCGTGGCTTTTTTTTATCAATTGAGTAAGTAAAAGTATCATAAATTAAGTGGATGAGAATTCATCATTTGATAAAAAATTCAGCTAATGATGATTAAAAGCAATGCCTAATTTTGCCAAAAAAGTGAAGAAACGTTGTATTTAAGTAGCTGGCATAAAGCTTGCTCTAACAAGATATTAAGGTGATAAAAAAAATAAACAATATATCTGGAATAGAAGGTCAACGATACGTTCGCGTGACTAAAGTGGTTAATGAGAAGTACGTTGAGTTTGAGTTTGCTATTGATGATCCAACGATCAACGTTGAGCTGGTTTTACCGTTCGAGCATTTTAAAACGTTTTGTGAAATGAATGCAGCGACTCATCTTACGCCTGAGCAAGAGGCGGCAGTCGAATACGATAAGCTCAAATGGCGATTTGGCGTGCCGGGGTTTGAGGATGGCATATGAGAAGAGAACGGTCAGCAGAATGTTTTTCTGCTTGAGTCAATAAGGTAAATATAAATTTAGGAGGCGCATGAATGAGTATTGAAATATCAGCAAAATCCATACAGCCTATACGGCTGGCTTATGGGAATTTGCAAGAACGGTTTGGTAATAAAAAACCAGCTTCACGTTATCAAGAAGCAGTTTATGACGTTCAGCCAACGACCAATTTTCAATTCCGTCCTCTTTGGGATAAGAACCACAATATCTATGATAAAAATCGTACGGCTATTGTTATGGAAGATTGGTATAGCTTTGCTGATCCGCGCCAATATTATTACGGTACATATACTATAACTCGGGCTAAACAACAAGAAGTAGCAGAGCATAACTTTGCGTTTGTTGACAAGCGTGATTTGTTTGATTCAGTACCAGAAGCGATTAAGCAACAAGTGCGCGATATTTTAATACCGCTTCGTCATGTTGAATGGGCTGCAAACATGAACAATTGTCAAATTACGGATGAATGTTTTGGTTCTAATTTCAGTTCTGTGGCTATGTTTAACGCGATGGATCGTTTGGGAATGGCGCAATATGTCACCCGCATCGGGCTGTTAATAGATAAAAATGAAGAGACCAGTATTGATACAGCAAAAGTTGCGTGGATGGAGGCGCCTCAATGGCAAGGGTTGCGTCACGCGATAGAAGATATGTTTGTTTTAGATGATTGGTTTGAATTAATGGTTGCGCAAAACGTTGTATTGGATGGCTTGGTTTTCCCGCTTATTTACAATCGTTTTGAGAAAAAAATAACCAGTGAAGGTGGCGCAACTGTTGCGATGCTAACTGAATTTATGGACGATTGGTACGCTGAAACCGTACGTTGGACGAATGTGCTAGCTAAGATAACGGTTAAAGAATCAGATGCTAATAAAGCCCTAATTTCTAAATGGGTTGATAAATGGGCAACACGATTAACAACGGCTATTGAACCTATTGCTATAGAGGCTTTTGGTGCTGAGGGAGTTAGCGAATTATCAGAGGTTAAGCAAGAACTATTAACACGGCTTGGTAAACAAGGCGTGATGGTCTAAGTGGGAGATGATGGAGATGTCAGATAAAAAAAACACAGTGTTTTTAATTCTTCAAGATAATGAAGATGCGCGCCCAATTATTGAGGCGGTCGAATTAGATAACCCTAAGGCGAATATCCAGCATCAACCAGGTATGGTTCGAATGGAAGGTGCTGGGAAACTCGTTGTTAATCGAGAGACAGTTGAGGAGCAAATAGGGCGTGACTGGGATGTTCAAGAGCTACATTTAAACCTTGTTTCATTAGCAGGCAATGTTGATGAAGATGAGGATAAATTTGAATTGAGCTGGCACTAATCGCCAATTAAAAGAGGAGGCTAATATGCCGTCAAAAAAACTAAATTTGCGCAAACGTTACGAATTATTAACACGAGGTATGGGGTGGGAAACAACGCATCAAAAAATGGATGACGTGTTTCCGTATGACACGTTTGAGGGGATTAAAATTACTGATTGGGATAAGTGGGAAGACCCCTTCCGTTTAACGATGGATGCATACTGGAAATTTCAAGCGGAAAAAGAAAAAAAACTTTATGCCGTCATTGATAGTTTTGCACAAAATAATGGTCAAACTAATTTAGCCGATGCCAGTTATTTAAGCGCGATTAAATTATTTATTACTGGTGTGACGCCGATAGAGTATGCAGCGCATAGAGGGTTTGCTCACTTAGGCCGTCATTTCCGTGGTGATGGTGCGCGTATTGCCTGTCAGATGCAGGCGATTGATGAATTACGGCATCAGCAAACACAAGTGCATACCATCAGTCATTATAATAAGCATTTTGATGGGTTACACGACCCGTTTCACCAATTTGATAGAGTGTGGTATTTATCTGTACCTAAGGCTTTTTCAGAAGACGCGTTAAGTGCTGGGCCTTTTGAATTTATTACGTCGATTTCCTTCGCATTTGAATACGTATTGACCAACTTGTTATTCGTGCCATTTATGTCCGGTGCTGCCTATAACGGAGATATGGCGACAGTGACATTTGGTTTTTCAGCGCAGTCAGATGAATCTCGTCATATGACGCTTGGATTAGAAATTATTAAATTTATGCTTGAGCAGCATGAAGATAACTTGCCGATTGTTCAACGATGGATGGATAAGCATTTTTGGCGCGCATATCGCTTATTAGCGCTGGTGGCAGCTATGCAAGACTATATGTTAACGAATAGCCCGATGTCTTGGAAAGAAGCGTGGGATGTGTATTTTGTTGAAAATGGTGGCGCTTTATTTGAAGATTTATCGCGTTATGGATTAAGAATGCCTAAATACCATGAGTTGGCTACGGCAGAAGCAGAGCATATTAGCCATCAAGTATGGTCAGTCTTTTGTTCGTTAGGTAATGCAACAGGTTTTCATACTTTTTTACCAACTGCAGAGAAGATGGCTTGGTTATCTGAAAAGTACCCCGATACGTTTGATAAATATTATCGACCACGATTTGAATACTGGGCTAAACAACAAGCTGAAGGTACATTTGAGTTTCAAAAAGGCTTGCCGCAGTTATGCCAAGTATGCCAAGTGCCTATGGTTTTTACCGAGGTTCAAACAGACCCTATGCAAATTAGTTATCGTGTTACCGAACATGGTGGCGATAAATATCATTTCTGCTCAGATGGCTGTAAAGATATTTTTGAGTATGAACCTGAGAAATATGTGCAAGCTTGGTTACCAGTACATCAAATTTATCAAGGCAATTGCGGTGGAGCAACAATTCCTGAAGTATTGCAGTGGTATAAGTTTACACCAGAAGATGTGGGGAACTATATTGGTTCAAGGGATCATGCGCGTTGGCAAGAATGGAAGGGTGGGAGCGAGGCTATGGTAAATAAAACTGGGTCTGGCGCTTAAAAAAAATTGGGAGAGTAAAATGGCTGTATTAGCAAAAGACGGTTATGTCGATATAGTAAGAGATAAAATTGAGAACTTTCATGGCAACCAGTTAGTGTATGTTGGTTGGGATGACCATTTGCTGTTTTCAGCAGCTCAAGCTTTTTCAGTACCCCCTGAACTGACTTTCAACGCGTTAATGTCTGAAGTGATGTTATCAGTATTTAATGATCACCCAGACTTTGAAAAAATTGATTGGTCAACTGTTAAGTGGGTGTTAGATGGAGCCGTTTTTATACCGAATATTGAAAAATCCTTGAAAGAAAACGGCGTGGGCCATAAGTCTTTGATTAGGTTTAAAACACCAGGGCTGATGGGTGTCAATGGAACAAGGTTATAAACGATGACTTACGAAGTGACCATTGAGCCTTTAGGCGTTACGGTTGAGGTTGATGAGGATCAGACTATTTTAGACGCGGCGCTTAGGCAAGGTGTTTATTTGCCTCATGCTTGTGGTCATGGTTTATGCGGCACGTGTAAAGTGGATGTGTTGGAAGGTGACGTTGAGATTGGGGATGAGGCATCACCATTCGCATTGATGGATTTTGAACGCGATGATAAGTGTCTAACGTGCTGTTCAAGGCCAGAATCAGATTTGGTGATAGAGGCCGATGTAGAAGAAGAGCCGGATGCGGCTAATATTCCGGTTCGTGACTTTGCTGGTAAGGTTGTCAAACTTGAAAAATTGACGCCAAGAATTATGGGTGTTTTTATAGAAATTGAAGACGATGAGCTGGTGTTCCAATCAGGTCAATATGCAAATTTGTATATTCCGGGTTTGAATACGCCTCGACCGTTTTCTATGGCGCAATCACCCAACGAAAAAACAATACTAGAATTTGATGTGGCTTTAATTCCTGGTGGAGAAGGTACAACGTGGATACATAATGAAATGCAGGTGGGCGACACATTGAGATTGTCTGCTCCGTATGGGCACTTCTTCTTAAGGAAGTCTGATGACAAACCAACGGTGTTTTTTGGTGGAGGCTCTGGTTTAGCGAGTCCAAAATCAATGGTGCTTGATTTGTTGGAGTCTGGGGATACACGTAAAATTATCTTATATCAAGGGGCCAGAAACCTTGAGGAATTATATTATAAAGGTTTGTTTGAGGAGCTCGATACTAAACATGATAATTTTACCTATGTTCCAGGCTTGTCAGGGCCGGGTATTGAACCTGAGTGGGATGGCCCAACCGGTTTTATTCATGAGGTTGCTAGAGAACATATGGGAGGGAAGTTTGAAGGGTATCGTGCTTATATGTGTGGCCCCCCGTTGATGATTGATGCATGTATTACCATGTTAATGCGTGCTCGTTTGTTTGAAAAAGATATGTTTATGGAAAAATTCTATAACGCGGCAGATGCTGGTGCCGATAACAAAAAAAGCCCCTTGTTCAAGAACATTTAAGTAAAAATATAAGTACCTTTATTTGCTAAGGTACGCCACCGAGGTTTGATCTAGTAGTTAAGTCAGTTGTATTTGCTGAAAGGTGTGCTTAGGGGAAAGCTCATAACAAGCTGGGGATGCAAATTCTGAGAATCAAGAGAGCAGTTCTTTTGCACAATAACGGGTAGCTAGCCATGTGCAGATAGTATTAGAAGTTTTCAACAATATTATATTAAATGTAATTGGGCTTTTACAAAAAAATTGTATCGCGTTAAAGTGTGCCAATAGCATTTATAGTATAGTGCAACGCAATTTTTAAAAATTAAATATAGAAAGGAGAGCTAACCATGGCAATGACCGGTATTTTACGTCCAGGACATACCCAGCTAAGAGTGTTGGATATGGAAGAATCACTAAACCATTATTGTGAAAATATTGGTTTGATAGAAACTGACCGAGATGATCAGGGTCGTGTCTATCTTAAATGTTGGGATGAGCAAGATAAGTTTTCGCTAGTATTGGAGCCTTCAGATCGCTCAGGTATGGACCACATGGCGTTTAAAGTCGCAACAGAGCAAGATTTGTGGCGTTATGAGTCTAATGTTAAAAGCTTTGGTATTGAAACAAAAAGAATTCCTGCTGGCGAATTAAAGGGCTGTGGTGAACGGGTTCGCTTTGTCGCGCCTGCTGGTCATACCTTTGATTTATATGCTGAAAAAGAACAAGTGGGTAACGGTCTTCCAACCACTAACCCTGCTCCTTGGCCAAGAGGTTTGAAAGGAATGGAGCCCATTCGTTTTGATCATTGTTTATTGTATGGTAATAATTTTGAAGAAAACTTTAAATTTTTTACCGAAGCATTAGATTTTCAATTAACCGAGCAAATAGTTGATGGTGAAACTCAACTGGCAGCATTTTTAACGTGTAGCACTAAGGCGCATGATGTTGCCTTTATCCGTTCTGAAAAATCAGGTCAATTACATCATGCTTCATTTTTACTAAGTTCTTGGGAAGGCGTATTAAAAGCAGGTGATATTATTTCGATGGAAGATATTCCATTGGAAACTGGCCCAACACGACATGGTTTAACTCGAGGACAAACGATCTATTTCTTTGATCCATCGGGTAACCGTAACGAAGTATTCGCTGAAGATAGCTACGTGTATCCCGATAGCCCTGTCTTAACATGGACAGCAGATAATATTGGTCAGGCTATTTTCTATCACTCTCGTCAATTGGTTGAGAGTTTTATGGGCGTTACGTCTTAGTGTTATGTCTAGCAGTATTGTAACTAAAAATATTTCCACCGAAGCAGCTTTTACTGCGGTGCAAGCTGCAGTCGAAAAAGCAAAAGAAATTGGCATTAACATTTGTGTGTCGGTTGTGGATCGCGGGGCGTCAGAAATGGCATTTTTGCGTATGAATAAGTCGTTTCTACCCTCCATGACAATTGCTAAGGATAAAGCGTACACAGCTGCAGGCTTTGGGTTTCCTACAATGCAGTGGGGTGAAGTGCTTCAAGGTAAGACCCAGTTGCAAGCGGGCATAGCTGGGCGACCGAATGTAGTGACTTTTGGTGGCGGTTTGCCAATTTTTGAAGGTGAAGACGTTATAGGTGCGATTGGTGTCTCAGGTGGTTCAGAAGAAGAAGATATTCTTTGCGCGCAAGCTGGCGTAGATGCGATTGATTATGTCTTGGTTTAATTACATTATTATTTAGTAAAGGTTCTAAAAAAATATGAGAGAAATAAAAGGGTTTATTAATGGTGAGTTTGTTGGTTCTGGTGGTTTTGGTGAAATATATTCACCAGCAACAGGAGAACTGGTCTGCCAATATCACAAAACTAGCATAGAGCAAGTTGGCGAAGCAGTAGATGCTGCCCGCATAGCATTAAAAGGGCCTTGGGCTGGTTACTCTATCCAAGATCGTGTGGATATTTTATATAAAATTGCCGACGGTATTAATGCGCGCTTTGATGAATTTTTAGAGGCTGAGTGTTTAGATACGGGTAAGCCTTATTCCTTAGCGAGTCATATTGATATTCCCCGAGGCGCTGCTAATTTTAAAATTTTTGCAGATACGATTAAAAATGTTGGGGATGAAGCTTTTCACATGCCGACACCAGACGGTACAGGCGCGCTAAACTATACAGTTCATAAGCCTAAAGGTGTGATTGGTGTTATTGGTCCTTGGAACTTACCTTTGTTATTGATGACATGGAAAATTGCTCCCGCGTTAGCATGTGGTAATACAGTCATTGTAAAGCCTTCTGAAGAAACACAATTAACATCCACTTTATTGGGTGAGGTAATGAACGAGGCAGGGGTGCCAAAAGGCGTTTATAACGTTATTCTAGGCAAAGGTCGTGAAGTGGGTGAAGCCTTGATTACGAACCCAGGCCTAGATGCGATTACTTTCACAGGCTCAACAGCAACGGGTGAGCGCATTGCGGCTGCGGCTTCGGTAGGTGTTCGCGATTCATCGCTAGAACTCGGTGGAAAAAATGCGGGCATTGTTTTTGCTGACTGTGACATGGATAAAGCGATTGAAGGAACGTTACGCTCGGCATTTGCTAACTGTGGGCAGGTTTGCCTCGGAACAGAGCGAGTATATGTTGAACGACCAATTTTTGACGAGTTTGTACAACGTTTAAAAGAAGGCGCTGAAGCGCTTAAATTAGGTCGACCTGAAGACCCCGAAACCAATATGGGGCCATTAATTAGTAAATCACACCGTGAAAAAGTATTGAGCTACTATCAAGCGGCAGTGGATGAAGGCGCAACAGTCGTAACAGGTGGTGGTATTCCTGACATGCCTGAAGACTTAGCTGGTGGTTATTGGATAGAGCCAACTATCTGGACAGGGTTGCCAGAAACAGCTAAGGTTGTGCAAGAAGAAATCTTCGGCCCGTGCACACACATCACACCATTTGATACAGAAGCAGAAGCCATCGAGTTAGCAAACGATACTCCTTATGGTCTAGCTTCATCTGTTTGGACAGAAAATGTTACTCGCGCACACCGAGTTGCCGCTCAAATGGAAACGGGTATTTGCTGGGTTAATAGCTGGTTCCTAAGAGATTTACGTACACCTTTCGGTGGTGCAAAGCAATCTGGAACAGGCCGTGAAGGTGGTCATTATTCATTGGAGTTCTATTCAGAGCTGACCAATATTTGTGTAAAACTATAAGGAATAAAAATGGATCAAGATAAAATAATTCAATACGGCGATGAGCTGTATGAGGCGCTTATTACGCAACAAACAATTGCGCCGATTACCGAGCGTTCACCAGAGGTGACGATTGAAGATGCCTATAAAATTCAACATCAAATGATTCAACGTCGTCTTGACGCGGGTGAAAAAGTTGTCGGTAAAAAAGTAGGTTGTACCAGCAAAGTTGTGATGGATATGCTTGGTGTAAACCAGCCTGATTTTGGTTACCTATTGAGTGACATGGTGATGTCAGAAGGACAGGATATTCCTATCTCTGAAAAAATGATTCAACCGAAAGCAGAAGGCGAGATAGCGTTCGTTCTAAAAAAAGACTTGTGTGGACCAGGCTTAACCAATGCAGATATTTTGGCGGCGACAGAAGCAGTAATGCCTTGTTTCGAAATTGTTGACTCACGAATCACGGATTGGAAAATTAAAATTCAAGATACAGTAGCTGACAATGCATCATGTGGTTATCTTGTATTAGGTGGAACGGCCGTTGACCCACGCAAAGTAGATTTAAGCGTATGTGGTTTAACACTCGAAAAAAATGGCGAATTAATGCACACAGGTGCAGGAGCAGCAGCACTTGGTTCACCTGTTAATGCAATGACTTGGTTAGCTAATACGATGGGTGCCTTAGGCGTAACATTAAAAGCCGGTGAAGTTATTTTATCAGGCGCATTATGCATGATGGTTGATGCTAAAGCAGGCGATTCTATGCGAGTTAGTGTAGGCGGCATTGGTTCAGCATCTGTTCGCTTTGTTTAAGCGTAAAATTTTAGGAGATTAGTAAATGGCAATAAATTGCGCAATGATTGGTTCCGGTAATATCGGCACCGACCTAATGGCTAAGCTACAACGTAGTCCAAATTTAAACCCGCTGTGGATGGTAGGTATTGATCCTGACTCAGAGGGCTTATTAAAAGCTCGAGAAGCAGGCCTAAAAACCACGCATGAAGGTGTAGATGGCTTAATTCCACATATTGAAGAAGATAATATACAAATTGCATTTGATGCAACGTCTGCATATGTGCATGGAGAAAATAACCGTAAATTGCAAGAAAAAGGCGTGTTAGTGATTGATTTAACGCCGGCAGCTATTGGCCCATTTTGTGTTCCACCTGTTAACTTGAAAGAGCACGTGGGTGAGCAAGAAATGAACGTTAATATGGTGACCTGTGGTGGCCAAGCAACGATACCGATGGTGGCTGCTGTGAGTCAAGTTCAGGCAGTAGAGTACGGTGAGATTGTTGCAACAGTTGCATCAAAATCAGCAGGCCCGGGCACACGGAAAAATATTGATGAATTCACAAGGACGACAGCCCGAGCCGTTGAAGAAATTGGTGGTGCTAAGAAAGGCAAAGCGATTATTATTTTAAACCCTGCAGAGCCACCTTTAATTATGAGGGATACTGTTCATTGCTTAACTGAAGAAGAACCAGATCAAAAAGCAATTACAGAATCAGTTCACGCAATGATTAAAGAAGTGCAAAAATATGTGCCAGGCTATAAGTTAAAAAATGGACCAATTTTTGATGGACATAGAGTTAGTATATTTCTAGAGGTTGAAGGGCTAGGAGATTACCTTCCAAAGTATGCCGGTAATTTGGATATTATGACGGCTGCTGGGACAAGAACAGCAGAAATGTTTGCCGAAGAGATTGAAAACGGCACACTGACATTAACCAAATTAGCTTAGGGGGTTGGTGATGAATTTAAAAGGTAAAAAAATTAAGTTACACGATAATGCGTTACGTGATGGTATGCACTCAGTCAGCCATCAGTTCTCATTAGACGATATGGTTAGGATGGCTGTTGCGTTGGATGAAGCTGGAATGCCATTAATCGAAGTAACACATGGAGATGGCTTAGGCGGCTCTTCAGTAAACTACGGTTTTGGAAAACATTCGAACCGTGAATATCTTGAAGCAGTTGTACCAAAAATGAAGAATGCCAAAATATCAGCATTGTTACTGCCTGGTTTAGGTACGGTCGATGATCTTGCGATGGCAGCTGACTGTGGTATTTCAACAATCCGTGTGGCCACACACTGTACAGAAGCTGATGTTTCTGAGCAGCACATCCAAAAAGGACGTGAATATGGCTTAGATACGGTTGGTTTTTTGATGATGGCGCATATGACATCACCTGAGGCATTGTTAGAGCAAGCTAAAAAAATGGTTGATTACGGTGCAAATTGCATTTATGCAACCGACTCAGCGGGTTACCTGTTGCCAGATGATGTAACCGATCGAATTGCCGCATTAAGAGCGGAATTTAGCGATGATATCGAAATCGGTTTTCATGGTCATCACAACATGGCAATGGGTATTTCAAACTCACTAGCGGCAATTGAAGCAGGGGCTACTCGTATTGATGGTTCTGTTGCAGGCTTTGGAGCAGGTGCAGGTAATACACCACTTGAAGTGATGGTCGCGGTTTGTAATCGAATGGGCATTGAAACTGGTGTTGATGTCGATAAGCTTATGGACGTCGCTGAAGATATTGCGCTTCCGTTAATGCCAACACCAACTCGTATTGACAGAGACTCTTTAACGTTAGGCTATGCAGGCGTCTATTCATCATTTTTGCTTCATGCAAAAAGAGCAGAGAAAAACCATGGCGTGCCAGCACGAGAAATCTTAATGGCATTAGGTGAAATGGGTGCAGTAGGCGGTCAAGAAGACATGATCGAAGATGTTGCCTTAGAGATTAAAAAGAAATCAGCGTAAGAGGAACTATTATGGCTTTAGATAAAGCAACAATTGAACAGTTAGCAGAGCACCTAGAAAATGCTGAGCTTAACTGCACAGAAGTAACAAAAATAACAAATGATTATCCAGAAATCACCTGGGATGAAGCACTCGATGTACAGTGGGAGATTCGTCGTCGAAAAGAAGCACGAGGTAACAAGATTGTTGGTCTAAAAATGGGCTTAACATCGATGGCAAAAATGCGCCAGATGGGAGTAGAAACACCCTGTTATGGTTTTTTGGCTGATTATTTTAGTATTCCTGATGGTGGTGAAGTTAAGATCTCTGAGTTAATTCACCCAAAAGTAGAAGCAGAAGTTGCGTTTGTAACAAAAAAAGAATTAAGTGGACCAGGTTGTCACATTGGTGATGTTTTGTCAGCAACAGATTTTATTGTTCCAGCTGTGGAAATTATTGACTCACGTTATAAAGACTTTAAATTTGACCTTAAGAGTGTGATTGCTGATAACTCTTCTTCATCACGCTTTGTAACAGGGGGTCGTATGCTACCGGTTGAAGATTTGGATCTTAAAACAATCGGTGTGGTCATGGAGATCAATGGTGAAGTAGTAGAGTTAGGTGCTGGTGCAGCTATTCTAGGTCACCCTGCAGCAAGTGTTGCAATGCTGGCTAATCTGTTGGCGGAACGTGGAGAGGTTATTCCTGCTGGTACGTTTATTATGGCTGGGGCTATTACCCCTGCTATTGCAGTTAAAGCAGGTGATAATGTTTCAGTGCGCTATCAAGATCTAGGTACTGTGACAATGCGATTTGTTGATTAACGGGAGAAAGTAAATGCCAATAGCACATATTCATATGATGGAAGGTCGAACTGATGAGCAAAAAGCTGCGGTTATTGAAAAGGTAACCGATGCGCTTTGTGAAGCAGTCGATGCGCCACGTCAAAACGTTCGCGTATTAATTCAAGAAGTACCTAATACACAGTTTGGAATTGGTGGTAAAACTGCAAAATCGTTAGGTCGTTAAGCGACGACACGTTTTAAGTTATCGGTTTTATTGAAAACATTTAAAAGCCCTAGCAATGAAGATTGCTAGGGCTTTTTTTTGCCCATTTAATAATAAATATTATGTAGCGATGAATAGAATGAGTATTTAATCAAATCATAAAATGAGTATTTTTTTTTGATCAATAAATAAGGGGTTAAATGGATAAAGCGTTTTTCTTACTAGGTTTTTTTTGGCATGTAATATGCTTTATTCTTATGTAATAAAACGTTTACTAGCGAAATAATAAAAAATATGAGTGTTTAATCGAAGCGCTCATAATGAAATAGGAGAATAGGATGTATCAAATACCTAGAGCTGAGTGGTACGACTTAACACGTGCTACTAACTGGACCTATAGTTATGTAACTGAAGATGAAGTGTTTCCAGAAGAAATGAGTGGTGCTAGTGGTATCTCAATTGAAGCTTGGGAAACGTATGATGAACCTTATAAAGTGTCGTATCCTGAGTATGTTGCTATTCAACGAGAAAAGGATGCGGGTGCTTATTCAGTCAAAGCAGCGTTGGAACGTGATGCATATGTAGACCGTGCGGACCCCGGCTGGATCTCGACTATGATTGCACATTACGGCGCGATTGCTGTTAACGAATATGCCGCGAGCTTAGCAGAAGCTCGTATGGCACGTTTTTCTAAAGCACCAGGTAATCGTAATATGGCAACTTTTGGGATGCTCGATGAAAATCGTCATGGGCAAATTCAATTGTATTTCCCACATGCAAATATAAAACGTAACCACCAGTGGAATTGGGCGCATAAAGCGATGCATACTAACGAATGGGCATCAATCGCCGCTAGATCGTTTTTTGATGACATTATGTTATGCCGTGATGCTATTGCTGTTTCAATTATGCTGACATTTGGGTTTGAAACAGGGTTTACAAATATGCAGTTCTTAGGGTTAGCAGCCGATGCCTCAGAAGCCGGCGATCATACGTTTGCTAGCTTAATATCAAGTGTTCAAACTGATGAGGCGCGTCATGCGCAACAAGGTGGGCCATCGTTAAAAATATTAATCGAAAATGGGCATAAAGAAAAAGCTCAGCAACTTGTAGATATTTCTATATGGCGTGCATGGAAGCTTTTTTCTGTGTTAACTGGACCTATTATGGATTATTACACACCGTTAGAGCATAGAAGCCAATCCTTTAAAGAATTCATGGTGGAGTGGATTATCATTCAATTTGAACGTCAGTTAGCTGATTTAGGCTTAGACGCTCCATGGTTCTGGGAAAATTTAACAAAAGATTTAGATGTTACACACCATGGTATGCATTTAGGTGTTTGGTATTGGCGCCCTACTGTATGGTGGAACCCAGCTGCAGGTGCGTCAGTCAAAGATCGTGAATGGCTAGAAGAAAAATACCCTGGTTGGAACAGCACATGGGGTAAATGTTGGGATGTTATTACCGATAACCTAAATAATGGCCGTGAGAGTTTAACATTCCCTGAAACACTTCCATATGTTTGTAATATGTGTCAATTACCAATTGTTGGTACGCCAGGTGATGGGTGGGATGTTAAAGACTTTTCACTTGAATACGAGGGGCGTTTATATCACTTTGGTTCAGAAGCTGACCGTTGGTGCTTTGAACAAGACCCAGAGCGTTATAAAGAACATAAAAATATTATTGACCGCTTTTTAGCAGGAGATATACAACCGGCAGATATCCCAGGTGCATTGATGTATATGAATTTAGGTCCCAGTGAAATGGGTAAGGATGCACATGATTATGCATGGGCAGCAGCGTTTAAAAAACAGGCTGATGTGGCTTGAAAATAGTTAAGTTGTAGGGTTTAAGGCCATTTCAAATGGTCTTTAACCCCTACTTTGTTAAAAACTTTCCCTATATATCATGGGGGGCAATAAAGGAGAAAAAATGGCAGCATTTCCTATTAGTTCAAATTTTGAGGGGGACTTTGTATTGCAGTTAGTCTCGGTTGATACTAAAGATACGATGGATCAGGTCGCTGAAAAGTGTGCTTACCACTCTGTAGGTCGACGTGTTACACCGCAACCCGATAAGGTTATGCGAGTAAGGTTGCATCAATCGACTGAATGTTTTCCTAGGGAAATGAGGGTATCAGAAGCCGGTTGGAGACCAACCGAAACGCTAGACATTATTTTTGCGGATCAATAAGGATATAGGGGAGCGGGAATGGCATTTGAGAAGGTTTGTACATTAGATGATGTGTGGGAAGGGGATATGGATTCTTTCGACACTGTAAACGGGGTATCAGTTTTAGTATTAGGTTTAGAAGGTGGGAATTTGAAAGCATTTCAAGCGATTTGCCCACATCAGGAAATTGAATTGGTAGATGGTGAATTTGATGGCAAAGTGCTGACTTGTAAAGCACATTTATGGCAGTTTGACCTTAACAGTGGTAAAGGGTTGAACCCTACTGATTGCCAAATTGCAGAATACCCACTGAAGGTTGAAGGCGAAGATGTTTTAGTGGATATAGAAGGTGTCGAGCCGTTTACTGCTCATTCGTAACCAAAGGTTTAGACGCTTCAGAATAAATTATAAAGAGAGTTGCTATGACAAACTTAAAAGATGCATTTAAACAAAATAAGGTAGGGCCAATTTTTAATGGTGGAGATGTTGCTCAAGCGGCAATAGAAGCGGCTGAATGGGATAACCCAGACAAAGAGGTTACAGTTGACGATAAAGGTGCATATATTCGTATTTCAGCTGAACAAGAGCTTGTCATCACGCGTGAGTCAATGGAAGAAGCTTTGGGTCGTGAGTTTCAAATGAATGAAATTGAAATTCATTTAGGTTCAATGGCGGGCCAAATTGAAGTAACACCTGAGCAAATTCGGTTTTTCTTTGAAAAAAAACTATAACGTTAAAAGGGAAAAGCAATGAGCGATTCAACGCAAACAATAAAACCGTTAAAAACGTGGTCACACCTTTCTAAGCAAAGAAAAAGACCTAGTGAATATGAAATTGTTACAACCAATTTACATTTTCATACTAACAATAAAGAAAGACCATTTGAAGTAGGGCAAGATGCAAAAATGAACGATTGGTACTTAACGTACCGAAATAATAGTCCTTTGAAACATGATGATTGGGATGCCTTTAGAGATCCTGAACAGCTTGTTTATAGAACCTATAACATTCTTCAAGAAGGTCAAGAAGCTTATGTGACGGGTTTGCTTAACCAATTTAGTGAACGTGGCAACGATCAAATGATTACAAAACAGTGGGCTACAGACTTGGCACGCTTATATACACCATCACGTTACTTGTACCATGCGTTACAAATGTTGGCATCTTATCTACATCAAATGTCTCCTGCGAGTACTATTTCCAATCTGGCGACTTATCAATCGGCAGATCATTTGCGCTGGTTAACGCATAGTGCATACCGGACCTGTGAGCTGGCAAAAACATGGGATAATATTGGATTGGGTGATAAAGAACGTGAATATTGGGAAAAGGATCCTGCTTGGCAAGGTTTTAGGGAGCTCGCTGAAAAAGCTCTTGTAACTTGGGATTGGGCAGAGGCCACTGTCGTTTTAGACGTAGTATTGAAACCTGCAGTGTCTGCTGCAGTACAAAAACAATTAGGTTTAGCCGGTGCTGAAAATGGTGACACTTTATTATCATTGCTTAATGATGCTCAAATGCGAGATGCAGAGAGACATCAGCGTCAAACACAGTCTTTAATGGAGTTTGCCATGGGCAATGAAGATAATGCAGGTATTATTCAAGGTTGGGTTGATAAGTGGCAGCCGTTAGCTGATAGAGCAATAGAAGCTTATTGCGCAGAGTTAACCGACTTGCCCGATGCTATTGAAAATGCGAAAGCATATGTTACTTCTGCACGCAAATCATTTGGATTGAAATAGAAAGCTGAATAATATATTTTTAGCCGCATGATCATATTATTGTGCGGTTTTTTTATGTTTTTTGATAACTGTCATCGACGAGAGAATACAAATCCATTTAATATAAATGCCTTTTTAAATTTCCCCTTAAATAATGAAAAACATAAAACTAAGCGTTCTTGATCAATCTCCTGTCCATGATAATCAGCCAGAATCTAGCGGATTATTTTCTACCATTGAATTGGCAAAAGCATGCGATGAGGTAGGTTATCACCGGTATTGGGTCGCAGAGCATCATGCAACCCCGGGTTATGCAAGCCCTTGTCCTGAAATGATGGTGAATAATGTCGCTCATGCTACAAAACGCATTAGAGTGGGCAGCGGTGGAGTCATGTTGCCGCATTACAGTGCGTTTAAGGTGGCTGAAACATTTAAAATGTTGGAGGCATTTCATCCGGGCCGTATTGATTTAGGAGTAGGGCGTGCGCCAGGTGGACACCCAATTTCATCGGCTGCTATTTCAGCGCCAAGGCAAACGGTTCCCTCCGAATACTACCCTAGTCAAACGCAAGATTTGATAGGGTATTTAAGTAACAATCTGCCTGAGGATCATCCTTATAGTCAAGCCGTTGTGGTACCAACCGATGTGGGCGCACCACCAGTTTGGATGTTAGGTTCGAGTGATGGCAGTGCTGAGATGGCGGGTGTGTTAGGCGCAGGTTTTGTGTTGGCGCTATTTATTGGAACACATGATAGACCCCCAGAGATCATACAACGCTATCGCAAGGCATTTAAACAAGGTGGTAGTCTAGACAAAGCAGAAGCAATTATTGCAGTCGCGTCTATTTGTGCAGACTCTAAAGAAGAGGCGGAGCTCATTGCAAGTAGCCATACATATTGGAAAGTTCAGGCCTTTCGTCATGGCAAGATTGACAGTTTTTTCTCGCCTGAAGAGGTGATGGATAAAAAGAAACAGTTATCCCTCTCTGATCAAGCGTACTACGATGAAACATTAGCAACGATGGTTACCGGAACACCTGAGCAATGTCAGTCACGTTTAGAGCAAATTGCAGAGTTATACGATGTTGAAGAATTAATGATTGTTAATGTGACTCATTCCTTTAAACCTCGCATAGCCTCCTATAAAATGTTGGCTCAACAATTCGGTTTATTAAATAACATCTAGGAGACAATCATGAGTTCCAATCCAGAAATTGCCAACAGCATTCAAACGGGTGCCTTTAAAACTAATTACCACGATGAAGGTGAAGGGTATCCAGTATTTATGATTCATGGATCTGGACCTGGTGTAACGGCTTGGGCTAATTGGCGTTTAGTTATTCCTGTATTGGCTGAGCACTATCGTGTGATTGCCCCTGATATGGCGGGTTTTGGTTTTACCGAACGTTTAGAAAACTATGAATATACAATGGATAATTGGGTTCAACATGCTGTTGACCTAATGGATGCATTGGGTATTGAGAAAGCACATTTAGTTGGTAATTCATTTGGCGGCGGCCTAGCGATAGCACTTGCAATTAAGCACCCTGAGCGAGTTAATCGTCTTGTTTTAATGGGCGCGGCCGGCGTTGAATTTGAATTAACAGCAGGCTTGGATGAGGTTTGGGGTTATGAGCCATCAGTGGCAAATATGCGTAAAATGATGGATTTATTTGCTTATGATCGAAGCTTAGTGACCGATGAGTTAGCTGAACTTCGTTATAAGGCAAGCATTCAGCCAGGGTTCCAAGAGTCATTTAGTAAAATGTTCCCTGCACCTCGTCAACGTTGGGTTGAGGCGCTTGCTAGTGACCCTGAAGATATTAAGAAGATTCAACACGAAACATTGATGGTTCATGGGCGTGAAGATGTTGTGGTTCCACCTATTACATCAAAGACCTTTTTTGAATTATTGCCAAACTCGCAACTGCATATGTTTGGAAAATGTGGACATTGGACTCAAATAGAACAAAATGCACGGTTTAACAAGTTGGTATTAGATTTCTTTGCAGAAGCGGATCAATAGACCTAGGTAAGAAAATTAAGTGAACTTTGCAATTATAGGTGCTGGCGGTATAGGTTGTTACTATGCCGCCAGGCTAATTCAGGCTGGTGAGAGTGTTACGTTGGTCGCTCGAGGCGCTCACCTACAGGCTATGCAAGGGCAGGGTCTAGAAGTTAAACACGCCGAGTTAGTGTTTAACCAACAGGTTAGTGCCGTTAGTCTTGATAAATGGTTTGAAACAACACGACCAGAACAGCTTGATGTTATTGTTGTGTGCTTGAAAAGTATGCAAACAGCGGGCTTTGCGCGTCAACTTGATGCTTGGTTAAAGAAGCATCCAAAAAGTGAATTGCCCTATGTTTTATCTTTGCAAAATGGTGTCGATAATGAACAGCAGCTTAGTTCAGTATTGCCAGCTGGTTTGGTTTTGGGTGGTATTGCTCGCCGGATAGGTGCGCATATTGTTAAACCAGGTGTGGTTGAGTCAATTGGCCCTGCGCAGGTCATTTTAGGTTTGTGGCCCAATCATCAAAAAATCAGTACTAAAACCGAGCAAAGAATAAACGAGATAGCTCGTTGCTTTAACTCTGCAGAAATTCCAACAGAGGTCTCTAAAGATATTAATAAAGAACTATGGCGTAAGTTAATTATTAATAATGGTCTTAACCCAATATGTACCTTGTTAGAAAAAGAGACCGGGCAGGTAACACCTGATGTGCGTCTATTACCACTCATACGTGGTGCAATGGAAGAATCAGTGCTGGCAGCAAAAGCTAACGGGGTTGAGTTATCTCAAGAAGATCTCGAGGATATGCTTGAATTGATTTCAACGTTTGATTCTATAAAGCCTTCCATGCTGGTTGACCGTGAAAAGGGTCGCCCGTTAGAAATTGAAGAGATTTGTGGCGTTGTCATTAAAGGCTGTGAAAGGATGGGAAAAGATGCGCCATATAACCGAACTATCGCCACGTTATTACGCCTTGCTGTAGAAACTTCTTAGACTTTAATGTCTTATCTTATAAAGGCTGCAGGGCCGTTATTAATACTTAGTTTTGTGTTAACAGTTTTTAATGCTTGGGTTCCAAATAATATTGAAGGACTTCAGGGCGTGTTTACATGGCTTGCCGGCATTATTTTATTTTTTGATTTGGCGGTTAAGCAAAAAAAGATCATCCTGACCATTGCGACTTTTGCCATCATGAGCTGGTTGGTGGCATGGCAAACTGGTGAAATAGCTCATATTGATAAAGCATTTTCAGCAAATCAGTTAATGATTGTAATGCTGATTGGGGTGCAGTTTTTACAATTAGTGGCCTTGCCCGTTGATAAGAAAGCAAAGGCTTTACCGACAGGCGTCAAAGCCTTTGTTAGAACTTACCTAGGTGTTCACTTCTTTGGCTCGGTCATCAATCTATCAGCGGTATTATTGGTGGCAGATAGAATGGTAAAAGAGGCGCAGCTATCAATGAATCAACTGAAGTTGTTGACGAGAGCGTTTACATCGGGCGCCCATTGGTCGCCATTTTTTGCTGCTTTTGCAGCGGCGTTAGTTTTTACGCCCGAAGCTTCGCTGCCCATAGTGATGGGTGTTGGTTTTGGATTGGCCGTGCTTGCATTTTTGATTACATTTTTCGAAGCTAAGGCAAATAAACAGGAGGGTATCGAAGAGTTTATTGGTTACCCAGTACGGTTTGAAGCATTGTGGCTGCCAGTTGGCTTGGTTATATTAGTAGCATTGGCTCATTATGCTTTTCCTGCGGTTAGTGTGCTTATATTAATAGCAATGTGTTCCTTGCTATTAAGCCTGGTGGTTGTGCTGTTAAGGCAGGGGTTAAGCAAAGGGGGTATGGGTTTCATTCATTATGGAGTGAACAGGCTTCCGCAAATGAAAAATGAGCTGCTTCTATTTCTTATTGCAGGTGTGTTTGGCTCAGGATTGGCGGCAGCCCTTGATGGCTTGTCGATAGCTATTCCGTTTCAGCACTTCGATGGTTTTGTGGCATCCGTTATTTTGCTATGGATGTTTGTATTAGCTATTTTGGGCGTTCATCCGGTTATCAGTATCGCTGTTATTGGGCATTGGATTATAAGTATTGAGCCAAATCAAACGTTACTGGCGATTACGTTTTTAATGGCTTGGGCGATTGGGGTGTCGGCAAGCCCAATATCTGGAATTAATCTTGCGCTACATGGGCGCTACGGTGCGTCAGGGCAGCAAATTTTCAAATGGAATATAGCGTATGCGTCAAAGTTATATTTATTTGATTGCGTTATTTTAATGGCGGCTGGTTACTTACTTGGTGTTTAAGATGCTCGCTCAATTGCTTGATAACAAGTATCATATAACATTGTAAATCCATCATGGGCCATAACACTTTAAGGAAGCAGTATTTTGACAGAGATTAAGAAACAGAATTCATTTAATAAAGAAGAATTATTGAGCTGTGGAAGAGGGGAGCTATTTGGCCCTGGGAATGCACAGCTTCCTATGCCAAATATGTTAATGGTCGATAGAGTTATATCCATTACAGAAGATGGCGGTTCAAATGGTAAAGGGCAAATTATTGCGGAGTTAGATATTACTCCCGACCTGTGGTTTTTTGAATGCCACTTTCCGGGTGACCCCGTCATGCCTGGTTGCCTTGGCTTAGATGCAATGTGGCAATTAGTTGGCTTTTATTTAGGCTGGAAAGGTGGCTTAGGACGAGGACGAGCGTTAGGAGTGGGTGAGTTAAAATTTACGGGGCAAGTACTACCAACGGCCAAGAAAGTGACTTATAAAATTGATTTAAAACGAGTTATTATGCGTAAATTAGTGATGGGTATTGCTGATGCGGTGATGGAAGTGGACGGAAAAGTAATTTATGAAGCAAAGGATTTGCGTGTAGGGTTATTTACTTCAACTGAAAATTTCTAAAAAAGGTTAAATATGAGACGGGTTGTTATTACAGGCATGGGTATTGTTTCATCACTAGGTAGTGATGTAGATACTGTTGCAGATTCGCTTAAAACTGGGAAATCAGGTATTAGCTATAGGGAAGCGTACAAAGAAAAAGGTTTTCGAAGCCATGTCGCTGGTGTGCCAGATATAAATCTAGACGAATTAATAGACCGTAAGGCTCGACGCTTTATGGGAGACGCTGCTGCTTATGCCTATGTGTCAATGCAGCAAGCGATTGATGATGCAGGTTTGACAGAAGAGGAAGTATCAAACCCTAAAACTGGGCTTATCATGGGCTCTGGTGGAGCGTCTACAAAGAATGTTGATGAAGCTATTAACTTATTGAATACGAAAGGTATTCGTCGAGTTGGGCCTTATATGGTACCAAGAACGATGAGCAGCACAGTATCAGCAGGACTGTCTACACCCTACAAGATTAAAGGCGTTAACTATTCGATAACTTCTGCTTGCGCGACCAGTTCACATTGTATTGGTAATGCTATGGAGCTTATTCAATTAGGTAAACAAGATCGTGTTTTTGCTGGTGGCGGCGAAGAGGAGCATTGGTCATTAACAATGATGTTTGATGCGATGGGCGCCTTATCAACAAAAAGAAATGATACTCCCGACACTGCTTCACGAGCCTATGATGCAGACCGTGATGGTTTTGTAATAGCTGGTGGTGGTGGTGTAGTAGTGGTAGAAGCTCTGGATGTTGCGTTGGCTAGAGGTGCGAAAATATATGCTGAATTAGTTGGTTACGGCGCTACTTCAGATGGTTACGATATGGTGGCTCCGTCGGGTGAGGGTGCAACGCGTTGTATGCAAATGGCCTTAGAGAATGTCGATACACCTGTCGATTATATTAATGCGCATGGCACCAGTACACCGGTAGGTGACATGGCTGAGCTTAAAGCAGTAAAAGCCGCTTTTGGTGATAAGGTGCCACCGATCAGTTCTACGAAGTCATTATCGGGTCATTCTTTAGGAGCAGCGGGTGTGCAAGAGGCCATCTACTGTTTATTGATGATGAAGGATAACTTTATAACAGCCTCAGCAAATATTGATCAATTAGATGAGGCAGCTGAAGCGGCTAATATTGTTATGGAAACTCAGACAGGTGTTGAGTTGAGTACAGTAATGTCAAACAGCTTTGGTTTTGGTGGAACAAATGCGACCCTAGTGCTAAAGCGTTACGAAGACTAACATTAAGGTTATAAAAGCAAAAAAAACCGGTCAATGACCGGTTTTTTTTGCTTTGAAACTTAGTGTTATTTAATCGCTAACAATTCCATTTCAAAAATCAGTGTTTCATTTGGTCCAATCGCACCACCTGCACCTTGTTCACCGTAAGCCAATTCAGAAGGAATAAACACTTTCCATTTTGTGCCAACTTCCATCAGTTGTAGTGCTTCTTGCCAACCCTGGATAACGCCATTTACTGGGAATGTAGCTGGCTCGCCACGCTTAATAGAGCTGTCAAACACAGTGCCATTGATAAGGGTGCCTTCATAATGCACTTCAACAGTATCTGTTGCTTGAGGTTTTTCGCCTGTGCCTTGATTGATAACAATGTATTGCAGGCCGCTTTCTAGAACTTGTACCCCTTCAGTTGCAAGGTTGTCTTTTAAGAACTGAATGCTTTTATCAGCGTTGTTGTTTTTTGCTTCGTTAGCTTTTTCCTGCATTTCTTTTTGGAATGCTTCAATAACTGCTTGCATTTCTGCAGGGTTTAAAAGGCTAGGGTCGCCATTTAAGCTGTGTGTAAGACCTAAAACGAGGGATTCGGTTTCAACATCTAGTTTATCTTGACGGATACCGCCACCAATTTGTTGGCCCATTGTGTAGCTAAGCTTTTGCTTTTCTGTTTCCAAAATACAGTCCTATTAAGTAAAGTTAAACGACCATTCTACAATAAATAGACGCAAAACTATAGCAGATGGGAATTCACCTTAATTAATGCTGAGCTTTAGTTGTGTTTTGAAGGGAGGGTTAGGCTCTAATATCTATTATGCTGCCAATAACATCGCCAGCTGTTTGTGCGACTCGGGTTGATACTTGAACTTGCTGTTGTGCTTGTTGTAACGCGAGGAGCTCTTTGGCTGTCTCTTGACTAGATTGCTCGCCGCTTAACTGCTCATTACTGGCCAGTTTCTGGCTTGCATTGCTTGCCTGATTAAGACCGTTGTTAATGCCTAAGAGGGCGTTTTGGTTGATAGAGCTAACGTTCATATCAGTATTTTAGAGTAATTTACGTAATAATTATAGTTAACAAACCAGCACCCGTAATGTGAAAGAAATCACATTACGGGTATTTTATCGCTTAAATTAGCTAACCTCACCTTGTTCTGCAGAGCATAAAGCGGTCATGTTCAGGATTCGCCTGACAGAGGCAAAAGGCTTTAGAACGTGTACGGGTTTTTCTAAGCCCAATAAAATAGGGCCAATGGTTACCCCGTCACTTAAGATGCGAACCATGTTAAATGAAATGTTGGCGGCGTCTAAATTAGGGAAGATAAATAAATTAGCTTCACCGTTAAGTTTGGAGTCGTTTATCACGCCTTTTCTTAAATTTTCAAGCAACGCAGCATCGGCTTGAATTTCGCCTTCAACTTCAAGTTGAGGATGTTTTTCATGAAGAATGCTAACAGCGTTGGACATTTTTTTTGCATCATCATCATTAGCGCTGCCAAAATTAGAATGTGATAGTAAGGCGGCTTTAGGGGTGATGCCAAATCGTTTAACATGGTTAGCAGACTGCAATGTCATGGCAACTAGCTCATCAGTAGTTGGGTTGTTGTTTACCATTGTGTCGCAAAAGAAGAAAACGCCTTTTTGTAATGAAATGGCGCTCAGTGCCGCTACATTTTTTACCCCGTCTGCTTTATCTAAAATATCGGTAATATGACCAAGGTGTCGGTGATAATTGCCAACCATGCCGCAAATCATAGCGTCAGCTTTGCCAAGCTTGACAAGTAAGGAGGCTAAGACGGTTGTTTTTGTCCGCACATAATTTTGCGCTAAGGTTAATGAAACACCTTTTCGCCCTTTTGCTTTATGGTATTCGGCAACACATTCGCGAAAGTAAGGGTTGTTGTCTGGTTCAATAATTTCAACTTGATCTAGTATTGATGTTTCAAGGCCTAATCGATCAAGTTGTTCAATAATGACCTTTTTACGACCTATAAGAATGGGCGAGGCTAACTGCGAGTTAACGATCTCTTGTACGGCGCGGAGTACTCTTCCATTCTCCCCTTCGGCATAAACGACACGCTTTGGTGTGAGTTTGGCTTGCTCGAAAATAGGCTTCATGACCATACCTGAACGATAAACGTAGCGTTCAAGCGAGGCTCTGTAATGATTAAAGTCTTTAATTGGTTTGGTAGCAACACCACTTTCCATAGCGGCTTTGGCAACAGCTAATGGTATTTCAATAATAAGATTAGGATCGAAAGGACGAGGAATTAAGTATTCGGGTCCAAAAACAGGGGTCTTTCCAACATAACTATCACTGTCGTCATTTACTGCTTTTTGTGCCAACTTGGATAGTGCGCGGATACACGCAAGTTTCATTTCTTCGTTAATGGTAGTTGCGCCAACATCAAGTGCGCCCCTAAAGATATAAGGGAAACATAGCACATTATTCACTTGATTTGGATAGTCAGAGCGACCAGTTGCAATAATAGCGTCATCCCTTACTTCTTTAATCTCTTCGGGTAGTATTTCGGGTGTGGGGTTAGCAAGTGCGAAGATGATAGGTGATTTGGCCATTTGTTTGACCATGTCTTTAGTCATCATGCCGGCCCGTGATACGCCTAGGAAAATATCTGCTCCGACAGTGGCTTCGTCTAAGGTTCTGATGTCAGTTTTAGTCGCGTAGCGTTGTTTGCGATCATCCATTCCTTCAGTTCTGCCGTCATGGATAATCCCTTTACTGTCGCTGACGAGAATGTTTTCTCGTTTGAGGCCCATTTCAACAAGCATATCTAGGCATGCAATACCGGCCGCACCTGCTCCAGATGCAACAAGTCGAACCGTTGAAATGTCTTTATTGGCTACTTTTAAGCCGTTAAGGATAGCAGCGGCTGTGATAATGGCGGTGCCATGTTGGTCATCGTGGAAAACAGGGATGTCAATTTTTTCACGAAGCTTTTTTTCGATGAAGAAACATTCGGGTGCTTTAATATCTTCAAGGTTAATGCCGCCAAAGGTGGGTGCTAGGCTGGCCACAATATCAACAAATTTATCGGGGTCTTTTTCATTGATTTCAATGTCAAAGACATCTACGCCGCCAAACTTCTTAAACAGGACGCCTTTGCCTTCCATAACTGGTTTTGAGGCCAGTGGGCCTATATCCCCTAAGCCAAGGACGGCAGTACCATTGGTAATTACCGCCACTAGGTTGCTTCGAGCCGTATAAAGTGCGGCAGAAGAGGGGTCTTTGGCTATTTCTAAACAGGGTTCTGCCACGCCGGGGCTGTAGGCCAAAGCAAGGTCGGTTTGGTTACTCAGTGCTTTAGTTGGTGTAACTTCAATCTTTCCAGGCTTCGGATGTTGGTGATAATACAGCGCGTTCTTTATAGGCTTGTCAGACATAATTTAAGTAATAGTTTGGTTGATGTCGAAATAATAGTGTCATTATACGTTAAACTAGGCGGTTAATTGCTAACTTGGCTTACGAGTTAGATGTTTTATTTTTACAAATACAAGTTTTAAATATGAATGCACTTGAAATAAATCAGCTATACAAGCGTTACGATAACGACTTTCTTGCGGTTAAAGGTATAAATTTAGAGGTCAAGCAGGGAGATTTTTTTGCACTATTAGGTGCAAATGGCGCAGGTAAGTCCACCACAATAGGCATTGTGGCCTCGTTGGTTAATAAGACATCAGGTACTGTTAAAGTCTACGGGCATGATTTGGATACTGACCCGGAAGGGGTGAAGCGCTGTCTTGGTTTGGTGCCACAAGAGTTTAATTTTAATCAGTTTGAAAATGTCTTTGATATCGTCGTGTCTCAGGCCGGCTATTACGGTATTCCTCGAAAAAAAGCGCTGGAAAGAGCTGAGATTTGTCTAAAACAGCTAGAGCTTTGGGGTAAGCGTAATGAGGCAGCAAGGGAGCTGTCAGGCGGTATGAAACGGCGGTTGATGATTGCGCGAGCATTGGTGCATGAGCCGAAATTACTAATACTCGACGAACCTACAGCTGGTGTTGATATTGAAATACGTCGGTCAATGTGGCGCTTTTTTAAGGAAATAAATGCTGCTGGAACGACGATAATTCTAACCACCCATTATCTAGAGGAAGCAGAAAGCCTGTGTAAGCATATTGCCATTATCAATAAAGGTAATGTGATTGAGAATATGGATATGAAGGGTTTGCTGGAAAAAGCAGATGAAGAAGTTTTTGTATTGAGCCTTGAGCGACCGGAAAAAGAGCTGCCAGTAATAACGGGTTGTAGAATAGAGCGTTTGGATGAAACGACATGGCAGGTTAGCGTGCGCAAGGAGTCGGGAATACACGCCTTATTTGATGAGTTAACTCAATTGGGTATAAAAGTATCGGGTATTCGTAATGAATCAAACAGGCTAGAACAGCTGTTTCTTAAGTTATTAGTAAAGAAGGGTAAGGATAATGTTTAATAAAGAATACTGTGTTGCGCTAGAAACAATAACGTATAAGGAAGTTAGACGTTTTCTACGTATTTGGGTGCAAACTTTATTGCCATCGGTGATTACCACAACGCTTTATTTTCTTATTTTTGGCACTTTAATTGGCTCAAGAATTGGGACGATGAATGGCTATGATTATATGGACTTTATTGTCCCTGGGCTTATTTTAATGGCGGTTATTAGTAATGCCTATTCAAATGTAGTTTCTTCTTTCTACAGTTCAAAATTCCAGCATAATATTGAAGAAATGTTGGTTGCACCTATTCCCGGTTGGATCATTTTGACAGGGTATATTTCTGGTGGGGTGCTGAGAGGGCTGATCGTGGGGGTTTTGGTGACGATTGTGTCCTTGTTTTTTACAGACTTAAATATTGCGCACCCGGTGATGATGGTGGTTGTATTCTTGTTAACAGGGGTGTTGTTTTCAGCGGCGGGCTTTATTAATGCAGCCTATGCAAAAAGCTTTGATGATATTTCAATTGTGCCAACGTTTGTTTTGACGCCTTTGATATATTTGGGAGGGGTGTTTTATTCGATTGACTTATTGCCAGAGTTTTGGCAAAACGTATCATTACTCAATCCAGTACTTTACATGATCGATGTATTTCGGTTTAGTATATTAGGGGAGTCTGATATACCGCTGTTATACGGCTTTATCGTTATTGCGACATTTATTGTTTTTATGTTGGGGGTCAGTTTAAGGCTGCTTTCTAAGGGAATTGGGATAAGGAATTAGTTAACGAGATTGAATGATGCGGTGCGATAGGATAGAATTCGAAAAGTTTTATAAGTAATTTTTCTAGAAGTATTGACGGCAGGTCAGCGGGTTATAGTCGCTACTCGACATTAAACGTGCAGTCTGCTTAAACAAACAAACTTAAATCAATTAAGAAGCCTAATCAATGAACTACTTTAAGATCAAAGAAGGCTTGGACCTGCCAATTAAAGGCGCGCCAAGTCAAGTTATTTCAGAGGGTAATCAGGTTTCCAGTGTTGCCGTTTTTGGCGAAGACTACATAGATATGAAGCCTACCATGCTGGTTAAAGAAGGTGATCGTGTCAAGCTGGGGCAGATTTTATTTACCGATAAAAAAACCGAAGGTGTTAGTTTTACATCGCCTGGTTGCGGGGTTGTCAAAAGCATTAACCGAGGTGCGAAACGTGTGTTACGCACGGTTGTTATTGAATTAGACGGTGACGATCAGGTTGAGTTTACCAAATACTCGTCTGAAAAATTAGCGAGCCTTGATGCGGTAGATGTTGTTAAGAACCTAACAGAATCAGGTTTATGGACAGCTTTTAGAACGCGTCCATTCAGTAAAGTACCTGCGCCAGCTACTCGACCTGTAGCGATTCATGTGTCCGTTATGGATACTAATCCATTAGCGGCAGATCCAAGTGTTGTTATTGCCGAAGATGCAGATGCATTTAAAGATGGTTTAACAGTGATCTCTCGCCTGACAGAAGGAAAGGTGTATGTGAGTAAGGCTGTCGACGCAGACATAGCAGTTCCCGGCATGGTCGAAGTCGCTGAGTTTTCTGGACCACATCCAGCAGGTCTTTCTGGTACGCATATACATTTTATTGACCCTGTTCATTCGAAAAAAATTGCGTGGACCATTGGCTATCAAGATGTGATTGCCATTGGTAAATTATTTACATCGGGTCTTTTAAACGTTGAACGGGTCATTTCGTTAGCCGGCCCCAAAGTTCTTAAGCCGCGTCTTATTAAAACTAGACTGGGTGCAAATACAGAAGAGTTGGTTAGAAAAGAAATTGAGACGGGTAATGTGCGAATTATTTCGGGCTCTGTTTTGTCAGGTAGAAAAGCGAATAACTGGGCATCTTATTTAGGTCGTTACCATGTTCAGTTGTCAGTACTTCAAGAAGGAAGAGAGCGTCAGCTGCTAGGGTGGCTAAACCCGGCAGGCGAGAAATTCTCTTTTACAAATGCTCTGCTATCTAGTTTTAACCGTAAGAAAAAAATGGCAATGGATACATCAGCACACGGTAGCCCACGTGCCATGGTTCCTATTGGGGTATATGAAGGCGTGATGCCGTTGGATATTTTGCCAACACAATTACTTCGAGCCTTAGTTGTTATGGATGTTGATGCAGCTGAATCACTCGGTGCATTAGAACTAGACGAAGAAGATTTAGCGTTATGCTCATTTGTAGATTCAGGAAAGCATGATTTTGGTAAGGCGCTACGCGCTAATTTGGCACACATTGAGAAGGAGGGTTAATGTCTCGTTTAAGGAATTATTTAGATTCAATACACCCGAAGTTCGCTAAAGGCGGATCACTAGAGAAGTATTATGCGATTTATGAAATGGTGGATACCTTTTTATATACGCCTAAAGATGTTACCGCAGGCACAACGCATGTAAGAGATGCTATTGATTTAAAGCGTATCATGACGTATGTATTCATCGCGGCGTTACCTTGTGTGTTGATGGCAATGTGGAATACCGGCCATATGGCGAACATGGCGATGGCTGAGTTAAACATGACATCGCTAGATTCATGGCGTGGTTTTGTAACAAATGCGGTCGGCTATAACCCAGACAGTCTTGTGGCAAATATGGTACATGGTGCCATGTACTATATACCCATTTATGTTGTTACCGTATTAGTAGGCGGTATTTGGGAAGTCTTATTTGCAATTGTGCGAGGGCATGAGGTTAACGAAGGGTTTTTCGTTACATCAATGCTGTTTTCGCTGATTTTGCCGGCCACAATTCCTCTTTGGCAGGTAGCTATTGGTATTTCATTTGGTGTTGTTGTTGGTAAGGAAGTGTTTGGTGGTACAGGTAAAAACTTCTTGAACCCCGCGTTAACAGCACGTGCGTTTTTGTTTTTTGCTTATCCAGCTCAAATGTCAGGTGATGCTATTTGGACGGCTGTTGATGGGTTTAGCGGTGCGACGGCTTTAGGCATGGCTGCTGCGGGTGGTATTACAGCAGTAACGACATCAGGAATTACTTGGATGGATGCGTTCTTAGGAACGGTGCAAGGCTCAATGGGTGAAACCTCAACACTTGCGTGTTTAATTGGGGCGAGCTTTTTGTTATATACCCGAATTGCTTCGTATCGCATTATGTTAGGCGTCTTAGCTGGCATGATAGTCACCAGTACTATGCTTAATTTAATTGGTAGTGACACAAACCCTATGTTTGCAACACCTTGGTACTGGCATGCTGTATTAGGTGGTTTTGCATTTGGTGCCATCTATATGGCAACGGACCCTGTGAGTGCGGCGATGACAAACACGGGTCGATGGGTGTATGGTCTATTAATTGGTCTGATGGTGGTTTTAATTCGTGTGGTAAACCCTGCTTTCCCAGAGGGAATGATGTTGGCCATATTGTTTGCCAATATGTTTGCACCATTGATTGATTATTTTGTTGTTCAGTCAAACATCAAAAGAAGGGAGAAAAGAAATGCCTAATGAAAATGAAGCGAAGCCAGTAGGCAAAATGAACTTCCTCGCGTTATCAAACGATAGTACGCTTAAAACGTTCATCATGGCGACTTTAGTGTGCCTAGTATGTGCAGTTTTTGTGTCAATTTCAGCTGTTGCACTTAAACCACTACAAGAACTTAATAAAGAGCTAGATAAGAAGAAAAATATTCTTCAAGTAGCGGGTTTGTATGAGCAAGGCGATGATATCGAAGCGGCTTTTTCAAAAATTGATATTAAGCTTGTTGATTTATCAACGGGTGAGTATGTCACCGATATGGATCCGGCAACATACGATGTAAGACGAGCAGCTAAAGACCCAAACTTGAATGTAACAATACCTAAGTCAGATGACCTTGCTAATATCAGGATGCGACCGAAATATATGCCGGTTTATCAAGTGAAAGAAGGTGATGCTGTGAAGCAGCTAATTCTTCCAATCAATGGTTATGGTTTATGGTCAACCTTGTACGGTTTCCTTGCGGTAGAAAATGATGGCCAGACCATTGTTGGTTTAAGCTACTACGAACACGCAGAAACCCCAGGTTTAGGTGGGGAAGTAGATAACCCAAAATGGAAAAAAATATGGGATGGAAAGAAAATCTACGGACCAGAGGGTGATGTTGCAATTAAAGTCATTAAGGGAACGGTTGTTCCGAGTGCACCTAAAGCGGAATATCAAGTTGATGGTTTAGCAGGAGCAACATTAACAAGTCGTGGTGTGAGTAATATGCTGAAATATTGGATGGGCGCTGAAGGGTATCAACAATACCTGAATAAAGTTCAAGAGAATGGAGCGTAACGATGAATAAAGAAACTCAAAAAATTATATTAGACCCATTAGTTGATAATAACCCTATCGGCTTACAGGTTTTAGGGGTTTGTTCAGCGCTAGCTGTAACAACAAACCTGGGGACGGCACTCGTTATGTCATTAGCCCTGACATCAGTGACAGCGTTTTCGAATCTATCAATTAGTATGATTCGTAATCATGTTCCTAGTGCAATCCGTATTATTGTTCAAATGACGATTATTGCATCGCTGGTTATTGTTGTTGACCAAGTGTTGAAAGCCTATGTTTATGATTTAAGTAAGCAGCTGTCTGTATTTGTTGGGTTGATTATTACTAACTGTATTGTGATGGGACGTGCAGAAGCATTTGCAATGAAAAACCCACCAGGACTTAGTTTTTTAGATGGTATAGGAAATGGCCTGGGTTATTCGCTTGTTCTAATGTTTGTAGGTACATTTCGTGAGCTCTTGGGCTCAGGAAAATTGTTTGGTATAGAAATCCTATCAACTGTAAATGATGGGGGTTGGTACGTACCTAATGGTTTAATGTTATTACCACCGAGTGCATTTTTTATCATAGGTTTAATGATCTGGGGTGTTCGCTCATTACGTCCTGCACAAGTTGAAAAGGCAGAATTTAAAATCAAAGAAGTTAACGGAACGGAGGTTGCGTAATGGAAGCTTATATAAGTTTATTTGTTAAAGCGGTTTTCGTAGAAAACTTAGCGTTATCTTTCTTCCTTGGGATGTGTACGTTCTTAGCTGTTTCTAAGAAGGTTTCTACCGCCATGGGTTTAGGTGTTGCCGTAATTTTGGTGCAAACGTTAACAATGCCACTGAATAACATTTTATACCAAGGTTTACTTAAAGAAGGTGCGCTTGAGTGGTTAGGGCTACCAGAAGTTGATTTAAACTTTTTAGGATTAATTGTTTATATTGGCGTTATTGCGGCGGTCGTTCAAATTCTTGAAATGGCGATGGATAAGTTTGCACCAGCACTCTATAACGCACTGGGTGTGTTTTTGCCGTTAATTACCGTGAACTGTGCGATTCTAGGTGGTTCATTGTTTATGGTAGAGCGAGATTATAATTTAGGCGAAAGTTTAGTCTTTGGCTTTGGCAGTGGCTTAGGCTGGGCACTAGCGATTACAGCCATTGCAGGAATAAGAGAAAAGCTAAAATATTCAGATGTACCTGATGGCTTACGTGGATTAGGGATTACCTTTATCACAGCAGGCTTAATGGCGATGGGCTTTATGGCATTCTCTGGTATTCAACTGTAATTAGGAACTCAGTATGTTAGAAATTGGTTTAGGTATAACGTTTTTTACCGGTATTGTCTTAATCCTGGTGATGATTATTTTGGCGGCAAAGTCAAAATTAGTAGCGCATGGTAATGTCAAAATATTAATTAACGGTGAAAAAGAAGTAGAGGCACCTGTGGGTGGCAAATTGCTAGGCGCATTAGCAGATGCTCAATTATTCGTTCCTTCAGCGTGTGGAGGCGGGGGCACTTGTGGCCAATGTAAGGTGCGTGTTCAAGAAGGTGGTGGCTCAATGTTACCAACCGAAGGTGCTCACATTAATAAAGGTCAGCAACGTGATGGTGAGCGCTTATCGTGTCAGTTAACGGTTAAACATGACATGAAAATTACAGTGCCAGAAGAAGTGTTTGGTGTTAAGAAGTGGAAATGTAAAGTTAAATCAAACCATAACGTAGCGACATTCATTAAAGAACTGGTTCTTGAATTGCCTGAAGGTGAAGATGTTGGCTTCCGTGCGGGTGGTTATATTCAAATTGAATGTCCACCGCATGTTGTAGATTATAAAGACTTTGACGTTGAAGAAGAATATAGAGCTGATTGGGATCACTTTAATATTTGGCGTTATAAATCTGAAGTTGATGAAGAAGTATTAAGAGCATATTCAATGGCTAATTATCCTGAAGAAGAAGGGATAATAATGTTAAATGTTCGTATCGCTTCACCAGCACCTAATGCGCCAGAAGGCACCCCACCTGGGAAAATGTCTTCTTATATCTTTAACCTTAAACCGGGCGATGAAGTTACGATATCTGGCCCTTATGGTGAGTTTTTCGCCAAAGAGACAAAGTCTGAAATGGTCTTCATAGGTGGTGGTGCAGGTATGGCGCCGATGAGGTCGCATATTTTTGATCAACTACGTCGGATTAAAACAGATCGAAAAATATCATTCTGGTATGGTTCTCGAAGCCTAAAAGAAATGTTCTATGTGGAAGATTTCGATATGCTGGCGAAAGAAAACGATAATTTTGAGTGGCACGTTGCTTTATCAGATCCACAGCCTGAAGATAATTGGGATGGTTTGACAGGTTTTATTCATGAAGTTTTATTTGAAGAATACTTAAAAAATCATCCAGCACCTGAAGATTGTGAGTTTTACATGTGTGGGCCACCAATGATGAACGCAGCGGTGATTAAAATGCTTCAAGACCTTGGTGTTGAAGATGAAAATATCATGCTCGATGACTTTGGTGGATAATTGAGTTTACTTAAGCACCCCGCTAAAAATGTAATATTTTTAGCGGGTTTTTTAATATTTCTCAGCTTACTTAATGGTTGCGATTCGCAGCATAAATCAGCGTTTACATTAAGTGGCGAAACGATGGGTACGACCTATCACATAACTATTGCAGCAGATCAATTAAATGAAACGCAAGAGTCATTAAAAAAAACAATAGACTTACGCTTAGTTGAAATTAATCAGTCATTCTCGACGTATATTGGTTCCTCGGAAGTGTCTGTCTTTAACGACTCTAAGGACCAGCAGTGGCACAAAAAATCTAAAGAGTTTATAAATGTTTTAGCACACGCTCAAAATATAAGTGATATTACTGAGGGTGCATATGATATTACTGTCGGACCTTTAGTGAACCTATGGGGGTTTGGCCCGACATTTAATGTCGATGAGATGCCAACTGAAGTTCAGATCAAGGAAGTCCTAGCTAGTGTGGGCTATCAAAATATTGCTTATAACCTAGACACGCTCGAGATTAAAAAGTTAAACGATAAGGTGTATATCGACTTTTCGTCTATTGCTAAAGGCTATGCTGTCGATGAAATTGCAGAACTTATTGAGTCAAGAGGCTATAGCAACTATATGGTCGAGATTGGCGGAGAAATGCGATTACGCGGTAAAAACGCACAAAATACCTTATGGCGTATAGCAATTGAAAAGCCAGACTCAAAAAATCGTTCAATCCATCGCGTACTTAAGGTAAGCGATACGGCTATTGCTACCTCAGGTGATTATAGGAATTTTTTCGAGAAAGATGGTGTTCGTTTTTCTCACACTATTAATCCCACAAATGGCCAACCCGTTCAGCATAAATTGGCCTCAGTTACTGTGCTGGCAGAAAATAGTATGAAAGCAGATGCTTGGGCAACAGCTTTTATGGTATTGGGTCATAAAAAGGGGTACGATTTGGCTGTGTACAATAGATTAGCTGTATTATTTCTGGTGAAGGATGGTGATAGCATTAGAGAAATAGCAACACCAGAATTTACCTTAATGACCCAGGGGTTATCATCATGAATATATTTTTAGTAACGTTTTTAGTTTTCATGCTAGTAGTGATATTCATGTCTGTTGGTGTGATCTTTAGCAATCGCAAAATCAAAGGCAGTTGTGGTGGTCTTAATAACATTGATGGGCTAGAAGGTGATTGCGCTCTTTGTAGTAAAAAAACCTGTGATAAAAAGAAAAAGATGGAAAAGTTAAACGCTTAGTCATTCTTACAATAAGTTTATAGGATATAAGGGGAGTAGATGTTTAAGTCAGTATTAATAAAAGACTACATGGCCACTAATTTAACGACCTTCACGCCAGGACTGGAAATTTCCCAGGCGATTAAGTATTTAAATACGCATAAAATATCTGGCGCACCGGTGGTGGATGAGCGTGGCACACTAGTAGGAATGTTGTCCGAAAAGGACTGTCTTCAAGTGGCATTACAGTCAACCTACTATGAAGACTGGGTGGGTGGTGTCGTGTCAGAATATATGACTGAAGAATTAGAGACAGTGCCAGATACGGCCAGTATTGTAGACGTTGCTGAGAAATTTTTAAAATCATCATTTAAACGTTACCCAGTACTCGATGAAGACGGCGAATTGGTTGGTCAAATTAGCCGGAGTGATGTACTTAGAGCACTGGATGAACTTTGGTAAGCTTTGTCTGAAACATACTACTGGTACGATTACGAAACAACGGGCATTGATCCTGCTAGAGATCGTGTGGTCCAGTTTGCGGGTATACGTACGGATTTAAACTTTAATCCAGTTGCAAACCCCGATGTTTTTTATTGCAAATTGCATGATGATATCTTGCCTCACCCAGAAGCGTGCCTAATTACTGGAATTACACCACAACATGCAATCAGCGAAGGTTTATTAGAAAGCGAATTTATTAAGCGAGTGCACTGTGAGTTTAGTACGCCTCAAACATGTGTCGTTGGATACAACAGTATTCGATTTGATGATGAATTTACAAGGCACCTTTTATATAGAAATTTTTTCGACCCTTATGCCCGTGAATGGAAGTCTGGCAACTCACGTTGGGATTTAATAGACCTAGTTCGATTGACACATGCTCTTAGACCAGATGGAATTAATTGGCCACAACGTGAAGATGGCGCGGCTAGTTTTAAATTAGAAGAGCTGACTAAAGCGAATGGTATCTTGCATGAGGCTGCACATGATGCCTTATCAGATGTATATGCCACTATTGAATTAGCAAAGCTTATTAAGCAACAACAACCTAGAATTTATAGTTGGGGCTTATCACTGCGAAATAAGAAAAAAGCCGCGGAAAACCTTGACCTGATACACAATACCGCTGTTATACATGTGTCGAGTAAATACCCTGCCGCACAAGATTGTTTAGCAGTCGTTGTCCCCATTGCTGCTCACCCAGTGAATAAAAATGGAGTGCTGGTTTTTGATCTATCTGCTGACCCAACAGAGCTTATTGACTTAACAGCTGAAGAAATCCACCAGCGATTATACACACCTACGGCTGAATTAAATGAAGGACAGAAGCGCCTGCCTCTTAAGACCGTTCATATTAATAAATCACCAATGTTGGCACCCTTAAGTACCCTGACTACAGAGGTCAAAAATAAATTAAATATTGATTTACTGCGGTGCGAAGAAAATAGGCAAAAAATACTCGGTGCGGGTATTGAAAAAAAACTAGCAGAAGTTTTCTCTATTAATACATTCGAAAGTGCTACAGACCCTGATTTAATGCTATATAGTGGCGGTTTTTTTAGCCCTATAGATGTGCAAAATATGACGCAAATACGTGCTTGTCCAATAGATAAATTGGCAGAGTTATCGTTGCCATTTGAGGATGAGCGTTTAGAAGAAATGTTGTTTCGTTATAGAGCAAGAAATTACCCGGAAACTCTTAACGAGGTGGAAAAAACGCAATGGCAAGCATATCGCCACGACTGTTTTATTAAAGAACATAATGATGGACGTTTAACCTTAAAAGCATATTTTGAAAGGCTTGATGAGTTAGTGGTTGAGGGTGATTGGAGTGAGGAACAGCAAGTGCTACTAGAAGAATTAATTGATTACGGTGAAGCAGTTGCCGACAGTTTGGTATCAGACTAAATTTTTATTCATTGGCTTTAATCGCTAACAAACCTGGCCGGACTGCAAACAACTTGAAGGTATCATGAAAAAAGATTAAAGGTGTTGGTAGAATGTCTCCGATAAACCTTATCCCAAGCGTTAAATCATAATTGGTTTAGCGTTAACGATTAACAAAGCGCAGGAAATAGCATGGCAGAAACAGTAGAAGAGCTAACCGTTAGTTATACAGATGGCGGTATTGAAACAGTAAAAGAACTTGATAAAGTCGTTCTTTCAAAGGGTGCATGGGCGACCGTTATATACAAGCATCAAGATTGGAATCGTACAAAAGAAGAGTATGGCCCTGATAAATATACCATTCGTCGTTATCAAAAGCGTAATGGTGAGTACCAGCAGAAATCAAAGTTCAATATATCGAGTGCTGCCCAAGCGGAAGGTATTATTGCGGCATTACAAGGTTGGATAAAAGAATAAGCAAGTCCTGTTAGTAGCAAGGGGATTTGAAAGCTTGTTAATAATCAAAGCCAGATAAATACCATTGAGTGCTTATCTGGCTTTTTTGTTATATCACACTGTATTGTTTTTCATGTTTAAAGAAAAATAGGACGAGCAAATACTTAGTGAGAGTTAGTTTAATGCTGCTTTTCACCGTAAAGCTTAGCGTATAAGCCCTGTTGTTCAATAAGTTTGTTGTGATGGCCTTGTTCGCTAATAATGCCGTCTTCAAAAACATACACATGTTGGGCCTGTTTTATGGCACTTAAGCGATGGGCAATAATGATTGTGGTGCGGTCCTTTAAGAAAGACCGCATTGATTTATGTAATTGAAACTCAGTTTCGCTATCCAGCGCTGAGGTTGCTTCATCCAGAATAACGACCTTAGGTTGGCTAAGGATCATTCGAGCAATGGCTAGCCGCTGACGCTGTCCACCGGATAAACGTACGCCTTGTTGACCGATCAATGTGTCCAGTTGCTGAGGTAATTGTTGTATGGTTTGTTGGAGTTGTGCAATAGACAGTGCGTGCCACAGCTCATTATCATTTAAAGAACGCCCCATTGTTAAGTTGTCACGTATAGAAGCATTAAATAATACGGGGTGCTGAAGTACGGTTGATACATTGTCACGAATGGTATCAAAACCTATCTGAGTGACCGGAATATTATCAAAATAAATCATCCCGTCACTGATAGGGTATAAACCAAGTAGAGCCTGCACTAATGTAGATTTGCCGCCACCGCTAGCGCCAACCAAAGCAATTTGATCGCCTGACTTAATATCCAGTGTGATGCCATTGAGAATGTTTTTGTGACGACCATACGAAAAATGAATGTTTTTCATTTGAATAGACACAGAGTGTTTATTTTTAAAGGGGTTAACTTTATGTGGATAACGAGGCTCATCTTTTAAAGTAATGAGGGAGTTTATCCGCTCGAGGGCGGCGTTTGCGGAGAAGAAACTTAATTGAACGTGCAGTATTTCTTGGACTGGACCCATCATAAACCACAGGTAGCCAAAAACGGCGAGCATCTGGCCAATACTTAGGTCGGCGTAGACGACCATGAACATTGCAAGAGCTCGAAAGATATCAAAACCGAATAAAAACACCATAAAACCTAGTCGGTTTGCAGTGTCACTCTTCCAAGAATAACTACTGGCGCGAGTTCTAATAGTGTTAGCTTTACCAATCAATAGGGTTGTGTAATGTTTGCTTCGGTTATGAGCGCGAATTTCTCTTATCGCATTTAAGGTTTCAATAAGGGATTGTTGGAAGTCTTCAAAAGCCAAGTTTTCGTTAGCTTTTAAATGTTTAACCCGTTTGGCAAAAATGGTGGTGAAATAGATGACTGCAGGGTTGAGAAAAAGAATAAAGAGGGCAAGCTGCCAGTGCATCCAAAGCAGAACAATCGAGGTTCCAAGAACAGTAAGAATGGCCACTAACAGCTTACTTGTTGTACTGCCAATAAACTGGTCAACGGTTTCAATGTCAGTAATAAAATGACTGCTAATGGTTCCACTTCCAACGGTTTCAAACTCGGTCATTGAGATAAAAGGTAAACGTTGTAATAAATGCCGACGAATTTGAAAAGTGATTTCTTTAGCGGTCAGAGTAAATAGACGGCTTTGTAAAACGTTAAAAAAAAGTGAGATAGCCCTTAATAAAAGTGTTAATAGTAATAAGGCGAGAATATATAAGACAGGCCCGTGCCAAACAGTAGGTGTTATTTGTTGGATTGTTTGTACGGCAACACCGGGCTGTTTAAGTAAAACCTCATCGACTAATAATGGCATTAGAAGGGGCACAGGAACACTCGCTAAAACAGCGATCATGGCCATAATATTTGCTTTTATTAAAGAGGCTCGATGCTTTTTTGCCATGCTCAGCAAAGTTTGCCATCGGTAAGTATTATGGAAATGAAAATCTTCGTTTAGGTTAGTCAAAGTGAGCCTTATATCAAAGTATTTAACGGTTAAATGAATATTCTAATGGATAGGCCAATTGATGTTGAGCCAATTGCTTAGTCGTTAAATAAGCGCTTAAGTTATTAGCCCACCTATAGGCGTTGTGAGATAGAATAAAAATTGTAATGAAGGTCTTTTAAGTGAAGTGGAATATTTGCCAGGAGTTAAGTTAAATGAGTATTGAGTTATTGTTGGGCGTTGTAATAGGTACAGTTTTTGGTTTTTTCTTATCCTTGCTATTTAAAAAAGGAAAAGATGGCAGTTCAAAAATTAAAGCGCTAGAAGCTGAACACGAAGCATATCGTAAACAAGTCGATAATCATTTTGTTAATACAGCTGTCTTGTTTAAAGGCTTAACAGACCAATATCGAGATGTTTATCGACATATAGCGAACGGAGCAGGTGAGTTATGTTCTGATGAAGCAAAAGCACTTCAGGTCGATCTAGAAGAAACAGCTTTGCTTGCTATCCCAAATGAAGAGCTTGAAGTAGCACAGAAAGAAGGGCCGGTTATATCAAAAACAACGACGAGAAAAGAAGAGCCTCTTGAAGAAGACAGTGAGAAAGTAACTGAGATGGATGCACCTGAAAGTAACCCAACAGATGAGGATGATATTCCGCTGGCTAGCGAGGTGGAAATGTCTGCTGACATTGTTGAAGAAATTAAAAATCAGGCCAATAAAAAAAGCTAATGATGCCTGTCTTGTTGGTGCTGTAGCTCACCTAGATGTTAATCGGTTGTTAAGGGTGAAAGAAAAAGGTTATTTGCTTTGTCCAATGCTATAAAAGCCGACATTTTGTTGGTGCTGGTAACAATATTAGCGGCTATCAGTTGGATTTTTTCAAAAGAGGCCGTTTTGTTAATGCCTCCTCTTTTATTTATATGTTCGCGCTTTTTATTAGCTGGTTTGTTATTGCTGATAGTGGGTTTTAAGCAATTGAGTGTCTTAAGTTGGAATCAGTACCGACAAGCTATTATCGTCGGGTTTATCTTTGCTTTAGGAATGTGTTTTTGGGTATTGGGGCTTCATTCAGGTGTTAGTTTGAGCGTAGCGAGCTTTATCACAAGTTCGGCGGTTATTTTTTCACCTATTATTTCAAAAATATTTTTTGCTGAGAAAGTGCCTTCTACTACATGGTATGCAATCCCCTTTGCCTTAGTGGGCCTAGCTTTCTTGTCCCTATCTGGAGAATTTGAGATACAAAAAGGGCAATTACTCTTTATTGTATCGGCGCTTTTTGTGGCCCTGTTTTTTGTATTGAATTCTCGAGCAGCTAATCATCGTGAAATAGTTGTATTAGGTGAGGTCACCCGGGTTAGTAAAAGAGTCCCAGCATTGCCATTAACGGCGATAGCCTTGGTAACTGTTGGTGTGTTAGTGGGTATGCTGTCCTTTATCACGGAGGGTTGGCTAGAGGCGGCAGAAGGGTTTTCAAGCACATTGCTGGCTTGGGTATTGGCAAGCGCATTTATTGGCACGGCGCTACGTTTTTTTATGCAGACCCATGCGCAAAGCCTGTCAAGCAACAGTCATGGCGTGGTTATCATGATTGTGGAACCAATTTGGACAGCGCTTATGGCAGCCGCTTGGTTTGGAGAAAGCCTGTCAGAAAAAGAGTTGATCGGTTGTGTATTAGTTTTTATCTCCATCATTATTATTCGTTGGACATTGATACAGAGATTGTTGAAACGTGCGTCAGCGTGAATAAGCTAGGTTCTGTTTCTGCTAAGCCGTTCTTTAGTCGTAGAAGGAATATAAAGTAGCTGATAGCAATATGAAGATGATTCATTGAGAGCTATAAAATATTACGTTATCCCTTTAAAATAGCGGCTTTATTTTAATTAAATGGACAAGGGTATGATCATTAAACCAAAAACTCGTGGCTTTATCTGTACAACAGCACACCCTGTTGGTTGCGCTGAGAATGTCAACGCGCAAATTAAGCTGACACAACAACAAGGTCCGGTCAAAGATGGGCCTAAAAAAGTGCTGGTTATCGGGTCTTCAAGTGGTTATGGTCTGGCCTCTAGAATTACGGCAGCTTTTGGCTCGGGTGCTGCAACTATCGGTGTTTTTTTTGAAAAACCCGGTAGTGAGAAAAAGCCCGGCTCTGCAGGCTGGTATAACACGGCTGCATTTGATGTTGAAGCAAAAAAAGCAGGTTTGTATGCGAAGCATATTAATGGCGATGCTTTTTCAAATGAAGCGAAGCAAAAAACCATTGAGCTGATTAAAGAAGATTTAGGTGAGATAGACTTAGTTGTTTATTCACTGGCTTCTCCTGTCCGTAAAGTTCCGGGTGCCGACCAGCTGACGCGGTCATGCTTAAAACCCATTGGTGAAACATATCGGTCAACCGCGATTGATACAAATAAAGATACTATCATTGAGGCAGAAGTTGAGCCTGCAACTGAGCAAGAAATCAAAGACACTGTGACTGTCATGGGTGGGGAAGACTGGGAGCTGTGGATGGATGCGCTGAGTCAAGCTGGCGTGCTAGCAAAAGGCTGTCAGTCGGTTGCTTATAGCTATATTGGGACTGCCATTACGTGGCCCATTTATTGGGACGGAGCATTAGGTAAAGCTAAAATGGATTTGGACCGTGCAGCAAAAGCAATTGATGAGAAACTTAAACAGCTTAATGGTAGTGCGCATGTCGCCGTATTGAAATCGGTGGTAACGCAAGCCAGTTCTGCTATTCCAGTGATGCCGTTGTATATTTCAATGGTGTTTAAGGTGATGAAGGAAGCAGGTATTCATGAAGGTTGTATCGAACAAATAAACCGCCTTTTTAGAACGCAACTGTTTAATTCCGGAGCAGAAAAGAATTTAGATGATGCTAATCGCTTACGTTTAGATGATTGGGAGCTACGTGACGACATTCAACAACAATGTGTTGATATTTGGCCAACGGTAACAACAGAAAATTTATTTGAATTAACAGATTATGCGAGTTACAAAAAAGAATTTCTTAATCTATTTGGTTTTGAATTAGCAGCAGTTAATTACGATGAAGATGTCAATCCGCTAGTAGAGTTTGAATTAGAAACACTCTAGTTGTTGTCTTACAGGATGCTTTGATTAGGCAAAAATTTTATGGATAAAAAAGACGCGCACATCATTGTAGTCGGTAATGAAAAAGGGGGGACAGGTAAGTCCACCCTTGCCATGCACATCATTGTTGGTTTACTCGATAAGGCTAAAAAAGTAGCGGTTATCGATTTAGATGCACGGCAAAAAAGTGTAGCGAGATATTTGCAAAACAGGCAAACGTTTATGGCAAATGGTGGAACCAAAGTTGCTATGCCAGCGTTTAAAGTAGTTGGTCAATCGACGGCTAGTTTAGTTAAAGACAGGGAAGTCGAAGATCAACAGAGTTTGCAAGAGGGGCTTGATGAATTCAAACGTGATGTCGATTTTATTGTTATTGATTGCCCAGGAAATGACACCTACTTGTCACGTTTGGCGCATGCCTTGGCAGACACCTTAGTTACGCCTTTGAATGATAGCTTTATAGACTTGGATTTATTGGGTGAGGTATCGGCGGATTCCTTTCAAGTTAAAAAACTTAGTTTTTATACGGAAATGGTTTGGGATAGCCGAAAGTTTCGCTCAGCGAGTGGTAAACCGCCGATGGATTGGGTGGTGGTTCGAACGAGACTGGCATCGCTAGATTCAAGAAATAACAAACGTGTACACAGTGCCTTGGAATCATTACAAAAGCGAATTATGTTTCGTTATGTGCCCGGTTTATATGAACGCGTTATTTATAAGGAACTGTTTCCAAGTGGTCTGACGGTATTGGATCTCGAAAAGGTTAATAGTTTATCTCATGTCGCGGCAAGGCAAGAAGTTCGTTCGTTAGTTGATAGTCTTAACGTGGTGGAATGATCGCTCAGCTGACTGCAGAACAGGAGCAGCTGGTTATTGATGAAACCGCTCGATATATACAATTGGCGAACAGCTTATTGAGTACGGATTATCAAGTTATTCCAGTTAAATTTGATCTGACTGGTCACACGATTGGCATGTATAAAAGATCTCGTGAGCAAATATTAATCCGTTATAACGCGCTTATATTTTCAAAATATTTCAAACAAAATCTTCAGCAAACTGTGCCACATGAGGTTGCGCACTATATTATTGATAAACAGTTTAGTAAGAAAAAAGTGTTACCACATGGGCCAGAGTGGCGAGCTATGATGCAACAGTTTGGCGCTAAAGCGAGCCGAACAGCGCAATATGATTTGAGTGATATCCCTAAGCGACGATATTCAACAGTCCCTTATCGCTGCGATTGCCAAACGCATCAATTAGGTGTTCGTCGGCATAATAAAGTTGTTCAGCGCAAAACCAACTATTTTTGTCGTCAGTGTGGCGAGCTTCTTAAGGCTGTATGAGCTGGTTTGTCTACATTATTGAAGCCAGTGATAGTAGCTTGTATACAGGAATAACAACGGATTTAGACCGTCGTTTTCAGCAGCATGCGAAGGGGCAAGGTGCGAAATATTTTAAAGGTCGCCGACCTGTTAAATTTGTCTATAGCGAGAAGGTGGATAATAGAAGCAGGGCTAGTATTCGAGAGGCAAGCATTAAAAAATTAACGAGGCTGCAAAAACTGCAATTAATCAGGCCTTGAATGATGCTGAGTTTGGCCCCATATTTTATTCTATTAAAAACTTTATTAACGCTTAGCCTATGACTGATTCAATAAAAGTAGTTTGCACATCCTGTGATGTGGTTAATAAGCTGCCGAGTGATAAATTAACTGCTGGTGGGCGTTGTGGTCAGTGTAAGAAAAAGTTATTTGCTGGCAAATATGTCACCCTAAAAGCTTCCAATGCGCAACGCCATTTTGAACAAAATGATCTTCCAGTTGTAGTAGATTGCTGGGCAGGGTGGTGTGGCCCATGTCGGTCTTTTGCGCCGACATTTGATCAGGCAATAAAAAAGCTAGAACCCAAAGCGAGATTTGCTAAGTTGGATACAGAGCATGAGCAACGGTTAGCCGCTCGTTTTAATATTCGAAGTATTCCGACCTTATTAGTGATGAAAAATGGAAAAGAGCTTGCTAGGCAAGCAGGCGTCATGAATTTATCACAATTTGAGCAGTGGCTGAAACCTTATATTTCTTAGCGCGAGACTGGTAATTTATAGGGCGATTGAGCTCTTTTAGGGGGGGGGCTTTGTTTGCTGTATTAGTTTAGCTCAGCTGAGTGCCAATGTTAATGGAGCACCGTTGGCCCACTGGTTTTGCCGGTGGAAAATAGCTGTTCGATATCAATGGCGTCAAAATGATAATGCTGATTGCAAAAATCACAGTGTGTGTCGACAGCACCTTTTTCTTCAAGTAATGAGACTAACTCTGCATGCCCGACAGTTAATAAGCCCGCTTCAATCTTTTCTCTAGAGCAACTGCATTTAAACTGTATCGCTTGTGGCTCGTAAAGTGTGACGCTTTCTTCGTGGAAAAGGCGGTGAATAATGTCCTCAGCTGTTAACTCAAGCAACTCATTGCTTGTGATGGTGTCTGCTAACATTTCTACGCGCTCCCAATCAACTTGTTCGCCGTTATGTGCGGGCAACTCTTGTAGCAAAAAGCCAACGGCTTTGTCGCCATTTACGGCAAACCATAGGCGTGTTTTAAGCTGCTCAGATTGCTTAAAGTAAGACTCTAGTGCATCGGATAGGGCGTTGCCTTCCAAATTAACAATTCCCTGATAAGGTTTGCCCATAGTTGGTTTAAGCGTAAGAACTAGTCGAGCATCAGCAAATAAGTCTGCCAGGTTTCCGGGCTTCACATCGCCATCCCAATGGGCTAAGCCGCGCACGTTTTGACGGTCACTTGCTTGAGCCACCAGCATGCTAATCGGTCCGTTCCCTTGAATCTGCAGAATTAATGAACCATCAAATTTCAATGTAGCAGATAAGAGCAGCGAGGCGGCAAGCGCTTGCCCTAATTGTTCAGCAACACTGGTAGGGTAGTTGTGTAAGGCTAATGCAGCTTGGAAACTGGTATCTAACGAGACAATTTCACCCCGTACGCCTAGTTCTTTAAAAAGAAATCGAAAGAGTTGGTCTTTATTTTCGTTTGACATAGTAGAGCTGCTCGCCTGTGCTGTTTTATCTAAAAATAGAGCCAACATTATATGACGGAATGCCCAATAACAGCGGCCAAGGCGTTATTTTCTTTATTGTATGAGGTAAGATATAAAACATGTTTGATAAAAAACTTATATTGCCTACAAAAGATCAAGCCTTGCCGGGTCGTACCGAATCGATGCCTGTGCCAAGGGAGCATTTTGTTTATTCTGGTCATGTTTTGGTCCCGCCTTTCCCTGATGGCCATAAAACAGCCTTGTTTGGTTTAGGCTGCTTTTGGGGCGCAGAACGTAAATTCTGGCAATTGGAGGGGGTATATTCAACAGCAGTCGGTTATGCAGGGGGCTACACCGCTAACCCAACATATGAAGAAGTATGTTCTGGGCAAACCGGCCATAATGAAGTTGTGTTAGTTGTGTATGACCCAACAGTTATTTCCTATGACAGTTTGCTAAAAGTATTTTGGCAGTCGCATGATCCGACGCAGGGGATGCGTCAAGGAAACGATAGAGGTACGCAATACCGCTCAGGTATTTATTATGCGACAAACGCAGAAGCGACATTGGCCAAGCAATCTAAAGAGTTATTTGAGCAGAAACTTAAAGCTGCTGGGTTAGGTGATATTACAACGGAAATTTTGCCAGAGCCTAGCTTTTATTATGCTGAGCATTATCATCAACAATATTTAGCGAAGAACCCGGGCGGTTACTGTGGCTTAGGTGGAACAGGCGTTACATTTTAAAATACATGCCTTAATAAATTCGATTTCTGCCTTGTTCCTTTGCTTTGTATACAGATTCGTCCGCCATTTTAATGAGGGTGTCGACTGTTTGCCCTGTGCTGGGAATGCAAGTACCTATGCCGATGCTAATGGTGACATAATCAGCGGCAGTGTTACCAGAATGCTCCCAATGTAAATCAAAAACGGCTTTGCGAACACGTTCGGCTATGACTTGAGCACCATTTTTGTCAGTGTTGGGCAAAATGATGGTGAATTCTTCACCGCCATAACGAGCAGATAGGTCAGAAGGGCGAAAACATTGGCCAGAAATAACCGAAGCGACGGCTTTTAAACAATTGTCTCCTGTTTGGTGACCATAGATATCATTAAATTGCTTGAAGCAGTCAATGTCTATAAACAATAGTGATATAGGTGTTTGATTTCGTTCTGCTAAATTCCAATCGCCTTGAAGCCTTTGATCAAATGATCGTCTATTGGCGAGCCCTGTTAGTCCATCATATTGAGCAAGGCGTTCGAGCTTTTCTTGTGCTAATTTTGCTTCTGTCATATTTCGAAGTGATTCAACGACAGCGACTAAATCGCCAGCCTCGTTGTATATTGGCGCTGCATCAATTGCTAGATAAAAATGCCCAGGGACTTTGGGTATCTGACACCAATTTTCAACTCTAAGCCGGTGTTCGTTAACCGCATCGTCGATTTGTAGAGAATAAAGCTCCGCGATTTTATCTGTATCATTCTTTAATAATAAGTCGGCTAAGCAATCTCGTTTTTCATCATAAAAAGCCTGCCAATGATTCTTTGTGCCGATCATGTTTTCAGCCTTACAATTAGTGAGTTGTTCGCAGGCTCTATTCCAAATTAAAACCTCTCCATCTGCATCTAAGGCAAAAGTAGGGGTGACATGATCTTGCATGAGTCGATTAAGGTTTTCTTGCGCAAGCTTTTGTTCGGTGATGTCTCTGATGGTCTCAACAACAGCAATCAGTTTGCCTTTTTCATTATAGATAGCGCCAGCATCAACGGCTAAATAGAAGTGGCCAGGAACATTAGGTATTTGACACCAATTCTGAGCATGGACGCCGAAGTGGTTGTTGTCTGAGTGATAAGAGTATAGGGCTTTGAGTTTATCGACGTTACCGTTGACCAGCAAGTCAGCTAAACAGTCTCTTTTATGATCATAAAAAGCTTGCCAATGGCGGTTAGTGCCGAGCACTTGGTCGGCTTTAACATTGGTTAAACGTTCACAGGCTTTATTCCATATCAGCACTTTGCCATTAGCGTCGAGTACAAACGCGGGGGTTACCAATTGACTCATCAGTGGTTCAAGTAGCTGATCTTTGTTTAACATTTTTAATGCCTTATTGTTTTTCTTGAAAGTTAGAGAAGCATTAGCATTTTAAAAAATAAATACGCTTTTATAAATGCTAGCAGATAATGTTTTTTTGTTGATGGTTTGTGGATTGGTATTAACTAACAGGTGCCGCTAGTTTTGGCAATTCCCAATGAATAGGGGGGATATTATGTTGTTGGAGGTAATGGTTGGTTTGACTAAAGTGCCGACAACCTAAAAAACCACGGTGGGCTGATAATGGTGACGGGTGTGGGGCTTTTAAAACAAGGTGCTGCTGCTCATCGATGAAAGCCCCTTTTTTTTGTGCGTAATTGCCCCAAAGTAGAAACACAACGTGTTCGTTTTGTTCAGCAACCGTATGAATGATTTTGTCTGTAAATGTTTCCCAGCCTTTTCCTTGGTGAGCGTTAGGCTTGTCGTACTCAACGGTGAGGACACTATTTAGTAATAAAACACCTTGTTTTGCCCAGCTCTCTAAACAGCCATGTAAGGCATAAGGAATACCTAAGTCGGCGTGTAATTCCTTATAAATATTTAACAGTGACGGTGGTATTTTGACGTCTGGCTGAACCGAAAAGCACAGACCGTGCGCTTGGTGCGGCTGATGATAGGGGTCTTGGCCCAAGATAACAACTTTTACGTCGTTTAAAGGGCAGGCCTCCAATGCGTGAAACCAGTTGGCAGAATGAGGGTAGATAGTTTTGCCATCGTTTTTTTCTATGCGCAGAAACTCCTTAAGGACTAGCATATACGGTTGGTTTAGCTCGTCATCTAAAAAAGGTTTCCAGCTGGGTGCATTAGTAAGTGCCATCGGTTTAGTGTATTAGGGCCGCTAATTTTTCTGCTCTATTAAGCAATTTGTTTGAGTCTTCCAGCCCATCAATAAAGCGTTTTGGAATGTTTTGAATGCCTACCTGTGCCCCAACAAGGGCACCGGTTAACATGGCTCGCGCCATATTTTGCCCACCACCGTTTATGGCGTGTAAGACGGCATTTTCAAAATCATCTGAATAACGCGCAGCTAAGTAATAACAGGCTGGGAATTGATGGTAAACAGCACATGGCATACCATAGACAATAGAGACTTTCCATGCAGGTTGAATTAGGTTTTCGTGCGCAGCGCGAGCAATACTCGATGGGGTTAGTAAAGCATCTGGCGATGCAAACGTGCCAGCCCCCGACGGTTTGCTCCCCGGTATGCTCATCGCGTGAAAGGGAAGCTGGTGATCGGCAACTAATTGCATTAATTTACTAGATAAATTTTCATCTAGTGGGTGCCCTTGGACTAACATACCAAGGACAGCAGAATAAGCAACGGTCATGGCATTAATGGTTTCGTCACACTGGGTGAGCAGTGTATTGCTTGATACGTTACGAGCTAATTCTTGTGGTTTTGTTGCATAACGTACCGCTAAGGCCAAGACCCTTTCAGCGGCTTCAGTGTTATCGGTGAAGCCAGCTACTTCACCCCAAGGCTTATTATGTTGCGTGCGCAATACCCAAGCTTCACGGATGGATTGGCTAGTAAAACCACCGGGGCCGACATTGGCGGTTCCATCAAGTTGCGGAAACAATTCAGTATCTAGGCGTCGACAAAAATCTTCTTCGTTGTACCCTCCATTAGTGAGTATAGAGTCAATCTGCATATTCAAGATCAGCCCCGACTGTGATTGCTGGCCAGCTTTCATGCCGGCGTGATAACGGTCTGGTTGAGGATCTGTGTAGTCGTTGATCCAGTCGCCATAGAGTCGATATTGCTCATTAAGATCATAAAACCAATGCGGACCTAGACCTAAGGCATCGCCGATATATGCGCCCATAATGGCGCCCATCGCACGATCTTGAAGATTAATAGTAGACATATATAAGACCTGTTGTTGTTTTTTATTGTTATAGCACTTTGCAAGCAGACATGCATCTACTTAAAGCGTGTGGATATTCTCTGTTAAAATGCGCAAATGAGCACACTAGATAAAACTAAAACACGCTATAACAAACTTCAAAAACGTTTGAGACGCGAAATGGGGCAAGCGATTGCCGATTATAATATGGTGGAAGACGGTGACCGGATTATGGTCTGTTTGTCCGGCGGTAAAGACTCTTATACGATGCTGGATATTCTGCTTAATTTGCGTAATAGTGCACCCATTAATTTTGAAATTTTGGCGGTTAATCTAGATCAAAAACAACCCGGTTTCCCCGAGCATGTTTTGCCTGAGTATTTACAATCGATAGGCGTGCCATACCATGTGATTGAACAAGATACGTATAGCGTTGTAACCCGTGTTATTCCCGAAGGTAAAACGACTTGTGGCTTATGTTCAAGAATGCGTAGAGGGGCCTTGTATGCGTACGCGGAAGATAATGGTTTTAATAAAATTGCCTTGGGACATCACCGTGATGACATTATTGAAACGTTTTTTCTGAATATGTTTTATGGTGGTCAATTAAAGGCAATGCCCGCAAAACTTAAAAGTGATAATGCTAAGCATATTGTTATTCGCCCCTTAGCTTACTCAAGAGAGAAGGATATCGCTGAGTTTGCCGGGCTTAAGGGCTACCCGATTATTCCGTGTAACTTATGTGGTTCACAAGAAAATTTACAGCGCGTACAAATGAAGAATATGTTGACTCAATGGGATAAAGATTTTCCTGGTAGAGTGGAAACTATTTTCAATAGTATGAAAAATATAAAGCCTTCACAACTGCTGGATAGGCAGTTGTTTGACTTTGAAACCTTGTCGCAAACCACAGAAGCTAAAGTAACAAATGAGTTTCAACCGGTTATTTTCCCAGCCATGTCAGCAAGTAAACAATCGTGATGGGTCCTTTTTTGCTGCGTTGGTTGTTATCTTTTTGGGTTAAAGCAACAGTATTGCCGAAAGGTGAAAAATGGCTGGCATCACTTAAAAATCAAAAGGTTTGTTATGTCACCTTCAGTGATGCTTGTTCAAAACAAATTGTGCTGGAACAAACTTGTAAGAATCTGGGCCTGCCGCTGCCTTCCAATGGCATAGAAGTAGAGTCAGCGGTCGAGTCTGAGGCGCTATTTTCATTAGAAAGCCTAAAAGAACGTAAAGCAGATCCTGCACCAGCACGCTTGGCTAGATTAATCGATGTAGCACAATCCTCCAATGACGATATTTTAATCGTTCCGGTTTCCATTTTTTGGGGCCGTGGTCCTCGAAAATCAGATGGTTTTTGGAGCAGTTTATTTACCGATGAGGGGGTTAAATCTAATCTTCTTTCACGAGCGCTTTCAATATTATTCAATGGGCGTACTACGCTATTACGGTTTGGCGACCCGGTTTCGTTAAAGCAGCTTAATGCGGGGAAACCAAGTGTACCCTATACCACTAGAAAACTAACACGTGTGTTGCGGGTGCACTTTGCTAGAACGCGTCTAATCACGATTGGCCCTGACCAACTATCACCCAAGAAAATAGCGGAAGATTTACTGAAAACCCAAATTGTTCAGCAAGCTATACAGCGGGAAATAAAGCGCAAGAAGTTATCGAAAAATGAGGCAGAAAAACAAGCGAAAGCGTATGCCATTGAAATTGCTGCGGTGATTAATATTCGGGCGGCTATGGTGCTTGAAAAGGTACTAGGTTGGCTGTGGAATAAACTGTACGATGGTATTGTTTTGCACCATTTTGCCCGTGTTGAGCGATTGTCACGTAAACATCAGATCATTTACGTACCAAGCCATCAAAGTCATATGGATTATTTGGTCTTATCTTATACCTTGTATACCCGTGGTTTGGCCGTACCACATGTCGCGGCAGGTATTAACTTGAATATACCAATTGCTGGGCCATGGATTAGGCGTTGTGGTGCTTTTTTCTTGCGTAGAACGTTCAAAGGAAATGTTTTATATGGCTCGGTATTTGAGGCGTATATGGGGTATTTAGCTAACCGTGGTACGGCGGTTGAGTATTTTGTCGAAGGGGGACGCAGCCGAACGGGGCGTAAACTCAAAGCAAAACCAGGCTTGTTAGCGATGAGTGTTCGAAGTTACCTTAGAGATCATAAACGGTCGGTTGTCTTTATTCCGGTTAATTTTGCGTATGAAAAACTGGTTGAAGGTGAAACATATGTTAATGAATTAAGCGGCAAGCCGAAAAAGTCTGAATCAGTTATGGGGGTATTACGTTCATTTAAAGCCTTAAAAGATCACTTTGGCCAAGTACATGTAAATTTTGGTTCGCCTATTTATTTAGATAAATTAATTGAAGCGGAACGGCCGCAGTGGCGTCGAGAGGATTGTGCTGATAATAAAGAACTGGTTAATGCAGTTGTCAGTAAATTAGGTACACAGATTATGTCTGGTATTAATGAAGCAACGCATGTTAATTGCGTAGGCTTATTGGCGATGGCCTTGTTAAACACGCCAGAGCAGTCGATGAGTGAAGCGGACTTAATGACACAATTGGATTTATACTTGGCTTTACTTGACGCAGCGCCCTATTCAAAAGACGTCACACGTATTGAATTAAACGCCAAAGAAATTATTGCCTATGGTGAAGAGTTTGGCATTGTTAAAAGAGGTGTTGGCGAGTCAGGTGAACGCTTGTATGTAGAAGGTAGCGATGCTGTTTTGATGACATATTTTAGAAACAATATCGTGCACTTATTTGTTCTACCTTCCTTTGTTGCTTGTTGCTTCTTAAGCCATCAGTCGTTAAAAAAGAAACAAGTTGTTCATTGGTTTAGGTTGGTGTATCCCTTCTTGAAAGATGAGCTTTCTATGCATTGGACTAATAGACAAATTACGTACACAGCAAATAAGGTGATTGCTTGTTTGGTTGACCAAGGCTTAATCAACCAATCGGCGGACACATTTTCGGTGAATAAAAGTCATCACCAAACAATCGGCTTTTTATCACGTGGGGTGCTATTGAGTTTGGAGCGTTTCTATTTAACGGTGTTATTGTTGAAGAAGAATGGGGTAGGCCACTTTACGCGTTTTGAGCTTGAAAAAACCTGTGGCGAAACAGCACAAAGGCTTTCTGAACTTAATGGCCTAAATTCCCCAGAGTTTTTCGATAAAGTGTTATTTAAAGGCTTTATTGAAATGCTTTATAACCAAGGTATTATTTGGCTGAACGATAACCGAAAGTTAATGTACGGTGAGGTGCTTGACTCAATTGTTGACGATGCCGGTTTGGTAATGAGTCAGCAAGTGCGTAAAAATGTTCACGGTTTAGTCGAAGCATAATTTAACTTAACTGAGCTGCTCGAAAATTCTGAACCCCGCAATATAGGTGCCCGCTGCAGAGCCAATGGTGCTGAATAAAAACACTAGCAGGGTACGAGAAACACGGTTTTTCCACCAACCACGAATAGTCACTGTATCTGACTTTAGCGTAGAGAAATCTCCAACACGAGGTTTTCTTAGCCAGGCTTCGGTGGCAGCCGTTACCATGCCAGCCCCAACGGTCGGATTAAGTGATGTGAGTGGCGCCGCCAAAAAAGCGGTGATAATAGTGATAGGGTGTGCACCCGCTAATATGACTCCAAGGGCGGACAAGCCACCATTAATAACAACCCATTCGATAACTAGTTGCCAACCAAGCTCGGGTGCTCGATTAAAGCCGATACCAAAACCAATAAAAATTAAAGCAACAATTAGCCAAGGAATCAACTTAGGCCAGCGGCTAGTAGCAGGAATACTTTCAAGCTCTTCAATGTTTTTGGTGTTTTGGAGTTGAGACTCAAGGTAGCCTTTGATGCCCTTTAAATGCCCAGCACCAATAACGGCGAGAATAGTTTTATATTGACCAGAATGGGCATCATTGAATAAACGATGGGCCATGTATTGGTCACGTTCATTAACCAGTGGCATATAAATTTCGTTTGATGATTCGGCAAATTGTGAAAAGGTTGCCTCTAAAACATCCCCTTCTTTCAATTTTTCTATGTCTTCCTCGCTGACTTTTTCTGAAAACATAAGGCTTGCAAAGAGACCAGAAAACAGCTCCATGCGTTTCCACCAAGGGACATTTCGATAGACGCGTTTTAAGGTGATGCCAACGTCACGATCAATTAGTAAAACAGGTTTGTGTGATTGTTGTGCCAGTTCAGCGGCCATTTTCATTTCAGCACCAGGTTCAATACCCATCTCATCAGCCATTTTTTGCTGGAAAGCACCTAATGCCAAGCTGGCAGCGACCATTGCAGCTTTACCACTTTTGATCACATTAAATAAATCCATCTGAGCCAGGTTGTCAGGGTCAATCAGCGCATTGTAGCGACTAGGGCAAAGCTCTATTGCAACAGCCTCATAATGGTCTGATGAAAGTAGGCTGTGTACTGCGTCAGCACTGGCTTTAGATACATGAGCGGTGCCGAGCAACGTGACTTCACAGCCGTTAATATTAATTGTTTCTATCGGTTGGTCTGAGAGGTTATTCAAAGAAAGTCTCTGTTGATTTAAAGTTAATAAGAATTTGTATTATCGTTGAAATTGGATTCTTTCGCCCAGTCTTTTGCGACTAAAAAAATACGTTTAATTTCATGCCCTTTTGATGTCTCGGGTAAAAAACCAGCCAAGCATAATGGTGATGCTTGTGAGCGATCTAAAAAATACTGAGCGATGCTGTCCGTGTCGAGGTAGCTATTATCAGGGCAGTACAATTGAGAGGCCATCCATTGGTCTTTCTTTAAGACTTGCCATTGATATCTAGATGATTGGAAGTGCTTTACAAAGTGCTCTAAACGTGCCCATTGTGCGTGTTGATGGTCGCTTGCAACAAGTGAAGGGGGTGCGGGCTCAGTAGATTGTATGGGGTGAAACAAGCGTCCCTTCATTAGGCCAATATGTTCGTCTATGGTAAGGCCTAGTTGCTGAAGTTGTTGCTTTGCTGCGGGATGTTCAGATAATTTGCTTTGTCGTGATTGCATGGAGTCGTACTTGAGGTCTAAACGGTCTTTTAACATAGGCCCCACCCATGATTGAGTAAAAGCGGTATCGTTTATACCCAGGTAAAATTTACACGCGACTTCCCAGTGTTGGACTTTATCTCTTGCATGATCCTTGATTATGAAATCAAACTCGCCAATGGTTTTGTTGGTATCTTGTATTTGAAGGTTCTGGGCTAATATTTCGTAGCGATGGCTATGATTAAACCAGTAAGTCAACAATGTTTCAAAACGGTGGCCTAATCGATAGTCCTTTTGCTTGGCTAATAACTCAACCAGTTCGGCGGGGTTTGCATCCAATTGTTTAAGCGGGGCTTTAAAGGCCTGATAGGCTTGCTGCCAATCGCTTGACTCGGTCCAATACTGGTGCTGCTTGAGTCCTTGAATAATAGGCGGATTGACGATGACCCAAGCGAGGTCTCTTACCAGTGCATGTTGTAAAAAAGTATCAGTGTGCAAAGTCGCGTTATGTACCTTCTGGGCTATTAAATAAAAGGTATAAATCAATCACACAATCAGGGATTTTTTCAGCCATATCGTCGAGTAGGTCGTCATTTTGGGTGATCTCATCTATTTCATCATCGAGTAACTCAGAGCACGCTAGAATCGGTAGCGTGAGTTCGGCAACGTCTTCTGGCTGAGAGTTAAACCACAGATCTTCATGCATAAAGACACCCTGCATAAAACCAGACGACCATAGGGTGAGAAAGTCTTCATCAGGTTCTTCAGACTCGCCAATCATCGTTGGGAACTCACCATTTAATAAGGCTTGTTCAATATTTTGTTGTAAATCAAAAATGGCTTTTTCAATAGAGGCGTCGGCGTCATTATCTGCCAATATTTCGGATAGAATTTGTTGCTGTGACAAGCTGCCAGGTTGTACAACTAGGCTGGTTAAAAAACCATGCATTTCAAAGAAGTACATGGCTTCGTCACTCAGTTTTTCAGAGTTAAAGAATGTGTTTAAAAGGTCCATAGCGACTAATAATGATAATTTGAGAAAATTCTATTTTTTTATAATGTGCCAGCACAGAGGTGTATCTCGTAGAGCTGTCAACAGCCGCAAATAACGAGAGGCTAGTTTTTCTGTTTTGCAAATTTAAGACGTATACTAGCGGTTTTCTGTGTTAACGATCACATTATGCTACATATTGAGTGCTAGCGCATGGGCAGATATGAGTATCTTCATTCTGTAGAGCGTTGACTAAGTGAAGGGCGTTTGAAAGGGTGCAAGGCCATTAAGATAAGTTGAGCTGAATAAATGAGGCTGACCGAGCTTTAATACGCACTGGCTACTTTAAATGCAGTTAAACTTAAGCTAGTCGAGTGTTTATACTTAATTGGCTGTTAGTTCAAATAACACAACTAATTCTAAAATAAAACGTATGGAAACATTAACGCAGTTACTGAGCTCAATGAGTAGTTTTGTCTGGGGACCGGTGATTTTAGCTTTATTGCTAGGAACGGGGCTTTATTTAATGCTGGGCTTGCTCTTTTTGCCGATTCGCCAATTGCCGGCTGCTTTTTCATTACTGTGGCGAGGCCGTGTTAGTAATCAGTCTGAAGCAGGAGAGATCAGCCCGTTTAATGCCTTGATGACCTCATTAGCGGCCACTATTGGAACTGGAAATATTGCTGGGGTGGCAACAGCGATTTTTTTAGGTGGTCCAGGCGCAGTTTTTTGGATGTGGTTAACAGCTTTGGTAGGAATGGCGACTAAATACGCTGAAGCTGTACTTGCGGTTAAATACCGGGAAGTGGATGAGCGCGGTGCCTATGTTGGTGGTCCGATGTATTACATCAAGAATGGTTTGGCTGAACAATGGCACTGGTTAGGCTTTCTGTTCTCTTTATTGGGTGCCGTGGCTGCGTTTGGCATTGGTAATACTATTCAAGCAAACTCAGTAGCCGATGCATTAAGTAGTACATTAGGGGTGCCGGCTTGGCAAACTGGTTTGGTGATGGGGGTTGTTGTTTATATTGTTTTGGTTGGCGGCATTAAACGTATTGGTCATGTGGCCTCTAAACTGGTGCCGATGATGGGCATCGCTTATCTAACGGCTGCGGGTATTATTATTATTCAACACCTTGACGCAGTGCCAAAAGCACTTCAGTTGATCGTTAATGATGCTTTTACAGGCACGGCAGCCGTGGGTGGCTTTGCAGGTGCGGGGCTAATGGCAGCTATTAGGTTTGGTGTTGCAAGGGGTGTTTTTTCCAATGAAGCTGGCCTTGGAACAGCACCTATTGCTCATGCGGCAGCACAAACTAATAACCCGGTACGGCAAGGCAAAATTGCTATGCTGGGTACCTTTATTGATACCATTATTATTTGCACAATGACCGCCCTAGTGATTATTTTAACGGGTAGTTGGAGTAGTGGTGAAACCGGCGCATCGTTGTCTGCCTATGCATTTAAAATGGGGCTTCCCGGCTATGGAGAGTATGTTGTGAGTTTTGGTTTAGCCGTTTTTGCTCTGACAACCCTGTTAGGGTGGAGCTATTACGGTGAACGATGTGCGGAATATATTTTAGGTGTGGCTGTTATTCCTTGGTATAGAATTGCATGGGTGTTGGCGATACCACTTGGTGCAGTAATGGAGTTAGATTTTCTTTGGTTGCTGGCCGATGTGTTAAACGGCTTGATGGCTATTCCAAACTTAATAGCTTTATTGCTGTTGAGCCCGGTTGTATTTAAGCTTAGCAGGAAACCCTAGCGGTTTGTTTACGCGTTAATGGTTTGTTGGCGGGAGTGTTCGTCAGCAAAGGATAATAAAAACGTTAGCCATTTTTCAAAGAAATAATTTATAGCCCATTTGTTATTTAATATCTCTTTTGGTGACAGGTTTTGTTGTTGACCAGAGCTTACGTGTTCATCGATATGAATGACTTCGACTGATTTTGTGTCTAAATAAACACGGCATTTAAACCGCGATTTAGTTGCTTCCTTACTTGTGTGGGCATGCTGAAAATACACAGTATAAGTAAAGGGGCCGGTTGCGATCACCTGTGAATCAACAGCGATACTGTTGAAATCACCTTCGGTTATTTTGGGTATTAAGCGTGATAATCGGGTGTAATTTTCTTCACAAAGGACTTGTAAACAAAAAGACTTATTAATCGGCCGAACAAGGTTTAGCATTAAGCTGGTGAGTAGCTGGCACTGGAACTATCGGTTTCCCAAACAGATACCTTGGTGACTGGAAATCCGCCTTTAGAAACGTAGTTATAGATAAGTTTTGCAAGAAACTCTGCTGTAGGGTGCTCATCTACTACCATTAATCTTTCTCCTGCTTCTTGAAGAAGAGGCAGAACAGGGTCATTTTTATGCAAAAGCATATTGTGATCCAGCGTTTCATTAATCCATTGGCCGGCGAATTGTTTGATGTCGGCGAAATCACAAACCATGCCTTGCTCATTGAGCTGTTCTGACTCGAGTGTAATCTCTACACGCGCAGAGTGACCATGTAAGTGGCGACACTTGCCTGGGTGGTTCATCAATCGATGGCCATAACAGAAACTTAAATTTTTGGTAATACGGTACACATTTAATCCTGTGGAGTTGACTATTAAACGCCTTTAATGCCTTCGATGGTGGCCGCTATCTCATAGAGGTTATCCTCAATCGGCGTAACACGATTGATTTCAACGATAGCATTTAATGGGGGGGTGTTTGGGTTAACAGATTGGACCGAAATCTCAAGGGAGCAACCTTGGGTTAACTTTTCATGGGTTTTAAACAGAATGCCGGCAGCACTTAAGTTGAGACTGATGGCAGTGCCCTTAGCTCCGGTGCTGGGGTGAGTAAATACCATATTGCACTCGGTGGTTGAGCGGCTGAATTTTCGATGATCAGTTGATTCGGGCATATATAAAATGTCTGTCGAATGAGCAAAAGCTATTTGATCAATTCTAGCTTAAAAATTAAAGAATTATTAGTGAATTGATGAAAACAAGGTTCATTTTACATGGCTTTGAAAATGCATGGGAACTAGCGCTTCCTCAGGGGCTATTTCTCTTGTAAATAAACGATTATTTTGGCAGTATCAAGTAAGCTATATTTAAATGGCTAGGGCATCAAGGCTCAATAAAGGGCTTCATGGAGTAGGGTTACGTTATTTTATTTAAAATTCAACATACAATCTCAAAGAGGAAATCAAATGAGTCAACGAGTTGCATTGGTTACAGGCGGTACAGGAGGTATTGGTGAAGCAGTATGTCAACGGTTTGTAAAAGATGGTTATAAGGTGGTGGCAGCGTACAATAACAGGGAAAAAGCACAGGCTTGGCAGTTGGCTCAAAAAGAAGCCGGCTTTGATATTGAAATTGTTCATTGTCCCGTGACTGATTTTGAAGCATGTGGTGACGCCATCCAATGGGTTGAAAATAATGTCGGCCCTATTGATATTTTAGTTAATAATGCCGGCATTACTAAGGATGGCATGTTTAAAAAAATGCCTAGAGAAAACTGGGATGCAGTGATTGATACTGATTTGAATAGTGTATTCAATATGACACGTCAAGTTTTTGAAGGGATGGTCGAACGTGGTTTTGGTCGTATAATTAATGTGTCCTCGGTAAATGGTCAGTTGGGTCAAATAGGCCAAGTGAATTACTCAGCGGCTAAGGCTGGGGTGCATGGCTTCACTAAAGCGTTAGCACGTGAAACAGCGCGTAAAGGCGTTACTGTTAATACTATTTCACCAGGGTATGTGGCAACGCCAATGGTGATGGCCATTGATGAGGAAGTACGTAAGATGATTGAGAGTAATATCCCGACTGGCCGTTTATGTCAGCCGGAAGAGGTCGCACATGGAGTCTCCTTTTTGGCCAGTGACTTAGCGGCTTATACAACAGGTTCAGACTTGAGCATGAATGGTGGTTTATTTATGCATTAAACGATTAGATAAAGTCACTTTTAGATGGCTTTTATTTATTTAGATTAGACAAATTAGAGGAGAAGGAATGTCGGACGTTCATATACACAAAGTACCCAAAGCGGTAGCTGATCATGCGCATATTAATAAGGAAGTATATGAAGCAGAGTATCAACGCTCAATTGAAAATACTAAGGGTTTTTGGGATGAAAAAGCAAGAGAGTTTTTAACTTGGTCAAAGCCATGGGATGTAACAGTAGAGCATGATTTTCCAAAAGGTGAGGTTAAATGGTTTACTGGAGGCAAGCTCAATGTAAGTGTGAATTGCTTGGATCGGCATCTTGAAACGCGTGGCGATCAGCCAGCTATTATTTGGGAAAGTGATGATCCGGCAGTCGACAAAACATATACTTATAAAGAGCTTCATGCGGAGGTGTGTCGCTTTGCTAATGGTTTAAAAGCCGAGGGTGTAAAAAAAGGTGACCGTGTTTGTATTTATATGCCAATGGTTGCTGAAGCTGCCATTGCAATGCTTGCGTGCGCAAGAATTGGTGCGGTTCATCTAGTTGTTTTTGGTGGTTTTTCCCCTGATGCGTTAAAAGATAGGCTTCTTGATTCAGAAGCGGCGGTAATTATTGTCGCCGATGAAAGTGTTCGTGGAGGTAAAGCAGTACCGTTAAAGGCTAATGCGGATCAAGCCTTAAAAAGTTGCCCTTCAGTAAAATCAGTGGTGGTGGTTCAACGTACAGGTGGCAGTATAGATTGGACAGATGGTCGAGATGTTTGGTATCACGATTTACTTGAGAATGCGTCAGATGATTGCCCAGCTGAAGAAATGGACTCTGAAGATCCCTTGTTTATCCTTTATACATCGGGCTCAACAGGCAAACCAAAAGGTGTTTTACATACGACGGGTGGCTATTTGCTACATGCTGCGGTGTCGCACAAATATGTTTTTGACTATCACGATGGGGATGTTTACTGGTGTACAGCGGATGTAGGCTGGGTAACGGGGCATACATACATTGTTTATGGGCCATTAGCGAATGGTGCGCAAACGTTGATGTTTGAAGGCGTGCCAACTTATCCTGATGCTTCGCGCTTTTGGAAAGTGGTGGAAAAGCATAAAGTTAATATTTTTTACACGGCACCTACGGCTATTCGTGCCTTGATGGCTAAAGGTGATGATTATGTAAAGACTTGCGACTTAAGTAGTCTAAGAGTTCTGGGTAGTGTGGGTGAGCCGATTAACCCAGAAGCTTGGGAGTGGTATCACAAGGTGATTGGCGGTGGTCGTTGCCCGATTGTGGATACTTGGTGGCAAACAGAAACGGGCGGGATTTTAATGACACCCCTTCCGGGAGCGACTGACCTGAAAGCTGGTTCGGCGATGCAGCCTTTCTTTGGTATAGAGTTTGGTTTGGTAGATAACGAAGGTAATGAAGTAACGGGAAATCCTGCCGAAGGGATTTTAGTGATTAAAAAACCATGGCCTGGGATGTTTAGAACATTGTTTGGTGATCATCAGCGTTATATTGATGCTTATTTTGCGAATTATCCTGGGATGTATTTTCCTGGTGATGGTGCACGACGAGATAAAGATGGAGATTATTGGATTACCGGTAGGGTTGATGATGTGATTAATGTGTCTGGTCACAGGATGGGTACCGCAGAAGTTGAGAGCGCCTTAGTGCTTCATCCAGCAGTGGCTGAGGCGGCGGTTATTGGTTATCCACATGATATAAAGGGGCAAGGTATTTATACTTTTGTGACCTTGATGGATGGGGTTGAAGCAACGGATGAATTACGTCAAGAGTTAGTGAACCATGTGCGTAAAGAGATAGGGCCAATAGCCTCACCTGATGTTATTCAATGGGCGCCAGGCTTACCTAAAACACGCTCAGGTAAAATTATGCGTAGAATTTTACGTAAAATTTCTGAAAACTTAATTGATGAATTAGGCGATACATCGACCTTGGCTGATCCATCAGTCGTCGATGATCTTATCGCGAATCGCCCTAGTCAATAATCAGTATTTCTAGGTATAAAAAAGCCCGCTAAAATGCGGGCTTTTTTATACGATATGGTTAAAAGCGACTTACTTAGTGTGGCAATGATGGAAAGTCTAAGCCAACCATTTTTTGCATAATGCGAACCACTTGGCAGCTATAACCAAACTCATTGTCATACCAAAGGTAAAGAACGCAGGAATCACCTGTGGCAATGGTTGCTTTTGAGTCAATGGTGCAGGCTTTTCGAGCGCCCACTAAATCAGTTGAAACGACTTCAGTAGACGTAGTGAAATCAATTTGCTCGCGCATAGGCGAGTGAAGAGCCGTTTCACGTAGGAAGTTATTTAGTGTCCGTTTATCGGTTTCCTTTTCTAAATTAAGATTCAAAATAGCCATAGAAACGTTGGGTGTTGGGACACGAATCGCATTACCGGTTAATTTGCCTTCAAGTTCAGGCAATGCTTTTGAAACAGCCTTGGCGGCACCTGTTTCAGTTAACACCATATTTAAGGCGGCAGCACGCCCACGTCTTTCACCTTTATGATAATTGTCGATTAAATTTTGATCGTTGGTGTACGAATGAACCGTTTCAACGTGGCCTTTAATAATGCCAAGCTCATCATTTATTGCCTTCAAGGTAGGTGTGATAGCATTAGTGGTACAACTAGCAGCAGAAATAATTTTGTCTTCTGGCTTGATGTCCGTTGTATTGACTCCAAAAACAATGTTCTTAACGTCTTTACCGGGCGCGGTTAATAGCACTTTACTAGCGCCTTTTGATAAGAAGTGTTCACTCAGTTCTGCTTCATCGCGACGAATGCCAGTGTTGTCGACAATCAAAGCATCATTGATGCCATATTGAGCGTAATCGATTTCTTTTGGGTGGCTCGCGTAGATGACTTGAATTAAATTACCATTGGCCATGATGGTGTTGTTTTTTTCATTGACTTTAATGGTGCCTTTAAACGAACCATGTACAGAATCACGGCGCAGCAAACTGGCGCGTTTTTGTAAATCATTGTCGCCGCCTTTGCGAACAACAATGGCACGTAGGCGCATTTTATTTCCAGAGCCGGTGCGTTCTATAAGTAGGCGTGCTAACAAGCGACCGATGCGACCGAAGCCGTACAAAACCACGTCTCTTGGTTCAGAGGTGGATTGTTCGTGGACCTGACGGATGCCTTCACCTAGTTTATCAGCAAGGAAGTCCTCAATGCCTAAGCCGCTAGTGTCATTCTTAAATTGAACCGCTAACAGTCCTAGGTCAATACGGACAGGTCCTAATTTCATTTTTTCTAATGCGGTTAGTACTTTGAAGCTATCGTGGATGGAGAGCTCCACTTTTTCAAATTGACGAACATAACGGTGCAATTTAAGTAGGGTGACCGGTGAAGCGTTAATGAGCGTTCTTCCGTAAATTTTAAGAACGACGCCATTGGCACGGTACATCTTACCGATGATAGGGATCATGCTTTCAGCAATTTCTTGGCGGCTTTCCCACTCAGCTAAATATTGATCGTGTTGCTCTACACTCATATAAAAGATACCTGTATTTTTTTTAGGGTTGAAAGGAAATTATATCAAATATTAATGGCTAATAGTGCGGTGCAACTGGCGTTGCGATATTTTAAATTGTCGTTTTAAATTAACGTCAGCGCGTCTACTGCTAGTGGGAGCGTTGAATAGAAAATAGGGCCAGTTGCTCCATCGCGAGTTTGTAGTCGTTATCAACAATATCGCGTAATGCATCAATAGCTTTTTGTGCCTCTTTGTCTGCGAACTCGGCAGTGTAGGCTAACGATCCTGTAGATTTTATAATCGAGAGGATATCCATATGAGCGGTGCGATTACCTTCTTTAATTGTTTTTTTAATAAAGTCGGCTTGTTCTTTTGTTCCTGTCGCCATGGCATGGATTAACGGTAATGTTGGTTTGCCTTCGGCTAAATCATCACCCAGGTTTTTACCCAGTTTCTCTGCGTCGGCAGTGTAATCGAGCATGTCATCCATAATTTGAAAAGCGTTGCCCAAATGAAGGCCATATGCCGATAACGCTTTTTCAGTGTCCTCACCTTTGTTTGCAAGTACAGCACCTAGTTGAGTACTGGCTTGAAAAAGTTTGGCGGTTTTTCTTCTAATAACTTCAAGGTATTGAAGCTCATTTGTATCGGGGTTGTTAATATTAAGTAATTGTAAAACTTCACCTTCGGCAATGGCATTGGTGGCGTGAGATAAAATATCCATAACGCGCATGTTACTGACACTGACCATCATTTCGAATGAGCGTGAATGTAAAAAATCACCAACTAGAACACTGGCTGCATTACCCCAAATAGCATTGGCGGTATCGTCACCACGGCGTTTATCCGATTCATCAACGACATCGTCATGCAAGAGGGTGGCGGTGTGAATAAACTCAATAACGGCGGCCAGTATAATATGATCTTTCCCTTCGTAACCTAACGCACAAGCTGATAGTGCAACGAGCATGGGTCTTAAACGTTTGCCGCCACTATTAACAATATGAAAACCAATTTGATTGATCAGAACAACATCCGAGTTTAGTTCTTGCAAAATTTGCTTGTCGACTTGATTCATGGCTGGGGCCATGAGCTGTTGAATTGCTTTAAAGTCTATTTTAGGCGTTGCTGAGGATGCGTTTGTGCTGCTCATTTTTGAGAATTAAGGTAAGGTAATTTAAATCAATAGCGTATAATACCAAGTATTGACGCTTAAAAGCAGATAAGAAAATGCTTTTCCTTGTTTATTTGGGATTGACCAACCGCCCACTAAAGGATAAAATTCGCCTCTTTTTAAAACCACCCACAACACTAGGGAGTCTCTAGACAATGTACGCGGTAATTCAAACAGGCGGTAAACAATATAAAGTCGCCGAGGGTGATTTCCTTAAGATCGAAAAGTTAGACGTTGAAGAAGGTAACGAAGTTACGTTCGATTCAGTTTTATTAGTAAATGGTGAAGCAGGCCTGAAAATTGGCACACCAAATATTGATGGCGCAACGGTGACGGCAACAGTCAAATCTCAAGGTCGTCACAAAAAAGTGAATATTATTAAATTCAAACGTAGAAAACACCATATGAAAAAGATGGGTCATCGTCAGTATTACACTGAAGTACTCATTACTGGTATTTCGGCTTAATTAAACAAAGGACAGATTCATGGCACATAAGAAAGCAGGCGGTAGTACTAGAAACGGTCGCGATTCGGAGTCGAAACGACTTGGCGTTAAGCGATATGGTGGTCAAAGTGTTCTGGCGGGAAATATTTTAGTTCGTCAAAGAGGAACACGTTTTCATGCAGGTGAAAATGTAGGCATGGGCAAAGATCACACATTATTTGCGACAGAAGAAGGTAAAGTTGTATTTGAAGTTAAAGGCCCAAAGCGTAAAAAATATATTCGTATCGAAACTGTTTAGTATAAACAGTGCGCTGCGGTTATAGCGGCAGGTACGTATTAAAAAACCCTGTCTAAGACAGGGTTTTTTATTGCGTTAAAAGATTAAGTCAAAACAAGTGGCAAATAGATAAAACATTGAGACATAAACCATGAAATTCGTAGACGAAGCGACCGTTAGAGTTGAAGCAGGTAATGGCGGTAAAGGCCATGTCAGTTTTCGACGTGAAAAATATATCCCATTTGGCGGCCCAGATGGCGGTGATGGCGGTGATGGTGGAAGTGTTTACTTGCAAGGTACCGAGGCACTCAATACGCTAATCGATATGCGCTTTAATCGCTTAATTAGGGCGGAACATGGTGAGCGAGGTCAAAGTCGTAACTGTACTGGTAAGGGTGGCGAAGACTTAATAGTGCCGGTTCCACTGGGGACTATTGTTTACGACGATGGCACAGACGAGCTAATTGGGGATGTCACCGAAGAAGGTCAAAAATTGCTTGTTGCATCGGGTGGTTTTCATGGGCTTGGGAATACGCGTTATAAAAGTAGTACAAACAGAGCTCCTCGACAGTTTTCAAATGGGACAGAAGGTGAGCAACGTGTTTTACGGCTTGAGTTAAAAGTATTGGCAGATGTTGGAACACTCGGTTTGCCAAATGCAGGTAAGTCGAGCCTAATTCGGGCAATTTCATCGGCGCAGCCTAAGGTAGCCAATTACCCTTTTACTACATTGCACCCAAGCTTAGGTGTAGTGCGAGCAGATGAGCTACGAAGTTTTGTGATTGCAGATATTCCAGGCATTATCGAAGGGGCGGCTGAAGGAGCGGGGTTAGGTAATTTATTTTTACGCCATTTAGCGCGAAATAATTTATTGTTGCACGTGGTAGATGTTGAGCCATACGAATCAGATATTGACCCAGTAAAGGCAGCAAAAGCGGCGATAGAGGAAATTGAAAAGTGGGGTGGTGATTTAGCAAAGAAACCACGTTGGCTTGTCTTGAATAAAATTGATTTGTTACCAGAAGATGAAGTGGATAACTATTGCCAAATGATTGTTAATGAATTGAAGTGGGAGGGACCTGTCTTCAATGTTTCTGCCATTAGAAAGCAAGGTACAAACCAGTTGGTTCATGCCATTATGGATTACCTAGAAGAGCAAAAAAGGCTTGAAGTTGAGCAAGCAGACAAGCCAAAGGACGATAGTTAATTTATTCAAATGAAATCAAGAGTCGATTTAAAACGGGCTAAATGCTGCGTTATAAAAATTGGTAGCGCCGTTTTAACAAATAATGGTCAAGGTTTAAATCGTTCGGCTATTAATCATTGGGTCGCACAAATTAGCCAATTAAAAGCACGCGGAATTGATGTAATTATTGTTTCATCAGGTTCAGTGGCAGAAGGAATGGTGAGATTAGGTTGGTCCGCTCGCCCGCATGCGCTTCAGGAGCTTCAAGCGGCTGCTTCAGTTGGTCAAATGGGGCTTATTCAGGCATATGAACAAAGCTTTCAAGCAGAAGGCTATAAAACGGCGCAGGTTTTGCTAACACATGATGATCTGGCAAATAGAACGCGGTATTTAAATGCCAGAGCAACCATTAAGACCTTGTTAGATTTCTCGGTCGTACCAATTATTAATGAAAATGATGTGGTTGCAAATGAGGAATTACGTGTTGGTGATAACGATACGCTGGCGGCTATTATTGCTAATTTAATGAGTGCAGATTTGTTGATGATTCTCACAGACCAAGATGGTTTTTTCGATAGCGATCCAAGAGTCAATTCGGCTGCAGCCTTATTAAATGAAGTAGGTGTTGATGAAGAGTTTCTAGATCAAGCGGCTAGCGGTGGTTCTGGAACTTTGGGGCGAGGCGGTATGCAAACAAAGTTAACAGCAGCGCGAATCGCATCTCGTTCTGGAACGGCAACTATTATTGCTCCAGGGTTAAGGCAAAATGTTATTTTAAGTCTTATTGATGGTCAGGCGATAGGGACCTTGCTAATACCTAATGAAGCCCCTGTTTCGGCGCGTAAACGGTGGTTAACAGCGCATTTAGATGTCAAAGGTCGGGTTGTACTAGATGTTGGAGCTGCGCAAGCAATAAAAAGGTCTGGGGTGAGTTTGCTGCCAATTGGTGTTGTTGCCGTTAATGGTGAGTTTGCTAGGGGCGAATTAGTTGTTTGTGTTAATGAAAGTAGTGAAGAATTGGCCCGTGGCTTAGTGAATTACAGCTCAACTGATATAGATAAAATTAAGCAAAACAATAGTTCTGAAATTGAACGGTTACTTGGTTATGTTGGTGAGTCAGAAGTTATTCATCGCGATAATTTGGTCTTGCTATAGGCCGGCAATTTATGGGCAATAAAAAAGCCGACCATATGGTCGGCTTTTTTTATAAAACTTAATAACTACTTATGCTTGCTTAAGTTTAACAATGCGAGCATTAAGGCGGCTCTTTAGGCGAGCAGCTTTGTTTTTATGGATAATGCCTTTAGTGACAGCGCCATCAATGTAAGGAACAGCTTCATGATAAGCGGCTTCTGTTACCTCAGCATTACCTTCTTCCGCACTATACACAACACGCTTAATTTTTGTGCGTAATCGTGTACGCGCAGCCATGTTAAGTTGGCGATTTTGTTCTGATTGTTTGGCGCGTTTTAACGCTTGTGCACTGTTAGCCAAGGTAAATCCTCTAGTGATATTAAAAAAGATTGCGCATTTTGATGAAATAATCGGGCTTTGTCAAGCCCGAGGTGCAATAGGGCATTAATAAAAGCGAGTCTTTGATGGGATTTTCATGGGTTAAATAGGTAGGTGACGTTAAATTAATAGCTCTACTCTTGGCTTTGCTGTCGTTTCGTTATTAAGGTCTTTTTCAACACGGGGTTTGCAAGTAAATAAACGAGTTGCTTTTAAATGATAGTTGTTAACGAGGTGGGTTTTTACAGCAACTTGGCGTTCGCTTGCTAGTTTTAGTAAAGGTTCTTGCAGGGGTTTTTCATTGGGGGCTGTTGACGTTGAGGTGTCGGCGCTGTCACTGTTAGCTAAGTTTTGTAAAAACATGTGGTCATGTTGGGTAGCAAAACCACAGATGTGGATGCTTAACTGTGGTCTTTTTTGCATTAATTCGCCGATTTTATTTATCTGATTTATTGAGTTTTCTGCTAGCACGCTATCTCCAGGAGGGAAAATCAATGGTTCTAATTTGATAGAGGTTGCGATGCCATACGCTTTTTCTGCCGCCATAAACATCACGCCGTATGGCTGCAGTGCATATTTCAAAACATTTTTTACGGTACCTTGTAAGGCATTTCCTAGAGCGGTATTAATCACATCACTGATATTGAAATCTGGTGAGGCGAGATCTCCTTTAACAGGGATGTTGAGTTTAATATTGTTGTTATCATCACGTAGCATGGATAAAGCAGATTCCAGTGGCATTGATAGTTGTTGAGTGATTTTTTTCGCCGTACTTTCATTAGCTGGTTCTAGTGCTAATTGGTTTATTTCTAAGCTGGTTTTCCCGTCAAGGATATTGTCTTTTATATCAATATCCAGGTCTGCATTTAGTTGCCCGTTTTCGATGGTGTAACCGAGTTCATTTTTAAAAATGGGTGAAAAATCATGCAGTTCAAAAGCGGATAGCTGAGTTTGAATAGAGGTGTTTATTTTTTCACTAAGAGGGGCGACCTGGCCTTTTATGGACAGTTTAGAAAATTGATCTATTGTCGCTTGAATATTAATCGGTGTTGGTTTCTTTGGTGTGAGTGAATTAATATTACCAATGTTGAGCTGATCTATCATGATCTTCTTCTCAACGCGTTCCAGCTCAGTTTCTTTTGAAAATTTAATTTGACTGTTTTTTGAAATATCTATGTTAGCCACTTGAAATTGAAAAGGCTTAGCAGCGTTATTTGTCTCGCTGGTCTTTTTTTCATCTGCTGCGGGTAGGCTCTTGGTTAGTGTGTTGAGTAAAGGAATGTCACCTTGTTTATTGATATCGAGAACCGCATTCAAGCCATCAATGTTGATTTTTTTAATATCGATATTATTAAGATCATGCAATTGGAGTTTGTCGATAATCAGCTTTTTGCTCTCTAGGAGCGAATTGTTTGATGCTGTTTTGCCAATCGATAGATCGCCTACCTCTACAGATGAGATCGCTATGTTATTAAGTTTTTTAATGCTTAATTGTTTTACCGTTAATGTCTGAGTATTAGCTAAAACCAACTGGGTGAGTTGATTTGTACTCGAGAGCTCGCTTAGAGTTAGTTGGCCTTCAGCGTTGATGCTTGGTTTCTCGGGGCTTGTTATTACTTGTACCGAGCCACTCCAATCACCAGATCCCAATGTGTGCTGTACAGAGGCGCTCGTTATCACAGCTTGTTTGATTGATAATGAGCCCGTTTGGCTATAATCAATACTGTTTTTACCTAATAACAATGAAAACTTGATATCAGTATCGAGTAGCCCTTTTAACTCCTCAATGTTTTCTCCTGCTAATGCCTTAAAGGCATTAAGATTTAGGTTTTTAACGTTGAGCTGACCCTTAACAGAGGGCTGTTCAGAAAACAGAGAAGCACGAATGTGGCCGTTGATTGGTGATGTATTAAGCTGTGTATTAAAAGAGAGGGTGGACAGGTTATTTGGGTCCCAACTAAAAGCTTCATTAATGGTTAACTGGCTGATGGTGAAGTCGTCTGAGAAAGCGTCAGATTGAAAGGTAAAAGAATTGTTTATTATATTAAGTTTATTTAAGCCTAATTCCCAACTTGTTGATGCCTCTTCATTCGTGTCACGGCTTGCGCCGTTCAAAGGAATTTTAATGCTGCCAATATAGAGAGTTTGGGAGTCTTTTTGCTGAATTTTTATATGTGCGTCTTGAATTGTAAGAGAGTTGATGAGCAACCGTTTATTAAATAGGGGTAGCCAATCAATTTGCAGGTTAACAGAGGATATCGAGAGGTCGGCTTGTTGAGGTTCTTGCGTCCGTAAATGGCTAATGGCTAGTTTGCCAGTAAAAGGATTGAAGTCGACATCATCAATAATGACCGTTTTGCTTGCTGCATTGTTAAGCCCTTTGATAAGGCCAAACTGGATGGCGTAAGGCAGTGCAATAAGTAATACGACGAATAACAATGAGCTAATGATTAAGCGTTTTAGCCAAACAATACGAGAGGTTTTTTTATGATCTGAAGCCAATTTCATTATCCGTTTTTTGCCTGATTTGATTCTAAGTGTATTGTGGCGGCTGTTCAACGATAACTTATAATCGAAGGTGTGTTGATTGCCGTCAGCCCTTATAATAAAAGCCTGATAAGTTTGAACATAACTAGAATCAACTCGATACTAATAAAGCTTGCCTCTGAAGAAGGTAAGGGCTATTTAATAAACAGAGGTTAAGGCGCTGAGTAAAACGTTAATAAAATCGACTGCTATTGTGGGCAGCATGACGATGATTTCGCGTGTTCTGGGGTTTGTTCGTGACATTGTTATCGCGCGTTTTTTTGGTGCGAGCGAAGGTACCGATGCATTTTTTGTGGCCTTTAAAATTCCAAATTTTATGCGGCGCTTATTTGCAGAAGGTGCATTTTCACAGGCCTTTGTACCTGTTTTGTCAGAATATAAAGAGACTCAGTCAACCGAAGCACTAAAAGAATTGCTGGCTAAAACGGCTGGTACGCTGGCAACAGTATTATTTTTTATAACGTTACTGGGTGTTATTGGAGCGCCAGTTTTAATTTATATGTTTGCCCCGGGTTTTGACTCAACAGGCTCACGCTACGAGTTGGCCGTTGATATGTTGAGGATAACATTTCCTTATCTATTTTTTATTTCACTGACAGCCATGGCCGGTGGTGTCTTAAACACCTACGGTAAGTTTGCAATTCCTGCGGTAACGCCAGTGTTATTGAATTTATCATTTTTAGCGGCAATATGCTGGTTGTCTCCCTTGCTTGAAAGGCCAATTATGGCGTTAGCGTGGGCTGTTTTGTTGGCAGGAATCGCTCAACTTGCCTTTCAATTTCCTTACTTAAAACAGTTGGGTTTATTGCCTAGAATGTCATTTGATCGTGGACATGCAGGCGTTAAGAAAATTATGAAGTTAATGTTACCAGCCTTATTTGGTGTGTCGGTAACGCAAATTAACTTGTTGGTAGATACTTTGCTGGCATCATTTTTAGTGGCTGGCAGTGTTTCATGGCTTTATTTTTCTGATCGCTTAGTGGAATTTCCGCTCGGTATATTTGGTATTGCCTTGGCAACTGTCATTTTACCTAATTTATCTAAAAGCCACGCGGCAGGTAAGACTAAAGACTTTTCTGCAAGCCTGGACACAGGCTTACGTTGGGTGGTGTTTCTTGGTTTGCCAGCAGCAGCAGGTTTGTTTTTTCTAGCTCAGCCAATGTTAGCAACACTGTTTCAGTACGATGCGTTTACAAGTACTGATGTCGATAATGCATCGTTAAGTCTTATGGCTTACTCAATAGGCCTGCCTGCCTTTATCCTTGTTAAGGTATTGGTGCCGGGTTTTACCGCGAGGCAAGATATGAAAACGCCCGTTAAAATTGGTATTATTGCCGTGGTTTCAAATATGTTAATGAGTGTTGTCTTAGTATTCTTTTTTCAACATGCAGGCCTGGCTTTGGCAACATCGTTAGCGGCTTTTGTTAATGCCGGTTTGTTATTTACTATTTTGATAAAATCTGAAGCGTTCAAACCTCAACAAGGGTGGGTGAGTTTTGTTATAAAAGTGTTGATTGCCAACCTGGTTGTCGGTGTCATCTATGCCTATGATTATTCGCCAGTTCAGTGGTATGAATGGGGTGCGTTTGACCGAGTTTTGCATTTAACGTTGGAAATACTCATGGTGGTTTTGTTGTATGTTACGACCGCGTTCTTAGTGGGTGTGCGTCCTCGGCATTTGTTACTTAAGGGCAAATAATTTATGAGATTAATTAGGTACTTGCCAGATGGGCAGGCTTTTCCAAATGGTAGCGTGTTAACTATCGGCAATTTTGATGGTGTTCATGTTGGACACCGGATGGTGTTGAGCGCCTTAATTGAACAGGCGAAAAGCTTAGGCTTGCAAGCAGTTGTTATGTGTTTTGAGCCACAACCTATTGAATATTTTCGGGCTGAGGCAGCCCCTGCACGTGTGTCGACTGCGAGAGATAAAATAGAGCAGTTGTCGGAAACCGGCGTTGATGCGCTTTATCTTGTGCGTTTTAATGACTTGTTGGCGAATATGTCTGCAGGGCAGTTTGTAGAAATGTTGGTACAACGGCTTAATGTTCAATTATTGATCGTGGGTGATGATTTTTGTTTTGGCAAAAATCGCCAAGGTAATTTTGAGTATTTAAAAGTCGCGGGAGAAAAATATGGTTTTTCCGTACAGCGCTCCCATTCTTTTAAAATTGAAAATGAGCGTGTTAGTAGTACATTAGTTCGACGTGCGTTGGAAAATGGGCGCCTAGATAAAGTGGCGGTTTATTTAAATAGGCGCTTTAGTATGTCGGGTCGTGTTATGCATGGGCACAAACGAGGGCGAGAGTTGGGTTTTCCTACGGCTAACATCCGGGTGAAAAATAGAAAAACTCCGCTTAAAGGTGTTTTTGCCGTTACAATAACACTCGAATCGGGCGTGGTATATAAAGGGGTTGCGAACGTTGGAACGCGGCCTTCCATTGAAGAAGCAACAGCGGTTTTATTAGAAGCACACCTATTTGAATTTTCTGGTGACTTATATGGTCAACGCGTTGTCGTTGCGTTTGCAAAAAAATTACGCGAAGAGAAAAAATTTGAAAATTTAGAACAGTTAACGCAGCAAATTTTAATTGATTCTGAACAAGCTAAAACATACTTTAATCAGACATTAACATCCTAAGAGCATCATGGATTACAAAACAACACTGAACTTGCCAAAAACCAGCTTTCCGATGAAGGCTAACCTTGCTAACCGTGAACCCAATGCGTTGAAACGTTGGCAGGAAATGGGGTTGTACCAGAAAATACGTGAAAAATTTGCTGGTCGTCCTCAATTTGTCCTACATGATGGACCGCCATATGCAAATGGCCCTATTCATATTGGTCATGCGGTGAATAAAGTACTTAAGGATATGATTATAAAGAGTAAAACCCTGCAAGGTTTTGACTCGCCTTATGTGCCAGGTTGGGATTGTCATGGCCTGCCTATTGAATTGATGGTGGAAAAGAAAATCGGCAAAGCAGGCGTGAAGGTGTCAGCAGCTGAGTTTCGTAAAGCCTGTAGAGCCTATGCGACCAAACAAGTAGCTATGCAGAAAGAAGAGTTTGTGCGTCTGGGTGTTTTTGGTGATTGGGAGCGTCCTTATCTGAGTATGGGTTTTCAATTTGAGGCGGATATTGTTCGCTCACTAGGCCGTATTATTGAAAAAGGTCATTTGCATAAGGGATCAAAGCCTGTGCATTGGTGTACCGATTGTGGCTCTGCGTTAGCAGAAGCAGAAGTGGAATACGAAGATAAACGTTCACCAGCCATTGATGTGCGTTTTACGGTCAATGATGAGTCAAGGTTTTTACAACAACTCCACAGCAGTGATAATGCACCTGGGCAGGGCCCTATCTCCGTCGTTATTTGGACGACTACACCGTGGACTTTACCGGCGAACCAAGCGGTTTCATTAAATCCTGAGTTTGATTATGTGTTGGTTCAAAGCGGTGATGAGCGCCTTGTTTTGGCGGAAAAGTTATTAAAAGATGCAATGTTACGTTATGGCATTGAAGATTACCGTGTGCTTGGGTATTGCAAAGGTAAAGATTTGGAACATATGACGCTGAGTCACCCGTTTTATGATCGTGTTGTTCCTATTATTGTCGGTCATCATGTAACGGCTGAGGCAGGCACAGGTGCAGTGCACACTGCGCCGGGCCATGGGCAGGACGATTATATTATTGGTCAGCAATATAAGTTACCAGTGGACAACCCTGTTGGCGATAATGGCGTGTTTTTAGTCAGTACTCCTTTGTTTGCTGGTAAACATGTTTTCAATGCGAATGATGAGGTGATTGACGTTTTAAAAGAACGTGGTGCGCTCGTGCATTCAGAAGTGTTAAATCACAGCTATCCACATTGCTGGCGACATAAAACGCCTATTATCTTTAGGGCGACGCCACAGTGGTTTATCTCAATGGATAAAAATAACCTACGTGAGAAGGCCTTAGCAGAAATTAAACGGGTTAACTGGGTGCCTGAGTGGGGTGAAGCGCGTATTAATAGCATGGTTGAGGGGCGGCCAGATTGGTGTATTTCTCGTCAGCGCAACTGGGGCGTGCCGATTGCTTTGTTTGTGCATAAAGAAACGGGTGAATTACACCCCAATACGGCTGGCTTGATTGAGCAAGTGGCGGTTCTTATAGAAGAGTCGGGTATTGAAGCCTGGTTTGATTTAGATGCTTCGACATTGCTAGGTGATGAAGCGGATGAGTACAGTAAAATTAATGATATTTTAGATGTATGGTTTGATTCTGGTGTAACGCATGCCTGTGTTTTAGAGCGGCGTGAAGCATTAACGTTTCCAGCGGATATGTATCTTGAAGGGTCAGACCAACATCGAGGTTGGTTTCAGTCATCTTTGCTGACATCGGTTGCCATGAATGATCAAGCACCTTATAAGGCTGTTTTGACACATGGTTTTACCGTCGATGCGAAAGGTATGAAAATGTCTAAGTCAAAAGGCAATGTCATTGCGCCTCAAAAGGTGATTAACTCCCTTGGAGCGGATGTTTTACGCCTTTGGGTTTCAGCTAATGATTACAGTGGCGAAATGACTGTCTCGGATGAAATTTTAAAACGAGCATCTGATGTTTATCGTCGATTGAGAAATACCGCACGTTATTTGTTATCAAATTTAAATGACTTTGATCCAGCAAAAGATATGGTAGCGTTTGCTGATATGTTGCCCTTAGATCGTTGGGCGGTTGAAAAAACCCGTGATGTTCAAAAAGACGTATTGAAACACTATGATCAATACCAGTTTTTACAAGTTCACCAAGGTATCCACCACTTTTGTTCTGTTGAAATGGGCAGCTTTTACTTAGATGTCATTAAAGACCGCCAATACACATTACAACAAAATAGCTTAGCAAGGCGTTCATCGCAAACGGCAATGTTCCATATTGCCGAAGCATTAGTGCGTTGGGTAGCACCAATACTCAGTTATACAGCCGAGGAAATTTGGTCAGCAATGCCAGGTGAACGTGAAGAGTCAGTGTTTTTGGCCACTGCTTATGACGGTTTCCCGATTGAGGATACTGAAGTAAGTAATGAGTTGGCGTTTTGGAAGCCGGTGATAGAGATGCGTGAATTGGTTAGTAAAGAGCTGGAACGCGTCAGAGAAGAAGGTCTAATTGGTTCTGGCTTAGATGCAAGCGTCATCTTGTATTGTGAGGGTGAATTATATGAAACACTGGCTAAGATGAACGATGAACTACGTTTTATCTTTATTACCTCATATGCCGAAGTAAAACCTCTTGCAGACAAACCCGAGCAGGCAAAGGCAACGGATAATGCTCAGTTATTCATCACCGTTACTGCCAGTGAGCATGAAAAATGTATTCGTTGTTGGCATCACCGTCACGATGTGGGTGAATCTGAAACGCACCCTGAACTATGTGGGCGTTGCGTAGAAAATATAGAAGGCAGCGGTGAGCAAAGACTGTTCGCTTAGAGTAAGCCGTATGTTTAAGTGGTTAGGATTGTCACTGCTGGTTATAGTTCTGGATCAGGTCAGTAAACTTTGGGTGGTTGCATCTTTTAGCTTATACGAGTCTATTGATGTTATGCCGTTCGTGAATTTAACGTATGTGCATAATAAAGGCGCGGCGTTTAGTTTTTTAAGTACCGCCGGTGGTTGGCAACGTTGGTTCTTTGTCGCAATCGCATCGATTGCAACACTGATTTTGGTGATTTGGTTAAGCCGTTTGAAGCCGAAAGAAAAATGGATGGCCGTGAGCCTGTCATTGATTTTGGGTGGTGCAATAGGTAATCTATATGATCGGGTTGCCTATGGTTATGTTATTGATTTTATAGACGTTTATTATAATTCTTACCACTGGCCCGTATTTAATATTGCTGATTCAGCCATTTCAATTGGCGTTGTAATGATGTTGATAGATATGTTCCGAGGCGAAGACTCAACGGCCAGTCAGTAGCGTCCTAAATTTTTGCCAATCGAAGCTTTCGCCAGGGTCAGTTTTTCGGCCCGGAGAAACGTCACAATGACCAACGATGGTTTCTGTAGAAAGCTCAGGATAATGTTGTATCAAAGTTTGGCAGCAGCAACTAAGTGCTTGGTATTGTTTCTCTGTATAAGGGATATGGTCCGCACCTTCTAATTCTATGCCGATAGAAAAATCATTACAGTTGTCCTCGCCGGCATACTGTGAAACACCAGCATGCCATGCACGTTCTTGAAACGGAACATATTGCGTCACGCTACCATCACGACGGATTAATAAATGTGAAGACACTTTAAGAGTGCAAATCTCTTGAAAATACGGGTGTTGTTTAGGGTCTAATTGATTAAGAAAAAAATCATCAATCCAACCCGCTCCAAATTGATCAGGGGGCAGGCTGATTCCATGCACAATAATTAACCGAATATCAAAAGGGTTTGGACGCTCGTTTTTATTCGGCGAAGCTTTAAATTCAGCAGTTTCTAGTAGACCTAGGCGAATATTTGTTGGTGTGTCAGGCATATAAAATGAGGGTATCTAAATATGTGCTCTAGCGCACAACTTTATACATAAGCTGACTATACTCTATGTATATTAAAGTAACTTCTTAACGTTATGAAGAATGTAAAAAATATAGAGACTCCTGCTCGTCAAAGTAATAACCAGCCTCCGAGGAGTACTATGGAATCAAATAAACGAAACTTAATTAATGCGTCAGTTGGTTTATTAAAAGGTTTTTTACAAAAAAAGTTGGAGAATGAGTTTGAGCAAAGCTTAAACGACCAGTTAGAGCAAATCAAGTTGCAAATATTTGATGGTAAAGGCAGTAAAAAATTGGATGATGCACTCACTGACATCAAAGTCTTTCAGAAGAAGTCGCAGCAAGTTTCGTCACGTTACATCGAAGAGGTCGTTAAAAATATATCAGGTTTTTCAAATGGAGGTAATGTAAATGTTCCTCGTGGGTTGATAGCAACGATTGAAGTGAAAGATTGGTCTAGTTTGCAATTAGTTGAAACAGATGACATTGAAAACCAATTATTACTTGATGAATATATATCTACTTGTACAAGTGATTTATCTGATGTCTTGTATGCTTTGAGGCACAGGGTTGGGTTTTTGATGAGCGTAAAAGAGCTTAAGGCAAGCGAAAACCCTTTTGGACCAGCTGTTTTACTAAATACGTTTACAGATTTAATGAGTACTGAGCTGTTTTCAAAAAAAGGCTTTGAGATCATTAATAGATCATTTTCACAAGCGGTCTTAAGTAATTTAGGTGATGTGCTTAAAGAGGTGAATGAGCTTTTTATTAAGGCTAATATTATGCCTAAGCTCCCTAAGCATAAGATTGCAAATCATGGCTCATTGAACATAAAAGATACACAGTCATTGACCCATGCAGATACGAAATCTTCAATGATAGGGCAAACTCAAATGCCAGAAATTCAAGGAGGGCACGTTGGAGTCGCCTCTTTAACATCAATGGGGATCGATCCAGTTATATATGCTGACTTAATAAAGATGGCGCAGTTACATCGGTCTCTACAGGGTGAAAATTTTGTGTCCGATGGTTTAACTGTATCTGGAAGTCAGTTGCCAACAACAAAGCTTATTGAGGTATTAACGAGCCTACAAAAAGAAGGTGCAAGGGAGGAAGTTGATTTATCTGAAAGTGTTCGATTACAAGTGGGTGAAAAAATCCAAGTTGACGGACAACGTCAACCGTATGCTGAACAAGATGACACGTTAATTGACGTTGTTGCAATGTTTTTTGATGTGATATTACAAGATCGGCAGTTGCCTGATACAGTTCGAGCGATGATTGCACAATTACAAATACCAATTTTAAAAGTTGCGATGATAGATAAGGACTTTTTTGCAAAAAAAAGCCATCCTGCTAGACAGTTTTTAAATGCGATGTCACAGGCAGGCCTAGGCGTCAGCGGAAATAACCAACAAATTAAAAGTTCGATCTTTGAGAAAATGGAAGAGTTGGTGATGCGGGTTTTGATGGAGTTCGATAATGATGTAGGTATATTTGTGGGGCTTTGCGATGAGCTTGGCGTTTTTATGGAGCAGCAGCAGCGCCAGGTTGATTTGTTAGAGGAGCGTTCTCGTAAAGCAACAAAAAGCTCTGAACAACTAGAGTTAACAAAACGTCAAGCCGCCTATGAAATTGCTTTGCGGATAAATGGTAAATCTATCCCTGAATTTGTTCAAATTTTCTTGGATGAGACATGGAAGGATGTGCTTGTGCTAGCTTTGTTAAGAAAAGAAAGGGAGCCGCAAGAAAGTCAACAATGTATTGATGTGATTGATAGGCTTGTGGTCAGTGTCGTTGAGCCAGTAGACTATGAAGCTAAAGAGTTGATTATTAATAGTTTGGCCAGATTACTGAAAGATATTAAAGTTGGACTGGAAAATATTTCATGTGACTTTCATCAATCAGCTACATTTTTTAAAGAATTAGAATCTTGGCATAAGCAACTTTTGGCGATGGGGCAGGGGGAGCCAAGCGATGTTGCTAGTGTCGAAAAGGTTGTAATGGTTGAGCTAAACGAGGAAATGTATGCCAGCCTAGAAGAGGACTTATTACAAGAGCTTGAAAGCAAAAAAGCACAAATGCCAAACGATAAATTCAGCAAGTTGGCATCTAAAATAGATGTTGGTGATTGGGTTGAGTATACGGGGGAAGATGGTGGTGTTTTACGTGCCAAATTGTCTTGGAAAAGTTCGGTTACTATGCAATGTCTTTTTGTGAATGATTGCGGCGTTAAAGCAATGGATATTAGTCTGGATGATTTAGCAGAAGCGTTTAGGCAAAAACGAATGACTATTATTGGTCAAGAAAGGGCGCCGCTAGTAGACAGGGTGTTAGCGGGAATGAAGAGCCTAATGACATCAAAAAGTGCTGAACCTGGCTTGGCATGAGATTCTTATTAGCATTAAATTATGTGATAATAAAGAGCCTCTAACAAAGAGGCTTTTTTTATTTTTCAGGTGAATGGATTTTTATGCTCGACCCCAAAATAATAGACGAAGATGTTTGTCGGTTTTTAGCAGAAGATGTTGGTAGTGGTGATTTAACCGCACTGGTCATTCCAGAAGATAAATTAGCTAAAGCAACTATTCTAACGCGTGAAGCCATGTTGGTATGTGGCCAAGCATGGGTGAATGCGGTTTTTAAAAAGCTGGATGAAAAGGTTGTCATCGATTGGCAGTTTAAAGAAGGCGAGCAGGCATATGCTGGTGATACCTTGTGTTACCTATCAGGCTCTGCACGGGCTTTATTAACAGGAGAACGCGCAGCGTTAAATATGTTGCAGACCTTATCGGCAACAGCGTCACTTGCTAAGCAATTTGCGAAAGCAGTTGAAGGTACGTCAGCGACCGTATTAGATACGCGTAAAACAATCCCTGGCTTACGGTTGGCGCAAAAGTATGCAGTTCGCTGTGGCGGAGCGTCTAATCATAGGGTTGGCTTGTACGATGGTATGTTGATAAAGGAAAATCATATTATGGCGGCTGGTTCAATTGCAAAAGCGGTCGCTGCTGCTCGTCTAAGCAGCTCGCTGGTTGATGTTGAGGTAGAGGTTGAAAACTTAGACGAGGTGAAACAAGCACTTGAAGCGAAAGCGGACATCTTGTTATTAGACAACTTCACTTTAGAGCAATTGCGTGAAGCGGTTGAGCTTAATAAAGGCGTTGCGAAACTAGAGGCGTCGGGTAATGTTAATTTATCGACTATCCGAGATATTGCTAAAACAGGTGTGGATTTTATTTCGGTAGGCGCGTTAACAAAAAATATTCAAGCTGTCGACTTATCAATGCGCGTGGACTTAGAAGCCTAAGCTAGTCATTAACCCTAGCGGCTAATACATCACAGGTTGCACCGTGTAGGACTGCATTAGCGGTAGAGCCGAGTAATAAACTAAGTCCACGTCGTCCATGACTTCCCACCACAATAAGGTCGCATGGCAGGTCTTTGCTGAGCTGATGAATCGTATCAGCGGGGCGGCCAATTTGGATTAATTGGTTTTCTTCTGCTAGGTCGATGGAAGCGGCGAGTTTACTGAGTTTCTTTTTTGCTGACGCTTCAATCTCATCTTGAACCGGTAATAAATCAGTTGAGATAGTCCCATCAAATGCCAAATGTGAGGACTCTACAAGGGGTTCAATAACATGAATAGCTGATAATTTGGCGTGGTTTTGTTGAGCAAGCTCGTGCGCTTTTTTTAAAACAAATAAGGAATGTTCGCTGAGGTCTAGGGCTACTAAAATATGTTGGTAAGTCGTCATGGTAATTCCTTACTGTTTGCTTCCTTACTGTAAGAATAAGGGTTAGTCATCTGGTTTGGCAAGCCATTTTATGCGTCTATTGGAAATACCTTATCCGGATTTAATAGATTTTTGGGGTCAAATTGAGCCTTAATTTTTTTCATAATGCCGATAGCTGTGGCTTCTAGTTCTAAATTAATATAATCACGTTTTTCAAGCCCGATACCGTGCTCGCCAGATAGGCTGCCATTAAGTTGTATGACTAATTCAAATACCTCGGCTAAACATTCTTTTGCTCTATCTAGCTGCTCAAGCTGAACGAGAAGATTAACATGAATGTTTCCATTTCCTGCATGACCAAAATTAACAATAGGGATTTGATAACGTTTAGATAGTGCCTGAAGGCCATTAATTAACTTAGGAATATGGCTAACGGGAACAACCACGTCTTCATTTATTTTTTTTGGAGCGACTTTTCGAAGTGATGGAGAAAGGGCTTTTCTAGCAGACCAAAGCTGTTTAACTTGTTCAGCTGTATGGGCAATATGAATGTCGATGAGGCCATCGACCGATGCACTCGCTGCGACTTTATCTGCAATGGCATCCAGCCCAAATTGATCACCATCAACCTCTATCATTAGTAAGGCTTGTGCATTATCAGGTAAATCTAATTGGGCGTCTTCTTTAACCAGTGAAATTGCGGTTCCATCCATAAACTCCAAGGCGCAAGGGGTGATTGGTTGTGCCATGATGCGTGCAATGGCATTAGCCGCGGCTTGAATAGAATCGTAAGTAGCTTGAAGTGTGCGTTTGCTTTCAGCCAAAGGTGTTAGTTTTAGGGTTGCTTGGCTAATAATGGCTAAGGTACCTTCAGAGCCAATAATGAGTCGAGTTAAGTCGTAGCCGACGACGCTTTTTGTGGTGTTTGCGCCGGTTTTTAAGGTTTCTCCACTGCCGGTAATACAGGTTAACCCTAATGTGTTCTCGCGTGGTGTGCCGTATTTCACAGCCCGTGGGCCAGCTGAGTTATAAGCAAGGTTTCCACCAACGGTGCAAATGCTTGCGCTGGTTGGGTCGGGAGGCCAAAAGAAACCATGTTCTGCCGCCGCTTGTTGAATGGCCTGATTAGTTACACCGGGTTCAACAATCATCATGCGGTTATCAGGGTCTATGCTGATGATATTATCCATTTTCTCGGTGGATAAGATAATGGCACCATTCGATGGTACGCTAGCACCTGTTGTGCCGGTTCCGCTGCCACGTGCAGTGATGGCTATATTATGAGTGTTACATAATAGGACGGTATCAATTATTTGTTGATGAGAGCTAGGGAAAACAACAGCAAGGGGTTCTTTGTGTCGTCGGCTGTTATCATAGCCGTAACTCCAACAGTCAGCGGGGTCTAAGAAAAGTGATTTTTCGTGATAAAGCCCGGTTAACTGCTGTAAAAAGTCGTCATTTTTTTTTCTCATTAGTCAGTAATTTCAAACAACTTCACTACACGTTGAACACCGCCTACCCGCCGAACTGTTTCAATGACAGGGGTTACTTCGTGCTGTTTTAGAATACCTAATAAATAAACGACACCGTTTTCAGAAACAATTTTGACGCGAGTGGGATCAAACCCTTTTATTTTATTAAGGCTAAATAAAGCAACTTTAGCTTTGCTGGTAATCAGGCCGTCACTGCTACGAGAGACTAAGGAACTTGGCGCAGCGATTAGAATTTCATTATGTACTTTTCGGACTTTTGGTATTTTGCGCAATCTATTTGCAATATCGTTGCGCAGGCTTTCTGTTGGTGCTTCACCGGTTAGCAATAAGATACCGTTATAGCAAGTAGCATTAACGTGTGTGTTTATACGAATATTATCTACGCCATATAAGACACCCAACGCTTTAAGTTCAATGGTTTGATCATCAATGACGGTGCCAGTGGTGCGTCTGTCATGAACAACGGCAGCGCCTGTGGTGGCGGTTCCAACAGCAACAGCTGCACAGCCTGATAATAAAACGATGGACAGTAAAGCGGGTACTATAAAAGCTTTTTTAAAAAACATGTTGTTTATCCGAATAATTGAAAGTCGATCAGGTCACAAAGACAATGGGTGATTAAAAGATGGACTTCTTGAATACGGGCCGTTGAGTTAGACGGTACCCTTAATTCAATGTCGCTATCTTGTAATAAATCATTAGCGGCTATCGTGCCGCCATCTTTACCAGTAATGACGATCACCAACATTTCTCGGTCATGCGCAGCACTGATGGCTGATACGATGTTCTTGGAGTTTCCGCTTGTTGTGTAGGCTAATAAAATATCGCCCGCTTGCCCCAGTGCACGTATTTGCTTAGAAAACACCTCGTCGTACGAATAATCGTTTGCAATGGAGGTTAGCGTTGAGGTGTCTGTGCTAAGTGCAATAGCTGGTAGGCTAGGGCGCTCACGTTCAAAACGATTAAGCATTTCAGAAGAAAAATGTTGCGCGTCCCCTGCCGACCCACCGTTACCGCAGGTTAGAACTTTGCCATTGTTAAGTAAGCTCTGGACAATAGCTTGGCCGGCTAATTCAATGGAGTTGGGAAGCGACTCTAAAGCGTCGTGTTTTGTTTGAATGCTATCGGTAAAGTGTTGATAGATTCTTTCTTGTAAACTCATGTTAGAACTCATCAAATGCGTTGGTAACCCATTGTATCTCATGCTGGCTAGAGGAGGGTGAAATTGCGATTACATCAAATCGAAAGTTTTGCTGGCCTGATGTGTTGGCAATGTAGTGTTGAGCACACTTTATAAGTTTAGCTTGTTTGCGTCGATCGACAGACAGTAAAGCGCCGCCAAATTTCGTTGAGGAACGGTAACGAACCTCAATAAAAACGGTGTAGTCATTGTCTTTCATAATTAAGTCAATTTCACCCAAGCGAGTACGATAGTTTCTTTGTATAAGAACAAGACCTTTTTGACGTAAAAATGTAAGTGCTAAGTTCTCGTTTTGTTGACCAAGAGCATTAGATGAGTCCATTAAAGGGGGGCAGTATTAACTTGTTCGGTGTGTTGAGGAGAAGGCACTACTGATTGCATATTCATCGTGCGCTCAAGGTGAGGTGCCAGGCCTAGTGATTTGACTTGACCGCGCTGGAATTGGCCGCAACTCAATTGCCTGTTAATGACGTTATTATTCATTGAAAGAATACCGGTTTTGCCATCAAGGCGAGCAAAATGGTTGGATTTCAAGTGTTCTAAATGTGGAATAAGTTGATACGCATCGTAACCAAAGGCAGTTAATCGACGGTGTAACCCACGAGTATTGGGCCATTGTTTTAGTGCCTGGTTGAGAGAGCTATTTTGTTGCTTATTAGGTTCGATAAGCCAGGGCATGTCACAGAAAAAAACGTCATCTAAATCACGGTTTGCCCCTTTGTTTTGCTCACCCTCGTAAATTTTGGAAGTACTAAAAACAGCAATGTCGGCAGCGCGGTGGAAACGTAATTGTGGCTTGATTAAGCGGCCTTCACGAGGGCTTGCCAATAAAAAGATAAAGTCTGCATCGTGACGACGTCTTTCTTCGAATTTGATGTTCAGGTTAAGGCGCTGACGAAGTTGTTTAAAGCGGTAAACACTGTCGTCAATTTGTAACAGGCTTTTAATGGCAGTGGAGTAGTCTGCTTGATTAGCTTCGTATGTTTGTACATCTAGAACTTGTCCACCAAGTTTTTGCCAAAGCGATGAAAAATGACCGGCTAATCGTTCGCCACTGTTTGATTGAGGCGTTAAAATTAATGCTTTTTGGTGCCCTTTTAGCCAAGCAAAACTAAGTATTTGCGTAATATCTTCTTCGGGTGACAACGAGAACTCAACGTAATGAGGGCTATGATGACTACCATTTTTATTGAGCCCAATAACAGGGATGGGTAAATCAGGTAATAAGGCTATTTTACTAAGGTTTATTTTGTCCAGTGGGCCAATAATGATGTTAACGCCATCGCTTATGGCTTGTTGATAAAGCGTTTCAACAGGTGTAGATGAGGTGTCGTAAAAATGAATATTCAGCGGCCATTTGTTGGCCATGGAGTATGCAGCAGCGGTGATACCTTTACGAACACTAAAAGCAGCCTGTGAGAAAGGGCCTTGGCTTGGAAGGAAAACGCCTACTTTATTGGGCGCTATGAAGTTTTCTTGGGACTGTTTGGCCATGGTTAGAAGAAATGAACCATTCGCGGCGTGTGTGGGGTATTGCTGTTTCCACGATTCAACATCAGAACTGTTTGGAATAAAGGTGACTTGTTGTTTTTTTATAATGGCAAGGTCTACCCAGCCAGCCATATTGTTGTCAGCTGTTGGTAATAAAGCACGTAGAGCGTGCTCGGACAATAAAGATAAAACATTCACTAAGTCCAATTGGTTATTGAGCTTGCTAGTAGGCTCATTTATGAGTGCATCTAATATAATGCGTTCGCGGGCACTTTCAATTAAATTACCAGCTTGGAAGAAAGCAGAGCTAGTCAGTGTGTGAAGATCAATGCGTTGTTCGTTGTTTAAATTAAGCTCACTTACGCTCATTAATACGCTAATAGCGTCTTCGGCTTTACCTTGCTCAAGTAAGAGTGTTGCGAGGGATAATTTATTATCACTGGTAAGCTGTGATGAACGTGTCAGTAAAGAGTCAATGAGCGAGTCAGCATTCGCTAGGTCGCCAGCATTAAAATAGGCCTCAATAGCAGATATTAGATATTGGTTTTTAAGAGGGGGCTGACTGTTTTTTGCCAGTTGTTTGAACAGCATTGCCGCACGAGAAAATTGTTGTTGAGACAAAGCTTCTTGGGCTTGAATTGCCAATGGGTTAGACTGTTCGACCGTGGGCGTTTCTATCGGTTCAAGAGCGCTACAATTTGCTAAAAGCAGTACGATAAACGCTATAACTACTAGTTTGAAAGGCGTAATTAAACTCTTTTTGTATGGACTCATAAACGAACGACTTAAACCGCAAAATTAAAAATGATCAAACCAGTGCTTAGTATCTTTTTCAGGGTCAACGATGTCAAACGATAAAGGCATACTTTATATTGTAGCCACACCTATTGGGAATTTATCCGATATCAGTTTACGTGCATTAGAAGTGCTTAAGACGGTTGATGTGATTGCCGCCGAGGACACGCGTAATAGCAAAGTCTTGTTGAATCACTACTCGATAAACACAGCGATGACGGCCTACCATGAGCATAACGAAAACAATAAGCGTCAGTTTTTATTAGAAAAGTTGAGCGCTGGCGAATCAATCGCGTTGATATCGGATGCGGGCACACCACTTATTAATGACCCGGGTTATTTCTTAGTTGAAGGGGTCAAGCAGGCTGGTTTTGAGGTGGTGCCAGTTCCCGGTGCTTGTGCGTTAATTGCGGCGCTTAGCTCATCTGGATTAGCAACAGATAGGTTTAGTTTCGAAGGCTTCTTGCCGCGAACATCGGCTGCGCGAAAAGCAATTTTTGAGATATATAAGGGTCGTCAAGGTACGCTCGTATTTTATGAATCGAGCCATCGCATTATTAAATGCATGGACGATATATTCGCTACGTATGACCCAACGCATAAGATATCGATTGCCCGTGAATTGACTAAAACATATGAAACAATTGCAACAGGGTCGGTTGCAGATATTTATCAATTACTTCAAGCAGATAGTAATATGCAGCGTGGTGAGTTTGTCGTATTGATAGAAGGCGTCAACAAAAAGCAGCATAAAAAGGATGAGCTGTCCGATGAAGACGTTAAGACCCTAGAAACTTTATTGCAAGAGTGTTCACTAAAAACGGCTGTTAAATTGGCAGTTCAATTGACCGGTCAGCCAAAGAAAGCGCTGTATAAAAGAGCACTTGAAATACAAGCTGATGATTAAAAAAAGGGCAAAAACCAGGGTGTGGTTATCCAGTTTTTGCTCAGGTTTAAAAAATTTATTTCCCTCGGCTGCGTAAAGACTGAACGGTGAAGTCCTTTAGTTTGACAGACGGGTCGTTGATTTTAGTTTTCATTTTGAGTGTCGTGCAGTGTTTAGCAGTAATATCAATCATTGAAATTAGTGTTGGAATGGCTACCCCTGAACCTTTGTTTTGCTCAAGGTGCTCGTCAGGGTGAGAAAAGGCACTAATACCTATACGCCAAATTTGACTGTTTCTATCATAATGGCGCCCGGCAATTGGAATATGTGTTTGAGCATCTATATAAAAGATACGTTTAGATAACGGATGATCGGTGAGTTTAGGCTCCGCCTGAAGAATATGAAGCTCTCTTAGTTGCCAAGGTACATTTGGGAAGCAGCCACCTTCTCCATGAAAGGTGCCAAATGTATAGTCATTCGAGCTTTCTGATTCAACATTTTTTATCAACGTACTGTGTTTATATATTGGAGCTAATAATTGCTGAGTTCCTAAGTAGCGCCATGTCATATCATTTATTCGGCCGTTGTAACCGAGAAAATCTTCTATCATGATATCGCTGCCTAAAAAAGCATCGGTTGTTTGTCCGGCAGGTAGTCGGCGAACACGCCGCTGAACGGAAAAGTACAGCCATGTTCTTTCACGTGCACTATCATCTTCTAATCGATGAACCAGTAATTGAGTGTTTTTTATATCAAAAGGTTCTTTTGCGAGAAGATAAATACCGTTAAAAATGTCAGCAGGGTTTTTAGGAAGGTTCGGTTTGGGCGGCATCAAAAGTCGGTGTTTATAGCGCATCGTTTTACCGATAAATGAAATACTTCTTTCAACTTTACCAGTTTTCATATTGATATAGTCCCAAATAAAAGGGTCAACAACTGAAGTATCACCACCATAAGAATAACGCATGTTCCACGCAAGTTTTAGTCCGGCCATAGGGTCATCAGTTGTTGGTTGTTCTGGAAAAGGTAAGCCCCCCTGATAGTTAATCATTTGACCTGTTTTTGAGTCGATTGAGACAGTTCCTTTATTTGCCTCAGTCAACGCTAAAAAAGAGGGGTTCGGGGACATATCAAACTGTTTGCCAATAGTTATTGAGAATGTGCCTTGTGTTATTAAATCTACAATAGGTTTATCTAAGTAAGGTGTAAACTTTTCAACATTTTGCTGATTAATGAGGTTCCCAGCAATTAGTGACGAATCGGCTTGGGCTGAAATAATGACACTGCTAAGTAATAAGGTTAATAATTGTTTCATTTGAAAGATTCTTCCCTAAATACGGTTACAAATTTTTGAGTGATAAGTTATGTAGTAATGTTATCTGCCGGTAAAGATAATTTAATGCATTAAAAATATTAGCTAATTCTAATAATTGAATCAATGTAAACTATCAAGAACCTTAATAATAGGTGTTTAAAATGATTTGGTGCATTCTTATTGCTTAACAAGGCTAAATAATAATTAATAAAATTGATCGAAGAGGTATTAGTTTGTACACTGCATGCGGAGTTGGCCAGGCAGTCGCTCTGCGCAAGCAGGGAGGAAAGTCCGGGCTTCATAGGGTAAAGTGCCAGGTAACGCCTGGGGGGCGTGAGCCTACGGATAGTGCAGCAGAAAGGAAACCGCCTAAGTCTACTGGTAGACCGGTAAGGGTGAAACGGTGCGGTAAGAGCGCACCGCGTGTACGGTAACGTATCACGGCGATGGTAAACCCCACTTGAAGCAAGACCAAATAGAGAAGTAGCAACGTAAGTTGCAACGTGTGGCCCACACGGCTTCTGGGTAGGTCGCTCGAGGTGCATAGTGATATGCATCCCAGATGAATGACTGTCCTCGACAGAACCCGGCTTATCGGCCAACTCCACTTACTTTTATAACGATTCTAACGCCTAAAAACAGCTCGCTTAAGTGCTAAAGGCATTGTTTTTTCATTGTTTGGCCTATGTTGCGTCGCGGTATTTTATGTAGTAAAATTCGCCTTAACGAACGTTAAGTAACCAGTTGGTAGATGAACGCACAAAGCAAAGAAATAAATACACGCATTAACATACTGGATAAGGCCACACCGTTATTTGCCGCTAAAGGCTATAACGGCGTTTCTATGCGTGAATTATCTAAATTGGTTGGCTTGAGTACCGCCGCAATTTACCATCACTTTCCCGATAAACACGCGCTATATTTTGAAGTGCTGAAACACTCATTTGTTGATAAGGCGACTGCCATAGCAGGCTCTGTTTCAAACACAGGGGCACCGCTAGAGCGACTTGAAAGTTTTATCGAGCGCTTTGCCTTGATGGTTAATGACGATCAAAACGTTAGGGCGTTAGTCATGTGGGAGTTGCTGGATGGGGATGAGGCGAGGTTGAAGTTAGTGGCTGAAGAAGTGCTATTAGAGCCCTTTAAAATGGTTCTAGCCTTGGTTCAGGATATTGCCCCTGAGGCTGACCATTACATGTTAACCGTCTCCAGTATTTGGTTGGTGCTATCGCACTCAGCTACCAGACCTATGTGTCAATACTTACCGGGATGGAAGACATCTTATAGTGACCCAAGTGTTATTTCGTCACACGTTATACAACTATTGAAAAACAATATTAATACCATCAATACAGTGGCCGATGAGAGGGGCCCTAATACATGAGTTTTTTGAAAAAGCAATTAACACTTATGCTGTCAATAGGTTTGCTGGTTAACCTATTAGGGTGTTCTGAGCAGCCTAAGGCTGAAAAAGCAGTGAAAGAACCTTGGGCACTGCAAACAGCACAGGTGCAAGTTGAGAGTCTACCAATAGTTTATCGAACAACAGGCTCTATTGTTTCAGATCATCGTGTTGATGTTGCCTCTAGAAGCACGGGCTATATTAAGAAAATCTTGGTGCGTGAAGGTGATTCGGTGACGACCGGACAAACATTAGTGGTATTGGATGGTGCGGATGTTGAAGGTGCTATTCGGCAAGTCACCGCGTTGGTGGATAAAGCAAAATCGGCATTAAAAGATGCGCAAACCGATCTGGAAAGCTTCCAAGCATTATTTGAGCGTGGCAGCGTGTCTGAAAACAAACTCAGAAAAGTACGATTGCAGCGGGATATCGCGCAAGACACATTACGCGAAGCTAAAGCAGCGCTACAAACAACTCAGGCGCAGCGTCAATATACTCAAATTACAAGTCCAGTTAGTGGTGTGGTAGTGGGGCGGCATAAACGTGAAGGAGATTTGGCAGCACCTGCTATACCTTTACTAACAGTTGAGTCAGCTGACGGTTTGTTATTTGAAACGTATATTGGCGAGGGACAGTTAAAAAATATCAGTCGAGGAGAAACTGTTGAGCTGGTTATTGATGCGCTTGATGAATCGCTTCATGGCGTTATTGCTCGAGTTGTTCCATCGGCTGATCCGTTAACGCGTAAATCACAAGTAAAAGTCTCGTTACCGGATAACAGTAAGCTACGGCCAGGGATGTTTGGGCGAGCTCATTTTAAAGTAGGCGTCAAGTCCTCGCCGGTTATTCGTGTTGAGTCCTTGATAAGCAGGGCGGGCTTAACCGGGGTATATATAGTTGACGAACAACAGCGCATTCATTTTCGCTGGCTACGCTTAGGGAAAACAACCCGCGGAAAAATTGAAGTATTAGTCGGTTTAACGGGTGGCGAGCAAATTGTATCAGCCCCGACTGAGCGGTTACGAGAGGGTGACTCTATTCAAGCAAGGGATGTAGTGGGTGAATAATAAGCGATTAAATCCGGCGGGATGGGTTGCCCATGCTTTCGTTACCTCCAAGTTAACCGTGTTATTTATGCTCAGCTGTGTATTGCTGGGTATTATCGCTATTTTGTTAACGCCTCGTGAGGAAAACCCGCAAATTGTGGTGCCGGGCGCCGAAATTTTTGTCAGCATGCCGGGTGCAACACCAAGCGAAATAGAAGAACTGGTGATCAATCCATTAGAAGGCATTATTCGAGAAATACCTGGTGTTGATCATACCTATGCAACCGCACTGAACTCTATGGGTGTGGTGAGTGTTCAGTTTAAAGTAGGGCTTGATAAGGAAGAATCGCTCGTGAAGCTTTACGACCGAGTTCTAGGAAAACAAGACCAATTACCTGCTGATGCTTCAGTTCCTTTAATTAGAAGTGTTGATGTTGATGATGTGCCAATTCTAACGGTTACCCTAGCCTCAGAAAAATATGATGATTATGCTTTAAAACGCCTAGCAGACCATATGGTAGACCGTTTACGTAGTTTAAATGAAGTGTCGGTTGCCTACGTTAAAGGAGGGCGAGACAGAGAGGTTCGGGTCGAACTTGATCCTGAAAGGTTGTTGGGTTTTGGTATTACGCTAGACCAAATGCAGGCAGCATTGCAAGCTGGTAATGTATCGGCCCCGGTTGGCACACAAGCAATTCAAGGAAAGGTTAGTAACCTCTACTTAGATGGGTTTTTAACGTCTGCTGAACAAGTCAAAAAACTAATAATAGGTAGCTTTAATCAACAAGCTATTTACATGGAAGATGTTGCAGACATCATTGATGGTCCTCGAGAAGAACGAGACAAACTTTCACGATTTGCTTATGGCCCAGCAGACCCAAGATTTGGTTCCACCGCTGCGGTAGAGATTCCCGCGGTTTCTATTGCCGTTGCAAAAAAAACCGGGACCAATGCGGTCTTCGTAGCGGATGATGTGCTAGATAGAATCGAGCGGATGAAAAACAGTTTTATTCCCGCCGGAGTAGAGGTCATTATTACGCGTAATGATGGCAAAAAGGCTGATGATGCGGTTAATAATTTAATTGAGCATCTGGGTATCGCTATCATTTCTGTTTTTGTTGTTATTGTGCTTTTTCTTGGGTTTAAAGAAGCGCTCATCGTTGGGATTAGTGTGCCTTTTATTTTGGCTTTAACACTGGGTTCTGACTATATATTTGGAATCACCATCAATAGAGTCACTTTGTTCGGTTTAATTCTCTCTTTAGGGTTATTAGTGGATTCTTCAATTGTGGTGATTGAGAATATTCATAGGCATTATAAAAGCTTATGGTTAAAGGATAAGGTGGATGTCACCGTTGAGGCCACTAACGAAATTGGGAACCCAACCAATTTAGCGACGTTTGCCGTTATGTTGGTGTTTGGTTCGTTGGTGGTGGTGACAGACATGGCAGGGCAATATTTTTTCCCCATCGCATTTAATGTGCCAATGGCTATGTTTGCGTCATTATTAGTGGCTTATATTGTTACACCTTGGGCTGCTAACCGTTGGCTCAAACCGGGTGAAGGGGAAGATTTAGAAACGCCTCATGACAATGATAAATTACATCAGTTTTACTACAACATTATTACGCCCTTATTAGCTCGTCGGCGTTATCGCTACATTACAATAGGCGTTATTGTCTTAGCTATTGTGTTATCCATGTTGCAACCAGCTTGGCAATTTATTCGCCCTGCGGGTGTGGGTGGCCCAGTGTCAGCGGGCGGTATTCCTTTAGTCTTTTTGCCGAAGGATAATAAAAACACCTTTAACATTACGATCGACATGCCTGAATTCACGCCGATAGAAGTGACCGATCAGATCACTCGCGAAGTGGGTGCTCTATTGCGTGAGCGTGATAACGTGCTTAATTATCAAAGTTGGGTTGGGCAAACGGGCGTTATTGATTTTAATGGCTTGTTAAAGGGAGCGGGTAATAAAAAAGGTCCATTTGTTGCTGAAGTGAGAGTGAATTTAACGGATAAAAAAACGCGAGATATGAGTTCTATTGATTTAGTTGCTCAGCTGCGTCCTGCAATGGAAAAAATTCAGCAACGTTACCCTGGCAGTGTTATTCAATTAGCAGAAGACTTACCCGGCCCGCCTTTACGGGCGACGGTTTTAGCTGAAATTTATGGTAAAGATCCTGAAAAGCTTCGTGAAATATCAGCCAAGGTGAGCAGGGTGTTTAAAGAGACTTACGGCGTTGTTGAGGTGCATGATTCTGAAGTGGCTGATGTGCCACAGTTTAGAGTGATTGTAGATAAAGAAAAAGCCGCTTTATCGGGTGTTTCAGTAGCGCAGGTTGTACAAGCATTAAGGCAAATGGTCAGTGGGACTGAGATGGGCCGTTTACATATTGCATCAGAAAAAAAGATTGTGCCAATACGCTTACATATTCCTTATCAATACCAGATAGACCCAACGCTTTTATCGAGTATTTATTTAACGAACAGACAAGGGCAAAGAATACCGCTATCTGAATTGACTCGAGTGGTTAACGATATTCAAGACCGGCCAATTTTGCATAAGGATTATGAGCGCGTGACATTTGTAGGTGCAGAACTGAGCGATACCACACCGGTGTATGCAGTGATGGATATAGATAAACGATTAGACAATCTGTCATTGGGTGAAGGAGAGGTGTTAACAACGGGTAATTTACAATTACAATCGGTTACCCCTGACACGATTGATGGATACCAATTGCTATGGGATGGCGAGATTCGTTTAACCTTAGATGTTTTTCGCGACATGTTAGGTGCGCTTGGTATTGCATTGGTTTTTATCTATCTTTTATTGGTCGGTTATTATGCCTCGTTTAAAATACCACTGATAGCCATGTCGGCTATTCCACTTGGGCTTATTGGCGTGTTTCCTGGGCACTGGATAGTTGGTGAACCTTTCACCTCAACGTCGATGATTGGAGTAATAGCATTAGCGGGTGTGGTGGTTCGTAACTCATTGTTAATTATTGATTTTGTAGTGGACTATATGAAAAAAGGTATGTCTGCACATGAAGCGGTTAGAGAGGCAGGGGCTGTTCGGTTACGGCCAATTTTATTGACAGCATTGGCGATTGTTTTGGGCTCTGCGGTGATGTTATCTGACCCTGTTTTTGGTGGGCTGGCGATCTCATTAATCTTCGGTACGATTGTGTCAACGGCGTTGACACTGGTTGTGGTGCCGATGTTGCTGTATTCAATGTTAACACGTCAGTCGCTTCATACTGGTTCAACAGGAGAAGACTAATGTTGTTTAAAAAGAACCAACTTTTTGCTCTTGTACTTTTGTTTGGCTGCGTGCTTCCCATGGCTTTAGAAGCAGAAACACTCGAGCAGGCATGGGATATTGCCATCAAGTATGACCATAGTCTTCAAGCGGTGCGTGAAAATACACAAGCTAGTCAATACCAGCTAGAGGCAGCAAAGGCAGCCCGTTTGCCTAATGTCACTGTTGGGGCAGGGTATAGCATGATGGAGAATGACCCAGAAGCAAAAGTAGATTTTGCGGGTGTATCAACACAATTCGCATTGGCTGAACGAGAAAGTTATTCGTACAAAGCGATGACGGTATTACCTATTTACACCGGTGGAAAAATTAGTCGTGGTATCGATGCGGCAACTTCTTCGTTAGAAGCTTCAAAAAAGTTTGAGGCGGGTAAAGTGCTAGACTTGAAGCTGAAAGTGGCTGAAGCCTACATCGCGGTGTTGCGATTAAGTAAAGCACTTGAGGTGGCAAATAGTCATGTGGTCAGCCTATCCTCGCATAAGGCAGATGTTGAAAACCTATATCAGCAGGGGATGGTATCAAGAAATGATTTATTAGCCGCGAAAGTTGCTTTGGCCGATGCAGTGCAGTCATCTATGCAGGTTGAAAATAGGCTTGATATTAGTCAATCTGCCTACAATCGTTTACTGGGGCGAGATTTTCAAACAGCAGTCTTATTGAAAGAATTAGAGCCGCAAAGAGTAGACCTTTCGTTGGATATGTTATTGGCTCAAGCGATTAAGCAACGTTACGAATTGCGTGTTTTAAAAGAACAAGCCGACGCACTTAAATCCAAAGCAAAGGCTGTTCGAGCAGGTAATGCGCCACAAGTTGCTTTAACGGGCGGTTATGATTTTCAAGAAAACGAGTATCAGGCACATGAGGGTCAATGGTTAGTAGGTGTCGGTGTGAAATGGACGTTGTTCGATGCAGGCCTAATTCGTCATCAATCGTCAGCAATGGCTCGTCAAGCGCGTTCACTTGAAAAACAATATTATGAAGTATTAAGCCTTGTTAAACTGCAAGTAAGGCAATATTGGCTAGACGTACAAGAAACACGTAAACGTCTTGGCGTAACCGAGCAATCTATTGATCAGGCAGAAGAAAACCTAAAGGTTAATCGTGATCGGTATGAGCATGGCTTATCAACCAATACCGATGTGCTTAGTGCCGAAGCACTACGGAAAAACAGCCAGAATAACCATGCAAATGCTGTTTATGATGCGGTCTTAGCAAGCATTAGGTTAAAAAGGGCTATCAGTGATTTATAAGCGCTCTATCAACTTACATAAAGAATTTTAATCAAGTATGGAACTATCGACCCCCGCCTTATTATTTCCCGCTATTTCATTGTTACTACTTGCCTATACGAATCGCTTTTTGGGCTTGGCAAACGTTATCCGCGGTTTACATCAGCAAATTAATGAGACGAATAAGCAGCTTATTGCACGTCAGATTATCAGTTTGCAGTTGCGTATAAAGTTAATCATCTGGATGCAAATTTTGGGGGTACTAAGCATTAGTTTTTGCGTAGCTGCGATGTTCCTATTATTTTTAGCGGCTGGTGATTTCGGTCAATGGGCTTTTACTATCAGTTTAGTACTCATGATGCTGTCGCTGGTTGTTTCACTATACGAGCTGATTATTTCAGGCCATGCACTTAATATAGAACTTGAAGATATCGATTGTTAGCCAATAAATGGTAGTCAGTAATACGACTGTTACCCGTGAGTGATAGGCGTATTAGTAATATCTTTTAGAATACCGTTCTTAATATTGTAAACCCAGCCGTGTACCGATAAGTCAGCACCACTTTTCCAAGCATTCTTGACGATAGTGGTGTCACAAACATTAGCTACTTGCTCAATCACGTTTAATTCACATAAACGGTGTTCCATTTCTTCCTGATCAGTAATTGCATTTAACTCAGTTGCGTGAAGGCGATGTACATCTTTAATGTGCCCAAGCCAATTATCAATAAGCCCATGGTCAACGTCCTCCAGTGAGGCTTTGATACCGCCGCAACCATAATGGCCGCAAACGATAATATGCTTAACTTTAAGTACTTCAATGGCAAACTGCATAACCGACAAGCAGTTTAGATCACTGTGGATAACCATATTAGCAATGTTACGATGAACAAAGACCTCACCTGGGGCAAGATTCAGTAGCTGATTGGACGGTACTCGGCTATCAGAGCAGCCAATCCAAAGGTACTCGGGTGATTGCAGTTTAGATAAATTTTTAAAAAAGTTTGGGTCTTCGTCTGTAATGGACTGAGCCCACTCTTTATTTTGTTTAAAAAGATGTTCCAGCTTTTTCATATTCATTTGCCACGATGATTTTTAATGGTGATTAAATTTTACATGAATTTGGGTCACTATCTCACCGATCTTTAGGCCAAATGAATCGATTGCTAAATAATTGTCGGTTCCGACTTAAAGGTATATGCTAAAAGTATCAACAAATGATAGGAGGATAAGATGAGTCATCATACCTATAAATATATTGAGCTAACGGGTAGTTCAGAAGTCAGCTCGGACGATGCAATAAAAAATGCCATTGAAGCTGCGGCTAAAACAACCCGTAATATGGATTGGTTTGAAGTGATAGAAACGCGCGGTCACCTAGCCCAAGGGCAAATTAAACATTGGCAAGTAACCGTTAAAATAGGCTTCCGGTTAGAAGACTAAGGAGTAAAGCGGGGTAGCAGATGGATTATAAAGATTATTACACCATTATGGGTGTTGAGCGCGATGCGAAACAAGATGAGATAAAACGCGCGTATAAGAAGTTAGCACGTAAATACCACCCTGATGTAAACAAAGCCGAGGATGCAGAAGCCCGTTTTAAAGAGCTTGGTGAAGCCTACGATGTACTAAAAGACCCAGAAAAGCGTGCGGCCTACGATCAGTTGGGTGCTAATTGGAAAGCTGGTCAAGACTTTAACCCACCACCAAATTGGGACGAGGGTTATGAATTTAGTGGTGGTTACAGCGATGGCGATGGTGCGGACTATAGTGACTTTTTCGAGTCTTTATTTGGCCAGCAGTTTAACCAAGGGCAAGCAGGTCGTCAGCAAGCCGGTTTTAACGCACGAGGGCAAGATCATCATGCCAAAGTAAGCATAGAACTCATGGATGCCTACTATGGTGCAATACATAGTATTACCCTAAACGCCGCTGAATTGGACGCTAACGGGCAAGTAGTCACTAAACAGCGAACCTTAAAGGTAAAAATCCCTAAAGGGGTTAAAAAAGGCCAGCGGATTCGTTTGGCGGGTCAAGGGTCGGCCGGTATAGGCCAAGGCGGCAAAGGTGATTTATACCTAGAAATTGATTTTAAAGCACACCCTTTTTACCGTGTCGATGGGCATGATGTGTACCTGGATTTACCTATTACTCCATGGGAGGCAGCCTTAGGCGCGAGCATTAAAGTACCAACGCCCGATGGGCCGGTCGATATGAAAATACCAGCGGGCACAAAAGGTGGCGGAAAAATGCGATTAAAAGGGCGGGGTATACCTAGCATACCACCGGGTGATTTATACGTAGTGCCACAAATTACCTTGCCAGCAGCGGATACTGAAGAGGCAAAAGCGTTGTACCAGCAAATGGAACAAACTTTAGGTTATAACCCACGTAGTAAATTGGGAGTGTAATGACGATGAACGATAAAATACTTAAAGGGCTCCTGCTAGATGAAGCAACGGTACTGTCTTTAGATGACTTATGCCAAGCGTGTTCAAGCAGTAATGAATGGGTAATTGAATTGGTGCAGGAGGGTATATTGGAACCTCAGGGGCAGCGGCAAACGCAGTGGCAGTTTAGTGCTCGTTGTCTGCAAAAAGCACACGCCGCCATGCGCTTGCAGCGTGACCTAGATATCAATCTATCCGGTATTGCCTTGGCGTTGGATTTACTCGATGAAATTGACAGCCTAAAATCACGCCTATTGCAGTTAGAGCAAGCGGCAAAATGACTAAAGCATCGGTTGTTGATCGCGCTCAAATCACCGTTTTTTATGATCAATCCTGTCCCAGCTGCGTTAAAGATCGTGCGTTATTTGAGCGGCTAGCCGGTCAGCGGTCGGCTTTATTTAGTTGGTTTGATATCACCAGTCAAGACCAAGCCTTGAGGCAACGTGGGATAGACCCGTTCAAAGCCTTGCGTGAATTACACATAGAAGATGCTCATGGGGTTATCCATTCAGAAATGGATGCCTACAGCATTATGATGAAGCAAGTGCCACTATTAATGCCACTGGGTGTGCTTATCTGCTTGCCGGGTATCAAACCCGTACTCAGTTATTTTTACCGACGCATGGTTGATAAGCGTTTGGCTTGCGAAGGCCGCTTATAAGTTGGGTAACCATTTGCAAACAAGTTGAGCCGCTTTGTATTGGTGCTAGGTTAATGGTGAACTCGCTACAGCAACAAATCCTCATCAATCGGGTGAAAAACGCTAGCCGCATCAATCAGAGACTTTGCCGTTAACGCCGGTACACCATAAACTTCCGTTCTTACGCCATACTGCAGGTTTATTTTCTCCAGCAATAGATCAAAATCTCCATCACCCGACAGTAAAATTACACGATCCACCTCTTTGGCTGCGTCTAGCACGTCAATTGTAATGCCTACGTCCCAGTCGCCTTTAGCGCTGCCATCAATACGTTGAATAAATGGCTTCAGCTTAACGCTAAAGCCCATGTGTTTAAGTGCCGATTGAAACTTATGCTGGCCATCGTCATCACGCTGGGTGGCATACGCAGTAGCCTGGGTAATCGTGCACTGCTGACTAATAATTTGCCATAATTTACGGTAATTAAACTGGCGACCATATGCCTGTCGGGTGGTGTAGTAGATGTTTTGTACATCAACAAAAAGAGCGGTTTTATTCATAAGGCAGTTGAAGCAGGGCTGATAGTTGGGTGTGAAAAGTAGTGCGTTAGGCTAGCATACACAGTGGTTAAATCGTGTCATGGGTTGAAGAAAAGACTGAGTAACGTGTTTTAAACGCAGTTGCAATAAGAGGATCTTTTTTTGGGTAAAAGGCCCCAAAGTGAAGTATAAGGAGAGGGCATTTTTGTTGTCATCTCTACCGTGTTGGGTATGATCAATAAGTATTTCATTGAAGCTAAAATTTAAGGAGATGATATTGTTTGAGTTTACGGATATGAAAGCTGTTTTTGGTGCAATTAAATGAAGCGTGCATATTACTCATCGACTATTTCAGCTTTCTGTAATCAAGAGCCCAATGAAATTTTAGGGCAAATGACTCGGGCTCATTCCTTTGATTTAACTGCTTTCCAAACAGCTGCATGGGTTGAGCAAACAATCTTATTAAGAGAGTGCTTGCTTGAGCATAAAGGGAAAATATACTTCGAGTTTTCAATACCAAGAATGGGTAGACGAATTGATGCTGTTGTTGTCACAGAGTCTGTTATTTTTGTCATTGAGTTCAAAGTAGGAGCTAGCACATATGAAAGTGCGGACTTAGAGCAAGTCATGGATTATGCGCTAGATTTGCACAATTTTCATGAAGGCAGTCACAACATAAAAATAGTGCCTATTCTAGTGGCAACTAAGGCGCCAGCAATTGAAATCATGCTAGAGGATGACGAGCTACTTTCTCCTATTTGCTGTAACAACAAAAATTTAGGTAGCACTATAAACAGAGCTTTAACTACATATTTTAAGCACTTAATTGACTGTAATGAATGGGAAGCGAGTAGCTACAAACCAACACCAACAATTATTGAAGCAACGTTAGCTCTATACAACGGTCACTCTGTTAGTGCGATTTCACGCAGTGATGCAAGTACGTTAAACCTGTCGGAAACATCTAAGACGGTTGCAGATATTATTACTCGTTCAAAGGCAGACTCTCAAAAATCGATAATATTTGTGACAGGTGTGCCTGGCGCTGGAAAAACGTTAGTGGGGTTAGATGTTGCAACAGCTCATGTTGACCCCGATGATGAGCTTTATAGTGTGTTTCTTTCAGGTAACGGGCCGTTAGTTAAAATATTGCAAGAAGCCTTAGCGCGTGACAAAGTAACTAGGGAACAGGCAGTTGGCAAAAAAGTGCGTAAAGGTGATGCATTGAGCGAAGTGAAGGCATTCATTCAAAATGTTCATCATTTTCGTGACGAAGGTTTGTTGGATTTGTTGAAGCCACCTGTTGAGCACGTAGCATTATTTGATGAAGCTCAAAGAGCATGGACGAAAGCGCAAACTGTTAAATTTATGCGCGAGAAAAAGAACAGCCCGGATTTTAACCAGTCTGAGCCTGAGTTCTTAATTTCTTGTATGGATAGGCATAATGACTGGGCAGTAGTCGTGTGTTTAGTTGGTGGTGGGCAAGAAATTAATACGGGTGAGGCCGGTATTAGTGAATGGTTTGAGGCAATCGAAACGTCTTTTCCTCATTGGAAAATATATCTTTCCGATCATTTGACTGACAGTGAGTATGCGGCTGGAAAAATCGTTAGTCAAGCTAGAAAGAATTCGATGGTTACTTTCAAACCTGAATTACATTTACGTACATCGGTTCGTTCTTTTCGAAGCGAAAAAGTATCGCTTTTTGTGAAACAATTACTAGACCTTGATGAAGATGCTGCTCGTGAAAATTTATCACTAATCCATGATAAATACCCTATCGTACTGACAAGGGATCTTTCTGTTGCTAAAAAATGGGTAAAAAAACAAGCTAGAGGTTCTGAGCGTTATGGAATGGTTGTATCTTCACAAGCAGAAAGATTGAAACCCCATGCTATTGATGTCCGTGTAAAAGCGAACCCTGTGCATTGGTTTTTGAATGATAAAAAAGATGTGCGCTCATCGTATTACCTTGAAGATGTCGCCACTGAATTTGATGTTCAAGGACTTGAGTTAGATTGGGTATGCGTGGCTTGGGATGCAGATTTTCGATATGACAAAATTCATTGGAAGAATTGGTCGTTTCGTGGCTCTAAGTGGCAACGAATCCATAAGTCAGAACGACAGATTTATCAAAAGAACGCTTATCGTGTTTTATTAACTAGAGCAAGGCAAGGCATGGTTATATTCGTACCAGAAGGTGATGATGGCGACCATACTAGGCCAAGAGAATATTATGATGGGACATATCATTATTTAAAAAGACTAGGCATAAGATCTCTTTGATATTCTTATAGACAGGCTCTATCCGCTAAGATATTTTTTAACCTAAATCCCCATTATCTAAAATAGTTAGCTAATAATTCCACAGCCCATGTCGGCACAGGCTCTTTAATAAGGTTTATTTGCCCATTACGTATTACAGCAACTTGTTGAAAAGGGTTATCTAAGCGAGAGTTATCTAAGAGATAGCTGAAATCACACAAGGGGAGCACTTGTTTAATATTTTTCATTACCCTTGGGAGTCTGCTGATTACCTTGTCACTGGGTACGTGGTGAGCACCTTCGCTGACCCGTTGTGATACGCGTGCTTGGTTAAGAGCGGCTGTTTCTAAGTGAATATATACTAAGACTATTTCGTAACCTAATGCTTTTGCTTTGGCGATAAAGTCTATTTTTGAGGGGTGTGAAAAAACGGTTTCAAAACAAAAGCTGCGACCTTCTTTAAGTAGTTCTAAACGTATGTTTTCTGCTATTTTTGCTGCCTCGTAACTGCGCTGTTCCGCTTCATTTGGGTAGAGCTGTTGGGCTAAAATATCGGCGTTAATAAAGGCCATACCTAGCGGTTCTAGGCGGGTTCTGTAAAAGGTACTTTTACCTGCGCCGTTTCCCCCAGCCAGTAGCCAAAGCTGTTTTTTATTGTGGGTATTCAAGCTTATTTGGCGATGAACTGCCCATTCTCAAATGTGCCTACGGTGATGTTGCCATTAGCCTCTATTTGCTCCAGATAACCGGGGTGGTTTGTTGACGCTTGATAGCGGATGGTGCTTTCAGTCACATGCTTGCTTAAGGTGTTGTCTGTTCTTTCGCGTTCTAGTGCATCAAACACATCGTTGGGATTAATGTTTGGGCTATACACTGGTTCGGTTTTAATTTTAGTTAACCCAGAAACCACGGATAACAAAACGTCTGGGTCAAGTGTGGATGATACTGAACGGCCTAGCTCGGCCCAATATTCAATTTGTTCTGCGGCACTGCGATGAAAACGCTTGGCGGTTAAGCTAGCGGCTTGCATTAAGTCATCTTGCAGACGAATGGGAGATGATGCTTTTGCCATGTGAGCCTCGTGATTTCGAAAACTGGCTAAAATTGTAGCATAATGCTACAAAGTAAACAAAGGCAATGTGATGGTGGCCCTTGTTCTTCATCGCCTAATGTAGAGCGACCTAATTGGTTTGTAAAATGGGTTCCAAGTGGTCCCAAATCTTTTGTGCAATAATTGGCTGGGCTTTTTCATTGGGGTGTAATTGGTCTGCTTGCATCATGTCGGGTTCGAGTGCGACATCCTCTAAAATAAACGGTACAAAAGGAACGTCCATTTCTTCGGCCAACTCTGGGTAGTTGTTGTAGAACATTTCGGTGTAGCGTTGCCCATAATTTGAAGGAATACGCATGCTAAGCAAGAGGGTTTGCGCACCGTTGGCTTTGATCCGTTTGACGAGTTCTCGTAAATTTTTCTTGATTAAGGTGGGAGGCATTCCACGCAAGCCATCATTTGCACCTAATTCTAATAGAACTATTTCGGGTGTATGTTGTTCTAAGGCTTGGTCAATTCGGGCAAGCCCGCCTGCGGTGGTGTCACCACTAATACTTTTATTTATAAGTGTGTAGGGCTTGTTTTGTTCGTTAAGTGTTTGTTGTAATAGGTTAACCCAGCCTTTTTCTATAGGCATTCCGTAGCCTGCACTTATACTATCGCCCAGGACCACGATGGTCTTAGCGAAAGGTGCGGACGAAAACAATGCAAAAACTAACAGTAAATATATTCTAATCATGTTGAAAACCAGTAATCCTATTATTGAAACAAAAAATCTAAATAAAACTGTACCTGTTGCCGATGGTGACTTGACTATTTTATCAGCCGTAAACTTAACTGTTGATGAAGGAGAAAGTATAGCGATTGTAGGAGCATCTGGCTCAGGTAAATCGACGCTGTTGGGGTTGCTGGCAGGTTTAGATAGCCCAACTGGCGGTACTGTCATACTAAATGGCGAAGAATTAACGGCGTTAGACGAGGATGGTCGAGCGGGTATACGAAATAAGTTGGTGGGATTTGTTTTTCAGTCGTTTCAATTGATGCCGCGTTTGAGTGCCTTAGAAAACGTCATGCTGCCTTTGGAATTACGTGGCGATAAACAAGCAAAAAAAACTGCAACGGCTTTATTGAAACGAGTTGGGTTAGGTCATCGTTTAGAGCATACGCCAATGAAACTATCAGGCGGAGAGCAGCAACGAGTGGCGTTGGCACGTGCTTTTGTGACGAGGCCGGCAATTTTATTTGCTGATGAGCCTACGGGCAATTTAGACAGTAAAACGGGCGATCAGATTATTGAGCTGTTGTTTGAATTAAATCAAGAGCAAAAGACAACGCTGGTGCTAGTGACTCATGATATGGCGTTGGCTTCTCGATGTCAGCGTAGTGTGCATATTGAAGCGGGGCAAGTTATATGAACCGATTGAGTTTAGCCCTTCGTTTGTTAAGCCGAGATTTTCGTAGTGGTGAATTAACATTATTAGCGTTGGCTTTGGTGATTGCTGTGACAAGCTCTACGGCCATTAGTTTATTTGCTGATCGCTTACATCGTACGATGAATTCACAAGCAGCAGAATTTTTGGCGGCTGATTTGGTGGTCAGTAGCTCTGATATCATCTCCAATACATGGCTAGATGAAGCAAAGCGGCTAGGATTAAAGCAAGCAAGAACGACTGAGTTTTCGACGGTCGTCATCGAAAATGATGAGTTGCTGTTGGTGGGGGTAAAGGCGGTTAGTAACGCCTATCCGTTACGAGGGCACTTAAAAACAAGGGCAATGCTTGATGCGGTAGAAACCGTTCATAAGCAAGGGCCAGAGGCTGGTAATGTTTGGGTTGATAGCCGTGTTTTGTCTACCTTAAAACTACAAGTGGGTGATGTTTTAACCGTTGGGGATCAGTCTTTGACGGTCAGTCATGTGCTTAGTTATGAGCCCGATAAGCGGGGTGATATTTATAGTTTATCACCAAGGGTTATGATGAATCAGTTAGACCTACAGGCCACCAATGTTATACAGCCGGGTAGTCGTGTCCATTATTTCTTTCAGTTTAGTGGAGAAGCTAATGCGATTAAACGCTTTAATGCGTGGGTAAAGCCTTTGTTATCGGCTTCACAAAGATTAATGGACGTGCAAGATGACCGGCCCGAACTAGGAAATGCGTTGTCTCGAGCTGAGCGTTATTTGGGGCTCTCGAGTATTTTGGTTATTTTAATTGCTGGTGTTGCTATTGCCATGTCTAGTCGCCGATATAGTGAGCGACATTTTAATTCTACCGCGGTGCTGCGTTGCTTGGGGTGTAAGCAGAATGATATTTTGTTGATATTCCTATATCAGTTTTTTTTAATAGGTGCCGTGGCTTGTTCGGCTGGACTATTATTTGGCTGGTTGACACAAGAAGCACTGTTTCATCTATTGCGTAATTTATTACCCGCTATGGTGTCAGATCCAAGCCTTATTGCTGTGATGTTTGGTTTTATGACGGGGTTTGCCATTTTGATTGGTTTTGCCTTGCCACCTTTGCTAAGGCTCAAACGGGTTTCGCCCTTACGGGTTTTACGCCGAGAGCTCGAACCGTTGAATAGTAGCGCCTGGTTGGTTTATGGTTTAGCGCTTACTTTGATTAGTGGGCTTATTTATCGATACACCGATGATTTAATGCTGTTGTTTTCAATAATGGGTGGCGGCTTATTGGCGGTAATTTTTTCAGCAGGCTTGGTGTACGTGCTTTTATTGCAAGGTCGCAAGTTATTACCGCATGTTGGCTTAGCTGGACGCTTGGGTTTGCAAGGCGTGTTAAGAGACCCCAAGGCCAGTGTGACCCAAGTCTTAGCGTTTAGCATCACGATTTTGGCTATGTTACTGAGTTTTACGGTGAGGAATGATTTGTTAACCGATTGGCAACAGCAAATACCTGATGAGGCACCGAATTATTTTGCGATTAATATTTTTCCTGACCAAGTGGCTAACTTCGATAATATATTGAGTCGCCAGGGTGTTCCCGCTGCTAGTTTTCACCCAGTTGTACGTGGACGTTTAGTGGCTATTAATGGAACGCCGGTGCAAAAAATTGTTAGCAAAGACTCCCAAGGAGAGCGTGCAACACATCGTGATTTAAGCCTGACATGGAATAAGGAGCTGCCGCTAGATAATAAAACTCTAGCTGGACAGTGGAGCGGGACGAAAAAAGGCGAAGTGTCTATTGAAAGTAAGTTAGCTGAAAGTTTGCAGGTGAAGCTAGGCGATCAGCTGACCTTTAGTATTGGTAGTGAGCAAATTAACGCCAAAATAACGCACCTGCGGAGCGTGCAATGGGACACGATGAAACCGAATTTTTACATGGTGTTTTCTGAAGAAACCTTGGCTAACTTTCCAACCACATACATCACGAGTTTTTATTTATCAGAAAATAATAAAACGCTCTTAAATGATCTGGTCAGGCAATTTCCAGCGATGACCTTGTTGGAAGTGGATGCCATGTTGAAACAAATAAAACTGATTTTATCGCAACTCACTAGTGCGATTAATTACTTATTATATTTTGCTTTGTTAGCTGGTTTTACCGTACTGCTGTCGTCGATATATTCAACATTGGATACTCGAATTTCAGAAGGTGCTTTGATGCGAACATTGGGTGCTCATCGCAGGCTATTACGCAATGCCCATTTAATTGAGTTTGCTGCAATTGGGGTCATGTCGGGGTTAGTTGCGGTGTTTATTTTCAACTGGGTGTTGTTTGGTTTATATCGCTATGTGCTTCACTTGGATTTTTATTTTAATTGGGTATTGTGTCTTGTAGTACCCATTATTAGTGCTGGCTGCGTTGTCTTGGCTGGTTTCTGGGGTGTTAAAGATGTGGTTAATAAGTCACCTGTGCATATGCTTCGAGGGACGTAAGCAACGTGTATTATTTGTATGAACGATAGAGGTTAAAATATATATTATGAAAAATATTTCCCTACAAGACCAATTGCTAAAGGCTGGCTTGACCAGTAAGTCGAAAGCGCATAAAGCTAAAACGCAAAAGCATAAACAAATTAAACAGAAACAAAAAAATAAAATTCAGGTGGTTGATCAAGCGGCCGTGTTGGCTGAGGAAGCTAAGCTAAAACAGCAAGAAAAGGATCGTTTGCTTAATGAGAAACGCAATCAACAAGCTGAGCAGAAACAAATTGCCGGACAAATTAACCAACTTATCTCGCTTAATAAATTAGATAAAGACGAAGAGGGTGCCCCGTTTAATTTTACTCACGATAATAAAGTAAAAGCCATTTATATAGATGAAGCTTTGCGACAACGTATTGTTGCAGGCACGGCGGTGATTGTTCAGCTAGGTAAAACCTACGAAGTCGTGCCTATTGGGGTTGCTGAAAAAATTGCACAGCGCGATAAAGAGCGTGTGATTTATTTAGAAGATGTTTCACCTATTTCATCGGATGATGCCTATGCTGATTACGCTGTGCCGGATGATTTGATGTGGTAAGGGCAGCTGACGAAAGGGTCATAGAGAGTTGTCGCCAATGGGTTGAGACAGTAATTATTGCGTTGAATTTTTGCCCGTTTGCAAAACCTGTTGTTAATGCGGGGCGCGTTGACTACAAGGTGATTAATGAGCGCGGTGTTGAGCAAGCTTTAATGGCGCTTAGTGATCAGCTCAGTTACCTTGTAAACAACGATCATGTCGAAACGAGCTTATTGATTTACCCACAGGGCTTAGAATCATTCGATGACTATCTTGATTTTGCTGCGATAGCCGATGATTTATTGCTTGAGGAGGGGTATGAAGGTGTATTTCAAATAGCTACGTTTCACCCAGACTATTGTTTTGAAGGCCAGCAGCAAGATGATGCATCTAATTATACAAATCGTTCGCCATATCCAATATTACATATTTTACGAGAAGCAAGCATAGAAGCAGCGTTAGAGAGTGTATCAAGCCCCGATAAAATACCAAGCAGAAATATTGAGTTGGCCAGAGCAAAAGGTTTGGAAGGCATGCAAGCGTTGCTGACGGCGTGCCAATCAACATAAAAAAGCCCGCTTTAGTATTCAAGCGGGCTTTTTTGTAACGATATGACTGTGTCTTTAACGGGTGCCCGTTTTGAGGTTTTCAATATCTTGGCTTTTAAGGTATTCATCATAGGTGCCATGGAAATCAACAATGCCATTAGGTGTTATTTCAACAATGCGGTTGGCAAGTGAAGAGACGAATTCGCGGTCATGACTTACAAAAATTAATGTGCCATCATAATTATCCAAAGCTAAGTTTAAGGCTTCGATAGACTCCATATCTAAATGGTTTGTTGGTTCGTCCATTAACATGACATTGGTTTCGCCCAAGGTTAGTTTGCCAAACAGTAGACGGTTTTTCTCACCACCGGAACACACAGCAACTTTTTTATTAAAATCATCGGATGAAAAGAGCAAACGCCCCAAGGTCATGCGGACTACTTGGTCATTATGACTTGGTTTTCGCCACTGACTCATCCAGTCGAATAAGGTCATGTCGACATTAAAATCGTCGCTAGCATCTTGCGGGCAATAGCCAAGAGTGGCATTTTCTGCCCATTGAATAGTACCCTTGTTAGGACTTATTTCATTCATGAGGCAACGCAAGAAAGTCGTTTTACCGGCACCATTTTCGCCAATAACAGCTAAGCGTGTACCGGCTTGTAAAATCATGCTGGTGTTTGTAAATAAAGTTTCATCAAAACCATGCTCAAGGTTTTCAATGGTGACGGCTTCACGATGAAGTTTTTTAATTTGATTGAAGCGGATAAATGGGCTCACACGTGATGAGGGTTTAATATCGGCCAGTTCAATTTTTTCTAATTTCTTAGCTCGTGATGTTGCTTGTTTGGCTTTAGACGCATTGGCAGAAAAGCGACTAACAAATTGTTGCAGTTCAGCCATTTGAGTTTTCTTCTTGGCATTCTCTGATTGTAGTAACTCGCGCGCTTGGGTTGATGCGATCATGAAATCATCGTAGTTGCCCGGGTATATACGCAGTTCGCCGTAGTCAATATCTGCCATGTGCGTGCAAACGGCATTTAAGAAATGTCGATCATGCGAGATGATGATCATGGTGCTTTTTGACTGATTGATAATCCCTTCAAGCCAGCGAATCGTATTAATGTCCAAGTTGTTGGTGGGCTCATCGAGAAGTAATACGTCAGGCTCTGAAAAGAGTGCTTGGGCTAATAAAACACGCAGTTTCCAGCCCGGAGCAACGTTACTCATTAGGCCGTAATGGAATTCTTGTTCAATCCCCGCACTCATGAGTAGTTCTTCTGCACGACTTTCAGCGCTGTAGCCATCCATTTCAGCAAACTCAACTTCTAATTCGGCAACCCGCATGCCTTCTTCTTCGGTCATTTCAGCTAATGAATAGATACGTTCACGTTCTTGTTTTACCTTCCAGAGTTCATCGTGTCCCATGATGACGGTATCAACAACGGTGTGTTCTTCAAAGGCAAATTGGTCTTGGCCTAATTTACCGATACGTTCTCCTGGGTCTTTTGATACGTTGCCGGATGTAGGCTCTAAATCGCCTCCTAATATTTTCATATAGGTTGATTTGCCACAACCGTTTGCGCCGATAAGCCCGTAACGGTTGCCGTTGCCAAACTTGGCTGAAACGTTTTCAAAAAGTGGCTTAGAGCCAAACTGCATGGTGATGTTTGCGCTAATTAACATAGTGATTGCTCGTTATAAATGTGTTGTTTAAAAGTGTGGTTACCGATTTCCAAAATTATCAGGTCGGTTGGTAGGTTTATTTTGAGTATTGCGTTTTTTTGCACGAGTGGAGCCATTCGGTTTAGCACCGGTGTTTGTTTTAGGTTTGGCAGGTGAATGGTTTTTGGGTGTTGATTTTCTAGGGCGTTGATTATTATGGCCATTTTGAATCGGTTCTGGTTTGATGCTTAGATCAGGTTCATAACCTTCAAAAGTAACTTTTTTGATATCGGTTTTAATCAGGCGCTCAATACCTTTTAGTAGTTTTAATTCATCAACACAAACTAGAGACATGGCTTCACCTTCGCTGCCTGCTCGGCCAGTACGACCGATGCGGTGTACATAATCTTCAGGCACATTAGGCAGTTCAAAATTAACCACATGGGGAAGCTGGTCAATGTCTAGGCCACGAGCGGCGATGTCTGTGGCGACCAATACACGAATATCGTTGGATTTAAAGTTTGCTAATGCTTTAGTGCGAGCCCCTTGGCTTTTATTACCATGAATAGCGGCTGCAGTAATACCATCTTTATTGAGTTGCTCGGATAATTTGTTGGCGCCATGTTTAGTGCGTGTAAACACCAGGACTTGTTTCCAGTCATTTGAGCCAATAAGAAAAGATAATAATTCACGTTTGCGTTTTTTATCAACAGGGTGAACGACTTGGGAGATCAGCTCCGATGCAGAATTCTCTTTGGCGACTTCTACTAACGCAGGGTTATGTAACAGGCTGCTCGTTAGTTTCTTAATTTCGTTTGAGAAGGTGGCTGAAAACAGTAGTGTTTGTTTTTGCTGAGGTAGTAAAGCTAAAACCTTTCTAATGTCTCGAATAAAGCCCATATCAAGCATACGATCGGCCTCATCGAGTACGAGGATTTCGACGGATGATAGGTCAACAGTATTTTGGCTGACATGATCGAGAAGACGGCCTGGCGTTGCGACTAAAATATCAACACCCTTACGCAATTTTTGCTTTTGTGGATTAATGTTTACGCCACCAAATATAACAAACGATGATAAGGGTAAATGTTGACCATAATCTCTGACGCTCTCAGCAACTTGTGCCGCTAGTTCGCGCGTTGGTGTTAATACTAAGGCGCGAACTTTGCCCGCCTTTGGTTTCGCGTCGCCAGATTCCATAAGGCGTTGTAAAACAGGTAACGTGAAACTGGCTGTTTTTCCGGTGCCAGTTTGTGCGCCGCCCATTAGGTCTCGTCCTTCTAGGATGAGTGGAATGGATTGGGCTTGGATTGAGGTGGGTTCGGTGTAGCCTTTTTTAGATACAGCGGTGATTAATTCAGCTCTGAGGCCGAGTGAGTCGAACGACATATAGTTTTCTCCGTGAGTCCATCCGCCATTTAATAAATGGCACGGTCGAGGTGGAAGCAATGTTTAGTTACGGCGGGCAGTATTTTAATATTGCCACGTTTTGAGGTGGGTGCAGACCGATCAGCACAACCATTTTGAGGGGCTTATTGTACCTGATCGCTAAAGAATATAGTGATATATGTCAGTAAAGGTTGAGAAAAAGCTGTTTTTCTAAAGAAAGTACGTTAGAATTAATCTCGCTACATTCTCTACTGGTTTTTGTAAGATCTGCTCTTGTTAATTTCCTTGTAAGATTTGTAACATTTTTTAATTTTAATTTTATTGAGGTATTATCATGGCAACAGGAACAGTTAAGTGGTTCAACGAATCTAAAGGCTTCGGCTTTATTACTCCAGAAGATGGCAGCAAAGATGTATTCGTACATTTCTCAGCTATCGCTAGCGAAGGTTTTCGTACATTAAACGAAGGTCAGCAAGTGAACTTCGACGTAGAGAATGGCCCTAAAGGCCCACAAGCTGTAAACGTAACAGCTTAAGTTTCTATTCGTATGAAAAAGCCTCGCTTAATGCGGGGCTTTTTTTTGTCTACACACTATGTAGGTGTTTTTTAAGGTATGATTGATTTGAGGTATATTTAAGGGTTAGAGGTAATGGCTGAGATATTTGATCAAGTTAATGCGGCACTGCTACCAAGTGCATTTATTATATTAATGGGTGTTTTGCTGAGGTATTGGGAGCCTGCGGGTCTTACATTACATGAAACTCGGCGTGTCATCAGTACCTTGGTGATTAATCTGTTTTACCCGGCACTTATTTTTTCTGTTATTCCTAATGTGACCCTATCGGGAGACATTTTTAGTGCTCCGATGGTATCAAATGTAGGTATTGTTGTTGGCATGCTTGCGTGTTGGGTTTTCTACCCTTGGTTAAAACGTCAAGGTTTGGGTAAACCTGAACTGGGCGCGTTAATGTTGGTTTGTGGTTTAGGGAATATTATTTCTCTGGGAGTGCCGTTACTACAGGCGATGCAAGGTGACGAGGCCGCAAGGTTCGCTATTTATGTCGATATTATGGCCATTACACCAATGTTGTGGATTGTTGGTTTGTGGATAGCGATAGAATGGGGTGATAATAACGAGCAAAAGCAAACTCCGTTAAGGTTTATTAAATCATTATTAAGCCTGCCGCCCATATGGGCCTTTGTTGTTGCAATTTTGATGAATATTTATGACATTAGTTTGCCGCTGTTTCTTCAAAAGGGCACCACGATGCTGGGAAATATTACGATGTCGGGTATGTTGTTGGTCGTGGGGATGTCGCTCTCATTTGGTAGCCTAAGGAAGCACAAAGGCATTGCTATTTTGGCGTCAGCAGTAAAGCTACTTGTCGTCCCAGCGGTCGTTTACTTTACAGCAAATGCAACCATGACAGATGTTAAAACAATACATGCGACGGTCTTGGTAGCAGCTACGCCGTCGATGATGGCAACAATGATTTTAAGCGAGCGTTATGGTTTGAATACGGAGCTATTGTCTACTGTATTAGTGGCAAGTACGGCATTATTTTTTATTACTTTGCCGATTTGGTTGGTGGTGCTGTAGGTTTTTTTCGCTAGGGTCTTTGAGTTGATTTTGTAATTCATCCAGAGATGATTCAACCTCTTTAATGGGGGCGGAAATACTGTTATCGAGGGTGTTTTTAGCACGTTCCACGGATTGTTTTAATTCTTCGACACGAATTTGTTCGTCAATTTCATATTTAACTGTTTTTACCATACCGCGTGCCTTACCGAGCCATAAGCCTGTGGTACGTGCTACACGTGGAAGCTTCTCTGGGCCTATGACCAGTAGTGCGATAATACCAATGAGGCAGATTTCAAAAAAACCGATATCAAACATGCTTTTTAGTGTTAAGAGTGGCTGTTTATTAGAAGAGTTATAGGGGCAGTATAAGATAAACAACAGAGGTTAACCAAGAGTCATCAATCTTAGGTGATAGATTTCCCTTAAAAAAATGATCATGTAGAATGCTGTCTAATGAAAGAATTAGCTTTAATGGGCTTATTGATAGGTTGCTATATAGTGTAAGCCGTATCGTTGAATGCCTTATTATGAGTTGTCGGTAAAGGAACCTATTTGTAGTTATAAACTCAAAGGGGTGGTAAGTATTTATTAATATTGAGGAAAATATGTCTGTTACATTAACTGAAAACGCTGCAATGCAAGTGCAGGATCAATTGAATAAACGGGGTAAAGGGTTGGGCTTACGATTGGGTGTTCGTGAGTCTGGTTGCTCGGGTTACTCTTATGTCATTGATTTTGCAGATGAAGTTGAGTCTAAGGATACTGTTTTCGAAATGCATGGTGTTAAAGTCATCATCAATGAAGACTCGTTGAGTTTTTTAGATGGGATGGAGTTGGATTTTGCAAGGGAAGGTATTAATTCTGCCTTCAAGTTCAATAACCCAAATGTGAAAGATGCGTGTGGCTGCGGTGAAAGTTTTACCGTTGAGCCATAATTTTTTTCCTGTGCATAATTTAGTCTTCGTGATAGTTTTTACGGCTTATTAGCTGATTGCTAGAAAGGGCCGTAATCTGTAGACTACACACATTGTGACAGTTCGCTGTCAGATAACCTAATACCGTGAATTTACACGGGTTTTTCTAAAATTAATTTTTATTGTTGGAGTGATACTATGGCGCTTGAGCGTACTTTTTCTATTGTAAAACCGGATGCAGTTGCAAAAAATGTAATTGGACAAATTTATGCTCGCTTTGAAGAAGCGGGATTAAAAATTGTAGCGTCTAAAATGTTGCAACTTTCTCGTGAGCAAGCAGAAGGCTTCTATGCTGTGCATAAAGAGCGTCCTTTTTATAATGACTTGGTTTCATTTATGATCTCTGGCCCTGTCATGGTTCAAGTGCTTGAGGGTGAAAATGCTATTTTGAAAAACCGTGAAGTGATGGGTGCAACAAACCCAGCTGAAGCCGAAGCAGGTACTATTCGTAAAGACTTTGCAGATAGCATTGATGAAAATGCAGTTCATGGCTCAGATGCGCCTGAAACAGCGGCTGAAGAAATTAAGTTCTTCTTTAATGATGATGAACTGTGCGAACGTCTTCGTTAAACACTGATGAACTCAAAACAAAACTTGTTGAATTTAGATCGTAAGGGTCTGGAAACATTTTTTACTGAAATAGGTGAAAAACCATTTCGTGCGAAACAAGTTTTGAAATGGATTCATCAAGAAGGCATTTCTGATTTTGAGTTAATGACGAATATCAGCAAGGGGTTGCGAACACGCCTTGCTGATATTGCTGAGGTACGCGTACCTGAGATAGTCTTCGAACAAAAATCTGATGATGGAACCTATAAATGGGTGCTTGAGTTAGATGGGCAAAACCGTATCGAAACAGTTTTTATTCCTGAAGAAGGTCGCGGTACCTTATGCGTGTCATCGCAAGTAGGTTGTGCGCTTGAGTGCACTTTTTGTTCTACGGCGACACAAGGTTTCAATCGTAACTTATCTGTTGCTGAAATTATTGGGCAGGTATGGGTGGCGGTTAAGGCGCTAAAAGGTAAAGCCAATCTAACAAATGTTGTGATGATGGGAATGGGCGAGCCGCTACTTAACTTCAACAATACCGTTACGGCCTTAAACTTAATGATGGACGATTTTGCATACGGCTTAGCCAAACGTCGTGTCACAGTCAGTACCTCTGGTGTTGTGCCAGCGATGTATCGTTTGGCCGAAGTGAGTGATGCGAGCCTGGCAGTTTCCCTTCATGCGCCGAACGACGAATTAAGAAACGAATTAGTACCAATTAATAAAAAATATCCAATTGCTGAGTTGTTAGAAGCCTGTAAGCATTATATTAAAGGCGAAAAACGCCGAAAAATAACCTTTGAATACGTGATGTTAAGCGGCGTAAATGATTCGGTTGAGCAAGCGCATGAATTAAAGCGCTTATTGGCTGATGTGCCGTCCAAAGTGAATTTGATTCCTTTTAACCCCTTTCCTAATACACACTACAAACGCTCTAGTAATAATGCGATCCACCGGTTTACCAATGTCTTGAAAGAGGCTGGACTGATAACAACAACACGTAAAACACGTGGAGACGATATTGATGCTGCTTGTGGGCAATTGGTTGGCAAGGTGAAAGATAAAACAAAACGACAGCTTAAGAACCAGAGGGTAACCGCGGTATGAATAAATGGATTATTCAAATAATAATGCTGTGTTTTTTGGCTACCCTTGTAGCTTGCCAGCCGCAACAAGTTAAAGAAAATAGCGCCTCATCTATCCAAGGCACAGAAAAAAGCCCTGCTGATGTTTATGTATCCCTTGGTGTGGAATATATGAAAAGAGGGATGAATGAAGTGGCGTTAGAAAAACTAAAGAAGGCAATAGATGTTGACCCTTTTTCCAGTAACGCACATAACGTTCTAGCCGTACTCTACGACCGTTTAGGCGAAAAATCATTAGCCGGTGAACATTATAAAAAAGCAGTGACTCTAAGCCCAAGGAACTCAAGTGCACAAAATAATTATGCACGCTATCTATGTAGCATGAATGAATTTGAGTTGGCAGATCAACACTTTAATATAGCAGTTAAAAATCCATTGTATCGGTCTGCGGTGGCGGCGTTAACGAACGCAGGAACGTGTGCATGGAAAGCGGGGCAATTAGATAAAGCAGAAAGCTATTATCGTACGGCCTTACAGCGAAATAACCGTTCGGCTGTGACATTATTACAAATGGCCAAATTAAAATTTGAAATGCAGAACTACTTATCCGTACGGGCTTATCTGCAGCGCTTTAAAGAAGTAAGCAAGCATACACCAGCCTCTTTATGGTTAGGTATTCAAGCAGAAGATAAGCTGGGCGATAGCGATAGTGTTGCCAGTTATATTCTTCAATTAAAACGACTTTATCCAGACTCGCACGAAATGGGCTTGTTAGAAAAAAGTAAGTTCAACCGTTAACAATAACACAAGGCCAATGAGTAAAAAGTTACAAGCCATTCGTGGTATGCATGATATTTTGCCCGATAAAACACCATTGTGGCAGCGATTAGAAAAAGCGATGTCAACAGTGTGTCAACAATACGGTTATTCAGAAATACGCATGCCGTTAGTTGAAAGTACGGATTTGTTTTGTCGCTCGATCGGTGAAGTGACCGATATCGTTGAAAAAGAAATGTACACATTCGATGATCGCAATGGAGACTCACTGAGCTTGCGGCCAGAAGGAACAGCAAGTTGCGTAAGAGCTGGTTTAGAGCATGGTTTGTTTTATAACCAAGTTCAACGTTTATGGTATCAAGGCCCTATGTTTCGTCATGAACGTCCGCAAAAAGGGCGTTATCGACAGTTTCATCAAATTGGTATTGAATGTTTTGGTATGTCGGGCGCAGAGATTGAAGCTGAAGTCATTCTTATGTCGTATAGACTCTGGAAAAACCTTGGTTTAGCAAGCGAATTAATCTTAGAGATTAATACATTGGGTACGCTCGAAGAGCGGACAGCCTATAAAGATATTTTGGTGGCGTACTTTAAGCAACATTTAGAACAATTAGATGAAGATAGCACACGTCGATTAGCCACGAACCCACTGCGCATATTGGACAGCAAAAACCCAGCCATGCAAACATTAATCGAATCAGCGCCACAATTAATAGATTCTTTAGGTGAGCAGTCCACGCAACATTTTGAAACGTTGCAAGGCTATTTGATGGATGCAGGTATTCGATTTAAACATAACCCACGGTTGGTTCGAGGTTTAGATTATTATTCACACACGGTGTTTGAATGGACCACTACATCACTAGGTGCACAAGGAACTGTTTGTGCTGGTGGTCGTTACGACGGTTTGATCGACCAACTGGGTGGTAAGCAAACCCCTGCTGTTGGTTTGGCAATGGGCGTTGAACGTTTGGTACTGCTGTTGGAGCAGCGTGAATGGCCTGAAGCAACACCCTTGGCTTATATCGTTTATCAAGGTGAGCCGGCTAGAAAAGAAGCGATACAATTGGCTGAACGTTTACGGGATCAATTGCCGGAAGAAGGCATTGTTCTTCATTGTGGCAGTGGTAGCTTAAAAAGTCAGTTTAAAAAGGCAGACAAGGTTGGTGCCAAGTTCGCGCTCATTCTAGGTGAAGCAGAAATTGAAGAAAATAAAGTGAGTATTAAGTTTTTACGTGACAGACAAGAACAACAACAAGTGCCGAATAATCAAATAGACGCATTTTTAAAAAATAACAGTTAAAACGGAAAAGATGATGGACACTTATCAAACAGAAGAAGAACAAGTTGAACGGATCAAAAAATGGTGGGCAGATAACTCTCGTTCACTTATTGCTGGAGTCGTGTTGGGTTTAATAGGTCTTTTTGGTTGGCAAAGTTGGCAGGGCCAGCAGCAAAACCATGCGCTGGAAGCTTCAGATGCCTACCAGCAATTGGCCCAATCAATGGAAAGCTCAACGTTTGAAGCGGCAATTGTCTTGGCTGAAGAAATTGATAAAACCTATAGCGATACACCTTATGCAGCGTTGGCTGGCTTGCAAAAAGCCAAAGCACAACTTGAAACTGGTGATCGTAAAGCGGCAGTTGAATCACTAGAAAAAGTGGCTGATTTGGATGGCAATAAAGCCCTTCAACATATTGCGCGTATACGTGCGTTTAGAATTAGACTGGCTGATGGTGATGCGAATGGCGTTGTTAGTGATCTTGAATCAGTGATTTCGGGAGAAAACGGGATTAACCCAGGACAATTTATTGGCCAATACGAGGCATTAAAAGGTGATGCATATCGCCAGTTGGGTAATGTAGAAAAAGCTAGATCTGGCTATATGGCAGCATTGAGAGACGCAACATTAGATAGCCAGTTGATCCAGTTAAAACTGGATGACCTAGGACCGCCAACTATTGTTGACAGTACAGAAGCTGTACAAGAGATAGAAAAATGAGTCGGTTAAGCCTAGTTATTTTGCTGCTTTTTTTAGCAGGTTGTGCGGGAATCGTAGAAAAAACCAAATCGGCCGGTAAGAGTTTGGAAAGTGGCATTATCGATATGATGAGCACATCCGAAGAAGATGAGTCTGCACCCCCACGTGAATTGGCTGAAATTGTTGAGGAAGTTAGCCTTACACCTGTCTGGCAGCAAAAAGCAAGTGAAGGCAAAGGCTCTAAATACCTGAAGCTTGAAATGGTCGTGTCAGATGGCAAGCTTTTCGTAGCGGATTTAAAAGGCAAGGTCCTTGCAATAGATCAAATGACGGGTGAACTAATATGGGAAGTCAAAACTGAACTTCCGATCTCAGGTGGCTTAGAGGTGGGTTATGAACATGTCTTCTTTGGCACCACAGATGCTGATGTTGTTGCACTAAAATTAAATGATGGTGATACAGCATGGACTTCACAAGTCTCTAGTGAAGTATTGTCAACACCGAGGTTTTCAGATGGGCTTCTTGTGGTTCGTAGTGTTGATGGCGCAGTGAATACACTGGATGCTGCAAACGGTGAAGAGCGTTGGTCGTATATTCGCGATGTACCAGCATTAAGTTTACGTGGTACCAGTTCTCCGGTTGTTAAAAGTGGAGGTGTTATCTGTGGCTATGCTAATGGTAAATTGGTGGTGTTGCGATTAAAAGATGGTCTGCAGATCTGGGAAACAAGTGTTGCCGTAGCGAGAGGCCGTGGTGCACTATCACGGATGGTAGATGTGGATTCAGATCCATTAGCAGGAGAGCGTTATATTTATGCAGCCACCTTCAATGGCGGGGTTGTAGCCGTTGATGTAAGGTCTGGCCAAATTGTGTGGCGTCGCTCAGAAATGTCGTCATATAAGAAAATGATTGCAGACTGGGTGTCCATTTATGTTGTTGATGTGAATAACCACCTATGGTCTGCTGACCAAAATGATGGCAGCATTAATTGGCTACAGGATAGTTTAGAGCACCGCCAATTAACACCCCTTACTCAAGCTGGAGATTATTTGTTAACGGCTGATTACGAAGGCTATCTTCATGTGATAAATAGCACGGATGGCGCGTTGGTTGGACGTTTAAGAGTGAGTGATGTCGCGATTTCTACAGCGCCTATTATTGATGATGGCTTGATTTATGTGCAAGACATAGAAGGTGTTATAACGGCCTTACGAATGGACACTCTGTCGGTCACGGAAGAGTAAACGATGCTACCTGTTATTGCCTTAGTTGGCCGACCTAATGTCGGTAAATCAACATTATTTAATTACTTAACGCGTACACGTGATGCATTAGTTGCTGATTACCCAGGGCTTACCCGTGATCGACAATATGGGTTAGTAAAACGTGCAGATATCAAATCTCTAGTGGTTGATACGGGTGGAATTACGGCAACTGCAGACGGCATTGATGGCGTTGCTGTAGAGCAGGTCGAGCGAGCACTTGAAGAAGCTGATGTGGTTTTATTTTTGGTTGATACGCGCCATGGTATTCACCCTATTGATGAAGAAATAGGGCAAAATTTACGAAAACTTGGCAAACAAATCGTACTTGTTGCAAATAAAACTGATGGTTTAGATGCTAATACACATATCGCAGAATTTCATAAAATGGGCTTCGATAAACCATGGCCGATTGCAGCAACACATGGGCGAGGTGTGGTTGAGCTCTTAAGGCATGTATCAAACATTTTGCCGAAAATAGAGTCATTTGATGACACATTGGCAGGAGAAGGAATCAGGGTTGCTGTCATTGGGCGACCTAATGTAGGCAAATCGACACTGATTAATCGCTTGCTGGGTGAGGAGCGGGTCGTCGTTTTTGATCAGCCCGGCACTACGCGTGATAGTGTTTTTATCCCTTTTGAACGTGATGGCAAACAATATACATTGATTGATACGGCTGGTGTTCGTCGTCGTTCAAAAGTATCAGAAGCCGTTGAGAAATTTAGCATTGTGCAAACACTACGTGCAATTGATGACACGCACGTGGTCATTTACATGATTGATGCGAGTGAAGGGGTGACCGATCAGGATGCGAGTTTGCTCGGAATGGTACTGGAATCAGGACGAGCATTGGTTATTGGTTTAAATAAATGGGATGGCTTGTCGGAAGATCAACGAGAAAAAGTGAAGCGTCAAATTGATGTGAAATTAAGTTTTCTTGAGTATGCGGAACGTTACTTTATTTCTGCGTTGCATGGCAGTGGTGTCGGTAAGTTATTTGAATCAATTGGGGCGTTATATCGATCTGCGATGATTGATATGTCAACACCACGGTTAACCGAAATTCTTGAAAATGCGATCAAAGCTCACCAACCCCCATTGGTAGGTGGTCGTCGGATTAAACTGAAATTTGCACACCAAGGTGGGCAAAACCCACCTGTCATCATCATTCATGGTAACCAAACGGTGTCGGTTCCTGGTAGTTATAAGCGATATTTAATGAATGCCTTTAGAGAAAAGCTAGGGTTAGTGGGAACACCGGTAAGGATAGAGTTTAAATCGCCGGATAATCCTTATGCTAAAAAAACAAGGAAGTCGGCGACAAATATCGAAAAAGGCAAAGTCAGTAAATTAAAAGAGAAAAGAAAAAGCAAACCTAAACATCGATAACTAAACCCTTCTTAGGCCGTAGGGTCACTCGCTTTTTCCTGAATTTTAATACCCTGGCCTTCGTGTTTGAGGTTTAAAAGCTCAGGATATTTTTTAGTACGTTTCTTTAAGCTGTGCCGAATTGAACGAATGAGGTACCTGGTGTTAGTGTCCCAAGGTAAGTCAAATTCATTTTTACAGTGTGTGCAGGTAAAAGTGGCTGTTTCACCATCATGGATAATAGTGGTGATTGTCCAATGGTCGCATTTAGTGCAAAGGTCTTTGATATGCATAGTGATGATTACTTGTTTTTGCTAAGTTTGTGTATATGGTCGCTAATAAAAAATGCAGGGTCAACCTTGCTTTTATTAAGATAAATATTCCAATGCAAGTGGGCACCTGTTACTCGACCGGTGGTGCCAATTTCGGCTATTTTTTGCCCTTGTTTAACAGTGTCTCCTGTGCTGACAAAGGTTTTGTTTAAATGGAAGTAGCCGCTAATCAACCCCTGTCCATGATCAACCAATACTGTGTTGCCGTTAAAAAAATAATCCCCGACGTCTAGAATAGTGCCTGCAGCTGGTGAGGTAACAGGGGTGCCCGTAGGCGCTGCGATATCTAAGCCGCTATGTGGTTTTCTCGGTTGATTATTAAAAAAACGTTTTAAGCCAAACGGACTGCTGAGTCGGCCATGCGTTGGTAAGCTAAACTCAACTTGTGGGGGCGTGTCAGACCAAGTAGATAAGGCTTTAGAGAGCGTTTTTTTCTCGCGATTGATACGCTCCATATCCATTTTATTTGGGTTGATCATGCGTTTATTTTTGGGCGTTTTTTTTAAAGTAATGTATTGAGCTGGGTAGGTTTTATCGCTAACTTCAAATGTCGTGACTTGAGCCGTTTGTTGATCTAGCAATTTATGAGTGCCAGGTTTTGCTGACAAGGGAATTCCAACAATAGCCACCCATTGATTATTTTTAAGTAGGGTTAACACTTTATTATTTTGATAATAGAGGGCCGGCTGTGTTTGAGACTTCAGTGGAATAACGGCAATACCACCGGGTACGGGATGATGTTGAGGGAAAGCGTGCGCCGTTTGCATAAACAAAAGGCTAATAGCGAGTACATAAGCGTTAAGTGTTTTCATGGATACTTTCTATATTGGTTTTCAATACCCCATTCGTTAATTGAATATTGATTTTTTCACCTAAAACAACCTGATGAATATTTTTCACGATTGTACCATCAGCCTCACGCTTGCTGATGCTATAGCCTCGCGCTAAAGTAGCTAAGGGGCTGAGTGTCTCAAGCCCTTTGTTACAGTCGGTAAAACGTAAGCGTGCTTGTTGTAAGTTCAGTTGTATTGGTTTAGGTAAGCGTTGTTGAAGACGTATTAGCCGTTGTTCTAAAGCGTGTGCCTGATGACTAGGGTTATTGTTTAAGAGGCGGGCGCGTAGTTCGGATAGGCGGAGTTTTCGCTGTTGTAAAACACGTTGAGGTGTTTGCATTAAACGAGCATGGTAATCATCTAAGCGCTGGGCATGAGCTTGCAATTGTGCGCCTGGGTGGGAACGCTTTAATCGGTGGTGGAGGTGATTTAAGGTTTGTTTTTTATCTGATAAATGACTCGATAATGTATTTGTTAACTGCTTAGCTAAATAATTAAAATGACTCAGCCATTGGTGTTGGTCAGGGCTGACCCGTTCGGCTGCTGCGGAGGGTGTGGCGGCGCGATGATCCGCAACAAAGTCAGCGATGGTAAAGTCTACTTCATGACCAATGGCGCTAATAATCGGTATAGATGAGTGATAAATTGCTCGTGCAACAATTTCTTCATTAAAGGCCCATAAATCCTCTAATGAACCACCGCCACGAGCGAGAATAAGAACGTCACAATCTTTACGCTCATTAGCCAACTTGATGGCACTTACAATTTCGTTTTTAGCACCATCGCCTTGCACGGTAACGGGGTAAATCAGCACAGGTAAGGCGGGGAAACGGTTATTTAATACGGTTAAAATATCATGAATAGCCGCCCCGCTGGATGAGGTGATAACGCCGACTTTTTTGGCTAATTCAGGCAGTGGTTTTTTATGTTGCTCATCATAAAGCCCTTCGAGTGACAGTTTGTTTTTTAACATCTCAAACTGTTGTCGAAGAGCGCCTTCGCCAGCAGCTTCCATGTGTTCAGCAATTAACTGGAAATTTCCACGAGCCTCATAAAGGCTAACCCGAGCTTTTAAGGTAATGCGCATGCCATTGTCTGGTTTGAAACCTACTTTGCGAAGTTGGGCGCGAAACATGGCACATTGCACTTGGGCTTTATCGTCTTTTAAGGTGAAGTAAATATGCCCGGACACAGGACGAGATAAGTTAGATATTTCACCTTCGATGCAGAGTGTTAAAAATGTTCCCTCAAGCAAAATTCGTGTTTCCCGACACAACTCGGAGACGGTATAAATGTGTGTATTGTCGCGCATAATGTCGGAAAGCTATCTATTAGATGATTATTAACGGAGCATACCTTATAATGAGCTGCTTTTTCTACGACAAGCCCGAGATAATATGCGATTCGAACAAGAAGCTTTAACATTTGATGATGTTTTGTTGGTGCCAGCTCATTCTACGGTACTTCCTCGTGATGTCAGCCTGACAACACAGCTTACACGTGGCATTTCTCTAAATATTCCTATTCTATCTGCCGCGATGGATACAGTAACTGAGGCTCGTTTAGCCATTGCGTTGGCTCAAGAAGGCGGCATCGGCATTATTCATAAAAACATGACGGTTAAGCAGCAAGCGCTAGAGGTAATGAAGGTGAAGCGTTTTGAAAGTGGTGTTGTTAAAGACCCGATTACTGTTACGTCCGATACGACCATTCGAGATGTTATTGCAATAACCCGTCAACACAATATTTCAGGTGTTCCAGTTGTTAATGGCACAGACCTTGTGGGTATTGTAACCAGCCGTGATTTACGTTTTGAAACGCACCTAGATGGCTTAATTGAATCAGCGATGACGCCTAAAGAAAAGCTGGTTACTGTTCAAGAAGGGGCGAGTAAAGAAGAGGTCATTGGTCTGTTGCATAAACACCGTATTGAAAAAGTGTTGGTGGTGAATAAAAACTTCAAACTTTGCGGCATGATTACCGTTAAGGATATTCAAAAAGCTAAGGACTATCCGAAAGCATGTAAGGATAACCAAGAACGTCTTCGCGTTGGGGCAGCCGTTGGAACGGGGCATGGAACAGAAGAACGCATTGAAGCTCTAGTTGATGCTGGGGTTGATGTGGTTATTGTTGATACTGCCCATGGGCATTCTCAGGGCGTTTTAGATCGTGTTTCGTGGGTAAAAAAGAATTACCCCGATTTGCAAGTTATTGGTGGCAACATTGCTACCGCTGATGCAGCCTTAGCATTGGCAGATGCGGGTGCCGATGCGGTTAAAGTAGGTATTGGTCCAGGGTCTATTTGTACCACACGTATCGTTGCCGGTGTTGGTGTGCCACAAATTACAGCAGTTGATAATGCTGTTCAGGCATTGAAAGGAATGGGTATTCCCGTTATATCTGATGGAGGCGTACGCTACTCTGGCGATGTGGCAAAAATTATTGCTGCTGGCGCCAGCTCGGTAATGTTAGGTAGCCTACTTGCAGGTACAGAAGAAGCACCGGGCGAAGTGGAGTTATTTCAAGGCCGTTCCTACAAAAGCTATCGCGGTATGGGCTCATTAGGAGCGATGTCTCAACAAGAAGGGTCAAGTGATCGTTATTTCCAAGAAAGTAGTGATACTGAAAAGCTAGTGCCAGAAGGTATTGAAGGTCGCGTGGCTTATAAAGGCAGCATGGTCAGTATTGTACATCAGCTTATTGGCGGCTTACGCTCTAGTATGGGGTATACCGGCTGTGAAAGCATTGAAGAGATGCGGCATAAAGCAAAATTTGTTCGAGTTACCAGTGCTGGCATGCGTGAAAGCCATGTCCACGATGTGACGATTACCAAAGAAGCACCAAATTATCGTGTTGAACGATAATAAAGAGGTTTAGTTTGAATACACAGCAACACGAAGATATCCATTCTCATAAAATTCTAATTTTAGATTTTGGTTCGCAATACACACAATTAATTGCTCGACGCATACGCGAAATAGGTGTGTATTGTGAAATTTATCCATACGATGTTGAATCGCAATCGATTCGCGATTTTAAGGCGAATGGCATCATTTTGTCAGGTGGCCCCGAAACTGTTACAAATGGTGATGCGCCCCAAGCGCCCAGCATTGTTTTTGAATTATCTGTGCCTGTCTTAGGTATTTGTTATGGCATGCAGACAATGGCGGCTCAAATGGGTGGTCGTGTTGAGGCATCTGAGGTTAAAGAATTCGGTTATGCCAGTATTCGAGCACGTGGACATACAGAGTTATTAAGAGATATTGAAGATCATACCACGCCAGAGGGTTATGGCATGTTGGATGTGTGGATGAGCCACGGCGACAAAGTGGTTGAGCTGCCTGAAGGTTTCAAATTGATGGCAAGCACCGAAAGCGCTCCTATCGCAGGTATGGCTGATGAGGATAAACATTTTTACGGCCTACAGTTTCACCCGGAAGTAACGCATACAAAACAAGGAGGGCGAATTTTAAGTCGCTTTGTTTTGGATATTTGTCAGTGTGAGGCATTGTGGACGTCAAAAAACATTATTGACAGTAGTATTGAATCTGTTCGCGAACAAGTTGGTAACGAACAAGTGGTGTTAGGTTTATCGGGTGGTGTTGACTCTTCTGTTGTTGCTGCGTTATTGCATAAGGCGATTGGTCAACAGCTGATCTGTGTATTTGTTGATACGGGTTTGCTTCGTTTAAACGAAGGGGATCAAGTAATGGCCATGTTTGCTGAACACATGGGGGTTAATGTTATACGTGTTAATGCCGAACAACGCTACCTTGATAAATTAAAAGGTGTTTCTGACCCTGAAGAGAAAAGAATTATTATTGGTAATCTATTTGTTGAAATTTTTGATGAAGAATCAGCAAAGTTAACCAATGCAAAATGGTTGGCCCAAGGCACCATTTACCCGGATGTTATTGAGTCAGCAGGGGCTAAAACAGGTAAGGCGCATCTTATCAAGTCACACCATAATGTAGGTGGCTTACCAAAAGACATGAAGTTAAAGCTGGTTGAACCTTTACGTGAGCTTTTTAAAGATGAAGTTCGGCAAATTGGGGTGGAGCTTGGCTTACCATCGGATATGGTCTATCGTCACCCGTTTCCCGGTCCAGGCCTTGGCGTAAGAATATTAGGTGAAGTAAAAAAAGAATACGCAGATTTATTGCGTCTGGCCGATGACATCTTTATTAGCGAATTATATAAACACGACTTGTATCATAAAACTAGTCAGGCATTTGCGGTGTTTTTACCGGTTAAATCAGTGGGTGTTACTGGTGATGGTCGGCGCTATGAATATGTTATTGCATTACGTGCAGTTGAAACGATCGACTTTATGACAGCGCGTTGGGCGCAGCTTCCTTATGACTTTTTAGGACATGTGTCGAACCGTATTATTAATGAAATATCAGGTATTTCCCGTGTTACCTACGATATTTCAGGAAAGCCACCTGCCACGATAGAGTGGGAATAACTCCAGAAAACAGGTAACAGGCTGAATGAGTTTAAAATATTCAGCTTGTTACCTTTACTTCTTGTGCTATTAAGCTGTGTTAGGCAAATTCTTTCAACACTATAATTCGTGATACTCTTGCCCTTAAGTTAGGGGGTGAATAATGCCTATGCCGTGTCAAAAGTGCTATGTAGGGCACAAAAAATCGACAACTCCCTAATATTATTTAAAGCGTGTGGCAAAAAAATGCTATTTTGACCATAGCTACACCCTCATTGTATTGAACAGCACTACATAAGCGAGGGTTGGCAGAAAGCTTTATATATGCAGGCCTTTATGGAAGCTATGTGAAGTAACGCCAACATGCCACAAGATCAGCAGGAGTTTTAAAGATGAGTAATAAGTCCAGCCATAAACCAAGCTTGAAATGGCCCGTAAGAGTAAGAATTTTGCAGGCCCTCGTTGTTACGGTTGTTATTGGCCTAGCTGCTTGGCTGTGGTGGCTTGCACAAGCAAAGGGTTTGCCAGAAGGTTTTGCTGCAGGTAATGGGCGGATCGAAGCGGTAGAGATAGACGTTGCGGCTAAGACCGCAGGTCGGGTCAAGGATATTTTGGCTAACGAAGGTGATTTTGTCCAAGCTGGGCAGCAACTGGCAAGGATGGATGTGGCGGTTCTAGAGGCGCAACTGCGCGAGGAAGAAGCGCAACTGAGACGTGCACTTATCGGCATTGAAACCGCACAAAGCCATGTAACCCAGCGTGAAGCTGAGAAGCGGGCAAACGAAGCATTGATTGCTCAGAGGAAGGCTGAGCTTGATGCCGCGAAGAAACGCCTTATCCGTTCGCAAGAGTTAGTATTGAAAGGGGCTGGGCCTGTATCACAGCAAGATGATGACCGCGCCGCTTTTCAGGCCGCGAAGGCCGCCGTAAGTGCTGCTGAGGCTCAGGCGGCTGCCGCACAAGCTGCTATAGGGCGAGCTAAATCTGATGTTATTGGAGCAGAAGCTTCTGTGGAAGCGGTACGAGCGGGCATCCAGCGCATTCAAGCAGATATCGAAGACAGCGTCCTGAAGTCGCCGCGTGATGGCCGTATCCAATACCGTGTTGCACAGCCGGGCGAGGTGCTTTCTCCGGGGGGCGTGGTGCTGAACATGGTCGATCTAGCAGATGTTTATATGACTTTCTTTTTACCGACCGAGCAAGCTGGACGTGTCGCTTTAGGTGCCGAGGCTAGGCTCGTACTAGATGCAGCTTTGCAATATGTTGTCCCAGCCAAGATTTCCTTTGTTGCCGATGTGGCGCAGTTCACTCCCAAGGCAGTAGAAACGGAAGAAGAGCGTCAGAAGCTAATGTTCAGAATTAAGGCGCAGATTGACCCGCAACTGCTCAGGAAACATCTTTACCAAGTCAAAACCGGCCTTCCCGGTATGGCTTATGTACGGCTCGATTCGCAGGCAGGCTGGCCCCCTGAGCTGCAAGTCAAGCTGCCAAAATGAATCAAAATAACAGCGAAAAGACGAATAAGCACGATCAGTTAGCTATACCGGTTGCCCGCTTGCAAGCCGTCACCTTACGATACAAGAAGGCGCATGCGCTTGACGGCATTAACCTTGATATTCCAGCCGGTTGTATGGCTGGGTTGATTGGCCCAGATGGAGTTGGTAAATCGAGCTTGTTGGCGCTGATTGCCGGCGCTCGCGCAGTTCAAGATGGTAAGGTCGAGGTACTTAGCGGTGATATGGCGAATGCGCGCCACCGACGAAGCGTGGGGCCGCGGGTTGCTTATATGCCACAGGGCCTGGGGCGCAACCTCTATGCGACACTGTCAGTACGTGAGAACCTCGACTTCTTTGGTCGTCTGTTTGGGCATGACGGTGACGAAAGGGCGCGTCGAATCGAGGCGTTAACCGAAGCCACAGGGTTAAAGTCGTTTCTCGATAGAGCGGCAGGTAAACTTTCAGGTGGAATGAAGCAGAAGTTAGGCCTTTGTTGTGCATTGATTCACGACCCGGATCTCCTGATTCTTGACGAGCCGACTACCGGTGTCGATCCGCTCTCACGACGCCAGTTCTGGGAGTTGATTGACAGAATCCGTTTCTCTCGCCCCGGCATGAGTGTGCTAGTGGCAACCGCCTATATGGAGGAGGCAGCTCGCTTCGACTGGTTAGCCGCGATGTATGGTGGCCAGGTATTGGCTTGTGATAGCCCCGAAGGCTTGTTACAGGGTCAAGGAGTGGATTCGTTAGAGGCGGCATTTATCCAGTTGTTGCCAGAAGACAAACGACGAAACTATCGTGCTGTGGACATACCACCGCGACTGAAAGATGGTGCGGATACTGCGATTGAGGCGCAAGATTTGACCATGCGATTTGGTGACTTTACTGCGGTAGACCATGTCAACCTGCGTGTCCCACGAGGTGAGATTTTCGGCTTCCTAGGTTCGAATGGTTGCGGCAAGACCACGACCATGAAGATGTTGACAGGTCTTTTACCGCCGAGCGAAGGCCGGGCTTGGCTGTTTGGACAAGAGGTGGACCCACACGATCTTGCAACGCGCCGCCGCGTTGGTTATATGTCACAGTTCTTTTCGCTGTACACGGAGCTGACGGTACGACAGAACTTAGCGCTGCATGCCCGGCTGTTTCATGTGCCCGCCGCTGATATTTCGCGACGTGTGGAAGACATGATTGAGCGTTTTGACCTAGCCACCGTAGTGGATAGTTTGCCGGGTGGATTGCCTGTTGGTCTTAGGCAACGTTTATCGCTAGCGGTGGCGATGATCCACAAGCCAGAAATGTTAATCCTCGATGAGCCGACTTCGGGCGTCGACCCAGTTGCGCGCGATGCTTTTTGGCGTATGTTGGTTGAGCTGTCGCGTGATGATGGTGTGACTATTTTTATTTCTACCCATTTTATGAACGAAGCTGAACGTTGTGACCGTATTTCGCTGATGCATGCGGGTCAGGTGCTGGTAACTGACACGCCTGATGCTTTGATCAGGCAGCGGGGAGTGGAGACATTGGAAGAGGCGTTTGTGGCGCATTTAGAAGAAGCATCGGAGACAGAAACTGCTGAAAAACAAGCAGATGAGAGAGCATCGCTCGATTCAATAAATGCCTCGACAGCTCACGTTGAGTCGAAGGGTTGGCGGCGCTGGTTCGACTCTCGACGGATGATCAGTTATGCCCGACGAGAAGGGTTGGAGCTGCGCCGTGATCCGATACGGCTGACCTTAGCATTGGTCGGTAGCGTGATATTAATGTTCGTGATGGGCTACGGCATCAGCCTAGACGTGGAGGACCTTACGTTTGCGGTGCTAGATCGAGATCAGACGGCGATGAGTCGCGACTATACACTTAATCTTGCTGGCTCACGCTACTTCATTGAGCAAGCACCGATTACCAATGTTGCCGATTTGGATCGGCGAATGCGCGAAGGCGATATCAGTTTGGCCATTGAAATTCCGCAGGGCTTCGCGCGCGACATCGCCAGGGGGCGACAGGTCGAGATTGGTGCCTGGATTGATGGCGCGATGCCATCACGAGGTGAGACTACTCGAGGTTATGTGCAAGGGATTCATGCCCAGTGGCTCGCGACCAAGGCGCGTGAAGCCGGCTACGCTGAGGCTTTGGCAGGTCTCGTTAATATTGAGACTCGGTTCCGTTATAACCCAGATGTTAAAAGCCTAGTTGCTATGGTGCCGGCTGTTATTCCGCTTTTGTTGATGTTGATTCCGGCGATGCTCGCGGCGCTCAGCGTGGTCCGGGAGAAGGAGCTTGGCTCGATTACCAATTTTTATGTTACCCCAACAACGCGGCTCGAATTTCTGCTGGGTAAGCAGCTGCCTTATGTGATGCTATCTTTTTTGAGTTTTTTATTGCTGACACTGCTTGCGGTGACTGTTTTCGGTGTGCCGCTGAAGGGTAGCTTTCTGACCTTAGCAATAGGGGCACTGCTTTATGTTGGTTGTGCAACTGCGGTGGGTTTGCTGATCTCTACTTTCATGCGCAGCCAGATTGCGGCAATCTTCGGTACTGCAGTATTGACCATCCTGCCAGCAGCCAATTTTTCGGGCATGATTGATCCAGTGTCATCTTTAGAAGGAATGGGGCGGATGATTGGTGAGGTTTACCCAACGACTCATTTTTTAACAATCGCACGGGGTACTTTCTCAAAGGCGTTGAACTTTTCCGACCTGCATGCGTCTTTCCTTCCGTTGGTATTGGCTGTGCCGGTGTTGATCGGCTTGTCTGCCGTAATGCTTAAGAAGCAGGAGCGATAGTCCATGCGTCTTGCTAATATTTTCCACATTGGTGTTAAGGAGTTGCGCAGTGTCGTGCGTGATCCGATTATGCTTGTGTTGATCGTTTATGCCTTTACCGTTTCAGTTTACACGGCCGCTACGGCCATGCCGGAGAGTCTCAACAAGGCGCCGATTGCGGTTGTAAACGAGGATCGCTCTCCGCTGTCATGGCGTATTGTTAGTGCTTTTTACCCACCGTATTTTGTTCCGCCTGACGTGATTGATCAAGCACAGATGGATGCTCGCATGGATGCTGGCCTTGACACCTTTGCACTGGATATTCCGCCGAACTTTCAACGTGATGTGCTAGCGGGGCGGCGGCCAACGATTCAGCTTAATGTTGATGCCACGCGGATGAGCCAAGCCTTTACCGGTAGCCGATATATACAAACTATCGTTGCTGACGAAGTGCAGACCTTTGCGCAGCGCTACCGTGAGGTGCCTGAGTTGCCGGTCGACTTGGCGCTACGGGCGCGATTCAATCCCCAGCTTAATAAGTCGTGGTTTGGTGCGATTATGCAGGTCATCAACAACGTGACGATGTTGTCTATTGTTCTTACTGGCGCGGCGCTGATTCGCGAACGCGAGCACGGCACCGTCGAGCACCTGCTGGTAATGCCGGTTACGCCTTTTGAGATTATGACCAGCAAGGTCTGGGCAATGGGGCTGGTTGTACTTGTTGCTACCGCCTTTGCATTAACCGCGGTTGTGCAAGGCTGGCTGTCGGTGCCGATTCAAGGCTCACTGGGGTTATTCCTAGTTGGCGCGGCATTGCATTTGTTTGCGACTACCTCAATGGGTATTTTCCTCGGCACTGTCGCCCGTTCGATGCCACAGTTTGCTCTGCTACTGATGTTGGTGTTACTGCCGTTGCAGATGCTCTCCGGTGGCTCGACGCCGCGCGAGAGCATGCCGGAGCTAGTTCAATTGGTCATGTTTGCTGCACCGAATACACACTTTGTGATGCTTGCTCAGGCGATTCTCTATCGTGGCGCTGGTTTTGCCGCTGTCTGGCCGCAATTTCTTGCCATTACGGCGATCGGAGTCGTGCTGTTTTCACTTTCGCTATCACGCTTTCGGCGTACTATTAGTAGCATGGCATAAGAAGATTCTCTGGGCGATGAGTGAATGAGAGTAACGGCCTAACTGCTCGATTTACATAAAACTGGTAGCATTTATAGTGGTTATGTTAGTGATGTGGTAGGTTAGTTACATATGAATCAAACGCTCCTAAAGTACAAGTTAGTGTTGCTTCCATTAGTGTTGGTCATGCTTTTAGATTTTGCGTTGTTGGCGATTAACTACTATGTTACTGCTCAAATTGAAGTATCTGCTAAGAACATCAATATCGCGGGTCGACAGCGGATGTTATCGCAGAAAATTATAAAGTTAGCGTCTCTTATTCATAATTCATCGCAGCATCAGACAGTTCCTCTGGGTGATATGGATAAACTGGCTAAAGCAGTTGCCTTATTTGATGAAACATTAAATGCTTTTAGTGAAGGTGGTACGGCTACAGCGGCTTCAGGTGAGGTCATATTTATTGACAAGCTGGTTGATGAAGATGCTAGAGAACGCTTATTTGACGCTCAGTATATTTGGCGACCATTGCATGAGGAATTAAGCTATTTTCTATCATCTCAAGCAGTTTCAGCATCATTTTCCCACCAGATGATGAAGGACTTGGCTAAGCATGATGAAGAACTATTGAGCTTGATGAATGAACTAACCATTAGTTTAGAAGAAGAGGCTAAGGCTGAGACATTTTTTTTAAGAAGTATTCAAACAGCGACAGTTTTACTTATTTTTGTTTGCTTTTGTATTGCTACAATAAGACTTATTCGTAGAGAAGACTATTACGATAATCTGATGGAAAAAACGACAGATATTGTGATTGGGGTTGATGTTAAAACAGCGCTGACCACTTTTGTTAGTGGGTCTGTGGTTGAATTACTTGGCTTCAACCAACAACATTACCTTTTAAAGCCAGCGAGTTTGTTTTTTGTAAAAGAATCGAAAGCTGTTTTTTCGGAAATATTGGAGGCAGTTGATAAGACAGGCCGTTTACCTACTAGTCGGTGTGAGGTGCGATTGCTAAAAAGTGATGATAGTATTTTAGTCGCAGACATTGTGATGCAAACCGCGTTGAGTGAGAACGGCAAAAATGTAGAAGTTACGGCTGCCATTAGAGATATATCGGAAAGGAAAGCAGCTGAAGCCATTCTTATTGAGCAAGCACATAAAGACGAGTTAACGGGATTGCCCAATCGTATTGTGTTTTATGAGTTGGCGGAACATGCGCTTAGTATTGCGCAAAGAAATAAAACGAGACTGGCGATACTGTATATCGATTTAGATCAATTTAAACCTATTAACGATACCTATGGGCACGGTGTTGGCGATACGGTGTTGCAAACAACGGCGAATCGAATTGCTGCTTGCATTAGGAAATCTGACAGTGTTTTTCGTATTGGTGGCGATGAATTTATTGTGTTACTTGAAGGGCAAGTGGATGATGAGGGGGTAAGGAGTCTTGCCGAGAATATTATTCAATCAGTTTCTAACAGCATAATGGTCAACGGTGATAGTTGTCAGATTGGTGCCAGTATTGGCGTTGCATTTTATCCAGACGATGGCGCAGATATTGATGTGTTAACACAAAAGGCAGATAAAGCGATGTATACAGTGAAACATTCAGGACGAAACAATGTGGCCTTTGCTGAATAAATAATGCTTATGAATGATGAGGCTTGGATGCGCAGAGCGATCAATTTAGCGCATAAAGCAGAAGAAGTTGGTGAAGTACCTGTCGGTGCAATTATCGTCAAAGATAATGAGTGTATTTCTGAAGGTTATAACCTGCCTATAAAGAATAATGACCCAACTGCACATGCTGAAATAGTGGCTATTCGTGACGCTGGTCTGCAACTTGATAATTACCGCCTTGTTGATACAACCCTTTTTGTCACTCTTGAACCTTGCGTGATGTGTTTGGGGGCTATTCAACATGCGCGAATTAAACGCATTGTGTTTGGTGCGTTAGATGAAAAAAGGGGGGCTGTTTGTAGTGCGCTATCACTCACTAAAGCTAGTTATGCAAACCATCATGTTGAATGGACAGGGGGCGTGCTGGCAAAGGAGTGTTCTGAGTTATTAAGCGCTTTTTTTAAAAAAAGGCGTAAATGAAAGGGCTATAGGAAATGTTAAGGCAGTTATCAGCTTAATCACGATGGCTTACTATGTTATTTCAACTGTGTTGATTATAGCGCAAGGAAAATAATGGCAAAATACAGTGAAAAGAGGTGGCTTGCTAACGATGGAATGCCTATGCATGCCGTTAGGTGGCAGCCTGATGTTGAGCCGATAATGACGGTGTGTTTAATTCATGGTTTGGGCGAGCATAGTGGTCGCTACAAAGACATGGTTGAATACTATACATCCTGTGGTGTTGAGATTGTTTCGTTTGATTTGCGAGGGCATGGAAAGTCTGGTGGTCAACGTGGTCATAGTGCTGATTTTCAACAAATGATACGGGATATTAAGTGTTTTATAGATGAAGTATCAAATATTGACGTTGCCAAGCCCTGGTTTATCTACGGTCACAGCTTGGGTGCAACACTGACCATTCAATATGCGCTGTCACATCCAATTGGTTTCAAAGGCGTCGTGTTGAGTTCACCCTTGTTTAAACCTGCATTTGAGCCAGCTAAATGGAAATTACTATTGGGTCGACTTGTGCAAACAGGGTGGCCAACTTTATCGTTATCGAACGAGATAAACGAAGTCGCCTTATGTCGGGATAAAGAGATATTGAAAAGCCGAGCGGAAGATTCTTTAATTCATCACCGGATTTCAGCTCGATTAGGCATTCAAATGCTAAGTGAGGGCGAGCAACTGTTACGAAAAGCCTCAGAAGTGGACTTTCCAGTCTTGTTGATGCACGGTGATGCTGATGCGATCACAAGTCATACAGCGAGTACCATATTTTCTGAGCGCGTCGGTCAGCAATGCCGTTTGAAGATCTGGCAAGGTTTTTATCATGAACTTCATCATGAACCAGAGAAAGAAAAGGTTTTTGAGTACGGTTTAAATTGGATGAAAAGAGAGTTACAGCGCTTGTAACTCGATATTTAGTGTGGCGTCGGTATCAATTTTGTTTTGTTCATCACTTAATGAGTTAGGCTCAAGTTTTTTAAGCATTTTGATATATTGGCGAACATTATCAATATAGGTGACGGGTTCTTTACCACGTGCGTAGCCGTATTTTGTTTTTTGATACCACTCCTTTTCAGCAAGTAGTGGTAGTCGCTGTTTTACATCAATCCATTTGTCTGGGTCGCCGCCTTGTTGTTGGGTCAATATGCGCGCATCTTCTAAGTGGCCAAAACCAATATTATAAGCGGCCAAGGCCATCCATGTTCTGTCGGGTTCTTCGATCCGTTTAGGGATTTTTTTTATTCGAGTTGATAAATAATGTGCGCCGCCTTCAATGCTTTGCTCGGGGTCTAATCGATTAGTTACGTTCATTTGTTTGGCAGTGGCTTTAGTCAGCATCATAATGCCGCGAACACCCGTTGGCGAAACAGCGTGTTTGTTCCAGTGAGACTCTTGATAGGCAACAGCCGCTAGTAATTTCCAGTCAAGATTATATTTTTTTGCAGCTAAATGAAAAGACTTAATGAGCTTAGGGAGCCGAGTGTCAGCATGGTGCCAGAAGGTACAAATTCCAACGTAATCTAATTGTTTAGAATAGCCGAAGTGCTTGTCTTGTAGCTGCTCTAAGACACCGGTGGATTTAAGTTCTGCGAGAAATTTAACCGCTTCATTATATAAGCTGTGGTCTTCACCAAGAGGAAAAGCCCACGCTATTTTTTCAGGTTTTGAAATATCAAAAGCAACGTTTAAGTTGGGAAATTGACCGCGAATGAGTTGAAATTGATTGGAGTCGACGACGGTGTAGTCAAGTATATGATCGTTCACTAGAGAAACTAACTCTAGAACAGTTGAATCGGTGCTTTCTATCCAAGACAGGTTTTTATGTGTTTTTTGAATGCTACGTAAGTTTTCGGCATGACTGGTGTTGGCAATAACTTCTAAAAAAGAACCGCTCAGTTTCGCCACGGACTTAGGGCGACGCGTTCGATAATGATATACAAGCTGTTGCGTGACTTCGTAATAAGGCGGCGTGAAATGTAAGCGTTTTTTTCTGTCTGGGGTGATACTTAGTCCAGCAGCTACAAAATCAGCCTCATCCTCAGTTGATAATTGCACCAATTGTTGAAATTCTTTTGCAATAATGAAGCGTATATTAACACCGAGCTTTTCCGCAAACAGTGATGTTAATTCATACTCAAAACCATGGGTTCCGGCTTCGTCAATGATATACGTTGATGGATCTATTCGCGTCAGAACAACAAGCTCTCCACGGTTAAGTACTTTTTCTAATGATGAAGGCGCTGGTGTGCAGCCTGAAAGTACAGACACAGCAAGAAAAATAAAAACGTATTTTATGCGTGAGGGGCTAAGCATAACCGATAGGCTAAAGGGGGTTGTACATAAACGTAATGAATAAATTCTGATAAAGTTTTAGTGTTAGGTAGCTAGATATTAGCAAAAGCAGGGTATTTTACATAACCTAATTGAAAGTAGGGGCGCTCTGAATGAATGCTATAACTGGGTTATTGGTGAGTAATAATTAAAAAAGTTACGACAACCAGATTAGCAAACACTGCCGTGGTGCTAACCTGGTTGTTTAATAAGCCGACGTGAAACTTATAATTAGAGCCTGCCTCCTGAGTTGAAAGGCTTTAATTACTTAACTACTTGGTTGAGTTCGCCAGAGTCGTAACGAAGTACCATTTCTTCTAGGTTAATGGGTTTAATACTGCTTGCCTGTCCAGATGTTCCAAACGCGTCCATACGATCTTCGCATATACGTTGCATTGCGTCGGTTGATACAGCTAGGAACTTTCTAGGGTCAAAGTTTTTGGGGTTTTCTGCTAAGTGCCGCCTGATAGAACCAGTACTAGCTAAGCGTAAATCGGTGTCGATATTCACTTTTCGTACACCATACTTGATGCCCTGTTGGATTTCATTAACTGGTACGCCATAGGTTTCACCAAGGTCGCCGCCAAAATCATTGACAATTTTTAGCCAATCTTGAGGAACCGATGAAGAACCATGCATTACAAGGTGAGTATTAGGCAGTCTTGCGTGGATCTCTTTTATGCGTTGAATAGCTAAAGTATCGCCAGTTGGGGGTTTGGTAAACTTATAGGCACCATGACTGGTGCCAATGGCGATAGCCAATGCATCAACCCCCGTTTTTTTAACAAAATCAGCAGCTTCCTCAGGGTCGGTTAGCATTTGTTCGTGTGTTAAAACGCCAGAGGCGCCAACTCCATCTTCTTCACCTGCTTCACCAGTTTCAAGAGAGCCGAGACAACCGAGCTCACCTTCAACAGACACACCACAAGCGTGCGACATTTCAACTGTTTTCCTAGTAACCTCAACATTATATTCATAACTACTGGGTGTTTTGCCGTCAGCTTCTAAAGAACCATCCATCATGACAGAGGTAAAACCTAACTGAATAGACCGTTGGCAGATGGCAGGACTGGTGCCGTGATCTTGGTGAAAAACCACAGGAATGTGTGGGTACTGTTCAACCGCAGCGAGAATTAGGTGTTTTAGAAATGCTGAACCAGCATATTTTCTTGCCCCGGCAGAACCTTGAATAATAACAGGACTATTAGTTGCGTCTGCTGCTTGCATAACAGCATGAACCTGTTCCATGTTATTGGCATTAAAAGCTGGTACGCCGTAGTTGTTTTCAGCAGCGTGGTCGAGTAGTTGGCGTAGAGAAATTAAAGCCATTTGAAATCCCCTTATAGAATTAAGTTGTTTGGTGACGAATGAGTGTTATTCGTTGATAAGGCTAGTTTAACTTTTATGGCAGCGTGTTTCTATTTTAATAATGTTTCAACTATAAAAAAACCACTACCGAGTGGTAGTGGTTTCCAACATAGACTTAATTTGATGTTTATTTTTTTGGTGTTAGAGCCGCTGCGCTTTCTTTAACAATGTTAAGTACTTGCTCGTTATAAGCTTTCGTGTCTTCGAATAAAGATTTGCTATCAGCAACAAATTTTTCAAGGCTTGATTGAGCGAGTTCGACTTGCTCTTTGGCAAAAGCATTAAGTGCCTCAGGATTATTAATGTTAGTTGCTGCTTTGATGCGGGCTTCAGCTAATTCGGCATAGTTTTTAGCAGCTTCTTGTTGTGCCGCGGCCATTTTTTTAAAATGAGTTTTGTTTAATTCAATTAATTTAGTAATAGGGGCTGCAAAAGCATTAAAGTCGTTCATGAAATTTCTCCAAATAAGGTTGAGTAAATCTAATTTAAAACAAAGGTTAGAAAGGCCAGTTTAAAGTAAAATTTATTGCGTCGCAACATTTGTTTTGTGAGGTGCTTCAACCCTAATAAAAGGTAGCTAACAATAGTTAATTAAAGAAACAAAAAATAATCAGGCTATTTTTTTGTTTCTTTATCAATTTCTTTTTTTAGCTGAACGGTGCTTTCCTGAAAAAGTTTAATTACTTCAGCGTTATAGCCTGTCATGGTTTCAAACATAACACGGCTGTTATCTACCATTTTTTCATAGTTACTTTGGGCGAGTGCCATTTGATCGGTGACAAAACTAGCTAATGCAATAGGGTCTTTAATTTTTGTTGCAGTTTGCATGCGTTGCTGAACAAGTTTTTTATAATCTTCGGCTGCTTTTTTTTGAGCGTCCATGAGGGTGTCGAAGTGATGAGTATTTAATTCAACAAGTTTTGATATAGGTTGAGTGAAACTGTTTAAGTCCTTAATCATTATGATCTCCTGATAAATTTTCACTAAATACATGACGAATACTTTTTTGTATATCTAAGGCAGCCTGCTTGGGATCTCGAGCATCACGAATAGGTCGCCCAACTACAATATGGTCGGCTCCATTATAAAAGGCTTGTTCAACGCTGACGACTCGTTTTTGGTCGTCATCTGGCTTATTATCGACGGGTCGAATACCAGGCGAAACAACCAAGAAGTTTGGACCTAATGAGTCCCGTAGTCCTGGGGCCTCTAGTCCAGAAGAAATAACACCATCACAACCCAGTTCAATAGCTCGTTTGGCGCGTGAGGTGACGAGTTCTTCAACATCGCATTTAAACCCTAAGTCATCTAGGTCGCCCCTATCTAAACTGGTTAAGACGGTAACAGCAAGAACTTTCAGCTGGCCTTTTTGCTCGGCGGCAGCCTGCATAATGGCGTTGTTGCCGTGTATGGTGACAAAATCAACTTTCTTATCGCTAAGCTGTTTAACAGCACGACCAACTGTTGCAGGCACATCAAAAAATTTGAGATCAACAAAGATGCGTTTATTTTGTTCATTGAGCCAGTCGATTAGCTCAAAATAATCACCAGACATGAATAACTCAAGTCCAATTTTGTAGAAAATAACGCTGTCGCCTAATAGCGTGACTAACGCTTTAGCCTGTGGAATATCAGGGACATCCAAAGCAACGATGAGTCGTTCATTAACAGAAATAGGTTTGTTAGAAAGCCATGACATGAGGCGCCGCTCCATAGTGTTTAAAGTATGGTGGATATTATAACGCCCTGTCGCCCGCTTGCCGATGGAAATTTGTCATGGCATGGGTTAAGCAAATATTCAGCTTTTTGGTTATGATGTACGTTATTAATGATAAGACAATAGCTAGCATGGCGAAGTATTTAAACTAACATTATAGCTAGATAAGGAAGCCGTTAAATTAGGGTTTGGATTATGGGCATAAAAAAACATAAAAAGGGTTTAGGCCAGCAATTAAACCTTGCTTTGTTGATAGGAGCTATTTTTTTATCCGTCATCTCATCAGCTTTAATTTCATATAAAGCCTATGAGCAAGAGCGGGCCGATTATGTTCAACACGGTAAGAGAGTAGCTGAAGCTTTAATCGATCAGCTTTCAACTCCTTTTTCTGGCGGTATTGAAGAACTATTAGGCTATTTAGCGACCCCTTTTTTTAAACTTGAGGGTGTGCAAAGCATCATTATTTTTGATGCAGATTTCAAAGAAATATCATCAGTCAAAAAGAACACAGAGTATGAGTTAATAAGCGGCTGGCAAGATGTTGACTTGGAGGGAACGAGGCTAGAGCGTGAGACGGAACAAGCCTTTTACTTTACCGCTCGGCTCAATAATAATGGGGAAATACCTGCTGCTTACTTAATGCTGATACTTGATAAGCCGTCCTTAATTCAGTATGCCCAGACACTATTTGTCGCCAACGTAGGCATTATTATTGCGGTTGCGTTGGTTTTATTAGTACTGATGAGCTTGCTAGTTCGGCGTTTAACAAGGCCGTTAAAAGACTTTTCATCGATCATGATTCAAGCAGCATCAGGTGAGATCGGGCTTAGAGCCGAACATGAGGTTGCTGCGGAACTTGGCCATATGTCTGAAGCGTTCAACCAGATGATGAAGGTGCTGGAAACGCGAAGTAGTGAACTTGAACAGTCGAGGGATCAAGCCGTACAAACAGCTAAAATTAAATCAGATTTTGCAGCGAACCTAAACCATGAAATTAGAACGCCTCTTAATGGCATTTTGGGCATGGTTAATTTGCTCAAAGAAATGGGCTTGCCACAGCATCAGCATGAATACCTTGAGGTAGCCAGTAAATCAGGTGACTCCTTATTGCAAATGATCAATGATGTGTTGGACTTTAGTAAAATGGAATCGGGGAATTTTCAGCTGGCACTGGAGGATATTGATTTAAGGTTGTTGCTTGAACAGCTAGCGTTGTTATATGCAGAGAAAATACAAGTTAAAGATTTAGAGCTTTGTTTGGATTTGCCCACCGACAATGTAATGTTTGTTCGAGGTGATGCGGTAAGGATTCGACAAGTCATCAGTAATTTATTAAATAACGCGGTCAAATTCACAAGCCAGGGGCATATTACTTTATCAGCAAAAATTGTGTCATCCTCAAAGGGGCGTTCTTTGATTGAGATAGCAGTGACTGATACGGGTATTGGAATACCGGAAGGCGCATTAAGTGAAATTTTTAGGCCTTTTGGTCAGGTCAGTGCAGAAACAACCAATCAATATGGTGGAACCGGACTTGGATTGACGATCGTTAATCAAATGACAAAGTTAATGGGGGGCTCTGTATCGGTTACTAGTGAAGTCAATGAAGGGTCAAGCTTCAGAGTATTACTTCCAATGCAAACGCATAATATTTCCTTCGAAGAACCTGCCGATGAGGTTGAATTATTGAGTGGAAAACGGGTGATGTTAATTGAACCGTTTGAAGAAACTCAACATTATCTTGAAGGGATGTTCGATGCGTGGGGGGTTGAATGTCAAATAGTTAACAGTTTAGATGAGGCCATTTTCATCTTAAAGGACGAGTTAAAATCGGGCAGAGGGTTGGATAGCTGCCTGTTTAATGTTGATTATAGTTTGGGGGATATGACTGCGTTTTTAGCGAGTTTTAAGGCGAATGAAGAATTTTCTGGTACAAAGTTAATTCCGATGGTCCGGTTTGGTAGCAAAATTAGCTCTGCAGACGAAAGCTTGCCGTTATTTATAGGATCAATTGACCGCCCTGTACGGTATGAGAAGTTACGGATGACATTAATAGATGTATTCTCTGAAGGTAAGGGGAGCACGTCAGCGGAGATTGGGAAAAAACCCAAGATCAAGACATCAGATGTTTTGCAAAGTATAAAGGCCCTAGTTGTCGATGATAATGTGACTAACCAACTGGTAGCCGAGGCAACACTAAAGGAAATAGGTATATCGTCTGATGTGGCCAATGATGGTCTTGAAGCACTGAATGCTTTTAAAGAAAAAAACTATGATCTGATTTTGATGGATTGCAATATGCCAGTGATGGATGGGTATGAAGCAACTAAAGCAATCCGGGCGTTAGACCTTAAGTACCGGCAGCCGATTATTATTGCTTTAACGGCGAAAGATCAACCAGGCGACTTTGAACACTGTATTAATAGCGGGATGGATGACTATTTATTAAAGCCGTTTCAATTGTCAGCGTTATTGGCCAAGCTTGAAAAACTATTCGGTTTCCCTCTAATAGACGATGAATCATCAGGTATAGAGCTTGAAGTGTCAGAAGGCTCAGTAATTGTTGAATCGGCATTCAAGGAGCTCGTTGCTAATACTGGCAGTGGTATTCAACAAATTGTTCAATCCTATCTACTCGATACACCTATCTATATTGTTACCTTAATTGCCGCAATGGAGGCTGGTGATACAACAAAGTGTTTGGATGTGGCGCATAAAATTAAGGGCAGTTCACGTAACTTGGGGGCGGAAGATTTTGTATCTGTTTGTGTTGAAATAGAGGAAGCCTGGTCTCGTAACACTGTTGATGAGTCGATAATTGCGCCATTAGCTGAGCGGTTAGAAACAGAGTTCACCTTGGTTGAAGCATCTTTGAACAGCAAGTTAGCGACGTTAGAACTTTCAGATACAGAACAAACAAAGCGAACGAAAGAAGTGGTGTTAATTGTTGATGATGATCAAAGTACGCGAATGACGGTAGCAAGTGTTTTGGAACGCGAAGGGTATCAAGTTGAACTGGGTGCTAATGGTCGTGATGCAGTGAGGTTGTTTGAAGTGTTAAGGCCTAATGTGATTATCATGGATGCAATGATGCCCATTAAAGATGGTTTTGAGGCCTGTCGAGAAATCAAGGCAATGCAGGGTGGTTCGGATGTTCCAGTGCTTATAACCACAGCCCTAGAAAGTGAAAAATCTGTGGACTTAGCCTATGAAAGTGGCGCTGCTGATTTTGTACCCAAGCCGATAAACTTGTCAGTTTTAAGACAGCGAGTGAGACGTTTGTTAGACAAGCAGTTTGCTGATCAACATGTACATAAATTAGCTTATAAAGACGCATTAACGGGTCTACCCAATAGAACTGCTTTTGTTGAACAGTTTCAGCAAGAACTTGAACATGCCAAGAGGAAAAATTCAAAAGTGGCGGTTTTCTTTATTGATCTAGATCGGTTTAAAGATGTTAATGACAGCATGGGCCATGAAGCTGGTGATATTCTGTTGAAAGCGCTATCTGGGCGGCTAAAAAACTGTATCCGCTCAGGAGATATGTTGGCACGAATCGGTGGTGATGAATTTGTGGTTGTATTAAGTGATATGACCGGTAAAACAGCACCTGACCAGGTTGCTAAGGCCATGTTAAATGCGCTAAAAGAACCATTTAGCCTCGCCGGGAACGAGGTTTTTGCAGGGGTTAGTATTGGTTTGGCAATATACCCGGATGATGGTCTATCAAAAGAGACGTTGTTGAAAAATGCAGATACGGCGATGTATAGAGCAAAAGCCGCTGGGAGAAATACTTACCGTGCTTATACGCAGGAAATGAGTGAGGTATTAGAGCAAAGAATGCGTATTGAAACTGAGCTACGGAAAGTGTTGGCGGATAATGAGTTATCGCTGTACTTCCAACCGAAACAAGACACATCAACAGCGGAAGTGATAGGCTCAGAAGCATTAGTTAGGTGGGAGCACCGGTTAAGAGGAATGGTATCACCAGCTGAGTTTATACCTGTTGCCGAAGAAATGGGGCTGATTAAAGAAATTGGTTTGTGGGTGCTAGACACCGCGTGCGCAACAGCAAAAAAGTGGCAATTAGAATATGACTACTATGGCACTGTTGCAGTTAATGTATCCGCGGTACAGATGGCAGAGGAAAATTTTGTATCATTGGTTGGTATGTGTTTGGCTAAACATGAATTAGAACCAAAATACATAGAATTAGAAGTAACTGAAAGTATGGTGTTGGACAATATTGATGCGATGTTGGAAAAATTAAACGATATTGCAGCAATGGGCGTGAGTATTTCTATTGATGACTTTGGTACAGGGTATTCATCATTTAATTATCTTAAGCAGTTACCAGCGAACACCTTAAAATTGGACATGGAGTTCATCAAAGAGATACCAGAAAATGAAGCTGATATGGCTGTTGTTGATGGAATGATAGTGTTGGCACATAATTTAGGTATGAAGGTTGTGGCTGAAGGGGTTGAAGCACAAGATCAATATGATTTCCTAGCAGAGCATAGTTGTGACCTAGTTCAGGGCTATTTAATTAATAAGCCACTGTCGGAAGACGAATTTATCGCAGAGTATGCCCGTTCAGCTAAAGAAGTAGGTCGCGTTTAAGAAGAGTAACAACTGATCGTTAATGATGGCAGGCCTGCAACGGGTCGGTTATCCTAATGGTTTATTTTTAATAATAGAGTTTTTCGTGCATATTATTTACTTACATGGTTTTTGCAGTTCTGTAGATTCCTTTAAAGCGCAGTTAGTTAAAAGCTATATTGAGCGAAACAATGTTCATACCTTGTTTTTAAAAGATTTACCCCCTTCTCCAGCTCAAGCGATGTCCTTGGTTGAGGCGCACATAGCCTCGTTAGATGATCAATATTGGGGTGTTGTTGGTAGTTCTTTAGGGGGCTTTTATGCAACGTATTTAAGTCAAAAGTATGCCAAGAAAGCAGTGTTAATTAACCCCGCTGTTGATGCGCATTTGATACTTGAAAAAGCCTTGGGGAAGAATACTAATTATCATACCGGAGAGAGCTTTGATTTTACTCAAACGCATCTCCAGGAGTTGCAGCAGTTACACTTACCAAAGCTTCAGCAAGCGCAAAACTTACTGTTACTCACCAAAGTGGGTGATGAGGTGTTGGATTTTCAAAAAGGGGTTGATTACTACCAAGGTAGCGAGCAAGTGGTGCTTGAGGGCGGTGATCACGGCTTTGCTGATTACGAAAATTATTTAGAGAAAACATTCGACTTCTTAACTTCATAAAAGGTTAAGTTTCATCATAAATCGGTTGTTATACAGCCACCATGTTTCAAATCGGCATGGATTAATTGAATTAGGATAGAGAACATGATTGAAGGCCATTTAAAGAAAATGCTCAGCACCTTGAGTAACCCTGTTGAATATGTATTGCCCATCGGTGATGAGCGTATTGGCTTGAACCAATATTTGGGTAAAACCATCGCGTTAACCTATGAAGGTGAGATCAACTGTCTAAATTGTGGAAAACGAACAAAGAAAAGCTATAGCCAAGGCTTTTGTTATTATTGTATGACTAAGCTGGCTCAGTGTGATTTATGCATTATGAAACCTGAAACGTGTCACTATCACTTAGGTACGTGTCGAGAACCTCAATGGGGCGAAGAGTTTTGTTTTCAAGACCACTTTGTTTATTTAGCAAATTCATCTGGCTTAAAGGTTGGCATTACTCGCCATACACAGGTGCCAACGCGTTGGATTGACCAAGGAGCAACACAGGCCTTGCCCATTTTTAAGGTGCGAACACGTCTACAGTCTGGTCAAGTTGAGATGGCTTTAAAACAACACGTGTCGGATAAAACTGATTGGCGGAAGATGTTAAAAGGCCAAGCGGACCATAAAAACCTATATGAACATAGAGACCGCCTTATTGAGGCTGCAGCCTCTGAGTTAAGCAATATTCAGGCGGCTAATAAAGACGGGGATATAGAGTTAATAAAAGATGCTAAGCAGGTAGAGATTAATTACCCCGTTGTTGAATATCCTCAAAAGGTTACCTCCTTTAATTTTGATAAAACAGCTAGGGTCGAAGGCCGCTTAATGGGCATAAAAGGACAATATCTAATATTAGATAGCGGGGTCTTAAATATAAGAAAGTTCACCAGTTACAAGGTTCAATTTGATGCATAAAACAGACAAGGCGCCTAGCGTCATTATTTTTTCACAAGGCGATGAAGTGATTACAGGTGCTTTGGTAGACACCAATGCTGCTTTTTTGGCTGATCAGTGTCGCCTGTTAGGCTTCGATGTTATTAGGCATATTACTGTTTCGGATGACTTGGCAGACTTGGTTCAGGTGCTTAAAGAAGTAGATGCGATGGCTGATGTTTGTTTGTGTACTGGTGGTTTAGGGCCAACACAAGATGATTTAACCGCCGAGGCCTTTGCTCAAGCCTTTCAAGTAGAGCTTGAAATGGATAGTGAGGCTTTAGTGATGATTGCTGAGTTTTTCGCGCAATTAAAAATGCCTATGGCCGATGTAAATAAGAAGCAAGCACTGTTGCCCACAAATTCGACACGAATTGATAATCGTTGGGGAACGGCGCCTGGGTTTAGTGCCGTCGGTCAGCAGTGCCGGTTTTACTTTATGCCAGGTGTACCGTATGAAATGAAACAGATGATGGAGACGTTTGTGTTGGCCGATTTACAGCGCCAATTTAAGCTGGAACAGCCCCGTTTGATTACATTTCGAAGCATGGGCATGGGAGAGTCTGATATCCAGCAAGCCGTTAATAGCTTAGAGATTGACAATGATATTCGCGTGAGTTTTAGAGCGGGCATGCCAGAGAATGAATTAAAGCTACTCTTTCCACAAAGCCATACCAAAGAGCAGGTTCAATATTGGGTTGATAACGTTAGTGATGCATTGGGTGCTAGCCTTTTTGCCATTGATGGCTGGGGTCAATCAGTCAGTAATTTACCGGATTGTGTCGATCAGTTAATGACCGAAAAAAAGTTGACACTGAGTCTTATTGAAACCTTATCGCAGGGTGATATCGCCCGCCAGTGCCAAGCAGATTGGCTATTAACTTCAGCTGTTTATCCAAAAGTTTCAGGCATACAAACTGCGTTTAGCACGGTGCAGCAACCCATTGGTGAAGCGTTGGCGCTTGAGATAGCAAAGGAAAATCGTGCTCGGCATAAAACAGCGTTAAGCCTTGTGCAACTACATAAGAAAGTAAATGATACAACAGTGGCTGTTTTTACCGCAGTAGCAGATGCTCACGGCCACATTTCAAGCACAAAGGAAGTGTGGGGGAGAGCGCTACGTCAACAAACAGTAGCGTCAGCACTTGCGTTCAATTTAATTAGAAAATTTATTCAAAATCAATAATATGCCATTACTTAAGCTAGATAATGTTAGTGTAGCGTTCGGTTTAAAACCAGTGCTAGATAATGCCGACCTGCAAATCGATGAACAAGAGCGAGTGGGCTTAATTGGCCGCAATGGCGAAGGAAAGTCGACCTTGTTAAAAGTATTGGCTGGGCAAGTGTTGGCCGACTCAGGTCAGGTCTGGCGGCAAGCGGGCATTACCATAGCAACACTTGAGCAGTCACCGTTACTGCCTGATGCCTCCACCGTTTATGATGCTGTTGCTGATAGTTTGGGTGAGGTGGGTCACTTAATTGCTCGTTATCACGACATGTTGCTTGACCCTGATGTTGACTTAGAAGCGCTGGGCAAATTACAACATCAATTTGAAGCATTAGATGGCTGGTCATTACAACAACGTGTTGACTCAGTGTTAAGTCGTTTAAATTTACCCGCCGATAAAAAAATAAATGAAATGTCAGGTGGTTGGAAACGACGTGTAGGGCTAGCCCGTGCCTTGGTAGTCGAGCCTGATGTTTTACTGTTAGATGAGCCAACTAACCATCTAGATATGGAAACAATTGTTTGGTTAGAAAAACAACTTGCAACCTTTCGCGGTGCCGTGGTTTGCATTACACATGACCGAGTTTTTTTACAAAATATAGCGAAACGTATTATAGAGATAGATAGAGGACAGCTAACCAGTTGGTCGTGTAGCTATGAGCAATACCTTGAAAGAAAAGCGGCCGCATTAGAGTCCGAAGCAAAAACAAATGCAGAATTTGATAAAAAGCTAGCGCGTGAAGAAGTCTGGATTAGACAAGGCATTAAAGCGAGAAGAACACGAAATGAAGGTCGTGTGAGGGCTTTACAACAGTTACGACGGGAACGTGCAGAGCGAAGAAACCTAGCCGGCCCTGCGAAACTAGAGGTTGAATCAGGTGAAAAGTCTGGCAAGTTGGTGATAGAGGCGGAGGATATTTCTATTGCCTATGGCGGGCGTAAAATGGTTGATCAGTTTTCATGTCGGTTAATGCGAGGTGACCGCATAGGATTGGTAGGACCAAATGGTATTGGCAAAAGTACGCTCATTAAAGCGTTGCTAAAAGAAATTGAATTAGATTCCGGTGCTGTAAAACACGGAACCAAACTAAAAGTCGCCTATTTTGATCAGCACAGAGATGTTCTGGATCTAGAGAAAACGGTTATTGACCTAGTCTCCGACGGACGAGAGAGCATTACCATTAATGGGCGTGACAGGCATATTATCAGCTACTTAGGTGATTTTTTGTTTGCCCCTGAACGAGCACGATCACCAGCAAAAGTATTATCTGGTGGCGAACGTAATCGAATTTTACTGGCGAAGTTATTTAGTCAGCCGGCTAACTTTATCGTGATGGATGAACCGACTAATGATTTAGATGTTGAAACATTAGAGTTACTAGAAGAGTTACTGGTTGACTATGAAGGTACCTTAATACTGGTGAGTCACGACCGTAAGTTCTTAGAAAACGTAGTTACTAATTTTTGGTTTTTTGAAGGGGATGGTGTCATTACTGATTATGTAGGCGAGTTGCCTAATTGGAGTCAAATTATTAAAGACAGTAGTCAGGCCGAGCAACCGAGTAAAACGGTTAGTGAAAAAAAACAGCCTAAAACCGTTAAAAAACCGAAATTAAGTTTCAAAGTTAAAAAAGAATTAGATGACTTACCAAAGCAGATCGAGGTGCTTGAAGAAACGTTAGCGAAGCTACAGCAATTAACGAGTACGGCGGAGTTTCATGCAGGAGACCGAGAAGAGATAAAAAGCAAAATGGCTGAATTAACGTCTATCGATGAACAATTACAAGAAAAGTATCAACGTTGGGATGAGTTAGAGTCTCAACTACAATAAATACAAAAGGTTTAAGTTTGCTGATATAATTCAGCGCCCTAAAACGCAAGCACAGTGCGTTTTATAAGTTTTATGGAGAGATGTCAGAGTGGCCGAATGAGCACGCTTGGAAAGCGTGTGTACCGCAAGGTACCGAGGGTTCGAATCCCTCTCTCTCCACCATTAACTGCAAACGAAGCGCCATCTGCCGCAGATGGCATAGCCAAAAAATCAGTGCTGCATCAATATTGAAGGCTTCTACAACTAGCCCTATTGAACGGTAAAAAGTAATAATCAACCTTCATGATTATTGATAGTAATGCTGGCTGTTCGCCCTGATATAAGTGCTATGTTATCAGGAATTTCATCAATCGCTATGCGGACTGGTACACGTTGTGCCAACCTTATCCAGTTAAAAGTTGGATTGACATTGGCGATCAGTGTATTAGAGGATGTTGCACGTTCACGGTCTTCAATCGCGGATGAAATCCCGACGACATGTCCGCTGATAGCTTGGTCTTCTCCCATAATATGAACTGTTGCAGGCATGCCAGTGCGAATATGGCTTAGTTTTGTTTCTTCAAAATACCCAGCGACATAAAAGCTATCAATATCGACCAACGCCATTACCGGTTGTCCGGCGGTTGCATAGGTTCCTGGGCGCAGTGAAAAATTGGTTACGATTCCATTGATCGGGGACTTCACTTGCGAGCGCTCTAGATTAAGGCGGGCGAGTTTCAGGTCTGCCAATGCTTGTTCATATTTCGCCTGGGCCTGCTCAGCTACAGAGATACGGTTATCACGTTCTTGTTCTGAGACAATGGTGTTTTTTAGGGTTTTATATCGTTTTTCCTCCCTGTTTGCTGCAGCAAGTGTTGCCCTAGCATTGCTTAAAGCAGCTTCGTTTTGCGCTACAGTATTTTCCAAGCGATCGGTGTCGATAGAAAATAATACATCGCCCTTTTGAACCTGCTGGTTGTCCTGAACAAAGACGGCCTCTACTTGGCCGGATACATCGGAAGATAAGGCAACAATGTCGGCCTTGATCTTGCCATCGCGTGTTTGCGGAGTGTAAGTATAGTAGGAATAGATATGCCAGAGCACAAACGCTGCAAGAACGGTCAGCGTGCATGTCATCATGACTTTTAGGATGTGAATTGTTTTTTCTTTTTGCATATTTTAACCGGTTATAAGGTAAAAAGTTTTAAGTGAAATCCCCAGTAATATAAAAAATAGGGACATATCGAATAAGGGGCGATGCCAGACAACTTTGTAGATGTTTGCTTTTTCAAAAAGAGTTGAAATCATGACTCTTCCAATAAATGCACTTAGCAAGCATAAGAGTAACGGCGAGATAAATATTCCAGCTATATCAATTTCTCCGATCATGGGGCATACCTCCAAGCAGGTGCATATTCAAACAACGCAAGACGAAGGCCAATGAGCCCCCTTAAGAGTGGATGTTTGGCCGATTTCAACTCATGCTTCCAGGCGGTTGAAAGGGCGTTGTCTATTATTGCCAAAAGCTTGTCTGACGGTTCTTTATGGTTAATGTCTTGGCGGATTGTGGTGAATAGGTCTTCCAGCACGCGACGAGTTTCTTCATTCAGGTAAGCACTGGTATGTCGTAGCTCGGCAATACTTGCAGCTGCACGCAAACGACTTAAAACACGAGAGCTAGTATTTATTTGACCGGTTTGTTCAAGCCTACTTGCAAGGGAACCAATTTTATCTAAAGACCGATTGAGGAAAGCATCTCTATCGCGGGGTGTGGCGCGGTAAGTTAGGTTTAATACTTCTTCGCGACCCTCACGAATAAGTCGTTCCATGGTGTGTTTGGCGCCCAACGTGCGCACTAAGCCTAGCGAACAAAAGGCAATAAAAATGCCTAAAAGGTTGGCGATACAAATTTCAAGAAAGACACCAAAATCATAGGGTTGGTAGCTGCTTTGAAAATTAATGCTGCTAAAAGCCATAGCCAATAGCAGTATCGCCATCGGGTTTTTCGTTGCCCAAGCGCCTATTGGTAAGATAAATATCGCCATTATGATCAGAAACATGGGGTAATCATTGGCAAGCGGAAGCAGGCCATAGCTTAATATACTTGCGGCGAATAAGGCGATAATTGTAAACCGACCAAATAAGGTAATGGCGCGACCACCTTCGTCTGAACCACCAAAGAAGGCGAGAGCAGCAACCCCCATTAAAACTGCAGCGGGAGCATGATGCCAGCCTGTTGCATACCATAATACACAGAGCAGGCTGTAGGAGATAAGGCTGCCAATAAATATTTTTTTGGCAATATAGGTATCCGGATAAAGCTTAAATGAACGTGTATTGCTGACTTCTTTTTCAAGAATAGGCGGTAACGGCGAATCTTGTTCTAGTGACTGTTGGCATTGGCGTATTTCAGACCAGTTATGCAGTATAGCTTTTAGTAATTCGGCCATGTTTTCTTGAACTAAATGGCGCCACTCAGACATGGAATCCATACTATGAGCCGTTTGGGTTATTTGTGTAAGTAGGGCTTCGTCCGCTGGCTCGCCATTTTTTGCATGGGCGGCCGCTGTTTTTAAAGAGGCCGCTAACTTGTTGCGTATATCGGGTTCGGCATCGGCAATGCGAGATGAAATGGCTGATAGCAACGGCACTAAACGCAATAAACGCAATTGTATGGAAAATATAAGTTGGCTTTCCCGTCGCGTAACAAGCGGGTCATAACGCAATTGAGCGGCCAGAGCAGATAAGGAGCTGATATCAGAGAGGGCTTTTAAGCGGTCATGTACTGCTTCGTCGTCGGTAATATGGCCTTCAAAGGCATCATCAATCCATTTCTCCATATCAGCCAGCCAACCTTGCAATTTAAACTGCACGCCAGGTTTTAAAGAACGTGGAGCAATAATGCTGTCGACCATGGTGCAGCATATGATCCCCAGACCAATTTCGCAGATACGAAATATGGCTATGTCAAACAGTGTGGCTGGGTGTTCTATATAGGGTATTGCGACGATCATTAAGGTCAGACCAAAGAGTTGAAAACCGTAGCTTCGCGGTGTGCGATCTAGTAAAGAACATCCAAATGCTACTGCACCAATTAGCCCTATAAAGGCAATCATTAAGATCGGTGTGTTTGCAAAAAAACTTACTAAAATCAACGAGACAAGCCCGCCACAAAATGTACCGGTAAATCGATAAACGGCTTTAGATCTTACGGCACCGCTCATGGGATTCATAACCACGCAGCAGGTAACAATGGTCCAATATGTTTCGGGGAGGCCAATATGCGCGGAGATTGTAAACGCCATCATCGCTGCTAGGTACAGCTTGAATGCGAATAGCCACTGGTCAGGTTTAAGAATCATTTTTGATCAGTTTTGCCATTTAGTAAATAGGCTTGGCATCGCTCTTCCAACAGACGCATTACGCGCGTTGTTGTCTCAATATCTTCTTCTGGTACATCACCCATCAGCTTAAAACGAAGGTCCTTAAGTGTAGCTTCCATTTTGCTAGCGTGGCGCTTTCCCTTCGGTAGCAGCTTAATAGCTTTGCTTCTACGATCATTGGGAACATCACAACGAACGAGTAGCCCGGCCTCTTCGCCTTGATCAAGTATACGAACCAGCGCGGCTGCATCAATACCAGCTTCAATAGCCAGCGTTTTTTGTTGAACATGAGGCCCGAAACGCGATGCTAGTAAGACGATAATGGCTAATGATGTGGAAATACCATGATCAAAAGGAAGAGTGCTAACAGTTTGCATCCAAACTCTCCGTGAAGGCTGAATAACATTAGTAAGGTCAAAGAGATGTTGGTCTAGAGAGCGTTTTTTAGTAGACATTTTGTATAGTTCAAATGTAAGTTTTTATATATATTATAAATCAATAGTTGATTTGTCAACTAGTTAAAAGTATCGACAAGCATCTAACATGGTTATGCTCAGTGTGCTGTATGAGGCTTATCAAACAGCATGTTTAAATATTTCAGGAGAGGGTGAGGTGACTAGCGTTATATCCGCAGCCACTGTTAGGACCAGTCAGAACTTGGCGCTGACGAGAAAGTAAGTTATTAGGCTTTTATGACACGCTGGCCAGCTTTCAACTGGCTCAGTAGGCGACAAAAAACAAAGCGTTATACGCTTTTCAAATTGCCGGCGAGATTAACGATAAACCAAGCGTTTATCGGCTATTCATTCATATAAAACTAGTTAGATGGCTTTTCTGCAGTGCTTTGATGAGCTTCATAATGTATTACTTGAGGCTCAGAGTAGTTCGGAACATCATCATAACTAAAGGCAGCATAATATTTTGAGATTTTGCTAGAGCCAAAGCTGTCGTATGTGTAATTATCCGAACCAGCATAGAGCTTTACACCATCATAGGGTGAACGAGGTGGGCGGAACCTATTGCGTACGACATAAGTGCCAACAAATGCTTTGGTAGGTGGGTTCGCCCATGTTAATTTCATTCGACCATTTTCATTGCTTGCTTTTAATTCAGTAACCGCTGCCGTTGGTTTTTTGCGACGCTTGATATATTTAACGACTAATTTCACTTCATTTTTATGGCCAGCCTCATGCCAGTCAATCAATTTTGCATAAGATTCTGACTCAGAGGTGGCCCGTATTACAAAAGCAGCTGCCTCATTAGATTCGTGTTTTTCTTCTAATGTTAATTGACTATATTTGTCGAAAATGAAGTACTGCTTTTGCTTGCGAACAAGGTCTTGCGTGGTTGCTTCATAACCGACATACTCGATATTAGTTCGATTTCTGATATCAGAATAGCTGATGGCATTCATGTCGACAAACTCAAGATTAAAGCAGATATCACGATCACTGGGGGGGGTGTTTTTATTTTGTAAGCAAATAAAGGCTTCGGTAATAACCGTTTCTTCTGGGTTCGGTAAACTGTACAGATTAAACTCAATATAGCCGTATGTTTTACCATCATTTTCGCTAAAACCAGACAGTAGCTCGTTTTCAACAACCCCTTTTTTTGACAGACTACAAAGGCGCGTGGGTGATAAGACCACTTCTGTTTCAGGGACGGTATAAATGACCTCAAGGTGTGGGCGATAATGAATCCCGCCACCAAATTTTCCATAGCCAATGTCGAATTGCATCATTTGTGAATCACGCCCAAGAGGCAGTGTTTTGGGGCCATCTATGCGAAATAATACCGAGCGTTTTGCTAGGTTTGATTCTAGAATTCGACATTCATGAGCACTAAAGGTCCAATGACTCCAGATACCTTGTGTTAGGGCGTCTGATGGAACTGTTTGGCCTAATGTTTCAATGCTTTCGGCCTGCTCTATATCTTCAAAGTTTGTTATATCGGCTACGTTATCTTGCTCTAAAAATGAAATCGACCAATCTCCAAACTGCTCAATTTTTGCGGCGACACGATTCATTGGGTAGAGTGAAGCCCTGGCAAACTTAATAACAGCATTTTCAGGGATGTTATCGAGGCTAAACTCAAGAACACCGGTACAGATACCTTTGGATTGGTTGATGCCAATAAAGAGTGAATTGTGACCAAAATGTTGGCGATTTTGCTCGCCAGTGTATTGACCAACATAACCGACATTGGATTTACCGGGGAATAGCACCCTAGAAAATTCATTATGATCTAGTAATGTTTTTAATCTAATTTTTGTAGCAAAAGGCGATTTAATATTACTCAAGCGATGAACCGCACGAATATAGTAAAAATACATGGTGCCACTATCGAGTTCTATATCTGTAAACTCTTGTGCATGGGTAATGCCAACTAAATTACTTTCGGTGCAGGCTTGTTTGTTTTTTGTATTGCGATAGATTTCAAAATAAATATCCTCATCTTCTTCATACGTCCACGTTAACGTGGCAGATTTACTTTCAATCTTAAGGATATTAAGTTCAGTAACGCGTTTTGGAGCGTGTGTGGAATAATTAATTGCCTCACCTAATGCATATTGTACCGCCGGTATATTTTCATTAATCGACTGGGTCATGTTTTGCATATAGTCGGGAATATTACGGGTACCGACTTCGACAACAGTGGCAAGAATGCCTCGGCTATAATAGTATTCTCGTCCGCTTCCACCGATCAAGTTTGTAGGCGGTTTACCACGATGAATACCGTATTTACGCCCTGTTACTTTGTAGATTTTTCTGGCCATATTGGCGCATAGCATATTCAGGTCTGTGCCTTCATGTTCGGCTTCATGATTAAACTTGTGGGCAGGGAAAAAAACATTTCCCTGAGAGTGGTAATCTAAAGCAATCGTAATGTTTTGATGACTGTCCACAAATTGTTTGATGGCCTGAGTTTCTGGCTCACTAAAGGGCTGTGGCCCACTATAGACGTTTGATGAAGTGTTTTTTGAGCCTGGGAAACCGACACTAAAGTTACGATTAAGGTCAACACCATAGGTACCATCGTGATTGAGACGACGGTTCTTTCGCCAAAATGAGAAATGCTTCATTGAGTATTCGAAGCCATCCGGATTTAAACAAGGCACCATATAAAGCGTGTTACGGCTTAAGATGTTGATAAGCTCAGGGTTGTACTCATGGTTATCGACGATATATTCAATAAACTTAACAGCCAGCTCGTTACCAATCCATTCTCTGGCATGAATGGTGCCTGTATACAAAAGAGCGGGTTTAGACTCTGCCTTTTCTACATCGAAAGAAGCGGTGATTAGCATAATCTCACGTTGTTCGTGAGTGCTGCCGATACTCTGAAGTTTAAATAAATTGGGGTGCTGAGAAACAACATGTTGTAAATACTGTTCTGTTTCTTGGTATGTTTTATATTGTTTTTTCACTGCAGTCGATTCTTCTTAAAGTAAGGGGCGTTAGATTAAGGGGGCTTATTGGGGGCGTATAAAGCCAGCTAATGCTTATTTGGACGATGCTAACACGTTGATCACATTAAGTTAACACCGATGCCTAGTTGCTAATGCTGCGTTGTTTGCGGCATTAGCGCATTGCTTATAAGTATCAAGGCTTAACGTCCCTATTTAGAGTAAAACGGGTGTCATGTCATTTGCCAAACCTTTAATACTACGTGGTTGTTTTTTTACCGTTAGTTGAAAACATAATAAATTCGGTAGTAATGCTTTAACTTCATCGGCTCTTCCTTTGAATGTGCCATCATTACCCCATATCGCAATCGTTTTTTCAGCGCGTTGATGATTTTCTAATAAGCTGACATCATTATATGTGCCGATTGGGTCGCAGGCCTTTTTAAGGCCTGAAATGTTCTTCGCTCGGTACGCAAAAAGACTGCCAATAATAATGCTGCCATAGTCATGTTGTTTCGCATAAGTGCTACATTTTTTTATTAAAGCATCATCATAATGGTCTTCTTCGCAAGTTGGGTGTAAAGCAATAAAAAATAAGCTCGGTTTTTTAATATCCCATGTTCGGCTCAGTGAATAACGGTATGTCTCATCGGTGGGTGGTATGACAAACGCATTGTCGGCATTTGAGCTAATGGACTCAGCTGTTTTAGCAGAATTTTTTGATGTGGCTGGAGCCGGTTTTGAATCGGATTGTTTTTGACGACCTAAATTATCTTGAAAATTCCAAATATCACTGGGCCACTCTTCTTGACTAAGGTCTTTTACTGAGAGCTCGTTAGTGCTTGTTTTGGCAAGTGGTGTAAAGCAGTCGGCATCTGAGCTAGGGGTATATTGACCAAAGGTGATTTGGCGCATGGTTCTTAATAAGTAGGGCGATATCTTACCAAGCTCCTCCCAGTTATTAATGGGGAAATGGGGCTTTTTAAATTGACCGTTACCAAATAACCACATCAAATATTGGCCTATCCAGTCCCTAATATAAGGGAAGGCCGCAAAGGCCGTTGCGCACTCTAATATGCGGTACTTGCCATCTTTTCCAACAGCGATGTCACAGGCCCAGTATTCTGCTTTTGCGGCTTTAGAAACACGTACAGCTAAATCAAGCACTTCCTTTGGCACGTTTTGGTAATCAATGCTGCCACCCTGACTGGTATTGGTTAACCACTCACCTTCTGGTGGACGGCGCCAAAAGGCACACACCGGTTCGTGACCGATTAACATGACGCGAATATCAGCTGACATGGGGATAAAATCTTGAACGTAAATGGGGTTGTATTTTTTGCTTTCTAGTAGTTGTTTGGCTTCATCAAAAGTATCGACCTTATGAACAAAATAGCCACCATAATTTGACGGCCCATAGGATTTTTTAATGATTTTTGGGTAACGAGTTTTTTCAAGAAACTGGTAGCCTTTTTTACGGTCGTAAAAAATATGTGTTGGCGGAATAGGGATGTCATATTTTTTACAAAAGCGTGTAACGTTTTCTTTGGATTTATTAGAAAACTGTGTGTCTAGTGAGGGGACAAAGCGGACGTTAGGCAGTGCTTTGGAGATTTCACGAAACGTTTCATACGCTGTTGCCGGAATATTACCAATTAAAACATCAATTTTTTTGTTTTTAATGTCGTTAATAAGGCGTTGCTGGTCATTTTTCCAATGATAAGTGACGGTTTCAATTTTATCCGGCCAACCTTTAAAGTTAGATGGGTGAAAAAATTGCAGTACAAAGTCCATGTACAGTAAACCTAATGTTGGGCGTTTTTGACTGCTATTCATTTGTTTTTCTCGTTTAGTTTTTTTTCAATTAAGTTGACGATGGCGTTAATTTTTTTAGTATTAAAATCTAAGCCTAGTTGTTCTTGTTCTGGTGTGGCAAAAGCAGGGATGCCGTTGACTTCTAAAACCACATATTGTTCACGTTCTTGATCATAAATCATATCGACGCCAGCAATATCCAGGCCGGTTAATTTGGCGGCCTTTTTAGCTAAAGCGACCAGCTCATCAGTTGGTTCACGTAGTAACAATTTGCCGCCACTGGTAATATTGGTTTTCCAGTCGCCAGCAGGGGCTTGACGGCCATAGCAACTGATGTATTCACCGTCGACAATATCAACCCTGAAGTCAGTGTTATCGTAATCAATAAAGCGTTCAACGTAAAAATGCCGAAGATCGGTATGTTTTATAAAGGGTATCAGCATATCAAGGGCCGCGTCGTTTTCAATTTTAACAAGCCCCATGCCTCCCCAGCCCTCAGTAGGTTTGTATATAATCTTGCCACCCCATTCTTTTAAGATTCTGCGTAGTGTATGAACATCATTACGATGGCATAACTCATATTCTGGCGTGATGATGCCATTACGTTGTAATAAATGAGCTGTTTTGAATTTATCTTCGGTTAGGCTAAAGGCCGTATAGTTATTAATGATCGGTATATATCGATCCAGCGCCTCATAAAGATATAGTTGGTACTGTGTTTGTTGGCCAGCGTTGTAGCTAAAGAACAAATCTAACTCTTCCATTCTAATACCATCACAATAAATAGCGCCATTTGTGGCTGTTGCATTTCTTAAATTTAGCTCGGTAATTGCAGAAATGTCGCGTTCTTGTAATTGGGCAATGATCGAATTTTGAATAACATCACCACCACCATTTTGATAGATCCATAACCCAATTTCATAGGTAGACATGTTTTTTTATCCTCAGATGAAGCGCTCTATAAGATTACAGCAATATTAGTACCAAGCCTGTAAGTCTTTGTTTAGAGCTTGCTTAAAGCTATTTTAGGTGCAAATAGACGCACCATATCAGCGCTTTTTGCTTTTATATGGTGCGTTGCAAAAAATAAATGCTAGTTTTTTTATTCGTTGTTCAAAACTGCGATATATTTCTAAGTATGGGGTGAATAATAGTGTTTAGATCCTGGGACTAGGTGAGCAAAGTTATGGTTATGTTGTTTGTATTTGCCCTGAATTTGGTTAGGCCTTTTTTTGACTGTTAATAAAGTATGGTGAAGGGTGAAATGGATTTTTCTGAATTAGCAGAATTAATTAATATTAATTCTTATACGAAGAATAAGCAGGGTGTCGATAAGAGTGGCGCTTTGTTTCGGCAGTGGATGGAAGAGATTGGCTTCGTGACCTATGTTTACCAGCGAGAAATGATAGGGAATCATTTATTGTTTACCTCAACTCAATCAACAGGTAAAAAATTACTGCTGTTGGGCCATTTAGATACCGTTTTCCCGCCTTTGAGTTTTGAAACCTTTAGTGAAGATGAGCAGTGGATATATGGTCCGGGTGCTTGCGATATTAAAGGCGGTAACTATGTTGCTCTTTGTGCCTTGAGAGCTGTTAAAGCTGCCTGTGGTCAAATTGGCAATATAGATATGTTATTGGTCAGTGACGAGGAGACCGGCAGTGATGATTCCAAACTGATTAGCCAACAATTAGCTGAACAATATGATTATGTGTTGGTGTTTGAGGCTGCAGGAAAGAATAATGAATTGGTGACTGGGCGAAAAGGCGTGGGCACATTCTTTATTGATATTAAAGGTAAGGCCGCACATGCTGGAAACCATTATTCCGAAGGAGTTAATGCTAATTTAGAGGCGGCGCATAAATGTATTCAATTAACTGAATTGACCGACTTAGAAAGAGGGACCACAGTGAATGTTGGTAAGTTGGAGGGCGGTATTGGTGCCAATACTATTTCTCCGCATGCTCGTTTAATTGTTGAAATGCGTTATACCAATATGAAAGAAAGAGATCGAGTGCTTGAGGCGATACACGTGATTACCCACACGCATGAAGTTGAGGGAACTGATGCCAGCTTATCTGGGGATATTCAGCGAGATGTCATGGAGCCTAATGAAAAACAACAGCGGTTTTTAAGACAATTAGAATCCATCACCGGTGATCGATTGTTAACAGAACAACGGGGTGGTGTTAGTGATGCAAATATTTTTGCTGCGAAGGGTTGTATTACCTTGGATGGGTTTGGCCCCTTTGGAGATGGGGACCATACTATTCATGAACGAGCGAATAAACAAAGTTTTATAACGCGTATTGAGCAAGTTAGAAAAATCTTGATGCATTATAACCAAGGTTTGGAGAAGGGTTAACGCGTCTACTCAGTGCAATGAAGTTGATAAAAACCATGTGTGATCAAGTCGTTCGCTCGCAAGGCTAAGCAAATATCTTATTTTGGACGAATAAAAAGTCTACTTATCTTAAGTGGCCAGTAGGATAAACTGCATTTTGCAGCCGTGGCTACATCATTATTAAGCCTTGCTTGGTATCAAATTTTTCATCGCTATTCGTAAAACCAGTAGACGCCTAGCTGTTGTTTTTTTAGGCCGTTATAAAGCCCTTTGTGTTTACTTAATGGGGTATCATCATGATAGTAAAGTTGTTAAAAATTTAATGAATCAGTGGCTTAGCCCGCCCTCTGGCATTCATTGGTATAAGCAAGTTGTCAACGATCGGGGTTTATATGGGTCAACAAGATTTAAAACAAGAATCTAGGTGCTGGGGGGTGTTTGATTTGACACCCAACACAAGGTTGCAATTTAACTGTGGGGACCTTTTGCTGGATATTGCGTCTGGCGAGAAAGATTGGCTTATGCAGTATGAATTGAAAACAAGCGACACAGTGCACAACCCGTGTATACAACTGATGGGTACGGATGAGGAGGGCTGGAGCCTGGCGAACAAGCAACGTATTGTGTCAAACAATATACCGCAAAAGCTTTCCTTGACTCCTGTTATGTCTGACAGGGCTATTGTCTGTCGTGCGACCACGACTGTTGTCTTGTTGCCAAAAGAACAAATATCGCTCTATGTTGCTGTTCCATTGTGGTTGCAACTGAGTATAAGGGGCGGGGAAAAACCATTGTTAGATGTCTCAACAGAGCGTATTTCAGATACATGGTTTGGCTTAAATTCACGAGAAGGTGTGATGAGTTATGCTTTGCGTATGAGCGAGCAATTAGATATACAACCTTCAACCAACCACGGAATGCGGGTGACGATTGAGATTAGAATTAAAAATGAATCCAATGAACAACTAAATTTAGATAAAGTAAGTGTGCCAGCACCACATCTTGCGCTTTATGTAGATGAAGTTGGTCACTTTTGGACACGCCGTATTACTATGGTTCGTGAACAAGATGAACAGGCGACCCTGACCATAGATAAAGTAATGAGTACAGGTTTAGCCCATCAAAACTTGACCCTAGTGAGTGCAGCAAGAGACGACCTGGGGCAACATAAAATAACAAAGGCCTTATCAGCTTTGTTTGGTTAGCCAATAATACCCCAGGACATAACAGATGGATAATGTATTCGCCAACATAAATACCGAGTTAACAATGGCCGTTGTACGTGCGCTGATTTTTTTTATAGTCGGTATTATTTTATCTCGAGCAGCTAATAATGTGGTGACCCGCTGGTCAATGCATAAGCTGGATGCGCATAAACAGTTATTGGTCGCAAGAGTGGCCAGTTACCTTGTGCTGCTGATGTTCTTTTTTATGGGTTTAAAAGCACTCGGGTTTGATTTAGGGGTGTTGATAGGCGCAGCTGGAATTATATCGGTTGCGATTGGTTTCGCCTCGCAAACCTCTGCCTCAAACATCATTAGTGGGTTGTTTTTAGTGTCTGAACGGCCCTTTTCGATTGGTGACATGATTCGTGTAGGTTCAACCATTGGCGAGGTTATTTCTATTGATTTATTATCGGTCAAACTAAGAACCTTTGATAATTTATTTGTACGAATCCCCAATGAAACATTGATCAAGTCAGAAGTCACCACATTGACGCGTTTTCCAATTAGGCGAATTGATTTGGCGATAGGTGTTGCCTATAAAGAAAGCATTAAGCATGTGCGCAAAGTGATGGAGCGGGTCGCCGATGCTAATCCGATCTGTTTGGATGAGCCTAAACCGACTTTTATTTTTAAAGGGTTTGGCGATTCCTCGTTGGATATGCAGTTTTCGGTTTGGGTAAAGCGAGAAAATTTTAGCGAACTAAAAAATGCTATTTATGAAGAAATTAAAGAAGCCTTTGATGCCGAAGGGATAGAAATACCCTTTCCGCATCAATCCATCTATACGGGTAGTGTTACCGAGCCGTTCCCTATACGCGTGGTAACAGAGGAAAATGAGGCTGGACGTTAATTCGTAGTGAATAACGTTACTTAGAGAGCTTTATCAACTGGGCCTAGCCGCAAAAACTAATGTTTGAAGCTGACTGATTGGGCTTTATGATATCTGCGCTTTTAGTCATGGCTTTCATCGGCAATTACTTTTTCTCGTTGGTATAAAATAATGGCGGCGGTTCGTAGTGCGCCTAGTACAAACAAAAAAGCAGAAAGGGCATAAAGCATACTGGGATCAATTTTATGCTTGAATAAGGCAATTAAAATTTCACGAATAATGAAAACAATCGCTGCGTCAATAATTAAAGAAATTTTTAGTTTGTGAGAAATAAAGTAGTCGGTTATCGAACGCGATAATTCAATTAATACATAGAGGGTGAGCACATCAGTAATAATGTTAATATACTGACCGGTTACCCCTTCTAATTTAAGCAAATCCCAAACAGAGAAAACGAGTTGGCCTGCCCCAATAGCAATGCCAATTATTATCAGTGCGAGAATCACCCCAAATACAATATCAATGGTCTGACGATATAATTTTTTGAAAAACGTACTGAACATTATTTGCTCCTAAGCACGTCATTCGACGTGTGCTATTAACGATAAAATAGACAATAACACGAATTGCTTTGAGTCCTTATTTAATAATATAGAAAGCGCTAAATCAGACTGTCATAAACCGTTACTATGTCTTATGTTAAAAGAAACGAAAGGGCTAACAGTTGATTAAAAGATCCGATGGCTGGTAGAGGTGGCGAGTGTATTTCATAAGAAGGGTTTGGCTGATTTTTACACATAAACAATGTATTTAAACATTAAGAAAGGGGAATAGAATGACCGATGAAGTAAGCCAGTTAGTCGAACGGCTCAATGATGCTCATCATGATGAACAAAGGATTGTCTTTGAAGATGCTGTAGATCAACTCGAAGGCACTGAGCTGGCTTTATTACTCGAGTCATTGCCTGTGGCGGAGCGGTTAGAGCGATGGGAACAAGTGCCAGATGAAGAGCGTATTAATGTGTTGGTCACAATGCACTCGGAATCACGCCAGGCCATTTTTGACAGTATTGATGAGGAGAAATTACACGCTCTATTGAATAATGTTCATGCTGAAGACCTTGTTCAATTAGCCGATACGTTGCCTGAGTCAGTGGTTGATGAAGCCTTGCAAAATATGGCTGAAATGCAACGTGAACATTATCAGCAATCGGTTCAATATGAAACTGATCAAATTGGGCGTTATGTCGATCACGGGCTATATATTTTGCCCAGAACAGCACGTGTTCGTGATGCCTTACGGGGGCTTAAAAAATCGTCTTTTGAGTGTGCAGATTGCCTTTATTTAATTAAAAGAAATGGTGATTTTGCAGGGACCGTATTAATTCAAACATTATTTTCTGCTCCGCCAGAGCAATCATTGCAGGCATTAAGTATTGACGAGCCAATGACCGTGCCTGCTGAAATGAGTCGTTCTACAGCCTCCGATAAAGTTGAACATTCGGGTTTGATGGCGCTGCCTGTGATTGATGCGAATAACAAACTATCTGGGCGTATTACTTTGCGCCAAGCCCTTGAAATAACGCGTGAAAATTATGAAAGCCAATTAATGGCAACAGCGGGTTTAAATGAAGATGAAGACCTTTTTGCGCCTGTATTACGCAGTTCTAAACGAAGGGCAACTTGGTTGGGCATTAATTTGTTAACCGCATTTTTCGCATCTTGGGCGATTGGCCTTTTTGAAGCGACATTGCAACAAGTTGTTGCGCTGGCTGTTTTAATGCCTATTGTCGCCTCTATGGGCGGGATTGCCGGCAGTCAAACATTAACCTTAATTATTAGAGGACTTGCATTGGGGCAAATTGCAAAAGGTAATATCCCACCCTTGTTAATCAAAGAGGTCAGTGTCGGTGCGCTTAATGGTGTGTTATGGGCTATTGTAATTGGCGTTATTGCCTCTTTCTGGTTTGCTAGTATCAACATTGGTTTAGTCATAGCAGCAGCGATTGTATTAAACATTATTGCGGCAGCTTTTTCAGGCGTGGTGATTCCAATTATTCTTGATCGATTGACTATTGACCCAGCCTTATCGGGTTCAGTTATCTTGACAACAGTAACTGATGTGGTAGGCTTTGTTGCATTTTTAGGTTTGGGAACCTTATTTCTGCTTTAATGCGGTATTGACGTTACTTTTACTCTTTCGCAAGGTTTAGTGGCGTGGTTATAAGGTGATGGTGCAAATTTAAAAATTATTTAGAGGTTATGCTTTGTTTACAGTGTTATTAAGGGGGAGCCTATTCGCTGTATTGTTGTCATTATTTTTTATGGCGGGCCTTGTGCAGGCGGAAGATCTGATCATTTCGGTGCAATTAGATGGCGCGCCTGAAGGCAAAAAGGACACCTTGTTAAGTGGTCTGAGTATTGTTAAACATCAAAAAAATCAATTGTTATCGTCTAAACGTATTCATCGCTTACATGAACAAGCAGTTGATGAGCTTTCCGAAATGCTGCCCGTGTATGGTTATTACAAGGCCAAAGTTACTAGCAAATTAGAAAAAAAAGACAATATCTGGTTGGCGAGTTATCAGTTAAATTTAGCTGAGCCTGTCACTATTCAAGCGGTCAACGTGACAATCGAAGGTGAAGGCTTGCACGATGAGAGTTTTCAGCGGTTATTAGAAAATTTTCCATTAAAGGAAGGGGAGGTGCTTAATCATGAGCAGTATGAATCAGCCAAGAAAAACCTACGACGATTAGCTGCTGAACGAGGTTATTTTGATGGTGAGCTGACTGAGCATCGGGTTGAAGTGAGTTTAGCTAACAACAAAGCGACTATTTATTTAGTGTATCAATCCGGTGTGCGGTATGTCTTTTCGAAGACTGTCTTTCCTAAAACGGTTATTAACAATGAACTATTGTTAAAACTATCGCCGATCAAGCAAGGCGCGCCTTATTTAGCCTCTAAGGTCTTGGCGCTGAGAAGTAATCTAAATAATAGTGGTTATTTTAATTCCGTGTCAGTGACGACGCTGATTGATGAACGTCAAAATGGCGTAGTCCCCTTAGCTATTTCCTTGGAACCGGAAACGCAGTATCGCTATTCTGCGGGGTTGGGGTTTGGAACCGATAGTGGTGCGAGGGCTTCACTCGGCTGGGAAAATAGATATGTTAATAATCGCGGGCATCGCTTTAGTGCGGGCACTAAATTTTCACAAATTGGTAATAGCTTGTCGGCGGACTACCAGATGCCCTTTTGGAGCCCTAAGATTTCTGATGTTGGTTTTAATGCCGAATTTAAAAACAAAGATACAGATAGCAGCGAAAGTCGTTCATTTGCAGTCGGCAGTTATTATAAAACTGATCGATGGGGCTGGAATGAAACCGGCTCAATAAAATTTCTAAATGAAAATTTTGACGTGTCAGAAGATGATAATACCTCGACCTTGGTGATTCCTAGTATTGCTTGGTCAAAAACATGGGCAGATAACAGTATCTATACCCGACAAGGTGGTCGGTTATCCTTGTCATTGTCGGGTGCCAGTGAAGCGGTATTATCGGATACGACGTTTGCGCAAATGGTTTTAAGAGGGAAATATATTCAATCGATTGGCGAAAAAGGTCGGTTTATTACCCGTGGTGCTTTAGGGGCGACAGACGTGAGCGATTTTACAAAACTGCCTAGCTCATTGCGGTTTTTTGCCGGTGGCGACAGCAGTATCCGTGGTTTTGATTTTGAATCACTAGGGTCTGAAGGTGACGATGGTGAGGTCACTGGTGGACGTTATTTATTGGTTGGAAGTGTGGAATACGAACGCATGCTGGTGGGCAACTGGGGAGTTGCCGTGTTCAGCGATTTTGGTAATGCCGTTAACAGTTTGCATGATCCCCTAGAATACAGTGCAGGCCTTGGTATTCGCTGGAAATCGCCCATTGGCCTTATTCGATTTGATATAGCTAAAGGGTTATCAGATTCAGCTGATTCAATCGGCTTCCATGTGGTCATTGGGCCTGACTTATGATGTATCGCGCTGGTCTACGTGTATTGTTAGCCACGTTTCTTTTGATAAGTGTGCTGTTGGCTTGGCTTGCGTTGACCGAATCTGGTCTTTCGGCGGTGCTATCGCTCAGTCAAAAATTGGTACCCGAATTAACGGTAAAAAAAGTGTCTGGCCGCTTGCTTGATGGCGCTGTATTTGAACAAATAAACTATCAAGTTGACGAGCATAACCGAGTGTCTATTAATAATTTAACGTTAAGTTGGCAGGCCGCTCAGTTAATAAGAGGGCGGTTAACAATTAACGAGTTGCTGATTGATGATGTGTTGATGACACAGCAGGGAAATGGGGCACAGACCTCAACGCCTATCAGTTTGCCTGCTATTTCATCGCCGTTAGTATTATCGCTGAAGAAGGTTCGTGTTAATACGCTAACAGTGCAGCAAGGGCAGGCTATGACGCAGCCGATCAGAAACCTTCAGGCGGCATTGAGTCTTTGGGGAGACATCCTAACGATTGATGCTTTATCCCTCGACAGTACAGGTAAAGCAGGTTTAAAACTGAATGGATCGATACAGTTAAGCGGTGATTACCCTACAACTTTAGCGTATGAGTGGTTTGCAAAGGATCCGACGTTGAAAGGACTGGCTGGGAAAGGCGATATTAAAGGTAATGCAAGCGAATTACGAGTTGAGCAGCGAGTTATTAAACCGATGCAGTCGACCAGCGTCCTGACGATAAAAAATTTACTCGGTAAACTGAGTTGGCAAATGAATGCGCGCATTGCACAGCTTAATCTGGCTGATTATGTAGACGGCCAAACAGGGCATTTGAATAGCATTCAATTAACAGCCCAAGGCGATATAAATCAAGCGGATATTAAGTTTGATGCAGGCTATCAACAAGAAGGCTGGCCCGTGTTGGCGTGGAGCGCTCAGCTGCTTAGTAAAGACCTTGATAGCTGGACGCTGAACAGCATTTTAGCCAATGAAAACGGACTAAGGTTGTCCCTGTACGGCGCTGTTAATAACGTGATGACGTTACCAATACTTGAGCTAACTGGGCAGTGGCAACAGTTAGCTTGGCCGATGTCTAACGGAGCTAGCGGTATAGCAAGTCGAAGCGGCGAATTGACTATTCAAGGCGGGCTTGATGAGTATAAGCTTGCAATAAATGGGGTGCTGGAAGCGCAGCAACAGGCCTTCAATTTTAAAGGGGTGATGGAGGGCAGCTCGAATAAGCTAAACATCACACAGTTACAACTGAACGGTTTAGACGGCCAGGCTTCTTTAGTGGGCTGGTTAGATTGGCAGAACCAAATACCTAGTTTTCAGGCTAATGTCACAATAGAAAACATTGACTTGCCAAACATTTTGAGTGAGACGGCCTTATTAATTAAAGAAGGGCAGGTATCGTTTGCCGGTACGGTTGCCGATGCTACGGCTAAAATCGACGGCGATTTATCAATCAATTCGCTACCCGTGTCAGTACAAGCACAGGCAAAAATTAGCCAGCAAGGTGCGAAAGATTTAAATATGAAGCTGGCTGTTGAGTCCGGCCAAATGAGCTTTATTGGCGAAGCGCAATGGCAAGATATGTTCGCGCTTAAAGGCTCAGTGAGGCTCAATAAAGTTAACCCCGCATTTATTTCGTCACAATGGCCGGGGCAATTATCTGGTGGTTGGCAACTGGTGGCCGAAAACCTTAATACTAAGGCCGTGGGTGTATCAATAAAGGGGCTGGATATTAGCGGTACCTTAAGGCAACGACCGGTGCATTTTAGCAGCGATTTTTCATACCTTGCACAGCAGCTGACGGTCAAGAAATTCCAACTACAGTCCGGCCAATCAGTTATCACAGCGTCGGGGCAAATAAATGAAGGGAAAACGCTAAATTGGGTTGTTAATTCGTCTAATTTAGCAGATTTTCATCCCGAGCTAACGGGAGCATTAACGGCGTTAGGAACAGTCAGTGGGAACCTTGCTACAGCGCAAATATTTGCCGATATTGATGGAAACAAACTAGCCTATTCTAACGTTGTGAGCATTAATCAATGGAAAAGTAAGCTTAGCCTAGATATGAGTCAACAGGGCGTTATGAGTGGTAAAGGCTCGCTTGTCGGCTTAAGTGTTGAAAATTCAGCGCCACTTGATGTCACGGTGGATCTTAACGGTACGACAGATAAGCATCAAGTTTCTGTTGATGTGGATAACAGGGAGTTAAAGGTATCGGCTCAACTGGCCGGTGGCTTGTCTGGGACAAATTGGCAGGGTGAGTTTTCACAACTGACGCTAGAACATGTTCTAGCAGGGCAGTGGCGCCTTAGCGAGCAAGGTGCAATACGTATCGCCAGTACGCATGGTTCATTTGATAAGCATTGCCTACAATCAGCCACTGGCTCAGTCTGTATACAGGCAAATAATTCAACCCGTGGCGATTGGAATATTCAAGGTGAGTTGGCTACCATTCCGCTAACGCTTTTACAGAGCTTTTCCAGTTCACTGGACCCATTAGAAGGGAATTTAAAAGGTCGGTTTGAACTGGCTGGCAGAAATCAATATCCAATAAGTGGCCAAGGTGTTTTCAGTTTGACTGATGGTCGGGTTTTGCTAGAAAAAGATTTAACGCTTGAAAATACAGTGATCGCCTTACGCAATGCCAATATCGATTTTCAGCTTGCCGAGAAAGGGGTGGTTGCGAATGTGTTGATTGAGCCTGATTTAACTGGTGTTTCAGCGTTAACAGGCCAAGTTAGTGTGCCTTCCCTGAAAACGGTTATTGATACGCCACAGCAAGCAGGGTTGTCAGGCTATTTCAGCTTGTCGGTAAAAGATTTATCGGTTTTTGATACGTTGTACTCTGAGTATGAACACTTACAAGGCCAGTTGAATGTTGATATCAAATTAACTGGTACGGTGGCGAACCCTGCTGTTACAGGAAACGTATTGCTTGCTAACGCGGGAGTAGAGTTGACCAGTTCTGGAACAGTGTTATCAGCAATTAATGCGAGTTTAGAAGGTGGGGTGGATAGAGGTATTCACTTAAAATATAAGGCGACCTCTGGTGAAGGTGATTTTTATGGTGATGGTCAGGTTGTTTTTGCTGATAAAGGCTGGCATGCCTCGTCTACACTGGTAGGCGAGAATGTTGAGGTTTTGAATTTACCCGAAGCGTATGTAATCGCATCGCCGAATTTATTATTTAATATGACGGCTGACTCAGCATACCTTGAAGGAAGCATTAATATACCGACCGCAGACTTAGCACCGATAGAGTTTAATATTCCTGTGTCTGCTAGTAAAGATGTGGTTGTTATTGATAAGACGTTAGCAAAAGAAACAAAACCTATTTCAACCCGGGTCAAATTAAACGTTAATTTGGGTGATAACGTACAGGTTAAAGGGCTGGGTTTTGAGGGAGCACTAACTGGCGGATTATTAGTTAGCGGTGAGACAGATAAACTGCTTCTTGGAACTGGCGATATCGTTATTAATAAAGGTACCTATAGGGCATATGGCCAACAACTAGCGGTTGATAATGGCAAAATACAATACTCCGGAGGCGCGCTGGATAACCCAAATTTGGATATAAAGGCGGTAAGAAAAGAGAAAAAATTTACAGCGGGCCTGCACTTGTTAGGCCCGGTCGATAACCTTCAAACCTCGTTATTTTCTATACCGTCGATGAGTGATGACGAGGTGCTGGCTCATTTGTTATTGGGTCGCTCTTTGTCGAACGCGAGTGCATCGGATGCTGCTTTGTTAGCCTCTGCTGCCAGTGGTTTAGGCATTAAAGGCGGTAATATGATTGGTGAACAAATAGCCAATGCGTTTGGGTTGGATGCTGTTACATTTGATGGTAATGGTGGGGATGATACGGCTTTGCATGTTGGTAAGTATTTGCTGCCAAATTTATATTTAAGTTACGGCATTGGGATTTTTGATTCGGTGAGTACGGTTAACCTGAGGTACGAATTGAGTAAGCTGTGGTCATTAAAAGCAGAATCGGGTGTAGATACGGGGGTGGATTTACTATACGTTCGTGAACAATAAACCTAATAGCTATCAGTGGTTTAGTAGATAAGCGGTTATAGTAATGGGGTAAATGAAGGGTTAGTTTTAACATATGTTCACATGCTAGGTGAGCATTGTACAGTCGATATATGATGCGAAGCGTCTAGGGTGTTTATAGTGTGGGGAATAAAATATGAAGTTATTGCGGTGTTTTAGTTATCTTTGTTTGGTTGTTTTTAGTGTTCACAGCTCGGCTGTTGCTGCGCAGGAACTGATAAACCAAGAAGCGACTAAGTTATGGCTTAAAGAAAAACAAGAGACGATAGAACTTATTTCTCAACAGCTAGCTGACAATACGATAGATAAAGCTCGTTTGTTGGAATTGCGTCAAACGCTTCGCTCAGCGCGAACAGAATTACAATATAAGGTAGACGTTATTAAACCGGTTAATAATAGCGTGCAAGCAGATTTGGCCGACCTTGGCGCTGCCCCCGATGAAGATGCGCCACCAGAGCCCGATAATATTCAAAAGTTGCGCGCTGAGTTAACGAATGAGTCGTTAATTATTGAAGGTTTGCTGACACAAGCCGAAGCGCTGACGTCTAAATCATCGCGGTTGTTAGAAAAAATCACTTCGTTAAGACGCACATTATTTTTAGATGGGCTTTTTGAGCGGCAAATGGCAGTATTTAATACTACTTTATGGAAAACAGCAGAAGAGCCTTTTTATGCTCAATTTTCAAATTACAAAGGTATTTTTTACGATAAAACTCTGCGGTCGTTGAGTGTCATATCGGGCTGTATTCTTTTGGTCGTTTTCCTTTTCGCCACGTTAGTATCAAAAAAAAGGTTAACTATAAAATTACAAAATGCTGGGCGGGAACATGTGTTTCGATTGGTTTCAGCGTCGTTAGTTTTGCCATTTTTAGCGATAGGGCTAGGGCTGCTTTTCATTTATCAACTATTTATTAGCCAAGGCATTGTTACCGAGGCTAATCACTTATTAATACAAAAGGTATTAATGCTTACGGGGTTTTTGTTCGCTGTGTATTTGATGACAGGGCGGTTTTTGAAAGCGGCTCTTATTCGTTCACATTTGCGTTATTTAATCTGTGTGGTGGCACTGCTGTTTGCTGTCGATACATTGCTTCTTGAAAGTGGAAAAATTATAGGGGTGCTCATAGAGCTGGCAGTTGTCCAAAGTTATATTGTGAGCTTAACTTTTGCGTTTATATTAGGCCTGTTTTCTTTGTTTGTATTGATAGGGCCAAAAGAGACTAAAGACTACTTTTTCCCACGCAAGATATTTGTTGTTTTTCTAATGATTAGCCTCTCCATCATTATATTTAATGTATTTGGCTATGCAGCTCTTAGCCGTTATATCTTCGAAGGTTTTGTTCTTATTTTTTCATTATTAGCGTCTATTCTCGTTATAAGAGCGGTTATTCGTCCATACTTTTATCGCTTAGATAAACGCTTTTCTCAAGACAACATAGGGGAAGACTCAGAGCAGGTTATTTACTTCTGGTTATGCCTCTCATTGGATCTTATTTTGTTCTTTATCTGTTTACCTTTTGTTGCCGGTATTTTTGGCACCGAATGGCAATATATTCAAGAGACGATAAAGCAGGCATTTTTTGGCTTTAAAGTTGGCAATATGACCATCTCAATTTCAAATATTGGGGTTGGTTTACTTGTCTTTCTAACCTTGCTGTTCATCACACGCGTTATTCAGCGTATTTTGGATCAAAAGATTTTGCCTAAAACGAACATGGATACGAGTGTTCGTCAGTCAATAACACAGGTGTTAGGTTATGTTGGGCTGATTATTGCGCTAATGGCGAGTATATCAGCGGTTGGATTTGATCTAACGAATTTGGCGTTGATAGCTGGTGCGCTGTCTGTTGGCATTGGTTTTGGTTTGCAAAGTATCGTGAGTAACTTTGTTTCAGGCCTTATTTTGCTGTTTGAACGGCCCATAAAAGTAGGGGATTGGCTGATTACCAATTCAGGTGAAGGGATTGTAAAGAAAATCAGCGTGCGTGCCACAGTTGTTGAAACCTTTGACCGAACATCGATTATTGTGCCAAATGCTGAGCTCATTTCATCGTCTGTTAAAAATTGGACGCATGCAGATAGAGTAGGTCGTGTGATTGTGAATGTTGGCGTGTCATACTCCTCGGACCCACAACAAGTTCGAGATCTTCTAATGGACATGATTACGGAAAATAAAGACGTCTTAAAAACCCCAAAACCAACAGTTCTTTTTAAGGACTTTGCGGATAGCGCATTGATATTTGAAATACGTTTCTTTATTAGTAATATCCAAGAAATTTTTTCAATTTCAAGCCAAGTGCGCTTTGATATTTGGGAAGTATTTAAAGAGGCAGGGGTGGAAATTTCTTTCCCACAAAGAGACTTACACATTCGTACAGCACCTGGATTAGAGGGAGTGTTTGATGGAAAATAGTCATATTCTTTACGCTTGTAAGTTGAATGGCGACGGCTCGAGTACCTTACTCGAAGAGTCACAGATACAACAAACTATTAGTAGTGAATCCAAGGTTTGGATTCATTTAGAAGCAGAGCACCCAGAAAGCCGCCGTTTGCTTGAAAAAGAGTTTCCGCATTTAGATCACTTAGTTGTTGATGCCTTATGTGCAGATGAAACAAGACCTAGAATTCTTGAATTTGACTATGGCGCGCTGCTTATTTTACGCGGGGTAAATTTAAACCCTGGCGCTGAGCCGAATGATATGGTGTCGATACGTTTATGGGTTGATAAAGATAATATTATCAGCCTACGGCGTCGAAAACTAAGAGCTGCCATCGATATTCAAGGGAAACTAAAAGCGGGGAAAGGGCCAAAAAATAGTGGCGATTTTGTGACCACGCTAATCGCCGGTTTATTTGAGCGAATGGAACCTATTTTTTCTGAAATAGATGAGAAGTTAGACGAGGTTGAAGAAAGTGTTATGGAAAATCCTGACACAAATGAGCGACAGGAAATCACCTCTATTCGTAAAGACGCCATTATGTTTAAACGTTATATTGCCCCTCAAAGAGACGTGATTTCAAGCCTTCGTGTCTCTGATCAGTCGTGGTTGGACCAAATGCATAAACGCCGCTTGCAAGAGTCATTAGACCGCGTAATAAGGTATGTTGAAGATTTGGATACGATTCGTGAGAGGGCTCAAATTGTTAAAGATGAGCTGGTCACCGGTCTTTCTGATCGGCTGAATAAAAATATGTATATGCTCTCGGTTGTTGCGGCTATATTTTTGCCCCTAGGTTTCTTGACCGGGCTGTTAGGGATTAATGTTGGCGGTATACCAGGGGCAGATAATGAAGCTGCTTTTTGGATCTTTATGGGCATATTGGCGCTAATTATCTTAGCTCAGGTCTGGTTGTTTAAAAAATTAAAATGGTTTTAATAAGCGGTTTTTAAAGGTATACGGTAGTGAGTATCGGCCAAGCGTTTAGCGGATAGTTTGCTGGCCTTAACTGAACCAGCAAACCATTCATGGCGTCTTATAAGAGAGGGGGTAAGGGACTAAAACCGCTGAGTGTTTATAAAAATAATCTCTGCATACCGTTAGACAGGGGGAGCGCATTCAATGGCTAAATTTTGCCCTTTTTAGTTAATAGCGCGTAGGTGGTTAAAGTGTTTCCAAAACGCTAGAACTAACGGGTCTTTCCCACTTAAGCCTCTTTTCAATAGACGCAATAATATGCCCAGCTATGTCCTTACCGGTGGCAGACTCAATACCTTCTAAACCTGGAGATGAATTAACTTCTAAAAGCAGTGGACCTTTACTCGAACGTATAATATCAACGCCAGCAACTTTAAGCCCTAATACTTTTGCCGAAAGCGTTGCTAAACGACGTTCTTCGGGTGTTATTTTAACCACAGAAGCGCTACCACCTTGATGAATGTTGGCTCTAAATTCGCCAGGAGCAGCAGTTCGTTGAATTGAGGCAACTACTTTGCCATCAATGACAAAACAGCGTAAATCTTTCCCGTCTGCTTCTTTAATAAATTCTTGAACTAGCAAGTTTGCATGCAGTGCTTTGAAGGCATTGATAACACTTTCGGCGGCTTTTTTAGTTTCAGCTAATACAACACCTCGGCCTTGAGTGCCTTCTAATAGTTTTACAATCAATGGCGCTCCGCCAACCATTTCTATCAAGTCGCTGGTATCCATTGGCGAGTGTGCAAAACCTGTTGTGGGGATACCAATGCCACTTTTTAACATCAGTTGAAGCGAAAATAACTTATCTCTTGATTGGCTAATAGCGGATGATGAATTGACGGTATAAATGCCCATGCTTTCAAATTGGCGAGCCAAGGCGCAGCCATAAAAGGTCATGCTAGGTCTTATACGTGTGACAACGGCATCTAAGTCATTGAGGATTTTACCGCCTCGATAATGGACTTCAGGTGCTTGTTCATCGACTTTCATATAGCAATATTTGATGTTTAAAAACACCATTTCGTGGCCTCGTTCCTCAGCGGCTTCCATAAGGCGCATGTTGCTATAAAGGTCGGGGTTACTGGCAAGTAAGCCTATTTTTAGCCCACTTTTGTTTTTTTGAGGCTGGCCATACCAATCGTAAAGCTGTTCTTTTGACGGCTCGTTGAGGCATAGGCTTAGCTCAGGGTCTACCAAGATTCGTCCTTTCATCGCTTCACGACCTAACAACATACGATAGCCCATTGAATCACGGTTTGCTAAGGTGAGTTCTACTTCCCATGTTTCGCTTTCCACCTTAATTAAGGTGGAAATTACGTAGCGTGTTTCAGAAATTCCAGACGAGCTTTTGACGGAACGTTTGTCAACCACAGGGCGTTCACAGCGCAACACAGTGCGGCGATCCTTTTGTAGTGGGTGTACTTCAAAGCTAACCCATAAAAGGCCTTCGCGTCTAAAGGTTTGAATGTTAAAGGCATGAATAGAGGATGTTTTAGCACCTGAGTCTACACGCGCTTTGATAGCAGGAATGCCTAGGGCAGGGAAGGAACACCATTCTTCACTACCTACAATGATTTTATTATTGCTAGAAGTCATTTATTAGTCCAAATTAAAGGGTAAAAGGGGTACAAAACTAGATGATTGGAAGGTCTTCAGGGGGGGCTTCATCACTAGCAGGATCAAGGTCCAGCTGAAAAGCCTCCAAATTATCTACAACATCCTTAGGTCGTGTGAAACGCGCAATATGAAATAAGGCTTCACCTTCACTAACGAGAGGCAGATTGGTTCTGCCGATAATAATGCCTGAAATGGGTGAAATAATATCGGTTTCTTTGCCATCCTCACCGTAGGGTGTGGCAACAGCACCGAGTAAGTCACCCTCAAAAACATGTTTTCCCATTGAAACAGTCATCCGGAAAATACCACTTTGAGGTGCGCGAACCCAAAGAGTAGAGCGTGCAACAAAAGGTTCTGGAGCTTTCTTTTTGGTTTTACGTTTAGGGGGTGTCAGCATGCCAATCGATTGCATCACCGATAGAATGCCTTTGACCCCTGCGCGGATCGAAAACTCATCGAAGCGGAGTGCTTCCCCTGCTTCGTAAACAATGATTGGTAAGTTTTTTTCTGTACTACAGGCATACCGTAAAGAGCCTTCTATTAGGCCAGAATTAACCACCACAGGCGCATTAAAGGCTAAGGCCATCTGTTCGGTCACCTGGTTGCTTAAGTCGGCGCGTATTTGCGGCAAGTTGTCTCTATGAATGGCTGCTGTATGCAAATCAATGCCATGTGTACATTGCTGCACCACTTCGGTCATAAATAATTTAGCTAAGCGTGCAGCTAAGGAGCCTTTTACCGAGCCTGGGAAACAGCGGTTTAAATCTCTGCGGTCGGGTAAGTAACGGCTTTGGTTGAGAAAACCATAAACATTAACAATAGGCACAGTAATCAACGTGCCTTTCATTCGTGAGAGTGATTTGCTTTTTACCAGTCGACGAATAATTTCAACGCCATTAATTTCATCACCATGAACGGCCGCAGAAACAAAGAGAATGGGGCCTTCTTGCTTTCCTCGAATGACCTGTACCGGCATTGATAAAGAAGAATGTGTATATAAATCTGGCAGGGGAACATCAATGATAGTGTTTGTTCCTGGTAAGACTTCTTGACCTGCAAGTATAAAGGGTTCTGACATTTTAATTATCCACTTGTATGTAGCTTAAATAGAGACCTTATCAGTCGGTTTTATTAATTAGCTAGAGATTAAACCGATCTGCTTATTGGTCTGCGTCGTCTTCATGAGGTTGGTTTAATTCATCTGATTGTAAATCCTGAACTTTTGGCCTTCGGCGAGCCTTTGTTTTCTTTGGAATCATGCCACGTAAAGAGTCTAATTTTCCAAAGCATAATAGCCTATCATCAGCTTCGAGTTCGCGTGCAGCACGTGGGTTAGGGATTGCCTTGGCCCCTCGATACAAGGTGAGCACGTTAATGTCTTTTTCTTCATCCATCACTTCTTGGATGGTCTTCCCAAGAAACTCTGATCCTTCAGGAATATATATTTCACTGACGCCATACCCTTTGCTAATGGTTAATCGTTGGCGTATATCAATTTCAGGAAAATCAACTTGAGCAGATACATAGTCAATCACAGCGCCGGCAATATCTAAACCGGTGGCCGTTTCAATACCTTCAAGTCCTGGCGAAGAATTGACCTCCATTATTTGAGGGCCGTTTTTACCTTCCAACATATCAACGCCAGCTACTTCTAGGCCTAAAATCTGAGTTGCTCGTACGGCTGTTTCTCTATACCGTTCATCAAGTTCTACCGGTTCAGCAATGCCGCCTCGGTGTACATTGCTACGAAATTCTTGTCCTTGGGCGACGCGGCGCATTGCGGCAACAACACGATCGCCAACGACAAAAGCGCGAATATCCTTTCCTTTGCTTTCTGCCACAAACTTTTGAATGAGCACATTTTGTTTTTGGCTTTGTAGTAGTTCAATAATCGACTCAGCCGCTTTCATTGATTCAGCCAATAGCACACCAATGCCCTGGGTGCCTTCAATCAATTTAATAACGACAGGTGCACCACCAACTCGTTCGATCGCAGGAATCACATCCTTTCGGTCTCGGACAAAGGTAGTTCTAGGAATACCAATATGATGACGACTTAAGATTTGCAGGCTACGTAACTTATCTCGCGAGTTAGAAATGCCATGTGCAGTATTAGCACAAAAAACGCCCATTTCTTGAAATTGACGGACAACAGCCGTGCCATAGTAAGTAATTGATGCACCAATTCTCGGTAATACAGCATCATAGCTACTTAAAACTTTTTGCCGGTAGTAGAGGTCGGGGATGCCTTGTTGTAAATCGATAGCAAACTTAAGGGTGTTTAAGACTTTTACATCATGCCCTCTTTGAAGGGCCGCTTCTTTTAAACGTCGTGTGCTGTAGGCATTAGGTCCACAGGATAAAATAGCAAGTTTCATAAGAGCACCCTTAGGTTTTATCGTTAAGAAGTGATTGTATAGTCTTAATAATTGAAGCTACAGCTTTATATCGCTAAAGGTTAAATCGGTTAGCTCAAATTTGTTCTCGTTTTGTTTTTAATAAGTTGAGCCAATTAATTTTTTTGTCATTGCAGGGTAGAGGCCATTTAGACTTAGCCAGATGGAAGGAAATGTATCTGAAAAACCAGCTTCATTTATTTTTCCTATAAATTGTCCATTAAAATAAAAGTAAGTGATTTTTTCATTATCAATGTAAACCGTAATGGTATCGTTGGGTTTAACACTCGGCCATATTTTTAATAATTGTTTTGCCCAGTTTTTTTTCTGCTCTTCGCTAATATTGAAACGTTTCAATTGGGTTAGTGTTTCATCTACAAGCTCAACATTAGAGATGACTCTTTTGTAAGTTAGCTCTAGAGATAGCGGCCTTTTTCCTTCTTCGTACGTTCCGCTTGGAGTTTTTAACTCAATATCATAAATATCCCAAAACCAAACGCTGAAGTTTGAACGACCGACAAGGTTTAGATCATCTAAATGCAATTTATTAGCACTTGTATTAGCTGTATGTAGCAACAAAAGTAAGATGAATATTTTCTTCATAAAATCTAAAAGTCGTAAGCGGTTTATTAAAAATAAAGTATTTCTAATATGCTACTTAATAACTGGCGTACCGATTTAAAAGCGGACCTAGGATACCTGTAAATTTTAAAGGCGCTTCTGTTATTGCTAAACAAACACAGCCAGTATCACCAGCGACAGGGCTGTGTTCATCAGAACCATCACAGGCAATAAAATCACCAGCGGTATGTGTTCCCTTGTGATCTTTAAAGTCTCCTTCAATCACAAACGTAAATTCTTTACCTAAATGCGTGTGTTTGGGGATTTTAGTTTTCGCTGAAAAACGTAATAAATTAACCTTAAAACTAACGTCGTATAATTCAAGCTCAACGGTTGAAATGTTTGATGTTAGTTTTTGCCATTCAAACCCATCCTGATTGAAGTTTAATAATTGCTTTAGTAAGGGCCTATTGATTTCAGCAACGGCATAATCATCAACAAAACCGATGCCGCCATTATTTTCTCTATCATGGTTTGTCAATACTTGAGGCACTGCCTTGTTAGTGTCAGCCGTTGTCAACTTCGCTATATCTGTAATTAAACGATCAAAGCCAGCACCTTCGTTATGACTACTTTCAGATAATTCAAGGTTTTCACCATAATGTGACTCTAAATCCTTAATTTTTTGTCGACATGTTGGACAGTGTTTTTGGTGGAGAGCAATGGCCAAACTCAAAGCAGGTTCCACACTGCCCTCTACATAATTTAATAATAATTCAGTATCAATATGATTATTCATTCGTTTTGATTTCCTAGATGGTGGCGCAAAACCTTCAATGAACTTCTAATTCTAGATTTAATAACACCCAATGTTAAACCCAGCTCTTGAGCTGCCAATTGGTGGCTTTTATCTTCGTAATAGACTTTTAATATTACCCGTTTTTGCTCCTCACTTAAGTGCTTGAGATTATTGCTTACTTGTATTTTTTCAGAAGTGCTAACAAGCCCTTTATGAAGGTTATCTTCAGCTATTTGCAGCTGAGAGTGTGAGTCATCAAGGCTAACTTCAGCAATTCTCTTTTGCCTTAGTACATCAATTTTTAAATTTCTAGCGATGGTGAAAATCCATGTTGAAACGTTCGCCTTTTCTGCTTGGTATGTTTTGGCTTTTTGCCAAACACGCATGAACACTTCATGGGTCATTTCTTCAGCATCACTGGTACTAGCGTGTTGCTTGAAGAATGTTTTGACCTTAGGAGCAAAGTAAAGATACAGGTTTTTGTATGCATTCTTGTCTTGCTTAACGGCAATAGCCTGCATGTATTGTTTACACAGCTTTGCTTGTTCCGTCTTGCTGATGAGGGGCTCGTTCATAGAGTAATAAACTGGTTGCAGAAGCGTGCTTTGAGCTGACCAATATACTAAGTTTTCGGTTATTTGTCTTTGCGCCTGCCCATTCATATTTTTTAAACTCTAAGTGTTATAAACATCGATAAATAGAACAGCGATACACCGCCCTATTTACTGTTTTACGAAAAATATGCTTTTTTGGATCAAAAAAATAAATTTAATCTAATTGGCCATTTTCTACGTACAAGTAAATATGTCCCAGGAATTTGAGGTATCGATGAAAGTACTGTGTTTGATCTTTAGTGTTTTTTTAATCAATGGTTGCGCAATAGATGCCGAGCGTTACCGCGATAAAACACCTGGTTTTAAGTTTGAATCTTTTTTTCAAGGAAATCTCTGCGCAAAAGGCTTAGTGAAATCAAGAAATGGTCAAATTAATCGAAAATTTGCAGCAGATATTGTTGCCTCTCATTCTGCCAATCAAGTTATCTTAGAAGAAGTTTTTCTATTTGATGATGGAGAACGCCAAGAACGTAACTGGGTGTTTGATAAAACAGCTGAAGGTTGGTCCGGTACGGCCGGTGATGTCATTGGTATTGCAAACGGTGAAGTATTTGGCGATAGCCTACATTTAAGGTATCAGTTGAAAATTAACATTGATAACTCTGAATATATTGTCGCAATGGATGATTGGTTAACGTTAGTTGATGATTCGACGCTTATGGGCTCTACAGAAATAACTAAATGGGGTGTTAATTTGGGCCGAATTGATATCGTTATTCAAAAAACCGAGAGGCTTCAGCAGAATGCAAGTAAGCTAGAAAACTGTATTGAGGCTGGAGTGTTATAAATGCGTTTGCTAAACCGCTTAAAACCGATGCTTGTATGGTTCGATACCCAATCCGGTTTGGATTCAGTTGCCACTAAAGACTCGAATAAATTGGGCTGGGCTCAAGTCACCCCATTCGTTTTTATGCATTTAATGGTATTCGCTGTCGTGTGGGTCGGGTTCAGTTGGGTAGCTCTTTGGGGCGCAATCTTTCTATATTTAGTCAGAATGTTTGCTATTACTGGTTTTTACCACCGATATTTTTCACACAAACTTTTTAAAACATCACGTTTTATACAATTCTTTTTTGCTTTTATGGGCGCCAGTTCAGCGCAAAGAGGCCCATTGTGGTGGGCGTCACATCATAGAGTTCATCATCAGACTTCCGATAAAGAAGGTGACCTCCACTCACCCCGATTACAAGGCTTTATTTGGAGTCATTGCCTTTGGTTCTTAGCACCCAAAAACTTGCAAACAAAAACTGATAAGGTGAAAGACTTTAATAAGTTCCCAGAACTTAGATGGCTTGATCGATTCGATATAACGGCACCTTTGGCACTAATAGTTGCCCTGTATTGCGCCGGCTTTCTGATGGAAATCTATTACCCTCAGCTGGAAACAACAGGCGCACAAATGGTGATATGGGGCTTCTTTATATCAACAGTTGCCTTATATCACGGCACTTACACGATAAATTCATTGGCACATTGTTTCGGTAGCCGACGTTTCGATACGCCTGATGACAGCCGTAATAACGCACTTTTAGCAATTATTACACTCGGCGAAGGCTGGCATAACAACCATCACTTTTACCCGGGAAGTGCCCGTCAGGGCTTCCTATGGTGGGAATTTGATATGACGTTCTATCTGCTAAAAGTAATGAGTTGGTGCGGCTTAGTGTGGGATTTAAAACCCATTCCGATTGAGGTTCAAAAAGAAATTAAAAGAAAATAGTGATGATAATTGAAGACTTTACTCAAATTTACCAACGGCTCAATAAAGATAATCTTGAGTTATTAACAGACCTTTATAGTGCAGATATTACCTTTATCGACCCCTTACATAGAATTGAAGGGATCGATAATTTAACGGTTTATTTTGCAGGTTTATATGACAATGTTTCCTCCATCTCTTTTGATTTCGAAGAAGTTACATCGGATAAAAACAGTCATTTCATAACCTGGGATATGACCCTAGCTCATTCAAAAATGAACGGAGGGGAACCCTATGTTGTAACGGGTGTTACACACTTAAAAACCGACGGAGAAGAGAAAATAAGCTATCACCGAGATTACTATGATGTCGGTCAGATGCTTTACGAACAAATACCACTGATTGGCAACATCATCAGCCTGATTAAACGGAGGCTCTAATGTCCTACGATTTTAACGGTAAAAAAGTCTGGGTTACCGGTGCTTCCAGCGGAATTGGTCAGTGTTTAGCTGATAAACTGTACGAAAAAGGTGCACATGTATTTGTCAGCGCAAGAAATGCCGAAAAACTAAGCGAAAACTTTTCCGGCAAGGAAAGAATAACCATTTTGCCCGGCGATTTAACATCTGCAGATGTTAATAAAAACATCGTGGCTGACATTAAAGCATCAGCGGGAGGGTTAGACTGCGTTATTTTTAATGCAGGGACGGCTGAATATGTTGATGCTTATCATTTCTCAGCAGCCCCGTTTGAACGAATGATAGAGGCCAACTATTTCACTATGATAAGGGGAATTGAAGCGGCCTTACCGCTATTGAAAGAATCTGAAAATGCGTATTTGGTAGGTATGAGTTCTAGCGTTGGGTGGCAAGGTCTGCCTTCAGGGCAAGCATATTCAGCGAGTAAAGCGGCTATTAGAAACTTATTTCAAGGCTTAAAAATAGAGTTGGCTCCAAAAAACATAGCGGTCAGCTGGATCTGCCCTGGCTTTGTTAAAACACCCTTAACCGATAAAAACACCTTCGATATGCCATTTAGGGTAAGCACCGATGAAGCCGCACATACAATTGTTAAACAGTTAATGAAACAAACGACGGAAATCCATTTTCCTAAACGGTTTACCTATTTCTTGAAATTTGTATCGTGCCTGCCCGCAGGCTTGGCAGCAAAAATATTAAGTAAAACCGTGCCGGAGTCAAGCTGATGAAAATTGCTGTTGTCGGTACAGGTATATCGGGTAATTTGGCGGCATACCACTTAAACAAAAAACATGATATTACTGTTTTTGAAGCTGAAAACTATGCCGGTGGGCATACACATACACACACGGTTGAGCTAGGTGGTGAAAAGCAAATCATTGATACGGGCTTTATCGTCTTTAATAAAAAAACCTACCCTAATTTTATTAACTTACTAAAAGAATTAGATGTCCCCTATCAATCAAGCAAGATGAGTTTTAGCGTTCAAAATCAGCGTACAGGTCTTGAATATAATGGGACTAACCTGAACGCTCTATTCGCGCAACGTAGGAATCTATTTAGACCCCGTTTTTATCGGATGATAAAACAAATATTACGTTTTAATAAAGAAAGCCTTAGCCTGCTAGCAGACGATACAGACTCAATATCGCTAGGTGATTATTTATATAATAATCAATACGGTAAGGAGTTTATACATGACTATATTATACCTATGGGAGCTGCAATTTGGTCAACCGACCACGATAGTATGTTTGCCTTTCCAGCACGTTTTTTTGTGCAGTTTTTTCATAACCATGGCATGTTATCGGTCGATGTTCGTCCCGAATGGTTTGTTATTAAGGGCGGCTCTTCGGAATATTTAAAACCCCTTATCGCTGGACATAAAGACAAGATCCGCTTGTCAGCACCTGTTGAAAATGTACGCAGGACAGCAGGTGGTGTATTTGTAAAAGCCGCTGGCTATGAAGAAGAGCGTTTCGATTATGTTTTTATAGCCTCACATAGTGACCAAGCGTTAAGTTCGTTAGCAGAACCAACCCCATTAGAAAACGAGGTGTTGGGTGCTATTCCTTACATCAATAATGAAGTTGTTTTACATTATGACCAAAGCCTATTACCAAAACGTAAATTAGCTTGGGGCGCTTGGAATTATCACTTATTGAAAGAGAAAAAAGAGCGCGTCGCATTGACCTACAATATGAATATTTTGCAGTCACTTAAAAGTGATTACACCTTTAATGTAACGCTTAATAATACTGCAGCTATTGACCCCAAAAAAATCATTAAAGTACTTCAATACACGCACCCATTTTTTAGTGTAGACGGTGTAAAAGCACAACAAAAACACAGCGAATTAAACGGCCAAAATCGTACCTATTATTGTGGTGCTTATTGGCGATATGGGTTTCATGAAGATGGCGTTGTTAGTGCCTTGCAAGCACTTAAAGACTTCAATAGAGATGTGCTCGGTGAACAGTAAAATATTTACTGGCCGAGTGAGACATCGGCGGTTTAAGCCGAAAGAAAACGAATTTCAATACACTATATTTATGTTGTATTTAGACCTTGATGAATTACCGACGTTGTTTGATCGATTTTGGCTCTGGTCCTTAAATAAACCAAATGTCGCTAGCTTCCAGACTCAACAATATTTAGCGGATGAAAACGGCTGTATAAAAACGGCGGTTAAAAATGAAGTTAAAGCACAGTTAGGCGTTGTTCCGAAAGGGCCCATAAGGTTACTGACACATCTGTCTTATTTTGGATATTGCTTTAACCCAGTTTCTTTTTATTATTGCTTTAACGAAGATGGTGAAACGCTTGATTTTATAGTCGCACAAATTAATAACACGCCGTGGAATGAAAGGCACTGTTATGTTTTAGATAATAGACCCTCCGACGCAAGCAATAGCCCCTCTAAAGTGGTTAGAAGTGAGTTTGAAAAAACATTTCATGTATCGCCATTTTTGCCGATGGATATGCGCTATTTTTGGCGTTTTAATACGCCGAGTGAAAAATTAGCTGTTTATATGAAAAACACGCAGGATGACGAGACGTGTTTTGATGTTAATTTGTCATTAAAGCGCAAAGAAATTAATTCGTTAAATTTATGCGCTGCTCTCGTAACGTTCCCCTTGATGACGTGGCAAGTAATAGTTGGTATTTACTGGCAATCATTAAAGTTATGGTTAAGAAAAACACCTTTCTATGATCACCCCAAAACGCATAACACTAAGTAATAAATAGACTCGATAGTAACCTAACAATGATAATTTGAGGATGGTATGAGCAAATCAGCATCAGTAAGAAAACTAACTCAACACTTAGAAAATAAAGCATCTCATCGCAGAGGCACTTTGTTTAGCAAGGCGTTGAAAAAAGCTGTATTAAAACAGCTAAATCACCTTCAGTATGGACAACTAACGTTGACCGACAGTGGGGAAACACACCATTTTATGGGTAATAAACGTAGCGATTTAGTCGTAGAAATAAACATTTTAAATAACGAATTTTATTGGTATATCGCTTTAGGCGGTAGCATAGGGGCTGCCGAATCTTATATAAATGATTATTGGCGCACACCTGATCTAACCAAGGTTATTCAGCTGTTTGCGTTAAACCAATCCGTTATGGACTCAATGGAGACTGGTTTGGCGAGCTTTACAAGCCCCATTAAAAAAGCATTTCACTGGTTAAACAAGAATACGCATAAGGGAAGTAAAAGTAATATCGTTGCGCACTACGACCTCGGTAATGATTTCTTTAAGCTATTTCTGGATCCAACGATGATGTATTCATCGGGTATTTTTTACCAACCAGATGACACAATGGAACAAGCCTCGACCAATAAATTAGAAAGGATTTGTACTCGTTTAAAGTTAAGGCCAGAAGATCAAGTGATTGAAATTGGCACAGGCTGGGGTGGTTTTGCGATGTACGCGGCTAAACACTATGGCTGCCATGTCACCACAACTACAATTTCTGAAGAACAATACGCCTATGCACAACAACAAATTGACAATGCAGGTTTAAGCAACAAGATTACGCTGTTAAAACAAGACTATCGTGAGCTGACAGGGCAGTATGATAAGTTAGTGTCAATAGAAATGATCGAAGCGGTAGGTCATCAATACTTTGACACCTTCTTTTCAAAATGTAGTGCGCTTTTAAAAGACGATGGTGAGATGCTTATTCAAGCCATTACTATTAGTGACCAGCGATTTAATAGCGCAAAAAAAGATGTCGACTTTATAAAGCGCTATGTTTTTCCTGGTAGTTGTATACCGTCTATTAACGCGATTAGCCACAGCCTAACTAAGTCGAGTGATTTGCGAATGACCAATATGGATGATTTCGGTATGCATTACGCAAGAACTTTAAATGAATGGCACAAGTCGTTTAAAAACAATATTCAAGCAGTAAAGGCTCAAGGCTTTAGTGATGAGTTTATTAGGATGTGGGCATATTATTTCAGTTATTGCGAAGGTGGCTTTAAAGAACAGGTAATCAGTGTATCGCAGTTGCATTTAGTTAAGCCTATGGCGCGGGTTCCAATGTCATTAGTAGCACTGGAGACATAACAATCAAGCTGTGGCAAACTGTTTTATTATTTCAGACTGGTTGGCTAGTCCTCGTTTCATGCCACGACAGTTTGCTTTACTTAATCTCAATCGCTTTGATTTTACTTTATTTGCTGCTCGACCTGTATAAGGCAAAGCAGAAAGATTATTTATCGTACGCCTTGCCGAAGCTTTTAATGTTTATAAGCGGTTGCCTGGCAGATTGGAGTTTAGCCAAGCTTGAGTTTATTCACTTTGCTGCTGATGGCCCGACTCTACCTTTTTGGTTAGTGTTACTTTGGCTGCTTTTTTCTATTACGTTTGAACAGTGTTACCGCTGGTTAAGCGGTAAGCTAAAGGTTGCCGCTTTATTGGGAGGCTTATTTGGCCCAGCTTCATATTGGGCTGCCAGTAAACTGTCCTCAGTCAGCATACAGATGCCGGTTGAATTTACTTTATTAAGTGCTGTTTTTTGGGCCGTGCTGTTTGTTGCTTTTATTAAAAAAAGATCGCTGGCCGCTTAAGCGCTCACTAATGTCGAGTTAACCGCGGTTGAAATCAATAAATCCACCATTAAATCAGAAGCGCCTAAGTGAGGCGAAAGGCTAATATTGATGTTTGCATGCCGAGCTGTACACCTATTAATAATATTAGGAATATCTTCTACTACATGCCGACCAGAATTAAGAAAGTAAGGCAAAACGGTAATTGATGTTGCACCCTCTGCAATACACTGCTCAATACCTTCAGGAATCAATACATCGCTTAGCTCCAAAAATGCCGGCTTAACAATATCGTATTGTTCAGCGCAGTTCTTTTTAAGCTTTTCGGCTAGATGGGCCACCTCATCATTCGATTGTTTGCGTCGGCTACCATGCGCAACCAGTAATAATGCATTCATTATTTAATACCCTCATCATCATTTTTTCCTAGTAAATAGTAAGTGAAGCCTAACGCTAAAATAATGCCAGCGAGGGCAAACATATGCATGGGTATGACAAACTTAAAGTCAATAATAATGACTTTTCTTGCCATCGCCATTAAGGCGGTGGCGATCACAAGTCTTAACGGAAAAACATCGGTTCTGAGGTATAAAACAATATTTTGGAAGATCTCAATGGCGATTAAAACCGCTAGAAATGCCGCGAAGGTCTTAAAAATATCCGATAGGTTTAACAATAAAAAAGGAGGTGCTAACAGTTGGTTGTATATCACATAAAAAACATCTGCGACGCCCCAAAAAATGACCAGCACCATCAAGACAGCTAGTATTTTAATAGCCGCTTTTATGGCCTTATGCAAAATGGAGATTAAAGGGTCGTGGTGCTCAGTAGGCAGTTCATCATGTTGTTCCATAATAGGTCTCTTTAAATATATAGGGCTATTACTGGTTAACGAAAATTAACGCTGAGGTGTCGAACCCAATAGATTTTGACATTGATATAAACTGGTTTATCACCTCTGGTTTAACGGTAGGGGTTCTTGCTAACAACCATAAGTAGTCTTTATCTGGGCCCGATATAAAGGCATATTGATAGCCTATGGTATCCAACTCAAAAACAATATACGAACCATAAAAGGGGCCAAAAAATGATACCTTTAAATGCCCTTCATCGGCGTCATTCACAAAATAAGCTTTACCTTGAGCTTCTTGCCAAGCATTATTGTCGGCTGAAAACCCACGGTTAACAACGTTAATACCACCGTCCTCTCTTAAGCTATAGTCTGCGGTAACTTTGCTAAGCCCTCTTTCAAAAGAATGGTCTAGCCGCGCAATTTCATGCCATGTTCCTAAATATCGTTCAAGCTGAAAATTTTCAACCGGTTTTACCCCCTCTGGTATGCCAACACATCCGGACAGGATAAAAACAACACTGAAAAAAAGATAAGCTATGGTTTTTTTTCTAAACATAGAGTGACTATACACCTTTAAAAGCAGACAGCGCTCTTAAGCGACCCCGCTTTAAATCAACAATCGGGCTAGGGTAATTCTCCGGTCTATTCTTGGCGCTGGGTAAATGAATGTCTTTATCTGATAAGTGTGCCAGCTCAGGCAGGTAGTGGCGAATAAAGATACCCTTTGGATCAAACCGTTGTGATTGAGTGACCGGATTAAAAATTCTAAAGTAAGGCACTGAATCAGAGCCTGTTGAGGCACACCATTGCCAGCCCCCATTGTTTGCCGACAGATCACCATCAATTAAATGTTGCATAAACCAACGCTCACCTAAGCGCCAGTCTATCAATAAGTGTTTCGTTAAAAACATAGCCACTATCATCCGCAAACGGTTATGCATCCATCCCCTTGTTAATAGCTGCCGCATGGCCGCATCAACAATAGGAATGCCGGTTTTACCATCCTGCCATGCTACTAATTGCTCTTCATCATGTCGCCATTCAATCTGTTCTGTTTGCAGCTTCAAGGGCTTATGTTTAGACACTTGCGGAAAATCAATCAGGGTGTGTTTATAAAATTCACGCCACAGCAATTCGTTTTGCCAAATATGTACGCCATCACTCATTTCACAATGCAAGGTTGCGTGCCAACATTGTGCAGCGGAGAGTATTCCACTGGCTAGATACGGCGAAAGTCGGCTGGTGCCAGCTAACGATGGCGTATCCCTATCGGTTTTGTAGTGTTGAATAGGCTGCTGACAAAATTCAGTCAATCGAGTTAAGGCTTCCTGTTGACCGGCAGGCCAAAAGGTTTGTATTTTTTTTGAAACCGTTGGCCAGTGTATGTCTGCAAACTGACACTGTCCACTCAACCTCTTCGTTGCGTTGTCGCTTATTTTTTTGCAAGGATTAGGTACAGGGTAGAGGCTAGGCGGGGTCGCAAGCCGCTGCCGAGCTTGTGTTGAAAACGCTGTAAATACTTTATACGGCGTGCCGGTTTTAGTCCGTATACTTGCTGGTGGAAGCAGCAATTGGTCGTGATGCTCTTGATAGGCCACGCCAATGTCTTGGCATCGTTCAATAACGTTTGCATCTCTTTGACTTTCGTTAACGGCCAGCTCCGCGTTAACGTGCACTTGATTTACAGCCCACTGCTGACAAATAGTGGCGATTAAATCAGGAATTTGCTGGTAGTTATCATGCTGAAAAAAGTGCAATTCAATATTTAGCTCAGCTAACTCTTTTTCAAGTTGAACGAGATTGCGGTGCCAAAAGTCCAGTTTTACCGCAGCATCATCATGCTGATGCCATTGTTGTGGTGTGGCAATATATATTGCAATAACCGGCTGTGTCGATTGGCAAGCATGGTAAAGCGCAGGGTTATCAATGGTGCGCAAATCATTACGAAACCAAACTAATTCATGCTGTGCCGACATTAGCGTTTTGTTTTTTCTAGCCAAGTTTTCATCGCAGCGGATTGCCAAGCGTTACTGCTATGGCCGCCTACACAGGCAATACCTAGGCTAGTTAATTGCTCATGGTGAATATCCGACGCCAAGCCAAGGCAGATAATATCGTCTTTCCACAGTGTGCCAAGTTTAGCTAACGGCTTAAATGCTGTTTGCTCTAGGCGTTGATCTGCATATACTATTAATGGCCATTCAGCATTATTATGTAAGCGTGTTAAACCCGCTAAATCCTCAACTTTACCAAAGGCATTAACACGAAGGCCGCTTTGCAAAAGCAGGCTATGCAGCAAATAATAACCCAATGATGTCCCATCAAGGTCTAGGCTTGCTAGATAGCAATGTCCTTGTGGTTTTTGTTTTTCTGTACGCAAGGTCATTATTAGCATTTGCCGTTGCCAACTTTGTTGCCATAGCTGTTGTTCCAGCTGATAGCCCAGTGGTTGCAGTTGCCAGCGCTGGACTAATGTTACCTGCAAAGGGTGGTAGACGTATTCACAGAGTGTAGTAAACGGCACAGATTTGTTTAATCGGTCCAGCATCTGGTTTACACCATGCTTGTTAAGCTCTGTGATGCTCGACAACAATTTATTTTGCTCCACTAACCATTGTTCAGCAACCGGATCAGCCGCAGCATATGACTTACCGCTGGCAAGCAAAGTAGCCACCTTGCTGATCGCTACACCACGGTTTAGCCACGACAATATGTGTTGAATATCCTGAATATTGCCTTGGTTATACACACGATGGCCCTTCGCTGTTCTTTGTGGCTTAATTAAGCCATAACGCCGCTCCCATGCGCGCAAGGTGACCGAGGCCACCCCGGTTTGTTGGCTAACATCACCAATCGTATAAGTTTTTTCAGATAGCATTACGTAAACTCAAATCGTCTGGGTAAGGTTGCAAATATGCCTGTTTTTCAATGTAGGGGTCGGGGTGGTTGTTAAAATGATGCTTCAGCAAGGTAATGGGCACAATTAGCGGCACCTGATTAGTACGGTATTGTTCGATAAGGTTACCTAGCTCTAGTTTCTCTTTAGCGGATAACACTTTTTTCAAATAACCCTGTAAGTGCATTAACACATTGGTATGCGTTTTACGGGTGGCAAGAACGCTTAAATTTTCCATTAACAAACTAAAATAGTGCTCAGCCAAGTCATCAATATCGTGCTTACCCGCATCGGCCAATAATCGACCAAGCTCAACATAATGCGTGGGGGTACGCGCCATTAAGCAATACTTATAACTCGCGTGAAATTCAAGAATGCCTTGATAACTAAGCCCTTGTTTCTTTAGTTGTTGCCAATTGTGATAAGCATAAACCCGCGTGATAAAGCTTTCCCTGAGCACCGCATCTTCTAATCGGCCAGACTCTTCAACGGGTAATAATGGCTTAGCCTCCATAACGGCTTTAGCATAAACCCCACGACCGGGTTCAGCCGCAGGATAACCACCTTCTTGATAGACTTTGACCCGAAACACCCCACAACTAGGTGACTTTTGCATAAATACATAACCGCATAATTCATCTAGCTGTTGCGCTTTATGTTCACTATATGTCTTCAGCTGATCGGTGTAATCTACGCTATTATCGTGAACAGCCACCACCTTAGGCGCCTGCACCTCGCCAATAAGGCGGATGGGTTTTCTAGGAATAGACATGCCGCTGGCCACTTCAGGGCATTCAGGTACAAACTCAAAATAGCGAGAGAGACTATCGGTACAAAGACGAGAGTGCTTATGACCGCCGTCAAAACGCACCTCATTACCCAGTAAGCAACTGCTAATTCCTACTTTTATTTTCATTGTTAATATCCCTTATAAACTGTAAGCAAGAATAGCAGCTTATAAAAAGTTGTACAAGAATGTTATTTTGTACAAATATATGCCATTATAAAGCCATCAATTAAAGGTCATTTCTATGAAACATGTTCTTATAACTGGTGGTACAGGCTTAATTGGCTCGGCTTTGTGTAAATTATTGCTAAGCCGGCAGCATCAGGTCACCGTGCTTAGTCGCCAGCCCGACACAGTGCCCGCTAAATGCGGCCAACAGGTTAAAGGTATTCAGTCGTTAAGCGATATTAGTAATGAGACACCGATTGATTGGGTTTTCAATTTAGCAGGCGAACCCATTGCCGATAAGCCATGGACAAAAAAACGCAAAGCCTTGCTGGAAGCAAGCCGAATTGAGCTAACACAACAGCTTGTTGACTGGATCGCCCAGCGCAAAACCGCGCCAGACTGTTTAATCAGTGGTTCGGCCATCGGCTGGTATGGCAATGGCAAAGACACGGTAATAACAGAGCACAGTGATTTTGTGGATGAATACACCCACCAATTGTGTGAGGCATGGGAGCAACAAGCACTGCGCGCCAAAGAATTTGGTGTACGCGTGTGCACTATACGAACCGGCTTAGTGTTAGCATCAACGGGTGGCTTTTTACATAAAATGCTGTTGCCCTTCAAATTAGGCCTTGGGGGAAAGCTCGGCTCTGGTCAACAATACATGCCTTGGGTGCATATTAACGATATGGTACGCTTGCTGGCGTTCCTTGCTGATAACGAGCAAGCCCAAGGGCCATTTAATGCGTGCTCTACTAACCCAGTACGTAACGATGAACTTACCAAAACCTTAGCGCAGACCCTACATCGTTATGCGTTTATTCCAATCCCTGCTTGGTTACTTAAAGGCGTATTAGGTGAAATGTCTGGCTTATTATTAACAGGGCAACGAGCCATTCCCGAGAAAGCTCATGCAATGGGTTTTAACTTTGCTTATTCTGATTTACAAACAGCGTTAACAGATATTTTACAAACCAAACACTAACAGCGGACGACATAATGACAAACAAAGCAGTATTATTGGCTAACTTAGGATCACCAGACAATACCGATACAGCCTCAGTTCGGCGCTATTTAAATCAATTTCTAATGGACCCCCACGTTATTCAGTTACCGTGGTTATTGCGCCGAATGATTGTTAGCCTGTTTGTATTGCCAACGCGGCCAAAAGCTTCTGCTGAAGCTTATAAAAGTGTCTGGATGGATGAAGGTTCGCCGTTGATTGTTTTATCAGAGCGGCTTAAAAACGCATTGCAATCTCAATTAGATATGCCTGTTGCAATGGCCATGCGCTATGGCAAGCCCAGTATTGAGACGGAATTATTAGCGCTCAGTCAACAAGCCGGTATAGAAGAAGTCCTGTACATCCCACTGTATCCACATTTTGCCGATAGTACCGTCACCACCTCTATTGAAGAAGCCGAGCGGGTTATTAAAGAACACGATCTAAACATCAAGCTTAACGTTGTTGCACCGTTTTATGACCAACCTGACTATATTAATGCCTTAGTAAACAGCGCCCAGCCTTATTTAGAGCAAGCCTACGATCACATCGTTTTTAGTTATCACGGCCTACCCGAATCGCATATTACAAAACGTGACCCAACGGGCCAACATTGCCTGCAAAGTGCAGACTGTTGCCAACGCCCAAGCGAAGCGCATAAAACCTGTTATCGCCACCAAGTGATGCGCACCACGCAATGTTTTGTAGAACAGGCGCAAATAGCACCCGAAAAATACTCGGTTAGTTTCCAGTCTCGGCTTGGCCGCGCTAAATGGTTAGCGCCTAATACAGAGGACCGCTTGCGCGAACTGGCCCAATCAGGCGTTAAAAAAGTATTGGTGATTTGTCCCGCTTTTGTCACAGACTGTTTAGAAACACTCGAAGAAATAGCCATTCGTGCAGACGAGGTGTTTAAGGAAGCAGGGGGGGGCGAGTTACAGTTAATTCCGTGTCTTAATGATCACCCTGCATGGGTTAATACGCTAGGGGCGTGGTGCGAAGCGAAGGAGGGATAAAAAGCTTAAGCTTGGAACAATATCCTTGTATTTAATCGCAGTTTCAATAATGGGTGACTGAGTAAAAGCGACATTAATACTTTAACCTTGGCCCCGAATTGTTTACATGTTGCCTAGGCATAAATACTTGATTTCTACAAACTCATCGATACCATATTTAGAGCCTTCGCGGCCAATACCAGACTCTTTAACGCCTCCAAATGGCGCGACTTCTGATGAAATAATGCCCGCATTGATGCCAATAATACCTACTTCAAGCGATTCAGCAACTTGCCACACACGCTTAATGTTTTGTGAGTAAAAATAAGCGGCTAAGCCAAAAGGTGTATCGTTAGCAAGCTCAATGGCTTGCTGGTCTGTTGTAAAGCGATAGAGCGGGGCAACGGGGCCAAATGTTTCTTCATGAGTGATTTTCATCGCCGGAGAGACATTGCTTAATACGGTGGGTTGAAAAAAGAGCCCGCCTAATTCATGCGACGCTCCACCGGTTAGCACAGAAGCGCCTAATTGAACGGCGTTATCAACGTGTTCTTTAACTTTATCAAGTGCTGCGGTGTTAATCAGAGGTCCTTGCTCTGCGGTCGGCTCAATACCATTTGCAACAGTGAGTTGACGTACTGTTGCGGTTAGCTTTTCGGCAAATTCATCATATATACTGTCTTGAACAAATATTCGATTTGCACAGATACAGGTTTGCCCTGTGTTCCTAAATTTACTGGCCATCACGCCTTCAATAGCGGCATCTAGGTCGGCATCATCAAAGACAATAAAGGGTGCATTTCCACCTAATTCAAGGCTTATTTTTTTGATCGTATCTGCGCATTGGCGCATTAAGGTTTTGCCAACCTCTGTAGAGCCCGTGAATGAGAGTTTACGTACGATGGGGCTTGATGTTAGTTCTTCACCGATGGTGCTGGCTTGTCCGGTGACGACATTGAACACGCCAGGTGGTATTCCAGCTTGATCGGCTAATTCAGCCAGCGCGAGTGCAGAAAAGGGCGTTTCCGATGCTGGTTTAATGATAACGGGGCAACCAGCTGCTAGAGCCGGTGCGCATTTACGTGTGATCATCGCATTTGGGAAATTCCAAGGTGTGATCGCTGCAACAACGCCAATAGCCTGCTTGATGACGATGATTCTTTTATCATTACTGGGGGCGGGAATGGTGTCGCCGTATACTCGTTTTGCTTCTTCAGCAAACCACTCAACAAAACTAGCTCCGTATAATATTTCTCCACGTGCTTCGTTGATAGGCTTGCCTTGCTCTGTTGTCATTATGGTAGCAAGGTCTTCTTGATTGTCGATAATTAATTCAAACCATTTTCTTAGAATACTAGAGCGGTCTTTGGCGGGGCGTTTTTGCCATTTTTCCCATGCAGATTGAGCGCATAAAATAGCGTCTTGAGTTTGTTTTGCAGTAAGCAAAGGGACATGGCCTATAAGCTCATTATTTGCTGGGTTATAAACAGCAAGCCTTTGGTGGTCAGTACTATCTACCCATTGCCCGTTGATAAACGCGTGTTGTTTGAAAAGCTTTCTATTTTCAATGTGCATGATTTTATAGCGGCTTTATAAGACAGAAGATCATAGTAATATAAATTTAAAGGATTAAAAGCTTAAAGCAAATATTATTAGCATCGCGTTTTTAATTCTTACTACTGCAAATATTTAAGGGTAGGCCATGGCTTAATGCTCAATCTTGCAGTAAGGGAGTGTCAAGCTGATTGATTAAATATGAGCTGGGGTTATGATGTTAGAACACCTTGCAAATATCAAATAAAGGAGTAATGGTGAAGCAGTAATAAAAACAGTGGTAGATGTCATTGTGAAGTGCTAAAAAAATAGGGTATACGGATTTAATGGTTGATGGGGCACCTTTACCCCACCAACCTGATACCATTATCAGATGGTTGATAGATCGACTCCGTAGTTGAGTTCCTCTGCGAAGTCCGGCAGTCCGTAACCGATGGTTTTCTTGTAGAAAGGAGAGACCTTCGCAGTCGGTGCCTTCTTCTTGTGCTTCGTGGTGTAGAGCATTCGTGCCCGCATCACCTCGAAGGAGTAACCGCGCCCTTCACGGTTCTTGTCCTTGGCCAGTCGGTTGATGGACTCCGTGTAAGCGTTGGTGACGGGCATGTCCGTCTCGAAGTAGGTCATGGTCTCTTCGCGCCAGTTTCCCACTGCCCTGACCAGATCGCTCCAGACTTCCTTTTGGCCCTTCGGGATGGTGGCTATCCACTCGTCCAGGGCGGCTTCTGCCTGGAGCCGTGTGGTGGCGTCCCAGATGCCGTAGAAGCGCTCCTTGTGCTCGTAGGCGGCCAGCAGTTGCGGGAACGCGCCTGTCCAGGTCTCCATGATGAGGCGCTCCCGGTCTGAGACTTCGTGAGCGCGTTTCAGCAGGATTTTCCGGTCTCCCTTGAGAGTCCGGCTCTGGGACGGTTTCAGCTCCTTTCTGAGGCCCTTGCGCACTCTCTCTAGGGCATCGTTGGCCATGCGCACCACATGGAACTTATCGACCACGATACGGGCCTGGGGCAGCACAGCCTTGACCGCTGCCCGGTAGGGGTTCCACATGTCCATGCTGACGATCTCGACCTTCTGCCGGTCTTTCAGCTTCATCAGGTAGTTGGTCACCACGTCCTGGCGGCGGGTGGCCAGCAGGTCGAGCAGGGTTCGCTCCTCAATGTTGGTCAGAATGCAGCGGTAGCGCTTGTTCAGGTATAGCTCGTCAATGCCCAGGATGCGGGGCGTCTCGAAGCGGTGCCAGCGCCCCAGGAACTCGGCGCGGGCGTTGAAGATGTCGCGCACCGTCTTCTCGTCCAGGCCGGTCTGTGCCGCCACAAAGGTGTAGGGGTGGTTGAAGGATTCCTTCTCCACGTACTCATGCAGCCGCAGTGTCATACGGAATCCGTCCACCATCTCCGGTAGCTGGGGCCTGAATGTTGTCTTGCAGGCCCGGCAGGTGTATCGGCGGCGGACCACCCAGAGAGTGACCCGCTTGCCGTGGATGGGCAGATCACGATAGGGAACGTCACGCTTGCCGAACCGCACGAACTCACCCTGCACGCCGCACCCCTCGCAGGCTACTGGTGTAGGTGCTTCAAGCCGAAAATGTATGTCTTCATTCTGCTCATCAGAATCCACCAACTGGTACCCAGGAAGGCTTAACGAATTAATCATCTCCCGCCTTGATCAGAAAAACAGGTAGGTGGCGTAACCGGCAATCATCGCCATAGCAAAAATGACTGCTAAAAACGCCGCTAAAAGCTTCAGCGTGAACAAAGAGCGCAACAGAATGAGCTCAGTCAGGCTGGCTCCGGCACTGCCGATGATCAACGCTAGCACCGTCCCGGCACCCACGCCTTTGGCCATCAGAGCCGCTGCCAGAGGTATGACGGCTTCAGCGCGAATATACAACGGCACGCCGATGACAGCGGCAACTGGAATGGCAAAGGGATTATCTGGGCCTGCATACTGCTCCAATAAGTCAGTGGGCATGAAACCATAGATCACGCTGCCAATCGCAATACCGATGAGCAGGTAAGGCAACACATCGATAAAGTCCGACCAAGCTTCCCGCCACACACCACTGTACTTCCCTTCTTTCTTAACCGTGACAGTGGGTTGACTGTCACAGCATTCGCTAGACGTAGAGACTGTTGTCTTCCTATCAGCCCCGCAAGAAGCCGTCTTCGGAGTGGTGTCGCAGCTGTTGGTGCCGCAACTCGATGCGGTCGATGTAGCACTGCACGGGCTTGCTGATGAACTACATCCACTGCTCTCTTGTGTCGCCGTCCGGCGCACATAACGCTCGAAGCCAAGCGTGTGAAGCAGCCATCCGGCACCTACCGCGACCACCAAAGCGGCGAGCACATAGATAGCAGTAAGTGTCCATCCAAACGTGGCAACCAGCAGGCCGACGACGATAGGATTCAGCAACGGAGATGAGAAAAGAAACACCATCATCGGCCCAAAACCGGCCCGTGCCCGAATCAACCCTTTCAACATGGGGATAGTCGAGCAACTACAGAAGGGCGTTATAGCTCCTAAACCAGCAGCAAGAAAATAGCCTCGCTTCCCACTGGAAGTCAGTAACGCTTCCACCTTGGATGGTGGGATGTGACGTTGAAGAACTCCGACCAGCAAGCTAATGCCAATGAATAAAACCGATAGCTCGATAGCGAGAAAGGCGAACATGCCTAGAGCGTCTTGGAGTTGAGATGACATTCAATATTACTCCTATATTTCTAGTATTGTCGAAATGATGTACGCAGCCTACTTGCGTTTATCCGACCTGTCAACTATAATTCTAGAAACATCGAATTATTGGGGCGTGCTATGGATCACGAAAAGGTTGCAGCCAGCTTAGCTGAGCTAGGGAATAGTCACCGACTGTCCGTGTTCCGCTTTCTGGTCAAAGCTGGCCATGATGGGGCTTCGGTCGGAGATATCCAGAAGGGGCTGGGTATTCCTGCTTCGACGCTATCACATCACCTTGCGCGCATGGCCAAGGTAGGGCTGATCCGGCAGGAGAAACATAGCCGCACGATTGTCTGTATACCCGAGTATGGGCACCTAGAGAATTTGATCGGTTTCTTACAAGAGGAATGTTGTGCAGGTGTCCGGATTGCGCATGAACCAGAACCGCTTTGACGCTTGCCCAGCTCTCGCTGTCCTCCCTAGTCAGCATCGCTATGAAGACTCAGGCGAAGGTGGAAACAGAAAATTGGCAGTAGAGTAGGCTGAAGAGGATCAATCAGATAATCCGCTGAGAAAGATTTTCTTCTTTACATCTTTGGCATTTTATCAACCAGAAATTCCGGATACCCAAAAAATAATAAAGACTAAACAGGGGAAGAGCATGAATTACAGCAGAGAAACAGCGAAACAGTGGGCGAATGAACACATTAAGGGTTTGTTTATGTGTCCTATTTCACCAATGAATGATGACTTTACTTTTGATGAAGAAGGGATTCGTGAAAATATTGAAGCATTTATTGAAATGGGTGTGGATGGTCTAGTAGTGGGTGGTTTCATCGCCGAGTGCTGGAATGCAACGCTAGACGAATGGTACCGTTATCATGAGGTGGTTGCCGAAGCAGTTAATGGGCGGATTCCCTTATTTTCAATATTATTGGACCCCAGTGCTTATCAAACAATTGAAAAGATGAAGCGCCTAGAAGTACTTGGCTATGACGGTGTAGAAGTGATAAACCCCGTTGTTCAACTCAAAAGTGATGATGAAATTTATAATTGGTTTAAATTTATCACCGATAGCTCGGATTTGGCGGTTGTGCTATACAGAACGCCGGTTTCCGGCAAAGTACTCGGCTGGGATTTACTACAACGTTTGGCAGACCTGGAGACTGTTGTAGGAACAAAACAGGGCGTTATGAATCGCGTGGAAACGTTAAAAATTCGCAGCATCATTCGCCCTGATTTTATTGTAGCTGACCCGTTTGAATCTGTTTTTTGTGATGACCTGCGAAAGGGTGGGCAAACAGTATTTGGTGAGCTGTCTTATATTTTGTATGGCAAAAAACGTCATATCGTCAAAGATTATATGGCCTTGTCGGCAGCAGGCAAGTGGGAAGAAGCTTATCAAACAAGTGCACAGTTAAACGATATTCGAGAATTTTATAATGAAGTGTTTATTTGGGATGTAGTGCAAACATTCACCTATGCCAGTGCCTTAGCTAGTATGAAGGCATGGTTTGAAGAGATTGGTTTAAAAGCCGGGCCTATTCGTCCCCCTATCGAGCAATGCACGCCTGCACTAAAGGCGCGTATTCAGTCAACATTAAAAGAATTGGGCGTGAGTTAAATATAATGAAAAAAAAATTGCATATTTGCATACATGGCGCAGGCGGTTTGGGCTCTGTAATAGGGGGGTATTTAGCTAAATCTGGGCATCAAGTAACATTAATTGGTCGGCAAGCACATGCAGATGCTATCAATCAAAAAGGCCTGCAAATGGTTGGGCGCTTAGGTGACATGTTAATTAAGGATAATTTAAGTGCCGTTACCGTGCCGGATCAAGTAGAAGGCGTTATTGACTACTATATTTTATTAACCAAGGCCAAAGATGCACGGACCGCCTTAAATGATGCCGAAGTTTTAGTTAATCAAGTTAACTGTGCGTTAACGATGCAAAATGGTGTTGGTAAAGAGGCTTTGTTGATTGAACGTTTTGGTGTTGAAAAAGTGATTGGTGGCTCAACGATTGAAGGGGGTACTTTGCTTGCGCCAGGGAAGGTTAATAATCATGTCAGCGCGCCAATAACAGCCTTTTTTGGTGAACTTGATGGCGGCACTACAGAGCGAACCGAGCTATTAGCCGAGGCCTTTAGTGGGGCAAATTTAAAAGCAGAATCTGTTGACGATATTAATCACGTTTTATGGGAAAAAGCGGTTCAGGTATCTGGCGCGTCGGCCTGGGCTGCTAGTACGTTAAGTGCAAACCCAGCGCTAGATTACGCTGATGGTATTTCAGTACGCGAAGGGGCTGAGCATTATGTAACGATTGCCAAAGAATTAATTGATGCCTACAAAGCAATGGGATATGTTCCACAGGATTTTTATGCGCCTTTTTCTTTTCTTAAAGTATTGGATGACGCTACGTTTGAGGATGCTGTTCAAGTTTGCCTTGATTTAGGTGTGCATATGAAAACCTTGCGTCGGGGTATCCGGACATCAATGCATGAAGATGTTATTAATGGCAAATTGACAGAAGTAGATGCTTTGTTTTTACCTTTAATTGAAGCAGCAAAGGAAAATAACGTGGCAATCCCTACCTTCGTTGGTGCATATCGTGTTATTAAAACTATCGACAGCCTACGTTAGAGGTAAAAAAATTACAGGGCTTAGGTGCATTTGTTTAGTGCTTATAAGGCAAGTAGCGTGTAAGGTGTCGAGCCAACTTAAGAATTGATAGTCATGGATAAAGAAACAATAAAAGCATTACTGTATTTAAATGTTGCCAGTATTTTATGGGGAGGTAATGTTTTTTTTGGCAGTTACTTAAAAGACTTTTTAGGTCCATGGAGCATCATGAGCGTGAGAATGCTGATTGGTAGCTTTATATTTTTGTTTTTACTGCACCAAGCAGGGCATCTCAAAGGAGTGACCCGCTTACTCGGCTGGAAAGAGGTGTTTTTAATTGCATTGTCGGGAACAGTTGCCTATCAAGCAACCGTGTATTTTGGTTTGCGCTATACAACGGCCATTAATGTGGGTTTGATTAATTCGCTAGCGCCGATTGCTGTGGCTTTTGCAGCAGCGTTTTATTTAAAAGAAAAGTTGGGCCGCCAACATTGGATAGCGGCGTTTGTTTCGGTTATTGGCTTGGTATTTATTTTGAGTAAAGGGAGCATGGAGAGCCTTTATGCGTTGAGATTTAATAAGGGTGACTTATTTATTTTAGGGTCCATTTTTATTTGGGCCGTTTATAGTATTGCGGCGAAACTGGCAATGGCGAAGGTTACCCCTCTAGTAGTAACAGCCTTGGGTATTTTATTATCAACTTTCATTGTGATCCCGTTGGGGGTGTATGAAGCCAATTACCTTATTAAGCCGGTTATCAATGCTGAGGTTATTATGGCAGTTGTGTTCATAGGTATTGGTCCTACGGTGCTGTCTTTGCTGTTTTGGAATAAGGGAGTGATGATTATTGGCCCAGCTCGTGCGTCATTATTCCTTAATATGGTTCCAATTTATGTAATCGTCTTGTCGTCAATTTTATTGGACGAAGTACTGCACGATTACCAGTTAATAGGTATGGTATTAATTATTGGTGGCAGCTTATATGCCAATAGGCAAAAGGTTGTTAGTAAGAAAGACTGATATTTCTTTGTGCTGACTGGGTGATGAGTGATTATTTGAATGAAGCCGAGTTGTATTGGTGTTATCTGGTTTTGTTAAGTCGGGTTAACATACTGTAAACACATTATTGTGTAAGGCTTCTGATGAAACCTTACGGTAAAAACTTTTCAATACATGTACTTAGGTCTGCTATTTGACGAATGGGCGAGCCAATAGTCAGATAATGTTCTGTTATATGTGAGCTTTTTGCAGCCGATCAACTCTGCTTGTCGTTAAGGCGTAGAGCCATAAAATGATAACCATGGTGACCCCATAAATAGAAGGGACCATCGCCACATCGGCATTGTTGAGTAAAAAAGGGCTAATAGCAATGGTGACACCTAGCATTGCATTTTGCGCACCTACTTCAATGGAAAGCGTTTTGGTTTGGGGCCTTTCAAGTTTTGCAAATTTAGCGATACCGTAGCCCAGTAATATAGACAGGATATTCAGGCAGATAGTTAATAGACCCACTTGTACGAAGTGTTCAAACCAAGACCCACCGTTTTGCATAAAAATCCCAACAATCAGGAAAGGCAAGAAAGCACCACAGCCTCTTCGCACCCATTGTTTAGAGGCTTTCGCAAAGCGCGGCGCATATTGTAATACCAACATGCCGCAGCTGACAGGAATGACGGTAATCAACATGATTTGGCTGGCTGTTTTCAGAAGAGGTAAACTCAGCTGAATGGTTTCATCGTTAAAGTAGATCATGCTTAGGTTAAGAATAACCGGTAACGTAAAGACGGTGATTAGGCTGGAAATGCTGGTCATCGTGACAGATAGTGCTAAATCGCCTCGTGCGATCAGGGTAAACATATTAGATAACACACCACCAGGGCATAGGGTTAATAACATAATGCCAATGGCTATAGCGCCACTTAGATTTAATGTATAACACAATATAAATCCAAGCAGTGGCAACATAATTAATTGCCCTATTAAGCCTGCCAAAGCGGCCTTTGGAATGGTAAAAACTCGGCTAAAATCTTGGATAGTGAGTCCAAGGCCCATGCCAAACATCAGTAAAGTTAAGAGAATAGTAACAAGGTAGCTGATCATGATATTTTTTTTATAGTTATCTTTTATCAGTATAGTCTTATATGTAAAGCAATGCTAATCAAGCCAGTTTTTGCTCAGCGCTTGGGCTGTTAATAGGCTTGCTGATTGATTTCGCGTTGTGAAATTTTAAGGCCTTGGTGAGAGGGCTTGAAAAATATTTCGCAAGACCCCATATCTGGATTTGCAAATAAACTTGATGGATAAAAGGTAACTTTAATGAGTGAAACAATAGAAAAGAATGAAAAACAAACGCTAGGCTTTGAGGCGGAAACGAAACAAGTATTAGATTTAGTGATCCATTCGCTTTATAGCAACAAAGAGATTTTTTTACGTGAATTAGTCTCAAATGCATCAGATGCTGCAGATAAATTACGTTTTTCGGCACTGTCTAATGAAGAATTATATGAAGGTGATGGTGAGCTGAAAGTTCGTTTGTCAGTTGATAAAGAGGCGCGAACGCTAACAATTTCCGATAACGGCATTGGTATGACGGTAGAGGAAGTAAAGAAAAACATCGGCACCATTGCGCATTCAGGTACTAAAAAGTTTTTTGAGTCATTAACGGGTGATGAAGGCAAAGATAGCCAAATGATTGGCCAGTTTGGTGTCGGCTTTTACTCTGGTTTTATCGTAGCTGATAAAGTGACAGTGGTAACACGCAAAGCAGGCGAAGATAAAAGCATGGGCGTTCAATGGGAATCATCAGGTGAAGGTGAATACACTATTGAAACCGTAGAAAAAGCGGCACGAGGCACCGATGTTATTTTGCATTTGAAAGAAGGTGAAGACGAGTTTTTAGAGTCATACCGTCTACAGGCCATTATTCATAAGTTTTCTGAGCACTTGGATATTCCGATTGTGATGAAAAATGAAAACAAGGATGAAGAGAAAGAAGATGAGCCAGACGATATTACCGTTAATAGTGCTAAAGCGTTATGGACAAAAGCAAAAAATGATTTAACCGAAGAAGACTATCATGAGTTTTACAAACAAACACTTCACGATTATCAAGACCCACTTGCCTATACACATAGTAAGGTAGAAGGTAAAAATGAATATACATTGCTGTTGTATGTGCCTGCAAAAGCACCATTTGATATGTGGGATAGAGAAGCAACCAGTGGTGTAAAACTATATGTAAAGCGTACTTTTATTATGGAAGGTGGCGAATTAATGCCACGTTACTTGCGTTTTGTTAAAGGTATTATTGATTCAGACAGCCTGCCGCTTAACGTTTCGCGTGAACTACTACAGCAAAGCAAGCAGATTGATCTATTAAAAGCCGGCGCGGTTAAAAAAATATTATCGTTGATTGAAGGATTGTCTAAAAACCACCCTGAAAAATTTGATACCTTCTGGGCAGAATTTGGCGCAGTCTTGAAAGAAGGGCCTATCGAAGATGTAAAAAATAAAGATCGGATTGCTAAATTATTACGTTTTGCTTCCACAAAAACTGAGGGTAAACAAACCGTAACCCTGGCTTCTTATATTGAAAATATGCAAGAAGGCCAAGACAAAATTTATTATCTAACGGGAAGTGCCTACTCAACTGTTAAAAATAGCCCACACCTTGAAGTGTTTAAAAAGAAAGGTATTGAGGTGCTGTTATTGACCGATCATGTTGATGAATGGTTAGTTCAGCATATGCCAGAGTTTGACGGCAAGTCTTTACAATCAGTCGCTAAGGGTGATCTTGATCTGGATTCATCAGATAAGGATGAAGCGGATAAAAAGACCGATGATAAGAAAGAAGATGAATCGCTAAACAGCGTGCTTGAGCAAATCAAAAGCACGTTAGATGGTAAGGTTAAGGGTGTGCGTGTTAGTTCAAGGCTAACCGATTCACCTGCTTGTCTGGTTGCAGATGAACATGAGATGGGCGCACACATGGAGCGCATTATGAAAGCGGCAGGCCAGGACATGCCGACCAGTTTGCCAATCTTCGAAATCAATGCAGACCATGCGCTTATTCAACGCCTAAAGGATGAAGCGGATGATGAGCGCTTTGCTGACTTATCGAACTTGTTATTTGAACAAGCGTTGTTGAGTGAGGGTGGTCAGTTAGAAGACCCGGCAACATTTGTACACCGCTTAAATAAATTACTGCAATCTTTATTGTAAAAAGTAAAGTTCTTTTTCAATGCTAAAAAGAAGGCGGCCAAATGGCCGCCTTTTAAGTATGTGAGATATACCTCACAAGGGAAGGGGCTAAAATTTTAAATACAGGTTGAGTCCTGGGTTGTAGTAATTAAGACGGTTTAAGGCATTATTAAACCGATGGCCTGATTGGTAATTATTGTAGTGATAATGCTTTGGCCGGTAACTGTTATAATTATAATACTTAGGGTGGTTGTTATAGTTTGAATAACGGCGGTCGCGGTAATTATGCTGTGAATGCTTATTCGAATGTTTTCTTGCCTTCCAATGTTGCTTTGTCGAGTAGCCGTTTTGGTGTTTATTATGTGAATAGTGCTTGTTATGGTGGCTTGAAAAGCCAGTGTTACGATCGGTATGATCTGAGCGATCAGAATGTCTTCTGTCAGCTAACGTGTCCGCGCTTATTGTTAACAAAGAACAAAAAATAATAGCGGAAATAATATGTAGTGATTTCATCATCTTATCCTTAACTGCAAAAGCAGTTCTGTTAATGTGCAGTTAAAGGATAAGACTTAGTGATGAATTGAAACTGAATGCTGGCCTTGATGCAGAAAAGTTCGTTCGTTTTTTTACGGCAGTTGCACAGGCGTGCTAGGTTCCCAGTTACTATCCTTATGTTCAGCGACGACCGTGGTATAAACACCACCTCGTACATTAAACTCGGCTGAAAGGCGCATAAAACGTGGCTCACAGGCTTTAACCAAGTCTGCCAAAATGGAGTTGGTTACCGCTTCATGGAAGGCGCCTTTGTCTCGGTAAGACCAAATATAAAGTTTAAAGGATTTTAGTTCGATACAGCTTTCGTTAGGCACATACTCAAGCGTCAGTGTTGCAAAATCAGGTTGCCCCGTTTTTGGGCATAAACAAGTGAACTCAGGAGTGTCTATGCGGATCGTGTAGTCACGCTCAGTATTTGGGTTAGGAAAGGTTTCTAAGTCGGTATTAGGTTGTGTGCTCATTAAAATATCATGGATGTTGTCTTTAAAAGCGCATTTTACATTGAATATAAAGCGAAGGGTGTTAATCGGCTTTTTTATCGGCTAAATTTACCAGTATTCTTTGTGAAAAAAGTACATTCCTGTATTGTTATTCGATGCGCTTGGAAAAAATAAAACTATCCGGTTTTAAATCATTTGTTGATCCAACGACCATTCCTTTTTCTAGTGATTTGGTCGGTATTGTTGGGCCTAATGGTTGTGGTAAATCAAATGTGATTGATGCCGTTAGGTGGGTGCTTGGTGAAAGTTCAGCAAAGCATCTGCGTGGTGACCAAATGGCTGATGTGGTTTTTAACGGTTCAACAACGCGTAAACCGGTTGGCCAAGCATTTGTCGAACTTATTTTTGATAATACCGATGCCACCATAACAGGTGAATTTGCTGGCTATCAACAAATATCCTTGCGGCGACAAGTGAATCGGGAAGGGCAATCGGTATACTTTTTAAATGGCACGCGCTGTCGGCGTAAGGATATTACAGATTTATTTCTGGGTACTGGTCTCGGGCCACGTAGTTACGCAATTATTGAACAAGGTACCATTTCACGCTTGGTAGAAGCGAAACCAGATGAACTGCGTGTGTTCCTTGAAGAAGCGGCCGGCATCTCGAAATATAAAGAGCGACGTCGTGATACTGAAAATAGAATGCGCCGTACCCGAGAAAACTTGGAGCGTATCGCTGATCTTTGTGATGAGATTGAAAAGCAATGTCGTCATTTAAAGCGTCAGGCCACTACGGCAGAACGTTACAAGCTCTTAAAAGCAGAAGAGCGCCAATTTAAAGCGCAGTTATTGGCATTACGTTGGCAGCGGCTTGATGAGCAAGATGAGGGGCAGCTTAAAGCCATTAAATTGCTTGAGCTAAAAGTGGAGCAGACGCTAGCCGCACAGCGAGAGCTGGAAAAAAATATAGAGCAGCAACGTGAGCAGCATAGTCTGCAGCAGAAACAGCTCGGCGAAGTTCAGGCGGAGTTTTATGCGACCGGGTCAGAGATCGCCAAGGTTGAACAAGCCCTGCAACACCAACAAAGCTTAAAAAAGCAGCATGAGTCAGAATTGGAAAATGTTAGCAAATTGCTGACGCTGTCGACACAAGAGCAAGACGAAGGTGATAGAAAATTGGCAGAAACAAATGATGCCATTAAGAAAAGTGAAGCTGAACTGGTTGAGGTAAAGCAACGGTTAGAAACAGCGAATAAAACGCTAGCTGATCAAGAACAAGCAATGGCAGATTGGCAGCAATCATGGGATGAATTTACTTATCGAGTAGCCGAGCCTAAAAGAAGCATTGATGTAGAAAACGCTAAAATAGCTCAGCTTGATAGACAACTTTTGCAAGCGTCGAAACAATTATCTAAGTTTACAAACGAGCAAAAAACACTTCAGGAAGCTTTGGAACGTGTTGACTTAAGCGACCTTGAAAAACAACATGCTCTGTCTGAAACTCAGCAACAAAAGAGTCAATCAGCAGTGCAAGAGAATCGCGAAAAAATGGCTAGCATGCAGTCGTTAATTCATCAAGAAAGTGAGCTTTTAGCCGACTTGCGTGCTGAAAAGTCACGTTTAACGGCAAGGGTTGAATCAATAACTGTTTTGCAGCGCTCTAGTTTAGGTGAGCCAGATGAAACGGAAAGGCAGTGGTTAAAGGGCCTAGGCTTAGCGCAAGCACCTAAGTTAATTGAGAAAATAGACGTGGTAACTGGCTGGGAAAAAGCAATAGAAACAGTCTTGGGGGTAAGGTTACAGGCAATTTGTACTGAGGGTATGGATGCTGTCGTTGATGCTGGCATGCAATACCCAGTTGATGGCTTAACATTCTTTGATACAACGGTTAAGTCTCAACAATCACCTTGTAAAACGTCGTTAGCGAGCCTGATTACCTCTGATTTACCCGCAATGGCTTTGCTGAAAAATGTTCATTTTGCTGAAACGCTGGAGCAGGCAAAAGTCTTAATGAATGAATTAAAAGAGCATGAATCAGTTATCACTAAAGAGTGTGTTTGGCTGCATGTGGATAGTATTTATTTTCAGCATAATGCGCAAAAAGATAGTGCCTTGGCGCTAGAAAAAGAGAAAAAAGAGTTAACTCAACAATTGCACGTGGTGTCGACTAATGTTTTAGATAAAGAAGGTTGGTTAATAAAGGCGCGAGACGAGGTGTCTGAGCTCGAGAAGCAAGGTATTGAGTTGCGCCAACAAGAAGGCAATGCAGTCAGGCAAGTGTCGCAGTTGTGGATGCAGATAAATGAACAGCGTTCAAAACTGGAGATGGCGACGCAAAGGCTGGCAGAGCTAGAGGTTGATATTAATCAGCTCGTTGAGAACCAAGCGACCGATCAAGAGCGTTTAACAGAAAGCAAACGCGTATTGGAGCAGGCCATTGGTCAATCAGCACAAATAGAAACACAGCGTGCTGCATTACAAAAAGAGCGTTCAGTTAAAAAAGACCTCTTAGATAGGATAAAGCAACAAGTGCATAGTTCGCGTGAACGAGTGCATTCATTGATGTTAAAGATCGAAGCGCAACGTTCATCACAAGCGCTGATTGTTCAAAATGCTGAGAGGGTTAACGAGCGTTTGCTTCATGCAAAAGAAAAAGTGGCGGAATTGCAGGCTCAATTAACCATGAGCGATGAGCCAATAGAAGAAAAGGAAGTGACTTTGGCTGATCTACTTAAAAATCGAGTTGCTATTGAAAAACGTCTTGTAGAAGTCAGGACTACGGCTGAATCGACAGAACAAACAATTAGAAACTTGGAAACAACGCGTCATGAATTTGAGCAACTAGTGCAACAGGCAAGGGACAACACGTCTGCCGCAAAAATAGAACATCAGGCTATCTTGGTGCGAAAACAAACCTTAATTGAGCAGCTTGAATCATCGGGCGTTGAGTTGGCTGACACATTGAATGAGATGCCCAAGGATGCAAATGAGACTCATTGGCAAGAGCAGGTGGATGCGCTTGCTGAAAAAATAAATGGTTTGGGTCTAATCAACCTGACGGCAATTGAAGAGTATGAAACACAGTCTGAAAGAAAGCAGTACTTAAATGATCAGCAGCTTGATTTGACCGAGTCGTTGAGGATATTGGAAGAAGCGATTGATAAAATTGACCGAGAAAGCAAAGCGCTTTTTAAAGAAACGTTTGACAAAGTAAATGCAGGTTTTGAAAAACGGTTCCCAAAACTATTTGGTGGTGGGCATGCGTATTTGCAGCAAACAGGCGAAGATTTGTTGGAAACCGGCGTAACGGTAATGGCGAGGCCACCGGGCAAACGTAATAGCTCAATCCATTTGTTGTCAGGTGGCGAAAAGGCACTGACGGCCGTGGCCTTAGTCTTTTCAATCTTTGATTTAAACCCATCGCCTTTTTGTATGCTAGATGAAGTGGATGCGCCATTAGATGAGGCAAATGTTGGTCGTTTTGCTGAACTGGTTAAAGAAATGTCAGATAATGTTCAAATGATTTTGATTACACATAATAAATCAACGATGGAAATGGCTCAGCAGCTAGCTGGGGTCACCATGAAAGAACCGGGCGTATCGAGATTGGTTACCGTTGATTTGGAAGAAGCCGCTAAAATGGCAACTGGTTAAACGCTAAATAAACGAATTTTTAAGGATGGAAAATGGAAGAAAACTCGTTAAGGTTAATATTGCTCTTAGTGGGTATGGTCATATTGTTGGGGATATATTTTTATGACGTGCTAGAAAAAAAGAAAGCGACCGTTCAACAAGAAGAGCTAGATGACTCGGCATTTGATGAGCGAGTGGATCCGGTGATAGGTGGTGAACCGTCCTTTTCTGCGGTATTGGATGAACAGCAGGCCCCGACCATTCATGAGCATGTGGACGTGCCTGAAGCGCAAGAGTCAGACCCTTCACCCGTTGATCCAGTGGAGGATGTGCCAGTGGCAGAGCAGGCATTGGTCATTCAACTGGTTGTTTTGCCTCATAGTGGCGGCTCGTTATTGGGTACAGCTTTGATAGATGCGTTTACAGCCTTAGGTCTTGAGTTCGGTGATATGGGGATTTTTCATTATTACCAGCGACATGATGGTGTTGAGGCGCAACAGTTTCACGTGGCAAATATATTAGAGCCAGGCACTTTTCCTGTGGGTAATATGACTGAGTTTGAATCAACAGGGATCATATTATTTTTTCAAGTCAGTGATGTCGCGCAACCAAGTGAAGCGTTTGAAAATATGTTGAATGTGGCGCGTGAATTAAGTCAGCGCCTAGAGGCGAGGTTGGTCGATGCTGAAATGAACGAGTTGAGACCAGATAACATTATGAAAATTCAGTCACAGCTTTCTAATTTATGACAATGCATGACGATGTTAAGCGACGTGTGCAGACGCTACGTGAAGAGATAAATCAACATAACCAGAATTATTATCAGTACGACGCACCAAAAATTCCTGATGCCGATTACGATGCCTTATTGCGAGAGCTTCAGTTATTAGAGGCTGAAAACCCAGAGCTAATGAGTGATGATTCGCCGACGCAGCGCGTCGGTTCAGCCCCGTTAGACTCATTTCAGCAGGTAGAGCATGCGGTGCCGATGCTGTCATTAGATAATGCCTTTGACGATGATGAGTTTGAGGCATTTGATAAGCGAGTGCGAGAGCGAGCTGACGGGGTTGAAGACATCGAATACCTTGTCGAGCCGAAATTGGATGGCTTAGCTATTTCTTTGTTGTATGCGGACGGTGTGTTAGTACGCGCTGCAACAAGAGGGGATGGTAAACGAGGCGAAGACGTTACCGAAAATGTTAAAACTATTGGTGCCATTCCACTCAGTTTAAAAGGCGATAATCTACCATTGAGTCTAGAGGTCAGGGGTGAAGTGTTTATGCCGTTGTCTGGTTTTCAGCAGCTGAATCAACAGGCATTGGCGTTAGGTGAAAAGCCTTTTGCTAATCCAAGAAATGCCGCTGCAGGTAGTTTGAGGCAGCTAGATTCAAAAATAACAGCAACCCGTCCACTGGCTTTTTATAGCTATGGTATTGGGGTGGTAGAGGGTTACGAGCTACCGCAGACACAACAGGCGCTGTTTCAGCTGTTGGCTACATGGGGTTTGCCAGTGAGTGATCAGGTGACGACGGCAAGGGGCATGCAGCAATGTCACCAAGCCTATCAAGTGTTGGCGCAAAAAAGAGCGCTATTACCTTATGAGATTGACGGGGTCGTTTATAAAGTTAACGATTTTGCCTTACAGAAAGCCATTGGTTTTGTGTCAAGAGCGCCGCGTTGGGCAATAGCACGTAAATTTCCAGCACAAGAAAAAATGACCGAAGTAATAGGGATTGATGTGCAAGTGGGTAGAACAGGAGCCATTACGCCGGTTGCTCGATTGGCACCTGTTTTTGTTGGTGGGGTTACCGTTACGAATGTCACGTTACATAACGAAGGTGAAATGCGCAGGAAAGATGTTCGTGTGGGTGATACGGTGATTGTCAGGCGTGCCGGCGATGTGATTCCAGAAATTGTTTCTGTTGTATTGGAAAAGAGAAAGCCTGCATCGCAGCTTTTTGAAATGCCAATGTCTTGTCCTGTGTGCGGGTCAACAGTGGAGCGCGCGGAGGGAGAGGCGATCGCACGTTGTCCAGCTGGCTTGTTTTGTCGTGCTCAAGTGAAAGAGTCGATCAAGCATTTTGCCTCACGTAAGGCGATGGATATAGATGGGTTGGGTGACAAGATTATTGAGCAATTAGTCGCTCAGGATTTAGTTAAAACGCCGGCTGATTTGTATCGATTAACTCACGAGCAGTTGTCGAGTTTGGAGCGAATGGCCGATAAGTCTGCCAGTAATATTATCGCGGCACTTGAAAAAAGCAAGGTAACGACCCTGCCGAAGTTTCTGTATGCGTTGGGTATTCGAGAAGTAGGCGAGGTGACTGCGGCAAGCTTATCGAGCTATTTTGGACAGCTGGATGTGATACAGAGTGCCACTGTTGAAGAGTTGGAGAAGGTGCCTGATGTTGGGCCTATTGTTGCACAACATATCGTGGCTTTCTTTGAGTTGGCGCATAACCGTGAGGTAATAGCGAGCTTGAAAAACTTAGGGGTTAGTTGGCCCAATGTTGAAGCAGTTCCCCAAGATGATCAGGCTTTATCAGGTAAAGTCTTTGTGTTGACCGGTACATTGTCGACGATGGGGCGTATTGAAGCGAAAGAAGCCTTGCAATTATTGGGTGCAAAAGTGACTGGAAGCGTCTCGAAAAAAACCGATTATGTTGTTGCCGGGGAGGATGCTGGTTCAAAGTTGAAAAAAGCCCAGTCGCTAGGGGTGACGGTACTATCAGAAGACGATTTAATAAAGCTAATAGCAAAGGACTGAATATAACTGTAACGCTATGGATGCCGATTTAGAAACGCAAGTTTGCGTGTTACAAAGCCATATGGATGGCATGATTTCGCGTGCGCAAAAGAATGAGGAAATGTTGAAACGTTTTCAAGACTTGGAAATGCGTTTATTGTCACTGAATTCTTTACGTGAATTAATTGAGCATATTAACGACGATGCCCAATTAGCCTTTAATCTCGACTCTTTATCGTTGGTGCTCGCAGATGAAGATGATGAGATAAAGCAGTTTCTTACCGAGGATGGTTTTAGGTTTGATGAATACCCGAATATTATTTTTTTATCTAAGGGAGGGGTGTTTAAAGATGAGCTGGGTTTGTCTCAACGAATTTTGCTAGGCGCTGCTAATGATGTCCTACCCCAGGTTTTTTGGCCAGCTAATAAAACAGCGCCAAAGACAGTAGCGATTATTCCTCTTGTGCGGCGTGGTATTTATCTGGGCTGTATGGTGTTTGGTAGTGAAGATGAGGGACGTTTTCAAGTAGAAATGGCGACATATTTTTTGGAGCGTCTAGGTAAGGTGATGAGCGTGTGCATGGAAAACACGCTGAATTATGAACAGCTCAGGCGCACTAGCCTATTTGATACGCTGACAGGGGTGAATAATAGGCGGTTCTTTGAACAACGGATGGATGAAGAGATACTTCGCTGCTTAAGAACGGGTGATAGTCTGTCGTGTTTGTTTATTGATATAGACTTTTTTAAGGCGGTGAACGATAACTTTGGGCATCAAGTAGGTGATCTGGCGCTTCGACACGTGGCGGAGACATTACGTGGTCAATTGCGAGCAAATGACATTCTGGCGCGTTATGGTGGTGAAGAGTTTGTGGCGATATTGCCAACTGCCTCTGAGAAGAAGGGTATTGAAGTAGCAGAAAGGATGCGGCAGTCGGTTGCTAATGCCTCAATAGAAATGGCCGGCGAAAGTTCACTAGCGCTGACCGTTTCAATTGGTGTTTCAACGTTTGTTGTTGCAGAACCAGGGTTATCTAAGCCTTTGGGGGCTAGTCAGTTAATAGACGTTGCCGATAAGGCTTTGTATCAGGCAAAAAAATCTGGGCGTAATCTCGTGCGTAGTGGTGGAGAAGTAAAGTCGTGCTCAGTTGTTGATAAAAGAGCCGAGTAGCCGCAGGGTTTGTTTCTATGGTTCAGTATAGGGCGTAGCGGCTTCTTAAGGCCATATTTTATGGCGATGTAATGGCGAAAGCTTAGAAGCATTGTTTTGTGCGGGCAAACAAAGTTATCAAGAGCACCGTTTTTCGGGTATAATTTCGGCTTTATTTAGCATAAATTTTTTGGCGATAAAAAGCTGATGTGAAGTATATTTTTATCGCTTTCTTAATGTTTTTTTGAATTATTTGGCATCCTAGGAGATACCGATACATGTCTGAGCTTGTAAAAGAAACGATCCCCGTCAATATTGAAGATGAGATGCGCCAGTCTTATTTAGACTACGCGATGAGTGTTATTGTTGGGAGAGCCTTGCCAGATGTACGTGATGGCTTAAAGCCAGTGCACCGTAGGGTGTTGTACGCAATGAATGTGTTGAACAACGATTGGAATAAACCTTATAAGAAATCCGCCCGTATTGTTGGGGATGTTATTGGTAAATATCACCCTCATGGTGATACCGCTGTGTATGACACCATCGTTCGGATGGCGCAGCCTTTTTCTATGCGTCATATGTTGGTGGATGGTCAGGGTAACTTTGGTTCAGTTGATGGTGATTCTGCAGCGGCGATGCGGTATACCGAAATCAGAATGTCAAAGTTGTCGCATGAAATGTTAGCTGACCTAGATAAGGAAACAGTTGATTTTACTGCTAACTACGATGAATCAGAGCACGAACCCAGTGTGTTGCCTGCGCGTGCTCCTTTACTGCTCATTAATGGTTCGTCTGGTATAGCGGTGGGCATGGCGACGAATATTCCGCCACATAATCTTGCGGAAGTAACCTCAGCATGTCTGCGTTTGATTGAGGAGCCTGAAACAACCATTGATCAATTGCTGGAATATATTCCAGGGCCTGATTTTCCAACGGCAGGTATTATCAATGGTGCCACCGGTATTCGCGAAGCTTACCAAACAGGCCGCGGAAAAATTTACCTACGTGCGCGTTACCATGTTGAAGGCGAAGAAAGCTCAAATAGTAAGCTGTCTATTATCGTCACTGAATTGCCGTATCAAGTAAATAAAGCACGCTTGATGGAGAAAATTGCTCATCTTGTCAAAGATGGCAAGCTAGAAGGTATTTCAGGCCTGCGTGATGAGTCAGATAAAGACGGCATGCGTATGGTGATAGAGCTTAAACGTGGCGAAGTGCCTGAAGTGATTATCAATAATTTATATCAACACACGCAACTTCAGAATGTGTTCGGTATTAACATGGTGGCGCTGATCGATGGTCGCCCTAAATGTTTGAATCTTAAGCAAATCCTTAATGCGTTTATTGATCATCGACGTGAAGTCGTAACGCGCAGAACAATTTATGACTTACGTAAAGCGCGTGAGCGTGCTCATACCCTAGAAGGGTTAGCGATTGCGTTGTCGAATATTGATGAAATGATCGCGATGATTAAGGCAGCAAAGACCCCCGCCGAAGCAAAGGTGAGCTTGCTGGGAGCAGCTTGGGAGCCTGGTTTAGTAGCTGACTTATTATCAAAAGCAGACTCAAGCCGTTCTCGCCCAGATAAGCTTGAAGAGCAATATGGCATTGTTGATGGGCGTTATCATTTATCTCCTGCGCAAGCGCAGGCTATTTTAGAGTTGCGCCTGCACCGTTTGACAGGGCTTGAGCAAGATAAGATTCTTCAAGAATATAAAGATCTTCTTGTTGTAATTGATGACCTTTTAGATATTTTGGCGAACAGGGATCGCTTGATGTCAGTGATCAGTGAAGAGCTGAAAGCACTGATAGAAGAATATAAAGAAGAGCGTAGAACAGAAATTGTTGATAAGTTTTTAAACCTCACGGCAGAAGATTTAATTACCGAAGAAGATATGGTGGTGACTTTGTCGCATGAGGGTTATGTGAAATCACAGCCGCTTACTTCATATACTGCGCAACGTCGTGGTGGAAAGGGTAAAACAGCCGCAAACACAAAGAATGAAGACTTTATTGATAAGCTGTTTATTGCCAACACACATGACACGGTTTTATGTTTCTCGAGTAAAGGGAAAGTCTATTGGTTGCGCGTGTTCAATTTGCCGGTGGCCAGTAGGGTTGCGAGAGGTAAACCGATTGTCAATTTGCTGCCGCTAGACAGTGACGAACGTATTAACGCTATTTTGCCAATTCGTGAGTTCAATGAAGATGAATATATTTTCATGGCTACTGAATCGGGCACGGTTAAAAAGACCCATATTAAAGAGTTTGAAAAACCACGTGCGAACGGCAAAATTGCTATTGATTTGCGTGATGACGATACCTTAGTTGGCGTTGCTGTCACCGATGGCGAAAAAGACGTTATGTTATTTGCTAGCTCAGGCAAGGTAGCTAGTTTTAAAGAGGCAGATGTTCGGGTGATGGGACGTACAGCAAGTGGTGTTCGGGGTATGCGTTTAAAAGATGAAGAACATATTATTTCATTGATTATTTCAGAACCAGGCACTGTTTTAACATTAACCCAAAATGGTTACGGTAAGCGCACAAAAATTGAAGAGTATCCGATTCATAAGCGTGGTGGGCAAGGGGTTATAGCAATGCAAACCAGTGAACGTAATGGTGCGTTGGTCGGTGCTGTCTTGGTAGATGAAAGCGACGAGCTAATGCTGATCACCGATGGCGGTACATTGGTTAGAACGCGAACCAGTGAAATATCAATTTTAGGGAGAAATACACAAGGTGTTCGTGTTATTCGTCCCGCTAAGAATGAAAAAGTCATCGGTTTAGATCGTATTGCTAGCTTAGATGATGAAGAGGGTGAAGAAGTCGCCCTTGATGAAGAAATTACAGATTAATTGTTTTAAGGAGAGTTAGATGTCCCGTGTATATAATTTCAGTGCCGGCCCGGCTGCAGTACCTGTAGACGTATTGAAAAAAGCCCAACAAGAAATGCTTGAGTGGCATGACTCGGGTATGTCTGTTATGGAAATGAGTCACCGTGGTAAAGACTTTATTTCAATTGCAGAAAAAGCAGAAGCCGATGTTCGAGAACTAATGAACGTTCCTGAGAACTATAAGGTTCTATTTTTACAAGGTGGTGCAACAACCCAATTTTCAATGGTGCCGATGAATTTACTTCGCGGTAAAGAAAAAACCTGTTATGTCAATACAGGTGCTTGGTCTAAAAAAGCCATTAAAGAAGCTAAAATTCATAGCAATGTGCACATTTCGGCCAGCTCAGAATCGACTAACTTCACTACAATCCCAGCAGTAGACAGTTGGGATGTTGATCAAAATGCGGCCTACTTGCATTACACCAGTAATGAAACCATTGGTGGTGTTGAATTTCACTCTATACCCGATGTAGGTGATATAGATTTGGTTGCGGACATGTCATCAAATATTTTATCTAGAGAGTTTGATGTCAGTAAGTTTGGTGTCATTTATGCTGGCGGTCAGAAAAATATGGGGCCATCGGGTATAGCGCTTACAATAGTGCGCGACGACTTGATTGGCAATGTGAAAGCCGGTTCGCCGTCCATGATGGATTATAAAAACCATGCAGATGCAGGGTCAATGTTTAATACACCTGCCACCTACAGCTGGTACTTAATGGGCTTAGTGTTTGAGTGGATAAAAGAGCAAGGCGGTGTGTCAGCGATAGAAGCACAAAATGTTCGTAAGGCTGAAAAACTTTATGCTGCGATTGATAACTCAGATTTTTATGCAAACCCTGTCGAGTTGACCTCACGATCAAGAATGAATATTCCATTTACCTTGGCAAATGCTGAATTAGAAGGCTTATTTTTAAGTGAAGCTAAATCAGCTGGCCTAGTCACTTTAAAGGGTCATCGATCAGTAGGGGGTATGCGTGCCAGCATTTATAATGCAATGCCAGAAGAAGGGGTTGATGCATTGATCAGTATGATGGCTGAGTTTGAAAGAACAAAGGCATAGACAAACAGTTAATAATTTATAGGTTAGTAAACATGTACAAAATACAAACATTGAACAACATTTCTGTAAAAGGCCTTGAGAAATTTCCAAGAGAGACCTATGAAGTGGCCTCTGAAATTCAAAACCCAGATGCTTATATGCTGCGTTCTTTAAAGCTGCATAATGTAGATATACCTGAAAGTGTTTTAGCAATTGGACGAGCCGGTGCCGGTGTTAATAATATACCCATTGAGAAAATGAGTGCACGAGGTGTTCCTGTGTTTAATGCACCAGGCGCTAATGCAAATGCGGTAAAAGAATTAGTTTTAACAGGTATGCTTTTAGGTTGCCGAAATATATGTCAGGCGTGGGAATGTGCAAAAAACCTTACAGGCGATGACGAGTCCATTAGTAAAGAAGTAGAGCAAGTTAAGAAAAAATTTGTAGGCTTTGAATTACCAGGTCGTACATTAGGCGTTATTGGCTTAGGTGCGATTGGCACATCCGTGGCGAATATGGCGCGAGATTTAGGCATGAACGTTGTAGGATATGACCCAGCGTTGACTGTTGAGCGTGCGTGGCAGCTATCATCATCTATTGAATCTGCAAATACAGTCGATGAGTTGTTAGCAAAGTCTGATTTTGTGACGATCCACGTGCCGTTTAATGAGGGAACAAAGAACCTCATTAATGCACGTCGTATTAACACGATGAATGATAATGCGATTATTTTGAATTTTTCTCGCAACGGAATTGTAAATGATGAAGACGCTGTTGAAGCGTTAAATGCCGGTAAGCTGTATTCATACATTTGTGATTTTCCAAGTAACCTATTAAAAGATCACCCGCGTGTCATTACCTTGCCACACCTTGGGGCTTCTACAGGGGAAGCTGAAGAAAATTGTGCAATTATGATTGCTGATCAATTAAAGGATTTCCTAGAAAATGGAAATATCAAAAACTCGGTGAATTTTCCACAAGTCAAGATGCCACGAGTGAGTGGTTACCGTATGGCTATTGCAAATTCTAATGTACCTAATATGGTTGGGCAAATTTCGAGTATTCTTGCGGAAACAGGTCATAACATCTTAGATTTATTGAATAAATCGAGAGGCGACTTGGCGTATACCTTATTAGATGTGGATACAGAAATTACAAAAGACGTCGTTGATCAAATTAAAGCCATTGATGGTGTTCTATCTGTTAGAACGATTTAAGAGGTGAGCATGGGTGTTAATGATTCATTATCTGAGTTAAGAGGCGCTATCGATGAGCTAGATAGTCAATTATTAACCCTGTTTAATCAGCGAGCTGATTTGGCAAAAGCGGTTGCAGCTGTAAAGTTACGTGAAGGAGAAACGGTAGATTTTTATCGTCCAGACCGTGAGGCTTCGGTCTTAAGGCGTGTTAAGGAGCAAAACCCAGGGCCTTTAAAAGATGAGCATGTGGCACGAATTTATCGTGAATTAATGTCATCGTGTTTGGCGCTGGAAAAGCCGCTGACGGTGGCTTACCTTGGTCCGTCAGGCACCTTTACGCAAGAAGCTGCCTTAAAACATTTTGGACATGCTGTACGCACTGTTGAGACGGCGACCATTGCTGATATTTTTCATGAGGTGGAAAATGGAGAGGCGCACTATGGTGTGGTGCCGGTCGAAAATTCTACAGAAGGTGTGATTAGTCATACGCTAGACATTTTCATGAATTCAGCCCTACAGATTTGCGGAGAAGTAGCGTTAAGGATTCATCATCATTTGTTGACCAATGTTGAAGCACTAGACCAAGTTAAGGTGGTTTATTCGCACCAACAATCCTTAGCGCAATGCCGGCAGTGGCTTATGTCGCATTTACCCGGCGTAGAAACTATAGCGGTAAGCAGTAATGCTGAAGCGGCAAGGCTTGCGAGTGAAGAAGGGGCTGCGGCGATTGCGGGTGAAATAGCATCTGATTTATACCAATTAAATATGTTGGCCAGCAATATTGAAGATGAGCCAAATAATACAACACGGTTCTTGGTCATCGGTCAGCAAGAAGTACCACCAAGTGGCGATGATAAGACCAGCATGATGATTTCTACAAAGAACATTGCTGGTGCTTTGCAAAGTGTATTAGCACCGTTTGCATATGCTGGTATTAGTCTAAATAAAATAGAATCTAGACCGTCAAGGCAAGCAGCTTGGGACTATGTATTCTTTGTTGATATTGATGGTCATCAAGACGATGAAAAAGTGTCCACAGTATTACAAGAATTGCTGCCTAATGTGAATCTATTAAAAGTATTGGGCTCTTATCCCAAAGCGGTTATTTAAAAATAAAGCAAAGGGTTGCCGGAAAGCAATAATAATAATGTCTATAAAAAATAATTTTTGTGATTTGGCGTTTGAGCCTATTAATGGCCTGTTCCCCTATCAGCCCGGGAAGCCTATTGATGAATTACAGCGTGAGCTGGGACTTGATAATATTATTAAGTTAGCCTCAAATGAAAACCCCTTGGGCCCAAGTGAGAGGGTTAAAAAAGCGATACAGAACTCGTTGAATGATATTTCAATGTACCCTGATGGCAACGGTTTTTATTTAAAAAAAGCCTTGTCAGAAAAACTCGGTGTAAACGCTGATATGATTACACTGGGTAATGGTTCAAACGATGTTCTAGATGTTATTGCTCGGGTGTTCTTAAGCATGGGGCGAGAATGTATCTACTCTGAATATGCGTTTGTTGTGTACTCCATAGCTACGCAATCTGTAGGTGCTACTGCACGAGTCGCTAAAGCCCGTTTGCCTGATGAGCTTGACGCTTATGGGCACGATCTTGAGGCGATGGGGAAGTTAGTTAGTGAAAAAACGTCAGTTATTTTTATTGCTAACCCAAATAACCCCACAGGAACGTGGATAGAGCCAGACCAATTGGAGCAGTTCTTAAAGAAAATACCTAAGCACATTATTGTGGTTCTTGATGAAGCATATTGCGAATACTTGGAACCACAAAATGTCGTTGATACAACCCGTTGGCTACAGCGCTATCCAAATTTGATTATTACCAGAACTTTTTCAAAAGCATATGGGCTAGCTGGGCTGAGAATAGGTTATGCGGTCAGTCATCCGGATATTGCCGATTTGCTCAATAGGGTGAGACACCCATTCAATGTAAATTCTTTGGGCTTAGTTGCTGCCGAGGCTGCGTTACAAGATGATGCCTACATTGATAAAAGCCGTGAATTAAACAAACAAGGTTTACAACAACTCGCTAATGGTTTTGAGAAACTAGCGCTGAGCTATATCCCTTCTGCTGGAAACTTTATCTCGCTAAATGTCGGTGAAAAAGCGGCAGATATTTACACGAAATTACTGCATGAGGCGGTCATTGTACGCCCTATAGCAGGGTATAACATGCCTGACTATCTTAGAGTATCAGTTGGCTTAGCCGAAGAAAATGAGGTTTTATTAAGTGCGCTGAAGAAGGTGATCTAGCATGTTTAAGAAAATGTGCATCATTGGTGTTGGCTTAATTGGCGGCTCTATTGCAAGGGCATCAAAGAAAAACAACTTATGTGAAGAAGTTATTGGCGTAGGGCGAAGCGAGAAGCATTTACAAAAAGCAGTTGAATTAGGTGTTATTGATGGGTATGAGCTGTCCATTCCATTAGCGACAAAAAACGCTGATATTATCGTTATATGCTCACCTGTTGGGGCTTTTGAATCAATTTTCCAGCAACTAAAAACCACATGGTCAAAAGAGTGCTTGTATACGGATGCTGGCAGTACAAAAGCTAGCGTTTTAGACGCTTTAGAAAACGTTTTTGCTGGGGTGCCCAGTAACTTTGTGCCAGCGCATCCGATTGCAGGCTCGGAAAATAACGGTGTAGAAGCATCCAGTGATCGTTTATTTGAAGGAAAACGTAGTATCCTTACGCCCACTGAGTCGACAGATCAGCAGCTCACTGACCTATGTCAAACATGGTGGGAGAAAATGGGTGCAGAGGTGTCTATAATGAGTCCTCGGCATCACGATGAGGTGTTTGCTGCGACAAGTCATTTACCCCATGTATTAGCGTTCTCATTAGTAGAAGTACTGAAAAACAAACAAGATGAACGTGAGATATTTGAATACGCTGCCGGTGGATTTAAAGATTTTACACGTATTGCATCAAGTGACCCAGAAATGTGGGCGGACATCTGCCTAGCAAATGGGCCTGAGTTACTTAATGTAATGAAAGAGTTAGAGCAACTTAACCAGAAGATATCATCGTTAATCGATGCAAAAGATAAACAAGGTTTATTAGAGATATTTAAATCAGCACAAAGTGCGCGGAAATATTTCTTAAGCCTTCAAAAAAAGTAAAATTCAATGAATACAATGTTATCAAGCCTCAGTCAGGGACTAAAGGGGCAATTTCGTGTCCCTGGCGATAAATCAATTTCACATCGAGCTATTATGTTAGGTAGCTTGGCAGAGGGTGTCACGCAAGTCAGTGGTTTTTTAGAAGCCGAAGATGCCTTGGCAACCTTAAAAGCATTTCAACTTATGGGTGTTGATATTGAACGATTAGGTGAAGGTCGGCTACGAATAAATGGAGTCGGTTTGCATGGGCTTAAAGCGCCGCAAGAGGACTTATATGTTGGTAATTCAGGAACCTCGATGCGCTTATTATCGGGTATATTGGCTGGCCAAAAATTTGACAGCACGCTGACAGGTGATCATTCATTAACCAAACGTCCAATGCGTCGGGTCTTAGACCCACTATCATTGATGGGTGCAGCAGTTGAAAGCACTGATGCAGGTACATCACCTTTAAAAGTTCATGGTGGCGCGCCCTTGCGTGGTATTCAATATAAGATGCCAATGGGTAGCGCCCAAGTGAAGTCGTGTTTGCTATTAGCGGGTTTATACGCAGAAGGGACAACAGAGGTGATTGAGCCTGCAATTACTAGGGACCATACAGAACGTATGTTGAAGGGCTTCGGCTACTCGGTAAAAACGGAAGGCAATGTGGTTTCAATAGAAGGGGGAGGGACACTAAAAGGTATGTCAATTGATGTGCCGGGTGATATTTCTTCGGCAGCATTTTTTCTTGTGGCGGCCTCGATTACACCCAATTCAGATATTACACTCCAACATGTTGGCGTGAATGCAACACGGACAGGCATTATCGATATTTTATTAAAGATGGGCGCCGATATTCAGCTACTAAATGAAAAAGTAGTGGGTGGAGAAAAAGTAGCAGACATACGGGTCAAAAGCTGTCAATTAAAAGGTATAGAAGTACCTGAAAATTTAGTTGCTTTAGCCATAGACGAGTTTCCAGTCATTTTTGTTGCCGCTGCTTATGCTGAGGGTCAAACAATCGTAACGGGCGCCGAAGAGTTGCGTGTAAAAGAGAGTGATCGGATTCAAACAATGGCTGATGGCTTACAAACATTAGGCGTAGATGCCCAGGCTACAGCCGATGGTATGATTATTAATGGAGGGGCTGTGCAAGGTGGAGAAGTAGAGAGTTTTGATGATCATCGAATCGCGATGGCGTTTGCGGTAGCTGGTCTACAGTCAAGGGGAGCTATTAAAATTAATAATTGCGAAAATGTAGCGACGTCCTTCCCTAATTTTGTTGAGTTAGCGACTCAATGTGGTTTTGAGTTAGCGGCAAAATGAGTAATATAATTCCAGTTTTAACAATTGATGGTCCAAGTGGTTCAGGAAAAGGCTCTATTTCCAAGCGTATTGCTGAAAAATTAGGCTGGCGTTATTTGGATAGTGGTGCACTATATCGCGCACTGGGTGTAGCAGCGATCAGGTCTAAAGTGGATCTTAAGAATGAAGACGCGCTTGCAGATTTGGTTAGAGATATTGAATTAGAGTTTAAGCGAACAGAACTGGGAAACTGGTCGGTTTTGCTAAACGGGCAAGAAGTACAGAATGAATTACAAACCGAACAGGTTGGGGATGTTGCTTCAAAAATAGCGGTATTTAAGAGAGTGCGAGATGGGTTGTTAGCTAAGCAACAATCTTTTTTGAAGCCGCCAGGCTTAGTCGCCGATGGAAGAGATATGGGGAGTGTTGTATTTCCAACTGCGACACACAAAGTGTATTTGACAGCAAACGCGGCCGAGCGTGGAAAAAGGCGTTATAAGCAGTTGATTGAAAAAGGAATAAGTGCTAACCTGACTGATGTTATTCAAGATATTGAGCGAAGAGATGAGCGAGATAAAAATCGCCGTGCTTCTCCGTTGGTAGTGCCGACAGATGCTGTTTACATAGACTCATCTCTTTGCACTATAGAAGAGGTTGTACAGCAAGTTCTAAATTTACTGAAAAACAAATAAAACGTATCCGACAGTTTGGGTACTCTCGTTACCGAGAAATAAAGGTGGTTTGAGCTCGAATGACTCAAGCCTTTTTTTAACTTAACCCTTTTTTTAAGGTCTTAGGACGTTAAAAAATTTATAAAGAGAACATCATGAGCGAAAATTTCGCAGAACTATTTGAAGAAAGCATTAAGTCCGCTGAACTAACACCGGGCACACTGATCACCGGTTTAGTAGTGGATATTACTAACGACTCAGTTATTGTTAACGCAAACCTGAAATCAGAAGGCAATGTGCCACGTTGGCAGTTTGTTAACGCCTCTGGTGAGCTAGAGGTTGCGATTGGCGATGAAGTTGAAGTTGTATTGGATATGGTGGAAGACGGCTTAGGCTCAACACTATTATCGAGAGATAAGGCGAAAAAAGCTGCAGCCTGGAAATTCCTAGAAAAAGCAGCAGAAGAAAAAGAAACAGTAACAGGTGTTATCACTGGCAAAGTACGTGGTGGCTTTACTGTTGAAGTAGGTGGCTTAAGTGGCTTCTTACCAGGATCACTTGTGGATGTACGTCCACTTAGAGATACAACCTTCTTAGAAGGCAAAGACCTTGAGTTTAAAGTCATCAAATTAGATGAAAAACGTAACAATGTTGTTGTCTCTCGTCGAGCAGTTCTAGAAACAGAATACAGCGCAGAGCGTGAAGCATTATTAGAAAACTTGAAAGAAGGCGCTATCCTTAAAGGGGTTGTAAAAAATCTTACCGATTACGGTGCATTTATCGATTTGGGCGGCGTAGATGGTTTGTTACATATTACCGATATGGCTTGGAAGCGTGTTAAACACCCATCCGAAGTGATCGAAATCGGTCAGGATATTGAAGTTCTTGTGCTTCGTTATGACGAAGAGAAGAAACGTGTTTCACTTGGCATGAAACAGTTGGGTGAAGATCCTTGGGTTAATATTTTAGACCGTTACCCAGTTAACTCTAAACTGAGTGGTAAAGTAACAAACTTAACAGATTACGGTTGCTTTATTGAAATTGAAGACGGCATCGAAGGTCTTGTTCACGTGTCAGAAATGGATTGGACTAACAAAAATGTTAACCCAGCTAAAATCGTATCATTAGGTGACGAAGTTGAAGTGATGGTGCTTGAAATTGATGATACTCGCCGTCGTATTTCATTGGGTATGAAACAATGTAAAGGAAACCCATGGGAAGACTTCTCAGCGATTCATAAGAAAGGCGACAAAATTAAAGGCCTTATTAAGTCTATTACTGACTTTGGTGTCTTTATTGGATTGGATGGTGATATTGACGGTTTGGTACATTTGTCTGATATTTCTTGGGATGAGAAAGCTGAAGAAGACCTGCAAAATTACAAAAAAGGAATGGAAATTGAAACTGTTATTCTAGCGATTGACTCTGAGCGTGAGAGAATCTCATTAGGCATTAAGCAGTTAGAACAGGATCCTTTCCAAGAGTTCTTGGCATCGAATGATAAAAATAGTCTTGTCAAAGGAACGGTAAAAGAAGTTGATGCGAAAGGCGCGGTTATTCAATTAGCAGAAGGTATTGAAGGCTACTTACGTGCTTCAGAGCTTAATAGAGACCGAGTGGATGATGCTAGAAACTTACTGACCGAAGGGGATGAGGTTGAAGCTAAATTTATTGGGGTTGATCGTAAGAACAAAACCATTAATTTATCTGTAAAAGCTAAAGATGATGATGAAGAGAAAGCAGTATTGAGCGACTACTCTGCTCAAAATGCTAGCACACCGACATTGGGTGATATCTTTAAGAACTCCATGGAAGATAAGTAAAAAGAGTCGAACATTAGGCGGGATAATGTATTCCGCCTAATGTCTACTTAAGGTGATAACGTGACAAAATCAGAATTAATTGAAAAATTAGCAGATCAGCAAGTACATCTGCCCTATAAAGATGTTGAGTTGGCTGTAAAATGCATCTTAGAAAGAATGAGCAGGGCGCTATCCTCTGGTGAAAGAATTGAAATTAGAGGGTTTGGTAGTTTTTCGTTGCACTATCGTCCACCAAGAATTGGTAGAAATCCGAAAAATGGCGAATCGGTTGCCTTATCAGGGAAGTATGTTCCTCACTTTAAACCGGGGAAAGAACTAAGGTCTCGGGTAGATAATGCAAAAGAAAGTTACAGAATTAAATAAAAAAAGCCCCTTTTAAGGGGCTTTTTTTTGCTCGAAGAAAAGAACTAAATATAATTTTAGCTTGTTATAATCAAGTACACATTGTTTGATAAGCTACATATAAAGGCTAAGAAGGTGCGTATGAAATTCATATATTTATTAGTTTTCGTGATTGTTCTAGTCGTGGGCTTTGTACTATCCGTTTTAAACTCCGCGCCTATCAAAATTAACTATTACTATGGCTGGCTTGAGATGCCACTCTCTTTTGCGTTACTGTCAGCATTTATATTAGGTGCCGTACTGGGGTTAAGCTCAAAAATTTGGAGTAATTTGATGTTACGACAACGTTACTCGAAATTGTCAAAAGAAGCGGCAGTTGCCAAAAAAGAAGTTTCTAGTTTAAGAACATACCCCGCTAAACAGATAAATTAATTGAATGTTTGAATTTGCAATAATGCTGCTACCGGTAGCAGCAGCCAGTGGATGGTACGTAGCATTTAGACATTATAATGCGAAGTTAAAAAAGCCTTCTAACGAATATGAAGGCTTTTTTAAAGGCATCAACTATTTGTTAAATGAGCAGCCTGATAAGGCGATTGATGTTTTTATTGATTTATTAGAAGTAGATGATGAAACCATAGAAACGCACCTTGCATTGGGTACGTTATTTCGTCAGCGCGGTGAAGTAGAAAAATCCATCCGTCTACATCAAAATCTTATTGCGAGGCCTCAAATTAGCCTAGATACGCGAGCCAATATTTTAAATGAACTCGGTTTGGATTATATGCGTGCCGGACTACTTGATCGAGCCGAGAATATTTTTCTTGAATTAGAAAAAATGGAGCTTCATGAAGTTAATGCGGTTCGACAATTATTGTCTATTTTTCAACAAGAAAAAGAATGGTTAAAAGCGATAGACTATGCGACAAGACTAGAATCAATCGAATTCAAAAAGCAACCTTTACTACTGTCCCATTTACACTGTGAAGCAGCACTATTGTATCGTTTTGAAGAGGATGCGGATATTATCAAAAGCCACTTGAGAAAAGCGCTTAAAATCGATCCATTGTGTGTCAGGGTTAATATTATTAGTGCGGAAATTGAGGTGGCTAAAGGTGAGTATAAGCAAGCATTGAAATTATTGTTAAAAATAATGGATCAAGATAGAAAGTTTGTGCCTGTATTTATTGATTTAATACTTAACTGCTATGACCGACTAGGCCGGTCAAAACAAAAATTTGATTTCTTGTCTGAACTTCAACAGAACAATGAATCAACCATTGTTGTCAGTCGCTTTTTAGATGTGCTGTTGGAACACAAAGGCTTGGAAGAAGCATCTGCTTTCATGCATAAAAAGTTACGTCAACATCCGTCGAAAAGTTATTTGAAATTGTATGCAGGGATTACACGTCCGGATAAAAATACCGAGCTTGAGTTCTTAAAAAGTATTATTAAACAGTTTGATAATGATGTACAAAATTTTCAATGTAAACAGTGTGGGTTTACTTCAGTTGATTTAAATTGGTGTTGTCCAAGTTGCCAAGACTGGGGGGTTATTGAACCGATCGAAATATAAAAGGTATTCTGTAAGTCTTTACCGATAACACTTTAAGGTTTTACGTATAGACGTAGGCTATCTAAATAGACGAAAGTAAATACGGTTGTATGGAATAAGGATGTTTAATCAACGTGAATGAATAAGGATATTTATGAAAAAGATTATTATATTATTGGTTTCATTAAGTTGTTTTTGCTTTTCTTTCATGGCATTGGCAGTAAATATAAACACAGCGGATGCCGATGATATTGCAAAAGAACTTAAAGGTGTTGGCCCAGCTAAAGCAGAAGCGATTGTTAATTACCGTGAAAAAAATGGTGCCTTCAAAAGCCTGAAAGAACTGACTAAGATAAAAGGTATAGGCGCGTCTACGGTTGATAAAAATCGTGAAAATATTCAACTGGATGTAATGTAGAGCTTTTTATGGAGTGAAAAAGCCCTGTTAATTCAGGGCTTTTTTATGCTCATACCTTGATGGTTAAAACTGCTCTTCCTTAAGGCTCATGGTGCTATTACAGCCAGCCAAGATGTTAGACAGTAGAGAGCCTGTTTGAGGCAAGAGGCGTTGCATATAAAATAGGCCTGTGTTGAGTTTTGCATCGTAAAAATCGGCACTCATTTCGCCTTTACGATAGGTGATTTGTTCAGCCATTTTTGCCCACATATAACCAAGAGCGACTAAACCAAACATATTTAGGTAATCGCTAGCAGCGCTAGCAGCTTCATCTGGGTCTGATAACCCTTTTTGTGCAATAAAGAGAGTTGCTTGTTGTAATCTTGAAAATGATTTCTGTAAGGGTAATATATAGGCTGTTAACGGCTTATCGTTAGCATATTGCTCAAGAAAGTTAGAGATGGGGTGAAAGAAATGCCGTAAATATTTACCCATTTGCTCGGGTAATTTTCGACCGACTAAATCAAGCGCTTGAATACCATTTGCACCTTCATAAATTTTACTAATTCTTGCATCTCGTAAATACTGTTCCATTCCATTTTCACGGATATAACCATGGCCACCGTATACTTGTATACCTAGGCTAGTGACTGTTTCTCCAATATCAGTAAGAAATGATTTAAAGACCGGTGTTAATAAAGAAACAAGCTCATCTGCTTCTTGCCTTTGTTGTTTGTTATCAGCATGCTGGGATAGGTCAAGTTTGTAAGATAACCAGCTACTTAAGGCTCGCGCACCTTCTGTGTAAGCCTTCATTGTCATCAGCATGCGTCTAATGTCAGGGTGAACGATCAGTGGGTCGGCAGCTTGTTCGGGGTACTTTGCCCCACTAAGAGCTCTGCCTTGAAGACGTTCTTTAGCGTAATCTTTAGCACTGCAATAAGAGGCTTGAGCAATGGCCAAGCCTTGAATACCAACATGGAGCCTAGCGCTGTTCATCATAACAAACATCGCTTTCATCCCTTTGTTTAGCTCGCCAACAAGAAAACCTTTCGCGTTATCAAACTCTATAGAGCAGGTGGATGAGGCGTTAATGCCCATTTTATGTTCTATTCCGCTACAAAAAACACCGTTGAGTTCTGCCAGGGTTCCATCATCATGAACGTTGAACTTGGGCACTAAAAACAAACTAATTCCTTTGATTCCTGAAGGGGCATCTGGGGTTCTTGCTAATACTAGGTGTATTATGTTTTCTGTTAAGTTATGCTCGCCAGCGCTAATAAAGATTTTACTGCCGGAAAGGTGATAATTACCCTCACTTTGTGGAACCGCTTTTGTTCGAATAAGCCCTAAATCTGTGCCACATTGAGGTTCTGTTAAACACATTGTGCCACTCCATTGCCCGGAGACCATATTAGATAGAAATTTTTCTTTTAAATCTTCGTGGGCAAATTTTTCGATAGCGTTATAGGCACCAATAGTTAACCCCATGTACATGGTGAATGACATATTGCTTGAAATAAGCATTTCATCAACGGCATTGGCAATATAATGAGGTAAGCCCTGTCCGCCGTATTTAGGATCACAGGTTAAATTCCCCCAGCCAGAGGCTGTCATTTCTTGATAGGCTTCTTTAAAACCATCAGGCGTTGTAACGACGCCATCATGGTATGTGCAGCCTTGTTCATCACCCGCTTTATTTAAAGGAAATAATAATGTTTCGGACACCTTTCCAGCCTGTTCAAAAATAGCATCTGTCAGGTCTGTCGTCATCTCTGAGAAAGTAGGTATGTTACTGAGTTCGTCAGTTTCTAAAAATTCATTTATTAGATACTTAATGTCGTCAATCGGCGCTTTTAATGTAGCCATGTTTAGTTCCTCAGCGGTTTGCCAGTTTCTAGTGTGTGCTGCATACGATCTAATGTATTAGTATTTTTGATCAGTGTTACAAAGGCTTGGCGTTCGAGTGCATATAAATCATCTTCAGTATGTAGTTCAGTAATATCTGTGTCACCTCCACTCAATACCATAGCTAATTGGTCGGCAACGGTGCTGTCGTAGGGTGTTGCCTTACCTGTATTAACAAAATTGTTAACGGCTAAATTAAGCGCTATACGTGCGGTGCTGCCGGGTAGTGATACCTCAGCTTCTTCAGGAGCAAGGTAGCCCTCAACCAGTTCTAAGGCTTTGTGTTTTGCGTCAAATAATAAGCGTTCACGATTCATCGTGATGCCATCTGTTGGGCGCATGAATAAGTGGCTTTTCGCTTCTTCTGCTGAGCTGGAGACGGTGGCAGTGCTGATTAATTCGAATGCTTTGCTGATCGCTGGCATGGGACCTTTAGCCCGTTTTGGGTTTAGCATCCAGCGGGTTAATAGTTCTTTACAGCCTCCCCATGATGGAATAAGCCCAACGCCTACTTCAACTAAGCCGAGGTAAGACTCTGCGTGTGCTTGAATGGCATCACAATGAAGCAAGCTTTCGCAGCCGCCTCCAAGAGCCATTCCAGATGGTGCACCAACAACAGGAAAGGGGGCGTATTTCATGGCTTTGTAGGTATCTTGCCCTGATTTCACCATCTGATTTATTTGTGGCCAAGCGGCTGTGTTAGCAGCAAATAAGGCTAAACCAATGTTGGCGCCAACAGAGTAGTTGTCGGCTTCATTGTATAAAACTAAGGCTTTGTAATTAGTTGGAATGACCTCAACTGTACTACCAATCAGAGCTAAAATATCAGGGTCAATCGAATTCATTTTGCTGTGAAACTCTAAACAGAGAACACCATCACCAATATCCCATAGACTTGCGGATGAATTCGACTTGATAGGGCGTTGGCTTTGCTTGATATCGGTTAATGTTAAAACCCCCTCGTGTTTTTCTACCGGACGATACTCACCGGCAAGGTTTAAGCTTAACGCCTGCTCGTTTTCAAAGGAGTAAAAGGTTTTTCCTCGTGCTGCTAACAAGAACGGTGGGATGGGTTGTTGGTTATCGTTTAGTTTATTGATAAACCAATCAACCCCGACTTTATCGAGCAGTTCGAACGGGCCATACTTCCAGTTATAGCCTAGCTTCATAGCTCGATCGATGGATTCAATATTGTCGCTTATTTCTGGAACTAAAGAAGCTGAGTAACACAAGGTTTTTGATAAAACTGACCAAGCAAATTGACCACCTTTGTCATCGAATGAAACCATTTTTCGTAGATCCTTTTTAACTGAAGGTTTTAGTGACTCTAATGTTGTTTGCTTGTGTGGGGCATATTCTCCAGTTATTAAGTTAATAGACTCTTTGGTTTTTTTACCGTTTAACGTACTGAGTCTATAAAATCCACCTTTTCCCTTGCGGCCTATATAGCCATCGGTAATCATTTTTTTTACGATGTCTGGAATAACCGTTTGTTCTTGAAATGGGTCGTGCTTAGGTAAGGAGTGAACCATGGACTCTAAAACATAGGGCATGATATCAATGCCCACTAGGTCCATTAAGCCAAAAATGCCTGTTTTAGGAACGCCCATTGGTGTGCCCGCTAGGCTGTCGGCCTCATCTACGGTTAGCTTTAGGCGAATGGCATCTAGTAAGGCAGTTTGTATCCAATATGTACCAATTCTATTAGCAATAAAGCCGGGTGTGTCATGGCACTTGACGACCCCTTTGCCTAGTTTGTAATCACAAAAATGACTTAAGCATTCCACAACTTTTGGCTGTGTATCTGGCCCGACAACCATTTCTAATAATCGCATATAACGAGGTGGGTTGAAAAAATGCGTGATGAGAAAATGACGTGAGAAGTCTTTGGATGTTCCAGCTGTTAAATCGCTAAGAGGGAGTGTGGAGGTATTAGATGAAATGATGCAGTCCGGTTTACGTATTGCGTCAATTTTTTTGTATAAATCTTGTTTCAAATCTAAGCGTTCAACAATTACCTCTATTATCCAATCTACAGTGGCTAAATCATTGAAATTGTCCTCTAGGTTTCCAGGTGTAATGTTTTTGGCGTTACGTTTATGCATTAACGCAGCTGGTTTTGTATTCAATAATTTTTTCAGGGCAGTTTGAGCAATGATGCTGCGATCTTCGGCACCCTCAGGAACGATGTCTAATAACAAAACTTTTTTACCGGCATTCGCAATCTGGGCTGCAATGCCGCTGCCCATTACGCCTGCGCCAATGACGGCGATGCTGTCTATTTTCATTAGAGAGACTCCAGGATAGTTGCAATACCTTGCCCGCCGCCAATACATTGAGTGGCTAATGCATAGTGTTTGTTTTCGCGCTTTAATAAAGCGGCTGCTTTTCCTGTGATTCTAGCGCCTGTCGCACCCAGAGGGTGACCGAGAGCAATGGCGCCACCATCAATATTAACTCGATTAATATCAACCTTAAGTTCTTGAATACAAGCGATAGACTGACTGGCAAAGGCTTCATTAATTTCAATGATGTCTATATCTGTAATCGTTAAGGATGCTCTTTGTAAGGCCTTTTTGGTCGCGAAAATTGGTCCTAGGCCCATTGTTTCGGGAGCGCAACCGGATACAGCAATGCTGTTAATTCGAGCCAAAGGCGTTAATTTATTTTGTATGGCGTACTCTTCGCTGCAAACTAATGTTGCTGAAGCGCCATCAGTCAGCGGGGAAGAGTTGGCCGCCGTTACGGTTCCGTCAGTAGAGAAAGCGGGCTTTAATCCTGCCATCTCTTCGATGCTGGTATTTGCTCGGATGCAGCCATCCATCTCAACAATGATTGAATCACAGTCTATGGGGATGATTTCATCTTTAAAGCGGCCTTGTTGCTGAGCGGCGGCAGCTTTTTGTTGGCTAGCAATGGCAAACTCGTCTTGTTGTGAGCGTGACAATTGGTATTGTTTCGCAACGTTTTCTGAAGCGGTTCCGCTCATTAGGACAGTAAAAGCCGTTAGTTAAGGAGTTATTTTCTGTATTATTATTTAAATAGAGGACACAGAAGATGAGCAGAAAAAGACGTAACCATTCACCAGAATTTAAATCAAAAGTAGCATTAGCCGCATTAAAAGGCGACCAAACACTGTCTGAATTATCCCAGCGGTACGGGATTAATAGCAACTTAATTGTTAAGTGGAAGAAACTACTATTAACACAAAGCAGTGAAGTCTTTGCTTCAGGTAAAGGTTTAGCGCCAGATAGAGAAGCTGAAATACAAAGTCTACAGGCTAAGATAGGCCAGTTGACAATGGAGAATGATTTTTTGTCCAAAGCGCTCGATCATTAGACCGGGCGCACAGAAAGGTCATGATTAATCCAAACTCCGTGTTGTCACGTACCCGGCAATGCCAACTACTCAATATTCATCGATCAAGTACGTATTACCGTGCAAAGCCCATCTCAGACGATGATCAGGCGACGATGAGGAAAATTGATAAGCTTCATCTGGATAAACCATTTTTAGGCTCACGAAGGCTTACCGACACCCTAAAAGAAGGTGGTGATCGTATTGGGCGTAACCGTGTTATTCGTTTGATGCAGTTAATGGGTATTCAAGCAGTTTATCCAAAACCACGAACCACTAAACGTAACCCTGACCATAAAGTCTACCCATACTTGCTCAGAAACATGAGTATTAACCAACCTAATCAAGTTTGGGCAACGGACATCACCTACATTCCGATGGATAAAGGGTTTAGCTACCTCACAGTGATCATGGACTGGCACAGCCGAAAGGTATTAAGCTGGCGACTATCAAACAGTATGGACGTGAGTTTTTGTATAGATGCCCTTGAAGAAGCCATTCACCACTATGGTTGCCCTGATATCTTTAATTCAGATCAAGGCAGCCAGTACACCAGTGGTGAATTTACACAGGTGTTAAAACACCACCAAATTAGAATCAGTATGGATGGTAAAGGCGCTTGGCGCGATAATGTGTTTGTTGAACGTTTATGGCGTAGCGTGAAATATGAAGATGTGTATCTCAATGCATATGAGTCGATGACGCATGCCAGATCATCATTAGGAAAATGGGTAAATTACTACAATCAACAACGCAAACACCAAACTTTAAAGGCAACACCCGATCAGGTATATTATGAAACCATCATGCCGTTAATCGCGGCATGATTAACTGGGAAAATAACTCCTAAGCAGGTTGTCCTAATTAGTGGAACCACTTCTTTCAGCTGTTTCCCCCATGCTGATATAGGCTGCTGGTAGGGTGTTGAATAAGGCTGGGTTTGGCATAGGGTTATACCCGCCCATGGGAATGCGACTCATTGATTCAACGCCAGCACAGATAAAGGCTTCTCCTGCATTCATTTGAATAGCACCGGCAGCCATATGAATGGCTTGCATAGAAGAGCCACAAAAACGATTAACTGTGACCCCGGCAACACTGTTGGGTATTCCTGCCATTAAACCACTCAGTCTGGCGATATTAAGACCTTGTTCGCCCTCTGGGAAAGCACAGCCCATTATAATGTCTTCTAGTGAGCCTGAGTCGATGCCTGTTTTGCTAACTAGGCCGGCGATCACTTGAGAGACCAGGGTGTCTGGCCTTAGGGTTGCTAAAGCGCCCTTATGGGCAAAAGTTTGGGGTGATCGTACGTAAGCTGCTATAACAACATTTTTCATGATTTGCTCCATCTGATGGCAGGTTGAATGCTGAGAGTTTTTGAGACGGTGGGTTAGGTTTGTTTACGTTTTGCATGTTTTTTTCAGTCCCATGTCGACGCTCAGTGAACGGCCTAATGTGGCCTGCTGAGCTGATAAGTAGAGGGGTTATATGTGTTGTTTGTTCTGTAGGACTGTTATATGACGCCGTAAAAACGTTGATATTAATGAATGAATAGCGAAAAGGTTTAGCGCAAAGCGTTAGCCACTTATGTGTGTAACCGTTATAAGGAAAGGTGAGGTTAAAAATAGGACTTTTAGAGTTTTTAAAGCGGCTCGTTTTATAGCGTGCTAGCGTATAAGTTCTAACATTTGCAATGCCAGTTATCGTTATTGCTATGTATAACGTGTCATGTTTCATATTATGCCTAATATGCAATATGCGCCTGCCTTATAGTAACGTCAATTGAACAAGCGGGTAGATACAAAAACGCAGCTTGGCATTGACTATAAAGACCGAAGTTCACGCCTTAAAACCTTACCGACATTGGTTTTAGGTAGTTCATGAATAAAAACAATTTTATCGGGTGTTTTATAGGCGGTAAGGCTCTTTCTGCAATGTGCCAGTAGTTCGCTTTCTGTTAATGATTGGTCTTTTTTGACAACAAACGCTTTAACAGCTTCACCACGTAGGTCATCGGGTACGCCAATAACGCCACATTCTAAGACGCCTTTATGTTCAACAATAACGCTTTCTATCTCGTTTGGGTATACGTTAAAACCAGAGACTAAAATCATGTCTTTTATACGGTCGACAATGTAGAAAAAGCCATTACCATCCATTTTTGCAACATCACCGGTTTTAAACCAGCCATCGTTGGATAGGACTTCTGCGGTATCTTCTGGGCGATTCCAATAACCCTGCATAACTTGTGGGCCTTTAACGCAGAGTTCCCCCGCTTTACCATCTGGAAGCGTATCACCCTGGTCGTTTATTAGTTTGCAATAGGTTGATGGAATGGGGAGTCCAATACTGCCGTTAAATTCTTCCAAATTTAAAGGGTTAATACAGACAGCGGGTGAGGTTTCGGTTAAGCCAAATGCTTCTACAAGCGTGCATCCCGTTATTTTCTTCCATTGAGCAGCGACGGCTGGTTGTACCGACATGCCGCCACCTAATGATATTTTAAGTTGGGTGAAGTCTATATCTGCAAAGCCAGGTGTATTAATAAGAGCATTAAAAAGCGTATTCACTCCAGTTATGGCGGTAAATGGGGTGTTGCTAAGTTCTTTAACGAAGCCTTTGAAGTCTCTTGGGTTGGTAATTAATATATTGTTTGCGCCCGCCTCCATAAAGACCAGACAATTAGCAGTAAGGGAAAAAATGTGATAGAGCGGCAAAGCAGTAATAATAGCTTCACGGCCCGGTAGTACGTCATTTTTTATCCATTCGGATGCCTGTAACATGTTAGCAACCATGTTTTTATGCGATAACATGGCGCCTTTGGCAACACCAGTTGTGCCGCCTGTGTATTGCAGAAATGCAATATCATGATGGCTAAGTGGTGTTGGTACAAAGTCCTGGTTTGATCCTTCAGATAAGACGGTTTTGAATGAAATGGCGTTGGGTAGAGTGTAAGGAGGGACCATTTTTTTTAGATATTTAACCGCCCAATTGATGAGAATAGATTTAGGGAAGTTAAGCATGTCGCCCATTTTGGTAACAATAATATGCTCAATATCGGTATCAGTTACAGCTGCTTGAACTGTGCTGGCGTAGTTTTCAACAACAATAATCGCCTTGGCACCAGAATCTTTTAGTTGGTGGTGTAATTCACGAACGGTATAAAGCGGGTTAGTATTAACGACTGTTAGGCCAGCTCGCAAAACACCAAAAATTGAAACAGGGTTTTGCAGTAAGTTTGGCATCATAATGGCAACACGTTCTCCTTTTTCCAGCCCAAGTTTATTTTGTAAATAGGCGGCAACTGATTCTGTAGCATCGCTAAACTCGGCATAGCTAATTGTGGTGCCGAAATTGCTAAAGGCTGGGAGGTTTGCATACAACTCCACACTGTGTTCAAAGATCTCGACGAGAGAGTTATATTGATGAATATCAATATCTGAATTTACACCATCGGGGTAACTGGTTAACCAAGGCCTATCCATGATGTTCTCCTTTGTCGATTAGGCGTTTAAGTATGTTGATATCGGTTTTTATAATGGCTATAAACGTCTACTGGTCTACATATTCCAGCGCAGTTGTACGCTGATAATATCAGCATCAGACTCATAGTCTCCTCTAACAGCGCTAAGTTCTGCTGGGTTAAGTCCAGTGACTTCAGAAGATCTATTGATTTTTGTGTCCGGTACGAAGAGGTGAGCATAGCCCGCGTCAAGAGATAAATTATCGGCAAGTTGGTAACTAGCGCCAATGGCTAACCAATATCGGTCATTATCAGGGAAGCGTGAAGAACGGGAAGATGCATTTCTTGCAGCGCCTTCATCGTAAGCTGCGCCTATGCGGTATGTCCAAGGGCCCTCTGTTGAATAGGTAGCACCAAGAGACAGACGAATATTGTCTTTAAGTCGTAAGATATCGGTGCTATCTGCTTTAAGTGGGTTATCAAACATAATGACTAGAGCGGGCACAGAGCTCCAGCCGACCCAAGTGGCATCCGCCATAATATCAATACTATCATTCCATTGGTGGTGGATGCTTAATGATGCACTGGCGGGCAGATCAGGTTGAACGTCTAAATGGGTATCTGCTAAAACAAGGTCTAAATTTAAAGCGGATGTAATATTACGGAAATCGGCATCGCCTTTAAAGTCATGCTTTATTTCTGATCGATAGGAAAGCCCAATGCGTGTTTTATTGGTTATGTTGTACAGTGCTCCTAGGTTAAAACCATACGATATGTCATCGGCCTCTAAGTGAGAAAAGCCGTCAGGAATAGCTCCTAAAACAGAAAAATCTACCTTATTATTTAAAGTGGCCTCAATGTATTGAATGCTGATGCCAAAGCCAAGTGAGAGGTTCGTTGTGGCTTTCCAAGCTACGGAGGGGTTGATATTAACGGTAACAATTTCAGACTCAATCGCCTGATACTTTCCAATCCAGTCAGCGCCATATTTTGTTGCAAGTCCAAACGGTGAGTTAATGCCTACGCCCACTTTGACATCATTATCTAGGCTGTGGACATAGTAAAAATTGGGTACATAGGCAAAACGTCCGCCGTCTTCTGAGCCATCTGCAAAGTTGCTAGCGCCAGCAGAGTTAGTGCTTCCGTCGTCATCAAAATCAAATGAAGGCGCGATAAAGTGCATGCCGAGTACCATTTGGTTGCCATTAATACGCGTCATGCCCGCTGGGTTAAACCAAATGGTCGAGGCGTCTTCAGCAGAAGCTGCACCACCTGCAAAGGCGTTCCCCAAACCAAGTGCGCTTTGTTCGGCGACACCGAAAGCGGCTGAGTGAGACATTGGAGAAAAAAAGGTAATGTAAACAGGGTGGATAAAGCAAAAACTTTAATAGAGCGAGTATTCATGTTACATCCTCCAGTCATTTACTTTTGTAATTAGTATTTTTATAAGTAACGTAATCCTTTTTTATGCCAATTATTAGAAAAGGTCAAATTTAGTTGCAAAAGAATAAGATCAAGGACACCATGCTTAATATTAAAATTATTAGGAATGAACAGATGTCGTCAGTTTTAGTGGAAAAGAAAGACGGTGTTGCTTGGCTTATTTTGAACCGACCTGAAAAGCTAAATGTGGTTGGTTCAACAATGCCGGCTGACTTACTGTGCTGTACTGAGGAGTTGAAAAATGATGAGAGCATTAAGTGTGTCATTGTCACCGGTGCGGGAGATCATTTTATGGCTGGGGGCGACATTGATTACTTCAAATCACTTGTAGATGCTTACGCAATAGAGGGTGAGTCAGCATTACCGGGTGATATGTTTGATAATTTGCATCAGGCAATATTGAATCTTGTCATGATGGAAAAGCCCGTTATTGCCTGTGTTAAGGGAGCTGTTGCAGGGTTTGGGTTAAGTTTAATGTTAGCGTGCGATATGGTGGTGGCGGCGGATAATTCAGTGTTCTCCGTTGCATATTGTAAAATTGGCACTACACCTGATGGTGGCATGAGTTATTTCTTACCGCGAGCAGTTGGTCAAAAAAGAGCGCTGGAATTATCACTAACTGGGCAACGTTTCTCCGCAGAGCAAGCTGAACGTTGGGGAATGGTTAATCGAGTTGTCGCTGTCGAGTTGCTAGAGACAGAGTCAATGGCTCTTGCCGAGTCACTATGTAAGGGGCCGAAAGATGTTTTAGCAAGAACCAAGCGGTTATTTAACCAGACGTATGAGACCAGTCTAAAAGATAGATTAAATGAAGAAGCGGATAACTTTTTTTTGAGTATGTTAAAAGAGGATTTCGTCGAAGGGGTTACCTCATTTTGCGAAAAGCGCCCAGCAATTTTTAAAGAATAAATAGAGGGTTAGTGCAAAATGACATTTAATGTCGCCGTGATAGGCCTTGGTTATGTTGGTTTGCCATTAGCCGTTGAGTTGGGTAAACAGTTTCCAACGGTTGGCTTTGATATTGATAATGAGCGTATTTCTGCATTACATAAAGGCTCTGATGTTACCTTGGAAATATCAGCTGAAGAGATCAGTGCTGCGAAGCAATTGAGATTTACAGCAAAGGCAGATGAAATATCGGCTGCGAATATCTACATTATTACGGTTCCCACGCCGATAGATAATGGTAATAACCCAAATTTAACACCGATTAAAGAAGCGACAAAAGTGGTGGCTAACTACCTGGGCAAAGGGGATGTTGTTATCTATGAGTCTACAGTGTACCCGGGGGCAACAGAAGAGGTTTGTGCGCCAATTCTTAGGCAGATATCAGGGCTGACATATAACGAAGAGTTCTTTTGTGGTTATAGCCCCGAGCGCATTAACCCGGGGGATAAAACACGTAGTTTAACGTCTATTGTTAAAGTAACATCTGGCTCAACGCCGGATACCGCAGCGCTAGTGGATCAGCTTTACCAGTCAATTATTTCAGCCGGCACTTACAAGGTTAGTAGCATCAAAGTGGCTGAAGCATCCAAAGTTATTGAGAATACACAGCGCGATATTAATATAGCCCTTATGAACGAATTGGCGCATATTTTTAGCCGTCTTGGTATAGATACAGAAGAAGTGCTTGAGGCTGCAGGGACAAAGTGGAACTTCTTACCCTTTAGGCCAGGTTTAGTTGGCGGGCACTGTATTGGAGTTGATCCATATTATTTGGCGCATAAAGCAGAAACACTTGGGTATCACCCGCAATTGATTGCTGCTGGACGACGGATCAATGACAATATGGGGTCGTTTGTAGTCAGTGAAGTGCTGAAACTTATGGCCAAAAAGCGTTTGAGTATTGTTGGTGCTAACGTGTTAATAATGGGTTTATCGTTTAAAGAAAACTGCCCAGACCTACGAAATACCCGTGTAATAGGCATGGTTGAGGAGCTTGAATCATACAATGCTAACGTCGAGGTGTACGACCCTTGGGTAAACGTTGATGACTTAAAAAATGAACAACAACTTAAGGTGATAAAGCAGCCGACTAAAGGATCGTACGATGCCATTATTATTGCTGTGTCGCACGATCAATTTAAAGCCCTGGGTGTGAATGCTGTTAGAGCCTTTGGGAAGCCTAATCACGTGTTGTATGACATCAAGTATTTGTTTGCTTCAAATGAGACAGATGGGCGGTTGTAACAAACAGGAATGAATGTTTGTGTTCTCGACGCGCATTAAGGCTGATCAGTAAAATACGCTACTAATTTGAATTTGCCTGTTATGTGTGGCCAATACTTGCATCGCTTTATTGGCGAGGGGGGTATTAAAAGTAGCTTAAGGTAACTATGGCTTGCAAACTGAGCGTGTGGGCTTTAGGCTTGTCAACTCTATTATTAACTTTCCCATTAGTGTCTAAACAGAAGCGAAGCAATAAATTGTCAAACAACGAGACAACGTCTTTAGGTAGTAAAGAACCTATCAATAAAACCCAACTTATCAATTATTTAACTCAGCAAAAACGTCCGCAAAGTTGGATAGATATTGTGAGTGGGTTGAATGTCCAATCAAAGCGTGAAAAGAAAACAGTGTCGCGCCATTTATCTGAGATGTTGAAATCCGGCCAGTTGCTATTTAATCGAAAAGAGCAATATTGCTTGGTGCAACAAAGTGATCTTGAAACGGGCATAGTCATAGGTCATGCGGACGGTTTTGGGTTTTTAAAACGTGATGCGGGTGGTGACGATATGTTTATCCCTCCACATGAGATGCGAGCGTTAATGAACGGTGACCGCGTGGTAGTTAGCCGTGGAAAATTGAACCGTCAAGGAAAGCTTGAGGCGCGAGTGGTTGAGGTTCTGGAGCGGAAAGTTAAGACAGTCGTTGGGCGATTTTTTGATGTGATGGGTATTTTTCATGTTGAAGCAGAAAATAAACGGATTTTCCAGCATATTTTTATTCCCCCCGAGGCGACGTTAGGTGCTAAAGACGGCCAGATAGTGATGGCTCAGATCACCCATTACCCTTCTTCACGTACGCAAGCTATCGCCAAGGTGATTGAAGTGATGGGTGACCATATGGCGCCTGGCATGGAGATCGATATGGCCATTCGCTCTTACGAATTGCCAAACAGTTGGTCGCAGGCGGTATTGGATGAGGCGCAGCGTTTCGATACCAGTGTTGTTGAGGCCGACTTGGCCGACCGTAAAGATATTCGTAAATTACCTTTTGTAACCATTGATGGTGCAGATGCTCGCGACTTTGATGACGCGGTGTTTTGTAAAAAAATGGCGAAAGGTTGGAAGCTATGCGTGGCGATTGCCGATGTGTCTCATTATGTAAAGCCACAAAGTGCAATTGATACAGAGGCGTATGAGCGTGGAACATCCGTATATTTTCCCGAAAAAGTTATCCCAATGCTGCCCGAAGTATTATCAAATGGTTTGTGTAGTCTAAACCCACAAGTAGATCGTTTATGTGTGGTTTGTGAAATGCGAATCGATGAGCAAGGAACGGTTACATCAACCAAGTTTTATAATGGCGTAATGTATTCACATGCACGGTTAACCTATGATGAAGTCGGGTTGATTTTTGACGAGGCAGCACCTGAATTATTGCTTAAGCATAAAAAATTACTGCCTCATTTAAAAGAATTAAGGGCGCTCTATGAAGTAATGAAAGGTGCTGCAGATGAACGTGGTGCGCTTGAGTTCGATACATTTGAAACACGCTTTGTTTTTGATAAAGGTCGAAAAATCAAGGCAATTGAGCCGGTTGTTAGGCATGATGCCCATCGGCTTATAGAAGTGTTTATGATTGCAGCGAATGCATCAACAGCTAACTTTTTAGCGAAACACGAAATGCCTAATTTGTTGCGTATTCATGAAGGCCCCAGTGTTGATCGTTTGTTGAAATTGAGGGGGTTCTTGTCAGAGTTGGGTTTGAGTCTAGATGGCGGAGAAGAACCAAAACCGCAACACTATAAACAGTTAATTGCGAGCATACAAAACAGGCCAGATGCCCATTTGATTGAAATGGTGATGCTGCGCTCAATGTCTCAAGCGATGTATGGCCCAGAACAACAAGGGCATTTCGGCTTGGCGTTAGAACTGTATGCGCACTTCACGTCGCCTATTCGCCGTTATCCTGACTTATTAACGCATCGTGCCATTAAGCACGTTATCGCAAAACAAAAGGCAGGGAGCTTTACCTATTCAAAGAGTGATATGACGCTATTTGGTGAGCATTGTTCTTTTTGTAGTAGGCGAGCAGACGAGGCAACACGTGATGTGGAGAGTTGGCTGAAATGTGAATTTATGATGGACAAGATTGGCCAAGAATTTAGTGGTGTTGTCTCTTCAGTGACCTCCTTTGGTTTGTTTGTAGAACTAGATAAGATTTTTATCGATGGTTTGGTTCACGTTACTGGCTTAGGTGATGATTATTACCACTTTGATGCCAGTAAGCATCGTTTGTTAGGCGAGCGTACCAATAAATCATTTCGTTTGGGCGATCGACTAAAAGTAAAGGTGGTTAAAGTAAGCTTAGATGATAAAAAAATTGATTTGGCATTGGCGGGTGTAGAGCAAAAGAAAAAAATTGTGACTAAACGTCGTAGGAAGAAGAAACGCTAATGGCTGAAGTGCAAAAAATTCATGGAATTCATGCTGTTCAAGCGCTTATTAAAGCGAGGCCTGATCATATCGTTAATGCATGGATGGATCGACAGCGCAAAGATGCAAAGCTGCAAGCAATAAAACAAAGTCTGGATGAGGTTGGTATTCGCGTTGACTATGTTGATAAGAAAACATTAGAGAAATTGTCCAGCAATGCAAACCATCAAGGTGTTTTGTTAACCGCTAAATTGCCACAAGAACGAACAGAAGAGCAACTTAAGAAGGCGCTTAAAGAACAACAAGACCAAGCATTTTATTTAGTGTTAGACCAAGTGACCGACCCGCATAATTTAGGGGCTTGTTTAAGAACAGCGTTGGCCGCAGGGGTGCAAGGGGTTATTGTGCCAAAAGATAATGCCTGTCGCTTAAATGCGACTGTTTGTAAAGTAGCCAGTGGTGCTGCTGAATTGCTTCCGGTCTATCGTGTGACCAACTTAGTGAGAACCTTGAAATACCTTAAGACTGAAGGGGTTTGGGTTAGCGGGGCTGCTGGAGAAGCAACAAAAGATGTTTTTGAGGCTGAATTGACCGGGTCTGTAGCGATTGTGATGGGAGCAGAAGGTAAAGGCTTGAGGTCTTTAACGCAACAGCAATGCGACCAATTAATTAAAATACCGATGTCCGAAAAAGTGGAAAGTCTAAATGTTTCTGTTGCTACGGGTATTATTTTGTATGAAGTGCTTAGACAAAATCAACGATCATTGAATTCATAAAAAATCAGTCAGGCATCAACCCTTATAAGTGTTCATCAGAATAAGCAAAAGAGCCTGTTGAATAAAACAAGTCTGTTTGGTTGGTTTTTGGGTCGTTGATGAGCCGACAAAGTTTGCTTAAGGCGTTTAAGCAGTAAAGGGCTTGTTTAAAAACTGAGCCGTTTCTATGGTTAACAGTTTAACTATTAGAGCTAACTTGATTTGCAGTACTGATACCTGTAAAATCGCGCGTTCGAAATTGTAGCTTGTATGATCAGACTACAATCCTTGCCTTACCTGAGTGTGTCAGGAAGGCTGATAATCCTAAAGGAAATAAAATGAGACATTACGAAGTTGTATTTTTGGTTCACCCGGATCAAAGTGCGCAAGTTCCTGCAATGGTTGAGCGTTATAGCGCATCAATAACAGAGCGTGGCGGAAACATTCATCGAGTAGAAGATTGGGGCAGAAGACAGCTTGCATACCCCATTAACAAAATCCATAAAGCACATTACACATTGATGAACATCGAGTGTGATCAAGCGGCTCTAGAAGAATTAGAAAAAGCCTTCAAGTTTAATGATGCTGTGATTAGAAATATGATCATGCGTCGTGATGAAGCAACGACAGGTACCACACCACTTGCCAAGTCAAACGAAAAAGAAGCGGCTAAACCCTATGTAAAGCCAGTTGAAAAGAAAGCTGAATCATCAGCCGAAACAACAGAAACGTCTGAGCCTGCTGCTGAAAAAGCAACAGACGCATAGACACTGTACAACGTATAATTTAAGGAATAGACATGGCATTTGATAAAGGTTTTAGACGCCCACGTTACTGCAAATTCACTGCAGAAAATGTAAAAGAAATTGATTACAAAGATTTAGATACATTAAAAGAATATATGACCGAAACTGGGAAAATTATTCCTGCACGTGTGACGGGTGTTAAAGCAAAGTACCAACGTCAGTTAACGGCTGCAATTAAGCGAGCTCGTTTCTTATCGTTGATTCCATATTGCGACGCGCACGAACGGTAGATTTATGTCGCGAGTAATCGCGGGCTAAGCCTTGTATGATGAAAGCAGTAGCAACATTTATTATGCAAGGTGGTCGGCAGGCCACCATTGTTTCAGCAACGATGGCAATTTTGTCATTGTTAATGCCGCCATTATTAATCATTAGCGTTGCCTGTGTTTGCTTGGTAACATTAAGAAATGGGTCTGCTGATGGGCTTAGGGTTGTAATTGGCTCAACCGTCGCGACTGCGTTAATAGGCTATATAGTATTAGGAACATCGTTAGTTTCTTTTACATATTTGTTTATTATGTGGTTACCTGCTTTTTTGATATCGCTGGTATTACGAGAGACAGGGGAGCTAAACAAAGCACTTGAGTTTTTAGTCATACTTGGGATGTTAGCGGTAACGGGGCTTTATTTAACAATAGATAACCCTGCACAGCTATGGGCAACAGGCATTCAAGAGGTTGTTAAAGCCCTTGCAGAACAACAAGAGTTGCCGGTAACCGAGGCAGAACTTGAAGAAGGTTTGCTGTTCTGGTCTCAGTACATTACTGGTGTTGTAGTGGCCGGTACGCTTATTAGTTTACTGATGAGTTTGCTGTTAGGCAGATGGTGGCAAGGCTTGTTATTTAATGAAGGTGGTTTCGACAAAGAGTTTAGCCACCTTCGTTTATTACCACGTGATGGGTTAGTATTCGCAATACTGGTTGTGTTAGGCGTGTTATTAGACGGACAGTTTGCCGAATATATATTGAACTTGGATATACAAGTTCTTTTATTGTTTTTTATAGTTGGTGTGTCAGTGGTACATGTAGTAATCAAGGGTAGAGGTGGTAGCCGTTATTTGCTCTTTGTTTTTTACATGGCGATATTTTTTGTGCCACATTTGATCTTGCCTTTGGTGTTGATTGGCTTATCAGATGTTTGGATGGATTGGCGTCAGCGGTTTGTTTGAATCGCACGCTGAGTTAAATTTTAAAATAAATAGGATTTAGTAAAGATGAACATTATTCTTCTTGAAAAGGTAGCAAATTTAGGTAACTTGGGTGACAAAGTAACAGTAAGGCCCGGTTTTGGACGTAATTTTTTAATCCCCGGTGGTAAAGCAGTTCTTGCGACGCCAGCCAGGATTAAAGAATTTGAAGCACGTAGAGCAGACCTTGAAAAAGCAGAAGCTGAGCGTCTAACAAAAGCTCAAGCAAGAGCAGAAGCCATTGAAGTGTTAAACTTAACTATTACTCACCAGGCGGGTGAAGAAGGTAAGTTATTTGGATCGGTCGGCTTACCGGATATTATTAAAGCATGTGCGGATGCAGGTGTAGAAGTTGATAAGCAAGAAATTAAATTACCTGAAGGTTCAATTAGACAGACAGGTGAATTTGAAGTGGCTATCCACTTACATACTGATGTTGTTGCATCACTAAAATTGGCGGTTGTAGCTGAAGCTTAGGACACCACATTTAAAAAAAGCCGGTGTCATTTGGCACCGGCTTTTTTTTGCAAAGAAGATTTCACCTTCCTGTACAATCGTAAAAACTTTCAATTTATCTTCAAAAACTGCTCATGTCTGAAGAACCATTATTTGACTATGAAATGCCCGATGAGACAGAGTTTCTTCGTGTTCCACCTCACTCATTACAAGCCGAACAATCAGTTTTAGGCGGTTTAATGTTAGATAATCAGTGCTGGGATACAGTGGCTGATAAGGTTTCACCAGAGGACTTTTACCGTAAAGAACACCGGTTAATTTTTGAATCGATTGCAGACTTAGCAAAAAAAGACGAGCCTTTCGATGTTGTTACTATTTCCGAAGTGCTCGGGCAAGCTGGGGAATTAGAAAGTGTCGGTGGTTTAGCGTATTTAGGGGCGCTCGCAAAAGATACGCCTAGTGCAGCAAACATTGTTAGCTATGCAGCTATTGTTCGGCAACGATCTGTTCGGCGTCAGCTTATTCATATTGGTAATGAAATATCAGATTCTGGGTTTGATACTGAAGGCCGAGACATAAATGAATTGTTGGACGAAGCTGAAAGTAAAGTTTTCAAAATTGCCGAACAGGGTGCAAAAGGGCAAAAGGGTTTTGAATCGATTAAAAACTTATTGGGCGTAGCCGTTGATAAGATTACCGAATTACATGAAAACCAAAATGCTATTACCGGTGCGAGTACCGGGTTTTCTGATTTAGATGAAATGACATCCGGTCTTCAACCGGCTGATTTAATTATTGTCGCTGGCCGACCTTCAATGGGCAAAACCAGTTTTGCAATGAACTTGGCAGAAAACATAGGCATTCAAAGTGGCTTGCCTATCGCCGTATTTAGTATGGAGATGCCGGGTGATTCATTAGCGATGAGAATGATGTCTTCTTTAGGCCGTATTGATCAGCATAAAGTTAGAACCGGACAGCTTGATGATGATGAGTGGCCACGAATGCAATCTTCAATTAATCTGTTGGCAGAAGCTAAAATATTCATTGATGACACAGGAGCACTGAGCCCAATTGAGGTTCGTGCCCGAGCAAGGCGACTGATGAAAGAACATGGTCAGCTAGGTTTGATTGTTCTCGATTACTTACAATTGATGCAATCACCATCGAAAAGTGAAAGCCGTGTAGCAGAGATTTCAGATATTTCGCGTTCATTGAAAGCCTTAGCCAAAGAGTTAAATGTGCCAGTTATTGCTTTATCTCAGTTGAATCGTAATTTGGAGCAACGGCCGAATAAACGACCAGTGATGTCTGACTTGAGGGAGTCGGGAAGTATTGAGCAGGATGCCGATGTTATTATTTTTATTTATAGGGATGAAGTGTATAACGAAGACTCTGACGCAAAAGGTGTGGCAGAAATTATTATTGGTAAACAGCGTAATGGGCCGATTGGCACCTGTCGGTTGACGTTTTTAGGGCAATATACGCGGTTTGAGAACTATGCCAATGACAGTTACATTGATGATGAATATTGATGTGATGGTTAATTAGTGGCCCATCAACGCATTATGACGTTAGAATAATTATGTCTTTTCACCCCGAAGCGGTTATTGATTTATCGGCATTAACACATAATGCTGATGTTGCTCGTAGAGCAGCTCCTAACTCAAAACTTATGGCGGTAATAAAAGCAGATGCTTATGGGCATGGCATGTTAGCGGTTGCTCAGGCGTTGTCATCGGTTGATGGTTTTGCTGTAGCACGGCTAGAAGAAGCAATAAAACTTAGACAAGCAGGCATCGATAAAATAATTCTTGTGTTAACTGGGTTTTCTTCTCAAGCAGACCTTGAGCAGTTTTGTGCCTATGACCTAGATGCAGTTATTCATAGTGAGTACCAAGTAGAGCTACTCCATTCAGCTGATGTTTCAACACCGATATCTGCTTGGTTAAAAATAAATACGGGGATGAACCGTCTAGGAGTTGATGCGTCCGCAGTGCCGAGGCTTTACGACGCTTTGCAACTATCTGGAAAGCTGCGTTTGCCGGTTAAGTTAATGACTCACTTGGCCTGTGCGGACGATATGAATTCATCGTCTACCACCTCTCAAATTAGTGTGTTTGATGAGGCTACGCTCGGTTTGAACGGTGAACAAAGTATTGCTAATTCAGCTGGGTTGTTAGGTTGGAAGCATGCACAAAGACACTGGGTGCGTCCTGGCATAATGCTATATGGTGCCAGCCCGTTTTGTGACTCAACAGCAAGTGATGATAATTTGCTTCCTGTGATGACACTAAAAAGCAGGGTTCTATCAATAAGAACGGTTAGAAAATCGGGCTGCGTCGGTTATGGTTCAACTTGGCAAGCTAATAGAACCAGCCTAATAGCAATTGTTGCGATTGGTTACGGCGATGGTTACCCGCGCCATGCTGTGACAGGAACACCCGTTTTGGTAGCGGGCCAAGTAGCCCCATTAGTAGGCTGTGTTTCAATGGACTCGATTACGGTGGATATCAGTCAATGCAATAATGTTCGCGTGGGTGATGAAGTTGTTTTATGGGGACGTGGTTTGCCCATTGAGGAAGTGGCTGAAAAAAGTGGTACGATTTCCTATGAGTTATTGTGTGGGGTTACTCATCGTGTCAGTCGATCTATACGGGAAACATTAAATGTCGAGTAAACCTAAAACTGTTTATAGCTGTCAAGAATGTGGGGCGAGTGCAACTAAATGGGCTGGACAATGCCAAGATTGTGGTGGCTGGAATACTCTGCAAGAATCAACGCTGAGCGGTTCCTCTAAAGTAAACCGTTTTAGTGGTTATGCTGACCAAGCCAGCTCGGCTGAAGTGCAAATCTTATCTTCTGTAACAGCGCAGCGTTTAGAGCGTACTCAAAGTGGCATGGATGAGTTGGATCGAGTACTCGGTGGAGGTATTGTTCCCGGCTCAGCAATTCTTATTGGTGGTGATCCTGGGATTGGTAAATCAACCTTATTGCTGCAATCATTGGCGAGTATGAGTCAACGTACTAAAACGCTCTATGTAACGGGTGAAGAGTCTGCTCAACAAGTAAGTATGCGTGCGACGCGACTTCATTTATCAGTCGATAAAGTTAATATTTTATGTGAAATTGCACTCGAAACCATATTGGCGACAGCAGAAAAAATGTCAGCAGATGTTTTGGTTGTAGACTCTATTCAAACGGTTTTTAGTGATGAGTTACATTCTGCGCCCGGCTCGGTTGGGCAGGTACGTGAATGTGCTGCACGGCTGGTACGATTTGCTAAACGCACAAATACCACCATATTTTTAGTGGGCCATGTCACCAAAGAAGGGGCGATTGCTGGTCCACGTGTTTTAGAACATATGGTGGATTCTGTTTTATATTTTGAGGGTGATTCGGGAAGCCGTTTCCGCGTGATAAGGGCGATTAAAAACCGCTTTGGTGCGGTTAATGAGTTGGGCGTTTTTGCGATGACAGAAAAAGGGCTTCGCGAAGTGACAAATCCCTCTGCTATTTTTCTTTCGCGTCACGAACAAGAAGTGCCTGGTAGTGTTGTAATGGTGACTCGCGAAGGGACTCGTCCACTTCTGGTTGAGGTGCAAGCATTGGTCGATGAAAGTAGGCAAGGAAACCCTAAACGGGTTACTGTCGGGATGGACCAAAACCGTTTGGCGATGCTGTTGGCTATTCTACATAGGCATGGGCAATGCTCATTACTTGACCAAGATGTATTTGTAAATATCGTTGGTGGCCTACGTGTTATGGAAACAGGTGGTGATTTGGCAGTCGTTGCAGCGTTATTATCTAGCTTTAAATCTAAAAATATCTCTAAAGACTGGGTGGTGTTTGGTGAGTTAGGCCTATCAGGGGAAGTTCGCCCTGTGCCTAATGGTGAGGAGCGTCTAAAGGAAGCCGCGAAACACGGTTTTAAGTTTGCACTAGCGCCTAAAGGAAATATTCCTAAGGAAGGTGTCGATGGTCTAAAAATACACCCGGTGAGCGTGTTAAGGGATGCATTGCAGTTTTTTTAGAAGCATTTTTTGAAGAGTAATGACTAAAGTAGAAGCTGCCCTTCCACTCTGTTGCTTATATTTAAGGGTTATTCAGTAAAAAAGAGATATTTATTGTCTGCAATGTTTAAGACATTGTTATTAGCCAATTTGGTCTCGCTGGATATCGTGTTGCCGTCGATGGAAATGCTAATATCGTCCATTAACCTTGAAATATAATACCCGTCGGCTCTCTTAGCAATCATTGCGGGTGTGGTGTTAGTAATATTGACTTCATTAACAGCCTTATTTAACGCGCTAACTAGGCCGATGTTGGCACCATTTAGAGCTTGAAGGTTTGCTTTGCCTACTGGGCGTAACGATGGTTGCGCAGTTGATGTGTCTGAGGTGTCGATATCATCGATGGTAGAAAAAGAATAAAGAAGACTGTGTTTTCCGATGTTAATTTTGTCGCCTTTCTTAATGGCCTCTTTTTGAATTGGCTGCCCATTAATAAAAGTGGGGAACTGTTCAGATACGCTTTCAATAAAGTATTCGTTAGCAACCCGAGTCACTTTTAAGTGTGTTGGTGCGATAGCAAGGCTGTCGATAATAAATGTATTGTCAGGGTCCCTGCCGATGGTTGAGGTGTTTTGTTCGAGTTGGAATACCTCAATGGGCTTGCTGTTAAAAAAAAGAGTCAGTTTAGCCATAAGTCATATTCCATTATTTTTTTATATTAAATTAGAGGCACCATAATCGTTATTTTTCATAACGATTATGATGATTGAAATTTTGCCAGCTTTACAGCATTGTCTTCAGTTAATACGATTTCAACAGAGTGTTTATATAGTTTTAAACTGGTTCCTTGTTCTGGAATAGATTCAAGGTATTCAATAATTAGCCCGTTTAATGTTTTAGGGCCGTTGGTTGGCAATTTCCAGCCCATAGAACGATTAAGTTCTCTAATGGTAATGTTGCCGCTAACGAGTATGCTGCCATCTGCTTTTTTCTGAATGTCAGGAGAGCTATCTGAAAAGTCGGTGGTGAATTCACCGATCACTTCTTCTAACAGGTCTTGTAAAGTTATTAAGCCCAAAATGGAGCCATATTCATTTACAACAAAAGCAAAGCGCTGTTTGTTCTGTTGAAAGTTAATCAGTTGTTTATACAGGCTTGTGTTATTTGGAATAAAGTAAGGTGGTTGCTTAATGTCTAATAATTGTTGATGACTAAAGTCACCACTGTTAGCTAACTGCAAGATATCTTTCGTTCTTAAAAAGCCTTGAATAGAATCCATATTAGTTGAAAAAACCGGCAAGTTAGAATAGGACGCATTCAATAATTGTTTTTTTATATCATCGATGTCGTCATCAAGATCAACACCGTGAATATCGTTAATAGGGGTCATAATATCTTCAACGGTGGCCTGTTGAAGATCAAGAATACCCAGTAGCATGCCTTTATGCTCATCGGGAATTAGGTTTCCAGCCTCGGTCACAACAGTACGTAATTCATCATGGTGCAAATGTGTGTCTGTATCATGTTGAACATGGATGCCCACCATTCTTAGTAATAAGTTAGATAAGGTGTTGATGACCCAAACGAGTGGGTAAAGGAGCTTTAATAAAGGTGTGTATATAATGGATGCAAAAAAAGCTAAACGTTCAGGATGGCTAGCTGCCCAAGTTTTTGGTGCGACTTCAGAAAAAATTAAAATAATGAAAGTCAGTAACCCCGCGGCAATAGCGATACCTGATTCGCCATATAGGCGTAAGGCTAGGATGGTTGCAATCGATGAGGCGAAAATGTTAATAAAATTATTGCCTAATAAAATAAGGCCGATTAATCGATCTGGCTTTTTTAACAGGGTATGGGCCATCTTGGCGCCTAAATGGCCGCTTTTGACAAGATGTATAAGCCGATACTTATTCAAGCGCATCAAGGCAGTCTCAGAGCCGGAAAAAAAAGCGGATAATAAAATAAGGATGAATAACGTGGAAAAAAGAAATCCCAGTGAAAGGTCTGTCACGGCGTGTGGCTCAAATTAATATAATGTACTTTCTAAGACTTGTTTGTATAGCTGTCAAGTTAAAACACAGCGGAAGTCTAAAACAGCACGTTAACGCACAAAAAATTGCACGAGGTGTCGGTTTTTTGACATACTAATTGAAATTTATATTTCATGACATGGGTTTATTGCTTTATGGCATTACAAAAAGTTTTTTTGATAGGTGATGATAAAGATCGCTGCTCAGAAGTAATAACAGTATTAAATTTTTTAGACTATAAGGTTAAATTATTAACCTTGGATAAGTTACAAAGTGAAGTCAACGATGATGAGTCACCACTGGTTATTCTTTGTGATGATGTGAGCTTTAAGGACGATGAAATCCATTCTTTTTATTCAGAGCCTAAGCACCAGCAACCATTTTTGTATTTACATAACAAAGGGTGCGCGCCTAAATTGTCTAAAACCATAGCGAGCTACCTCGTCCCCTTAGAGTGGCCAACGACCTATCAGCACTTTATTAACAGTATTCGTCAGTTACAGTCTGTAGGGCATTCACTGACACAAGAGACTTCAGAGCGAGCAACTCAACTATTTAGAAGTTTGGTAGGTAATAGTCAGGAGGTTAAACGTGTTAGGCAGCTAATTCAACAGGTATGCGTTTCGGATGCAACGGTGTTAATTCTTGGTGAGTCGGGTACAGGAAAAGAAGTTATTGCGAGAAATATTCATTACCATTCGACACGCCGTCAAAAGTCTTTTGTGCCTATCAACTGTGGAGCAATACCAGCAGAGCTGATTGAAAGTGAGTTGTTTGGTCATGAAAAGGGAGCCTTTACTGGTGCATTAACAGCAAGGCAGGGACGTTTTGAGTTGGCAGAAGGTGGGACTCTATTTCTTGATGAAATTGGTGATATGCCGATGCAAATGCAGGTAAAGTTACTACGAGTGTTACAGGAAAAAGTATTTGAGCGGGTGGGGGGTACTAAGTCTATTGAGTGTAATGTTAGGGTGCTAGCTGCGACACATCGAGATTTAAAGCAGGAGATTGAAAAGGGCAGCTTTAGGGAAGATTTATTTTATAGATTAGATGTATTTCCTATTAGTATTGCGCCATTAAGAAATCGCGCTGAAGATATTCCTATGCTGGTGAGTGAATTAGTGCAGCGTATTGAAAATGATAATAAAGGCTCTGTGCGCTTTACCTCGGGTGCATTGATGGCGCTATGTCAGTACGACTGGCCTGGTAATGTTAGAGAGTTGGCAAATATGGTAGAGCGACTTGCCATTATTCATGCTTACGGGGTTGTAGATGTTAAGGACTTGCCTGATAAGTTTCAGCAGTACGATAGTGCACCGGTGGTTACACAAGAGGAGTTGCTGCTTGAGTCGCCAATATTCGACGAGACAAGTTTATTAAATCATCATTCGGTGACTAATGGCCATCATGCGGTAGGTATCTTGCCTGAGCAAGGGATGGATCTTAAAGAGCATTTGAATAACCTTGAGTATTCATTAATTCAACAGGCGTTAAATGATTCGGATGGTGTGGTGGCGCATGCCGCTAAGAAGTTAAGTATGCGTCGAACGACTCTAGTTGAGAAGATGCGGAAACATGAGATTAACCGCGCGGATTAAGTGACCAATATTTGACATTCGTTAAATCAATACTTCATAACATATTGTTTATTAAGTATTAAATAATATGGCACGTTTTTGGCATTGTTTGTGAGTACCACAATTACAATGGCAGAAAATGAGTTTACTTGCTACATCAGATAAGGTTCATCAGAGCCAACCACTTGAAGATGCTTTTCATACGTTTAATCAAGTGTCGCAACACCTAACGGAGTCATACCAGCAACTCGAACAACAGGTGGTTGTTTTAAGTGATGCGCTAGCTCAATCTAACTCAGAAAAAATACAGCACTTATCAGACAAAGAGGCCTTAGCGACTCAATTGGAAGGGTTGATTGAGGCTATTCCTGGTGCAGTTATTGTTCTTGATGTTCAGCAGAAAGTTGTCAAGCTAAATGCTTGCGCTAGATCCTGGGTGGATGGAGATGTACTAGGGTTACCGTGGGATAATGTACAGACAAATTATTTGATTCCCGATGAGCAGCTTGCAGATCAATTTAGTCTAAAGACGGGGCAAATAGTCGCCTTATCCACCACAAGCTTAGGTGGGCAATCTGGTAGTGTCGTTTTACTAACCGATATCACTCAGCAACGAGAGTTACATCAACAGCTTGAGCATAAAAAGAAACTGGCTGAAATGGGTGAGTTTTCCGCAGGCTTGGCTCATCAAATCAGAACGCCTTTAGCGTCTGCATTATTGTATGCCTCGCAACTGAATACAGGTGTATTAAGTCATGAGGCGCAGCAAATTTTTGCCGCAAAACTACTTGATAGATTAAGGCTATTGAACACACAAGTAACAGATATGCTGAATTATTCGCATCATGGTGAGTTTGTGAAGCAGCCCGTTAAATTAACAACGTTTATTAAGGGCTTAAGCGATTTGTATCAGGATAAACCAGTTGCTTTTGAGGGTCGTGATGCAGAAGAGTCTATACAGCTTTATATCAGTAAAAATGCTTTGCTCGGCGCGATTGGTAATTTGCTAGATAACGCCTTAGATGCGACTAAGTCGGGTGAATCTGTGACATGTTCAATAAGCTTGAACGGTGACGCTAACCTAAGAATCACCGTGGCAGACCAAGGGCATGGCTTGAGCAAAAAGCAGCAACAACGAATATTCGAGCCCTTCTATACCAATAAAGCCAATGGAACAGGGTTAGGTTTGGCTGTGGTCAGTAATGTGGTTAACGCCCACGCGGGTGACATTAAATGGGTCTCAAAGGTAGGGGTTGGGACCACGATGGACGTTCAATTACCGGTGGTAATGTCATCGTCCATGAAGCAACTACAAGGGAGTATGTAAGGTGATAAAACAAATAGATGTGTTAATTGTTGAAGATGATGAACCATTGCAAGAAGCTATTCAAGATGCGTTAACGGCTTACGGTTATCAAACAAAGTGCGCTGCTAACGGCCTTGAAGCACTTAAAGTGCTGGAGAAGTATCAGGCTCGTTTAGTGATCAGTGATGTTCAAATGGACGGAATGGGTGGTCAAGAACTACTTGAAATGCTCAAAGTGCGGTTTCCAAACTTACCGGTTTTATTAATGACTGCGCATGCCACAGTGGAGCAGGCCGTCAAGGCGATACAAGCAGGTGCATCAGACTATTTAACAAAACCCTTTGAGGTGGACCAACTCATTGTTCATGTGGAGCAAACGATCTCGCCAAGAGAAACCGCGTTTGGTGAACTACCCAGTAATGACAGCTGTATGAAAGACATTGTGGCGTTAGCAGGGCGTGTCGCTAAAAGTGAAGCGACGGTATTGATACAGGGCGAAAGTGGCACGGGTAAAGAAGTGTTATCGCGATTTATTCACAAAAACTCGCCTAGAAGTAAAAAAGAATTTGTGGCGATAAATTGTGCGGCGATTCCTGAAAACATGCTTGAAGCGATGTTGTTTGGCTATGAAAAAGGGGCGTTTACAGGTGCATATCAGTCGTCAGCAGGAAAATTCGAGCAGGCACAAGGCGGGACTATTTTGCTGGATGAAATCTCTGAAATGAATATTTTATTACAGGCTAAATTGTTGCGTGTTTTACAAGAAAAAGAAGTGGAGCGCTTGGGCGGCAAAAAAACCATAGCGCTTGACGTGCGTGTATTGGCGACCACCAATAAAGACCTAAGAACCCTGGTGAACGAGGGTAAGTTTAGAGAGGATCTGTTGTATAGGATCAATGTGTTCCCCATCAATATACCACCACTAAGAGAGCGAAAAGCAGATGTTCTGGCTTTGTCGAAAACGATGATCGCGCGACATTATAACGGCGACCAATCGCCACCAACACTATCAGCTAACGCCATTAAACTGCTTGAAAAGCATGATTGGAAAGGGAATGTTCGTGAGTTGGAAAATGTCATTCAGCGGGCTTTAATTATGGCAAATGGCTCAATGATTACTGAGAACGATTTGATTTTTGAATCGACACCATCAGCAATAAGCACAGAGCCGCTTGAGAGGCCTGAGACGGCAGAAAATGAGTTGAGTGCAGGTGTTAGAGCGGTTGAAGATAAGCTTATTCTCGATACGCTAGTTAGTGCTAATGGCAGTCGTAAAAATACTGCCGAACGGCTTGGTATCAGTGCAAGAACACTGCGCTACAAAATTGCACGGATGCGTGAGGCGGGCGTTGAAATCCCTGCATGATGGTATTAATTGTTCAGAAACACGGTAAGGAAAAAGACTATGAGTAACATGGAAATAAATAATGTATTGGCCCAAATGCGGGCGATGTCGGCGCAAGCTTCAAATACAGTTGCAGAAGCAAAACCAACAAATTCGTCAGACTTCTCAACAATGCTGAGTCAGTCAATTGAAGCGGTGAATAAAACACAACAAGAAGCCAGTACGCTATCAGAAGCTTTTACGAAAGGTGAAACGGATGCCAGTTTGGCTGAAGTAATGGTGTCTTTGCAAAAAGCAAACTTATCATTTCAGACGGTTCTGCAAACTAGAAATAAGTTAGTAGATGCCTATAAAGATGTTATGCGGATGAGCATGTAAGCGTGTTTGCTAATGCTCATAAAAATTACTTAAAGCAGGTTTACTAATATGGCAACTTCCGCCGAACAAGCAACTATTCAATTATCACCAAACAATATGATGGTGCGTCAGCTGGGCGTGATGCTCGCGCTGGCCATCAGTGTCGCCTTAGGTGTTGCGGTGGTGTTGTGGTCACAAACGCCAAACTACAGCCTGTTATATAGTAGTTTGGGTGATAGGGAATTAAGCGAAGTAATGTCTGGTTTGCAGCAATCAGGGGTTGAGTATAAGTTAGAAGCGGGTTCAGGCGCTATATTGGTTCCTTCGTCACAAGTTGATGAGTTGCGTTTAAAATTAGCCGGTTTAGGTCTGCCACGTGGTGGTGGACAAGGGTTTGAATTATTAGAAAAAGAAACCGGTTTTGGCGGTAGTCAAGCTATCGAAAAAGCGCGTATTCAACGTGCATTAGAAGGTGAAATAGCCCGCTCCATTGTAACTATACAAAGTGTACGTTCTGCGCGTGTTTTATTAGCCATTCCAAAGCAGTCCGTGTTTTTACGGCATCGTAAAAAACCCAGTGCTTCGGTGGTTGTTGATATGCATCAAGGGCGAGAGCTGAATAAACCTGAAGTTGCCGCTATTTTGCACTTGGTGTCATCAGCGGTGCCACAGCTTGATGTATCGCAAGTAACCGTTGTTGACCAAAAAGGTGCTCTATTAAGTGCTAAAACATCAAATGATGTTATGTCTCTGACAAGCAACCAATTTGAGTTTAAGCAAGGTGTTGAAGAGCATTTAATCAACCGGGTTGAAAGTATTTTATTGCCGATTGTTGGCGCAGGTGCTATTCGTGCATCGGTCTCAGCGGATGTTGATTTTACGACGACAGAGCAGACACAAGAGCAATATAACCCCGACTTGGCCGCTTTAAGAAGTGAGCAGGTGACCGAAGAGCAGAGCAATTTAGCAGGTGTGCAAGGTGTTCCGGGTGCGCTCTCTAATCAACCGCCTGCAGCTGGGGTCGCACCAGAAGTTGCTGAAGGTGAATTGGGAAGCACTGCATCGGCGACCACGAATGTTAATAAACGGTCCATTAAGAACTACGAATTGGATAAGAAAATCAGCCACACTAAATTGTCTAGCGGCCGTGTAAAACGAATAACTGTGGCCGTTGTAATAGATAATAAACAAGGAGCGGTCACCGCTGAGGGTGGAGCGAGTGCTTCAGAACCCTATAGCGATGAGGATGTCGCTAAATTCACTGTGCTCGTGAAAGAGGCTGTTGGTTTTAATGCATTGCGAGGAGATAGCGTAACCATTACTAATTTGGCATTTAGGCAGCCAGATGTTCCTGTTGCCTTGCCTGAAGTGCCCTTGTGGGAACAAGCCTGGGTGCTAGATGCTGCTAAACAGGTTGTCGGCGGGGTTTTTGCGCTAATCTTGATATTTTTTGTATTAAGGCCCACTATTAAAACGTTATTAGAAAAACCAACTGCAGCGGGTTTACCAGCAAGCGGTCAAGGCACGCAGATGACCCCTAGTGGCGCTATGGCGACAGAGGCAAGAGCTTCTCAGTCAGCGGGGGAAAGGTCTTTGGAGCTTGAGTCAGATGAGGAACTGATGATGTTAGAAGCACCTAAAAGTTACGAACAGCGTTTAGAGATGGCCCAAAAGATAGCGGGTGAAGATCCTAAGCGGGTTGCCCAAGTCATGAAAACATGGATAAAAGAATAATGGCTGAAGAACAAATAAGTGCACATGAATTAAGTGGAACAGCGAAGGCTGCAGTACTATTGTTGTCTTTAGGTGAAGACTATGCGGCAGGTGTTATGAAACACATGGGGCCTAAAGAAGTACAACAAGTTGGTACAGCCATGGCCTCACTTGAAAATGTGACGACGGAAATGCTGGATTCAGTTGTAGGGCACTTTATTACCACCATTGGCGGGCAAACGGCGTTAGGCATAGATTCGGACAAATACATTAAAAATGTGCTGACCAATGCGCTAGGAGTGGATAAGGCGGGTGGCGTCATTGACCGGATTTTGTTGGGCAGAAACTCTAAGGGGTTAGAGCAACTTAAATGGATGGATCCACGGTCGATTGCAGACTTTATTCGTTTAGAGCATCCACAAATCATGGCCATCGTCTTATCGTATTTAGACAGTGATCAAGCCGCTGAAACATTGGGTTATCTGCCAGCCTCGCAGAGGTCTGATGTGCTCATGCGTATTGCCGTACTGGATGGTGTACAACCAGATGCATTACAAGAGCTCGATGCGATTATGGAAAATCAGTTAGCTGGAAACTCTGGTGCTCAAACTGCCCAAATGGGTGGTATTCAAACGGCAGCCAATATTTTAAATTTCTTAGAAGGTTCGATGAGTGCCGAACTTATTGATGCGGTAGTCGAATCAGATGATGAAATTGGACAATTAATTCAAGATAAGATGTTTGTCTTTGATAATTTGATTGATGTTGACGATCGTGGCATTCAAAGCTTACTCAAAGAGGTGTCTACTGATGTATTAACGCTGGCATTACGTGCAGCAGAAGAAGCGTTGAAAGAAAAAATATTTGCAAATATGTCTAAACGTGCCGCCGAAATGCTGCGTGATGATATGGAAGCCGCTGCACCTGCTAAGGTGAGTGATGTAGAGGCGGCGCAAAAAGAAGTGTTAGTGATTGCAAGACGTTTGGCAGACTCAGGTGAAATTGCGTTAGGTGGCTCTGGAGGCGAGGAGTTTGTCTAATTCATCAACAAAAAAAGAGGTTGTTTCTTCTTGGCGTTTTCCATCATTTGTCGAGGGTGACTCTGTTGATGTGGATATAGCTCATGTTAAAGCCCCGACGGCTGGTGATCTTGAAAAACTGCAAGAACAAGCAATGCAAGAAGCCTCTAAAAAAGGCTATGAAGAAGGGCTTGCAAAAGGGTTAAGGGCGGCTGAAGCACAAATTTCACAACAGGTTAAATCCTTGGAGTCTGTTATTCAGTCGTTAGTGAGCCCGTATGAAGAATTTGACGAGCGTGTAGAGAATGAAATTGCCTCGCTTGCGATTCAGATCTCAAAACAGCTGATTCGACGAGAATTAAAAGCCGATGCGGGGCAGGTCGTTGGTGTTGTAAAAGAAGCACTAAGCGCATTACCTTCAAGTTCACAAAATATTCAATTATTTTTACACCCTGATGATGCGGCGTTAATAAAGTCAGCGCTTTCAATTGATGATGAGGCCCGTTGGAAAATTGTTGAAGACCCAGTTATTACCAGAGGTGGTTGTCGTGTTGCTACCGACGCATCAACAATTGACGCAACCATTGAAAACCGCCTGTTAGCCATCATTGCTAAAGCCTTGGGTGATGAAAGAGCGGTGTCGTGAACGATTTATCATTTGTAACGCAACGTACAGATAAATGGCTTAAGCGCCTTAAAGAATATCAAGAACGAATTGAAGAGCCTCAGCCAATGTTGGTAGAGGGACGATTAACACGAATGGTCGGTTTGACATTGGAAGCGGTTGGTTGTCGCTCGACAATTGGAGGGCGCTGTATGATAGAAACGGCGGATGGCCATCAAACCGAGGCGGAAGTCGTTGGTTTTTCGGGCGAACGTTTATATTTAATGCCAACGGGCGATATTAGAGGTCTTGAGCAAGACTGTCGAGTTATTCCTATGGGCTTGAGTAGTATGGCGCATGTCGGACCTGGTTTATTAGGTCGAGTTGTGGATGGCGGCGGTAAACCAATTGATGGCAAAGGCCCTGTGCATACGACTGACACAATGCCTTTACACGGCCGTGCCATGAATCCCTTGGGGAGACGGGCTATAACGGAGCCTTTGGATGTTGGTATTGGGACTATTAATTCATTATTAACGGTTGGGCAGGGCCAGCGAATAGGCTTGTTTGCTGGCAGTGGCGTAGGTAAAAGTGTATTGCTTGGCATGATGACGAAATATACGAAAGCGGATGTGGTCGTGGTGGGCCTTATTGGTGAGCGTGGTAGAGAGGTGAACGAGTTTGTTAGAAAAACTTTGGGAGCCGAAGGAATGGCGCGAGCAGTGGTGGTGGCGTCACCAGCGGATGACCCGCCATTGATGCGGATGCATGGTGCTATGTTGGCGACCAGTATTGCTGAATACTTTCGTGATCAAGGAAAGAATGTATTGTTGTTGATGGATTCGCTAACGCGTTATGCACAAGCTCAAAGAGAAATTGCCTTAGCGATCAATGAGCCACCTGCAACAAAGGGTTATCCGCCCTCTGTGTTTAGTAAGTTGCCCAGTCTAGTTGAGCGCGCAGGTAATTCAGACAAGGGTAATGGCTCTATTACAGCCTTTTACACAGTATTGACTGAAGGGGATGATACAAATGATCCAATTGCAGATGCAAGTCGAGCAATTTTAGATGGGCATATCCATTTGTCACGACGTTTAGCAGAAGCAGGGCACTTTCCGGCGATAGACATGGAGGCATCAGTGAGCCGGTTGATGACAGAAATTGTGCCAGAAGACCATCAAGAGATGGCACGTGAATTTAGAAAAATAAACTCGACCTATCAACAAAATGCAGATTTAATCAATGTTGGTGCCTATCAGCCCGGTAGTAATTCGTCGGTTGATGAGGCCATTGATATGCATGAATCAATGTTAGAGTTTCTTCAGCAGAGAATAACCGAATCGGTTAATTTTGATGAAAGTATTGAAGGTTTGGAAAGTGTTTTACAACATAGAAAGCCGGCAGCTATGTCAAAGGTATTATAAATGGGGGGAGTGTTGAAAAAGTCAAAGAGGCTTGGTCCGGTTAAACAAATTGCTGAAAACAATGAAACAGCCGCTGCGATGAAAATGAATCAATCGCTTCAAGCCCAGCAAGAATCTCTAGCGCAACTAGAGAAACTAAAAGAGTACCGTAATGATTATACCGTTCAGTTTAAAACGAAGGGGCAAGTGGGGATGTCAGCGTCACGGTTACGTGAGTATCAGGAGTTTGTTCAAAAACTTGATCAGGCCATTGAAGAACATAGCAAAACGGTGCAGTCATTACAGGAAAAGTTAGGCCAGCATCAACAGGCCTTTAAAAAAACGAATAGTCGAAAAAAAGTAGTTGAAAAGTTGATCGAAAAATCTAAACAGCATGAATTAAGAGAAACTGGCAGGCTGGAACAAAATGAGTCCGATGACCGTATGGTAAAAGGGTTTGAGCTGGATTAGGAGCAGTTTTTAAACACCTTTTTTAACAAAGCGTTTGTATATTTATTGTGTTTTTCAGCAAGGGGTGCTTTATAATACAGCTTATGAATATCACAAACTTATTAGAACAAGGTGTGGAACTAATGTTACTTGGAATGGGGATGGTATTCTTCATCTTGGGTATGTTAGTTTTTGCTATCAAAGGGATTTCTGCTGTTATTCAACGATACGAACCCGTTGTTGAGCACAGTAGTAAATCGTCTGTTTCCACAGATATTAGTGAAGATATCGTTACAGCGATTACGGTTGCTGTTCAACGTTTTCGCTCTAAATAAACTTAAAAATCATGAAAAATCCTTTAAAAATTACTGATGTCGTGTTGCGCGATGCTCATCAATCCCTATTTGCAACCAGGTTACGTATTGAAGATATGTTACCGATTGCGGAAAAATTAGACAAAATTGGCTATTGGTCATTAGAAACTTGGGGCGGAGCAACATTTGATGCTTGTATTCGTTATTTAGGTGAAGACCCATGGGAGCGTTTGCGATTACTAAAAGCGGCGATGCCTAATACACAACAACAAATGCTATTACGTGGGCAGAACCTATTAGGCTATCGTCATTATGCTGATGATGTTGTTAGAAAGTTCGTAGAGCGTGCTGCAGACAATGGTATGGATGTTTTCCGTATTTTTGATGCGATGAACGATGTGCGTAACTTAGAGACGGCCATTAAAGCAACTGTCGAAGTAGGCAAACATGCGCAAGGTACAATCTCATATACAGAAAGCCCAGTACACACGCTAGAAAATTGGGTCGATATGGGTAAGCGGTTAGAAGATGCCGGCTGCCATTCGATCGCGATTAAAGATATGGCAGGACTTTTGAAACCTTATGATGCTGAGATATTGGTGAAGCGTTTAAAAGCCGAGTGTGATCTACCAATTGCTTTACACAGCCATGCAACAACTGGGATGAGTGTAGCAACCTGTCTTAAAGCAGTCGATGCAGGGCTTGATATGCTAGACACAGCTATTTCGTCCATGAGTATGACATACGGTCATTCACCAACGGAAACCTTTATTGCAATGTTGGAAGGAACTGATCGCGAGACGGGTCTAGACATTGAGAGCGTTGAAGAAGTAGCGGCCTATTTTAGATCAGTACGGCCAAAGTATGCGGAGTTTGAAGGGTCGCTGAAAGGTGTCGATTCAAGAATTCTTATTGCACAGGTCCCTGGTGGCATGTTGACAAACCTAGAAAGTCAATTGAAGCTGCAAAATGCAGGTGACAAAATTGATGAGGTGTTAGCAGAAATTCCACGTGTACGTAAGGACCTTGGCTATCTTCCTTTAGTAACCCCAACATCACAAATTGTAGGTACTCAGGCAGTGATGAACGTTTTGATGGGTGAGCGTTATAAATCTATCAGCAAAGAAACATCAGGTGTATTAAAAGGCGAATATGGTGCAACACCTGCAGCAGTGAATAAAGAGCTTCAAGAGCGTGTATTGGATGGCGCTGAAGCGATTGCTTGTCGTCCAGCTGACTTGATTGATGATGAGTTGGAGAAAATTTCATCAGAATTTAAAGAAAAAGCCGAAAAAGATAGTTTGCCATTGGCCGATGAGGTCATTGATGATGTGTTGACATATGCGTTATTTCCACAGATAGGCTTGGACTTTATTAAAAATAGACATAACCCTGATGCGTTTGAGCCGGTTCCAACAGGCGTTGTTACTCAAGCAACAGCTGAAAAAGGCGGTAGTGAAGTATATGATGTGGCCGTTAATGGTAAAACATATCAGGTTGAAGTGGGTCCAAGTGGCTCGATTGAAAATCTAACACCTTCTTCAGCTGCTAGTAAAGTGGTTGCGAAAGCAGCTGAACCAACACAAGAGACAACATCAGGCGCGGTTTGTCAAAATGAACCCTTGTTGTCTCCAATGGCCGGTAATATTGTGCGCATAGCAATGGCGGCAGGAGATGATGTGTATGAAGGTGATGTAGTGATTATTTTAGAAGCCATGAAGATGGAAACTGAAGTAAGGGCGCATATTGAAGGTCAAATTTCAGATGTTTTCGTAAAAGAAGGTGAGTCAGTTCCTGCTGGCGCGCCGTTAGTACTTATTTGCTAAGGTTTATATAATATGGATAGTGGCGTATTACAAATTTGGCAGTCGACGGGTATTGCAAACTTTGAATGGGGCAATATATTAATGATAGCCATTGGCTTATTATTAATATATTTAGCCATTTCAAAAAACTTTGAACCCTTGTTATTACTGCCGATTGGTTTTGGTGGAATTTTAGCTAATATTCCAATTGCTGGCATTAGTGGGCCAGATGGAATGCTAGGTATTTTGTACCATATGGGCGTTGATACTGGCTTGTTCCCTTTGCTTATTTTTATGGGGGTTGGTGCATTAACAGATTTTGGAGCGCTTATAGCGATGCCAAGTTTATTGGTACTCGGTGCGGCAGCCCAATTTGGTATCTTTGCAACGCTTCTTGGCGCTTTGGCGATGAACCTAATACCGGGTATGGAATTTAGTTTGTCTGATGCGTCGGCGATTGCCATTATTGGTGGCGCAGATGGCCCAACAGCTATTTTCTTAGCCTCTAAATTAGCACCTGACTTATTAGGCGCTATTGCAGTGGCTGCATATTCATATATGGCTTTAGTGCCGCTAATTCAACCACCTATCATGCGTGCATTAACCTCAGAGTCTGAGCGAAAAGTTGAAATGAAGCACTTGCGGCATGTGAGTAAGAAAGAGAAGATAATCTTCCCATTAACTATATTAACGGCGGTTATTCTATTTTTGCCAGCGTCAGCACCTTTGGTTGGAATGTTAGCCTTCGGTAATTTAATGCGAGAAAGTGGTGTGGTTGATCGTTTAAGTTCTACAGCACAAAATGAACTTATTAATATTGTGACTATTTTCCTAGGCTTAGCTGTTGGCTCGAAACTATCAGCGGATAAGTTTTTAACTGCTGAAACACTTGGTATCTTAGTGTTAGGAATGGCGGCATTTTCCATTGGTACTGCAGGTGGTATTTTAATGGGTAAGTTAATGCACAAGGTAACGGGCGGCAAAGTTAATCCACTCATTGGTGCTGCAGGTGTGTCGGCAGTTCCTATGGCGGCCCGTGTGGTTAATAAAGTAGGGCTAGAGTCTAACCCTCATAATTACTTATTAATGCATGCGATGGGGCCTAACGTAGCGGGTGTTATTGGTTCTGCGGTCGCGGCAGGTGTTTTGCTGGCAATAGTTAATTAATATCGGTCATTATCTAGGTAAAGAAATGAACGCAGCATTGATTGCGCTCAAAAATATACCCTGAACACTGACCTGCCTACAGTAAGGTTAGATGAGAGTAATCTAAACCAAAGCCATAACGTTACTGATTAAGTTAAAAATCACCCTTAATAGAAATATTGGGGTGATTAGCCTTAATAATTTGTGGGGTTATCTTACGGTTCTTTTCGCTGCCTTTTAATTCAATCTATCAATCACTGACACTGGATTTCTTAGAAAGCTTTAAAAGGGCCAACCATCTAGCTGTTTACATTAATACAGGTTTATAACAGCATTATTTTTGATACTGATGGGCAATGTAAACAAATTGGGCTAACATCTAACAGAAATAGCAATTACTCTCATGCCAAGCATTAATAGACTGTTATCCATTGCACCGATGATGGATTGGACAGACCGGCACTGCCGATATTTCCATCGACTTTTATCACCTAATGCCCTGCTTTATACAGAAATGGTAACGACAGGTGCATTACTTCATGGCGATAAACAGCGCTTTTTGGCATTTGATCAATATGAGCATCCAGTAGCATTACAATTAGGTGGTAGTGACCCTAAAGCCATGGCGCAATGTGCCGGATATGCACAGGAAGCGGGTTACCAAGAAGTAAATATCAATGTCGGCTGCCCAAGTGATCGTGTTCAAAATGGACGTATAGGCGCATGTTTAATGGCCGAGCCGCAACGTGTTGCACAATGCGTATCATTAATGCGACAAGCTGTGGATATTCCAGTCACGGTTAAAACACGAATTGGGATAGATGAGTTAGATTCATTTGAATTCCTGAGAGGCTTTGTTCAGGCAGTTACTGATGCGGGTTGCGAAACTGTTATTATTCATGCCCGTAAAGCCATCTTAAACGGCCTGTCCCCGAAAGAAAACAGAACCATTCCGCCGTTAAACTACGATAGAGCGTACGACATTAAAAGAGCTTTTCCATCGGTATCAATTATTGTTAATGGTGGGATTAATGCAATCAGTGAGATTCAACAACATTGGAAACACCTTGACGGTGTGATGATTGGTCGTGAGGCTTATCATAATCCCTTTTTTTTGGCGGAAATTGAACACCAACTGTTCAAACAGCCCTTGGCCGATAGAAAAAAAGTGCTCGAAGCCTACCTTCCATATATTGAAAAACAATTAGAGTTAGGTGTTCCGTTACAAAATTTAACACGGCATATATTGGGGCTTTTTGCAGGTCAACCTGGTGGAAAACATTGGCGTAGGTACCTTAGTGAGAATGCTCGACAGAAAAATGCGGGGCCAGAGGTATTATTAGCCGGTCTAGAGGCTATGGCGCCATACGCTAAAACTATTTGATTTAAAGCAAACAAGAAAACGGTATACTTTAAATACTTTTAAAGATGATTGAGATTGATGGAAAAACTATATAAACAAATAATTTCACAGGTTGGAGAAGACGTTAATCGCCAAGGTTTGGTTGATACGCCAAAGCGTGCGGCAAAAGCAATGTCTTTCTTAACAAGCGGCTATCAGCAAAGTTTAGAGAATATTGTGAATGGCGCCGTTTTTGACTCTGATGCTGATGATATGGTGATTGTTAAAAATATAGAACTGTATTCTATGTGTGAGCACCATTTACTACCCTTTATTGGCAAGTGCCATGTGGCGTATCTGCCAGATGGAAAAGTACTTGGTTTATCAAAGGTAGCTAGAATCGTCGATATGTATGCACGTCGATTACAAATACAAGAGCAATTGACGACACAAATTGCAGATTCTATTCTCGAAGTAACGGGTGCAAAAGGGGTTGCAGTGGTTGTGGAGGCAAAACATTTGTGCATGATGATGCGAGGTGTGGAGAAACAAAACTCACAAATGACTACATCTAGTATGTTGGGGCAATTTCGTAAAAATTCTGAAACACGGGCTGAATTTTTAAGCTTATTAAAAATGGGCTAGTGGTGATTCAGCCTGTTAAATTACAGAAAAGCTGTTAATAGCACTGTTTTATTAGTTTAGGGAATGATGTGCCAAATAGACGGTCACAGAGTTTTAAAGGGAGTGATAGTCAGCGACTATCCCCACATTTAGGTGAAAGTAAAACACAGGCCTATGTGTTTTTAGAAGTTGATTGACAGTACGCCATAGGTGAGACGGTAATACAAAAGGAGGGAACGAGATGCCAAAGTTTTTTGGAGAAGGGTCCGATTGTAGTTTTTGTAGAATGATGAGAAGTATGGCATTCAGTGGCCTAGGTGCTGCGATTGGTGCGGGGATAGGTAGCCTGCTAGGCCTGCAGCGATCTGATATTTGGATGTGTGCGATTGGCGGGGCTTTTGTAATGGTCTTTTTGGTTTTAAGAAAACTGGAAAATTCATGAGATATATCGTATTGATAATCATAACCTTTGTTCTTTCGGCTTGTTCAGAAGAACAGCAAAATAAATTTTCACGATTAGGTGTGAGCTGGATGGAAGGCGATTATAAGGTAAGCTTTTACGAGGGTGAGCATAAAAAATCGTGGACAGTTCTTGATAGTAAAGTGACATCTGAATCACAAAAAGGTTATTACTACTTTTGGGTTAAAGAGAACGGTAAAAAGAAATACGTCCAAGTTCCTATCGAGCGGACTATCATAGAAGAGATTTAACAGTCTATATGTGTGAATTACTAGGGATGAGTGCAAATGTACCGACAGATATTTGCTTTAGCTTTAGTGGTTTAATTAAGCGTGGTGGGGAAACTGGTGTACATAAAGACGGGTGGGGTATCGCTTTTTATGAAGGAAAAGGTTTTCGTGCTTTTCACGACCCAGTTGCTAGTGCTAACTCTGAAGTCGCAAAGTTTATTCAGCAGTACTCAATAAAAAGTACGCAAGTTATTTGTCATATTAGAAAGGCAAACCGAGGACGTGTTTGTTTGGAAAATACACACCCATTTTCGCGTGAACTGTGGGGTAAAATATGGTCATTTGCACATAATGGTCAATTAAAAGGCATTAAGAAAAAAGTACTTAATGGCTACACCCCTATCGGCACAACAGACAGCGAGTATGCTTTTTGTTGGATTTTGGGCCAGCTTCGTAAAAAGTACCCTGTTAAACCAAAAAGTAAAGTGAAGTTGCGGAAGACTGTTGAAGAACTTTTCCGTAAGGTATCTCAGCATGGAGTGTTTAACGTATTAATGAGTGATGTAGATCATTTGTATACGTTCTGTAATACAAAACTATATTGGCTAACACGTCAAACACCATTCGTAGAGGCGCAATTATTGGATGCAGACTTGTGTGTAGACTTTAATCAAGAAGCGTCACCCGATGATGTGGTGACGGTGATAGCCACTGAGCCGCTGACATCGAATGAGCAGTGGACGAAAATGGAGACCAATGAATTTAGTGTGTTTCGCTTGGGTGTAAAAACATTTACGCAGGTTTCTTAATCAAAAAATAACGCATAGGTTTGGCTAAACTGTTCGTCTACGTGATTAGCAGCGGGTGCAATAATGCCGTAAGGGAGGTCAAGCTGGTTCCATAAATTATCTTCTGTAGATATCGTTTTGTTGATGGTTTCTTCAGACGTACTGTTAGCATGAGTTAATTTATTCGCAAGGTAAACGATATAAACTTCGTCTTTATTATTAGTAGCTAAATCAGGCTGATGATGGAAGCTTGCCGAATCTTGAATGGAAGCTGGTATTTCCCATAGTTTTAACAAAGCACCACCTAGCTCGGCATGATTAAAACCTACAAAGGAGGCCTCGGCTTCAATTTCATTTACAGTTTCCGTCTTAACAAGCAAAGCGGCTGCGCGGGCTAGATCAGGTGCTTTGATATAAAAAATTAACCGCCCTATATCATGGAGAAGCCCACTCATAAATGCAGAACTAAGCTGCCTTTTTTTAGGGTGATTGTCAGCAAGGTACTTTGCAAATAAAGCAGTTTTTAAACTATGCATCCAAAATTGGCGCATATCAAGAATCGAGTTAGGTAAAGTTGAAAATTTTTCAACCACGCTCGTTGTCATGACTAGCATTCGAACGTCATGATTACCCAAAATAGAAATGGCATGCTCAATTGTTTTAATCGAGGCCGGGAAACCAAAAAAAGCGGAATTAACAATTTTTAGCATTCGAGCGGATAGTGAAGGGTCTTGTTCGATAATGGCCGCAATATCTTGAGAGTTTTTTAAGGGGTCGTCGAGTGCTTGTGTAATACGATAGAAAATCTCCGGAGCAGAGCACAGGTCAATGTCTCCTGTTAAAAAATCATCAACGGTACAAATATTGGCGTATGTTTGTGTCATATCGAATCATGATTAAAAAGTTAATGGCTCTAAGTCTAGTAAAAATAGGCGATATGCTTAACGTTGAATGACAGATTTTTATTTTTTCTAGCAGATATATATTCTACGGGGTCCTTGTCCGGAATATCAAGCTGTTATGAAATTATTGTTGACACTGTATTAAGATTAGGCGTAAAGTTGTTGATAGAAAAGAAAATTATGTATATATTTTGATAATTATTCGTTGCTTGTTGTTTTAAAATAACGGATAGTCAGCTCGAAAAGGCGACTGAAATGACGGAACAAATACCAAAGCAACAAGCTATTCTAATCATCGAAGACGAGGTGAGCCGCTTGTCTAGGCTGCAGGATATTTTATCAGCCGGTGGTTATAGAAATTTAATTTGTGCATCAAGTCAGGAACAAGCTTTTGAGCTTATCCGTCCTTATCAAGGGAAGGTAGACGAGATTGGCATGATATTTTTAAGTTATGGCTTGCCTCAAAGTGACCCCTTGAAGCTTAGCCAGGTTTTAACGACTCTCGATGGTCATGATGCCATTCCGTTGATTTTACTCGCAGATAAAGCAATTACGATTAATGATGAGTTGATGGCCCAATGTCATAAAGCAAATGCCGCGACGATGACGCATTACCCAACAGAGGGCAAACATCTCATGCCTTTAGTTGAACTGGCGTTTGCACTTAAAAGTGAACGAGATGATCGAATTCAAAGTGAGGAAAAGTTAGTCAGGGAGCTTTCTGAACGACGAATTATGGAAGCCCGTTTACAATATTTAGTAGCGCATGATGAATTGACAGGGTTATCTAACCGAAGTGGCTTAGAAAAAACATTGGATTTTGCTATTTTAAGGTGCAATAACTTTAAACAACATGGTGCTTTGTTAGACATTGATTTAGACCAATTTAAAGTCGTCAATGATATTGAAGGTCACGAAGCTGGTGATCGACTTTTAGTGGAAGTGGCCACCTTAATTCGCTCAACCTTTGATAATAATGCGTTTATTGCACGAGTTGGCTCAAATTTATTTCAAGTCTTCATCAGTAAAACAGCCGAAAAAGAGGCCATGCAATTGGCTGAAAAAATAAGGCTAACCATTGATGAGTTTGATTTTAAATCGGGTGAGAATATTTATAATATATCAGCCAGCATCGGTGTCGCGATGTTGGAACCATTAAAGTTAATTAAACGCCCTAGTGAACTGATGTCTAGAGCGAATCATGCCTGTTATTCTGCTAAGACCTTGGGCCGTAATAGGGTTAATTTATTTGAGAGTGATAACGACGAATTAATTAGCATTAGAGAGGATGCCAAATGGGTACCTAAAATTCGTCATGCATTGAGTGAAGACTTATTTAAAATAGTTTTTCAGCCTGTCGTGAAACTCTCCAACGGGTCCGTTTCTCATTATGAAACATTGCTTCGGATGATAGGGGATGAAGGCGAGTTGTTAAGACCAGCCCAGTTTATTCCGGTGGCAGAGAGAATGGGGCTTATCCATCACATTGACCTATGGGTGGTTTCACATGCGATAGATCACATCGCTGGTCTACCAAAAACACAAGAGAATATTTGTTTTACCATTAACTTATCCAGTCACGCACTCCAAGGTGATTATTTGTTGCCGGTTATTAAACAGAAACTTGAATCTACATGGATTTCACCGTCAAGGCTAACGTTTGAAATAACAGAGACAGCAGCAGTTTCAAATTTCAATAAAACACGTGAAATGGTTTCTAAAATTCGTGCCCTAGGGTGTCGATTTGCCTTAGATGATTTTGGTGCTGGCTTTAGCTCGTTTAATTATATTAAAAACTTTCCGGTCGATTATCTAAAAATTGATGGTCAATTCATTAATAATTTAGCTGTGGACCATGCTGACCAAGTTCTTGTTAAATCAATGATAGAAGTAGCGCATAGTCTTGGTAAGAAAGCCATTGCAGAATATGTCTCAAATGCTGAAATATTACGAGTATTAAAAGAGTTGGGTGTGGATTATGTTCAAGGTTACCTGCTTGGTAAGCCTAGCCTAGAACTGTTAGAGGATCAGTATGTTTCTATTGACGGTTTGTTGAATAAATCGTTAGATATCGAAAAATTAATGACCCATTAACGCCAAGTCTATGACATGATGACGCAGCCGTGCTGCGGTGCAAATTTTGTAACCTTGTAAATCTGTTAAATTGACTATGGCTAAGCCAAAAACTAAAGCAAAATCGAGCAGAAAAAAAACGAAGAAACCTCAAAAAAAACCACAGTCTAGTGGTTTTCTAAAGAGGTTAATCCTGAAAGTAGGGTTGCTATTAATCGTTGTGATAGCTGTCTACGTTTTTTACTTAGATCATGTTGTTCGCACTCAATTTGAAGGGAAAAGGTGGGCGTTACCGGCTCATGTGTTTGCAAACCCTGTTGAACTGTATCAAGGGCTGTCCTTATCAGCACAGCAATTTGAATCGTTATTGAAAGACCTACATTACCAACGAACATCGACATTCACCTCGGGCGGTCAATACTATCAATCAGGCTCAACTTTTACGGTAAAAACACGTTCATTTAAATTCTTTGATGACCGTGAAGTATCTAAGACAGTCAAAATTTACTTTAGAAGTGATCATATATCGGCGATTCAAAACGTACAAACAGGTAAGTCTGAAGCCTTACTCCGTTTAGACCCAGTTCGAGTCGGTAGTTTTTACCCTAGTCACAAAGAAGATAGGATTCTAATAAAGCTTGATGATGTGCCACGTACATTAATTGACGGCTTGATATCAGTTGAAGACCGCGATTTCTATCAACATTACGGCGTTTCTATTAAATCTATTTTGCGTGCGGTGTGGGCAAATATAAAAGCTGGAGGCGTTGTTCAAGGAGGCAGCACCTTAACGCAACAATTAATTAAGAATTTTTACTTAACGTCAGAAAGGAGTTTGTGGCGAAAGATTAAAGAAGCCATGATGGCGTTGATTATTGAGTTTCATTACGAAAAAGATGAGATTTTAGAAGCCTATCTAAATGAGGTTTTTGTTGGCCAAGATGGTGAGCGTTCGATCAATGGTTTTGGAATGGCTAGTGTGTTTTATTTTAATAAACCCTTGATTGAATTAAAGCCACATCAAACGGCGTTGTTAGTTGGGTTGGTCAAAGGCCCTTCTTATTATGACCCGAGGCGACACCCCGAAAGAGCGCTAAAACGCAGAAACTTAGTACTTGATGAAATGACTCGCTTTGGAGTGCTACCGGACGAGCAAAGGCGTATTGCAAAACAATTTGGTGTGGATATTTCGCCATTTAAGCAGGTTAAAAGTTCTCGCTTTCCTGCATTTTTAGATTTAGTAAAGCGTCAATTAAGTCGAGATTATAAGGATGAAGACCTACGCTCGGAAGGCCTAAATATTTTTTCAACGCTTGATTACAATATTCAGACGACGGCCGAAAAACTGTTTAAGCAAAAGCTTGAAGCACTTAATAGGCAGTACGGTATTGAAAAAAATAAACTCCAAGGTGCAATGGTTATTACACGCCGTGAGGGCGGTGAGATTGTTGCCGTTATTGGCGACAGAAATCCATTGTTTAGTGGGTTTAATAGGGCGCTAGATGCAATTAGGCCGATAGGCTCTTTGGTGAAGCCAGCAGTTTATTTGACGGCATTATCGCAACCAGCAGACTATACGCTCACGACAATGATTGAGGATAAGGCGGTTAGTTTAAAACAACGTTCAGGTGAACTTTGGATGCCGGAGAATTATGACAAGGTTGAGCATGGACCTGTGCCATTATACGAAGCCTTGTCGAACTCATATAATTTAGCGACTGTTCGCTTGGGTATGGCGCTTAAAGTGCCAAATGTAAAACGAACAATTGAAGAGCTAGGTATTCGGCGACCGATTAAGCCTTACCCGTCATTATTGCTGGGAGCACTTCGGCTATCACCTCTTGAGGTAACGCAAATGTATCAAACTTTAGCAGGCGAAGGTTTTTTTACCCAATTACGATCTATCCAGTCAGTAACATCTAGTGATCATATCGCTTTGCAGCGTTATGCGCTAAGTGTACGACAAGTGGCAAACCCATCAGCGGTTTACCTTGTTAATACAGCCTTACAAGAAGTGATGACGAAGGGCACAGGGCGCTCAGTTTATCGACAGATGCCTCATTACTATAAGGTGGCCGGGAAAACCGGAACTACTGACGAATTAAGAGATAGTTGGTTTGCCGGGTTTAGCGGGGATTATTTAGCAGTTGTATGGCTAGGACGTGACGATAATAGGCCCTCTAAATTAACTGGCGCTAGCGGCGCATTGCAAGTATGGTCAAGTGTTATGAGTACTATTTCAAAAGAGCCCGTGGAGCTGACAAAGCCACAGAATGTTGAGTATACTTGGGTAGACCCACTCGGCTATCGTGCTAATGAGTTTTGTGAAGATGCTGTACAATATCCGTTTATAAAAGGCTCCGAACCCACTGAGTATTCACCCTGTGTTGGGGCGGTTAATAGAACATTAGAGCGAGCTGGGAATTGGTTTGATCGCTTAACGAACGGTATGTAAATAATCATGAAATTAACCACCTTGATCGCGTTGCTGCTAGCTTTATCGGGTTGCGCAGATCTGTCGATGTATAATCAAGTACCTGCTCCGATTGGACGCACTGGTGAAGCTTCGCCATATCCATCGCAACCATTGCCACAAACGGCTCAAACATACCCTATTGATGAGCAGCCTATACAAGAGGGTATGGGGCAGTCTTATGATCAACCAATCGATGAGGCAAAAACCACACAAAACCCAGCTGTAGTTGCCTTACTGGATAGTGCGTACCAACAAAGTGAATCTGGCCAACCTGATATGGCGGCTTCAAAATTGGAACGAGCTGTTCGTATTTCTCCAAGAGACCCGCAGGTTTGGCATGCATTGGCGAAGGTGCGTTATCAACAAAAGAAATATACCTTAGCGATTAGTTTGGCTGAAAAATCTAACTTATTGTCTGCTGGGCAGGCGAGCCTTCAGCGTAGCAATTGGTTATTGATGGCAGACTGTTATGATACCTTAGGTCGAACTGAGGATGCCCGAAAAGCACGTGTTGCTGCCAATAGGTTGTTTTAAAATGACGGAGCCAACGCAAGTTTATTCTGTTGATAAATTAATAGAGCAAGCAAGGCAGTTGGCCACAGATTATAAAAAAATGACAGGTAAGCCCTTGCCGGGGGTCAGCAACGAAATTGCTGAACATGATGCCTGCAAACTATTAGACTTAGCGTTAAGCGACGACCGCTCGCTAGGTTTTGATGCCTTACGTGTTAAAGGGCGTGGGCCAAAAAGAATTCAAATTAAAGCGCGAACTATATTCAATGACAATTATCGAGGCCAACGGCTTGGGCAATTAAAGTTAGATAAAGAATGGGACTCGGTTGTGTTAGTGCTTATGGATGAAAATTATCTGCCGTTTGATATCTTTGAGGCCACACGTAGCGATATTTTAGATAACCTGAATGATAGCTCAAAACGTATGAAGCGAGGCGCTATGTCGGTTGCAAAGTTTCGCAATATTGCTACCTTGGTTTGGACAAAAGAAGGCGGTTTGGACGCATCAGCGTGGCCTGATGAAACAAGTTAATAAATTTAAACGGATAACCCTTTGTACGACCTCGATAGCATATTTGGCTCTAATGGCGAGCTGGTTAAACATATTCAAGGCTTTCAACCGCGAGATGGACAGTTGTCGATGGCGCAGGCTATCGAGCGGGCTATTGAACAGCATACACATCTAGTAGCTGAAGCTGGAACAGGAACAGGAAAAACCTTTGCCTATCTTATTCCTGCCATTTTATCTGGTAAGAAAACAATTATCTCAACCGGGACGCGTAATCTTCAAGACCAAATATTCGAAAAGGACTTCCCGTTAATCCGTGAGGTATTAAACGTACCTGTACAGGGTGCAGTGCTGAAAGGACGGTCTAATTACCTGTGTTTATATCGCCTTGATCAGGCAAAAATGCAAATATCTAGCTTTGATAAACAGACGGATGCTGAATTAAGAGAGGTCGAACGGTGGTCGAATCAAACAAAAGAGGGAGATATTGCTGAGGTAACATCGGTTGCCGAAGATTCTTACGTTTGGCAACAAGTCACGTCAACAGCAGATAATTGTTTGGGCCAAGAATGTCCAATGATCAGTGAGTGTTTTCCAGTATTAGCCAGAAAAAAAGCACAAGAAGTAGATGTATTAATTGTTAACCACCATCTTTTATGTGCAGACTGGTCATTGAAAGATGATGGGTTTGGGCAGTTATTGCCAGATGCAGAGCTAATTATTGTTGATGAGGCCCACCAATTAATTGACACGGCGTCTCGGTTTTTAGGGGTGTCGGTCAGTGCACGTCAAATTTTATCGTTGATCGGTGATGTAAGTGCAGAACAATTAAAATTAGCATCAGATATGCCTGAATTGATTGATTTAACACATGTAATTAGTGAAGACATACGAGAAATGCGGAAGGTGCTGCCTGAGCCGGTTATTAAAGGCTCTTGGGATGAGCTTGAGCAAGGTACAGATTTCTTGCAAGCCTTAGATTGCCTGATTGAACGTATCGAACAGTTATTTAAAGTATTAACTAAGGTGGCTGTTCGTTCTAAAGGTTTAGAGGCGTGTTGGAAACGCAGCGAAGATGTTCTACTGCGACTGAAACTTTTTTCAAATCAAGATCAGCACGATTGGATCCAATGGTTCGAAACGTATCAGCGGACGTTTACTTTTTATCGAACGCCTTTGGATATTTCTAAGGCATTTGCCAGTTTTGCTTTTGCCAGTGATGCCAGCTGGGTGTTTACCTCGGCAACTTTATCGGTGAATAATAAATTTGATTTCTTTTCTAAACGATTGGGTTTGGAAGATGCTGAAACAGGTAGCTGGGAAAGCCCTTTTGATTTTGTGCATCAGTCATTGATGTATGTCCCAACTGGCATGCCTGAGCCACGCGATTATCACTATACGGCGACGATGATTGAAAAAATCATTCCAGTATTAGAGGCTAGTGAAGGTAGGGCATTTATTTTATTTACCTCGCATAAGGCATTAAAAGAAGCCGCTAATATTTTATTGGCTGAAACGAACTTTAAATTATTAGTGCAAGGTGATTTGCCGAAGCAACAAATGTTAGAGTCCTTTAGGCGTTCTGAGCGTGCGGTTTTGCTCGGTACTGCGAGTTTTTGGGAAGGCGTTGATGTGCGGGGGGAAGCCTTATCCTGTGTGATTATAGATAAACTACCGTTCGCATCGCCTGGCGATCCGGTGACTAAAGCTCGGTTAGAATATATGGCCGCTAATGGCCAGTCAGCGTTTTCAGATTTCCAATTGCCCTCAGCAGCCTTGACGCTAAAACAGGGGGTGGGAAGGTTGATTCGTGATGTTGAAGATAAAGGCGTGTTGGTGCTGTGTGATCCACGGTTATCTAGCAAAGGCTATGGTAAAGTGTTTATTAAATCCTTGCCAGCGATGCCTATTACACAAGATGTAAAAGATGTGAAGAGATTCTTTCATCGTATCAATAGTCAAAAACTCAGTGATAAAAAACACGTTATAAAATCAGCATGAAAATTTTAGCGATTGAAACAGCAACAGAGGGGTGCTCTGCGGCCTTGTTGATAAACGGCGAGGTAATAGACCGTTTTCAGGTGGCACCACGAGAACACGGTAACTTGATTTTGCCAATGGTCGATGAGCTACTGAACGAAGCTGGTATGACGTTACAACAACTCGATGCGTTAGCTTTTGGCCGTGGCCCCGGGTCTTTTACCGGCGTTAGAATGGCGACAGGCGTTATTCAAGGCTTAGCCTTTGCGGCAGAGCTACCGATCGCGCCGGTGTCTACGCTTACCGCGTTGGCATATCAGGCGGGTCCTCCCGTAGAAGGTCAGACAGTGTACGCAGCCTTAGATGCTCGAATGGGTGAGGTATATTGGTGCGAATATGAACGGATTGATGGCCAACTCAAAGCGGTTTCCAATGAGTCTGTTATTGCGCCAGCAGCGTTAAGCGTTACGCAAGGAAAACAGGCGATTGGTATTGGACACGGTTGGGGCACATATGAAAATGAGTTAACGCAGTTAGTTAACGCTAGCGAGTTGTTGCTTTTACCAAACGCGCTGCCAAAAGCAAGAGAGGTTGCTCAGTTGGCGGTCGGCATGGTGAGGGATGGGCAAACGGTGTCTGCCGACAATGCATTACCGGTGTATTTACGTGATAATGTAGCAAAGAAAAAAGCACAACAGCAATCATGAAACAATACTTGAATATTCACCCCGATAATCCACAGCCACGGTTAATTAAGCAAGCGGCCGATATTATACGTCGGGGCGGTGTTATCGCTTACCCAACTGACTCTTCTTATGCCTTGGCTTGTCATTTGGGTGATAAGCAGGCGCTTGATCGTATTCGTCAGATTCGTCGAATTGACGATAAACATAATTTCACCTTAGTGTGTCGGGATCTAACTGAGATCTCGATGTACGCACAAGTGAATAACGATACGTACCGCCTGCTCAAATCATTAACGCCGGGCGCGTTTACTTTTGTGTTAAAGGCAACTAAAGAGGTGCCTCGACGCCTCCAGCACCCGAAACGAAAAACCGTTGGTATTCGTATTCCAAATAATTTGGTTGCGCAAAAAATACTTGAAGAGCTCAATGAGCCGATGTTAACCAGTACCTTGATCTTGCCGGGTGAAACCGAGGCCATAGCCGATCCTTATGAGATTAATCAGCAGTTAGCCCGAGTATTGGACCTTGTGGTTGATGCGGGTGTTATTCCGTATGAACCAACAACCATGATCGTTTGGGATAATGACTTTCCTGAAGTGGTTAGAGAAGGTAAAGGTATTGCTGATTTTATTGCACGTAAGGATGAGCATTAATGTCAATGGACGAATTGACCTTGGTCGGTCGAATAGCGGTGTGGATATTACCGGTTATTTTTGCCATTACTGTTCACGAAGTCGCTCATGGTTGGGTGGCTAGCCAGTTTGGTGATAATACGGCAAAGAGCCTTGGGCGTTTAACCTTAAACCCCATTAGTCATATGGATTTGGTCGGAACCGTGATTGTGCCAGGGGTTTTGTTATTATTGGGTGGTTTTATATTTGGTTGGGCAAAACCGGTTCCGGTTAACTGGCACAATTTAAAGAACCCCAAACGTGACATGATTTATGTGGCCCTAGCGGGACCCTTCGCTAATCTTTTAATGGCGATTGGTTGGGGTGTTGTCATGAAAATAGGCTATATGATGGGCGCGCAAAATGAGTATTTTGCTATACCGTTGATATACATGGGCTATGCAGGTATTTTTATTAATTCGGTGCTGATGATGTTAAATTTGTTACCGATTTTACCGCTTGATGGTGGACGGGTGTTGGCCGGTTTATTGCCAATGAGAGCCAGTATTGAGTTTAGTAAACTTGAACGCTTAGGCTTTCCAATTTTGGTCTTTATTATTGTAATGGGATGGTTATCTAAAATTTTAGGTCCGCCCGTTTATTTTTTACAAACCAGTATTTTTAAAATATTGGGTATTTAGGAGGAAATGTGAGTTCAGAAGTTCCAGCGCAGTATCGTCGTGTACTATCCGGTATGAGGCCAACCGGCAAATTGCATTTAGGTCACTATCACGGAGTACTAAAAAATTGGGTCGATTTACAGCAAGAATATAAGTGTCATTTCTTTGTGGCAGATTGGCATGCGCTCACAACGCACTATGAAGACCCTTCAATTATTGCAGACAGTACTTGGGATATGGTTGTTGATTGGTTGGCCGCTGGTGTTGATCATGGTTTGGCTGATTTATTTATACAATCGAGCATTCCTGAACATGCAGAGCTGCATTTGTTGCTATCTATGATAACGCCGCTGGGCTGGTTAGAAAGGGTCCCGAGTTATAAAGACCAGCAAGAAAAACTCAAAGAAATGGATTTAGCAACGTATGGGTTTTTAGGCTATCCACTTTTACAAAGCGCAGACATTCTTATATACAAAGCCGGTTTAGTCCCCGTTGGAGCCGATCAGGTGGCACACGTTGAGTTGACGCGTGAGGTGGCTAGGCGCTTCAATTATTTATATGGCCGAGGCTTAGACTTTGAAGAAAAAGCGGAAGCTGCGATTAAGAAAATGGGGAAGAAAAATGCCAAAATATTCAACAAGTTGCGAAGTTCTTTCCAAGAAAATGGTGATCAAGAAGCACTGGGTGTAGCTAGAGCTTTATTAGAAGCACAACAAAATATAACGGTTGGTGATAAAGAGCGTTTATTTGGTTATTTGGAAGGCAGTGGCCGCGTTATTTTGCCAGAGCCCATCGCCTTGTTGACTAAAGCGTCGAAGATGCCCGGCTTAGATGGGCAAAAGATGTCCAAGTCCTATAACAACACAATTGCATTGCGCGATGAACCAGAAGAGGTAGAGAAAAAACTTAGAACAATGCCAACCGATCCAGCGCGTGTTCGTAGAACAGACGCGGGTGACCCAGCAAAATGCCCAGTATGGCAGTTTCATGAGGTGTATTCAGAAGAGGGTGTGCGTAATTGGGTTCAAGAAGGCTGTAAGTCAGCGAGTATTGGTTGCATAGATTGTAAACAACCCGTTATTGATGCTGTGTTACGTGAACTAAAACCGATGCAAGAAAGGGCTAAAGAATACACGGAGCAACCTGAGCTTGTTCGCTCTATTATTAATGAAGGCACTGAAAAAGCTAGAGATTTGGCAAAAGAGACGCTTGAAGAAGTAAAGTCAGCAATGGGTATTAATAACGTTTAAACGACGTTAAAAAAACAGAATAGGAAATAACATGTCAGAATTTAAAAATGTCACGATTGTTAAAAAAGCAAATGTGTATTTTGATGGAAAAGTGGTTAGTCGAACGGTTAAATTTGAGGATGGTTCGACAAAAACATTGGGCTATATGATGCCGGGTAACTATGACTTTAATACCGCTGCCGCTGAGGCGATGGAGATTTTAGCTGGGCAACTCGATGTGTTATTGCCAAATTCGCAAGAGTGGGTAGCTGTTAAAGGTGGCGAATCGTTTGATGTGCCGGCGAATGCTAATTTTCAATTAAAAGTTCATGAGCCGACAGATTATTGTTGCTCATATTTTAAATAACGTGTGGGTTATTGTTGCCATAAAACTGTCATCTACACGCTATACTCTAAGCACTATTTCTTAATGAACGAGTAGAGTATGCCTCCTTTTAGAAAACCTAGACGGACTAAAATTATTGCCACCTTGGGTCCAGCTACCGATGAACCCGATGTTTTAGAAAAATTAATTAAAGCGGGCGTAGATGTCGTTCGCTTGAATTTCTCTCACGGCCATGCAGATGAACAAAGAAAACGTGCTCGAGCGGTAAGAGACTTATCAGAAAAACTCGGCCGTCATGTCGGTATCTTGGCTGATTTGCAAGGACCAAAAATTCGTATAGCTCGTTTTGAGGATGGAAAAGTAAGCCTTCAAGAGGGGGCTAAATTTACGATAGATGTAGCGTTAGCATCAACAGCAGGTAATATCACCCAAGTTGGTTGTGATTATAAACCGTTAGCCAATGATGTGACTGAGGGCGATCGTCTATTATTAGACGACGGACGTATCGTGCTGGATGTCGAGGCTGTTAAGGGTTCAAAAATTAAGTGTACTGTCGTTGTGGGCGGGATACTGTCAAATAACAAAGGCATTAACTTACAAGGTGGAGGCTTATCCGCCAATGCGTTAACCGACAAAGATAAGCAAGACATTAAGACGGCTGCTGAGATGAGGGTGGATTTTGTCGCCGTGTCGTTCCCAAGATCTGCAGAAGATATGCATCAAGCACGTGCGTTGGTTAAAGCGGCCGGTAGCCAAGCGCATTTAATTGCTAAAATCGAACGGGCTGAAGCCTTGGATGTGCTGGAAGAAATAGTAGATGCATCTGATGCGGTTATGGTCGCACGAGGTGATTTGGGTGTGGAAATTGGTGATGCTAACTTACCGCCGGTTCAAAAGCATATCATTAGGATGGCTCGAGATAGGGATACTGTAGTTATTACCGCTACACAAATGATGGAGTCGATGATTAATAACGCCATTCCTACGCGTGCAGAAGTGTTTGATGTTGCAAACGCCGTTTCTGATGGTACAGATGCTGTGATGTTATCGGCTGAAACATCAGTTGGACAGTACCCTGTTCAAACTGTGGAGGCAATGGGGCGTATTTGCGAACAAACCGAACGTCAGCCAAGAACGACTCGTTCACGTCACCGTATGGGTAAAGCGTTTGGGCAAATTGATGAGGCCATTGCATTGTCTGCGATGTATGTGGCTAATCATACAGATATTACCGCTATAGCTGCCTTCACTGAGTCGGGGGGTACGCCGAGAATGATGTCTAGAATTAGTTCAGGAATACCTATTTTTGCAATGGCACCAAATAGTGAGGTATGTCGCCGTATGACGCTGTATCGAGGTGTGGTGCCCATTTTGCTAAAAGCGCCACTAGGTCATGCTAAGGATGTTAATGAAGCGGCAATAACAAAATTGCAGCAGCTTGAAATAGTGGCCAAGGGCGACTTAGTTATTATTACAGCAGGTGAGCTGACAGGGCAGCATGGTGGAACAGATACCATGAAAATAAAGAAGGTAGAGTAGCTTGATAGGGTTTCATTGCCAAGCATTTGCTGTGGTAGACTCAGTATCATTAGCCAGCATCTTTTAAATTAATGAACAACCAGACTGACTATGTGGTGCCAATTCAGCAAACGTTAGCCTTGGTTGATGGGAAACCATTTAAAGAGTTACCCGACGACTTATACATCCCCCCAGATGCCTTAGAGGTTTTTTTAGAAACATTTGAAGGCCCTTTAGATTTGCTGCTTTACCTTATTAAGCATCAAAACTTAGATATTCTTGATATTCCCATTCTAAAAATTACTCAGCAGTACATTGAATACATAACGTTGATGCAGAATTTGCGTATGGAATTGGCTGCCGAATATTTAGTCATGGCGGCAATGCTCGCAGAAATAAAATCTAATATGCTATTGCCAAAGAATGTTGAACAGTTAGATGATGAGGAAGACCCTCGTTCAGAACTGGTTAGGCGCCTACAAGAATATGAACGGTTTAAGCGAGCAGCAGATGATATTGATGCTATGCCACGACTGTATCGCGATAATTATTTAGCCACAGCTGAATTGATCGTAGATAAAATGGAAAAACCGCTTCCTGATGTTGATTTGGACAGTCTCTTAATAGCGTTTCAACAGGTGCTTAAACGTGCTGAAAAATTTACTCACCATCAAATTCAGCGCGAAGCATTGTCGGTTAGAGAAAGGATGTCTAATATTTTGACGCTACTCGATAAAACAGAGGAAACGTTTTTAGCTTTTCATCAGTTTTTTACCGTAAAAGAAGGGAAAAAAGGCGCTGTGGTGACATTTTTAGCTATTTTAGAGCTCTGTAAAGAAGAGCTGGTTGAGGTCGTGCAAGGTGAGGCGTTGTCAGAAGTATGGGTTAAATCGCTTAGAGAATAATTGAGAAACTAGGATGGACATAAAGAATATTATTGAGGCATCTTTATTTGCCGCCAGTGAACCCTTGTCGATAATGGAATTGCAAAACTTGTTTTCACTCGAAGATCGTCCAGATAAGCATTCGCTTCGAGAGGTCGTCAACCAGCTGCAAGATGAATATTCGACAAAACCGGTGGAGTTGGTTGAAGTGGCCAACGGCTACCGTTTTCAAGTTAAATCAAAGTATTCGCCTTGGGTAGCAAGATTATGGGAAGAAAAACCTGTAAAATATAGCCGTGCCTTACTGGAAACATTAGCTATTATTGCTTATCAACAGCCAGCGACTCGTGGCGAAATAGAAGATATTCGAGGTGTCGCTGTTGGGACTAATATTATACGTACGCTAGAAGACAGAAACTGGGTACGTGTAATAGGGCGTAAAGAAGTGCCGGGTAGACCGGCCCTTTACGCAACCACAAAAGCGTTTTTAGATTATTTTAATTTACAAACACTGGCTGATTTGCCACCGTTAGCAACTCTCCTTGAAGCTGACTTATTATCGAGCAATGAGCTTCAACTTAACCTGGGTGACGATACCCCAATAAATAAAGATATTACTCAAGATGAAAAACAACAACCCACGTAAAAACCCTCAGCAAGCGACTAATAAAAAAAAGGGTCAGCAGCCAGAGCGCATTCAAAAATTATTAGCGCAAGCCGGTGTTGGCTCACGAAGGCAAGTTGAAAAGTGGATTTTAGACGGTTCTATTCATGTTAATGGTGATGTTGCTAAGCTAGGCGACAAAATTACCACGCATGACATCGTTAAACTTAGAGGGCGGCCAGTTAAATTAGCTGGCAAGCTTGATGTAAATACACAAGTGTTGGTTTATCACAAACCCACGGGTGAAATTGTCAGTAAAAAAGACCCCGAAGGTAGGCCTAGCGTATTTAAACGACTGCCGCGACTAAAGGTTGGGCGTTGGATTGCGATTGGTAGGCTCGACTTAAATACGCAAGGCTTATTAATGTTCACTAATGATGGTGACTTGGCAAATAAGCTCATGCACCCATCAAAGCAAATTGATCGTGAATATGCAGTGAGAGTGATGGGGGTTGTGACACATGACATGCTTGAACGTTTGGTAAATGGTGTGGAACTGGAAGATGGTAAAGCGCGTTTTGAAGATGTACAAGAGTCTGGTGGTGAGGGAATAAACCGTTGGTTCCATGTGGTAGTGGCTGAAGGGCGTAACCGTGTTGTTAGAAGGCTCTGGGAATCCCAAGACTGTAAGGTGAGCCGTTTAATTAGGGTTCGCTATGGCAGTGTGTTTTTGCCGCCGGGACTGCCAGCTGGGCAGCACCAAATGTTAGATAAAAAAGAAATTGAAGCGCTTAAACATTTAATTGCCGATTAGGCACAAACAACTTTATTTCGACCGCTATCTTTTGCTTTGTACAATGCGTTATCTGAACGACTCATTATGACCCCCAGCGAGTCGTTTTCTTTGTATTGTGTAATACCCATACTAGCAGTCAGCTGGAACTGAGTGTCATCATGTAGAATGCTTAAAGATTCAATAGCCGTACGTAATCGTTCAGCAATGAGTTCAGCGCCTTTTAAATCAGTATCGTTTAGTAGTATGGCAAACTCTTCACCACCAAGCCTAAAAATATAGTCGCTTTCACGCAGGGTCTTTTCAATGCATTGTGTGACGTCTTTTAGGGCAGTGTCTCCTGCGCAATGACCGTATCTATCGTTTATTGTTTTAAAAAAATCAAGGTCTAGCATTATCAAAGATAAGTCAGAGTGGTGGCGCTTGGTTAAAGAAACCTCTTTTTGAAAAACAGAGCGTAATGTGGAACGGTTTAAAACACCGGTTAATGGGTCTGTATGTGCAAATTGAATTGCTTGGCTGTATAACAAGGTATTTTTCAAAGGGTAGAGCAAAACACTAAGAAATTGCTCTATGGTGTTAAGTTCACTTTCAGTAAACCGTTGACGACGCATAAATGTCAGCTTACCAAGAGAATTGTTTTCAATAGTCAGGCTGTATTCGCAACTGTGGTTGGTGCGTGAACCATGTTGAAAAACAATGCCTAGCTCAGGGTTTTCAAAAATGACACCACTATGGTCAACAGCTTTTAGTAATTCATTACTAAAGAGGGGGACTAATTCATCTAAAATAATAGTGGTCTGAAGCGCACTGATTAGATGATTTATAGTGTCTTGCTGTTTAAGTTTTTGCGAGACTGATGTGTCGTTTGATCTGCTGTCTATTGTTTTTTTTAATTCCATTGTTATTCAGCCTGTACAGGTAACTAGGTTAACCGTTATTGTTGATTTTAAAACTTTATAGCGAAAGTTGTGCCAAAAAAATTAAATCGATATAAAACAATGTGTTAATAATTTATTTAAAGGTAATATTTTAAAACGACAATATTTTGACTTTTAATTGAGGGTCGTCTTGCAGGTAGGATTAGTGGTTCTTATATGGTAATAAGAACCGAGCTTGGCAGTGCTATGGCGTCGTTAAAGTAGACGTTCTTGAGATCTTCCAATGGTTATTAGGTGGAGTGATGTATATATACCATTTGCCTTGTTTGGGTAATTTAAAAGGAGTTTGGTAGATACCGTTGGCTATTTTAACCAAGTTGAGAGTCTGGTCATATTGCTCAAGCGTGGGATGTCGTAGCGCAACGATTAAGTGTGACGGTTGAACCTTAGGGGCATTTAAATGGACGGTAAGAGCGGTACTATTAACACTGACAACTGCTGAGACACCAAGTCTTAGAGCCTTTTCTTCAAGCTGTTTGCTGGCGTTTATGGCGAGCCCCTCTTTGTAATAATCACTTTGGACCAAGGAAGGAGGGTTCCCTTGAGCAATGAGGAAGGTAATTATGCTGGCAACAACGACGCTTAGCGGAAGTAGTATTAAAAACCAGGGCCAAAATTGTTTATACCAAGGGAGGCTGTCTTCACGAAGAGTATTCATCATTAAGGTTCTAATGGGCCAATAAATCGGCCTTCTGATTCAGTTGAAATGCTGGCATCATCTGTTGCTTGCACCGATAAAGTCAGGTTGATTGAGGTTGTATGAAGCGTATCTGGGTCGGCGGATAATTGTAACGGCATTTCTAATACTTGGCCGGCGTTAACATGGATAGGATCTTTGATAGAGGTTTTAATGCCTTCTATACCGGTGACCTTTAAGCTGTAGGTGTGGTCAACAGTATCCATATTTAAGATTTTAATCGTGTAAGTATTACTGATGGTTCCTTCATAATCTTCACGGTATAGTGCATTTCGATCTCTTAGGACATTTAGCTCAACAGCATCCCGTGTTTCAATAGAATAGATAACGCCAGATAAAATACCGATGAGCAGTAGACTGTAGATGACAATTCGTGGCCTTAGCAAGTTAGTTTTCTTGCCTTCCATATGGTTCTCGGTGGTGTATTTAATCAGCCCACGTGGGTAATTCATTTTATCCATAACGTCGTTGCACACATCAATGCAGGCGGCACAGCCAATGCATTCATATTGCAGTCCGTTACGAATATCAATTCCTGTTGGGCAGACTTGAACACATAAACTACAGTCTATACAGCTGCCTAACTGTTTTTCTTTGAAATCCTCGCCTCTTTTTCTCCGCCCTCTAGGTTCGCCTCTTAGGGCGTCATACGAGATCACTAAGGTGTTTTTGTCTAGCATGGCGCTTTGAAAGCGAGCATAGGGGCACATATACATACAGACCTGTTCTCTTAACCAGCCTGCATTGCCATAGGTTGCAAAACTATAAAATAGAAACCAGAAGGTTTCCCATGGACCTAGGTTAAACGAGGCAATGCCCTGTGCTAGATCCCTAATAGGCGTAAAGAAACCGACAAATGTGAAGCCGGTATACAACGAAAAGATCAGCCAAATGGCATGTTTGGTCGCCTTTATACGAAATTTCGTAAAACTATTTGCTTGTTTGTCCAGCTTCATTTGCTGAGAGCGAGTTCCTTCAACTTTTCGTTCAATCCATAAAAAAACTTCGGTCCACACTGTTTGTGGGCAAGCGTACCCACACCATAATCGACCGGCTAGCGCAGTAAAGAGGAATAGTGCAAATGCAGCACAAATTAAAAGTAGGGCAAGATAAATAAAGTCTTGAGGCCAGAAAATCCAATGAAAAATGTAAAATTTACGCTCTGGTAGATCAAATAGTACAACCTGGTGACCATTAAAATTAACCCAGGGAAGGAGGTAATAAAGACCAAGAAGGGTGACTACACCGAGCACTCTTAGGTTAGCAAATAGGCCATGGACTTCACGAGGGTAAAGTTTTTTTCGTTTTTCAAAAAGCGATGACTCTATAGAGTCATTTTTATGAGACGTCATTTTTTTCTGTTTACGCTACGAGAAAATATGATTGAGAATAAGCCACTCCAAGCACAAGCTAGCCAGAAAAAAATAAAGCCTAAGGAGTAAGCGGCGAGATAGGAAATATGATCAAAACCAATCTGTGATGCGATAATGATGGGATCAATGGCACTAAAAACAATGCCGCTAAGGACGCAGGCCATCCAAAAAGATGGCCACAGTGTTCCAATAATGATTCGTTTAGTATCTAAATTCATGCTTAATTTAGTGGCTAGATAAGCTATAGACGTAAGCAGAGAGAATATGGATTTTGTCCTCGCCCAAAAACTCCAAATGAGCTGGCATTTGGCCGTTACGGCCTTTACTAATGGACTCAATTATTTTGTTACGTGAGGCACCATATAACCAAATTTTATCAGCAAGGTTGGGTGCGCCAAGCAAAGGATTGCCGGTTGCATCTGCTTGGTGGCAGGTGGCGCAATAACTTGCAAAAACTTTTTTACCACGTTGAGCATCGGTCGCTTTATGTTGTCTGCCAGTTAAGCTCATCAGGTAGTCTGCAAGGTAACTAATTTGTATGGGTTTGAGGACTGACTCCCAAGCAGGCATAACGCCGGTGCGTCCGTGAGCTATTGTGTGTTGGATATCAGTGGGTTGACCGCCCCAGATCCACTCATTATCCGTGAGGTTGGGGAAGCCTCTAGAGCCGGCAGCGTCAGAACCATGACATTGTGCGCAATAATTAACAAATAAGCGTTGGCCGACTGCATTGGCATCTTTGTTTTCACTTAGCTCAATAATGGGTGTTTCAGCATATTGACTGAAAATAGGACCGTAGGTCTCATTGGCTGCTTGGACTTCATCAGAGTATTTTTTATCCGATGTCCAAGCTAATAAACCGGGGTAATTACCATAACCGGGGTACATTAGTAGGTAGATTAACCCCCACACAATGGTGATGTAGAACAGGTATAACCACCAGCGAGGCATTGGATTGTTCAGTTCCATTAGGTTGCTATCCCAAACATGGCCTGTTGCTTCGCCTTGCTTGGCCTCGCCCTTATTGGGCTTGGCAACCCATCTGATGAGTAGATAGCAGCCAATAATATTTAATAGAATGACAACCGTTACAATGATAGACCAAAAATCACTCATTTCTTATCCTCTTGTAAAGTTGCGCTGATCTCTTCACCTTGAAAGGGGATATTAGCGGCTTCTTCAAACTCTTTTTTACGATCTTTGCTCCATGCCCATATCCAAATGGCAATAAAAAGTACAAATAGCGCTAGTGTCAAAATAGAGCGTAGTGTATTTAGTTCAAACATACGTTATCTCCTTGTGCTGACGTGGGTCCCGAGAACCTGCAAATAGGCAATGAGTGCGTCCATTTCAGTTTTTCCTTTTACAGAATCAGCTGCATTGGCAATGTCTTCGTCTGTATACGGCGTGTTAAGAATGCGAAGGGCGCGCATTTTCTTTGCAATGAGCTCACCATCGACCTTGTTATCCTTAAGCCAAGGGTAGCCGGGCATATTGGATTCGGGCACTACTAAGCGTGGGTTTGTGAGGTGTAAACGATGCCAATCATCACTATAGCGACCGCCAACACGTTGTAAGTCTGGCCCGGTTCTTTTCGAACCCCACTGGAAAGGTCTATCGTACGTAAACTCACCGGCTAATGAGTAATGGCCATAACGTTCTGTTTCTGCACGGAATGGGCGAATCATTTGTGAATGACAGCCATAGCAGCCTTCACGTACATAAACGTCTCGGCCAGCTAACTGTAAAGAATTGTAGGGCAGTAACCCAGACACAGGTTCAGTCGTTTGCTTCATAAAGAATAAAGGGACAATTTCAATCAAGCCGCCAACTGAAATAACGAGGACGATTAAAACAACCATTAACCCAATATTAGTCTCAACTTTTTCGTGACTCATCTTGATGCTCTCCAGTTAAACATGTTGAGGTACAAGAATATTAGAAGCTTCAGAGCCCTTAATAGTTTTGTACACATTGTAAGCCATGATAAGCATGCCAATTAAGAACATGGTGCCACCCAGAAAGCGAATAAGGTAAAAAGGCTGCATACGCAATAAAGACTCTACAAAACTATAAGTGAGTGTCCCGTCATCATTGATTGCGCCCCACATCAACCCTTGCATAACACCAGCAATCCACATGGATGCTACGTAAAGAACAATGCCAATAGTAGCGACCCAAAAGTGTGTTTCAACAAGTGCCATACTAGACATATCTTGTTTACCAAATAGCTTTGGGATTAAATAATACAGAGAACCTATAGTGATCATGGCGACCCAACCTAAAGCACCGGAATGAACGTGCCCGATCGTCCACTCTGTATAGTGAGATAGAGCATTGACAGATTTAATTGCCATCATCGGTCCTTCAAATGTAGACATGCCATAGAAAGACAGCGAAACAATTAAAAACTTTAAAATGGGGTCATGGCGAAGTTTCTGCCAAGCACCTGATAAAGTCATGATGCCGTTGATCATACCGCCCCATGATGGCGCTAATAAAACGATCGAAAAGGCCGCACCTACGGATTGAATCCAGTCAGGTAGGGCGGTGTAATGAAGGTGATGTGGTCCTGCCCACATATAAATAGAAATAAGTGCCCAAAAATGCACAATAGACAAACGGTATGAATAGATAGGCCGTTCGGCTTGCTTAGGAACAAAATAATACATCATGCCTAAAAAGCCAGCGGTTAGGAAAAAACCAACCGCATTATGCCCATACCACCATTGCACCATGGCATCCGTTGCACCAGCGTAGATCGGGTAAGACTCGGTAAGGCTTACAGGGATAGCTAAAGAACGGACAATATGCAAAACAGCGACAGTAAGAATAAAAGCGCCAAAGAACCAATTAGCTACATAAATATGTGGTGTTTTTCGCTTCACGATAGTGCCGAAGAAGACAATGCCATAGGCTACCCAAACAACCGCTAATAGAATATCAATCGGCCAAATTAATTCGGCATATTCACCGCTTTGTGTATAGCCTAAGGGGAGCGTAATCGCAGCCAGTACGATAATCAGTGTCCAACCCCAAAAGACAAAGCTAGCCAAGGCGTTAGCAAATAAACGAACTTGACAGGTTCGTTGTACCACATATAAAGAGGTGGCCATTAAACCAGAGCCACCAAATGCAAAAATAACGGCATTTGTATGTAACGGCCGAAGTCGGCTATAGGTTAACCAAGGTAGGTCAAAATTAAGAGCAGGCCAAACTAATTGTGCAGCAATGATGACGCCGACAAGCATACCAACAATACCCCAAACAACGGTCATGATCGAAAATTGTCGAACCACAGTATCGTTGTAGATAAGTGTACTCATACGAGAGCCTCTGTCATTTAAGAGGCTAAAGTATAGGTGCTGTATTGCAGCAAAGAAAGGTCAGCTGGGGCAAACCTGATCTGAATCAGTTTTTCGTTAAATCAAGTTATTTTGTGGGCTTAGCTCGGACTAAATGCTTTGTTTTTTGTGATAAATTAGATAGCCGTCAGTATGTTTTTCAGGCCTTCCAGGTTATTGATTTTAATCCGGCGTCTGTTTTCAAGCGTGATGAGGTTGTCACGTTCAAGTTTGCGTATGCCCCTGCTAACGGTTTCAGGTGAGAGGTTGAGTAAGCTGCCGATTTCACTACGCGATAAGAAAAGGTTGAATTCGGTATAGAAGTAGCCCCGTAGTCGATAGCGATCCGATAAGTCTAATAGCAATGAAACAATACGTTTTTCAGCACTAACTTTACTAGTAGCGTTTGTATTGTTGCTTTGATTTATTGATTTGCTAGCATGCTTGAGTAATTGTTTAAAAATACTTGGGATGTTTTCTTGTAAACTCTCAAGGTCTATTTCACAAATATTGCTGGTTTCAAGTGCATGAATCGAACATTGGTATCTGTCAGTAGCGACCCCATCAAAACCAATAATTTCGCCGGGAAGATAAACACCCATTACATCATCAGATTCATCACTTTTGCTGATAATTTTGACAGAACCAGATTTGAGTGCATATAACGACTTAAAAGGAGAGTTTTGGTGATAAAGAATATCACCCGCTTGCAACAGTTTTGTATGGCTGACCGAGTCATCTAGCCGATCAATATCTTGTGGAGCTAAGCCATGAGGTATACATAAATCACCTAGGCTGCAGTTACTACAAGATACAGTTAAATCACGAAATAAATTTTTAGCTGATACGCTCATTCAATCTAAACTATTGAAAATGAATATATTACCTTATTTGAACATGAATTCCACTGTCTAACTGATGACAATTGACACTAAATTAGAAAAAGAAGTTGTTTGCTTTCACTGTGGCCTTGAAGTGCCAAGCACAACGAAGTGGGGTATTAATTTTGATGGGCAGTGGAGAGCCATGTGTTGTCCAGGCTGTGAAGCCGTGGCGCAAGCGATTATAAATAATGGTTTGGCAGATTATTACCAAAAACGTACCGCTTATGCAGTTTCAATGGATTCGTTAAGTGAAGAGCTTGAGTTTAATACGGCTGCATCGTTAGAAACCGATTGCTCTAACGAAGAAGTCATAAAGACCTCACTTATCATCGAGGGGATTACTTGCTCTGCCTGTATATGGTTATTGGAGCGGCAAGTTCAAAAACTACGCGGCGTGGTGTCGTTTAAGATTAATTATGCGACTCGGCGTGGGTTACTTAAAACCATCGGTCACGAGGTTAATATTGCCGATGTACTAACGGCGATAAGAGCCATTGGGTATCAGGCAGTTACCTTTGATGCGAATAAGCAGTTCCTTAACTTGCAAAAAGAACGCAAAGACTTTCTCAGTAGAATTGGTGTGGCTGTATTTTGTGGTATGCAGGTGATGATGATCACATTAGGTATCTATGTAGCGGACCCAAGTGAAATTGACCCTAATATGTTGCAGTTTTTAAAATGGATTAGCGCCTTATTAACACTGCCGGTCTTATTGTTTTCAGCGAAGCCATTTTTATATGCGGCTTGTCGAGATATTAAAAATAAAATGCCGGGTATGGATGTGCCTGTTGCATTGGGTATAAGCCTGGGTTTTTTTGCCAGCCTTTTTAATACCTACCAAGGTAAAGGTGATACGTATTACGAGTCAGTTTGTATGTTTGTATTATTTCTTATGTTAGCGCGATATGTAGAGTTTCTCACCCGTTGGTACGCGATGAGTTCGAGTGAGCGTATTACACAGGCGGTGCCAATGATGGCTAAACGGATAGCTGAAAACAACGTTACCCATAAAGTTGCAGCAAATTCGTTAGCATTGGGCGATTACATACAAATTAACCCAGGAGAAGTGGTGCCGGCAGATGCAGTTGTTGTGGACGGTGAATCGCAGGTAGATGAGTCAATTTTAACCGGTGAAAGTGAACCGATTCGTAAACGCCTCAATGACAGTGTATTAGGCGGTAGCCATAATTTAGATAACACCTTAATAGCAAAGGTGAGCTGCGTTGGAAAAGACAGTACCTTATCAACCATTGCACGTTTAATCGAACAAGCCCATGCACAGAAGCCTGCTTGGGTCGAAACAGCAGACCGTTTTGCTAGTGTATTTGTTTTAATGGTTATTTTGGTCACCTTGGGTAGCGCTATATTTGGTTATTGGCAAGGTCATGTGGATTGGTTTTCAACGGCCTTGTCGGTCCTAGTGGTGACCTGCCCGTGTGCGTTATCCCTTGCGACGCCAACTGCTTATACAGCTGCGATGAGTGCGTTATTTGACCACGGCATTATTATTACAAAAGGGACTGCGTTAGAAAAATTAGCCAGTATTAATCGGGTCGTTTTTGATAAAACGGGCACGCTCACCGAAGGCAGTATGAATGTATCTGATTGCACTGTGTTTGATGGGCGTGATAAGCAAAGCATAATGGATATAGCCATTAGTTTAGAGCGCTTTTCAGATCACCCTATCGCGCGTGCTTTTAAACATGAAAAAACGGTAAACCCTCAACCAGCCAGCGCAATAGAGCAAACCAATGGCGCCGGTTTAAAAGGCTCGATAGAGGGTAAAACCTATTATATTGGATCTCAGCAATATATTAAGCAGTCATCTGGGTTAATGTTTGAGACTCATAATTCAAATGTAACACAGGTGTATTTGGCTGATGATGTGCAATGCCTCGCTGTTTTTGAAATACATGATGACATAAGGCAGGGGGCTTCTTCAGCTGTTAATTGGTTAAAAAGCGATGGAAAAAAAGTGAGCTTATTAAGTGGTGATAAACTCAGTCCCGTTGCATGGTTAGCGAAAAAAGTAGCTATTGAGGATTTTAAATCGGATGCCACACCGAGTGATAAACTAAAAGAAATCGACCGCATGCAAAGGGGCGGCGAGCAAGTGGCTATGGTGGGTGATGGTGTTAATGATGCGCCCATTTTGGCTAAGGCGGATGTTTCTATTTCTGTTTCTGGTGCAAGTCAATTGGCACGTGCATCATCGGATATCTTGTTAATGAATAATGATATGCAAAACCTTCAACACGTCTTTAAGCTATCAAAAAAGACCAAGGCAATTATTAAGCAAAATATGGCTTGGGCACTGGTATATAACATTGGTGCTTTACCATTAGCAATGGCAGGGCATGTAGAGCCTTGGCAAGCAGCACTCGGCATGTCGATTAGTTCCTTGGTGGTTGTTTTAAACTCTTTTCTCTTGCGCTTTGTGCTCCCAGCAGCCAGTAAGAGCAAAAAAATATCGAGGTTACACGTTGGATAGCTTGTATTTTTTAATTCCCGTATCGGTTGTTTTGCTGGTGCTAATAGCCGCTATTTTTTTATGGGCGGTGCGGTCTGGGCAGTTTGATGATTTAGAGGGGCCGGGCCACAGTATTTTGTATGAAGAAGAGAATGAAGAATTAGGTGCTGATGACAACAAGGCTGACAATAAAACAGACAAATAACGTTACTGCATAGACATACCCATGGGGTTAATTAATTTAAACACCGCAAAAATAATAATTAAGCCACCAACACTGCGTCGAATAAGTAGTGAGCGTGTAAATTGGGTTAGTTTTTCTGACGCTATTCCCATGGTCATTAACATCGGTAAGGTGCCTAGGCCAAAACTTAACATAATTAAGGCGCCATTTAGAGGGTGCGCGCTGGCAAGACTCCATGCCAGTGCAGAATAGACCAGTCCACATGGCAGCCAGCCCCAGATAATACCGAGGAGAAACGCATCACGTTTATGTTGGATGGGTAATAGTTGACGACTAAGTGGCGACAGGCGTTTCCATAAGCGTTGGCCAAAACGCTCTAAGTAACTGAGAAAATTTAGCCAGCCTAAGAGGTAAAAACCGAAGGCAAGCATAAAAATAGACGTTAAGTACTTTGAAAACAACATCAACGCGGCTGTATCCATTGGCGAAAGAGCCACATGGCTTATGCTACCAGCTAAAAAACCAATAAAACTATAACTAAGAATACGCCCAGCATTATAGGACAGTGTTTTTGTAACAGTTTGATAACTAGACGAATTCGTTTGTTGGCTTAATATGCCGACTATTCCTCCACACATTGGAACACAATGGGTAGACCCCAATAGACCAAAGGTAAATGCAATAAAGTAAGTGCTTTGTGTCAACAAGGGGTAGCAATAACGGCTTTAGCAGATAAGCGCAGCGTCTAAAGCATCCCTAGTTGAAGTTTTGCAGCTTCAGACATCATGTTTTGATTCCAAGGCGGGTCTAAAACAACCTCTACTTCAACAGTCTCAACCCCTTCCATATGCTTAATACCCGATTCAATATCAGCTTGAATAACCGGGCCCATGCCACAACCCGGTGCGGTTAGGGTCATTGTAACGTGTACATGATTCAAGCCGTCAGTTAGGGCGCGAACGGTGCAATCATAAATTAGCCCAAGGTCAACGACATTGACCGGTATTTCAGGGTCGTAGACGGTTTTCATAAAAGCCCAACAAGCTTCACGCACTGATTCAGGGTCTGTGCCGGTTTCATAAGCATGAACAACTTCAACTTCCTTACCTAAAACATCAGCATCAATGGCTGAAATTCGAGCAATAATACCTGTTTCGCTTGATACGGTATAAGAGCCGCCCAGTGACTGCATGATGGTAACGACATCACCTTTTTTGAGCCGAACATGGATCCCCGCAGGGATAACGATGGCATTAACGTCTCTGTTTAGTTCGATGGATTCTTGTTCTGACATAAAAAAAATAAAATGAAAAGTGAGATTGCGTAAATGATACCTGTGTTGTTTACGAAAAGCGAAGCCTGTAGGATATTTGAGGGAAAAAAAGAACAGACAATAACAAAGGCCTGGGAGCTAATACGTGCAAAAAAATAAATTTAACTTGCAAGATAAAGTCACCTCGTTGCTCTGGCCAGATGAAACAGGGCTGTCACCATTCCATCTACTGTTATTGAAAATATTACGTGTGGTATACGTGTCTGTCACAGATTTAATGGAAGGGCAGCTAAGCCTAAGGGCGATGAGTTTGGTTTATACCACGCTGTTATCCATTGTGCCCTTATTGGCGTTGAGCTTTTCCGTGTTAAAAGCAATGGGTGTGCATAATGAAATTGAGCCTTTCCTATTTCAATTTTTAGCACCGCTTGGTGAGCAAGGCACCCAAATTGGTGAAAATATAATTGGGTTTATCGATAATATAAAAGTCGGGGTGCTCGGCTCGGTTGGCTTAGGTTTGTTAATTTACACCGTTTTGTCGCTAGTCCAAAAAATAGAAAATGCATTCAATATGATTTGGCATGTTGAAACGACCCGTAGCATTGGAGAGCGATTTAGTAGTTACTTGAGTGTTATTTTAATTGGCCCAGTTATGATGGTTTCTGCGATAGGGGTAACCGCTACCATCATGAGTTCCTCTATTGTGACTTATTTTGCGACCATCGAGCCTTTTGGTAGTTTGATTGTGCTAGCAACCAAATTGCTGCCTTATCTCATGGTGATGGGCGCCTTTACATTTATCTATATGTTTGTGCCCAATACGCGTGTGCGCCTATCAGCGGCTTTAATCGGGGCAATCGTAGCAGGGTTTTTATGGGAATCATCAGGCCTTTTATTTGCAACATTTGTTGTTAATTCAACGAAGTACACAGCTATTTACTCCAGTTTTGCTGTAGTGATTATGCTGTTGATTTGGCTCTATATCAGTTGGTTAATTTTACTGTTTGGCTCTAACCTTGCCTTTTATGTGCAAAACCCATCGTCTCTCAGGGTCGATAGGGGCGGTTTTGAAATAAGTAATCGAGTTAAGGAACGCATTGCTCTATTGTTAATGCAATTGGTTGGTGAAAAACATTATGCAGGGGAGAAGCCGCCTACAATGGCTGATTTAACCGGTGATATCTCTGCACCACATACAGTCGTTCGTTATGTTCTTAAAAAACTGATAGCGCAACATCTAGTGATAGGGACGAATGAGACACCGGTTGCTTATTTACCGGCCAAATCATTGGATGTTTTACTATTAAGCGATGTTATACAAGCGGTTCGATGTGCAGAAGAAGACCACTTCTTGGCGGCTAATGTACTAACATTAAAAAGCCAATCATTAGAGCTCGTTAATGGAATTGATAAGGCCATTAGTGCCTCTTTAGGCAATAAAACAGTGCGTGACTTGGTTGTTGATAGTAAGCAGCAGTGACTTTTTAAAGACGTTACCCGCAAGATGCTTTAAAATTCGGCGCTTAATTTAGAATTAGGTGTTCCGTCGATGAATGATAAGAAGATTGAGTCAAGCCCGAGTAATTTTATACGTACTATTATCGATGCCGATATAGCGTCGGGCAAGCATCAGCAAGTCATCACACGTTTTCCGCCCGAGCCAAATGGCTATTTGCATATTGGGCACGCAAAATCTATTTGTCTTAATTTTGGTATTTCACAAGACTACAACAATTCTGTTTGTCATTTACGGTTTGATGATACAAACCCCGGTAAAGAAAAGTCAGAGTATATTGATGCTATTAAAGAAGATGTGCAATGGCTCGGTTTCGATTGGGGAGAGAACCTTCACCATACCTCTGACTACTTTGATCAACTGTATGCCTATGCAGTTCAGCTGATAAAAAAAGGCAAGGCATATGTAGATAGCTTGTCTGCAGAAGACATTCGGCTTTACCGAGGTAATTTGACGGAACCCGGTAAAAATAGCCCATTTAGGGAGCGGTCTATTGATGAGAACATCGATTTATTAGAACGCATGAAAAATGGGGAGTTTGCTGAAGGTGAGCATTTATTACGTGCAAAAATTGATATGGCCGCACCGAATATCAATATGCGTGACCCAGCCATTTACCGCATTAAAAATATGTCACACCCTATGACGGGTAATAAGTGGCATATCTACCCAATGTACGATTTTGCTCATTGTGTATCAGATGCCATTGAAGGCATTACACACTCGCTTTGTACGCTTGAATTTGAAGATCACCGTCCTTTGTATGATTGGTTTTTAGATGAATTGCAAACGCCAGTACACCCACAACAGATTGAGTTTTCTCGTTTAAACCTCGATTACACGGTTATGAGCAAACGTAAACTGCACGAATTAGTAGAGGGCGGTTATGTTAATGGCTGGGATGACCCGCGTTTACCAACGCTAAGCGGAATGCGTCGACGCGGTTATACGGCCAATGCTATACGTGATTTTTGTTCACGAATTGGGGTTACCAAAAAAGATAATATTGTTGAAATGAGCGTGTTAGAAAACTCATTACGAGAAGATTTAGATGATAACTCGCCCAGAGCATTGGCGGTTTTAGACCCTATTAAGTTAGTTATTGATAACTACCCAGAAGATCAAGAAGAAATATTACGTGGCGTCAATCATCCCAAAAAGCCGGAGCAGGGGCAGCGTGATATTCCTTTCTCCAAGGTGTTATATATTGAACGAAGCGACTACATGGAAGGTGCTCCAAAGAAATTTTTCCGCTTAACCGAAGGCCGTGAAGTGAGGCTGCGCTTTGCTTACTATGTCACGTGCACCCATGTTGTGAAAGATGCAAACGGTGAGGTAACAGAAGTTCACTGTACCTACGACCCTGAAACGCGCGGTGGAAAGTCGGAAGATGGTCGTAAGGTAAAAGGCACCATTCATTGGGTATCAGCAAAACACTCAGTTAACGCAGAAGTCAGGCAATACGATCGTTTGTTTAGCATTCCTGCGCCAGCCTCAGAAAGTGATCAGGACTATAAAACGTTTATTAATAACGAGTCAGTACAGGTACTAAAAAATTGCCAGCTAGAAGCATCGTTATCCACTGCGGGATCATCAGCTTATCAATTTGAACGTCAAGGGTATTTTTGCCAAGACAGTGTGGACTCAACACCAGAAAACCTTGTGTTTAATCGAATTGTAACGCTGAGAGATTCTTGGGCTAAAAAGAAGTAAATGGGTTGTTACTAAACAAGGAAACAGTGTTAATCACCAAGTCATCTGGTGAATAAATGCTTGGCTGAAAAAACAGTGTATTTAAAAAGCCCAACCGCCGATGGCGCTTGGGCTTTTTAAGGTGACAACATTTTTTTTAGAATGTCCGGCCTATACCAATACCCCAAACGATAGGGTCTATATCAATATCTACTTTGATATTGGCGCCATTTTTAATATGCGCATCCGCTTCGATATCAATGTACTTAACATCAAAGTTAACAAACCAAGTGTCATTCAGGTCAATATCAACACCTGCTTGTGCAGCAAGTCCCCATGAATCATCTATCTCAAGGTCTGCTCCGGGTGCATCTAAAGCCCCTTTTACAGTCGAGTCAAAGAAGTGAGTATAGTTAATACCGGCGCCTACATAAGGGCGGATATTTGATGTTGGTGCAAAATGATATTGCAAGGTTAGAGTAGGTGGTAATACTTTAGTATCGCCAATTTGGTTTAAGCCACCTAAAGAACCACCAGCATCAACTTTATGCTCGGTGTACGCTAAAATCAGCTCTAAACCCCAATGAGGATCGAGCATATAGGTAAAGTCTAGCTCTGGCATAATGTCTGAATCAACAGACGCGCCACTGCCAGCTACCGATGCGCCATTTATACTGACACTGCTACTGTCGTCTTGAGGGTCAACACTAATAATTCGACCTCGAACAATTAGGTCACCCGTTTCATAAGATAACGAAGGTGTTGCTATAACAGTTAAACCTAAGGCCGCACATAAAACAGTCGTGTTTTTGATAAGCTTCATTCATCCATCTCCATAGTTAAGAATTGTTAAAAGCCAAAGCGGCTAATGACAAATATCTTAGTAAAGAGGCTGTGTTTTCTTCTATGATCTATATCAGAGATCGGCGAAATGCATCTCTACAGAGGGGTGAACGCTAATTAAAATGAGATGAGTCAATTTTTTTAAAAAAATGACGGCAAAAACTTAGTGCTTAAAGCTCTAATAGTTAAGGTTTATGGCCCTGATTTTTTACAGGTGGTTATCATTCATAAGGTTGCGTTGTTAAGGCATTGGCTGAAAAACCACCTGTAAAAATTTAACAGGCTATTGGGTTGTTTTTATAAGAAAACGTTAAGGTTTTTGCTTAATAACGAGGTGAAGTCAGGTGTTATTTTGCGTTTAGCAACCTTAAAAGAACCATCGGCTTCGCGTAAGAGATCATCCCGTTTGGCAAGTAACCAATACTCTTCACGCTCTAATCTGCTTCTGTAAACTAATGTATTAGATCGCACCTTGATTTCACCTGCGGCGTCGCCTAGCTCCACTTCAACATTAGAAACAATATGTCGATAGCGTGTGCGCGGGTCTTCTGCCCAAGCGGCGCCACTATGAAGCCTTGCCACACGTAATTGTAAACTGGGCAAGGTTTCATTGTAATGGTTCATATTGCTGGTTGAATCGGGTTTTTCATCCTTGCGAAACACGCTTTCTCTTGCGGGCATCCAGTACTGTAAGTCTTCCGCTAGCATCGAAAACCAAGTTTCATAGTCTTCATCGTCTAATGCGCGTGCTTCTTGATTATAAAATTGGTTTACTTTATACCAAAGTAACATTTGATCAGTATCAGTCATTTTAGTTTGTGTGTTTGTTGTTGTAGTCATCTGAATTACCCTTTAACGGAACTTAGGAATATCGTCCCAAGAATCGGCGCTTAAATAGTCCATCCAGCGTTGATAAAACGCTAATTGATTAACATCGCTGTACATTGGTTTACTGATGTTGCCAGGTAATTCGGGGTCATCTCGGCGACTGGTTCCTGATCTTAATCCATAGTGCAGGCTTTGTTTTCGGGTTACAACGCCTTCATTGGCTTGAGTAGCATTTTCCCAGTTTTCACCATCGTCCATTTCAAAAATACCACTGGGTGAAAAGGTCATTACACAGGCGTTTTGAACAATTTCCCTGATATGGTCAGGCATGCTTTTGTTAACCATCGTCCAAGCACGTAATTCAAATTGTCTTGGGCCCTTTGGTAACCAAGTTCTCATGGTGTTAATGCCGGGTAAAAATGAAAAATTGGGGAAAACCGTTGCCGATATAACCGAGCCATATAATTTACGAGCACGAAGCTCACCAAGGCGTTTAGCCATGTTTTTACGCTCATTCTCAAAGTATTCGACCAACGTTGGGTCACCACTGGATATAAGTGCTAAAGTGCCCACACCATCGGTGCCGCCTTCCCAGCCATGGCCATTTGCGTTGGCATGAAAAGATTCAGGGTCGACTGGCATGTACTCAGGTACTTCGCCACCTTTACTAACCGCTCTTGTGCCTGAGGCATGTGTCCAACCAACATGAAGTGAGTCGCCAACAAAGTTTTCGGCACCGAACTTCCAGTTAGCGTTGTACATATTCTTGATGCAACCACCAATAAATTCGGTTCCTTCTTCGGTTTGGTCAAGAATAACATCTAAATACCAGCGAAAATCGCCCAAAAAGTCTTCTAGTCTGGGTGCTTCATCGTCAAAACAAGCAAATACCAATCCTTTATAGGTTTCAACACGTGCATTTTGTAAACCGTGTTCAGCTTTATTAATATACCCTTCGTAATGCGTTTCTTCATGCATCCCCAATAGGGCGCCATCGGTGCCAAAAGCCCATCCATGATAATTACAAGTAAACTGCCTAGCTTGCCCGCGGTCTGCAAAGCAAATACGGTTGCCACGATGAGTGCATGAATTGGTAAACACATGGATATTGCCATCTTTGTGGCGAGAAACAATCACGTTATCTTGTCCCATATAAGTAGTAACAAAATCACCTGTGTTTTTTACCTGACTTTCATGAGCGACAAATAACCATGATTTAGCAAATAGTTTTTCGAGCTCCAGCTGGTAAATCCAATCTTCCCAAAAAATACGTCGGTCGATGCGACCATTTTGTAGATCAACCATAGACTTAAGTTCTTCAATCCGGCTCATTTGTCTTATTCTCCAGTGTGTTGTATTTAAATTTAAACCAAACTATCATTAGTTTTAACTTTATAAGAATATCTTAATATTGGATGTTCAACAACAAATCAGCAAACACAATTTAAAATAAGGAGAACACAATGAGCAGTATCTGGACAGATCTTATGGGCGTTGAGTACAGCCAGAAATATTACGATGTTAAGGGTATTAAAACCCGTGTTATAGAGGCAGGTAGTGGTCCCGTTTTAATTTTTTTACATGGAACCGGCGGGCATGCTGAGGCCTACGTTAGAAATATTGAAGAACACGCGAAACACTTTCATGTTTATGCCTACGACATGATTGGTCACGGCTATACAGATAGACCCGACTGTGAATACGATATGGATGATTTTGTTGAACATTTGGTTAACTTTATCGACACAATAGGGGCGGATAAAGTGTATTTGTCTGGTGAGTCGTTAGGGGCAATGGTGGCATCGTGGACAGCTATAAAACACCCTGAAAGAGTTATTAAACTAGTACAAAATACGGGCATCCTAATGGCACCAAACTGTGAAGGGAAAGCCGAATTAGCCGATGCGCTGGAACGTTCAAAAAAAGCAGCGGGTCAATTAACTAAAGAGATCGTGCGAGCTAGAATGAGCTGGTTGATGGCTGAGCCTGAAAAACATTAACTGACGAGATTATAGATGTTCGTTATCAAATCTATGATCAGCCCGGTATGTTGCCGGTGATGGGGAAAATTGCCAATAGTATTTTAGGGGGTGTTATTAATGATCAATGGTGCGATAAATGGGTTAACCCTGAATCCATGCGCAACATTCAATGCCCTACATTGGTTTTATGGACACGACACAACCCAGGTCAGCCTGTTGAGTTAGCGCAAGAAGGCATGAAGAAAATTCCTAATGCACGGATGATTATTTTGGAACAAAGCGCGCATTGGCCGCAATGGGAAGAACCAGAAGAGTTCAATAAACTGCATTTAGAATTCTTGCTCGAATAATTCAACTTTATCGCTCTGTGTTAAGAGAGGTGGCGCTAAGGTAATAATCGCAAAAAATTGCGATAAATCATTTCGTTTGTTTCTTTGTGTGTTATTTTTTAGTAAAGCGAGTCGCCTTTCTATAGGCGACTTTTTGAAAACTAAACCGGAGAATGAAATGAAAAACCAACAAAGCAGTGATTTTATTGATGTACTCGGTGCAGTTTACGAAAGACTATTTGAACAGGTTGTCGAGGGCTTTCATAAAGCGGAAAAAGCCTCTGCACCGGTGCTTCATCAACTAATAGATGATGCAAAAGAAGAAGCCGTTAAGCTCGAAAAGGTTACTAGGGATGAAGGCGAAAAGTTAGCTCAATGGTTAAAGCAAGATATTCATGAAGCGGCTCATTACCTTACAGAAACAGGGCAAGAGTTAGAAGACTGGCTTGGTTTTGAAAGCAATATCTTGCAAAGTGTAGCCTTAGAAAAGCTACTTAAAACGGCAGATAAGGCAACGGTACAAATGTTGGCGCTAAAAATGGAATTGGCCCGGCGCATGACTCCACACACGGGTGAAGTAACAGGGGCAGGTACGCTGGTGTGTGATAAATGCGGCGAGAAACTACATTTCCATAAAGCCGGCAAAATCCCTCCTTGTCCAAAATGCCACGCCACTGAGTTTCACCGTGGGCATTAAATAATTCCTGTCTGGCTTAAAGAGGCTTATTGCTCATAACCAGCAAGGTAAGATAGAACCATTTTCATACCTTAATGGGGCGGTTGATTAGTGGTAAGCCTTAACAAGGCCGGTGGTCACTAACTGGGTATTTGTTATGCCTTAAACCCCCAAATAATTTTAAGAGAGAAAGTTTCAGCTAATGGCGCAAGCAAATAATTCGGATCAACCAAACAGCGCCAAACCAAAACGCGTTATCTCATTAAAAGATTTATGGCCTTTTTTAAGGCCTTATCGCTTACAGCTGGCTATTGCTTTTGTCTTATTAAGCTTGGCGTCTGCCACCTTATTGTTAGTACCCTTAGCCTTTCGTGATTTAATTGATGTAGGCTTTGGTAATAACGATGCTACAACCCCCGCTATTAATATTAATACCAAGTTTGGTGTACTGTTTGGCTTGGCTGCTTTTTGGGCGCTGATGGTAGCTTCGCGCTTTTATGTGGTTTCATGGATAGGTGAGCGAGTAACGGTAGACTTACGTAGCGGGGTGTATGCCCGTGTACTAAGGCAATCACCACAGTTTTTTGAAACGCTACAAACCGGTGAGGTACTGTCGCGCTTAACTGGCGATACAACGCTTATTCAAACGGTTGTCGGTAGTTCGGCATCCATGGGCCTACGCAGCTTGTTTCAGTTTACGGGCGGTATGATCATGCTAGCGGTCACCAGCTTTTACTTGTTTTCGATCAATATTGGATTAATGATCTGTTTGATTTTTCCCATTATCTTAATTGGTCGCTCAGTCAAAAAGCTGTCACGTGAGTCGCAAGATCGTATTGCCGACAGCTCCGCCATGGCGGGTGAAATTTTAAACGCCATGCCCACGGTGCAATCGAATACACAAGAAACGCGAGAAATTGATCGTTTTACCCAGAGCGCACAGTTGAGCTTTTTAGCCGCAATGCGCAGAACAAAGGTAAGAGCCTTATTGACGGCGGTGATTATTACAGCCGTGATGGGTACGATAATTTTTGTATTGTGGCTAGGTGCGCGCCAAGTCAGTGAGGGCATAATGACCGGTGGCGAACTCGCCTCATTCGTCTTATATGCCGCCATGGTGGCTGGTAGCGTTAGCACCATAGCGCAGGTATGGGGCGACATTATGCGCGCAGCAGGCGCCACCGAGCGATTACTTGAATTGCTGCATGCAGAAACAGCCATTACCGATACGCCAACCCCAGTACCATTAGCCAGTGTATCTCAGGCCGATATTCAATTTACCGACGTCACATTTTACTATCCATCACGGCCAGCTAACCCCGCTTTAAATAACGTAAGCTTGCATATTAACGCAGGGGAAACCCTTGCCTTAGTAGGGCCATCCGGCGCCGGTAAAACCACCATTTTTCAATTATTGTTAAGGTTTTACGAAACGCAAAGTGGCAGCATTGCCATCAATGGTCAAGCAATTAATGAGATTAGCTTAGATGACTTACGGCGCTTAATAGCCATTGTCCCGCAAGACCCAGTTATATTTTCTGCCAATGTATTAGAAAACATTCGTTACGGGCAGCCCAATGCCACCGATGAAGCAGTAATCGCCGCGGCCAATGCCGCCCAAGTTGCGCCATTTATTCCGCAACTACCCGATGGTTACAACACCTTCCTGGGTGAACGCGGTACACGTTTATCGGGTGGGCAACGGCAACGCATTGCCATCGCCCGCGCGATACTAAAAAACGCACCTATTTTATTATTAGACGAAGCCACCAGCGCATTGGATGCAGAATCTGAAATACTCGTACAAGAAGGGCTTAATGCCGCCATGCAAAATAGAACCACGCTGATTATTGCCCACCGCTTAGCCACGGTACAAAAGGCCGATAAAATTGTCGTTATGGAAAATGGCGAAGTAGTAGAAACAGGCGATGCGACCGAATTACGCAAAAAAGGTGGTTTGTACGCAAGGCTTGCTGAATTGCAGTTTGAAGGTTAATTGTAAGGGGTAATTTATTAATCAAGCTGGCCGACCCCTTGATTCTCCTTCCGTGCTATGGGGGTTTTTGATCATAGCGTTTTTGAGCCTATAGGTGTTGATGGACACTTTACAGCTGAAAGAGAGCGGATGTGGGCGTTACACGAAAAGCATGTAACTTCAGGCATGGCTCCCGGAGCGGTATATATGAGTAATCCAATAATGACTTCGGGACACCCAACGTATTTAACTAGGCTGTGTGACTATTACGCTCAGATTATTAGAAATAATGACCCCATGCTTGATGAAAGACATTTTATAAACGACCTTTATGGTCAAGGTGGGTTGTCACATCCAGATAAGTACAATTTTGAATGGCGGATGGACAGTCTTGATTTAGGGTTGCTTGATAAGAAAAATGATGTTTTCTTCAGTATACATAAAGGGCATATGTAGCATAGTTAGAAACTTTGTATAACAATCGTGGGCATGCGGGCAAATTTTTTGCTGCGCTACAAATTTGCTGAAAAGCGCTAAGTTTAGTTCTTTAAAATATGACACCAGAGCAACTACATATTTACACGGAAGAAACATATATTCATGCGCAATTAGCGTTGTCGAATTATCAAACGTTTAGGAATATTGTTGATAACCCAGATACCCGGCAACATAAGGAGGCATGGATGTATCTTCAAAGTTTTTTGTCACATTTTGGAATGGTTTCTAAATTGTTATTTGCTCCAACAGGTAACAGGCGCGCAAAAGACCGCGCAACCGAACTTAGTGCACATTTAGAAACAAGTAATGTTAGTGCTCTAAACAATAGGGATGCCAGAAATGCTGTAGAGCACCTTGATGAAAGAATGGATAATTGGCTGGATGCCGACCACAAAGGGATACTAGAAAATATATTCGAAGCGGAAAAAGACTTTGCTTATCTATCTCCTGATAGGTGGATTGTTCGTAGAGTCTTTATTTTGGCTGAGTCCTTGTTTGTTACTGAAGAGCGAGAAGGGCCTAAGAAAATGGAAATTTTGCCTTTAATTGAGGAGTTGAATAGGCTGAATGATCTATGTTATCTAAAACTGAATAGTGAAAACCCATATTATATAATTTAATCAAACCTCGGTTAACAATGGAAATACAGACATGAAAAATAAATCAGGGTGGGTATTCGGCACATTAATGATATTGATAGTGCTTACTATATTTTTCTTCATGGGCTTATCAGTTGGCCTAGGTTCACAAGGAGACCTTGTCTTATCTAGTGATACTCTTTCAGCATGGGTGTCAGCGCTGGCAACGGTATGTATAGCAATATTGACTATTTTCCTAGCAAAAGAAACGTGGGCGTTACGGCAGGTTCAACTGTCTCAAATAGAGCAAATTAGAAAGGATTCCATTAAGCCAAATGTTGACATATACCTAAAGTCATCACATGCGGGGTTTAACTTTATGGACGTTTATATTATTAATAATGGATTTGGGGTGGCTCAGAATATTAAATTCAACTTTGCCAATAAAAATTCACAAGCGGAAGATGTGTTCCAAGAGTTGAATAAGAAATATGAAAAGCTTTCTATGTTGGCAAATGGCATATCTTCTCTAGGCGCAGGAGATAAGCGGTCAAGCTTCATATTTAGCTTTATTGAACTACATGCCTCATTTGGTGATAGGGCGCTCGAATATCAATCAGAAGTTGATATACGGTACCAAGATAATGAAGGTAAAGACTATGTGTCGCGCGCATATTTTAACTTTTCTGAATACAAAGGTATTACTGAGTTAGGCGATGGTGACCCGCTTCGTAAAATATCTAGAATTCTCGAAAAAATACAAAAAGACATTGGGCATTTTTCGAGTGGTTTTAAAAAACTAAAGGCGGATATTTATACAAGTGATGATCGAGAAAGAGAAAGGGAGGAATGGGAAGAGGATAGAAAACAAAATGAAAATAGCTAACAAATAGCTTGTTCGGCTTCTCAACCACGTGAGCAAGAAAAAGCATAACCAGTTGAGGCTGATGCCCAATAAATAAAAAACTATATTTGACATGCCATGATGCCGGTTCAGCACATAGAAATACACATGAGCATTTAGTTATTATTACTTAGGCTGAAATCACGGGGGTGGGTGGTAGTGACTAATCATTATCTTAGACAGAGCTAATTTAAAAGTAGCCCCTGAGTAGCCCCCAATAAAAAAGCCCTAGCGTTTTCACGCTAAGGCTTTGATATATGGCTCCTCCGACTGGACTCGAACCAGTGACCCAATGATTAACAGTCATTTGCTCTACCAACTGAGCTACAGAGGAATTGTTCAGGTCGCGTATCTTACGAAACGCGGCTGTTTTGGTCAATAGCTAATAAGCTTTAAAACACATTTAATTGTCGTTTAGTAACTTTGCTATTCGATCCATGGCGTTTACTAGGTTATCCATGCTGGTTGCAATGGATATACGCATGTGACCATTAAGCCCAAAAGCTGAACCGGGAACAAGCGCGACGCCTGCCTTTTCAAGAATATATTCAGCTAAGTCTACATCGTTGTCGATGCTGTCCATGCGATTCAGTATGGCGTTGAAATCAGGGAAGCAGTAAAACGTTCCGTCAGATGAGATGCAGCTGACGCCATTTATTTGGTTCAGTTGTTCTACAACATAATCGTGGCGTTCTTTAAAGGCGACGAGCATTTCACCGATGCAAGATTGATCTCCTTCTAGTGCGGCTTGCGCAGCGTATTGTGAGATAGATGTTGGGTTTGATGTGCTTTGCGACTGAATCTTCTTCATCGCTTTGATCAGCTCGCTAGGGCCTGCTGCGTAACCAATGCGCCAACCAGTCATGGAGTAGGCTTTTGATACACCATTAAGCACAATAGTTTGGTCGTATAGTGCTGGGCACGCCATAACGATGTTGCTGAAAGGCTCGTCAGTCCAAAGGATGTGTTCGTACATATCGTCGGTCGCGATGAGGATATGTGGGTGTTTGACCAACACATCGCCCAGTGCTGCTAATTCGTCATTGGTATAGGCTTTACCACTTGGGTTTGATGGGCTGTTGATCACAACAAGTTTGGTTTTTTCGGTGATGGCAGCCTCAAGCTGTTCAGGGGTAATTTTAAAAGCTTGATCTTGGCCTGCTTGAACGATGACCGGTACGCCACCTGCCAATAAACTCATATCAGGGTACGACACCCAATACGGTGCAGGAATAATAACTTCATCGCCATCGTCTAATAAGGCTTGAGCTAAGTTGAAAAAGCTTTGTTTACCACCGCATGAGACAAGAATTTGGTCGGCTTGATAATCAAGACCATTGTCGCGTTTTAATTTATTGATAATGGCATCTTTAAGTTCAACCGTGCCATCAACGGCTGTGTATTTGGTTTTACCTGCATTAATAGCGTCTTTAGCGGCTTGTTTGATATGCTCTGGTGTATCAAAGTCAGGCTCGCCTGCGCCTAGGCCGATGATGTCTTGTCCGGCTGCGCGTAAGGAAGCCGCTCTTGCTGTTACAGCAAGTGTTGGAGAAGGTTTTATGCGTTGTACGCGTTGTGACAGTTTAATGCTCATTTGTTATAGCCTCTATGAATAAAATTCAGCTTAAATGGGGTGTTGACAGCTTTTTTAGAATAAAATTAAGTATTTGGTCCCCTAAAGACAGTATTCTACTAGATGCTGCGTTCCCAGATAATCCCTATGAATAAAAAATTCGAAATTCACTCATCTTTTAAACCAGCAGGCGATCAACCAAAGGCGATTAAAGCGCTGGTTGAGGGAGTTAATCATGGCGAAGCGAATCAAACCTTATTAGGGGTAACAGGCTCAGGTAAAACTTTTACGATGGTGCATACCATCGCAGAGCTACAACGGCCTGCTTTGGTGTTGGTGCATAATAAAACGCTGGCCGCGCAGTTGTATGGCGAGCTTAAAGAGTTTTTACCCGATAATGCGGTTGAATATTTTGTGTCGTATTACGATTACTATCAGCCAGAAGCCTATATGCCGGCATCAGATACCTTTATAGATAAAGATGCGTCATTAAATGAGCACATTCAGCAAATGCGCTTGTCTGCGACTAAAGCACTGATGGAACGCAAGGATGCGGTGATTGTTGCGAGTGTTTCTTGTATATATGGCTTAGGTGATCCGGAACTATATTTTAGTATGATTTTGCATTTATCTCGTGGTGAGCGGGTGAGTCAGCGCGAGATTATTCGTCAGTTAACAGACATGCAATACAAGCGGAATGATGTTGAATTACTTCGGGCAACGTATCGAGTAAGAGGGGATGTGATTGATATATTTCCTGCCGAGTCAGACCAAGATGCGCTGCGTGTGGAATTGTTTGATGATGAAATTGAGCGTTTGTCGTTGTTTGATCCATTAACCGGTGAAATTATCCAACGCATACCGCGTTACACAATTTTCCCTATTTCTCATTATGTAACCCCGCGCGAAACCATTTTAGAAGCGATAGAGAAAATAAAATCTGAATTGGCAATTCGCTTAGAACAGTTACGTTCGTTAAATAAACTGGTTGAGGCGCAACGGTTAGAAGAACGTACAAAGTTTGATTTGGAAATGATGCGTGAAATTGGCTACTGTTCGGGGATTGAAAATTACTCACGTTATCTATCCGGTAGAAAGCCTAATGAGGCGCCGCCCACGTTATTTGATTATTTGCCAGATAATGCCTTGCTCTTTATTGATGAGTCACATGTGACGGTGCCGCAAGTAGGGGCGATGTATAAAGGTGATCGTTCAAGAAAAGAAACGTTGGTTGAATATGGCTTCCGTTTGCCATCTGCGTTAGATAATCGGCCGATGCGCTTTGAAGAGTTTGAAGCGAAAGCGCCTCAAACGATTTATATTTCAGCGACACCTGCTAAGTATGAAATCGAGCGCTCGGGGGCGGTGGTGGAGCAAGTTGTTAGGCCAACAGGCTTACTTGACCCGATTATTGAAGTAAGGCCGGCCACAACACAAGTGGATGACCTGTTGTCAGAAATTAAAAAACGAGTGGCAGTTGAAGAGCGTGTGTTGGTTACAACGCTAACAAAACGAATGTCTGAAGATTTAACCGATTACTTAATGGAGCACGGGGTAAAGGTTCGCTATCTGCATTCTGATATTGAAACGGTTGAACGGGTAGAAATTATTCGTGATCTTCGTTTGGGTATATTTGATGTGTTAATTGGTATTAACTTATTACGTGAAGGCTTGGATATTCCAGAAGTGTCCTTAGTAGCTATTTTAGATGCAGACAAAGAGGGATTTTTGCGATCTGAGGTGTCTATGATTCAAACAATAGGGCGTGCGGCAAGGAATGTAAAAGGAAAGAGTATTTTATATGCCGATAAAATAACACGGTCAATGCAACGGGCGATGGATGAGACCAGTCGCCGCAGGGAAACTCAGCAGGCGTTTAATGAAAAGCACGGAATTAGCCCAACCGGAATCATTAAAAAGGTCACCGATATCATGGAAGGGACGGCCCGATCTCAGCGAAGTACAATGAAAAAAGTAGCTGATGAAGCGGCAAAATATCAAGCCTTATCACCAGCTCAAATGGCTAAAAAAATAAAAGAATTAGAAGCGAAAATGTATCAACATTCACGAGATTTAGAGTTTGAGGAAGCCGCTAAAGTACGGGATGAGGTGAATGAGTTACAAAATCAGATGGTTTTGAATAGCTAGCATTGGCAAATTAAATAAACTGATAGCTTCACTAACGAGGCAACATTCAGTACAATGCGCGGTCTTAAGAAAATTGGCTTGCAGGCGCGTAGCTCAGTTGGTTAGAGCGCATCCTTGACATGGATGAGGTCGGTGGTTCGAATCCACTCGTGCCTACCAATTTTTAACACCAAATTCAAACATCAAAACACAAAGGTTCTAACGTGCCAGTTATTACATTACCGGATGGAAGTCAGCGCGAATTTTCACAAGCAGTTAGCGTGCTGGACGTGGCCGCTGATATTGGCGCAGGCTTGGCAAAAGCAACCTTAGCAGGGAAGGTGAATGATGTATTAGTTGATGGTTCTTATTTAATAGAGCAAGACTCAACGCTAGCGATTGTGACCGCAAGAGATGAAGACGGTCTTGAGATTATTCGCCATTCAACCGCACATTTATTAGCACAAGCAGTTAAGCAGCTGTTTCCATCGGCTCAAGTCACCATAGGCCCGGTTATTGATAATGGTTTTTTCTATGATTTTGCATTTGAGCGTTCGTTTACGCCAGATGACCTTGAAAAAATTGAAAAGAAAATGTCTGAACTGGCAGAGCAATCTATACCGGTTGAGCGTTTTGAGCTGTCTCGTGATGATGCAGTAACGTTTTTTAGAGACAAAAACGAGGAATACAAAGCACAAATTATTGAAAGCATTCCGCAAGATGAAGTGTTGTCACTTTATAAACAAGGTGATTTCACTGATTTATGTAGAGGGCCGCATGTACCAAATACTGGTAGTTTAAAAGCGTTTAAACTAACTAAACTGGCTGGTGCGTATTGGCGTGGTGATTCTAATAATGAAATGCTTCAGCGTGTATATGGCACGGCTTGGGGCGATAAAAAGGCGCTGAAAAAGTACCTGCATAGAATAGAAGAAGCTGAAAAGCGTGATCATCGTAAGATTTCTAAATCACTGGATTTGTTTCATATTCAAGAAGAAGCACCAGGGATGATTTTTTGGCACGATGCAGGCTTAAGTGTTTATAGAACAATTGAGCAATATATTCGTTCTAAACTACAAGACAATAATTACGTAGAGGTACGTACACCGCAATTAGTGGATAAGTCATTGTGGGAAAAATCAGGTCACTGGGAAAAATTCCGTGATGATATGTTTACCGTAGACTCGGATAACCACGAGTATGCTGTTAAACCAATGAATTGCCCATGTCATGTGCAAATATATAACCAAGGCTTAAAAAGCTACCGTGACTTGCCCTTAAGAATGGCCGAGTTTGGTTCGTGTCATCGTAATGAGCCATCAGGTACCTTACATGGACTGATGCGTTTGCGTAACTTTATTCAAGATGATGCGCATATATTCTGTACAGAAGATCAGGTTCAATCAGAGGTGTCTGATTTTATTGACCTGTTGTTTGAAGTGTATGCGGATTTTGGTTTTACCGACATTCTTATCAAGTTATCTACACGCCCTGAAAAAAGAGTAGGCTCTGATGAGGTTTGGGATAAGTCTGAAAAAGCTTTAGAAGAGGCCTTAAATGCAAAAGGCTTAGACTGGGAATTACAACCGGGTGAGGGTGCCTTCTATGGGCCTAAAATTGAGTTCTCACTGAAAGACTGCTTAGATCGTGTTTGGCAATGTGGCACCATCCAAGTGGATTTTTCAATGCCGGGTCGTTTAGATGCGCAATTTATTGCAGAGGATGGTTCAAGACAATCGCCGGTTATGTTGCACAGAGCGATTTTGGGTTCTTTGGAGCGTTTTATTGGCATTTTAATAGAAGAATATGCGGGTAAATTTCCTGTGTGGTTGGCACCGACCCAAGTCGTTTTAATGTCAATTACGGATAAAATTGACGAATATGCGACCTCAATTGCAAAAATCCTTCAAAAACAAGGCATCAGAGTCAAATTAGACTTGAGAAATGAGAAGATCGGCTTTAAAATTCGCGAGCATACTTTAAAACGCATTCCGTATCTCATCGTTATCGGTGACAAAGAAGTAGAAAATAACGAGTTGGCAGTGCGTTCGTTAAGTGGAAAAAACCTGGGTCATTTCAATCCTGAGGACTTTATTTCGTTAGTAACCAAAAATGTTACTGAACGAAATGCATTAGAGTCTTAAGTTTTTGCACAAGGTGCATTAGCGTACGTTGCTAATATTAGAAATGGCTTAATTTAGCGTTAAAAATTTTCGGAGATTGTTAAGATCGCAACAAAAAGAGTAAGAGTAAACGAAGAGATTACAATACCAAGTGTAAGACTCATCGATCATGAGGGTGAGAAAGTAGGTGTTGTTACACTAGAACAAGCGATGAGCTTGGCGGCTGAAGTCGATTTAGATTTGGTTGAAGTTTCTCCAACAGCTAAACCACCTGTCTGTAAAATAATGGACTATGGTAAGTTTAAATTCGAGGCTAGCAAGAAATTGCAGGCATCGAAAAAGAAACAAAAAAATGTTCAGGTTAAAGAGATTAAGTTTAGACCTGGAACCGATATTGGTGATTACAACGTAAAATTACGTAATCTGCGTTCATTTTTAGAGAACGGTGATAAAACCAAAATCACAGTAAGATTTCGCGGTAGAGAAATGGCCCATAGAGAGTTAGGTATGGAGTTGTTAAATCGCGTAGAAAAAGATTTAGAAGAATTAGCCTTGGTCGAACAGCGGCCAAAGTTTGAAGGCCGCCAAATGGTAATGGTTATGGCGCCGAAAAAAATTAATTAACGGAGTATTGTAATGCCAAAGATGAAGTCAAATAGCGGAGCATCCAAACGTTTTAAGAAAACGGGTACGGGCGCTTTTAAATGTAAGCAAGCTCACTTGCGTCACATTTTGACCAAAAAAACCACTAAACGTAAACGTCAACTACGTAAAGCATCACTGATTCACGCTTCAGATATGAAAAGCGTGACTCGTATGTTGCCGTATAGTTAATTTTAAGATTTTCGAGGATAAGAAATGCCAAGAGTAAAACGCGGTGTTGTTGCTAGAGCAAGACACAAAAAAGTATTAAAACAAGCAAAAGGATACTATGGAGCACGTAGCCGTATTTATCGTGTTGCTAAACAAGCGGTGATTAAAGCGGGTCAATATGCCTACCGAGATCGTCGTCAAAGAAAACGTCAATTCCGTGCTTTATGGATTGCACGTATTAATGCTGGTGCCCGTAGCTGTGGTTTGTCATACAGCCGTTTTATGAATGGCCTTAAAAAAGCATCCATCGGTTTGGATAGAAAAGTATTAGCTGATCTAGCAGTGTTTGATAAAGATGCGTTTTCGCAATTAGTAGCGACTGCAAAATCTAACCTGTAGAAACAGCTTTTGGGTAATTAACATTACCCACATATTTTTTATACTGTATTGACTACAAGCTGATAGTGAGTCGTGAGGGAAAGGTCTAGAGGCCTTTCCCTTATTTATTTGGATTAAATAAAAAGATAACAACGTGGAAAATTCATTAGAAAACATTGTTAAGCAAGCGCAAAAAGAATTAGCTGATGCGTCATCTCTTTCAGTTGTTGAAGAAATTCGAGTTACTTACCTAGGTAAAAAAGGTGTATTTACGCGCCAAATGAAAACGCTGGGCAAGCTATCTGCTGAAGAAAGGCCAAAGGTTGGTGCCGTTATCAACCAAGCTAAACAAGAATTTCAAGCGCACTTAGAACAGCGTAAGGTACAACTTGAAAATGAATTATTAGCAAAGCGCTTAATAGAAGAAACTATTGATGTGACCTTACCTGGCCGTGGCCAATCAGTGGGTGGTGTTCACCCTGTGACAAGAACGATGCGCCGTATTGAACAGATTTTTAATCGTGTTGGTTTTGATGTGGCAACTGGGCCTGAAGTGGAAGATGATTTTCATAATTTTGAGGCATTGAATATTCCTTCTCATCATCCTGCACGAGCCATGCACGATACTTTTTATTTTGATGAGCATACCTTATTAAGAACACATACATCACCTGTTCAAATTAGAGTGATGGAAAATCAACAACCGCCACTTAAAGTGATAGCGCCGGGTCGTGTTTATCGTTGTGATTCAGATATTACGCACACACCCATGTTCCACCAGGTTGAAGGCTTTGTTGTAGATAAAGATATTAACTTTGCCGACTTAAAAGGTGTTATTAGTGCGTTTCTAAAGGCCTTTTTTGAAAAAGATGTCAAAGTAAGGTTTAGACCCTCCTATTTTCCATTTACAGAACCCTCTGCTGAAGTAGATATTGAATGTGTGATGTGTGAAGGTGAAGGTTGTCGTGTATGCGGGCATACCGGTTGGTTAGAGGTATTGGGCTGTGGAATGATTCACCCAGAAGTATTTCGTCATATCAACATTGATGCAGACCAATTTACCGGCTTTGCTTTTGGTATGGGTGTAGAAAGACTGACCATGCTTCGGTATAAAATCAATGACTTACGGTTATTTTTTGAAAATGATCTTAAATTCTTAAAACAGTTTAATTAAGCTTAAATAAGGACTCATAAATGTTAGTAAATGAAGCATGGCTTAAAGAGTTTGTTGACTATTCAATTCCAACGAATGAATTGACAGAAAAATTAACAATGGCTGGCTTAGAAGTAGACTCTGTAGAAGCGGCTGCGGCTGAGTTTACCGGCGTGTTAGTAGGTGAAGTATTATCAGTTCAAGCACACCCAAATGCGGATAAATTACGCCTTTGTAAAGTCTCTATTGGGCAAGAAGAACCTTTAGATATTGTTTGTGGTGCGAGTAATGTTAGAACTTCGTTACGGATTCCTGTGGCAACTGTTGGTGCCGTCTTACCCGGTAATTTCAAAATCAAACCATCAAAGTTACGTGGTGAGCCTTCTAATGGCATGTTATGTTCCGAAGAAGAGCTTGGCCTCGCTGATTCAGCTGATGGGTTGATGGAGCTACCAAGTGATGCGCCGATTGGAACTGATATTCGGGACTATTTACAACTTGACGACACGATTATCGAAGTAGATTTAACGCCAAATCGTGCCGATTGCTTAAGCGTGGAAGGTGTTGCGCGTGAAATTTCTTGTTTTGCTAAACAGCCTGTCAAAAACAAACCAGCACCAAAAATAGAAACTTCAATAAACGACCATAAAAATGTAAACGTTGAGGCTACTATAGATTGCCCTCGTTACCTAGGTCGTGTGATTAAAGGCTTAGATCGTTCAGCACAAACACCTATCTGGATGCAGGAAAAATTGCGTCGATGTGGTCAGCGTAGTTTAGGTCCGTTAGTGGATGTGACAAATTATGTTCTATTGGAATTAGGGCAACCGCTTCACGCATTTGATTTAGCTAAAATCGATGGTGACATTGTTGTTAGACATGCGAGAGAAAAGGAATCTCTAAGGCTATTAAACGAACAACAAGTTGAGTTAGATGAGAGTGTGCTGGTTATTGCAGACCAACATAAAGCCTTGGCTTTTGCTGGTGTGATGGGTGGTGAAGCGTCAGCAGTTAATGACGAAACAACAGATATATTCTTAGAATGTGCATTTTTTAGTCCTCTGTCAATTGCGGGTAAATCTAGAAAGTTTGGCTTACATACAGATTCATCACACCGGTTTGAGCGTGGTGTAGACCCAGAGCTTTGTTACCGTGCATTAGATCGGGCGATTGAATTGTTGACCGATATTGCTGGCGGGCAAGTAGGGCCATTAACGGACGCATCGTCAACCAAAACGCTTCCGGTTAATAAAGCAGTGCCTTTTAGGTTTCAAAGAGTGCAGCGTGTGCTGGGTATAGAACTTGATGAAAATACAGTCGAAGCATACTTTGATAGCTTGGGAATGATTGTTAATAAGACGGCAAGTGAGTGGTTTGTTACAGCACCAAGTTATCGATTTGATATTGCAATTGAAGCAGACTTGATAGAAGAGGTGGCACGCTTATATGGCTACGATAATCTGCCACAAAATGAATTAACCGTTTCGGGTACTTTAACAGCCATTGAAGAGCAGTTGCAGCCCCTAGACAGGATTAAAGACTTACTGGTTGATTTAGGGTATCAAGAAGCGGTTACATACAGTTTTACAGATGACTCGTCGCTCAAGCTGTTGACTCCTCAGGATGATGTGTACCGATTACAGAATCCAATATCGGCTGATTTGTCTGTTATGCGTACAACCTTATGGGCTGGCTTATTAAAAGCAATGGATGCAAACATTAAACGTAATGAAGAAACAATACGTTTTTTTGAAACAGGCTTAAAATTCACGGTTAAAGATGGGCAGCTAGTGCAAGAGCAAATGTTGTCTATATTAGCGACAGGACTCGCTCAGCCAGAACAGTGGGGTGAGTCATCTAGAAGCATTGATTTTTATGATGTTAAACACGATATAGAAGCTATTTTATCGTTGAATGGCAGTTTGTCAGACTACCAGTTTAAACCGGCTAAGCACGAAGCTTTACACCCGGGACAAACAGCAGAGCTGATTAATAATTCAGGGGAGCATGTTGGTTATATTGGTTTATTACACCCAGCTTTGGAAGGTGAGTTTAATATTAAGAAACCAGTGTATTTAGTAGAACTAAAACAATCTCTGATTCAGACAAAACAGATACCAGAATTTCAAGCAGTGTCAAAATATCCAGCGGTAAGACGTGACCTAGCACTCATTGTGGATGAAAAGTTCCACGTAAATGAAATGGTCGGCTATATTACTAAGCAATACACGCTTGTTAATGAGGTTATTGTGTTTGATATTTACCAAGGCAAGGGAGTAGAAACTGGTAGAAAAAGTGTTGCTTTGGGCTTGATTTTACAGGATAAATCTAAGACACTAGTTGAGCAAGATGTTGAGGAACTCATTAATGAATTGCTCGCTAATCTTAATAATTTATTTAATGCTCAGCTAAGGGAATAAAAAAATGTCATTAACGAAAGCTGATTTAACAGAGCAATTATTTGACGAGTTAGGTCTCAATAAACGAGAAGCTAAAGAGATCGTTGAGCAAATGTTTGAAGCAATAAAGGAATCGTTAGAAAAAGGTGAGCAAGTTAAAATTTCAGGATTTGGAAATTTTGAACTTAAAGACAAAGAGGCTCGACCTGGACGAAATCCAAAAACAGGCGAAGATGTATCTATTTCTGCAAGAAGGGTGGTTACTCTTAGAGCAGGTCAAAAACTTAAAGACAGAGTAGAAGCATATGCTGGAACCCAGTCATAACAATGAGTTGCCGGCGATACCGGCGAAACGTTATTTCACTATTGGTGAAGTGAGTGAGTTATGTGCTGTAAAACCCCATGTACTAAGGTATTGGGAGCAAGAGTTCTCACAACTAGAGCCGGTAAAACGCCGTGGTAATCGTCGTTATTATCAACGTAAAGATGTTGTGCTGATAAGGCAAATTCGTGGGCTGCTTTATGAGGATGGTTACACTATTGGTGGCGCTCGTTCACACCTTTCAGGTGAAAGTTCACAAAAAGACACCTCACAGACAAAAATAGAAATTCAGCAAATAAAAGCTGAATTAGAAGAAATTTTAGACATACTCAAGTAATTTTAATTCCATCGGGGCGTAGCGCAGCCTGGTAGCGCACCAGTATGGGGTACTGGTGGTCGGAGGTTCAAATCCTCTCGCCCCGACCAAATTTACTAACTTATTCAATAAGTTACGTCTATACTAAAACCTTGATAATACAAGATTGTCTAACCTTTCACCTAAAATAAGTCACTTTTGCAACAGCACTAGCAAAGCCACTAAGCCACTAAGGTAATTAGCTTTTCCAGTTCCAACGTTGAAGCTTTTATTATCAGCGTGTTTCTTAGCGTAAGAGGCAGAATGTGTTCCCATGTGCCATCCATCAGCAAGTAGAACCATTGAGCCAGATATGGTACCAACGGTAATTTCAAATGAGGGTAGTAAGCCAAAATGCTATCTTTACTTTTTTATCACTATGATTATTATCAATACCGAAATCATGTGAATGATTCCACTGAATACTGTTATCGTCTTGAACTGTTGCTCCTAACTATAATTTTATTGCGTATTAATACACTGTACCCTCAGGATATTATCTAAAGTAAGCGTAATATGTCTCATGCAACCATTGGTAAAAAAGTTACTAACTCGTGCCCAGAAGGTTAAAGGACTGGTATTAGCTCTAGAAAACAGCTTAGAGGGAGAGCCTGACTGCATGAAAGTTTGCTTCAGATTGAGGCTATATAAGGTGCAGTTAATGGACTAATGAAATAAGTACTGGAAGATGATTTGTGATAACTTTTGGGTGGGGAAGATATGTCACAGGAGCAGCGAACGGAAGAAGTAGAGCAGGTAACCTCAGTTTTAAAAAGTTATTTGAAGTAAATCTCTTAATACCTTTTTAAAAAACCGATTGTTAATCGGTTTTTGTGCTACAATTTTATAAATTATCTTCATAGGCTTGGTTAAATAAAAAATGTTTCTTGGCGAATTGGAAAAATTAGTTCTTCAGTACCTATGGGAAACAGAATCTGCTGATGCGAAACAGGTCTTTGCCTACTTTGAGAAAAGTCGTGGTGGCACACTCAATACAATTCAGAGCACCCTAGATCGCCTGTTTAAAAAAGGATTGTTGGCGCGAGAGAAGCATGGGCACGCATTTCAATACCGTGCGGCAGTCGATCGTGATGTTTTCATTGGGCGATTAATTACTAATATTTCGAGTGACTTCGGTTCAAGTGGCGAGAATATGTTGCTCGCGGCATTTAATTCGCTGTCGAATGGGATGGATGAGAAACAATTAGATGAGCTAGAGCGGTTAATAGATGAGCGGCGTTTAAAAGCAAATTCGGATAGACAAATATGATACTAGGTGATTGGGGGCTAGCACTTAATATACTCACGATTGCTATTCTAAGCGTTTGTTTTACAGTGTTCTTAATGTCATTATTTATTAATAGGTTAGAAGGTTTATTGTTGCGGTTTGATGCCTCAAGTCGATCACTTTTACTTTGGTTTATTGTTATTTTGCCTTGGTTTGTAAGTTGTGCCTGTGTAGCTGTATTAGTATTTCCAGAATTATTTATATGGAAAACTCTACCATTCACATCGCCTTTACATTGGCATCATATTTACACCTTTCCTCTTGTGAGCTGGCATGGAGCTACTTTAGTGCTATTTAGCTTTTTATGTCTATTTTTGATGCTAACGAAGTTGCTTAAAGCCTTAAAGATTACATCGCATTTAAATCAACTCAAGGATTTTTTAAATCCGGCTACTTTGCCTAATGGGTGTGTACTCATTGAATCTCAAGAAATTAGTGCATTCACCTCGGGGTTTTTTAGGCCACAGGCTTATATTACACGTGGGCTGTGCGACCTCCTAAGTAAAGAAGAGAGTTTTATTGTTCAACAACATGAGCTTGCGCATGCTAAGTATGCGCACCCCCTTAAAAAATATATCTTTTCACTTTTTGCATTGTTTTTCCCACAGCGTGTCGAAAATAAACTGAATGATTCTTACGCACTTTCGCTTGAACAGTTAGCTGATGACACTGTGTTAAAACAGACGCTTGATGTCACTTTAATTTCAAAAACCATTCTAAGGGTTGTTCGCTTGCAAGGGGGGGTCCGTGTTAATCAAAGAGAGTTTATCGCAGATTGCGCCTTCACTGCGCACCCATCGGCGCTGAGAATTAAATATTTATTAAATGATAATAAAGGCCGTTCTTTCCCATATCTATTTGTATTTATATCAACACTAACTGTTTTAGCTATTAACTCATTTTCAGTTGATTATATTCATCATTCTTTCGAACACTTATTTAGCCATTAAGGAAACATAATGCTTCTTATCCAATATAAACATGTGCCCAAAAAACCGACCTTTAATCGGTTTTTTGGGCATCGGTTATCTGTCCATGTAGGACTATTGTTTGCAATATATATAGCCGTATCCACTCCTGTATATGCGGCTGATTATTTAGAAAAGTCGCTTTCAATGCAAGAAGCGATTTCACGAAGTCTTAGCCTACATCCAGAGCTTGCAAGCATTGGTTATCGGATAAAAAGCGCAGAAGGTGATATTAAGTACGCCGCCGTTGGCCAAAAACCAGAACTGTCCCTGGCAGTAGAAGATGCTTTAGGTACCGGTGATTATTCAGGCTTAGATAATGCTCAATCTACGTTAAGTATTGGTTGGATTTTAGATGAGGGGTTATCAGGTAGTCGAGTTGGGAAATACCAAGTAAGAAAAACGCTTATAGAGATAGAGAGGGATATCAAACGATTTGATATTGCTGCACAAACTGCGCACCAATTTTCAACCGTGCTTGCTCTTCAGGAAAATTTATCTATTGCTAAGAGAGCGCAGCAACATACAAAAGTGATTCTTTTCGATATTGTGAAACGTGTTAAAGCAGGAAAAGCCCCTGTTGCAGATCAACTTCGTGCGGAGGTTGATCAGGAGCGCCGCGAGCTTGAGGTCGAAGACATCACACATGAATTATTATCTGCAAAAAAAATCTTGGTATCTAAGTGGGGAGAGACTGACATAGATTTCATATCAGCAGTGGGTTCATTGGATACTTCAAGGGCATTAGTTGATTTTGCAAAGTTAGAAAAATCTATAAAAACCACACCAAAAATGCGGTACTTCTTAACGCAACAACGACTTGTTGATAGTGAGATTATTTTGGCAAAAGAAGAGGCTAAAAATAGATTACGTTTCGATGCTGGGGTCAGGCGTTATGAGCGAGAAGAGGATTACAGCCTAACGTTCGGGGTGTCGTTACCGATTGGAAAACCTAGTCGAAATCAAGGGAAAATTTCAGCATTAACTGCGGACAAAGACAGTTATCAAGCGGATGCTAATGCTACCAAAACTCAACTTCTCACTAAAATATTTGTGCTCTATGAGGAGCTGAAACACGGGCATCACATTATAGAGTCTATTGAAAACAAAATTATGCCACGCCTTGAGCGGGCATTAAAAGAAACCCAAAAGGCTTATCAAATTGGAAAATACAGCTATCAGGAGTGGTCAGTAGTTCAGCAAGAAGTACTCGATACGCAGCTAGCACTTGTTGATGCTCGTTTGAAAGCGCATAACAATATGGTTGAGCTGGAGCGCTTAACGGGGTTATCGCTCTTAAGCCGTAAAGTAGCTCAGTAATAAATCAGGTTCTTCCGTACTACGCACTTAAAACATTAATTAATAGAGGAAAGAAATGAAGAAGAAATCACTATTGCGCCCTGTAACTTTTGGGCTTGTATTGTGGACAGTTGTAATGCTCTTAGTGACGACCTCAATATCGGCAGTTGCCGCTAAAAATACTGTAGAAGAGGCGGAGCCAGAAAAAGGCCCACATGGAGGGCGTCTATTAAAACAAGAGGGGTTTGTTATTGAACTATCTATTTTTGAAAAAGGTGTGCCGCCAGAGTTTCGTGTTTGGATAACAAATAACGAAAAAGCAGTACCCCCCGAGGCTGTTTCCTTAACCGTGGAACTCATTCGCTTAGGCGATGTTGTGGATGTAATTAATTTTAAACCACAGGGTGATTTTTTACGTGGTGATCTGGAAATTTACGAACCCCACTCTTTTGTTGTAAGGATTAATGCGAGCTATCAAGACAAGAGTTATCAATGGAAGTACGATAATTTTGAAGGACGCACGTCAATTGAGGCACAAGTCGCAAAAGCCATGAATATACAAACAGAGGTTGCAGGCCAAGCAACGCTTTCTGAGGTAATACATGTATTTGGTCGTATAGAGCCAGCACAGAATGCTCAGCGTCAAATTATGGCGCGTTTTGATGGGCAGATAAAATCGATGCCTGTGAGCCTTGGGCAACCAGTAAAAACGGGCGATGTGCTCGTTAGAGTTGAAAGTAATGAGAGTTTGAAACCCTACTCGATTACGTCGCCCATAGATGGTGTTGTTGCGATAAAAAATGCGAATGTTGGCGAACAAACTGCTGGGCGTGTCCTGTTGTCCGTTACTAATTTACAAGATTTAACGGCAGAATTTTCGGTGTTCTCATCGGATCGTGGGAAAGTTCTCCTTGGTGCTCCTGTGACCATTAGTGTAAACGGAGTTGAAAAGAACTTAATAGGAGAGGTGGTATCTTTTGGTAGCACTGTTCAAAGCAACCAATCCACGATCGTGCGTGTCTCAATAGATAATACTTCTGGCCGTTATTTACCAGGTCAATATGCGACGGGGAGTATAGAGGTGGATCGATACTCTGTTCCTTTGGCGGTTAAACGAGCCGGGCTTCAGGCCTTTCGAGATTTTACTGTTGTTTATGCCAAAGTTGGCGAGCAGTATGAAGTGAGAATGCTCGAGTTAGGGCGAGAAGCAGGGGAATGGGTTGAGGTTTTAGGTGGCTTAGATGTGGGTACTGAATACGTGACACAAAACAGCTTTATCATTAAAGCTGATATTGAAAAGTCCGGCGCGTCTCACGACCACTAACGATAACCACATTTAGGGGATTCCCATGCTCGAATATCTTATTAAGTTTTCTATTCAGCGGCGCGCCTTAATTATGGTTGCCGTTGTTGTTTTAAGCGCACTTGGTTTATGGAACTTTACGAAGTTACCTATTGATGCCGTTCCTGATATAACAAACGTTCAGGTTATGATTAATACTGAGGCTGCAGGTTATACGCCGTTAGAGGTTGAGCAGCGTGTGACTTTTCCTATCGAAACGGCTATGGCTGGGTTGCCGAACCTCCAATATACGCGTTCAGTCTCTCGTTATGGGTTATCACAAGTCACAGTTATTTTTAGCGACGAGACAGATATTTATTTCGCTCGCCAGTTAGTTGGTGAACGTTTGTCGAGTGTGAAATCTAATTTACCTCGTTTACTTGAGCCAGAGCTTGGGCCTCTATCTACAGGCTTAGGTGAAATTTTTATGTTTACGGTAGATGCTGAGCCAGGTGCATTAAATCAAGATGGGTCATTGGTTTCACCTACAGACTTACGTTCCGTCCATGATTGGATTATCCGTCCGCAATTGTTGCGCGTGCCTGGTGTTGTTGAGGTTAACCCAATTGGTGGTTATAAGCGGGAGGTATTGGTCGCTATTGAGCCAGAAAAGCTTCTAGCGTTTCAACTTACACAAGCGGATGTTATTGGTGCAATTCAAAATAACAATCAAAATCGCGGTGTTGGTTTCGTCGAGCACAACGGTTCACAGTGGTTGCTACGTGTTCCTGGTCAGCGTGCAAAGGTGGCGGAGCTAGGTGAATTACTAATACGCAGTGATAACGGTATTCCTATTAGGATAAAAGATGTAGCTAGCATCGAAGAAGGCAAGGAGCTGCGAACAGGCGCCGCGACGCAAAATGGTAGAGAAGTTGTCATGAGTACAGTGTTTATGTTGATGGGTGAAAACAGTCGCACAGTGGCTGAAGCCGTTGCTAAAAAACTCGAGGAAATTAAGAAAGGCCTGCCGGAAGGTATTTCGGCTACAGCCGTATACGACCGTACAGGGTTAGTTGATAAAACACTAAAAACCGTGCAAACAAACTTACTTGAAGGGGCATTGCTAGTTATTGTTATTTTATTTTTTCTGCTGGGTAATGTTCGAGCTGCTTTACTTACTGCAGCTGTTATCCCCATTGCTATGTTAATGACAATAACAGGTATGGTACACGCAGGTGTAAGCGCAAATTTAATGAGCTTAGGTGCATTGGATTTTGGGTTGCTTGTAGACGGTGCGATCATTATTGTTGAAAACTGCTTACGTCGATTAAGTCATGCTTCATCTGATAATAAGAGGATGGCTATCGGGGAGCGTTTTGATATTGTATTTAATGCTACTGGCGAAGTTATTCGCCCTGCCTTATTTGGTGTGTTTATTATTACAGCAGTTTATTTGCCAATATTCGCACTAAGCGGTGTTGAGGGAAAAATGTTTCACCCTATGGCATTAACGGTGGTGATTGCACTGGGGTGCGCAATTGTGCTTTCAATTACGTTCGTTCCCGCCTGTGTAGCATTATTTTTTCGCAAGCCTATTGAAGAGAAAGACAGTGCAATTATTCGAGTTACACGATCAGTATATGAGCCTTTATTAACACTAGCGCTAAAGGCTCGCTGGTTAGTTGTTGGGTGTGCTGTGGTTTTAGTGTTGGCTTCTGCTTTACAGGCAACGCGGCTAGGTAGTGAGTTTGTTCCGAATCTAGATGAGGGCGATATTGCTATGCATGCGTTACGCATACCAGGTACCTCTTTAACTCAATCAATAGAATTACAAAAAGTGCTAGAAGAAAAGATTACAGAACTGCCCGAAGTTGCTCGCATTTTTTCGAAAATAGGCACGCCTGATGTAGCCACGGACCCGATGCCGCCGAGTGTCGCCGATACATTTATTATGCTAAAACCGAGAGGTGAATGGCCGGATCCGAATAAGATGAAATCACAAGTAGTAGAAGAATTAGCTGCATTGGTTGAGCCCATACCTGGTAATCGCTACGAATTTCTTCAGCCTATTCAAATGCGCTTTAATGAATTGCTATCAGGTGTACGGGCAGAGCTAGCCATTAAGGTATATGGTGATGACTTTGAACAGCTGCAGGCTTTGGGGGGTGAGATTGAGAGGGCTATTGCGAAAGTAGAGGGTATTGCCGATATTCAAATGGAAAAAATTACAGGCTTACCTATCATGACCATGCAACCAAAGCTGGATGTACTTGCACAATACGGGGTATCACTAAGTGATTTACAAGATCAGTTGGCCATTGCATTGGGCGGTGAAGTTGCCGGGCAGTTTTATGAAGGTGATCGGCGGAGCGATATTGTTGTACGTCTACCTGAGCAGCGTCGTACTGATATGGATCGTTTACGGTACTTACCCATTCATCTGTCCAGTACGGAAGCGGTGCCCCTACAGGAGCTTGCAACATTAGAGTTAGTGGAGGGATTCAATCAGGTAAATCGTGAAAATGGAAAACGACGAATAGTTGTTACAGCTAATGTACGGGGGCGTGATTTGGGATCATTTGTTTTAGATGTCCAGTCAGCCATTAATGAATCAGTGGAAGTGCCTTCAGGTTATTGGGTGGAGTATGGTGGTACTTATCAAAAGCTTCAGTCTGCATCGAAACGTTTAACATTGGTTGTACCTATTACATTGATCATGATTATTGGCTTGTTGTTTCTAGCTTTAGGTTCCTTTAAAGATGCCATGATTATTTTTACTGGCGTACCTTTAGCACTAACGGGTGGCGTTTTATTTCTTGTAATGCGTGATATTCCATTTTCTATCTCGGCCGCAGTAGGCTTTATTGCTTTGTCTGGTATTGCTATCCTCAATGGCTTGGTCATGGTGTCATTCATTCGAGAGTTAATACAGGAAGGGTTTACTGTAGAAAAAGCGGTGATTGAAGGTGCATTAACACGTTTGCGACCAGTTATAACCACAGCACTTGTGGCTTCTCTTGGCTTTGTTCCTATGGCGTTAAATACGGGGATTGGTTCAGAGGTGCAGCGACCTTTAGCGACGGTTGTTATCGGTGGCATAATATCCTCGACTTTACTTACTCTGTTTGTATTACCGGTGCTTTATCGCTTATTACATAAAGATGTACCGTTAACGGAAAACGTTTAGATTTAAAATATTCACGTGGTTATCAATATTGATAACCACGTGAAAAAATCGTGTTAGATTTTTTAGTCGTTGTGTTCAATTCGCAATGTAATTACACTATTTGAAATGCTTTTTTCATAAAACAAATAAACGTACGCAATTCCTGTGGTTAGTTTTTCTTTCCATTGCATTACTATGTAACCAAGGAATGAAGCTTCATTTGCATGGCATTGATGAACCACATCATGCTCATCAATCAATTCCCGCAGAACACGAGCATATAACGCTATCTAACTTAGACTCTTTAAATGCTCTGTCTCACTAGACCACTAGGACCAGAAGGTTGCTAAATTGATCTGAGCCAAAATGGTGTCTTGAAAAATCTTACAAGCAAAGTGCCTGTACTGGCTTTCTTGGTTTTTATAACATTATTACTTCGTAAGAGGCAGAGGGTGTGCAAAGCCCGTTAAGCAACTTATAGACACTGCAACAGTGTTAGCATATCTAGCTAACTAATTGTCGGTACAAATGAGGAAGCGGGTTGTAGTTGAAGTGTCTTATCATGTGCTTAAGTTTTTTGATACAGCCAAATTCTTTTTAATATCAACTGCTAAATAAGTTATCTACGATTGTAGGTCTGATTTTTAGTTAAGCATGAATCGTGGTTAGACCATTTTAGTTGGTACTTAACAAATTCAAATAATTATGGCTATAAGATGCTAGTTATTAAGACTGGTGCTCTAAGTGGTTCGTTATTCCTCTGTAGTTACGTTATTGGGCTTTTTGGCTAGGAAAGCCTTTATTAAGAATATCAGGTAGTCTATTTGCAAGGGCCATTAATAGTATTCCCACCACAGAGGCAGGAGGATAGGTTAGTTGTAGCGTAATAAATTTTATACAGGACTTGAACTGTGTTGTGTCACAATGTTATTAGATTTATTGTCTTTTTTGATTAAAAAGGGGTGGGTCTTAGGCAATAGAGACTGTTCACTAAACAACAGTAGGGTAGATAAATGGATTTGAAAGGAAAAGCAGCGATAATAACCGGTTCAACATCGGGAATTGGTTTAGGCATTGCGCAGGGGTTTGCAGCGCAAGGCATTAATATTATGTTGAATGGGTTTGGTGATTCGGTTGAGATTGAAAAAGAACGGCAGGCGATTGAAAACCAAGGGGTTAAGTGTATCTATAATGATGCTGATATGACCCAACCGGATGAAATAACAGCCATGGTCGAAGAGGCTATGAAGGTTTTTGGTTCTATTGACATTGTTGTTAATAATGCGGGAATTCAGCACGTTGCACCCGTTGAAGAATTTTCGCCTGAGAAGTGGGATAGCATTATAGCGATCAATATGTCCTCAAGTTTTCATACCGTACGTGCCGCTATTCCGCATATGAAAAGACAAGGTTGGGGGCGAATTATTAATATAGCATCGGCACATGGACTTATTGCATCGCCTTTTAAATCGGCATACGTTACCGCTAAGCATGGTGTTTTGGGGTTTACAAAAACAATTGCCTTAGAAGTGGCGGAAGACAATATTACTTGTAATGCTATTTGCCCGGGTTACGTATTAACTCCATTAGTTGAAAAACAAATTCCGGATACGGCTAAGGCTCGTGGTATTAGTGAGGAAGAAGTAAAACGAGACGTTATTTTATCGGCGCAATGGACTAAGAAATTTGTAACTGTTGAGGAGTTAGCAGGGACGTCTTTATTTTTGTGTTCGGAACACGCTGAGAATATTACAGGTACACATATATCGGTCGATGGTGGTTGGACGGCTGGCTAAGTCACTCTATTGAGGTAATAAGGTGAATACTAGAGATATTTTAAGTTTACTTTCGATGCCGCTTGCATCGCCGAATTACCCAAAGGGCCGTATCGTTTTATTGATCGCGAGTATTTGATTATTACGTATGAGTCAGGCCCTGCTTGTTTGCAACTCATTCCACATGTAAAGGCACCCGTAACTGATCTGCCTGTTAAACAAGTTATTGGGGGCATGTAGATCTAACACTACCATATGGACGTGTAATACATGACTACATGGGCTCTAAATAATCTATTAACTGAGGAATTCCATGACGCAAAAAAGCAGTAAAGTAGAAAAGACAATCAACCTTGCGCTTCAGGGCGGGGGAGCACACGGTGCATTTACTTGGGGTGTGTTAGATAAACTATTAGAAGATGGTCGTATTGGCATTGATTGCATCTGTGCAACCAGTGCCGGAACGATGAATGCCTGCGTGTTAGCGTCGGGGATGCAGCAAGGCGGTCCTGAGAAAGCGCGTGAGAGTTTGCATAATTTTTGGTGGCGCATTTCAGAGGAAGGTAAAGCCTTCAAGCCAATGAAAAAATGGGCTCTAGATAAATATATGCCATGGAAAGTGCCTGATGCATTGAATTTTATGGTTACAGACTTCATGTCGCGGATCTTTTCACCGCATCAACTTAACCCATTTGATATAAACCCTCTGCGTGATGTATTGGCCGATACGGTCGATTTTGAAGCGCTAAATAATAGCAGTGACATTAAATTGTTTATCAGTACAACGCATGTCCATAGTGGCAGAGTACGGGTATTCAATACCAAAGATGTCACATTAGATGTAGCTATGGCATCCGCTTGTCTACCATTGATATATAAAGCGGTGTCGATAGACGATGAAGACTATTGGGACGGTGGTTATGTTGGAAACCCTGCCTTGTTTCCTCTGTTCTATAAAACGGATAGCAGAGATTTGTTGATTGTGCATATTAACCCCATCAACCGTTTTAGCACGCCTACAACATCGGCAGAAATTGTTAGCCGCATTAATGAAATTAGCTTTAACTCATCACTATTATCAGAAATGCGTGCGATAGCCTTCGTGAAAAAATTACTCGAACACGATATGCTCAAAGATGAGCATAAAGGCAATTTTAAGGATATTCTCGTACATTCTGTTCGGGCAGATGAGGCATTAAAAGACTTATCACTGAGTAGTAAGTACAGTTCAGATTGGGATTTTTTAACCTCTCTGCGTGATAAGGGTCGAGCAGAAATGTCTTTATGGTTGGAACAAAATTTTGATGCAATAGGCGTTAATGACTCTGTGGATTTGCATAAGACCTTTCTCAATTCGAATACAAAAATATTTGAAGATGAAAATGGTCGGCATAGACACGAGAATAAGTAAGAAAGCATTTATTCATTACTACGGAAGCCTCCAAAATAAGCTGAGCAAGTAACATGCTAAAAAGCTAATCAGCGTTTTGCATGCCCCCAATGCTCGTTACTCCCTTTGTGAAACTTTGTAGTGGCCGGTTTTTTGGTGGGGATTTTTTTGCAGTGCCTTTAACTGATCAGTTGGGCCTTGTAATAACGAGGTGTTTTTCCTGTCTTGTCTGGAGAAGTCGTGGGTGTACGAAGAGTATCGAGATCGGTTTATTAATCTTTATATTGAATAGCTTTAAGAAAGCCCGTTCCGGTATGCAAGAAGGTAGTAGAAGCGGTTATCAGAGCAATGCTTTTATGGTGAGCCTCAAGTTAACGACAGCTTGATCATTAACATATTCTAGGCAGTTGCGAGCCACTTAGCAGTTGCAAAATACGTGTTGTACCAATTCGGTTTTTTATTGTAACCATGGCCTGAGAGCCCTTGTGTACGTTACCGATAACGGCGGCTTGTTTTCCTAAAGGGTGAGCGTGCATTATGGCTAATGCTTGAGCAGCTTGGGCTGATGGTAATATGCTAATAAAACGTCCTTCATTGGCAACATAGTACGGGTCTAGGCCAAGTACTTCACAAACACTACGCACGGGATCGGCAATGGCGATAGCGGTTTCGTCAAGCATGATTTGTTTGTTAGCGGCAGTGCTAATTTCAATTAAGGCAGTGGCTAATCCTCCCCGAGTTAAATCACGCATACAGTGAATGTCAATGCCGCTATCAAGCAATAATTTGACCAGTCCAGATAGGTCAGCGCAATCACTTTCCAGAGTTTGTTCGAGTTTAAAACCTTCTCTTTGCGCCATAATGGCGATGCCATGGCGACCAATATCGCCATTAATAATAACAACATCATCATGCTGTAGCATGCTTGGGGAGAGGCTCATGGCTGTATCTAGCACGCCGATGCCACTGGTATTGATGTACAGCCCGTCGCCTTTTCCTTTCTCAACGACTTTGGTGTCGCCAGTTACAATGTTAACGCCAGCCGCTTTGGCTTGGTGGCTCATGGAGTGGATAATTTTTTGCAAGGAATCAATAGCAAAGCCTTCTTCAATGATTAAACCACAACTTAAAAATAACGGTCGAGCGCCACTCATTGCCAAATCATTTAATGTGCCGCAAACCGCCAGTTTGCCGATGTCACCTCCGGGAAAAAATAGGGGGTTAACCACGTAGGAGTCAGTGGTAAAAGACAAACGCTCACTATTGATAGCCAGCACAGCGCTATCATTTTTTTCATTGAGTGCAGGGTTGTCGAATTCAGCCAGCATGAGTTTGTCGATGAGTGACTGTGTCAATTGACCGCCACCACCATGCGCCATCACTATTTTGTCATACAGGCCAATAGGTAGGGGGCAGGCGTCTTCTGAATTATCCGTTTTACTCACTGGCTAATGTTCTCCGTAATACTTTGCTGACGACGGTAGGCGTAATAAGCGGCGCAGGCACCTTCAGCGGAAACCATGGTGGCACCTAAAGGGGTTTCTGGCGTGCAGCGGCTAGCAAACTCTGGGCATTGTGATGGTTTGATAATACCTTGTAACACCTTACCGCTTAGACATTGCTCGTGTTCTTGTGTGTTGATATGTGCGATTTGAAAGTAATTTTCTGCATCAAAAGCAGCGTAATCTGCACTGAGCTCAAAACCACTCATCGGGATATCACCAAGTCCTCGCCATGAACGAGTAACCGGTTTAAAAATTCGATTAACTATCTGTTGCGCGGTGGTATTACCTGATGCTTGGACGGCCCGAGCATATTGATTTTCAACTGTTACCTGACCTTGTTCTAATTGGGTAATACACAACAAAATTCCTTGCAGAATATCGACGGGTTCAAAACCAGTAACGACAATCGGCACCTGATATTTCTCAGTAATGGGTAAATATTCCTGATAGCCCATCACCACACAGACATTGCCTGCGGCGAGAAACCCTTGCACTTTATTTTCTGCTGATGAGAGTATCGCTTCCATAGCCGGAGGAACGCGAACGTGTGACACCAGCAATTTGAAATTTTTTAAACCCATTTGTTGCGCCTGATATACGCTCATGGCGGTCGTTGGAATAGTGGTTTCAAAACCAATGGCAAAAAACACCACCTGCTTATCAGGGTGCTGTTGAGCGATCGTGACCGCTTCTAAAGGCGAATAGACTGTTCGCACATCGCCACCTTCGGCTTTGACGGTCATTAAATCTTTTGTTGAGCCGGGTACGCGAAGCATATCGCCAAAGGTGCAAAAGATAACGTGATTCAAGGCCGCTATGCCGATTGCCTTATCAATGGCTTGCAATGGGGTAACGCAAACAGGACAGCCAGGGCCATGAATGAGGTTAATATCGCTTGGCAGTAGTTGATCAATACCGTATTTCATGATCGCATGTGTTTGACCACCGCATAATTCCATAATGGTCCAAGGGCGTGTGCAGGTATTCCTTATCGCTGTTGCCAATAACTCAACATGTGGCTGATGTCGAAAATCATCAATATATTTCACTGAACTTAGTCCTGTGCGCTTTTCAGGTCATCAAGGTTGGCCAAGGTGGCAAGTGCTTCTTCTTCATCTAGCAGGTTAATGGCAAAGCCTGCATGCACAATCACATAGTTATTTTCTTTCGCTTCAGGCACCAGAGCGAGGCTTACAGTGGTCACTAGCCCTGAAAAACTGACATCCCCTGTACGAGTGTAAATGTCTTCACCTGAAATGGAGATGATTTTACCGGGAATTGCCAAGCACATTATGTGTTCCTCTATTAGATGCGGCGAGTAATTGACCAAGCGCTAAGCCGCCATCATTACACGGTAGTTTTTGTTGCCAGTAGACCTTAATGTCAAGGGCTGATAAGCGGCGGATGAGCGTTTCGCTTAGGTAGCGGTTTTGAAAGCTGCCTCCGCTTAATATTACTCTTTTTTGTCCTGATTTGTGTGTCATATCAACCATCATTTCTACTAGCGTGTTATGAAATTTACATGCAATGAGTGGTTTGGGCACGGCGTTGTTCAAATCATCAATAATATCGCTCAGTAGCGGTTGCCAGTCAAATCTGGTCAATTCTTTGTTTTGCTGCCATAACACGCGATAGTAGTCGTCACTTGCTGTTGCGGCGAAACATTGTTCTAAACGCTGTGCAGCTTGGCCCTCATAGCTTGAAACCTGGCATAAATCGAGCAAACTGGCGACACAGTCAAATAGCCGGCCAAGACTAGAACTGCGCGGGGAGTTGATTCGCCTGTTGAGCATAGGCTGTAACAGTGCTTTTTCTTCCTCGGTGAAGGCTGATATGGGAGCGAGTGACGTGTGTTCAAATACCCTGTCACCCATGTATTCCCATAATATTGCCAATGCTGATCGACGTGGCTCTTTGATGGCAATAGCGCCACCTAATAGAGAAAATGTCCGCAAGCTGGCGATGCGTGAAATGCTTGACGATGGATCCAAGGTGAAAAACTCGCCACCCCACAGGGTGTCATTATCACCCAGTCCATTGCCATCGCAAACAATGCCCAACAGCGGTGGTTTAATAGCATGTTCTGCCATACATGACAGTAGGTGGGCGTGATGATGTTGTACGCTAACAGTCGGTAAATGGAGCGATTTAGCATAATGGCTGCTGGCATACTCAGGGTGTTGATCATGAGCAATCAGCTCGGGGTGGTATTCAAGCAATTGCGATAAATCAGCAATATTGTGTTTAAAACCAGTGATGCTCTCAAGGCTTTCAAGGTCACCATTGTGTTGACTGATCATGGCGTAATCACCATTACTAATGGCAAAGGTGTTTTTTAAATGTCCACCAACGGCCAATGTAGGCCTTTGCGGGTGTTGAGCAGATTGATTATCCGCTAGTTTTATTGTGATAGGCGCATAGCCTCTAGCCGCACGTAGCAATGTTGCTTCGTTATGAATGGTTTGTACAACAGAATCATCAACGGGTCGTAGAATAGGGCGATTATGAATAAGAAAAAGGTCAGCGATATTAGCTAGCCGGTCTAGTGCTTGTTGATTATCAATACAGATCGGTTCGTTACAAAGGTTGCCGCTAGTAGTAACAAGAGGGAAAGGTAAATATCTAAGCAGTAAATGATGCAAAGGCGAGCAGGGTAGCATGATGCCAATGCGGGTATTGTCAGGCGCGACTCCTTCAGCCAAGGTGGAACACGCGATTAATTTATCCATTAACACAATCGGAGCAGCTGCTGAAAGTAGCAGCTTTTTTTCCAGTGCTGAGGGTGTGGCGATGGTGTCGACTTGGGCAATGTCTCGGCACATCAGCGCAAATGGTTTCTCAGGACGTGATTTATGGAGTCGTAATTGTTCAATACTGGCCTGAAGGCTCGCATTTGCTAACAGTTGAAAGCCGCCAATCCCTTTCAGCGCGATAATTTTACCCTTAGTTAATGCCGCTGACGCTTGCTTGATAGCCGTTATATTGTCAGCAAGGTATTTACCTTGATGGGTTAATAACTCAACAGTGGGGCCACAATCTGGGCAAGCAATAGTTTGCGCATGAAAACGACGATCGCTAGGGTTCTCATATTCATGCTGGCATGCCTGACACAAAGGAAACGTGTGCATTGCTGTGCGTTCACGATCATAAGGTAATGCGTTAATAATGCTATAGCGAGGGCCACATTGGCTGCAACTGGTAAATGCATACTGATAGCGACGATTGCTTGGGTCAAGCAGCTCATCGATGCAGGCGGGGCAGGTAGCAATATCGGGTGAAATAAACATCGAGTGTTGCTGACCGGCACTGTTGCGTAATTCAAATTGTTGATAACCGCAGACAGGTAGATTAGTTATAGTTAATGATTCTATTTTGCTGTTGATAGGAGGTTTTTTTTGCAGTGTTTCAATAAATGCCTCTAACGCGCTTGGTGAGCCTTCAATATCCACCGTTACACCATCACCGGTATTGCTGGCCCATCCCTTCAGTGCTAATTGGCTGGCTTGCCGGTAGATAAAGGGACGAAAACCAACACCTTGAATTATGCCTGTGACTTGTAGTTTTTTTCTGTTAATCTGAATGCTCATGGTGTTTCCATACTATCGAACTATGGACTTGGAATGAAATCAAATTTGTGCAGGTTTAATCGCTTTGGAAAGAGATGATGGAAACCAAAATCAGTACAATTATTGATGAGCATGCGGCTGACCCCGCACGGCTGATTGATATTTTACAGGCCTTGCAAAACCACTTTGGCTTTCTTTCGACAGATACCGTTGAACAAACAGCGCATCTTCTGAATATTCCCCGTAGCCAAATTCATAGCGTTATCGAATTTTATAGTTTCCTACATTCAGAACCCGTTGGGACTTACCGCATTCTGTTAAGTGATTGTATTATTGATACCTTACATGGTTTCCAAACAGTAATGGATGCATTTTGTCAGAAGCTTGATATTCAGCCAGAGACCATTCGCAGTGATGGCAAAGTGAGCATTGCGACCACCTCGTGCACCGGCTTTTGTGATCAGGGTCCCGCAGCACTTATCAACGGTATTGCAGTGGTCGCATTAGATGCCGATCGCGTTGAGCGGATTGTTAATTTTATCGAAAGGGGTGTGCCAATCAGTGAGTGGCCAGCTGATTTTTTTCACAATGAAGATAATATTCAGCAACACGGCTTTTTATTAAAACAAGGTGTTGAAGCTGGGTCGGCCATTGAGGCCTTGTTAGATCGTGGCATTGAACATATCTTAAATGAGTTAGAACAGTCTGGCTTACGTGGCTGTGGTGGTGCAGGGTTTCCTACGGTGAATAAATGGCGTTTTTGTCGACAGATCGAAGCTGATGCACATTATGTGGTTTGTAATGCAGATGAAGGTGAGCCAGGTACCTTCAAAGACCGTGTTTTGCTGAATAATTATGCCGATCAAGTGATCGAAGGGATGACGCTGTGCGGGCGCATTATTGGTGCCTCTCAAGGCTTTATTTATTTGCGTGGAGAATATCTTTTTCTGCGACAAAAATTACAACAGATCATTGATCAACGTAGACAAAATAACTGGTTGGGGCAAGCCATTGCTGGTGTCGAAGGCTTTGATTTTGATATAGAGATTCGCATGGGTGCAGGGGCATATATTTGTGGTGAAGAATCCGCCTTGCTCGAGTCGCTGGAAGGTAAGCGTGGTGTCCCACGGATAAGGCCGCCTTTTCCTGTTACGCATGGTTATCTTGATAAACCGACGGTCATCAATAATGTAGAAACATTTGCCTCAGCGGCGAAAATAGCGCTAGCAGGCGCTTCATCTTATAATCAGGTCGGTACGGAAGACTCTCCCGGAAGCCGCTTGCTAAGTATTTCTGGCGATTGTGCTCGCCCAGGTATTTATGAATACCCTTTTGGCACGACGATTAAACAGATCCTTATTGATTGTGGTGCTAGCCATACACGTTGTGTGCAAGTGGGTGGGCCATCGGGAGCACTGGTGGCGAACACCGATTTTCAGCGTCAGATTAGCTTTGAAGATTTGCCAACAGGTGGTTCATTTATGATCTTTAATGACAGCCGTGATCCTTTAGCAATTGCGACTAATTTTGCTCATTTCTTTGCCCACGAAAGTTGTGGCTTTTGCACACCGTGTCGGGTGGGCACAACGTTGGTGAAAAACAGACTCGATAAGGTAGTCAAAGGCTTGGGGAGTGAGAATGATCTTGCGGAATTAAAAAAACTAAGTCATTTGGTTCAGCATTACAGCCATTGTGGCTTGGGGCAAACGGCAACCAACCCAGTAATGGACTCATTGACTCATTTCCCCGAGCACTATCAGGCCAAGGTTAAAGATCAGCCGTTTACCCCTGCCATTGATCTTGAACAGGCTTTACAGCAAGCGCGTGTGCTGACCGGTAGAACGGATGCGGATGCCCATCTGGAGCAATTTAACGAATGAAAACGCTGTCGATAATGATTGATGGGCAACAGGTTCCTTTCCAGCAAGGTCAGACGATTATTGAGGCTGCGTCAGCGGCCGGAATTTATATTCCTCACCTGTGTTACCAGCCTGAGTTTGCACCCCATGGTAGCTGTAAGGTGTGTGCTGTTAAGGTGAATGGTCGGGCTTGCTCGGCCTGTACAACGCCAGCGAGTGAGGGCCAAGTGGTCGATAATAATAGCGATGAAATGAATGCTTCGCGTCGCAGCATTACACAAATGTTGTTTGTTGAGGGTAATCATTTATGTCCTTCGTGCGAAAAGAGTGGCGATTGTGAGTTACAAGCGCTGGCTTATCATTTAAAAATGTTCGATGCTCATTTTCCTCATTTGTTTCCCCTGCGTGAAATAGATGCCTCACACGCCGATATTATGTTGGATCGAGATCGCTGTATTTTTTGTGAATTATGTGTCCGAGCAAGTCGCGATGTTGACCAAAAAAATGTGTTTGCGATCAGTGGACGAGGTATTGAGAGCGAATTGATTGTTAATTCCCCGTCAGGGACATTACACGACAGCGACCTTGATGTGAACGATAAAGCGGCCCACGTTTGCCCAGTAGGGGCGATTTTAATTAAAAGAAAAGCATTTGATGTGCCCATCGGTGAACGTACTTATGACAAAAAGAGCATTGATGGAACAGAGCTGAATAAGGTGGAAAATGACCGCCAAAATTAGTATCGCTACAACATCACTGGCTGGTTGTTTCGGTTGTCATATGTCCTTGTTGGACATTGATGAGCGTATAACCGGTTTGGCGGAAGTGGCGGTGTTTGATCGTTCGCCATTGACTGATATAAAAAATTGTCATCATTCAGATATAGGCTTGATAGAAGGTGGGGTCTGCAATGCGGAAAATGTGCATGTATTACGAGAATTTCGAAAAAACTGTAAGACCTTGATTGCTGTTGGAGCCTGCGCCATTAATGGCGGGCTGCCGGCATTGCGCAATAAGATATCGCTAAAAGAATGTCTTGAAGAGTCGTATATTGATGGGCTTGGCGTAGTGAATCCGCAAATCCCTAATGACCCAGAACTGCCTTTGTTATTAGACAAGGTTTATCCGGTTCATGAAATCGTCAAGGTTGATTATTCGCTACCAGGCTGCCCACCATCAGCTGATGCGATATGGACATTTATTACCGATTTACTTGCAGGGCGCGAACCGACCTTGCCAGGCGAACTAATGCATTATGATTAATGAGATGTTGAACTTATGAGCACGACAGACCAGCAAGCATCTAATTCGGAGTCACTGCGACGAGTTGTTATTGACCCTGTTAGCCGTGTAGAAGGGCATGGCAAGGTTACGTTACTGTTAGATGAAAACAATCATGTCGCGCAAGCGCGCTTACATATTGTTGAATTCAGGGGCTTTGAGCGTTTTATTCGAGGCCGCCCCTACTGGGAGCTACCGGTTTTAGTGCAACGTTTATGTGGAATTTGCCCTGTTAGCCATCATTTAGCTGCGGCAAAAGCCATTGATCAATTAGTCGGTGTGGATCAACTAACGCCTTCGGCAGAAAAGCTGCGTAAGTTGCTACACTTCGGCCAGGTGTTACAGTCACATGCGTTACACTTTTTTTATTTAGCCTCACCTGACTTGCTATTTGGTTTTAGCAGTGACAAAAGTAAACGCAATATCCTTGGTTTATTAGCTGACTACCCTGAACTTAGCATGCAGGGCATTAAACTGCGAAAATTTGGTCAAGAAGTGATTCGGATTGTTACTGGTAAACGCATACATGGAACGGGGGCTATTGCAGGTGGAATGAATAAATCATTAACGCCTGATGAGGTTAATTATTTACTGAATGATATTGATGATGTTATTGAGTGGAGTAAGGCAGCGGTTAAGTTAGCGGCTGATATTCATTTAGCGGATGTCCCTTTTAACAATGAATTTGCCACCATCAAAAGTGGCTTTATGGGGTTGACCGGCTCTTCTGGTGAGTTGGAGCTTTATCATGGCGGTTTACGCGGTATAGATCGTAACGGTCATCCTGTGTTCGACCATTTTGATTACCGTCATTATCATCAAGTGATCCACGAGGAAGTGAAGCCGTGGACTTATATGAAGTTTCCATTTTTTGAGTCATTAGGTGTAGATGATGGCTGGTACCGTGTTGGACCCTTAGCCCGAGTTAACTTGTGTGACCTCATTACTACGCCTGCTGCTGAGCAGGCGCGTGTGGCATTTAAAGCTCAAGCAGGGGCTGATGCGATGGGAATGGTACAAAGCTCACTCGCTTTTCATTGGGCCAGAATGATTGAAATTCTTCATTGCGCCGAATCAATTAAAGCACTGTTGCATGACGCCGACTTGCAGGGGAAAGATTTAGTTGTTACGGGTGAAAAACGGTTGGAAGGTATCGGGGTGATTGAAGCACCGCGTGGCACCTTGTTTCATCATTATGAAATTAACGAAGATGATATTGTGACAAAAGCCAATCTAATCGTTTCAACCACGAGCAATAACCAGGCAATGAATGAATCTGTGCGGCAGGTTGCCGCCCGTTATTTGGATGGTCAGGAACTGACAGAAGGGCTGTTAAATTATATCGAAGTAGCCATTCGTGCTTATGATCCTTGCTTGTCTTGCGCCACTCATGCTCTTGGTAAAATGCCATTACAGGTGGAGTTACGCGATGTTGAAGGAAAGTTATTACAGCAACTGGTTAAAAATAGTCAGGGTGAAGTAAGTGGCTAAGCTGCTGATTATTGGTTATGGCAACCCAGCGCGTGGTGATGATGCCTTGGGGCCTTTAGTTGCCGAGCATATTGAATCGCTTAAGTCGTTAAGACATTGGCAACATATCGATGTGTTAACGGCGTACCAATTACAAATAGAAAACGTCATGGACTTGGTCGATTATCAAACCGTATTGTTTATTGATGCAGATAGCCAAATCAATAGCCCCTATCTTCTAACGCGTTGTCAGCCTGAAGTCGGGCAAAGCTATACCTCGCACGCATTGACACCGGATGCGTTGTTAGCGGTTTACCAGCAGGTGTATAAAACAGCACCACCAGCCTGTTATTTATTGAAAATGGCTGGTTATGCATTTGAGTTAGGTCAGCCATTGTCGTCTATAGCCACTGAGAACCTACGGTTAGCAAAGGACTTTGTTGAGCACTGTTGTCAACGGTCAGAGCAAAGCGTGCTATTTGATGATCATGAAATGATGGAGCTTAGTACTGCTTATGCATGAACTATCGTTGTTAGAGGGTGTACTAAGCATTATTGAGGATAATGCAGACACTCAGGGCTACACATCAGTAAAAAAAGTGTGTTTAGAAATTGGAGCGCTTTCGTGTGTTGAGCCAGAGGCATTGCGATTTGGTTTTGATATAGTGATGAAAAATAGCGTAGCCGACGGCGCGACTCTGGATATTGTAACCATGCCAGGGCAGGCAATATGCCAACAATGTGGTTGCGAAACAAAAGTTTTTGAACTACATACGCCTTGTCCCGACTGCCAATCCTTTAGCTTGGATATCCAGTCTGGACTGGAGATGCGAGTGAGAGACTTGATTGTTAATTAGGAGAGATTTATGTGTACCACTTGTGGCTGCGGTTCGACTGAAACAGTAAACCATCAACATACTAGCAAAGAGAATGCAACTGATACGGCTGATCTTCGATTGGTGCAATTAGAAAAGGATGTGCTGGGAAAAAACAAACGCTATGCAGCAAAAAATAGACAGTATTTACAGCAACATGAGATTTTTGCATTGAATATTATCTCCAGTCCAGGCTCTGGTAAAACTTCATTATTAACGGCAACGATTGATGCGTTGAAAGATCAGCTGGACATTAATGTGATTGAAGGCGATCAGAGCAGTCAACTGGATGCTGAGCGCATTCGCAATTCTGGCGCGAAGGCTATTCAGATTAATACCGGTAAGGGTTGTCACTTGGATGCTCATCAGGTGGGGCATGCCATTGAGGACTTAAACCCAGCAGATAAAGGCGTGTTATTTATCGAAAATGTAGGCAATCTGGTCTGTCCGGCACCATTTGATCTTGGCGAGGCCTACAAGGTCGTTATGCTGTCAGTAACCGAAGGCGAAGACAAACCGCTTAAATACCCAGATATTTTTTATGCAGCGGATTTGATGATCATTAATAAAACTGATCTGTTGCCCTATGTTGATTTCAATATGGATAAATGTGTCGAATACGCTAAGCAGATCAATCCGAACTTAATAATTATTGAACTCTCAGCGACAAAGGGCGATGGTTTAAGCGAGTGGGTGCAATGGATCAAGGCGCAACTAACATTAAAGGCTGTTTAGGCGCGTCACTGAAATTTATAACGAACATTGTGCATAACCCACAGTAGATGATTAAAACAATCAATTTTAATATTATTTAGCAGAACCTGTTGGAGAAGAGGCTAGAGCACCAATCACAAGAAAACTCATCACATTAGCCAAGCAGTTGTAAGTCCAACTGCAGACGCAGCCAATAATGGCAGTAGAACGCGCATCCCCAGCCCCGGGCCGCCAATAAAGCTGGCTAATAATGCTTTAACAAGCGTGTTTGACGATGCAGCAATAACAATGCCCAATGCGGCGAGGTTGACTGATAAATCGGTGGTACTCATTCTAGACAGTGCCAGGTTAATCGGGTCCACATCGGCAATGCCCGATATCATTGCCATCAAATAAATACCCGCTTCACCAAAATAATCAATCGCTGCCTTACTTAACAAGATGACGAGCACCAATAAAGCGCCGAAAAACAGTGCAGATTTTAGCTCTAGTGGATTAATCAAATGGGTCATCTTAGCGGGTGTCTGAGCGGCTTTTTTATGCCAGATGACAAGTGATGATAATAAAACCACAGCCATCATAACTGACATGGGAACCAGTAGTTTACTGAACAGCGCTGGATTGATAAGGCTAGAAACCAATAGAACACGAGGAAACATGGTGCCACAGGCAAGTAAGATACCTGCCGCTAGCAGGTTCCTCATGGTCTCTTGCTTTTGGGATAACCGAGCATAATGCAAGGTCAAGGCAGTGGATGATGCCATACCTGCTGCTAGTGCAGTTAAGATGACCCCTCTGCTTGGCCCAGCTATCTTCATCGCAAAATAACCGCTGAATGAAATGCTTGCGATGAGAACAACCATCCACCATATTTCATAGGGATTTAAAGCTTGCCAAGGCCCATAACCACGGTCGGGGAGGATAGGCAGAAGAACGACAGAAATAAGAAGAAGTTGCAAAGCGGCATGCAGTTCCTTTTTTTCTAGTTTTTTTAACCAGCCATGTAATGCCTCTTTATATCGTAATAATATTGCTGTCAGTACAGCGATAGATGCTGCCAGATCTACATGCTCTAGGGTAGCAAATACGCCCAATATAAAGGTCAGCAGCATTGTAATGAGGCTGGTAATGCTGGCATCTTCGCTATTGTTTCGCTGCACTGTATAGGCCGTTGCTACGGTGATAGAGAATCCCAAAAAAATAAAACCTAATACCATTGCATCAAGGTACTGTGACAGCAAACCAGCTCCGCCACCCAGAAGCCCTGTCAGACCATATGTTCGCAGGCCAGCTATCCTTTCACCGTCTTTTGCTTCACGGGATTTCCAGCCACGTTCGGCACCGATAAGAAGACCTATAGCTAGCGCTATGCCCATAAGCGTTATCTGTTTAGCATCAACAAAACCGTTCACTTTTTTTCTCCAGTGGCTGGCTTATAGAAGGTTGTAGCATGTATAAAGTTGGATTTTTCCATCACTCTCCTTTCATTTTTTGGAATGCGAGCCGCATCTGTTTTTCTGCCTCAATAATAGTAAACAGTGCGATACCAACCGCGATAATGATAAGACCGTCTAAGAAGGGGATAGACTCGGTGGAAAAAACAGTTTGTAGTAATGGCAAATAGGTAATAGCAAATTGTGCAATCGTTATGGAGATAACAACAGCCCAGACGACTTTGGTGCCGCGTACTCCCTGCCAAGTTAATGAGGCACTATAAATGTTTCGAATAAAAAACAGATGAAAGATTTCCATCACGACCAAGGTGTTTAGCGCGATGGTTCTTGCTAAATTGACTGAATAACCATTATCTATGGCGTAGCTGTAAGTGCCAAAGACGCCACAGAGAAACAAAAACGATACTAGTACGATATGCCAAAGCAAACCACCATTTAATAGTAGTTCATGACGTGATCGCGGTGGTCGCCGCATGGTGTTTTTCTCGGTGGGTTCAAACGCCAAAGCAATGCCCAGTGTTATGGCGGTAATCAGGTTAACCCATAGAATTTGAATCGGGGTGATCGGTAGCGTCATTCCCAAAAGCAATGCTAATACGATGGTCATGGCTTCACCGGCGTTGGTCGGTAGCGTCCAGCTGAGGACTTTTTTTAAGTTATCGTATACCGTGCGACCTTCGCGTACAGCGGCCACAATGGAAGCAAAGTTGTCATCGGCTAATACTAGGTCTGCTGCTTCTTTTGCCGCTTCACTGCCCTTTAACCCCATGGCAATACCGGCATCAGCTCTCTTTAGCGCGGGTGCATCGTTAACACCATCACCAGTCATCGCAACGGTCTTTCCGTGGGCTTGTAAGGCCATGACCAAGCGTAATTTATGCTCTGGGTTGGTGCGGGCAAATATATCGCATTCTAATATTGCTTGACTCAGTGCTGTGTCATCAAGTTCATCAAGCTCTTTACCGCTGAGGACTTTAGTGGTGTTTTGTAGACCAACCTGCTTACCGATGGCAGCAGCTGTTTTCGTGTGATCACCAGTAATCATTTTTACTTGGATGCCAGCATCATGACACTCTGCTACCGCTGTAATGGCGTCTTGTCTGGGCGGGTCAATCATGCCCAACATACCAATCAACGTTAACGAACCTGATACCTCTGCATGTTCTAATACTGTGTGTGCTGGTGAAGTGGGATTAACCGCAATCGCCAGTACACGTTGACCGAGTGCGGCAATGGCGTCTGCCTGCTCGCTCCAATAAACGGTATCTAAAGGTTCAGTGCCACCATTGGCGCTTCGTTGATTCGCGCACATGGCGAGCATACGTTCTGGCGCACCCTTTACATGTATAAAAGCGTGATGCTCATGATCGTGATTGAGTGTTGCCATAAACTGATGTTTAGCGTCAAAAGGAATGGCATCGGTTCGAGCCCAGCTAGCTTGTTCTTGACGGGTATTCAAATCCATTTTTCCGGCGAAGCTTAGTAGCGCGCCTTCCATTGGGTCGCCTTCAACAATCCAGGCCCCATTGTGTTCGCGCAGCGAGGCATCATTGCAGAGTATTGAGGCGCGGGCCAACTCTTCCAGTACGGCGTGTTGCGCTGGAGACACAAAAGCGTCCTCCAGCATGAGTGAACCTTTGGGTTCATAGCCACTACCTTCTAGGGTAAAAAGATGGCGGTGAGTGAGTACAGAGGAAACCATCATTTCATTGCGAGTTAGGGTGCCAGTTTTATCTGTGCAAATGACTGATACCGATCCAAGCGTTTCTATGGCAGGCAAGCGTCGTACGATGGCGTTGCGCTGAGCCATGGCTTGCACACCAATAGCCAAGGTAATAGTGAGGACTGCTGGTAGGCCTTCAGGAATCGCCGCCACAGAAAGCCCCACTACAGCCATGAATATCTCAGTAAAATCGTAATGTGCAACAAAGTAGCCGAATGCCAATAAGATCACAGCGATGACAAGAATCAAAATGGTCAGCCATTTGGCAAACACATTCATCTGTGTCACTAACGGTGTTGTTAGCGTTTCGATTTGCGATAGTAGTCCACTGATTCGACCGATCTCAGTGTCTGACCCTGTCGCCACTATCACCCCTTTGCCCTGACCACTAGTGACGAGGGTACCAGAGTAAGCCATACAGCTACGGTCTCCTAAGGCGGCATTCTCGGCAACTAAGTGTGTGTGTTTATCCACTGGTACAGACTCACCGGTTAAAATTGCTTCTTGCACAGTTAATCCATGTGCGTTAATTATTCGAAGGTCAGCGGGCACTTTATCACCGGCCTCCAGTATGACGATATCGCCGGGAACCAATTGCTCGCCAGCGATATTGGCGCGCTCTCCAGCACGAATAACATTGGCTTGAGGCGCTAACATATGGCGGATGGCATCCATAGCCTGTTCGGCTTTTCCTTCTTGCATAAAGCCGATAATGGCGTTAACAACGACCACCGTCAAAATAACCCAAGTATCGACCCAATGACCTAGAAGGGCGGTAATTAGAGCAGCGCCGAGTAGTACATAGATAAGGATATTATGAAAATGCAGAAGAAAGCGTACCAAGGAGTTACGACGGGGTGCTTGTGGCATTCGGTTGGGACCATGGGTGGAAAAACGAGCTTCAGCGTCGATTTTAGTCAAGCCGTTTTGTGAGGAGCCTAGGGCCTCCAGTGTAAGGTCGGAGGAAATTCCATGCCAATTAGTCTTTGACGACGCACCTGTGTTTTTCATATTTGCCCATTGTTAGCGTATAAAAAAATATCAACGTTGGTAAGCACCTTATCTATCATCCTAACAGATCTTGTATAAACTGCTTATTGGAAAAAAATCGGTTCTGGTAAGTGGGAGTGACCGGCAAAGTTTAATTTAATCGTTTTTCAGACACCGCATCGGATTCGCTATTATTTCAATCTATTTTCTTTTGTTCTTGAAATACCCCAGCTATACTATTTTCAGCTTGAGGTTTCTAAAACTAAGGTACATGGAAAGTTAAAATAATGAGAACAGTGGTTGTAGCGAGTACAATTTTTATATTCTGGTTTATGCTCTCAGGGCATACCGAAACGTTGTTGATCGGGTTAGGTGTTTTATCTACGGTGATCAGTGTCTATCTTGCAAGGCGAATGGATATTATTGATCATGAAAGTTACCCTTTTCATCTAAGTTTACGCTTGTTACATTATTACTTTTACTTGGGAGCGGAAATTATTAAATCTAATATTGATGTGGCGAAACGCATTCTGACGCTTGGGCCTGTTAATATTAGTCCGCAAGTTGTTACACTTCGCGCCAGTAAAGAAACTGACTTAAGTAAAGTTATTTATGCTAACGCGATTACGCTGACACCAGGTACTGTGACCTTGAAGTTATCAGACGATGAAATTGAAGTACATGCGTTAAGTAAAGAAGGCGCTGCTCATTTAAAATCGGGTGAGATGGCCAAGGCTGTTCCTGATATGCCAGAACACACTTTATGATGTACGCTGCCGCAACACTCGCCATTTTAGTTGTTATTTTATTGCCCTTGGTAAGAGCTTTACTGGGGCCAACGGTTTATGACCGTATTGCGGCAATGAATATGTTGAGCACTAAAACAATTTTATTAATTGCTGTCTATGCCTTTTTGACTGATCGACATGACTTGCTTGATATTGCGTTGGTTTACGCGCTGATTAACTTTATTGGCGTGGTTGCTGTTTTAAAATTAATTGAGCAGGGTAATTTTTATACTGAAGGTAAGACGGTAGTTAATAACGAACAGAAGATGAAAGAAAAATGATGATGGATATACTCAGCTGGGTCTGTTTAGCATTGGGTAGTTTTCTGGGTATTGTTGGTGGTATCGGTATACTGCGTTTCCCTGATTTTTATACAAGACTTCATGCCGTTGGTATTACAGACACCTTATGTGCAGGACTTTTTTTATTAGGGTTAGCTTTTCAGGCAGGCTTAACAATAGCCAGTTTTAAATTATTTCTAATTTTCGTGTTTATTTTTTTTACTAGTCCTACTGCCTCACATTCCCTCGCTAATGCGGCTATGTTGGGTGGGCTTAAACCTAAACTTTCAAACGACGACACAACGGATTCAAGCAAGTTGGGTGATGAATGATAGATAATGTTGTTGATATTATATTGCTCAGCCTTATTGCCATCCATGCGATTGCGATTATTCGTCTGAAAAGTATATTTACGGTCATCATGCTATTTGCTGGATTTAGTTTTCTATCAGCTGGTTTGTTTGTGGTTATGGATGCCGCTGATGTGGCTTTTACTGAGGCTGCAGTGGGTGCTGGTATATCGACGGTGTTGATGTTGGCAACGCTCGGGCTGACCTACTCACCCAAAGATATTAATAAAGAAGAAAAACGAGCAACACATAACCCGTGGCTCCCTTTCATGGTGGTGTTAGTTACCGGTGCGTTATTAATTTATGGCACATGGGATATACCCGCATTTGGTGATTTGGCAGCACCGGCGAATCAGCACGTAGCACCCTATTACTTAGGTAACAGTTTATCTGATACAGGCGTGCCCAACGTGGTGACTTCGATACTAGCGAGTTATCGTGGGTTTGATACCTTGGGTGAAGTCACTGTTATTTTTACTGCAGGTATTGCAGTACTATTGTTGATTGGTGGCCGTCGGCGTAAACCTCAATTAGAGAAAAGAGACGATAACGGTGAAGCATAATTTAATTTTACGGGTTGTTTCAAAATTCCTTATCCCCCTTATTTTGCTGTTCGCACTTTATGTTCAGTTCCATGGCGATTTTGGCCCTGGTGGTGGTTTTCAAGCGGGGGTGATTTTTAGCGCAGCAATTATTTTATATGCGTTAGTCTTTGGCGTAGATAATGCAAAAGCAGTGATTTCACCGTATGTTCTTCGCCTTCTTGCCAGTTTAGGTGTATTAATTTATGCAGGAACGGGTGTAGCGGCATTAATCTTAGGTGGTAATTATTTAGAATACAGCGTGCTAGGGGCTACGCAAATAGCGGGTCAGCATCTTGGTATCTTGGTCATTGAGTTGGGTGTGGGTATCACCGTAATGTCTGTGATGTTGCTAATGTTTTTTACGTTTGCTGAACGCGGCAAACCAAACTTAAAATCAGAGCCTGAGTCAGGATTGGAATAAGTTATTTATGGAGATGATTCTTGGGCATTATAATTACTGGTTGGTCATTGTTATTATGATGGCTGGGTTTTATACCGTTATTAGTCATGGCAATTTGATAAAAAAAATTGTTGGCTTGAATATTTTTCAGGTCTCAGTTTTTTTGCTTTATATCAGCATTAGTAATGTAGAAGGCGGTGCGGTACCGATTATAGAAAAGGGCGTCGATCTTTACTCTAATCCCTTGCCTCATGTATTAATTCTGACGGCTATTGTGGTCGGTGTGGCAACAACTGCCTTGGGTTTAGCGCTTGTCATTCGAATCAAAGAAGCGTATGGCACTATCGAAGAAGATGATATTCATCGTCAGGATCAATCATTATGATAGAAAGCCACCTAAGTCTACTGTTAGTTGTTTTACCTTTAATGGCAGCACCTATTATAGCGGTGCTACCAAATGGCCGTTTGCCTTGGGCCGTTAGTACGATAGTGAGCTGGTCAGTTTTTTATATGGCGGCTTGGCAATTAATCAATGTCAGCACAGGGCATACGATCAGTTATGAACTTGGTGGCTGGGCTCCTCCTTGGGGTATTGAGTACCGTATTGATGCGGCAAATGCACTGGTTGCCTTGGTGGTTTCTGGTATTGCTGCGCTAACCTTACCCTACGCATTAAAAAGCGTTATTAAGGAGATTCCAGAGAAGCAGCACGCGCTTTTTTATACGGCGTTTATGTTGTGTTTGACCGGTTTATTGGGTATTGCGCAAACAGGCGATATATTTAACTTGTTTGTCTTTTTAGAAATTTCGTCTTTGTCATCATATGCATTAATAAGTTTGGGTAGGCAACGTCAGGCATTGACGGCGGCTTATCAATATCTAATTATGGGGACGATTGGAGCAACATTCTTTATTATTGGGGTGGGTTTACTCTATGCGATGACTGGCACGCTTAATATGGCGGATTTATCGCAACGGTTACCAGAGTTATATAACCATCGTACTATTCATACCGCTTTTGCATTTATTATGGTGGGCTTTGCATTAAAGTTAGCCTTGTTTCCATTACACCTTTGGTTACCTAATGCTTACACTTATGCGCCGACGGTTGTGTCTATTTTTCTTGCAGCGACGGCAACAAAGGTTGCAGTTTATGTCATGTTACGTATGGTATTTTCAGTGTTTGGCTTTTCGTTTATTGAAAATACACCAGCGGATGAGTTGTTTATATTGTTATGCGTAATGGGTATTTTATCGATGTCATTTTATGCCATTTACCAGAAAGACAGTAAACGCTTACTGGCATACTCTAGTGTGGCTCAAATTGGTTATATGATGCTGGGTATAGGCTTAGGAAGTGTCCTAGGTGTTACGGCAACTATGGTGCATTTATTTAACCACGCCTTAATGAAGGGAGCTTTATTTATGGCAATCGGTGCCTTAGTTTATAGAGTCAGTTCTAGTCGCCTTGAGCACTTTTCTGGGTTAGGTAAGCAAATGCCGTGGACCTTTGGGGCGATTGTGATAGGCGGGCTTAGTTTAATTGGCGTGCCCGGTACGGCAGGTTTTATTTCTAAATGGTATTTAGTACTGGCGGCGATTGAAAAACAGAATTGGTTTATTGTTGGTGTAATCTTAACGGGTTCGTTGTTGGCCGTTGTGTATGTTTGGAAGCTCGTTGAAGTACTGTACTTCAAAGTAGCTGATAAACCACAACAAGGGCAAATAAGTGCAACAGAGGCACCATTAATGATGCTAATCCCCATGTGGGTATTGGTATTGGCTAATGTGTATTTTGGTTTTAATACTGAGCTGACCGTGGGTACGGCAGAGCAGGCGGTTAAATTATTGCTTCCAGGTGCTAGCGAATGAGGTTGAATAAATGATCGGCTTAGCAGGCGAGCAAATAATCCAATTAGCTATCTTAATGCCGCTAGTGGCGTCAGTTTTAATTGTGTTAGCGGGTAAAAAACCTAATCTTCGTGAAGCAATAACACTCATTACAGCCGTGATGGTTGCTCTATTAGTGATGACACTTGCTGGCCAAGTGAACGCTGGTGAGCGACCAAGTTTTGATGTGTTTGAAGTGATTCCTGGCATCAATATTAGTTTTTCAGTAGAACCGTTAGGGATGTTGTTTGCCTTGGTGGCGAGTATTTTGTGGCTAGTAACCTCCATTTATGCGATCGGTTATATGCGAGGTCACCATGAAAAGAACCAAACACGCTTTTATGCCGCATTTGCAATTGCCATTGCTAGTACGCTAGCGGCAGCATTTTCTGGCAATATGTTTACCTTATTTCTTTGCTATGAAATATTAACGCTATCAACCTATCCACTTGTTACGCATGCGGGTACTAAAGAAGCAAAACGCAGTGGCCGTATCTATTTGGGTATTCTTTTGGGAACCTCTATTGGTTTCCAGTTGTTGGCTATTTTACTGACTTGGTCAATAACGGGTACGCTTGATTTTAAAGATGGCGGTATTTTGGCTGGTAAGCTAGATCCTGCCTATGCTGGTATTCTGTATGCCTTGTTTGTTTTCGGTGTTGGTAAAGCGGCTATCATGCCATTCCATAAATGGTTACCTGCCGCGATGGTTGCACCTACGCCAGTCAGTGCTTTGTTACATGCTGTTGCCGTTGTGAAAACGGGTGTATTTGCGATCCTTAAAGTGACGATTTATATTTTTGGTAGTGATTTTATTACAAGCTCAGGAGCCGGTGATTGGCTTATTTGGTTTGCCGCAGTAACTATCTTATTGTCCTCATTGATTGCAATGACTAAGGATAACCTTAAAGCACGTTTAGCGTATTCAACCATCAGCCAACTCAGTTACATTGTATTGGGCGCACTGGTGGCTGTTGAGATGAGCTTAATCGGCGCATCTATGCATATTGCAATGCATGCATTTGCGAAAATCACCTTGTTTTTTGCTGCAGGGGCTATTTTAGTAGCAGCGCATAAAAAGGATATTAGTGATATGGACGGTTTAGGCCGTGTGATGCCGATCACTTTTGCCGCATTTACTATTGGCAGTTTGAGTATTATTGGTCTACCTCCTTTTGGTGGCATGTGGAGTAAGTGGTATTTAGCATTAGGTATGGTGCAAACTGAACAATGGGTATTGTTAACTGTTTTAATGCTTAGTTCATTACTTAACATCGCATATCTATTACCAATATCAGTGCGTGCGTTTTTTGCAAAACCTAAAGAAGGTGTGGTGTATACACAGATAAAAGAGGCGCCCATCAGTATGTTAATGGCTATAGGGTTTACATCACTCGCTTGTATCGTTTTGTTTTTTTATTCTGACCCATTTTATAACCTCGCTGTAGATGCAGCGACGGGTCGTTAGAGAGTACTTAATATGTCAAACAAAATTGAAGATGAAAAAACTTACTTGTTTGATAACCCACGCAATGTTTCGCGTCTGTTATTAGGCTTTTATATCATTTCTGCAGGGTTGTTTATTGCAGACTTCTTTGTTCATCGTCATACCGTTCACCCCTGGGAAGGCTTTCCAGGTTTTTATGCCCTATATGGTTTTGTGGCTTGTGTGTTGCTAGTTTTTATTTCTAAGGAAATGCGCAAGGTACTCATGAGGGATGAAGATTATTATGAAATGAAGGAAAAGAAAGATGATGTGGATAAGTAATTTACCACCCTTCATTCCTTTTTTTATTGCCGCGATATTGGTGCTGGTTACGCGTGGTCAGGTACGTAATATAATTCTACTTGCAACACCGGTTTTGGGTGGTTTACATTTATGGTTAGATGTACAACCGTTTGTTCCAATGCAGGCAAGTGATACCTTAGTCAAAGCAACTGCATTATCATATCCATTAACCGTATTTACGTATCAACTTGAGTTTATGCGAGTTGATAAGTTGAGTTTGTTATTTGGTTATTTATTTCATATTGCCAGCTTTATTGCCATCGTGTATGCCTTACATGTGCGGGATACCACGCAACAGGTGGCAGGGTTACTTTATGCAGGCAGTGCGCTAGGGGCAGTGTTTGCAGGGGATTTAATAAGTTTATTTATTTTTTGGGAATGCCTGGCATTAAGTTCAGTATTCTTGATTTGGGCTAACCGTACTGACCGTGCCATTCAGTCGGGCATGCGTTATTTGATATTTCAGGTAGCCTCTGGTGTGTTATTACTAGCGGGTGCTTTGGTCTATTACAATGAACATGCTTCATTGGCTTTTGATTATATTGGGCTTAATGGTATCGGCAGTTGGTTAATATTTTTAGCATTTGGTATTAAGTGTGCGTTTCCTTTTTTACACAATTGGTTAACAGACGCTTACCCTGAAGCGACCGCTAGTGGGACAGTCTTTTTATCTGCATTTTCGACTAAGCTTGCGGTATATGCTTTAGCACGTGGGTATCCTGGAACAGAGCTTCTGATTTATATCGGTGCTGTAATGGCCTGTTTCCCAATCTTCTATGCGGTCGTTGAAAATGATCTCAGGCGTGTTCTAGCGTACAGTATGATTAACCAGTTGGGTTTTATGGTGGTAGGTGTTGGTATTGGCACTGCTCTAGCGCTAAATGGCACAGTTGCACATGCCTTCGCGCATATCATTTATAAATCACTGTTGTTTATGTCAATGGGTGCAGTCATGTATCGTGTTGCTAACATTAGAGGCTCAGATCTTGGCGGCTTGTATAAGAGCATGCCCTGGACAGCAACATTTTGTATTATTGGCGCCGCCTCAATTTCTGCTTTTCCCTTATTTAGTGGTTTTATTGCAAAATCATTAATCATGGTTGCTGTGCTGAAAGAAGGGCATGAAGTAGTTTGGTTGATGTTATTGTTTGCAGCGGCGGGTGTATTCCATCACGCGGGTATTAAGGTACCGTACTTTGCTTTTTTTCATCATGATTCGGGAATTAGGGTTAAAGAGGCGCCGATTAACATGTTAATTGCAATGGGCGTTGCGGCTTTCTTATGTATATTTATTGGTACACAGCCACAATACCTTTATGCGTTATTACCATGGAAATTTGATTATTGGCCGTATGATTTGACACATGTATTGACCCAGTTACAGTTACTCTTTTTCTCTGCGTTAGCCTTTGTTTGGTTAAACAAAAAAGGCTTGTACCCACCTGAGCTACGCTCGGTTAATATTGATGTTGAGTGGACGTATAGAAAACTATTACCTGCAACAGCAAGGGCGAGTTATAAACTATTGGATCAGCTTAACCGTGTTGTAGTAGCCACTCTTCGTCAAAGTTGGGAAGGTGCTCAATCGGCTTTTCAAGCCAGTCGTTTATCTCAATATCATTTAGCGAGTAGCTGGCCAACCGGAAGTATGGTGTTGTGGATTGGCGTTATTTTAGGTGGATACCTATTAGCTGATATTTATTTTAAATAACAGCTAATAGGCTTATAACAAGAACTTAAAGTCTTTTTGCTATTGCCATAGGGTATTAACCCACAGTAGAAAACTTTCTCTGTACTCTAATCGTTTTGTTTTTTCCCAGCAGTTTTGACTTGCGTCTCATCGTGAGCACAACAGGCCAAGGTGCCGTATTATAAAAATAATAACGTAGATGAGTGTTCACTCATTTCGTTAATTAATAGGGCTGTTTGTTATACGCTGGCCCATTTCTTACGCCTACCGTATCTAATAATTACCTAAATATATCGTTTAAGACGATTTATAAAACACAGATTTTAAAGTGGAAGACTGTACATAAGGCACATTTATGGTGCGCTGCATGATGAAGGTTGCGCATATATAGTGCAGTAGCGTATATGGATTCTTAAATTTGAAAATAAATTTATTTAGACATTTATTATTCGAGTTAAGTATAAAAATATTTATTTTTAATAGATTGATTCTAAAGTCTTTTTTAATAAGAAGGTGTTAAAAAAAATAGGGTGGCATTGTAGTTGCTTTAAGTAAACTTAAAGTGCGACGTGGTGAAACTAATTCTACAGCACTAGAGGTTAGTAATCATTATTTAGACTATTTATAAAGGAGTTTGCAATGACACGTAATGAGGTAACTGAATTAATTATCTTACAAAAATCAGCCATGGGTTTTACCTGGTCTGAGTTAGCAAAAGCGATAGATAAGAGTAAAGAATGGACAACGGCGGCTTTATTAGGGCAAATGACATTAACGAAAGAGCAAGCTGAGACACTTGGTACGATGCTTAATTTGCCTGTTGATGCGACGACCCAATTACAAGTAGTTCCTTATAAGGGCTCCTTACCTACAGCCGTTCCAACAGACCCTTTAATTTATCGTTTTTATGAACTAGTTAATGTGTACGGAACGACGTTTAAAGAACTGATACATGAGGAGTTTGGTGATGGAATTATGAGTGCTATTGATTTCAGCATGGATCTTAAACGTGAACCAGACCCATTGGGTGATCGTGTGAATATTGTAATGAGTGGGAAGTTTCTTCCGTATAAAAGTTACTAATCATTTAATTAATTTGTAAAACTGGAGTATATAAAATGTCATATTTAGAGCCGAGTGAATTCGTTACAAAAATGGTGGATTCTGGTGAATCCAAAGTGTATATGTCGACAAAAGATACGTTTATTCGTGCTTTTATGGCCGGTGCTATTCTTGGGCTTGCCGCCATTTTCGCCATTACGGTTGCTGTGAAAACGGGGTCTCCATTAATTGGTGCTATTTTGTTCCCTGTGGGTTTTATCATGCTGTACTTAATGAAGTTTGATCTATTAACAGGGGTATTTACCTTAGTGCCATTAGCATTAATTGATAAGAGGCCAGGTGTCACCATCGGTCAAGTATTTAGAAACTGGGGGCTTGTGTTTATTGGTAACTTTGCAGGAGCGCTCACAACAGCGTTTATGATGTCGTTTATCTTAACCTACGGCTACAGTGTCGATGGAGGCGCTATTGCTGCCAAAGTCAGTACGATTGGTGAGTCTAGAACGTTAGGCTATAAAACACACGGTGTTGATGGCTGGTTTACGATTTTTATTCGCGGCATGTTATGTAACTGGATGGTTTCAATGGGTGTGGTTGGTGCAATGATTTCGACTTCTGCTACCAGTAAAATGTTAGCGATGTGGATGCCTGTTATGCTGTTCTTCTTTATGGGTTTTGAACACTCAATTGTTAATATGTTCCTGTTCCCATTTTCAATGATTATGGGTGGGGAGTTTACGTTTGTTGACTATTTAGTTTGGAATGAGCTGCCAACAGTACTTGGCAACCTAGCTGGTGGTTTGTGCTTGGTAGGGCTTCCACTATACTTCACTCATGTTAGAACCAGTCCAAATCGTTCTATATAATCATTTCCATTAAACAACTGATGGACCAAGGCCAGCCTAAGCTTAGGCTGGCCTTTATTTAAAATGACAAATCGATTAAACATATCCGTAGGTCAATATTCAGATAAAGGTAAAAAGGATATAAACCAAGACTTTCATGGTGTTTATATTCCTGATGAGCCGATGCTAACATCTAAGGGCATAGCGGTTGTTTTATCCGATGGTATCAGTAGTAGTGATGTAAGCCATATTGCCAGTGAATCATCGGTGAGTGGTTTTATCTCGGATTATTATTGCACCTCCGAGACTTGGTCTGTTAAACAATCAGCTGAACGGGTGCTAAGGGCTACCAACTCTTGGCTATACGCCCAAAGCCAACAAAGTACACACCGGTTTAATAAAGATCGTGGTTATGTGTGCACGTGCAGTGCCATGGTTATTAAGTCAAGAACAACACACATTTTTCATGTTGGAGACAGCCGAGTATATCGCCTGAATGATCAGTCGTTAGAACAACTTACCAACGATCATAGATTATGGGTAGCAGAGGGTAAAAGTTACCTTAGCCGAGCAATGGGGGTTAAGCAACAACTCGATATTGATTATCAAAGCATGGCTGTGGCAGAAGGTGATACATTCTTTTTGGCAACAGACGGGGTGTATGAGTTTGTTAATGATGCGTTTATCGTTAATACAATAAATGAGCACGCCGATCAATTAGATGAGGCGGCAAAGCTTATTGTTAATACAGCATATGAGCAAGGTAGCGATGATAATTTAACGGCGCAAATTATTCGTATTGATGCACTACCAGATCATGAGACAAGTGAGCTTTACCAACACATTACTGAGCTTCCATTTGCCCCGTTATTAGATGCTCGCATGACAATGGATGGATATAGAATTATTCGCGCTATTCATCAAAGTAGTCGTAGTCACGTTTATTTAGCGCTTGATGACGACACTGGAGAGCAGGTTGTTATTAAAACGCCCTCCGTTGATCTAAGAGATGATTCTGCTTATCTAGAGCGCTTTACAATGGAAGAGTGGATTGCGAGACGTATCAATAATGCACATGTGCTGAAACCCTGTAAACAGAGTCGCAAACGAAACTACTTGTATCTAGCAATGGAGTTTATTGAAGGGCAGACTTTAAAACAATGGATGATAGATAATCCTACGCCTGATTTAGAAACAGTACGCGGCATTATTGAGCAGGTTGCTAAAGGCTTACGGGCTTTTCACCGATTGGAGATGCTGCATCAAGATTTAAGACCAGACAACATCATGATCGATTCAACAGGGACGGTGAAGATTATTGATTTTGGTTCGACACGGGTGGCTGGCATCATGGACATATCAAGTTCAAGGCAGCAAGACGACATACTCGGCACTGCTCAGTATACAGCCCCGGAATATTTCCTTGGACAAAGCGGTACAAGCCGTTCAGACCTATTCTCTTTAGGTGTTATTACGTATCAGATGTTAACAGGTCGGTTACCTTATGGCGTTGATGTGGCGAGGTGTAAAAGCAAGTCGGCGCAAAATAAATTGAATTATAAAACGGTGCTCGATGATGAAAAAGAGATTCCAGTATGGTTTGACGATGTGTTAAAAAAGGCAGTGCATCCTGATCCTTATAAGCGATATGGGGAGCTATCAGAGTTTATTTTTGACCTGCGACAACCAAATAAAGAGTTTATAAATAAAACTCGTCCACCTTTGATGGAGCGTGACCCTGTGCTTTTTTGGAAGAGCACCACGTTAATGTTAACGATCTTGGTTTTATATTTACTTAGCCAATAACGGGTTTTATGTTTATTGGTATAGGCTAAATCAAAGGGGAGCCGCCGAACCATGTTTGATGAAAGTACATAACGGCAAAGAATATAGCGGTACCTGCTAGTGCTGCCCAGATATTAAGTTCGCTCAAAACAAGTTTATTACGTTTGTCTAAAATAGCTACAAAAGGAATATAGGATGTTTGTTCGGTAAATTTAACCCAAGACTCACCATACCGAGCCTTGTATTTACGGTCTAAATTCATAGGCGCAATAAGCCCTTCAAATGCAATTGTTCCAAACAGAAGGTGGGAGGCCCAATCGCCGTTGACAATAAAATGAGCGAAGCCCCATAATCCTAACCCAATAAGTCCTGCATGCCGTGTGATGCGTACCATGCCACGGGTTGTGACTTGGTCGGGTGGAACAAGCCCCATTAAGGTTGGGTTTTTATCAAAAATACTCATTGGTAATAACAAAAAGGCAAAGAAGGTGAGCCCAATGCTGACTGGTTTTAAGGCTTCAGCTGTTCCCCAAGTGGCAATATAAGGAGCGCTTTGATAGGCGAACCCCATCCAAGCTAAAGCAATAAATATACTCAGCGAGAATAAGACCTTAAAGACGGTTTCGCCAAGAATGTTAACAATGTGAGCACGCAAGGGGCTGCCAGAAATAATCCAGTGCATGCCAAGAAAAAAAAGACAAGCCGCGGTTAGTGAGTTCATGGGGTTGCTCCTCCAGCTAGTTATTAGCGCCCTTTTTAGCTATGGGCTGTTATTCGAACTAGCATAAAGCATACTTAAAATTTTGCGAAGCGTCGTGTATTTATGTAATTGTTAATTCAAAAAGCTAGTTTTTTTTGGCATGAGAGGATGTAGATCAAGAAAACGCTAGTGATATAGGGTCGCTAAGATGATAGCGAAAAGCGTTATCGTTATGAATACATGGATTTACTTTATGAGCAAAAGGGCTGCATTGGAGAATAAGCTTAATAGCGCGACTGCCTTCCAGAAGGCGAGAGGGTTTCGTTCAACTAAGGGTGTGTGAACGGCAGTGGTGAATAATTTATTCGGGTGTGAGAGGTCGTGAATAAATTCTGATATTTCCTCGTATCGATTTGAAGGTTTTTTGTTGACGATTTTTCTGATTGCACCATCAATCCAAAGTGGAATGTCCGTATCGATTTCTAATATTGGAATATAGTGCAATTTACTAAGTGCTTTTTCACCGTATTTTTCCCCAAAAGGGAGTTTTCCTGTCAGCATTTCGTAGGTAATAACGCCTAAAGAGAAAGCGTCTGAACGGTAGCTAGCGGGCTGACCTAATAGGTATTCTGGTGCTGTGTAGTGTTGAGTTCCCAATAAATTTAAACGTTGAATGGGAGAGGCTATTTCTTCTACACCGGCAACTTTTGTAGAGCCGAAGTCTATTATTTTAACGGTGCCTTGGGTATCGATAATGATGTTTTCTGGTTTCAGGTCTTGGTGAATCATTTCCTTTTTATGAAAAGCTCTGAGGCCTCGAGCAATTTGCCTAACGATGCCTCTAACATCGTGCAAGCTGGGTTGGGGGTTGTCACTCATCCAATGCCTGAGTGTTTGTCCTTCGATGTATTCGGTGACGTAATAAAGAAAGCGACGTGTCCTTGTTTGTTCAATAATTTTTAGAACATGATTGTTATCAATTCGGCGGCCAATCCATTCTTCTTGCACAAACATATCTAAAAATGTAGGGTCATCTACATAATTAACAGACGGTGTTTTAATAACAACTTGCTGTTGTGTTTGAATATCTGTTGCCAGATACACTTGTGTACGATTACTGGCATGTAGTTCTCGCTCAATTCGGTAACCATCTAAGGTCATGCCGGCACTTAAGTCAGGAGGAAAAGGTAGCTCAGTTAATTTACGGTATATTTCCTGTTCATTAACGTGTGGTCGTTGATTAAACCTGACAATTTGGCAGGTGACATTGTCATGGCTGCCATTTTTCATTGCAAGATCAGTAATGTTTCGAGCAGCACGGTCAAAATTGTCGGTATTATTATTTACTTGTGCCAGCATGATGTTGTCACTGACAAACTCATGAACACCATCCGTGGTGAATAAAAAAGTATCGCCTTCTTCCAATAGAAAATGGCTGTAGTCAATTTCTAAATGTAGATCAATGCCTATTGCACGAGTGAGGTAATTTTTTTCTTTGGATACCCAGAAACGATGATCGTCCGTGAGTAGCTCCAATTGCTTATCGCGTATTCGGTAAATACGTGTATCGCCAATATGGAATAAATGCACGGTGGAAGATTTAACAACTAAGGCGCTCATAGTAGTGGCTAAGCCTTTTTGGTTAGCACCACCTTGCTGTGCCATCCCCAACATCCAACGGTTAGTAGCGGTTAAAACCTTTTGAACAGAGGTTTTAACCGTCCAAGTGTCAGGTGTGCAGTAATAATCACCCAATAAGCTTTTTACACAAGATTCACTGGCAAGTTTACCGGCATCACAGCCACTAACACCATCAGCTATAACCGCAGCCACCCCTTTTTGCTCTAAAACAGGTGATTCAGGCAGTAAAACACCATAACTGTCTTCATTGTCCGTTTTAAGGCCTTTATCGGATGATTGACCAAGGTCTATAATCGATTCTGATTGCATGTTAGTGGTGTTGATGGGTTATGTCACATCGATAAGTTCTACTGTACCATCTTCAAGCACCTCGGCTGTTTGTCCTTTAGGCTCTTCTAAGAAAATAAACATAAATAATAAAACGGTGGCGGCTGTTCCTCCAATCACCATAAAGAAGACTTGCGGAGAAACAAAAGAAAGAACAGTTAGAAATATAAGGCCACCTACATTGCCGTAAGCGCCCACCATACCAGCGACTTGGCCAGTCATACGACGTTGAATTAGAGGCACCATGGCATACACTGCACCAGACCCGCCTTTAGAAAATAGCCCACATAAAATAGTACATGCCACAACTAACGGTACAGCCCATGTTTCACTAACTTGACCGAGTAATAAAAAGGTAACGCTAATACCTGAAAACAAAATAACAAGTGATTTTTTGCGGCCAATTTTATCACTCATCATACCGCCGCCAGGTCGAGCTATTAAGTTCATCACAGGGTAAATGGCGGCTAGTAGCCCAGCTGTTACAGGCGATAAGCCAAACATATCGATATAGAATAATGGCAACATAGAGACTAGGGCTAATTCAGAACCAAATGTCACCATATAAGCAAGATCTAAAATGGCAACTTGTTTAAATTGATAGCGAAATAAATCAGGCACTTCTTTGCTGAAAATATCTTTGTTAACTTTAATAATATGCATCGCTTGATACAGGTAGACAATGGCAATGGATGCATAGGTGATAATGACTACTTGCTCATTTAACCAGCCCATACCCTTTGGAGAGAGTTTCCATGTGAGCAATGCGAGTGCACCATAAATGGGCATGCTCATTATTAAGTAAAGCGTCAAATCAAGCTTACTGGTGACTTCCATTCCACCTACTTTTTTAGGTTTGAAATAGGTTGAACCTTTTGGTGTATCTGTGACACTTAAATAATAAAAAATACCATAGAAAAAAGCGATCACTGCGGTAGCTGTTAATGCATAACGCCAGCCATCCTCACCGCCTATCCATAAAGCTAAAGCGGGTAAAGCCATGGCGGAACCTGCCGAGCCAAAATTACCCCAGCCACCATAGATACCTTGTGCGATACCAGTTTGTCTAGCGGGGAACCACTCGCCGATCATACGGATACCAACAACGAAACCTGCGCCAACAAAACCCAGTAAAAAACGAGCTAAGGCAAGTTGTTCAAAAGTTTGTGCCCAAGCAAAAAATAAACATAAAAAACTAGAGAATATTAGTATGCCTGAGAACATGCGGCGAGGGCCAAAGCTATCCACCATCATGCCTACAATAATGCGTGCAGGGATTGTTAATGCAACGTTCAGGATGAGTAAAACAGACACTTCTTGAGCTGTTAAGTTAAAGACATCTCTGATAACAGACATTAATGGGGCATGGTTAAACCACACCATAAAGCTGATAAAAAAGGCAAACCAAGTTGTATGTAAAATACGAATATTGCCTTTGAACGATAATAAATTTAGTTTTTGCGACATTGCAATGTGTCTCCTTCAATAGATTGTGAGGGTAAGAGCAAAAGCTATGCCAGCTAAGTATTTACTTACTCTTAATGGTCGTTGTAGTTATTTGTTTGGGGTAATGTGCTTTTTTGCACCAAGTTAATGCGATTGGGGTTTTTATTGCACAGCACTAAAGCAAAAAACTGTTTTGACAGTCTTTTTTTATATGTTTTTAAAAATTTTCTGCTTAAAAATCAATTGTTAGAGAGGTGGTGGTTGATGTTGGCATGTTGCGTGCTATGGAGGTGTGACTATAAAGAATTTTGGATATACATAAAGCATGAGTAATAAAAAACAATTAGTTGTAATTGGTAACGGTATGGTTGGGCATAAATTCCTACAGTCCATGGTAAACAGCGATGAAATGCAAAACTACGATATAACAACGTTTTGTGAAGAAACGAGGTTTGCTTATGACCGTGTTCAACTATCGTCATACTTTAATGGTAAAACTGAAGAGGACCTGTCACTTGTTGAGCCGGATTTCTTTGAAAAAAATAATATTACCGTTCATATCGGTGATCGTGCAGCCCACATTGATCGTGACAAAAAAATCGTTACCTCCGAGAAGGGTCAACGTATTTCATACGATAAAATTGTTCTAGCGACAGGGTCCTTTCCCTTCGTTCCACCTATCCCAGGCCATGAAAGGGAAAATTGTTTTGTCTACAGAACTATTGATGACTTAATTGATATTGCGAAAGCAGGTAAGGAATCTAAGGTAGGCGTTGTTATTGGTGGTGGTTTGTTGGGTCTTGAGGCTGCTAAAGCGTTAAAAGACTTGGGGTTGAAAACGCACGTTGTTGAGTTTGCGCCACGGTTGATGGCCGTACAAATTGATGATGGTGCTGGCGCAGTGTTACGTAAGAAAATTGAAGAGTTAGGTGTTAGCGTACATACCCAAAAGAATACACAAGGCATTGTTGATGGTGAGCAGTGTCTGCATCGGATGAACTTTGCTGACGGCTCATATATTGAAACCGATGTTATTTTATTTTCAGCCGGTATTAGACCGCGTGATGATATTGCTCGTGATTGTGGTCTGACACTTGGTGAGCGAGGCGGTATTGTTATTGATGATCATTGTCAAACATCAGATAAAGACATTTATGCGATAGGCGAGTGTGCTTTATGGGATGGCAAAATATTTGGTTTGGTGGCACCGGGTTATCAAATGGCCCAAGTTGTAGCAGACCGGTTATCACTCAAGGAGAATAGTTTTACCGGTGCAGATATGAGCACGAAATTAAAACTGATGGGTGTGGATGTAGCGAGTATTGGTGATGCGCATGCAACCACTGAAAAGGCGAAGATTTACACTTATGTCAATGGTGCAGATGACGTGTATAAAAAGATCGTCGTCAGTGAAGATAATAAACGCTTATTAGGTGCGGTGTTAATTGGCGATACGGTTGATTACGGTAATTTGTTACAACTTAAACTGAACGATATTGCTTTGCCAGAGTATCCGGATGCATTAATTTTGCCACAACGAGATGGCTCAGGCGCAACAGGTTTAGGTGTTGAAGCTTTACCGGATGCTGCGCAAATATGTTCTTGTTTTGATGTATCCAAAGGTGCGCTTTGCCAAGCCATCTCTGATGGCGCTACAACGATGGCAAGCCTTAAAGAGTGTACCAGTGCAACAACAGGCTGTGGTGGTTGTACGGCACTTGTTGGTCAAGTACTGAATAAAGAGTTAGAGAAACTGGGTATGGATGTTAATACAGATTTGTGTGAACATTTTGCGTATACCCGCCAAGACCTTTATCACTTGGTTCGTGTCGGCAAGATTAAAACGTTCGATGAAATGATCGAAAAACATGGTAAGGGGTATGGCTGTGATATTTGTAAGCCAACGCTAGCGTCTATTTTTGCTTCTTGCTGGAATGATTATGTATTAGAAACTCCACATACTGGCCTGCAAGACACGAATGACCGTTATCTTGCCAATATTCAGAAAAATGGCACTTATTCAATCGTACCTCGGATTCCAGGTGGTGAAATTACACCTGACAAGCTGATTACTCTGGGTGAGGTTGGCAAAAAATATAATTTGTATACGAAAATTACCGGTGGGCAGCGTGTTGATTTATTTGGTGCGCACCAAGAGGACCTACCTGTTATTTGGAAAGAATTAATTGATGCGGGCTTTGAAACAGGTCACGCCTACGGTAAATCTTTACGAACAGTTAAATCCTGCGTCGGTAGTACGTGGTGCCGATATGGCGTTGCCGATAGTGTGACAACGGCGATTGATTTAGAGAATCGTTACAAGGGTTTGCGCACACCACACAAAATAAAGTTTGCTGTTTCGGGTTGTACTCGTGAGTGTGCAGAAGCGCAAAGCAAAGATGTTGGCGTGATCGCCACAGAAAATGGTTGGAACTTGTACTTGTGCGGCAACGGCGGTATGAAGCCGAGACATGCGGACTTGTTTGCAACAGGCTTAGATTACGAAACAATGGTTCAATATATTGATCGCTTCCTTATGTTTTATGTAAAAACAGCAGATCGATTACAACGTACATCTACATGGATGATGAACCTAGAAGGCGGCATTGATTATTTGCGTGAAGTGGTCATTGAAGACTCATTAGGGCTTGCTGAAACGTTTGAAACAGAAATGCAAAATGTTATTGATACGTATCAATGTGAGTGGAAGACAACAGTTGAAAACGAAGAAAAATCAAAAACCTTTAAAGCGTTTGTAAATTCTGACAAAGGCGATAGCCAAATTGTATTTGTTTCAGAAAGGGATCAAATACGGCCTGCGCGAAAAGAGGAAATACCAGCACAACTTGAAGAAGTTTAAACAAACGGATGAATACACGAATGGTTAATGAATTAAAAAGTAGTGAAGTGGATGTCTGTGCGTTAACAGATCTAAATGAAAATGCAGGTACAGCTGCTTTGATAGATGAGAGACAAATAGCTTTGTTTTATGTGAAAAAGACCGAACAAGTTTATGCGCTTAGTAATTACGACCCTTTTAGCGAGGTGAACGTTTTATCCAGAGGGATAATTGGCAGTATAGGTGATGAACTTGTGGTGGCATCGCCGATTTATAAACAGCACTTTAATCTAGAAACAGGGCAATGCTTAGAAGACGAGAGTGTTTGTATTAATGCATACCCAGTAAAAATAATAAATGGCCGAGTTGTCGTCGGTACAAACAGTTAATGAAGGCTAAATAATGAAAGTAACTTATTACACTCTCGATGTTTTTACCGATACGCTTTTTCAAGGGGCACAGGTTGCTGTTTTCCCAGATGCAGAGGATCTGCCAGAAGAGCAGCTTGGTCGTATAGCACGTGAAATAAATTTATCTGAAACGGCATTCGTTTATAAAGCAGATGAGGGCCGTAGTACCTTTAAAGCTCGAATTTTTTCGCCCGATGGCGAGAAGGATTTTGCAGGACATCCTATTTTAGCGATTGCCAATGTTTTAGTGGAAACTGGAAAAGTTAGCTTGGAAGGCGACTATACAAGCATTATGGTAAAGCAAAATAGCCAAGATGTTACCGCAAATATTTCTATGGATGCGAATGGTAAGCGGTATGTGCAATTTACATTAAGTAGTATGCCTGTTGTTGACCGATTTACACCCACGGATCAAGAGTTAGCAAAACTATTATCGATTGATGAGAAAGATATAGACCATTCAAGCTATTACACACGCCTTGTGTCGAGTGGCTTACCTTATTTAATTGTGCCACTGAAATCACAGACGGATGTACGTAAAGCATGTTTTGATGTGAAGGCTTGGGCTGAGTCGTCAGCACCCGCTATGGCAGCACAAGAAATTTTAATTTTTAGTGCAAAAACGGACCTAGACGATTGTAATTTCCACGGGCGTTTAATGGGCCCAAATATCAGCGATCGTGAGGACCCACCCCTTGGTTCGGTCTTGCCTACCTTTGCTGGCTACCTAGCTTCTCATGAGCATATACGGCTGGGTACTTATAGTTTTGCAATTGATCGTGGCACAGCAGAAACTCGCCGAAGTTTGTTACATGTAGAAATGGATAAACGAGAAGGCCGCCCAATAACTCTAAGGGTGGGTGGCGATTCATTGTTGGTCAGTAAAAGCGAACTGTTGCTAGGTTAAACGAGGGAGATAATAAGATGCTATTTGGTCGGAATAAAAAAAATCCCATCGCGATCGCGGATAAAAAAATTGAAAAATGGACCTATGCTACTTGTGGCTATTGTTCAACTGGCTGTGCCATTGAAGTAGGCACGGACAAAGATGGTGTGCCAGTAGGAAGTCGAGGAGTGGCTGATGCAGATGTTAATCGAGGCAAGTTATGTGTAAAAGGCCTTTTTGAACACGAATTGTTTGAGTCAGCAGGTCGCGGTGACGTACCGCTGATGCGCTCAAATATTCATGATGAATACCAAGAAGCGAGCTGGGACGAAAGCTTTGAAAAAATGGCCTCTGAAATTAAACGCATACAAGATACCTATGGGCCAGACTCATTTGCCATTGTATCGACGGGGCAAATTTTAACCGAAGGTTTTTATACCTTGGGCAAGTTGGCCCGCGGTGTGATTGGAACCAATAACTACGATGGCAATACCACGCTGTGTATGGCCTCGGCAGTATCAGGCTATAAGCGCTCTTTTGGTTCAGATGGCCCTCCAGGTTGTTATGAAGATTTTGAACATACCGATTGCCTGATTGCTTGGGGATCCAATTTACCAGAACAACACCCTATTATTTATTGGCGTTTTAAAGAAGCGCAGGAAAAACGAAAATTTCCTTTAATTGTTATTGATCCAAGAGTCACCATGCTGGCGCAAAATGCAGATATGCATTTGGCAATTACGCCCGGTACAGACGTTGTGTTAATGAATTCATTAATGCATGTCATTCTGGCTGAAGGATTGGAAGATCAAGACTATATAAAAGCGAATACTACTGGCTTTGACGAATTAGCAGCAGAAGTTAAAAACTATGACCCGATAACGGCATCTAAAATATGCGGTATTGATGAAGATACGATTCGCAATGTTGCTCGTTTGTACGCAAAAGCTGGCGCCGCAATGAATATTTGGACGATGGGTATTAATCAAAGCACGCATGGCTCAGATGGAGTGGTGGGTCTTAATAACCTTAGCTTGCTGACTGGCAACATTGGTAAAAAAGGTGGGACCAGCTTGTCTATTACTGGACAGTGTAATGCGATGGGAACACGAGAGTGGTCATCGTGTTCTGGTCTACCTGGCTATCGTTTATTAGAAAATGAACAAGACCGAATTGATATTGGAAAATACTGGGGCGTAGATCCAGAGTTTTTCCCAAAGAAACGGGGGCTTGCACAAACAGATATATTTCCTGCCATTGAAACCGGCGCAATTAAAGGTCTGTGGTTGGTGGGTACAAACCCAATGACATCAATGCCTAATACGGCGCGTATTCGTAAAACATTAGAAAAGCTCGAATGTTGTGTAGTGCAGGATTCTTACCTTGATGTGGAAACAACGCAATATGCACATATTTTTCTACCAGCGGCTATTTGGGCTGAAAAGGAAGGCGTTTTTACGAATACAGAAAGAAGGGTCAATATTATTCGTAAAGTAAAAGAACCCTATGGCCAGTCAAAAACAGATTTACATATTTTTAACGGCCTAGCAAAACAGTTTGAACAGGGTAGAAAGATGAACTTCCCTGATAATTTTCATGAAGTGTTTGATGAAATGCGCGAACTATCCAAAGGACGGCTGGTTGATATATCGGGTATGACTCATGATTTGATTGAGCAGAATAAGGGCATTCAGTGGCCTTATACGCAAGAGCAGGTGGATAAGGGTGAAAAGCCGCTTAAAGGTGGAAAACGCTTGTATACCGAACCAGCTACTTTTCGCCATCCCGGTGGTCGGGCTAAACTGATTCCGCTACCGTTTATCGATAATAATGAAAAACCAGACGAGCAATACCCGTTTTGGTTGAATTCAGGCCGGTTAGTTGAGCACTTTCACTCACGGACTAGAACTGGAAAAGTCGGTAATAACAATAAATACAGCCCAACGCCATTTATGGAAATGAACCCTGATACAGCAGCTGAACAGGGGATAGAGCATCAGTCCTATGTGCGTGTTATTTCACGTCGTGGTGATGCTGTTGTTATGGTTATGTTGACACAACGAGTACCTAGGACGATGGTGTTTATTCCCTTTCACTTTTTTGATTGCGTTAACCGACTTACATTAGGTCTATTAGACCCACATTCACGGCAACCTGCCTTTAAACAATGCGCAGTACGAATAGAGCATGTAAATCAGGAAGTTGCTGCACGATTAAATTTAGAAGCAAGAACATTTTAAGTCCCATGATTGAAACACGTAGTGATGAACAAAAATATGCTTTTTTAAGGACAGAAGAAAGCCGAGAAAAAAACCGATATGGAGACAATATTGAGCTCGCCGAGGAGGGTAATGCGTTAAGGGAGGTGAGCCTTAATATAAATGGTGATACAGGTATTAGCGAAAACCCAGATCGATATAAACAGCATGGGTTTTATTTAAATGCAGATAACTGTATCGGTTGTCATGCATGTGAAGCGGCATGCAGTGAAAAAAATGATAACCCTGCTCATATCTCATTCCGTTCGGTTGGTTATGTCGAAGGTGGAACGTACCCAGATTATCAGCGCCTTAATATTTCGATGGCCTGTAACCATTGTGATGACCCAGTTTGCTTAAAAGGTTGTCCAACAAGAGCTTACACAAAGTTTGCTGAATATGGTGCGGTGTTACAAGACCCAGATATTTGTTTCGGCTGTGGTTACTGTACATGGGTTTGCCCTTATAACGCCCCTCAACTTGACCCTGTTAAAGGTGAGGTTAGTAAATGTAATATGTGCGTTGATCGATTAGAGGTGGGGTTAAAACCGTCATGTGTATCAGCCTGTTTAGGTAATGCGTTGGATTTTGGAGTCATTGAGAATGTGCCAGAAAATAGGGAACAGGCTCAAGCTGAAATACCGGGTTTTCCAACAACAGATATTACGCATCCGAATATTCGTTTTCAGCAAACGCGACAAAATAAGCGTGAAATGACGCGTACCGACTCGATGCCGCTTAAATATCATAAAGATGAAGAAGTTGGAAAGTATAAACCGGTAGTAGATGAAAAGCATGGAGTCAAAAAGCAATGGAATTGGAAAGCTTTGCTGATGACGCATGAAAGTTCTCATGTCATTTTTACATTATCAACACAAGCCATCCTTGGCGCGTTTTTAATCATTGTGCTTGGCAGTTTTACGGGGGTTGAAGCGATAGTAGCGATTCAGTCGTCTGTTGCGTATCTGCCGTTATTAGTATTGATGAATGTATTGCTGATGTTTGGCTTCTATAAACTCAATATGCATTTGGGCAAACCACATCGTTTTTACCGTGGTTTTTATAATTTACGCCATTCACCGGTAAGCCGTGAAATTGCTGGGGTTAGTTTGTTCTTTAGCAGCTTGCTTGGGTTTAGTGTTTTTAGTTATTTTGAGATTAAGCCATTGATTGGACTGTTTGCCATTATGGGCGTACTCAGTGGTCCGGTAGGCCTGTTCTATATGTATAAACTGTATCGTATAAAAGCACGACCATTTTGGGATCACTGGCAAACAGCGAGTTCTTTTGTTGGAACATGTTTGAGTCTTGGGTCATTAACGATTGTTTTCGTTGCGTTAATAGCAGATGCTCTCAATACTACACAATATATTAGTTTGGTAGTTTTACTATTGCTGGGCTTGCTGCTTGAAGCCATAGGGCACGTCGCGCATGCCGCTGATCTTAAAAATAGTGAGGGAGAAGGTAGTGCTTCATGGTACTTACAAACAACCCGTTTTGCATGGCCTTATATTATTAGTAATGTATTGTTAGGCTCCTCAATTATTGTGTCTTGCTTATTGCTTGATTCTCCATCATCAACGCTGGGTTGGTTGATATTAGGGCTGTCATTACTTAGTACAGCCGTGATTAGGCGTTCTTTATTCTTTGCATTGGTTATTCCTACCACAATGCCGGGTGCATTCTTTTGGAAAAACAAAGCTTTTGAAGAACATGCAAAAGAAACTGGTTTAGCAAATATGCCTCAAGTGGGTGTGCGTTATGAGGAGCATAGAACCTTTAAAGTAGGTGAATTGATAGATACTATTAAAACCACAACCGCAAAAGAAGCGATTGACCAATTGAAAGAAATATTTTATTGGAAAAAGGTTAAATAGAAGCTCGGCTTGAAACTCACGTGACCTTGTTATTTAACAAGGTGTAACTTTTTAGAAAATCCTAATGTGCCTTAAATTTATCAATTCGTTAATACTTGTTTGTAGGCTACCTTAGGCCTACAGCATAAGCTGTAACGTATTAAAGGCGATGTTCAGGGGAATATAGGTTTTTATTATGTTTTTGCATTTATTCCAATTCTCTTAAGATTGGCTTAATTTTCAACAAGTACACTCGTAACCAGTCTATGAGAATAAGGATTGGTTATGAGTGCACTACAAAGTGAATCAGAGGGTAGCAAACAACGTGCTGATTCAGAAGCAAGCAAACGAGTTTTTTTACCTCACTTATCTGTTGTTTTAACAGGCCTTGAATCACCGCAACGAGCTAATGTAGAAGCATATATTACAAAGCAATTTTATAAAAACCATGCCGCGCAGATAAAGAGTTTTTTACCTTATTTATTATCTGCAGAAACCAAAAAAAATATAACATCAGTGCTTGGGTTCTATCCGGCTGAGATCGATAACCCAATGTTTTTAGAACAATATTTAGATGATAAGGCTGAGTTAGTGATTAGTCGGCTGATCAACCTTAATGTTGACCGGCAGAAGATAGCGGAAATTGGTAACTTAACATCGAGTTATCCTAGTACCAGTAAAATGTTGTTTGTTTTAATAGTGTCAACACTCTATCAATTAGATATTGATTGGGCATTATTTACCGCAACTAAGCAAGTTCAATCTATGATTTCGGAACTGGATATTGGGTGTATTGATATTTGTGATGCCCAAGCCGAAAGTCTTGCGTTTGATAGTGGTTCATGGGGCAGTTATTACAAAAACCAACCCAAAGTTATTGCAGGCGATATAAAAAAAGCTTATGCAATATTGAAAAGTCATCCGGTTTCAGGTTTTGTGATGACTAATTATCAGTCCACAATTGATCAGCTTGTATTGCGAGTATCTTTGGACCGGTAATGCTTTGGAACGAAATTAAAGAGCTTGCCAAACAGCGGCCAAGTGATATAGCCATTGTTGGCGAAAAAAAAGCATACACCTATAAAGAATTGCTGAATGGGGTTAATGTTATATCAAGGTTTTTAGTACGTTATCAGCATAAAGTATTGGCCTTGTTTTGTGATAATTCGCCGGAGTGGTTGTTAGTTGACCTTGCTGCTAATGTATCAGGGGTGGCCTTGTTACCCTTGCCGGCATTTTTTTCTCAGCAGCAATTAGCCTTTGCTATTGAAAAATCGGGCACATGTGCGCTGGTTCATAAACGCAATGATAGTTTATCGAACGTTATGGAGTTATTGAATACAGAGGTATTGATTGGGGATTTACTCTGTAGTGATTTGCAAAATATAGCGGATAGCGAATTACCCGTTTCTACTGCGAAAATAACGTTTACATCGGGTTCAACAGGAGAGCCTAAAGGTGTTTGCTTATCGAACAAGCAGCAGTTTGCGGTCGCGAAAGCTACTCATGATTCATTACAATTGCCAGTCGGGAAGCATTTATCAGTATTACCGTTTAGTACCTTACTTGAAAACACAGCGGGTTCGTACGTCACCTTGTTAAATGGTGGAACTATTATTGCCTTACCCAGCAATCAATTAGGCTTTAATGGCAGCAGTGACTTTAAGTTATCAACTTTGCTGGAAACGATTGAAAAATATCAGCCCGTTAGTTTAATTTTATTACCAGAAATACTATTGGCTATCGTTGGCGCTGTAAAAAAAGGTTGGACGCTACCCTCGTCCATAGCGTTTATGGCTGTCGGTGGTAGCAAAGTGTCTCAACAACTCATTCAGCAAGCGCAATCGTATGGCTTGCCCGTTTATGAAGGATATGGGCTATCTGAGTGTGCTTCGGTTGTGAGTTTAAATTCAGCTAAAAATAATAAAGCGGGGTCGGTTGGCAAGCCCTTGCCGCACCTTGAAGTACGCATTGTGGACGATGAAATTATTGTTTATGGAAACCCGTTCCTAGGTTACGTAGGAGAGCCTGCTTCATGGGGAAAAGCAGAAATTGGAACGGGCGATTTGGGGTTTTTAGACGAACAAGGGTATCTATATGTCAATGGGCGTAAAAAAAACCTTCTTATTTCAAGTTATGGTCGGAATATTAGCCCTGAATGGGTTGAAGGCGTTTTATTAAGCGATGGTTTGCTTAAACAGTGTGTCGTGTTTGGCGATCAACGGCCACACTGCATCGCACTAATATCCTTAAGGGACGAAGCAATGCCTGAAGAAATAATAAAGGATAGTATTATCAAAGCGAATCGCTCACTGCCTAATTATGCGCGGGTTAAAAAATGGACGGTACTACCACAACCGATGAGTTTTTCAGCAGGCACGATGACCTCTAATGGCAGACCCGTTAGGGAGGCTATTTTGAGGCAGTATCAATCAACTATACATCAATTATATTCGGAGTAAGGACAATGGCCTTTTTTCATCAATTGCAGCAACAAACCGAGCAGGAGCGTCATCAACTGTTGGCGGCCCCGATTATTAACAAAGCGGTGTCTGGAACAATCTCAAAAGAGGAATATATCGCTTTTTTAGAACAGGCTTATCACCATGTTAAACATACGGTGCCATTATTAATGGCAGCAGGTGCGAGAATTCCAGAGGAAAAAGAGTGGCTACGTAATGCATTGGCAGAATACATCGAAGAAGAGTTAGGCCATCAAGAATGGATTTTAAACGACCTTGCTGTGTGTGGGGTTGATAAAGAAAGAGTTCGGCATGACGCGCCAGCCTTTGAAACGGAATTAATGGTTGCGTATGCCTATGATGTTATTAACCGTGTTAACCCCTTGGGTTTTTTTGGTATGGTTCATGTGTTAGAGGGAACCAGTGTCACAACAGCCGATAGAGCGGCAGATGGCATTCAAGAGGCATTGAGTTTACCTGATGAGGCGTTTAGTTATTTACGCTCACATGGCGCACTCGATCAGGATCATGTTCAATTTTTTGAAAGCTTAATGAATAAAATAAATGAGCCAGCTGAGCAGCAGCTTATTATTCGTTGTGCCAAACAGTTTTATCGACTCTATGGTGATATTTTTTGTAGTTTAACTGAACAGCCTGAAAAGACATTAGCATAGAAGGTAAGCGTACTTATAAATATATAAAACAGCGTGACGAGTAGTGGTGCATTGGCTTATCAATGATGTTATTAAGCGCTGGCTGTTCAATCTACGGATAAACAGTGAGCAAACACTAAAGGTTGCTGAGTAACCTAAACTGGAGTTTGGTATGAAAAATATTGTGAAAATACTGTGTTACGTTTTGCTCTTATCATCAACTGCCGTATTGGCAGATGTTCAACAAGATGTGGCTCTCTTGGCAAAAGCTTGGGCAAAAGCTAACTACCAATTGAATGGGGCGCAGCAAGAAGAAGCGTTTGAGAGCTTAATAGAGCAATCTAACGAGGCAGTTAAGTTGCATCCGGCATCGGCGGAAGTGCTTATTTGGCGGGGTATTATTAAATCAAGTTTCGCAGGCGTTAAGGGTGGCCTGAGTGCGTTATCATTAATAAAAGAAGCAAAAAAAGATTTGGAAAAATCTATTTTATTAGATGATAAAGCGTTGTCTGGCTCAGCATATACAACCTTGGGAACATTATATTTTAAAGCGCCAGGCTGGCCTATTAGTTTTGGCAATGACGAACAAGCAAAAAGGTACCTTCAAAAGGGCATACTCCTTGATCCAAACGGCATTGATAGTCATTATTTTTATGCTTTGTTTTTGCTGGATCAAGGTGAGAAAAAACAAGCTCAAGCTAGCTTCATAAAAGCACTCGATGCTAAAGCAAGGCCAGGCAGAGCGCTTGCAGATAGCGGCCGCCGGCATGAAATAAATGAAGCATTGCATGAAATTAATTAGCATTTAAACTGAACAAGTGAATATTTTATTGGTTGAAGACGATGTAGCATTGGCTAACGCCTTGGTAAAGACGCTCACACACGAAGGTTTTGTGGTTAATCATTTGAAGCATGGCCAACAAGCGATAAACGTCGTTAAAACTGAGCCGACTGATATTGTGATTTTAGACTTGGGTCTGCCTGATATAGATGGCTTGGATGTACTGCGGGCCATTAGGCAGCATACAGCGCAGTTGCCGGTACTTATTTTAACGGCTAGATCATCGATTGATGACAAGGTGTCGGGCTTGGATTTAGGGGCGGATGACTATTTAGCAAAACCATTTGAAGTGGATGAGCTGTTGGCGCGTTTAAGAGTTGTTGAACGCCGTTCTAGTAGCTCCAAACATGCAGGCCTTCAGATCGGCGACGTTGAATTAGACACGGCTTGTTATGGTTTATCGGTTGCCAACGAAGCGGTGGATATATCGCGTCGTGAGTTTACCTTGTTAAAGGCACTGATGGAAAATGCTGGGCGTGTTTTAACACGCGAAAGCCTGGAGTCAAAACTGTATAGCTGGAATGAAGAGGTGGCGAGTAATACGATAGAAGTTCATATTCATCATCTTAGAAAAAAGTTACCTAAAGGTTTTATCAAAACACTTCGAGGTGTTGGGTATATAGTGAAGCCAGCATGAGGTCAATTCGTACCTTTTTATTGTTAACACTGTTAGCGACTATTACCGCGGTGACGTTTTTATCGTTATTGCTAGGCTACCGCTCGAGTCTTGCTAAAACGGATGCTTTGTTTGATGAGCGACTTAAAAACTTAGCCAGCATTATTGTACATGCTAATCATGATCTCACGCCTAGGGTTGAAAAAACACTCGACCTTAAGCCTTCGGTTTTTTTTCAAATTTGGTCGCATGATGGCGTACTTATTGCGCGCTCCGGTAATGCGCCTGAACACCAAATGTTTAACAGTCAATTGTCGGAAGGCTTTCATGATGAAAACTACGCAGACTTTCGTTGGCGTACTTACATATTACAAGACAGGCTTTTTAAACGCTGGGTGATCACAGGGGAACGTATCGACTTACGTTATGAAATAGCCGATAAAATTGTATTATCTGCCATCAAACCAACAGTGATGGCTATCCCATTGGCCGCCTTTATTATTTGGTTAACGGTGGGTTTTGGTTTAAAGCCTTTACGTGAATTAACCACGCAACTCGGTGATAAGAAAGCGGATGATCTGTCTGCAATTTCGATTAAACAACAACCCAAAGAATTAGAGCAATTACTTATAACAATCAATGACTTATTCAATCGCTTAAATGATGCATTCGTACGTGAGCAGCAATTTTCTGCGGATGCGGCGCATGAGTTGCGTACCCCTATTAGCTCCTTAAAAGTGCAGTTACACAACCTAATGTCTACTAAGGACATAACTGATGGCGATCTAGAACCTTTGAAAGAGGGAGTGGAACGAATGGGGCATGTGATTGAGCAGATACTGAGTTTATATCAACATTCAGCCGATCAAGCTGCTCAGCAAATGGAACCGTTAAACTTAACTGATATTGCTAAGATGGTGATTGCCAACGAATACATGCGGTTTGAGTCAAAGCAGCAAAGAATAAGTTTGAATGCAGAGCCTGTATGCCTTATCAAAGGTAATGAATTTGCACTAGAGAGTTTATTGCAAAACTTAATTCTTAATGCCAATAAATATACGCCAGCAAAGGGTGTTATTTCGGTAAATATTAAATCCAAAGACAATGCTGTGATGCTTTGCGTAGAAGACTCTGGGCCAGGCATCGTAGAAGAAGATCGGGTACGTGTTTTTGAACGGTTTTATCGGGTGGGTGGAGATAGACATGCATCCGGTATATTAGGGTGTGGGCTTGGCTTAGCCATTGTGCAGCATATTTCTACTTTTCATGGGGCTAAGGTTGAACTGGCAGTATCAGCTGAATTAGGTGGTTTAAACGTGATGGTAGAATTTCCAGCTATTTAAGGGCATCTATGCGTATATTTATATTACTCATCATCTGCTTAATGTTGACAGTAACCCCACTTTTCGCGGCACCTACAGTTAATATTGTTATTCGTCATCACCTGTTTTACCCGTCCACGGTTGAAATTCCCGTCGATACCAAAGTAAAGCTGTTAATTGATAACCAAGACCAGACAGCAGAGGAGTTTGAGAGTTATGAGCTTAACCGTGAGAAAGTTATTCCAGGACATTCAAAAGGCGTTGTTTTTATAGGTCCATTACCAGCGGGTGAATACCCCTTTTTTGGTGAGTTTTTTCCTAAAACAGCTCAGGGCAAGGTCATTGTAAAGTAACGTTATGCTTATCAATTCAGTCATTATTATCTTACGGGAAGTATTTGAAGCAGCGCTTATAGTCAGTGTGCTGTTAGTGCTATCTCAGAAACTGCAATTACCGCGTCGTTACTTTCTTTCCTCTTTGGGCTTAGGTGGGGTGTTATCAATTTTTTATGCTCGTCATATTGCATCTATTTCGATGTTTTTTGATGGTGTTGGGCAAGAAATTTTGAATGCGTGCATGCACCTAATGACGTTTATTTGTTTGTTATTTTTAATTTTTTCAATGGGTAGGCGACCTTATTACAAAACAACTGTATGGGCGATTGCTGGGTGTTTATCGGCCACTTTAGTGGGCGAAGGGTCAGAAATAATCATTTATATTCAAGGTTTTATAGGTAATGAGCAGCTATTAGAAACAGTGCTTGCAGGCAGCTTTATTGGAGCTGGAGTTGGCTTCAGTGTGGGAGTGTTTATGTATTATTTAATGATCAATTTGCGTCCTAGGAAGGGGGTTGCTGTTTGCTTAGTTGCCTTGGTTCTAATCAGCGCGAGTATGACCACTCAAGCATTTCAATTGTTAATTCAGGCGGATATTTTGATCAGTCAATCACCATTATGGAACACCTCATCATGGGTGAGTGAGGGCTCTGTTATAGGGCAAATTTTATATGCCTTGCTTGGCTATGAATCAACGCCAACGCCTATTCAAGTAGGTGGGTATTTTTTAAGTTTAATGCTTTCATCGGCCTTAGCTTTTAAGACGTTTAAAACCTTCGAGTGGGAAATGGACGAGTGAGAAAGGTAACCGTACTAACGTGTTGCCTAGCATTGTTATCCGTTAGTGTAGCAGCATCGGAATTTTCGGTAGATAAAGTGTATCACCCGTACGTCCAGCCTTTAGAAAGGGAGCTGGAATGGCGAATGTTATCAGGAGATGGGCAGCAACTTCACCGGCTTGGTATCGGTAAATCATTATCGGATAGCTTGTTCGTTGAGGGCTATCTTATTGCAGAAGATAACGATCGGCACTTTTCTTTAGAGGCCTTAGAGCTGGAAGTAAAATGGCAGTTAACTGAACAAGGTGAGTACGATGCTGACTGGGGTGTTTTGTTTGAACTTGAGCATCAGCAGCATGATGATACTTGGGGCTTATCCAGTGGTCTTTTAATGGAAAAAGAGTGGGGGAAATGGGTGGGTGCCGCCAATTTTATTATTGAGTATGAGTGGGGGAATGAAATAAAGAATGAGCTTGAATCGTCGCTAGCTCTTCAGGCACGCTACCGGTATTCAGAAAAGTTAGAACCTGCCATTGAGTTTTATAGTAATGAAAATGGCCAGGCGGTAGGCCCTGTTGTAATGGGTGATATTCGCTTAGCTCATGCGAAAAAAATGCATTGGGAAGTAGGCTCCATATTTGGCTTAGGTTATAAAGGCCCTGATAGTACGTTGCGCGTATTAATAGAGTATGAGTATTAATGCAGAGGGATTAAGGTTTTCTACTTAACTGTAATTAGGGTTTCTTGATTGATTAAAGCGCCATGTCATGGTTGCTATGGGCACGTTATAAGAAAGTTGTTTAAGTTTCTTGATTATTAGTAAGGGTTTGCAGCAAGGTAAGAATGTCGCTTTTTAATGTAAGCAATGTCTGTATTTCATTACAAAAAATCTTGTGGAACTTTTGAATATTATTTTTATCGTTTTCCCTCAATACAAGCTCAAGTTTTTTCGCTGCTGATTTTAATAAAGGTGTTCCACAATATGCTGCCGAACCGTGGATTTTATGGACTGCTTCTGCTGCATCCACTATGTTGTTTTGCCCAATCAGCTCTGAAATGTCTTCGCTTTGTTTAGGAAGTTCAGATAAAAACTTCTCAAGCATAATTAACATAAACGAATGGTCCGCATTCATGCTTTTTTTAGCTAAGTGATAATCAAACGGTTGACTGTTAGAGGCTGAATCGCCATTTGTAGTGGTTGATATAAAAGGCTGCGTATCAAAATCATGTTCGCTAAGTAATTGCTCAATTAAGGCGAAAAAGTGTACTTGATCAATAGGTTTTATTAGGTACCCGTCAAATGAACTGATGTGGTGTGCCTTCTCTTCACCTGAGGTAATGTGTGCAGTAATAGCAATGGCGGGTGTTTTATAGTTAGGGTTTTGTGAGTGGTTACGTATTTCAAAAAGTGCCTCATTGCCCATTTTTAAAGGCATCCTTAAATCAAATAGCATCAGGTCATAGGGGTGCTTGAAGGCTAGTTCAATGGCTTGTTGGCCATCGTTAACACAGGTTACATTAGCGTGTTGTTTTTCTAATAAATGACTCAACAATAAACGATTAATTTCGTTGTCGTCTGCAACTAATATATTTAAAGAACTTAGGTCGGGCAGAGGGTGTTCAATCGCTATGGGTTTATTAATAGCTTGGTAGCTATCTTTCACCTGTGTAAAGGGTAGACTAAAGGTGAAATTAGAACCTTCGCCTAAGGTGCTTTTTACCTTAATGCTACCGTTAAGTGCGTTTAGCAGGCGTTTAGTAATTACTAAGCCAAGACCTGTTCCCTGATCGCTAGTAGCGCCATCAAGTTGAGAGTATTCTTGAAAAAGCTGTTTGAGGTTATGTCCACTGATGCCGATACCGTGATCAATGATGCTAATATCAATAACATCCTGCTTGTAAGGGTTCATTTTTAAGCGAACGATAACAGATGATTGGTGGCTGAACTTAATAGCATTGCTAAGTAGGTTAATAAGTATTTGGCCAAACTTGACGTGGTCTTGATTAATAACCACAGGGACATTGGCATCGTGCTGATAGTTAATACTGACGTGATTTTCCTTTGCTTGGGCAGATAAAAGCAAGATGGCATCTTGTATTGCTTTTTTCAGTTCAAAATTTGTTTTATGAATAAGTACTTTGCCAGATTCAAGCTGGGTAAAATCTAAGACTTCATTAATAATGGTTTGTAAATTTTTTGATGATAAATGAGACGCATTGACCAATTTCAGTTGCTCATCATCAAGAGGGGTTTGTTGAATGATTTCAAGAAAGCCGATAATGCCATTTAACGGAGTTCGTATTTCATGACTTATATGTGAAATAAACCGTGATTTTGCATCGGCGGATTTGAGGATTTCTTCTTGGGCAGAAAAAAGCTTGTCGTTTTGAGATCTTAACTCTTGCGTTGCTTCAAGGACCCTCTGTTTCAGAATCCGTTGGTGATTATTAATTTGCTGAGCCATTTCATGAACACCGCTCTCGAGTGTGGCAATTTCATCTTTGCTACTGATATTTGGGGTGTTAGGTGGTGGAGTATAGTTGCCTTTAGTAATGTTTTTTACATCACGTGTTAATTTTAGAATGGGGCGACTAATTGTTGCGCTGAAGTATTTTGCAATAAGAGCGATTACCAATAGTAAAAATAAGGTGATGTAGATTGTGTTAGATAAAATATTATATTGCCGTTGTTGAATAGCCTCATATGAAAGCGTGAGTGTGACGTAACCAATGGTTTCATTTTTTTCAACCGGTGGGCCAACCAATAAGCTATCAAATTCATCCGTGTTTTCAATTGATTTAAGTGTGATTGGTTGAACAATTTCTTTTGATGGGTTGGATAGTAATGAGGGTGTTGCAATATCACTGTTTGCATAGGAAAGAGCCGTTCCCGCACTGTCTGTAATTTTAATAGAGAGGATATCTGGCTCATTAACTACTGAACGGACAACTGCATCGAGCGCCGCTAAATTCCCAGAAAAGACACCATTAACACTGGATTTGGCTATTGAAAGACATAAGTTCTCATTCGTTTTATGCAATAAATCGTACATGTCATTTAAACGCGTTGAGGTTAGGTAGGTGGCTAATATAATGGCTACGATGGCTGCTGGCATAACGCCTAGGAGTAGCAGCTTATCTTGTAATTGAAACCTACTTATCAAACTCATAGCTGATTAATTGCGCTTGTAATGCTTTATCGTTAGGGAAATGTAGGTTTAAACTTTTTGCGACATTTCTATTGGAAATAACGCTGAAATATTTAGGGTAAACAATACTGTTTGCCAGAGGCTTCTTTGCTTCCTCTAGGGCGAAGATTGTTTCGGTTAAATGCTTAGCCAACTGCTCGAGGCTACTGACTGTTCCTGCAATAGCCCCGGCTCTTATAAAGCCTTTAGAAAAACCTATGATGGGTGTTCCATAACGGTAACTGGTTAGTAGGATTTGTGAAAGAGACGTGGCGTTATAAATATCGGTATCGGCTATTGCGAGAATGATGTCCGAAGATTGTGAAACACGACCTATTTGGGAATTTACATTTTTTGAATTACTAAGGTGTTCGTTAATGGTTAATTTTTTATCCGCGGCAATTTTCTTTAAGTGTGTTAGCTGATCTTTTGATTGATGAGTGACAATAACACCAATGTTTTTAAATAAAGGGCTAAGACGTTGTATTAAATTTAATTGTCTAGCTGGTGGCTGATCCAAGACAAAGAAAAAGTGATTAGGCCGAAGCTCTCGGCATGACGGTAAGCATGGGATGTTCTTTTTAGCATGTGATAATGTTGTTAAGGCGTGAAATGTTGTGGTTTGTATATTCAATTCCACGAGTTTTTTTATGGCTTTATTATCGAGATTAATCAGGATGTCGGGTGAGTCTTTTATTAGCGTTTCGGTGCTTAATGAGCTGGTCGGTATGTTTCGTAATTGTATGCTGGGGTCTTGAGATAGCTGGTTCGTAATAAGTGTTTTATAGCTGGTTTGATAATGGCTAGCGTTATCAGAAATGATAGCCAAATTTTGTGCAAGTAAGGGTATAGGTATCAGCAGTAAAGCCACTGCTAGATAGACACTATAAAATTTTCTGGGCTGATGGGTGTTAATCAGCACGCTATTTTATCCTTTGATGCATTTGGTTATTGGTGACTACGTATTGATGAAGAGGCTGCTTTTTATTGGATGCTAATGATGAGCTAAAACGGATTCCATTAGTTAGCTTTTTCGATAGTTTAAAGTACAGTCGAATATTAGCAATGGTTTGATACGTAGAAGTGGTTCCACTAATTAGGACAACCTGCTTAGGAGTTATTTTCCCAGTTAATCATGCCGCGATTAACGGCATGATGGTTTCATAATATACCTGATCGGGTGTTGCCTTTAAAGTTTGGTGTTTGCGTTGTTGATTGTAGTAATTTACCCATTTTCCTAATGATGATCTGGCATGCGTCATCGACTCATATGCATTGAGATACACATCTTCATATTTCACGCTACGCCATAAACGTTCAACAAACACATTATCGCGCCAAGCGCCTTTACCATCCATACTGATTCTAATTTGGTGGTGTTTTAACACCTGTGTAAATTCACCACTGGTGTACTGGCTGCCTTGATCTGAATTAAAGATATCAGGGCAACCATAGTGGTGAATGGCTTCTTCAAGGGCATCTATACAAAAACTCACGTCCATACTGTTTGATAGTCGCCAGCTTAATACCTTTCGGCTGTGCCAGTCCATGATCACTGTGAGGTAGCTAAACCCTTTATCCATCGGAATGTAGGTGATGTCCGTTGCCCAAACTTGATTAGGTTGGTTAATACTCATGTTTCTGAGCAAGTATGGGTAGACTTTATGGTCAGGGTTACGTTTAGTGGTTCGTGGTTTTGGATAAACTGCTTGAATACCCATTAACTGCATCAAACGAATAACACGGTTACGCCCAATACGATCACCACCTTCTTTTAGGGTGTCGGTAAGCCTTCGTGAGCCTAAAAATGGTTTATCCAGATGAAGCTTATCAATTTTCCTCATCGTCGCCTGATCATCGTCTGAGATGGGCTTTGCACGGTAATACGTACTTGATCGATGAATATTGAGTAGTTGGCATTGCCGGGTACGTGACAACACGGAGTTTGGATTAATCATGACCTTTCTGTGCGCCCGGTCTAATGATCGAGCGCTTTGGACAAAAAATCATTCTCCATTGTCAACTGGCCTATCTTAGCCTGTAGACTTTGTATTTCAGCTTCTCTATCTGGCGCTAAACCTTTACCTGAAGCAAAGACTTCACTGCTTTGTGTTAATAGTAGTTTCTTCCACTTAACAATTAAGTTGCTATTAATCCCGTACCGCTGGGATAATTCAGACAGTGTTTGGTCGCCTTTTAATGCGGCTAATGCTACTTTTGATTTAAATTCTGGTGAATGGTTACGTCTTTTTCTGCTCATCTTCTGTGTCCTCTATTTAAATAATAATACAGAAAATAACTCCTTAACTAACGGCTTTTACTGTCCTAATGAGCGGAACCGCTTCACGTGGGGTTGCCTTTGGTGAGTAGTCTGTTCCTTTTTAGACGTTCTGCGAAAAATTGTTGCTTAACAACATAAGAGAATATGTTATGACTATGACTAAGTTTAATGCCGAAAGTTAGGCAGATAATTTTAGCTATCAAAAAAGCATTAAAAATTATAGTCATCATGTTATTAATAGCTTAGCTAAGGAGCATTGCTGTGTGAGGCTATTCAAAATTAGGTAGAAGAAGAGTAATCGAGGGAACATTGAAAATAGGTATTGATTCTCAACATAAGGAACATAAATAAAGCCGACCAGTAATAAGCTGGTTAGTAAATACCTAGAGTTTTTTGTGCAACATTCCATGTCTTAACTTGTATTACTGTCGTCCTTTTAGTCATACCTATAGGTTAGTTCGACAAATGCTCGGTTATCGAGTTCAAATTCATTCAGGAAGTCTTTGTTTTTATCAAGAGCCAGTTGTAGGTTAAAGCTAAGGTCTATTTCTTGGCGTTGTGATAGGTTAAATGATTTTCCTGTATTAATATCTAAGCGCCTTAACGGACCTTGTGGGTTACCCGAGTCTAAATACTCCATGCTACTAGTGTAGTAGAAAGCAATACTAGCCCATAAATTATTATCAAACGTATGGGAGACCAAAATATTAAAAACATCTTTTGGTACAGAGCTGCGAATATTTTCAATATCATTGTGAGTGATTCTCCCAACATTGGTATGGTTGTATGCATACCCTAGGTGAACTAAGTTATTTGCATCGGGTCGATAGTTCAGTTCAATTTCATAGCCGTTTATATTTGCATAATGCAGGTTGTCGACTGTTTGAACTTTGGTGCCAAGGTCAGCGGTAGCTATAGGGATGCCAAATAGTGACAGGGTCGCGTCAGTTGCTAGGCCCTTTACGTCAATCAGGTTGTCGTACTCATTTCTAAATAACTTAAGGTCTACGGTGAGTGCATTATTAAAAAACAAACCATGGTAGCCTGCTTCGAGTGAGTCTACTGTTTCAGGGTCAAGCCCAGCTTTGGTTCGTAATAAAGGTTGATTCAATACCAGCCCCGGTATGCTAATAGACTCTATTGACGCATCGGCATTTAAATTATTTTCAACTAAGACTGGAGCTCTAATGGAATGAGAGGCAGAAAACCTAATACTTTGTGAAGGCGTTAGCAGGTAGTTTACTGCCAACCGTGGTGACAGATCATCACCTGATAATTGAGAATGCTCCCAAAGTGCGCCCATGTTGATAATTAAATTATGTTCGGGGCGCCACTCAACATTACTAAAGATGCGCTGAATAGAATTATCAAGTTTCTGTGTAGAGTTTTGTAAAAGAGGTAAATAGACACGATCGATTCTACTGCCAAGGCCCCAAGAAACGCGAACTTGATCATTAAAATGAAATTGATGCTCAAATTCCATATCATATCGATCAAAGTACTCGGTGAAGTCGAGACGACTAACGGAGCTCCCCATAAAGCCTAAACCTATATTGTTGGCATCAAAGAAAGTTGTAAATTTGTCTTTGTGTAGGTGTCTGGTATAGGAAGCTTGAGTAATAAACAGTTGATCATCAGGTGTTGAATGTTCCCATTTAGCATGAATTGAATGCTGCGAGTCATCAGTGTTTCTAGGTGGGTCAAAAGGATCTAATAAAGTGCCAGGTGTATGTGTTTCCCTTAAGGTATTGATGATACCGAAATTCAATTGCAAGCTATCGAGATGAGTAATTTGGTAATCCAATCGCCCGGTCAGCGAGTCATGACGGCTATCGTCATCATTATTGGCGTAGCCGTTATCATCAATGTGTGAAGCGGAGAGTCTAACGTCGATATCTCCAAAGGAATGGCTACCAGTTAGGAGCGTGCGTTGATAGCCCCTTTCACCGAGCGTGCTTTTAACTTGAAAATCATTTGTTTGCACCGCATGTGATGTGGTGATATTGATGACTGCTTGGAATGCATTCGAACCAAAGGAGGAGCCGTTCGGACCACGGATAACTTCAATTCTTTCAATATCTTCCATCATGATAGGAAGATTTGACCAGTCAACACCACCAAAAAGGGGACTATAAACAGAGCGCCCATCAATTAATACTTGAACGCCTTGGGGGAATTCACCACTAAGCCCCTGATAAGCAACAACAGGTTCATTGCCACGAAAGTAAGCAACATGAAAGCCGGGTACTAATCTAAATAATTCGGGAATGGCTTTTGCCCCCGATAGTTTGATCAGTTGACGGTCAATGATGGTGATCGTTGCCGGTGCTTCGGTTTGTGGTTGTGCTAACCGAGTGGCAGATAAGACAATAGGAATCTCGGTATTAAAAAAAGATAAATCGTTTATATCATTTGCAACGGCAAAAGGTGTGATGAAGGCAATATAAAAAGCGAATAAGAGATTTTTTCTAGCAAAAAGGGGGCTTTTAACTATCTTCATTAGGCAACTATTTTTTTATGTAATTTTTAAAAAAATTTTAGCATAAGTCGATGGCCTTAAGGACATAACTCAAAATTATTAGCTACGTCGTAAAGGTATGATAGTCTTCTGTGCCAATTTTTGTTTTAAAGAGAGTAAATGACTTACCCAACCATTGAAGATTTTGTTGGAAACACGCCGCTCGTCAGGTTACAGCGGATGGACTCAACAACAAATACTATTTTGTTGAAGCTTGAGGGTAATAACCCAGCAGGCTCTGTTAAAGATAGGCCTGCCATTAACATGATTCAACAAGCGGAGTTACGTGGTGATATTAAGCCTGGAGACCGTTTGATTGAAGCGACTAGCGGAAACACAGGCATCGCTTTGGCAATGGCTGCGGCTATTAAAGGCTACAAAATGACACTCATCATGCCAGATAACATGAGTGCAGAACGGCGTGCATCAATGAAGGCTTACGGGGCCGATATTGTTTTAACACCGGCCGCTGGCAGTATGGAGGCGGCGATCGATCTAGCAAGGCAGATGGAGCAGCAGGGCAAAGGCACGATTTTGGATCAATTTGCTAACCCAGATAACCCTTTATCGCACTATAACGGCACGGGACCTGAAATTTGGCGCGACACGTCAGGAGAGGTAACCCACTTTATTAGTTCAATGGGGACGACCGGAACGATTATGGGTACCTCAATGTACTTAAAAGAAAAAAATAATGATATTCAGGTGATTGGTGTTCAGCCGGAAGGTGATTCTAAAATTCCAGGAATCCGCCGTTGGCCTGAAGAGTATTTGCCAAAAATTTATGATCGTTCACGTGTTGACGACATTCTTGAAGTTAATCAGCAGCAAGCCGAACAGACAATGCGAGCCTTAGCGCAGCGAGAAGGCATTTTTTGTGGTGTCTCGTCTGGTGGGGCCACTCATGTTGCTTTAGAGCTTTCAAAGCGTTTAAGCCATGCAACAATTGTTGTTGTTATTTGTGACAGAGGTGACCGGTATATTTCGACAGGAGTTTTTCCGGATTAAATTTTGTTTAACGTTTAAAATGTAATGCTTATTTAATTTAACATAGAAAGATGGTTTTAAAAGCAACATGGCTAGACGTAGAAATAGAAGAAAGAACTTACCGCCTGAAACGGCAACAGCAACAATAGAATCGTTAGCCCACGATGGTCGCGGTGTGGCACATGTAGATGATAAGGCGGTTTTTATCGCAGGTGCGCTACCAGGCGAAGACGTTGTTTTTGAATACAGTAAAAAGAAAAAAGATTTTGCCGAAGGCCGTGTTACTGAGGTGTTAAAAGCATCTGACGACCGTGTTGAGCCGGGCTGCCAGCATTACAGTATTTGTGGTGGCTGTAGTTTTCAACACCTTGATCCTGAGAAACAAATTCTTGCCAAGCAAGGCATTTTGCTCGATCAGTTTAAAAGCATAGCTAAACTCGAAGATGTTGAGTTATGGCCTGCGTTAACAGGGCCTTTTTGGGGTTATCGTCACCGGGCGCGTTTAGGCGTGAAAGATGTCGTAAAAAAAGGCCGAGTGCTGGTAGGGTTTAGAGAAAAAGCCAGCCCTTTTTTGGCTGAAATTGAAAAATGTGAGGTGTTACATCCCTCAGTTGGGCAACGCCTAATGGATTTGTCATCGTTGATTGGTAACTTATCGATTAAAGATAAAATTCCGCAGATCGAAGTGTCTATTTGCGATAGCCGAACAGCATTAGTTTTTAGAATTCTCGAGTCGTTAAGTGAAGAGGATATAGCGGTATTAAAACGTTTTGAAGTGTCTGCTGATGTAGATATTTATACCCAATCCAAAGGCCCAGATACCATTGTCCCATTAAGCGGTGAAAAAGCACCGCTCAGTTACCAATTGCCGAATAATGTAAGTTTGTTCTTTGGCCCTAGCGACTTTGTTCAAGTTAATGTTGATATTAATCGCTCTATGATTAATAGAGCGCTAGAAACACTAGCGTTAAATGAAAATGATAACGTGCTTGATCTATTTTGTGGTTTAGGAAACTTTACGCTACCAATGGCTCGAGTGGCAGGTCATGTAACCGGTGTTGAAGGCAGTGATGAGCTGATTATACGGGCAAAACAAAATGCCGATAAGAATGGCTTGGACAACGTGGATTTTTATACCGCTAATCTAATGGAAGCTGTCGCTGAGGAACCTTGGACGAAGAAAAAATACAATAAAGTATTAATTGACCCACCTCGTTTAGGCGCAAAAGAAATCCTACCTTATTTGCCAAAGTGGGGCGCTGAACAGGTGCTTTATGTGTCTTGTAACCCATCTACGCTTGCACGTGATTCAGCTATTTTAGTGAATGAATTAGGCTATACATTAAAAAAGGCCGGTGTCATGGATATGTTTCCGCATACCTCGCATGTCGAATCGATCGCGTTATTTGAAAAATAAATGAATCGCCCTAAACTGAACATAATAATCAGTATTAGCGATCAGTTATTAGCGTTATATGATAGTGATCGATTGATTAAGTCCTATCCGGTATGCACCGCAAAAAATGGTGCCGGTGAACTGTTTGGCAGTGAGTGTACCCCACGAGGGAAACATATCATTCGCGCAAAAATAGGTGCTGGTCAGTTGTCAGGCAGTGTGTTTGTAGGTCGCCGTTTTACAGGTGAAATTTACCAACATGGCTTTGCAAAAAGCCAGCCGAATAGAGACTGGATATTGACTAGAATTTTGTGGCTGTCTGGTTTAGAAAAAGGCAAAAATCGTTTAGGTCAGGTTGATACGATGCGGCGTTATATTTATATTCATGGTGCACCTGATGAACTGGTGACCTCTACACCCTCGTCACATGGATGTATTCGAATGTTAAATACAGATGTTATTGAGCTTTTTGATCGGGTATCGGTTGGGTCTAGTGTGTTAATTAATGAATAGTTTATTGAGAAACAAACTCAGTAAAAAAGACAGCTTCTACGCCTTCTTTTTTAGCGTATTTTTTTAGTGTGGTGTTTAGAACTTGCACTGCTCGGTTTTGTAATTCTATTTTATCGCTGCCGCTGGAAATATTTTCCACATAATTATTGCTTAGCAATACAATAAGTGCGTGGCGAATAGCAGGGTTATGAGCCTCTATCGACTCTTTTATTTCATCGTTACGTAGTTGTAATTGAATACTGGTGCGCAAATAATGATTGTCGCCCAATAGGTTTACAGTGAACTGAGGTGTCAGCGGTAGATAGATGGCTTCTGCAGAAGTTTCCTCATTGGCAACAGTGAAGGGGGAAATAAACATAAGGCCTAAAAGTAAAGCAACAAAACGCATAACAGCTCCAAATAACGATGTGTTTGATTTAAGAAAATTATATTGATAAGGATAGACTAAAAAAATGAAATCGCCTATGCCCCTTGGGCCTTTAATGATTGATATTGACAGTGTGGAATTATCGGCCGTTGATCGAGAGGTTCTTAAACACCCTCTAGTGGGCGGTGTTATCCTTTTTTCAAGGAATTATGACAGTATTGAACAAGTCTCAGTGCTTTGTGATGAAATTCATCGTTTAAGAGCAGAGCCGTTGTTGCTAGCTGTTGATCACGAAGGTGGGCGAGTGCAGCGCTTTAAAGAGGGGTTTACCCCCATCCCTTGTATGCAAATGTTAGGTGAGTGCTATCAGGAAGATAAGGAAAATGCTCTCAATTATGCGCGGCAAGTGGCTTGGTTAATGGCAATGGAATTGAGGCAGGTGGGAGTTGATTTTAGTTTTGCACCAGTGCTGGATATTGATTACGCTTGCAGCGATGTTATAGGCGATCGTGCGTTTTCGAGTGATAAAAAAATCGTTGCTGAGGTGGCTGAAGCATTCCAGCAAGGGCTGGCTGAGGCAGGCATGGCAAGCATCGGTAAGCATTTTCCTGGGCATGGTGCAGTAGCACCTGATTCTCATGTTGCGATTCCAATTGATGAGCGATCATTAGAAGACATTTTACAAGATGATGTGTACCCCTTTAGGCAGCTCATACAAGCAGGAATGAAAGGGATTATGCCGGCGCATGTGATTTATCAACAGGTTGATGAAATGCCAGCCGGTTTTTCTGAGTTTTGGTTGCAAACTATTTTGCGTCAGCAATTAGGCTTTCAAGGTGCTATATTCAGTGATGACCTGACCATGCAGGGTGCTAGTGTAGTTGGTGATATTGGGCAACGAGCGCAGCAGGCGTTAAAGGCGGGTGGCGATATGGCACTTATCTGTAATGATCGAACCGCAGCCGAACAGGTTATTGATCACTTAAATGGTGTTGAAATAAACACTAACTCGATCGAAAGGTTAAAAAAAATGCGACCGACAACAAGGCTTCCTGAAGGCCATCTTCAAGATTCTTTAAAGTGGCAACAATGCCGAAAAATCATTGACGGGTTTAACTAAGCTGATGATGCCTTTAACAGAAATAGAGTGGGTAAAGAAAAACAGTACCTGTTTGTTGGATGGCGCAGCTGTAGAGCAGATGTACAATGCACTGGCCGTTGAAATTACTGAAGAATGTGGGGATAAGAACCCACTTATTCTTTGCGTTATGACCGGTGCAATTGTAGCCGTTGGTAGCTTAATACCTAAATTGGATTTCGCATTAGAAGTTGATTATATCCATGTGACACGTTACCACCGTGATCTGGTTGGGGGGCAACTTGAGTGGAAACAACTTCCCGCCACGCCGATACAAGGTCGAACAGTTATTATTGTTGATGATGTGTTGGATGAAGGTATCACAATGGCGCATATAAAAGCGTATTGCGAGGAACAAGGTGCTGTCTCTTGTTATACAGCTGTTTTAGTGGATAAAGATTTAAACAAGCAAAAGCCCTTGCAGGCTGATTTTGTTGGCTACCATAGTGGTAAGCAATATTTGTTTGGTTTAGGCATGGATTACAAAGGCTACCTAAGAAACATAAATGGTTTATATGCCTGCCCAGAAAATATTGAGGAACTAGTATGTCAAAGCTAGCGATTATTGGCGGCACTGGTTTAAGCAAACTTGTTAATTTGGAGCGTGTCCGTAAGCGAGTGGTTAAAACCCCCTATGGTGAACCTTCATCACCGATCACTTTTGGTGAATTAAATGGCGTTGATATTGTGTTTATGGCACGTCATGGGTATGGTCATAATATTCCACCACACAGAATTAATTACCGGGCAAATATGTGGGCCTTGAAAGAAGTGGGTGTAACGGATGTTGTTGCAATCGCTGCTGTTGGCGGTATTAATCGATCAATGCCACCCGCGAGTCTTGTTCTGCCAGATCAGTTAATTGACTATACATGGGGGCGAGCCTCAACGTACTTTGAGGATGATCTAGAGCACGTTACTCACATAGATTTTACAACCCCGTATTCGGTGGAGCTGAGAAAAAAAATAAAGCGCGCAATGTATAAAGCGGAAATCGCTGTTTTCGACAAAGCTGTTTACGCTTGTATGCAAGGCCCAAGGTTAGAAACGGCAGCCGAAATAATAAAATTAGAGCGCGATGGTTGTGATTTAGTTGGTATGACAGGCATGCCTGAAGCAGCGTTAGCTAGAGAGTTGGCACTAAATTATGCCTGCTGTGCTTTGGTGGTTAATTGGGCGGCAGGTTTAGAAGGTGGTGAAATTAGTATGCGAGACATAGAAGGCCATGCAGAAGCGGGCATGATCAAAGTGGAGCATTTATTGAAAGTGCTGGTATATGAAATGAAAGTGGATGAATAACGTATAATTCTGTTGGTCTTAACGAAAAATCATAATCATGGATATAAAAAAGTTTTATAAAATAGACGATCAAAAAGTTAGTTTTACAAGGCAGCAAGCCAGCCTTTTTGCTAAATCAGTAGCTGGTGACTTTAACCCATTGCATGATGTTGAGACAAAACGATTTTGTGTACCAGGGGATTTATTATTTGCGGTAGCGTTAACGGAATTAGGTGTTAGCCAATCAATGCGTTTTAGCTTTGAAAGCATGGTGACCGAGCAAACGGTTGTTACTTTGCCTGAGAAGCTGAGTGAGCAGTTTATTTTGTCTGATCAAAATAATAAGTCGATGATGACGGTTCAGTGTTCTGGGGAACAGAGCAACAACGATAAGTTTATTTCGAGTTTGATTGAGAAATATGTTCAATTCTCAGGTCGAACATTTCCAGAAATACTTATCGATTTAATGCAAAAGAAAGGGGTGATGATTAACCCTGCTCGGCCATTAATTATTTATAAAGATATGGTCATTGAAATTCATTCGTTTCTAGAAGGTTCATTGGATCTCGAGTTTTCTGGTGCGTCGATGCGTGTTGATGGTAAAAAAGGCAGTGTGAAGCTTGAATTTAATTTGTTTGTGGATGGTCAAGCCATAGGGCATGGTACAAAAGATATGGTGGTCAGCGGTTTGAGGCCTTTTGAACAATCGGCGATTGACAGCATTGTAGATGAATATAATGCGGTTAAATTAGCCTATGTGAGCTAGCTGTATCAGTTAACTTTTGTTGAGTGGGTTAATTAGGCGAGTCAATTTTTTTCACAATAGCCAAAATACCAAAACGCGGATGATCAAAATAGTGTGATTCATCCGTTTTTATTCGCCGAGTTTCTGTTAATCGGTATAAGGTAACAGGTTCATGAAAACGTTGTGAAAGATTGGTTTGAGTTATCGCTAACGAGTTCATCTCACTCAACTGCAAATCAATGTCTAGGTGTAAAAACCGTCCACGGTGAAAAGTAAGTGTCCCCTCAAGTTGTAAAGGCCCAGTTTGGTGGCTAATTTGTACAGGCTTCCGCTCGCCTTTTTGTTGAAGTGGTTGAACCCACCCCGCATGAGCGATGGGTGTATATGAGGATAGCTTTTCTAACCGATTATAAACGCCGTAAAGTTGTTGTTGGTTGGGTGCTAAAGGCTTAAAGGCTGTATTGCTAGATACATTGCTCAGCCTGATGGCATTGTCAGGTATTTTGAAGGCTGCGCTTGTCCAAGGCTCTAACGTTTGGTTACTCAATGATTTGTTTTCGAAAATGAGGTACTCAATACTGTACCAAGTGCTTGGCTGAGATGAGCTTTCATTGTCGGCAAACGCCTGAATGTTGTATGAAAGCACAATAAGAATTAAAGCATATGAAAATAATCGTGTTGCTGTCATGTTTATTACTTGCTCAATGCGATAGAGTTAATGAGGTCGAGTATAAACTCAACTTTCTCTTCAGTGGTATTAAGTTTTTTACTAAAACGTAATTTTTGAGGTCCATCCAATTTAAAAATTTGTGGTTGTGTTTGGATCAATTCAATTATTTTTGCAGGGTCTATCGATGGGGCATTTGAAAATATTAATCGCCCATTGGATTTGGCAAAATCAATTTTATCAATACCAATACGTTTAGCCTGTTGTTTTATCTCGCTGATACCAAAGAGGCATTTTGTGCTGTCTGGTAGAAGGCCAAAACGATCTATCATCTCGACTTGTAAGTCCCTTAGTTCTTCTGCATCATCTGCACTAGCAATTCGTTTGTACAACACAAGACGTGTGTGAACGTCCGGTAAATAATCATCGGGGATTAATGCGCTGGCAGACAGGTCTATTTCTGGTCCTGTTTCGATACGTTCTTCAAGTTCTGGTTGCTTACCTGATTTTATTGCGGCTACTGCGTTATCCAGTAACTCGGTATATAAGGTAAAGCCAATTTCTTGGATTTCCCCACTTTGGTTGTCGCCCAATAACTCACCCGCACCACGAATCTCCATATCGTGCGTTGATAAGGTAAAGCCAGCACCTAGGTCGGCACTGCTTTGGATTGCATCAATACGTTTTTTTGCATCTTTAGTCATAACACCTTCTGGCGGTACGATCATGTATGCGTATGCACGATGATGAGAGCGGCCAACCCGACCTCTTAATTGATGCAATTGAGATAAACCGAGTTTATCGGCGCGGTTAATAATAATGGTATTGGCATTGGGTAAATCAATACCATTTTCGATAATCGTCGTAGACACCAGTACGTTAAATCGGGCGTGATAAAAGTCGAGCATGATATGCTCTAATTCGCTTTCACGCATTTGCCCGTGTGCTTTTCGAATATTGGCGTCGGGTACTAGTTCTTCAATGTCACGAATAACCCTATCCATTGTAGCAATGTCGTTATGAAGAACGAACAGTTGACCGCCGCGTCTTATCTCACGTTGGCAGGCCTCTTGAATCAGTCCACTATTCCATTCAGATACAAAGGTTTCGATAGCATGTCTATTCGGTGGTGGTGTTGCAATGATGGAAATATCGCGTAATCCAGACATGGCTTGATTAAGTGTTCTGGGTATTGGGGTAGCGGTGAGTGTAAGCATGTCCACTTCAGAGCGCATGGATTTTAAATATTCTTTATGGCGCACGCCAAAGCGTTGTTCTTCATCAATAATCACTAAACCAAGGTTTTTGTAGGTTAATGATTTTTGTAATAATTTATGGGTACCAATAAGAATATCAACTTTCCCTTCGGCGGTATCAGCAATAATTTGATTTTGCTTTTTGCTGCTGACAAACCGTGAAAGTACTTCAATGCGAATGGGCCAATCGGCAAAACGGTCGGAAAAATTCTGATAATGCTGTTGAGCAAGTAAGGTGGTTGGCACTAAAACGGCAGTTTGGTAGTGATTATTGGCACAGGTGAAGGCCGCGCGCATAGCCACTTCTGTTTTACCAAACCCCACATCACCACAAACAACACGGTCCATTGGTTTAGCAAGGCTCATGTCATGTAGTGTTTGTTCAATAGCGGTTGCTTGATCTTCGGTTTCTTCGAACGGAAATGCACGGGCAAAGTTATCGTACTCGGTTGATTCAGTAACCATTGGGCGGCCAGGTTTGGCGGCGCGTCGAGCATGGATGTCTAATAATTCTGCGGCGACATCGCGTGCACGTTTCAGTGCTTTTTTGCGTGCTTTTTCCCACTGATCACTACCCAATCGGTGTAATGGGGCGCTATCCCCTTGGGTGCCCATGTATCGACCAATTAAATTAAGCGATGAAACAGGCACATAGAGTTTATCGCTATTGGCATATTCTAAGGTTAAAAATTCGGTTTCAATCTCGTCTACAACTAAGTGCTTCAAGCCGATGTATCGACCAACACCATGTTCTTGGTGAACAACAGGGGAGCCGATTTCAAGGTCGGCTAAGCTGTTAAATACATTTTCAAGTCGTTGGTTAGAGGAGGACCGTCTGCGTCTACGTTGTTGAACACGTGTGCCTAATAGGTTGTTTTCCGTAATGATGCTGACGGTAGAGGAGCTAAGGCCTTCGTCTATCGGTGCAACGACAATGCAGGGGGATACATCGTTTTGAACAAACGTCGCCCAATCTTCAACGAGGGTAGGGCGTACATTTAGTTTTTGTAGTTGCTGACGCATTGATTCACGATGCCCCGCAGACTCCGCAACAAACAAAGTTTTATGTTTTTGTATGTTTAATAAGTCTAATAAAGGGTGTGCCTGGTCATTTTTATCGGTATTGATTAAGGCTGTTTTTTCTGTTTCATGGATGTCACTTTGTAATGAAGCAGAGGGGTAGTTGGCCATTCTTTGTTGCAGGCTCTCTAAGTCGTGAAACAGTAATTCTGGGCGTAATGCCGGGCGATCAATATCACGTTGCCTGTGTTGAAATCGCTCAATGACCTGTGTGGCAAATGTTTCTCCAGCAGCTAAGATATCACCGTGCAAGATGAGAGTGGCCTTCGGGATGTAATCAAAAAATGATTCGGTATGTTCTACAAATAAGGGCAAATAGTTTTCTATACCATTAGGGATATTACCTTTAGAGACTTGTTGATATAAGGTGTTCTTATCAGACACATTTGGGAACTGGTCTCTAAATTGTTGGCGAAAAAGTTGAATGCTTTTGTCATTAATAGGGAATTCTCTTGCGGGAAATAGTTGAATGGAGTCAACTTTATCAATGGAGCGTTGGGTTTCGGTGTCAAACGTACGGATGGACTCTACTTCATCATCAAACAAATCAATTCTATAGGGCTTTTTGCTGCCCATTGGGAACATGTCTAAAATAGCCCCTCGAACGGAGTATTCACCATATTCATGAACAGAGTGCACATTCTGGTAGCCTAATTTATCTAGATTTAGGCGGGTTTTTTCAATATTGAATTGTTGACCTGTTGAGAGTGAAAAGCACTCATTTAAAAGTTGATCACGTGGCGCTAGCCGTTGTAGTAAGCAAGCGGTGGTGACAATGAGTATGCCTTTATTTAGGCTTTGCAGTTTGTATAAAGTCGCTAGCCTTTCAGAAATAATTTCGCCTAGAGGAGAAAAGCTATCATAAGGTAAGACTTCCCAGTCTGGAAAATAAATAACCGGCAAAGGCGTGGTTAGAAAAAAAGGAACTTCTCGTTCTAATCTCAGTGCCGATTGGGTATCTGAACAAATAACCACCAGTAATTGCTCCGACTCCATTCCTGCGTTTGCGATGGTTAAGGCATCAGAGCATCCTTCGAATTTTCCCCAAGAAATGGATTGTGTGGATTTTGTAGGTAGGTTTGGCATAGCTGAGTAGACGTAAAAAATGGAAAAAATAAAAGAATTATTTTCTCATAAACAAAACAAGGGGTGTATTTCATTTGGCTTAAATAAAGCGCTAAGTGGAAATAGTTAGGTTGACTGGTTGAGACAGTGCCTTTTGATCATGCCAGCCAGTTAGTGGATGGTTAGCTCGTGTGTAATGTATAGAGTAGGGCTGTGTGTTCAATAAGAATAAGGGGTGTTATTGAGCACCTTAATCTAAAGCAAAGACGGTGAGACCACAGTGGTTATATGCTTTATGAGGGTTTTCTCGTACAGGTATAAAGTCAAATTACAATATAGGTAATTGATTTATAACTGACTTTAGCCTTTGCCGATTATTTTAAAGTGCTTTTTTTGGCTTGTTAACAACACTATGAATAACAAGGTTGTGTTCAAAATAAACAGAAAATTTGACATATTGCCATCGGGTAATCGGTGGTTCGCCAACAGTAGGGTATATTCTTATGGGGTTGCCAAATTGAGAGATCACGGTATCCATTGATTGCCCATTTTTGGGTCTCAATAAGCCGGCTGGCGTGTTCGCTGGTTCCTTGTTAATCACGTCAATAAGTAAAACGTCAGCATGAGTGATCAATGGTGTGAAACAAAAAATGCTGGCTAAAATGATTTTTTTAAACGTCATGTTGATATCCCTATATGTTTTCCAGCATTAATATATCACCTCTTGATGAAATGTTGATAATTCTCTAGACAGTAAGTTAGGTTTACAAATTAAATATATGATCTAATTCGCACCTATGTTTAAACCACTCGAAATTTTTATTGGCCTGCGTTATACACGAGCAAAACAACGTTCGGGGTTTATATCGTTTATTAGCATGACATCTATGCTGGGTGTCGCGCTAGGTGTGATGGCGCTAATTACAGTACTATCGGTGATGAACGGGTTTGAGGCGCAATTACGTGAAAAGATTTTAGGGATGGCGTCCCATGTTACCATTTCTGAATACTACAATGCATTGCAAGACTGGCAAGTCTTAGGTGATACATTAAGTGAAACTGATGATGTGGCTGGCTGGGCACCATTTGTAAGAGCGGAAGTAATGTTAAGTGCTAATCAACGAGTCAGCGGCAGCTTGTTAAGGGGTGTGTTACCCGGGCAAGAAGATCAAGTGTCTGATATTAACCAGAAAATGGTTGAAGGTCGTTTGGAATTATTAAAACCAAAGGAGTTTGGTATAGTCCTTGGGTCGGAATTAGCTCGTTATTTACGTGTGGGTGTGGGTGATAAAGTGACTGTCATCACACCACAAGTTACGCCGACGCCAGCAGGTATATTGCCTAGATTGCGTCGCTTTACGGTTGTCGGTGAGTTTGAAGTGGGCATGTATGAGTACGATCGAAATTTAGCCTTTATTCATCTTGATGATGGTTCAAAACTGTTACGTTTAAACAAAGGCGTGACAGGGGTTAGGGTGAAGTTGCATGACCTGTTTCAAGCGCCTGTTGTAACCGGCAAAATTGCGCAAACACTGACACCGAATTACAGTATTTCTAATTGGACGATGGAACACAGTAATTTCTTTAAGGCGATTAAAACTGAAAAGCGCGTGATGTTTATCATATTGATGTTAATTGTCGCTGTTGCGGCATTTAATATTGTGTCGACGTTAGTAATGGTCGTCACGGATAAACAGTCTGAAATTGCCATTTTAAGAACACTGGGGTTAACACCTCGCTCTGTGATGGGTGTGTTTATGGTTCAAGGTACATTAATTGGTCTGATTGGCACCCTTGTTGGCGTGGCTGCAGGTGTTGGTTTGGCGTTAAATGTTGAAATGATCGTGCATACCATTGAGCAATTCTTTCATGTTCAGTTCTTACCCGCTGATATCTATTACATTAGTGAGTTACCGTCAAAATTAGTTTGGTCGGATGTGACCACCATAGCGACGTATTCATTTTTATTATCTTTTGTTTCAACGCTTTACCCTGCTTGGCAGGCGTCACGAGTGAACCCTGCGGAGGCATTACGGTATGAATAATGACGTTTTTTTAAGTTGTTCAGGACTGACCAAAACGTTTGGTGAAAAAGACCTGATTGTACCTGTGCTCAAAGGGATTGATTTAAGCCTAAAGCAGGGCGATCGAGTTGCTATTATGGGGTCGTCCGGTTCGGGTAAAAGCACCTTGTTGCATTTGTTAGGGGGGCTAGATCAACCGACCTCAGGTGAAGTGATGATGAATGGCGTAAACCTGACCACACTCACAGAAGTGGAGCGTTCATCATTAAGAAATAAATGTTTAGGGTTCGTGTATCAGTTTCATCATTTGCTGGCAGAGTTTAGTGCCTTGGAAAATGTGGCGATGCCTTTGTTGATAGGTGGCGAGAGTGTTGCACTTGCCCAAGAAAAAGCAGACGAGATGCTCAAGCAGGTAGGCTTAGAAAGTAGGATAAAGCACCGTTATGGTGAATTGTCTGGTGGTGAACGGCAGCGTGTTGCTATTGCGCGTGCGTTAGTTACACAACCAGCTTGTGTCTTGGCAGATGAGCCAACGGGTAATTTGGATAAAAAAACAGCCGAGCAAATTTATGAATTAATGTTGGAGTTGAATCAACGCCTCAATATTAGTTTGCTGTTAGTGACACATGATCATGAGTTAGCAAATAAAATGGATAGGGTTTTAACGCTTGATGATGGAATGCTTACGAGCTAACCATTTTTTGATAACAGCAAGTCTCCAAATAATACGAGCAAGAACATAGCCGACGGCAGATGTTGCAGAACCCAATATAAAACAACCAAGTAAAAAAGGCTTCCAGCTAGCCCCCAAAGTGTCGAGAATAAAGGCTACTGAAAATGAAAATTCATGGGCCTCTATTGGGACTTCCATAAGGGTCGCACCAACCGAGTATGCGGCATAAAAAAGAGGGGGCATGGTGACCGGGTTACTGACCCAAACGGTGGCAACAGAAACCGGTAGGTTAACCTGTAAAAAAATGGCTGCCGCTGCGGCAATTAACATTTGTGTGGGTAAGGGAATAAAAGCAATAAATAGACCTGTCGCAATCGCCCCTGCAAAAGAGCGGCGGTTAAGGTGCCACAAGTTTTGATTATGTAATAAGCTACCAAAGACCTTTAGGTGTTTGTGTTCCTTTATCGATGTATTGTTGGGGAAGTATTTTTTAATGAATCTTTTTGGCATGTGACGATAAAAACAGCTTAAATTTAAGATACCTTTGTTTGATTGGGCTTAATAATCAAGGGTGGAAAAGTCATAACGATGGGTGCTTGTGAGTTGACCAAGCAAGCCAAGTGTAGCAGAGCATGGATGCGGCTAAATGAATAAATTTCAACAAATGACGTTGTTTTTTTGCATAGGCATTTTACCGGTGCAATTGTTAATCGCCTTACCACCAATATACATTTTAATTTTAGCCTTTTTTGTTGCATTAGGGGTATATAAGTGGGCCAAATGGTTGAGTTTTTTATTGTTTGGTTTTGTTATGGCTACTGGGTACGCTGCTTGGATAAACAATAATGGTTTGCCAAGAGACTTAGAGTCTAAAGAAGTACTGATAAGTGGCCAAGTCATTGGCCTGCCAATACAAACCGATCGCTCAACTGGCTTTTTGTTTAAGGTGGATAAGGTGCTAAGCCCTGCTAATATCGTTGCCTTCCCAACAAAAATTAGACTCAATTGGTATAACCTAGATAAACAAGTGCGCTCTGCTGAAAGGTGGCAGTTATTAGTAAAGCTAAAAAGACCGCATGGGTTGATAAATCCACATGGGTTTGATTTTGAAAAATGGCTATTTCAGCAACAAATAGGAGCAACCGGTTATGTTCGAAAAAGCACTAACAATCAACGGATGGGTGAAGCTTCTCGTTGGGTTATTGGTTACTGGCGAGAATCGTTAAAAAAATATTTAGAGGAGGCGCTTAATGAGCAACAACAGGCCGGTATTATCAATGCCTTAGTGTTGGGCGATAGGCAATCTATTACGGCTGGTGAGTGGCGCGTTTTTCGGCAAACTGGGACTTCCCATTTGATGGCTATCTCGGGTTTGCATATTGGTTTGGTAAGTGCTTTATTTTTTGGCGTTGTTCGCTGGTTTGTACTTAGACTGCCAACTCTACCTGGGAGCGCGACTCGCTGTGCGATTATTGTAAGCATAGCAGCAGCAACTGGGTATGCAGCGTTGGCGGGGTTCTCTATTCCAACGCAAAGAGCTCTCATTATGTTGGTGGTGATAATGGGAGGTGTTTTTTGGCAACGACATTACAATCCTTTCCATGTGATTTCAATGGCTTTGCTGGCGGTGTTAATTTACGACCCTTTGGCGCCTATGTCGGTTGGTTTTTGGTTGTCGTTTTGCGCGGTTTTTATCATTCTGCATGCTGTGGTAGGGCGTATGGAAAAAGTTGGTTTTATAAAACAGTTATTGTATGCCCAGTGGTGGGTGTCGATTGGTTTGATGCCATTGGTGCTGTATTTTTTTCATGAAGTTTCATTGGTTGCGCCGTTGGCTAATATTGTTGCCATACCGTTTGTAAGTTTTGCTATTGTTCCAATGTTAATTATTGCGTTGTTAATCGCATTGATAGCCCCATCTGCAGGTGCTTATGCCTTAAAGTTTTCAGCGTTGTTAATAGATGTTTTATGGCAGTTTTTAGAGGCCCTCGCTTCAGTAGACTATTCAACCTTAATGATGCCGGAGGTATCCATTTTTGCCTGTATTACCGCAATGGTGGGTGTTGTGTTTTTATTGATGCCTAAAGGTTTTATTCCTAAGTCTTTAGTTTGTGTTCTTTTTTTGCCGGTGTTGTTTCCAATACATGAGAAAAGTTTAGCTTATGGCGAGTTTAAGCTGGTTTTACTGGATGTGGGTCAGGGTTTATCGGCGGTTGTTCATAGCGCAGATAATACCTTGGTATTTGACACAGGTGCTAAATATAGCGAAAAGAGCGATTTGGCATCTCGAGTTCTTGTTCCATATTTGAATTCGGTTAGAACAAAACAAATAAAACAATTAATTATTAGCCATGGGGATAATGATCACGCAGGTGGCGCGCAAACCGTTTTAAATACCTTTGATGTTAATCGCCTTTATACCAGTGTTCCTGAACTATTTAAGGGGTATAACCCTTTGCCTTGTGAAAATACTATCAGTTGGCATTTGAATGGTGTTTTATTTGAATTTATAAACCCTTCTGCGGATAACTTATTTGAAGGGAATAATGCATCTTGCGTGTTAAAGGTCAGTTCAGTAAATGGCAGCGTTTTATTAACTGGCGATATCGAAAAAAGCGCGGAATATTCATTGTTGCAATATAAAGGGCATCAATTGAAGGCAGATGTAATGATTGCCCCTCATCATGGTAGTACTACATCTTCTAGTGAAAAATTTATAAAGGCTGTTGATCCTGATGTTGTTTTGTTTCCAGTTGGTTATAAAAACCGGTTTGGGTTTCCAAAGCAGGAGGTTATCGAGCGATATGAAAAACAAGGTAGTCGTCGATTAGATACGGCTCGTCATGGTGCAATTATAGTACGTTTCTACAATCATCAAGGTCCTCGAATAGAAAGTGTTAGAGAGCAAACGGCTAAGTTTTGGAATTGGAGACATTAAAAAATTTTAACGGGTTGTAAAGGTGAATAGAGTTTAAAAATACAGTAATATGACAGCGTAATTAAATTATTGAAAATTGAGGGTGCTGTGCTAGAAATTTTGATGTCAGGTGGTTGGTTAATGGTTCCAATTATTGCGTGTTCAATTGTTTCATTGGCGATAATTGGTGAACGTTTCTGGTCATTAAATAGTGAGAAAATACTCCCGCGTGAACTGGTTTCTTCTGTATGGTCTTTACATAAGGCTAACCAGTTGGATAACAGCAAAGTGAGAAGCCTCTCGAATAGCTCACCCCTTGGTCGTGTCTTAGCGGCGGGCATTATTAATCAATCTCATGGCCGCGAAATTATGCGTGAAAGCATAGAAGAAGTAGGGCGCCAAGTAGCACACGAGCTTGAAAGGTATTTAAACTCTCTTGGTACAATTGCGTCAATTACACCCTTATTAGGCCTATTAGGCACCGTTATCGGGATGATTAATGTTTTTGCTGCTATTACAGCAAATGGTGTGGGGGACCCTACTGTATTGGCGGGGGGTATTTCTCAAGCATTAATCACAACGGCTTCGGGGATGTCTGTGGCGATTCCTTCATTAATGTTTTATCGCTATTTTAGGGGTAAGGTTGATGAGTTGGTGATAAAAATGGAAAGTGAGGCGCTTAAGTTGGTTGAAATGATGCACGGGGAACGTGAGTAAACCAGATGAATTTTAAGCGTAAAAACAGAGAAGGTTTTGATCTTAATTTAACCCCTCTAATAGATGTCGTTTTTTTATTATTGATCTTCTTCATGGTCACAACAACGTTTGATCGTGAAACACAGTTAAAAATTGAATTACCGCAAGCCTCTGGTGAGCAAAAGCAAGCGACTAAAACCTTAGAGGTCAGTATTGATTCAAAAAGTCGTTTTTTTATTAACGACAAAGAGCTCGTCAACTCAGGCTTGGAGACTATCAAGAAAGCATTAAAGCAGGCTGCGGGAGATCAAAAGAACCCACCGTTGTTAATTAGTGCAGATGGTCAAGCGACACATCAATCGGTGATTACGGTATTAGATGCCGCTGGTCAGTTAGGTTTTGTAAACATTACGTTTGCGGCGAACCAGCCTGTGCCAAAGCAATAACGTAGTTTAACGTTTTATGAGTCATAAAATAAGTCGGTTTATTGATAGTATGTGGTATGGGCAACGCCCTGTTGCCCTATTGTTCGTTCCATTATCATGGTTGTTTGGGGGCATTGTTAAGCTACGTGCTTGGCTCTATAAAAAAGGCTGGTTAAGGTCAACTTGTTTAAATGTGCCGGTTATTGTGGTCGGTAATATTACCGTCGGTGGAACTGGTAAAACGCCTATCGTGATTTGGGTAGCCGAACTGTTAAAGTCTGCTGGCTATAAGCCGGGCGTTATTAGTCGTGGTTATGGTGGTATCGCATCTAGTTGGCCCCAGCAAGTACGAGAGGACAGCGACTCAAGAGTGGTCGGTGATGAGGCAAAAATATTAGCAAGACGAACGCAATGCCCGGTGGCGGTAGGGCCTAGCCGAGCGGATAGCGCACAAGCGTTAATAGACCACCATCACTGCGATATTATTATCTCAGATGATGGGCTTCAGCATTATGCATTGCAACGAGATATTGAAATTGCCGTAGTTGATGGGGAGCGTCGCTATGGTAATCGTTATTTACTGCCCGCTGGGCCATTGCGTGAACCTGTCGAGCGATTAGAATCAGTTGATTTTATTGTCTGTAATGGGCTTGCAAATAAGCATGAATACCCATTGAGGGTAGATGGCAGTGAGGCGGTAATGCTAGTGAATGAGTCTGAACGACTTGATTTGCAGAGCTTTAGAGCAGCAGAATGTCACGCGATAGCGGGTTTAGGTAACCCCTCTCGATTCTTTTCACATTTAAAGAAATTTAACCTTTCTTTTGAACCACATATTTTTCCAGATCACTATAAGTACACCGAAAAAGATATAAACTTTAATGATGAAAAGCAGGTGCTGATGACCGAAAAAGATGCTGTGAAATGTACGCATATGGCGACTAGAAAACACTGGTATGTGCCAATCAAAGCGCAAATGACACAGAATTTTGGCTTAACGTTATTATCATTGATAAAAGAGAAAATAAATGGATAAGAAACTACTGGAAATATTGGCGTGCCCCTCTTGTAAGTCGAGTTTGGTGTACGTACAAGAGGAACAAGAATTAGTGTGTATACCGTGCCGGCTTGCTTATACGGTCCGCGATGATATTCCGATTATGTTGATTAATGAGGCGAGGGAGCTGAGCGCTGATGAGGCTGACGCGCTGAGGTCATAAAATGGTGAATACCTTTAAAGTTGTAATTCCTGCCCGTTATGGTTCATCTCGGCTGCCCGGCAAACCACTATTAAAGATAGCTGGAAAAGAGATGATCTTACATGTTTGCGAGAAGGCCTCCTTAGCGGGAGCGCAAGAAGTTGTCGTGGCAACGGATGATGAGCGTATTGTCGACTGTGTTAAACAAGCCGGCTTTAATGCGGTGATGACATCTGCAAAACATACCAGTGGCACAGAACGTTTAGCCGAAGTCGCGAATACACTGCAATGGAAGGATGACACGGTAGTGGTGAATTGCCAAGGTGATGAGCCGTTAATCCCACCAGAATTAATCAAGCGAGCTGCAATAGCGTTAATGGAGCAAGAGGTGGCTCAAGTAGCTAGTTTATGCGCCCCTATCTTTGAATTGGCAGAAGTTTTTAACCCGAATGCGGTAAAAGTGGTTCGTGATGCAAAGGGGTATGCACTGTATTTTAGCCGAGCCCCTATTCCCTGGGATCGTGATGCATTTCCTGTTAAAGCAGGCAGTGGCCAAGGTGAGCATTTTAGACACATCGGTATTTATAGTTATACCGCCGGCTTTTTGAGGCGTTATATTACATGGCCTGTATGTGCACTTGAACAAATTGAATCGCTTGAACAGCTGAGGATTTTGTACCAAGGCGAGAGAATTATCGTGCCTGCGGTAGAGAAAGTGCCTGAAGCTGGAGTGGATACACAGGCTGATTTAGATAGAATTAATGCCTTATTGAGCGTGTAATAACAACGCATAATATTATACGTGGAGCTGTTTCTAGCTCTTGAGTGCCTAAAAAGGTTCAAATTTATAAGCCGTATACGCATGTTGTCGTGTAGTTCCAGATCAATCGCAAAACCGTGCTGATGTGTAACTCATTTGCTGGTTGAGAAGTAAACTGTCGTGAATTTTGGTCGATGACCATCTCAGTGCTAATATAAAGCGAATGGCATGCTTATTAGAATGATTGAATTTGTAACTAGTTAGCAATGTGTTTTCGCTATTTGTATAAATTTAAACGATTAATTAGTTTTCAAGGTGATATGGAAGCAATAAAAGTACTCTTTATTTGCATGGGTAATATTTGCAGGTCCCCGACTGCTCATGGTGTTTTTCGAGAAATGGTCAAGGCAAAAGGGTTTCAGCATTCAATTCATGTGGACTCGGCTGGGACGCATGCTTATCACATCGGTAAAAGTCCTGATCCAAGGTCAGTACAAGCGGCGCATGAACGTGGCATTGATTTGCACGATTTAAAAGCACGACAGTTAGATGATTATGATTTTGAAGAGTTTGATTATTTGCTGGTGGCAGACAAAGATAACTACTATTTAACTTTAGAATCGTGCCCGAAAGAGCACCGGCATAAGATTAAATTTATATTGGACTTTGCAACACGCACATCGCTTAAGGAAGTGCCTGACCCATATTATGGTCAAGGAAATGGTTTTGAGCGAGTATTAGATTTGATTGAGGATGCTTGTGAAGGTTTGATGCTGGAATTGGAAGAAAAGCTGACGCGTTAACCTTGATTTAAGAGCATTTGTAAGACGAACTTACTGCCAAAATAAGCTAACATCAAAGCAAAGTAACCACCATAGGTCCACTTAACTGCCTTTTGTCCACGCCAGCCAAAAAAATATCGGCCACCTAATAATGCGGCAAATAAAACCCAAGCAATAATTGATAGGAAGGTTTTATGAACTAAATGTTGGGCAAAAATATCATCAAGAAAAATAAAGCCACTTGCAAGAGCAAAGGTTAACAAAAGCATACCTAAAAAGATGGTTCTAAACAGTAGGCTTTCCATCAGTTGCATAGGCGGCAAACAATTGATTAATCGACTTGGGTGACGGTTATGCAATTGTTTTTCTTGAAGCGAAAGCAGAATGGATTGAAACGCGGCAACAGTTAATAAGCTGTACGATAAAACGGATAAAATGATGTGCGCTTGTAAACCACCATCTAGGTTGCTAGTTGGTAAGGGTGGTGATGCATTATTAAAGTTTAGTAAAACAGCGAGCGCAGAAAAAGGAAAAATAATAATCGATAGAGTCTCTATAGATTGATTTGCTGCTGAGATAATAAATAATAAACCGATCACCAAAAAAACCAATGAAAGCATGCTAAATAAATCGTTGGCAATAATTTGGTTGACGCTATAGCTATGGGCAACCAGTGATGTATGTATAACAATGGCTAAAATAGCAGAGATTAAGACCCATTGACGTTGGCTCTTAAACGTAGGCTCTGTGCTATTTAGATTAACAACAATAAGACAGGCGCCAATAATGTATAAAAGGGCGCTAACAACGGTTAAGGTATTAAAAATCGTAAGGGAAAAAAGCATAAACGATAGTGTGTCATAAAGCACCGTTTGGTAGAAGTACTGATGTTCAAAATTATCTCTTTATCTGACTTTTAAGCTATAAAATCAACTGCACAGGACGTAAAGACGTGCGAAAATACCACTAATACATTTTTAAGGTAATAATCATGTTTGATAACTTAACAGACCGTCTTAATGCCACCTTTAAAAATATCCGGGGGCAAGGGCGTTTAACAGAAGACAATATTCAAGACACAATGCGCGAGGTCAGAATGGCCTTGTTGGAAGCAGATGTCGCTCTTCCAGTCGTTAAAGCCTTTACTTATACAGTTAAGCAAAAAGCGTTAGGTCAAGAGGTGATGCAAAGTCTGTCACCTGGTCAAGCGTTGCTCAAAATTGTTAATGACGAATTAGTTAAAACGATGGGCGATGGCAATGAGTCATTAAACCTGTCGGCTACTCCACCGGTCGTCATTTTGATGGCTGGTTTGCAAGGGTCAGGTAAAACCACAACGGTTGCTAAATTGTCTCGTCTGTTAATGGAGCGCCACAAAAAATCAGTAATGGTAGCTAGTGCTGATGTGTATCGCCCTGCTGCAATTGATCAGCTACAAACATTAGCGACAGAAGTAGGGGCGGGTTTTTACCCAAGTTCAGCCGACCAAAAACCAGTTGATATTGTCAATAACGCAATTGCACAAGCAAAAAAGGAATTTAGCGATGTGTTGATTGTTGATACGGCGGGTCGTTTACATGTGGATGATGAAATGATGAATGAAATTCGTCAGGTTCATATGGCTGCTAATCCTGCTGAAACACTTTTTGTTGTCGATAGTATGACCGGGCAAGATGCCGCAAATACGGCAAAGGCATTTAATGATGTGTTGCCGTTGACGGGGGTCGTGTTAACTAAAACAGATGGTGATGCAAGAGGCGGTGCTGCCTTATCTATTCGTCAAATAACAGGTAAGCCGATTAAGTTTTTAGGAGTTGGTGAAAAAATAGATGCTTTAGAGCCTTTCCACCCTGATCGAGTGGCTTCACGCTTGTTAGGTATGGGCGATGCGTTAAGTTTAGTTGAAGAGATTGAACGCAAAGTTGATAAAAACAAGGCTGAGAAGTTAGCAAAAAAAATTCAAAAAGGTAAAGGGTTTGATTTAGACGATTATAAAGATCAATTAAGTCAAATGATGGAAATGGGTGGTATGAGTGCAATGATGGATAAAATTCCTGGTATGTCGAATGTTCCCCAAAATGTGAAAAGCCAAGTCAATGATAAAGAGTTTACAAGACAAATTGCATTAATTAACTCTATGACCAAAAAGGAAAAAATATTTCCAACTTTGATTAATGGTTCAAGAAGAAAGCGAATTGCGGCAGGTGCAGGCTTACAAGTTCAAGATGTTAATAAACTTATGAAACAGTACAAGCAGGCACAAAAAATGATGAAAAAAATGTCAAAAGGCGGCATGGCTAAAATGATGCGTGGATTGAAAGGCCAGATGGGGCAAGGGCAAGGTTTCCCTTTCCAATAACTGCAAAGGCATCGAATTTTAGTAATTATTAGGTGGAATAATGAAAAAAACTTCACCAAATTAAATAATTCGCGTAAAATTAACGAGTTAACCTAATTAAGATTTATAAAACAGAATTTAAGGAAAATAAATGGTAAAGATACGTCTTTCAAGAACTGGCGCGAAAAAACGTCCTTTCTATCACGTTGTTGTTGCAGATAGTCGCAGAAGTCGCGATGGTCGATACATCGAAAGAGTGGGTTATTACAACCCAAGAGCTACTGGTGGCGAAGTTCGTTTAACACTCGATACTGATCGTGTAGACCATTGGGTTGCTCAAGGCGCCCAAACAAGCGAGCGTGTTGCAAAGCTTGTAAAAGAGGCTGCTGAAACTGCCGCTTAAAGGTGACACAAGTAACAAAAAAAGAACAAATACAGAAAGAAAGCAGCTGGCTAAAACTAGGGAATATCTCTGGTGTGTTTGGCGTTAAAGGCTGGTTAAAGGTCTACGCAAACACAGATAAAAAAGAAAATATACTGTCTTACCAACCTTGGTATATAGAGCGAAATAAGGTTCGTAAGCAAGTTAAAATAAAAGCAGGTAAGCCACACGGAAAAACAATCATCGTCCAATTAGAGGATGTTGATGATAGAAATGAGGCTGAATTGTGGGTTGGTTCTGATATTTATATTAAGCCAGATCAGTTGCCAACCTTAGAGAAAGGTGAGTATTACTGGTCTGACCTGATTGGTTTGAAAGTTGTCTCAACAAAAGGAGATGATTTTGGAATGATTGATCATTTGCTTGAAACCGGAGCGAATGACGTTATTGTTGTTAAGGGAGATAAAGAGCGGTTAATCCCTTATGTTACAGGCCAGGTAGTAAGGTCTGTTGATTTGGAAGCGCAACAGATGGTTGTTGATTGGGAGTTAGACTTTTAACGTCCATGCGTTTTGATGTTATAACGTTATTTCCTGAGTTGTTTGAACAAGCGGCATCTATGGGTGTTGTTGGTAAAGCGATAGACGCTGGTAAGGTGCAGTTAAAAACGTGGAACCCTAGGGATTTTACGAAAGATGTACACCGAACGGTAGATGACCGCCCTTTTGGTGGAGGTCCTGGCATGGTGATGAAGGTCGAACCGTTGAAAAAAGCAATACAAACAGCGGTAAGACAGATTGATAAGCCATCAAAGGTGATTTATTTAAGTCCTCAGGGGCGAAAACTAGATCAACAAGGTGTTGAATATTTGGCTGAATTCTCACATCTAGTGTTGTTGGCGGGTCGGTATGAAGGTGTTGATGAAAGGCTGCTAGAAGATTATATCGATGAAGAATGGTCGATTGGTGATTTTGTACTGAGTGGTGGTGAGTTACCTGCATTGGTATTGATAGATGCAGTGTCTAGGAGCTTACCAACGGTGTTAGGGCACGAATGTTCGGCTGTTGAAGACTCGTTTGTTGAGGGTTTGTTAGATCACCCTCACTATACGCGACCAGATGAGTTTGAAGGAAAGTCAGTACCAAGTGTGTTGTTAAGTGGGCACCATGAAAAAATTGCTCAATGGCGAGAAAAACAGCGGTTAGGAAAAACGTGGCAAAAACGACCTGACTTATTAGACAAAATTGTCTTAAATAAGCATCAACAGTCGTTACTTGACGAGTTTATAAAAGAATCAAATAATCAAAGAGTTAAAACTAAGGAATAAAAAATGAGTAATATAATTGCACAAATTGAAGCGGAACAAATGACTAATGAATTGCCTGCATTTAGTTCAGGTGATACGGTCGTTGTGAAGGTTAAAGTTAAAGAAGGCACCACAGAGCGTATTCAGGCGTTTGAAGGGATTGTGATTGCAAAACGTAATCGTGGCGTAAATTCAGCATTTACAGTTCGTAAAATCTCACACGGCGAAGGTGTTGAGCGTGTTTTTCAAACATATAGTAAATTGATTGCTGGTGTTGAAGTGAAAAGACGTGGTTCAGTTAGACGTGCGAAACTTTATTATCTTCGTGAGTTACGTGGTAAAGCGGCTCGTATTAAAGAAAAGCTATAGCATTATATTTAAAGTAACTAAGTTGCTTTAATGACGATTAGTTAATCGTTAGCAGACACATAAAAAAAGGCCGATGTACTGGCCTTTTTTTATGCATGTGGTTTATGTGAATTAGCTGAGTTTTTATTGATATGATATGTTTTTTAATAGCTGAAAGGCCTGCTGCTTGAGTGATAAAGAATATATTGTTTCATTTCTTGATAACATATGGGTTGAATATGGCCTAAGTGATAATACTTTAGCGGCGTATAAAACTGATTTAACATCTTTTTCTAGTTGGTTACTTAAACAGCGTAAGAGCTTATTGACAATAGAGTCATCGGATATATCTTCGTACCTAGCCGATCGATTAGCCCAGGGGGTCTCGGCTCGCTCTTCAGCGCGTTTTTTATCTAGTTTAAAACGTTTCTATTCTTACTTAATACGTGAGGCTGTGATAATCGAAGACCCCACTGCGATAATTGATGCGCCAAAGCTTGCTAGAAGTTTGCCATCAACCTTATCTGAAGCAGATGTAGAGGGCCTGTTAAACGCACCAGATACTTCTACGGCGCTGGGGTATAGAGATCGGGCAATGCTTGAATTACTGTATGCAAGTGGTTTGAGGGTTACTGAGTTAGTGGGCTTGGCGCTATCAGAAATAAACTTTAGACAGGGACTAGTTAGAGTAACTGGTAAAGGCAATAAGGAACGTTTAGTCCCAGTCGGTGAAGAAGCGTTGGATTGGTTGCAAACGTTTATTGAGCGATGGCGTTTAGATATTTTGGGTGACAAAAAAGCGGACGTTGTGTTCCCAACTAATCGTGGCGGAGGGATGACGCGTCAGGCTTTTTGGTACATCATCAAACGTTATGCGGCGAAAGCAGATATTCATAAAGATATTTCGCCACATACGTTGCGTCATGCTTTTGCTACACATTTGTTAAATCATGGAGCAGATTTGCGAGTTGTTCAGTTATTGCTTGGTCACAGTGACTTGTCAACAACACAAATTTATACCCATATTGCTAAAGAACGTTTAAAAGATATCCACGAACGGTTTCACCCTAGAGGTTAAAAAGTTAACGCCGCTGGTATGCTTTTTATCTTTAAACGTGTTTAATACCATCACAGATGAATAAAGAAGGTGTTGTAGATGAATAAGGTTTTGCTTGGTTGGTTTTTATTAGCGTGTTGTAGTGCACCGGTTTTGGCAGATGAGGCTTCTGTTGTCACAGGCTTATCTAAAGTGATACCAAATATTATGGAGAACCATGTTTCTAAAACACCTATAGAGGGTCTGTATCAGGTATTGATAGGGGCTAGGGTTGTTTATGCATCTGAGGATGGACGGTATATTCTTCAAGGTGAAATGGTTGATTTAGTCAGTCGTGAAAATATGACAGATTCTGCGTTAAAAACTGCTCGTCAATCAGAGATGGCAAAGATAGATGAAAAAAAGATGATTGTTTTTCCGGCTAAAAATGAAAAACATGTTATTACCATTTTTTCAGATATTGACTGTGGTTATTGCCGAAAACTACATGCCGAAATCAACGATTATACGGATGCTGGAATGACCGTACGCTATATGTTTTTCCCACGTTCGGGTCCAAATACAGAGTCTTACCATAAAGCGGTGTCGGTCTGGTGTGCAAAGGATAGAAATAAAGCGTTAACAGATGCAAAATTAAACAACAAAGTGGTTGATAAAACGTGTGAAAACCCAGTTGATGAGCACATGAGAATCGCGCAAGTTTTCGGTGTTACTGGTACACCGGCTATCATTGCTGATGATGGCACCATGGTGCCAGGCTTTGTTCCGGCTAACGATTTGATTCAGCACTTAGGCTGGTAATTAATTCGTTAAAGACTTTAACTGATACAAGGCCTCTAGCGCTTCTTTGGGGCTTAAATCATCGGGTGACAGCTGTTCAATAAAATCAGTAGTGGCTTGGTTATTAGCCGTGTTGAAAATATCAAATTGCGTATGCGTTTGTGTGGGGTTTTCTAAGTTGCTTTGCTGGTTTTCAAGGCTTGCCAGTTTTAGGCGAGCATTGCTGATAACTGTTTTAGGCACGCCTGCTAAAGCGGCAACTTGTAGCCCGTAGCTTTGATTGGCTGCACCGTCTTTAACGGCATGTAAAAAGACAATGTGGTCGCCGTGCTCAATAGCATCTAAGTGGACATTTTTGGCTGTGGGGGCTGACTCGGGCAGAGATGTCATTTCAAAATAATGCGTGGCAAATAAGGTGAACGGTTGAGTTTTATTTGCCAGATAATCAGCACATGCCCAAGCCAGTGAAAGGCCATCAAAAGTACTGGTTCCTCGGCCAATTTCATCCATCAAAACTAAGCTTTTGTCACTGGCGTTATGCAAGATATTAGCTGTTTCCGACATCTCTACCATAAAGGTTGAGCGCCCACTGGCAAGATCGTCAGTTGCTCCAATACGCGTAAAAATTTGATCAATAGGGCCAAAATGGGCCTCTGATGCCGGAATGTAACACCCAATGTGTGCCATCAGCGTTAATAAGGCTATTTGCCTCATATAAGTTGATTTTCCGCCCATATTTGGCCCCGTAATAATGAGCATTTTTTGGCTAGAATTTAGTTCAATATCATTAGCAATAAACGGCGTGTCGATAACACTTTCTACAATAGGGTGCCGGCCTTGTTTAATTGATATGCCAGCAGTATTACTTAAAGAAGGTTGATTAAAATTTAAAGTGGCAGCACGTTCTGCGAAATTTGTCAGTAAGTCTATCTCAGCAAGCGCTTCAGCACATGATTGTAATGCGCTAAGTTGTGGGGCCATGCTTAAAAGTAGGGCGTTATATAGCTCTTTTTCATAAGATAAAGCTTGTTCTTTTGCATGCAATACTTTGTCTTCAAATGTTTTTAGTTCAGGCGTAATATAGCGCTCAACATTTTTTAGGGTTTGCTTTCGAATGAAGTAATCAGGTACCTTGTTGGCTTGAGAACGAGGCACTTCAATATAGTAGCCATGCACACGGTTATAGTTAAGCTTTAGCGTACTAATTTGACTAAATTCACGTTCCTTTAGTTCGATCTCTAGTAAAAACTGATCAGCATTCGCACTGATGTTTTTAAGTTCGTCGAGTTTCTCGTCATAACCATTGGCGATCACACCGCCATCACGTATTAAGACTGGGGGGTTGTCAACAATCGCCTTATCTAAGAGCTCGGCTAATGTTTGGTGGTTGCCAGTTTGATCAAGTAAGGTTTTTAGGCGTGGTGCATCGAGGTTAGCTAAGGTGTTTTGGATAGCAGGAACTGCCTTTAGTGTGTCACGTAAAACCACAAGGTCACGAGGTCTAGCCGTTAATAATGCGATTCGGCTTGTGATTCGTTCAATATCACCGGTTTGTTTAAGGCTTGCTTGTAGCTGGTCAATTATTGTTTGGGTTTGTAATTGTTCAACGGCTAAATAGCGGTGCTTTATGATGCTCTGATCACGTAATGGTAAATGAATCCAGCGCCGTAAAAGACGTGTTCCCATTGTGGTTTTGCAACGGTTAAGTAAACCAAATAAGGTGAAATGCATATTACCGCTTGGGTGATAGTCCAATTCAAGGTGCTGACGCGTTGCTGCATCAAGGGTAATGAAATCTGTTTGTTGAATGACCTTAATGGATTGTAAATGCGGTAGCGATGATTGATGCGTATCTTTTAGGTACTGTAGTAATGCACCGGCTGCACTTAGAGCAAGTGTCATCGCATGGCAGCCAAAGCCTTTTAGGTCCTGGGTGCCAAACTGTTTATTTAACAGTCGAGTAGCTGTTTGCTGATCGAAGTGCCAATCAGCCATTAAATTTAGGCCTTTATGCGTTGCTAACAGTGTTGATAAAGAGCTGTCTTCACTTATTAATATTTCAGCTGGATTAATTCGCGCTAATTCGGTTTTTAGCGATGCTTCATGATCTATTTCTTGTAATAAAAAACGCCCGCTAGCTAGATCAAGTGTTGCTAAACCGTATTGTTTTTTTTGTTCGAAAACGGCGCAAAGCAAACTATCGCAATGAGAGTCGAGTAGTGAGTCTTCGGTTAAGGTGCCTGGGGTAATAACGCGAACAACCTTGCGTTCAACAGGTCCTTTAGACGTGGCAGGGTCACCAATTTGCTCGCAAATTGCAACGCATTCACTGGCTTTTAATAGTTTAGCGATGTAACCATCGGCAGCATGATGAGGGATGCCAGCCATAGGAACAGGCTTGTTTTCAATTTGCCCACGACTGGTTAATGTGATGCCCAGTATATTAGACGCTTTGATGGCATCATCAAGAAACAGTTCATAGAAATCCCCCATACGGTAAAATAAAAGAGTATTGGGGTGATCCTCTTTGATGCGCAAATATTGTTGCATCATCGGAGTGATGGCTTTTTTTGTAGGGGTACTTTTAGGCATCGTGATAGTGTAACAACCTTGCAGGTATTCGGTAAATTGTAATAAAAAAATTAGGTAGTGGTGAATGACAGATTCGATATTAAACGAAGCAGGCTTATTAGCGGAAAAATTGGCTGGCTTGCTCATTGAAAAGAATAAAACACTGGCTGTTGCAGAATCCTGCACAGGTGGCTGGCTTTCAAAAATACTGACAGACTTAGCAGGTAGTAGCGAATGGTTTCTAGGCGGCGTGGTGAGCTATAGCAATGATTCAAAGCAGCGGTTAATCGATGTGAATAAAAAAAACCTTGATCAATATGGTGCGGTTAGTCAGGAGGTAGCTGAACAGATGGCTGAAGGTGTGATTGAGGCGTTTAACTCATCCATATCAGTATCTATTACTGGGGTTGCTGGACCATCTGGCGGCACACTAGAAAAACCCGTTGGTTTGGTCTGGTTTGGGCTTAAAGCATCGCCTTATGAGACATATTCAATAAAGAAAAATTTTGAAGGAACTCGAGATCAAGTCCGGCAACAAGCCTTGCTAACGGCATTAACATTATTGGTTGATCATCTAAGTCAATAAGCCACCATAAAATAGTGATTTCATTATGTGCTCATCTTAAGGATGTGTGATAATTCAAGATTATTGACGATAACTAGCTTTTACAGGATGTGGAAGCCTTTAAGGGGATAAAAAATGGATGAAAATAAGAAAAAGGCGCTGAGTGCGGCATTACTTCAAATCGAGAAACAATTCGGTAAAGGGTCAGTCATGCGAATGGGCGATGGTTCAACCATTCCTGATATTGGAACCTATTCAACTGGGTCAATTGCATTGGATGTTGCCTTAGGTGTTGGTGGCTTGCCACGTGGGCGTATTGTTGAAATTTACGGTCCTGAATCCTCTGGTAAAACAACGTTAACTTTAGAAACCATTGCTCAATGTCAAAAAGCAGGTGGTACAGCGGCCTTTGTTGATGCAGAGCATGCTCTAGATCCTATTTATGCCGATAAAATTGGTGTGAATATGGATGAATTGCTCGTTTCGCAACCTGATACGGGTGAACAGGCCTTAGAAATTGTAGATATGTTAGTACGTTCTGGCGCTGTTGATATGGTTGTTGTTGACTCAGTAGCGGCTTTAACACCAAAAGCTGAAATCGAAGGGGATATGGGAGATCACCATGTTGGCCTGCAAGCCCGCTTAATGTCTCAAGCGCTTAGAAAGTTAACAGGTAATATCAAACGCTCAAATACCTTGGTAGTATTTATTAACCAAATTCGAATGAAAATTGGCGTAATGTTTGGCAACCCAGAGACCACAACAGGCGGTAACGCCTTGAAGTTTTATTCATCAGTTCGTTTAGATATTCGTCGTATCGGTGCGATTAAGAAAGGTGATGAAATATTAGGTAATGATACACGTGTAAAGGTTGTAAAAAATAAGGTAGCGCCACCATTTAAACAGGCATTATTTGAAATTTTGTATGGTGAAGGAATTTCACGTGAGGGCGAACTGGTTGACTTAGGTGTGAGCTTAGACCTTGTTGAAAAAGCAGGCTCTTGGTACAGCTATGGCGGTGCTAAAATTGGCCAAGGTAAGGACAATGCCAAAAGTTTCTTTAAGGAAAACCCTGATAAATCAGCCGAACTAGAGGCAAACATTAGGGATGCTTTGTTACCTAAAAAAGAGCAGAAAGAAAAATTAATTGATGAAGGTGAGTAAGCCTGAGTGAAGATAAGAAAAGAGAGCTATCAAAGCTAAGAGCGAGCTGCCTTGCTATGCTGGCTAGGCGTGAACATAGTCAGCTAGAACTTATTCAAAAGCTCACAGGAAAAGGTTTTGCTGAAAATGATATTGAGCGCTTATTAGAAGAGTTTATTGAATTAAATTGGCAAAGTGATCAACGGTTTGCAGAGAGTTACAGTCGTTCAAGGGTTTATAAAGGTTTTGGGCCAACTCGAATAGAATACGAATTAAAGCAAAGAGGCGTTGAAGTCAATATTGACACCGTGTTTGATGAACCACCTGATTGGCAAGCGTTATTAAGCGAATTACATACTAAGAAATACGGGCATCAACCGCCAAAAGATATGAAAGAACGGGCAAAACGTACACGCTTCTTTCAACATAAAGGGTATACCAACGAGATGATTCGGCAATTGTTTAATCAATTGTCTTAATGCAGGTTTTAAACGAGATGAAAAATTTAAGCAGTGCTGAAATTAGATCAGCCTTTTTGACATATTTTGAAAAACGCGGACATCAGATTGTTCCGTCTAGCTCGTTGGTGCCTGGAAACGACCCAACGCTATTGTTTACTAATGCGGGTATGGTGCAGTTTAAAAACGTTTTCCTTGGAGAAGAAAAGCGTTCATACACGATGGCGACCTCTTCGCAGCGTTGTGTTAGAGCGGGTGGTAAGCATAACGACCTTGAAAATGTTGGTTACACGGCGCGTCATCACACCTTTTTTGAAATGCTGGGCAATTTTAGTTTTGGTGAATACTTTAAACGTGATGCTATTAAATATGCATGGGATTTTCTTGTTGAGGAACTTGGTATTCCTGCTGAAAAACTATGGGTGACCGTTTTTGATGAGGACACAGAAGCTGCTGATATTTGGCTAAATGAAGTCGGCGTCGATGCGGACCGTTTGTCAAGAATTGGTGCAAAAGACAACTTCTGGTCAATGGGTGAGACAGGTCCGTGTGGCCCATGTTCTGAAATATTTTATGATCATGGTGAGCAGGTTGCCGGAGGCCCCCCCGGCACACCAGAAGAAGATGGTGATCGTTACGTCGAAATATGGAATTTAGTTTTCATGCAGTACGATCGTAATGATAAAGGCGAGTTAACACCATTACCAAAGCCCTCTGTTGATACAGGTATGGGTTTGGAGCGTGTGGCAGCTGTTTTGCAAGGCGTCCACAATAATTATGATATTGAGCTGTTTAAATCTCTCATTAAAAATGCAGCAAGATTAACGGGCACAAAAGATACAAGTCATACTTCTTTACGTGTTTTAGTTGACCATATTCGCTCATGTGCATTTCTTATCGTAGATGGTGTGCAACCTTCTAATGAAGGTCGCGGTTATGTGTTAAGGCGTATTATTCGCCGAGCCATTCGACACGGCTATAAATTGGATATGAAAGAGGTCTTCTTTCATAAGCTCGTGCAACCCTTAGTGGAGCAAATGGGCTCAGCGTATCCTGAATTAACTGAAAAAGCGGATATGGTGAGTAATATCTTGCTAAAAGAAGAGCAACGTTTTGCTGAAACGTTAGAGCAAGGAATGAAGCTTTTGCAAGATGGTACGCAATCATTAAAAGATAAACTGATTACCGGTGAAACGGCTTTTAAACTCTATGATACCTATGGTTTTCCCGTTGATTTAACCGCTGATTATGCAAGAGAGAATGGCTTAACTGTAGACTTCGATGGTTTTGAAAAGGCCATGGACGCTCAACGTGAACGTGCAAGGTCAGCCAGTTCATTTTCTGCAGATGGCCCCGATTTGCCGCATTTAACACAAGCAACTGAGTTTATTGGCTATGAGTCGCTGCAAGCAGAATCCAAACTGGAAGCTATTTATAAAAATGGTGAACAAAGCTCGACAATTTGTGAGGGCGAAAGCGGTTATTTAGTGTTAGATAAAACGCCTTTTTATGCAGAGTCAGGCGGTCAAGCTGGCGATCATGGACAGATTACTACACCAACGGCAATATTTGATGTGATAGATGTTCAAAAAAAGGCAGATGCCTATTTCCATATTGGTCAAGTCAGCAAGGGTGAGTTTAAAAGCAAGCAGGTTGTACGCGCTGTAGTCGATAAGAATAATCGGCAAGCAACGGCCTCTAATCACTCGGCGACACACCTTTTACACGCAGCTCTTCGTAAAGTGCTGGGTGAACACGTAACACAAAAAGGCTCGCTGGTTGAAGCAAGCAGGCTACGTTTTGATTTTAGCCACTTCGAGCCCATTACAGCTGCTCAGCTTCAAGAAATTGAGCGTTTAGTTAATGCACAGATTCGCTTTAATGAAGAGGTGCAAACACAAGTCACCGATCAAGAAACAGCCATCGCTAACGGTGCTATGGCACTGTTTGGTGAAAAGTATGGCGATAAAGTCCGGGTCTTGAAAATGGGTGAGTTTTCCACAGAGTTATGTGGTGGTACGCATGTCAATCGGGTAGGTGATATTGGCTTAATTAAAATACTCTCTGAAACAGGGATTGCATCGGGCGTACGTCGTATAGAAGCTATCGCTGGAGAAGGCGCGTTATCATGGGTAGAGCAGGGTGATGAGCTACTGCAAAAAATTGCCAAAGTGGTTAAAGGTAATCGTGAATCTGCATTAGAGAAGGTTGTTCAAATTCAAGATAAAAATAAAGCACTTGAAAAAGAACTAGAACAATTAAAAGGTCAATTAGCAACAGCAGCCAGTGGTGATTTGCAAAACCAAGCAGTACAAATTGATGGGCTTAATGTGTTGGCTGCCAATATTGAGGGTGCAGACAATAAAACGTTACGTGATTTAGTAGACCAATTAAAAGACAAATTAGGCAATGCAGCGGTTGTTCTATCAACAACACAGGGTGAAAAAATCACGTTAATAGCGGGTGTTTCTAAAAATCAAACTGACCGTATAAAGGCGGGTGAGTTGGTTAATTCCGTCGCTTTACAGGTCGGTGGTAAAGGTGGTGGCAGAGCGGATATGGCACAGGCGGGCGGTAATGATCTTGCTGCGTTAGAGGGCGCTTTAAAATCAGTACCAACTTGGGTTGAGAAAAAATTAACGGATGCTAGTTAATAAGTATTAGGGTCTAACCTAGTAACGTTCAGACGATAAATTACGCAAGATATGATGAAGCAACGATGAGTTTACATGTACATAAATATGGTGGCACTTCCGTAGGCACTGCTGAAAAAATAAAAGGTGTTGCCAAAAAGTTAGTCCAAGAAAAAAAATCGACACAGCATGATTTAGTTGTTGTGGTGTCAGCGATGAGTGGTGAAACAAACCGTATGACGGAGCTTGCAAAGCAAATGCAGCGCAGCCCCTCTGCGAAACAAATGGATGTATTACTATCTACAGGAGAACAAGTGACCATAGCCTTATTGTGTATGGCGCTTGAAGAACTGGGTCAAGAAGCAACGTCTTATACGGGTGGGCAAGTCAAAATAGTGACTGATGACGCCCATGGGAAAGCTCGTATAGAGGAAATCCAAACAACGAGCATTCAAGCAGATTTAGATAACAATAGAATTGTTGTCGTAGCAGGCTTTCAAGGTGTAACGGCTAGTGGGGCAATAACGACCTTAGGGAGAGGGGGCTCAGATACAACAGCTGTGGCCTTAGCTGCTGCGCTAAAGGCTGATGAGTGTAGAATTTATACTGATGTAGATGGTGTTTATACCACCGACCCAAGGGTTGAACCAAAAGCAAGAAGATTGGACAGAATTACTTTCGAAGAAATGCTTGAAATGGCCAGCTTGGGTTCTAAAATTTTGCAAATTCGTTCTGTAGAGTTTGCGGGTAAATACAATGTTCCATTACGTGTTTTATCGACCTTTGTTGAGGGGGAAGGCACGCTAATTACTTATGAGGACGATGAAATGGAAAAAGCATTAATTTCTGGGATTGCGTTTAATCGTGATGAGGCAAAAGTAACCTTGGCTGGCGTGCCAGATATGCCTGGCGTTGCTTCAGCAATTCTAAAACCGATTTCAGATGCTAATATTGAAATTGATATGATTGTGCAAAATATTGCGGAAGATAAAACCACAGATTTTACCTTTACAGTCCACAGAAATGATTATGAAAAAACGATGCAGATATTACAAAATATTTGCGCTGAGCTAGGGGCTAAAAATGTTGACGGCGATAATAAAATAGTTAAAGTATCGATCGTGGGCGTTGGTATGCGTTCGCACGCAGGCATTGCCAGTCAAATGTTTACAGCGTTAGCAGACGAAGGGATTAATATTCGAATGATATCAACCTCAGAAATTAAAATTTCAGTTGTGGTCGATGAAAAATACTTAGAATTAGCGGTTCGTACGTTGCATGAATCTTTTGGTCTGTCAGGTGAATAATCATCACTTGAGAGCTGTTTGAGTTTAATTAGCTATGGTAGAATACGCCAAATAATAATAAATATATAAATTGGTTGGCAACGCTTCAAAGAAGAAGCAATAAGGAGCTAATATGCTTATATTAACGCGTAAAGTTGGTGAGTCCCTTGTGATTGGAGATGATGTCTCTATCATCGTTTTAGGGGTAAAAGGAAACCAAGTAAGAATTGGAGTTGACGCACCTAAAAGCGTTACTGTTCATCGTGAAGAGATTTATAATAAAATTCAAGATGAAAAAGGTACAGACGGTAACAAATAGTCAGTAATAAATTCCGGAGAGATGGCCGAGCGGCTGAAGGCGCTCCCCTGCTAAGGGAGTATGGGTTTTATAGCCCATCGAGGGTTCGAATCCCTCTCTCTCCGCCATTTGTGAGATCAATCAATAAAGTTCAATTTATTGGTTTCTCTTAGTTAATACATCATTGTTGGTGTGAATTCCCGTTCAAATCGACTTAATTAGCTTTGTTCATCAAAGCAAAATAGCCTAGTAGTTAGCGTACAGTGCAGATCGCTTGTGAAGCAATGAGCTGACTTTCTCTATGTGACTACTCAAAAGCAGCAACATTATTCTTCATTCACGAGATACTTCACCAGGCTTTGGTACATCGCCCTTATTAACGTGTTGTTCGGCAGAAATTTCACTAGCCCATTGATGATCAGCGGCGCGGGAATCTATACTACTTTGTTTGTTGTTTTCTAAAGGCGTTAATGAGAGCCTAGTTAGTAAAGGAAAGTGGTCAGAACCAATAGAAGGTAAGCACTGAATGGCCCGTAAAGTGAAATGTTTACTATGAAATAAATGGTCTAAAGGCCAACGCATAAAGGGGTAATCCACATGGAATGTGTTGAGCACGCCTCGTCCAACTCGCGGGTCTAATAAGCCGCTAATTTTTCGGAAAAGTCGGGTTGTTGCAGACCATGCAACGTCATTAAGGTCGCCAGCTACGATGACAGGCTGGTCACTTTCGGCCACACTTCTAGCTACAATAACTAGTTCAGCATCCCGTTCTGATGACTCAGGGTTTTCCGTTGGACTTGGAGGAGCGGGGTGAAGAAAATGCGCGCGAATTTTGTCACCCGTGCGTAGTTCTAGCGTTGCATGTATCGATGGAATACCTTCTTCAACTAAATAGCATATTTCTGTTTCTGCTAACGCTAAGCGTGAAAAAACGTGCATGCCATAAAGGTTGTCGAGAGGGCACTTAACACTATAAGGCATTTGCGTTGCCAACACTTGAAGCTTTTCTTCCCACCACTGATCTGACTCTAGCGTAACAAGGACATCAGGTTGATGTTTGTTGACCAACGCTATTAACGCATCAGCATTATGGTTTGATTTAAGTACATTAGAGGTCAGAACACTCAGTTGATTATCTGGACTATCATCAGTTGAAGTAAGGACCTCCTTAGGCCAAAAAAGGGTGTAGGGTAATATCCAGCATAATTGCCAGATTAAACAGATAAGCGTTATGCTTATTAAGCATTGAGTGATCAGCAATTGGCTGTCAAGAAAAAGAAAATGTGCTGCTAAAAGGATAATCGCCAACGTGGCAAACTGTAAGCGAGGAAAATCCATCGCTCTAATTAACCAATGTGAAATTTTTAATAAAGGCAGGAAAGTCACCAAAAAAATAAAAACTGTGGAGATTAAGAGTACGGATAACATTCTTCGACTACCTTTGTATGGTTAATAAAATCGTACGTATTTAGGCTCGAAATGGCCAATTTATCGTGGATAAGAATGCCATAAAAATTTATAAAGTGCAGCGTCAGTTGTTACTGGAGATAAGCTTTTGTGCCCAATTCTTATTTGGTAGCGCCATATGAAATAAAATTAGAAGCTTTAAGTCTAATTAAGGTGTGTCGTATATCTGCCTACAGCTTATTAGCTGAAGGCTGTTCCATCAAGTTTAGCAGCACAAGATCTTACCGTTTAAGTAAGCGATTTCGTTTGTGTTGCTGGTGCTGTAAAAATCAGCATGGTTTTTTATGACAGTTATAAAAAAAGGCGCCTTTAAAAACGCCTTTTAATATTTTTAACTGCCAAAAATTGATACTTATCGGTCTTTTAGCTGGTCTCTTTGCCCATTAGGCGAGGTAGTTCACTAAACACTTCATGGTTAACTAATGCTTGCAAGGCTGGGTCATCGTGAATACTCTCCAAGTAACTTTCTCGCCTATTAAGTGCTTCGATTAGAAAGTGAAGTGCTTCATCAAATTGCCTCATAGCGGTATATGCGCAGGCCAATTGATAAAATGCACGACTATTTTCAGGGTCTATTTTAAGTGCTTGGTGACATAAATTAGCCGCCCATTGAGGTTCGTTCAATTCAAGTACTGCATTGGCTTTATAGGTTATTGCCTCGCAATCATCTCGGCGTATTTTAAGAATTTCGTCATAAATGGTTATTTTGTTGGAAGGGGAGTCATCTTGTTGTGCCTGTAGCCAAAGTGATTGGAGTTCTTGTGTTAATTCGATTTCTTCACGGTTTTCATCAATATGTTGCGTTTTTTGCTGTAATTGCTCTTCAATCATTTCTAATCGAGCCTCATATTCATGAATCAGCTTTGATATTTCCTCATCGGCGAGAGAATGTACGCGTTCTTTGATGTCCCTTATTGAGGTCCAGCCGACCAATACTAAAACGGATGTTGCTGCAGCTATCAAATAAAAGAAGTAGGTAACGGTGTCGGTTGCATAAGCCACGGCACGGTCAACGGAGTTATGCTCACGATCTAAAATTTGTTGTAGTAATTCTTGTTTTGATTTGGCTTGATCGATACGCAATTGTTTAATTTCATCTAATACATAGCGTTCAACAAATGGGGAGTAGAGCGGTTTCTCTAAATTATCAATTTTTTCCGGTATAGGGTCATCGACAGTGGTGGCGGCCGCTAATAATATAGGAAACAAGCAACTTAATAGAATCAGATTTTTTATGATGCGAGACATATGGCCCTTCCGTGATCATGAACTTCTACCAGTGCGGCATGTAAGCTTTTCACTGTATTGTCATGGTCTGCTTCGTTGACAATAAATTGCATATCTACTTGGCGCATTGACTGGTGGACAGCCAAAACACTAATATTTTCGTTGGCCACTGCCTGCACCATTTTTGCTAATATCCCTGGAATTTGCATATCGCTGCCTATAGCAGAAACAATGGCTACTTTTTTATGATTTACATCGGCTTCTGGAAAACGTTCTTTAATTAAGTAAAGAATACGTTTTACGGTTTTTAAGTTTGTTGATAAGAAATGGGTAATAGCATTGGCATTGGTGTCCTTAGAGACGATATGTGCATTAAATCGTTTGATAATAGAGACTAATTCGCTATCGTAATTTGATAGATTTCCGGCCATATCTTGATCAAACACCTCAAGCGCATAGATTCCTTTACAACCAGCAATGATTTCAACGCAAGGCGACTCACTAACATAATCGCCAGTAATTAAGGTGCCCGTATGTACTGGCTCAAACGTATTTTTTATACGAAGTGGAATGTCATTTTGTCGTAAGCCTTTGGCTGCTTTTGGGTGAATGGCCTCCATTCCTAGGTTAGCCAGTTGGTCCGCCACGTCATAATTAGTACGGCCGATAGGAACAGCATTTTCTTCACCAACTAATCGAGGGTCAGCGCTGCTTAAGTGAAACTCCTTATGGATAATGGCTTCGCTAGCCCCAGTTAACACAGCTAAACGGCTGAAGGTCATCTCGCTATAGCCTCTATCAAAAGATGACATGAGGCCAGAATCACTGTGTGCGTAGCCGGTCACAATGGGGAGTTGTTTTTCAAGGTTGATGTGTTGGAAGCTTAAACGAATACGTTCGTCTAAAGAGATATGGTGGTCAGCTCGCCACCCGGTTAAATCAACAAAGCAAGCATCAACACCATCCCGGTTAAGTAGCTCGGCGGTGTTCCAAGCGCTATGTGCTTCGCCAATGCTGGCTAACATTTCTCGAACGGTTGCTAAATGCGCATCTAAGGCAAAATGGCCATGTTGGCATAGGCTTTGTAGGTCAGCTAAGCATTTTTTTGCGTCGTCCATCCGTTCGGCCAAGAAAGTGTTAGCCTTATCTAGCAAGGTCGTTTGGCCAAATAGTTCTAGATTAATAGCTTGTAATTGTTGGTGCAATTCGTTACATTTAGTCAGCCAGCTGTCATCTTCTATGCCGTTGGCAAATAGGCCGTAGATGCCCGGTTGGCCACTTTTTTTATGTTCCAGTAAGGCATCAGTAACACCGCCATATGCTGACACTACAAATATTCGTCGGTAAACGCCGTCTAGGTTTTGATTAAGAATGATGTTATCTCGAACGGACACATAATCGCTCATTGATGTGCCGCCGATCTTTTCTACAGTATGCATTTTATCCTCTATGTATTATGTTTAAAGCGCTGAGTTTCAGTGCAAGATGGGCACAATGGTGAGCTCAGTATAGTTATTAGTCTGGTTAATAGACTTTTAAGGTCACACATAAATAGTTCCCCGTATGCTCAGCTATGTATGGTTTAGTTATTGTTCAGAACGCTACTTTTTTCATGATTAATGGGTTTCTTCATGGTTACGCTCCTTTCCTTCGCAGTATCTAATTTGTAATTTGATGTGTTAGCTGGCCTATTGGCTTTTGATGTTTGCCTGTTTCCATAATGGTTAAAATGAACGAGAAGATGTTAATGGTTTGATGTTAGAACGTGCACAAAGATACTCAGGCCGAGGCGGTTGCTCGCAAAATGGCTTGGCAACTTTGTTGCTTAATGCGTTATATACAAAAAACACATTGGCTCTAGGGTGAGGGGTAATATTACCGTTTGAGCCGTGTAGCGTATTACAGTCAAATACAATAACGCTGCCAGGTTTACTGGTCACTGTGGTAATGCCCTGTTTTTCTACCAACATGCTCAGGTGCTCGTTAGAAGGTACGCCATATTCTTGTTTTTTTAGTGAGGCTAGATGATGTTGCCGAGGCGTCTTACCTTCGCAGGCAATAAACTTCTTGTGCGAACCAGGTATCAGCATCAAGGGTCCGTTATGTGTATGGTTTTCTGTCAGCGTGACCGACATACTCAAGGCGCGCATATTAGGCATACCGTCTTCGACATGCCAAGTTTCAAAATCAGAATGCCAGAAAAACTCTTTACCGATAAAGCCGGGTTTGTAATTAAGGCGTGATTGATGAATATATACTTGGTCGTTCAAAATGTACCTTGCGAGACCTGCTAAACGTTCATCCATCATTAGCTTTTTAAAGACCGTACTGTTTTCATGTAAACTAAATATTGAGCGAACTTCGTGATGCCCCGGCTCTGTATATGCTTTTTCAGATTGTTCGTCGTTGCTAGCTGTAGACCGGAGTCGAGCGGACTCATCTTGAAGGGCTTCGATTTCAGCACTTGAAAAGATATTGTCGAGCACAATAAACCCTTGTTGCTCGAACTGCTCAATTTGTGAAGGGTCGATAGGCGGTGTGCTGTTTTGGGGAGCATAAATTACTGGATCCTGCCGATCCGTTATGCTGCTTAGCCCTTTGCGTGATGGGTAAGTATCTTCAACAGCGTGGCTTTGATCAATAGAGTGCCTACTTGCTGTGTTATTCATCAGTGCTATTGTCCTCAATGCCTTGGTCGTTTAATTCATAAGCACCTTCTGCGTTATGCACTTCCTTACCATTAAGTGGCGGGTTGAATACACAAGCCAAAGTCATTTCTTTTGAAGCACGAAGGATGTGTTTATCATGCTTGTCCAAAACGTAAATAGTGCCGGGTTTGATTGGGTGCTTTTTATTGTCGGCTAAGGTTTCAACTTCGCCCTCGCCGGTAATGCAATACACCGATTCCAAGTGATTTTGATAGTGCATTTGAAAATCAGCGCCTTGGTAAATAGTCGTGATGTGAAAGGAGAACCCCATGTTGTCTTCCTTAAGAAGCAATCGGGTGCTTTCCCAGTTTCCATCGGGGGAAATAATTCTTCGGTTACTTTGATTGGCGTCAGATAAATTACGTACGATCATTAGATTATCCTTTGGTTAAGCTCTTTTTACGATGATTGATAAAAATAAGTGATTCAGTAAGCAGGGCTTTATTGCCCCGCTTTTACTGTGTTTTTATCGTTTAAATGGACGTTTAAACGTCACTAGGCCAGCAGTGAAAGCGGTTAAACCTTAACTGGCTTCGAAATACAGATTCTTTTCTGGAATATCTTGTTTTTCACATACTTCTCGAATAGCTTCTTCAATAATATCAATACCTTTTTTAAGGTTCTCATCAGAGATAACTAACGGGCACAAAAACTTGACGACTTGATCATCTGCACCACTGGTTTCAATGATGAGCCCTTTTTGGAAGGCGTGATGTGTAATTTTCCCAGCAATGTCACCATTAACACAGTTAATGCCTTGAAACATGCCGCGACCTTTGGCGGTAAACTGACCTTCACCATATTGGCTGACGATGTTTTCAAGTCGCTCGGAAACATACTGGCCTTTGCGTTTAATCTCTTGCGAAAATTGATCATTTGTCCAATAGTGGTCAATGGCTGCTTTAGCGGTTACAAAAGCAAGGTTATTGCCTCTGAAAGTACCGTTGTGTTCACCGGGTTTCCAGACATCAAATTCGGCTTTTATCAGCGCTACTGCAAATGGCAAACCATAACCACCAAGCGATTTGGATAAGGTGATAATGTCAGGTTCGATACCGGCTTCTTCAAAACTAAAATAGTCGCCTGTTCGGCCGCAACCGGCTTGTATATCATCAACGATTAACAGGATGTTGTGTTTACGGCAGACAGTCTGAAGGTTTTGCAGCCATTTAATACTGGCAGCGTTAATACCACCTTCACCTTGGACAGTTTCAACAATTACCGCAGCAGGGGAGTTAATGCCACTGCTTGAATCGGACAGCACTTTATCAAGGTATTCTGTTGTATCGATGTTATCACCTAAGTAGCCGTCATATGGCATACGGTGGGTACCGACTAAGCTAACGCCAGCCGCATCTCTATGATGTGAGTTGCCTGTTGCCGCTAGTGAGCCCAAGCTGACACCATGAAATCCATTGGTAAAAGTCACAATATTTTGTTGGCCAGTTACATTACGTGCAATTTTCATTGCTGCTTCAACAGCATTGGTACCGGTAGGGCCGGTAAATTGCACCATGTATTCCATATTTCTTGGTTTTAAAATATGGTCATTAAATGCTTGTAGGAACTCACCTTTAGCTTTGGTATGCAAATCTAAGCCATGGGTAATACCATTGCTTTTAATATATTTAAGCAGCGCGTGTTTGAATATAGAGTTGTTATGACCATAGTTAAGGGTCCCAGCTCCAGCGAGAAAGTCTAAATATTGGCGACCTTCTTCGTCCCACATAAACTCTCCTTTAGCGCGATTAAAAACGCGCGGGAAAGAGCGTGCATAGCTTTGTACTTCAGATTCTATTTCATCAAAAATTTTCATAGTAATTTGTTTGTTTGGTTAAGGTTAAAAGGACCGATTCGGACTAAATTCTCAGAATCATGTTGGCCGTCAAAGTGCGTTTGCTTGTCCATCCATGGGGCATGCTGCAACTGTGTCTCTAGACTTTTTGATAAGGCCTTAAAGAGATGCCAAGAGGGCTTGTTATCTTCGGTGATAGTTGTCTCTATGTAATGCACATCCTGACAAAAAGGGCGGTTTAAGATGTGTAGCAACATCTGTGAAGCAAGCCCCCGCCCACGGGCCTGTTCATTAACAGCAACCTGCCAGATAAACAAAGTGTTTGGGCTTTTAGGCAGTAGGTAGCCTGAAATGAAACCGACTATTTCATCGTTCATTTCTGCTGCGACAGAGGTGCTTGCGAAATGCTCACATTGAAGCAGATTACAGTAGCTAGAGTTGGTATCGAGGGGAGGGCAATTTTCGATCAATCGATAAACGGCCATGCCGTCTTCAAGGGTCGGTTCCCTCAAATAAATAGGTTTGGAATATGACAAATTTTTTTATTACGCTATATATTTAGTTAGTGTGCTAATTAATAAAATTTAAAAATAAAGGCAAATTTAGTTTTTTTTGGCTATAAATCCTTGTAAATTTAATATTTTATTTAATTAATCATTAGTACACTAAACATTGTAGCATGAGATCGTAGTTGATTTCCACCTGACCGCCTATGCATCAAATTAAGAATGGGCTAGGAGCTTGATAATTAAGTAGAATATTTTGACGCTAAGGTTTTAGAGAATGGAGATCCTGATCAGAAGGGCTTAAATTATTCATTCAAATTAACTGCTAATGGGCGAGCTGAAAACATGGGTGTTAACCAGTTGAAGGGAAAAACAATACGCAGGTCAGTATGTAGATGGTTTGGGTTAGGCGTTTATCTAGTGGTTTGGTTTTTTTACCATTAAAAATTATCGAAGATATAATGGACTTGAGTATTAATTAATCGAGAGGAGCCCAGTTGAATAACAGTCAAGAAGTATTGATGGCATTAAGGCGTGTAATTAGGGCAACTGACCTGCACTCTAAACACTTAGCGAAAACGACCGGCTTAACGGCACCTCAAATTTTGTTGCTGCAAACTATTCGAGATAAAGGCGAAGTGACCATTGGCGAACTTGCGAGTGAAATAAGTCTTAGTCAAGCAACGGTGACGACGATTTTAGATCGACTGGAAAAGCGTCAGCTGGTGTATCGTGAACGCTCTAAAGCAGATAAGCGAAAAGCGCATGCCTACCTTACAGAGCAAGCTATTGAGATTTTAAAAGACTCCCCAATTCCCCTGCAAGAACAGTTTGCGCGCCAGTTTGATCATTTGCATGAATGGGAGCAAACGATGATTATCTCTTCTTTGCAGCGTGTTGCTCAGATGATGGATGCACAAGATATTGACGCTTCCCCTGTATTGGATCTTGGTGTTTTAGACCGTCAGGGAACAGCGATAACCCCATCTGACGTATAAGCAATAATGAGGCTGCGGTTCCTGAGCTTTATTATTGAGTATTCTGCTGGGATAAATGATTGACGGCTTTGTTTTATTTTTCATTAAACGTTAATGTTTTTTTATGGAGCTGCTTTAATTAATTTAAGAAATTAACTTTCTTTAGTGATTTTTGCTTGACCTTTAGTTCAGTCCGAATACAATAGCCACCTCAAAGCGCCTGTAGCTCAGCTGGATAGAGTACTCGGCTACGAACCGAGCGGTCGGGCGTTCGAATCGCTCCAGGCGCGCCATACATGAAACCCTCCTTTTGGAGGGTTTTTTTGTGCCTGCCGATTAAGTATGGGCGCTTTAATGCCTTCATTTTTTAAGGCAATATTTGTAAATAGGGCCTAACAGGTTGATATATAAAAATATTTTTACAGTTAATTCATTTTGTTTGGAATACAATATATAGTTAATATTAAAATTATTTACACACTATCTTGTGTTTCTATGGGCTTTCTTATAATCTATCTCTACAGGGAATAGGGAGCGCATCCCGAAAACATTACATTAAGATAGATAGGGGAAATATGAGCACAGTCAACTTGAAAGTTATTAAAGAAAATCACGCTGAGATTGAGTTCCAATCGGCCTCGTTAGATATCTGGGATAAAAAATACTGTTTAAAAAAACAGGATGGCTCGCCCGTCGATAACAATATTGAAGAAACCTATGATCGTGTTGCAGCAGCAATTGCTGAGGTGGAAGAAAACGCAGATAAGAAAGAATATTGGCATGATCAATTTGTCTGGGCTCTAAAACATGGTGCGATTCCAGCAGGGCGTATTATTTCCAATGCAGGTGCTAGTGATTATAAACCAGCGACATCGACTATTAATTGTACTGTATCAGGCTCTATTTCTGATTCTATGGACGATATCTTAAGGAAAACACACGAAGCTGGTTTAACCCTTAAAGCGGGTTGTGGTATTGGTTACGAATTTTCTACGCTACGCCCTAAAGGTGCCTATGTATCCGGTGCAGGTGCTAATACCTCGGGTCCATTATCGTTCATGGATATTTTTGACAAAATGTGTTTTACCGTATCATCAGCGGGGGGGCGACGTGGTGCACAAATGGCAACCTTTGATGTTGCTCATCCGGATGTGCGCGACTTTGTTCGTGTAAAGCGTGAAGATGGCCGCTTGCGTCAGTTTAATTTATCGTTGTTGATTACAGACGACTTTGTACAAGCAGTTAAAGACGATGCCGATTGGCCATTAGTGTTTCCTTTGTCAGAAAAAGAATTGGCGTCAGGCGAGATTGATTTAAATGATAAAGACAAGGTGCTATGGCGTGAATGGCCTATTACCAAAGGCTACCTAGTAAATGATGTAGGCTTAGTTGCCTGTCGAATTTATAATCGAGTGAAAGCTCAACGCCTATGGGAAACTATTATGGCGTCTACTTATGATTATGCTGAACCTGGGTTTATTCTTATCGATAAAGTGAACGAGATGAATAACAATTGGTTTTGCGAAAATATTCGCGCAACTAACCCATGTGGTGAACAACCATTACCGGCCTATGGATCTTGCTTGTTAGGCTCCATTAATTTAACTAAGTTTGTATTAAACCCTTTCACCTCAAAAGCGTCTTTCGACTGGGAAAAGTTTCGTAAAACTGTCGGTATTTTCACCCGAATGCTGGATAACGTAGTAGAGATTAATGGCTTGCCTTTGGAAGGCCAACGTGAAGCAATTGAGCACAAGCGTCGCCATGGTATGGGCTTTTTAGGCTTAGGTTCAACCTTAACAATGATGGGTATTCCTTATGGTGAAGATGCATCGGTTGAATTTACTGAAGAAGTCAGTAAGCAACTAGCGGTTACCGGTTGGGAAGCCGGTTTAGAACTGGCTAAAGAAAAAGGGCCTGCACCCATCATGGATGAGGACTTTGAAGTAACTGGAGATATGCTGCGTAAACGCCCAGAAATGTTGGACGATGGTTATCAGGTTGGCGATACAGTAAAAGGCCGTGTTTTACATGCAAAGTACAGTCGTTATATGCAACAAATAGCCTCTGTTGCGCCTGAGCTCGTGGAGCAACTTGCTGAAACGGGTGCGCGCTTTACTCACCATAGCTCTATTGCGCCAACAGGAACTATTTCTCTATCATTGGCCAATAATGCCAGTAATGGCATTGAACCAAGCTTTGCTCATCACTATGCACGTAATGTTATTCGTGAGGGGCGTAATGCGAAAGAAAAAGTTGATGTATTCTCATTTGAATTATTGGCGTACCGCACATTAATTAATGAAAAAGCCATGCCGTATTCAGAGCAGGCAGATGAAAAACTACCTAGCTATTTTGTAACGGCAGAAACCATTACTCCAAAACAGCATGTGGATATACAAGCTGCAGCACAAAAATGGATTGATTCATCTATTTCAAAAACCGCTAATGTGCCGACAGAATTTCCTTTTGAAGACTTTAAAGATATCTATCTTTATGCTCACGAAAAGGGGTTAAAGGGCTGTACAACGTTCCGCTTTAATCCAGATGTATTTCAAGGTGTACTGGTAAAAGACTCAGACCTAGAAAACACAACATATCGTTTTAAGCTTCAAGACGGCTCGACGTTAGAGGTAAAAGGTAACGAGATGGTTGAATATGAAGGTGAATCACATACCGCAGCGAACTTATACGATGCCTTAAAAGAAGGTTATTACGGCAAGTTTTAAGGTTGACGGCAGCGAACAGGAGAAAAAAATGACACACAAAATTACACAAGCCATCACCGGTTACGACGTTGTAAAAGACGATGAACCAAAGGTTGAAGAAGTCGCTCTTCAGAGTGAAGAGAAAAGCAATATCATCCAAATGCACGAAAGCCTAAAAAGGCCAGAAATGTTATTGGGTTCAACCTATAAAATTAAAACGCCGTTATCAGAGCATTCGCTATATATAACGATTAATGATTTGATATTAAACCCAGATACAGATCATGAGCAACGGCGTCCATTTGAGGTGTTCATCAACTCTAAAAACATGGATCACTTCCAGTGGATTGTTGCGCTAACAAGAATTATGTCTGCCGTGTTTAGAAAAGGTGGCGACATCACCTTCCTAGTAGAAGAACTACGTTCCGTATTTGACCCCAGTGGAGGCTACTTTAAAAAAGGCGGTAAGTTTATGCCGTCGCTCGTTGCTGAAATTGGAGACGTAGTCGAATCACATTTAAAAATGATTGGGATGATCAAAACTGAAGAAATCAGCGAGCACCAACAAAAAATCATGGATGAGAAACGGGCTCAGTTTGAAGCAGAAAAACAGGTTAAATCCCCCGAGCATGAAACCACTAGCGAATTTCCAGCAGGCTCACAATTATGTACAAAGTGTAATGTGACCGCCTCCATCCAAATGGATGGCTGTATGACATGTTTGAATTGTGGCGATAGTAAATGTGGCTAGGCTGAAATTAAGCTGATTAACACCTTGGTTATTATTAAACGCTTGGATAGTGGTTGGAAAAAACTGACCTATTCTCTGATGGATTGCTGAAATAGGACATAACGTAAATTACAGCCCTGTTTTGTCTTGATTATCGTATTACAAGGAGTTTTAGCCCTTATAAGTAAAGAAATTACAGGGAAATTTTAGTTCCCTTAATAACTAGTTAAATCGAAGGAAAGCAATGAGTGCAGAGCAAGAAGAAGCACAGGGCGTGACAGCCTCAGAGCGTTATCTCGCTTGGCTAGGTAAAAATACCTTCCTAAGTCCCTGGTGTTATCCGAATCTGTACACAGACGAAGGGAAGAAAGCCGACAGTGGCGATGGTAAAGAACTTTGTGACCTTCTTGTTGTTTTCAAAGAACACGTGATCATTTTCTCTGACAAAGATATTGCCTTTAAAGATACCGGTAACTTGGAAGTAGACTGGGGGCGCTGGGTAAGAAGGGCAGTATTAAAATCCGCTCCACAAGTGTTTGGTGCCGAAAAGTTTATTTGCGAGCACCCTGATCGAATCTTTTTAGATCGTAAATGTACTCAACCCTTTCCGATTGCATTGCCTTCCGACGACCAAATAAGAATTCATCGAATATTGGTCTCAAGAAACGCAGTAGAAAGATTTAGAAAACATGCTTCGGGATCAGGGTCATTGATGCTCAACCCGGCAATAGTTGGTAAGGAAATGGAGAGAACTCCTTTCCAAGTGGGGTCGGTAAATCCTGAGAAAGGCTTCGTTCATGTGCTAGACGATTTAGCACTAGATACTTTGATGCGAGAGCTTGATACAGTTTACGATTTTACTAGTTATCTATCTGATAAGGAGACATTAGTTTCGTCGGGCCGTTTAGGTATTTCGGCAGGTGAAGAGGATCTTCTAGGGTTTTATTTATCGCAATCGAACAAGGATCGTGACCCCGGTTTCTATGTTAACGACGAGGACCTCATTGTTGTGAATGAGGGCGTCTATGACGAGATAAAGGATTTACCTCAATATAAGAAAGGCAAAGAGCTTGACGCCTCTTCTTACTTTATTGACGGATTCATTGAGTATTTCGGTAAGCATGCGAAAAACAATACGTGGCACTTCAGTAACGCTGAAGACTTCGACTCGGTTACCCTTGGCATTAGGGAGTTTGCTTCCGAGTCGAGAGTTGGACGTCGAATTTTAGCAGATTCGATACACGAAAAAATTAGGTCTTTAAATCCAAACGAGAGGGGCGTCCGTCTCCTGCTATCCCCAACCAATCCTGAGACCATGTATGTCTGGCTAGTACTACCTGTTTCCGGACATTTCGAGTCCTACCAGGAATATCGAGAATTTCGAGCTGGACTTTTAATCGCATACTGTCAGTCCGCAAAGCTGCTAAAGCCTGAACGGAGAGTCGTGGCTGGAGTCGCCACCGATCCCCCCGGTTCAAATGGCGGTAGTGAAGATATGATATACATTGATACAGATACTTGGTCTGAAGGTGACTACGCGGAAGCGCGAGACGTGCGTGAAAAACTTGGGCTGTTTAAAGAAAGTAATGTAATAGAGAAAAGCGAGAGGCACTACCAATATCCGGTAAAAAGAAAAATCACTGATGACGGCGCAAAGCGACAAAAAGAAAAAGAACGAAAAAAGAAAAGAAACAGTCAAAAGGGCGCAAGGCGAAAGAACCGGCGCCGAAAATGATTTAACCAGCGCATCAACGGGACCGGTTTTCCGCTGCGCTCCAAACCGGCCCGTTATGCAGGGCGTTATATGCCCGAATGAGGAATACGGAAAAATGTCAGAAAAATATATGCTTAGAGCGTTGGAAGTATCTAGGAAAGCATTACCTGATTGTGTTCCAAACCCGCCGGTTGGCTGCGTCTTAGTCAAAGATAACCTCGTCGTATCTGAAGGTTTTACACAAGTCATTGGTGGAAACCACGCTGAAGTCGAAGCACTAAGTGCGTACAAAGGTTCAATGGATGGTGTTACAGCTTATGTGACCTTAGAGCCTTGCTCTTTTGTTGGTCGAACTCCTGCTTGTGCAGATACGTTGGTGAAGTCGGGTATAAAGCATGTTGTTGTCGCATTAGTTGACCCAGACGAGCGTAATAGTGGTAAAGGTATTTCAATTCTCAAACAAAATGGTATTGAAGTAGGCGTTGGCCTTTGTGAAGAGCAAGTTGCCCGTTTTCTAAAGCCATATTTAGGTAAGTCGAAATCAATGGGGTCAGACTCGATTGATTTTAAAAGGGGGCTAGTTTAAGTCCAGACGTTGTGATTAAAAGGGCTTTATCATGGCGTAATTACTTCGTTGTGTTGTAATGGATAAACCCCAGCACGTTTTCGTTCGTGGTAACAACTCTAAGCTCTTGGTTTCTTAGTCGCGCCTTATGATCTAACCCACATCACTAGGGTACGGGGTATAAGCTTCAACGGCCCAAAGATAACGTATTACTAATAAGTAAACTCAATATTACTTCGTGATGAAATATGAAGCGGTTCCGCTCATTAGGACAGTAAAAGCCGTTAGTTAAGGAGTTATTTTCTGTATTATTATTTAAATAGAGGACACAGAAGATGAGCAGAAAAAGACGTAACCATTCACCAGAATTTAAATCAAAAGTAGCATTAGCCGCATTAAAAGGCGACCAAACACTGTCTGAATTATCCCAGCGGTACGGGATTAATAGCAACTTAATTGTTAAGTGGAAGAAACTACTATTAACACAAAGCAGTGAAGTCTTTGCTTCAGGTAAAGGTTTAGCGCCAGATAGAGAAGCTGAAATACAAAGTCTACAGGCTAAGATAGGCCAGTTGACAATGGAGAATGATTTTTTGTCCAAAGCGCTCGATCATTAGACCGGGCGCACAGAAAGGTCATGATTAATCCAAACTCCGTGTTGTCACGTACCCGGCAATGCCAACTACTCAATATTCATCGATCAAGTACGTATTACCGTGCAAAGCCCATCTCAGACGATGATCAGGCGACGATGAGGAAAATTGATAAGCTTCATCTGGATAAACCATTTTTAGGCTCACGAAGGCTTACCGACACCCTAAAAGAAGGTGGTGATCGTATTGGGCGTAACCGTGTTATTCGTTTGATGCAGTTAATGGGTATTCAAGCAGTTTATCCAAAACCACGAACCACTAAACGTAACCCTGACCATAAAGTCTACCCATACTTGCTCAGAAACATGAGTATTAACCAACCTAATCAAGTTTGGGCAACGGACATCACCTACATTCCGATGGATAAAGGGTTTAGCTACCTCACAGTGATCATGGACTGGCACAGCCGAAAGGTATTAAGCTGGCGACTATCAAACAGTATGGACGTGAGTTTTTGTATAGATGCCCTTGAAGAAGCCATTCACCACTATGGTTGCCCTGATATCTTTAATTCAGATCAAGGCAGCCAGTACACCAGTGGTGAATTTACACAGGTGTTAAAACACCACCAAATTAGAATCAGTATGGATGGTAAAGGCGCTTGGCGCGATAATGTGTTTGTTGAACGTTTATGGCGTAGCGTGAAATATGAAGATGTGTATCTCAATGCATATGAGTCGATGACGCATGCCAGATCATCATTAGGAAAATGGGTAAATTACTACAATCAACAACGCAAACACCAAACTTTAAAGGCAACACCCGATCAGGTATATTATGAAACCATCATGCCGTTAATCGCGGCATGATTAACTGGGAAAATAACTCCTAAGCAGGTTGTCCTAATTAGTGGAACCACTTCTTCATTCGACCAAATTCGTCAGCATGGTAAAAATGACATTGCGGTTGTAATCTGTTTATTACAAATGTTGAATAAGTTAATTCTACAATCTCAAACCAAAGAGCATATGGAGGCGTTGAAGGTTCAAGCTGAAGCCATCTCCTCAGTTAATACCGATGATGTCATTGCTCTAAAAGATAAGGAAGATATTAAAGAGTTATACGATGTGATTAATGTGTCGTTGAATACAAAAGAATCTACACTGCTAACTTAACCTTATTACACTATATTTCCTGCCCTTTATGCGTTTGGAAACCAGCTGGTGTCAATTTCAAAAAAACGATCGATAAAATTCAGGTCCTTCTTGAGCTTGTCCGGATCTAAGATAGTTATTCTTTTTCGATGGTTAAGGATTTTATTTTCTTGTTTTAATTGCGCAAATGCATTGCTGACACTGACATTTGTTAAGCCTAATGCGTCTGCAATAACATCTTGAGTTAACGGCATATTGAAGGTTGTAAATACCGTGTTATTGGTATGGATTTTTTGTCTTGAGTATAGCTCAAGCATGTAGTTTGCCACGCGGTTGACGGCGTTGTTCCTGGCTATCATGGTTATTCTGTCTAGTAAAATAGCTTCTTCTAACATGCCTAAGCTAAAAATGAGTGCCGTTAACCTTGGGGACTGGATAAAGACCTTATCAAGGTGCTTTTTTTGAAAAGGGCACAAGGTAACGTCTGTGGCAGTTGCAAGGTCACCGAATGTTTCGCACATGGCAATATCAGTAAGCCCGATAATATCACCAGGGTAATGAACACGTAATACCTGTCGTCTGCCGTCCTGTAAGTCAGCATAACGATAGAGCCAGCCACGCTTTAATATAAACAAATTGTTTTTTTGTTGTTGTAAATTAAGCGTTCTACGTGCTTTGTAATTAACCTCTTGTTTTTCAAGTTCTAAAACTAGCTTTTCATCATCTTCACTGATGTCTAGGTAGTAACGTAGTCGTGAAACTAAACAACTCATGATGGCCTGCTTGTTTTTGAGTGAGGTGTTGTTTAACGTTTAATGATATCAATGATGTTAAGAACCAATGACATAAACGATAAGCCTTGATCATATTACACCTTTCATCAGTATGCCGGTTAAAGTCTTTTAAGAAGGTGTGGGAAAGGATAATGGAACAAGTGCGTTAGCTGACAATAATGACGCGCTTTATGAAGCGATGGCTTATAACGCAAAAAAGAGGTTTATTACTGCGGCGCTAGAATAAGCTGAGCGACTTAAAAGTGGAAATAATAAGTACTTAGTGTGTCTAGATCGTTAGGCTTACCGTAGCAAGCCTAACGATTAGACCAATACTAAAGAGTATTTGGAAATAAAAACAATTAAAACTGTGGGGTTAATACACTATCTATTGATAGAGTAAATCAGTTTTAATTAACTTTCTCTTGTAGTTTCTCTCCAGCATTTTCGATGCTTTCAGCAGCATCTTCTGTCATGTTGTCGATTTTTTCACCAGCATTTTCAGCAGGGCCGTCTGGCTCACAACCTGACACCGTGATAGCAAATGCAAGTGTGATAATAATGGTAAACATATGTAGTAATTTCATCGTACTCCCTATATTTTTTATTTCATAATGGTAGTGCACTAAAGATACTAACAAAAATTAGGATTTTTGTGACACCTAAGTTTTATTCATTAGCCTTTAGGCTCACGAATTGTATGATTAGCCAAGGTATTTATATCTTTGGTTTACGCCCGGTAATCATAAAAATAATGGCTAAAACAATGCCAACGACGAATAATATCCAAGCTATATTGCTGGCAGTGCCTGCAATACCGCTAAGTCCTAGTACGCCCGCTACTATAGCTATAATCAAGAATATGACAGCCCAATTAAACATATTAGCTTCCTTTTTTAAGTAAACTTTAATGAGTAGCTTTAAGGATCAGTTGCTAGAAACCTTAACCCTTTAGATTAGTTAGTTGTATTTCTTAAACCAGGCCTGAACTTGTCTATCTGCTTCATCTTTTTCAATACCATAACGTTCTTGCAATTTTCCAGATAGTATTTCAGTATTGCCTTCAATAATATCTACGTCTTTATCAGTTAATTCACCCCATTGCTGTTGCGCCTTACCTTTGAGTTGCTTCCATTTGCCTTTTAAAATATCGGTATTCATTTGTTACTCCATTAATAGTTAAACTAACACACAAAATATTGTGCTTTTCGACTTACGGTTTAAACCATAACAAGGCTTGAAATGAAAAACTTTAAAGCAGATTAAAGTTTTCTATCTTTGGCTAAGAAGCTTGTCGGTATGCAGATAGTGAGCTTGGGTGCTCTTTAAAAACAATGACATGTGTTTATTTTTCAGGTAAATAGGGTGTCAGGCTATTTTTAGGTTGGCATTCATCATACCTACCATCGCCCATAACGATTTATGTCATATATTCCTGATTCTAATGGCCGCTTAGTATTAAGTGATGTGGTGAAATCATGCAAAACGTTCCAGAAATTTGGATTCATGCGTCGAATACCCCATTTATTAATCACGGCATCAAATGCCTCAGGGGTGTCTGCTTGAGATAAGGCAAAAACAAAATCATTTAGCTCTTTGATGCTAATAACAAACATTAGGTTAGGGTAGCTGCCAATTAATTCAGGGAAAATAGCTAAGGTATCTTGCTGATCTTGGTGCCTTAAAGATTCACCTAAAATAAAGGAGACACTACTGTGACGACGGTTTTTTAACATGCTGTAAGACAAAAACTGACCGTCTAGCTGTTCAATTTTAATAAAGCTGATTTCTGGTAACCAGTTGATTGCCTTTAATTGCGAAGCAGGGGTGCTGGCAAGCTTAGAGAGTAACTGGTTTATTTGAGTACCTTGATGTTCGAACGTTTCTTTTTTAAGGCTGGCTGCTTCATGACATTCAGCATCACAGCGGTTAATACTATCTTTTGCTTTGCTTAATGCTGGGTAGTCATTTAGTTGTGACGTAAGTAATTCTGAGTAAGGCTCTTTTGTCTCGTAGTTAATGGCTACCGGCGAATCTATATCTATATCATGATAGGTAAACTCGGTTTTAATATTGGCGAAGGTTGGGTACCATTTTTTATACAGTGGTTCTCGGTAATCAGCAGGCATTAAGCGCAAGAAATTAACTTCTGAACTATTACGAATTAAATCAAAATAGAGCCGAGTTTGTGTTTGATGAGAAGCGCTACCAAACACATTAAAACTGACTACTAATTCATAATAGGTTCTTTCGAGTAAGGGGTAATCCATTAGCCACGTGGTTAATGGTAATTCTCCCTTCCATCCCTTTGTAACAGAAGCGTTATCGTGGTGGCGAAACACGGTAAGGAAAGCATTGTCATTGACCTGTTCCCCATTCCATATATGTTCCTTGGTTGCACCTTGTGGAAATGTTTTTTGATAGGTGAGTTGACGCTGACCTATATATTGGTTTCGTTTGGTCTCATATTTCATCCATTGGCTACCAAAATCCAGTAAGGATGTTTTTTCACCTGGCAGCCCTAAGTAAGGATTCATTGCATGTTGGTAATCAGGGTTATTGGTGTAGACCTCATGTTTTGGGTTTTCAAACATAACCCAAAATTGGTCACGGATAACATTGGTTGCTATTTGCCCTCGGCAGACTGGGCCGCGAATAAAGTTGCGTATAAAAAATTCGGCGTTATCTAGTAGAAAACGGTAACGGGCTTTTGCTGGAATAGCCTGATAAGTGATAAAAGGGTTTGACCTTTCTAAATAAGAATAGCCGGGAAGTTTGTCGACAGACCACCCAGGAGTCATGAATAATTGTTTAAAGTGTTTTAAGCGTTGTTGATCAAACCTATATGGAATATGGGTTTTATGCACAATGGTTTCTTCAATAGCTTTTAAACGATAATAAAAAGCCTGATTTACATCGTCAAACGGCCTTGCTGTATTAACAGGCATAATTTTTTGACCGCTGGGAGTATAAGATCTCACCAGTGAATAAAACTGTATGCCTGCGTTGGGTGAGTTACCGGCAGATTGGTTGACTTGATCGAAATATAAATGGCCTAAGAAAAGGTGTTCATATAAATAGCGTGCTACCAATGCTGTACGTTTATCGTTACTGTTTAACCAAGTTTCCCACTGGACAATCATTGCCTGATGTTCTGGTGAAATATCGATGTTCTTTGTGACGATTTTAGCGCCCTCACTAAGCCAAGTGCTTAAGGTCTGTGCCTCGCTTTCATTTAGACCGGCAACAGCTAGCGGCATTCCTCCATGTGGGTTGTTTTTTGCGTAGTCAGAAAACTCACCGGGAGCAGGGCAGGTATTCTCTCGTTTTAAGCCAAGTTGAATATTTTTTGGGATCGGCTGATTAGGTGTTAGCGGGTTTTGTAAGGCTAAATCAATCATGTTTTTAAACAAGGACTGATTATTATTCTCTCCCCCGTGTTGTAGACGTTTTTCTAACACAGAAAAAAAGCCTTTTTCTCGCCATTCTTTTGCACTTTGAGCATCGATTGATAATCGAGTAGGGCTAGCATCATTTAAACGGGTAGCATCGTACACCGATTGCTTTGTTGCTCCACGCTCAAGGCCATCAGGTGACTGCATTTTTAGTTGACAAGGAGCGTCATAACAAGCATGACAAGCAATACATTTCTTTTCAAGAATAGGTTTAATGTCGCTGTGGTAATCGAAGGTTTGATGTTTGCCGATAACCCTTGGGGCCGTTCTATTGTCTTTTTCACAGGCTGCAAGAACTAAAACGAGTGAAAAGAAAACCATAAAGTTCAGGTTTTTGTTACGAATGGTGTTTGTATGCATGAGTGAAAAATTACTACATAATGTTGATTACCTTAAAGACCAACAAGTTTACTCGACAATCGCTGACTGAAAATTTAATTATGAAAAAATTATGGACGATATTACTGAAAGGCAGTGTTGCTGTTTTTCCTGCACTGTTCACTCTGTACTTTTTTTATTGGCTGGTGACGACAATAGAAAAAACGGTGAGTCCTTTAATTATGTTCATTATCCCCGAGCAATATTACGTGCCTGGCATCGGTTTGTTAGTCGGTATTTGCTTTTTGTTTTGTGTCGGTTTATTGGTTAATGCTTGGATCTTTAAGTGGGTATTTGGACTTGGTGAGAAACTGTTAGAAAGAATTCCATTGATAAAGTCAGTGTATGGCGCACTTCGCGACTTTATGCACTATTTTTCACCATCAGGCGAGCAAAAAGAGCTTAAAAAAGTGGTGATGGTTAGCATTAATAATATGCAATTAATCGGGTTTATGGTCAGTGAGGCAGGTGAGCTTCCTGGTGTTGATATGCCTGATGATAAAGTGGCCGTCTATCTACCCATGAGCTACCAAATAGGCGGGTTTACTGTGTATATATCAAAAGAGAATATTCAGCTCATCGATATGTCTGTAGAAGATGCTATGCGCCAAGTATTGACAGCCGGCTTGTCTAAAAAGAAAACAGCTCCATAGTTTATAAAAAGCATCAATCAAGTGTGTTTTTATCTAAGGGTGAAGGTTTGCCGCAACTATCATTGTCGGCAAACCTTTTATTGATAACACCTTTATAAGACGATTTTTAATTTACCAATTTAATGCACCACCAGTTTGATATTCGGTCACGCGTGTTTCAAAGAAGTTTTTTTCTTTACGCAAATTAGCTTGCTCATCTAACCATGCTAGGGTGTTTTTTGCGCCTGGAAAGGGCTCTTTTAATGCCAAGGTGCGTGAGCGTCGGTTGGCAATAAAGCGAAACTGCTCAATATGGTCAGCTTTGTTGTAGCCTAAAATGGGCTTCTCTAGCAGGTAGTTGGCATAGTCAAGCTCGGCGGCTTCAGCTTCCTCCCAAAGTGCTTGTACTGCCTGTGGGTCTAACTGGATATTTTCTTCAATTAAAATTTGTTTGATAACGCGCAGACCAAAAGAGCAGTGCATGACTTCATCGCGCATAATATATTGAAGTTGCTCGGCAGTTCCCTTCATTAAACCACGCCGTTGTAAGGCAAAAATGGGGCTAAAGCCGTTATAAAACCAAGTTCCTTCAAAAATGGCAGCAAAAAAGAAATACGCCATGACAAAGTTTTGCAGTTCATCTTTATTCGTTAAATCAATGTCGGGGCGCATAATTGAGCCCAGCCGTTGATTACACAATTGAATTTTATGATGTATTTGCGGCACAACGCGATAGCGGTTGTAAATCTCCGATTGGTCAAGCCCAATGGTTTCTATGCAATGTTGGTAGGTCCATGTGTGCATAGCTTCTTCATACACTTGTCGAGCCTGATAAATTTGTAGCTCGGGCGCACTCATCTTTTCCATCACCGCCAATCCGATATTTCTCATGGCGAGAATGTCCGAGGTGGTCAGGTAAGCTAAAACATTTTCATAAACATGGCGCTCTTCGGGCGTTAGTTTATGTTGATAATCATGAATATCTTGAGTCATATTGACATCTAACGGTGTCCAATGATTTTTATTCGCATTGATAAAGTAATTCCATGCCCAGTGATATTTAAAGGGGGCCAGTTGGTTAATGTCAGCCATGCCATTAATTACCCGTTTATCTTCTGGGTTAATTGGCGAGTTAGCTGGCCGTGAAGACGTAGCAGCTTGCGCTTGGTTGACAGTGGGTTTGTTGCTTGATGTGTTTTCTTTGCTTGAGTTTTTCGCAAATGGATCATTCCAATTTAGCATCATAATTCCTCTTAATTTACATGTTAGGTGATGGCCTACTGGCAGGCATCACAATCAGGGTCTAAGATAGAGCAGACCTGCGGTGCTTGTTCGGACGTCGCGTCGTTATGATTATCATTTTGTTCCATATGGGTCGCCCCTATGGAGCGCAAATAATAGGTACACTTTAGGCCTCTTGCCCAAGCGAGCATGTAGAGACTATCGAGTTTTTGGCCTGATGCTTCAGCCATATAAAGGTTGAGACTTTGTGATTGATCAAGCCATTTTTGTCGCCGCCCAGCCGCTTCAATGAGCCAGCGCGAATCTATTTCAAATGCTGTTGCATAAAGGGCTTTAAGTGCTTCAGGTACACGTTCAATGTGTTGCACAGAACCGTCGTAGTACTTTAAGTCATTAATCATGACCTCATCCCACAGGCCAAGCTCTTTGAGATCAGCCACCAAATGAGTATTGATAACAGTAAACTCACCAGACAGATTAGATTTAACAAACATGTTTTGATAGGTTGGCTCGATAGATTGCGAAACGCCGCAAATATTTGAGATCGTGGCCGTTGGTGCAATCGCCAAACAGTTACTATTTCGCATACCTGTGTTCATTACTTGCTGGCGTAAGCTGTCCCAGTCTAGGGTTTGACTTTGGTCAACTTGTAAATACTGGCCACGCAGCTCAGCCAGCGTTTTTAATGAGTCAATCGGTAAAATGCCTTTGCTCCATAAAGAGCCTTTGAAACTAGGGTAGGAACCCCGTTCAGCGGCTAACTTACAGGAGGCGCTAATGGCGTAATAGCTGATTAACTCCATTGATTTATCAGCAAACTCAACCGCTTGTTCACTGCTGTAGGGTATTTTTAATTGTTGTAAACTGTCTTGAAAGCCCATTATGCCCAGGCCAACTGGGCGATGCTTTAAGTTTGAGTTGCGCGCTTGCGGGACACTGTAATAATTGTAATCAATCACGTTATCGAGCATTCGCATGGCGGTGGTAATTGTTTTTTCTAAATGTACAAGATCCAGTTCGTTACCCTGTAGATGGGCGGGTAGATTGATAGAACCCAAATTGCAAACAGCAATTTCTTGCTCACTGGTATGTAAGGTGATTTCGGTACAAAGATTCGAGCTGTTAACAACACCGACATGCTGATTGGTATAGCGAATGTTACAAGGGTCTTTAAAGGTAATCCAAGGGTGACCGGTTTCAAATAACATGCCCAGCATTTTTCGCCAAAGATCTACTGCTTTGATGGTTTTATGTAATTTTATCTCGCCTTGCTGAGCTTTCTGCTCGCACAGCTGGTACGCCTTTTTAAAGGCTTCACCAGTTAAGGCATGAAGGTGGGGCACTTCGTCGGGTGAAAAAAGAGTCCAATCATCTTGTTCGATAACGCGTTGCATAAATAGATCAGGGATCCAGTTAGCGGTGTTCATATCGTGGGTGCGGCGGCGCTCATCACCGGTGTTTTTTCGAAGCTCTAAAAAGGCTTCAATATCAATATGCCATGTTTCAAGGTAGGCACAAACAGCCCCTTTACGTTTGCCACCTTGATTAACCGCAACCGCGGTGTCATTGGCGACTTTTAAAAAGGGAATCACTCCTTGAGATTGGCCATTGGTTCCTTTGATCTCAGCGCCTAAGGCACGAACTTGCGTCCAATCATTGCCTAGCCCACCGGCATATTTAGAGAGTAAGGCGTTATCTCTGAAAGAAGAGTAAATATCGGCCAAATCATCGTTAACGGTGGTGAGGTAGCAGCTGGACAGTTGTGGCCTTGGTGTTCCCGCATTGAATAAGGTTGGTGTCGAACTCATAAAGTCAAAAGATGAGAGTAATTGATAAAACTCAATCGCTCGTTCTTCTCGCTCAACCTCATTAATTGCTAAGCCCATTGCCACGCGCATAAAAAAGGCTTGTGGTAACTCAAAACGGGTGTCTTTTGTGTGAATGAAATAACGGTCGTAGAGTGTTTGTAAACCAAGGTAACTAAAATTAAAATCACGCTCACTTTGTAGCGCTTCGGCTAGCTTATCTAGGTCGAATCTTGATAATTCTTCATCTAATAAGTTTAATGAAACGGCTTTGTTGATATACGCTTTGAAATACTCAGGATAGTGGGTGAGCATCTCCGCTTGGCTTCGGCTGGTGGTTTGTTGGTGAGTAAAACTTAATGCCTCGGTGCGTAAATTATTAAGCAGCAACCTTGCTGCCAATTGGCTATAGTCGGGGTCTGTGTCAATCAAGCCTCTGGCACCCATAACAATGGCTTGTTGGAAGGCGGACTCGGGCATTTCATCAAAAAGGTTATTTTTAATTTCGTTGATTACTCGTTCGACTGAAATATCATTAAGCCCTTCGGCGCACTCTGATATTAAGTCGCTCAGCGATTCTTCGTTAAATGGCTGGAGGGACTGGTCAACTTGCTGGATGCTAATTTGCCAGCTGGATTGTTCAGCTGTTTCTTCGGCAGAGCGTTCAGCGGATCGTTGTTCACGATACAAAACATAGGCACGGGCTACCTTATGCAAATCGGCGCGCATCAGTGCTAATTCCACTTGGTCTTGTATGCTTTCGATATGAATGGTGTCACTTATCGATAGATGCCTAACAATAGCCTGTTGTACTTGGCTGCTTAGTTGAGTGGCAAGATCGTGAATATGACTAGATTGTTGTGTATGTTCACCTTCTACCGCCAATAAGGCTTTACTGATGGCAATATAAATTTTATTAACATCGAATTGGGTTAGTTGCCCGTTGCGGCGAATAACTTGATAGTTGACAGCTTGCGCAGCTGCTGGATGATCTGTTGTTAAAGCGACAGAAAGATCGTTCATTGTTAAATCCTCAGGTTGATTATTAGGCAAACCTCGAGGCAACAATGGGAAAAAGTGATATCAATACGGGGCTGATACATCACTGATTACAATCCTTAACGCGAGGCTTGGCAAAAAATAGAGGTAATCGGACTGAGTGAATATAAGATTCACAACACCGTTGCGCGACAGTTCTGGATTCTAACCAGATTCCCCTCAAATACTATATATAGTGCTTAACTATTTATTGGCTAACAAGATAATGTAAAATTAATGTATTTACAAGTGCTTGTTATTTTTTATTTTTGAACCCCCGTGCTAATTCAATAAAGGCACTAATGTAAGGTGTTTCAATATCTTGGTCACGGCAAGCAGCATGTAACATCCCATGCATGCCCTTAGCGCCCAGTGGTTTTCCAATTAATGACTGTGCTGTTGTTGGCGCATCCAATAACCAGTCGGGTAGGGCAGCCACCCCTTGGCCAACGGCAATTAATTGCATCATCATTGTGGTTAACTCAACCTGACGAACTTGCGCGGGTTCTACATTGGCAGGGTCTAGGTAGTGTCTAAATACATCAAGGCGACTACGCTCAACTGGGTAGGTAATAAGCGTTTGCTCGGCTAAGTCTTCTGCGTTAATGAAGGCTTTATCTTTCAATGGATGCTGATCATTCATCACTAACAAGGCTTGATACGGAAACAGCGTTAAGAATGAAAGACCTGGTTTATCAACTGGGTCGGTACTAATAACCAAGTCAATTTCACCACGACTCAGCGCCGGTAGCGGATTAAAACTCATACCGAGTTTGATATCAATATGGATGTCTGGCCATTGCTTGCGGTATTGCTCTAAGGTTGGTAATAACCATTCAAAACAGGCATGACATTCAATGGTAATAAAAAGCCTTCCTGCTTTGCCATTAGCAATTTGTTTAAGCTCATGCTCGGTGTTTTCAACCAACGGTAATACTCGCTCAGCTAGATCTAATAAGCGTTGCCCCGCATCAGTAAGCCCGAGGGGCTTGTGTTGGCGGAAAAACAGCGTCGTTTCAAAGTGGTTCTCAATTGTTTTTATTTGGTGTGATAAGGCCGATGGTGTCAGATGAAGCTTTTGTGCGGCTTGATTAAGGTTTTTACTGCGGGCAATGGTGTAAATGGCCCTGAGGTGTCGAATTTCTAAGATCATGGTGAATTTATTTCAACTTAATGGTGAAAATTATGAGATTGATTCAATTCTATGCTTGCTGGATACTTCTCGCAACATAAAAATAATGAGGTTAAAGATGATTCGTACACATAATTTAGGTTTTCCACGTATTGGCGCGCAAAGAGAGTTAAAAAAATCATTAGAGTCGTATTGGCAAGGAGAGATAGATTCGCAAGATTTGTTTAATAATGGCCAACAATTAAGAAAGAACAACTGGCAAACTCAAGCTGACTCGGGCTTAGACCTTATACCCGTGGGTGATTTTTCGTGGTATGACCATGTGCTAGATATGAGCGCCTTACTAGGCTGTATACCTGAACGATTTAAGCATGATGGTGGTGCAGTGGATATTGACACGTACTTTCGGATGGCGCGTGGCCGTTCTGTTGATGGTGGTGATGTTAGCGCTTGCGAAATGACTAAATGGTTTGATACGAATTATCACTATATCGTGCCCGAATTTCAGCCCGAGCAGTCGTTTAAGCTATCCACTGAAAAGTTGTTTGATGAGGTAAATGAAGCGCTTCAATTAGGCCATCGTGTTAAACCCGTTATTTTAGGCCCGCTGAGTTTTCTTTGGCTTGGCAAGGCAGAGGGCGAGGCGTTCGATAAGTTAAACGTGCTCGATCAACTGCTGGCAGCTTATGGTGAGATATTAAATCGTTTATCTGATCTGGGTGTCGAATGGGTACAAATTGATGAGCCTATTTTAGTCCTCGATTTGCCTGATCAATGGAAGTTAGCCTTTGAACAGGCCTACCATAAATTACAACGAGGCGATCTAAAGTTATTGGTGGCAAGCTACTTTGGCGAGTTAGCTGACAATTTAAAGCTTGTTTGCGATTTGCCCGTGGCAGGGCTGCACATCGATGCGATTAGAAGCCCCGAACAAGTCCAACAACTGATTGACTGGTTGCCCAGTTATAAGGTGTTGTCAGTCGGTATTATTGATGGCCGAAATGTTTGGAAAAACAATTTGGGCGCGACAGTCAGCGTGACACAAGCTATTCAACAACATTGGGCTGGCGAGTTATGGCTGGCACCTTCTTGCTCTTTACTGCATGTGCCTGTTAATTTGGCGTTTGAAACGTCATTATCGGATGATATTAAATCTTGGTTATCTTTTGCCACAGAAAAACTTACCGAGTTACGGTTGGTAAAAGCCGCGGTGTTAGATAATAACTGTTTATCAAGCGATGAGTTTTCACGTAATAGGGAAGCCATTAGCAATAGAGAAAATTCTTCGCTGGTGCATAATAAAGACGTTCAGCGATGTTTAGAGAATGTGAAAAGCTTAAGCTTAAAGCGAGGCTTAGATTTTAACGAGCGGATTAAACTTCAACAGCAGCATTTGCGCCTGCCTAATTTCCCAACGACGACCATTGGCTCGTTTCCACAAACCACCGATATTAGATCAAACAGGCGACGTTACAAACAAGGTGAGCTTTCTCAGGCAGACTACCAATCAGTCATGCAACAAGAGATTGCTGATGTCATTGCCAAGCAAGAAGCGCTAGGCTTGGATGTGTTGGTGCATGGTGAGCCAGAAAGAAACGACATGGTGGAGTATTTTGGCGAACAACTACAGGGTTTTGCCTTTACACAAAACGGTTGGGTGCAATCATATGGCTCGCGTTGTGTTAAACCGCCGATTATTTATGGGGATGTGTCTAGACCTCAAGCAATGACTGTGAATTGGGCTAGCTATGCACAATCGTTAACCGATAAGCCGGTTAAAGGCATGTTGACTGGGCCGGTGACCATTTTGAATTGGTCGTTTGTTAGAGATGATCAAGACCGTGCGACTACATGCCAACAAATAGCCTTAGCAATAAGAGATGAGGTACTGGATCTAGAAAAAGCAGGTATTCGCATTATTCAAATAGATGAAGCGGCTTTAAGAGAAGGCTTACCATTGCGAAAAAAACAATGGTCAGAATACTTAAACAGGGCTATTGAGGCTTTTTGTATTACCACCTCAGGGGTGAAAAATGAGACACAGATTCATACTCACATGTGTTATTCAAACTTTAATGACATTATGAGTTCTGTCAGTGACATGGATGCTGATGTGATTACCATTGAAACCTCACGATCAGACATGAAATTATTAGATGCTTTTGAACAGTTTCAATACCCAAATGAAATTGGTCCTGGAGTGTATGATATCCACTCGCCAAATGTTCCAAAAATTGAGCAGATAGAATATTTAATGCAGCAGGCAGCAAGGCGGATTCCATTGGAGAGACTGTGGGTGAACCCAGATTGTGGCTTAAAAACACGTGCTTGGCCAGAAGTGCAACAAGCGTTACGCAATATGGTCACAGCCGCTAAGCAATTAAGGCAGTCGGTTACAGTGGTTGAGTAAGGGAGCAGTGTTTTCATAGGATTTGTGTGTTACATCACCTAATCGGGTTGTGCCGGAACAAATAGTCATGGTTTGAAAAACATAGGACGTTTAAAATATGAGAAGGTCGGTGCTAGTCTTAATGGTTTAAGGCTGGCATTGATTTTTGTTTTAATACGCCATTGATTAAGTCAAAAATATGAGGGACTGTATGCACGAACGCACGTTAGATCATTTAAAACACAGTCATGATTTCTCGTTGAAAAATGAACGTGGAGAACGGCGCACACAATATGTGTTGATATTGACCGCTATTACCATGGTCGCAGAAATAGTGGCTGGTACTGTGTTTGGCTCAATGGCGTTGTTAGCTGATGGCTGGCATATGGCCACTCACGTAGCAGCCTTTTTAATCACTATATATGCCTATCGTTATGCACGTAGGCATGCAAAAAATAAGGCTTACACGTTTGGTACTGGTAAAGTCGGTGTGCTAGGTGGTTTTGCCAGTGCCGTTGCCTTGGCTGTTGTAGCATTTGTGATGGTGATTGACTCTATCCAACGCTTGATTGATCCTCAAGTGATACAATTTAATGCGGCGATTGGTGTGGCAGTTATTGGCCTTCTGGTAAATTTTATTAGTGCTTTTTTACTTAAAGAAGACCATCATCATGGCCACGCTCATGACCATGGTCATGACCACAATTTAGAAGCGGCTTATATGCATGTTCTCGCCGATGCATTAACATCATTACTCGCTATTGTAGCATTGCTATCTGGCAAGTATTTTGGTCTTAATTGGCTTGATCCAATGATGGGTATAGTAGGGGCAGTAATTATTACTCGCTGGTCTTATGGCTTATTAAAGCAGACGAGCCCTATTTTACTGGATGGCAGTGTTGATGAGAAATATAGGCTTGCCATTAAAGACAGCATTGAAAAAGACGCCGATAACCGTGTTTCAGATATTCATATCTGGAAAGTCAGTGCAAATCATTATGCCGCAATTATTTCTTTGGTCACACATGACCCGAAGCCGACAGAACACTATAAAGATCTATTAGCGGGCTTTCAGCAACTTTCTCATATTACCGTTGAGGTATATGAATGCGCTGATGAGGTTTGCGAAATTTAAACTTTACCGAATACAACGGTTGCTTGATTTTCTGTCCAAGGTTCGTGCTTGACCATTGCTTTTGTAAAAACAGCTTGTTGGTATTGGGCTGTTAACCATCGCTGTAGAGCGGGGTAAGGCGCTTGTAGATACCATTGCCGTTCAACACGAGAGAATTGCCTGATAAAGGGTAAAATCGCATAGTCGACTAAGCTGGGGTTATCGCCCATGATGAACTCATGTCGGTTAAGTCGCTGCTCAAGTTGTTTAACGTATTCTTCACAGTGCCCGCGGTAAGTGTTTTTCTCTTTGTCGTGATATCGAGAGGCCGCTTTATATTTTTTAAGTGAGTCTACGAAGGTGATATCGTTATGTTCAATGAACTTAAGCATATCCTCTAGCATGCTGGCTTGGTGCTTATAAAGTAAGTTACTAGGGTCATTTTTATTTAAGGCCCAAAGCATAATATCGATACTTTGATCGATGACTAAGCCATCATTTAAGACCAGTACGGGAACGGTTGCTTTTGCTGAAACAGATAGCATCTCTTCAGGCTTTTTTTTCATGTTCACTTCACGCAAAGTAACGACTTGTTGAGCCATTAATAAACCCATTCGTGCTCGCATCGCATAAGGGCACTGACGTAATGAATAAAGCGTTGGTAAAGAGGGCATAAAAGAGGTCGTTGTTTTGAATGTAATGGAAATGTCTTGAGTATAAGGGTGATTGTAGCGTCAAGTTGTGAGTGTCACATAGTTTTGATCTAATGAGGCTTAATAAATACCTCAGCATCAGAAAAGACTGCGTTAAACACTGTAAAATGCGGATTCAAGTTTTTTTACATATGCACTTCGGAGATAACCATCAACGCTTTTCTATCTATCCCTCTAGGTATTCGCTACATGATACTCAGTGCTTTTGCATTCAGCATCATGGCATTGTTTGTAAAATTAGTCGGTGATCACGGGATTCCTGTTTTAGAAATAGTTGCTGCGCGCTCGCTCATTTCATTGGTCATCAGTTACCTAGGGCTAAGGCGAGAAGGAATCGCAGTATTGGGTACACGTAAAGGCTTGTTGGCGGCACGCGGCTTAATTGGTTTTGCTGCCCTTATTTGTGTGTTTTATGCAATTACCCATTTGCCCTTAGCCGAAGCAATGGTTTTACAGTATCTGCACCCTATGTTTACTGCGTTATTAGCACTGTTTTTTTTAAAAGAGGTGTTAAGAGTTGGCACGCTGGTATGTATTGTTTTAAGTTTTTTCGGCGTATTAATTATAGTGCAACCGGACGTTCTGTTCTCTTCAACTACGGTTGATTTTGATTTTTTCACAGTGATGATTGCTATTGCGGGTGCGTTTGGTAGTGCCGTTGCCTATACCTTAGTTCGAGCCTTGGGGAAAACAGAGCATCCCTTAGTGATCGTGATGTATTTTCCGTTAATTTCCTTACCGGCTAGTCTGATTTTGCTATGGGGCGACTTTGTCATACCAGTAGGTATTGAATGGTTTTACCTACTAGCCATTGGGGTTGCAACCCAAGTAGGTCAGGTAGGTCTAACGAAAAGTATGCGCACTGAATCTGCCGGCCGTGCTACAAGCTTTGGTTACTTACAAGTTGTTTTTGCGATGTTATTAGGTATGCTTTTTTATCAAGAATATCCAAGTCTAAATACCTTATTGGGGGCCGGTTTGATTATCATAGGCGCATACCTCAATCTCACTTGGAAAGAAAAAGTTAAGGAAATATAAATGGCAAAAGCATGTGCACGACATATATTGGTTAAAACTAAGGAAGAGGCCGAGACACTGAAAAAACAGTTGGCTGGTGGCGCTGATTTTGCAAATTTAGCTAAAAAGCACTCACAGTGCCCTTCAGCAAAAAAAGGCGGGGATCTTGGTGAGTTTAGCCCAGGTAAGATGCTAAAAGCATTTGATAATGTTGTTTTTAAAAAAGCATTGTTAACTGTTCATGGCCCCGTTAAAACGAAGTTTGGCTATCATCTTATTGAAACCATTTACCGGACTTAATGATCAGAAAACTGTCAGATTATGAAAATATTATTTAGTAAACCTCAGCAGTTGAGCGAGGAAAAAAATGTTGAGCTGGTGGCGCAATTGAGCGGTGTCTTGTCATATAAAAACCTTGATGATATGCATACTCACTTCTTATTAGAGTTGGACAATGAAACTGTAGAGTTTGATTCTATTAAGCAGTTGTTTAGTTTATTTGAGCAATGGAATATTGATCAAAGCCCGCTTGAATCTTTATTGCAGATGGTTAATATGAAATAAAAAAATCGCACTGGCTGATAGTTTTAATAAAAAAAGAGGGTCACTCATGGCAACTCAAAAATTTAAATTAAGTTACCTGCATCCTAAATATTGGCTAGCGTGGTTAGCGGTTGGAGTGAGCCGATGTATGGCTATTCTTCCGAGGTCTTGGCAGTTTAGCTTGTCAAAATGGATTGCGAATAGGCTGGCGAGTAAAGAAAATCGTCGCATTAGCACTATTCGACGAAATATTGACCGCTGTTTTGCTAATGAAACAGATGCTTATCGAGAGGAACTTGTTCGCGCTAATATCAAGTCATCAGCCTTAATGTTATTTGATTTGTTTAATATAATTTGGCGGCCACCCGCTGATATGACCGCTAACATTAAGGTTGTTGGTGAAGAATATCTAGAACAGGCGTTGCGTGCAGATAAACCTCTTTTGTTAGTCATTGGGCATTTTACGCCACTTTTTCACGCCATTAGTAAACTGAGTACCTTGGCCCCCTTTGACGTGATTTATAGGCGTATGAATAATCCAGTAATGGAAGCAAATTTGTATCAACGGGGTGCTGGGAAATACCCAATAACCTTATTCCATCGTAAAGATATTCGTAAAATGCTAGAAAAATTGGCTGATAACGGGACGGTTTTTATTGCACAGACCAAGATTTTGGTGTCAGTCGTGGCGCATTCGTTTCTTTTTTTGGTATTCCAACAGCGACGATTACCACTATTCCACAATATGCCCAACAGACGAATGCGCAAGTGATGTTACTTAGCGCATATCGAGATGGTGAAAAAGGTTCTGTAATTGAGTTTGAGCCTGTTTTAGAGAATTACCCAACGGGTGATGATGTGGCGGATACGCAGCGCTGGACGGATTGGTTAGAAGAAAAAATACGTTTACATCCGGCAGACTATTTATGGATGCATAAGCGCTTTAAAACTCGGCCTAAGGGCGAACCTGGTTTTTATAAATGAATACTAGGATTATCATCACTAAAATAACGAGCAGCTATGCAACAAGCTAAACGCCGATTATCGCAACGATTGTTACGTAGAGTTGAGGCGTGGGGTAATACCTTACCTCACCCAACGATGTTGTTTATTTACTTATGTTTTTTAGTGATAGGGGTGTCATGGATAGGCCATTATCTTGGTTTGTCGGCTATACACCCTGTTAACGGTGAACAAATTAGCGTAGTAAACCTGTTTAATGCGGCTGGTTTGCATCAAATACTGGGCAAAATGGTTTCAAATTTTATGACTTTTGCCCCCGTTGGTCCTGTATTAGTCGCAATGCTTGGATTAGGTATCGCCGAACGATCGGGTTTAATTCAAACCGCTTTGCGTTTAATGGTGATGAAGGCGCCGACAAAGTTTTTAACGTTTATTGTTGTGTTGGCGGGGGTGCTATCTAGTATTGCAGTGGACTCTGGTTATGTAGTGATGATACCAATGGCGGGCGTTATATTTTTAGCCGCAGGACGGCACCCATTAGCGGGCATTGCGGCCTGCTTTGCTGGTGTTTCTGGGGGATTTAGTGCGAACTTATTAGTTGGCCCATTCGATGCTATTCTCGGTGGTATAAGCACAGAAGCTGCGCGCTTGATCGACTCGAATTATGACGTAACCGCTACTGCAAACTACTATTTTATCGTTGTTTCTACGCTGCTGATCTCTGTAGTGGCGACGTGGGTAACCGAGCGTTTTATTAGACCGATGTTAGGCGAATACCGTGGTGCAGAACAAGGTGATTTAAAAACGGTGTTAACAAGCGAAGAACAAAAAGGTTTAAAAGGGGCCTTTGTAGTTGGGCTGGTTATTGTCGTGGGTATTTTATGGGGGCTAATCCCTGATCAAGGGTTGTTAAGAGACCCTGTAACAGGCGGTATTATTAAGTCACCATTTATGTCTGGTCTGATTGCCTTAATTGCTTTAAGTGCCGCTCTTATGGGGATAACATATGGCAAATTGTCTGGCTGTTTTAAAACCAATGTCGATGTGATTAAGAGCATGGAAAAAAGCATGGAAATAATGGCTACTTACATCGTTTTGATGTTTTTTGCAGCCCAATTTGTTAATTATTTTAATTGGACTAATCTGGGGTTAATTCTTGCCATTAATGGTGCTGATACATTAAAAAATAGTGGGTTGGGTGCTGTTCCATTAATGTTAGGTTTTATCTTTTTTTGCACATTTGCAAATTTATTTATTGGTAGCGCATCAGCTAAATGGGCCATCATGGCCCCTGTTTTTATTCCGATGTTTATGTTGATGGGAGTGGCACCAGAGGTTGTACAGGCGGCTTACCGTGTTGGGGATAGCTCTACTAATATCATTACACCATTGATGCCTTATTTTGCTTTAGTGTTTGCTTTTATGAAACGCTATGATGATAAGGTTGGTGTGGGGACAATCATGACGCTGATGCTACCTTACTCAGTAGCCTTTTTATTAAGTTGGGGGTTATTGTTAAGTCTATGGTTAATGTTGGGTATTCCATTAGGCCCAGGAGCCTCATTGTTTTTAGCCATACCCTAGTGAACAGGGATCGTGGTGCACATTACTATCAGTATCAATAAATATAATAAAGGGGAATAAGAAGTGAATATAGTTGGTCAAAATTTTATCTACGCTGCAGTGATGTTTTTGGCGGGGGTAGGCATTCCTATCATGGGTGCGCTAAGTGGCGGTTTAGGCGCAAGGTTACAAAGCCCAGCGTTAGCAGCGGTTATATTATTTGTAGTTGGTTTTGTGATTGCAGGTGTTTATTTGTTTGTTGTAGAAGGCTTACCTAGTGGGTTACCTGATGCATCAATACCAATACAGTATTATTTGGGCGGTGTATTTATTATTTTTTACACATTAGGGATTACCTATATAGGCCCTAAATTTGGCATTGGTAATGCTGTGTGTTTTGTGTTGTTAGGTCAGCTTATTTCAATGACTGTGATTGATCATTTTGGTTTATTAAGCTCACTTCAGTATTCAATTACTATGCAGCGTTTGGTAGGCTTGTTATTTATGGCGACTGGCGTTTTTTTGGTAGTAAAGCGTTTTTAATTAAAAGGCTTTAATGAGCTGAATTAAACGTCTCAGGAGAGGTTAAGTGGCAGACATGAAAATAGGGTTGGCATTAGGAAGTGGGGCCTCTCGTGGCTGGTCACATATTGGGGTTATTAAAGCGCTGATTAAACAGGGCATAGAACCAGATATCGTTTGTGGAACATCAATAGGTTCACTAGTAGGCGCATCCTATGTATCGGGTCATTTAGATGATCTGGAACAGTGGGCGCTTTCGTTATCTAAGCTTAATACAGTTAAATTCTTTGAGATTAATCGTTCATTTAATGGGTTTGTTAATAAAGATCGGTTGCATCATTTTCTAAGTCAATATGTTGCTTCAGATAAAGCACTCATTGAAGAATTTGACAAGGACTATGCCAGTGTAGCGACAGACCTTAAGACGGGGAGAGAAATATGGCTGTCTGAAGGATCAGTGTTAGAGGCTGTGTGGGCTTCTATTTCGTTACCGGGTTTGTTCCCAGCGATACAGCATGACAATAAATGGCTGGTCGATGGAGGCTTAGTGAACCCTGTGCCTGTTTCTACTTGTCGAGCCTTAGGCGCGGATGTAGTGATTGCAGTAAATTTAAATGGAGACATTGTCGGTAAGCATATAGGAAAACAAGAGAAAACCATTAAACCATCCGGAAAAGTGGTCGATAAGCTCACCAATTTAGTCGCTGAATATACCGATTCAATTTTTTCATTTGATAGAAACCAAGAACAGACGCCTAGTTTATTTGAGGCGATTGCTGGCTCAGTTAATATTACCCAAGACCGAATTACCCGAAGCCGTATGGCAGGAGACCCCCCAGATATTATCCTGACGCCTAAGTTATCACAAATGGGTTTGTTGGAGTTTTATAGGGCACAAGAGGCAATAGATGAAGGGATGGACTGTGTCGAGAGGATGATGCAAGAGATACAATGTACTGTGGGTAAATAAAAAAATATTGGTATCTAAAAATAATAATAAGAGGGTAGACAATGGCAGAGGGTTTAAAATTTAATGATGAGGTAAGTCATGCATTAAAAATGGCTTATCAAACGCCGGATATTGTGTCAGCGAGAGGTCAAGTGATTGCTTCACTTAAACTACAAAACGGTTTAAAGGTGCTTGATATTGGCTCTGGTCCTGGCTTATTAGCTAAAGATATTAGCCAGCATATAGGTCCTACAGGGTCAGTGGTTGGTGTTGATATGGCAGACAATATGGTTGAGTCGGCTAAACAACTCTGTGCTGATGCTGTGAATGTGACCTTTGAGCAAGGTGATGCAATGTCCTTACCCTTTGCCGACAACAGTTTTGACTCGGTTGTTTCAACGCAGGTCTATGAATATGTTCCTGACTTAAATGCTGCTTTATTTGAGTTCGCAAGGGTACTTCGCCCAGGTGGGCGAGGGGTTATTGTTGATACAGATTGGGCGTTCCCGTACTGGAGCGCAGTGGATGTTGATTGTCGTGACCGTATTATTCATGCATGGAAGCAGCATTGTGCGCAAGAGTCTGTTCCTATGCGTTTGGCTGGCGCCATTAAATCAGCAAGCCTGCAATTAAGTAAGGTGGAAGCGTTGCCAATTATGAACATTGAATATAACGATAAAAATTTTAGTTATTGGTTATCTAAAATTATTGCCTCGTTTGCAATTGACCGTAATGGTGTGACTAATAAGGACTCTGAGGCTTGGTTGGCAGGAATCGAGTCACTTGAGAAAAAAGGGGAATACTTTTTTTGTATTAATCGTTACCTTTTTGAAGTGACAAAATGATTTTTTGTAATGGTATGTTTTGCACAGAAAATTAACGTGATTGCACTTATTTATGTAATAGGTTTATCAAGCGAAAACAATAGCTCATTTCTAATGATTAAACGAGTTAGTACGATGAGGTTGGCATTGGCTACTTCTATTCGATAGATTAAAAGAGGTAGTTTTTTTAATGCCTATGCTATTTAAAAAGAACGCCCACTTCAGTGGGCGTTCTTTACACTGAAACTACCAAAGTTCAGTAAGTGCTAATCAGTGATGGCCTGAATATAGTGCCTTGTTATATATCAATATCCATACCATAACCAGACGCTTCTACACCATGACCAAAAATGTCACCAGCATAATGCTCTTGAGTTTCTGGTTTAACATAATCACCCCAACCCAGTTCCATCAACCAACCAGAAGGAGTAGCTGAATAGAAGGTATACAGTTGATCATTAGCATGTTTACCTAACTGCATAGCAACATCAATACCTTGGTTGCGAATAATATCGTGAGATTGGCCAAAATCGTCTAAGTGACTGTATTGGATATGAAGGTGGTTTAGCCGCTCAACCATGCCATGGAAACCAAAAGCAATGGAATGTTGACGGCTGTTACAGTGCATAAAGCAAGGCTCAGCAAAGTTACCATCGGGCATTGGAATTCTATACTCTACCGAGCCAACTAAGCCTAATAATTTATAGAAGTTATACGTTTCTTCATCGTTATCTGAACGTACAAGTACGTGACCTAACCCTTGGTCGCCAGCAATAAAGTTGCCAAATAATGGGCGTCCCGGGTGAAAGGGTTTCATAACATCTACTTGAGGGCTGTAATAAATTTCATTCGCTGTGCCTGATGGATCTTTAAGTTTTATCAGCGCCAATACATGACGCTCACGCGCTTCTTCAGGCGTTCCAACTTGAAAATCAACGCCAGCATCTGTTAGTTGTTTTTGCATGGCTTTGAATTCTTCTTGCCCAGCGACACGCCAGCCCATATAAGCTAAATCATCACAATCAGCTGTTTCATGAACAGTAATACGATGATGCTGAAGGTCCATTCTTAGATGAAAGCGGTCATCTTGACCACTTTCAACAATTTGAAGACCAATGCATTCTGTCGCGTATTTCCGCCAAGCAGCAGCGTCAGTGACATTAAGACCTAAATAACCTAGTTCTATTACCTTTACCATTTTCTCTCCTCGTTAAGCTTAAAGATGTTTATAAAAATACGTTTAAACTTTTGTTCATAAAGATGTTTTGATCCAAAATAATTTTACGTTTGGCCAGTTTTAATTGCCCATCAACGCGACGTAAAATATCAGTACGATGTCCAACCATTAGGTGTTCTTCATCTTCATTCATATTTCGGTTGACCGTTGTTAATGAATACACTTTGTACTCATCTGGATTCTTTGTATGTTCAACCTCGATATTGCTGATAACATGAGAAGAGCGTGTGGCTGGGTCTTCAGACCAACACGTTCCGGTATCATTTCGTAGAACTCGCCTTTTTAAGTTATGCATATCATCATTGTAATAAGCCATACCCTTCACGGTTGGTTCTACATGGTTTTTACGATAGCGCTGATAACGATAAGGCATCCAGTAGTGAATATCGTCGGTTAGGATACCCAACCAAGCATGAAATTCTTCGGTATCTAGTAAACGAGCTTCTTTATACAAAAACTGCTCAACCTCAAAAGTAAGCTCCATAGAGGCCGGTACTGGTGCTGCTACTGCTGCTGTTTTTTCTGATAAATTTGTCATCGACCTAGCTCCTATTTAGTTGTTTTTTGTATGACGGGGTCTGTAACGTGTTGGTACGTCATTCCATGAATCAGCATTCATCAAGTCAGCCCAGCGGGTATAGAAATGTCGTTGATTGGCGTCGTTAAACTGGCCTTTGTAAATGATGCCCGGTAGCTCTTCGTGCTCAATTTCTCGGGTAATACCGCAGCCATAATGAAGTTTTTCTTGGCGAGTTAAATAACCCTTATTGACCTGTGTATTGCCTTCCCAGTTTTCCCCATCGTCCATCTCAAGAACACCGGCTGGGTTAAAGGTCATCATGCAAGCATTATTAATTTCTTGTTTGATCTCTTCGGGCATGTTTTTATTAACAATGGTGAAAACACGTAGTTCTAACTTTTTAGGCCCTCTAGGTAACCAAACACGAAATGTTTGAATGCCAGGTAAAAATGAAATATTGGGAAATAATGAAACGGAGGCTAATGAACCAAATATATTGGAGCGAAGCTCACCATATTTCTCTTTAATTTTAGGTTTAATGATGTCTCTGACATAATTAAGCCACTTTTCAGACCCACCAATCACTACATCTGCGTAGCCATCGGTTCCAAACTCCCAGCCATGTCCGTTAACACTAGCGTGATAAGAGTTTTCGGTAACCGCTGGGCCAAAGCCTTCACCTTTATTCATGGCTTTAAGACCGGAATCATGATTCCAAAGCGCATGGTAAGCATCACCAACAAAGTTTTCTACGCCAAATTTCCAGTTGGCATTAACATATGATTTAATGCCGCCATCAATGAATTCTGTTTCTCCATCGTTGTCAAACATCATGTCTAAGTACCAACGAAAATCACCGAGCCACTCATCCAGCGAAGGTGCATCTTGGTCAAATGTCGCAAATATTAAGCCCTTATAGGTTTCAACACGCGCTTGTTTTGGGCTCCATTTTTCTTTATCAATATCGCCTTCATCATAAACATGCTCGTTCGCTAAAGCGCCTAGCTTGCCGTCAATACCAAAACTCCAGCCATGGTAATTACATATAAAAGAGCGAGCATTGCCTTCGTCTGCAAAACAGAATTTGTTTCCACGGTGTGGGCATGAGTTTAAAAAAACTTTGACGCTACCATCTTTTTGTCGCGCCCCAATAACACCATCTTCGCCCATATAAGTGGTATAGAAATCATTAGCATTGGGAATCATTGAGTCATGAGCGATGAATTGCCATGATTTAGCAAAAATTTGTTTTAATTCTTGCTCATAAATTTCTTCTTCCCAAAAAATACGGCGGTCGACCCAGCCTTCGTCATTATCAATAAATTGATGGTAGTCGGTATTATTAGTCATAAAGTAGGTTCTCCTAAGTGACGAGTTATAAAATACAGTTGCTTTCAAGTAATATTTGTTTTTACTGTGGCGCAAATTCTAATGTTTAATGCCTATAACTACTCTGATGTAGATCAGGAAAATAAAAAGAAGGAAACCCTACTAAAGCAAGTTCTACTATTAAGTATTTACACAATAAAACTTGTTGAAAAAGCAGGATGAGAAGGGCCTGAAAGCCTTTGAATAATTGATGCTAACCATTGAGACCGATAATAAATTTAAAATTTGAGCTAGATTTTCTTTATCGACAAGGGGATTTTTTTAAGGTCAAATGATCACTGATACGACCATGAGGGCAGTGTTTACACTGATATAAATTATGCGTTTTATAATCACCTTAATAACAGTCTGCTTACTTTATATTCCAAGCACTTGTGTGGCGGAAATATTTAAATATAAGGATAAAGATGGGCATTGGCAGTTTTCTGATTCGCCTATCAATGAGGATGGGGCTACCGAGGTTCGCGCATATAAAAATTCAACCGCCTCTGTCGAGAGGTCGAATGATTTTATAACGCTGCTAAATAGTAAATACCCATTGACTAATCCTGTTCAGCAAGCAACGAAGGCTGTTGTTACTGTTAAAAGTAAACTTGGTTCTGGATCTGGCTTTTTTGTAACCGAGGATTGTTATTTAGTGACGAATAAGCATGTGGTTCGCCCCGCTAAAGGTAAGCAATGGGATGCGACGCAGGCAAAGATCAAAAAAAATAGTTTAATATTTAATAGTAATAAAATACGGCTTAATCAACAAAAAGAGCGGCTCTTTATTAATAAGCAAAAACTCGATGATTTTCGAATATATATAGACGGTTTGAGATCAGACAAAGAAAAACAAATCGCGTTACGCGAGTACGCGCTTTATGAGCAGCAATATCAGCAAGACCTGCAACAACTGAATGAAACGCAGAGGCGCCTGAGCTTGGATGAGGACATCTTTAATCGACAAAAATCTGACTTTAACTTCTCTAGCGCGGTGTCAAATGTTGCTCAGTCATTTGATATTGTTTTAAAAGATAATACTAAAGCAAGAGCCAAGCTAATTAAGGTGGCGTCGACAGATGACTTGGCTTTGCTGAAAGTAAATGCCTGTAAAGCGCCTTACTTAGAAATGGCACCTGGCTCAGTCGTACAGGGTACAACCGTTCATGCAATTGGAAGCCCCTTGGGGTTACGTGATCAGTTAACAGATGGGACGGTAACGCAGGTGTTGCAAAACCAAATAGTCACTGACGCACAGATTTTACCGGGTAACAGTGGTGGGCCATTGATAACCGATGATGGCTATGTGGTGGCAGTTAATACCATCAAAGTAGCAAAAGGGTCTGCGTTAAAGACTGGGTTTGGCGTTTCGATTCCAATTGCTAAGGTTAGGAAAAATTTTGCTGAGTATTTAAATAATTAAATAAAAGGTATTTATTAAGATTAGCGAGGGCCAGTCCATTCATAGATATCTATTGTCTCGGGGTCACAACTTCTACAACCACCTTGGCAAAGTGAGCCAGCTGGAAGTTTTTTTGCATAACCTTTTTTTACCCAGTGTTCGAGCATTGATTTGGCGTCATCTTGAGAGATTTTGAAATGTAAGGCCAAATCACGAACAGGAGCGCTTCGTGCGGCTTGTAAGTAATCACGGACCTCTAATAAAATCATGCGTCTTTAATCAGTGTTGGTTCAACAGCGAGTAATTTCTGGCCAAGTTGGCGAAGCGTAAGCCATATTCCTAGAAAGCCAGCAATGAATACACATAACCAAATCAGTGTTTGTGTTGGATGGCTTGAAAAGTTCGCAATTTGATAGAAAGAAGTCGCCATGCTGTATGCCAAATAAAGGCTCCAGAAAATAGAAAATAAGGCCCAACGTGTTCCTGTTTCACGTTTAACGGCGGCAATCGCAGCAACACAAGGGACATATAAAAGAATAAAGAGTAGATAACTAAAGGCACCAATTTTGCCATCAAAATATTTCACCAAGGTGCCAAAGAGAGCTGAGCTAACTTCTTGCTCAGTTGCGGCTTCATCAAGATTGTCGTTGGCATCAAGTGTCCTTAAACCAAGCGGGTCGCCCATGTTTTGGAACGCATCATTTAAATTATCTTTAGTTGTTGTCACAGCTTCTGAGAACTTATTTTTAAGGCTAAAGTTTTCGTCGTTATCGTCGGTGTTGCCTTCAATATTTGAATAAACTGCATCGAGTGTTCCAACAACCACTTCTTTAGCGAGTAAGCCACTAAAAATACCAACGATGGCGGGCCAATTTTCTTCTTGGATTCCCATCGGTTCAAAGGCAGGTGTGAATGTTTTACTGACTTCACTCAAGACTGATTTTGAACTGTTTTCATTACCAAAACTGCCATCAGTGCCAACGGAATTAAGAATATTGATCACCATGACCATCATGACGATAAATTTGCCAGCCTCTAATACAAAACCCTTTAGGCGTTCCCAAGTGTGGATTAGTAAGCTTTTGATGGCTGGTCGGTGGTAAGGGGGGAGTTCAATGAGAAAACTATCAGATTCACCCTCAAGCACGCTGCTTTTTAGTAACAGTGCGGTAAAAATAGCCGCTGCAATACCTAATAGATATAGTAAGAAAACAATATTTTGCCCAGATTGAGGAAAAAAAGCTGCAGCAAACAAGGCATATACAGATAACCGTGCACCACACGACATAAACGGCGCCATCATCACCGTCATAATGCGGTCACGTTGCTTTTCTAGGGTACGTGTAGCCATGATGGATGGGACGTTGCAACCAAAGCCAATAATTAATGGCACAAAAGCTTTGCCGGGTAGTCCAAGCTTACGCATAAAACGATCCATAACAAAGGCAGCTCTGGCCATATAGCCGGAGTCTTCGAGTATAGATAAACAGAAATAGAGAGTCGCGATGATGGGGATAAAGGTAGCAACAACTTGGATACCACCGCCTAAACCATCAGCGAGTAAGACTTGAAACCAATTGGGAAAATCCAAATTCTGGAGTTGAATTTTAAATCCATCAACAAACAGCGCGCTGGCGGTAATGTCAAAGAAATCAATAAAAGCGCCACCAAAGTTAATGGTTATACTGAACATTAAGTAGATGGCTAAAAAGAAGATAGGTAAGCCGAGATAGTCACTAAGAATGACTTTGTCTACTCGGTCAGACCATGTTTGTTGAATATTTTTGACTTGCTTGACTACCTGTGAGGTTAGCTGATGTGCAAATTCATAGCGGCTGGCAGCAATAAGAGTATCTGCATCTTCTCCAGTTGAATCTTTTATATAGAGCTGTCGGCTAGCACAAATTTCTTCGGTTTGCTGTGTTGTAGTGGGGGAGAAGTACCCCTCTAAGCATTGAAGCGCATGCCATCGTAGAATAAATGGGGAGTTGCGTTGTGTATTTAACGTCGGAATAATTTCATCAAGAGCTGAGGTAACGGCAGTCGGGTATTCAATGTTTAAGTGATGCTTAGGCTGCTCATCAATTACCGTTAATATGCTTTCTAAAAGTGAGGTGATTCCTTGGTTTTTACGTGCAACAATAGGAAAAACAGGGCAGCCAAGAGCGTTAGATAAAGCCTCTAGGTCGATGTTCATGCCACGAGATTTGGCAACATCCATCATGTTTAACGCAAGTACAGCTGGAATGCCGGTTTCAAGTAATTGACTGGTAAGGAACAGGCTGCGTTCTAGATTGGCTGCATCTGCAACAATTAAAAGTGCATCAGCCTCTTCGGATAAAATATATTGGCGAGCTATTTGTTCATCAAGAGCCTCGCGGTCACTATCAAGCGCATAAACACCTGGTAAGTCGACCAAAACAAGCTCTTGGTTGTTAACTTTAGTAAGCCCTTCACGACGGTCCACTGTAACGCCAGGCCAGTTCCCCGTTTTTTGTTTAATGCCTGTAATAACATTAAATAATGTTGATTTTCCGCAGTTAGGGTTGCCAATAACGGCAATGACAGGGCTTTTATTAGAGGGGCGTACGGGCATATTTTCTTCGCAACATTGCTTGGTCATAATGTTTCTATTACTACTTGTTTTGCGAGGGTTTCATTCAGAGCGATACGAGTATTTCCAATACTGACAATAATTCCACCTTTGCTTCTTTGAGTAACCTGAAGGGGAATTAATTTAGAAAAGCCTAGCGTTAGCAATTTTTTTTCTAACGAATGAGCCATTTGATTTTTACACAGCATTACTTCCTGGCCAATTTCAATATCAGCAAGAGTAGCGTACTGGTTTAATGCCTGGTTATTTGACATGTGATCTCAAACGTTAATGATAATGATTCCCATTCTAATCTATGATTGAGTCATGTCAAGGATGTGGAATTAAGAATGCGGTTGATACTTAGGTTTAATGACATAGATCAGGTAAGCAAAAATGATTACGCTAATCCAAATAAAACTAAGAATACCAATTATGCCATCGTATTGCCCAGTTAAGTAAGTCCAGCTTGATGCGGAGTTATGGTCAGTGAGTTCTTTAGTTATTTTTATGAGGAAAACCCAGCTAGCATGTAGACCAATGCAATAAGCAAGAGTACGTGTCTGAAGACGAACTAGGGCAAGGAAAGCGCCAACAACAAAAAGCGCTAGAAAGTCATCAAGCGGCATAAATGCAACTGCTTTAAATGCATTAACGATAACTTCAAAACCAGTGCCTATATATAAAAGGTTTTGATCAATATGTTCAATGGGTTTAATAAAGTGCAAAATGGCATAAAAAAAACTACTAACAACAACCGCCGTAAAACCGTTGTGCCATTGTTGGCTTAGCTTGAAGAATAGCCCTCTAAATAAGGTTTCCTCTATTAAAGCAACGACGATTCCGGCTAATAATGCTTTAGAAACAAGTTTCCATGTGAATTGAGCATCTTCTGACAGTACTCTAATATCAAGAACGATCAGCGTAAACACAACAACGCCAAGAATTAACAGACCAGAAATAAAGCCAAATGAAGTTTTTTTAAAGAAGTTGCTATAGGTATTATCGTGTCCAATGGCGTTTAAACTCAATTTAAAAAACTTAAAACATGGAATCAGTCCTAAGATTAAAAATAAAAGGGCGGCGCGCGTAACCCATTTTTCAAAACGATATTCATTTGTGCCAAACGCTAAAAATAATGGATAGGCGATTAAAGCAGCCAAAACAGAGGCTGTTAAGAAGTAAAAAACAAAAAATATGGTAGCTTTCATATGGTTTTTTTACATTTAAGTAAAATTGTATTCAAAAAGGAGTGCAAAAATGTTGAAAGAGTCGGTATGATACCGCACATTATTTCCAACCAAAATGCGAAAGTGGCGGAATTGGTAGACGCGCTGGATTTAGGTTCCAGTATCGTAAGATGTGAGAGTTCGAGTCTCTCCTTTCGCACCATCTATTTTTTTGAACAATCATCAATAAACTACACTAGAGAATAATTATGCAGGTTTCTGTTGAATCTATTTCTGATATTAAAAAAACATTAACAATCGTTGTCCCTCAAGAAGAGGTCGATACGGCGATCAATAAGCGTTATGACGATGTGAAACGAAACGCACGGATTGATGGATTTAGACCTGGTAAGGTTCCTATGAGCGTTATCAAAAAGAAATTTGGCGCAAGTGTGCGCGCTGAAGCGTTATCAGAGTTAACACAAAGCTTTTTTTATAAAGCAATTATGGAAGAAAAGCTAAACCCAGCCAGTGCGCCTGTTATTAAAGCTAATGAAACTGAGGTTGAAGGGTATGAGTTCTCAGCAAGCTTTGAAGTCTATCCAGAGATTACAGTTAACCCAGTTGAAGACTTATCACTGAATAGCCCAGTAGTGGAAATTGCAGAGTCTGATATAGATAATATGGTTGAAAAGCTGCAAAAACAAAAAGCAAGCTGGAAAGAAGTTAAGACCAAAGCTAAAGACGGTAACCAAGTAACAGTTAGTTTTGAAGGTAAAGTAGGTGATAAGCCTATCTCGGAAGAGCCTATTAAAGGTTTCCCTGTTGTTCTTGGCTCAAAAAGCATGATACCTGGGTTTGAAGAAAACTTAAAAGGCGTGAAAACTGGTGAGAAATTAAGTTTTGAAGTGACTTTTCCTGAAGACTATCAACAAGCTGACTTTGCCGGCAAGGTTGGGGTTTTTGATGTAGAAGTGGATAAGGTTGAAAAGAGCGAATTACCTGAAATAAGTGAAGAGTTTATTAAGGAATTTGGTTTGGAAAGTGGTGATGTGGCTGACTTTAGAGCAGACCTTGCTAAAAATATGGGCGGTGAGTTAACTCGTGCATTAGCAACTAAACGTAAAGAAATTGTCATGGATGCAATTGTTGAAAACAATGAAGTGTCTGTGCCAGAAGCACTTGTTGATAATGAAATTAATCAAATGCTTGCTTCGCTAAATGAAAAAGCAGCTCAGGCAGGTCAACCAGCACAGCCGGATTTACCAAAAGAGCTTTTTAAAGATCAAGCAGCTAAACGCGTTAAATTAGGCTTGCTATTGTCTGAAATGATCAAGCAAAATGATATCAAAGCGGATGCTGAAAAAGTACAAGCACGAATTGAAGAGTTTGCTCAAATGTATCAATCGCCTGAAGAAGTTATCAATTGGTATAACTCTAACCCAGAAGAGCGCAATAAAGTTGAAAGCGTTGTATTAGAAGACCAATTGGTTGATTGGGTGTTAGAAAAGGCTAAAATAACAGAAACTCAGTTAACGTTTGATGAGCTAATGGCACCTACTCAAGCAACTGGATAAATGACAGATAATAAGGGAGTTAAGATGCAAAATAAACTAGAGGCGCAAGCACTTGGATTAGTTCCGATGGTGGTTGAGCAGACTGCACGTGGCGAACGTTCATACGATATTTACTCTAGACTCCTTAAAGAACGGGTTATTTTCTTAGTAGGCCAAGTGGAAGACCATATGGCTAATTTGATTGTTGCTCAGATGCTATTTTTAGAGTCTGAAAACCCTGATAAAGATATCCACCTATATATTAATTCACCAGGTGGTTCAGTCACAGCAGGTATGTCTATCTATGACACGATGCAGTTTATCAAACCAGATGTTAGTACTATGTGTATCGGTCAAGCAGCCAGCATGGGTGCATTATTGTTGACAGGTGGTGCTGAAGGTAAACGATTCGCTTTACCACACTCAAGAATGATGATTCACCAACCGCTGGGTGGTTTTCAGGGTCAAGCATCTGATATTGATATTCATGCGAAGGAAATTCTATTAATCCGTGATCGTTTAAACAAAATTATGGCTTCACATACAGGCCAGCCATTAGATGTTATTCAGGGTGATACCGATAGAGATAACTTTATGGGTAGTCAACAAGCCGTTGAATACGGCCTGATTGACCAAGTATTAAAAACACGTAATATAGAAGAGTAGAATAGTTAGCGCTTGGACTGGACAGATTTATAATCTTTAGCATACTGTATATAGCATGTAACTAAAGATTAAGTGTAATGAAACAGTCAATCCTAATAATGAGTGTTAAAGAAAAGAGGTTTGTATGAGTGATGATAAAGACAATGGCGAGAATGATAGTAAGCTTTTGATTTGCTCGTTTTGTGGAAAGAATCAGCATGAAGTTAGAAAGTTAATTGCAGGCCCTTCTGTTTTTGTTTGCGATGAGTGTGTAGAGCTTTGTAACGATATTATTAAAGAGGAGCTTCAAGAGAATGAAGCGACAGGCGCAGGTGATAAATTACCTAAACCCTCTGAAATCAAAGAATCCTTAGATAAGTATGTGGTAGGCCAGCAACAGGCCAAAAAAATCTTATCAGTTTCAGTCTATAACCACTATAAGCGTCTAAATGCCTCAAAAGGTGTTGATGATGTTGAGTTGGCAAAAAGTAATGTATTGTTAATTGGCCCCACTGGCTCAGGCAAAACATTATTGGCTGAAACATTAGCAAGAATGTTAAATGTTCCTTTTACCATTGCTGATGCTACGACGTTAACTGAAGCGGGTTATGTTGGAGAGGATGTCGAAAACATTATTCAAAAAATCTTACAAAAATGTGATTTTGATGTCGATAAAGCTCAAAACGGCATCGTGTACATTGATGAAATAGATAAGATCTCACGGAAGTCGGACAACCCGTCTTTAACACGTGATGTTTCTGGTGAAGGTGTCCAACAAGCATTGTTAAAATTAATTGAAGGAACAGTTGCTTCAGTCCCTCCACAAGGTGGAAGAAAACATCCACAGCAAGAATTTTTACAAGTAGATACCAGTAACATCTTGTTTATTGTTGGTGGTGCGTTTGCCGGTTTAGATAAGGTTATTAAAGATCGTTCTCAAAAAAATGTCGGCATCGGTTTCTCAGCTGAAGTAGTAAGCGAGAATGAAGCGCCAGATGTTAGTGATGTTTTGCAAAATGTTGAGCCGGAAGATCTTGTTAAATATGGTTTGATTCCAGAATTTGTTGGCAGGTTACCTGTTGTAGCAACGCTTGAAGAGCTAGATGAAGATGCATTAATTCAAATACTCAGTGAACCTAAAAATGCATTAACAAAACAATATGTAAGGCTTTTCGAAATGGAAGGGGTTGAACTTGAATTTAGAGAAGAAGCCTTAAGAGAGGTCGCAAAGAAAGCGATGGCTCGTAAAACAGGTGCTCGTGGTTTAAGGACAATTTTAGAACATGTATTACTAGACACAATGTATGACTTACCTTCGCTAGATAATGTTTGTAAAGTTGTTATTGATGATAAGGTTATTCGGGGTGAGTCTGACCCTATGTTTATTTATGAAAATGATAAAAAAGTAGCATCATCGGAATAAAATAGACTTCAAAGAGAAAAAAAGGCGCTTTAAGCGCCTTTTTTTATGAGTTATGGCTTGAAAATAATGTTCGGTGCCCTGATATTCTTACTAATACTAAATTTAATTCTTTAAGGCGGTAACTAATGAACGAAAAACTAGATCTAACAAACTTACCAATTCTTCCGCTGAGAGATGTGGTTGTTTACCCACATATGGTGATTCCGCTTTTCGTTGGTCGTGATCGATCAATACAGGCGATTGATTTTGCGATGGAAGATAATAAAAAAATTGTTCTAGTTGCGCAAAAAAACCCAGATAACGATGATCCCAAAGAGGGTGACCTTTATCAAGTCGGTACCTTAGCCACTATTTTGCAGCTCCTTAAGTTACCTGATGGAACGGTAAAGGTTTTAGTGGAAGGTGAGCAGCGAGTTAATATTGATAAGATTTATACCAATGAAAAATTGTTTGGTGCAGATGTTAGTTTGCTGGAAGATGCCGTAGACCTTGAAGAGCAAGAAATGGATGTGCTAATTAGGACCGTTAGTTCCGCCTTTGAAAGCTATGTGAAGTTAAATAAAAAAGTACCACCTGAAGTATTAACCTCATTATCTGGTATTGAAGACTCTGGCCGTCTTGCAGATACTATGTCAGCGCACATGGTGTTGAAAGTTGAAGAAAAACAAAAAATATTGGAAACATATAACCTTCGCGAACGTTTAGAACATTTGCTGTTATTGATGGAAGGTGAAGTTGATATTCTGGAAATGGAAAAACAAATCCGTAGCCGGGTTAAGCAACAAATGGAAAAGAATCAGCGCGAGTATTATTTGAGTGAGCAAATGAAGGCCATTCAAAATGAATTGGGTGACATGGAAGAAGGTTCAAATGAAATAGATGAACTCGAAAAGAAAATAGCTGATGCAGGGATGTCAAAAGAAGCAAAAGAAAAAGCTGAATCAGAACTGAGCAAGTTAAAAATGATGTCCCCGATGTCAGCTGAAGCCAGTGTTATACGTAATTACATTGATTGTATGGTTAATGTGCCGTGGAAAAAACGTACGCGTATTAGGCATGATCTCGCTGCCGCACAAAAAGTGCTTGATGCTGACCATTATGGGCTAGAGAAAGTAAAAGAAAGAATTTTAGAGTACTTGGCTGTTCAACAACGGGTTAAAAACATGAAAGGGCCAATTCTTTGCTTGGTTGGGCCTCCAGGTGTTGGTAAAACATCCTTGGGGCAATCTATTGCTCGTGCGACGAACCGTAAGTTTGTAAGAATGTCTTTAGGTGGTGTGCGAGATGAAGCTGAAATACGTGGGCATCGTCGTACATACATTGGTTCAATGCCAGGTAAAATTTTACAAAACTTATCAAAAGTTGAAACAAAAAACCCTTTATTCTTGCTTGATGAAATAGACAAAATGGCAATGGATTTCAGAGGCGACCCTGCTTCTGCTTTACTTGAGGTGCTTGATCCAGAACAAAACAGTACGTTTAACGATCATTACTTAGAAGTGGATTTTGATTTGTCTGATGTTATGTTTGTCGCGACTGCAAATAGCATGAATATACCGGGTCCCCTGTTGGACCGTATGGAAGTGATTAACCTCGCTGGTTATACTGAAGATGAGAAAATTAACATCACGGAGAACTACCTCATTACCAAACAATTAAAAAATAATGGTTTGAAAGAGTCGGAATTGCATGTAAGCCAATCAGCGATTAGAGATACGGTGCGTTATTATACGCGTGAGGCTGGAGTTAGAAATATCGACAGAGAAATGTCTAAAATTTGTCGAAAAGTAGTGAGAGACATTTTACTGAGCAAACCTAAGAAGCGAATCAATGTTACATCGCGTAACCTTAGTAAATACTTAGGGGTTAGGCGATTTGACTTTGGTAAAGCCGAAGAAACTAATCAAATTGGGCAAGTAACTGGCTTGGCTTGGACAGAGGTTGGTGGTGAATTACTAACAATTGAATCAGCTATTAGCGAAGGTAAAGGCAAGTTAACACTTACCGGTAAGTTAGGTGATGTTATGCAAGAATCTATTCAAGCTGCTTTAACAGTGGTCAGAAGTCGTGCTGCAATGTTAGGTGTTCCAGCTGATTTTTATCAAAAGAACGATATACATGTACATGTTCCTGAAGGAGCAACGCCTAAAGATGGTCCAAGTGCAGGTATCGGTATGTGTACGGCCTTAGTATCATCCTTAACGGGTATTCCTGTGTTAGCTGATGTGGCTATGACAGGGGAAATTACGCTTCGAGGTGAGGTGTTACCGATCGGTGGGCTTAAAGAAAAATTGTTAGCAGCTCTTCGCGGTGGAATCACAACGGTTGTAATCCCACACCAAAATGAAAAAGATTTAATAGAGATGCCGGCTAATATTAAACAAAATTTAACGATAATCCCTGTCCGCTGGATTGATGAGGTGCTGGAAGTCGCGCTTGAACGGTCCCCGACACCATTGAAAGGAAGTGAAAAGTTAACAAAAAAAGATGACAAAAAAAGTAAACCTGCAAAAAATAAAACGGTAACCGCACATTAAGCTGAAGTGTTTGATTTAATTGAGGCAAGTAAATTAATTGAAGGTATGCTTTAAAAAAATATAGTCATAAAAACCTTCTGAAGCTTGACACTGGTGGGGGGGAAAGGATATAAAATCTCCTGTTGAGTGAATAGTGAGGTAGATATAGCCGCTCTAAACACCAGTAACAAAAAAAATTAACTTTAAAAATTATTTAATCATCCTATTGGGGAAAATTTATGAACAAATCAGACCTTATCAATGCAATCGCTGAAGAATCAGGACTTACTAAAGCTGACGCAGGCCGCGCATTAGATGCCACTATCTCTTCTGTTAGTAGTGCACTTAAAAGCGGTGACTCAATCTCACTTATTGGCTTTGGTACCTTCTCTGTAAAAGAGCGTTCTGCACGCACAGGCCGCAATCCACAAACGGGTGAAACGATTCAAATTAAAGCTTCAAAAATTCCTTCATTTAAAGCTGGCAAAACTTTAAAAGACTCTGTAAACTAGCGCCTCTTCTGTTCTTGGGGTGCTTAGCTCAGCTGGGAGAGCGTCGCCCTTACAAGGCGAATGTCGGGGGTTCGATCCCCTCAGCACCCACCATTTAGGAGTGGTAGTTCAGTTGGTTAGAATACCGGCCTGTCACGCCGGGGGTCGCGGGTTCGAGTCCCGTCCACTCCGCCATTGGTACAAAAAACCATTAATTTGAAAAAATTAATGGTTTTTTTTTGCTCATCGAAAATGTGAGTTAATTTAGAACGCGATGCAATTAATAGGATGTTTATAAATGTCCCCTATAAAGTGCTATCAGTTGTTTAATAAATGCAGTTGCCAGCAGTAACGCCGCTTAATATCGTTTTCTTGGCTAGTGTCCTTGTTGTTGTAAAGGATAGTTTGTTCAAACTAACGCACACTAGCCTAAAATATGGTTTAATTTCCTCACATATAGTGCAATAGTGAATTCCCCTTTAGGATGCTGCGGCCACTGTCAATAAACATTAAATTGTTAATTCAGTGGTTTTATATAAACTGAGAGTATTGTCTTTTGAAAGCACTGTTAAGCACTATTTTTTTAAATTTTTATGTGGATTATTTTTTATGTTAGATAGATTGCGGGTACACGTTAAAGGCTGGTTGGGTATGGTTATTCTTATAATGATCTCTATTCCATTTGCTTTGTTTGGCTTACAAAACTACACCAATGGTGGGTCCGAAAAAGCGGTCGCTGAAGTAGGGGATTATAAAATTTACCAAGCGGATGTTAATCAGGCTTATCAAAACCGTGTGGCTCAATTAAAAGAGCAATATGGTGATCAATACTCTGCTGACTTATTTAATCAAGAGGCAATACGCCAAGAGTCGTTGAATCGATTAATTCAAGAACAACTTGTTTTGCAAACAGTTAATAAAGATGGCTATGTCGCATCAAACAAGGCCGTTCTTGATGTAATTTCTAATATAGATGCCTTTCATAAAGACGGACGGTTTGATAAAACAACCTATGAGCAATTATTACAAGCAAGAGGCTTAACAACCACTGATTTTGTAGAAACGGTACGTGCAAGCATTGAACGAGAACAATTTATAAACTCTATTATAGGTACGACCTTAGTAGACGAGAGTGAAATAGATGAATTTCATCGTTTAACGAATCAAACTAGGGATATTAAGTATTTGTTGCTGCGTATTTCTTCAGTGGTTAATGAAGTGGTGGTAACAGATGAAGAGCTTAATGAACATTATTCACAAAATAAGCTTCTTTATAGATCACCTGAAGAAGCATCTATTGAATATATTTCATTAAACTTGTCTGACTTGATGTCGGAGGTTTCCCCGTCGAAAGATGAATTGTTAGCGTTCTATGAACGTGAGCGTCAGTCATTTACGGTATCCGGTCATCGAAGAGCGAGCCATATATTGATTGAAGCAACTGCTGATCTCGCAGATGCAGAGAGAGAGGAAAAGAGAGCAAAAGCCGACATGGTTTTAAGCCGACTTAACAAGGGAGAAAATTTTGCAAGCTTGGCTAAAGAGTTGTCTGAAGATATTGGTTCGGCTGAATCAGGTGGTGACTTAGGCATCATCACCGACGGTATGATGGGCGCAGAGTTTGAAAAAACGCTGGATTCTCTTGAAGAAGGCGAGGTTAGTAACGTAGTTCAAACTCAATACGGCTTTCATATTATAAAGCTGGTCTCAAAAGAGGCTGATAAGGTGCAACCATACGAAGCAGTAGAAGAGACAGTAACAGAACTGTTTAAATTAAATGTTGCTAGCGAAAGGTTTTATCAACTAGCAGAGCGTTTTGCTGAGTTAGCGTTTGAAAATCCAGATTCATTAAACCCTATCGCTGATGAATTAGGGTTAACGGTTGAACAACAAACGGGTATTACACGTACTAGTGATGAGGGCATTGCTGCCAGCACTAAAGTGCGTCAGGCTGTGTTTAATGAAGATGTTTTAGCGGGTAATAATAGCGATGCAATTGAAATAGGCTCTGAGCATTTAGTTGTATTACGTATTAATGACTATGTTCCTGAGGCAACAATGCCGTTAACTGCAGTAAAAGATAGAGTTGAATTGTCTGTTAAAAAAGATAAGGCTAATGAATTGTTAACACAGAAAGCGGCTGATTTACTGTCTCAGCTAACATCAGGGGTAACGATTAATACCTTGTCAACGTCAGATGATGTCCTGCTTGAAGATATTGGACCGGTGACAAGGCATGATAAATCGGTTCCAGTAAAATTATTAAACGATGCGTTTAGTATGTCTCACCCAACACAGGGAAAACCCTCTTTTAAATTAAGTACGCTAGACAATGGCGATGTTGCGATTATTGAGTTGAGTAAAGTAACTGATGGCGACCCAACAGAGATGACAGAGACTTCACGCCAAACATTTAAGCAGTTTTTATCACGTTTAACTGGTGAAGTAATGTTGGCCGCAACAATAGAAAATTTAAGTGTTGAGGCAGACGTGGTTTTAGCTAATCAAGCACAATAAGTTGAAATGAAACTACACTGGCAAATTTTTATTGCAATTGGCTTAGCGATTATTGCGGGTATTGCAACAGGAGAAGAAGCGGGTATAGGTTCATTCACTTTTTATGATGTGTATGTATTTTTAGGTACGTTATTTCTTAATGCACTAAAAATGTTGATAGTCCCATTGATCTTGTCATCGATTATTTGTGGAATTGCAAATATGGGTAACTTAGGTGGTTTAGGTCGTTTAGGTGGGAAGACAATTACGTATTATCTGTCGACCAGTCTGGTTGCTATTTTAATCGGTTTGGTTTTGGTTAATATCGTAGAGCCAGGCATCATTGCTGGCGAGCCAGTTCGTGATCGTGTTGGCTTAACGGAAGATATTACAGAGGTTGCTTCAAAGCTAGAAGGAAAAGGAGCTGCTGATATCACCGGTATATTTTTACGGATGGTGCCAACCAATATTGTCGCAGCAGCAGCCAATGGTCAAATGTTAGGGCTGATCTTTTTTGGACTATTATTTGGCTATTTTATGACTCAAATAATCGAACAAAGAAAAACAGTTTTGCTGACATTTTGGAATGCAGTATTGGATGTAATGATGAAAATGACCGATTGGGTCATGAAGTTTGCACCGATCGGTGTTTTTGGCTTAGTAGCTAAAGTAGTTGCTTCAACAGGCTTAGCTGCTTTTTTACCATTAGCCTATTTTTTCTTTACGGTATTAGGTGCTTTAGTTATTCATATGTTTGGTGTTATGCCATTAGTGTTGAAATACCTCGGTGGCGTTAAACCACTTCGCCATTACAAAGCGATGACCCCCGCATTGCTGACCTCTTTCTCAACAAGCTCGTCGTCAGCCACACTGCCCATTACGTTAGAGTGTGTTGAAAAAAACGCAGGTGTTTCAAATCGTACAAGTAGCTTTGTCTTGCCGTTAGGTGCAACTATTAATATGGATGGTACGGCGTTATACGAATGCGTGGCAGCTATGTTTATTGCTCAAGCTTATGGCTTAAGTTTAGGGTTTACTGAGCAGTTTCTTATTGTCCTAACAGCCTTGGTTACCTCGATTGGTGTAGCGGGTATTCCAGCGGCAAGTCTTGTTGCAATCAGTATTATTTTGGTAACAATAGGGCTTCCATTAGAGGGCATTGGGCTTATTCTTGCTGTCGATCGTGTTTTGGATATGTGTAGAACCAGCGTTAATGTATTTAGTGATTCTTGTGGTGCAGTTATTATTGCTCGAAGTGAAGGCGAAGATCAGGTTTTACAATCAAAATAAATCATCGTGAATAAGCCAGTAATTAAACTGCGTAGGGCAGCGGGTTTTCTCTTTTTAGTGCTATTAATGTCTGCTTGTACAGATAAGGCTTTAAATAACCCCTATGTTGAGGATCACGGAGAAGGCAAGGTCATATATTCGTCATTTTCTGAACGGCCTAAGCATCTTGATCCTGCGAAAGCGTACAGTTCAAATGAGTATGCCATTATTGCGCAGGTCTACGAACCTTTATTTCAATACCATTATTTAAAACGCCCTTATCAATTAGAACCGCTAGCGGCCGCTAAAATGCCTTCGGTCAGCTACCTAAATGCGAAAGGTGAATATTTGCCAGACGATGCTGATGTGGCCAATATTGCTTTTAGTGAATATCATTTAACAATTAAAAATGATATTAAATTTCAGCCCCACCCGAGTTTTAATCTTGAATTACATAAAACATTGCCCGAGGGTTGGGATACTCGGTCTTTATACGACTTACCAACGGCAACACGTACATTAACGGTAGATGATTTTATTTATCAAATAAAGCGTTTGGCTGACCCAGCAACACAATCACCAATAGCCAGCTTAATGGCGAACTATATAGTGGGTTTTAAAGAGTTTTCAGAAAAACAAACGGCATTACAAAATAAATCGCCTAGATTAAGTAAAACTCAACGTTTGCACTCTGAGCAAATGACTGGCATCAAAAAATTAACGGGTCAACACTTTACGATTCGCATCAAAGGGAAATACCCACAGTTTATAAATTGGTTAGCAATGCCATTTTTTGCACCAATGCCCTGGGAAGCAGATGAGTTTTATTCAAACCCTCTATTGGTAGAAAAAAACATAACATTAGATTGGTTCCCTGTGGGAACAGGACCATATTTTTTGCAAGAAAATAACCCTAATAGACGAATGGTTCTGGCAAAAAACCCTAATTTTCATACGGAGTATTACCCTTCAGAAGCATACCCTGGTGCAGATATTCAGACCTTATTGATGGATTCAGGCAAACCATTACCCTTAACAGATAAAGTGATTTTCTCGTTAGAAAAAGAGAGCATTCCTTATTGGAATAAATTTTTACAAGGTTATTACGATGTTTCCGGTATTAGTTCAGATAGTTTTGACCAAGCGGTTAGTTTTTCGGCGCAAGGGGATGTTGGTTTAACCGATAATATGATTGCACGTGGCATTGGCCTACAAACAGCGGTGACAACATCGACCTATTATTTCGCGTTTAATATGTTAGATAATGTTGTTGGTGGTGATTCTGACAAGACTAGAAAGCTACGTCATGCTATTTCTATAGTTATGGATTATGAGGAATATATTTCAATTTTTCAAAATGGTCGTGGTGTTCCAGCACAAAGTATTATTCCTCCAGGTATTTTTGGTCATGTTGCTGGTAAGCAAGGGATGAACCCTGTTGTTTATAACTGGCGTGATGGCTTACGCAGACGGACTGTGGCTGAAGCAAGGGAGTTGCTGGCTGAGGCGGGCTACCCGAATGGGTTAGACCCAGCAACTGGGAAACCGTTGGTTTTATATTTTGACACAATGGACAGTGGGCCAGATAGTAAAGCTAGACTAAATTGGTTACGTAAACAGTTTGATAAACTTAATATTCAACTGGTTATTCGTAGTACAGATTACAATCGCTTCCAAGAAAAAATGCGTAATGGTAATGCGCAAATGTTTATGTGGGGTTGGAATGCAGATTACCCAGATCCTGAGAATTTTTTATTTTTGTTATATGGCAAAAATGCCAAATCAATTCATGGTGGTGAAAATGCTTCTAATTATCAAAATAAACAGTTTGATCGTTTGTTTGAGAAAATGAGCGCCATGGAAAATACCCCTGAACGCCAAGCGATCATTAAACAAATGGTAGCAATCAGCCAACAAGATGCACCGTGGTTATGGGGCTTTCATCCAAAAGCTTTTTCACTACATCATGCTTGGTATAAAAATGCATACCCCAATTTAATGGTCAATAATAAAACTAAATACATCAATATTGACCCTGAGATGAGGGATGAATATCAAAAGAAATGGAATGCGCCGGTTTATTGGCCATTAGTGTTCGTTTTATTGGTGATAGCCTGTTTACTATTACCTGCTTACATTATCTATCGGCGAATTGAGCGTTCCACAGCCCTATGATTAATTACATTATCAGACGTTTGTTTTATGTATTACCTGTGTTGCTTGGGGTCAATATATTAACGTTTGTACTATTTTTTATTGTTAACTCACCCGATGATATGGCGCGAATGCAACTGGGTGATAAACATGTGACTCAGGCTGCGGTTGATAACTGGAAGCAACAACGTGGCTATAACTTACCGTTACTGTGGAACAAGCAAGAAGCGGGTGTTAAACAGTTTTCGGAAACAATTTTTTTTGAAAAATCAGTGGGTTTGTTTGTATTTGATTTAGGCGTTTCTGATAGTGGTCGTGATATTGTTGCCGATATTTCGCAACGGATGTGGCCCAGTTTAGCTATCGCTATTCCATCATTAATATTTGGGGTATTAGCAAATATTACATTTGCCCTCTTATTAATATTTTATCGAGGCAGTATTTTAGAGTTTGGTGGTTTGTTTTTATGTATAGCCTTAATGTCTATTTCAGGGCTGTTTTATATTATTGCTGGTCAATATTTTGTAGGCAAGTTGTTAGCGCTAACCCCCATTTCTGGATATGCTCCGGGTGTCGATGCACTTAAGTTTATTATCCTACCTGTGTTGATTGGTGTGGTGTCTGGTTTAGGCTCTGGTGTTCGCTGGTACCGTACGTTATTTTTAGAAGAGGCTGCAAAGGATTATGTTAGAACAGCAAAAGCAAAGGGGCTGTCTGATATCGAAGTATTATTTAAACATGTGCTTAAAAATGCCATGATTCCAATTCTAACCGGCATTGTTGTGATATTACCCTTGCTCTTTATGGGGAGCTTGATTACCGAATCGTTTTTTGGAATACCGGGTTTAGGCAGTTACACCATTGACGCGATCAGTAGTCAAGACTTTGCTATTGTTCGTTCAATGGTGTTTCTTGGTTCATTTTTATACATTATTGGCCTGCTTTTGACCGATATTTCTTACACCTTGGTTGATCCAAGAGTACGGCTAGATTAATGCTGACGCTTTTATGGACAGATATGGCTGTGTTTGCCCTTGTGATCAGTGGGGTATGGGCTGTTTGCTATTCTCGAAAAAAAGAACATTTACGCCGGCCTTGGTTAAAAGTAATGAACAACTCGGTTGGCGTTATATCACTAACCGTTTTATTGGTGTTTTTATTGATTGGTACGTTAGATTCTATTCGGCTTGAGCATCATGAAACATTAGCGAATGGACAAATAAATGAACATGCAGAAGTCGTCAGTGTGTTGGATATCATATTGACGCCTTTGCGCACAAAGGTAGAGAAAACGTACTCTAAGCCTTTTGCACATTTGGCCTATGCTAAAGAAATGCGTGTCGATGCAAGCGGTGTTACTCGCTGGGTTTATCCTCCGTTGCTTCATGGAGGGGCGCATTTAGCTAAACCATCTAATAAGCAAAAAGATATCCTGGTTAAAATCTTACAAGGACTAGCAACGGGGGTTTTGGTCTGGTTCTTCTTAATAGCTATTTTTAAGCTGATAAGTAAACGTGCATTATTTACTGGCTCTAATGGCCTCAAGAGTTGTCTCTTAACGCTATTGGTTATATTTTGCTTAGTGTCTGTTTTAACAATGTTAGCACCTCATTACCATGTTTTAGGTACAGACAAGGTGGGCGAAGATGTGCTTTATCAAGCGATAAAAAGTATTCGTACAGGCTTGGTTATTGGTGCACTGACAACCATTGTTATGTTGCCTATAGCGATTACTTTTGGCTTAACCGCTGGGTTTTTTCGTGGTTGGATAGACGATGTTATTCAATACCTCTATACCACCCTAAGCTCCATTCCTAGTGTGTTACTGATAGCTGCAGCTATCTTAATGGCGCAGGTCTATATGGCAAATAACCCTGAATTATTTACCACAGTAGAAGACAGAGCGGATATGCGGCTCTTGCTGCTGTGTATGATTTTAGGTATTACGAGTTGGACAGGGCTTTGTCGACTATTACGTGCGGAAACCTTGAAAATTCGCGAAATGGACTATGTTGTTGCTGCCCGAGCATTAGGTGTTGGAAAGTTTCAATTGTTGAAGCGGCATGTGCTGCCTAATGTCATGCATATAGTGATGATTACCATTGTGCTCGATTTTAGTGGATTAGTGCTGGCCGAAGCGGTTCTGTCTTATATAAATATAGGTGTTGATCCATCAACCTACAGCTGGGGCAATATGATTAATACATCGCGGTTAGAAATGGCGCGTGAGCCGATTGTTTGGTGGTCTTTAACCGCGGCGTTTATTTTTATGTTTACCTTGGTGTTAGCGGCTAATTTATTTGCGGATGTCGTACGGGATGCTTTTGACCCAAGATCAATATAATTGAAAGCGTAGATTAACTTAAATTAAATTTGTAACGTATTGAATAATGAATAAATATATTTTCCATGATGCTCTTTTTTCTGATCAAGACCTTTCTTATATCAGTAAGGTTTTTGATACAAAAGCTGAACCTAACGATGGGTTTTATAGCTTAACGAGTCCACAGCTTGTTGAGCTTTCAGCAGTACGCCAGGCATTAAACTGCGATGTAAGTCGGTTACCAGATCATTTCGATGGACAGCAAGTACGCTTAATAGTCACTGATATGGACTCAACATTAATTTCTATTGAATGTATTGATGAAATTGCTGATATGTTAGGTATCAAGCCAAAAGTGTCGAGTATTACAGAAGCTGCGATGCGTGGTGAGTTAAATTTTGAAGAGTCGTTGACTCAACGAGTTGCGTTATTGAAAGGGTTACCTGTCGGGGAGTTGCAGCGTGTCTATGATGAACGGTTAAAGCTAAACCCGGGTGCAGAGAAACTTAATGATTATTTAAAGCAGTCAAAGATAAAGTTGGCCCTAGTGTCAGGTGGTTTTACTTTTTTTACTGAAAAATTAAAAAACAGATTAAACCTAGATTACACACTAGCTAATACCTTGGAAGTTGCTGATGGTTGCCTAACCGGTGCAGTGGAGGGTGATATTGTTGGCGCACAATCAAAAGCAGATTTGTTATTAGCGTTGTCTAAGGAATTGGGGTTAGCGCAGCATCAAGTGATAGCAATGGGTGATGGCGCCAATGATTTGTTGATGATGAATTGTGCTGGTTTAAGCGTGGCTTATCATGCAAAACCAACCGTTCAGGCTCAAACGGATATTCAATTAAACCATCGTGGTTTAGATGCTGTGGTTGATCTACTAAAAGCTTAATTAAGATGCGCGCACCGATACTGTCCGTTGACGGACTGATGACTCAATTTAATCAACCGTCTGAAACGGTTAAAGCGGTTGATGGTGTAAGTTTTGACATTGCTGAAGGGGAGACCTTTGCACTGGTTGGTGAGTCGGGTTGTGGCAAGTCAGTGACTGCTTTATCAGTAATGAGGCTGTTGTCTAATAACGCGCAAATAACAGCAGGAAAGGTACTATATCGGGGCGTCGATCTATTACGGATGGCAGAAAAAGATATGCGTCAGGTACGTGGAGTGCGTATATCGATGATATTTCAAGATCCAATGACATCGTTGAACCCAGTGCTAAGTATTGGGGAGCAGATTGCAGAAGCAGTTTTAGTGCATAAGAAACAAGCCGCTGAGGATGTAAGAAAACGTGTCATAGGATTGATTAAACAAGTCGGCATACCGGATGCAGATGAACGTTATGCTGATTACCCCCATCAATTATCCGGAGGAATGAGACAGCGAGTGATGATTGCCATTGCGTTAGCAAATGAGCCTGATTTATTGATTGCCGATGAGCCGACAACAGCGCTAGATGTAACTATCCAAACGCAAATTCTACAGTTGCTTAAAGAATTGCAGCGAGAAATGGGCATGTCGTTATGGATTATCACGCATGACTTGGGCATTGTGTCTGATATGGCTGACAAAGTTGCGGTGATGTATGCAGGGCAGTTAGTTGAAATGGCATCGCGAGATGACTTTTTTAAAAAGCCAGTACATCCTTATAGTCAGCGTTTATTTGATGCTGTTCCTAAAATGGAAAAGCGCAAGGAGTCGTTGGTAACCCTGCCAGGCACAGTTCCTAAGCTATCGCAGCCATTTGCTGGCTGCCGGTTTGCAGATCGTTGTGATTTTAAACAGTCGTCTTGTGTAGATTCGACTATGGTTGAGTGGACCGAGGTATCTAATACACATCAAGTAAGGTGTATAAGAGTAGGCGAGCTTGAACTGGTTGAGAAACTAGGGACTACATTGGCTTCTTCAAATGAAGATGCGGTAAACCATTCATCGTTAACGGTTAATCAACTAAAAGTTTATTTTCCGATCAAGAAAGGCTTGCTAAAGCGCACGGTTGGGCAGGTTAAGGCGGTAGATGAGGTTAGTTTGGAATTAACAGCAGGCAGTACAACTGCGTTAGTTGGGGAGTCCGGTTGTGGCAAAACCACGTTAGGAAAAGCACTGTTACGATTGTTGCCTATTACATCGGGTGATGTTGTATATAAAGGGCAGAATATCGCAAAGCTCTCAGAAAAAGCTTTTCAAGCATACCGCCAGCAGCTGCAAATTATTTTCCAAGATCCATTCTCATCGATGAACCCAAGAATGCTGGTTGGTGATATTTTGGAGGAAGGAATTAGGGCGTTAAAACCTAATTTAAGTGATGCCGATGTTGTGCGTGAGTGCAACAGCTTACTGCTTAAAGTTGGCTTAACAACAGAGGTTAGATTACGTTATCCTCACGAGTTTTCAGGTGGGCAGCGTCAACGTCTTTGTATTGCCCGTGCTTTGGCGGTTAATCCGTCAGTAATTGTTTGTGATGAACCAACCAGTGCATTAGATGTTTCTGTGCAAGCGCAAGTTTTAAATTTGTTGAAACAACTGCAACATGAGCAAGGGCTTAGTTATTTATTTATTACTCATGATCTGTCAGTGGTGGCTTATTTAGCTGATAAGGTTGCCGTTATGTATTTAGGGCGAATTGTTGAATATGGCAAGGTTGAAGAGGTACTTAATCGCCCGGCTCACCCTTATACAAAGGCATTGATTGAAGCAGTTCCTAGCTGGGATAAAGATTTGGGGAAAAAGGTCATTAAACTACCAGATAATACGCCATCACCCGCTAATCCGCCAACTGGCTGCCATTTCCATACACGTTGTGATCAAGCGATGGCTGATTGTAGCCAAATCAAACCGACTGATGTGTTATTGAGTGAAAGCCATAAAGTAGCCTGTTTGTTGTATCGGTAAACGTAGCTTGTTATGTCCTGGTGACATCAACAATAATTTTTAGTTTTTGTCCTGGCTTCAGGTATTTCTTATTTAAGGTGTTCCAACGTTTCAAATCTATAATGCTAACGTTGAACTTCCTAGAAATAAGGTACAAAGAGTCACCGCTTTTTACGGTATAGCGAATAGTCTGGTTTTTACGTTTAGAGGCGAGTTGCGTACGCGGGCTTGGATGTGTTGGGTGCTGACTCCAAATAACCAGCTTTTGACCAATTCTTAAGGTATCTCTGGGGGCCATTGCATTCCATTTAGCTAAGCTGCGAACGCCCACTCCGTATTGTTTAGCAATACTCCAGAATGAATCGCCTGACTGAACGTAATACTCTACTTTTTGCCCCTGGCGCGAGGTGTTAATAATGTCACTTTTACGCATATCCGCATTACTAGCGTATAAACGATTATTGTAATTAGCCGTAGGTATAAGTAGATGCTTGCCAGCTCTGATCAGGTTGTTTTTAATAGGGTTAGCTTGTTTTATTTGTGTAACCGTCGTGCGGTAACGTCTAGCAATTTGTCCCAAAGTTTCGCCGTTTTTAACTTTATGGTGAACCCACTTTAAGCGTTGTGAGTCGGGTAAAGCAGCCAATTTAGTTTTAAAATCGGCAGATTTAGACACGGGAAGTAGTAGGTAATGGGGCCCTTCAGGGCTGGTTGCCCATTGGTTAAATGAAGGGTTAAGAATGTATAAGTCTTCAATGCTAATTTCGGCAAGCTCAGCGGCGCGAGCAAGGTCAAGTTGTTTTGTAATGTTTACTTTTTCAAAAAATGGCTCATTAGGGATATCGATGAGTGTTACATTGTACTTGTCGGCATTTGCAAGAATACTTGCAATGGCAATTAATTTGGGGACGTAATGTCGCGTTTCTTTGCGAAGGCTAAGTGCCCAAAAATCAGTTGGGCGACCGAGTCGTCTGTTCTTTCTCATTGCTGACGACACAGAACCGCCGCCTGCATTATAGCCAGCTAAGGCAAGAAACCAATCATCATCAAATCGTTTAGATAGTTTTGTAAGGTAAGTTAAAGCAGCATTTGTAGAAGCGTACACATCACGTCGCCCATCATACCACCAAGTTTGTTTTAAGCCGTATGCGACACCAGTAGAGGGGATGAACTGCCATAAACCAGCAGCTCTGCCATGCGAATAAGCAAAGGGTTTATAAGCACTTTCAACAATGGGTAAGAGGGCAAGTTCACCGGGAAGTCCGCGTTTTTCTATTTCATTAACGATATGGAAAAGATACGGTTTTGCATTTTGTTGAACGCGTATTAAATAGTCAGGGTGTTTGCTGTACCAGTCAATCTCAGCTTGGATGCGGTCGTTTTCAATGGTCGGGAATTGATACAATGAGAACAAACGAGACCAGAGATTTTTCGACAAATTGACGTTAGATGAAGGCGTTTTTTGAACAGCCTTTATAGTGCTTGAACTGGCTAGCGATTGTGCTTCAGTAGAAGGGTTTAGTTCAGCTGTTGGCGTCGGTTTAAGCTGTATCGGGGTACAAGAAATAAGTATAGTAAAGCTGGCAAATAAAAGAAAACTGATCGTTTTATTTGTGATTAAATATCGCATTGAATTGGGCTAGTTGTGACGGGTTAGTTTAATATTCTAATTATAGGTTGTTTAATTAATGGTAGACAGAAAAAACTCATTTATAGGCAGCACTAGCGAACTTCGTCATTGGTTTGAGTCGCCTATTGGGCAAATTTTTCGGCAAACGGAATCTGTTTTATTAAGTGAAAAACTCAAAGAGGGGTTTCACCCAGAAGTATTACAGCTTGATTTTATCGGTTGGGAAGACGAGCTTCATGAAGCAATGCGTTTTGCTCATTACACTATTTTGGACCATGAGTTAAACAAGACGACAAACTACCCATGCATCGTCGGGGAGGCCGATAGTTTACCGATAGAAACGCATAGTGTAGATGTTGTTATTATGCCGCATACATTAGAGTTTGAAGAAAACCCTCACCAAGTTTTGCGCGAAGTAGATCGAGTATTAAGGCCTGAAGGCATTATCTTATTGATGGGGTTTAATCCATGGTCTTTTTGGCATTTACCTCGATTTTTACCAAAAGTGATGAAAAAAACACCTTGGAACGGTCATTTTATTAGTCGTTATCGGGTGGTCGATTGGTTAAGGTTGTTGAATTTCGAGATTGAAAAAAGCAAAGGTTGCTGTTTGTTTCCATTGCATAAAAAAGAAGCGACGACGACACGACAAAAACTTATTGAAAAGGTACTGGCCTGTTTGCCCTTTTTGCCAGCCGCATATTTTGTAATGGGTGTTAAGCGTGTTTCAGGTGGCACGCCTATTTTTCATTTAAAAGATTTAAAAAAACGATTTATTTCACCTCTAACTGAACCAGCGACAAAGATAATACATGTTAAAAAAGAGCGTACAAATATACACTGACGGCGCATGCCGAGGAAACCCAGGAATAGGCGGTTGGGGCGCCAGTTTGCAGTACAACGGGACTAAAAAAGAAATTTACGGGGGAGAGCTAGAAACGACCAATAACCGTATGGAGCTAACCGCGGTAATTGAAGCGTTGAAACTATTAAAAGAACCAGCGGAATTAACCATCAATAGTGACTCTAAATATGTTTTAAGTGGCATTAATGAGTGGTTACCCAACTGGAAAAAAAGAAACTGGAAAACGGCGAGTAGAAAGCCCGTTAAAAATGTGGATCTTTGGCAACAATTAGATGCATTGGCTCAACCGCACACTATTAAATGGGTTTGGGTTAAAGGGCATAGTGGTAATGTAGGTAATGATAGGGCCGATGAGCTGGCAAATATGGGTATAGATTCATTATGAGACAAATTATTTTAGATACTGAAACCACTGGGCTTGAGCCAAAACAGGGGCACCGTATTATCGAGGTAGGATGCGTTGAGTTGGTTAATAGACGTTTAACAGGGAACAATTTCCATTATTACTTGAATCCGCAGCGAGATATTGATGAAGGGGCTGTTGAGGTGCATGGTTTAACAGCTGAGTTTTTAGCGGATAAACCGTTATATGAGAATATTGCAGAAGAACTTTTCGAGTATCTAAAAGGAGCCGAAGTGATTATTCACAACGCGGCATTTGACGTTGGCTTTATTAATCATGAATACAGTTTGATGGGTTCGGATCATACAGATATGGCATCGTGGTGTGAGGTGACAGACTCTCTGCATATGGCTAGAAAGATGTTTCCTGGCCAACGCAATAGCTTAGATGCGCTTTGCAAGCGCTTTGAGATAGACAATAGCCAACGAACGTTGCATGGCGCTTTGTTAGATGCTGAGATTCTAGCCGATGTGTATTTGATGATGACCGGTGGGCAGAACTCCCTGTTTGCTGATGAGCATCAAACGGATACTGTATTTGAGCCTAAAATGTTAGATAAGAATCGCCAGCTTTTACCAGTTATTAAGGCGAGCAGTGACGAGTTAGAAAAGCACGCTGAGCGAATGGAAATGATTAATAAGGCGTCCGGTGGCCAATGTGTTTGGGATAAAATTAACCAAACTGCTCAGTAGATATAAGGCGTGTAAATATTAAGAAAAGTCATTGGTTTTAAATAGAGACTATTTGTCGATCATGAGCAAATGACTTAATGCGATGTAACGAGCCATTACGGGGCTGCTAAAGCCTTAACGAAAGTTATTATTTTGTGATGGCTTCATTTAGTAACAGTTTTTTGCTGACTTCCATGAAACTTACCCTCGTTGAGTATAAAATATCGCTTTTATTTTATCTGGTGATTTTAAATGACAGTCCGTACACGATTTGCTCCTAGCCCCACAGGTTACCTACATGTTGGTGGTGCAAGAACAGCCTTATTTTCATGGTTATATGCTAAAAAAACAAAAGGGCAGTTTGTATTAAGAATAGAAGACACCGACCGTGAACGGTCTACAGACGAATCGGTGCAAGCTATTTTTGATGGTATGAAGTGGCTTGGACTGTCCCACGATGAAGGGCCTTTTTTTCAAACAGAGCGATTTCCCCGTTATCAAGAAATTATTGAACAGCTATTAGAACAAGGTGATGCTTATCATTGTTATTGTTCTGCTGAAGAAGTAGAAGCAATGCGTGAGCAGCAGCGTGCTAATAAACAAAAACCACGTTATAACGGGAAGTGCCGACACCGTACAGAAGCTGTTGAAGGCGTGTCACCCGTGGTACGCTTTAAAAACCCAGAAACGGGTATGGTTGTTTTTGATGATTTGGTACGCGGCGAAATATCCATTGCTAATGACGAGTTAGATGATCTGGTTATTGCCCGATCAGATGGCACACCAACGTATAACTTAACCGTTGTGGTGGATGACTTAGATATGAATATGACGCATGTGATACGCGGCGATGATCATATCAACAATACACCTCGACAAATCAACATTATGAAAGCACTTGGTGCTCAGGAACCTCGATTTGCACATGTGCCGATGATTCTTGGCGACGATGGCGCACGATTATCCAAACGACATGGTGCGGTTAGTGTTATGCAATATCGCGATGACGGTTTTCTACCCGAGGCCTTATTGAATTATTTGGTTCGTTTAGGCTGGTCTCATGGTGACAAAGAGTTGTTTACACAAGCTGAAATGATTGAGCTATTTGATATTAAAGATGTCAATAGAACCGCCTCAACATTCAATACAGAGAAACTACTTTGGATTAATCAACAATACATTATAAATAGTGACCCTGAGCGGTTGGTTGAGCCATTAAGTGAACAATTAGTAGCGCAAGGTTGTGATGTGGATAAGGGACCATCTATTATAGAGCTTGTAAAAACACAGCAAGAGCGCGCTAAAACATTAAAAGAAATGGCCGAAAAAAGTCTTATGTTTTATAATAACTATGAGGCGTTTGATGAAAAAGCAGCTAAAAAGAATTTAAAGGCAGCTAGTTTAGAACCCTTAGAAATGATGTTAGCAACATTTGAAGCGTTAGATGACTGGTCTAAAGAAAAGCTGCATGAGGTGATTATAAAAACGGCTGAAACTTTGGATTTAAAACTTGGAAAAGTTGCGCAGCCATTACGTGTTGCATTATCAGGTACATCAGTTTCACCAGCATTAGATGCAACGCTTTTCTTGCTGGGGAAAGAAACCTGTATAAAAAACATCAAAAGAGGGATAGATTACATAAAAAATAGAATTCTTCTGCAAGAAGGCTAGACACTTAGTTAATCATTCAGTACAATTCGCGTCCTGCCAAGAGGGGCCATAGCTCAGCTGGGAGAGCGCAACACTGGCAGTGTTGAGGTCAGCGGTTCGATCCCGCTTGGCTCCACCATTTTTTTGGTGATAAAGTGATTTAGACGATTCACTTTTGTAGTAAATATAGACTTAGTCCCCATCGTCTAGAGGCCTAGGACACCGCCCTTTCACGGCGGTAACAGGGGTTCGAACCCCCTTGGGGACGCCATTTAAAAAACCGCTTACAGAAATGTAAGCGGTTTTTTTATGCGCGTAGATATTTCTCAGGTTTAAACAGGCTAGAGTGCTTTAGTAGAAAGATTTTAATAAGGCAGTATTTGTGAGAAACAACAATAAATGCTGAAAGGAGCAGACCTAAAAGGAGGGGTTAGTTTAAATTAAACTCAAGTTGATCAGCGGGCCCATTTTTTGCTTTTTTATCGTTCATACTTTGTAAACCACTGGCACTGATGCCGACTAATCGAACACCTTGTTGACCAGCGTCAGTGCGAGAGAGTAATTCTGTGAGTATGTTGGGTATTTCAGGTAATTGAATAAAAATTTTAGTACTGCTGTACGAACGAGTCACTGATTTAAAATTTGCGTATTTTATTTTTACGGTGATTGTTTTAGCCATGAACTGCTGAGCTGCTAAATTTTCGAAGACCTTTTGCGCTAATTGATTGAGTTTTTCAAGCAGTAAGGTTTTATCATAAACATCCGTTTTGAATGTTTTTTCTTTACCTAATGATTTTCTAATACGTGTGCTGCGTACAGGGCGATGGTCGATACCACGCGCGATTTGGAAAAAGTACTCGGCTGATTTACCAAAATGCTTAGTTAATTCGACAGAGCTTTTAGAGCGTAAATCACGGCCTGTTTTAATGCCTAATTTATTCATTTTTATCTCTGTGGCAGGGCCAACACCGTAAAAACTTCCAATAGGTAGGGTTGCTATAAACGCTTCGCCTTGCTCTGGTCTTATAACATACAGGCCATCAGGCTTATCCATATCAGAGGCTATTTTTGCCAAAAATTTATTGTATGAAACACCCGCTGATGCAATCAGCTGCGTTTCGGCTTTAATGTCATGTTTAATGGCTTCAGCGATCCGCGTTGCTGAGCCTTTATATTCGCTGCTATGGCTAACATCAAGATACGCTTCATCAAGTGATAAGGGTTCAACGTCTGTGGCATAACGCCAGAATATTTCATGGATTATTTTTGATACGGCTTTATAGGCATCAAATCTAGGCGGAATAAATATAGCTTGTGGACAAAGTCTGTAAGCGCGTGAGCAGGGCATGGCAGAATGAATACCAAATTGGCGTGCTTCGTAGCTACAAGCCGCTACCACACCACGACTATTTGGCTGGCCACCGACAATAACAGGTTTGCCTTGTAGTTCAGGCTGGTCACGCTGTTCAACGGAGGCAAAGAAGGCATCCATGTCGATATGGATAATTTTTCGTTGCAAAGGGGTCATTAACTCACATTATGCCGAGTTTTCTTTATTTTAAGATAGGCAAGGCGCATTGTAATAAATAAGCCAGCAATAAAGATAGTGATGCCTGTTATAGAACTGCGATTAAAGGGCCCCCGGAATGGAGAAAGTGTCTAAAGAGAAAAAAATAATGGAAATTGTAACAGAGCCATTTAGTGACGGTGTCTGCAAAAATTAAATCTAGCTTGATGGTGCAGGTGAAATTAGTTTTATAATCGTCGGGCGCGTTATTATATGGCTAATTATGTATCTGCGGTTTAAGTAAATAAGCGTAGGGCTTGTGTGGTTTATCTGTACGTTTATTATAGCTTTACTAATTTTTCAGCTATACATGATGGTGTCAACATGCTTTAGTGGCTGTGAACAGCTAGGCGGATTACGGATGGCTAGTTATGAGAAGTTTTGCTTGCATCTGCCATGCATAGCTCACTTTTCTGTTAGTATTTTTGGCGTCAGGTTATGTTGACTGTTGACCATTGAAAGCAAACCAATAATGAAAATTAAAATAGGAGAAAATAATGTCTATAGATGTAACGCTGGATATGCACGTGAGTGCAGACAATCGTGAAACGTTATTGAATACACTGGAAGCTATTTTGCCAGATACACGGTCCTTTAAAGGTTGTCAGAGTATTGTTGTAACTTGCAATGATGATGACCCTTTAAATATTGTGCTACTTGAAAAATGGGAAACACGTGCAGATCATGAAAGCTATGTTGCTTGGCGTGGAGAACGAGGAGATCTAAAAAAACTGGGTGCTCTGTTAACAGCGCCACCGGCTTCTAAGTTTCTTTCAGCCTTAGATATATAAGCGTTATTAAAAAATAATAGACTGGAGCTAAAGAAGCTTCAGATAAATAAAAATGATACCTTTTCTAGGTATTAATACTCGATAGGGGCTGACCTTCAGCCCCAAACTTTAATAATAATAAAAATTTATGCATATTTTATCCGTTGCTCTGATTGCTATTTTAGCCATCACTCTTAGTGCTTGTGGTGATGTATCGAATAGTCAACCATTAAATAAGCTCGTTGATGTAACTACTTTTTCATATCAACCGGCGACTCGTATTATGGATTACCCGGGTCGTGTTCAAGCTCGATATCAAACTGAGTTATCATTCCAGGTAGAAGGTCGTTTGATTGAGCGCCTAGTTGAAGTTGGTGATGTAGTGCAAAAAGGTGACCTTATTGCAGTGCTTGATGCAAAAGACTATGCGTTGAGCAATGAAAGCTATTCCAATAAGAAAAAGGCTGCTGAAGCAGATTTACAAAGAGCTCAGCGTGATTTGGCTCGGGCTAAAGAATTACGTCAAAAGAAGTTTATTGGGCAATCCGAGCTTGATAAAGCGATTAATATTGAACGAGCCGCTTATGCTGAATTAAACGTGATGAAAGCGGAATATGCTCAACGTGTGAATCAGCATGGGTATACGCAATTATTAGCCCCAGCAGACGGTGTTGTTATTTCACTTGGTAAAGAAGTCGGTGATGTGGTTAAAGCTGGCGCAGCCATTGCTATGTTTGCCTGGAAAGATGGTTGGGAATTTGTTACAGCGGTAGCAGAAAAAGAGATTAATCAATTATCAATTGGTCAGTCAGTCAGCGTTACACTTTGGGCCTATGACGATAAAGAATATGCTGCATCAGTTCGTGAAATTAGCCCTATTTCAACCATTAACGCCCCCTCGTATAGAGTAAAACTGAGTCTTAATGAGCAACCCAACGGGGTAAAACTGGGTATGACAGGGCATGCGTTATTTTCAATAAAAGAGGATCGTGTAGGCTTGTTGCCAACGTCTGCTATTGTTAAGAATGATGGTCAAATGATGGTCATGACCGTTGATTCAACGACAAAACAGGTTCGTGCTAAGCAGGTTACTCTGGGTCAATCACTAGCAGACCATGTGAGCATTGTTGATGGCTTAAAGGATGGCCAATGGGTGGTGATTGCTGGCGCTAATAAAATCGAAGAAGGTAATACGGTTAGAGTTTTAACCAATGAGTGATAAAGAGCGCATAAACCTCGCACGATGGGGAATAAAGCACTCACAGGTGCTGATCTATTTTATGGTTGTTATTTTGGTGGCCGGAACGTTTGCCTTTTTCAAGCTAGGGCAGCGTGATTTACCCGTTTTTGCAATTAAAACTATTGTGGTTAATGTGAAATGGCCCGGAGCGTCGGCAGAAGAAATGTCGCAATTCGTGACAGACCCCATTGAAACAAAATTACTAGAAGTGCCTTGGCTTCGCGAAGTCAGCTCGTTTAGTAAACCGGGTGAGGCGTGGTTAATCGTTAATATTGAAGATTTTATGCCAAATGCCGCGATAGAGATGAAGGATCGTGCGTATGACATACGAAAAAAAATCAATGATATTCAACATCGGTTGCCTGAAGGTGTTCAAGGTCCTTTTATTAATGATGAGTTTGGCGATATTTTTTCAATGGTGTACAGCTTCAATAGTGACGACTACTCATTTGCGGATTTGAAAGATTATGCTGAGAAAGCGCGAAATGCTTTGGTGCGTATTGAGTCAGTGGAAAAAGCTATTTTATACAGCGTACAAAATGAAAAAATATTTGTAGAGATGGATGATAAGCGTATGTCGGCGCTGGGTTTAGATCCTTTGCAAATTGGTATTTTGTTGCAACAACATAATAAGGTGCAAACCAGTGGCCGAATAGAAGGCAAGCAGTCCTATTATAGGCTTAGCCTTAATGATCGTTTTCAATCCATTGACGATATAAAAAAACTGCCTATTAAGCTACAGGATAATAGCGTTATATATCTTGAAAATATCGCCACTATTAGCCGAGGTTACGACGATCCGCCTGTATTCAGGATGCGTGTTAATGGTAACCCGTCTATTGGGCTAGGTATTACGATGCGTAAAGGCTATCAATTACTGACCTTGTCAGATGAGGTTAAGGCCACCATGGCAGAGTTTACAGAACAGTTACCCGCTGGTGTGGAGGTCGTTTTGGTGAGCGATCAGCCTAAATCTGTGCAAGCACAAATTAATCGGTTTTTGCTTAAATTATTAATAGCTGTTTTTATTGTATTGGTGGTTTGCTATTTCTCACTTGGGTTTCGTACCGGCTTTATCGTAGCGCTAGCCATTCCTGTGGTTTTGGGTTTGGTATTTGTCATGATGTCTATATTAGGAATCCCCCTTACCCGTACCTCTTTGGGTGCCTTAGTCATTGCACTTGGCTTGTTAGTAGATGATGCGATGATCGTGGTGGAATTAGTTCATGTAAAACTCGAGCAAGGTTGGGATAGGTTAAAAGCTGCTACCTATGCATATACTGCGACATCGAAACCGATGTTAAGTGGTACCTTAATTGCGGCCGTAGGCTTTTTACCAGTTTATATTGTCGATGCAGCACCGAATGAGATATTGGGTAATCTTTTTGTAGTGATTGGTGTGGCGTTAATTGCCTCTTGGATAGTGGCTGTTTTGTTAACCCCTTATTTGTCTTTTAAATTGCTAAAGGTTGAACACCAGGGTAAGCAGCATATACAAACGGCTAATGTCGACAATTCGGCTATGTATCAGAGTGATTTTTATAATCGGTTTCGCCGCTTAATCGCTTGGTGTATGTGTCATAACAAAACGGTACTAGGGGTCACGGCACTCTCATTCGTTTTGACCATATTTGGAATGCAGCATGTAAAAATGGAGTTTTTTCCAGGCAATGATCGCCCTGAGGCACTGGTCGATGTCTGGTTCCCAGAGGGGACTAGCTACCATCAAATGGAGCGTCAGATCGCCGATGTTGAACGGTTGCTAGACGCACAAGATAATATTGAAAATTACCTTACTTATATCGGCGGGGATTCTTTGCGTGTACAGAATGATATGTACATAGAGCAACCTAATGCGAACTACAGCAAAATTATTGTGATTGCAAAGAACCTAGAGGCACGTGCACAAATAAAAACCTTGTTAAGCGACTATTTTGCAACACATCAACCCAATGTGCGAACCCGTGTGTATAACCTTGTATATGGTTTACCGTTCAACTACCCCGTTCAATATTTAATCACTGGAAATGATGCTGAAAAATTGTCTGATATTTCTGAGCAATTAAAAGACATACTCAGAAATAATCCACAAACAAGAGATGTGCATGATAATCGCCGAGAAAAACGGGTGGTGGTAGATATTAAGCTTGACTTGCCCCGTGTGGCAGCTAGTGGGACTGATCCGGCTCAGTTGAGCAAAACACTCGGTGTTATGCTTAATGGCTTACCGGTGACTCAATATCGCGAGGGTAATGACCATATTGATGTTGTGCTTCGTAATGAATCGGAGAATCGTTATAACCTAGATCGAATTAATTATTTACAAGTGCCCTTAGGCAACGGCACAACCGTTGCGTTGTCTGAGCTGGCAGATATCAGTTTGAAATTTGAAGAAGGTGTTATCTGGCGCTATAACGGATATCGTTCGGTGATTGTGCAGTCATTATTGGAAGAGGGCGTGTTGAATTTTGATGTGGTTAAAGCGTTAAAACCACAGATAGATGAATTACGTGATTCATTACCTAGTGGTTATCGGGTTGAAGTGTTTGGAGAAGTGGATATCTCCAGAGAAGTTGATACACAATTAGCGAAAACAATGCCTTTTATGTTGATTGCGATACTTACCTTATTAATGTTTGAGCTAAATAGTATAAAAAAAATGTTCTTAGTTTTAATGACGGTACCATTGGGACTAATTGGAGTTGTCTTTATTTTATTAGTATTGGACTTGTCATTTGGTCTAGTAGCACGGCTTGGCTTACTGGCCTTGGTGGGTATTATTATTCGAAATTCGATTATTTTAATGGATCAAATTGATCAAGATTTAGCATCGGGTTCATCACCTTGGAATGCGGTATTGGAGTCAACTGTACGACGTGCTAGGCCGATTATTTTGACAGCCTTGGCAGCTATTTTCGCGATGATACCGTTGATTACAGATTATTTTTGGGGTCCAATGGCGATCACTATGATGTCGGGACTGTTAGTTGCGACCTTGTTAACATTGCTGGTATTTCCAACGATGTACGTGGCGTTTTTTAAGGTTAAAGGTTAGTAAAGGATACTGGCTGTGCGCAAAAACTAATAACGATTATTCTGATCGCAGCGGTCTTAAAAGTATTGCTGTATTGAGGAAAGTTATAGGTTCTTGCACTTATAAACTGCTCTATATCAAGGTTGAAGTTCTTTTTTTTTATATTACTTGTATACTATTTCTTTTAGTTTAATAATTTTTGAAATGAAATTATCGAAAGGATTGGATAAGAAAAATAAAATATTTGATGTTGCGTTAACGCTATTTTCAAAATATGGCTTTAAGGCAGTTACTATGAGAGAGATAGCTGCTAAATCATCGACCAGTCTCGGTTCCTTATATATTCACTATAAATCAAAGGCAGAGTTATATGACATGGTTTTAGATAGTGCTTACCTTGAGCACGCTAAAGCATGGCGAGTAACCTCTGATCCTGATGAAACTTTAGAAAGTAAACTGTACCGATTTATAAATAACTTTTGCCACTTTATGAATGATAACGTTGAAGTGGCGAAGCTTTTTAAACGTGAACAACTGGATGCTGATCCTAAGCGTATTAAGAAGCTTGCAGAGAAGGTATTATCCGAAGAATATAATAATTTAAAAGAGCTAGTGATAGAGGCTAACCCTACATGTCATGCAGATGTCACGACGGTTTTGATTTTTGGTATGGCACTAAATTATTATGAAACGATGGAATTTAGAAAATACTTTCCTGGTTATGATGATTCCATCAATAGTCCAGATTTTATTGCAGAGCAAATATTTAATATGGCAATAGCGGGGCTTAAAAGTACGTAAGCGCCTAGTTATTCTTCAATATGTTTATGTTAATTGTTCTTAACAACTGTAAGCAAATTCGTTTAAATATCTAAATTATTTAAATTCCCAAGCTAATTCCAGACTTATTGCGTTGATAATTCCTACTAACGCATTCAGTGTATTGACCACCACGAGTGGTAATAACCTTCATTGTTTTAAGGAATTGATCAGTGAAATCTCATTAATAATCAGATCCATTTAAATGTAATGTGACTCTAAAAAGGGGATGGTTATTTATTTCCTAAGTTATTGATTAATGATGAGTTAGATCGGTTTCAATTATTTCCCTGTGCACACTCCTTATGTAAAGTACTTTAAATATGTATGAACAAATGTTCATTTTGATGTTGAAGTTATAAAAACACGCTGATAATATTTATGTGAACAATTGTTCATATTGATTTAAAAAACATTAAATCTAAAGAACGTGGGTTATGAACAAAAGTTCAAATAATTGTTGCGATGCAAAAAAACAGGTGGTAGGATTTAGTGAACAAGTGTTCATTTGAACCAGAAATGAAAAGGTAGATGTTAATTATTAAGACTAATTAATGAATAGTTAACGAAAAAAGTTTCAAAATTTTAACGTTAAACATTTAATTTATATCAGCAGAGGACGTATGAATTTAGATCAATTAACTCCATCCAGTTTGGGATATTTTGTTTTTAAATCCGATAAATTGGCGGAATGGAACACTTTTTTAAAGGACCTAGTTGGTCTGCAGCTTAGTGACAAAAGTAGTGACGATCAACTTGCTTTTCGTATGGATAAGCAAGAACAACGAATCATTATTGAAAAAGGGTCAGCAAATGATTTATCAGCAGTCGGTTGGGAATATGATAATGATCAATCGCTGAATGAAGTCGTTCTACATATCAAAGGAAAGGGTGTTGAGATTGTAAAAGCAGACCAGAAGTTTTGTGAAAGTAGGGGGATTAGGAAAGCCTATATTTGCACAGACCCGGATGGGGTTGATCATGAACTATATTATGGCGCATCGATTATCCCGATGAATGACAGTTTTAAATCGGATGTTTTGGTTGGGCAATTTTTAGCTGATCGTTTTGGTGCTGGTCACTATGTTGCTAATGCTGAAAATGTTGAGATGAGTCTTAACTTTTATAGGAATGTATTGTGTATTCGATTAAGCGATTATATCACCGGTGAGGTTTTTCCTGGTGGGCCAGTATTAGAAGCTACTTTTTTACATACAAAAACTGGCAGACACCATTCTGTCGCCTGTGCAAGTATCCCAATACCTAAAAAGCTACATCATTTTATGATCGAGTATGAAAATATGAATGACGTTGGTCTCGCTTTTGATCGCTTTAAAAAGGCTGATACACCTTTTTTTATGGAGCTTGGTCATCACCCAAATGATCAAATGTTTTCTTTCTATGTTCAAACACCCGATGGTTTTGGTTTAGAAATTGGTTGGGGCGGAATAATCATAGAAGAAGATAATTGGGAAGTTAAAACGTATTCCCAATTAAGTGATTGGGGTCATGTTGAACCTAGATCAAATGACAACTAAAATTTTTTCAAAAAATGAACGTCTGTTCATAAGTGTGTGAGTTTGGTAACAAATTTGTATTAAGTTCTTTGGAAAATAATGATGAGGGTGAATAAAGTGAATGAAAAAAATAAAGTAATTAATAGCTTGGATTGGAGTGACTCAACAAAAATTCCATTTGAAGTTTATACAGACGAAAGTATTTATAAGCTTGAACAAGAAAATATTTTTCGTGGTGAAACCTGGAGTTTCGTTGCGCTGGAATCTGAATTAGCAGAAGCATTTAGTTATAAGTCGACATTTGTAGGTGATGTGCCTGTTGTCGCAACCCGTGATGATAAAGATAACTTCTATGTATGGGTTAACCGCTGTTCTCATAGAGGTGCAGAAGTTTGTAGAGAACGACATGGGAAGTCTGAAGATGGCGTTTTTACTTGCGTTTACCACCAGTGGGCCTTTGATGCGTCAGGCGATTGTGTTGGGGTTCCTTTTCGTAAAGGCCATGGTGGAAAAGGTGGTTTTCCTAAGGACTTTAAGCCGAGTGACCGACCTTTACAAAAGTTAAAAGTTGAAAGATTGGGTGGGCTTATTTTTGCAAGTTTTGCTGATCAAGGGCCAACATTAGAGGAATACCTAGGCCCTCAAATGCTCAAAATGATGTTGAGGGTGTTATGCAAGCCGATCGAATACCTCGGCGTGACTCGGCAATATGTTAATGCTAATTGGAAGCTATATACAGAGAACACTAAAGACCCTTATCACGCCAGTTTACTGCATCTTTTTCATGCCACGTTTGGTGTTTACCGATCTACTATGGGTGGTGGTGCTGAAATAGGCGGGCCGTTAAATATGCATAGCCTTCTTAGCGCCTATGTTATTGAAAATGAAGATAAATCTGAGTACGAAAAAGGTGATTTAAGAACCTATGATACAGGTGTTAAGTTAGCTGATACCTCTGTTTTAGAAGTTACACCAGAATTAGACCCAGTTTTTACCAATCATATCCAATCTATTTTCCCTTCAATGGTGTTACAGCAAATTCATAACACCTTGGCGGTACGTCAAATTATTCCTAAAGGTGTCGACGAATTTGAGTTGGTGTTCCATTTTTTTGGCTATGAAGATGATACCCCTGAATTAAGAGCTGAAAGAGTTAGGCAGATGAACTTAGTAGGCCCAGCGGGTTATATCTCTATGGAAGATGGTGAAGCCACTGAATTGGTTCAAAACGCCATTAAGGGTGATCCAAGTCATCATTCATTGATGGCAATGGGTGAAGACGGAGATGAAGGTACGTTGTTAACCGAGTCGATATTACGTGCCTATTGGAAAGGTTATCAGCAAATTATGGGTGTGACTCAGTAAAGGTTTATTAATAATTAAATATAAGGATAAAGAGATGAACGAAGCAGATTTCGAAACAAAATATATTGATGTTAACGGTGTTAAGACTTGTTATATAGAAGAAGGGCAAGGTGAGCCGGTCATTTTAATTCATGGTGGTGGAGCAGGTGCCAATAGCTACGGTAACTGGTTTGCAAGCCTGCCTCTTTTCGGTAAGAAGTTTAGAGCGATTGCCATCGATATGATTGGCTTTGGTAAATCTGAAGGCCCTGCTGTCATTGGAGCGGACTGCTCACAAAAAACCCGCTATGACCATTTAGCTGGCTTTATTAAAGCCATGGGGTTTGAAAAAGCAACATTGGTTGGAAACTCTATGGGTGGAGCAACGGCTATGGGTGTTGCGATTGAGTACCCAGAGCTTGTTGATAAATTGGTGTTGATGGGAAGTGCTGGTCTCAATACAGAAATCTCAGAAGCATTGATGCCGATCTTGAAATATGACTTCACTAAAGAAGGTATGGTGAAAATGGTTCAAGCGTTAACCAATGATGATTTTGTTATTACTGATGAGATGATCGATTACCGTTTTGCCAACTCTATAGACCCGAGTAATAAAGAAGCTTATGGCAATGTGATGGAGTGGATTAAATCTCAGGGAGGGCTTTTTTACGAGGATGAATACATTGCGAAAATCACCCAGAAAACATTAGTTGTAAATGGCAAAAATGATCTGGTTGTTCCCTTAACTCACGCGCACAAATTTTTAGAATTAATTAATGATTCATGGGGTTATATAGTCCCTCATTGTGGTCATTGGGCGATGATTGAGCATCCAGAAGATTTTGCATCAGCGGTTAGCCAATTTATTGAATCTCACTAATTCGAAGGAAAATTAGATGCCTAATATACCCTTAACCATAGAATTAAAAAGCGAAGTAGAACAACTGCTTAATAGCTATGTCCAGTGTATTGATGATGATGACCTTGAACATTGGCCAGACTTTTTCACGGAAGATTGTTTGTACCAAATCATTCCTAGGGAAAACCATGAAATAGGCTTGCCAACAGCGGTGATCTGGTGCGATAGCCGTGGAATGTTAGCTGACCGTGTTACAGCTTTGCGTCATGCAAATGTATATCAAGTGCAGTGGTACCGTCACATTATTAGCAACCCAATGATCAGTACAGAAGACGGAGAGACCTTTCATGTGCAGTCTAATTATGCGGTCTTTAAAACATGTAACGACGGTGAAAGTAGCGTTTACAACGTGGGTCGTTATGTCGATGAAATAGTTCGTGATGAAGGGGTTCTTAAGTTTAAAAAGCGTTCTGCTATTTATGACACTCATCGAATTACGACTTTGATGGTTATCCCAATTTAAACCTAAGCATCACTTGTAATTTAAATTTAATTTAAAAGGAAAATGTTATGGATCAAAGTGAAAGAATTTTAGTCAACGAAGAGGTCGTGAAAAAGAACAAGTTATGGCCGAACTTTATTAAGGCCAAGCTGGGGTTTAGAAACCATTGGTACCCCGTCATGTTCGGTAAAGAAATAGAAGAGGGCAAGCCTGTTAAGGCGATGTTATGTGGTGAAAACCTATTACTCAACCGAATTGATGGAAAAGTTTATGCCATCAAAGATAGGTGTTTACACCGAGGTGTTGCCTTTTCTAAAAAGCCTGAGTGTTATACAAAAGAGACCATTACCTGTTGGTATCATGCTTGGACGTATCGATGGGACGATGGCTCGTTATGCGACATTATGACGGACCCTAAAAGCGATATGATTGGTAAGCATCGTCTTAAAACGTACACTGTGCAAGAAGCAAAAGGGCTTGTATTTATTTTTCTCGGCGATATTGAACCTACCCCTCTGATTAATGACGTACCACCTGGGTTTTTAGATGAAGGGCGTGCGATTAGAGGCATTAAACGAGAAGTTGGGTCAAACTGGAGAATTGCTGCTGAAAATGGTTTTGATTCAACACATGTTTTTATTCATAAAGACAGTAAGTTAATACCAAACAATGAGACCGTTATTCCATTAGGGTTTGCGACAGATCGTGAAGAAGAAGCAAAAGGCACCTTATGGGAAGTAGTTAATAACGAAGACGGACCTAAGGGTGTTTACGATAATATCGGCCAGCATGCGGTTCCCGTCGTTGAGGGTAAAGTAGATGGTGAAACAGTTCTTCGTCCGGTTATTGGTGGTGATAAACGCATAGCCAACCAAATCTCAATATGGATGCCAGGCGCCCTTAAAGTAGACCCCTTTCCAGACCCTTCATTGATTCAATTTGAATGGTATGTGCCAAGAGATGAAAACTCACATTGGTATATTCAAACGCTTGGTAAAGAAGTGGCTAATGAAGCTGAAGAGCTAGAGTTTGAAAAAGATTTTAATGAAAAGTGGGAAGACTGGGGGCTACGTGGCTTTAATGATGATGATATTTGGGCCCGTGAAGCGATGGAAGAGTTTTACAAGGATGACTGGGGTTGGATTAAAGAACAGTTATTTGAGCCAGATGGAAATATAGTCGCGTGGAGACAGTTAGCCAGTGAAGCAAATCGCGGTGTCCAAACACTAGAAGATTTATAACTGGGTGATCAAATGAGCACACTCAATAATGATGCTTTAGACGAACTGTTTGATAGGCGCCCCGACGACGGTATCTACAAGGTTAACCGACGTGTATATAACGACCCCGCTCTTTACGAGCGGGAGTTGGAGAGTATTTTTGAAGGGTCTTGGATATATGTCGCGCATGAAAGCCAACTACCGAATAAAGGGGACTTTGTTACAGTCACCATGGGTAGACAGCCTGTCATTATTAACCGCGATATGAATGGGCAAATTAATGGTTTCATCAATGCTTGCCCACATCGGGGCGCACGTTTATGTAGAACAGAACGGGGTAATACGAAAAGCTTTATATGCACCTATCATGGTTGGGCATTTGCTAGTGATGGTGAAGCAAAATGGATTCAGCGAGAAGAAGAGGGCTATCCCGAGCTGCTTGACCATAAGAATGACGTCGGCCTAAAACATGTTGAGAAAGTAGAAAGTTATCGTGGCTTTATCTTTGCAAGCCTATCTGCAGATGTTCCTACCTTAGATCAGCATTTATTGGGGGGTAAGGCTTATATCGATATGTTGGTTGACCAGGCGCCGAACGGGCTAGAAGTGTTAAAGGGCAGTTCGAGTTGTGTTTATAAGGGTAATTGGAAACTGATGCTTGAAAATGGCGGTGGTGATGGATTACACCCAGATTATGCACACAGCTCGCTATTAAAAGTAGCCGATCGAAAATTGCAAAGAAGCACTGCAGTTCAGACCATGCAGGTTTCAAAAATGTATGAGCAAGTTGGTGGGCAGTGGGCTTTTGGTAATGGCCATACTGGCATTTGGTTTAATTTTCCAAACCCTGAAGACAGACCGGCTTATAAGCATTTGGCTGAACTAAGTAAAGCGTACGGAGAAGACAGAGCTCATTGGATGACTGGTGTGTTTCGTAATCTATCTATCTACCCTAATTTACATTTGCTGGACCAAATGGCAACACTTATTCGCACCTTTAGACCTTTAGATGTAAACCGCACAGAAATAACGTTCTTCTGTATAGCACCGGTCGGTGAACCAGTAGAAGATAGGAAAAACCGTCTGCGTCAATTTGAAGAGTTTTTCGCTGGTAGTGGAATGGGTACCCCAGATGATAATGCTGAGTTTGAAGAATGTCAGTCAGGCTCCGAAGGGCGTAATTTAGCCACTAGCTATATTTCTTTTGGCCTACATTCACGTCACGAGGGTACCGATGAAGTTGCTAGCAGCTTAGGTATTGAACTGTCCCATAGTGGAGTCATCGGCTATGAGGGTTGCACAATGACGCAATATGACCGTTGGATAGAGCTGATGACGAAGGAAGACAAATCATGAAAACACAAGTTGTAGATTTTGATACGTGGAACTTATTGTCCGGGGTTTTATATGAAGAAGCGGCTGCTTTAGATGAACAGCGTTGGGAAGATTGGTTGTCCTTGTATACAGATAATTGCGTTTATTGGGTGCAAGCTTGGGATAGTGAACATGAGTTGTCATGTAATCCTGAGAACGATGTATCGCTGATCTATATGGATAACAAATCCATGCGAGAAGACCGTAAATGGCGTTTTACCAGTGGTACATCACCTGCTTCAGTGCCACTACCAAGGACTAATCACCTCATCGGAAATGTACAGCTTGTTGAATTCAGTGGTGAAAAGGCCGTATTAAAAAGCCATTGGCAAGTTGCTTCGTATAGGTTCCGAGAGCTTACCCAAATAGCTGGGCGTAGTCGATATATGCTGACGTTAGACAATGGTCTATGGAAGATCGAACAACGGCAGACAGTTCTTGTGAATGATCAGGTCCAAACAACCTTGGATTTATACCATATATAGATGTTCAACAGAGGTGTTTAAGCATTGAAGTAGGTTTTGGTAACAAAAAGGTGAAAGAAATATTTATTAAATTAACGAGTGATTTTGTACAGATATCTTTTATCCATAAAAAGCTAGAAATTAGTGAATGACAGTTAATGGATATGCAGTTATGGGGATAAGGATTTAAATAGTTTTAAATACTTTAAATGGGAAATAGGAGCATAAAATGCGCACAACTCAGACTATAAAAAAGCTGATAGCAATCGGCCTGACAACGTTGGTTGTCAGTCCATCGGCACAGGCAATTGACTATCTAAACGGAGATTTACGTGTATCCGGATTCGTTCGAGCACAAACCGCTATCTCCACCACCAGTGATAAAAATGCGGCCAACACAGCATTAGGCCAACAAGATAATCCCGACTTTAACTTAAACCGCGTCTGGGGGATTGCAGACTTTGATTACCGTCCATCAAGTTTAAGAAACGGCTTGTTTGATAGCGTTCGTTTATTTTCACGGGTCAAACTGGCGTATGACCTCACCGAAGATTTAAGCGGCGGCGTCGATAGCTACGATGCCTTCTCTGCCTCCAATAACCTTAAAGATCGCGGCACGATGATGAATGCAAGCAACGACACCGCATCAGCCGATATCTGGGAACTCTTTGTCGACATTAAAAAAGGCAAATTATGGACACGGTTAGGTCGTCAAAACATCGTCTGGGGAGAATCTGATGGGGTAAGACTGTTAGATATTGTTAACCCACTGGACAATGCCTGGCACCCATTTGAAGGCGGCGGTGAGCTCTTTGATCACCGTCGTATTCCATTATGGATGGCACGGTTTACCTACCAACTACCCATCAATGATATGAGCGTCGACTTCTTCTATAACCCCGGTGACTTTGTTCCCACAGTACAGGCGGATATCGGTTCACCTTGGAACGTAAACCCCTTACCACGTGATGGTGTTGGCGATCCGGCTGATGGGTTTTTAGTCGTAGGCAGCCCATTTGGACCCACCTTAGCACCCGGCACCACCTTCATCGTGGATGACGACACCAATGATTGGCGCGGCGAAGACCAATGGGGAATACGCTTATTAGGCTCACTAGGTGGGTTTAATTACACCTTAAATTACTTAAGCTTAATTGATCAAGATGGGGTGATTTCAGCGACCAACACACTCCCTGTGTTCACACCAACACCGCCAACAGCACCAGGTGCGCCAGTAGCCGTACTGCCCGTGCTACAAAACACCCATGAGCGCTTAGATATTGCAGGGGCTTCATTTAACTGGTATGCCGACAGTCTTGCCGCGGTGTTTAGAGGCGAAATGTCCTACACCTTTGATAAGCCGTTTGCAAAATCTGCCTCAAACCTACAGTTTGCTGGGCCGGTCCCGCTGAACCCGCAAGATGCACTCGGGGTCGCTCATCGAGATGAAATGAAAGTAATGTTAGGCATAGATCGACCTTCCTTTATTTTCTCAAAAACTAGAACGATGAACATCTCCGCTCAGGTGATCTATATCGAACGTGAAAAAATATCCCTTGATACAGATCTTAACGGGTTAGCGGCAAGAAAAGATGAAACACAACTCACACTGAACTTAAGTCAGCCCTTCGACAATGATCAGTTTTTCGTTGAATTCTTTGGCTTGTATGACATAGACGGCGGTTATTGGTTACAGCCCCAAGTCAGATGGCAGCCGGGTAATAACTGGCGTGTATGGGCTTACTACAACGCCTTTGGCGGAGAAGAAGAACGCAGTATCGCCGTGTATGACCACGCTGACGAAATGAATATAGCCGTGTCATACCAGTTCTAATCAATCATTCATAAAATTTTAAGAGGTCATGAAAATGAATATAAATGAAATAATGAAACATGCTTTGAGCGCACTCATTATCAGCAGTGCATCAACAATGGCATTTGCCAAGGTTCCGCAAGTCGGCGATGTGATTAATGCCAGCAATGTAGACCAATACAGCGAATACTTAATTGAATCAGCGATTGCACTTGTTAAACAAGGTCAGGTACTCAAAGTCACACCGACTTCTGAAAAGGGTACGTTAAGTAACCCAGAGTTTTTGCAAATCACTGAGGCAAACAAAGGTAAAGCCAGAATACTGGACGAATACGGGACATTGGGCCTTGAAGATGGCTCGCCATGGATCGGTGGATTGCCCTTCCCGGTTGCTGAAAAAGGTATCGAGGTGATGGTTAATTATCAGGTCGGTAACCTCGCTTTAGAGGGTGATGACTTTGGTCATGTGAATGGTCCTGATTTTCCGATTAGTCGATTAACCTATATCAATAGCGATGGTGATGTTTATAAAGAAGCGACCATGGGGATGACGCAAATCATGATGACAGGTCGAGTGGCCGCTGAACCAAAACCAAGCATTCCTGGTTATGAAGATGAAACCACAAGAAGGATTATCAAGTTTATTGAACCCTATGATGTGAAAGGTATTATTTCCTTAGATATTCAATACCGAGACCAAAGTAAGTTACCAGAATCTTATGTTTACTTACCATCGTTTAGACGGGTTCGCCAAGTGGCTACAGCGAACAGAACTGATTCGCTTGCAGGCTCAGAATTAACACAGGCAGATTTAAGTGGCTTCTCAGACCCAATGGGCCTGTGGAAATTCAAAATTATTAAAAAAGGTTTAATGTTGGTAAACACAAGGAGCATAACGCCTACGGTTCCTTATCCAGAGCCTATTACACTGCATAATAAGTTTTTCCCACAACCTCAACGTCAAATGGAATTGCGTGAAGCCTATGTAGTAGAAGCGATTCCAAGGTATGACACGGTTTATGGTAAGAAAATTATGGTATTTGATGCTGAGGTTTATCGATTGGGTGATGTGGCTATTTATGACAACGCCGGCAAACTTTATAAAGCTTTTCAGCAAGATTTTGGTGTAACAGATGGTAATCACCCCATACCAACATGGATGGTGGCACTTAACTTGCAAACAGGAAGCGGTACCGTATTTGGTAATTACGATATGGGGCTTAATTTAAACCCATCGGTCACTGTGACAGAAAAATCATCAATGAAAAACTTAGCGAGATAATCAAAATGCCCCTTGGGTGATGAATCGCCAAGGGGCATTAGGTGGCTCTATCCATATTGACTAAATATTAAGGAAAGCAAATGATAAATTTTGATAATGAAAACGATACAGTTGTAGATCAAGAGGTTGTCAAAAAACTTAAAGGTTGGGGCAATTACATCCAAGCAAAACTTGGTTTCCGTAATCATTGGTATCCGGTTGGGTTTAGTGAAGATTTAGAAGAAAACAAGCCCAAGCCAATTCAATTAGGCGGCGAAAAACTATTAATCAACCGCATTGATGGAGAGGTGTTTTGTATTGCCGATACCTGCTTGCATCGTGGTGTGTCCTTCTCAGAAAAAATCGAATGTTACAGTAAAGACACTGTAACGTGCTGGTATCACGGATGGACCTATAATTTTAATGATGGCAAACTTTGCGATATTTTAACCGACCCAAATAGTCAAATGATTGGGACTCGTGCACTACAAACTTATCCTGTAGAAGAAGCAAAAGGGATGATGTTTGTGTTTCTAGGCGATGTCGCAGAAGGCGATGAACCGCCTGCGTTAGGCTTAGATTTACCACCCTGGTTTTTAGATGAAGACCGATATGTCATGGGGATAGGCCGTGAAATTGAATCTAACTGGCGCCTTGGTGCTGAAAACGGTTTCGACACAACACATATTTTTATTCATAAAGACTCATCTTATTTAACAGCACGCGATGCACCTATTCCACTTGGTTTTGCAACTGAGCAAAAATTAGAATTAGGCATTCACGACAAAGATGGAGCACCTAAAGGGGTCGTTGACCCATTAATGGGCAATTACCGACCTGTATTTGATGCAAATATCAAAGGTGAATCCGTTTTATCAAGTGTTCGCCCTGAAGGTGAGCATTCAACTATTTATCAAGTGTCGTTGTGGATGCCAGGCATTCTGACGGTAGAAAATCACCCTGAACCCGATATAACACAGGTTGAGTTTTATGTACCTATTGATGAAAAAAGACATATGTATTTTCAAATTCTGAGTAAAAAAGGGGTCACTGAGCCTGAGCAAATACACCGTTATAAAGAGGAATTCACGTCATTGCATGAACCGTTAGCGCTACGTGGTTTTAATGATGATGATATTTGGGCCAGAAAAGCATCTCAGGCATTTTATGATGATGATTATGGTTGGTTAGAAGAGCAGCTTTTTGAACCGGACCATAATTTAATCGCCTGGAGAAAACTGGCAAGTGAACATTGCCGTGGAATACAACGAGCACCTCGAACAGGGGCCGCTAGAGTAGTTGCACCAAAAAAAGAGTAACGGTTTTAAGTAACGTACTTAAAAGCTAAGAACGTTTAAATTTTATATGAGAGGGCATAATTTTGAATATAGAAAATGAATCACTATATGAAAAGAAATATATTGATGTGGATGGTATTAACACTTGTTATATAGAAGCCGGCGAGGGTGAGCCATTAGTGTTAATACATGGTGGTGGCGCTGGCGCAAATGGCTACGGAAATTGGTTTGCTTGTTTGCCGTTGTTTGCCAAAAGCTTTAGAACCATCGCTGTTGATATGGTGGGCTTTGGTTTAACAGATAGCCCTGACCCCAGTGATTTTGAATATTCACAAAAAGCACGTTATGAACATATTGCTAACTTTATTAAAAAAATGGGGTTAGAGAAAGTCAACCTTGTTGGTAATTCAATGGGTGGAGCAACAGCCATGGGGGTTGCCGTTGAGTACCCAGAACTGTGTGAGAGGCTTATCTTAATGGGCAGTGCTGGGCTAAATACAGAGTTGGATATAGCAGCGCTTAAGCCTGTTTTAGGGTATGACTATACAAAAGAAGGGATGATAAGGCTGATAAAGGTTCTCACTAATGATTCGTTTCAAATTACCTCAGAAATGATTGATTACCGACACGCAAACTCAGTAGACCCAAAAAATGAAGCCTCTTATGCGGCGACTATGGACTGGGTTAGAAAAGCAGGGGGCTTGTTTTATGAAGAAGACTATATTGCCAGCGTGCAACAAAAAACACTGGTTGTGAATGGTAAAGACGACCAAGTGGTTCCTTTATCGAGTGCACATAAATTTTTAGAGTTAATGGATAACTCATGGGGTTATATCATGCCGCACTGTGGTCATTGGGCGATGATTGAGTACCCCGACGACTTTTCTAGTGCCGTGTCGGCTTTTATAAAATCGCACTAGTATGTTGAAGTGCTAATGAATTTTTTAACTAACCATATTATAGATGCCCTGAAAGCTAAGGGATAAAAGGAGTCTTATGTCTGAATTAATGATGCTTTGTAAAACAGCCGAGGTGACCGAAGATGCACCAATTCAAGTGGTGGTAGATGGTTTGCCCCCACTAGCGGTTTATGAGTTTAATAAAAGTTATTACGTTACCAGTGATATTTGCACACACGGAATGGCGTTTATGACAGAGGGTGAACAAGATGGAAATGAAATTGAGTGCCCTTTTCATGGTGGTGCATTTAATTTTGTCACAGGGGAAGTGGTGTCTATGCCCTGTCATATTCCATTAGAGACTTTTCCAGTCGTCATAAATGATGAATACGTGTGTATTGAAAAACCAGTACTTGAGAAATGATTTATTACTCTTAACGGCGAGAGTAATTGTCTGCACGAATACTGGATAAAAGTTTATATGAGCGGGAAGTTTTTAAAAAGTACGATGGATAATACGCAAGCAGTGCTTAGTGTTATTTGAGGGTGAAAAATCCTTAATGAAAAAGCAATGGTATTAAAACCAAATAGGTTTAATCAGATAATAATTTTATTGTGAGGGATTAGAAAACAGTTGTGTTTGTGTAAGTGAGGTGAGAATGGCAGTTTACTGCGAATCGGTTTGATAGATAACACTGGTTAAGTAGTAGGGTGAAGACTCTAACCTTTATTGAAAAACAGTTTAATGAAGAACACCACTCCAATGTCGGGGATACGGATACTTATCTTTTTAGGGTTTGCATAGTGTTTAGGCAATCCCTCATTCGATAAGTTTTAAACAAGTTAAATATCAAATTATTCAGTTGGTATGAATAGTTGATGGGCATTTAAATATCGTTTAAGGAGTGGTTAAGTGAAGAAACGTATTTGTACAAGAAGGGTTATTGCTAGCCTATTGGTTTTTGCTGGGTTCAGCCAGGCATCAGGCGTTTTGTGGGCAGTAGAAGCGCAACAAAAAGTGGACATCAGAAACGGTTCCATGGGGTTAGCCCATATAAAATCGAATCAATTGGATGATCTTGAAAACCCAGTCTTAAAGCCCAGAGATAGCTTATTTGATATCACTCAACTGGCTGATCAATCTTACCTAATGGTTGGAAATGATGGCTTGATCATCAAAGCATCAAAGAAGCAGGCGGCAGAAAGGCTAGATTCCAATATTAACCACGACCTGTTTAGTACGCACGCCACCAAGCAAGGTGACGTGTTTTTAGGTGGTGCAAATGGGTCATTGTATAAGTCTAAAGATCATTTGACTAACTGGTCAAAACAAATAATAGCACCCAATGAATCGATCTTTAACTTTATTGAGTTGAGCACCGCTGAAATTCTTTTATCGGGTAGTTATGGGCTGCTGATGTCAAGTAGGCCACCTTATCAGCAGTGGGAAGCCGTCAATATACCTTGGGCAGACTTTCTAAAAGAAGCGTGGAATGAGTTTGGCGAAGCAGCCCCTCATTTATATGCTGGTTGCACTAACCAACGCGATGAATTACTGGTAGTTGGTGAGTTCGGCTTAGCACTTAAACGTGATACTGACGGGCAGTGGAGCAAAATACATGGGGGGGCTATAGAACCGGCTATTTATGGCTGTCAGCTATCCAATAACGGCAAAAATATCATTTTGGTCGGGCAACAAGGCATGGTTTACCAAACCAGTAATGGCGGTGACACATGGGCTAAAAAAGATATTGCCAAAAGCGTTGATTTATATTCGGTCGAAAAGATCAAAGACCTTTTCATTATTCTGGGCGATAAAAAGAAAATATACACCTCATTAACTTCATCAGACTGGGTGTGTCAGCGATTTATTGGCGACAGGCCTTTGGGTTGGTTTGTTGATATGGCAGTGCAAGGGGAAGACATCGCCATTATCGGCAGTAATGGTGGTTTTAAAGTGACAAGTTATGCGTCATTTGTAACCGCAATAAATCAATTGAATAACTCAAAGGAGCTTGTTAGCTGTGAATAATTGGGCTGAAAAAATACTATCATTACGGATCATATTATTGGTAATAGCTGGCATCATTACGGTTATTGCTGGGTTTTATGCATCCACCATTTCATTTAAAACGGTGTACGAGGAGATTTTGCCTCAACACCATCCATACATTGATACACACCTTGCCTACGAAGGGCAATATGGTGGTCCTTTAACAATCAAGCTTATTTTCGAGTCTAAAGAAGGCTCCATTTATCAGGCTGATGCGCTAAAAAAGATTAAAGCCATTACCGAAGGGCTTGATGCAACGCCTTATGTCAATCATGACCAAGTGTTTTCAATCGCTTCTCGCAAAGTAAGGCGGGTAAAAATTGATGAGTTTGGTGCCAGCAGCATTCCGCTATTGCCGGGTGATGAACCACTACCAAAAACTGAAGAGCAGTTAAAAGCGTTTTCAGAACTGGTTGATAGCACGCCTGGGGTTCTTGGAACGTATGTCTCATTTGATAAAAGCTCTGCTTATTTTCAAGCCAGCTTAATTCCAGGTGAAATAGATTATACAAAGGTATTTAATTATTTAAACGCATTGTCAGAGCAATATAGCAATGAGACGTTCACCTTGCATATGTTTGGCCAACCCGTGTTAACAGGGTGGATCTATATGTACAACGCAGAAGTCATACAAATTTTATGTCTTTCTTTTCTGGTGATGTTAGCGATGCTTTTTTACTTCTCTAAAAACACAAGAATGGTTGTTTTAGCAGGTGTAACCTCTTTAATTAGTGCGGTATGGGGCTTGGGCTTTGTAGGCTTATTAGGTTGGTCTTTAGATCCCCTAATACTAGTGATTCCAATGCTAGTTATGGCACGTACCTTAAGTCATTCGGTACAAATGGGGATGCGTTATTTAGAAATAGCGCATGATCAGTTAAGTAAAATTGATGCCTGCGTTATCTTACTAAAAAAGCAATTTAAGCCAGGTGTTTTGGGGATCGTAACCGATGCAGCAGGTATCTTCTTAATTGCGGTAGCCGATATTCCTGTGATGCAAAAACTAGCCACATTTGCAGGTATTTGGTCGCTTAGCGTGATTGTGACAGTACTTATCTTAATACCGTTAATGTTCAGCTGTGTAAAGCAAGTTGGTAAGGTCAATCTGTCAGTCGAAGATGAGAGTTATTGTCTTACAAAGAAAATATTAAGCGGTATATTCTATCTGTCAGATCATAAAACAAGCCGTGTCATCGTTTGGGTTGTTTTTATTACGGTATCAGCCAGTTCATTTTGGATTTCAAAAGATCTAAAAGTAGGTGAGGTTGAACCTGGCACCAGTTTATTATGGCCTGATTCGCCGTATAACCAAGCGGTGTCACTTCATACCAAAAAATTTATTGGTCCAGATCAATTGCTGGTGGTTGTTGAAGCCACACCAGCAGAAGAAAACAATGGTGCTAAGAAGGCTGACCGTGTGGATATCCGTGAATTGAGTGTTATAAAGAAAATTCAAACCTTTCAGTATATGATGCAAAACACACCTGATATCAAAGGGAGTCTATCATTTGTGGATTTATTGCCCAGTGTAAAACGCAGTTTATCGGGTAACTATCCTAAATTTGAAACGCTTCCCGTGGACGGCCGTGAATCGGGGCAGTTGGTCAATTTACTGCAGGCAAATGCTTCACCAGGCGATTTTAGTTACTTATTTGATAATGAATATAAAAATGCCAGTGTGCGCTTTTTTGTTTCAGACCATAAATCAGAAACGGTTAATAATGTTATTGAAAAGACTAAAAAAGTTATCTCTGAAATAGAAGCCACTGATAGTAGCCCCGGCAAATTACGCATGGCCGCAGGCAGTATTGGGATTGCATCAGCAACAAATAGTGAGGTGTCAAAAGCTCAAGGTTTAAACTTTATCTTAACGACAATGGTTATTATTGTTGCGATATGGTTTGGTTATCGATCCTTGTCAGCGGTATTGATTTTAATTACCCCATTATTATTTACTGATGTGGTTGTCGCAGCCATTATGGTGAAACTCGGGATGAGTATTAATGTAAATACCTTGCCCATTTTGTCGGTTGGCATGGGTATCGGGATTGACTATGGTATTTATTTGCTAAGTCGCTCAATAGAAGAGGGTAAACGTGGAGTACATAGCAGCTTGAACGAGGCTGTGCATCATGCAATTTTAACCAGTGGTCGAGCTATCTTTATTACCGCTATTACGATGGTCTTTGCGGTTGGTATTTGGTATTTCATGTCTAACTTACGCTTCCAAGCTGATATGGGCCTTTTGCTTGCATTAGTGATGATTATCAATTGCTTAGGTGCACTTATTTTGATTCCTTTGGCGATACATACGTTTAAACCAAATTTATTAAAGGCCGATGCGTAATGTTTTGGTTAATAGATCGCACAATTAGTAATGCTTGTTAATATGAATATTATAGGTATGGTTATATTATGAGAATGAGTGGAAAAGTAGCCCTCATAACGGGGGGTGGTTCAGGCATTGGTGAAGCAAGTTGTCAGCGTTTAGCGCAAGAAGGTGCAACGGTTATCGTGACTGATATTAATTTAGACAGTGCCGAACGTGTTGCAGATGCGATAAATAATGAAGGAGGGCAGGCCTGTCCTAAGTATCACGATGTAACCAAGGAAAAAGCTTGGGTAGCTTTGATCGATGAGGTTATCGATCAATTTGCTGGTTTAGATGTATTAGTAAACAACGCGGCTATTGCACCCACAGGGTCGGTAGAAGACACCTCTTTGGACGACTGGCGAAGTGTTCAGCAGGTCAATGTAGAAGGCGTTTTTATGGGTACACGTGAAGCCGTAAAAGCAATGAAAGAGAAAGGAGGCTCAATCATTAATATTTCTTCTGATTTAGGTATTATTGGTGAACCTACAATGGCTGCGTACAGTACGAGTAAAGGGGCTATTAGAGTTTTTACGAAAGCAGCTGCCTTACATTGTGCCAGGGAAGGCTACGCTATTCGGGTAAATTCTGTACACCCAGGTTTTATTGATACACCCGCTGTAACCAGCACGGTAGCGGAAATGAGCGAAGATATGGCGAAGGCATTTAGAGAACGAATTTTAGCTGGAATTCCAATGGGGCGAATGGGGAGGCCTTTAGATGTAGCGAACGGCATTCTTTTCCTTTCTTCAGATGAATCTAGTTATATGACCGGTTCTGAGTTGGTGATTGATGGTGGTTTTATCGCTTAATGTTAAGTTTGCCAAACTGCTAGGTTAATCTGTATGAGGCAAGGCAAGCACTGACAGTTCGCCGAATATAATGCTTTTATTTAATTGCTTCCTTGATTAAAAGTTCATAAGGGATAAATCCCTGAGAATGATGCTGAGCAGTTACATTTATTTGTTATGTTAGACTTCTTTTTCCGTTATTAAAGACTGTGAAGAGGTTAACGAATTGACATTTAAAATTGCTTTTGTCGGGCTTGGTGCAATGGGGCAAGCTATTGTTTCTAGAATTATACAGGCTGGCCATAGCGTTACGGTTCATGACTTATCCGCTCAAGCTGTTAACGCGATGGTTGAGAAAGGAGCAACAGCGCTTGAACAAGGTGTGCCGTTAGGTTGCGATAAAAACCTCGTGTTTGTCAGTGTGTCTCATGCCGATATCATGGAAAAGTTGATCTGTGAAGAAGGTGGTTTGTTAGATGGCATGGATGAGGGAGGCATTATTGTTGATTTAGGCACAACGCCCAGCGGGCAGTGTCGGCAGTTAGCAAAACTGGCCAGTGCTAAAGGTAAAGTTTTTTTAGATGCTCCTGTTAGTGGTTCAACGCCTTGGGCTGATGCTGGTACCTTGGCCATGATGGTCGGTGGTGAAGAGCAAAGCTATCAGCGAGTGCGGCCGATCCTATCCTCATTTGCTAATAAAATTCACTATTTAGGTGGGTCGGGTAATGGGCAATTACTAAAATTGTGTCACCAGTTGACCTTTGTTTCTACCATAACAGGCATATCGGAAGCCATTGCTTTGGCCGAAGCGCACGGGCTTAAGGCTAAAATGGTTCTTGATGTATTGGCAGATTGCGTTGCGCCGAGGCATGTTATTGACTTTATGCTGCCGATGGCTGAAAACGAGCGTTTTGACCAAGGGCGTGGAACCTTAAAACTAGGCCATAAAGACCTACAAGCAGTTAAGCAAAGTGCCGAAGATGTCAGTTTAAAACTACCGCTCGCTGAAGAACTGTTGGGTTATATGGATAAGGCAATGAAAGAGGGTTGGCAAGATGCTGACTTGTTTGCTTTGGTTGATATGGCAAGAGATGAGTTTTATGCAACGATGAAAAGCCGCTAAGAAAAGACCTGTTTTAGATAAACAGGTTAAATGTTTATATGCTGACGTAAAGCCTCTAAATCTAGAATAGTAATTGTTTTGCCTTGTACCTCAATCAGGCCATCGCGTGTTAATTGTTTTAAAATTCTAGAAAAGGTTTCAGGCCGTACGGATAGGCGTGACGCTAGGGTTGCCTTTGGTGCTGTCCATTGTATTTTATAAGGGGATAGGGCATCGTTAGTGATGCCTTGGAGCATAAATTGAACAACACGCATGGTAGCATTTTGTAGGGTTAGCTGATCAATCTCCTGAATACTTCCATGTAAGCGTTGACTCATTTTAGCCAGTATTTTTAAACAAGTGGCGGGTGACTGATCGAGTAGTTTAAGAAACGTACTCATTTTAATTTGTATCAGTTGGCAGTCACTAATCGCTTGCGCATGCACTGGATAATGTTGAAAGTTCATAAACATTACTGCTTCAGCAAATGTTTGTCCTGGACGAATTAATTCGATCACTTTTTCCTCACCATTGGCAGAGAGGCGATACAGTTTAATCTCGCCGGCCTGTAAATAATAAAAGTACTTGGCCGGGTCTTGCTGGTGAAATAAATGGTTCCCATCGTTGAGTGAAAGCGTGCTAGTCGCCGTTTCAATTTGACTAAATTGTTGCTCATTAAAGCTGGCAAATAATAAATGTTGGCGTAATGAAGTCATGTTTTTTAGGTTTCTTGATGTAGGTCAATTACAACGGAAGGAGCGCTGCCTAGAATTCGCCACACATGTAAAAGACAAAGGAGACTAACATGTTTTGTTATCAATGCGAACAAACAGCACATTCAAAGAAAAATGGTATTGGCTGCCAAACAGCGCAAGGGGTTTGCGGTAAAGATGCCACCACTGCTGATTTACAGGATTTAATGACTTATAGCGTTAAAGGCATTGCGCAATATGCAAAGTTGGCTCGTGAGTTAGGCCACACAGACAATGAAGCAGATGTTTTTATTTTATATGGGTTATTTACGACCTTAACCAATGTTAACTTTAATGCAGATCGTTTTGTTGAGCTCATTGCTGAAGCTAAACAAATACGAGATCGTCTTAGGGAAGCGTATGAACATGCCGCCGTAGAACAAAATGTACCTATTGAAACGCCAGAAGGGCCAGCAGTGTGGGAGCCAGCGACGGTTAAAGCAGGTTTGTTGTTGCAGGTTGAACACGCAGCGATTGATAAAGACTTAGACATTGTTGGAGAAGATATTGTTGGTTTACGTGCCATGATGCTTTATGGCCTTAAAGGTGTAGCGGCATATTGCTACCATGCGCATGTTTTAGGTTACCAAAATGAAGAAGTTTTTGAGCGCATTGAAAAAGCGTTAGATTTGTTAGCGAACGAACCAACTGATGCAGAGCTTCTACTCGGAGGTTGTCTAGAAGTAGGGGCTATTAACCTAAAAGTAATGGAATTACTGGATGCGGCTAATACCGGTCAATTTGGTGCTCAAGAAGCGGGTGCAGCAAGAACAACGGCGGTTAAAGGGAAAGCCATTTTAGTCAGTGGGCATGATATGCAAGACCTTTATGACTTGCTTGAACAAACCAAAGATACGGGTATTAATATTTACACTCATGGAGAAATGTTGCCTGCTCATGCCTATCCAAAGCTAAAAGCATATCCTCACTTAATTGGTAATTATGGCACGGCTTGGCAAAACCAACATGTGGAATTTGCTGCCTTTCCAGGTGCCATCATCATGACATCAAACTGTTTAATTGAGCCACAAGATTCTTATAAAGATAGAATTTTTACTGCTGGACCGGTCGGTTGGCCTGGGGTACCACATCTGGAACATGGTGATTTTACCTTGGCGATTGAAGCGGCTAAAGCAGCCGAAGGTTTTACCGAAGATGAAGAAGAAAAATCAGTGATGGTTGGCTTTGGTCGTCATACCGTATTGAGTGTTGCAGACAAAGTGGTTGAAGCGGTTAAAAGCGGCGATATTAGTCATTTCTTTGTAGTCGGTGGTTGTGACGGTGCGGCCCCCGGTCGTAATTACTACACAGAGCTGGTTGAGCAAACACCCGATGATACCGTTGTTTTAACATTAGGCTGTGGTAAATACCGTTTCAATGATCAGGACTTAGGCGATATCGGTGGTATCCCTCGTTTATTAGATGTTGGCCAATGTAATGACACATACTCGGCTATTCAAATTGCCTTGGCATTGGCTAAAGAGTTTGACTGTGGCGTTAATGATTTACCACTATCTTATATGGTTTCATGGTTTGAACAAAAAGCGGTTGCGGTTTTACTGAGCTTGTTATCATTGGGTATAAAAGGCATTCACCTAGGGCCAACATTGCCCGGTTTTATCACCCCCAATCTTCTTAATATTCTTGTAGAAACGTTTGATATTAAACCGAATGGTGTGGCCTCAGAAGATTTAGCAAAAGCATTGGCTCAACAAGCCGCTTAATATTTAACTAATAACATTCTGATTAAAAAAGAGCGCCTAGAGCGCTCTTTTTTATATTAATAACCATTGATGTCACTGATGAATCGAGATGGCTTGTATAAGAAAAAATCACCAGCGGTGAATCTGATCTAGATCATTTAATAAGAAAATAGTGCTCTAAAACAAGGCTTGGCGAGAAAGCCAAAATAAAAAATTGATTAGGGTCAGTTTAATTAATAGGCGTAGCAGATAGAGTCACGTTTTTCGACATGATAATAAAAGTTAGATCATTTCACAGGAGATAAGATGAAGCCAGTTAATAAATTAATCCAACAAGACGGTGCGATTCAAGATCGTGCGATATTTTGGGATGAGGACATTTACCAAAAAGAGATGGAAGAAATTTTTGCTCGATGTTGGTTGTTTTTAACACATGAATCAATCATTCCCGATGAGGGTGATTATCAGTCGACAATGATGGGTGAGGACTCTGTTGTTGTTGCACGCCAGAAAGACGGCAGTATTAAAGCATTTGTAAACTCATGTACACATCGTGGTAATGCCGTTTGTTTTTCAGATGGTGGTAATGCTAAATCATTTACCTGCCCATACCATGGCTGGGTGTTTGGTATGGATGGTAACCTTGTTGATGTACCTTTAGAAAAACAGGCCTATCATAATGAAATTGATAAGGATGCCTTACACCTTAAGAAAATAAGGGTAGAGAGTTATAAAGGCTTTGTCTTTGGTACATTTGATGATGAAGCGCCATCACTAAAAGATTACTTAGGTGGAATGGCTTGGTATATGGATTCATTTATGGACGTGCCCGGTGGCTGTGAGCTAATCGGCCCTCCGATGAAATCTATTCTAGATTGCAACTGGAAAAACCCAACAGAGAACTTTATTGGGGATGGCTACCATGTCGGTTGGGCACATGCGTCCGCGTTAGAAATAGCAGGTGGCCCATTAGCCATTGCCAAAGGTAATGCCGTTTATGATGCTGAAACATCCGGGTTGCAAGTTACCGTACCTGAAGGTCATGGGTTCGGTGTTATTTGGGAAGGCGCGGCTGCGCTTCATGGCGGCCCTGTTTTTGAAGCCTATCAAAAATGGTTGGATGACAGATCGCCACTGATTAGAGAAAAAATGGGTGAGCACCGTGAGAAGTTTTACCGTGGGCACTGGGATGCTGCAATTTTTCCTAATTGTTCATTTTTATACGGCACAAATACTTTCAAAATGTGGCAACCACGTGGCCCGCATAGTATTGAGGTGCTGACATGGACCTTAGTTGAAAAAGAAATGCCCGATCAGCTTAAACAAATGATACATACCGATAATATGCTGACCTTTGGTACAGCGGGTATTCTTGAAAGTGATGATGGTGAGAATATGGAGCAATGCACACAAACTAATCGTGGCTATTCTACACGTCAAGGGACGCTTTATCTTGGTATGGGAAAAGGGCATGAATACCTTGATCCTGAGTTACCCGGTTTGGTTAGTAAAGGATGGGTTAACGAAGCACCTCAACGAGGCATGTATCGTCGATGGGCAGAGTTTATGGAAGGTAAACCTTGGAGTGAATTGTCAACGACGGCTCAATTAGAGCAAAAAAAAGTAGGGGGCTAAAATGAGCAATAAACAACAAGCAGGACAAAGCGTTGATCAATCTACTCACTTTGAAGTTGAGCGTTTTTTAGTACAAGAAGCAAGAGCCTTGGATGAAGAGCGATTTGATGATTGGCTTGGAAATATGCTATGTAAAGATATTAGCTACCAGCTACCAACTCAAGAAGTGCGCTATCGCCGTGACAACAAGGTATTGGGCAATTCCCAAACAACATATTTATATAATGATGACTACGGCATGTTGAGTATGCGTGTGGCAAGAATGGCGACAGGCATTGTATGGGCTGAGGACCCTAGGGTCCGTAATCGTCGTATTATCAGTAATATAGATGCTCAATGGTCTGAGGCCGACGACGAAATTGATGTGCGTTCTGCCTTTATTTTATTTCGTAGTCGTATGCAAAGGGACCAAGCAACACATTACGGTATTCGGATGGATAAATTAAGAAAAGAAAAGGGTAACTGGAAACTAGCATCAAGGGTGATTACCTTAGATCAACGTGTTGTGCTTGACAAAAATATTCACTGTTTCTTTTAGTAAGCCGCCCGTTTAATTCAACTTTACCAACCACCAGCCTAGTTAATATAGGCTGGTGGTTTTTTTAATAACTTTTTTTGGAATGCTCCATAGTAAGGTTAGAACATTCTTGCAAAGCCTCTAAATCTACAATGTGAATCTCTTTATTCATTTTATGAATACAGTTTTTATCAACCAGTTTAGTAAAGGCACGGCTGGTTGTTTCGTTGGCAAGTCCCAAGTAGCTTCCAATATCTTGACGAGACATCGGTAATTGAAAGTCTAATTGGTACTGATCAGATCGGCTGGTACGTTTGGATAAGGTTAATAGAAAAGTCGCTAATCTCGCAACAGCAGTGTGTTGAGACAGACAATTAAAAAAGTCTTGGCCAGAAGCCAACGACAAACTAAATAGGTTGATAGCCCAGTCAGACAAAGCGGGTGTATATTTTCTTAATTCGGCCAGCTCCTGATAATTTACCCTGCAAAGCCTACTGTCTGTGAGTGTTTTGGCGGTGTTTAGGTAGCGCCTTTTTGAAATACTTTCAAGACCCACGATATCTCCAGGCATGTAAAAACCTGTAATATTTTCATCCCCCTTAGAGTTAGTAATATAGGTTTTTAACGCACCAGATTTAACAATATATAAGGCCTGAAAGTTGCTACCTTGATGGTATATATTTCGATGCCGAGGGTATTGCTTAGTGGGCGATACAATTTTATCGAGTTTATGAATATTATGCTCAGCAAAGGCGCTGGGTATACAGGTGTTTGCTAATGAGCAATCCTTACAATCTTCAGGCATAAAAGTATACTGTTTTACAATTTGACAATGAATTTCATCACACTCTTGATCTATTAGCAATTGATAATATAGCTTGCTTATCTTTTAATCTCTATCTATTAACAATTTGTTTACAATAAGGTTATAACAAACATCAAAAACACTTCAGGTTAGAACAAGGAATGAAAATATGTTTAATATAGTAAGGCTACTTTTGCCGTTAGCATTTTTATTGGGGCTAACAGCTTGCTTAGAAACCGAGCAGCAAACACAAAAAAATAATGCCAATGAAGAGCTATCGTCCTTGGTTCAATTAGATGTTTTTAAAAGTCCCACCTGTCAATGTTGTGATGGTTGGGTAAGCCACGCAAAGCAACATGGTTTTATATCGACAACGCATCATCCGCTAGATTTAAATGAACTTAAATCAAAATGGGGAGTTGCCCCGCAGTACCAGTCTTGTCATACGGCGGTATCAAAAGAAGGTTATGTTTTTGAAGGGCATATTCCAGCGCAGGTAATACAACGTTTTTTAGCTGAAAAACCTGCTAATGCATTAGGTCTTGCTGTTCCTGGAATGCCGATTGGAAGTCCGGGAATGGAAATGGGTGACCGACGTGACGATTATGATGTTTTATTGCTGAAAAAAGATGGTGGCTCACAAGTTTATGCACGTATTCGTGCAAATAGTTAGTTTCAATGTATTCACGTCCATTAGGTGCTGCTGTGCTTATTTGTTGCCTTATGCTCACCTAGCGCCATACATGGGCGTTACTTGGACACAGGTGTACGGTAAAAGAGCAGATCATGCAAAAGAAGTTGGCTATCAGTTTTAATTGAATGATTAACGCAGTACTGATATATAGCTTAAATTAAAACTTTAGCCAGCAGACATTGATGAGAGTAATGCATTCACCTGCGCAGTAGACGTTGGGCGAACCACGCGAGCTAATTCCACACCATCTTTTAATAAAATTAACGTAGGCCAGCGTCTAACTTTAAAGGTGCGGCCTAAAGCCAAATCTTTACCGTCATAAACCTTAACGTGCGCAAATTGAAGCGGTTTTAAGGTTTGCTCAATGGCAGATTGTGCCGCTTTGCAATGCTCGCACCATGGGGCTCCAAATTCTAAAAAGGCATAGCCGGACAGTTGGCTAATGTCTTCTAAAATCGGGTTATCTTCAGCGTATAGAGGGTTAAACCCTATTTGACTAGCTTGCATAATGATGGCCTTTTTTAACGAGTTAGTCGAAAAGTTTAATTCTACACCTTATGCCAAAACATGCGCGGCATAAGCGGTGGTAAAGGCGGTTTCTTGAAACACTTTTAATCCAGTATCAGGAAAGCTTATTGGTAAACGGTTTTCAGATAGAGCTAACTTAATTTCTTTTTGAGATAGCATTATTACATCAAGTGTATCAATCAACTGAATAGTTGCTTCTAATTTAAAACCAATGGGGCCACCGGCAAATTTGCCTTTTAAAGCACGCTTTTTAATGGCCACCTTGTTAATGCCATAGTCGGCCATCAATTTAGCAAAAGTTTTTTGGAAGTGTCGTAAGTCATCAGTAGAATGCCCCTTTGGCAAACTTACTTTACGGACTCGACAATCGGGTAAATTAAACGTTTGCTGTTCAAATTGAAGGAAACAAATAACAGCATCATTAGCAGAGAGTTCTACACCACAAATTTTCATAAATAATTTTTAGTTGTTTGAAATAATGTGTGACAGATTAGCATTTTTAGCTTGTATGGTCTTGTTAGATACATACGTTGCAGGCGATTCATATCACGTTGATTGGCGTTATAGGTAAGGTGGTATGTTTAGATATCAAAGGCTAATAAAAGACGATATTGAAAATCATTTTCTTGACTCTCACCGTTCGCTAATGAGTCATAGTCATTAACAAACCCTACTTTTAGATTCAAATTATTAATATCTGCTAGGCCAATTTTCCAATTGAGTTCTGTTAAATTTCTAAACTCGCCTAATTTATCCAAATTTGGGTATAGGCTGTTTTTAAACTCTACCGAATGATGTTTACTAATAGCCCAAAAACTTTCAAGCCCCAAAAGTGCTTCTGGTGTCCAGTCATCATTGTCACCACCAAACTCTTTACTCACACCTAGGCCTGTTCTACCAATAAGTGACCAAGCGTCTTTTTTTATTAATTGGCTACCTACACCGGCCGATAGGTCAATTTGGTGATCCCAATCTTCGAACTCATCCCAGTCATATCGACCCTTTATAAAAGAAAAGTGGGGTGTTGATGGGTTAAGAAAATCTCTTGTAAATTGAGCAAAAAAATCACTTTTTGTCGTTTCAGTATCATCGCTACCATTGTTATATACACTGGATACCGACCAACGTCTTGTTGTGTTTGAAAAATCCCCATTCACACCAATATGAATATCCATATCTTGTGTATTACCTTCATTGCCATTAATCCCTAGTTCAGCGGATCTTTTCCAGTCTTTAAAAAAGCCGGTACCTAATAGGCCGTTATCTTTTTTATCGACTATTTTTTCTTCGCTCACTACAGCTGGTTTAATGTTGGACGAAGGGATAGTTACTAAGCCTAAAATAGGGTGAGAAAGGGTGACTTGTCCATTTTCTGTTTTAATAACATCACCGTTCAAGGTGTCGCCATTGAGTAATTTAATTTCAGTAGCGATTGCGGATTGGAAAAAAGCTAAGCTCAGCAGAAAGATAAAAGGCTTCATAAAATAATAATTAGATAGGGTAGAAAAACAGGTTAAACAAGAATAGTTTTGCTTGATAGGGGGCGCTATGGCCACGTGTGTTTATTGCAAACCGATTATTATAAACAAAGTTGATTTAGTTTTGCGTATTGGAGAAGCATAATAGTTTTGGCATCAACGATATCGCCTGTTGCGATCATTTGATATGCCGCTTCAAAATTAAGCTCTAAGACTTCAATGTTTTCTTGTTCATGCGCGAGTCCTCCGCCTTCACTTATTTTCATTTGCGGTGTGTATTCAGCAATAAAAAAATGCAGTATTTCAGTCACTGCGCCTGGGGACATATAGGCTTGAAAAATTTTCTTAACCGTTTTAACACTGTATCCAGTTTCTTCCTCAATTTCTTTTTTTATACATATTTCTGGTTCGTCGCCGTCTAACAAACCTGCACAGGTTTCAATGAGAAGGCCGTCATTATTGCCATTTAAATAACTGGGTAAACGAAACTGTCTAGTAAGAATAACGCTCTGTTTTGCTGCACTATAGAGCAGTACCGTAGCACCATTACCTCGGTCATAAACCTCACGCTGATGTTGCTCCCATTGACCGTTTTCTTTTTGGAAATCGAAGGTATATTTATTCAATGTATACCAGTTATCGGATAGTAATTTTTTACTTAAATTTTTAATACTCTGAATCATAATATCGAGGGGTATAGATATTTATTTGGCTGTTACTCATTATATTGCAATGTCGCAAGGTGTTCTTGCCGAGTAGGTAAGCTGTGAGTTTATAAATAAGGGGTAAAAAGCCACCAAAAGGCATCCCAAGCTTTTATTACAAAAGAGCGTTTATTGAGTTTTTGGGGCGTTATTTCAATGGCTTGTTGTTTATCGTTGTTTATAATTTTGGCCATTGATTGAGCAAAATCAGCATCAAATATTTCGACATTAAGTTCAAAATTTAATCGCAAACTACGAGAGTCAATATTAGCCGATCCAATTTGGCAATAATGATCGTCTATTAGTAACAGTTTTGAATGCACAAAAGGGCTGGGCTGATAATAAATTTTTACGCCATAGGCTAGAAAATGGCGCATGTTATTTCGCATCGCCCAATGTATATAAGGTTGGTTATTATGGACCGGCAATAATATTGAAACATCTACACCTCTAAGTGCAGCAGACTGTAAAGCAATAATCAGCCCATTAGGCGGTAAAAAATAGGGTGTCACCAGTGTAATACTCGATTGAGCACTGTTAAGAGCGCTAATCATTACTTTTGTTAATACATTTATATTAATGCCCGGACCATCACTGATAGCGCGACAGGATGATTGTCCGTATGTGTTAATGTCATAGTACTTGCTTGGTAGCTTTTCACCACAGGCGTAAAACCAGTCATTCTCAAATATTTGACCGATTTGTTGTACAACAGGGCCTTTCAAGCTAAACATAAAATCTTTAGTTGCCCTGTTAGGCTGGCACGTTTGTACTAAATGACATTGGCGGATATTCATTCCGCCCGTAAACGCATGTTTTCCGTCACATAATAAAATTTTGCGGTGGTTACGCAGGTTAAGTGTAAAGCGCGGTAACATTTTTCCTATGGGTAAAAAGGTAAGTGTCGTTACACCACGAGCAACTAGAGCCTTTCTAGTTTGACCGAGACTGTACCAAGAACCTACACCATCAAGTAACACACGAACATCAACACCACGTTCCACAGCATCAGCCAGTGCATCGATAAACTGTTCACCAACACCGTTAGACTCAAAAATGTACATGGATAAATAAACCCACTCAGTTGCTTCATGAATACTTTTTAACATCGCTGGGTAAGCATTCTCACCCTGACTAAGAATCTGTATTTGGTTGCCTTCGCTTAAGGGTAGTCCGGTAACAGCCAAACTAAGACGTTGATGAGGTGATAAAGGTCTGCTTTTTTTATCAACAGAGGTAATAGGTTTGGGAGTAGTGCTAAGTGAGGTATCAGCAACTGCGCCTAGTGATAAAACTTTATTGTGAGCGCGGTTTATTCCTAAAACAAGGTAGAGAATAGGGCCAACAAATGGAAGAGAAAAGCAGGTAATAATCCAAAGTAGTGATGACCTAGGATCGTTTTTATTCATCAGTGCATGTAAAGCCGTTGAAACCGACAACATAATTAGTAGCAGTTGGATCAGCCAGTTTAGAGTTAGCCAAAAAGTAATCATATTTTTCTTAACGAGAGGCGATGAAAATTAGCCGAGACTGATTAGTCTACGCTGATTTTTTAAAGTCACAAATCAACTTGCCGATGCTTACTAATCTTTAAAAATTAGGTAGCCCCCAGCGGCTAACATAAAACTACCGGCTGTTTTTCTAACCACGTTATCAAACTTATTAGCGGATGCAACAGCAACTATTTTAGCGGCTGAAAACGCATATAGAATTTTTACACTAGCCAGGCTAATAATCATAATAGAAATTAAAATTAGAATATCTGGGGTTTGAACGGTAGACAGATTAACGAATACAGGTAAGAAACTAGCGTAAAAAATAATGGCTTTAATATCGCCCAAAGTTAATATTAAGCCTGCAGCGAAACTAGCGAATAAATTTTGTTGTTTAACGCTTTTATCAACTGATATTGAGCTAGCACCGTTGGACGTGATGAGCGTATAACCTAACCAAAGTAGGTAAGCGGCTCCGAGGTATTTAATAACCATAAATAAGCTACCCAAGGTGTCAGCCACAACCGACAAACCAACAATAGCCAGTAGAATAAATATCAAATCACCCAGAATGATGCCGGCAGTTACAGCAACACCGTTGGCTACACCAAATGTGGCTGAGCGCGTAACAACTAAAGCAACACTTGCACTGGGTAAAGCTGCCAGCGCAACCATCATGCCGAATAGAGTAATAATCTCAATAATGCTCATTCTTTTTGCCTATTGATTGTGCTGGTTATTTATTAGCCGCCAACTGACTAATAAAGATGATAGAAACGGCTTCTTTTATATGTGAGTTTACAGGCTCAAGTATTTCAATAAGCTCAAGCTTATTAAGCTTAAACAGGGCTTTCCATGTTTCTAATGTTCTAAAGTACCAAGGTGGTGGGTTTGTAAACTGCTGATTAAAGCCAGCCCAAGTGCCTTTTCGCCACCCATCCTGGTATTTAACATGTCCGCAGCCGTTAATAGGGTGGATAGTTTGAATAATAAAATAACCTTGCTCATTTAGAACATGTGGTATGCAGTTAAAAACATGATTAACAGATTCATTACCTAATAATGAAAAGTTACAAACAGCCACATCAAATTTTTCTTTAATAACACGTTGGCTTAACTGCTCATAAGGTATTAGCTTAAAGATACCGCCGCCCAGTCTGTTAGCCTCATCAACAAGGCCGGGCACAACATCTATTCCAAGGGTGGTAATACCCGAATCACTTAGCCTTCTAGCTAACCAACCCTCGCCACAGCCAATATCTAATACAGTTTTAGGCTTTTTTTGTAAAATAGTGTCGGTGATTGCCTTATTTGTAAGCAGCGTTCTGCTTGCTATTTCATTATCACGAATAGCAACAACCCATGGTTTTGCATTTTGTAACCACGAATTAATGATATGTTTGTCAGAAAAGTTATCATCCATATTGAAAAGGGGTAGCGTTTCACCTCATTTATATTCTCATAGGAGAGCTAACATTGTGCTGTGTTACACAACACTGTCAATAGGTATTAGAAGCAGGGTGGTTTGAACGGGGGAATAATTGAAGAATTTGCTATACGTTGATTCCCGCATATTAATATGAGTGGGCCACAGAGACCGTTGAGGTCAGCCCAGCTTCAAGCAAACTTGTTGCTGTACCGGCCGTATACGGTACAGAGTCTGATAAAATAAAAATGAGCGATGAACAGCTTGTTTGGAGATTAGACCACAGCAACAATTCAACACCAGCTAGTAGCGAGCTTTTAGCATTAGCAAAAAAATACGGTGCTGATCTTGACTCTGCAACGCCTGGTATGTGCTTCCATGAACATACACTACCAGCTAAGTTTGAAAATTTGACAGAGCAAGTTTTAACAGCAGAGGCATCTGAAACAGTTAAAACAATTCCAACAACCTACCGTACCGTTGAAAAAACCGTTCTTGTTAGTGAAGCGTCAAGCAAAATCATTCAAGTACCTGCTATCTTTAAAACTGTATCAGAAAAAGTACTTGTTAAGCCTGCACACATCATCTGGAAGAAAGGCACTGGCCCAATCCAGCGTATTGATTCTGCCACCGGTGAGATTATGTGCTTAGTTGAAGTACCTGCAGAATATAAAACAGTCAGCAAGAGTGTACTTGCAACACCAGCCACCACTAAAACGGTTGAGATTCCTGCTCAGTATAAAACTGCCTCGGTCCAAGAAGTGGTTAAACCAGCATCAGAATTACGTACAGCAATACCTGCAAAATACGATACGCTAACAAAAACAAATCAAGTGACTGCTGCAACGTTCACTTGGCATGAGATTCATAATAAAAAGCATCCTACTTCTTCACGAACAGGACAAAAGGTATGTTTAACAAAAACGCCTGCTACGTTTAAAACAGTAACTAGACAAGTTGTTAAAACACCTGCAACAACTCGTGAAGTTACCATTCCTGCACAGTTTAAAACGATTAAAGTACGTAAACTAGCTTCACCAGCAACTGAAAAACGAATCGCCATTCCTGCGACATATAAAACAGTTACTCACCAAGAGTTAGTTATCGATGGCTTTATGCAATGGCGCTCTATCTTATGTGAAACCAACATGACTCAAGGTCGTATTTCAAAAATTCAATCTGCGTTAAAAGCAAAAGGCTTCAACCCTGGCAGAATTGATGGCGTGATTGGTGCAGAAACAATCGCTGCAGTTAATGCATTTCAATCAGCTAATAAACTACCCGTCGATAAGTATCTGAATGTTGAAACAGTAAAGGCGTTAGGTGTATCTGTAAAATAACAATGTAATATTAACGATAAAAAACCCGCTACGGCGGGTTTTTTTATACCTTTCTAAAATCAATGGATCAGGCTATATGGGGTTTGTCTGTAAACCGTTTATATCTCCCTTATTAATACTGTAGTTATAGCTATAAGTGATACAAAGAGCTTAATATTTCCACAGTACATTTAAAGTTACTAATAACTCTCCTGAAAAGCTAACGAAGCCAATAAGCAGATGCCAAAAGATGCAGAGCGAAGCGGCGCAGCTTTTGGCAGCCCGAGTTAATTTGCCTTGTTAAGTGATTGCTCTGCTGGGTTGGTTTGTAAGAGCACCAACCTAAACTCCCCATAATCTTTAGCCAAAATCATCTTGACTGGTACGATAGAAATTAGTAGTCCTATTATCATGCCGATTAGTGTTGTAATAAATTGTATGGTTTGACTAGAAACTCCCACAATTGCTAGTATGAATCCAATAATAAAGCCGATGACACCCCCAATTATCATTGCAACTATGATTGCAATGATATTTCTCCAGAGATACGCCCACCATACTTTTGCTGCTCGTTTCCAAGTTACTTCGAGTTCCATTCTTTTCTCCTTTTTGATTCACCTAACAGTGTTAATAAGCAAAACCAATTATCCGCGTATTACTTGCTCTATGCGGATAGTACTTCCATGTATTTTGATATTAAAGACATAAATATGGGTATTACCATGTGCACCAAATACCCTTAACTCAGAGTTTAGGGTGTTTACTCAAAGGGATCAATGTTTAAAATAAACTAATCAAAATAAGAAGTGGTTTTAAACCACTTGCCCTGCACACCAACCTGAAGACCAAGCCCACTGAAAGTTATAACCGCCCAGCCAGCCGGTAACATCGACTACTTCGCCCACAAAATATAACCCTGTTGAGTAATTTGATTCCATGGTTTTTGAAGATAACTCATCACAATTAACGCCACCCAGTGTTACCTCTGCGGTTCTATAGCCTTCGGTGCTGTTGGGTTTTATTTGCCATTGGTGTAGTTGCTTGCTAATAGTTTTAAAGCGATCGTGCGAGATGGATTGCAGCGGTTGGTTTAGGAGTTGTTCATCAAGTAAGGCGGCGATAAATCGTTTGGGTAAATGCTCAGCTAATATGGTTTTTAAATGTGTTTTGGCTTGTGTTTGTTGCTTTGTTTTTAGAAGTGTTTCTATGTCTACATCGGGCAGTAGATTAATGCTGAGCGTTTCGCCAGCGTGCCAGTACGATGATATTTGTAAAATGGCTGGGCCGCTTAAACCACGATGGGTTAGTAGGATATTTTCTCTAAAGCTGTTGCGCTCATTACTCACCACGCACTCTATGGCAATGCCAGAAAGCTCGGCTAGCCAAGCTTTATCGTCCGGTTGTAGGGTAAACGGTACTAGCCCTGCAGTCGTTGGGTGAACAGTATGCCCAAAACGTTTGGCTATGTTATAACCAAAGCCTGTTGCGCCCATTTTAGGAATGGATAAGCCACCGCTAGCAATCACGACCGATTCTGCACTGTAATCGTCTAGAGATGTGTTGATGATATAGTGGTCATTTTCTTTGTGAATGTTTTCTATACTGCAATTAAGGCGAATGTCTACCCCTGCATGAGCACATTCTGATAGCAACATATTGAGAATGTCTTTAGCGCTATCATCGCAAAATAATTGCCCGTGGCTACGTTCGTGATAGGGGATGTTGTAGTCGCACACCAGCGCAATAAAATCCCATTGTGTGTATCGACTAAGCGCTGATTTACAAAAGTGCGGGTTATGGGAAATATAATTGTCTGCACTGATATCCATATTGGTGAAGTTACAGCGCCCACCACCGGACATGAGTATTTTTTTACCCGCCTTATTTGCATGGTCTAATACCACCACATTGCGGCCACGTTTGCCGGCTTCTATTGCGCACATTAAACCAGAAGCGCTGGCACCAATAATAAGAACATCGACGGGTTTATTCATGATGCGAATAGAAAGGTTTAGTTAGAATGGAGAACATTTGTAATGTTGGTGGTTGAATCATGAGATGGTTGCCCCCAATGTTTATAACGGATTAGAAATAAATATTGGGTCCGGTAAACGCAATATTGTATAAAACTCAGCATTAAAAAGGATAAATAAACCATGGTAGAAAGTAGTTTACGCGATTCTAAAGCGGTTATTCAGCAACTTAAAGAGACGATCAGCAAGCAGATTATTGGCCAAGACGTATTAGTAGAAAGAATGTTAGTTGCCTTGTTAGCAGATGGCCATATTTTAGTTGAAGGGGCTCCTGGGCTTGCTAAAACGCGTGCCATTAATGTGTTGAGTAAAGGGATTGAAGCAGACTTTCACCGGGTTCAGTTTACACCAGATTTATTGCCCTCAGATTTAACCGGTACGGATATTTATCGACCACAGCAGGGTACGTTTGAGTTTCAAAAAGGGCCTTTATTTCATAATCTAGTATTAGCGGATGAAATAAACCGTGCGCCTGCAAAAGTTCAAGCCGCTTTATTAGAAGCTATGGCAGAACGACAAATTACTGTTGGTGGTGCCAGTTATCAGTTACCCAGTTTATTTATGGTAATGGCTACGCAAAACCCATTGGAACAAGAAGGCACTTATCCTTTGCCTGAGGCACAACTAGACCGGTTTTTACTGCATGTAAAAATAGATTACCCTAAGGCAGTACATGAAAAAGAGATTTTACATTTAGCCCGCCGCGAGGAAAAAGGCGGTGATACTAAAAAAGCAACAAGCGAGCCGATAACACAGCAACAGTTATTTGCAGCACGTCAGGAAATATTAGACGTGTATATGAGTGACGAACTGGAAGATTATCTGTTGCAATTGATATTAGCAACACGTGAACCGGCTGCTTATGGTGATGATCTAGCTGCTTGGGTTCAATACGGGGCTAGTCCAAGAGCGAGCATTGCGCTTGACCGTTGTTCTAGAGCCAAAGCGTGGTTGAATCAACGTGATTTTGTTACCCCGGAAGATATTCAAAATATTGCCTACGATGTATTACGACATCGTTTAATTATGTCTTATGAAGCCGAAGCAGAGGGCATTACAGCCGATAGGTTTATTAAAGAATTAATTAATAGAGTTGCTGTGCCTTAAATGAAGCAGGCTGTTTTACAAAACGAACGGGTTTCTGTTCAGTTAAAACCCATGGTCGATTTAGCGAAAAAGGCGGGGCTGTTAAAAACTCGTCGGCATCGTATACAGTCGGCCCAAAATGGCGGGTATGTGTCACGTTTTAAAGGCCGTGGAATGGAGTTTGATGAAGTGCGTTTGTATCAAGCAGGGGATGATATCCGTAGTATTGACTGGCGAGTGACTGCTCGTACGAATAAAACACACAGCAAAATATTTCGTGAAGAACGTGAACGACCCATTTTTATTTCTGTTGATTTACGACCCACTATGAATTTTGCAACACGCGGTGTGTTCAAATCGGTACAAGCGTCTAAAGTGGCTGCCTTAGTAGCGTGGGCTGCTCAGTTAAATGGCGATAGAGTAGGCGGTCAGGTTTTTAATCAGCACGGTTGCCAAGAGTTAAAGCCAGCCAATGGCCGCTCAGCTGTTTTACATTTTTTAAATGCGTTGGTTAAACCTACATTATCGATAACAGAGTCTTTCTCGTTAGAGCAAATTCTTAACCGCTTAATGCAACATGCCAGACCTGGTAGCTTGGTATATATTGTTAGTGATTTTCGTGGCTTAAATAATCATGTTGAAAAACAGTTATCTAAATTAGCTAAACACTGCGAACTTCAATTAGTACATATTTATGATCCGCTAGAAAGCTATTTGCCAAGCAGAGGGTGCTATCGTTTTACTAATGGTAAACAGGAAACAGTACTGGATACTGGCGATAACCAGCGGGTATTAGCCTATCAACAACATTTTAAAAACAGGCAACAACAGTTAACAACATTGTGTAAAAAATGGCGAATTTCACTGCTTGAATGTAGCACCGTTGATGATCCATATGAGGTGTTAAGTTAATGAATGAAGCACTGCCCTTAAAAGACATTCATTTACCCGCTGAGGTTAGCTGGTGGCCACCTGCTTTAGGTTGGTGGCTTGTTTTACTGGTTGTTGTTGTGGCTTTGGTTTGTGCTTGGTGGTTGTATAAAAAATTAACACGTCGTACGGCGATTAAAGCAGCATCAGCCTTATTGGTTGATATAAAGCAATCCAAATACAACGATGAATTAAACACACTTAAACAATTATCTATGTGTCTGCGTCGTGTTTCTATCAGTGTGAATCCGCGCAATAAGACGGCAGGTTTAACGGGTAAAGACTGGTTGGAGTATCTAGATCAATCGGTAGACGGTACGCCATTTAGTACCGGTATAGGACGTTATTTATCTGAAGCGCCTTATCGGCAGACAGCGCCAGAAGACATAGAAATAGATGACTTAATTGAATTGTGTGAATGTTGGTTAAAGAGGCAACACCAATGATTCATATCGAGTGGCCTCAATTATTTTTATTATTACCGTTGCCATTGCTATACCGCTGGCTTTTGCCGGCTTATACAGCAGATACACAAGCGGCCCTAAAAATCCCTTTTATAGAAGATTTTGGTGAGGCTAAGGCACGGTATAGCTCAGCAAAACAGCCTTGGCTTTTGTGGTTGGCTGTTATCGCGTGGGTGTTATTAGTGTTGGCGTCTGCTCGACCACAATGGCTGGGTGAGCCTATTGAACAAGCAGTGAGTGGACGTGACTTAATGCTGGCGGTAGATGTATCTGGCAGTATGAAAGAGGAAGATTTTGTTATTGAAAACACCCGTGTGGATCGCTTAACAGCTACCAAATATGTGGCAACAGACTTTATTGAGCGACGCATCGGCGATCGGTTAGGGTTAATATTGTTTGGCACTACAGCCTATTTGCAAACACCTTTAACCTTTGACCGTAAGACAGTTGCAACGTTATTAGACGAAGCATTTATTGGTATTACTGATGATGAGCCGGCAACCTCTATTGGGGATGCAATTGGTTTAGCTGTTAAACATTTGAAGGATGAGCAAGCAAACAGTCGAGTGCTAGTTCTGCTAACAGATGGAGCGAATACAGCGGGTGAAATTACCCCCCTTCAAGCTGCAAAATTGGCAGCTGACCAGCAACTTAAAATTTATACCATTGGGATTGGTGCAGATGAAATGTTGGTACGCAGTTTTTTTGGTAACCGTAAAGTTAATCCATCACGTGATCTTGATGAAAAAACCCTTACGGCCATTGCAGAGGCAACAAATGGTCAATATTTTCGTGCGCGCAGCAAAGAAGAGCTAGAGCAGATATATGAGCTGTTAGATCAACTAGAACCTGTTGAGAAAAATAAGCAATTTTATCGCCCCATGAGTGAACTATACCCTTGGCCATTAGCGCTAAGTTTATTGTTATTGGGCATTATTACTGTGATTCGTTTGAGGCTTATATGAACTGGGCAGACTTTCATTTTATAAGACCTTATTTTTTATTGGCGTTGATTCCGGCGCTGGCTTTAATGTTTGTATCGGTTAAAAACACACTGGCTAAAGGTGAATGGGCCGATGTGTGTGATGCAGCCTTATTGCCGTTTATTTTAGAAGATAAACAATCGTCTAAAAGTTATTGGGTAGTCGGGGCTTTATCAATGGCCGTTTTATTATCAATTGTTGCACTGGCAGGCCCAACATGGGAACGCTTAGAAACACCTGCATTTCGTAATGATGCGGCGTTGGTTATTGCCTTAGACCTTTCGCAAACCATGAATGCGACTGATATAAAACCCAGCCGTTTAGTGCGTGCCCGCTATAAAATTGCAGATATTTTAAGACAAAGAAAAGACGGACTGACGGCCTTGGTGGTGTATTCAGCAGATGCGTTTACCGTTACGCCATTAACTAGCGATGTGGCAACGATTGAGAACCAGCTGAATGCCTTAGAAAGCAGTTTAATGCCACGGCAAGGTAAAGATACACAAGCGGCTTTAACGTTGGCCGTTAATCTTTTACAACAAGCCGGTCAAAAGCAGGGTAATATTTTTCTTATAACCGATGGTATTAAGCAACCGGCAAAAACATTAGAAAAAGAGCTGGGCGATTATGTTGTCTCTATTTTGGGGGTTGGAACAGCTGCTGGTGGCCCGGTTAAACAAGCTGGTGGTGGTTTCTTAAAAGATAATCAAGGGAATATTATTATTGCCAAATTAAACGCTAAAGAACTTGCATCGTTAGCGAGCCGTTCAGGCGGGCACTACGGAACAATGACGGCTGATGATAGTGATATTAAAGCAATGTTATCTAGCCTAGAACGGCCGGTGTTAGATGAACTTGCTAATGATAATAATGGACTGATTGAGCAATGGAATGATAGGGGCGTTTGGTTGCTATTGTTGGTCTTGCCATTGGCTGCCTTTGGTTTTAGGAAAGGGCTACTAATAGGGTTGGTTTTTATTATTATGCCACTGGCCGAAAACAGTTATGCGGTGGAATGGGACGCGCTTTGGTTGAATAAAAATCAGCAAGCAAAACAGCTATTTGAAGAAAAAAAGTTTCAGCAAGCAGCAGAAAAATTCACCTCACCAGAGTGGAAAGCAGCGGCTCAATATAAAGCAGGTGAGTACCAACAAGCTGTAGAGCAACTTGAAGGAATTGAAACAGCAGAGAGTCTGTATAACAAAGGCAATAGCCTAGCAAAATCGGGTCAATTAAATGAAGCAAAACAGGCGTATGAGCAATCGTTAAAATTAAACCCTGATAATGAAGATGCACTACATAATTTGAAACTGATTGAAGAGGCTCAAAACAAATCACAGCCTAAAGGTGATCAAGGTCAAGACAAACAGCAAGAGGGAGAGGGTAACTCTAAAAACGCCGAACAAGCAGATCAGCTATCCAATACACAACCAGCCGATAATAAGGACGATTCGTCCAACGAGTCTAAAGAGGCAGCGCAAGATCAGGCTGCTGAGTCATCAACGTCAGCTAATCAGGAATCGTCTGCAGAAAATACCGAGGAGGAAAGCAGGCCGAACGACAGTAAAGAGGTGGGTGAGCAGCAGCAAGCGGCAACGGCAGAGCTTTCTAATGAAGAACAACAAGCGGCTGAGCAATGGTTAAAACGTATTCAAGATGACCCTGCGGCATTATTAAAACGAAAATTTAAGTATCAATATGGTCAACGACAGCTACAACGTTAAGAAAAAGGCAGCAATGATGAAAAATAACCTGTTGAAATACTTTGTTTTAATATCAGTTTTTCTAGTTAGCACGCATAGTATTGCGCTTGATATAAATGTCTCTGTTGATAGAAATCCAGTCAGTATTAACGAATCTTTTAAGTTAATTTTTAGTATGGAGGAGTCGCCTGATGATGATCCGGACTTTAGCCCATTGGATGATAAGTTTGAGGTGTTAAATCAACAAAAAAGCAGTCAATCTTCTTGGGTTAATGGCCGATCAACAAAGTCTATTTCTTGGACCTTAGATGTCATGGCAAAACAGACCGGTCCACAACAAATTCCGGCTATATCATTTGGTGATGATGTATCAAAAGCGCTGAGCATTACGGTTTTAGCAAACAGCACAAGCGATAAAGTGGACATTGATGATGACCTATATTTACAAGTAGAGGTTTCGCCAGAGCAGCCTTATGTTCAGTCTCAATTATTGTATACCGTACGTTTATTCCAGCGTGTGCAAATTTCAAAAGCATCACTTTCTGAACCAACAATCGACAATGCCATCGTTGAAAAAATAGGTGAAGATAAGCAGTATAACAAGCAGTTAAATGGGGTTAATTATTCGGTTTTCGAACGTAAATATGCCATTTTTCCTCAACAAAGCGGGCCATTAACAATTCCACCCACGGTATTAACAGCACAAGTGGTTACCGGTGCCGGTCGGTCATGGAATGGCAGTCTGTTTAATACTCAACGTACAAAAACTAAACGGGTTCAATCAAAAGCAGTTAATGTTGATGTGCAACCTGCGCCAGCAAGCTTTACAGGTGAGCATTGGTTGGCTGCCAAAAGTGTTCATTTACAACAAACTTGGTCAAACGACGAGTTAAGCGTAACAGTAGGGGAGCCGTTAACTAGAACGTTAACAATGTTGGCGAGAGGTGTAACGGCCAGTCAACTACCAGAGTTAAATACTGATACAGCGTCTTCGCAGCTTAAAGTGTATCCAGATCAGCCCTTGTTAAGAATCCAAAGCGAAGAAGACGGCGTTATAGCGTTGAGAGAACAAAAAGCAGCTATTATTCCTGCTAAGGCTGGGGACTATACATTACCCGCTATAGAGGTGCCTTGGTTCAATACAATAACAGGGCGTATTGAAACAGCCGTTATTCCAGAAATGACCATTACTGCCGTTGCGCTTGAATCGGTCGAAATACCGCAGGTTATAGCCACAGAGCCTAATCAAAAATTAGTTACTGAGATAGACAGGCTTGATCAGGCAGCAACGGTTAATACCACAGAGCATTATTGGAAATGGTTAGCTATTATATTTGCAATAGCTTGGTTAATTACTCTTGTGTGGGTGGTTATAAAGGGACGGTTTAGACGTTCTTCAAGCTCTTCAATAGACGAAGAAAATAGCTCAGTGAAAAAAGCGATTAAAGACCTGCAACAAGCCTGTAAAGCGAATGATCCTAAAGAGTCAAAAAAGGCGTTAATAACTTGGGGCTTTGTACAATTTAACAGCAAAGAACTTGATCAAATAAGCCGGTATTGCAGCAAAGAATTACAAGCAGAAATTGAACAGCTTAATCAGGCGCTGTATTCAAACAATGATATTGAATGGAAAGGTGAGGATTTGGCAGGCTTGGTTAATGAACATAGTCAGCGCTTGCAAAAAAGAGATAAAAAAGCCGAGGGTTTAGAACCGCTTCATAAACTATAGGTCTAATAAATTAAATATTTATCATATAGTTAAAAGATTTTTGTAATGTAATATATTATATTTATTTATTGTTAAAATTTAGAAAATTTGTTGACTGAATTAAGGCAAGGCTAAGTTTAAATGAGCGTGTATAAAGTTAAATTACTTACAACTTAACCACTTTTGCAGCTTAACCAGACTGCGGCTCTAATTAAATTATCTGCTATAAAAAAGGCCCCAGACGGGGCCTTTATATTGTTGACTCATCAGTCTAAATTTAACGGCTTAACAAGGTATTAACGTTGGATGAAAGATTCAATCACAGTACTGATTTTTTGGTCTTGGTAAGCCAAGGTTTTCACGTAAGGTATTACCTTCGTAGCTGGTTCGATAGACGCCACGTCTTTGTAGTTCTGGGACTAGTTTATCAACAAAATCATCTATGCCCTGAGGTAGGTAAGGAAACATGATATTAAAACCATCACAGGCATTAGAATTTAGCCACTCTTCCATTTGGTCCGCTATCATTGAGACGGTTCCTAACATTTCTAAACAGCCATAAGAGCCGCCTACATATTGGGCTAATTCGCGTACAGTCATATTGTCTTCTTTTGCCATATCAACAAGTTTTTGACGACCAGATTTAACTGCGTTGGTTTCGGGTATTTCAGGAAGAGGGCCATCAAGATCAAACTTGCTAGCATCACATCCTAACAAAATGGATAAAGAGCCCATGCCTGTGCTAGGGTCAACCATGCTATCTAGTTGACGTTTTTTATTTTTTGCTTCCTCTAAGGTATCACCAATAATAACAAAGCAACCAGGGAAAACTTTAAGGTGATCTGGGTTTCTTCCGTAGGCTTTAGCGCGTGATTTTATATCGGCATAATATTCTTGTGCGGTACTTAGTGTACTAGCGGCTGAAAAGACCATTTCTGCTACTTCTGAGGCAAACTGGCGTCCTGCTTCAGAGGCACCAGCTTGGACTATAAGAGGCCAACCCTGAACCGGACGTGCTACATTTAAAGCACCTTCAACAGCATAAAACTCACCTTTATGTTTAGGTGGGTGCAATTTATCAAGGTCTGCAAATATGCCCGTTTCAGTGTTTCTAAGAATAGCGTCATCTTCCCAGCTATCCCATAGTTTGGTTACCACCTCATAACACTCTCGTCCGCGTTTATAGCGCTCGTCGTGTTCTACTGCTTCTGGTAAACCAAAATTAAGGGCTTCTAACGGATTAGAAGAGGTCACAACATTCCAGCCAGCTCGTCCTTCACTGATGTGGTCTAGTGAAGCGAATTTTCGTGCAATATGGTAAGGCTGGTTGTAGGTTGTGGATGCGGTAGCAATTAGGCCTATATGTTCTGTAACGGCAGCAAGCGCAGGCAGTAGGGTTAGAGGTTCAAGGGATACAACAGTTGCACTTCGTTTTAATGCCTCATCGGGCATGTTTAACAATGAAACGTGGTCCGCCATAAAGATGGCATCAAAAAGCCCTTTCTCTAGGGTTTGTGCAAAACGAATATGGTGTTTAAAGTTAAAGTTTGCATCTGAAAATGCATCAGGGTAGCGCCAACTGCAACTATGGATGCTGGCTGGGCGCATAAAAGCCCCAAAGTGTAACTGTTTTTTTGTACTCATCGTTGCCTCATTCTTTGTAGTATTAAGTTTTTATTTTAGGTTTGGAGGTTCTTTCCAATTAAGCTACTTCGAGCTTTTATTGGTGTTCTGAGAAAATTTTTTATTGTTATTATATTTTTATATGCGTTGAATCTAACGTTTGAACTGCCCTATATATAAACCATAAAAGTGGGAATAGTCCATACAAAAGCTATATAAATGTCTGTCATTAATTACTCGTAGCTCGTTTAAATGGCACATAGTTGAGTCGTTTTATTAATGACGTTACGTTAATAATTAGCCCTTTAATCATCTATATGGGTTTTGATAAAAGTCCCTATCGAATGAATGGCTTGGTGCGCTTCTGGAATCAATCTGGACATTAACTGCCAGACATGAACTTGGCCATGCCAAACTTCAAGCGTTGTATCGACACCTGCTTTTTTTGCAAATTTGTTCAAACGGACGGCATCGTCCAGTAATACCTCATCACTGCCCACTTGAATTAATAGGGGAGGGAGTCCATTTAGCTCGGCAAAAAGAGGTGAAACTCGTCGGTCATCCGCGGCTACATCACCAAGGTATTGATCAGCTAACCATGTTAAGGATTCCTTACATAAAATTGCATCTGCCTTGGCATTCGTTTGCATCGAGTCACCAGAAAAGCTTAAGTCGACCCAAGGAGACAGGCAGATACCTGTAGCCGGTAATGGGATGGACTGCTCTTTTAAGGCAAGCATCAGTGAAATAGTAAGCCCTCCACCGGCTGAATCACCTGCAATAACAATTTTTTTCGGATCTTTGCCGTCATCTAACAAGGCTTTATATGCAGACACTGCATCGTCCAGTGCAGCTGGGAAGGGGGCTTCTGGTGCTAAACGGTAATCTAAAACAAATACCCTTGCTTGAGCTAAATTAGCTAACATGGCTGCCAAGCCTCTATGGCTGGTAGGCGATCCAACCACGTAGCCACCACCATGCAAATATAAAATAGTCGTTTCTTTACTGCCTAATTGCGCTTCATGCCATTCGCCGGGAACACCCCCTAAGGTAGTCACTCGCCCTCGTTCCGGTTTGACGCTCATGACTGCTAACTTGTCCATGTTATCGCGTTCTTGAACCAAATTACGACTGGCTGTGAATTTCCTTTTAATGGTCATTCGCAAAACCTTCGCTAATAACTGACTTCGTATGCTTGCCATTATTGCCTCCTTTATTTATTGATAGTAAACCATAAACCACTACGTAGTATTTATCAGATATTCTTCATCATTTTAGTAAGCGTATAACTTTTTGCTAATATTTAATATCATTAGCTAAAAAAGTTTTTATAATGAGTGTTAGAATTTGTAATATAAGAATTAAAACAATAACTAAGGGCTAGGCATGTCAACGATAAAAACAATTAAAGCGTTAAAGGATGGAGGCGTTAAGGAACCACGGGTGATTATTATGGGTGCCGGTATGTCGGGTATCTTAATGGGCATTAACTTACTAAAGGCGGGGCTAACAAATTTTAGTATTTATGAAAAACGTAGCACTATAGGTGGCACCTGGCGTGAAAACACCTATCCTGGAATTGCATGTGATATACCATCTTATTTTTATACGTACAGCTTCGAGCCTAACCCACATTGGACGCGGCGTTTTCCCCCGGGTTCAGAAATTCAAGCCTATTTTGAGCGAGTTTTTGAAAAGTACCAATTGGCAAGTTACACAACCTTTAATGAAGAAATAACCAATACCCAGCACAAAGATGGGCAATGGCATGTTGAAACGGCCAGTGGAAAAACAGATACCGCTGACTTTATTGTGGCGGCAACTGGGGTGTTACATAAGATCAACGAACCTAAATTTGAAGGTATTGAGGACTTCGAAGGCGATGTTTTTCATACGGCACGCTGGAATCATGACGTTGAGTTATCAGGTAAAAGGATTGGTGTGATTGGCGGGGGGTCAACAGGCACCCAAATGATCGATCCTTTATCTAAGGTTGCTAAAAAGTTGACTTTATTTCAACGTACGCCGCAATGGATTTTCCCGATTCCTGATAAGGCTTATTCTAAACTGTGGATTCGTTCGGTTAAACGGTTTCCTGTTCTTGGGAAGTCTCTTTACCGGCTTTATAAGTTTATGCAAGAAAGAACAGTCGGTGTTGCAACGGTTAAGCCTGGTTGGAATCGTTCAATACTCAATAAGTTGTGCGAATGGAATTTAAATCATGTGAAAGACCCTGTGTTGCGCGCTAAGTTAACGCATAATTATGAACCTGGCTGTAAGCGCCTTGTGATGTCCACCAGCTTTTATCCAGCCATTCAAAAACCGAACGTTGACTTAGTGACAGAAGGCATCGATAAAATTGAAGCAAAAGGTATCCGTACTAAAGATGGCGTCTTGCATGAGCTTGATCTTATCGTACAAGCGACAGGGTTTGATGGTTTTGCTTTTATGCGCCCGATGACCATGCAAGGCACGAATAACACAACATTATCCGAGGCATGGGAAAGCGGCCCGCGTGCTTTTCGTGCGATTACTATTCCAAATTTCCCCAATTTTTTTATGTTAAATGGCCCCAATAGCCCTATAGGGAACTATTCATTAATTGCCATTGCCGAGACGCAAAGCAGCTATATCATGAAATGTATTCAAAAATATATGGAAGGTGTTTTTGATTATATTGAGCCTAAACAAGAAGCTGTTGATGATTTTTATAAAACAGTTCATGAAGCGCTCCCGGGCACCATTTGGACGACAGGTTGCCAAAGTTGGTATTTAGATGATAACGGTGTGCCATTATTGTGGCCGTGGTCACCACAACGTTATGCAAAAGAAATGAGTCAACCAGACTTTAATAATTATCATTTGAAAAAAGCGTAGCTATTAAGTGGAGACAGCTGTCTGTTCTATAAGGTTTCACAACCTTTAGCCGATACTTAAATAATACTTGTTAAACTGTTTTGAGCCTTAGTCGTTGAGATGAGGCTCTTTTTTGAGGGCTAGACTTTAGGGACGGTTAGCTATTTTTGTATAAATAGGCCAGTTAAAACAACCTTTATGTGGGGTTTGATAATTCAGCCAAGGCACCTTTTATAACATGTGCAGACGATCTTAATAAAATAATGGCCAAGAAAGAGGCAATGATAATATCGGGAATCCCAGAATTAAAAAACCACACGCCAAGGGCTGCTAAAAGAACAGATAAGTTAGATGCGATATCATTTCGTGAGCACTCAAACACAGAGCTCATATTTATATCCTCGTGCCGATGTTGCCAAAGTAGTAAAAGGCATAAGCCATTGGCCAGTAGGCCGGCAATACTAAAAATACTCATTACTTCGTAAACTGGCAGGGTGGGCGTTACTAGTCGATATATTATCTGGGCGATAACAACACTCGCGGCAATAAAGATTAGCCCACCTTTGAAAAGTGCAATGCGGGCTTTTAGTTCGGGTCCTTTAGATACTGCAAATAAACTCAGAGCATAGGTTAGTGCGTCGCCTAGGTTATCTAAACTGTCAGACATTAACGCTGTAGATTGACCATAAAAGGCAGCAGCTACTATTACCACGAACATAATGGCATTTATCCAGAGCACCTTAATTAGCGTGCTACGCTGTCTACCTTCTTTTGCATCTAGTGTGCAGCTATTGTCGCAACATGATCCCATATGGTTACCTTAAAGAGCGAATGTCATGGGTAGAATTGAATTATGAACATTGAGTGTGGGCATAAAGTCACCGGTATTATTTATGCTCTTTTTTTGATTGAGCCGACAATAAAAAGCAGTAATACAGCGCCCACAGTTGCGGTGATGATTGAACCAATCAAACCACCCGCAGAAATACCTAACAAACCAAAGACAAACCCACCAAAGACAGCGCCAATAACACCAACGACAATATTGCCTAATAAACCAAAACCGTTACCTTTCATCAGTGTGCCCGCCAACCAACCAGCAATGCCACCAATGGCTAAAAAAATTAAAATGTCCATTGTTTTATCTCTTAATATATAACGTTTATATAAGTTTACCCTAGCATACGGGATATTAGTTGGCGAATGAAAATATCAATCCGTCACCGGCTTTATTTGGTAGGTAGACATTCTTTAGGCCATGTCGTTTTTAAAATAAGCAAGTTCATTATATTTATTTGAACGAGTTTAAAACAACCATGTTGTTGGGTTTGGGTACTCTTGTTGTTGCTCTATTAATTTTAGGCCTTTTATGCAGCGAATAATCAGCCATACCACAGAAAACATTAGTACTAAGTAACCGATTAGAACGGAGGCTAGTAGAGTGCCGACTAGGATAAAGAGAATACCAATCCAAAAGGTCCTAATCTGGAACCGATAATGGCTTTTTAACCATTCCGGTGAGTCGTTTTGGTTAAGGTAGGCCATGACGATGCCAATGATGCTAGTGATACCAAAAACAAGCCCTACCAGATACAGAATGTAGATAGTTTTAGCGGTTCGATCTGTGCTTGGCCCTAGTTGTGCGATTGGTTTATTCATAACTTTTGTCCATATTAGTTTTGTGGCTCACAGGTTCAACTTAGTTACCCTTATACTAAGGTGAGGGTGGTGCAATCATTACGCGATCTCGACCTTGTTGTTTGGCGTTGTACATAGCCTCGTCAGCGCGAGCTAAGAGGCTTTCAATGGACTCGTTGTTGTCAAACATGGCAACGCCGGCACTGATAGTTATCGTAATAAACTCTTCGCTGTTTAGCTTGACGGGGTGTAAAGCTAAAGTGTGTCTTAGTTTGTTACCAAATTCCTCTGCACGTTCTATGTTTGCACCAATTAGCACAAAGATAAATTCTTCTCCCCCGATTCGTCCACAAAAATCAGTTTTTCGGCCTATACCTGAGGCTATTTGTGCAAATTCTACCAATGCTTGATCGCCTGCGGCATGTCCGTATTTGTCATTAATACTTTTAAAATGATCAAGGTCTATTGACAGTACACAGAGTTTTTTGAAAAACCTATTGGATTGATCGATGAGTTGATGCAAACGCTCAAAGGTGGCACGTCGGTTAGGTAGGCTGGTTAACTCGTCAATTCTTGCTAAGGCTTCTAATTCTTCTTCTGATATTTTTTTGTATAACAGGTAGCTGAAGGTATCAGAGAGTAACTGCATCAAGATGTAGTCGTCCTTACAAAAAGGGTCAACAGGAGAGGAGCTGGTGAAATTTACGGTTCCATAGAGTTTGCCATCCAGTTTTAATGGCGTGCCGATGTACGATTCTAATTGGAAATTCTTGTAGCAAGGGTGGTTTTGAATTTGACTCTTACCTACAAAATGAAAGCCAACAGTTTTATTTTCTTTTAATGTGTGAACACAGTAAGTTCCCTCTAGGTCAAATTGTGTTTTTGGCTTTAATTGACCATTAAAATCGACGCAGTTTTCAACCGTATACTCATTGCCTTCAATATGAGACATTATGGCTGTTTCCAGACCAAAATGATTAAGGCCAATGGTCAATAATGATTCTATTTTTTGCTCATAACTTAAGCTAAGGTCAGAGGTTACATTGTGAATTTTTTGCAGGGCATCTAAAGATTGGTCGGCTGAGCGTGCAGGGCGGATAAGGCCTAAAAATCCAATGACCGCTCCATCAGAAGAATGCATAATGGTCCCTGTTGTTACGCCAAGGAAAATTTCTCCGTCCGAACGGCGATATAAAATCCTATAGTTTTCTGTAGGCTTTTCGCTTGCTAGGTTATAGCGATGCCGACCTTGTTCTGAAAAATCATTTTCATCGGCATAAAGTATTTGGGACACTTTTCCATACAGCTGCTGTTTCGAGTAACCAAATAAACGTTCTGCTGCCAAGTTCATATACACTAGGCGTCGATTGGTATCGGCAACTAAAATAGCTTCTTCAAAACCATGGAATATTTCGGAAAGCAGTGCTGATGAAATCGCACTTACTTCGTCCGCAGCTATCATTGATTGCATATTGTCTAACTTAAGTTCATTCATAATTTACCTCAGTAAAATCTATTGCGATAGTGCTAGCAAATAGTGGACCACGATAGAGACCGAAAAACGTGGCGTATTGTAGGTCAGTTACTTTGAACAGTTGTGTACTGTAAGTTTTGGTGTTTATTGAGACTTCCATAAGAATAACCTGATATAGAGTCCAATAGCCCAACCTAAACTTGCCAATAAATAATCATGGAAAACATCAAATAAGAGATCAACCAAGGGCTTCCTTGAGGGGCACAATACTGCTGAGAACCCACACTACTACAAGGATTAAGGCGGTTGCAAATAGAAAATGTAAATACTTGTGGTTTTTTTAATATGGATCATTTTTAAGGCAGTTTTTAGGCGTATTAAGGGAGAATTAGAATTCAATGATAATGGACTCATTAAGTAGCCTCATAATGAGGCTGTTGTTCTGATTTAATAGATGGATTTTGATACGCTAGTTAAATGAATTTTTCAGATTTTTTTAAAGCAATAAAACAAGGCGCAGTCGTGATTACCGTGAATCAGCGTTTATCACGACACTTAACAAGTTGGGTTGAACAAGCGCTAGTGGATGAAGGTGCGGCTGTCTGGGCTTCGCCTATGATTATGTCGTTTGATGTTTGGTTATTACAGTGCTGGCAACGACGGTTTGATCTGCAAAGCAATGAGGCATCGGCTTCGTTAGTGAATAAAACTCTATTAACACAGGAACAAGCGCTAGTTATTTGGGAACGTGTTATACGACAGACCTTGGGTGCTGAGTTATTAAACGTACCAGCAACGGCCAAAGCAGCCAGTAAAGCCAGACAACTTAGCCTGCAATGGATGATCGCTGAAAACGCAGTGAATGATATTTCTACCGGTGTTGATATGGCCTCGTTTAACCAATGGCATGATGCGTATAAAGATGAATTAAATAAATCAGCTTGGATAGATCGTGCGCAGTTAATAAAGACGGTTAGTGAATTGGTAGATCAAGATTGTTTGCTATTGCCAAATCAGATTATTTTTTCAGGGTTTGAAATTTATACGCCGACACAACAGTCATTGCATGCATTGTTAATAGAGAAAGGGCATCAACTTAGCGAGTTTTCTGCAGAGGCCGCTACAAACCAGACGCATGTGCTTAAAGCGATTGATCGTAAAGAAGAAGTGAAGCTAATGGCGCAATGGGCAAGAGAACGTTTGGATGAAAACCCTGACAATAAGATCGGTATAGTCGTGCCAGATTTGGAAGTCATGCGAGAATCGATTGAGTCAGCCTTTAAAACGGTTTTTTATCCCAGTGTTGTTTACCCAGTAGATGTACCTTTTGAAAAACCATATAACGTGTCGTTGGGCCAGTCTCTATTAAGCTATTCTCCCATTCAACAAAGCCTTCGGTTGTTACAATTTTGTAGCCAACCAATAACTTTTAGTGAACTGTGTCTATTGCTTCGTTCTTCTTTTATTACGGCGGGGCAAAAGGAATGGGGTCAGCGCGCACGATTGGAAGTTGTTCTACGTAAAAAAGGCATCTTGTCCTGCTCGGTCAAGCAGTTACGCAATAGTCTTCAGGCACCTAAAGACGATGAGTCTTTATGCCCGTTACTGCTTAAGTGTTTAAATCAGGTAATAGAGCTGCTAGAGGCAAAGCCAAACCGTGTGCTGCCGTCAGACTGGGTACAGCTGTTTAGGTCTTTTTTAGCCACCATGGGGGTGCAAGGCGATCGAGTATTAAGCTCCACAGAATACCAAGTATTCCAAGTGTGGGACGATGTGTTGAAAAGTTTTTCAACCTTGGATGAGGTGTATAGTGTAATCACCTTTGAAACGGCACTAAATGCATTACGAAAAATACTACTTGAACGTGTTTTTCAACCTGAAACCCCAACAGCAGCGATTCAAATAATGGGTTTAATGGAGGCATCAGGACATACGTTTGATGCGTTATGGGTGTGTGGTTTAGATGATAAAACATGGCCACAATCGCCAAACCCTAGCCCTTTTTTACCGCTTGCCGAACAGCGCAATAAAGGTTTGGTTCAATCATCTGCTGAACACCAATATCAACATGCGAAAATAATCACAAAAAACTGGGCTCGTTCAGCAAAAACAGTGGTGTTTAGTTTTTCTCATGTTAAGGATGAAGCAGTACAAACAAAGAGCTCACTGATAGAAGGTTACCCTGTGATAACAAAGAAGCAGTTATTACAACAACTACCCGTGAATCCAATTGAACACCGAGTAGGTAATAAGAATTTTAAATGGATTGAAGATGTTTCCGGGCCATTGCTAGAAAAAAGCGAAACAGTGCGCGGTGGTGTCAGCATATTGAAAGATCAAGCCGCGTGTCCATTTAAAGCTTATGTGCATTTTCGTTTGCAAACGAACGCTTTACAAGAGCCTGAGCCAGGAATAGATGCACGCTTACGCGGTAGTCTTGTACATCGAAGTTTAGAAGAACTATGGACGAAGATTAAAACGCATAAAGCCTTATGTGATTTATCAGTTGATGAACAATATGAGCTGGTCAAAGCGATTGTGACGGCTGTCGTTCAAACTGAAAGTAAACGGACCGCTATTTTAAAGAAAGCACTGGGTCAGCTAGAAACCGAAAGAATCACGCAATTATTAATGGCATGGCTGAACATAGATCGCCAACGAGAGCCGTTTGAGGTTATTGCAACGGAATTAAAGCAGTTGTTAAGCGTTGGAGAATTACAACTTAACACCATTATTGATCGTGTGGATAAGCTACCAGATGGTTCATTAGCGATTATTGATTATAAAACAGGTGATTGCAGTATTAATAGTTGGTTTGGTCTGCGGCCTGAAGAGCCACAATTACCACTGTATAGTGTATTTAGTGAAGGTAATGTAGGTAGCATCAGCTTTGCGCAACTTAAAAAAGGCCAAACTCAGTATCAAGGTTTAACGGATAGTGACGATCACTTTTCTACATTAAAAAACTTAGCGGATAAAAAAGTAAAAGCAGACTATGATCAATGGAATAATCAAATGGATCATTGGCGTACAGTGTTGGGTGGTTTGTCCGATGAGTTTGTTACAGCTAATGCACGTGTGAGCCCAACGGCCAAGGCTTGCCAATATTGTGATTTGACTAGTCTATGCCGTATTAATGAACAAATAACGCAAAGGGCTGCTGAAGATGAGTAAACCGCATGATATTGCTCAACGACAAGAGGTGCTGGATGTTAGTCAATCGTTTATCGTTCAAGCGCCTGCCGGTTCGGGAAAAACCAGTTTATTAACGCTAAGGTTTTTGCATTTACTAAGTATTGTTAATAACCCTGAAGAAATTTTAGCGATTACCTTCACGAAAAAAGCAGCGGCTGAAATGCACCTGCGTATCATAGAGTCGATTAAGCTAGCGACCAAGCCTTGTCCTGAGAATGAGTTTGAAGCACAAACATGGTTAGTTGCTGCAAAAGTGCTCGAGCGTGATGAAGCCTTACAATGGCATCTGTTACAAAACCCAAACCGTTTACGAGTGCAAACCATTGATTCATTGTGTGCGCACTTAGTGAAGCAAATGCCAATTACTGCACAGTTTGGTTCTTTGCCCAACATTCAACAAGATGCCAGTTCTCTATACACTCAAGCAGCTAGCAACTGTTTAAAAGAACTTGACAGTAATGACCGTGTTGGCGAAGCGATAAGGTTACTGTTAATTCATGTGGATAACCATTTGTCACGAGCTGAAGATTTAATTTCATCGATGTTAGCTTCAAGAGACCAATGGCTACGCCACGTCTTAATGAGTGACTCTGATGCAGCTAAACGTGAAGCATTAGAAAACGTTTTAACGCAAACGGTCGAGTCAACACTGGCTGATATTGTGCGGCATCTGAGTCAACAGCAAGCAGATGTTCTAAAAGATTTACTACAGTTTGCGGCAACTAATTTAAGTGATAAAACGTCACCTGTGTGTTACTTGGCTGAACACGTTGATGAGTTGGACACCTCGGCTGATTCATTAAATGATTGGTTAATCTTGAGGGACTTTTTGCTCACCGGTGCGGGAACTTGGCGTAAACAAGCAGATGCAAAAATGGGTTTTCCACCCGTCAGTCAAGCCAGTAATAAAGATCAAAAGGCTCTGTACACAGATAAAAAGAATGACTACAAAGCGTTGTTGTTGGCCTTACAAGAAAATGATGAATTAACCGAAGCGATGGCTTGGTTGCGTTACCTGCCAAGTCCAGGATATAGCGATCAACAGTGGCAAATTATTCAAGCTTTATTATTGATCTTGCCGCAAGCCGTTGCTCATTTACGATTGGTGTTTCAACAGATGGGTTGTGTTGATTTTTGTGAAGTGTCATTAAGTGCCAGTCGAGCGATTCATGATGCGAGCGGAATGACCGATGTTGGTTTAAAGCTAGATTACCAACTGCAACACATGCTTGTTGATGAGTTTCAAGACACGTCTGAAACTCAATTTATGTTATTAAAAGATTTAGTGGCAGGTTGGCAAGAAGGCGATGGGCGAACATTATTTTTGGTGGGTGACCCGATGCAATCTATTTATCGGTTTCGTCAGGCTGAGGTTGGCTTGTTTTTAAAAACTCAGCAAGATGGTTTGGGTGAAGTTAAGAATATTAAACCGGTTAATATTGCGGTTAATTTTCGCTCGCAAGAAGGGGTTATTAACTGGGTAAATGAGGCGTTTAGCCGGATTATGCCGCCAAGTGATAATATATTCAGTGGTGCTATTTCTTATAAAGCTTCAATAGCATTTAAAACAGCACAAGCTGCAACTAATGGCGTTCAATATTACCCGTATGAAAGCAGAGTTCAAGAGGGTAAAGGCTTATTAGCCTTAATTCAGCAGATTCAACAAACATCGCCTAATGAGTCAATCGGTGTGTTGGTTCGAGGGCGTAAGAGCTTAAGTGAGTTGGTTATCGCGTTAAATGAGGCATCTGTGGCTTATCAAGCCAGTGATATTGACCCACTTAATACACGACAAACAGTGATTGATTTAATGTCCCTGACACGAGCCTATTTACACCCGGCAGATCGGTTGGCGTGGTTATCCGTATTACGTGCGCCATGGTGTGTTCTAAGTTTGGTAGATATGCATTTGTTACTAGAAGGCGAAACGAATGAAACGGTCTGGCAGTTAATACAACACAGTGAACGGATACAGGAATTATCGCAAGACGGGCAAAGGAGTATTGCCCATGTGGTATCACATTTTAAGGTTGCACTCTCGTATCGAGAACAGATGAGTGTGACCGACTCAATACTTGGTTTATGGTCTGAGTTGTTAGGCCCTGAGGGTTTATCGTCTGCTGCTGATTTAGCCGATTGCGAACGGTTTTTTGAGTGTTTGCAAATGTTAGAGCTTGATAAAGGCAGTGTTGATATCACAGAGCTTGAAGAGCAGATTGATAAACTGTACGCAGCTCCAAACACACAAGCGCCTGATACATTACAGATAATGACGATACATAAAGCTAAAGGTTTGGAGTTTGATCATGTAATTTTGCCGGGCTTAGATAGACGCTCAGGGCGAGATGAGTCACGTTTGTTGTCTTGGCTAGAACGCCCTTCGGAGATAGCGGGAGGTAGTGAGTTAATGATTGCACCCCTTAAGGAAGTGGGGGCGAACGAGGATGATGCCATTGTTAATTATTTAAATAGGGTAGAGCAGGAAAAGGCCATTCATGAAAGTCAGCGATTGTTATATGTGGCGGCGACCCGTGCTAAAAAACAATTACATTTAAGTTTTTGCTTAACGCTTAACGAAAAAACACAAGAGGCTAAAACGCCTGCGAGTAATACCTTACTTGGTTTGCTTTGGCCGACAATTAAAGATGAGGTTGTTATTAAATTTTCAGATAACAAACTAGATGATAATAAGGCTCTAACAAATTGTTATTTAAAGGAAATAAATATATACGATATTGATAAAAAAGATTATTCAATGCTGGATTATCAGCATGGTTTAGATAATAGGATACGGCTACAAACAAATATCATTGAATATGATTGGGCCTCAGATTTAGCCGCATCGGTCGGGACTGTTTGTCATCAATGGATGCAAATAATGGGTGAGCAAGGCTGTTTAAAAGTTGATGATGGAATCATGCGAGTAAAGGTTCAACAGCAACTTGTAGAGCTTGGCGTCTTACCTCGGCACCTTGATGAAGCTACTAAGCGTGTTTTACACGTTCTTGATGTTTGTGTGAAAGATTCGCGTGGTCAATGGGTTCTTAATAATCAGCATGAAGATAGTCAGTTTGAATTATCGCTGTCAGGAGTAGTGGATGAAGCGATCATTCATTACCGATTAGACAGAACCTTTGTTGATGAGGGTAAACGTTGGATTATTGATTTTAAAACAAGCCGCCATGATGACGATGATAAGGAGCAGTTTTTGGACGCTGAAGTGACACGATATAAGGCTCAACTTGAACGTTATGCCCAATTGATGAGCAAAAAGGAGTCGCGACCTATTATGTTAGGGCTTTATTATCCAGAATTTGCTGGGTGGCGAAGCTGGGAATATATGGATGTTTAAATCGCGAAAAGTTTGCTTAATAGGCCTTGTAGCGTTGTTGTTTGTAGGTTTTTATTGGTTAGGTTTTGATCAATATATCGATTTAACTGTTTTAAAAGAAAAAAACGATGAATTAGCCGCTTATTACATTGCAAACCCCTGGCAAACTTCCGCTTGGTTTTTTGTTTTTTATATTATTTCAACGGCTATTTCTATACCGGGAGCTAGTATTCTGACCTTGGCGGCGGGTGCAATTTTTGGTTTGTTTTGGGGCGTTATATTAGTTTCATTTGCATCAACAATAGGGGCGAGTTTAGCTTTTTTATTGTCTCGTTATATTTTGAAGGAGACAGTGCAGCTAAAATTTTCCGATAAACTTACCGATGTAAATGCCGGGATCAAAAAAGAAGGGGCTTTTTACCTTTTTACATTACGTTTAATTGTGCTGTTTCCATTTTGGCTTGTTAACCTGTTAATGGGGCTGACACCTATTAAATTAAGGAGCTATTTTTGGGTTAGTCAAATAGGTATGTTGCCAGCCACAATATTGTTTGTTAATGCAGGTACGCAATTAACTAAGGTTGAACAGCTGTCAGATGTTTTATCGCCAGCAGTCGCTATTTCATTTGCGTTACTGGGGCTATTTCCCTTATTCGCCAAAACCGTGCCGACTATTATTCGACGTTATAAAATTTTAACGTCCTATAAAAAACCTAAGGTTTTTGATTATAACTTAGTTGTAATCGGTGGTGGTTCTGCGGGGTTAGTAAGCGCTTATCTTGCAGCAGCAGTAAACGCTAAAGTCTTGTTAATTGAAAAAAATAAAATGGGGGGCGATTGCCTCTATAGTGGTTGTGTGCCCTCAAAATCACTGATTAAGTCTAGCCGTTTTTTAGCAGAATTAAGCAGAAGTAAGCACTATGGTATAAACAGTGCTTCGGCAGAATTTGATTTTGCTGAGGTTATGGAGCGTGTATCGTCGGTTATCAAGCAAATTGAACCGCATGATTCTGTAGAACGTTACACTCAATTGGGTGTTGAGTGTATGCAAGCTGAAGCGCGTGTGTTATCACCTTGGGAAATAGCCGTTGGCGATCGAATCATTAGCAGCCGACATATTATTGTTGCGACCGGTGCTAAACCACGGATACCAACGATTGAAGGGGTTGATCAAGTTCCTTATTACACATCGGACACAATATGGTCATTGCGTGAACAACCGAAACACCTTCTTGTTGTTGGGGCTGGGCCTATTGGTTGTGAATTGGGTCAGAGTTTTAGTAGATTAGGCAGCAAGGTAACCCTTATTGATAACGCCGATCGCATTATGCCGTCTGAGGATGAAGAGTCAGTCGGTGTGTTAATGACTCATTTGGAACACGATGGTGTTGAATTAAAACTACAATATTCGGTTGATTCCTTCGCAATGGACAATAATCAATGTGTCGCCACGCTTAAATCGGCACAAGGTAAGCCGTTAAAACTTATTTTTGATGCGGTACTCTTTGCTGTTGGACGAGAGGCCAATGTTGCTGGTTTAGGTTTGCAAGAGCTTGGGGTTCAATTAACACAATCGGGTACGATAAAGGTCGATAAATACATGAGAACCCATGTGCCCACCATATACGCTTGTGGAGATGTCGCTGGGCCTTACCAATTTACCCATACCGCTGCACATTTTGCTTGGTATAGCGTTGTGAATAGTTTATTTGGTGATTTTTGGCGTTTTAAAGCAGACCGAAGGGTGATCCCAAGGGTGACCTTTACAGAGCCAGAAATAGCCAGTGTGGGTTATAACGAGCAATCAGCAAAAGCGGCGGGCTTGCAAATAGAGACAACAAAATTTGAGTTTAATGAACTTGATAGAGCCATTGTAGAGGGTAAAACAGAAGGGTTTGTTAAAGTGCTAACTGCAGCAGGAAAAGATCATATTTTAGGCGTTACCATTGTTGGAGAACATGCTGGTGAAATACTGCCTGAGTTTGTTTTAGCCATGAAGCATGGGTTGGGCTTAAATAAAATATTAGCAACGATTCATGTGTACCCAACATGGGCTGAAGCAAGTAAATATACAGCGGGGGTCTGGAAAAAGAACCATCAGCCTACAAAATTGCTAAAAATTTTAAAACGCTACCATTTAGCTAGGCGGAGTTAACTATGCACCCAACGTTAGCTAAGCTAGTGGATACAAACTTCCCTGCGATAACACGAACTAAACTTCACACGTTACAAGTAAACATGGGGTATTTGTGTAACCAGTCCTGCTTACACTGTCATGTTAATGCTGGTCCGACACGTAAAGAAATAATGGCGAAAGAAACTATCGATCAAGTCTTTAATTTTATAGATCAGCAGGCTATTAAAACACTCGATTTGACCGGCGGTGCGCCAGAAATGAACCCTTGTTTTCAATATGTCGTTATAGAAGCGAGAAATAGAGGAGTGGAGGTCATTGATCGCTGCAATTTAACGATTCTTGAAGAACCGGGTTATGAATATTTGGCTGATTTTTTAGCATCTAATAAAGTACAAATTGTTGCCTCCCTACCATGCTACTCCAGTGATAATGTAGATGCACAACGTGGTAAGGGGGTCTTTGAAAAGAGTATCACTGCGTTAAAAAAACTAAATACCCTCGGTTATGGGGAAGCATTAGAACTAAACCTTGTATATAACCCACAGGGTACTCAAGTGCCGCCAGATCAGTCGGCTCTTGAAGCGGATTATAAAGACCATTTATTTGAACACTTCGGCATTGTGTTTACGCGTTTGTTCACGATAACAAATATGCCCATTAAGCGGTTTGGTAGTTGGCTGATTTCAACAGGTCAGTTTGACGAATATATGAACGTACTTAAAACGGCGCACCAAGCGGTTAACCTTGATCAAGTGATGTGTAAAAGTACTTTAAGTGTTGATTGGGCAGGTTATGTGTACGATTGCGATTTTAATCAAATGCTAGGCTTGCCTGCTGGCCAGCTTAAATCAAAGAGGCATATTAGCGAGTGTTTAGGGCTTGATTTTGAATCACAAGCCATTACGGTAGCCGATCATTGTTATGGTTGCACGGCGGGTAGTGGTTCAAGCTGTGGTGGCGCCTTGAAGCAGTGATTATAAAATATCCTATAGAAGGGGCTGTTATTAATGCCTGAGCTATCTATTATTATTCCCACGCTGAATGAGGAGACGGCCTTACCGGTAACGCTGGCATCGTTACAATCGCTTAGAAGGGAAGGTGTCGAAATTATAGTGGTAGATGGCGGCAGCACCGATAAGACGGTCTGCTGCACAGAAGGCCTTGTTGAACAGCTGGTGGTCTCTTCAGCAGGACGTGCGGTGCAACTTAATAAAGGTGCACAAGTAGCACGTGGAAAGGTATTGCTTTTTTTACATGCAGATACCCTGCTAGCAGACAGGGCCATTAAAAAACTATTAAAGCAACCGAAACAGCCAACTCTTTGTTGGGGACGTTTTAAGGTCAAGTTGGACGATACAGCAATTGTTTTTCGAATAATTGAAACGATGATGAATTGGCGCTCTTGTTTGACCGGTATCGTAACAGGGGACCATGCAATGTTTGTTTCAAAGCACTTGTTTGAACAGGTAGGCGGCTACCCGTGCATTGAGCTTATGGAAGATATTGCAATAAGCAAAAAACTAAAAAAAGTTTCAAAGCCGATATGCCTTAAAGAAACTGTTACCACATCCTGCCGGCGTTGGCAGGTTAATGGGGTCGTGAAAACAGTCCTGTTAATGTGGTTTTTAAGGTGGGCATATTTTTTTAATGCGGAACCTAAAGTATTGGCGCAGAAGTACCGCCAAATTAGAATCAAGTAGTACTGTTTTGCGACGAAGTCAGTTTTTCAATTAAGCTTTCTTTTAGCTGATCGATGATCTCGGAATCTTCAATCATTTTGTTATCGCTATCGGTAATATAGAAAATATCTTCAGCGGTTGAACCTAAGGTGGTAATTTTTGCATTTCGCACGTTAACTTTACAGGCACTAAAGCATTGCCCAATGGTGGATAAAACACCGGGTTGGTCTTGTGTGCGTATTTCTAAAATGGTGTAGCGTTTTTGATAATCACTTTTAAAGCTGATAGTCGTTTTAATGTTGAAGTGTTGAGATTGGCGAGGCCTATGCCTATCAACCGATAAAACTGATTGGTCTGGCGCTATTAAATTAGCACGTAAGACGTTGACGATAGATTGTTCACGAGTAAGGTCGGGAATAGGGCTGCCGTTATCTTCTAAAACATGGAAACTAATCAATGCGAGGTCTTCATTAGTGGTAATGATTCGAGCATCTAAAATATTAAGGCCAAGCTGATCGAGCGTTGCTGTGCAGATAGCAAATGTGCCAGCGCGATCATCTACGTAAATAAAAATTTCTGCGCCACCGCGATGTGTTTGTGGGCGTAGTAAGACCAGTGGCATCTCTTCTTGACGACAAGATGATATGGCCAATGTGTGCCAAATACTATCTTCAACAGAAAACCGTGAAAAATAATCCTTACTGATTGTTCGCCATACTCGATCAATTTTATCATCACTTAAGCCACGGATATTAAGGCCTTGTCTAGCCTGATACTGCATGTCTTTGATTTCGTCACTTAATTCATCAGTGACCGTTTGTAATCCGCGACGTAAAAGTTGCTGAGTGTTGTTGTAGAGTTCTTTTAATAACGAGCCTTTCCAGTCGTTCCACAGCGTTGGGTTTGTTGCTCTAATATCTGCAACGGTTAGTAGGTAGAGGTAATCAAGGTACTCAAGACTGCCAATTTTAGAGGCAAATTTATGAATAACAGCGGGGTCATTAATATCCTTACGCTGCGCGGTCATTGACATGATTAGGTGGTTTTGAACCAGCCAACCGACAAGGTTGGTGTCATAAGAATTGTAGCCATGCTGGCGGCAAAATTCGATGGCATCATGCATGCCAAGTTCTGCATGGTTGCCGCCGCGGCCTTTAGCAATATCATGAAATAAGCCAGCTAAATAAAGTAACTCAGGTTTGCGAATTTCTTGAAAGACATCGAAACAATGCGGCAGGTCGTCACGGTGCTTTTCTAAGGCAAACCGTCTTAGGTTTCTAACGATAAATAGGGTGTGCTGATCAACGGTATAGGCATGAAATAAGTCATACTGCATACGCCCGATAATATCGTCAAAGGCTGGAATATAAGCCGCTAATAAACCGTAGCGATTCATCCGACGAAATTGATGGGTGATGCCATGCGGTTGGCGAAGAATATCTAAAAATAAACGTTTAGCCCGAGGGTTTGCCCTGAACTCATCATCAACGAGGTGTAAAGACTCGCGTATTAAGCGGATAGTTGCTGATCTGATCCCCTTTACATCTTCATGTTTTTGTAATTGAAGGATAATATCGAGTAGAGCAGTAGGTGTTGTTTTAAAGGTATCTGGATGCGTCACCTCGATATAATCATTAATGATCCTAAAAGATTCATTGATAGGGGTCACATCCATGACTTTATTTTCTAACGCCTCATTAAATATTTGCAAGACCAGTTCATTAATGCGCTCAAGGTCCATCACAGTACGGTAGTACAGCTGCATAAATGATTCGACAGCAAGGTTGTTATCGCCATCTTCAAAACCAAAGGCTAAGGCAAGGTTTTTTTGATAATCAAAAAGCAGGCGGTTTTCAGGTCGATTCGCTAAAAGGTGTAATTCGAAACGGACTTTCCAAAGAAAGCGTTGCCCTTTTACCAGTGAGCGATACTCATTTTTAGTAAGAAACGCATGATTTACCAATTCACCAAGTGAATTGGAACCAAAATAACGCTGGGTAATCCATTGAATCGTTTGAATGTCTCGTAACCCACCTGGCCCTTCTTTCATATCAGGTTCTAGGTTGTAAGCGGTATTGCCAAACTTCAAGTGTCTGTTGTGTTGTTCTGCTACTTTTTCGCGAAAAAATGCAACCGGCGACCAAAGATTATCGATACTGATCTGATCTTGCATGTCAGAAAAGAAAGCCTCTGAACCTGTGATGAGGCGAGCTTCCATAAGGTTTGTAATAACCGTAATATCTAACTTAGATTGTTCTAGGCAGTCTGAAATTGTTCGTACACTTAGGCCCGGCTTAAGACCAATATCCCATAGGAATGTCGAGAACGATTCGAGTTCTGTTTTGTAATTGTCGAGCTCGGATTCATCAAAGATAATGAGTAAATCAATATCGGAAAAAGGGTGCAGTTCCGCGCGGCCATAACCACCGGTGGCAATTAAGGCCAGTTGGTTAGAATAGGGGCCTAATATTTCATTCCAATAGTTGGTAAGTAATTGATCGATAAAATCACTACGAGCTTTTAGAAGTGTTTCTACCGTTTCACCAGACTTAGCGCGTGTATGTAATTCATTATTAAAGGCTTGAATTAGCGCTTTAATATCAGCAATTTTATGCGCGGCTGGTTCATTTTCAGTAGGAAGAGATGTCATGATTTATATAACTCTGGTGGAATATGGGTTGCTTCAATGGCCTCGTTATCTCGAACGGTAAAAATTTCAAACCCAGTGGATGTGACCGTTAAGGTGTGTTCAAACTGTGCGGATAGGCTGCGGTCTTTAGTAACCACGGTCCAATCATCTGCCAGTGTTTTTACATTCCTTTTGCCAGCATTAATCATCGGTTCTATAGTAAAGGTCATGCCCTCTTCTAGTGTGGTACCGGTATTAGGTTCGCCGTAATGTAAAACTTGGGGCTCTTCATGAAAAACGCGCCCAATACCATGACCACAATACTCTCGAACAATAGAGTAACGCCTGCTTTCTGCAAATTTTTGAATAGCATGGCCAATATCACCAAGTCTTGCGCCGGGCTTAACCATGCTAATGCCTAGGTATAAAGCTTTTTGTGTGGTATCGATAAGACGCTTGGCTAAAATGCTTGGTTCACCAACAACGAACATTTCACTGGTATCACCATGGAACTCATCTTTAATAACGGTGATATCAATATTGACGATATCTCCTTTTTTAAGTTTTTTATGGTTGGGGATACCGTGGCAAACAGTTTGGTTAACCGAGGTGCAGATTGATTTTGGAAAGCCATGGTAATTAAGCGGGGCGGGGATTGTTTTTTGGGTGTTAACCATGAAGTCGTGACAACGTTGGTTAAGCTCCTCTGTAGTGACACCTGGAACAACATATTCCCTGATCATCTCGAGAACTTCAGCAGCTAAACGGCCAGCGACACGCATTTTTTCAATTTCAGGGGGTGTTTTTAAAGTAATACTCATATTTTAATAAATAAAGTGGTTTCAGAATGTCAAACAAGTGACAGATTATAACGCTTAATAGATGAATTTAAGGTTTTTTTACAGCTTAGGCATAACACTAATATTTTAGGTTTAAATTGCCGTTTAGCTCTAGATATGGTATAAAGCGTCGCCACTTTTGGCAACAACGATCACATGCATCAACACATCCGGTAGGGTGCTTGAATTAAATCAGGTTACCGTTTGGGATGCGTGGTAGTTATCAACCCGAGTCATGTCAGATTATCTGGCTGGCTATAACATAAGGAATTAAAAGAAATGTCTAAAATCACAATGCGTGAAATGCTCGAAGCTGGTGTCCATTTTGGTCACCAAACGAGGTACTGGAACCCTAAAATGGCCCCTTACATCTTTGGTGAGCGTGGCAAAATTCATATCATTAACTTAGAGAAAACCTTACCTCTTTTTAATGATGCATTAAATTTCATCAACAAACTAGCAGCAAACAAAGGCACTATCATGTTTGTTGGAACAAAAAAAGCAGCTCGTAAAACAGTTGCAGAAGAAGCAAAACGTTGCAGCATGCCATATGTTGATCACCGTTGGTTAGGTGGCATGTTGACAAACTTCGGTACCATCAAAAAATCAATTAATCGTTTAAAAGAACTTGAAACGATGCGTGAAGACGGTAGCTTGAATCGTTTTAGCAAAAAAGAAGGTTTAAAGTTCATGCGCCAGCTGGAAAAACTAGAGCGCAGTGTTGGCGGTATTAAAGATCTTAAAGGCCCACCCGATGCTATTGTAGTAATGGATGTAGGCTATGAAAAAATCGCAGTTAAAGAAGCGGCTAAATTAGGTATTCCAGTGATTGGTATTGTTGATTCAAACAATAAACCTAATGATGTGGATTATGTAATACCAGGTAACGATGACTCAATCAGAGCCTTAACATTATATTGCCAAAGTTTTGCCGGTGCGATTCTTGAAGGTAAAGCCAGCGTAATTAAAGAATTAGTTGATAATAAAGAAGTGGCTAAATCAGTTTCTAAAAAACCGGCTGTGAAAAAAACAGCGGTAAAAAAAGCAGCAACTGAAGAAGTAAGCAAAGAAGGTTAATCGCTACAGCTTAGAAGACAATGAACGCCTCCTGTTGGGGGCGTTTTTATGATTAATTAATATAGACAGAGGTTTAGAATGAGTGTAACAGCTGCAATGGTCAAAGAATTACGTGAAAGAACGGGTTCTGGCATGATGGAGTGCAAAAAAGCATTAGTAGAAACAGGTGGTGATTTAGAAGTTGCGATTGAAAACATGCGTAAATCAGGCATGGCAAAAGCAGATAAAAAAGCAGGGCGTATTGCTGCTGAAGGTGTTTTAAAGGTTGCAACATCCGGTGATGGATCAGCAACAACGATTGTTGAAATTAACAGTGAAACTGACTTTGTTTCAAAAGGTGATGATTTTGTTGAGTTTGCTACAGTGGTTGCAAACACGATTGTTAATAATGACGTCGCTGATGTTGAAGCATTAAATAATGCAACGATTGACGGTGAATCTGTGACAGTTGATGAAAAACGACGTGCATTGATTGCTAAAGTTGGTGAAAACATTAATGTTCGACGTTTTCAAACCATTAAGCCTGAATCAGGCGTTGTCGGTTCATATTTGCACGGTATCCGTATTGGGGTGTTGGTTGAATTGGAAGGTGGGTCTGTTGAATTAGCAAAAGATATTGCTATGCATGTTGCTGCGACGAATCCTTTATGTATTTCTGAAGCAGAAGTACCTGCAGAGGCTATTGAAAAGGAAAAAGAAATTTTTAAAGGGCAAGCTGCTGAAAGTGGTAAGCCACCTGAGATTGTTGAAAAAATGATCGTTGGTAAAGTTAAAAAATTCTTAAAAGAAGTCACCTTATTGGGTCAACCATTCGTTAAAGATGGTGATGTTACGGTTGAGCAATTATTAAAATCTAATAATGCTAAAGTCGTATCTTTCGTACGCTTTGAAGTAGGTGAAGGTATCGAGAAGAAAGAAGAAGATTTTGCATCTGAAGTAATGGCTCAAGTACGAGGCGATTAATTTAATGAGCGAGTTGACATATAAACGAATATTGCTAAAACTCAGCGGGGAAGCCTTTATGGGCGACTCCGCTGGTGGTATTGATGGTAATACAGTTTTAAGGCTAGCAGAAGAAGTTAAGCAGCTATGTGACATTGGTGTTCAAGTTGGTCTTGTTATAGGTGGTGGAAATATTTTACGTGGTTCTGAAGTAGCTTCAGATGTTATGAATCGTGTGACCAGTGATCATATGGGTATGTTGGCGACAGTCATTAATGCCTTAGCGATGCAAGATTCATTAGAGTCTCTTGGTCAGGATGTTCGCGTTATGTCAGCGCTTCAAATTAACCAAGTATGCGAAAGCTTTAAACGTAGAAGAGCGGTTAGACATTTTGAGAAAGGCCGCGTGGTTATTTTTGCAGCAGGGACCGGTAATCCATTTTTTACCACTGATTCGGCAGCGAGCCTCAGAGGTATTGAGGTTGAGGCTGAATTGCTGATTAAAGCAACAAAAGTGGATGGCATTTATTCTGATGATCCGGTTAAAAACCCTGATGCCACGCTGTATTCACGTATTAGTTTTGATGAAGCCATTGATCAGCGTTTAAATGTTATGGACGCAACAGCATTGGTACTTTGTAGGGATCATAAGTTACCATTAAGGGTCGTTAATATTTTTGATAAAGGTGCTATTAAACGTCTTGTGATGGGTGATGATATTGGCACACTTGTAGAATAACGGTAGAGATAATTATGATTGAAGATATTGTTAAAGATGGAAACCTAAGAATGGGTAAATCCGTTGAGTCTTTTCAAAAAGCATTGACAAAAATTCGTACAGGTCGTGCGCACCCAAGTTTGCTAGAGCATATTGTTGTGTCTTACTACGATGTTGATACACCCTTAAATCAAGTAGCAACAGTTAATATTGAAGACGCTAGAACATTGTCTATTATGCCGTGGGAAGCAGGTATGATTGGCCCAGTTGAAAAGGCTATTATGAAGGCAGATCTAGGGCTTAATCCAGTGACTGCTGGTAATGTCATTCGTGTACCAATGCCACCATTAACAGAAGAAAGGCGTCGCGATCTTGTTAAAGTGGTTCGTGGTGAGGCAGAAGCTGCGAAAGTTGCGATTAGAAACATTCGTCGTGACGCAAACTCTGAGTTTAAAGAGGCGTTAAAAGAAAAGATGATTACTGAAGATGAACTTCGCTCTGGTGAAGAAAAAATTCAGAAAATCACCGATCAGCATGTAAAAGATATTGATAAGCACCTTGAGGTAAAAGAAGCTGACTTGATGTCAATGTAGGCAATGAACCAAACATCGTGTGCTGTCGTGTTTAACCTTGATCTAAGTTTTTACGACGTTGTCAAAAGAGATAAAAAGGATTCTTGTGACTGACAACCAAGTTAAAAAAAATATAAAAAAAAGCCCTAAGCACATTGCCATCATAATGGATGGCAATGGGCGTTGGGCTACCGCTCAGGGTAAACCTCGTACAGCAGGCCATAAAGCGGGCGTAGATGCATTAAGAACCACTATCGAAACGTGCGCAAGCTACGGTGTAGAAGTGTTAACAGTGTTTGCATTTAGCAGCGAAAATTGGCGTCGCCCAGCGAAAGAAGTTAATGTGCTGATGGACTTGTTTATGTTGACGCTAAAAACACAAGCAAAACGATTACATAACAATAATATTCGTTTGAAAATAATTGGTGATAAAACCAAACTGTCCCAGTCGTTACAACAAAAAATTATAGATGTTGAGTTATTAACAGCTAAAAATACTGGTTTATTGCTGGTCATTGCAGCAAATTATGGTGGCCAATGGGATATTACGCAGGCAAGCCAATGTATGATGGCACATGCCGTCAGTCAAGACATTCCTTTAACAGACCTGAACATAGAAGACTTTTTATCCACTGCAGCTATACCAGACCCTGATTTATTCATAAGAACAGGTGGTGAACAGCGAATTAGTAATTTTTTACTTTGGCAAATAGCTTATAGTGAACTTTATTTTACAGACACACTTTGGCCAGATTTTGATAAGAATGCTCTTGATGTGGCCATTCAGTATTTCTCTTCTCGTGAGCGTCGGTTCGGACAGACAGGTGAGCAACTTGATGAAGATGGTTAAGGAATGACTAGTCTCGCTAAGAGGCTTCTAACAGCCATAGTATTGATTCCAGCTGTGGTCTGGATTGTAATGTATTCTTCTGAACCATTTTTTATAGGGGTTCTAAGTCTAATTGTTTTGATAGCTGGCTATGAATGGGCTGCTTTAAGTGCTGTAAAAAGCAAGCTATATAAATCTATATTTGCGATAACTGGCTTGCTGTTTTCGTTTGGTTTAACGCTTTTAAATGAACCTTTTTTAAGTGGTTTTTTTTACGCTAGTTTAATATTTTGGTTATTGGCGATCGTGTTGCTGATAACTAAAGCGCAAGATTTACTGGCAAATAAAGTAGCGCGCCCTGTGATGCTTTTAATTGGCTATTTATTGCTTGGTTTAATATTCATATCGCTTTACCAGTTGAGGCTCAATTTTGAACAAGGCCCTGAGCTTTTAATGTACCTATTATTGTTGATGTGGGTTGCTGATAGTGGAGCTTATTTTGCTGGCCGTTCATTTGGGCGTCATAAATTATCACCTCTTATTAGTCCTGGAAAATCTATAGAAGGCTTCATTGGTGGTGCATTAGCTTGTTTATTGTTGGCTTTTTTTGCAGATCAATATTTTGAAATTAACAACGGTACCATGTTTATAAGTGTGTCGGTGTTTGTTGCCTTTGTCTCGGTTTTTGGGGATCTATTTGAAAGCCTTATGAAGCGACGTGTAAACGTTAAAGATAGTGGGGCAATTTTACCGGGTCATGGTGGCGTTCTTGATCGTATTGATAGCCTTATTGCGGCAGCTCCTGTTTATGTTGCTTGTCTGTTAATGACAAAACTGTTCACATGAAAAATGTTTGCTTGCTTGGCTCAACTGGCTCAATTGGAGTTAGTACGCTTGATGTTATAAGACTCAATAAGAATGCTTACAGAGTAGTTGCACTGACAGCTAATAAAAACATTGGGCGGTTATTAGAGCAATGTATAGAATTTAAGCCAACTTATGCAGTGGTTCCAGATGCTGAGCTTGCAGATGCGTTTAGAGGGAAATTGGAACGCTCTGACGCATGTGAAACCCAAGTGTTATCTGGCATGGATTCTTTAGAGTTTGTTGCTAAACATTCAATGACTGATATTGTGGTGGCAGCCATTGTTGGAGCGGTTGGTTTATTGTCAACTTTAGCGGCTGCTAAGGCAGGTAAAACAATTTTACTGGCGAATAAAGAATCTTTAGTTGTATCGGGTGATTTATTGATGTCTGTAGTGAAACAAAATGGTGCCACCTTGCTACCGTTAGACAGCGAACATAATGCTTTATTTCAATGTATGCCCGATGCATACAAGGCTGGGCAACGTGCTGAGGGTGTTAGAAAATTAATTTTAACGGCTTCTGGTGGGCCTTTTTTGAATCTTAATGCCAGTGAGTTGGATAATGTAACGGTCGAGCAGGCTTGTGCACACCCAAACTGGTCAATGGGGCATAAAATCTCTGTTGACTCAGCGACTATGATGAATAAAGGTTTGGAGTTAATTGAAGCGAGTTATTTATTTGATATGCCCGCTGAATTAATAGATGTGCTGATACATCCTCAAAGTATTGTTCATTCGATGATTGATTATGTGGATGGGTCTGTTTTAGCGCAACTTGGAAACCCCGATATGCGCACACCCATAGCACATGCATTAGCATGGCCAAAAAGGCATGAGAGTGGCGTGTCAGCGCTGGATTTTCTAGTGAATAATCAATTAACATTTGAATCAGCCTCATATGAAAAATTCCCTTGCTTACGTTTAGCTTATGAAGCTTTAGATGCTAAAGGAACAGCACCAGCGATCTTAAATGCAGCAAATGAAGTCGCCGTTGAAGCATTTTTGGCAAAAGAATTAGCGTTCACTGGTATTTCCACATTGATTGAGCAGGTGTTGAGTATTACAACAGTGAGCCCTGCTGACTCAATTGAAAGCGTTTTAAGCGCAGATGCACAAGCACGTCAGGTTGCAAAAAATTGTTTGGAGAACGGTTAATGAGCATTATTATTTCAATGGCCTCTTTTATCTTGGCCTTAGGTATTTTGGTTACCGTTCATGAATTCGGCCATTTTTGGGTGGCGCGTAAATGTGGTGTGAAAGTATTACGTTTTTCTGTCGGTTTTGGTAAACCGTTAATTAAATTTAAAAGGAAAAATGACGAGACAGAATATGTCATTGCAAGCATACCGTTAGGCGGTTATGTGAAAATGCTCGATGAGCGTGAAGGAAACGTCGAAGAGAGTGAGAAAAAGCTAGCCTTTAATAATAAACCTCTGCTAAGTCGTTTCCTTATCGTTTTAGCGGGCCCTGTTTTTAATTTGGTGTTTGCCTTCTTGGTTTTTTGGCTAATTCTAACAGTTGGCGAAAGAGGTTTGAAGCCTGTGGTTGGTAAACTAGACCCGGCTGGTGTTGCTATTCATTCAGGTATTGAAGTTGGTGATGAAATTCTTGCTGTCAATGATCGTCCAGCAACTATATGGCGTGTGGCCATTGGCTTAATTGCCAGTGAAATGATTGATAATGGCTCGGTTGATCTCACCGTTGAGACACCTGGTGGACAAACAAAAGACATTCAATTTAACGTCCAATCGGGAGATATTCCTGAGCCAAACGATATTGTTAATGAGCTTGGTATTGAGCCTTTTTTGCCGACATTAAAACCGATGATTGGCAATATTGTTTCTGCTGAGCCAGCTGATTTAGTGGGGTTAAAGAGGGGTGATTTGATTCTGTCTGCCAATAATGAAGAGGTCGATAGTTGGCAACAATGGGTCTCAGTTATTCGTGCAAACCCAGAAAAAAGCATTTCTATAATAGTGCTAAGAAATAATGAGCGCTTAGCATTACGCCTTATTCCGCAAAAAATCATAGAAAATGATAGCCCGATTGGAAGAATTGGTGTGTCCCCATGGGTCGATGAGGTGTCAAATGACTTTTATACTACGTATTCATTGAATGGTTTTTCAGCGATAGTAGAAGCGGCCACTCAAACGGTTCATTATTCAATATTAACTGTTAAGTTAATTGGCAGAATGCTGATTGGAGAGGCATCTGTGCAGAACTTAAGTGGGCCTATTAGTTTGGCTCAATATGCAGGTAAAACGGCCACAATAGGTCTAATACCATTCTTAAAATTTTTGGCATTTGTCAGCGTTAGTTTAGGTGTTATGAATTTATTGCCGATTCCTATGTTAGATGGCGGTCATTTGTTTTTTTACCTCATTGAAGCGGTTAAAGGGAAGCCTGTTTCTGAAAAGGCTCAAGGTCTGTTTATGCGTGTGGGTTTATTTGTCTTACTTTGTATGATGGTGTTGGCCATTTTTATCGACATTGGTCGAATAATTGGTTAAATAAAAATACGTATTGAGTCAATGGATTGTTTTATCTATACTTGCTCGATACGCCTTAAACGAACATAACATTAAAACGCATTGTGATAAAAAAAATCAGAACACTATTTCTTCCAGTTTTTATACTATTTGTTCTATTCAGCTCAAATGTGGCATTTGCAGAAGAACCGGTGCTGGTTAAAGATATACGGGTTAATGGATTGCAGCGGATCACGGCGGGTGCTGTTTTTAATGCGCTAAGTCTGAAAGTAGGTGATCAATTTGAAGAGGAGACCTCTGGGGAGATTATCCGAGAGCTCTTTGAAATGGGCTTTTTTAGCGATATCAATGTGGACCTGAATGATGACATAGTCATTATTAATGTAAAAGAACGTCCAGCGATTACCAGTATCGAAATAGAAGGCAACGATGATATCGAAAACGAAACATTGCTTGAAGCATTTGGTGATGTTGGTATGGAAGTAGGACGGGTATTTAACCCACTAGTTCTCGATAAAGTTAAAAACGAATTACTTCAGCAATATTACAATAACGGTAAATATTCAGCAGAGGTTAGCAGTAAAGTGACAACACTTGAGCGTAATCGAGTGGCTGTATTAATCAGTGTTGTAGAAGGTTCAGCAGCAAGTATTAAGAAAATTAATATTGTTGGTAATAAGTCTTTTTCAGATGAAGAGATTTTGTCGGTATTTGAGTTAACAGGTCCAACTCTGATTAGTTTTTATACGAATAGTAATCAATACTCAAAACAGAAATTATCGGCTGATTTAGAACGTTTGAACTCATTCTATCAAGATCGTGGTTACATCAATTTTAAAGTTGAATCCACACAGGTTTCAATTAGTCCTGATAAAAATGGAATTTTCATCACTATCAATATCAATGAAGGGAAAGTGCACACAGTTAGTGAAGTAAAACTGGCCGGTGAGTTGATTGTTAATCCTGATAAGTTAATCCCTTACGTGATTGTTCAGCCAACAGATGTTTTTTCTAGGAAAAAAGCAACGCAAACATCAGAATACATTACTACCATTCTTGGGCAGGCGGGCTACTCGTTTGCAAATGTCAATATGATTCCTGAAATTGATAATGAATCATCAACAGTCAAAGTGACGTTTTTTGTTGACCCTGGGAAACGTGTCTATGTTCGACGTGTGTTGATGGAAGGGAATACTAAAACACGTGACGAGGTTCTAAGGCGAGAAGTTAGACAAATGGAAGCGGCATCCATTTCAACCAGAGCGGTTGATCATTCTAAAGCTAGGTTGTCACGATTAGGCCACTTTGATGAAGTGGACGTGGAAACATTACCCGTTGCTGGTACCAGTGATCAGGTTGATATTAAATACACGGTTAAAGAAAAGTCATCGGGCAATATTTTAGCCGGCGCTGGGTTTTCTCAATCACAAGGAATTGTGTTAAATGCGAGTATTAGTCAAAACAACTTCTTAGGCACTGGTAAGCGGATGAGTGCTAGCTTTAATAATAGCTCAGTTAACACTATTTATAGTTTGGGTTATACCAATCCGTATTACACAGTTGACGGCGTGAGCCGTGGCTATAACATCAGTTATAGAACAACCGACTATGATGAAGCCAACAGCTCAAATTACGAAACTGAAACATTTAATATGGGCGTTAATTTTGGCTTGCCATTAAATGAAAGTGATAAGATTGGTCTAGGTTTGGATCTAGAGTTCACTGATATTCAGTTAGACAATAATCTGTTTTTTGGTGAAATAAATAAATTTATTGTTGAAAATGGTAATTCTTTTACTAACTTAAAAGCTTCTGCTTCATGGGGCACTGATACAAGGAATCGTGCTGTGTTTGCAACGCGAGGTGGGTCAAAACGTTTATCTGGCATCATTACAGTACCGGGTTCCGATCTTGAGTTTTATAAGTTGTCATATAATCAAGAGCAATATTTCCCAATCAGTACTAATACAACACTCTATTTGAATGCTGATTTTGGTTATGGTGATTCATATGGCGATGCTGAGAGCTTACCGTTCTTTGAAAATTATTATGCCGGCGGTAAAGGCTCTGTCAGGGGCTTTACAGATAATACACTAGGTCCTCGGGATATTTTTGACGATCCAATTGGCGGCAGTGTTAAATTAGTGGGTAATGCAGAATTCATCTTTCCTGTACCCTTTATGCCAGATAATAAAAGCGTCAGAATGAGTACTTTTGTTGATGCTGGTAATGTTTATGATGATGAGATAGACGTAGGTGAGTTACGTTACTCTGTTGGCGTGTCAGCAAAATGGTTGTCTCCATTTGGCGCATTATCCTTCAGTTTAGCAATGCCTATTAATGATGGAGAAGATGATGAGGTGCAAACATTCCAATTTGCCTTTGGCTCAGGGATATAAAATCGGCTAAAACCGAGGCTACAGGCACCACTTCAACTTAACGAAATATACCTTGATGGGTATTGATAATAGTAATGTAAACAGTAGGAGAACACATTGAAACTTTTTAACCAGATCTTAATTGCTAGCATATTAACAGTAGGACTTCTAAGTACCGCGCAAGCTGCCGACATCAAAATTGGCTTTGTTAACGTAGCTAGGATTTTAGAAAAAGCACCTCAGGCAGAAAAAGCAAAGGTGGCTTTGGAAAAAGAATTTTCTCCAAGAAATAAACGCTTATTAGCGAGTCAAAAGGAAATCAAAAAACTAGATGAAAAACTTGCTCGTGATGCCAAATTAATGAGTGAGTCTGAAACACGACGCTTACAGCGTGATGTGCTAGAAAAGAAACGTGCACTCAATCGTGACCAAGAAGAGTTTAGAGAAGACTTTAATTTAAGACGTAACGAAGAGTTAGCCAAGTTACAAAAATTGGTTTTCGAAGCAATTAAAGGGCTTTCAGAAGCTGAAAAATATGATTTAGTGCTTCATGATGGTGTTGTTTTTGCGAGTGGCGCAGTTGATATAACCAATAAAGTTCAAAACCGTCTATCTACTGGTAAATAGCGTTAACCAAAATGGCTGTTGATTAATGCTGACTTTACAAGAATTAGCGGTCGCTATTGATGCTGATTTAATCGGTGACCCAAACTATCAAATCAGTAGTTGTGCTACGCTTGAATCAGCTAGATCTGATCAGCTATCGTTTATCTATAATAAAAAGTACATTACAGATTTACAGACAACCAATGCGGGCGTTGTTATTTTATCGGATGCTTTTTTAGCAGGATATGATGGCAATGCATTGATTGTTAAAAACCCATATTTAGCGTACGCAAAAGCAGCAAATGTGATTCATGCCGCCCCTCCAAGAGTGGGCAGTATTCATGCTTCGGTTGTAATTGGTGATAATGCAAATATTGCTGAGGATTGCGTGCTGGCTCCTCATGTTGTTATTGGTGATGATGTCACCATTGGTAAAGGTTGTTATATAGGACCTGGATGCGTCATTGCCAATAAAGTAGTGATTGGTAATAACCTTAAGTTAGTCGCCAATGTAAGTCTTGGAGAAGAGACGAAAATAGGCGATAACGTTACGATTCACCCAAGTACTGTGATAGGTAGTGATGGCTTTGGCTATGCACCATACAATGATAAAAAAGGTTGGTGTAAAATACCTCAACTTGGACATGTTGTTATTGGTAATGATGTTGAAATAGGGTCTAATACGTCGATTGATTGCGGTGCTTTAGATAATACAGTTATTGGTGATGGCGTTAAAATTGATAACCAAGTTCAGATAGCACATAACGTTGTGATTGGTGACCATACAGCTATAGCCGCTTGTACTGGTATAGCCGGTAGTACGAAAATTGGAAAATATTGCACATTTGCTGGTGGTGTTGGCCTAGTAGGGCATATATCAATAACAGATGGTGTGCATGTAACCGGCATGACAATGGTTACGCATTCAATTAATGAAGCCGGTGTTTATTCATCGGGTACACCGTTTCAAAAAAATACAGATTGGCTTAAGAATGCAGTTCGCTTTAAGCAACTTGATAAATTAACCAAAAAAATCAATTATTTAATAAAGTTAAAAAAGGAAAATTAATGTCGCTTGATGATGTAAGAAAAGTAATGGAATTCTTGCCACACCGTTATCCTTTTTTAATGATTGATAGAGTTGTTGAGTATGAGGCCGGCGAAAGGTTGTTAGCCGTTAAGAATGTCACTTACAACGAACCCCAGTTTACCGGTCATTTCCCACATAACCCGATTATGCCAGGCGTATTGGTTATTGAAGCATTGGCACAAGCAACGGGTCTGTTGTCGATGAAAACATTAACAGATCGTGGTGAAGATTTTGGCGAATACTACTTGGTAGGTATCGATAAAGCGCGTTTTAAACGGTCTGTTGTACCCGGCGACCAATTAATGATAGAAGCGGTTTTCAAAAAAAATAAACGAAATATTTGGTCTTTTTCAGCGTCCGCAACAGTCGATGGAGAATTGGTTGTGTCTGCTGAGATTATGTGTGCCTCAAAGGAGTCGACTAAATGATCCACCAAACGGCTATTATCGACCCAACAGCGTCTATAGATGAGAATGTAAAAATTGGTCCTTATACGGTTATCGGAGCGAATGTTTCGATAGGCACTGGAACGGTTGTTTCTTCTCACGTTACGATTAATGGAACAACAACAATAGGCAAAAACAATCGAATTTATCAGTTTTCGTCTATTGGTGAAGACCCTCAAGATAAGAAGTATGCTGGTGAAGAGTCATTCTTAGAAATTGGTGATAATAACGAAATCCGAGAATTCACAACAATCCACAGAGGCACAACACAGGATAAAAATATTACGAAAATTGGTAGTAATAATTTATTCATGGCCTATACGCATGTTGCTCATGACTGCGTGATTGCCGACGATGTTATTCTTGCTAATGCTGCTTCATTAGGTGGTCATGTACATATTGGCAATAATGCTATCTTGGGCGGTTTCTCCATCGTTCATCAGTTTTGTCATTTGGGTGATCATTGTTTTTCAGCTATGGGTAGCGCGATTACAAAAGATGTGCCGCCTTTTGTAATGGTTGGTGGTCGACCTACCAAACCTCATGGGATCAATACGGTTGGATTAGATAGGCGTGGCTTTTCAGCGGACACTATTTTGCAGGTTAAACGAGCCTATAAATTGCTTTATAAATCAGGCTTAAAGTTAGCTGATGCTAAAGCAGAATTAGTCAATGTTGTAAAAGATCACCCCGAGTTAACCATCATGTTGGATTTTTTAGAGAATTCTAACCGCAGTATTTTACGATAGTTAGACAGGTAAGCTTCATAAGGATTACCGTGCGTTTACTATGATGTCTACAATTATTGATAAACCTATAAAAATTATGCTGGTTGCCGGTGAGCACTCTGGTGATATTTTGGGTGCTGGTCTAATAAAACGATTGAAAGAAAGGTACCCTAATGCAACGTTTTCCGGTATTGGCGGACCAAGAATGTTAGCCGAAGGTTTTCAATCGTATTATCCGATGTCTAAATTATCTGTTTTTGGCTTATTTGAAGTGATAAAACATTTACCGGAATTACTGGGGATTAGAAAGCACTTAAAAAAAATCATAATCAGTGAGAACCCAGATGTTTTTATTGGGATAGATGCGCCTGATTTTAATCTAAAACTAGAACGCGAGCTCTATAAAAAAGGCATTAAAACAGTTCATTATGTCAGCCCAACCGTCTGGGCATGGCGGCCAAAACGAATTAAGAAACTAATTGGTTCGTTAAATGCCTTGTTATGTATTTTTCCTTTTGAAGAAACTTATTTTAAAGATACTGCTGTCCCAGCTTATTTTATAGGGCACCCATTAGCCGATAAGCATCAACATCCTATCAATACACAGGCGGCTAGACAGTCTTTAGGATTACACAGTGAACAACCGGTATTAACAATAATGCCCGGTAGCAGGCTTGGTGAGCTTGAACGACATAGTTTTTTATTTTTACAGACCGCCTATAATTGCTCAAATAATATTTCTGGACTTAAAATTTTAGTACCAATGCCAGATCAAGTGGTTGCAGATAAATTTCAAGAATATTATAGAGCGTCGGGGTTGACGCTCGATTTAGAGATAAAAGTAAGGGCGACTACGGAAATGATTGCAGCTGCCAATATGGTGTTAGTGGCTTCTGGTACAGCAACGCTTGAGGTGATGTTGTTTAAAAAACCGATGGTGGTTGCCTACAAATTATCGGCACTAACTGCATGGGTCATTAAAACATTCGATTTACTAAAAGCCCCCTTCGTATCGATGCCAAACTTAATAGCAGGCAAAGAATTGGTTAAAGAATATTTACAAGATGATATTAATATCGCTACGTTAACTGAAGAATTGGTTAGTTTTTACCAAGATAAAGATAAGACTCAAACTATAGTGAATGAATTTAATAAAATGAAAATAAAATTGACACGTCAGGCTGATATTCAAGCTGCAAACATTGTGTCGGGCGTAATTAATGGTGATGTTTCATTTTGAACAAGGTGGTTGTTGGCTTAGATGAGGTAGGTAGAGGTTGTATTGCAGGGCCTGTTGTTGCAGCGGCTGTCATTCTGGATGATGAAAAACCAATTGATGGCCTGATGGATTCAAAAAAGTTGACAAAAAAGAGACGAGAGGTGCTTGCACAACAGATCATCGAGTCTGCTAAAGCATGGTCAATTGGTCGAGCAGAGGTGGCTGAAATTGATGAAATTAATATTTTACAGGCAAGTTTATTAGCCATGAAACGGGCATTTGATGGCTTGGATATTAAGGCAGGTTATGCCAAAGTTGATGGGACATTCTATCCAGATATTGATCTGCCGGGTAAATGTATCAAAGGCGGTGATAACCTTGTGGCTGAAATCTCCGCGGCTTCGATTATCGCAAAAGTATATAGAGATGAGCAGATGGCCCTGCTTGATGTGTTATATCCCGGTTATGGCCTATCAAAACATGCCGGTTACCCGACCCCTGATCATAAAATGAAACTTGCCCAGCAGGGTGTTATTTCGATTTACCGACAATCATTTTCCCCAGTAAGAAAATTATTACCATGAGTGAGGCCATCAAGTTTATCCACCTTAGGAACCATACCGAATATTCATTGGTAGATGGCATTATTCGTGTAAAACCATTGGTCAAACGTGTAGCTGAACTAGCTATGCCAGCTATCGGGGTGACCGATCAGTCTAATTTATTTGCCACGGTAAAGTTTTATCGTGCTGCCTTAGCTGCTGGCATCAAACCTATTATTGGGGCGGATGTACAGATAAGAGATTCGGTGGCGCAAAAAAAGCCATATATCATCACCTTACTGGCCCAAAACCAACAAGGTTATTTAGCACTGTGTGAATTAATTTCTGAGGCGTATCTTAATGGGCAAGATAAAGGTGTCGCCTATCTAACCAGTAAAAAAATACTGGAGAAAAATGAAGGTTTAATTGCCTTATCTGGCTGTTTGGACGGGTTGTTCTCAACACCGCTTCAGTCAAATGATACAGAGCAAGCAGATACTATGTTATCTACTTGGTTGCAGGTTTTTAAGGATCGTTTTTACATAGAGCTTCAACGTATTGGTCGATCAGGTGAAGAGGGGTTAAATAATCAGTTATTAGCCTTAGCTAGTAAGCATCATGCACCTATAGTGGCTACTAATAGTGCATGCTTTTTAAAACCAGAGGAGTTTGATGCGCATGAGGCGCGAGTCTGCATTAATCAAGGGCGTGTATTATCTGATACTAGGCGGGTCAAAACGCATACCGAACAGCAGTATTTAAAAAGTCAGGAAGACATGTTGGCGCTTTTTTCTGATTTACCTGAAGCGCTTGAAAATACAGTAGAGATTGCAAAACGTTGCAATGTTGAACTTAGTTTAGGGGAGAACTTTTTACCTGACTTTCCCGTTCCAGAAGGTATGACCATAGATGAATATTTCGCAGATTTATCACAAAAAGGGTTAGAGAAACGAATTCAAGAAACTTCTCATCGAATTAAGTTTGATGATGAAAAAAGGGCCCAGTATCAAGCCAGATTAAAGCGCGAATTAGACGTTATTTGTCAGATGGGCTTTCCTGGTTATTTTTTAATTGTTGCTGATTTTATTCAATGGGCAAAAGATAATGGCGTACCCGTTGGCCCGGGTCGTGGTTCTGGTGCGGGATCTATTATTGCGTATGCATTAAGAATTACTGACCTAGACCCGCTAGAGTTTGATTTACTGTTTGAGCGATTTTTAAATCCTGAACGTGTGTCAATGCCTGACTTTGATGTGGATTTTTGTATGGATGGGCGTGATCGGGTGATCGATTATGTCGGTGAGAAATACGGACGAGATAAAGTGTCGCAAATTATTACCTACGGGAGTATGGCTGCGAAAGCTGTTATACGTGATGTGGGGCGTGTATTAGGCCATCCTTATGGTTTTGTAGATCGTTTAGCAAAAGCAATCCCCTTTGAAATTGGTATGACCTTAACAAAGGCACTTGATGAAAGCCCTGATCTATTGAACGCATATAAAGAATCAGACGAGGTTCGTGAGCTAATAGACTTAGCTCTAATGCTTGAAGGGGTGGCAAGAAACGCGGGTAAACATGCGGGTGGTGTTGTCATCGCTCCGAGTAAGTTAACTGATTTTTCACCCTTATATTGCGAGGAAGGTGGTGCAAACCTGGTGACGCAGTTTGATAAAGACGATATCGAAGCTGTTGGTTTAGTTAAGTTCGACTTTTTGGGGTTACGAACATTAACAATTATTGACTGGGCCTTACAAAATATAAATCAACGCTTAGCCGCAAAGGGCGAAAAGGCCGTTAATATTGACCTGTTACCTCGCGATGATGAATTAACGTACGAGTTATTAAAAAATTACGCAACAACAGCTGTTTTTCAGCTTGAGTCTAGGGGCATGAAAGATTTGATTCGTCGTCTGCGCCCTGACACCTTTGAAGATATTATTGCTCTAGTGGCTCTCTTTAGACCAGGGCCATTGCAGTCTGGCATGGTGGATGATTACATTAATGTTAAGCATGGTCGCAAAAAAGCAGAATATCCGCACCCAACCTTGATACCAATTTTAGAGCCAACTAATGGGGTTATCTTATATCAAGAACAAGTGATGCAAATTGCTCAGGATTTAGCTGGCTATAGTCTTGGCTCAGCTGACTTGCTGCGTCGAGCGATGGGCAAGAAAAAGCCCGAAGAAATGGCCAAGCAGCGTGAGATGTTTACCACAGGAGCGGTTGCTAATAATGTCGAAGAAAGTGTAGCGACCTATATTTTTGACTTAATGGAAAAATTTGCAGGCTACGGGTTCAATAAATCTCACTCCGCTGCGTATGCATTAATTGCCTACCAAACCGCTTGGTTAAAAGCGCACTACCCATCAGAATTTATGGCCGCAGTGTTGTCTTCAGATATGGACAATACCGATAAAGTTGTTTTGTTCATCGATGAATGTCGTGATATGGGGCTCAATATTCTTCCGCCTGATGTTAATAGCTCTTACTATCGATTTACGACAAATGAAGAAGGCGACATTATCTATGGCTTAGGGGCGCTTAAAGGTGTCGGTGAAGGAGCTATTGAATCAATTATTCAACAAAGAGAACTTAACGGCCCTTATTCTAGTCATGAAGACCTTGCCAATCGTATAGATTTAAGAAAGGCAAATCGTCGTGTGCAAGAAGCTCTTATCAGAGCGGGTGCATTAGATTGTTTTGACACAAACCGTGCACAGCTGATGCAGCAATTAACGAATGTACTTCAAGTGGCTGAGCAGCAGGGGAAAAGTGCGATGGCTGGGCAAAATGATTTGTTCGGCGTAAGCCTTGTTGAAACAACTCAAAAATCTAATGCTGTTCGTGTAAAAACTTGGAGCGAGCATGAGCGCCTTAAACATGAAAAGACAATACTTGGACTGTATTTAACCGGGCACCCATTTGATACAGTTCGAGATGAAATGAGCAATATTGTTTCAGGAAAATTGGCAGCCTTACATGATATGGAGTTAAGCTCCCCGGGGGGAGGCCAGTATCGGCGTGCAAAAGGAAAACCGATTACCGTCTCTGGTTTGGTGTTAAATATCCGTACACGTCCAACAAAAAGTGGTGCTAAAATTGCCACCATTATTTTAGATGATGGAAGCGCTCGCATGGAGGCTGTGGCCTATAGTGAGGTTTTTGAGACCTATAGCGAACAATTACAGGTCGAGCAAATTGTTGTTATTGAAGGCAGTATCTCTTTTGATGACTTTGCCGGGCAAAATAGAATTAGCATTGAGTCAGTGATGACAGTTGAGCAAGCACGTAAACGGTTCATAAAAGATGTATTGATAGAGTTAGACGCTGATGTTCTAAAACAAGACAATAAAATTAATCAATTACATACTGTTTTAAGTAAATACCGTGGTGGTGATTGCCCGGTTAAAATAAAATTGATGCTACCCGGTGCTTCATCCGCGCTTTTATTGCCGGATGAATGGAATATTAAACCTGAAGATGCATTGTTGACAGATTTACATAATGCATTGCCAGAACAACAAGGTTTTATTCGATATTGAATTTTGCTGGCTGAATTCATCGACTCAAGATAAAATAAGCTTATGAACTTAGATTACTTAGATTTTGAACAACCGATTGTTGAACTTGAAGAAAAGCTTGAAGAGCTTCGTCGAGTTGGATCGGATAATGAAATTGATATCCAAAAAGAGATCGATAGGCTGCAAGAAAAAAGCCTGTCTTTAACGGAGTCGACGTTTGCAAAATTATCTGATTGGCAAATATCAAAACTCTCGCGTCATCCTAAACGCCCATACTCTTTAGATTATATTGATGGTGTTGTTGATAACTTCATCGAATTACACGGTGATCGCCATTATGCTGATGATGCGGCTATTGTTGGTGGATTGGCAAAACTAGATGGGATGCCTGTTATGGTGATTGGGCACCAGAAAGGACGAGATACAAAGGAAAAACTTAAACGTAATTTCGGTATGCCAAGACCTGAAGGCTACCGGAAAGCGCTACGTTTAATGCATATGGCAGAACGTTTTAATTTACCAATTATTACGTTTATTGATACACCCGGTGCCTACCCCGGCGTTGGTGCTGAAGAACGTGGGCAAAGTGAAGCGATTGCAAGAAATCTTTTTGAAATGTCTAAACTTAAAACACCTGTTATCAGTATTGTAATTGGCGAAGGTGGTTCTGGCGGTGCGTTAGCATTGGGCGTATGTGATAAGTTGTTTTTATTAAAATATAGTACGTACTCGGTAATATCTCCCGAAGGCTGTGCATCGATACTATGGAAAAGCTCAGAAAAGGCATCTCAAGCTGCTGAAGCGATGGCAATCACCTCAACGAAGTTATTAGCAAATGGCTTGATCGATGGTGTGATTGAAGAGCCGTTAGGGGGTGCGCATAAAGATTTAGCGTTAATGAAAAAAAGAATCAAAGAGGTTTTACTCAAAGAGGTCGCTGAGCTCAATAGTAAACCCATAGAAACTCTTTTAGCTGAGCGTTACGATCGTTTAATGAGTTATGGAAAATTCACAGAATCCTAATTCTATTTAGCTTCTTTATCACCTTAAACAACGCTAAACTTTATCAATTAAGGTGCTACATTGGATGACCTTGTTAACACTGTTAAGCAGCACCTCGATTCAATAGAGGGTGTTACAAAGGTCGTTGTTGCTTATAGTGGTGGTGTGGACTCACATGTTTTGCTGCATGCCTGTTCAATATTAAGGCAGCAGTTAAAACCACTATTTTTTTCGGCTGTGTATATTGATCATGGTTTACACGATGATTCTGTGCATTGGTCTGAGCATTGTAAAAAAATAACGGCTGAGCTTGGTTTTCCTTTTCATTCTATACAGGTGAATGCACAGGACAAGCACGGTGATGGCCCAGAACAAGCGGCGAGAGTGGCAAGGTATGCTGCATTATCAACGTTTATAGATAAACACAGTGTTTTATTAACCGCCCAGCATGAGGATGATCAAGCTGAAACGCTAATGCTTCAATTACTTAGAGGTGCGGGTGTGGATGGTTTGGCTAGCATGCCCTCGTTTAATCAATTTAATGCAGGTTTTATTTCAAGACCCTTATTAAGGGTGAGCAAACAACACATTTTGCACTATGCAAAAAACAAAGGTTTGAAATGGGTTGAGGACTCAAGCAACTATGATGTGTCCTATGACCGCAATTTTCTACGCCAAGAAGTCATCCCTTTAATACAAAGCCGATGGCCTGCTTTTTCAAAAACCACTGCACGATCTGCTTCCCACTGTGCCGAAGCGTCTAAAGTCCTTGCTGAACTAAGTAAGGAGCTGTTGAGTGATTCGGTAGGACATGAGTTAAGTATACAGTTACTTGCAGGCAATAAAGAAGAAACACAGCGTTTAATGATTCGGGAGTGGCTTAAAACACAGGGTGTACGTCTACCGTCTAAGAAAATCTTGCAACAAATACAGTCGATGCTAAAAATTGATAGTAATAAACCAACGCTGATTGCTTGGGCAGATCATCAAGTAAGACTGTTTGATAACCGTCTTTTTTACACACCAAAAACTGAACAGTTAATATTGCATAAAGTTAAATGGTGTGGAGAAGTCTTAACCTTGCCTAATTTGCTAGGGATACTCACAAGAACGACGGCTGTTGGAGAAGGGATTGATAAGGCATTATGGGACTCATCAACTACCTCGGTTCGTTATAGGCTAGGTGGTGAACGGATTAAATTAGTAAAAAGATCTGGCAGCAAGGCATTAAAAAAACTTCTTAATGAGGAAAAGATTTTTCCGTGGGTTAGAGATTCAATACCGTTGATTTATTTGGATGATCATTTAGTAGCTGTGGCTAATTTATGGTTGGATGAAAGGTTTTTAGCTAAAGAGGGCGAGCAAGGTTATGTTATTGAATGGGATCATCCTGACTGGCGAATTAAATAAGCGTTAAGTTTTACTTAATTATATCTTGCGAGTGCTTTCTTATTATTTGATTCGCGTATAATACTTGGCATTCAATTTTTCACTTCATAGGTTTGTATGGCTAAGTTTATTTTTATTACGGGTGGTGTTGTGTCTTCTTTAGGGAAAGGCATTTGTGCATCCTCATTAGCAACTATTCTTGAAGCTCGTGGTTTAAAAATAACCATGACAAAGCTCGATCCTTATATCAATGTCGACCCTGGCACAATGAGCCCATTTCAACATGGTGAAGTGTATGTAACAGATGATGGCGCTGAAACAGACCTAGATTTAGGTCATTATGAGCGATTTAGTAACAGCATTATGTCTAAGGCTAATAACTTTACGACAGGCCAAATTTATGAAACGGTTATTAAAAAAGAAAGACGTGGCGACTACTTAGGGGGAACAGTTCAGGTTATTCCTCATATTACTGATCAAATTAAAAAGAATATTATAGACAGTGCAGAAGGCGTTGATGTCGCGCTGATTGAGATTGGTGGAACGGTTGGTGATATTGAATCATTACCCTTTTTAGAAGCTATCCGTCAAATGCGAGTCGAGCTGGGTGATGATCGCTGCCTGTTCATGCACTTAACACTGGTGCCCTATATTGCTTCCGCAAAAGAAATTAAAACAAAACCAACACAGCACTCTGTTAAAGAGTTAAGGACTATTGGGATTCAACCCGATGTGTTGATTTGTCGATCAGAACGCCCAATCCCATCCTCTGAGAGAAAAAAGATTGCACTGTTTACCAATGTTGAAGAAAAAGCGGTTATTACGGCGTTAGACGCAGACAGTATTTACCGCATCCCAATGATGTTGCATGAGCAAGGTCTGGATCAAATTGTCGCTAAAAAATTACATTTAGATACGGTTCCTGCTGATCTATCAGATTGGCAAGCTGTTGTTGATGGGTTATTTGCACCGACCGACACCGTGAAAATAGCGTTAGTGGGTAAGTATATTGATCATGCTGATGCATATAAATCTTTAACGGAATCGTTGATTCATGCTGGTATACATACAAAAACACAGGTGGAAGTGGTTAAGGTTGACTCCGAAGATATTGAAAATCAGGGTACCTCTGCATTAGATAACGTGGATGCTATTCTTGTACCTGGCGGTTTTGGTGAAAGAGGTGTTGACGGTAAAATTGCAACCATCCGTTATGCGCGTGAAAACGATGTGCCGTATTTAGGTATTTGTCTTGGAATGCAATCGGCTGTTATTGAGTATGCACGCAATAAAATAGGCCTTGAAGGGGCAAATAGTACAGAATTTATGCCTGATTCACCTTTCCCTGTTATCGGTTTAATTACCGAATGGTTAACCGAGGAAGGGCAAATTGAGACACGTGATGCAAGCTCAGACTTGGGGGGGACGATGCGTTTAGGTAGTCAAAAATGTCAATTAACTCCTGGCTCATTAGCTCATAAGGTTTATGGCAAAGATGTTATTACTGAACGACACAGGCATCGGTACGAGTTTAATAACACCTTTATAGAGCAGTTTGAATCAGCAGGGCTTAAAATTTCTGGTAAATCAATGGATGGCCGCTTAGTTGAGATTGTTGAAGTGCCAGGGCATAGATGGTTTTTGGCTTGTCAATTTCACCCAGAGTTCACCTCAAAACCAAGAACAGGACATCCATTATTTAGTAGTTTTGTTGCCGCAGCCATTGAGTATTCAGGATCAACCGACAGAGTAAAAAAATCATGAAATTATGCGGGTTTAATGTAGGTATAGATCAACCGTTCTTTTTAATAGCAGGGACCTGTGTTGTAGAAAGTGAGCAAATGACGATTGATACAGCCGGTCAATTAAAAGAAATAACTGATGAGCTGGGTATCCCTTTTATATATAAATCATCGTTTGATAAGGCTAATCGCTCATCTATTGATGGTTTTAGAGGTCCTGGCATTGAAGAAGGCTTACGTGTTTTGCAGTTGGTAAAAGACCAATTAAATCTCCCTGTTATTACCGATGTGCATGAAGACACGCCGATGGATGAAGTGGCCTCTGTTGTTGATGTGTTACAAACGCCTGCTTTTTTATGTCGTCAAACTAATTACATTACTAAAGTGGCGGCAACAGGCTTGCCGGTTAACATTAAAAAAGGCCAGTTTTTAGCGCCTTGGGATATGAAGCACGTAGTTGATAAAGCACGTTCGACCGGTAATCAAAATATCATGGTGTGTGAAAGAGGGGCATCTTTTGGCTATAATAATTTAGTCTCTGATATGCGTTCATTAGCCGTAATGCGCGAAACAAATGCACCAGTGGTTTTTGATGCAACTCACTCGGTTCAACTACCCGGGGGGCAGGGAAGTTCTTCTGGCGGACAACGTGAATTTGTGCCGACATTAGCGAGAGCCGCAATGGCAGCTGGCGTGTCCGGCGTATTTATGGAAACACACCCTGATCCGGATAAAGCGTTAAGTGATGGTCCTAATTCGGTGCCATTAGAAAAAATGAAAGCATTACTCAGCATTATGAAAACAATCGATGACGCGGTTAAACAAGCCGGGTTTATTGAAAACGAATTTTAAGATAATTTATTTGAGGAAGTTATGGCAGAAATAGTTGATATTAAAGCGCGTGAGATTCTTGATTCACGCGGTAATCCAACCTTGCAAGCGGATGTGACGTTAGCCTCTGGCATTATTGGCAGTGCAATGGTGCCCTCAGGTGCGTCAACCGGGGAACGTGAAGCGATCGAATTACGTGATGGCGATAAAAGTCGTTATGGTGGTAAAGGCGTACTGAAAGCTATCGGCCATGTAAATGGCGAGTTAAAAGATGCTTTATTGGGCATGGATGCAAGCAATCAGGCAGCGATTGATAAGACAATGATTGAGCTTGATGGGACTGAAAATAAGGCTCGGTTAGGTGCAAATGCAACACTTGGTATTTCGTTAGCTACAGCACATGCTGCAGCAAATGAAGGTGGTTTGCCACTGTTTCGTTATTTAGGTAACAGCGAGTTTACGTTACCAGTACCGATGATGAATATCATCAATGGCGGTTCACATGCTGATAACAGTGTTGATCTGCAAGAATTTATGATTTTACCTGTCGGCGCACCTAACTTTAGTGAAGCGATGCGTTACGGCACGGAAGTTTTTCATGCCTTAAAATCGGTTTTACTAAAAAAAGGCTTAAGTACGTCGGTAGGTGATGAAGGGGGCTTTGCACCTGATTTGTCATCAAATGTTGAGGCAATTGAGGTTATTTTACAAGCCATTGAACAAGTTGGTTTGAAGATTGGTGATGATATTTCGTTGGGTCTTGATGTGGCAAGTTCTGAGTTTTGTGAAAACGGAGAATACTTCTTAGCGTCGGAAAATAAACGCTTTAACTCTACCGAAATGACCGACTTTTTAGCTGGCTGGGTTAATCAATATCCAATTATTTCTATTGAAGATGGTTTAGATGAAAACGATTGGGACGGTTGGAAATACATGACCGAGCAATTGGGTCATAAAGTTCAATTGGTTGGGGATGATTTATTTGTTACAAATCCTAAAATATTTAAACAAGGTATAGATAAAAATATCGCCAATTCGATTTTGATTAAAGTTAATCAAATTGGCACGTTAACAGAAACATTAGCGGCCATTAAAATGGCGCATGATTCAGGTTATACATCAGTCGTATCTCATCGTTCTGGTGAAACAGAAGATACCACAATCGCTGATTTAGCTGTTGCAACCTGCTCAGGCCAAATTAAAACAGGCTCGCTTTGCCGTTCTGATCGTGTTGCTAAATACAACCGTTTACTGCGGATAGAAGAAGAGTTAGGCGAGCAGGCTGTTTATGCGGGTAGAAAGGCATTTAAATACCTTCGCTAATCTGTGAAAGCGCTTTTGATCATTCTTGTTATTGTCTTCAGTTATTTGCAGTATAAACTATGGATAGCTGAAGGCAGAGTTCAAGACTCATGGTCTTTAGAGCAACGAATAAACACCCTTGAAGCAGAAAACAAAATTCTGAGCGAGCGCAATAACGCCTTACAAGCCGAAGTTTCCAATTTAAAAAGTGGTTTAGAGGTCGTCGAAGAAAAAGCTCGAAATGAATTAGGGTTTGTAGGTAAAGACGAAACGTTCTTTCAGTATATTGAAGCTGGCGATGGTAAATAAACCAGAAAAAGTTTGGTGTGTAGTGGCAGCCGCTGGCATTGGTTTAAGAATGCAATCAGCAGTTCCTAAACAATATTTACCACTTGGTTCATCAACTGTTTTAGATGCAACATTGGAACGACTAATGTTATGCGAAAAGATTGAGCATATTGTTGTTTGTATTCATCAGAATGATAACTACTGGCAACACAGTAAATTTGCACAGGATGACCGTATTAGCATAACGTTTGGTGGAAGTGAACGAGCTGATTCTGTTTTAAAGGGTGTGTCTTTAGTCAAAGAGCATGCTGATTTAAATGATTGGGTTCTTGTTCATGATGCCGCACGACCCTGTGTTAGATGTAGTGATATAAACGTGTTAATTAACACTGCATTAAAACAGCAAGTTGGTGCTATTTTGGCGACACCAATACACGATACGGTTAAAAAAGTAGTCAATAAAAAATCCACACAAACGCTCGATAGGTCAATATTATGGAGAGCGCTGACACCACAAATATTTAAACTCGACATGCTAAATAATGCCCTAATCAATGCGATCGAGTCTAATCGTGTAATCACGGATGAGGCCAGCGCTATTGAGCAGATGAATCAAGCTGTACAAATAGTAAAAGGACATGCTGATAATATCAAAATCACTTCGCCATCAGATTTAGATTTGGCTCGTTATTATTTAGAACAACAAGAGAGGCAAGTATGCGCATAGGCCACGGCTATGATGCACATCGGTTCGAAGCAGGGAAACCTCTCGTATTGGGTGGTGTGAAAATTTCTCATGACTATGGCTTATTAGCGCATTCAGATGGTGATGTGCTGTTACATGCGTTGTGTGATGCGCTGTTAGGTTCAATAGGTGAAGGTGATATTGGGCAACATTTCCCTGACAGCAGTGATGATTATGCCAATATCGACAGTCGTGTTTTGTTGCGGCATGTATATGCTTTAGTCCAACAAAAAGGTTTTAAGCTAGGAAATGCTGATTTAACAATTATTGCGCAAGCCCCGAAGTTATCTCCTTATTTAAATAAAATGGCGTTATATATAGCCAAAGATTTAAATTCAGACGCATCGCAAATAAATATAAAAGCAACCACTACAGAAGGAATGGGCTTCGCCGGAAGAAAGGAAGGTATTGAAGCGCATGCTGTGGTTATTGTCGTTTCTGCGCGTTAAATTAAGATGCTGTTTGAGAAACATATTGATGAGTTGGCTTATGCCCATGGTGGCACAGTTGGGGCTGGCCAACTAAAGCAACAAGCAGAAGATTTTATCGTAAACGAGCGCTTAACATTTACCCCGTCTGGCGAGGGAGAACATGAATTTGTGTATGTGCAAAAAAAAGGGCTCAATACCGATGAGGTGCTAAAAAAACTTGCTGTTCATGCAGGTGTAACCCGGCGTTCAGTCTCTTATGCGGGTATGAAAGATAAACATGCGGTTACCAAACAGTGGTTTAGTGTACATTTGCCAGGCCGAGCAGCACCGGATTGGCAGTTATTAGAAGATGATTCAATTAAAATCAAACGAAGTACTCGTCACCTTAAGAAATTAAAAAGAGGGGTTATTCAGTTTAATGAATTTGAGATTGTTATTTCACAGTTAACAGTTGATCATGCCTTGCTGCAGCAACGTATTGAACAAATAAAAATGTTTGGTGTGCCTAATTACTTTATGCAACAACGTTTTGGTTACTTATGCCAAAATCTAGATCGTGCGTATGGACTGTTTTCTAGAGGCGAGAAAATTAAGAATAAGCAGTTAAAAGGCCTATTGTTATCTTCAGCCAGATCGTTTCTGTTCAACCAAGTGCTGTCTGAGCGAGTGAAGGCTGAAAATTGGGATAAGGCGCTACCCGGTGATGCATTTATGCTCAGTGGAACGCGTCAGTATTTTACAGATGAAGCCAACTCAACAACGACTCATACACGTTTAATGGAACATGATATTCATCCAAGTGGTCCATTATTTGGAGTAAATGATAAAGTGGTTTCTGCTTCAGTTGAGCAGCTGGAAGACACAGTGTTTACGGCTAACAGTGTATTTTGTAAGGGTTTATTGAAGGAAAAAGTTGACTCTGCTAGACGCGCTTTAAGGGTTGTGCCGACAGATTTTAAGGCAGAGTTGATATCCACTGATAAACTTCGATTATCGTTTAAACTCCCTTCCGGCAGTTATGCAACCGCTGTTATTCGTGAGTTAATTAACACAACAAGTCATGTTAACTAGGGTTTATTAATGGATTTTGAACATATCTTAGGCTTAGGGTTATTACAAGGGTTAACAGAGTTCCTGCCGATATCAAGTTCAGCACACTTAATTTTATTGCCCACTCTTTTAGGTTGGAAAGACCAAGGTTTAGCTTTTGATGTTGCTGTGCATGTGGGAACATTAATAGCAGTAGTTAGCTATTTTCAACACGATTTGAGGCAAATTATTAAAGGTTGGTTTGCATCTGTCTTCAAAAAAAATCATACGCAAGACAGTCGTTTAGCTTGGATGATAATCATAGCGACAATTCCGGTTGGTTTGGTTGGTTTATTAGCGGGTCATTTAATTGAAATTTACCTTCGCTCGCCCATAGTTATTGCAATAGCGACGCTCTTTTTTGGCTTGCTTCTTTGGTATTCGGATACTAAGGCACAGCGACATAAAGATGAATATGCAATATCGATTAAGACAGCCATTATTATTGGGTTATATCAGGTGTTGGCACTTATTCCTGGAACATCAAGATCGGGAATTACCATGACTGGAGGCTTGCTGCTAGGGTTGACGCGTGAGGCAGCCGCAAGGTTTTCTTTTTTACTATCCGTCCCATTAATCTTTTTAGCAGGAAGTTTAAAGTCAGTTGAGTTGATGAGTAGCCCAAGCCAAATTGACTGGTTCTCTATTATTATGGGTGTATTTATTTCAGCGTTAAGTGCCTTTGCCTGTATTTCAATTTTCCTAAAGGTGCTAGAAAAAGTAGGGATGCTGCCTTTTGTGATTTACCGTTTAATACTGGGTTGTTTTTTATTGTATTTATATGCAGTTTAGCGTTTTTGTCGTAACAAAACGTATAACGCCCCGGTTCCACCATCTTTAGGCTGGGCAGAGGCAAAAGCTAATACGGCAGAGTCATTTTTTAGTAGATTAACACAAAGGTTTTTTAAAACAGGCGATTGATTGAGTGATCTTGTTCCCTTGCCATGTATAAGCAATAGATAACGCTGCTGAAGCTCAAGCTGTTCTCTAATACACTCTCTAATGTAATGTTGTGCTTGTTGTTTATCTAAACCATGTAAATCAATTGTTTCATTAATTGTTATCGCGCCTCGTTTTAATTTTTTTATCGTTTTAGCTTGAACAGAGCTGTGGGCAAAGAAAACGTATTGCTCTGATGTAATGTCATTTGTGTGATCAACAATATATTCATGATCCGCTTTTAGAGGTGGAAAGCTTTTTTTTATTGGTTTTGGTTTCGACGTATCATCATAGAAATGCCGTTCTGTGTTCGAGAGTATGTTTACCTCGCCAATAAACTCACGGAATAATTGAGAATCATTATCGGAACTTAGGCGTTTTTTTTTATCTTCAGGCATAATATGAGTTTATCAAATTTGAGCGCTAATTTTTTTTATAAGTAACGGTATCTAGATAAACTTAATGCATATTTTAGTAAGTAATGATGATGGGTATTTAGCCCCTGGTTTGTCGGCATTGGCGAATAAACTATCTGAAGTAGCTCGTGTTACTGTGGTCGCGCCGGATAGAAACAGAAGCGCGGCGAGTAACTCTTTAACACTGGATATGCCGCTGCGAGTACAGCAAATGGATAATGGTTACTTTAGTGTTGATGGAACCCCCACAGATTGCGTTCATTTAGCGATTACAGGCTTGTTAAAAGAAGACCCCAGTATTGTATTCTCTGGCATTAATAACGGAGAAAATATGGGTGATGATGTTTTGTATTCCGGTACGGTTGCTGCGGCAACTGAAGGGCGCTTTTTAGGCTTACCGTCAATTGCTATTTCAATTACCTCTAGTAAGCCAAGATACTTTGAAACAGCGGCAAATATTGCTGTGCTGTTACTCAATCAATTGATAGTTAAAGAGCTTCCGGCCGATACAATTTTAAATGTTAATGTCCCTGATTTGCCATTAACAGAGATAAAGGGTCTTAAAGCAACAAGGCTTGGTCAACGACATCGTTCAGAGCCGGTAATAGAGGGGCGTGACCCAAGGAATAAAAAAATATACTGGGTAGGGCCGCCTGGCGCGCAGCAAGATGCTGGTGAAGAAACAGATTTTTATGCTGTTGAAAATGGTTATGTTTCGATTACGCCGTTAAAAATTGATTTAACCAACTACCAGCGTTTAAATACATTAAATGATTGGCTTGAAGAGCTCGTTTTATGAAAGACTTAACAGGCATTGGGATGACTTCGCAGCGCACCCGAGACAGGCTTATTGTTCATTTAAAAGAACTAGGTATTAAGGATGAGCGGGTGTTATCGGTAATGAGAAAAGTACCGCGGCACTTATTTATGGCTGAAGCCTTATCAAGTCGGGCTTATGAGAATACCTCGCTACCAATTGGGCATGGTCAAACCATTTCGCAACCGTATATGGTTGCGCGTATGACTGAACTATTGATTGAAGATGGTTTGCCTGAAAATGTCTTAGAAGTTGGAACTGGTTCGGGCTATCAATCTGCTATTTTGGCCAGTTTAATACCCAGAGTATTTTCAGTTGAAAGAATCAGGCCGTTGCAAGAACAAGCAAAGAGAGTGTTGGCTGATATAGGGGTTAGAAATATAAGTTTCAAACATTCAGATGGCGGTTGGGGGTGGAAGGCATGTGGGTCTTATCAGGCTATTTTGGCGGCCGCCGCACCTGCTGAGATTCCTATGAAATTATTAGAGCAACTAACCATTGGTGCTAGGCTGATTATTCCTGTTGGTAAAGAAGGGCAACAAGTTTTACAGCGAGTGACTAGAACAGAATCGGCTTATGAAGTTGAAACGATTGAAGAAGTTAGTTTCGTACCTTTTTTAAAAGGGCGTGCCTAGGAGGCGTTAGATTGTTTAAACGTTTATATCAGCAGGTTTTATTTTGGGCGGAGCACCCAAAAGCTAACTGGTACCTTTTTACTTTAAGTTTCGCAGAATCTTCATTTTTCCCCATTCCCCCAGATGTTATGTTGGCACCAATGTGTTTAGCAAAACCGTCGAAAAGTTTTTATTTTGCAATGATAACCACTATTGGTTCAGTTATTGGCGGAGTATTTGGTTATTTAATTGGAATGTTTTCGTTTGAGTTGATAGAACCGATTATTGAAATGTTTCACTACCGTGAGAAATTGGAACATGTAAACGCGTGGTTTATAGATTGGGGCTTTTGGGCAATTTTAATAGCTGGCTTCTCACCGATTCCTTATAAGTTGTTTACGATTGCTGCAGGCTTGCTCGGTATGATGTTTATCCCCTTTGTCCTTGCCTCTCTAGTCGGTCGTGGGGCACGGTTCTTTTTAGTGGCTTTCCTGGTGTCGTTAGGTGGTAATAGTTTGAAAAACAAACTCAATGACTACATAGAGGTAACTGGTTGGATCGTGACAGCGATGATTGTTATGGGGTTGTTAATCTCTAGATTTTATTAACGTGTTTAGCTTAAAAGCCATTAAAGATACTGTTACTTTAATAAGTGTTTTGCTCGTAATCTGCACGCTCATATCTTGTGGTGGCTCTAGTGTTCATGCGCCAGTCTATAATAATCATTTACCTACGAAATCAACTTCATCTAAAGTACATATCGTTCGTGCTGGCGATACCTTGTATTCAATTGCTTGGCAAAATGGTAAAGATTACCGAACATTAGCTCAATGGAATAATATCTCATGGCCTTATACAATTTATAAAGGTCAGAAATTGACCTTAATTGGTAGCAATTTAAAAACAAATGATAAGAATAAATCATTAAAACCAGCCAAAAAAACACTTAAAAAACAAAAGATAACGAAGAGTACTTCAAATAATTATCAAAAAAGGTTAAAGTTAAATTGGCAGTGGCCGATAAACGTTACAAGCTTTGAGAAAGGCCTTGTTAAATCTGGTCTGGTGTTATTTGGAGAAACCGGTGAGCAGGTTAAAGCAAGTGAAAGTGGTAAGGTTGTTTATGCAGGCAGTGGTTTAAAGGGCTATGGTAACCTCATAATAGTGAAGCATAATGAAGAGTACCTAACGGCCTATGGTTATAACAAACGTGTGTTAGTCAGTGAAGGCAGCGTTGTTAAAAAAGGTGAGGTTATAGCAGAAATAGGTGTCGACAATAAAAACCGTCGGGTTCTTTTTTTCGAAATGAGGCGTCACGGTAAGGCAGTTTCGATACTAGAGTATATGCCAGTATTAAGAAAGTAAATGCAAGGAAATGCTAACTAATAAATCATCTGATAAAAAATCAGACTGAGAGAATACTATGGACGATAATAAAAAATCAAAAACAACTACTAACGACCCAACTCAGCTGTATCTAAATCAATTAAGTGAATCTACCTTATTAACCGCTGAAGAAGAGGTATTTTATGGTCGTCTTGTGCAAAAAGGGGATCACCCAGCAAGACAGCGAATGATTGAAAGTAATTTGCGGTTAGTGGTTAAAATCTCACGACGTTATATGAACCGTGGTCTTCCTATGCTGGACCTAATAGAAGAAGGAAACTTAGGGTTGATTCGTGCGGTTGAAAAATTTGACCCCGAAAAAGGTTTTAGATTTTCAACCTATGCAACATGGTGGATTAGACAAACAATTGAAAGAGCGATTATGAATCAAACCAGAACGATTCGTTTGCCAATTCATATTATCAAAGAGATGAATATTTATCTCAAAAAAGCCCGTGAACTCAGTCAACAACTCGATCGTGAAGCCAGTGCTGAAGAAGTGGCTGAAGTAACAGGTAAGCCTGTAGAGGTCATTGAAAAAATGTTTCGTATGCACGCTGATAATGTTTCATCACTGGATGCGTCTCTTTCGCAAGACTCTGACCAACAAGTCTTAGATACGGTTGTTGATCAAGATGCTAAAGAACCTACTGATATTTTACAGTCTGAAGAAGTCCGAGAGAACCTGACAGTTTGGCTCGAACTGTTGAACGATAAGCAAAGAGAGGTGATCTCTCGTCGTTTTGGTGTTCGTGGCTACCATGCATCTACTTTAGAGCAAGTAGCTAATGAAATGGGGGTAACTCGAGAGCGTGTTAGGCAGATACAAATGAATGCACTTAAATCATTGCGCTCGATTCTTGAAAATGAAGGAATGTCAGCATCTGTTCTACTACATTAGTGATGCAGGGCCTTGATTGGGTCCTTTGTATTACATTAATGTTGACAGTTAAAATGCAGATGAGTACTGTATCGCGCTCATCTCGTCTTACATAATGGCCCTGATACAATATGCATGATTTCGCTAGAATACAACGTCTCCCACCGTATGTTTTTAATATTGTTAATGATTTAAAGGCACAAGCGCGTGCAGCAGGCGAAGATATCATCGATTTTGGTATGGGTAACCCTGATCAGCCAACTCCTCAACATATCGTTGATAAAATGACCGAAGCCGCTCAACGTGGTGATACTCATCGATATTCCGTTTCACGAGGTATCCCTCGTTTAAGAAAAGCTATTTGTGGTTGGTATAAAACAAAATATGACGTAGACCTAGATTTTGACTCAGAAGCCATTGTTACCATTGGTTCTAAAGAAGGTTTGGCGCATTTAGCAATGGCGACTCTTGGCCCCGGTGATGCCGTGCTGGTTCCCAACCCAGCTTATCCAATACACCCTTATGGTTTTGTTATAGCGGGGGCTGATATTCGACATGTTCCAATTAGCCCTGAAGTAGATTTTTTTAGTGAACTTGAAAAAGCAATAAAAACGTCGTATCCAAAACCCAAAATGTTGGTATTAAACTTTCCGGGTAACCCAACAACGCAGTGTGTTGATTTAGAGTTTTTTGAGAAAGTAGTAAAAATGGCTAAAGAGCATGACATTTGGGTCGTGCATGATAATGCCTATGCAGAAATTGTATTTGACGGTTATAAGGCGCCGTCTATTCTTGAGGTTCCAGGCGCTAAAGATATTGCTGTTGAGTTTTATTCGTTGTCAAAAACGTACAACATGCCTGGTTGGCGAGTGGGCTTTATGTGTGGAAACAAAGAATTGGTGGGCGCATTAGCACGTATAAAGTCTTATTTGGATTATGGGATGTTTACACCTATTCAAGTAGCGGCAATTGCTGCACTAGAAGGTCCGCAAGATTGTGTTGATGAGATACGTACCTTATACAGAGAGAGAAGGGATGTGTTGTGTGACGGGCTTAATGCAATTGGTTGGGCGGTTGAAAAACCTAAAGCAACCATGTTTGTATGGGCAAAAATCCCTGAACAATATCGCTCTCTTGGTTCTTTAGAATTCTCTAAAAAGTTGCTAAAAGATGCAAAGGTGGCGGTATCTCCGGGTATTGGTTTTGGTGATTTTGGTGATGAATATGTGCGCTTCGGGTTAATTGAAAATACTCACCGAACACGTCAAGCTGTTCGGGGTATTAAACAAATGTTTCGAAACGATAATCTGGCATAACTGCTTTTTCGTCCGAGGTTAAATCCTGTATAATCGCGCCCTTAATTGAACGAAGGGGAATCGCTTGAAAGTTGTAAAGGTTGGGCTATTAGGTCTAGGTACGGTAGGCGGCGGTACAGTTAATGTTTTAACTAAAAATGCTCAAGATATATCACGTCGCAGTGGTTGTGAAATTGTTGTTAGTTCAGCAAGTGCACGGGATATAACGCGCCCACGAATTTGTAATACCGATACGCTGCACCTAACGACAGATTCGCAAGAGATTATCAACGACCCTGATGTTCAGATAGTGGTCGAGCTTATGGGTGGTATAGAACCAGCGAAGTCTTTAATTCTTGAGGCTTTATCTAAAGGTAAGCACGTAGTCACAGCAAATAAGGCGCTTATTGCGAACCATGGTAATGAGTTGTTTGTTGCTGCTGCTGAAAACAAAGTAACGCTGGCTTATGAAGCTGCTATTGCTGGTGGTATTCCAATTGTAAAAGCGATGCGTGAGGGACTCAGCGCAAATAGCATAGAGTGGCTAGCCGGAATTATTAACGGAACGGGTAACTTTATACTGACCGAAATGTTTGAAAAAGGCAGTGTATTTTCAGATGTATTGAAAGAAGCGCAAGAGCTAGGCTATGCTGAAGCAGACCCAGAATATGATGTTGAAGGCATCGATGCCGCACATAAACTGTGTATTTTGGCCTCATTAGCTTTTGGTATGCCGCTTAATTTCGAGCGAGTCTATACAGAAGGTATTTCAACAGTCACCCCATTAGATATTGCCTATGCTGATGAGCTGGGCTACCGTGTTAAACATTTAGGTGTTGCGAGAAAAACAAAAATGGGTGTGGAAATGCGTGTTCACCCAACGTTAATTCCAGAAAAAAGGCTTATTGCCAATGTGGATGGTGTGATGAATGCCGTTGTAGTGAAAGGCAATGCAGTTGGACCAACATTATATTACGGAGCAGGGGCCGGTGCAGAGGCAACAGCGTCAGCTGTTATCGCAGATATTATCGATATTTGTCGAGACTTAGATACGCCTGCAGTAAATGCTGTGCCTGCATTAGGTTTTGCAACCTCAGGGCTGGAAGAATTACCGATTCTTCCGATTGAAAGTATTACAACCGCATTTTATTTGCGTTTGTCTGTCGAAGATAAACCCGGTGTTATGGCAGCAATTACGAAAATCTTAGCAGACCATGGTATTAGCATCGAAGCAGTTCAGCAAAAAGAGCCAGAGCAACATGGTGATAAGGCTCAAGTAATTTTACTGACAGATAGCGTTGTTGAAAAATCACTGATCAACGCGTTAACAGAAATTGAATCACTTGATTCAATCAATCAACCAGCGGTTCGTATTCGTGTCGAATCGTTACAATAGGAATGACTATGCCAACAGGAAATCGTTATATCGGTCTAATAGACAAATTTAAAACTGTGTTGCCAGTGTCTGACAGCACACGCTTGATTAGTTTAGGTGAAGGGAATACGCCGCTTATTCAATTGCAGAATATTCCGGCGTTGATTGGTAAAAATGTCGATATTTATGTTAAGTATGAAGGCTTGAACCCAACGGGTTCTTTTAAAGACCGTGGCATGACGATGGCGGTAACAAAAGCAGTCGAAGAGGGTAGTAAGGCTATTATTTGTGCATCTACAGGTAATACCTCGGCATCAGCAGCGGCCTATGCTGCTCGTGCAGGTATTAAAGCCTTTGTATTAATTCCTGAAGGAAAAATTGCGTTAGGTAAATTGGCGCAAGCAATGATTCACGGCGCAGAAATAATACAAATTAAAGGTAACTTTGATCATGGGATGCAATTGGTTAAAGAGGTTGCAGAGCACGCGCCTGTAACCATTGTTAACTCTATTAACCCTTATCGTTTGCAAGGCCAAAAAACTGCCTCCTACGAAATTGTTGAGGCCTTAGGTAAAGCGCCAGATTATCATTGTTTACCCGTCGGTAACGCTGGAAACATTACAGCTCACTGGATTGGGTATAGTGAAATGGCACAACCAGCCGGTGAGCACGTAACCGATTCATGTGCATTTTGTGAAGGTGGTTGCGAATATGATCGTACGCAATATGCAACCGCTAAGCGCCCTGTGATGGTGGGCTATCAAGCAGCTGGCGCAGCTCCTTTCTTAAAAGGTGAAATGATTGATGAACCAGAAACAGTAGCAACAGCAATTCGTATTGGGCGACCACAATCTTGGGATCAAGCGTGGGCGGCACAAAAGGAATCAGGTGGTTGGTTTGACTTGCTGACTGATGAAGAAATTCTTGCAACACAAAAGTTACTCACTGAAAAAGAAGGGATTTTCTGTGAACCTGCGTCTGCTGCTTCTGTTGGCGGTGCTATTCGTGATATAAAAAACGGCAAAATCCCTGAGGGCAGTACGGTTGTTTGTACCTTAACTGGACATGGGCTGAAAGACCCCGATACGGCCATCGCGCAGTGCGCGGTAAATTCTAACGCCATTGAGGCGTCATTGGATGCTGTTAAAGCGGCTATTTTAGACAAGTTATAATGCCGTAATGGCGGGCGAAACCGAATTAGCAAGCTCATCTATTGTTATAAAACATCGTGAGTCAACTGGCCATGATTCAGACGCTTTGCCAGATTTACATCCTGTTTTACGGCAAGTGTACTTAAATCGTGGGGTTACCCATGAGCAACAACTTGACCGTACATTAAAGAACTTACCGAATTATCAACGCCTTTCAGGTATTGATAAAGCTGTCAGCCTTATTAAGACGGCAATTAAAACAGATCAAAAAATACTCATTGTGGCTGATTTTGATGCGGATGGTGCCACTTCGTGTGCGGTAGCTATTAGAGGTTTACGGATGTTGGGTGCAACTAATTTAGACTTTGTTGTACCCGACCGCTTTAAATTTGGTTATGGCCTAACGCCTGAAATTGTTGATGTTGCACTAGAGTTAAAGCCAGATTTATTAATCACGGTAGATAACGGTATTTCTAGTGTGGAAGGGGTTGCGCATGCTATCAAGAAAGGCTGCCAAGTCATTGTTACCGATCATCATTTACCACCTAAAACACTACCAAATGCAGATGCAATCGTTAATCCACAACTACAGGGTGATGAGTTTCCTAGTAAATCCTTAGCGGGTGTTGGCGTCATCTTTTATGTTTTATTGGCACTGAGAGCCGCCTTAAAAATTGAAGGTGTGTTTGATAAGCAACCAGTGCCTAATCTTGCAAACCTACTCGATATTGTAGCGCTTGGTACGGTGGCAGATGTGGTACCCCTAGATGAGCTTAACCGTAAATTGGTCTATCAAGGCTTGCTTAGGATACAAGCAAAAAAATGCGTTCCAGGGATTATTGCCTTACTTAATATTGCTAAGCGTGAACCAGAGCGTGTTGTTTCTAGTGATTTAGGTTTTGCTATTGGTCCACGGTTAAATGCCGCCGGGCGACTTGATGATATGTCTCTCGGTATTCAATGCTTGCTCACCGATAGTGAACAAGAGGCACGCGATATGGCTGAGCAATTGGACATGTTGAATATAGAGCGTCGTTCAATTGAAGAGGATATGAAACAAGATGCATACAAGATTTTGGCTTCGTTAAAACCAAGTCAGCATCAACATGATCAATGGGGTGTTTGTTTGTTCGATGAATACTGGCATCAAGGTGTGATAGGTATACTGGCATCGCGAATTAAAGAAAAACTTAATCGACCAGTGATTGCTTTCGCAAAGGGTGATGGTGAAGATGTAAAAGGCTCAGCACGTTCGATCCCCGGTTTACACATAAGAGATACGCTAGACGATGTGGCTAGTTTACACCCTGGGTTATTAAAAAAATTCGGTGGTCATGCAATGGCGGCAGGGATGACGATTGATGAAAATAATTTAAGCCTATTTATCGAGGCATTTAATGTAGCCGTTAAAAAACGTCTTAATAATGAATTGCCTGATGATGTGTTATTAGTAGACGGAGAGGTGCCTGATAACGATATTAATTTAACATTTGCTGAAACACTTCGACAAGCTGGACCTTGGGGTCAAAACTTTCCGGAACCGGTTTTTGTTGGTCGTTTTAAGGTAAAGCAAGCGCGAATTTTGTCACAAAAACACGTGAAGTTATCTTTTGAGACGTTAAGTAACAACAGAGTGATAGACGCGATTTATTTTAATGTAGATAATCCAGGCAGTATTATTGGTTTAAATGAGGTGGTTGTTGCTTATCAATTAGATGTTAACACCTATATGGGGCGCTCAAGGGTGCAATTATTAGTTAGGCATCTAGAAGAAGTGAAGCAATTTTAAATGCGTTTAGCAGTAGAGAAGAAAATGATTAACGGCCTTTGTTTAGCTCCTAATTATTTGAATCATATTTAGATCTTTTGCTAATGATGTATCACAAATTCGGAGGATCAGATGGTTGAACAATATTCAAAGTTAGAAATTGACGGGGAGCTTGCTCTTTTAAATCAGCTTACATCTGTTCATTGGATCTTGAAGAGTGGAAAGTTGGCTAAGACATTTACCTTCTCAAATTTTATCGAGGCGTTTGGCTTTATGACAAAGGTGGCTCTTTATGCTGAGAAACTTGGTCATCATCCGGAGTGGTTTAATGTTTATAAAACAGTTAATGTGAATTTGATAACACATGAAGTAGGCGGGTTATCAAAAAAAGATTTTGAGTTGGCCAAAATTATGGAAATACTCAGTCATTAATTGATGAAAGCTATTTTTAAACATTTCTTCGTCATAGTAGTTATTAATTCACTAATAGCTTGTGCTGGTGCACCGAAAAACCCTCATTCAATAGATGGAATTAACCCTGAAACTCGACAGCGTATTGAGGCATGGAAAACGCTGATAGAGCAAGGGGCTAAAAAGCCAGATATTGATAAATTGAATGCAGTTAATGATTTTGTTAACAAAGTTGAGTTTGTTTATGATATTTATCACTGGGGAAAGCAAGACTATTGGGCAACACCTTTACAAACTCTGGTGACTAAGGCCGGTGATTGTGAAGATCTATCAATTGCAAAGTATTTTGCTTTAACAGCGATGGGCATCTCAGCGTAATGATTTACTACCGGTGTATAGTTTTAATGCAAATGGTTTATGGCTTACAAAACGTAATGCAACGGCACGCTATGCAGGGAGCAGTGATCGCGTGGGGCTGTAGCAAGAATTGCTTCAAAGTATGAACGTCGAGGCTTCAAATGAACCTGCCATGATTTGTTTGTATCAGTATTATGATTTGCCAGACGAAAAAGCAAAAACATTTTGCCCATAAAGAGTTAATAATAATTATGATTGACGTTGAAATTCCAAAGGAACCAGTAGAGTTGTATAAAGTGTTGAAGTTTGAAAATCTGGTTGCCAGTGGTGGCGAGGCAAAATTGGTCATCAGTGAAGGGTTGGTCTTGTTAAATGGTGAGATAGAAACAAGGAAACGTAAAAAAATTGTTTCAGGCGATGTTGTGGAGTTTGCCGGTGAAACGTTGCGTATTAAATTAGGGTCAGCAACGTAAGGTTTATCATTTGGCACGTTTAGTTTTAGAATTTAACTGATTTCAATAATTAAAAAACAGGGCGCTAGCTTGTTGTTTTTAGGTGCATAACTGGCTCAGACTTAAGATTTTAGGTGTACATTGAACCTATATAGTACTAAAATAGTCCTATATATGAGGTTATTATGTTAAGAGTCAGTAAACTTACAGATTACGCGAGCGTTATTTTGACGCATATTGCTCATCATCCAGATGCGCTTCATGCTGCTTCTGACTTAACCAATGCAACAGGTGTTGCGTTACCCACCGTGAGTAAGATTCTTAAATTGTTAACAAAAAATAACATTTTAGTCTCTCACCGTGGATCTAAAGGTGGTTACGCATTAGTAAACTCCCCCAGTGAAACAAACGTGGCTGACATAATTACCGCGATAGAAGGCCCAATTAGTATGACTGAATGCAGTACGATTTCAGGTCTATGTGAACAGGAAGCCTCGTGCGAAGTTAAGGGTAATTGGCATTTAATAAACAGAGCCGTCTATACCGCTATTGAGGCGGTTAGTCTGGCAGATATGATTACCCCGGTTAGGCAGCAAACAGTTAATTTTAGTGTGCCAGAAATGGTCAAAACAAGTGATTTAAAAGTGGAGAGCTAGATGTCAGCATCTAATGAAAATTTAAAAGATAGGATAGGTCAAGCGTACAAAGATGGTTTTGTGACGGATATTGAATCAGATTCTTTTCCGCCAGGCCTAAATGAAGATGTTATCAGAGCCTTGTCAGCAAAAAAGGAAGAGCCTGAGTTTCTGCTGGAATGGCGATTAGAAGCATATCGACATTGGCTAACAATGGAGCACCCCGAGTGGGCGTTTGTTGAATTTCCTAAAATAGATTTTCAGGATATCAGCTATTACTCAGCGCCAAAAAGTATGGAAGATGGGCCTAAGAGTTTAGATGAGGTGGACCCTGAACTTATCAGTACCTATAACAAATTAGGAATTCCACTGGAAGAGCAAATGCGTCTTGCCGGTGTGGCCGTTGATGCTGTGTTCGATAGCGTATCTGTCGCGACCACGTTTAAAGATAAACTAGCTGAAGCGGGTGTTATATTTTGTTCATTCTCAGAAGCGGTTAAAGACCACCCAGAGTTGATTAAACAGTACTTAGGCACTGTGGTTTCACAGTATGATAATTTTTATGCAGCGTTGAATGCTGCGGTGTTTAGTGATGGCTCATTTGTATACATTCCTAAGGGCGTTCGCTGTCCAATGGAACTGTCTACTTACTTTAGAATTAATGCGGCTAATACCGGACAGTTTGAGCGAACCTTAATTGTCGCAGATGAAGGTAGCCATGTCAGTTACCTAGAAGGTTGTACAGCGCCTATGCGCGATGAAAACCAATTGCACGCAGCAGTGGTTGAATTGGTGGTTTTGAAAGATGCTGAAATTAAATATTCAACTGTTCAAAATTGGTATCCGGGTGATGAGAACGGCCTTGGTGGTATTTATAATTTTGTAACAAAACGCGCTGATTGTCGTGAAGACAATGCCAAAGTGTCTTGGACACAAGTTGAAACAGGTTCCGCGATTACGTGGAAATACCCCAGTGTTATCTTGAAGGGTGATAATTCTGTTGGCGAGTTTTATTCAGTTGCGTTGACAAATAATTACCAACAAGCAGATACCGGCACAAAAATGATCCACCAAGGAAAGAATACGAGTAGTACAATTATCTCAAAAGGTATTTCGGCGGGGCATGGGCAAAATACGTATCGTGGTCTTGTTAAAGTAGGTCGAGGTGCTGAAAATGCTCGAAACTATACACAATGTGACTCGTTGTTAATGGGTGACCAATGTGGCGCGCACACCTTTCCGTATATAGAAACAAAAAACCCTACTGCGACCATCGAACATGAGGCGTCGACCTCTAAGATCAGTGAAGACCAATTATTTTATTGCATGCAACGAGGCATTTCTGCCGAAGATGCTGTCTCGATGATTGTGAACGGATTTTGTAAAGAAGTGTTTAAAGAATTACCGATGGAGTTTGCGGTTGAAGCGCAGGCCCTACTTGGCATTAGTCTTGAAGGCAGTGTTGGTTAATAAATAAAATAGTTAAGGAATAAAGATATGTTAAAGGTTGAAAATTTACACGTCAGTGTAGAAGGAAAAGAAATTCTTAAAGGTATTAATTTAGAAATTGGCGCTGGTGAAGTACATGCGATTATGGGTCCAAATGGCTCTGGTAAAAGTACCTTGTCATACGTGCTCTCTGGTCGAGAAGGCTATGAAATAACCGAAGGCCGTGTATTATTTAACGGTAAAGACTTGTTTGAAATGAGTGTAGAAGAGCGTGCTTGGGCAGGCGTATTTCTGGCTTTTCAATACCCGGTAGAAGTCCCAGGCGTGAGCAATATTTATTTCCTAAAGGCTGCACTTAATGGTGTGCGTAAATTTAACGGCTTACCAGAGCTTGATGCGATGGATTTTATTTCCATGGTAAAAGGAAAAATGAAAGAGCTCGATATGGATGAAAAGTTTCTATACCGCGCCGTTAATGAAGGGTTCTCTGGTGGCGAGAAAAAGCGTAATGAAATTCTTCAGATGTCAGTATTAGAGCCGTCATTATGTTTGTTAGATGAAACAGATTCTGGTTTAGATATTGATGCGCTTCAAGTCGTTGCTAAAGGCGTTAACCGCCTACGTAACCCTGAACGTTCATTTGTTTTAGTGACTCATTACCAGCGTTTGCTAGATTATATTAAACCTGATTACGTTCATGTATTAGCTCATGGACAAGTCGTTAAGTCAGGTGGTCCAGAACTAGCATTAGAACTTGAAAAGCAAGGCTATGCTTGGGTTGACGAAAAATTAGCGAGTTAATTATGTCTGTTACGCATTTACCAAATACTCATTACACTGGCTTAGTGCTAGATCAAAAAAAACAGCTTCTTGGTGAAGGGTTTGATTGGTTAGCTAATCTACGTAAACAAGCGGCAGAGCAATTTTCTGCTAGTGGTTTTCCAACGTTTCGTGAAGAAGAGTGGCGATATACGAATATTACGCCGATAGAAAAGAATCAATTTACACTGCCCGATGTCGCTGGACAGGTCGATTCTGCATTTGTCGATAGTGTCTTGTTAGATGACTGCCATCACATCGTGTTTGTTGACGGCTTTTATCAAGCTGAGCTTTCTTCGCTTAAGGATATACCGAATGGTGTGATTGTTTCCGCTTTGAGTGATGGCCTAGTCGATAACGAAGCGCTTATTAAGTCATTATTGGATTCTGTAGTAGAAACACCAGCGTTAGGGTTCATTAATTTTAATACCGCTCTTTTTTCTGATGGTGCGTTGATTTGTATTGAGGAAAACACGGTGGTCGATAAACCGATTCAGGTAGCGTTTATCTCATCAAAACAAGGCGCATTAACACTGAGTAATACAAGAAACTTAATACTTGCTCAAGCATCATCAAAAGCACAAATCATTGAAACCTATCATGCAGTTGATGACAGCTGTTATCTTACAAACGTTGTCAGCGAAGTGGTTGTTGAGCCGAATGCAAACTTATCACACCACCGTTTACAATCTGAATCTACAAGCGCCTATCATATTGGTGGTGTTTATTCACGGCTTGAGAAAAATGCAATATTTAATCAGAACAGTTACACTTTTGGTGCAAGTATCTCGCGCACGGAGGCTCATGCAACCCTAGGAGAAGCCTCTGACTGTACTATGGATGGTTTATATGTTGGACAAGATCGTCAGCATATGGATCAACATACGCGCTTAAATCATGCACAGCCGCACGCTGTTAGTAATGAGTTCTATAAAGGAATTTTAGGCGACCATTCAACGGGTGTTTTCCAAGGGCGTATTATTGTTGCGCAAGATGCTCAAAAAACTGATGCAGCAATGAATAACAGAAATTTATTGTTATCCGATCGTGCCGAAGTTGACACCAAGCCACAATTGGAAATTTATGCTGATGACGTTAAATGTGCTCATGGTGTAACGGTTGGTCAGCTTGATGATGCAGCTGTTTTCTATTTGCAGTCTAGGGGCGTTGACAACCAAACTGCAAAAAATATGTTGACCTTCGCGTTTGCCAACGAAATGATTGAGCGAGTTAGTTTTGAACCATTAAGAATGGCCTTGTTAGCAAACTTGCTTAAACGCTTCCCACAGGCCGGTATGAAAAAAGAGTGGTTATGAATCAATCAGTAGAAAATTTAGCCGCGTATGATGTTGATAAAATCCGTCAGGACTTTCCTGTCTTAGATCAGCAAGTTCGGGGTAAACCATTGGTATACCTTGATAATGCAGCGACAAGCCAAAAACCTAAGCAGGTGATAGACAGTATCGTTAACTATTATGAAAACGATAATGCTAATATCCATCGAGGTGTTCATACATTAAGTGAACGGGCTACTTTATCGTATGAGAATGCGCGTAAAACTGTTCAACAGTTTTTGAATGCAGCATCAGAAAAAGAAATTGTTTTCACCCGTGGGGCGACAGAAGCTATTAACTTAGTCGCCAATGGCTTAGCAGAAACAATTAAACAAGGCGATGAAATATTGATCACCGCGATGGAGCACCATTCCAATATTGTTCCTTGGCAGATGTTATGCAAAAAAACAGGGGCTAGCTTAAAGGTGGCACCAATTAATGAGCATGGTGAGCTGATGCTGGAAGAGTTTGAAGCATTGATAAGCAACAAAACTAAGTTTGCGGCTATATCGCACATGTCCAATGCGTTGGGAACAATTAACCCAATTAAGCAACTAATCGACCAGCTTCATCAGCATGATGTTCCTGTTCTTGTGGATGGCGCTCAAGCAATTCCTCATATTTCAGTTGATGTGCAGGCGCTTGATTGTGAATTTTATGTGTTTTCTGGGCATAAATTGTACGCACCAACCGGTATTGGTGCTCTGTATGGAAAAATGGAGCAACTTGAACAAATGGCGCCTTATCAAGGTGGTGGTGACATGATCAGTGTTGTTACATTTGATAAGACGGTCTATAACAAAGTACCGTATAAGTTTGAAGCGGGAACACCAAACATTGCTGGAACGATTGGTTTAGGCGCAGCAATAGACTATGTAAACAGCATTGGGGTTGATGAGATAGCAGCGCATGAAAATGCATTATTAAACTATGCTGTAGTACAAGCTAAACGTATTGATAAATTAAGAGTTATTGGTACGGCTAAAGAAAAAGGAGCGATTATGTCGTTCGTTTTAGACGGTATCCACCCGCATGATATTGGTACGATGATGGATCATCAAGGTATTGCAGTTAGAGCAGGGCATCATTGTGCAATGCCTGTGATGGATTTTTTTGGAGTGCCTGCCACTGCGAGAGCTTCATTTGCAATGTATAATACGCATCAAGAAGTCGATGCTTTGATGGCTGGAATTGAAAACTTAATAGAGATGTTTGGCTAATGTTGGATGATTTAAGAGATCTATATCAAGAAGTTATTTTTGATCATAATAGAAACCCAAGAAATTTCCGCGCGATGGACGATGCAGATCGTCAAATAGACGGCTTTAATCCATTATGTGGAGACCGATTAACGCTTTTTATAAAATTTTCAGACGGTAAAATTAGTGATGCTAGCTTTCAGGGTCAAGGTTGCGCAATTTCAACAGCCTCCGCATCATTGATGACAGATATCGTTAAAGGGCAAACCGAAGAAGAAGCTCAACACCTATTTTCATTGTTCCATAAAATGGCAACGGGTGAGCATGTTGAAATGGACGAGCTTGGAAAACTAGCCGTATTAGCAGGTGTCTGTGAATATCCTGCACGTGTTAAATGTGCAACATTACCATGGCATACGTTAGATGCTTTGTTACAAGGGTCAGAAGAACCGGTAACAACCGAATAACCACCTTTAGTAACTTTTAGCCATGCGTGAGCTTAACCCAATCATTAATAAGATTAGTGACCTAAAAGAGCGTACTTTATCGCTTAGGGGGTACCTTTGACTTCGAAACAAAAGACGAGCGTTTAACCGAGGTTTTACGCGAATTAGAAGACCCTGACGTATGGAATGATCCTGATCGAGCACAAACATTGGGTAAGGAACGTGGCCAACTAGAACTTGTTGTCAATACTATTAATGAATTAACTAGCGCGTTAGCAGATGCAAGTGATCTGTTGGAAATGGCTGTTGACGAAGATGATGATGAGACAGTCGCGACAATAGAAGAAGACTTATTATCTTTTGAAAAAAAAGTAGCGGCACTTGAATTTCAACGCATGTTTGCAGGTGAGATGGATGCAAATAATGCTTTCTTAGATATTCAAGCAGGCTCAGGTGGCACAGAGGCCCAAGATTGGGCTGAAATGATTTTGCGTATGTACCTGCGGTGGGCGGAGCAACATGATTTTAAGACAGATATCATCGAGATTTCAGCTGGTGATGTGGCCGGTATTAAAAGTGCAACAGTGTCTATTCAAGGAGATTATGTATTCGGTTGGTTAAAGACTGAAATTGGTGTGCATCGATTAGTGCGGAAATCACCATTTGATTCAGGTAACCGTCGTCATACATCTTTTGCTGCTGTTTTTGTATCACCAGAAATTGATGATGATATTGATATTGATATCAATCCAGCTGATTTGAGAATTGATGTGTATAGGGCCAGTGGGGCAGGTGGGCAGCATGTTAACAAAACAGAGTCTGCTGTACGCATTACACATGAACCGACCAATACGGTTGTTCAATGTCAAAATGATCGATCGCAGCATAAAAATAAAGCCACAGCAATGAAGCAATTAAAAGCTAAGCTGTATGAGCTAGAAATGCAAAAGAAAATGGCTGATCAACAAGAGCAAGAAGAAAGCAAATCAGATATTGGCTGGGGAAGCCAGATTAGGTCTTATGTATTAGACCAATCAAGAATTAAAGATTTACGTACAGGTGTCGAAACTGGCAATACACAAGCAGTCCTCGATGGGTCGTTAGACCAATTTATTGAAGCCAGTCTAAAAAGTGGAATTTAAGTGATGAGTGAACAAAAGAACAATAACCCAGAGCACGATGAGAATAAATTAATTGCGGTTCGTCGTGAAAAACTCGCTGAGATAAAAAAATCAGGCAATGCTTACCCTAATGATTTTAAGCGCCAACACTATGCTGAAAGCTTACAAGCCGACTATGATCAATTTGATAAAGAAACATTAGAAACTAAAGCAGTTAACGTTTCTTTAGCTGGCCGCTTAATGGGTAAACGCGTTATGGGTAAAGCGAGCTTTGCTCACATACAAGATATGACTGGGCGTATGCAACTATTCGTTCAACGAGACAGCCTGCCTGAAGGGCATTATCAAACATTTAAAAGTTGGGATATCGGTGACATTCTAGCGGTTGAAGGCGTTTTATTTAAAACCAAAACGGGTGAGTTATCAGTTCGCGTTGCATCAATTAGATTGCTAACAAAGTCTTTACAGCCCTTACCTGAAAAATTTCATGGGCTCACAGATCAAGAACAACGTTATCGCCAGCGGTATGTTGACTTGATTATGAACGAAGAGTCACGAAAGGTATTTCAAACACGTAGTAAAGTGGTTAGTTATATTCGTCAATACCTCGTTGATCATAACTTTATGGAAGTTGAAACCCCAATGATGCATGTCATTCCAGGTGGTGCAACGGCTAAACCATTTGCAACGCATCACAATGCCTTGGATATGGAGTTGTTTTTACGTATTGCCCCTGAATTGTATCTAAAACGCTTAGTCGTTGGTGGTTTTGAACGAGTTTTTGAGATTAATCGTAGCTTTAGAAATGAGGGACTTTCAACACGTCATAATCCTGAGTTTACAATGCTTGAGTTTTATCAGGCGTTCTCAGATTACAAAGATATGATGGATTTAACTGAAGATATGCTTCGTTCACTGACAGAACGTGTTCTTGGAACCAATATCGTTCATTATCAAGGTGAGGATTATGACTTAGGTAAGCCTTTTAGGCGTATGTCGGTTATTGAGTCTATTTTGCATTATAACAACGATATAACTCGGGAAAACTTGGCAACAAAAGAAGCTGCATTAGAAGTGACTAAACGCTTAAAAATTCCAGTTGAAGACAGTTATGGACTAGGGAAAATTCAAATTGAGATATTTGAAAAAACGGTTGAAGAGAAGCTTCATGAACCAACGTTTATTACTGAGTACCCAACAGAAGTGTCACCGCTTGCCCGTAGAAGCGACAAAGACCCGTTTGTAACCGATCGGTTCGAGTTTTTTGTTGGCGGGCGTGAAGTAGCTAATGGCTTTTCAGAGCTTAATGATTCAGAAGACCAAGCTGAACGTTTTAAACAGCAAGTAGAAGATAAGGAAGCAGGTGATGATGAGGCTATGCATTACGACGCAGATTACATTCGTGCACTAGAAGTGGGTATGCCCCCAACCGCAGGTGAAGGAATTGGTATAGACCGTTTGGTTATGTTTTTAACTGATTCGGCTTCAATCAGGGATGTAATTTTATTCCCTCATATGAAATTAGAAAACTAACCGTTTTACTCGATTTCTAAGGTGTATTTCTTAGGCATGGATTGGTGCTAGGCCCATTGCCCAAAGACTAACTGTCGCAACTAAAATTCCAACGATGGTTACTAAACCGATAGTAAGGACAGCACTGGCAAATAGAAAACCTCTTTCTTGATTAATGCCCATTACAATGGGAATGCCGGTGTATAAAAGATAAACGGCATAAGCAATGGCGATAAGCCCCATAATAAAAATAAGCCAAGGGATGGGTGCGCTGGCAAAAATACCACTCAGGAAGAAAGGTGAAAGTATCGTAATGCTTAATAACATACAGGTCGATAGATCTTTACTTGCCCCATATGTTGCTGCCATCCAATGGATTGCTTTACCTATAATCGCGGTGCCAATTATGCAAGCCAAATAGAAAGCGACGGCAAGTGGAATGGTGCTTTGATAAGTGAATCTAAAATTTCTGTCGCCAATATCCCAGCCAATTACTGCAGCACCAATAAAAGCAGATACTGCAGGGATTGCTGTCAATAAAAGGATATATTTATAAAAGCACTCAGCAATACTGATTTTTCTATCACGGATCTTAATCCATTCTTTATCTGATCGTATGAATTTACCGGTAAGGTGTTTAAGTATCATTTGAATTCCTTTTTAAATTATTGGCTGATATCTCAGTAATAAGTATGAACTAATCTAAGTCTCTATCTCTAAATATTAATACTTTCTTGATCTAGATCATTATTAATTTAATTGTTGTGCAATGAATATTTATGAAGCTAATGCAGTACCGGGTAACACCTTTGTTATAATCTTGCTTTTTTACAATATTCATTTCAATGCATTTACTTGATTTCCTTAAACCATGGGAGTTTTCACCTGTCTTAATGGTGTCATTCTTATTGCTCTTTTGGTTATATACGCGTGGTTTTATGGCGATTAAGAGGGTGGATAGAACGGCTAAAACGTATTGGCAGGCAGTCAGTTTTTATATTGGTTTGTTCTCAATATATATTGTTTCTCATACCTACATTGATTACCTGTCTCAGTATATGTTTTGGGTGCATCGTTTCCAGCATTTAGTTTTGCATCATTTAGCACCCATGTTAATGGTTCTGGGTGCTGTGGAAATTGTGCGTAAAGGCTTGCCGAATTACTGGCCGTGCTGGTCGTCTGTGCCAACACTTATTAGGTGGCCTTGTGAGCGTCTATACCACCTTATTCAACACCCTGTGTTAGCCCCTATTTTGTTTGTTGGTTTAATTTATTTGTGGCTAATACCCGACATTCACTTTATAGCGATGCTCAGTAAGAAGTTGTATTATGTAATGAACTGGTCGATGCTTCTTGATGGCTTTTTATTTTGGTGGTTGGTATTAGGCCCCGAATGGCGTGGGGAAGGGAAGGGGTTTAAAACGCGTATCATCATGATGTTCGTCGTTGTTGTTCCTCAACAATTATTAGGGGCTTATTTAACCTTTAGTACCGATGTTATTTATGATGTATATGATGTGTGTGGCCGTGCATGGCCCATTAGCCCTATAGCTGATCAAATTTATGGTGGTATTATTACGTGGATTCCAGCTAGCATGATGAGTGTTTTAGGGCTTGTTTTAGTATTACGTCGCCGTTTGAATTATCAAAAAAATGAAAATTATGAAAAAAATTAAGTCCATTGCCGCTATAGCTATCCTTATCACATTATCAGCATGTGCTGAAGACGAGCCGACACGTTTAACTAATGTCAGTGGTTTAATACCAGACCTTAGTTTTGAACTTATTGATGAAGATAATAAGGTGGTGACAGCAAGTGATTACCATGGTTACACAGTAGCGTTATTTTTTGGTTTTACCAATTGTCCAGGAATCTGTCCAACGACCATGCACCAACTATCACAGGTGTTAGCCGACGTTGACCCTGAGGGCTCTTCGATGAAAGTTTTATTTGTCTCGGTTGACCCTAAGCGCGACACGGTAGAAAAACTTAAAAAATATACGGATATTTTTGGCCCAGCGTTTATTGGGCTTCGTGGCGATGAATCAGCGGTTAAAGAAATGACAAAAAAATACCGTGTGACGTTTGGTTATGGTGACTCTGATGCCCAAGGCAATTACGAGGTTTCGCACAGTGGAGCGGTTTTTGTTTTTGATTCAAAGGGTGAGGCAAAGTTATTAGCAACTCAGTCATCAACGACAGAAGACATGATTTATGATGTGAAAAAACTCGTTAATTTATAAATTAACGAGTTTTTTAGTCACGATGCTCTGGCTGATTTTGATCGTCTGGTATCAGGGTTGATAAAAAGCAGCTTGTAAATATAGCCTCTTATCGTTACGCACTACATTATTGCAAACTTTATTCCCCTAAGCCGTAAGTTGGTTTATGTAGAGTTAGCTCACTTTTATCATCTAACTGCAGTGCTTCATCATTAATAAACGATGTTTTAAGGACGACTAGTCCGGTGTTGGTTTCACCACCTATATTAAGTGAATTTAATATAGTCCCAACACTGTTAGGGTCGTCAGGACAATGGATGCTTTCACCTGCGGCGCGATCTTTTTCTGTGTGAAATTGAACCAACCGCCTTTTAACGGTGCCTTTATAATGCATTCTAGCGACAACTTCCTGCCCCGTATAACAGCCTTTTTGAAAATTAATTCCATTCAAAAGGTCCATATTTAACATTTGTGGGATAAATAACTCGCTTGTCTCTGTTGTTATTTCTGGAATGCATTCATTAATCAATAGTAGCTGCCAATCTGTCTCGTTGCTCTGTAATGCTATTGATGGGTCTGTCTTAGCAGTCGTGTATTGTTGGGTTGCAACGATTAATAAGGAAAGCTCGCTATCAGATTGATATTTAATGCTTTTTAAAGGCGCTAATAAGCTGCTCATTGCTGGAGGGAGAGGCTGGTTTATGCCAAATACTTTGTAGTCATTTGATGCGTCAGTAATCTCAACCTTTGATCGAAATACAAACATTTTCATACGTTTGATAATAATTGAGGCCATATCACTAGATAAAACCATGTAATAGGTTTCGTCGTGTTTTATTAGGTGAAATAATGTAATTACTCTGCCTTTTGGGTTACATACGGCTCCAAAAACAGCGTCAGAGTTTTTTAAAGCCAATACGTCACAAGTTGTTTGGCCTTGTAAAAAATGAGCTGCATCCTCTCCTGAAAAAGCAATAATTTTCTTACTACTTGAAAGGTCATATAGGGTAGTTGTATTCATATGCTTAGACTTACAATTCATGAGAGACATATTGTAACGTTAAAAAATTATGTTGCGGCACAAAAACCGTCAGTATATCCTTGAATATAAATGACTGATGTTTTAATCTAACGAGCTTCTGAATTGAGGTGTTTTAATGCGCAAAGAACTGGAACCAGCAGAGCAATTAAAAAAAAATAATGCTGAAAAAGACAATAAGCCTACACCGGAATTAACAAAAGAAATCAATGGTCGTTCTGGTCCAGAACCAACTCGCTACGGGGATTGGGAAAAGAACGGAAGATGCATTGATTTTTAATATATTTTTTACATCATCAAGAGGGTTTACATGAGTAGTAATAACAGACCACTATCACCGCACCTAGATGTTTACAGGTTGCCATTATCAGCATTGCTTTCAATCGTTCATCGCGGTACAGGGGCTTTTTTAACGCTTGGGACTCTTGTTCTAGTTTGGTGGTTAATGGCGTTAGCCGGCGGTGAAGAATCGTTTATCTCTGCACAACAGTTTATGGGGAGTTTTATAGGGCGATTGGTTTTGTTTGGTTGGACATTTGCTTTGTTTTTTCATTTATCAAACGGCATTAGGCACTTGGTTTGGGATGCTGGTTATTGTTTTGAAAAAGCTGACGTTGAAAAAACGTCTTATATTGTCTTAGGGTTATCTGCTTTCTTAACAATTGTTGTTTGGATTGTTGCCTTTTCATCTGGAGCGGGAGCATAACATGAGTTTAAGATCACCACTTGGCCAGGCTAAAGGCCTAGGTTCAGCAAAAGACGGTTTACACCACTGGTGGGCTCAACGTGTAACGGCCGTTGCCCTTATTCCATTAACAATTTGGTTTGCGTTTAAAGTGGCTGTACTCAGCATGGCTGATTACACAACCGTTGTAGACTGTATTGGCACGCCTTGGTCTGCTGCTTTGATTGTTAGTTTAGTTGTTGCTGCTTTCTATCATGCCGCATTGGGTATGCAAGTTATTTACGAGGACTATATTGGTGCTAAGGCTGTACGAATTGCCGCCATTATGGGGACTAACTTATTATTATTTTTATTGGCCGCTGCAAGCATTATTGCTGTGGTACGCATTGCTGTGGGAGGCTAGAGCTGTATGAGTATTGAAGATTATAAAATAACCGAACACAAGTACGATGTTGTGGTGGTCGGTGCTGGCGGTGCTGGTTTACGTGCAACCTTTGGGATGGCGCAAAAAGGCTTAAAAACAGCGTGTATTACTAAAGTTTTTCCTACGCGTAGTCATACTGTTGCTGCGCAAGGTGGTATTAGTGCAGCGTTAGGTAATATGGGTAAAGATGATTGGCGCTGGCATATGTATGACACCGTCAAAGGGTCTGATTGGTTGGGTGACCAAGATGCTATTGAGTATATGTGTCGTGAAGCGATTCCTGCAATTGTTGAGCTTGAACATTATGGTGTGCCATTTTCTCGTACAGAAGAAGGCAAAATCTATCAGCGTCCTTTCGGTGGGATGACCACTAATTATGGTGAAGGGACTGCACAACGTACTTGTGCAGCGGCTGACCGAACAGGTCATGCAATCCTTCATACGCTATATCAACAATCTTTAAAACATGATGCAGAGTTCTTCATTGAGTACTTTGCGCTTGATTTAATTATGGATGACGACGGTGTATGTCGTGGTGTATTAGCACTTAAAATGGACGACGGTACGCTTCATCTGTTCCGTTCACACATGGCTGTCATGGCAACCGGTGGGTACGGGCGTTCATACTTCTCTTGCACCTCTGCGCACACCTGCACTGGTGATGGTAATGCTATGGCGTTAAGAGCTGGCTTGCCTCTACAAGATATGGAATTTGTTCAATTCCATCCCACAGGTATATACGGCTCAGGTTGTTTGATTACTGAAGGTGTGCGTGGTGAAGGTGGCTATTTAACTAATTCTAAGGGTGAGCGCTTTATGGAGCGTTATGCGCCGAACGCTAAAGATTTAGCCTCTCGCGATGTAGTGAGTCGCTCCATGACGATTGAAATTAATGAAGGGCGTGGCGTTGGTCCAGATGGGGATCATATTAACCTTCATCTGGAACACTTAGGTCCTGAAGTTATTGAAGAACGTTTACCGGGTATTGCCGAAAGTGCAAAAATATTTGCAGGTGTAGATGTCAGCAAGGAACCTATTCCTGTTCTACCAACCGTGCATTACAACATGGGTGGTATTCCAACCAATTATAAAGGTGAAGTTGTTACTCTTGATGGCGATAACCCAGATAAAGTTGTAGAAGGGTTGATGGCTATTGGTGAGGCTGCTTGTGTGTCTGTTCATGGTGCGAATAGATTAGGGTCAAACTCACTATTAGATTTAGTAGTGTTTGGTCGTTCTGCAGCTATTAGAGCCGCTGAAGTGGTTAAACCTGGTACGGATCATCCAGACTTGGCAAAAACTGCCTGCGATAAAGCATTAACTCGCCTAGATAAGTTTAGAAATGCAAATGGTTCTAAAAGAACCTCAGAAGTTCGCCTAGATATGCAAAGAACCATGCAAAAGCATGCGGCTGTGTTTCGAACAGGTGAGTCTATGCAAGAAGGTGTTGAAAAACTTAGAGAAGTTCAAGAATCATTTAAAGACGTGTCGATCTCTGATCGTTCACTAATTTGGAACACTGATTTAATAGAAACACTGGAACTTGATAACTTATTGTCTCAAGCAGCGGTAACGATTGAAGGTGCTTTAAATAGAGAAGAAAGCCGTGGTGGTCACGCACGTGAGGATTTCCCAGATCGTGATGATGATAAATGGCATAAGCATTCAATTATGTGGTTTGACGATCAAAATAAGGTCAGTATTAAGTTCCGCCCTGTACATATGTATACATTGTCGGATGATGTGGATGTTGTTCCGCCTAAAAAGCGTGTCTACTAAGATTTAACGAGGATAAATAAATGGCTGAATTTACACTTCCAAAAAACTCTGTAGTACAAGAGGGTAAAACTTACCCTGCACCTGAAGGTGCTACCAATATTCAAGCAGTTGAAATTTATCGTTGGGACCCAGATAGCGGTGAAAACCCACGCGTTGATAAATACTTTCTTGACCTAGATACTTGTGGCCCAATGGTATTGGATGCCATTATCAAAATTAAAGATGAGGTTGATTCAACATTAACTTTTCGCCGTTCTTGCCGTGAAGGAATTTGTGGCTCTTGTTCGATGAATATTAATGGTAGAAATACCTTAGCCTGTACCAAAGATATTGGTGATATTGATGGGCCTATTAAGATTTACCCATTACCGCATATGCCCGTTGTAAAAGACATTGTGCCTGACCTAACGCACTTCTATGCTCAATACGCCTCTATCAAACCTTGGATTCAATCAACAACACCACCTCCACCTGATAAAGAGCGCCTACAGTCAAAAGAAGACCGCGCACAACTTGATGGTTTATATGAATGTATTCTTTGTGCATGCTGTTCAACATCATGCCCAAGTTACTGGTGGAATGGTGATCGCTACCTAGGTCCAGCTATCTTGCTGCAAGCTTATCGTTGGTTAGCTGATTCGCGTGATGAAAATGCAGGTGAGCGTTTGGACGAACTTGAAGATCCTTTCAAATTGTATCGTTGCCATACCATTATGAATTGCACTGAAACCTGTCCGAAAGGTTTGAACCCAGCAAAAGCCATCGCTGAGATTAAAAAACTATTAGTTGAACGAAAGATTGCTTAATGTCTGATAAATCAAAGCTCCTTTGGCGCTGCCGACGTGGCGTGAAGGAGCTTGATGTTCTTTTTACTCGTTTTGTAGATACTTCTTATGATGCGCTCTCAGCAGCTGAAAAAGAGGCTTTTAATAAACTACTAGAAATTGAAGACCCTGAAATATTAGGTTTCATGCTCTATGGTGATATTCCAAAGGATCAAAACGTAGCCCGTATCGTTGAAAAAATTTGTACCGACCTTTGAAATAAATATACAACCATCGAATAGAATTAGGTGGTTTGCTTATAGCGTCTTTATATTCGCACTGATGGCTTGTTGGTTAAATGCCTTGGCTTTTCCAGCCCAAGTTATGTTGAGCGTATTTGTCATATTGATGATTTCCCATACCGTTCACATTGGTGCTTTAAATGTTGCTCAAGTCAAAAAAATACGCTGTAAGGAAAATGCTGATTGGCTGATAGAGAGAAATCATGTTAAACCTCATGTGTATCGTCTTAAAGAAACCACAAGACTCTTAGGTCCGCTTATTTTTCTACATTTCCAGTCAGACACCAAGACCTTATATTTGGCATTAAGCAGTGACTCTATGACTAACGAGGAGAATAGAAAACTGCGTGTTGCGTTAAGGGTATATAAAAACCAGCTGCTAAACCCTAAGGTTTAAGGATTGTATCTTTTTTAAAGTGCTTATCATCTAGGTTAGGATAATCTCGTGTGTAATGTAAGCCACGGCTTTCCTTACGTAGAAGCGCACTATCGATAATAAGTTCTGCGGCGGTAACGAGATTCCTTAATTCGAGAAAGTCACTGGTTACATGAAATTTACCGTAATACTCTTGTATCTCTCGTTTTAATAGCTCAATACGATTTTTAGCTCGCTGTAACCGTTTGGTTGTTCGAACAATACCCACGTAATCCCACATGAACTGGCGCAATTCAGCCCAGTTATGTGAAACGACAATGGCTTCATCTGAATTAATGACTTTTGAATCGTCCCAGGCTGGAATGTTGGGCTGTTTTTTGGTGTTTTTTAAGAAACGAGTGATATCAACACTGGCCTGTTTGGCGAAAACTAAACATTCAAGAATAGAGTTGCTGGCCATTCTATTAGCACCATGTAACCCAGTGAAAGCAGTCTCTCCAATAGCATATAAACCGGTAATGTCGGTTAGTCCGTTTTTGTCAGTCATTACGCCGCCACAAGTGTAATGCGCCGCAGGAACAACGGGTAACGGTTCTTTGGTCATATCAAAACCGAAATCAAGGCACCTCTCGTGGAGCATGGGGAAGTGTGATTTTGTAAACTTAGCGGTACGATGGCTAATGTCTAAGAACAAGGAAGAAACCCCTAAACGCTTCATTTCATGATCAATCGCACGGGCAACAATATCACGAGGGGCGAGTTCTGCACGTTTGTCAAAATTTGGCATAAAACGTGTGCCGTCTGGCAATAATAAAAGTCCACCTTCTCCTCTAACCGCTTCGCTGATTAAAAAAGACTTGGCTTCTGGGTGAAATAAACAAGTCGGATGAAACTGCATAAATTCCATGTTAGCGACTTTACAACCAGCGCGCCATGCCATAGCAATGCCGTCGCCAGTTGAAACATCGGGGTTACTGGTATACAAATAAACCTTGCTGGCTCCGCCTGTTGCAAGCGTAATGCAAGGTGCTTTCATGCTAAATACGATATCTTTTTTAGCGTCCAGCACATAACAACCGATGACTCTTTTTTTACCGCTTAGTGTGTCTGTTTCTGTGACTAAATCAATAACATTATGGTGTTCAAAAATCTTAATATTCGGCTTATTAAGCACTTGTTCGTTTAGTGCAAGTTGCACCGCTTTACCCGTTGAATCATCTGCGTGAACAACACGCCTATAGGAATGACCACCTTCTTTAGTAAGGTGCAATTGACTGTTTGATTGCGTGCTCTTATGAGTGGAAAACGCGACATTATTCTTCATGAGCCAATCAATACTGCTTTTACCGTTTGATACAACTAATTCAACAACATCGTTATGGCATAAGCCAGCACCAGCACGCATGGTATCTAGGCGGTGAGACTGTAATGAGTCAGCGCTGTCTAAAACGGCTGAGATGCCACCTTGGGCATAATAAGTACTGCCTTCAGACATATTTAGTTTTGAAAGAATAGCAACTTGAAGGTGGTCAGGTAATGAAAGGGCAAGTCCTAGACCAGCGGCACCGCTACCTATAATGATAACGTCATAAGAAAGTGAATGATCAGGCATATTAATTTATTTGATTAGACTTACTCTTAAGGGTCATAATGGAAAAACTTTGTTACTTTACACGGAATAATTAATAAATTGCTTTTTTCTTCTAAACAATTGAACTCCTTCTTAATACGACTGTCTTTAGGGCAAGCGTTAGAGTTATCTGTACAAGTTTATGTGAGCAGGTATGTCTGACCAAGATGATCAGCAATTAATCGCTCTTGTTAAAGAGGGTGATAAGAAGGCGTTTGATAGATTAGTTATTAAATATCAGCAGCGTATTATTCAATTGGTGAGCAGGTATATTAGTGATGCAAGTGAGGCTCAGGATGTGGCGCAAGAAGCATTTATTAAAACGTATAAAGCTTTGCCGAATTTTAGGGGAGATAGTGCTTTTTATACATGGTTATATCGTATTGCCGTTAACACAGCTAAAAATCACCTTGTTTCTAGAGCACGAAAATCTTCTGATCATACGGTGGATGTCAATGATGCAGAAAATTTTGAAGGCGCATTTCAACTTAAAGAAGGCGACACGCCTGAACACCTGTTACTTAGTGAAGAGATTAGAAGCACTATTCAACAGGCCATTAACGACCTGCCAGACGAATTGAGAAATGCGATCAGCTACCGAGAACTAGATGGAATGAGTTATGAAGAAATTGCACAAAAGATGAAGTGTCCGGTTGGTACAGTTAGGTCACGCATATTTAGGGCTCGTGAAGCCGTGGATAAAATACTAAAACCATTGCTCTAATTAGGTTATTGATTAGGAAAAAAAATGAATGACACGCATAAACAACAACTCTCATCGCTGCTTGATAATGAATTAAGTAATTATGAGATGAAAGAGTTATTAGCCGAAATACAAAGTGATCACGAGCTGAATCAAACCTTAGATCGTTATGCGCTTATTAGAGAAGTATTAAGTGAAAAACCAGATGTTCATCAACAATCATTTTTAAAGCAAGTTCAGGCGGCAATTGTTGCGGAGCCAACAGTTTTAGCCCCCCAACGTAATAAATCAGACAGTAAAACATATATAACGGCAGCCATAGCGGCCTCAGTGGCCATTTTCGCAGTCATTGTTTTTAATATAAATAATGTGCCCTCCGTGTCCCCACAACAACAATCTATTGCATCACTTGACCCTCAAAAGGAAGAACATTTAGCCCTAGAAGAGCCCGTTGATGATGAGTTAATAGTTAATGAAAATACATTACGTCCTCAGTTAGTTACCTTTGGACGGTAATTGATTAACTCTCCGGTTTATCAGGATAACGTGGTGAATAATTTGTTGTTTAATAACAGGTTTCAGTATTTTCTAGTAAAAGCACTTAAAACTAATATAACCAAGTGGAAATAGATGTGATTGAAGAAATAGCCGTCGTACAATCGGTAGACCATTCATGGGTTAGTGTTGAAACCACCCAAAGCTCTTCATGCCAAAGTTGCAAAGAAGCGTCTTCTTGCTCGACTTCAACGTTATCAAAATTTTTTGGGTCCAAAAAAATTCAACTTAAAATGCAATCAACGTTACCACTAAAAGAGGGTGATGAAGTTGTTATTGGTATTAGCGAAAAAGTGTTTTTGGGACTAACCGGTTTAATATATTTTGTACCCTTATGTGCGCTATTTCTCTTTGCAATAGTTGGCCAATACCTAACCGAACAATTCAATTTAAATAATGAATTATTGACTATCGTTCTAGCACTTATTGGTTTTGCTGGTTGTTATCAATTTATTAAAAAATTAATTGAGAGTTTTTTTGAAGTACAGAAAATTAACCCGGTAATCTTGAAAAAAATTTAATGCTCCCCATTTATTTTGAATCGTTATAAAAAGGAAAACTTATGTATACACGTTTGAGCCGAAGTATTATTTTTATAGTTATGTTATCGGGGTTGTTTACGAATGCTGTAGCTAATGGTTTGCCTGACTTCACGGACCTAGTAGAGAAAAATAATAAAGCCGTTGTAAATATCAGCACAACGCAAAAAGCGCAACAGCACAGTGTCTTGCCTGAAGGTTTCGAGTTTCCAGAAAACCAGCCTTATAGTGATTTGTTAAAACATTTTTTTGGTGGCCAAGGGCAAAGGCCACGCCAACGCGAGTCTCGTTCATTAGGGTCAGGGTTTATTATTTCAAATGATGGGTTTTTGTTAACCAATCACCATGTTGTTAAGAATGCAGATGAGATTTTCGTTAGGCTTCAGGACCGTAGAGAGCTTAAAGCCGAATTGATTGGTAGTGATGAGCGTACCGACGTTGCGTTACTAAAAGTAGATGCTAAAGACCTCCCTGTTGTGAAATTAGGTTCATCTAAATCACTTAAAGTAGGGGAGTGGGTATTTGCGATAGGCTCACCCTTTGGTTTTGATAGCTCAGTGACGGCGGGAATTGTTAGTGCTAAGGGTCGAAGTTTACCTAAAGAGAATTACGTGCCTTTTATTCAAACGGATGTTGCGATTAACCCCGGCAATTCTGGTGGCCCCTTATTTAATCTAGAGGGCGAAGTGGTTGGTATCAACTCACAAATTTATAGTCGCTCTGGTGGCTTTATGGGCTTATCATTTGCAATTCCGATTGATGTTGCGCTAAATGTAAGTAACCAATTGAAGGAATCTGGTCATGTTATTCGCGGCTGGCTAGGTGTTCGTATTCAGGATGTCACTCGTGAACTAGCAGAATCCTTTGAGATGGATAAACCTCAAGGTGCCTTAGTGGCTCAAATTGTTCCTGATAGCCCAGCAGAAAAAGCAGGTATTCAAGTCGGCGACGTTATCATAAGTTTTAACGGTGAAAGTATAAGTCGCTCATCCTCTTTACCTCCTTTAGTAGGTGCCGCTAATATCAAAAATAAGGCACGAGTAACCGTTATTCGCAATAAGAAAACTAAAGTGCTTACGGTCACGCTAGAAAATTTACCAGAAGATGAACAAGCATCAGCTACCGATGTAACTGAGTCAAAGGGTAATAGTATTCTTGGCATGTCTATAAAAAACTTAACAAAACAGATGCGTGATGAGCTAGGAATTAAGCAATACGGTGTTCTTGTTGCCTCTGTTGATAATGGGAATGCATCAAATGCGGGTATTCGTGCCGGTGATATTATTATGCAACTTGATGGCCAGTCAGTTAAAAATACCCAGCACATGAAAAAGTTGGCTTCTAAAATAAAAGAAGGAAAGTTTATTTCTGTGTTAATAAATCGACAAGGGAACCCAATTTTCCTCGCATTGAAAAAATAATAGGTACAATACACGCTATAAAATTAAACGCCTCTTTTGAGGCGTTTTTAACTATGTGAATCGGATGATTTATATACGATTTAGCCTACATTTACGGTCTATGACCCCGATTGACGAGTAAAAACGTGCCTGATATTAGCTTAACAAGAAATTTTTCTATCATTGCCCATATTGATCATGGGAAATCTACTCTTGCAGATCGCTTAATCCATATATGTGGTGGTTTGAGTGAACGTGAAATGGAGGAGCAAGTCCTTGATTCAATGGATATTGAACGTGAACGTGGTATTACCATTAAAGCGCAAAGTGTTACCTTGCATTACAAAGCAAACGATGGAATAACCTATCGATTGAATTTTATTGATACACCTGGCCATGTAGACTTTTCATATGAAGTTTCACGTTCTTTAGCAGCCTGTGAAGGAGCTTTATTGGTGGTTGATGCCGCGCAAGGAGTTGAGGCGCAAAGTGTAGCGAACTGTTATACCGCTATTGATTTAGGGCTAGAAGTTCTACCGGTACTAAACAAGATAGATTTACCCTCTGCAGAGCCTGAGCGTGTTGCAGAAGAAGTAGAAGAAATTATAGGTATTGAAGCAATTGATGCGCCTCAAATTAGTGCTAAAACTGGATTGGGTGTTGAATTGGTTTTAGAAGATATTGTAAAGAATGTGCCTGCGCCTAAGGGGGATCCTGATGCCCCTTTACAAGCGTTAATTATTGATTCTTGGTTTGATAATTACCTGGGGGTTGTCTCTTTGATTCGTGTTGTTAATGGCACGATAAAAAAGAAACAGAAAATCAAAATGATGTCTTCAAATAATATTCATCTAGTCGATCAAGTTGGTGTTTTTACGCCCAAAAGGGAGGTGCTTGATGCGCTGTACCCTGGAGATGTGGGGTTTATGGTTGCTGGCATTAAAGATATTTATGGGGCTCCAGTTGGTGACACGATCACCTTTTCGAGCCAGCCTGCGGAAAACTCATTGCCGGGTTTTAAAAAGGTTCAAGCACGTGTGTTTGCCGGCTTGTTCCCTTCAAGTTCTAATGATTATGAGAACCTTCGAGAAGCATTAAATAAATTAAAGCTTAATGATGCCTCTTTAAATTATGAACCAGAAACGTCTGATGCACTGGGTTTTGGGTTTCGCTGTGGTTTCTTAGGTATGCTGCATATGGAAATCATTCAAGAACGCCTTGAACGTGAATATGACTTGGACCTAATAACCACCGCACCAACGGTTGTTTATGAAGTGCTATTACATAACGGCGATATTATTGAGGTAGATAACCCAGCAAAGCTGCCTGATATTTCAACAATTGCTGAAATTCGTGAGCCGATAATTGAAGCCCATATACTGGTTCCTCAAGAGTATTTAGGGAATGTGATTACGTTATGTATTGATAAACGTGGCGTACAAACAAAAATGCAATACATGGGTAAACAAGTGTCATTAAGCTATGAGATGCCTATGAGTGAAGTGGTATTAGACTTTTTTGATCGTTTAAAATCTGTCAGTCGCGGATATGCATCGTTTGAATATGAGTTTAGACGTTTTCAAGCTGAGCCCTTAGTAAAATTGGATGTGCTTATTAATGGCGACAGGGTCGATGCCTTATCCCTAATTGTACATCGAGATATTAGCCAAGGGCGTGGCCGCGAGTTGGTTGAAAAAATGAAAGACCTTATTCCAAGGCAGATGTTTGAAATTGCCATTCAAGCCGCTATTGGTGCGAAAATTATTGCACGCTCCTCAGTCAAAGCACTTAGAAAAAATGTGACGGCTAAATGCTATGGTGGTGATGTTTCTCGTAAACGTAAACTATTAGAAAAGCAAAAAGCCGGGAAAAAACGTATGAAACAAGTTGGTAATGTTGATATTCCACAAGATGCCTTTCTTGCGGTGCTTAAACTAGGAAGTGACTAATGCATTTTGACTTTTCTGCCGCACTAACGCTCGCCACCTTTATAACTGGGTTTATTGCCGCTATTTATTGGCTTATAAAACGGTTGAAAAAAAGCCAAACCGCCCGTAAAGAGCCACTGATTGTTGAGTATTCAAAATCATTTTTCCCAGTGCTTTTATTCGTTTTGGTTTTGCGCTCGTTTATTGTAGAGCCATTTAGAATCCCATCCAGCTCGATGATGCCAACATTACTAATAGGTGACTTTATTTTGGTTAACAAGTTTTCCTACGGCATACGGTTGCCTGTTGTTGATACAAAAATAATTGATATCGGAAAGCCAGAACGAGGTGACATTATGGTTTTTCGTTACCCCCAAAACCCCTCATTAGATTACATTAAACGCGTGATTGCCTTACCTGGTGATAAAGTCGGCTATTTCGATAAACATATTTTTATTAATGGTGAGAAAATAATACAAAAACCCTTAGGTCTGTACAAAGGTGTTGGCCAAGGGGAGAATATGACAGGTGCCTTGTTGCAGCATGAGCAACTACAAGCAAAAGAACACGAGATACTTATTATGCAACAACGTCCGTCAGTTGAAGGTGAAATAATAGTGCCTGATGGACATTACTTCATGATGGGAGATAACCGTGATAACAGTAATGATAGTCGATACTGGGGTACGGTCCCTGAAGAAAATATAGTCGGTAAAGCGTTTATGATTTGGATGAACTGGGATGCTGATAATAAAGGTGTCGATTGGTCAAGATTAGGTTCAATAATACAGTAGGGTTAATTATAAAAAGGAAACATGGTATGAATTCATCAAAGCAAAAAGGGTTTACTCTTGTCGGGTTAATTTTAGTTTTCGGCTTAATAGGCATTATTACATTAAGTGTTTTGAAGGTATTCCCTGTTTATATGGAACACCTTGCCGTTAAAAAGGCAATGGAAGCGATCGAGATGGACCAAGACTTAAGTAAAATGAGTGTTGGACAGATAAGGGGCTTGTTTCAGAAAAAACTCGATATGAATCAGGTTAACAGTATTAACGCCAAAAACGCCAAAATCAACCGTTCTCTTAGCGACATTACGATGAAAGTTGACTATGAGGTTCGTAAAGACTATATCGGCAATGTTGATTTAATCCTCTCATTTAGTGATGAGTTTGAAGTACCTATTTAAAGTAAATTAGATGATATGTTGAGCTTTGATGCTAGCAGGCTGCAAAAAAAAATAAATACAATATTTGATGATCATGCTTTACTCGAACAGGCATTAACGCATCGAAGTATTAGTAAAAATAATAATGAGCGTTTAGAGTTTTTAGGCGATGCTATTTTAGGGTTTATTATTGCCGATGCAATCTATGAGAAATTTCCTGCGGCTGATGAAGGCGTGATGAGTCGGCTTCGTGCGCATTTGGTTAATGGAGAATCGTTAGCAAATATTGCTAAAATGCTGCAGTTAAGCGATGAATTGGTACTGGGGCCGGGCGAGATGAAAAGTGGTGGTAAACACCGAGCTTCGATTCTTTCTGATGCTGTTGAAGCATTAATAGGTGCCATGTATAAAGATAAAGGGCTCAACGAAACGAGATCTTGGGTGTTGACGATATTCAAAACACAATTAGATTCATTAAGTTTAGATACCGCTTCAAAAGATCCAAAAACTCAATTACAAGAATATCTACAAGCGCGTGGTATAGCGGTGCCTCGCTATAGTGTAATCTCAACCACAGGACTGGATCATAATCAGCAATTTAAAGTTGAGTGCCAGGTTGACGGTGTGGAAGAAGTGGTATGCGCAACAGCTAGCTCTCGGAAAAAAGCCGAGCAAAAGGCTGCATCAAAAATTTTAGAGGGTTTATTATCATGACAAAAAAATCATTCAAAAGTGGTTTTGTTGCCCTTATAGGTGCACCAAATGCCGGTAAATCAACCCTTTTAAATAATATATTAGGGCAAAAGATCAGCATTACTTCTAGACGACCACAAACGACGCGTCATCGGATATTAGGCATTAAAACAACAGAAGCATCGCAAGTTGTGTATGTTGATACGCCAGGTATGCACTTAGGTGGTAAAAGGGCGTTAAATAAATACTTAAACAAAACCGCAGACACCAGCCTAATGGGGGTTGATGTGATTGTTTGGGTTAAAGATGATATGCAATGGGATGCTATTGATATCTCTATTCTTGAGAAGTTAAAAAATGAAGGAGCACCTGTCGTTTTAGCGATTAATAAAATTGATAAGGTTGCTGACAAAGAAAGCTTATTGCCATTTATTCAGAAAATTAGCCTCGAACACGATTTTCAGTCGATTATCCCTATTTCTGCTTTAACAGGTAAACAATTAGGTGAGTTTGAACAGCTGCTTCTAACGTTACTTCCTGAGGGTGAGTTGATGTTTCCGGAAGATCAGGTGACCGATAGCTCTGAACGATTTATGGCAACAGAAATTATTCGAGAAAAGCTTATACGTCGTCTAGGGCAAGAAATTCCTCATTCATTAAGTATTAGTATCGATCAATACAAAGTGGAAGAAAAAATAACCCGTATTCATGCTGTTATTTGGGTGGAAAGGGATGGGCAAAAGAATATAGTCATAGGCGATAAAGGCGTAGGGCTTAAAGAGGTTGGTAAGCAGGCTCGTCTGGATATTGAGAAAATGCTCGAATCAAAGGTTTATTTGAATTTATGGGTAAAGGTTAAGAAAAACTGGTCGGACAATGAACGAGAATTGATCAGTTTAGGGTATCGGGGTATCGAATAACTGACTATATAAGGAACAGCGTTAATTCGTTTACACAAATGCGATGAATAGAGTTGAGCATCAGACGGGCTTTATTTTAAAAAGTCAGGGGTTTAAGGAAAACAGTTCAATTCATCAAGTGTTTACGCGCGATTATGGTGTTTTGTCGATTCTTTCCAAAGGCTCAAAAAAAAATAATTCTAAATACGGTTCTTTGTTGCAAGCCTTTCGAGCATTATCGCTGTCTTGGATTGGTAAGAGTGATCTTAAAACGCTTATCTCTACCGAGGACCCTGAAAATATACCTCAATTGAAAGGAGCTGCTTTGTATTGTGGCTTTTATGTTAATGAATTAATTCTATGTTTACTTCATAAACACGATGCGCACCCTTATTTATTTGATGCATATAGAGACGTTATTGTTTTGTTGTCAAAGGGCCTATCGCTGGAAGTACACCTGAGAGAGTTTGAAAAAAAGTTATTTGACGCAATCGGCTATGGGCTCATGCTGGAATATGACAGTGAATATCAACGACCGATAGACCCTAGTAAATATTACATCTATCATCCAGGGCAGGGGCCTCGGTTGACTAATAATGAAAATCATCCTGATGCCGTTCTTGGTAGTACTCTAATTAACCTTAACAATAATAACCTACAAGGCAAAACAGAGCTAAAGCAAGCAAAACGTCTTATGCGACGGTTAATCGATAACCAGTTGGATGGTAAAATACTTAAAAGTCGCGATTTGTTCGCTTAATTTTCTACTTTATAACTATGCATAAAAATTCTCTCTTTTTAGGTGTTAATATTGACCACGTTGCCACATTAAGAAATGCACGAGGCACAGACTACCCGTCCCCACTTGATGCCGCCTTTATCGCTGAGCGAGCTGGCGCCGATGGCATCACTATTCATTTACGAGAGGATCGCCGCCATATTAGAGATCAAGATGTATACGACATCGCGTCCAATATACACACGCGATTAAATTTAGAGCTGGCTATTACCGATGAGATGATTGATATTGCTTGTAGAACAAAGCCAGCGTCTTGTTGTTTGGTGCCTGAAAAACGTGAAGAATTAACCACGGAGGGTGGCTTAGATGTTTCTGGGAACTTTGAGCGATTAAGACAAGCTTGTTTATCACTATCATCAGCTGGCATTTTGATCTCCCCTTTTATCGACCCAGATAAAGAACAAATAGACGCTGTAAAAGAAGCGGGTGCCTCGATGCTTGAATTGCATACCGGTTGCTACGCAGATGCAAAATCATTATCCGAGCAAGAAGCAGAATATAACAGAATTGTAACGGCTGCTAATTATGCCGATAGTTTGGGTTTGCAAGTTAATGCGGGCCATGGTTTGCATTATCATAATGTAGAACCCATTGCTAAAATTCCAGAAATTGTAGAGCTTAATATTGGTCACTCAATTATTTCAAGGGCGCTAATAACGGGACTTGAGTTAGCCGTACGTGATATGAAAACATTGATGCATAACGCACGTTTTAACTAGGCTGTATTAAATGATGAAATTTGCTGTTGGGGTTGAGTATGATGGAAGTTGCTACCATGGTTGGCAACGGCAAAAAAACACTCCTCAGACGGTTCAAGAGAAACTAGAGTCTGCCTTGTCTGTGCTAGCATCGAGTCCTGTATCTGTTGTTTGTGCAGGGCGGACCGATGCTGGCGTGCATGCTTTAGAGCAAGTTGTACACTTTGAAACCAGTAAGCAACGAGAATTACATCAATGGGTATTTGGTACAAATGCTAATTTACCCGACGATATTCGTGTTGTGTGGATTAAACCGGTTACGGAAGATTTTCATGCTCGTTTTTCAGCGGCTGCGCGTTACTACCGGTACGAGATTTTAAATCGTTGGGTAAAATCTGCCTTAAGTCGACATCATGTCACCACTATTTTTAACCCCTTAGATGAAAACTTAATGCAGAAAGGGGCTAATTATTTATTGGGTACTCATGATTTTACTTCATTTCGTGCACAAGCTTGCCAAGCAAAATCTCCGGTTAAACATATTCATTCGATTGTTATTAAACGTATCGATGATAAAATCATCATCGATATCATCGCCAATGCTTTTTTACATCATATGGTGCGAAATATAGTTGGCACCTTATTACCTGTTGGGACAGGGGAGCGACCTCCCGAATTCGTACATCACGCACTGAAGGCTAAAGATCGTCGACAGGCAGGCGTAACTGCTTTGCCTAATGGTTTGTATTTTAAAGGCGTGTACTACCCTGAAGCGTTCGGTTTAGATAATCTTGAGGCGTTTTCGCCTTTTAGTGATGCCATTGAAAAAAAACAGAGCTAAGTAAAAAAATGCCATTTAGAACACGTGTGAAAATTTGTGGAATTACTCGGCCTGATGATGCCTATGCAGCGATAGAAAATGGTGCAGATGCGTTAGGTTTTGTCTTTTATGATAAAAGTCCAAGAAGTATAGAAATACAAAAAGCTGAAATTATATTTTCTAATATATCGCCATTTATCAATAAGGTAGCGCTTTTTGTTAATCCAGATTATGATTATGTTAATCACGTCTTAAGTAAACTTCCGGTTGACCTTCTTCAATTTCATGGTGATGAAGATGAAGTATTCTGCTCATCTTTTAACAAGCCCTATTTAAAAGCGATTAGAATGCGTAACAGCATAAATTTAGATGAGGTAGCTGATACTTATCACTCAGCATCTGGGTTATTGCTTGACGCTTTTGACAGCAGCCAATACGGTGGTACTGGACAAACATTCGATTGGGATCTAATACCAAAAAAATGTAAATTACCTATCGTATTAGCCGGTGGGCTTAATCCGAGTAATGTCTCTAAAGCCATACAGAATACTAACGTATTTGCCGTAGATGTTAGTAGTGGGGTTGAAAAAAGCAAAGGGGTCAAAGACCACCAATTAATAAAACAATTTATGCAAGAGGTTAAACGTGCCAACGAGTGACAAAAAAATGCAAGCAGCTGTAACACATTATGACTTACCTGATGAACGTGGTCACTTTGGCCCTTACGGGGGGCTGTTTGTTGGTGAAACACTAATGGAATCGATTGAAGAGTTGCATGAGGCATATGCTAAATTTATGCAAGACCCCGATTTTCTTGCAGAATTGGATGCTGATTTGCATGACTATGTCGGCCGTCCATCTCCTATCTATCATGCAAAACGCTTAAGTGAAGAAAATGGTGGTGCGCAAATTTATCTTAAACGAGAAGATTTAAACCACACCGGCGCGCATAAAATAAACAATACAATTGGCCAAGCGTTATTAGCTAAACGCATGGGTAAAACACGAATAATTGCAGAAACAGGTGCTGGTCAACATGGTGTTGCGACGGCTACTGTAGCTGCACGGCTAGGCCTTGAGTGTGTTGTTTACATGGGCGCTGAAGACATTCAGCGTCAATCACCTAATGTATATCGTATGAAATTGCTAGGTGCCAAAGTGGTGCCAGTTACTTCTGGATCACAAACGCTTAAAGATGCTCTAAACGAAGCGCTTAGGGACTGGGTAACCAATATAGATGATACGTATTATATTATCGGCACAGTAGCCGGGCCGCACCCTTATCCTGCAATGGTCAGAGACTTTCAAACGGTTATTGGGCGTGAATCTCGTGAGCAAATGATTGCTAAAACGGGCCACTTACCCAATGCGCTAGTGGCCTGTGTTGGTGGTGGTTCTAATGCCATCGGGCTTTTTCACCCATTTATAGAAGATCAATCAGTCTCTATTTATGGCGTAGAAGCGGCTGGTTTAGGTGTTGAAACAGGGCAGCACTCAGCGCCTTTATGTGCAGGTAAACCAGGTGTGCTGCATGGGAACAGAACGTATTTGATGGCCGATGACAACGGTGAAATTATTGAAACGCATTCTATTTCTGCTGGTCTTGATTACCCTGGAGTAGGGCCAGAGCATTCCTGGTTAAAGGATATAGGGCGTGCAGAATATGTCAGTATTAAAGATGATGAGGCGTTAGCGGCTTTTCATCAATTAACCCGAGTAGAAGGTATTATTCCTGCGCTGGAATCTAGCCATGCAGTTGCTTATGCGACCAAACTAGCGAAAAAAATGAACAAAGATGAAACCATTTTAGTGTGCCTATCGGGTCGAGGAGACAAAGATATATTTACTATTGCGAAACTTGAAGGTATTGAACTATGAGTCGTTTAGACAAGTGTTTTAAAGGACTCGAAGGTGCCAAGCAAAAAGCTTTAATTCCCTTTATTACTGCGGGTGATCCAGATGCTGATTTTACTCTATCTTGCATGCATAACATGGTTAAAGCTGGAGCCAGCATTATTGAACTAGGCGTTCCTTTTTCTGACCCGATGGCCGATGGCCCTGTTATTCAACAAGCCAGTGAAAGGGCGTTGGCAAATGGCATGTCTTTAAAAGGGGTTATAGAGATTGTTCGGGCATTTCGAGAAACTGATCAAGTTACACCGGTTATTTTAATGGGCTATTTAAATCCGATTGAATTTATGGGTTATGAAACCTTTGCCAGTACTGCTGCGAAAGCTGGTGTTGACGGCGTGTTAACTGTTGATATTCCTCCTGAAGAAAGCTCCGATTTAATAGCAACGTATAAACAGCATGGTTTAGCGCCTATATTCCTCTTATCACCAACCAGTAATGAGAGTCGTATCAAAAAGGTGTCAGCTGTTGCGCAAGGTTATATTTATTATGTGTCTTTGAAAGGCGTAACCGGTGCGGGGCACCTTCAACTAGACGACATTAAAACAAAAATACAAAATATCAAACAATACACATCATTGCCTATAGCCATTGGTTTTGGTGTTAAAAATGCCGATATCGCCGCGAATATTGCTAAAATAGGTGATGCTGTCGTGGTGGGGAGTGCGTTGATTAACTGCATTACCGATCACTCTGAGAATCAATCGAAAGGGCAACAAGCCATTTCTGGTTTATTAAGTGAAATGCGAACGGCGATGGACGCTGTCACAAAATAATTATAAAGGTTAGGTGATTTATGAGCTGGTTTGAAAAATTAATACCGTCTGGCATCCAATTAAGTGGTAAGAAAAAAGGCTCTGTGCCTGAAGGTTTATGGTGTAAATGTGATAGTTGCCATAGCGTTTTATATAAAACGGACTTGGAAAGCAATTTACATGTATGCCCAAAATGTGATCACCATCAGCGTCTAAGTGGTCGAGCACGCCTAGAGTCTTTCTTAGACGAAGCTGGCCGTGTAGAAATTGGTGGGAACGTCAGATCGCTTGACCCATTAAAGTTTAAAGACAGTAAAAAATATAAAGACCGCCATGCCTCTGCCGTCAAAGCTACAGGGGAAACTGATGCGCTTATCGTGATGAAAGGCAGCGTTCTTGATATGGAGCTTGTTGCAGCAGCCTTTGATTTTTCATTTATGGGTGGGTCTATGGGTTCAGTAGTCGGTGAGCGCTTTGTGCGGGCTGTGAATCAATCCATCGAATCCAATATTCCATTGGTATGCTTTTCAGCAAGTGGTGGAGCGAGAATGCAAGAGTCCTTGTTTTCTTTATTCCAAATGGCTAAAACCAGTGCCGCCTTAGCACAATTGGCTGACAAAAAAATCCCCTTCATATCCGTTTTAACAGACCCAACTATGGGTGGTGTGTCGGCTAGTTTAGCAATGCTAGGAGATGTACATATTGCAGAACCCAATGCATTAGTAGGCTTTGCAGGACAGCGAGTGATAGAGCAAACGGTTAGCGAAAAACTACCAGAGGGCTTTCAACGCAGTGAGTTTTTATTAGAGCACGGCGCAATAGATATGATTGTTGACCGCAGAGATCTACGTCAAACGATCACAGATATTCTTTCCTTATTACATGCGGGCCATGACAACTTGAAAGCACTCAATGTGCCCGTGGCTGAAGTAGTGCCCGATGACGAACTGGACGACGATCAATAATCAATAGTTAGCGTGCAATCTGGTTTATCAGCGTTATCTTCTATTGACGAGTGGCTGGCTTGGCAGGAACAGTGTCATGTTAAAAATATTGATCTGGGTCTGGAGCGTGTAGCAAGCGTATACAAAGCATTAAAGCCAACACATTCACGGTCTATTTATACCATCACGGTGGCGGGCACCAATGGTAAAGGCTCTTGTGTTGCTATGCTAGAAGCAATTTTTATTGCCGCTGGCTACCGTGTAGGCGTTTATAGTACACCGCACCTTAAACACTATAATGAACGGGTTAGAATTAATGGCACGCCCGTGCTTGATTCCTCACTAGCCTCATCTTTTTATAAAATAGACCTCGCACGAAAAGAAACCAGCTTAAGTTATTTTGAATTTGGCACGCTGGCAGCCATAGACGTATTTGATCATTATAAAGTGGATATTCAAATTCTCGAGGTTGGTTTGGGCGGGCGACTTGATGCAGTTAATATCGTCGATGCTGATGCCGCACTTATTACGAGTATCTCTATTGATCATATTGATTGGTTAGGTGATGACCGTAATCAAATTGCGTTAGAAAAAGCAGGTGTTTTCAGAGCCAACCAGATCGCTGTTTGTGGCGATTCGACGGTGCCTAACAGCTTAATTGATTATGCAAAAAAACTAGGCACACAATTATCGTTAGCAGGTAAAGACTTTGATGTTAATAAAAACGCTAATGACTGGTCTCTAGTGGCGAATCATGTGTTTGCAGGGCATTACCCAATGCCAGTTTTACAAGGTTATCACCAAATAAAAAATGCTGCTGCCGTGGTTAGCCTATTAGCAAACATACAGCACATTAAACCAGTAAGTAAAAATAATATTGACATTGGCCTTCGACACACCTCATTAAAAGGTAGGTTGCAACAGGTTAGTTCAGCGCCTGATATTTTTTTAGACGTTGCACATAATGCTGAATCAGCTCAGGTGTTATCGGACTTTCTTAAAAGTAAAAAGACTAATGGGCAAATCCATGCCGTCTTTTCTGTACTGGTGGACAAACAGTTAAATGAAGTGCTTAAACCTTTTATTGGGCTAATTGATAATTGGCATATTGCTCCATTACAGGCTCCCAGAGCGTTATCAGTGGCTGATTTATATAAATGCTTGGTAGATGATAATTCACAACAATGCTTTAAATATTCATCAATACAGCAGGCATTGAAAAATGCGCAGCTTGCTGCAAAGCAAGATGATTTAGTTATATGTTTTGGTTCTTTTTATGTGGTAGAAGCGTGTTTAGAAGCGTTATAATGCGCTCAAATACTCCCTAATAATAGTCTCTTAAATTTATATGGAACAACCTTTAAAACAGCGTTTAATTGGTGCCACTATTGTTATTTCTTTGGCTGTTATTTTTTTACCAATGTTCATCGGTCAAAAGCCAGCGGATACAGATATTATTACAATAGATATTCCTACTGAACCGAGCGAGCCAACGCCGAACATTCAGACATTGCCCGAACAAAAAGAAGAAATAGTGGCTAAGGTTTCAATCTCTAAAGAATCCGGTGTCAAAATTTCTGAACAAGTCCCGCCAACTATCCCCAGCCCACCAGAGGTTAAAACGGTTGAAGGTATTTCTGCATGGGTTGTTCAAGTTGGTAGCTTTTCAGACTCAAAAAATGCAAACAGCCTAGCAAGTAAACTTAAAAGTGCTGGTTTTACAGCATTCGTTGAACCGTCATCTGTTAAAACTGGTGATATTTTCCGCGTAAGAGTTGGGCCGGAATTAGACAAAGAGAAGGCAGAAGCTATTAGTGTAAAGCTTCAAAAAGAACAGAAGCTTTCAAATACCATCGTTATCCAATATCCATAGGTTTGTCGGTGAATGTTTTAAATAATATGATTTGGGTAGATTATGTCATCCTTGGCATTATCTTCATTTCGGCACTCATTGGTTTATTTAGAGGTCTAGTAAAAGAAGCCTTTTCGTTAGGTACGTGGGTAGTTGCGATTATAGTTGGTATTAGGTTTAGCCAACCATTCTCATTTTACCTAACCGATTATATTGAGGTTCCCTCCGTCAGAATCGCTGCGGCGTTTATTATTTTATTGTTATTAACACTGATATTAGGCGCTATGTTGTCCTATTTAATCAGTCAAATAGTTGATAAAACAGGGTTAACGGGTACCGATCGATTTGCTGGCCTGCTTTTTGGTATAGCACGTGGCGTGGTCGTTATGGCCGTGTTAGTTTTATTGGCAGGTTTAACACCTTTACCTCAAGATCCTTGGTGGGTAGAGTCAATGCTTATTGGGCCTTTTCAGGAATTATCTCTTTGGTTAAGAGAACAAATTCCCGATGGTGTTAGTGAGTACTTTTCATATTAAGTTTTTAAAAGGTTGAATCAAAATGTGTGGAATTGCGGGTATCGTTGCTCATCACAACGTTAATCAAGAGTTATATGAAGCGTTAACTGTTTTGCAGCACCGCGGTCAAGATGCCGCTGGTATTGTCACTTGTGAAGGCAGTCAGCTGCATCTTCGTAAAGCAAACGGCTTAGTTCGAGATGTTTTTAGAACCAGTCATATGCTAGAACTGAAAGGAAATATGGGTATTGCTCATGTTCGTTACCCAACAGCAGGCTGCTCAAGTTCTGCAGAGGCTCAGCCATTTTATGTCAATTCACCTTTTGGCATTACCTTGGCGCACAATGGTAATTTAACAAATGCCGCTGCGCTGAAAAAAGAACTGTTTATCGAAGATCAGCGCCATATCAATACTAATTCGGACTCGGAAATCTTATTAAATGTATTAGCCCATGAGCTGCAATCTTTAGGCAAATTAAAACTTAATGAAAATGACGTTTTTAAAGCGGTAGAAGCCCTACATAAACGTTGTGAAGGAGCCTATGCAGTCGTAGCAATGATTACAGGTTTTGGCGTTGTTGGTTTTCGTGACCCTAATGGTATTAGACCCATTTGTTATGGTGTGCGTGAAACTGATGAGGGTAGTGATTATATGATTGCTTCGGAATCAGTTGCCATGGATGCTCAAGATTTTAAATTAATTAGAGATATTGCACCGGGTGAAGCTGTTTTTATTAAAAAAGGCGGGGTAATACACACCAAACAGTGTGCAGAAAACCCTCGTTTAACACCTTGTATATTTGAGTACGTATATTTAGCTCGTCCAGACTCAATTATGGACAATGTTTCGGTGTATAAATCACGTCTAAGAATGGGTGAGAAATTAGCCGAAAAAATCATGAGAACTCGTCCTGATCATGATATCGACGTGGTAATCCCTATCCCAGATACTAGTCGAACCTCTGCTTTACAGCTTGCTAATATGCTAGATGTCAAATATAGAGAAGGGTTTATTAAAAATCGCTATATTGGCCGCACGTTTATTATGCCGGGGCAACTAGAACGTAAAAAATCGGTTAGACGCAAACTTAATGCCATTGATCTAGAGTTTAGAGGTAAAAACGTTTTATTGGTCGATGATTCCATCGTTAGGGGGACAACTTCAGGTCAAATTATTAAATTAGCGCGTGAAGCCGGGGCTAAAAAAGTTTATTTTGCATCGGCTGCCCCAGCCGTTCGCTACCCAAATGTCTATGGTATTGATATGCCGGCTGTTGAAGAATTAGTTGCGCACGATAGAACAACGGACGAAGTACAACAAGCCATAGGCGCTGATTGGTTGATCTATCAAGAGCTCGATGATTTATTTGAGTCGGTTAGAAAACGTAACCCAGAAATTGTTGATTTTGATGCGGCTTGCTTTAATCAAAATTATGTTACCGGAACGGTTAGCGATGAATACCTTAGAGAGCAAGGGTTAAGTCGATCAGATGATCAAAAAGCGATCAACGATTTGGATCCTACAGTGATTGAACTGCATAACTCTCACTAATTATAAAAGGCGCATATATGTCAGATATTGATTGGCAAGATTACTCCATTGAAACGCAGGGTGTTAGAGCAGGTCAGAACAGAACGCCAGAAAATGAACATAGTGATGCAATTTTTCCAACGTCGAGTTATGTTTTTGGTAGCGCACAAGAGGCCTTTGAGAGATTTTCAGGAAAAGCTGCGGGTAATATTTATTCGCGTTTTACAAACCCTACAGTTAGAGCTTTCGAAAATCGCCTTGCTGTAATGGAAGGCGCCGAACGTGCAATGGCAACATCGTCAGGCATGGCGGCGATTAATGTTGTTTGTTTAGGCTTGTTAAGCGCCGGTGATCACGTCATTTGTTCGCGTAGCGTTTTTGGAAATACTGCATTGATGTTTAAAAATATCATGCAAAAATTTGCCGTAGAGACCACCTTTGTAGATCTCGATGATATCAACGCATGGGCGTCAGCAATAAAGCCAAATACAAGGTTTCTTTTTTTAGAAACACCATCTAACCCTCTTGGCAATGTAGCAGATATAAAAGCACTAGCCGAATTAGCACATGCCAATGGTGCGTTGCTTATCGTTGATAATGTTTATTGTACGCCGGCCTTGCAAAAACCACTGAGCTTAGGCGCTGATTTGGTTGTTCACTCGGCGACTAAATATATAGATGGTCAAGGTCGCTGTATTGGTGGTGCTGTTGTTGGCAATAACGCACTGATAGAAGAAAAAATTTATCCAATTTTACGTACCGCAGGTCATACGATGAGCCCATTTAATGCATGGGTATTTCATAAAGGCTTAGAGACTCTATCGTTACGGATGGAAAAACATTGTTCCAATGCACTGATTGTTGCGAGATGGTTAGAACAGCAATCGAATGTTGAAAAAGTCTATTACACTGGCTTAGCTAATCATCCACAACATGAGCTTGCTAAGCAGCAACAAAGCGGTTTTGGTGGCATTGTTAGCTTTGAAGTAAAGGGCGGTAAAAACAATGCTTGGAAAGTTATTGATATGACGCAGATGATTTCGATAACCGCTAACCTAGGTGATGTAAAAAGCATGATTACTCACCCATCGACCACAACACATGGACGTCTAACCGAAGATGAGCGTAACAAAGCTGGTATAACAGACGCCTTAATACGCTTAGGCGTTGGCTTAGAAAATGCTGGCGATATAACAGCAGATTTACATCGAGGTCTGTCATCCTTTTAATGTTTTCTATTGGCATCTAAAAAACCAAAGACGTTGAAGTTTATCGGTTTCTTTAAATCACAAAAAAGTTGTCTTATGCAAGCAGACTAACTAAGACATTCTAATGATCGGTTGATCATTAATCGACGTAAGCGCACTTTCAACATTCACATGTATTGCGCTTAGCTTTAAAATAAACAGTAAATAAATTAATTCGGAGTATCAATCGCATGGGTAGAGCCTACCAAAACCGCAAAGAGTCTATGGCTAAAACGTCTGATATGAAGGCGAAGGTTTATAGCCGTTATGGGCGTGAGATTTATGTTAGCGCAAAGTCAGGTGGTGTTGACCCTGAAGGTAATTTGGCACTTCGTAGCTTAATTGACCGCGCGAAAAAAGACCAAGTGCCTGCTCATGTTATTGAAAAGGCGATTGATAAAGCAAAAGGCGGTGGTGGCGAAGATTATTCTCCCGCACGTTATGAAGGGTATGGGCCTGGTGGAAGTATGGCTATTATTGATTGTCTAACTGATAACCCAAATCGTACATTTGGTGATGTTCGCCAAGCGTTTACTAAAACAAAATGTAAAATTGGCACGCAAGGTAGCGTAAGCCATATGTTTGATCATTCTGCCATTCTAGTGTTTAAACACGATAATGAAGAAGCGGTTTTAGAGATACTAATGGATGCAGACGTAGACGTAACAGATATTGAAAATGAAAATGGTAAAATTTCCGTTTTTGCGTTACCTACCGACTACTTTAAGGCAAAACAAGCATTGCTTGATAAGCTAGGAGAAATTGATTTTGAAGTAGATGAAATCCAGTTTATTCCACAGGCATTTACTACTATGACAGGCGATGATGTAGAACTGTTTGAAAAGTTTCTTGCCATCTTGGATGATTTAGATGATGTGCAACAGGTGTATCACAACGTTGAGCTCAACTAGAAAGGACGGCCTAGTTATTAAGTAAGGGAATGCAGCAAATTGTTCTCAATTGAGATAGTCAGAAGGATGCTTGGATAAGCAATTTGAGCACTCAAAAATAACTGCCTAATTAATGAAGACCGCATTAAAACCCAAAATTTAAATGCTGTGTAGCAAGTTGGTTACGCGTATCGTTTAGTGCTTGATTAGTCTGCTGTCATGTTTATGTTTTTTGATAAAAAAGTTATAGTTTATCTAGTTATTAGCTCAATTTCTTCTTTTACATCACCTGTTATTTCTCCACTCGAGTCATAACTTATTTCTAGAAACTTAACACTTAGTTCATCAACAGTTAGTAATGTGGTGCATCGTGTACCGTAATCTTTCCCTTGAATAAAAATAGGTGATAAGAAGCGCTCAAATTCGAGGCTAATCCCGGTGTTAGGTAAATCTTGGTCATTAGCTTGGGTTCGCGACTGCATCGTACTTAATAACTCAAATGGGTCGATTTTGTTGCTTGCTAACGATTTTTCTACAGCCGCGGTAGCGGTAGATAATTTTGGCCACGGGGTATTTAAAGAGGCATTACAAAGCCCATGAATACCAGCAGGTACTTGTTGAACATGTAACGAGTCATTAGAGTAATACCACAAGCCAGTGTGATCCATTAATAATAAATTGAATAAACCGTAATCAGCACGCCGTTTTTTTAGTTTTTCTATGAAGTCTGGAGCTGTGGATTGTTGAGATAAGAAATCCCGCACTAAATGGCCGCGAGATAGTTTTGTATTTTCTATAAAGGGAGGTTTCCGCACATTAGTCAGTGCTGCTAGTCGCCCTGAGGTATCGGTACTTAACCAACTACCGCCAGCAACATGGTCTATGCCACCGAAAATATGCGGCTGATCTGGCCAATAACCAGCGGCTTGTGTTGCACGCTGATAATATTCGTCACGGTTAGCAACTAGCACTAATTTATAGAGGTCGTTTGGTTGGTATTTAAAAATGATTAGGCACATTGATAATTGTGATATTTGTTTTAAATAACCGCATGAGTATATAAAACACCTTATCGCTAAACCTGTCAATTTTGAGTGCTAAATGCTAAAATATTCACCCTGATTGGTAAGTATTGCTTGCTTAAAGCCCCAAATTTTAAACCTAGGAGTGATCTGTGTTAGAAGAATATCGTAAACATGTAAAGGAACGAGCTGCTTTGAGTATTGTTCCAAAGCCACTGGATGCCGAGCAAGTTGCTGGCCTTGTTGAGTTATTAAAAGCGCCGCCAGCAGGAGAAGAAGAGTTCTTGCTTGATTTGATCATTAATCGCGTACCAGCAGGAGTAGATGAAGCTGCTTATGTAAAAGCAGGTTTTTTAGCGGCTATCGCAAAAGGCGAAGCATCTTCTCCATTAATCGACCGAGTTAGAGCCACTGAGTTGTTAGGCACCATGTTAGGTGGCTACAATATTATGCCATTGGTTGAACTTCTTGATGACGCAGAACTTGCCGAAACAGCTGCAGATCAGCTGTCTCAGATTCTACTCGTGTTTGATGCTTTTCATGATGTTCAAGAAAAGGCAGAGGCTGGCAATGCTGCTGCTAAACGTGTGATTCAATCATGGGCAGATGCCGAATGGTTTACCAATAAAAAACCGCTTGCCGAAAAGTTAACCGTTAAAGTATTTGAAGTCACTGGTGAAACTAATACTGATGACTTATCACCAGCCCCTGATGCATGGTCTCGTCCTGATATTCCTTTACACGCGCTTGCGATGCTTAAAATGCCACGTGAAGGCATTCAACCAGATGTCCCAGGTGAAAGAGGACCAATCGCTCAAATTGACGAAATGGAAAAAGACGGTATTCCTCTCGCCTATGTAGGTGATGTTGTCGGCACAGGCTCCTCTCGTAAATCTGCTACTAACTCAGTGTTGTGGTTTATGGGTGATGATATTCCTTACATCCCTAATAAACGTGCGGGTGGTGTTTGTATTGGTGGCAAAATTGCGCCAATTTTCTTTAACACAATGGAAGATTCAGGCGCATTACCGATTGAAATGGATGTGTCTAAATTACACATGAATGATGTTATTGATATTTATCCATATGAAGGAAAAGTCACTAAAAGTGGCACCGATGAAGTGTTGGCTGAATTCAAATTAAAATCAAACGTGATTCTTGATGAAGTTCAGGCTGGTGGCCGTATTCCTTTAATTATTGGACGTGGTTTAACATTACGCGCACGTAAATCACTTGGCTTGGAAGCATCAGAGATATTTAGAACTCCAGAAGCTCACGAAGATAGTGGTAAAGGCTTCACCTTAGCGCAAAAAATGGTTGGTAAAGCCTGTGGCGTAAAAGGGATTAGAGCTGGCGTTTACTGCGAACCACATATGACCACTGTTGGTTCACAAGATACAACAGGCCCGATGACTCGTGACGAATTGAAAGATTTGGCTTGCTTAGGTTTCTCAGCAGACCTAGTGATGCAATCTTTCTGTCATACTGCGGCTTACCCTAAGCCAGTTGATGTTACAACTCACCACACCTTGCCAGACTTTATTATGAATCGTGGTGGCGTGCCGTTACGTCCGGGCGATGGAATTATCCATTCATGGTTAAACCGTATGTTGCTTCCAGATACTGTGGGTACAGGTGGTGACTCTCATACACGTTTCCCATTAGGTATTTCATTCCCTGCTGGTTCTGGTCTAGTAGCCTTTGCTGCAGCAACAGGTGTTATGCCATTGGATATGCCAGAGTCTGTTTTGGTTCGCTTTACTGGTGAAATGCAACCAGGTATTACGCTACGTGATATGGTCAATGCTATTCCTTTAGCGGCTATCGACAAAGGTTTACTAACGGTAGCGAAAGAAGGCAAAATTAATGCTTTCTCTGGTCGTATTCTTGAAATTGAAGGCTTACCTGATTTGAAAGTTGAGCAAGCATTTGAACTATCGGATGCTTCTGCGGAGCGTTCAGCGGCCGGCTGTACTATTAAGTTAAACAAAGAACCTATCATTGAATATCTGAATTCAAATATCACCATGTTGAAATGGATGATTGCTGAAGGTTATGGTGATGTTAGAACGATTGAACGTCGTATTACTTCAATGGAAGAATGGCTGGCTAATCCAGAACTAATGGAAGCCGATGCCGATGCTGAATATGCAGAAATCATTGAAATTAACATGAGTGATATTCACGAGCCTATTCTTGCATGCCCTAATGACCCAGATGATGTCAAAACATTATCAGATGTTGCTGGTACTAAGATTGATGAAGTTTTTATCGGTTCTTGTATGACAAATATTGGTCATTTTCGAGCAGCGGGTAACTTATTGCAAGAGTATGGCGGTGTAACCCCAACTCGTTTGTGGATTGCACCTCCAACTAAAATGGATGAGGCGCAATTGACAGCAGAAGGTTATTACAATATTTATGGAACATCAGGTGCACGTACTGAAATGCCAGGGTGTTCGCTTTGCATGGGGAACCAAGCACGTGTTGCAGAGAAGTCTACAGTTATTTCAACCTCTACACGTAACTTCCCTAATCGTTTAGGAAATGGTGCTTTTGTCTACTTAGCGTCGGCAGAACTGGCAGCAGTGGGGGCAATATTAGGTAAGATTCCAACTAAAGAAGAGTATATGGAATACGCCAATAAAATTGATACCATGGCGGATGAAACATACCGATACTTAAACTTTGATCAAATTGAAGAGTATCAAAAATCAGCGGATACAGTGAAGATTGCTGCTAAAGCTTGATATTGCTAGATAGTTAGGTAAGAAAAAAGGCGCTGTTTTAACAGCGCCTTTTTTTGTGATATTGTTTTGTCAAATGATTTTAAATTCATCTAAAAAAATGATGCGTGAATTTTGCAGTATGAAAGGCTCTGGGGTTATTCAAATCAACTTATTATTTAATGTACCCCAGTCATAGATGGGTGAATGAACTGAATAAAGTTGTTTATCAATAATTTAATGATACAGTTATATATAAATTCCCGCTGTTTTACTTAGTTTCAAGTTTCGGGCAATATACCAATAAATATTATTATTTTGGTAAAAGTGAAACTCCATATGAATACTAGATAAGGACTATGTTGATTTAGAAAAAAGGAATATTTTCGATTTTATTAACTTGGAGCGTTCTTAATGAGACTAAGTACCCGTTTATCCATTATTGTTTTTAGCCTTGGCTTAACAATAACTGTGCTTAATTTATATGCTGTAAGACATGAGGTCCTCCAACAGCAAACACACACACACAGAATATTTGCTGAAACGTTAGTTCGCACCATGGCGAGTGTGGTTGCCGATGGTGTTATTACTGGAGATAAGGAGCAATTAACGCAAATGCTGCAGGTTGCTCAAAACTACAAGAATAACTCGATTGAGTATTTGTATGTTATAGATAGGGAGGGTCATCTTTTTGCCCATTCATATGATACAGACTTTCCTGAATTTTTAAATAAACAGATTGCTAAGTACCCATCAGCACTGAATGGTTCGAGACCAATTAATCTCGTTGCTCAATATAATATTGAAAATCGGGGGCTTATTTATGAATATGCTGTTGCACTAACGCCCAGCCTTTCGGGGCAAATGCACCTTGGATTAAACCAAACGAAAATTCAGGTAGCTGTTAATACGGCTAGTAAAAAAACACTCTTCTTCGGTATGGTGTTATCTATGCTATTTACATTGCTAGCATGGCTCGCTACTCGCTATGTAGTTCGTCCAATTGAACAAATTTCCACTACGTTACAGAATTATCAACCTGGGGGAAGTATCGACTTTTCATTTAAGCAATCAGACGCCCTAGATATTCAAACACTTAAGTACTCGTTAAAAGAAGCTTTCAATTCTCGTGATTACTATGAAAACCTTTTAAAGCAACGAGAACAAGACTTAGAGGTGACATTGAGTAGTATTGGAGATGCGGTTATTACTACTGATGAACAGGGACATGTGACTCGAATGAACCATGTTGCAGAAACGTTAACTGGCTGGTCAATAGAAGAAGCGCAAGGGCAGACAGTCAAAACAATTTTTCCTATTATCAATGCGTCTACAAAAGAGCCAATACCAAACCCTGTGGAAAAGGTACTTGAAACCGGTGAGACAGTTTATTTAAGTAATCATACGACCTTAATATCAAAAGAAGGTGATGAATACCAAATTGCAGATTCAGCAGCAGCTATTCGTGATGTAAATAATAATATCTTGGGCATGGTGTTAGTGTTTAACGACGTAACCGAGCAGTATGAGTTACGCCAAGCAGCGCTTCAAGCTCAACAGCAAGTTGAAAAAGCATTTAATGATATGCAGACGATGGTCGCTGTCCTAGATACTGATTTTAGAGTTACTTTTATCAATAATACGCCGCTAGAATCTCTCAGTCTTAAAACAGAGGATGTTATTGGGAAAGAATTTTGGATGAATGACTGGTTTACTTATGACTCAGCTCTCCAAAAGGCTATTCAGAGTGATTGTATCGAAGCCTTTAATGGGCGAAAGACGCTACGCGATATTGAGATAATGACTAATAACGGTGTACTGGCTCTTCAGATAGGCTTTCACCCTATACGCGATGAGAATAATAGCGTCATTCAATTAGTCGCTGAAGGTGTTGATGTCAGTGTACGTAAGCATCTGGAAACTGAGATGCGTGCATCAATGCAGCACCTACAGCTATATCGCGAACAAACGCCATTGGCAGCTATAGAATGGAGCATCGATTTTGAGGTTGTTAATTGGAATAAAGCGGCAGAGTTAATGTTTGGTTACACACTCAAAGAAGTCGAAGGGCGTAACTTTTCCGACATGATATTACCAGAAAGTGCAGTGATAGATGTCGATAAAATATGGCAGGGCTTGATGACGAATACGGGTGGTAAAAACAGTAGAAATGAGAATGTTACAAAAGAAGGCAAGATCATCTTATGTGAGTGGTATAACAACCCGCTGATTAATGAGTCAGGTCAGGTGATTGGTGCAGTCTTGCTGGTTCGAGATATAACACATGAACATGCTTCGCAACAAGCATTGATGAAAAGTGAACAAGAGCAACGCGATATTCTGGACACACTCAGGGACGGCATTATTACGCTTAGTGAGACGGGGGTCATACAGTCCTTTAACCGCGCTGCCGAGCATTTATTTGGTGTAAGTAGCGTAGAAGCAATTGGTCAAAATATATCGATATTAGTACGTGAAAAAGATGAAGGTCAGCCTGAGGGTTATAGTCAAGCAAACGCCATGTGTCTTTTAGCTGGTTCTCGTGAAGCTGTTGGTGTATACAAAAAAACACCACATTCCCTATGCGCCTTACCCTTGCAGAGTTGCCAGTTTCAGCTAATGGACAACACCGATTTGCCTGTTCATGCCAAGACTTAACTGAAATAAAGTCTCAGCAAGCTCAGATTCAACGGGCACAGAAAATGGATGCTTTAGGCAAACTGGTGGGTGGTATAGCGCACGATTACAATAATATGTTGGGGGTTATTTTAGGTTATACCAGTCTCATGGAAATGAAATTTTCCAATGTTAAAGGTTTGCAAAAATACATTGGAAATATAAGCCAGGCAGGGGAACGAGCAAGACAGTTGACTAAGCGGATGCTTGCTTTTTCTAAGCAAAAGAGCACAGAGGCTGAAGCCGAAGCGGTTGATGTTAATAGTCTAGTGGATGATCAAAAAGATCTAATTAACAAGTCACTAACAGCAATGATCACAGTTCATTACCAACTGTGTGACTCACTAGGGCTTATATGGATTGATAAAAGTGAACTTGAAGACACGTTGCTGAATTTAGTGATCAATGCTAAACATGCCATGCCAGATGGAGGGCAACTAACGGTTAGTACAGGTGCCGTGCACCTTTCTCAGATAGAGGCAGAGACGCTTGGATTAACTGAAAATGATTATATAACATTATCGGTTAAAGATAATGGCTGCGGAATAGATAAAGACATTGTAGATTTCATCTTTGACCCATTCTTTACGACGAAAGGTATTGATGGAACAGGGCTTGGTTTAAGCCAAGTATATGGTTTTGCAGGGCGATCTGGCGGTACGATAAAAGTATATTCAGAAAAAGGCCTAGGCAGTGAGTTTACCTTATATTTCCCTCTGTATCGTGGTGAGGAAAGGAATGATACTGGCCCTATTGAAGTAAAACCATATCGTCAAGGTGAAGGGCAAGCAATTTTAGTCGTCGATGACGAACCTGCTTTACGAAAGCTAGCTCTAGAAATTTTAACGTTGGCTGGCTATCAAGTGTTGCTAGCAAGAAATGGTAACGAGGCTATAGAGATGTTAGCAACAACGAAATTTGACTTGGTTTTAAGTGATGTCATTATGCCTCAAATGGATGGTTATCAGCTTGCGAAGCATATCAAAGAAAATTATCCGAGTATTAAAGTTCAATTGGCTACGGGCTTTAGCAGTAATCGTCACTCAGCAATGAAAGATAAAAGTTTGCAGAACAACATGATGTATAAACCGTATCGTACAGGTGAATTGCTAAGGCGAGTTTCAACGTTGATCTATGGTAATGATGATGATTGAAGTTAAAAGTTATGAGCTATGGCATTGGGCTCCAGAGATGAGTGTAGGGATAGATGCTATTGATAAATATCACAAACGCTTATTTCAGTTATTTTATGAAGCTCATGTGATAGCCGAGAATGGGGGTGAGAGGGCGCTGCTAAATAAATTAGCAATGGGCCTTCTCCTATATGGAGAATCATATTTTACGCGTAAAGAAGCTATTATGCAGTCATTGAGTTACCCGTTTGCTGATAGTGAAGTCGCTCTTCACCAAATGATAAGTCAAGAATTACACCAGAAATTCAAAAATACCGTTAAAGCAAATGGGGACATTGCAGGGTTCATTGTGTATCTAAAAGACTGTTTTATAGAGTATCTAAATAAAACGAATCAACATATTAAGCGGTTTAGCAAGGAGCATGAACGAGAAATTGAAGACGCTCTAAATGTAGATGGGTTTCTTACGCTACCAGAGGAAATTATTATTTATGTGGTAGATGATGAGCCGCAACAAGTTGAAATGCTTAAAGAATTGATTGAGGTAGCTGGGTTTTCTGCAAAAGGTTTTACATCGGCAGTTGAGTTTATCAATCAGCCTGTTAGTAGTGATGATATTGTTGTGCTTGATTTAAATATGCCAGAAATGGATGGTATCGAAGTGATGAGGCACCTTCATGCAAAAGGAAGCGTGCCAAGTTATGTACTGATTAGTGGATTTGATGAGAAAGTGTTACATTCCGCTAGACAATTTGCTGATGCAAAAAAAGTGGTCGTTGCTAGAACATTAACAAAACCACTGGAGCCATATAGTTTTATTGATGAAATAAAGCAAATATATACCCATAAGAAGATCATGCTTGATAAAACTGACCTTTCTCCATTAATCTCAACATCTAGCACATCATTATTTACTCTGGCAGATTTACAGCACGCAATTGAGTCTCACTATTTGATTATTTTTTATCAACCACAGATTGAATTAAGGTCAGGGAAAGTAGTTGGTTTTGAAGCATTAGTTCGTTTGCAACACCCCGAGCGTGGCATGATATTTCCGGATCAATTTATAGGTCTAGCAGAACAAAATAATCTGATTTCAAGTATTACCAATGAAGTGATAGATTTGGTCATCACTGATTACGGCTTATTTTGTGAAAAAGGTATTGAACCAAACATTTCAATTAACATTTCTGCACAAGATTTATTGGATTTATCTTTACCAGAGCAATTAAGTACGAGGCTAGCTAATGTTGGTATCCCAACAGGAGCCATTACTTTTGAGTTAACAGAATCAGCAGTTTTAACATCTATTTCTGACTCGCTAGATATTATGAATAGACTCCGAATGAAAGGCTTTGCCTTATCAATTGATGATTTTGGTACAGGTCACTCATCACTTGTGCAACTTTACCAAGCACCCTTTACAGAGCTGAAAATTGACCGTAGCTTTGTGATGAAAATGTTAGACGATGACGAAGCAATGTCTATCGTCAAAGTTTGCATTTACCTTGCTAAAGAATTAAAAATGGAAACGGTTGCTGAAGGTGTTGAAACAGAGGAGATATGGAATAAACTAAAGGAGCTAGGCTGTGACATTGCGCAAGGCTTCTACCGCGCAAAACCAATGTCATTAAAAGCGTGTTGTGATTGGTTAACGACAGAGTTTAATATCAAGAGTTAGCGTGAACCATGTTTAGCGGCTTGATAGCAAAAACAATTCGAACATAATGATATTAAACCGAAAGAAAGTCTCTATAAGGTTTAACTAAAAATGTAAATAATAAGCGCCTTTAAAAGGTTTGAGGTTAGCAGAAATTTGTACGAAGGAGCGTTTTTGAAAAATGGACCAATCGGCTGGTTTGTTAGATAAAAAGGCGCTGTTAAAACAGCGCCTTTTAATGGCTTTAGCGTTTCTAATAGCTTAGTGATTATCACACTCTGCTAGGAAGGTTAGCAGCTCTTCCCTGTATTTATAATAATCAGGGTGCGATACCAGTGCCTTACGTGTTCGAGGACGTGGTAAATCCACTTTCATAACTTTACCAACCTTAGCATTAGGTCCATTGGTCATCATCACAACACGATCAGCCAGTAAAATAGCTTCATCAACATCGTGTGTCACCATAATGGCAGTGACTTTAGTCCGTGTCCAAACTTCCATTAACACCTCCTGAAGCTCCCACCTTGTTAAAGAATCTAACATACCAAATGGTTCATCGAGTAACAGTAATTTAGGGGAGAGGGCGAAGGCACGTGAAATACCGACACGCTGTTTCATACCATTTGAAAGTTCAGCGGCTTTCTTATTGAAGGCTTCACTTAAGCCCACTTTACTTAAATAGTACTCAACAATGCTATTTCGTTCTGCTGGGGTGCAATGCGGATAAACTCGCTCGACGCCTAAAGCAACATTTTCTTTCGCACTTAACCAAGGAAAAAGGCTAGGGGCTTGGAAAACAACTGCTCTGTCAGGGCCCGCGGCACTGACTTCTTTCTTGTCCAAAACAATACCGCCATCGCTGATGTCGGTTAACCCTGCGGTCATAGACAATACAGTCGATTTGCCACAACCGGAATGGCCAATAATTGAAATAAACTCGCCTTTTCCTATATTTAGTTCAAATTTATCGACTACTGTTAAGGGACCTTTCGGTGTTGGGTAAACCTTGGTTAAATTAAAATACTCTAAGTATTTTTTATCACCCATATTATTTGAATAAGGTTTCAGTGCATCAGGCTTCTCGTCGTCACTAAGACCAAAGTCACTGGCTGTATTAGGCTGGACATTGGGTAATTGATAAACATTACTTGTTGAATCAGCACTATCACCGATGCCGACACTCATTAAATATTGAGTAATATCACTACGTAATTTTTTAAAATTTTCATCATGGTTCATGGCTGTTCTATCGCGCGGCCTTGGCAGATCAACAATGAATTCGGGACCAAACGTAGCATTTGGCCCCGGGTTTAATGGAATAATCCGGTCGGCCATTATCAACCCTTCATCTACATCATTCGTGATGAGTACCACGGTTTTTTTCTCTTGTTCCCAAATTCTAATGATTTCATCTTGTAGGTTCGCGCGCGTTAATGCATCTAGTGCGCTGAGTGGCTCATCTAATAATAAAACATGTGGGCTTGCCGCCAAAGCTCGTGCAACATTAACACGCTGTCGCATACCACCAGATAGTTCAGAAGGGTGCCTATGCGTCGCATGCGACAATCCCACCATATTGATGTATTTTTCTATGCGTTCTGTTCGTTCAGAAGCAGAAAGATCACTAAAGACAGAATCAACAGCTAATGCAACGTTTCCAAAAACAGTTAACCAAGGCATTAAGGAGTAGCTCTGAAAGACAACACCGCGTTCTGAACTGGGGCCAGTAACTTTTTTACCTTCCATTGTCACTTCACCACTATCAGGTTTAATTAAACCTGCAATAGTGGAGATAAGGGTAGTTTTACCTGTGCCCGAGAACCCAACAATAGCAACAAATTCACCTTCTTTAATATCAAGGTTAATATTGCTCAGAACGTCACTTTTATTGTGACCACTACCGTAGGATTTACTAATATTTTTAAGTGCTAAAAATGACATATCTTTTCTCCTACATTGCGTCGCCGTATGAAAAATATTTTTGCAGCGTCAACATGATACGGTCGAGCATAAAACCGATAATACCGATAGTAAACACAGCAACCATAATTTTTCCTAACGATTGAGAACTGCCATTTTGGAATTCATCCCAGACAAATTTACCTAAACCTGGGTTTTGCGCTAGCATTTCTGCAGCAATTAATACCATCCAACCGACACCAAGTGATAGACGTAAGCCTGTAAAAATTAATGGCAGCGAACTAGGTAAAACAATTTTAGTGACTGTTTTCCACCACCCGAGTTGTAAAACCTTTGAGACATTCATTAAGTCTTTATCAATAGTAGATACGCCGACGGCTGTATTAATTAGAGTTGGCCATAATGAACACAATGTTACTGTGATGGCCGATACAAGAAAGGACTTGCTAAATGTAGCGTCCCCCTCAACCACATACAGTGCACTAACAATAAGTGTGACTATAGGTAACCAAGCCAATGGAGAAACAGGTTTAAATATTTGAATAATCGGGTTAATGGCAGCATTAAAAGCAGGGCTTAATCCGCAAATAACACCCAGTGGAATAGCCACAACAGAGGCTAATAAAAAGCCTGCGAAAACAGTCCATAAACTGGTCATAATTTGTTGCGGATAGGTTGCTTTGCCAGTGTAATCACGAATTTTAATAACCGCATCTGGGTTCTTTTCAAGCTTTTTAGCATTACGAACTTCCTGACGTTTGTAAAAAGCGACTTCTTTTTCTTTCTCTTTGTAGTGGTCGGCGGCAAGGCTTTTTGTTTCTTGCCATACCGCAGCAGGGCCAGGAATAGCGCCTAGGCTCGTTTGGATTTTCGCAGCGCCCCAGTCCCAAAACCCAATAAATATCAACATGGCTAATACCGGCACACCAATAACTTTTATCGCTTCTTTTAGCTGTACAACAGGGTCTTCACCAGCCAACAGTTTTACGATGGGTATAAACCAAGTAAAGCCAATTAGTTCTAAAAAATTATTAATTTTTACGGAAATTTTAACGCCTTCATTGGCGACCTTTTTTTCAGGCTTATTGGCAACAGACTCTTGTGAGTCTGCTGATGAACTTGTAGTGTTACTCGCTTCTTGATTTTTCATATTTTTATCTTCTAATGCTGTATCAACAGGCATAGTGTTACCTCTAGTTTTTTTGTTAAATAGGTACCCGCATCATCACGGGTACCTATCATTGTCATACCGTTATTTACTTAACAGTGTCTTTTCCTTTTAAACCAATGTTGAACTTCTCTAGGTAAGCATTGGGTGTGCGGCCATCAAAGGTGATGTTATCGATAAAGTGAGTTTGTGGTTCGCGGTAACCATCGGTATCCCAAGGCATATCTGCTTTAGAAATTTTCCCTTCTTCTAACAACTCTTTAGCGGCTGCTAAATAAATGTCTGGACGGTAGACTTTTTTTGCAATGTCGTGGAACCATTGATCTGATTTTTCGTCGGTAATTTGACCCCAGCGACGCATTTGGGTTAAGTACCAAATAGCATCTGAATAATAAGGGTAGGTAGCAAAGTAGCGGTAGAAAACGTTGAAGTCTGGTAAGTCACGTTTATCGCCTTTTTCATACTCAAATGTGCCTGTCATGCTGTTAGCGATCACATCGTAGTCAGCACCAACATATTCAGATTGAGACAGAATTTTTACCGCTTCTGGACGGTTTGCATCGTTGTTAGCATCTAACCATTGCGCTGCACGAATTAATGCTTTAATAACGGCTTTATGTGTATTGGGGTTCTTTTCTGCCCACTCTGCACTAACGCCAAATACTTTTTCTGGGTTATTTTTCCAAATTTCATAATCTGTCACAACAGGAACGCCAATACCTTTAAAGACGGCTTGCTGGTTCCAAGGTTCCCCAACGCAATAGCCATAAATAGTACCGGCTTCAAGCGTTGAAGGCATTTGAGGAGGAGGGGTAACCGATAATAAAGCATCCGCATCAATTTGACCGGTGATATCCGTTTTTGAATAATAGCCCGGGTGGATTCCGCCTGCAGCTAACCAATAACGTAGCTCATAATTATGTGTTGATACGGGGAAAACCATGCCCATATTAAAAGGCTTACCTTCAGATTTATATCGATCAACAACTGGCTTCAGTGCGGTCGCACTAATAGGGTGCACTGGCTTACCATCAGCACCTTTGGGGATATTAGGTTTCATTTCTGCCCAAATATCATTTGAAACAGTAATCGCATTACCATTTAAATCCATACTAAAGGCAGTAATAATATCCGCTTTAGTGCCAAAACCTATGGTTGCACCAAGTGGTTGCCCGGCAAGCATATGTGCACCGTCTAGCTCGCCATCAATCACACGGTCAAGTAACACCTTCCAATTCGCTTGTGGTTCAATGGTGACATACAGGCCCTCATCTTCAAAAAAACCTTTTTCATAGGCAACCGCTAACGGTGCCATATCTGTTAATTTGATAAAACCAAACTTAAGTTCATCTTTTTCAAGTTCTTCAACGGCATGTGCAGCCGTTAAACTACCTGCCATTGTTAACGCTAAACCAGCCAGACAGCTTTTAAACATGCCTCCGATGTTTCGTTTACTGAAAGTCTTACGATTTTTTTTCATTTTTTTTCCTGTTTACGTTTATAAAATGCAAAAAAAACGCCCGCCGCTTATTTTCGTTTTAAAGAAAACAAGCTAGCAGACGTCTTTGTCTTGTGACCTTATAAGGTCTATTAAGTTTTAAGCCCCAAGTTCGGGGGTGGTACTATTCGTTAGAAATTAAAAAGCAATACCTATGCCAATATTTCACTTGCTGAGATTATGCTTTCTGCTAGATCTACCATTTTGATATTTTTATTCATCGCCATTTTACGCATTGCTTTATAAGCTTCATTTTCACTAATTTTAGAGCGTTGCATAATAATGCCTTTTGCTTTATCGATAATCTTACGTTCACTTAACGTATTTTTCGTTCGCTCTAACTCTTCTTTAATAAGCTGTTGCTCGTTAAAACGAAAACAAGCGGTATCAATAATAGACACAATACGTTTGGCCTGAAGGCCATCTACAATATAAGCACTTACACCTACTTTAATGGCTGCTTGAATAACATCTCTACTGTCTTCGTAGGTAAAGACAATAACCGGAATAGGGTTTTGCACGTTAATTTGTTGTATACAACTAAATAATTGATCAAAACGTTTTTCCGTTACTGCCATCACAATATCTATAGAGCCAGTAAGAGCAGCACGACTAATGTCGCTTAACTGTGATGTAACGGCTGTTACCTCGTAAATAGAGTCAGATAAATGCCCCTGAACATCTAGGAGGTCATCAGCCGTTGTATTAAATAATAGGATTCTAGGTTTCATTAAGTGTCGATTAATGCTTCTTTAAAAAAAGGCTTATATCAATGCCATGACTAGAATTTTGCGCTTACAAAAGCCCACAATTTAGTCGTATCAACGGCTGTTGGGCCGATATTTAAAGCATTATTGTCAGCATTGTAATCTGCATACTTGAGACCAACGGTGTAGTTTTTACCTACTTTTTTAGTAGCCATCACATCAAACTCAGTACCGTAATCGTAGCTATTATTATCTGAACTAAAGTCATGATAAGCTGCCACAAATTTTATGCCATAAGCAGTCGTCACAGCTGTTAAGTAAATATCTTCAACACCATCACCTGGGGTTACTAAGAATTTATCCGCCCAGCCTTGGTAAGCGTGATTTGTTCCAAGAATTGTTACAAAACGGTCAGCGCCGCCATTACCTTCTTGTAATTCATAACTGGCTTTTACCAACAGCATGTTGATAGGCCCATTAAATGATATTTTTGTGCCGAGTTCAGCCAAAATATAATCAGCATCTATTGAGTTAGGGTTATCAGCGGCATCTGATTGGGTGGCGTATTCAGCTGTATAAATAACCTTAGTCGCATCACTGATAGGCTTAGCACCGCTAAGTCTTAGACCATATGTATTGGTTGAAAAAGCATCTGCATTTTCAAAGTCATATAAATATGCGTAAGCTTCAATTTTTGCAGTTTTAAAACCACTATATTGGATATTAAATAAATGTGAATCACTGTCAAAATTATCAAGTGGTTCAGGCGCATCTTCACCAAAGATACGATTTACATTCCATACATAAGCATAATTAATGGTTGTATCACTAAGCGACTGATTAGAAATAGAGAATGCATCCAGTGTTTGCCAATTTTGACGCCAAGCAACCGTACCGATATGCCGATGAAAGGGTGCACCACGATATGTCAATGCTTGTCGCCCCAATTTTACAGACGTGTCTTCAAGCCCTGTGTAAAACAAGTAACCTTGATTAAGCTCTGTTTCATTAGGATCAGCAATAACAGGGTATTTAGCACCCTTGGCCTGAGATGGATGTGCATAATTGTTACTAAATAAGCTATGAACACTTTCTACTTCACCAAAAAGCCCAAACCCATAATACGTTCCTGTTTTATAGGCCGCCGTTAATCTAGCGGTATAAGCGTTTGCTTCTTCAGATAAGTTTTCTTGATCGACATTTTCATAACGTAGTCTAGCGCTGTAACTGGCTTTACCACTGGATAGGGCATTTATTATAGATTCCTCCGCCTGCGCTAAAGGAGCTGTTGTCATTAGTATCGTGCTAGCAATAGCGCCTACTATGATAGGGTTTGAGTGACTTTTTTTGTTGCTTTTCATATTAACTCTCTACGTTAAATTTTTTAAAAAAAACATAAAACCTAAAGCAGCCAACACGAATATACCGAGTTAGCGCCTGTGCTTTATAAATTAAGATGTTCATGACTGCGCCGTTACAGTGTGTTATGACTTAATCGAAAGAAATAACAGCTACAAGTAGTGCAATGGTTATGCCAAGTTTAATTTATTGACAATACAGTGATTGATAGAGGCTTATGAGGCAAATAAATGCTGCGTCGCATCCTTTAGGTGCTGATATGATAGATGGGCACTAAAATGGTGCGAATGAGAATTAAGCTTGTTAGCCTTAGTCTACTAGGCGAATTGAGCCATTAACATTGACTTGGATAGTTGACGTGTTCTGTTGTAAGTTAGCAGGAGCAGCTTCATCAGTTGCACTGCTTGAAAGCATTCTTGATTTGGCGTAATACACTGGGCGATGCTGATTGTTCGAATGGATATTAATTTGATGAACAAGATACTTATTTTTATCGAACTCGTTAGTGATCGTTTGTGCTTGCGCCTTAAAGTCTGCAATAGCTTGTTTTGTTAATAATTGTTTAGTGGCATTTAATTTTTCTTCTGAGACTTGGTAGCGCAAGGATTTAATTAGTAATTCTTTTTGTAATAAGCCAATCAGCTTGCCTAAGTCCTCACTGTCTTTACTTTCTAGCGTTATAGTTTGAATACCACGCCAAGCTTTAAAAATACGTTTGTTATAAAGTTGATGAGATGTGTATTGCCCACCTTTAACTTTAACGGTTTTAAAGGGGGCGGCTGTTTTAAGAGCCCAAGACATTTTTTGGTTGATTTGTTCAGCCAAAACAGCGGGGTCGTAATGTTCAGCTTCAACAGCAATACTGGCCAGCATCGTATCGGTTTCAACCTCTAAACTAGCAGAAGCTTGTAAATTAACAACTCCATCAAACGGCTTATCATGAGCCATTAGAGGGCTGGTTAAAAATATTAAATTAAACAACAAAATCCATTTATTCATCTTTAACTCATTATTTTATTGGGGTGTAACTTACTATACGGGCCTAAGCTGAATACTATCTTAATGGTTATCTAGTCGGTTTAAACCATTTAAAGCAGCCACTCGATAAGCCTCAGCCATTGTTGGGTAGTTAAAGGTTGTATTAGTAAAATACAGCAGGGTATTTGCTTCGCCTTTTTGCGACATAATCGCCTGCCCAATATGTATAATTTCAGCCGCTTGGTCACCAAAGCAGTGCACACCTAATATTTGTAATGTTTCTGAGTGAAAAATTATTTTTAATAAACCCTGAGTTTCACCAGAAATTTGCGCTCTTGCCAGTGAATCGAAACGTGAATAACCGGTTTCATAAGGTACTTTTTGCTCGGTCAATTCTTTTTCTGTGTAGCCAACTGAACTAATTTCCGGATTAGTATAAATGCCTGTTGGAATGTCTTTAACCAGAGTAGCATCACAAAAACCATCAACGATATGGGTTGCGGCAAAACGGCCTTGATCATAAGCGGCGCTGGCTAAACTTGGATAGCCAATAAAATCTCCAACCGCATAAATATGTTCTTTACCTTCCACTTGGTAATTCTCGTTAACATTAATTTGACCGCGAGAGTTAGGGGTGATGCCGACTTTGTCTAATGCTAGGTCATCAAAGTTACCGGTCCTACCATTGGCCCATAGAAAAATATCAGTTTTAATCTTTTTTCCTGAAACCAATTGGGTAACAACGCTTTTATCGTCAGGTATTATTGAATCGTATTCTTCACTAGAGCGGATAACAACACCTTGGTTTCGCATATCATGGCTTAAGGCATGTACGATTTCTTCATCTAAAAAGGCCAGCAAAGTAGAGTGCGTATTAATAAGGTTAACTTTAACCCCTAACCCTTGAAAGATAGAAGCATATTCGGAACCAATAACGCCCGCTCCATAGATTGTAATTGAGCGTGGTGTGAAGTCTAAGTCTAAAATAGTATCGCTATCAAAAACATTATGATGATTAAAATCCACATCATCAGGACGATAGGGGTGAGAGCCAGGCGCCAACACAAATACCTTGGCAGTTATTTTTTTTACTTTACCACCGGCATTAGGTTTAACCTGCATTGTATTTTCATCAACAAAACTAGCTGTGCCGTATAGCAAGTCAAGATTGTTGCGTTCATAAAAGCCATCTCGCATATCAACCTGTTTTTTTATCACGTCGGTAGCAGAACTTAAAAGTTGAGGAAACGTTAAGTGAAGTCGGCCACCGCAGGCTTCTTTAAACCATCTATTGCGATTAAATTGAATAACACGCTGAACCGCTTGACGTAATGCTTTTGAGGGAATTGTTCCCCAATGAGTACAGCCACCGCCAACCTCTTTATATTTTTCTATGATGGCAACTTTTTTACCTTCTTTACAAGCCTTCATTGCGGCGCCTTCACCTCCTGGGCCTGTGCCTACAACAATTACATCATAGTCATATGTACTCATTAATTGTTCTCATAATTATTTATAAACGTCTGAGCAAGTATACAACAGATACGATAAAATCTGCTTTTCGCCAAGAGTATTTATTAATGCCTGATTTTTTTAATTCGCTCGAAAATGCCTTATTGAGCTCATCGGTTAACGAAACGATTGAGATGACACGGCAAGCTTTTGAGTTGTGCCATCAAAATAGCTCTTTTATTGAGCCAGTAAACCGCATTATTAAACCAATAGACTTCGTACGTTTTCCTGACAAGCCCATCTGTGTTGCACCCAGAGATTTACCACGTAGGCGGCTAGGAACAGAAGCAGGCAAGCGCTCATTTATACACGCTATCGCACACATAGAGTTTAATGCGATTAAATTAGCCCTAGATATTGCTTATCGTTTTAAAGGTATGCCGGCACAGTTTTATAAAGACTGGGTCTATGTTGCTAATGATGAATGTAAGCACTTTCAATTACTATGCAATCATTTAGCGACCTATGATTGTCAATATGGTGACAATCCATCGCATGATGGTTTATGGAGTATGGCCGTTAAAACAGACGATAATTTACTTGCTCGTTTATCATTGGTTCCACGTTACCTAGAAGCTCGTGGGCTTGATGTTACTCCAGCCATGTTGGAAAAACTATATGCCCAAAAAGACATGGACACAGCGGCCATTTTAGAAATTATTTTAGAAGATGAAGTGACACATGTTGAATTTGGTACAAAATGGCTAGATTTTGTTTGTGAAAACGAAGGAGTCGAGCGTGAAGATGTGTTTTTCGAACATGTTGAACGCTTATTAAAAGGCCAAATACTCGGCCCATTTAATAAGCCTTTACGGCTCCGGGCCGGTTTTACGCCCAGTGAGTTGTTAGAGCTTGAACGCCTTGATAAACGTAAATTAAAGCAAACATAATATTCAGAATTAGCTACGTTAAGACTAAGAAAGTTCGATGAGCTGATAACCGTCTTCACTCCAGTCGAGAACACTGCCGCTATGATCCCATTCTGCTAAAACAAAACGTTCAATCTCTTCCCCCTCCGCAATATGCGAGTGAATATCTGGTCTGTGTGTATGCCCGTGAATAAGACGTTTTACCTGATGTTTTTTAACATAATTAACAACGGTAGAGGTATTAACATCCATAATCTCCATCGACTTGTTTGCTTTATTTAAATGACTTTCTTGCCGGTAGTGTTGAGCCATCGCCAAGCGTTCTTGAAGAGGTTTAGATAAAATGCTTTGTTGCCATTCAGGCGTGTGCGTTAAGTCTCGAAATTTTTGGTATTCGACATCATCACTACACAACAGGTCGCCGTGCATTAATAAGGTACTCGTGCCAAATAAATCAATAATATATTCGTCCTCTAAGCTGACCACCTGAGTATCAGCAAAAAACTTTTTGCCGACCAAGAAGTCTCTATTGCCCGCCAAGAAGTACACCTTAACTCCCTTGGAAGTAACTTTGGCTAAGTGTGTTTTAACTGCTTCATTAGGCGGGGTTGGGTCATCGTCACCAACCCATACGTCAAACAAGTCGCCCAAAATATATAAAGCTGACACATCACTACTTAAGGACTCAAGATAGGCTAAAAATCGCTGCGTATTTTCAGGCCTATCTTGGGTAAGGTGTAAGTCAGAAATAAAATGTATGTGCTGAGTCACGAATTACTTAATAACCTCAGCTTTCTCAATAATGACAGTTTCTTGAGGAACATCCGTTGGGAACATACCACCAGAGCCAGTAGGAATAGCGGCCATTTTATCAACAACATCCATACCGTCAGTTACTTTGCCAAAAACAGCATATCCCCAACCTTGTTGTGTTTTTGAACTGTGGTTTAAAAAGTCATTGTCAGCCAAGTTAATAAAAAATTGTCCTGTTGCTGAGTGCGGGTCACCAGTTCGTGCCATTGCAATCGTGCCACGGTCATTAGCTAAACCATTATCGGCTTCATTTTGTATAGCACTGTTGGTTTCTTTCTGTGCAAAATCAGCGGTAAAACCACCGCCTTGTGCCATAAAGTTAGGAATGATTCGGTGAAAAATAACGCCTTCATAAAAGCCTTCTTCAACGTAAGTGACAAAGTTTTTAACAGTATTAGGTGCTTTTTCGGCATCCAACTCTAGAGTAATATCGCCTTGGTTTGTGGTTAGTTTAATAGTTGTCATGCTCATATTTTTATCCGTTGCGTAAGTTGCAGTTGCGAAAAGTAGGGCGCTAGCAATAGATACCTTTAAAAATTGGATTAACTTTTTGGTCATCAGTAAAACTCCTACAATAAATTAAGCTGTGTATCTTATCTTCTTAGCTGGTTTTGATAAAGCTCACACATTCGTTATTTTAAAAACTCGAGCTTTAAACAAAACAGGGCGGCTTAATATGATTAATATCGCATGCTAATCATGCCGAGATTCAATGAATCGGTTATTATTCGCCCTTAAATAATGTTGGTTATAAAAATGAGCGCACTAAAAATACACAATACCTTAACAAAGCAGAAAGAAACTTTTGTTCCAATCAACAAAGGAGAGGTTAATTTATACGTATGCGGTATGACCGTTTATGATTTTTGCCATATCGGACATGCGCGAGTTATGGTCGTTTTTGATGTTGTTTCAAGGTACTTAAAGTACTTAGGGTATAACGTTAAGTATGTGCGCAATATTACTGATATTGATGATAAAATTATTACTAGATCGATTGAATCGGGTGAAGATTTCAAGCAATTAACTAAACGCTTTATCGATGAGATGCATCAAGACGAAGCTTCATTAAACGTCCTTTCTCCCGACATCGAACCGTTAGCAACCGACTCGATGGAGGCTATTATTACTATGATCGAACAGTTGATTGCTAATGATAATGCCTATGTTGGGCCAAATAATGATGTGTATTATTGCGTTGAATCGTTTGAGAACTATGGCCAATTATCAGGCCGAAAACTAGATGATATGAATGCAGGAGAGCGGGTAGATGTTGATAGCAGTAAACGCAACCCCTTTGATTTTGTTTTATGGAAGTCTGCTAAGCCTGACGAGCCTTCATGGTCATCGCCTTGGGGTAATGGTCGGCCTGGATGGCATATAGAGTGCTCTGCAATGGCAACGTGTTGCCTTGGAAACCATTTTGATATTCATGGAGGTGGAATGGATTTACAGTTTCCTCACCATGAAAATGAAATTGCTCAATCAGAAGCAGCAACAGGTGAAAAATACGTTAACACTTGGATGCACAATGGTTTTGTGCGTATTGATGATGAAAAAATGTCCAAATCACTGGGTAACTTTTTCACCGTGCGAGATGTGTTGAAAAAATACCGCGGGGAAGAAATTCGCTTTTTCGTGCTATCAAGCCATTACCGTAGCCCATTGAATTATTCAGACGATCAGTTAAATGAGTCACGTTCCGCATTAGAACGGCTTTATACAGCGCTACGTGATGTCACGCCTGTAAAAAATGAGGTTAAATCAACGTATATCGAACAATTTGAAAATGCGATGAACGATGATTTTAATTCTGCAAAAGCCATTGCCGTACTGTTCGAATGCGCAAACGAATTAAATAAATTAAAACATACACAACCAGAGCAGGCGGCAAAAACCGCAGCTGACTTATTAACAATGGCCGAACCGCTGGGTCTTTTGAGCCAAGACCCGGATCTGTTTTTAAAATCAATGGCGGGACAGGATGCCAGTATCAGTAATGAAGAGATAGAAGCTCAAATTAATCAGCGCCTTGAAGCTAAAGCGAATAAGAACTGGAGCTTAGCTGATCAAATTCGCGATAGCTTAAAAGAACAAGGCGTTATTTTAGAAGATAAGGGGCCTGAAACAACTTGGCGCAGGGGTTAACTGCTTTGTAATTCAGCTGCTTGTAAGGTGTTTTCAAGTAAAGAAGCGATGGTCATGGGGCCAACACCACCTGGTACGGGTGTTATCCAACTTGCTTTTTTTGAAGCCGTTTCATAATCAACATCCCCAACCAGCTTACCTGACTCTAGACGGTTAATACCGACATCAATAACCACAGCGCCTGGTTTAACCCAGTCACCCTTTACAAAACTTGGAATCCCAACCGCGGCAATAATAATATCTGCACGTTTAACATGCGCCTCAAGATCAACTGTACGACTGTGACAAGTGGTTACGGTACAACGAGCCATTAATAATTCTAATGAAACAGGGCGACCCACAATATTAGAGGCGCCAATAACAACAGCTTCTTTGCCCTCAAGGGCAAGCCCAGTGCTTTTAAGTAAGGTCATAATGCCTTTAGGTGTACAAGACCTTAAAACCGGCATACGAAGCGCTAAGCGACCTATATTATAAGGATGAAAGCCATCTACATCTTTAAGCGGGTCAATCGCTTCGATGATTCTTTCCTCATTAATATGCTCTGGTAACGGTAGCTGGACAAGAATCCCGTTAATAGCCGAATTATTATTTAGGTCATCAATTAAATTAAGGAGCTCCTCCTCAGTAACACCATAAGGAAAGGTCTTTGATAAAGAATAGAAGCCGACTTCTTCACAGGCATTACATTTATTACGTACATAAACTTCAGAAGCAGGGTTTTCACCTACCAAAATGACCGCTAAACCTGGTTTTGATAAACCACGAGAAATTCGACCATCTGTTTGTTTTTTTATTGCAGCTCTTAGTTCAGCTGAGATTTTTTTTCCATCAATCGTTTGAAATGTCATATTTTTTAAATTTTTTAAGGTTCTTTGTTAAATTTGTTAAAGAAGCGTTGACCAAAATTACCGTGTGCCGTATTATCGCCCACCTACAGACTTATTGCATTATTTATGCATTTTTTCTGAAGGAAGTCGGGGTGTAGCGCAGCCTGGTAGCGCAACTGCTTTGGGAGCAGTGGGTCGGGAGTTCGAATCTCTCCACCCCGACCAATTTTTACTTATGCTGAAGCGCTTGTAGCTCATCTGGATAGAGCATCGGCCTTCTAAGCCGAGGGTAACAGGTTCGAGTCCTGTCAAGCGCGCCATTAAGGCTAGGTTAAGTTGGTTATACCCTTTAAGAGATAAAAATTGTAAATTTAAGTTCTGTTTAAAATCGTCGATGGTGGGTGTAGCTCAGTTGGTAGAGCCCCTGACTGTGACTCAGGTTGTCGAGGGTTCGAGTCCCTTCATCCACCCCATTTTACGATTATTCTTTCCGTTAAATATGCCTAGTCATTTCACTGTTTTAGTTTTTAAACTAAAATTCGGTGTTATTTTCCTTACCGGGCCATATTTTGCCATTTAAACCATTTCCCATCTTGCTCACTGAGCCAAGCGAACCACCTCCTGAGATCAAACACCTTATTAATAAGGGTGATTATCGACTCATCGACACCGACGATACCTCTGAAGCTTGTTTGTTAATCTATAACGATAGACGCCTTAACCTTCACCTACGAACGACTAATAAACCTTTGCAGCTATGCATTGATTTCATCAATGGCAAAGCTAAGCACCGTAGACAATATGGTGGAGGTAAAAATCAGCCTCTGGCAAAAGCGTGCGGGCTTAATAAACACCCAGATTGGAGTATTTTAGATGCCACTGCTGGACTTGGAAAAGATGCCTTTGTTTTAGCTAGCCTGGGTGCGCAAGTCACTTTATGTGAAAGACACCCCGCCTTATATGGTTTATTAGCCGATGCCCTTGATCGAGCCACTCATGATAGTAGCGTTGCAGATATTGCTGATCGGATGAAATGCATTTATCAAGACTCAATAACTCACTTAAATACTTACCAACATATTAATAGTAAATTACCGGATATAATTTACTTAGACCCCATGTATCCAGAAAGAAAAAAATCGGCAAAAATAAAAAAAGAAATGCAAGTATTACAATATCTTGTCGCACATAATTCAAATAATAATGAGCTTTTAGAGACGGCACTGAAAACTGCCATGCATCGTGTTGTAGTGAAGCGACCAAAATCTGCAGCTCCACTCAATGAGTGCTTTCCGAGTTACACTATTAATAGTGTGAATACACGATACGATGTGTATGTTAATTCATAGATTATGCCTGTCGAGAAGATCCCTTCTTTAAGCTCAACATTTGTTATGAAAATGATAAGATAGCACATGAGAATAGTCGCCTATCAGTCTTAAAGTAGCCTGTATATTGCAATTAATCAGTCGGAAAAAAGCACACAATTAACCAGTTTAAATAAATTATTACGTGAATCAAAAAACGACAACTTCAACGCCTTCGCCCGCACATTTACAGATTGTAAAGCTGTTAAAAGAGTCGGCTTTTTTGGTATTACTTGCTGTCAGCTTATTTTTGCTGGGCTCACTTTTTAGTTATCACGTGGACGATCCTGGTTGGACGCATAGTGGCACGGGACAGGCTGTATTAAATATCACCGGAGTTGTTGGCGCATGGATAGCAGACTTCATGTTATCTATCATGGGGTTTATGGCGTTTGCTCTTCCTTTTATGTTAATGAGCAGCGCATGGAAGTTCTTATCTGAAGCACGTTCCAAACATGTTGATACACTCACGCACCAAGTCATTCGTTGGGTTAGCTTTATTGTATTTTTAGTTGCCGGAGCTGGCTTGTTAGACATGCATTATTACCAACGTTGGCTCACCATTCCTGGTTCACCGGGAGGCATTATTGGCTTAGAGTTAACAGATTTTCTAACACATCTGTTTGCTTTTCAGGGCGCAACACTTATTCTCTTGAGCTTCTTCCTTATCGGTATCACACTTTCTACTGGGCTTTCATGGCTAGGTCTGATGGATAAACTTGGTGCCTTATCAATAAAAGCATTTCGCCTGTTAAAAGCCTACATTGAAGATAGCAAAGAACGTAAAACGTCTGTTACCGTCAAAAAACAACGTAGTGATTCATTCAAAAAGCAATCGAAAATATTTGCAGCCAAGCCGAAAGCACGAATTGAGCCTGTTATTAGAGAAATAAAAAGCAGTGAGCGTGTTGAAAAAGAGCGACAAGTAGCGTTATTTGATGAGCCTGCAGGTGCCTTGCCAGGCTTGGCATTATTAGATAAGGCTACCGAGCAGGTTGAAGGGTATTCTAAAGCAGCGCTTGAAGCACTGTCGAAATTGGTTGAATTAAAACTGCAAGATTTTGGTGTTGAGGTCGATGTAGTCGCAGTTAATCCGGGCCCTGTTATTACACGGTTTGAAATTCAACCCGCGCCGGGCATAAAAGCCAGTCGAATTAGCGGCCTTGCTCAAGACTTGGCGCGCTCGATGTCCACACATAGCGTACGTGTTGTAGAAGTTATTCCTGGCAAATCTGTGATTGGTTTAGAAATACCCAATGAAGCACGTGAAATGGTGAGGCTTAGTGAAATACTCTCTTCTCAAGCGTATGAAAAATCAAACTCTCCTTTAACATTGGTGTTAGGTAAAGACATTTCCGGTCAACCTACGGTTGCTGACTTGGCTAAAATGCCGCACTTATTGGTTGCTGGCACAACCGGTTCGGGTAAATCTGTTGCCATTAACGCGATGATTTTAAGCTTGCTATATAAAGCAACACCGGAACAAGTTCGAATGATCATGATTGATCCAAAAATGCTTGAGCTATCAGTCTACGAAGGTATTCCACATTTATTAACCCCTGTTGTAACTGATATGAAAGAGGCCTCCAATGCATTGCGTTGGTCTGTTGCCGAAATGGAAAGGCGTTATAAATTAATGTCCTTATTGGGTGTGCGAAATTTAAGCGGTTATAACAAAAAAGTAAGAGATGCAATAAAAGAGGGGAGCCCTTTAGCTGACCCATTATGGGAGCCAACACCCTTTATTGATGAGGATGAGGCTGGCACACTGACTGAGTTACCTCAAATAGTCATCATAATAGATGAGCTTGCCGACATGATGATGGTGGTTGGTAAAAAAGTTGAAGAGTTGATTGCCCGGCTTGCGCAAAAAGCACGGGCCTCTGGCTTACATTTAGTGTTGGCAACACAACGCCCATCGGTTGATGTGTTAACTGGCCTAATTAAAGCCAATATTCCTTCAAGAATAGCCTTTCAAGTGTCATCAAAAATTGACTCGCGTACGATACTCGATCAGTCCGGTGCAGAATCCTTACTAGGTAATGGTGATATGTTGTATCTACCCCCAGGTTCTGGTTTGCCACAACGTGTTCATGGAGCATTTGTGGATGATCATGAAGTGCATAAAGTTGTTAAACAACTTAAAAAATCAGGCAAAACAAATTATATAGATGGCATTTTGACCGCCTCTGACCCGGCTGAGTTTGACGGGGGAGGGTCTGGTGGTGGCTCGGAAGATTCCGATGAACTGTATGATCAAGCCTTAAAAATTGTAACAGAGACACGCAGAGCATCCATTTCTGGTGTACAGCGCCAATTAAGGGTTGGTTATAATCGAGCCGCACGAATGATTGAAGAAATGGAACGCTGCGGCGTTGTCGGTCCATTACAATCGAATGGTTCACGTGAAGTATTGGCCCCACCACCACCTGAGTTATAAATTATGAATACACTTCGTAGCGTTTTTTGCTGTTTTGTCTTATTTGCTTTTACTTTACCAAGCGTCGCAAAAAGCAGCGAAGATAATCTAGCGCTTCATTTGCAACATTATGTAAATCTTAGCGGTCAATTTACTCAGGTGATTAGCAGTGAACAAAGCTCTTTTATTCAATCATCAACCGGTGAGTTCTGGATAAAAAAGCCCAATCAATTTCGTTGGCACTACACAACGCCTTATGTGCAAAAAATTATCTCAAACGGGGATAAGCTTTGGGTCTACGACGAAGACCTTGAGCAAGTTACCATCAAAGATGCGTCGCAATCGGTTGGTTCATCGCCTTTAGCAGTAATTCTTGGCTCTATTGAACTTGATACGCTTTTTAATATTACTCAGTTGGATAACAGCGAGCAATTAGAATGGTTAATGCTAACGCCTAAAGAAGACTCAAGTGGTTTTGAATTTATTAAGGTGGGTTTTAAAGATGGCCTACTCAACAAAATGCGTCTGCATGATAGTTTTGGCCAAACCACCGATTTATTATTTACTGATGTGACCATTAACGAGCCTATTGTAGACGAAACCTTCGAGTTTATTGTGCCAGATGGCGCTGATGTTTTTGAAGAAACGCCGAACTAATGAAACCCACTGAACCGCTGGCCGATCGCCTTCGTCCCACCTCGTTACAGGAATTTTCAGGTCAAAAACATCTTTTATCTGAGGGTAAACCCCTTTATGAAGCAATTCAATCAGGGCAATTACACTCGCTCGTTTTATGGGGCCCTCCAGGTGTTGGTAAAACAACCTTAGCAAGAATCATTGCGCAACAAGCCGAGGCCGACTTTATTTCACTTTCAGCTGTTTTAGCCGGCGTTAAAGATATTCGAGGCGCTGTTGAGCAAGCAAAAAAAAATCGTATAGATAAACAACAAAACACGCTTCTTTTTGTTGACGAAGTACACCGTTTTAACAAATCACAACAAGATGCTTTTTTACCACATGTAGAGGCCGGAGTTTTTACGTTCATTGGCGCGACCACTGAAAACCCTTCTTTTTCGCTCAATAATGCATTATTATCCAGAGCGCGTGTTTACACATTAAAATCACTTGAAGAAGACGATTTGCGCGCTATCCTTAATCATGCTTTAACGGATAAAAACAAAGGGCTCGATAGCCAGTTTACTATCGACAATGAGGCCATTCAATTGTTACTGAATGCCTCAGATAAAGATGCCAGACGGTTATTAAATTTTATTGAATTAAGCGCTCAACTGGCTTCTGCAAACGAACATAAAACCATTACAGCCAATATAATTAATGAGGTTGTTCAAGACGGAGTGCGGCGTTTTGATAACCACGGTGAAGACTTCTACAATCAAATATCGGCGTTACATAAATCCGTTCGTGGTAGTGACCCAGATGCCTCGTTATATTGGTTAAAACGCATGCTTGATGGCGGATGCGATCCGTTATATGTCGCACGACGTATAGTACGTATTGCCTCTGAGGATATCGGTAATGCAGACCCACGTGCGTTACAAATAGCTTTAAATGCCTGGGAAACACAAGAAAAATTAGGCAGCCCTGAAGGTGAGTTAGCACTTGCGCAAGCAGTAATTTACTTGGCCTGTGCAGCAAAAAGTAACGCCGTATATAGCGCTTTCAATGCAGTTGACAGCGTTATAAAAAAAACAGGTAGTTTGGATGTTCCTTATCACCTTAGAAATGCGCCAACAGCCTTAATGAAACAAGAGGGCTATCATGAAGGTTATCGTTATGCACACAATGAGCCCAATGCCTTTGCTGCAGGAGAAAATTATTTACCAGAGGCGCTTATTGGTTCAACTTATTACGAACCAGTTGATCGTGGACTTGAAATAAAGATTGCTGAAAAACTACGATACTTAAGAGAACTTAACCAACAAGCAAAAAAATAAAATATTCCGCTATATTAAAAGGTATTATTAACACTCATTAACTGGCACATTATTTGATTTAGCAATGAATAAATTTATTACTCTGCTTATTTTACCCCTTCTGCTTTTCCTAAGTGCTTGCACAACCGTGTTAATTGGTGGCGCTGGTGCTGGCGGTTATGCAGTTGGTACTGACGAGCGACCTGTTGGTGTTATATCAGAGGATATTTCTATAACCACTCGAGTCAAAACTACATTAATCAAAGATAAGCAGATTGATGCTTTTGATATTAATGTTGATACCTACCGTTCCGTGGTTACCTTATATGGACATGTTAAGAGCTCAGCTCAATTAAATCGAGCCATAAGTCTTACAAGCTCGGTAAAAGGGGTTAGTAAAGTGATTTCAAAATTGACGGTCATTCAATAATAGAGCTGCTATGAAAATTTTACTTATTATTGTTGTCATTGCAGCCGTTTTTTATCTGGTTCAGTATTTTTTAAATGGTAAAGCAACGTTAAACGCTAAAGAAAATATTCAAGCTGGTGAAGAGTTCTTAGCAAAAAACGCTGAACAAGAGGGCGTTATAACCACCGCATCAGGTTTACAATACAAAGTTCTTTCACCAGGTGATGGTGAAGTGCACCCAACTTCGACCGATAAAGTGACCGTTCATTACCATGGTACTTTGTTAGATGGAACGGTCTTTGATAGTTCTGTAGATCGAGGTGAGCCCATTGCCTTTGGCCTAAACCAAGTCATTAAAGGCTGGACTGAAGGTGTGCAGTTAATGGTAACAGGTGAAAAAACACGTTTTTTTATACCCAGCAAATTAGCGTATGGCAATCAATCCATGGGGGCCATAAAAGGCGGCTCAACGCTAATTTTTGATGTTGAGTTGATTGCTATAAACTAACGATCTTAAAAACACACCCCCCAGTTACTAAAATATATTAAATTAGGAAATTTATGATTCCAGTTATTATGTCCGGCGGCAGCGGCACACGTCTTTGGCCATTATCTAGAAGACACAGGCCCAAACAATTTATCGCGTTATTTGGCGAAAACACCATGTTTCAAGAGACACTTAATCGATTAAATGGCCTTGAGTCTCTTCAGCCGCCCATTGTTGTTTGCAATAATGATCATCGCTTTATGGTAGCAGAGCAATTACATGAACTAGATATTACTTCACCTAATATCATTTTAGAGCCCGTTGGTCGTAATACAGCTCCAGCCATGGCTATCTCAGCGTTAGTAGCTGAAAAAAATGGGGATGACCCTACTTTATTAGTGTTAGCTGCAGATCATGTGATAGAAGACCTTGCTGCGTTTCATAAAGCCATTGAAGCAGCAAGAACACAAGCAGAAGACGGTAAGTTGGTTACGTTCGGCATCGTTCCCACCTCACCAAATACGGGTTATGGCTATATTCAGGCTGATCAAAAAAACACCATCAGCCCCGTAAAAGCTTTTGTAGAAAAGCCAGACTTACAGACTGCTACACAATATGTCGAATCAGGTAATTTCTATTGGAATAGTGGGATGTTTATGTTCAAAGCATCTACACTCATTTCTGAATTAGAAAAATATTCCCCTGACATTTTATCTAGTTGCCGAGAGGCTTTATCTAAAAGTGTGAAAGACCTCGATTTTACTCGGTTGGATATTACTTCATTTGAAGCGTGTTACTCAGAATCAATTGATTATGCCGTGATGGAGCATACTAGCAAAGCCGTTGTTGTACCGTTAGATGCCGATTGGAGCGATGTTGGTTCATGGTCCTCCTTATGGGAGTGTGCACAACAAGACAGCGATAATAATGTTTTACAAGGCGACGTGATGGTTGAGGACGTGCAAAATGCTTATATCCATAGTGAGCACCGTTTGGTTTCTGTTATAGGGTTAGAGGATGTTGTCGTTGTGGAAACCGCAGACGCTGTGATGGTTGCAAGTAAAAAGTCAGCACAAAATGTTAAAAATATTGTTAACCGATTGACACATGATCAACGAGCAGAAGCTGAAAACCATCGTTTATGTTATCGACCTTGGGGGTATTATGATGCTATTGATGTTGGTGAACGGTTTCAAGTTAAACGAATTGCTGTTAACCCTGGTGCCTCATTGTCACTTCAGATGCACCACCATCGAGCAGAACATTGGGTGGTAGTGACTGGAACTGCCGAGGTGACTTGTGATGAGAAAGTCATGCTAGTTTCAGAAAATGAGTCTACCTATATCCCAATTGGTACAAAGCACCGTCTACATAACCCAGGGCGAGTTTTACTTGAAATGATTGAGGTACAGTCAGGGTCTTATTTAGGTGAAGACGACATTATACGTTTTGAAGATGCTTATCATCGTAATTAATGGCTGAGTGACCTATACATTAGATCATATTAATAGATAAGAGTAGTTAAGGTGCTTATCTTAAAATACCAAAATTGATCACTCTTTCTTGTTTTAGCTTTTTATTTGTAAATATATCAAGAATAACAATAAATATCTAAAACTGTACTAAGCTTGCTTGTATCAAGCGCAATATGGATAAAGTTTTTAGGTTGATCAAAGAATGAAACGTCAAGGGAAAATCAGGCAATATGATACAAAAATAAATGCAATTGCGCGTTTAATTGATAATGCTATTATTTTATTAACTTTTTTGTCGATCGCAGATTTAATGGCTATTGATTGGGGGAGGCTGTATTTACCAGCAATTTTGATATCAATCGTACTTTTTGATTTTTTTGCAGAATCACAAGAAGTTTATCGTTCCTGGCGAGGCGCAAAAATTCGTGAAGAAATTGGTGCAATTATTTTTTCATGGTTTATAACAGTAAGTATACTCGTGCTTTCAGATTTATTGGTGTTCAGGAGCAATACATATAATACAACTTATATGATTTTGTCAGTTTTAATCGTTCCAATTCAATTGCTTGCATGGCACGCAGCTGTGCGTATTATACTAGGTTATTTTAGGTCCAGAGGTCACAACTCACGTAATGTAGCCATTGTTGGTGCGACTCCGTTAGGTAATCAATTAAAAATGGCATTCCATGAAATGCATTGGAGTGGCCTTAATTTTAGCGGCTATTACGATGATCGAACATCCACTTGCAATAAACGTCGTTTAAAAAGTGAAGAAGCAGTCGTTGTAGGAGGGATTAATCAACTTATAGCGGACTGTAAATGTGGTAAAATAGACGCAGTATATATTACACTTTCGATGTCAGCTGAGCGGCGTATAAAAAAAATTACTGATTTGTTAGCAAATACGACAGCATCAGTTTACTTCGTACCTGATTTGTTTACCTTTAATTTACTTCATTCACGATGGGTTGATTATCAAGGTATTACTGCTGTTAGTATTTATGATACACCTTTTGCTGGTCTGGACCGTACTATAAAACGTATAGAGGATGTAGTATTAAGTATTATAATTTTATGTATAGTATCTTTACCTATGATTTTAATTGCAGTGCTTTTGAAATTAACTTCACCTGGACCGGTGTTATTTAAGCAAACACGTTATGGAGCTGATGGGCAGAAAATAAAAGTATTGAAATTTCGTTCAATGACCGTCAGAGATGATGGTTTAGTAATAAAACAAGCCACTAAAGATGATACCAGAACAACCGCATTTGGTGCGTTTCTTAGAAGGACTTCTTTAGATGAACTGCCTCAGTTTTTTAATGTTTTAAGGGGAAGCATGTCAATTGTTGGGCCTCGACCTCATGCGGTAGCACATAATGAGGAGTATAGAGAAAAAATACCTGGGTATATGCTTAGGCACAAAGTTAAACCGGGTATTACAGGTCTAGCGCAAGTCAAAGGTTTTAGAGGAGAAACAGACACACTTGATAAAATGGAGAGTCGTTTATATTACGACCTTAAGTACATCCAAAAGTGGTCAATATTCTTAGATTTAAAAATTATATTCCTGACGTTTTTTAAAGGATTTATTAATAAAAATGCATATTAAATAAACATCGAATAAGATTTGATGCAACTTTATTGGAATAAAGTTAAACTCTTAACATAAAAGGGTGTGACGTTCCATTCTAAATAAATGTATAATCATGTTAGATCTAGACGAGACATATAATTTTTTGATTTTTGTACTAAAGTACAATAGATGTAGTATAGAATTTGTGTATAGTGATATTGTCTGGATAGAATAGTTAACTACTATTCATGTAGACATTGGGGTTACTTGTTAATTTTTAGCAAGTAATTTTAGGCCAAACTTGATGTGAGTCGAGGACGGAAAGCAACAGATCTTTAATGCATGAGAATCTAAAGATGGCTGAGCTGCATTACTTGAGAATATAAATTAATTTAAAGGAAAAATTATGAAAAAAGTAATGTTTTTATTAATAGGGTTGATGTTTAGTGTAAGCGTAAACGCTGCGTCCCTTACATTGACTGATCTAGATGGCTCATTCACTGCGGATGGAGGTAGTATTGTAAATAACGGATCAGATGCGGTTCATGTTAATTCAGGTACATTAAATACTTCATTCATTCACAATATCAGTGCAACTAACACAGGCTCTCAAACTTTTAGGCTATGGCTTGACGGTACAGCATCCTCATCTACATTTATCTCAGCTTTTAGTGTATTAGTTAATGGTGTTGAGACAGCTGTTTTAACAGCTCCGTCCTACACAGTAGGTGTTTATAACTCATTACTACTGGCAGCAGGGGAAACAGTTAATTTGATTATATCTGGAACTTTCGATACTGCGTCATATGGATTAACAGCTCAAACTCCAATTCCTGCAGCACTGTTTTTATTGGCCCCAGCGCTACTAGGATTCTTCGGTCTACGTCGTAAATCCAATATTGGGTAATAGTACAATAATAATATTTTAAAAAAGGGAGCCTATAAGGCTCCCTTTTTTATTTATTAAGCTAAAATAAATATGATAACTATGAAAAAGAGATTTTGATTATGAAGAATACAATTAGACTTGCGAGTATGCTGTTCTTATACACCGTATTCATGTGTAGCGTGACCAATGCATCGGATAAATATTTATTAAATGCAGGAGATATTCTAGATATTTCTGTATGGAACGAGAGCAATCTGCAAAGGTCAGTGGTTGTGTTACCTGATGGAAGCATTTCATTTCCATTAGCAGGTGACTTAACTGCAAAAGGAAAAAGCGTAACTGAGCTTGAAGCAGAACTCACGAAAAAACTTTCTAAATTTTTAAATGAACCCGATATAACTGTGGTAGTAAGTAAAGTAAGTGGTAATACTATTCATATTTTAGGTAAAGTCTCAAACCCCGGTAGTTTTATAATGAATCAACGATTTACAGTTATGCAGGCATTAAGTCTTGCGGGTGGGCTGTCTCCATATGCCGAAGAAAATAACATTACGGTTCTTCGGACAAGTGGAGGGTCAGAAAAAGCTATCTCTGTACATTATGCAGATATAAAAAAAGGTAAGGACTTATCAACAAATATCAAACTCCAAAGTGGAGACGTAATTGTAGTTCCGTAGAGTAGCGTAAAATGATCAAATTAGCATTAACAGGAATATTATTTATTATCTCTATAATAAACGTACAAGCTGCGCAATGGTCGTTAACAGGTTCATTAAATCCATCATTTGAATATGATGATAATATTTTTATGCGTGATACCAATAAAGTTAGTGACTTTCATTCACAAATAACACCGACTTTAAAAACGTCGTATGGATTAGAGAATGTCGATATTACTTTAAGCACTGGATATACAGTAGATCGATATGATAAATCACGTTACTTGGACCAAGAAAACCCTTTTTATAGACTAAACTCTATTTATCAGACAGAAAGAAGCAGTTGGGGGCTTGATTTAAGTTACATAGAAAGCTCAAGTCGAAGTGAAGCAGTTGAGGATACTGGTGATTTTGAAACTAACTCTACATCATCTACTAAAATGGTATCACCTTCTTTTAGTTATCAATTATCAGAGCGTGATTCTATATTTATAAGTGGAAGTTATTATGAAAGGAAATTTTCAACCATAGATTTTAGTGACAGTGAATCTTTCATAATAACTACAAATTGGCAGCATCAATTTACAGAACGTTTTAATGGAGGGATTAGTATTTCAGCAGGTAATACTAAATTTAATGAGGACAAAAGTAATACAGATGATGATAGCTATAATATTTCTTTTACCTCAATGTATAACATTTCAGAAATATGGGCAATAAATGGTAGGATTGGGCTCCGCCAAGTTAATAGTGAAAAAACTGGCACTTTGGGCGATATTGATAAGAGCTCGGATGTAGGTTCTTCACTTGATTTTAGTGTTAGTTATTCACATGATGTTGACACAGCTAATTTTTCGATTGCCCGTTCAATATCTCCATCAAGTACTGGGGATATAAATGAACATGATACAATTGATTTGAGTTTATCTAGACAACTGAGTGAAACATTAACTGCCAGTATTTCAAGTTCTTATCAAGAAACAAGGTCAGCATTTGATAATCTATCTGATAACCGAAAATATTTTAGTGTAACTCCTTCTCTTAATTGGAATTTCCGTCATAACACTAGCCTTGGATTATCGTATAGATACCGTAATCAGAAAGAATCATTTGATGGGACAAATGCTGATAGTAATACACTAATGCTTACACTAAACTATAATTGGGATGGACTTCATGTCTCTCGATAAAATAAAGAGCAAATAATGGAAGAGGTTAAAGGACTAAAAGATTATTTAGAGATACTTAATCGCCATAAAAAAATTGTAATTTACCCCGCTGTGATGCTCATTTTAGTTTCATCAGCTTTAGCTTTATTATTACCAGCAACCTACAAATCAAGTAGTTTGATTTTAATCGAATCTCAAGAAATACCTAATGATTTAGTACGTTCAACAGTCACAAGTTATGCTGACCAACGAATTGCAGTTATCAAACAAAAATTGATGACCACTGAAAGAATAATGGCAATCGTTAATAAATATAATCTATATCCTGAGGATACTAAAAACTCTCCAGCATCTGTTATTGTTGAATTATTTCGTTCGCATATGTCTGTTGACATGGTCCAGGCCAATGTGACTGACCCCAATAGTGGACGCTCTAAACGAGCAAGCATAGCTTTCAATGTCTCTTTTCTTGATAAAAAACCTTTATTAGCACAAAAAGTTGCTAATGAATTAACAACTGAATTTCTAACAGAAAATGTCAAAACACGAACCGCACGAGCTAATGAAACCAGAGAATTTCTAAAAGAAGAGGGTGATAAATTTCAACGTAAAATTCAATTACTTGAAAAGAAGATAGCTGATTTTAAAGAAAAGTTTAATGATAGCTTACCTGAACTGCTCCCTTACAATTTATCTATGGTTGAAAAACTTCAAGACGAGTTAACAAAAGATCAAAACCAAATAATTATTTTAAATGATCAGATTTTAACCATGAATATTGAATTGGCTAATCTTGATGCTCTATTACCAGCCATAGGATCAGTGCAAGCATTAACACCATCACAAAAATTGGCTCAAGCAAAAGCCAAGCATGCTTCTCTTAAAGGTAAGTATTCTGAAAGCCACCCTGACCTTAAACGATTGAAAAGAGAGATAGAGAGCCTTGAAAGTGAACTAAGGTTGGAAAAAAACATCAATAATGGAAAGCCTGATGAACATTATAAAAGCCCTTTATTCCTTAAAATTAATTCAAAAATAGCGTCAGCTGAACGAGAAATAAAGCGTCTTTATGCGCGTAAAAAGGAAATTAATAATAAACTATCAGTATTTCAAAAAAGGGTCGCTGAAACTCATCAAGTTAAACGCGCATACGAGGACCTAATACGTGATTATGATAACAATCTTGCAAAATATAAGGAGTTGCGAGCAAAAGAATTACAGGCTGAGTTAGCGCAAAATTTGGAATCTGAAAATAAAGGAGAAAGTTTTACTCTGATTGAACCGCCATTAGTACCTAGTCACCCTGAAAAACCAAACCGCTTCAAAATATTTATAATGGGAACAGTAGCCTCCGTTGGTGTCGGTATTGGCCTGGCTTTGTTGTTTGAAATGTTAGTCGGTGGTGTAAGAGGTTACAATGAAGTAAGTCGAATTACCGGTTCATCTCCTTTGGTTGTTGTTCCACTTCTTTCTGTTAAAGGAGATGATGTTATCGATACAACTGGTCTTAATGTAAAACTCTATTGGATCATTGGTTTTTTTGTGGTTGTTACATTAGTCATCGTTGGGTTTCATTATTTAGTTATGGACCTCGAGGTGCTATGGTTTAGGCTTCTACGTAAAATAAGTTTGTTGTAATTATTCAGGTTTAATTTAAGAAGATATAATAATGGATAGAATTCAAAAAGCACTTGAGAAAGCAAAGGCGTTACATCAAATCAAACCTGGGGACTCACAGCAAGCTGAATTTGAAAGTACTCAAGAAAATATTAGTGAAATAAATACTAATCTAAGCGATATTAGTTATAAAAACACCAAAGTAATTAAAGTTTCTGAAAATGCGCTAGCAAGCAATGGGATTATTGCTTCACAGTATAGCAATACCCAGTCAGGAGTTTTTAGAATGTTGCGTACGCAAGTTCTTCAAAAAATGCGTGAAAATAATTTGCAAACAATTGCTGTTTCCTCACCAACAGCGGGTGAGGGTAAATCACTCATCGCTTCAAATTTAGCTGTTGCAATGGCAATGGAGACAAATCAAACTGTTTTGTTAGTTGATTTGGATTTACGTAACCCATGTTTAAGTAACTATTTTAATCTTGATGTCACCATTGGTCTAAAAGATTATTTGGAGACTGACATCAAACTCTCTGAGATACTTGTAAATCCGGGGATTAAAGGGTTAGTTATATTGCCTGGCAAGGGTCGTGCGGAAGACTCTGCTGAGTTACTATCTGGTGCTAAAATGAAAAATTTAGTCTCTGATTTAAAAGCAAAATACGACTCTAGACTCATTATTTTTGATATGCCTCCGGTACTTCAAACTGATGATGTGTTACTAGCTTCAAACTATATTGAATCTACACTGATGGTCATAGAAGATGGCAAAAATAAAGAAGCAGAAATCATTAAATCATTACAATTGTTAAAAGACACGCAACTAATTGGTAGCGTTCTTAATAAGTCTGAAAAACCTCCCATGCATCAAAGTTACTAGTAATATGTATACTGAACATTATGGCTTAACTCATAAGCCATTTAATCAGGTACCTGATCCCAAATTTCTATATCTTAGCCCTAATCATAAAAAGGCATTAACGATGCTTGAATATGGAGTGGTAAGCCATGCAGGATTTACAGTGGTTACAGGTGAAATTGGTGCGGGTAAAACAACTCTTATAAGAGTGCTTCTTAATAAGATAGATGATGATTGTATTATAGGTTTAATAAATAATACTCATGAGTCTTTCGGTAACCTTATGGAGTGGGTTCTCGATGCTTTAGATATAAAGTCTGACTCATCTGATAATGCTGGACGTTATAGGGATTATATTAACTTTGTTGTTGAAAAACATGCTCAAGGAAAGCGTGTTATTCTGATTATAGATGAGGCGCAAAACCTAAGTGTAAAAGCACTCGAAGAATTACGTCTCTTATCTAATGTAAATATTGATGCTGATATATTCCTTCAGCTCATATTAACTGGTCAACCTGAGTTAAAGGATAAACTGAATGACCCTGCACTCCAACAGTTTGCTCAGCGGATAGGTGTTGAATTTCATTTGCAAGCTTTAGATTACCGTCAAACAGAGAAATATATTACTCACAGATTAAAAACAGCTGGTGCTAAAGATTTAATTTTTACCCATGAAGCCTGTGCTGCTATATTTTGTTATAGCGAGGGGGTGCCAAGACGAATCAATAATTTGTGTGATTTTGCATTAGTTTATGCTTTTGCTGATGATGAAAAAACAATAAAAATAAATACCATCTTAAGGATGATGAAAGATAAAAGTTCATCACGTATTATAAAACCCTCTAATAAAGTAAACCCATACGTAGATAGTGTTAAAAGTCTCTTAAAGGAAAAGTATAATATTACTCTTGCATAGATTTTTTATTATCCACTTCTTAATGATAAGTCTAGTAACAGTTTTAACTTTTTATACTCTATTTATATTCCCTCCACGATTTATGACTTTGATTCATGTTATAAGCAACTGTAATCCCCCCATTTATAACCGAAGTTAAAAGTAGAGGTTAAGCTGCATCCAGTAACTGTCTAGGTGGTATGCCTCCAATTGCCGTATGCGGACGTTCATTATTGTATGTCCAAAGCCACTGCGTTGCCAATAATTGAGCTTGCTCAATGGATTCAAACAGATTTAAATCTAACCATTCATGTCGAGCTGTCCGATTAAATCGTTCGATATACGCATTTTGAGTGGGTTTGCCAGGCTGAATGTAAAGTAACGTTATTTGCTGTTTTATTGTCCAGTTGTAATCCCCCCATTTATAACCGAAGTTAAAAGTAGAGGTTAAGCTGCATCCAGTAACTGTCTAGGTGGTATGCCTCCAATTGCCGTATGCGGACGTTCATTATTGTATGTCCAAAGCCACTGCGTTGCCAATAATTGAGCTTGCTCAATGGATTCAAACAGATTTAAATCTAACCATTCATGTCGAGCTGTCCGATTAAATCGTTCGATATACGCATTTTGAGTGGGTTTGCCAGGCTGAATGTAAAGTAACGTTATTTGCTGTTTTATTGTCCAGTCTTTCAGGGTTTGGCTGATATATTCGGGACCGTTATCACAGCGTATAGCTAATGGTTTACCTCGCCATTCGATGATGTGTTCGAGCGAGCGTATAACCCTTACGCTTGGCAATGAAAGATCAACATCAATGCCGAGCCCTTCACGGTTAAAATCATCAATAACATTGAAAGTACGGATGCTACGGCCATCATTTAATTTGTCACTCATAAAATCCATCGACCATACTTGATTGGCAGCATCAGGTACGCTTAAGGCCTCCGGCTTGTCTCTTTTAATGCAACGCCTTGGCTTGATGCGCAAGTTCAATTCCAACTCCCTGTAGATGCGGTATACACGCTTATGGTTCCAGCCGTAGCCTTTGATGTTACGGAGGTATAAAAAACACAGGCCAAAGCCCCAGCGCTTGTGAGTGGTGCTTAACCGCAATAACCAATCGGCTATTTCGGCATTTTCATCAGATAGTTTGGCCTGATAGCGATAACAGGTTTCACTGATAGAAAATACCGCACACGAAATTCTGATATTAGCCTTGTTCTGAAATACTGATCTTTGCGCCATCTCTCGTCTTCGGGATGGCTTTACCACTTTTTTTCAATGGCCTCTCTGGCAATCTCAGCCTTGAGTTTTTCTTCAGCGTACATCTTTTTGAGGCGCCGATTTTCATCTTCAAGCTCTTTCATTCGTTTCATCAGTGACGCGTCCATGCCACCAAACTTGGATCGCCATTTATAGAACGTCGCATTACTCATGCCGTGTTCGCGGCATAAGTCTGGCACCAGTGCCCCTGCTTCATTTTGTTTCAAGATCGACAGGATTTGGCTGTCTGTATATCGTGATTTCTTCATAGAAAACTCCTTTATTTCATTATAAGAATTTTCTACTTAAAACTCCCTTGGTTTTTTGGGGGGATTACAAAACTATCTGATGAAAATGCCGAAATAGCCGATTGGTTATTGCGGTTAAGCACCACTCACAAGCGCTGGGGCTTTGGCCTGTGTTTTTTATACCTCCGTAACATCAAAGGCTACGGCTGGAACCATAAGCGTGTATACCGCATCTACAGGGAGTTGGAATTGAACTTGCGCATCAAGCCAAGGCGTTGCATTAAAAGAGACAAGCCGGAGGCCTTAAGCGTACCTGATGCTGCCAATCAAGTATGGTCGATGGATTTTATGAGTGACAAATTAAATGATGGCCGTAGCATCCGTACTTTCAATGTTATTGATGATTTTAACCGTGAAGGGCTCGGCATTGATGTTGATCTTTCATTGCCAAGCGTAAGGGTTATACGCTCGCTCGAACACATCATCGAATGGCGAGGTAAACCATTAGCTATACGCTGTGATAACGGTCCCGAATATATCAGCCAAACCCTGAAAGACTGTGTAATCCCCCCAAAAAACCAAGGGAGTTTTAAGTAGAAAATTCTTATAATGAAATAAAGGAGTTTTCTATGAAGAAATCACGATATACAGACAGCCAAATCCTGTCGATCTTGAAACAAAATGAAGCAGGGGCACTGGTGCCAGACTTATGCCGCGAACACGGCATGAGTAATGCGACGTTCTATAAATGGCGATCCAAGTTTGGTGGCATGGACGCGTCACTGATGAAACGAATGAAAGAGCTTGAAGATGAAAATCGGCGCCTCAAAAAGATGTACGCTGAAGAAAAACTCAAGGCTGAGATTGCCAGAGAGGCCATTGAAAAAAAGTGGTAAAGCCATCCCGAAGACGAGAGATGGCGCAAAGATCAGTATTTCAGAACAAGGCTAATATCAGAATTTCGTGTGCGGTATTTTCTATCAGTGAAACCTGTTATCGCTATCAGGCCAAACTGTAATCCCCCCATTTATAACCGAAGTTAAAAGTAGAGGTTAAGCTGCATCCAGTAACTGTCTAGGTGGTATGCCTCCAATTGCCGTATGCGGACGTTCATTATTGTATGTCCAAAGCCACTGCGTTGCCAATAATTGAGCTTGCTCAATGGATTCAAACAGATTTAAATCTAACCATTCATGTCGAGCTGTCCGATTAAATCGTTCGATATACGCATTTTGAGTGGGTTTGCCAGGCTGAATGTAAAGTAACGTTATTTGCTGTTTTATTGTCCAGTCTTTCAGGGTTTGGCTGATATATTCGGGACCGTTATCACAGCGTATAGCTAATGGTTTACCTCGCCATTCGATGATGTGTTCGAGCGAGCGTATAACCCTTACGCTTGGCAATGAAAGATCAACATCAATGCCGAGCCCTTCACGGTTAAAATCATCAATAACATTGAAAGTACGGATGCTACGGCCATCATTTAATTTGTCACTCATAAAATCCATCGACCATACTTGATTGGCAGCATCAGGTACGCTTAAGGCCTCCGGCTTGTCTCTTTTAATGCAACGCCTTGGCTTGATGCGCAAGTTCAATTCCAACTCCCTGTAGATGCGGTATACACGCTTATGGTTCCAGCCGTAGCCTTTGATGTTACGGAGGTATAAAAAACACAGGCCAAAGCCCCAGCGCTTGTGAGTGGTGCTTAACCGCAATAACCAATCGGCTATTTCGGCATTTTCATCAGATAGTTTGGCCTGATAGCGATAACAGGTTTCACTGATAGAAAATACCGCACACGAAATTCTGATATTAGCCTTGTTCTGAAATACTGATCTTTGCGCCATCTCTCGTCTTCGGGATGGCTTTACCACTTTTTTTCAATGGCCTCTCTGGCAATCTCAGCCTTGAGTTTTTCTTCAGCGTACATCTTTTTGAGGCGCCGATTTTCATCTTCAAGCTCTTTCATTCGTTTCATCAGTGACGCGTCCATGCCACCAAACTTGGATCGCCATTTATAGAACGTCGCATTACTCATGCCGTGTTCGCGGCATAAGTCTGGCACCAGTGCCCCTGCTTCATTTTGTTTCAAGATCGACAGGATTTGGCTGTCTGTATATCGTGATTTCTTCATAGAAAACTCCTTTATTTCATTATAAGAATTTTCTACTTAAAACTCCCTTGGTTTTTTGGGGGGATTACAAAACTATCTGATGAAAATGCCGAAATAGCCGATTGGTTATTGCGGTTAAGCACCACTCACAAGCGCTGGGGCTTTGGCCTGTGTTTTTTATACCTCCGTAACATCAAAGGCTACGGCTGGAACCATAAGCGTGTATACCGCATCTACAGGGAGTTGGAATTGAACTTGCGCATCAAGCCAAGGCGTTGCATTAAAAGAGACAAGCCGGAGGCCTTAAGCGTACCTGATGCTGCCAATCAAGTATGGTCGATGGATTTTATGAGTGACAAATTAAATGATGGCCGTAGCATCCGTACTTTCAATGTTATTGATGATTTTAACCGTGAAGGGCTCGGCATTGATGTTGATCTTTCATTGCCAAGCGTAAGGGTTATACGCTCGCTCGAACACATCATCGAATGGCGAGGTAAACCATTAGCTATACGCTGTGATAACGGTCCCGAATATATCAGCCAAACCCTGAAAGACTGTGTAATCCCCCCAAAAAACCAAGGGAGTTTTAAGTAGAAAATTCTTATAATGAAATAAAGGAGTTTTCTATGAAGAAATCACGATATACAGACAGCCAAATCCTGTCGATCTTGAAACAAAATGAAGCAGGGGCACTGGTGCCAGACTTATGCCGCGAACACGGCATGAGTAATGCGACGTTCTATAAATGGCGATCCAAGTTTGGTGGCATGGACGCGTCACTGATGAAACGAATGAAAGAGCTTGAAGATGAAAATCGGCGCCTCAAAAAGATGTACGCTGAAGAAAAACTCAAGGCTGAGATTGCCAGAGAGGCCATTGAAAAAAAGTGGTAAAGCCATCCCGAAGACGAGAGATGGCGCAAAGATCAGTATTTCAGAACAAGGCTAATATCAGAATTTCGTGTGCGGTATTTTCTATCAGTGAAACCTGTTATCGCTATCAGGCCAAACTGTAATCCCCCCATTTATAACCGAAGTTAAAAGTAGAGGTTAAGCTGCATCCAGTAACTGTCTAGGTGGTATGCCTCCAATTGCCGTATGCGGACGTTCATTATTGTATGTCCAAAGCCACTGCGTTGCCAATAATTGAGCTTGCTCAATGGATTCAAACAGATTTAAATCTAACCATTCATGTCGAGCTGTCCGATTAAATCGTTCGATATACGCATTTTGAGTGGGTTTGCCAGGCTGAATGTAAAGTAACGTTATTTGCTGTTTTATTGTCCAGTCTTTCAGGGTTTGGCTGATATATTCGGGACCGTTATCACAGCGTATAGCTAATGGTTTACCTCGCCATTCGATGATGTGTTCGAGCGAGCGTATAACCCTTACGCTTGGCAATGAAAGATCAACATCAATGCCGAGCCCTTCACGGTTAAAATCATCAATAACATTGAAAGTACGGATGCTACGGCCATCATTTAATTTGTCACTCATAAAATCCATCGACCATACTTGATTGGCAGCATCAGGTACGCTTAAGGCCTCCGGCTTGTCTCTTTTAATGCAACGCCTTGGCTTGATGCGCAAGTTCAATTCCAACTCCCTGTAGATGCGGTATACACGCTTATGGTTCCAGCCGTAGCCTTTGATGTTACGGAGGTATAAAAAACACAGGCCAAAGCCCCAGCGCTTGTGAGTGGTGCTTAACCGCAATAACCAATCGGCTATTTCGGCATTTTCATCAGATAGTTTGGCCTGATAGCGATAACAGGTTTCACTGATAGAAAATACCGCACACGAAATTCTGATATTAGCCTTGTTCTGAAATACTGATCTTTGCGCCATCTCTCGTCTTCGGGATGGCTTTACCACTTTTTTTCAATGGCCTCTCTGGCAATCTCAGCCTTGAGTTTTTCTTCAGCGTACATCTTTTTGAGGCGCCGATTTTCATCTTCAAGCTCTTTCATTCGTTTCATCAGTGACGCGTCCATGCCACCAAACTTGGATCGCCATTTATAGAACGTCGCATTACTCATGCCGTGTTCGCGGCATAAGTCTGGCACCAGTGCCCCTGCTTCATTTTGTTTCAAGATCGACAGGATTTGGCTGTCTGTATATCGTGATTTCTTCATAGAAAACTCCTTTATTTCATTATAAGAATTTTCTACTTAAAACTCCCTTGGTTTTTTGGGGGGATTACACAACATTGTCTATAACGCCTAAACTCTAATTGATGCCATTTAAGCATTCTAAATATTCATCGAGCATTAAAAGTGTGACCTGCCTCATGTTTTAACTTTAAAGCTGATCTATAGTTCGTTAAAGAGCGTGAAGATGGTAGTTGAATTAAATATTGAGATTTATGAATAACATTAAAGAATTAAAGTACTCATGTTGAACATTATAAAGGATCAGGAAAGTATGAATAAAAGAAATACAAAAAAGTTATTATTAACCCTGATATCTGTCACAGTATTGATGTATGGCTGCTCATCTATCAAACCCAATCATAATATAGTTAATGAAATTAATGCCGATTTTAAAAATAACCCTACCGCAGCTGGGGGAAAAATATATTATGCATGTGATTCAGGCGATGACAATAATTCAGGTACATCACATCTGGCCCCTTTTAAAACAGCCTCTCGTGCTTTAAATGAATTCAATAAAATGAACGGTGGTGATAGTGTTTTGTTTTGTAGAGGAGGCAAGTTTCCTTCGCCGAATCGAAACACGCTCTTTAATCAAAAATGTAGCGCAAACTCAGTGTGTACTATTGCTGCGTACGGAAACGGCAATAGACCTGAAATCATTTCAACAGGTAGCCCTGCAGCAATAAATTTCACAGATGGGGGTGCACCGTCCAGAAGCAGTGGTTACTTGGTCAAAGATTTGGTTTTAATGTCGGATGGGACAACCTTTGCGGGTGTCAAATTCTTTAATGACGTTGATGATGTGACACTTGAAAACTTGCACATTCAAGGGTTTGAAATTGGTGTATATTCTGCGGGAGCTAATGGTACAACGTCTGATGCTAATGGTACAAACGATAGAATAATTCTTAGAGACTCTACGATAATTAATAATAGTGCTCAAGGTTGGCTCGGTGGTGGAGTTAATGTGCTTATTGAAAACAATATTTTTGAAAATAACGGTTTCGCTAGAAATATATTGAACCATAATATTTATCTTTCAGGTAAAGCACCATTTGTGACCTCAGATGTAGTGGTTCGAGGCAATTCATTATATAAATCGGCTGTTGTGAATGGCAAGTGTCAAGGCGTGTCGTTAGTTGGCCATGGACTAATGAATAATGTTCTCATAGAAAATAATATAATTATGGAAGATGAAGGTACTGCGGGGCTAGGTTGCTGGGGAATATCTATTGATCCAGGCTACTCATCAGAAGAGGAATTTAATGGTATTACTATTAAGAGCAATACTATCTTGAACCTCGGTGGGAAGGCCATCGGTTGTGCATCATGTGTAGATCTGTTAATTACTCAGAATACAATCATTGATCCCTCTGGTTCTTTAAGTGCAGGTATACATGTACCTGTTAGATCGGAGGATGCAGTAAAATCTAGAAACGTTACTATTTCAAACAATAACGTCTTGCTTGGTGGGAGTAATGCTTCAGGGGTTCTAGTACAAGGAAGTAATCAATTTAATGTGACAAATAATAGAATAGATCAACCCTCTTCTTCTTCTGCTGCTTGTGTAGCTAAAAGAGATGCTAACGAAAATATAGATGTATCTTCAAATACCTGTGAAAAACGTACATCTTCTTCGATTATTGATGCTGCTGTGGCAAATGTTGTAGTATATCCTCGGCCAACAACTGAACCAATAACTGAACCAACAACTGAGCCAACTCCTGAGCCAACTCCTGAGCCAACTCCTGAGCCAACTCATGGGCCAACTCCTGAGCCAACTCCTGAGCCAACTCCTGAGCCAACTCCTGAGCCAACTCCTGAGCCAACTCCTGAGCCAACTCCTGAGCCAACTCCTGAGCCAACTCATGGGCCAACTCCTGTAGATGATAGTGCGTCTGACCAAAGCTTGGTTGATAGCACCTCAAGACCTGATACTGTGATTGTCGATGATTCAACAGCTGGAAGTGATTTAAACGGTACTGTTGTCCCAACTACTGGAGAACAACAACCCAGTGAGATAGCGTCTGTTAACTTAGATGATTATCAATGTACTACAGCTGACTCTCTTGGGCATAAAAAGTGTTCTTATGTAAATAGAGGTACAGCTGATAAAAAATTCATTAGAAAGTGTCGAGCTGTATCACATGATGGACGTTGTTTGTTACGGTAGATTTTGACGTATTTCTATTCTAGAGCTGCAAAAGCAGAGATAGAATAAATCAATCTGGATCGAAAGGCATGTCTTTAAAGACATGCCTTTTTTATTATGGGGGGATTACATTAGAGGAAATGCAGTGATTATTAAACAGTGCTCTATTTTAAAATCAACCATGGTGAGATGATTTTTTCGTTTAGAGTAATCGTATACTCATTTTTTATATAATACGTTTTCAAAGGATTATGATGCGAGTCGGTGATCTCAAATAACCTAAGTCCAGCTTTGGCTCGAATTGTTATCTTGCCAATAATTGGTTCCGATATAAAAGGGAATGATTTCTGTTTTGTAGGGGAGCTACGTGCAACCTTTGATATTAATATTTTATTAGATTGATCTAAAGATAGGTCGTCAATGCTTTGAATCGCAATCACCGCCTGTTCAGTATTTATACTAAATGAGGTATCCTTTAAAGTAATCAATTGGCCACCAATTTTCCCTGATGCAATCTGAGACTTTTCAGTATTAACTAAATGAATGCCGTTGCCCCAATCCCTTGATAATTCGTTTGTATCAGATATAACAATATTTTGCTCTGAGGGTATAAAGTCTATATCAAGGTCACTTATAACATGCTGTGAACTAGATTGTTTATTGTAACTAGCCTCCATTCCCTGTTCGTATTCTTTCAACCAAGGTAGAGATGAGCCATAAGGTAGGTCAATGTTTATTTTGCTTTTTTCAACCAAGGTGCGCAGAGTTTTGGAGGTTGAAGGGTTAATGGGTTTGCCAAAGAAAGTGTTTTTTTGAAGTCTAATATGGAATGTATTTTTTGCTTCCGAAACATGTTGTTGGCGATACAATAAAGCACTTGCCGGCATCATTGCCATAAGTGCTGGATCATTATACGTAGAGTAATTATGTCCTTTTCCAGCGGTGTTGAGAGGGGATTGCCCATAGCCGTATAACATTAGTGAATCCCAGCCTTGTAAAGAGGCGACACTGGCTAGCCAAACTGGAATAGTGAAGCGATCAACAACAGGAAATTTTTCAACATTCCATTCAGTTACTGATAGGGGCTTGTTGGTTACTTGCGCTGCACCGATCCAAGATAGCAACCCGGCTTTATGTCGAGGGTTGAATGATAGCTCTCCTTTTCTTCCGTAGCTATGAACATCAATAATGTCTCCATTGGTTAAGGAGGGTAAGCTAGCCAAACTCATATGGCCCCAGCTACTGCCAGTAACAAGTGTGTTTTTAAGGCCTATTCCCCGTAAGTGGTTTAACATTTTTTGGTTATAGCGGTGCTCGGCGTCATTTAGGTAAATCTTTGGTGCGCCATATTCCCAAGCGCGCCAAGCTTTTTTGGGGTCAAGCCCCAAACGTTTAGACGCAAGGTTAACGTCAGTATTATAAAGTTTATTATGATTCGGAGTTTTTTTATCTGGTAGTAAGGCGTTACCAAAATGATGTGTTAAATCATTTTCGTTAATAAGAAGGATAGATACAATAGCGGGATCATCTTTATAAGCAAGTTTAGTAAATGGGTTTACATGGCTTAAGTAGGTCGTATTGAAACCCATCATCCTTTGTTGAATTGATTTATTGTAGTAATTAAAGCCTCTAAGTTGATGGGAAGGTTTTTTTTTGGCTATTTCAGCAAAGTTATCTATGCCATCATTTTGGGTATAATGTCTACCTACTTGTAGATCTAACCAAATATAAATGCCTTCTTCTTTTAGGCACTTTATCCACCAATCAAGCTTTTTAAAGGACTCGGCATTAAGAGACAAGGTGCTGTGATCTGCATGTTTAAAAATATTAGGTTTAACCCACTTAGAGTCATGATGGTGAAAACGTATCAAGTTAAACCCAAGACGTGAGATTCGTTTGGCTTGCTTTTTTATATTAGAATCACTGGTTCTAAATAAAGTGTGGGCTTGAATATTTGCACCCCAAAATTTCACAGGGGTACCATCTTTAAATACCAGTGAATCACCTGCAGAAGATAAAAATCCGTGTTTGCCCGCGGGTATGTTGGGTGAATTCAAGAAAGAAATATCAATAGGTGACGAATTCCAACGAAGTTGGTTTTTATACCATTTTGGTCGTGAAGCTTTTGGGGTTTGAGCTGTAGGGGGTAATGTGTTTATACTAGGAAAATCTCCTTTTCCACCAACAAACTGCTCAGCAGCAGCTACACTTGGGGGGTGAGTAAATAAAATAAAAATCAAGGCGAGAAGAATGGGGTTTTTCATAGTGATATTTAGAACCAAAATATAGTGAGTAAGGCATACTTTAAGCTATCATACTGCGTTTATCGTAATCTATCGATTAACGCTCAGAGGTATTAAACAGATAATGGGAAATGGATTTGCCTATGGTGTATTAGCGATATGGCCATTGATCGCTATTTATTTATATCGGGTCAAAAGTATTCAGATTGCCACTTTGTGGACAATATTGGGTGGCTTTATGTTCTTGGCTGTTAAAACGGAAGTTGATCTCCCTATGATTCCTCCATTGGGTAAACATACCGTCCCAGTTGTTTCTGCTTTGCTCGGTGTTTGGTTTGTAAAAAATAAGCGGATATCCTTTTTTAAAGGGCTTGGTAAAATAAAGTACCTTGTGATTTTGTTTGTCTCAGTACCGTTTATTACTGCTGGGCTCAATGGAGAGGCGATTGTAATAGGCGGACGTTTTTTTCGAGGATTGAGTTATTACGATGGTTTGTCAGCAGTTATTAACCAATGCTTATTAGTGATTCCTTTTTTCATTGGTCGAGCATTTTTTAGAACATATGATGATCAATTAATAATGTTTAAGGTGCTCCTAGTTGCGGGGTTACTTTATTCATTACCTATGTTATATGAAGTAAGAATGAGCCCCCAGTTACATAGGTTGGCATATGATTACTTTCCACACAGTTTTCTACAACAAAAACGTTTTGGTGGGTTTCGTCCTGTTGTTTTTATGGGGCATGGCTTGCTTGTTTCTTTCTTTGCTTTTGTTGTGCTAACTTCTGCCGTTACATTATGGAAAAATAGGGTGAGGGTTCAAAATCTTTCGCCTGCGATCTTAAGTTACTTTTTTGTTGTAGTTTTAATTTTGTGTAAAAGCGTTGCTTCTATTTTCTATGGTTTATTTGCCTTTATTGCAATTAAGCGTACCAGTTTCAGAACTCAATATAGAGTAGCGATTTTTTTGGTGATTTTGGCAATGCTGTACCCTACAATGTCCATTTTAAAAGCTTTTCCACATCAGGCATTAATTGATGTGGCTACATCAATAGATAGTGGTCGAGCAGAATCTTTGCAGTTTCGCTTTGATAATGAAACTACTTTATTGGAGCATGGGCGAGAAAAGTTCTTCTTTGGGTGGGGAGGTTGGGGCCGTAACCGTCTACACGATGAAAATACTGGAAAAGACATATCAGTGACTGATGGGCGTTGGATTATAACTTTTGGACAGTTTGGGATTATGGGCTTTATTGCTGAATTTGGGCTGTTAGCTGTAACTGTCTTTCGCGCCTATGAGGCATCAAAATTACTAAAACATGAGTCAGAAAAAATACTGCATGCGAGTCATGCTTTATTGGTTGCGATAATTATGATTGATCAGCTGCCAAATGCTTCGTTGGCACCATGGTTATGGCTAGTGGTAGGTATTTTATTAGGCAGATCTGAAGAAATTATTTCTAAGGATAAAGACAAGTTAGTAACACTGCAAACCAAATAATGGTGGTAACACTAAAACAGCGTGCTGTTCGCTCAGGTAACTGGGTCGTTTTTGGGCATATAACATCTCAAGCTCTTCGTTTAGGGGGTAACTTGGTTTTAACTAGGTTGCTTGTGCCTGAAATGTTCGGAGTCATGACAATTGTAACCATAATTATGGGTGGCTTATCGATGTTCTCTGATGTCGGGTTGTTGCAGAATATTGTTCACAGCAAACGAGGAGAAGAGCGGGAGTATTTAAATACAGCTTGGGCAATTCAAATAATCAGAGGCTTTCTAATTTTTGTAATTGCTTTGTCATTAAGTTATGGCTTATTTTTTCTAGGAAAAGCAGGGTATTTGTCGGCAGATACGGCATATGCAAATGTTGATCTGCCTTTTATATTAGCGATTGTCTCTGTGACCGCTGTTATCTCGGCATTTAATTCAATTCATATGCTGTTATTAAATAGAAAGCTTGTGATGGGGAAGCTAATTGTTATTGAGTTAATTAGCCAATTAATAGGGCTTGTTTTTATGCTTGTTTGGGCCTGGTATAAACAGGAAATATGGGCCTTAGTTTTTGGTGGTATTGTAAGCGCAATTGTAAAAATGGCCTTGTCACATGCTCTAAAGCTAGGGTTTCGTTGTCAATTGTGTTGGGAGAAAGAAGCAGCGCATGAGATTTTCCATTTTGGAAAGTGGATTTTCTTATCATCAATCCTAGGTTTTCTGTTGGCACAAGGTGATAGGATTTTACTTGGTCTATGGATAACACCTGATGCTTTAGGTGTTTACAGTATCGCATTTTTTTTGGCAATGGCCTTAAAAGAGATACTTAAAAAAGTGGTAGCTTCTGTTTTTTATCCTATGTTGAGTGAAGTTGCTAGAAATAATCCAAGTAAATTAAAAGGTATTTATTATAAAATCCGTTTGAAAATAGACTTTATATCAATGTCAGCTGCAGGCCTTATGTATAGCATGGGGCATGTAATAATTGATGTGCTCTATGATGATAGGTATCAAGAGGCGGGATGGATGATTGAGGTGTTGTCGCTTTCAATTATTTTTATTGGTTATAGCATGGCGGGAGTCTGCTTAATGGCTAAAGGATATGTGAAAAGTACAACCTGGCTAATATTGATTGCGACAGTATTTTTATATATTAGCGTGCCCATTGCCTATAATTATTATGGGATTTATGGAGCCATTTTAATGATTTCTTTAAATTATGTTATCGATATACCAAGTACTTTTTATATGTTGAAAAAACATCAGTTATTAGATCTTAAAAATGAATTTAGGATGCTGCCTATTTTATTATTGTCGTATGCTCTTGGAGAATATTTAGTGTTTTTTTTTGAAGCTTGGGGTTTACAGTGATTAGGCCTACCGTTTCAGTGCTAATGCCTGTCTACAACACCGAAAAATATTTGAAGGAAGCAATAGATAGTATTTTATCGCAGTCATATAGAGATTTTGAGTTTTTGATTGTTGATGATGGCTCTACTGATGGTTCACTGGATATTATTCAAAATTCTGCAAATAATGATCCGCGAATTAAATTTGTTAGTGAACCAAACAAGGGAATATGTGCTACTCGAAATCAGCTAACTACTTGGGCAAGTGGCCAATACCTAGCATGGATGGATTCAGATGATATTTGTAATTTAACTAGACTTGAAAGACAAATTGAATATTTAAAAAATGATACTAGTTGCAATGTAGTTGGTTGTGGGTCTTACCTTCTTGATGACGATGGCTTTAAAATTTGTCGTTGGATAACTCCTCAATCACATGATGAAATAGATTCCTGGCATATAAGTGGTAATGGAGGTGCAATTATCTTCGCTTCGACAATGATGCTTAAGTCTAGTGTTGAGCAAGCAGGTGGGTTTAATGAACAGCTGACTGGAGCAGAAGATCTTTGTTTACTCTTGCGGCTTGCTGAAATAGGGAAAATTGAGAATATTAGTGATGAGCTTTATTTTTACCGTCAGCATATTGAAAGTATTTCACATAGTGCCAAAGTAAAAATCAAACTTGATACGCAAACAGTAGTAGATGCGGCAAGGGAGCGGCGCGGCTTGTCTTCTTTTACATTGCCCTGTAATGATAAAGAAAACTCACGTTTCGATACTTATATTAAATGGGGGTGGTGGGCATTGGCTGGGAAAAATATATTAACGTCTAGGAAATATGCAAAAAAAGCAATTTTATTAGCACCTTATAAAGTACAAGCGTGGAAGTTACTTCTTTGTAGTGTTAGAGGGTATTGATATGAAAATTACTTTTGTTGTTCCAGAGTTGAACTTAACTGGTGGACTTAGGGTTATTTCAATTTATGCCGACCTATTATCTAGGCGGGGGCATGAGGTAACTGTTGTGTCACCAAATGAAAGAGCCCCAACTTTAAAAGAAAGAATTAAATCCTTCTTAAACTGGAAAGGATATAAGTTTAAGAGAGGGTTTGATCAGTCATTTTTTGAGGGTGCAAATCACACAGTAAAAGTAATAAAAAATGCTGGAGAGGTAACGGCGAATGATGTTCCTGATGCCGATATTATTATCGCAACATTTTGGATTACCGCTGAATGGCTAGCTAAGTACCCCGAGTCTAAAGGAAAAAAAATATATTTTATACAGCATCATGAGGTTCATGAGTGGCTACCAGTTGAACGTGTTAAAACTACATTTAAGTTGCCTTTTAAAAAAATAGTGGTCGCACAGTGGTTAGCGTCTACGTTAGAAAATGAGTATCAGCAGAGTAATGTTGCTGTTGTAACTAATGCCGTAGATCATAAACTCTTCCATGCGCCAGCACGACAAAAGAATATGAAAGTGACATTTGGTCTAATGTATTCTGGCCGGGAATATAAAGGTAGTCGCATAGCGTTTAATAGTTTAAATCAATTGAAAAAACAATATCCATTTATAAGGGTTGTGGCTTTCGGTTTAGAAGCTCCTGAAAAAGTTATAGGGCTGCCTGAAAGTGCAGAGTATTTCTCGCAACCAAATCAAAATCAGATTCGAGACATATATAGTCAATGTGATGCTTGGTTATTTACCAGTAGTTCTGAAGGGTTTGGCCTGCCAATACTTGAAGCTATGGCGTGCCGTACCCCCGTTATAGGAACTTGTTGTGGTGCTGCTCCGGATTTATTAAGTTCAGGGGGAGGGATATTGGTTGATATCGGAGATCATGTTGGGTTGCAATCTGCGATGGAGGAGATTTGCGATATGAAGCCAAAAGATTGGTCAGTCATGTCCAATAGGGCATATAAGGAAGCGCTTTCTCACGACTGGGGAGAGAAGGCTGCACAATTTGAACAAGCGATGTTAGTAGAATGATAAAAAAAGTAATTAGATGGTTTGCCTTTAAGACAGGTAAGTTCAAAAGTATTTACATTAAGTTTTGTAATCCATCAGGATCGGAGTATGCGGAGTTTGAGAAAAAGTGGGGGTGCTTTTATTCTATAGGCTTAAATTGTACCTTTTGGCCATATACAAATATCACAAATCCTGAATATACGAAATTAGGAAATAACGTAATGTTAACAGCGTGCACAATTCTAGGTCATGATGGTTCTATTGCTGTATTAAATGAAGCTTATGGTAAGAAATTGGATAAGGTGGGGAAAGTTGATATTAAAGATAATGTTTTTATTGGACATGGTGCAATCATCTTACCTGATGTAACAATTGGCCCTAATGCAATTGTAGCAGCGGGTGCTGTAGTGAATAAAAATGTTGCTGAAGGTTCTATAGTTGGAGGAGTGCCAGCTAAAGAAATTGGTAAGGTAGAAGATTTAGTGCAACGTCTAGAGGAACAAACAAAATTATTACCGTGGGCAGAACTTATTAATAACCGAGAAGGTGCATTTGATTCAAAATTAGAGCCAGCTCTTAAAAAAATGAGAGTTAAAAGTTTTTTTGGAGGGGAGGAAAAAAACCTACGAAAATGAAGGGGCTAGTAAGGGAGTAGTGAAGAGATATAAGAATATGTGGAAAATTAATTTGTATTGAGGGAAGAATGATAATTGTTTATTCTGATAATGGAGTGGGCTGGGGACCATTACTTATATGGTAAACCTAGCAACTCGTTTATTACATGCAGATTTAATAGTGATGAACTATGAAGAGCCAAGCTTTATCTCGAAGCTAGCAGCCATAGGACTTTGATCAAAAAATAAAAATAATGTTGGGTATGAAAAGCTTCTGCTGATTTGTTCTACTCCGCGTGAATTGAGTTTATTGTTGCAGTTGAAATGTTTTAGAAAGCGATTTAATTTTATTGCTGCTTGGGTTATAGATTCTTTTTGGGTGGATCGGATACCAAGATTTGCAAAATCTTCATCTTACTTTGACCATATTTTCATTACAACAGAATAAGATATTGAAAGTTGGAGTCGTATTACAAACACTGCAGTTACATGGCCACCATGGGGGTTCTGATGTGCTTCACAGAGGTAGTAAAAACTCCGCACGGAAATGGGATTGAGTTCGTATTGGCCGACAACCAATAGAATGGGATGATGATGTCACGTATAGGTTGTGTGCTAATAGACAGATTAACTTTCATGGACGGCCTGAAATGATTAATGACCCTCTTTGTAATCAGGAAGCATTAATGACATTTAACCGACAAGCAAAATTTATTCTAGTATTTTCAAATCTGAAACATATCAGCAGTTATACGCACCAAACTCGAGCCTATCTAACGGGGCGCTGGATGGATGCTCTTGCGTGCGGAGCTATAGTTGCGGGTATTGTCCCTAGTGAGCCTAGCATAGCTCGTCTTTTCTGGGATGGGGCAACCTTGGATCTAGAATCGACAGAAATTGAGAAGGGCCTAGGTGTAAATGAGAAAGAACTTAGTAATTGGACCGCTGAAAAAGCAACCTATAATTATAAGCAGTCACTAGAGTGTTTATATTGGCGTTGGCGTTTTATTGAGATAGCGAAGGTATTTCAAATTACACCGAAAAATCTACTAAACGAAATCTACTTGGTCGAGCATAAACTTAATGAGCTAAAATTTTAGATAGCTACTTTTTAGCTAGCTGCTATACTAATAATTCCATTGCTCTACAGAGCAGTGATAGGCTTTAATTCGCAAAATTAATTATTGTAGGAAGGGTGTTATGGCAACCGAATTAGATTTAAACGAGAGCATAGTTCTAAATGCAGTTTTTGCAAAAATTGATAAAACGGCTTTTTCATTATCTTTAGGTATTATTTTCTTTCTTTCCATGTTTTTGGTGACTGCAATTTCTATTATTAAAGGTAATGCATCAAACCCAATTGCGGGACCTGAGTTAGCAGCTCTAAATTATTATCTACCCGGCTATAACCTGTCATGGTATGGGAATATAATTGGCTCAGCATACATGAGCGTGATTGGAGCGATCTTAGGTTGGTTTTTCGGAGCTCTATGGAACCTTACCCATTATTTATATTTAGCGATATTAATGAATAAAATCAATTTATTCAAAATTGATTGATTCTTAACTTGGTTTTATATATTCAAAAATGACTTGACTATATATTTAGTCATTTTTTGAATTATAAACTAATATTTTATGGAGTTTGTTAAAGAAATGGATGATCAAAAAGAAAATTTAAACGTTGCCTTTCTGAATGCAGCAATTAGATTAAATTTAAAATTATTAAGTGTTGTTTTTGGCACAGTCTCAGGTTTATCCCTTTTTGTTGCAACATTAATATCTCATTTGAACGGTGGCGGGGACCTCTTAGGCTTATTAAGTGTTTTTTTTATTGGTTATTCGGTTTCTATTCCCGGTGCTTTTATTGGTTTTGCTTGGGCGTTTTTTGTTGGTGGACTATTTGGTTCTTTTCTTTATTTCACTTATGCCAGGTCCCTTGGTACTAAGATCGCTGATGTAATAAATGATAATCAAGAATCTAATATATTCTTTAAACCACAAATATTAAAGTTAGAAAGTCATTCAATCGCATTAGCTATAGGTTGTAGTGTCTCTTTATTATTAATTATATCAACTAATTTTCTAGTTTTTAGAGGTACTGCTAATGAAAGTGTCCATGCTAGTTTATTATCTTTTTACCTGCCTGGATACTCTGTCAGCCTTTTAGGAAGCCTTGTTGGTGCGCTTGGGTTGTTTACTATTACATATCTAATTTTTAGGGTTTTTTGTCTTGCGTATAATAAAATTTCAAATTATAGAAACAATGAAACACCAAGGCTGGTTTACTATAAACCAAAAACAAAAGAGCCCGAGAGACTAGAACCAGCTAAACATGTTTGTATTTTAGGTGCTGGTCCCGCAGGTTTGGCGACAGGTCACGAATTGAGTTCAAATGGAACCCAAGTTACAGTATTAGAAAGAAATGACTATGTCAGTGGTTTATGCAGGACAGTCGAAGTTGATGGGTATCGTTTTGATTTAGGTGGGCATCGCTGGTTTACGCAAAATGAAGAACTAAATAACTGGTTCCGTCGTTTAATGAAAAATGAAATTGTTATGGTAAATAGGGTTAGCCGAATTTACTATGGTGGGAAGTATTTTAATTATCCATTAAGTATCTCCGATGTAGTTACAAAAGCAGGTCCTTTAACCATATTTATTGCAGGTATTACCTTTTTTAAATCACTTATTGTTTATTCAGTATTTGATAAGCCCGTAATAAACATGAAACAAGCTTACACAAAGCAATTCGGCAGTAAACTTTATGAGATGTTTTTCAAAATCTATACAGAAAAAGTCTGGGGAAAGCCCTGTGAAGAACTATCTTCTGACTGGGTTAGCCAACGTAGCAAAGGATTAAATATTGTAACCATTGTTCGTGAAGCAATAATCCACAGCAAAAATAAGGTGATTAGTTTAGTCGATGAATTTATGTATCCTAAGAAGGGTTTTGCTAGGATTTGTGAAAGGCTTGCGGAGGATATCCTTGAAGTCGATGACAATAAAATTTTGTTAAATTCAACAGTTACCGAGGTCGTTTACCATGGGCCTCGTGACTTTGAAGTGATCTACACAAAAGATGGCAATAATTCATCGGTAAGGTCTGATTCAGTTGTTTCTACTATTCCGCTTGGTGTTTTAGCACAAATTATTAGGCCAGAAGCTAACCAAAAAGTCATTGATGCTGCCAAGAGCATGGAATTTCGAGACTTGATTACTGTTAATGTAATGTTTAAAAAACAACAGGTTTCAAAAGATACGTGGCTATATCTTCAAGACCAGGATTTGATTTTTGGTCGTTTACATGAGCCTAAAAATTGGAGCATCGACATGGTGCCTGATGATGACCACACGTCTTTAGTTCTTGAGGTTTTCTGTTCGGCTGGAGATGAACTATGGTCGTTAAGCGATGATGATGTTGCAAAACGTTGTGTAGATGACTTGGTTGATAAGTTGAACTTTGTAAAACGTGAAGAAGTCGATGGATGGGCGGTTATTCGCACGCGACAAGCATACCCAGTTTATGATTTACAATATGGTGAGAAAACAAAAATTGTAAATGATTTTGTTGCTAAATTTGAGGGCTTACATATTGCTGGTCGAGGTGGATCGTTCCGTTATAACAACTCTGATCATTCGATTGAAATGGGTTTAATGTTGGGTCGTAAGTTACTTGGTTTGCCTGTTGATCATATGGCAGTTAATACTGAATCGACTTACCATGAAGAGAAAAGCATGAGTGGTCCTCAACGAGATCACTATAAATCAAAGAAAATAGTTGTAGATTGATGTATTGCAGCATGTGTTTTTCGTTAACACTTCGTGACAGTAAGGGGTTGGTAATGTGTTGGCTTCTTGATTTCTTGATTTGACGAAATGGTATCTGAAATACGCGAAACCCTAAACGTTGCTATTGTTGGGGCAGGGTTGATGGGATGTTGGCATGCACAATATGCACTAAGCTCAGGCGCAAATATAGTGGCAGTCATTGACACTAATCTTAGTAATGCCAATAAATTAATTAAGAAAATTAAGCAAGGCAAGGCATATGCTGATATTGATTCGATGTTGCTTGAAGTTGTGCCTGATGTAATACATATTTGTGTACCTGTTGGAAATCACTTAGAATTAGCAGTTAGGTCTATTGAGGCGGGGCTTCATGTTTTAATGGAAAAGCCATTAGTGATTACATCTGCAGAAGCTATAAAAATACATAAGCTTGCAGAGAATAACAATATCCTAATTTGTCCTGTTCATCAGTTTTGTTTTCAGAATGGTGTGACGCAAGTTGTTAACCAGCTTCAAAATTTCGGGAAACCTCTTAGGATTGACTTTAATATTACTTCTGCAGGAGCAAATTCGAAAAGTCAGTTAAACGAGGTGATTGAAGATATCCTTCCTCACCCACTTTCTATTCTGCGCCAGTTATGGCCTGAACAATCTTTTAATTGTCATAATTGGGTGGTGCGACAAGTAAACGATGGAGAGTTGGTTATTCTGGGAGAATATAACAATATTATTCTGAATATTTATATAAGCATGTCAGCTCGGCCAACTATCTGCCAGTTTTCTATACAGAGTACAGTAGGGACTCTCCATGTTAATTTATTTCATGATTATCTAGTCAAAGAATTTGGGGGTGTTTCCAAGATTAAAAAGATTACACAGCCAATTTTCCTTTCTTTTAAAATGTTTAGTACAAGTGTCATTAATTTGATTAAACGTATTTTTATTCGCCAGCCTGCTTATCCTGGTCTGCAAACGTTAATAGAGGAATTCTATTTTGCTGTTATGGGGCGCAAAGTTATTCCCATAAATAGCACAGATAGCATTGATGTATCAAAAGCAAGAGATGAGCTGATATCAATGATGTCAGATAAATAAACCGATTATATAAGGATGTATAAATGAAAATTGGTATTGATGCGACTTGTTGGTGGAATCAACGTGGCTTCGGACGTTTCACTCGAGAGTTGTTGAAGGCAATCTTTACGAGTCCTGATAATCATCAATATTATCTTTTTGTCGATCAAGCTCCCGTTCCTGAAATGGTCAGAGATAATATTCATATTATTCAAGTCCTGCAGTCTAAGAATTTAACTGAAGCTGCAACCTCTACTAGCAGTCGCTCTATAAAAGATATGTGGATGTTTCGGAAAGCTGTTAAAGACTCGAATATTGATTTAATGTTTTTTCCAGCAGTTTACTCATGGTTTCCCACACCTTTTTCAGTTCCAGTTGTTGTTACATTTCATGATGCTATAGCTGAACACTACCCTGAACTTATTTTTCCTGATTGGAAAGGTAAGCTTTTTTGGGATTTAAAAGTTCTTCTTGCACGGTGGCATGCTAGGCGTTTTTTAACAGTTTCCCATGCGGCAAAAGAAGAGATAACGCGTTATATTGGAATTTCTGCTAACAAAATTGATGTGATTAGTGAAGCCCCAGATCCACATTTTAGGCCTATCGTGGATACCCCGCTATTACAGCAGGCAAGAAAAAATAACGGATTAAAAGATGATGCACGTTTGTTGTTGTATGTTGGTGGGCTGGCACCGCATAAGAATCTTTTAGGTATGTTAAAAGGATTATCAATAGCACTTCAAAATAGAGAGCTAGATGATATTCATCTAGTTTTAATTGGTGATTTGGAAGGTGCCGGTTTTCATTCGCATTATGAAGAGTTATGTGTCGCTATTAAGGATGACTCACTTTTACAGGACAGAGTACATTTTACAGGCTACATTAGTGATGAAGATTTAGTTGCATTATATTCAGATGCGCTAGCAGTTGTGATGCCTTCTTTTTCTGAAGGCTTTGGTTTGCCAGCTATAGAAGCAATGGCTTGCAATACGCCTGTTTTATCGAGTACTAGTGGTTCCTTGCCTGAAGTGGTTGGGGATGCTGGGCTTTATTTTGATCCTCATCAGCCTACTGAGATTGCGGATGCAATTGAGCGCTTGTCTACGGATAAAGACTTACAAAATGAGCTTAGGGAAAAAGCTAAATGTAGGGCATTAACCTTTACTTGGGACAATGCAGCAAAGTTAGCGCTTAAATACTTAGATGCGGTAGTTCATGACCACCAAAAATAAATTATTGAGCTGTTTACTCCTGAGTTTTGTTGGTAATGTAAATATGCTAAAAATTTCTTATCTAAGAAAATTTAATTAAGGTGTATTAGTTGTGCGTTTTTGTATGATTACAACTTTTTATCCTCCCTATCATTTCGGTGGTGATGCAACTTATGTTCGTGCATTAGCTCGTGGGCTTGTTGCTGAGGGGCATGAAGTTGAAGTAATCCATTGTGAGGATGCTTACTTGATACGTGGAGAAGCTCCTTCACATAGCATTGATAATGAGGATGGTGTTGTAGTACATAGGTTGCGTAGTCACTTTGGTATTTTGTCACCTTTAATAAGTCAGCAAACTGGGCACCCAGGTCTAAAAAAAACGGAGCTTGAGAAATTATTAAATAATAATTTTGATGTTATTCACTTTCATAATATTTCTCTAATGGGTGGGCCTGCCATTTTAAAAATGAGTGCCGCTCCTGTAACGCTTTATACACTCCATGAACATTGGTTGGTTTGCCCGACTCATATATTGTGGAAAAATAAAACCATGGCTTGTGATGTGCCAGAATGTATTAATTGTTGTTTGAAGTCTGGCGTGCCGCCGCAATTGTGGCGTTATACATCATTGCTTGAAAAGAGTATTGATAATGTTGACTGTTTACTGTCGCCAAGCAAGTTTACGGCTGAACAACACAAAAGCATATCAAATGGGGCGCGGATTGAGGTATTACCACTTTTTTCATACTTGGATCCAAAGAATACGGTAGATGAGGTTAACCATAATCGTCCACAGTTTCTATTTGTAGGTAGAGTGACAAAGTCTAAGGGCATAATTGAGTTGCTTGCATTCTTTGCGAAACTACCAGAATATGATTTGCTAGTTGTTGGAGCGGGTGAGTTATTAGCTGAGCTGAAGCTGGAGTATGCTCGGTTTTCTAATATCAGTTTTGTAAATCAGCTACCACAACAGGAATTGGTTGAGTTATATCAACAATCTATGGCACTTATTTTTCCATCACTTGCCCCTGAAACATTTGGGCTAACGATTGTTGAGGCCTTTGCATGCGGAACGCCTGCAATTGTTCGAGATGCAGGAGCAAGCCGCGAACTGATAGATCAAACAGGGGCCGGTTTTGTCTACAATAATGATGAGGAGCTTAAAAGTAGCATTGTCACGTTGGTTGAAAATCAAAAATTACGTGCGTCACTTGCGCAAAAAAGTCGAGAAAGTTATGAAAAATACTTTACCGCCAAAATCCATATTGAGAATTACCTTAATATAATTAAAGATATCCAATTGACTCATAATACAAAGGCCCAATGTTTATGAAAGCGATTATTACATTTCATAGCATTGATACTACTAACTCAGTACTCTCATTCCACCCAAGTGATTTTTTGCACTTGATTCAATCGTTAGTGGAATCTGGAATGCCGATTGTTACATTAGATAATTTGTTAGATGAAAATTGTTCAAAGGGAGTGGCGATAACTTTTGATGATGGAATGGCATCTGTTTTCACAGAAGCTTTACCTGTATTAAAGGACTTTTCCGTTCCTGCACATTTGTTTTTAACAACAAGTGTAGTTGGGGGAGACAATTATTGGCAAACACAGCCGAAGAATGCACCTAAATTTCAAATGATGGACTGGGATCAAATTGCTGCATGCCAGTCTGCGGGGGTTTCTATTGAAGCGCATACACATACACACCCTAAGCTAAGTGTGCTAACAGCCGAGCAGGTTCAAGACGAATGTTTATTGTGTGACGAAATAATAGAAGAGAAACTCGGTAGAAAACCGAAGTACTTTGCTTACCCATATGGGGCATATGATGAAAAGACGCAAAAGTTTGCATCAAGTCAATACAAAGCCACTGTCACTACATTTATGGGCTCATTAAGCAAGAATGATGATCATGCATTGCTTCCAAGGTTAGATAGTTACTATTTGCAGTCTAATTGGATCCACTCAAAGCTAAATAAACTAACTGGGAAGGCATATATAAAAAGCCGGAGTATTATTCGTTCGATTAGAGGGCATCAATGATGGCCCGTGTGGATCTGAGTATCATCGTTGCTGTTGAATATGCGCAGCAAAATATTTCAGCAATTGTTGAGGAAATAAATTTAGATTTGCACAGCAATGTTGAATTAATTATTTGTTATACCGATGTAGATAAAGGTGTGCCAACTCTGCTGAGTCGGCATGACAATATTCATCTAATACACAGTGAAAATGGATCTCGCATTCCTCATATGTGGAGAGATGGTATTTATGCAGCTGTGGGTGATCAAGTGGCTGTTACAACTGCGCATTGTGTTCCTTCCGCTGACTGGGTAGATCAATTGTTATCATTAAAACAGTCAACCGAAGTTGCAGGGGTCGGTGGGGTTATCATTAATGACTCGGCGGCTTCAGCAAGGGATTGGGCTATTTATTTTATCCGCTATATTAATTATGCACCCCCTAAAAAAGCAATTGTGGCCGATGATATAGCTGCTGACAATGCTCTTTATCAGCGAACTGATATTATGAAACATACTGAATTGCTGAAATTAGGATTTTGGGAGCCTTCCTTTCATGCGGAATTTAGGCATGATGGGAAGTGTTTGAAAATTGAGCCTGAATTACGGGTTTTTCATCAAAACACGTATACAACACGGCAGTTCTTTAACCAGAGGTTTGAGCATGCTAAAGAGTTTGGGCTGGCTAGAGCGAGCTCAAAGTCTTTGTTGCTTAAGTTGGTGTTATTGTTTTTGTCACCAATTTTACCGTTTGTATTTTTAAGTAAAATACTCCGAGCGATCAGGATAAATGGACATTATACAAAACGTATTATTCCAGCCTCACCATGGCTGATGTTATTTTTAATAGCTTGGGGTAGTGGTGAAGCACTTGGTTACTTCAATGCTTTAAAAACAAAAAACTGATTATATCTGTATAGGAATTTAAGGACTCATAATGGCAAATAACAAAAATAACCCGACTATAAGCATCATTATGCCTGTTTATAACGGGATAGGGTTTCTTGAAAAAAGCTTGCCACCTCTTGCTGATATGTTGCAAAAAGGTGAAGTTCTTGAGCTTATTGTTATTGATGACGGATCATTGGATGAATCAATGGTATTGGCTAAAGAATTTGGTGCGAGGGTACTTGAGTCAGGTGGCCGAAAAGGGCCAGGTGCAGCACGGAATATAGCTGTTGAACAGGCAAAGGGTGACATTGTTTGGTTTGTAGATGCTGACGTTGTTGTCAGCAGTGATGCGGTTGTTAAGCTTAAGCAAGGGTTCGAAAATGAGGAGATAGTTGCTGTGTTTGGTTCATATGATGATGCGCCCCCTGCTCAGAATTTTTTATCCCAATATAAGAATATGGTTCACCATTATTATCATCAGCAAGCAAGCCAAGATGCTTCAACCTTTTGGTCTGGGTGTGGTGCGGTTAGGACAAAAAAGTTTTTAGAATTAGGTGGCTTTGACATTGAACAGTTCAAACATCCTTCTATTGAAGATATTGAATTAGGTTATCGACTGAGGGCGGCTGGTGGGCGTATTTCATTAATACCGGAGTTACAATGTAGTCACCTTAAAGTGTGGCGTTTTATTAACTTGGTTCATACCGAGTTTTTCCGCCGCGCAATCCCATGGTCGCGTCTTATGATTAGGCAGGAGAAGTTGACAAATGACCTAAATGTTGGTGTAGGTGAGCGTATTAGAGCAGTACTGGCGATGTCGTTAGTATTGGTGGTGCTAGCATCACTTTTTGGTTTATTAACGTGGTGGGTGGCTGTAGGAATGCTTATTGTTGGGCTAATAGCGAATAGTAACTTTATAAGCTTTTTTAATCGAAGAAAGGGCTTTTTATTTACCTGTGGTGGGTTTTTATACCATCAGTTCTATTACCTATATAGCTCGACCGCTTTTGCTTTTGCGGTACTAGAAAAAGCGGTTAAAAAATGAATGAGCTAGTTAGCTCCTCAGGCATGCTTTATAAGCAAGTTTAAAAAGCAGGTATCTTTTGAAATCATTACTGGTAGGGATGTTAGGGTGCTAAAAGTAGATATTGTTGTTGCGGCAAAAGGCACGTATGACGCAGATTTATTTGTTGCAGCACTAATGGACGATGGCTTGGTTGATAATGCAGATGTGGCAATTCATATTGCCTATGATCAGGTATTTCCATTAGATACGGCGTCGCTGCCAAGTAATATTTTTTTGCATCAATGTGACAAAGGAACATCTATTTTGCAATTATGGGGTGCCGCTATTGCTAAATCCCAAAGTGATTATATCGCTGTTTTAGATATCAAGTGCCCCCCTGAAAAAGGCTGGAAAGATCGAGTTTTAAGTGAAATAAATGATCAAACAGAGTTGTTCTGTGGTGATGTTGAGCCGGGTTGGGATTTAAACGATAAACGAATCATTGGTTATTTAATAGAATATGCCCAATTTATGAAACCAACACCAGTCATTCTTAATGAAGTTCCTGGTAACAATATAGTTTTTAAAAGAAGCTTGCTAGATGACAAAGTGGATATTTCGAGACAGGGGTTTTATAAAACGTTTATGGTTTGGCGTGCTGAAAAAGAGCTAGGAATTACAGTTCACAAATATAATGATATGGCTGTGTGTTATTACAAGTCATTTGCATATAAGCATTATATGCACCGTCGTTATGTTCATGGTCGCTGTTTTGCTGCAACTAGGTTTGATAATCGGGGCCAGCCACCAAGGGTACTCTGTTTGTTGCTTGTTTTTTTACTACCCTTTTTACGCATTTGGCGAATTTTTAAAGGTGTTAAAAGAGACCCTGAGCTTAAAAAGAGCTTCTTTCGTTTCTTTTTTTTTATTGTTCAATCTGAAGTGGCTTGGTCTTTTGGTGAAATGATGGGCTATGCTGTAGGTGGAAGGCAATATTGTGAAAGTCTTGATTAGTCGTTACAGACGTAAGTTTCACAAAGTGAATAACGACAACTAACTTTATTTTAAAAAAATTATGAAACTAGATAACCCAACTTTTTCTATTCTTATTGGTTTAGTAAGTACCGAAGATGCTGATAGGGTACTTGAGGCAATTGATGTTTTAAGCAGCCAAGAAGGTAATCACTCATACGAAATTATTATTGCGGATCGGATGCATACAACCGTGAGTGATACTATCCGGAAGAACTATCCACAGATCACTTTGTTACCTTGCCCACCAACAATGTCATTACCGATGTTACGCACGTTGGCTTTTGACAAGGCAAAGGGGGAGTTTATTGTGGTTATTGAAGACCATAATGTGCCTTCAAAAAATTGGTTAGCTAGCTTTTATGATGCATTTCAGAAAGCTTCTCCAGATACAGTTGCGGTTGGCGGGTGTGTTGAAAATGGAGTCACCGCAACCCCATTAGACTGGGCTACTTTTTTATGCGAATACAGCTTCTTTCTTTCGCCAGTTCAAGAAGGTGAATCGGATGTTATTCCAGGAATGAATGTCTGTTATAGGCACAGTGTACTTAAGGGCTTAGATAGGAATCTGTTGACGAGTGGTTTTTGGGAGACCACCGTTCATCCCGTATTACTTCAAAACGGGAAAAAACTATATTCAACCAATGATATAAAATTATTCCATTCTAAAGAGTTTAGTTTTGCTTTATTCGCTAAACAGCGATTCATTTATTCTCGTTATTATGCTGGATTGAGGTTTAAGAAAAGTGATTACTTGCATCGTATAAGTGCATGTGCAGCAACGGTAGCCCTTCCTCCATTATTGCTTTTTAGAATGTATAAACAAATGCGTTCAAAGGGACGTTTTTTTTCAGAATTTAAATCCGCACTTCCCACCTTGTTTGTTTTTACAATTATATGGGCTTTGGGAGAAATGCAGGGTTACATTTTTGGTCCGGGCGATGCTTTGGCAAAAATTGAGTAACAAGTGACTGACGTATCGCTAGTTGAGAGCCATGTTTTGGATTTGTTAGTTTGCCCAAAATGCAAACTAGGTCTTAATGAAATGGAACAAGCATATCAGTGCACGGCATGCGATATGACTTTTCCTGTGTTATTCGGTATTCCTGACTTTAGGCTGCGTTCGGATAAATACTTAACGCTACAGCAAGAAAGAGACAAAGCTGAGCGCTTATTTGAAAAAAGTAAGGAACTCTCATTTAATGAGCTTGTTGAGTTTTATTATCAAATTACGGATGATGTTCCTATTGAATTATCAAGGCGTTATACTGCTTATGTTTTAAATGCTCCGTTCCAGGCCGGCCCATTAATTGATAGTTTAGAGCCAAATAAATCAACAGTGTTGCTTGACGTTGGATGTGGCTCAGGGGGGCTGTTACAGGCTGCAAATGGTATTTACGTGGCTACTATTGGTGTTGATATCGCTTTACGGTGGCTTGTGATTGCAAAAAAACGTTTGGATGAGGCAGGTGTGCAATCTACTTTGATATGTGCGGATGTTGAAAATCTACCATTCAAGGATAAAAGTATTGACCATGTTGTTGCCAATGATGTGCTTGAACATGTTTACAATATAAACGCAGCACTTAAAGAAATGAGCCGGCAGTTAAAAAATAATGGAAAATTATGGGTGTCAGGCTCAAATCGATTCTTTATTGGCCCAAATGCTACAACAAGGCTTTGGGGGATAGGGCTCTTCCCTAAAGGAATTCGAACGTGGTTATTGGTGAAAATAAGGGGTATCGACTCTCTTCGATATATTCATTTGATTTCCCCGTTAAGGATTAGAAAAATGCTGTTAGGTCATTTTAGCTTGCTTAATGCAGGGCCGAAAAAGGTAATACTTTCATCTACAAAAAATTATCCGTTTCAAGATAGAATATTGATTTCGATATATCAGAAATTAACAACATTTGGGCCGTTGAGGCATTTATTGTTTCTACTGGGGCCAGCATTTGAAATGACATTTATTAAAAATAATATCAAAACAAAGGATGGAATATGAGATTTGGATTAATAGGTGTTGGTGGTATTGGGCGTGTTCGAATCAAGGCGCTTGAGCAATCAGCCAACTGTTCATTTACAGCAGTTTATGACATAGATAAAAGTATAAAAGATACTGTCGGCAAAGATGTTCAAGTTTTCGATTCGTTTGAAGCGCTGGCTATGTCCGATGCATGTGATGCAGTTATTATTTCTACACCACCAAATTTTCACCTAGATCAAGCAGTAGCTTGTTTAGAAGGCGGCAAACACGTGATTGTGGAAAAGCCGATGGCCAGCTCACTTGATGAATGTAAAAAAATGTTGGAGACGGCAAGAAAAGAAAATAAAACACTAACAGTCGGTTTTAACCACCGATATTTTGATGCAATTAAAACGGTTCGAGAAGCTATTCAGTCAGGGGATATAGGTGAATTAAGTTATATCCGGGCATATGGAGGGCACACCGGGTTATCAGAGTTTAAAGCGCCTTGGATGTACGATAAAGATATTATGGGTGGTGGAACCATGATGGATAATGGTATACACGTTTTAGATTTAACGCAGCACCTGATGGGGGGCGTTAAAAGTGTTTATGGGTTTGCTCTTACCGATATTTGGAAGCTTGATCGATCTGAAGATAATGGTTTTGCCTTATTACGTGGAAATAATGGTGTCGTAGCTAGTCTTCACAGCAGCTGGACAGAATGGAAAGGCTACCACTTTTCGATAGAGGCCTATGGTAGTAAAGGCATGGCTAGGGCATATTATGCTCCTATGATGTCTACCGTCATAACTATGGAACATAAGGGTGGCCCAAAAAAGACAAAACGAAATTTTTATCTACCCGCTATCTTTAGAGAAAAATTCAAGGGTTGGCAAACTACCGTAATACAAACGTTTGTTGATGAATTGGATGATTTTATAGCCTTAACGAATGGCAAATCAGAGGGCGCAGTTATTGCTAATGCAGAAGATGGATATCGTGCAATAGAAATTGTTAATGGTATTTATGAAAGTTCAAAAACAGGCTCTGCTGTTGTATTAGATGAAAATATTTAATTGAGACGGAATTTGACGTTTGATTAAAGGAGAAATTAATGTACAAAATAGCAATTGCTGGCTTAGGTGAAGCGGCAAAAAAAATACATATACCAGCATATTCAAAACTACCTAATGTAGAGATAGTTGGTGGTTACGACCCTTATGCAACGAAGTCCGAATTTTCTTTTCCTGTTTATGACTCATTAGAAGAGTTACTTAATGAAACGCGCCCAGATATATTGACAGTTGCAACTCCAACGGACTTCCATTTTGAGCAAACAAAACTTGGGCTTGAGTCTGGTTGCCATGTTTTTTGTGAAAAACCATTTACTGTTCGCATTGACGAAGCCGAAGAAATCATCGCTTTAGCGAAATCAGTCGATAGACAAGTAGTGATTAATCAGGAGTTTCGCTTTATGAATATTCATAAAGCGGCTAAAGAAAAAATAAATACGGCAGACTTTGGTGAACTATTGTTTTTGACAGCACATCAAACTTTTTATGTATCCGATGAAACGGAAGCTGGTTGGCGTGGCGATGATGTGCAGCGGACATGTAAAGAATTTGGTATTCATGTACTAGATTTGTGCCGTTATTTTTTTGATGAAGAACCAACTTCTATTTATGCAAGATTTCCAAAAGGTAATAACCCGAATGGTCCCGACCATTTAAATTTAATACAGTTAGAGTTCTCGGGTGATCGTGTGGCGCACATCATTCTTGATAGATATTCAAAAGGGCGACATCGCTATTTAGATATGCGACTTGATGGTAGTGAAGGTACAGTAGAGACAAGTTTAGGGGGTAATATTGAATTAAAAGGTGGTATTAAAGGAGGTACAAGAAAGCCTTATATAAATTTAGATGTTTCTTTAGGTGGGAATGCATTTCTTCATAAAGGAGAAAAGGCTACTAAAATTGCATCAGACCCCCTCGATTTATTTCCAAATGCTACAAGCCACCTTCTTAAACTGTTTTTGGATGCTCTGGAGCAAGGCGCTACACCACCTTGTAGTGCAGAGGATAATTTGAAAACGTTAGCCCTTATGCATGCGGCATATCAGTCGAATGAAAGAAAAGGACCGATTAAATTGGTGTAATGCCAATTTGTTGTCTAGCTTGAAATTTGACTAATAGATACTTATAGTTTACTGGCATTTTTTTGTAAGACCTTCTTATAGCCTAAGTATTGAAACACTATAATCAATAGTGAGACTGCTGAGAAAATAGCGATAAACCCTAAATTTCTATTAGCTATGATTAATAGAATGAGATTATGTAATAAGGTCATGCATATAGCTATGTAACTAAATCGTTGGAGTTTTTTCCACTTACGAACACCGAATTTTTTGATTGCTTTATCTCTAGATAAATAAAGTAGCATTATAATTATTAAGGTTGCACCAAGCCCTAGGTAGCTTGTAAGTCCAAAAGCATCGATACGTAATGGGAAACTGTATTTAGCCTCCGGAGGGGCTATGAAATAGTACCAAAACTTTCCTCCGACATGACCCTGAAGACCAAAAAAGACATGTAGTAGTGCGATAATTCCTGCCCAAATACCAATATCTCGTCGTAGATAAATTGATATTGGTAACGATTTATTGTTAATGAGTAACTTTATTGGGCCAATTATTGCGGATACGCCTAGAAGAATTAGAGCAACATATGCTGTAGACATACTCCATAAAAACCGCTCTCTTTCCTCGTCGATTTGTGTATAGAACAAAGTAATTAACCCAATACTAATGAGGCATAATGTTATGTGGTTGTATACTCTAGTTGATGAAGGCATAAGTATTAATTAGTTATAATGTGCTGGTGAAAAGTATTGTACTGCAGTTGAGTAGAGGATGGCCTACGTGTAATTAAGTTTAGCCTAAAATACTTAGGCTTGTTGTATGTAATCCCCCCCATAAGTAACCGAGATGGATTCAACCGGTTACTGCAACACATCAATAAAACCACAATAAAAGGTTGATGTGATGTCAGACGTTCGTGAACGTGAAATAAATGGTTTTACCATCCGATAATATAACTACTTCTTTTTTTAAAGATGAGTTTGATGAGGCCGGCAACCAATATGCTACCCAAAACAGCACTAGTTGTTATTATGATAAATATAACGAAGCCTGGTAAAAATAATAGGTACTCATAAATAGCGGAGTATTTTATAAAAAATGTGATCCAAGGATGTATGAAAAATATCGGGAAACTAAGCGAAGCAAGGTATTTCAACACTTGAATCTGCTTATTGGCAAATTTTTGCAATAAAGCAATGATAAAAAAGATTAATAATATTTTTTGAATAATGATTCTGTCAATCCCATGGTATGAAAACATGTCCATTTTATGGTAGTTCCCATATGAACCGTGAGATTTGATTTGTAATAATGCTAAAGACACTACACCAATACCTAACAATATGATTTTTCCTTCTAAAAAATGCAGGGCTTTATCTTGGTGTATTGAAAAAAATATCCCTAGTAGATAAATAGGAGTGAAATAAATAAATGAATGAAATGGTGATAAATTTGCTTCTGGTCGGTGTACTAGCATTGAAAAAAATAATAGAGTTAATAAAGTAAGAAGCTGTTTATTTTTTTTTAGCTCGATAAATTTAAGAAATATAGGAGATAAAGCAAAAGTAAGCATTATAAATGGGATGTACCAATATGCAGTTAAGACTTTCCCTGTCCATAGGTACTTGAAATATAAAGTAAAATAATTTAAAAAGCTGTTTAAGTTTTTGGCTTGTTGAAAAAAATCATCACCTAAGATAATTACAACTACCAAAAATGCTAATGTTGAGAGAATTAAATATGGAAATAATACATTTTTTATTTTTTTCTGGAAGAAGTGGTTCCACTAATTAGGACAACCTGCTTAGGAGTTATTTTCCCAGTTAATCATGCCGCGATTAACGGCATGATGGTTTCATAATATACCTGATCGGGTGTTGCCTTTAAAGTTTGGTGTTTGCGTTGTTGATTGTAGTAATTTACCCATTTTCCTAATGATGATCTGGCATGCGTCATCGACTCATATGCATTGAGATACACATCTTCATATTTCACGCTACGCCATAAACGTTCAACAAACACATTATCGCGCCAAGCGCCTTTACCATCCATACTGATTCTAATTTGGTGGTGTTTTAACACCTGTGTAAATTCACCACTGGTGTACTGGCTGCCTTGATCTGAATTAAAGATATCAGGGCAACCATAGTGGTGAATGGCTTCTTCAAGGGCATCTATACAAAAACTCACGTCCATACTGTTTGATAGTCGCCAGCTTAATACCTTTCGGCTGTGCCAGTCCATGATCACTGTGAGGTAGCTAAACCCTTTATCCATCGGAATGTAGGTGATGTCCGTTGCCCAAACTTGATTAGGTTGGTTAATACTCATGTTTCTGAGCAAGTATGGGTAGACTTTATGGTCAGGGTTACGTTTAGTGGTTCGTGGTTTTGGATAAACTGCTTGAATACCCATTAACTGCATCAAACGAATAACACGGTTACGCCCAATACGATCACCACCTTCTTTTAGGGTGTCGGTAAGCCTTCGTGAGCCTAAAAATGGTTTATCCAGATGAAGCTTATCAATTTTCCTCATCGTCGCCTGATCATCGTCTGAGATGGGCTTTGCACGGTAATACGTACTTGATCGATGAATATTGAGTAGTTGGCATTGCCGGGTACGTGACAACACGGAGTTTGGATTAATCATGACCTTTCTGTGCGCCCGGTCTAATGATCGAGCGCTTTGGACAAAAAATCATTCTCCATTGTCAACTGGCCTATCTTAGCCTGTAGACTTTGTATTTCAGCTTCTCTATCTGGCGCTAAACCTTTACCTGAAGCAAAGACTTCACTGCTTTGTGTTAATAGTAGTTTCTTCCACTTAACAATTAAGTTGCTATTAATCCCGTACCGCTGGGATAATTCAGACAGTGTTTGGTCGCCTTTTAATGCGGCTAATGCTACTTTTGATTTAAATTCTGGTGAATGGTTACGTCTTTTTCTGCTCATCTTCTGTGTCCTCTATTTAAATAATAATACAGAAAATAACTCCTTAACTAACGGCTTTTACTGTCCTAATGAGCGGAACCGCTTCAGGATGAATATTTGATATTTAAAGTTTTTATAGAATATGTGATGAAAAAAAAAGCCCGATATAAATACAAAAAGAGATGTTCCACCAGTTATTATGTTTGCCAGTACCTTTTCGGGTAAAGTATCTATAACCCATAACGAGAACGAATGGCCCGCTACAATGATGATTATTGCTATAGCTCTAAAGTAATCAAAATAATTTAGTCTCATGAATATGAAAATCCCTTTAATTACCTAATAATGTAAGTGCAATAAACGCTACCCGTATTCATACTAACGTTTTACACAGAATCGTCAACTCACTCATAAATGTGTGTCAGAAAGAGGATTGGTTGTTTGTTTGAACAAGCTCAATTATTGGCCACACGGTGGCTCTGGTCATACAATGCTGAGCGTTCTTATAAGGTAGTTGGCGGAATGCGATCAAAGCAATTACTAAAAGTGGTTTAGTATCTACTTTTTTTCGGTTGTTACTAAGGGATTATATTATGAGGGTACTTAATTTTGAAAAGTGACAGAAAAATATAGATATGTTTACTCATAAAGATACTCTGAAGGTAATTCTTTGGAAAGGGGCGGAATTTATTGGTCTTTTTCTCTTTCTTGCATTGATTCCAAGAATGATGGGACCTGAATTATACGGGGATTTTGCAATAATGCTTTCTATTTTAGGTGTGTTTATTCTATCCAATGCACTAGGTGGCTTACCTATATTTGGGCGCTTTATACCTGAGTTTAAAGCAAGCAAGCAAACCATCCGCATACAAGGCTTATTTACCCAGTTTTTTATTTTTCGTTTACTTATTTCTTTGGTGCTATTCGCCTTTTTATTTTTTTCATTGGCCCATTTTCGTCCCGATTTTGATATGAATACCATAATCGTATTGTGTGCCACATGCGTTTTAGCAACGATTTCACTTTCGTGTACACATCTTTTCTACGGGTTAAATAAAATGCCATCATATTTGTTTCATGATAGTTCTTCCAGGTTACTACTTGTGCTAATCATGGTTGGGTACTTGAGTAACTTGAGTTTACAAACTTCAGTGTACGCACTAGGAGTAGTTGAGGTTATTCTAGTAGTTGTGTTGTTATTTTTAGCGCGTAAATATTTTTCTTTTTATGCGGCAGTAGACCAGTTTCCAGACTTTTATAAGCACCTTAAGTTTGGCCTCGCATTCTTTGCTTCTAATTTAATATTAATGGTTGTTTTTCGTACTGGCGAAATTCTTATTTCATTTTTCACCTCTGCTTCAGAAGAAGTTGCTTATTACCACTTATCTAATGCTATGTTTTTAGCGTTATATGCACTTTTTAGCCAAGTGTCGACTGTATTGATCCCATCAATAAATACGCTGCACTCACTGGGTGAGTATACAAAACGAGATAAATGGTTAGGAATAATGTTTGTCTACCTTACAGTTATAACAGTGCTAACGTTAATAATGATTAATTCTGTTGGTGAACCGATGCTCCTGTTATTGTTGGGGCAAAGTTTTTCTGAGGTAGCAGTCAATTTTTGTATTATTTCGATTAGCTTGATTCCCCTTAATGTTGTGCGTTTGGGGCATGCAGTGGCAATGGTAAATTCTAAAACGAAAGAGAACCTTCTAGTGGCAAGTATTGCCATGTTGTCATTTCTTTTAAGTGCTGTAATTCTAATTCCAACAATGGCTGCAAAAGGAGTCTCTTTTTCGGTTGTTATAAGTTCACTAATTGCAGCGGTTTTTTCTTATTATCATTTTAAATTATGGACGATAATAAACACTACAAAAGTTTTGAAAATCTTTGGTGTAGGTGCCATCTGTATTGGCTTGATCGAGTTCAGTGGTTATTCTCGAATTGAAGTTGGTTTTTTCTCATTAGTGTTTTTTATATCAATGATGTTTTTACTCCAGGTGGTTAAGGTCTCAGAAGTACAGGCTATGGTCATAGGACAAAATAAAAAAAAAGGAAAGGTATAAGTTAGACGGGGTGCATTTCAGTTTAAGAGCATATGCTTTACGCTGGATCAATAAAATGAAAAGAATTTGCTAATGTAATCCCCCCCAATAAATAACCGACGTTTTGATGGTCATTTTAATGCAGCTTAACCTCTACTTTTAACTTCGGTTAGTAAAGGGGGGATTACACTTGCCTGAATATAATATGACGTTTATACTTCCTATACTCTTGGTTTACGATTTAAGAACTTAATCAGTTGTAAAACCTCCGTTTGTTTGTAGCCTATCGGGAGTCGCGAATTGTGACGCCAGTTGGTGCAAAGATCGTGTTTTATGATTAAAACTGTCAGGATTTATTAGAACTTTTGGTAAGTGCAGGAGAGGAATTATGTTTTGGTGCTGCCCTAACTGTCACGCGGACTTGGAAGAGTCGGCTGATTTGATCAGATGCACAGGGTGCAATGATGAATTTCCGATCATTGCTGGAATTCCAGATCTTCGGGTTAAAAAGCCTTCTTGGATCGATTATGAAACTGATCGTCTGAGAGCTCTTCAAACTGAAGCATTGGTTCACTCACACGGACTGGAGGCTGCAATCCTCGGGGTCTTCAAAGTCTCTAGGCAGTTTGATGATCAGAAAGCCGAATTTCGCTTGAAGCAGGTTCTATCTGGCGTAGACAAATGTGAAGCCAGTATTGAAAGCTGGTTAAAACCCTTTGTTGAAATGGAAAGTCCTGTGTTGGAAATCGGCTGTGGTCCTGGTCAACTAATGGCCGCGGCGGCCCGCCATAACGTGCCAGTCATCAGTGTCGACATTTCTGTTGAGTGGCTTGTCGTCGCAAAGCACCTCACGCAACGGGAGGGCAGAGATGCGAATTTGGTGGCTGGCCATGCTGAACACTTGCCGATCAAACCAGATTCCATAGGGTCCGTAATATCGCTGGATGTTATCGAACATGTTGGAGATCAATTTACTTACATATCAGAAATAGAGCGCATCCTTGAACCTGAAGGGGTTTTTGCGTTGACCACACCGAATCGATTTAGCATGTCACCCGAGCCGCATGTGGGCGTCTGGGGTGTGGGCTACTTGCCGGTTTTTTTGCAAGATCACTGGGTTAAGTTGGTCAGCGGCAGAAGTTATGATTTTACGCGACTACTTTCAGTATTTGAGGCTCGAAAGCTATTCAAAAGGTGCCGGCATCTTGAAATACAGATTAAATTCCCCCCCATCCCAGTTTCGGAATTAAATTTGTTTTTCGGGGTAAAGTCGCGCTTGGCTAGGATCTATAACTCGATGATAGATTGGCGGCTAGTAAAGCCGCTGATGCCATTTTTCGGCGCCTATTATCGCCTTACCGGTATCAAAAAGTCATAAGTCACTGAAGGAACGATCGCTGAACGTATTTAGAAAAGGGATCAGAAACGATGGTGTACTGGTCAAGCAAAACAGGACACATTAATAAGAGAATTTTCATAATTAATCGGTGCCATATCTCCATTCGAGGTATGCAACCGATCAAGGTTGTAATATTCATGTATAAGGCTCTTGTTGGCTGATGAACTTTTAATATCCAGTCGTGTGACTAAATTCGCTTTCTATGATTAATATACCCGTATAACTGGGCAAAACACGTGATTAGAAAAACGGTTAAAAAAATTAGAACCAGCGTCATATTTCTTTTTTCAAGAAGTTGATAAATGACGCCATGGATTATAATGAGTCCGGCACCAAGGTAACTAAACCGCTGGGTTTTTTTCCATTTTTTTACCCCTAGTTTTCTTAGCGAAAAATCACTAGATATAGCCAATAGAACGATCATTATTAACCCAGATATTAGACCAGTGTGATTAGCTAACCCAAATAAATCATATCGTATCGGTAATATATGTTGTTCATTGGGTGGATAAATAAAATAGCGCAAGAACACCCCGCCAAAATGGACTTGTAAGCCAATGACAATATGAATGATGCCAATTATTCCAGCCCAAATTCCGATGTCTCGACGGGGATAGCTTGAAAGAGGGTTTTTGTTTTTTGCATAAATGTTCCAAGGACCAATCAGTAAGGTAATGGATAATAAAATCATACTGGCATACGCGGTGCCAATGCTTAATTTAAATATTGTTTTCTCGCCTGGCGCGATAATAAAGAAAAATGTTATGAGTGCGACACTGGTAAAAAAAATCGCGCTATGCCAAATGAGACGCGATGGCTTTTTTAATCTAGCGTTGTATGTATTTGACATTTAAGCTATAGCCAATGAAATAGTTTTCTTCATAGATATAAGTGTATAACAAGAAGACTGGTTTTTAAAATATTGATTTAGCTGTTCTTATTTGTTGTTTGTTAAATAGTAGACCCGAAAAGTATCATTATCGAAAACCAGTTGTAATTCGTCAGGGTATTTTTCCAGGAGTAAATCAAATATTTTGTTATAGCTAGGTTCATAGGGGCGAGGAACCGCAATAAGGTAGTTCGTATTAATGACCCGCAGGTACTTCATAAACTCTTCCGGGTTGCTTTTGGACGTAGGATATGTAGATGCATGACGTCGCGTAAAAAAAGCTAAAATTCTGGGGTCTCTTGCGACGAAAGTATCAGTTGGCAGGGTATTATTAGATACATAAGAAAAAAGTTGATCATTTTTAGTGCTGAGTGTATTTGGCCCCAGGAAAGTAGATTCTTTATCCGAGAAACACAAAGAGTTAGCATACACGAACATTAATAGCAGTCCTGTCAGTGCTGTCTTTTTCAGGAGGTGATTAAATGATATGAGTTTTAATATTCCGACGAATAAGTAAAAAATATAAAAAGGTAAGATAGGCAATAAATACCTAAAACCATCAAATCCAGCAAAAAGCAAAAGCGCACACAAATATCCTGCAACATATATTTCAGTAAACCTTATTTTTTCAATTAATACCGTTATATACCCTGTTAGTACGAAAATATTTACGAATAAATAAAAATAACCACTAAAAGGTAGGTGTCTTAGCTGTAGAAAGCGATAAATACTCCAAAAGTACCTTTGGCCCTGTTTTATAATATTTTCAGGGTCTAAGTTTATATAACTAAAAGTAGTAGGTGGGGTTGCTCCTGCTTCAATCAGTAAATCGAGTTGCTGATCAAATTCAAAGTGAGTGGGATCGAATACGAAAAAGTATCGTTGCGCTAAGACAAGTAATGTAAAAAGGCTTATGGCGAACATTGAGTGCGTAGTTAGTTTTCTATAATGCCATAATTCATAAGTTATGAGGGTTAAAGGTAAAATAAGAGCGATTTCTCGAATACCGTAAGACAGGTACATGAGCAGGCTGAGCATTGCTGCGGAACTGTATGTTTGGTTAGAGTCATTTCGCTGCATTAAGTACAGGGCAGTTAATGAAAAAAAGAGAAATGGAAATTCGGATAGTATGCGATCTTTAAAATCCCAAAACTCAGGATTTAGCCCTAAAAAAAGGATTAGGCACAGCGTTGTAATAGCTGAAATTCGCTGTTTAAAAATAGCCTTCAGGACAACTAACGCACCGATGAAAAAACCAATTAATACTACTTTCATAGCGGCAAAGTTAAGCCCAAATATGGCGTAAATTACGAATAAAATGAGTGGGAAAATGGGTGGGTAAGCCGAGGGTGCAACAGATGCTAATGCATTATTAATGTAGAGAGGGTCAATATACGGTTTGCCTTCAATTAAATTTATCGCATGCCGAATATATTGCAGGTCATCTCCAACCCAGTAATGCCCAGGGCGAAGGGTCAGAATATAAAATGCAGCAATCATAGCCACGACAAGCCAAAACAGCCAGCGGGCGTCGATGTTAAATAAGGTATTATTTTTTGTATTTGACCGTATTTTTGCCGACTTTAAATGGGTGTTTACAATACCTTTTGTAGCTTCCTTGTTACGAACCATAAACCATACTGTTATCTAGCGATGGCCTTGAAGATACACTAAATTTAAAAAAAATTATATAAGCAACTAAATTATGGCCAGGTCAGTTGGTGATAAGGTTTCCCTTCCACTAGGTTTTTCGCATGATGGATGTATTGGCTATAGTCCCCGCCCCATTTATAAGGCTATGTCCTAGAGAGCTGTTGCGGAACTCTACCAAGTGCTTCAAGCAAGCATAATTCGGGTGTCAGTGCTGACTGGTGTCGCTCCAGTAGTAACCGCCATCCTAAATAGTGCCCTAAGTATTTTGTTGCTACGCCATTAAAGCGGCGCATCCATGTTTTTAACCGGCTGCCGTAGGCATTTACATTTTGGACATGAAACACACCAAGGGCTCGCGGCCGCTTGGTATGGATAACTTCATGTGCTATCCCTGTCTTTTTAGCAAAGGCAGAGTACACAGCGGCGCCGTCAGTACAAAGTACGGCCTGTTTATCAATAAGCGGTTGAAGTGCTTGGCGAATGGTCTCAGCATTAATACGTTTTAAAATAAATTTGGCAGTAGCTTGATGCCTGTCTCTAACAATCAGAACGGGTATCTGATCACCGCCGGTGCCACGTGTTTTGCCAACACCGCCTCTTCTTCGAGACGCTCTGTGGAGTTGCCTTTGACCTTTAAATGATTCTAAAAAGAACGTTTCATCGGCTTCGACGATGCCTTGTTCGTGTGTGGCTTGGTGCTGACTGATGACATGAAGAAAGCGATGTCTCCATAACAGTGCTGTATCTTTGTTGATTCCGCATTGCTGAGCGGCAGCTCTAATGGAAAGCCCGCCTATCAAGGCATTCATATACGTCACCCAATGCTCACGCTTATGCAGTTTGGCTAACGGGGTTCCGGTGAGCGCGTTAAATGTTCTCGAACATTCGGTGCAACGATAGCGCGGTAGCCCGTGGCTAGACCCCCAGGGTTTGAATTGCTCAGTGTGGCAATGTGGGCAGTGTACTGGTGCTGCTTGGGTTGCCAGTAGGTCAAACGCTGTGATGTCATGTGTTTTGAAATACTGGTGAAGACGCTGATGCTGATGCTGACTTGGGGATAGATCGGGAAGCTTCTGTAATAACCCACTGAAATCATGTTCTTTCATGACGATAACCTCACAATAACCATACTCAGTTATTAGAGTCCTACTTTTGCAACAGGTTCCTCTGACATAGCCATTTATAACCTGTTCGTATGGTAAGTAAATAAAATAATGCAATAGCAATGAAAACCAGCGAGTACAGTAAACAGTAACTAATGGTTGTTTCGTTTTTTTTGAGACCAACGAGTCGAGTTATAGCCGTTCTCAGTTGGTTGTTTAGACTATTCATTGCTATTTCCGTCGTTATATTTTGGGGGCTGGTTTAAAACAGACTTCAAAAGAGGGTAAAAGAGAAGGGCTCCTGTACGACTTACGTGGTTATCGTCAGTATACAGCGGTTTATATGCGTCATACATTTTGCAGCGTTCTGTAGGGCAAAAAATATTAATCGGGTCAATGATCTCCACAAGTGGTAATTTATTTAGTGCCTTGTGTAGGTATAGCCTTTTCTTAATAAATTCCGTCCGGGGTACATCTTTTCTTTCACGCCAGCTATTAATAAACAGATTAAGTTTAGGTGGCGGTTCTATAATGATGGTTCGTATTTTTAGAGCGTTAAAAAAATTCACAGTACGGCGTAACGCCTTTAGTAAAACCTTTGAGCTATCAGCAGCGTTTTCGCTACGCATATCTTGATCGGACAGAAAATGGGTCTCATTTAAAAGGCGACCATTTTTGAACGCCCCTTTTTCATATATAGGCCATCTCGCTGTCAAAAAGACAGCTTCAATAAGCTCTTTGTTGTTGGTTACAAATGTTTTAACATTGTCGGCATAAACTCCGGAACAATTTGATGCAGTACCAATTCCATCAAGCCTGAAGATACCAAATAATGGCGGGCAACCATCGATAGAAGCTATGATACCTCTCCATTTTTCATCAAGCGCCAGCTTGTGAAAAGCTGGATACATAGCGGCGGCATGAGAATCCCCAAATAGAAGAAATATACGATTGGATTTAATGTCACCGAAGCTGCAATTTTCACTGCTCTTTATGGTTTCTTCGTCTTTAAAGCAGTCTTTATTCATTGGGGTAGGTTTAATGCCTTGATCTATGGCTCTGAAGAAAATGAACAATAAGATTATTATTGCTATAGCACCTAAAGAGCCCAAAGCAATTAAACCTGATTTGATGTGAAGAGTTTCTTTTAATCGTTGGTTCGTTCTAAACGGTTGTTCAACGAAACGATAGCTTAGTGCAGATAAAACAAAGGTTAAGGTAAGTGCCGATAATTTTGTTGTTATAGTCAATTCGCCAAAAATAACATTCTTCAGTAGAGCAATGATGGGCCAATGCCAAAGATAAAGTGAAAAAGAAATCAAACCAATGTATCTAATAAGACCTATAGATAAAAAAGCGGCGATTAGAGTCTTGTCACCTTTACCAGAATGTATGATCAACATTGCGCCTACAACGGGGTATAAGGCATTTATGCCTGGAAATAGGCTCTTGTAGCTTAACAAGGTAGCTCCAAGGGCGATTATCAGTAAGCCCATTAGAGCGGCTGAATTTTTTAGGTAAATATTATGAAGATTGAATCTACTAGGAATGAAGGCAAGTGTTGTCCCAGCTAATAATTCCCAAAATCGTGTAGCAGGAAGGAAAAAGTTGGCTGATGGGTGCTGCGCTGCAAGTGGTGAAACACCCAAAGCAAAAGAGCTGGCAAGTAAAATTAAGACGATAAATAATATGCTATTGTTTTTTAAATTAACCGTTAAAAACATGAAAACAGGGAACAAAAGGTAAAATTGTTCTTCAATACCTAAAGACCAAGTGTGTAACAGTGGTTTTAGGTCAGACACGGTAGAAAAGTAATCGACATGCTGCCAGAAGAATATATTTGATGTGAATGTAGCTACACTCACTATACTGGCTAATAATTCTTTTAGTTCATTTACGGGTAAAATGTAAAGTGAGATGATTAAGGTCGTTAACGTCGTTACAAAAAGAGCGGGAATGATTCTGCGTATACGTTTTACATAAAAGCGAGTGAATGTGAATTTGTCAGCACGGATATCCTGCTGAATGGTTTTAGTAATGAGAAAACCAGAGATCACAAAGAAAACATCTACACCAATAAAACCGCCGGAAAAAAGGCTAAAATCCAAGTGGTAAAAAATAACGATAAGAACGGCTATTGCCCTAAGGCCATCAATATCGCGCCGATAATTTATTTCCGGCATGGGCTGGAGAAACTATTGATAGAAGCAAATTTGCTGACCATAACTATCCGTGTTATTTGGCTTTAGGCGCTACAAAGGTGAAAAAATATAGCAGTCTTCGATTATAAAACTCGTTGTATTCTATATTTAAAACATAAAATTCTTTATACTGCAAGGAAGGGCAAGCTCACGCTCACGCTTGCCAATATAGTTTGGTGTAGGCTATTTGGCCTTATACTCGATAAGAAAATTTTTCTAGTGGCTGCTTGTTGCATGAAGAATCTAGATTTTACTGATTTCAAGGAGGAGATGTTTGATGCGTAAGAAAATCTTAGTGACAGGTGGCGCTGGTTTTATTGGGTCCCACTTGTGTGAGAAATTGTTGGAATTGGGACATGATGTTCTATGTGTGGATAATTACTTTACAGGCAATAAAGATAATATTAGGCATTTAATGGGGAATACATCATTCGAATTAATGCGTCATGATGTTACGTTCCCACTGTATGTTGAAGCAGATGAAATCTATAATTTTGCATGCCCTGCATCACCAGTCTATTACCAAAAAGACCCAGTACAAACGACAAAGACGTCGGTCCACGGGGCCATCAACATGCTTGGTTTAGCGAAACGTTTGAATGCTAAAATTTTGCAAGCATCTACTTCTGAAGTGTATGGTGACCCTGAAGTTCACCCTCAAACTGAAGCTTACTGGGGGAAAGTAAACCCCATTGGCATTAGAAGCTGTTATGACGAAGGAAAAAGGTGTGCCGAAACACTCTTTTTTGATTATTACAGGCAGCATCAGTTAGATGTAAAGGTGATTAGAATTTTTAATACCTATGGACCTAAGATGCAACCGGATGATGGAAGAGTGGTTAGCAACTTTATAGTTCAGGCCTTAACGAATAAAGAACTAACAATGTATGGTGATGGGCAGCAAACACGGTCTTTTTGCTTCGTGAGCGACTTAGTTGAAGGCATTGTTCGAATGATGGATTCTCCAAAGGGTTTTACTGGCCCCGTTAATCTCGGCAATCCCACTGAATTTACAATGTTGGAATTAGCAGAGATGGTTCTTAAGTTAACGGGGTCGAAATCAAAGATAGTTTTTAAACCTCTCCCAGCCGATGATCCACGACAAAGAAAGCCTGATATAAGTCTAGCAAAACAAAATTTAAGCTGGCAACCAGGCGTTAACTTGGAAGATGGTTTGAAACAAACTATTAGTTATTTTAGGTCAACAATTTAAGATTTTCGGTAAAAGAAATACTTATAAGATCTGGGATTTTTAAAGCGATTGTTTCGTGAAGTTAAGAAATTTAAATAATTTAAGAAAATAATGGACAGACCTATATTGAGTGTTGTTATTGCAGGGTCTCGTGCTATGGGCCCGGCAGATAAGTTTTTAGATCAAATAAAGCTTAATCAGCATAAAGTGGAATACATTCTTGTTACAGCAAATCAAAACTTAAACGTGTCTCCATTTGAAAATGCAGGTGCGAAAGTATTGATTGAAGCGGAAGGGACAATGGTGCCCCATCTCCGAGCAGTGGGTTTTAAATATGCGACTTCTGAACTTGTTGCTATGACAGAAGACTTTTGTCTACCATCAGATAATTGGGTCGAATCCATTATTAATGCGCACAAAAAAAATCATGCTATTGCTATTGGAGGCCCGGTTAAAAGGCAGAGCGGAACGGCAGGCGAGTGGGCGCTATCATTTTGTGAATACGCGAGATTTATGCCTTCGAACAATTTGAATGTTAAAGATTTACCAGCGGTTAATATTTCATTTAAAAAAACAAAAGTAACAGAAGCCTATGGAGGTGTTCCAGACGAAATTGAAGAGTTTAAAATGCTACCTTTTTTGGTAGATCATGGTGCTTCTTTGGTATGGGATGAAAGAATATATATTTATGATGTAAATGACCAACCAATGAGACGATCGTTGCCCTCTTTCTTCTTTCATGGGCGTTACTTTGGAGGCATGCGTGTTAAGGGAAGTGGCTTTACCACAAAATTAATACGCGCATTTTTGTCACCTTGTATTCCATTTATGCAAGTTTTACGGGTAGGGAAACATGCTTTAAGCGCAGGGTATTTAAAATATTTTTTGAGATCATTTGTTTTTATTTTTTTATTGTCTACTTACTGGGCTTTAGGAGAAGGGATCGGTTCAATAATGGGTGAAGGAAATAGTAAAAAACACTGGGTTTAGAGATTATTTTGAGCAATTTTGAAGCGTTGGTATGTCAACTTAACGGTGAGAAAGATAACAATAAAAATTAGATTGTCGGTATAGCTTTTTCGATTTATACACTTACTTTTATTTGGGTCGGTTATTGAAAGAGGTTTTAATTGAATAGTTATAGAGTGAATGTTTGAAAACTAAAGTAATGAGAAAAAATATATATAAACTTTCTGTGGTGATAGTTAACTATAGGACTCCTCAACTGACGATAGACTGTCTAATATCCTTAATACCCGAGTTAGAAGGTGTAGATGCAAAAATTGTTGTTGTTGACAATGCATCGAATGATGGATCGTGTAAAAAAATCCAAAATTGGATAGATCAAGAATCAGTCTCTGAGCTAATAGATTTACTCTCATCTCCTGATAACACGGGCTTCTCTGGAGGGAATAACCTTGGTATAAAGCATGTGGAAGCAGAATATTTTCTATTATTAAATAGTGATACCTTGGTTCGAAAAAATGCTATAGCAACCTTATTGGGTGTGGCGGATAAAGATGAATCTGCAGGTTTGATTAGCCCGCGACTAGAATGGCCAGACACTACTCCGCAAGAGAGTTGCTTTAAATTCCATACAGCAATGAGCGAACTGATCTCGTCTGCTTCTACAGGCGCGATAACTAAATTGTTGCAGTCTTTTGTAGTTGCGCAAACCATCCGTAACGAAAAGAATTATTATGACTGGGCAAGTTTTGCCTGCATTTTAATTAAGGCGGAAGTTTTTCATGACATAGGTTTATTAGACGATGGTTATTTTATGTATTACGAAGATGTGGATTTTTGTTTCAGGGCAAAAAAAAAGGGCTGGAAAATACTGAATACCCCAAGTGCTAAGGTCGTCCACCTAAGGGGAGGAAGTTCTCCCGTTAAGTCGCAGGCTAAGCTTCGTAAGCGATTGCCCCGTTATTATTATGAGTCCAGAACGCGATGTTTTTATCGGTTGTATGGCTTTTTAGGCTTATTAACCGCAAACATACTGTGGACTTTTGGCTGGTTTGTTTCTTCATTTAGAGGCTTGCTTTCTTCTTCCTACTGCCCGAATGTCTCACAGTTTCAGTGGTGTGATATTTGGACTAATTTCTTTTCACCTGAAAGAGCATTTATTCATCCAGATAATTATGACAAAACCTGATTTTATTATTATTGGCGCTATGAAGAGTGCAACGAGCACGCTACATTCTCAGCTTGCGTTGCAGCAGGGCATCTTTATGATGACACCTAAAGAACCAAATTATTTTAGTGATAATTCTGAATACGGGAGGGGAGAGGATTGGTACAGTAGCCTGTTCACTGACGCAAAACCTCATGACATATGTGGTGAGTCAAGTACCCATTACACTAAGTTACCAGATTACCCGCTTACAATTGAGCGTATGGCTAAGTGCGTTGAAAGCCCCAAACTTATTTATGTGATGCGCCACCCAATTGATAGATTAGTGTCGCACTATATCCACCTGTGGTCACAAAATATTATTAAATGCGACATTAATCAAGCAATTGAAAAATATGATGAGCTAACAGAGTACAGCTGTTACGCGAAGCAGTTAGCGCCTTATTTTAAACAATTTGGCAATGCTAATGTATTACCAATATTTACCGAAGCTATTCGTTGTTATCCACAAAAGCAGCTAGAAAAAGTGGCCAACTTTATTGGCTATGAAAACGAGGTTCTTTGGCATACTGAAGAAGTATCTCAGAATGTTTCTAAAAATAGAATACGAGAATTTCCTGGCTACAACTTCTTAATTAACTCTAAACTGATGACTCAATTGAGGCGGAGTTTAGTGCCAGAAAATTTACGGAACAAAGTGAAAAGTAAACTGAGTATGCAAAAAAGGCCTGAAATTGATAATGCACATCTTGAAGATTTAACTATACTCTTTGATAAAGATATGGCTGAGCTAACAGATTGGCTTGGAGTGCAGTTGACCTGCAGTACTTATCGTGAGTCTGTTATAAATTATTAATAACATAAACTATATTAGTTATTTTCATATGGGGTTCTGGGGACATTCCGTCATAATGTAACACTTATCGCTACAGCCTAGGTATCATAAGTCCTACAGAGGCACATTAACCTTCAAAATCGCTGTAATATTCAATTCATAGTAGTATTTCAGGTTTTGCGAGAAGCCCATGTCTTATAAAGAACGCCTAACCATACTCCACGAATCAGAAATTAACGATTTATATGGTGTTCCCAGCCTGTCACTTGAAGAAAAACGTGTCAGTTTTGCGCTGAATGACCTAGAGCAGGACGTCATTAAATCCATCAGGGATCGTAATCATAAATGCTATGCCATCGTTCTTCTGGGCTATTTTAAAATCAAGCCCATTCAACTTAACCTGACTTACAAGGTGCTACAGGCAGACTTGGCTTTTATTGCTGATGAGTATTTCTCCAAGTTTAAAGCCCCGCGTTTCAGTGTTAGCCGTATGCAAAAAACGCGCATCTACGACAAGATTCTCAACCTGCAAGGCTTCAAAAAATGGGATGCGGAACAGCATCAAAAACCTCTCATTACCTACTTACAACAAGTTGCTAAATCCTGGATTGAACCACGTTTTTTATTTGATTCCTGCACTGAATACCTTGCCCGAAATCATATCGCTATCCCTAGATATAGCGTACTCCAGCGAATTATCAGTCAGGTCATAAAGCAGGAACGTAAGCGTATTTCAGACACATTAAAAATAACGATATCAGATGAATTGACTGCTAACCTAGCCGATTTGGTTGATGGAGAAAGCCCACTAACGATCAAAGAACTGAAACAGGCAGCGAAAAGTTTTAATGGCTCTGAATTAGAAAAAGAATTGAACGTCAACAAGCTCATTCAGCCCTGGATGAATGAAGTGAATCAGGTGGTACCTGCTCTGTCACTATCGCAACAAAACCAACTGCATTATGCGACGATGGTTGATTACTACTCTATTACCAAACTTAAACGCTTCGACCGAGGCACACAGCAGCTGTATTTACTTTGTTACCTTCAAGAGCGGGCACAAATCAATATTGAGCGATTAGCCGATGGTTTTATCTATCATCTTCGCAAACTGCGTGAAAAAGCCAAGACATACGCCAAAGAAATGGCCTATAAAGATTGGGAAGGCGCTGCGGCGAATGTCAGCAAAGCCGCTGAGCTACTATACTTTTTTATTGATGCTACCATTGATGATCAAGTGTCATTTAAACAAATAAAACAACGGGTAAAAAGCTTACTTGGAGAGCGAGAAATAGAATCACTGTGCTTGTATCTGAAAAAGCAAAAGCGCACAAAAGATGATTATATCTGGGAGTACTATGATCAACATGAGAATCTGATTGAGCAGTTGATACGCCCCCTTTTTTTATGCCTGACATTTGAAGGATCAGACAATACACAGGCTTTAGCTGCACAGCTTGGGGCAATGCAGAGCGAGTGGTTAGAGTCTGGTGAATTAGCGTCGTCAGATCGACGATTAATTCCAACTAAACATCAATTATATGTGATAGATACGGATAATAACGTAATTTTTAAACGTTACGAGATGCTACTGTATTTATCCGCTCAAACTAAATTGAACGGTCAGCTCTTTATACCGACAGCCATTAAATATCGGGCATTACACGATGATCTTGTTGGTGATATTCCTTGGGAAGAGAAAGACAAATTGCTCAAAGACTCCCTGTTAGATAGCATGAATACTGAGTCTGCCCAGCTTATCAAATCAATGGAACAGGCGATGCGTGATAAGTTACAGCGAGTCAGTCAACGTATTGATGAGGGTGATAATCGAAACGTAATATTACGCAATCGCTCCGGAAAAACTCAATGGCGGTTGCCGTATTCAGGCACAAAAACGGCATTAAACAATCCATTTTTTGATCGCATGAAGTCGATCAATGTTGCTGATGTGCTGCGCTTTGTTCATCAGGAAACAGGCTTTCTAAAGCACTTTGAGCATGTTCGGCAAGTGCGGTCAGGGCAAAACAATCATTTGAATGATTTACTGGCAGCCATCATTGGTAATGGAACCTATTACGGTTTACATGGCATGGCCAGCATATCTGATCGCTCATACGATCATTTACGCACAGTACAAGCCAATTATTTGCGTCCTGAAACGCTAAACCTCGGCAATGATGCCATTAACGATGCGACAGCAAAGTTAGCTATTTTTAGGCATTACAATATTCAAGAAGGACTCATTCATGCCAGTGCCGATGGGCAAAAATTCGAATCCCGGTTAGAGACGTTTAAAACCCGATATTCATCGAAATATTTTGGTACGAACAAAGGCCTGACATCGATGAACCTGATTGCCAATCATGTCGCTTTGAATGCTAGGATTATTGGTTCTAACGAGCATGAATCACATTTTATTTTGGACTTACTTCATAACAACACTTCAGAAATTAAACCGGATATATTATCAACGGACACACATGGGGTTAATCATGTGAACTTCGCCCTGCTGGACTTGTTTGGCTATACCTTTGCTCCGCGCTATGCACAGTTTGGAACGGTGATATCTGATCTATTTAATGTCAATGAAGGAAAAGATAATAAGGTGACACTTTCATTGAAAAAGCCTATCAATACAGCACTGATCATCGATGAATGGGATACAATTCAACGCATTGTGATCTCGCTACAGCAGAAGACGATCACACAGGCAACACTCGTTAGAAAGCTATCTGGTTACAGTCAAAACCATCCTTTATTGAAAGCTCTGACGGAGTATAATCGCATGCTCAAGGCTATGTATTTATTGGACTATATTGATGATGCTAGTTTAAGAACTTATGTGCAGCGAGCCTTGAATCGCGGGGAAGCTTATCATCAACTACGCCGCGCCATTGCGCATGTGAATGGTAATCGTTTCCGAGGGAAGTCAGACGACGAAATTGTTTTGTGGAATGAATGTGCCAGGCTATTAACCAACGCCATTATCTATTTTAATTCACTCATACTGACGCGATTGCTTGAGCATTTTGAGGCCGAAGGAGATGATAAGAAGTCCGAAATTATCAAGCAGGTTTCCCCAGTGGCCTGGCACAACATCAATTTGAACGGAACTTATAGCTTTAGCTTTGAAAAAAACCCACTTGATTTAGATGAGATTATGCAATCAATCGTGCAAAATGATAATTAAGGTTCCTCTGTAGCCCCTATAATACATAGGATGTAGCGATAAGTGTTACATTAGGACGGAATGTCCCCAGAACCCCTAACTGCTTACGATGGATTACTGGACGCCCAAGTTGCTGTGTAAGTAGATTTGAAATAAAACCAATATTACTTTTTAGCCCAATAACCGTAATATTATCAGGATGAGTAATATCTACAGGTTTTACATTCGACAACGTTGAGAATGCGTCAACATCATGAATAACTGTAATCTGGTGACCTAGTTTCGCAATAGCTGTTGCTAGTCGCTGTATACCAATTGCGTCACCTCCAAAACTATAAGGAGGATAAAAGGTGGTTAACATAGCAATTTTGAGTTTTTTCATAATGATGACGCGCTATTTTTATTCTTTATACATAAAGTATATTTTTAAAAGCTGTTCGATTTTTCACGTAACAATATAAGTGATTTGAATAATTCCCGAACTTGAGTACGCATGGTAGCCCAGAGCACAATACAATAAGTGGAGAGCCCAACTAATACTGAACTAGCAAGTAAGGTGAATGTGGAAAAATTTGCTCCCATCAATTGTTGCCAAGCAACTGTTATAAAAGTCATTATGATCGCATTAATTAAAGGTAGAACTAATACCTTTAAGTACTGAAGCAGACTTCTATCAGCATAATTACTTACAATAATAAAACGAAATGGCCACATAATATAATATCGAGCAGCAAATGCGATAGCAACACCCATAATCCCATAATCAACGAACGTTATTATCAATAATATACCAAGTAATGCCTCAGCAAATGATAAGTAAAAAAGCGCACTAACTTTTCCTAAGGCCAAACAATACGCTTGCTGTATTCTTTCTATTGATAAGTATATACCCACAAAACAAAGAATTTTGTGGGCAGTTATAGCGCCTACCCATTCATCACCAAAAAGAAGTTCGACCAATGGTGCACTAACCACTACCATACCTAGAAAGCTAGGGAAGCTTACTAGAGCCGAAATTTTGGTTATCTTAGCCAATAAATCACCTGCCGCCTCGCTAGCCCTATCTAAATGAGCAAATGCTGGCTGTGCAACATACTGGATAGGTGTAATTAAAAGAAAAGACAGTACCTCAACAATGCGCCATGCAATAGTAAATTGACCAAGCATGCCAGGTCCAAGGTAGGCACCGATGACAACCATCGGTGTATTTATAGATATTAATTCAGTAATTCTAAGGCCCACTATTTGGCCACTAAAGCTGAGAACATCGTGGAAATGTTTCTTTTTAGCTCGCCACTTTGGGGTCCAGGGGTTTGCTGTCCAAACGAGGGCATTATTAACGAATACTTTCACAACGTGTTGTACAATAAAACACCATACACCGTAATCCATAAACGCTAAAATCACGCCTACTATACCTCCTGTAACAATACCTACAGTTGCCCTAACTGCCAGAACACGAAACTCTAGTTTACGCTTAAGAAGAGCAACAGGAACACCAGATAATCCAATAAACAAAACAGTTGGAGACGCCCAAGTCAAATAATCAGCAACCCTTGGTTCTGAATATATTTGAGCAATTTGTTCTGCCAAAAGAATTAATAAGGCCACTAAAACAACTGAAAGCAAAGCGAGTAAATAGAAAATCGCATCAAGATGACCATCTTCTAAATTTTTCTGCTGTACAATGGTTTCTGTGAGAGTTTGTCGAACAAGAAATTCAGAAAAAACTACGAACACCATAGCCATCGTCGCTAAGCCAAAGGCTTCAGCCCCAAGTATTCGAGCCAAAAGAATAAATACCAAGAAGTTAATTATTTGCTCAGACCAGTTTCCGGCAAACATCCACGTTACCCCGACCAACAGACGCTGTTTTATACTCACAAAAGTTCTACTATGCATTGTTGATCAATCAAAACAATATAGTCCAATAGTTGACTGTACTCCCTCACTATTATTATTTTCCATTAAATACCGGTAGATTTTTCACGTAGGCACATTTGTCATGCTATTTAAAAATATTTAAATGCTAATGTATATTTCTAGTTTACGCAGTGCCAATTAATTACTTCCTTTATAATTACCTAACGTATCCTATTTTCCAAAAAAACTTCTTAGACCTTAAAGTAGTGGTTCCTTAACTTATGAGATAATAGTCTATTCTTGTTCGTAATAAACTCGAAAAATTAAACACCCCCCCGAGTTCCGAAAAAAAGAACAAGCTCTAATAAAATGCTTTTCTAACCATCCATTAAGTTATATTCACTAGCAGATGCCCGCCTTATTAATCAAACAATGACTGTCAATATCATTCATAACAAAGACAATAGTACAAGTTGCACGTAAGAATACAAACCTACAATAATTTTTTAAACTTTAGGTTTATAGTATCTAGTGCGTACGTGATTGAGCGAAGGAACATCTCTATTACTATACAAGATTATCTTAGAACCTAGCTTATTGAATTTACCTTATGTTTGCTTTTTGACTTTCTATGTTAAAAACCTTGAAAGTTTCATTATCAAAAACTAAGAACAGTTCGCTATCGTGATGAGTTAAAACCCAATCAACTTCTTTAGTATTTTGTGGTTTCTGTAAAGATGGAGAAGTAACTAAGTATTTAGCCTGAATAGCTCGCAAATATTTCATAAACTCTTCTGGTTTATGCCCTGGATAAGTAGATGCCTGGCGCTGTGTAAAAAAAGCGATTACTCTTGGTTGCATAGCGACGATAACATCAGTGGCCTGTGTATGCTCAGAGATAAATGAAAAAAGTTCGTCAAGCTTAACATCATACGTAGGTTGGCTAACAAAGTTTGATTCTTTCTCTAAGAAACCTGCTATGTTAATGTACGTAATAAGTAGTAACCCAACCAATGATAATTTTAATGTATGGTTACAAAGTGATGCTAGTTTCAAGAAACCAGTGAACAAATACATAATATAAAACGGTAGAATCGGCATTAAATATCTAAATCCATCATAACCGGCAAAAAGTAATAATGCGCAAAGGTAACCTACAAAATATATTTCTATAAACCTGATTTTTTGAAAAAGCGCTTTCAAATATCCTGTCAGCACACAAATATTAACAATTAAATAAAAATATCCACTGTAGGGTAGGAACCTAATTTGCAGAATGTGGTAAAGGCTCCAAAAATACTTTACCCCTTGTTTAAAAATATTCTCAAAGGATAAGTTTACGTAACTAAATGTTGTTGGTGAAGCCGACCCAGAATCAACAAGCAAATCAAGTTGTTGATTCAATTCTACGGGTATTGGAACAAGTCCTAAACTTAACTTTTGCACGATAACTAACAATACAAAAATAATCATTGCGAGAATCGAATATATCGTTACTTTTCTATAATGCCATAACTCATAAGTTATAAGAACTAGAGGCAAAATTAGCGCTATTTCTCGAATACCGTATGATAAATACATTGTCACACCAAGCAATGCCGCATAAGCATAACTCTGCTTTAAATCGCTTATCTGCATTAAAAACAAGGCTAATAATGAAAAACAAACAAACGGGAACTCGGATAATATTTGATCTTTAAAGTCCCAGAATTCCGGGTTGAAGCCTAAGTAAAGAATGATAAAAATAATTGTAATCGTAGAAGCATATTGCTTTAGGTTAGCTTTTAAAATGCTCAAGGCACTTATGAAAAAACTAATAAGCGCTACCTTTATCGCTATAAAATTAAGGCCAAATAAAACGTAAATAACAGACAAAATTAATGGGAAAATTGGTGGGTAGGCTATTGGGCCAACAGAAGCAACAGCATTAGAAATATAGAGAGGGTTTATATAAGGTTTTCCTTCAACTAAGTTAATGGCATGTTGAATATATTGAAGGTCATCACCAACCCAGTAATGTCCAGCACGTAAGGTTAATACATAAAATATGGTAATAACAACAAGAGTAATTCTAAATAACCATATATCACTTATACTACGACTTAGTGTTTTTTTTAAGGTACATAATAATCGACTGCTTAAATTTAAATTAATCTGCATTGAGTTCCATCCTTCCTAGAGAAAAGGTCTTTTTTGAAGGTATTATTAAAATATCGTAAATCAATAGTAACCTGATATGATTTTTTTTAACTAGAATTAAACTTGCGATAAAATCGATTGGAGTGTTTTGCATGAACTTTTACAATACGTTCTAATACTTAAATAGAATAAAATGGATTAAAATCAAGGGATATTTCAATATGCGTAAAAAAGTATTGGTGACTGGTGGCGCAGGTTTTGTTGGTTCTCACTTATGCGAGAAACTATTAAATCTTGGACACGATGTACTCTGTGTTGATAATTATTACACAGGTAGTAAAGAAAACATTAAGCACCTTATGAACGATAACTCTTTTGAATTGTTAAGGCATGATGTGACTTTCCCCCTATATATTGAAGCAGATGAAATCTATAATTTTGCATGTCCTGCTTCACCACTTTATTATCAAAAAGACCCGGTTCAAACTACGAAAACATCAGTGCATGGCGCCATCAATATGCTAGGTTTAGCTAAACGATTAAATGCTAAAATTTTGCAAGCATCTACCTCCGAAGTATATGGTGACCCTGAGGTTCATCCTCAAACTGAAGATTACTGGGGAAAAGTCAACCCTGTTGGCATTAGAAGCTGTTATGACGAAGGTAAACGATGTGCTGAAACGCTATTCTTTGACTACTTTAGACAGCATAAACTTGATATAAAGGTTATAAGGATTTTTAATACTTACGGACCTAAAATGCAACCTGATGATGGCAGAGTTGTCAGTAATTTTATAATCCAAGCACTTGGCAACAAAGACATTACGATTTATGGTGATGGGGAGCAGACACGATCTTTTTGCTACGTAAGCGACTTAGTTGATGGCATTGTCCGTATGATGAATTCCCCTCAGGGTTTTACAGGTCCAATTAACCTTGGTAATCCGACTGAATATACCATGCTGGAATTAGCTGAAACTATTCTTAAATTAACTAACTCGAAATCAAATATCGTTTTCAGGCCTCTACCATCTGATGACCCTCGGCAAAGAAAACCCAGTATAGACTTGGCAAAACAAAATTTAGACTGGCAACCAAGCGTTAACCTAGAAGAAGGTTTAAAAGAAACTATAAAATATTTCAAAGCGCTATAAATCATCTCTTACACCCACGAGTTGCTTAATATACCTTTCATAATTGAAGTAAGAGTTTACATATGCAGCGATTCACATATAAGTTACTGAATTTATTCAGTATGTCTTACTCTCAAGAATGATGTGGATAATGAGTAATTAATTTTCTCTTGCATATAGCAGTTCTCCTATTAACAAGAGATTGGTATTTAAAATTTACAGATAATGAGTGAAAATATATATAAACTTTCTGTTGTGATAGTCAACTACAAAACCCCACTATTAACTATAGACTGCCTGGCCTCCTTGCTGCCAGAATTAGAACATATTAATGCAAAAGTTGTTATTGTTGATAATGCATCTAATGACGGTTCATACGAAAAAATACACCAATGGGTAAAACTACATGATAACTTTGGGCGTATAGATATGATACGTTCATCTGATAACACTGGGTTTTCTGGGGGAAACAACCTTGGCATTAATCACGTCGAAGCTGAGTATTATTTGTTACTAAATAGTGATACGCTTGTTCGAAAAGGCGCAATAAGAATTCTACTAGAATCGGCGAATAAAGATAAATCTGTCGGTCTAGTTGGCCCTCGACTTGAGTGGCCAGATTCTACCCCCCAAGAAAGTTGTTTTAAATTTCACACAGCAATAAGTGAGTTAATAATATCTGCTACCACATCGATGGTGACTAAATTACTACAATCATTTGTAGTTGCTCAAGCCCCCCAAAAAGAGCTGGAATATTATGATTGGGAAAGCTTCGCATGTATTCTCATTAAAAAAGAAGTTTTTAAAAGCGTAGGTTTATTAGATGAAGGTTACTTTATGTATTATGAGGATGTGGATTTTTGCTTTCGTGCAAAAGAAGTTGGCTGGAAAATACTGAATGTTCCCGACTCTAGGGTAGTACATCTAAGGGGTGGAAGTTCACCAGTTAAGTCTCAATCTAGGCTCAAGAAGCGCTTACCTCGTTATTACTATGAATCTAGAACAAGGTATTTTTATAAAAGGTTCGGTTTTTTTGGACTTATGATGGCCAATATATTCTGGAATTTAGGTAATAGTATTGCCATTTTACGTTCTTTTTTTTCATCATCATTTCACACTAAGGCATCGGCCTATCAGTGGCGAGATATTTGGATAAATTTTCTAGACCCACTTAAGCCTTACGTTCACCCAAATAGTTATGACTAAACCAGACTTTATTATTATTGGCGCCATGAAAAGTGCAACCAGTACCTTACATACTCAATTATCATTACAACCCGACATTTTTATGTCAACACCAAAAGAACCTAACTTCTTTAGTGATGATGATGTATATAAAAGAGGTGCTAGGTGGTATATGTCTCTGTTTTCTTTGACTCCTAAAGGGCATTTATGTGGCGAATCAAGTACACATTACACTAAGCTGCCAGATTATCCATTAACAATTGGACGCATGTCTAAACTATTAAAAGAAACTAAATTCATCTATATAATGCGCCATCCAATAGATAGATTAGTGTCACATTACATTCATCAATGGTCACAAAATATTATCAAATGTGATATTAATGAAGCGATAAATAAGCACCCCGAATTGATTAACTACAGTAAATATTCAATGCAGCTTCAACCTTATTTTGATGAGTTTGGTATAAATAATGTTCTACCTCTTTTTGCTGAAAAGTTTAAAAAATCACCCCAAAAGCAACTAGATCTAATTAGTAACTTTATTGATTATCATGATGTCATGCATTGGAACTTTAATTTAAAACAACAAAATATTTCAAAAGAGCGTATTCGACATTTCCGAGGCTATAAGTTTTTTGTAGACTCTAATGTAATGGTTTTTTTAAGGCGGCGGCTAATACCTCAGTTTTTTCGTACTAGAATAAAAAAGAAATTAACAATAAAAAATAGGCCCACTATTAATGAGATACAATTGAAAAGATTGACTGAAATATTTAATGAGGATCTCAAGCAGTTAGGCACTTGGTTAGGAGTTGATTTAAGTTGTGAAAATTATAAGGAAAAAATCATCAACAATGACCTCATGTGGGGTGGTATTAAGCAGGCAAAGAATTAATGATTTCTGCGGACAAAGCTGATTGGCAGCGAGAAACGCCTCGTTTTTTTTGGGATCCTAGTAGAAAGTTATTATCCTCGATCAGAGGCTATCAAAGTTCTAAGAATAAACAGAACTTATACACTTATTTTCATTCTAAGCTAATTGTACTAAGGTATCGATTTTGGTCCATTATCACTGGAGCAGAAATTCCTATTAATGGGAACTTGGGTGGAGGACTTTTAATCCCACACCCAAATGGAATTGTTATTCACCCTGACGCTTATATTCGCGTAAATTGCCTGATTCATCAACAAGTAACTATTGGTGTTAACCGTAAGAGTTATAAACCTTCCACAATAGCTGGCCACGTTGATATCGGTGCTGGTGCAAAAATTATAGGATATATAAACATTGGAGCGCATGCATTGATTGGTGCAAATTCGGTTGTCATAAATGATGTAGAAGCCTATGCAATAGTGGGAGGCATTCCAGCTAAAGTAATCGTCCATACAAATAAAAATGTAAGTAGTAAAAAATTTAGATGATATACCACCTAGCTGAAGATGATGTAGCTGTTATAATTATTGGTCGTAATGAAGGTCAACGCTTAGTTACATGCATTGCTTCCGTATTAGGGTTCACCAAATCTATTGTATATGTCGACTCCGGATCAACTGATGATAGTATTGAAAATGCGAAGTCTTACAATATAGATGTTGTTAAACTTAATTTATTAACACCTTATACTGCAGCAAGAGCTCGCAATGCAGGTGCCGTTTATCTTCTCAATAAAAACCCCAGTATCAAATATTTACAATTTGTTGATGGAGATTGTGAAATTCAAAAAGGGTGGCTGGTTTCAGCTAAGACCTTCTTAGATGAAAATCCGGATTACGCTGTAATATGCGGTCGAAGGCGTGAGAGACACCCCGAACATTCAATATATAACACTTTATGTGATATAGAATGGAACTCACCGATTGGTGATACCACCTCTTGTGGAGGAGATGCCTTGATTAGAGCAAGTTCTTTTTCTCAAATTAATGGTTTTAATAGCTTTTTAATTGCTGGGGAAGAACCAGAGATGTGTTTTCGTTTACGCCAGAAAGGCTGGAGAATTTATAGGATAAACGAAGAAATGACACTTCATGATGCAAACATGACTCATTTTTCACAATGGTGGAATAGAGCCAAACGAGCAGGATATGCCTATGCTTTATCAGTTGATCTACACGGTAAGTCCGGAGAAAGGTTCAGGGTTAAAGAACTAAGAAGTATCATTGCTTGGGGTGCTTTTTTACCAACTTTAATATTCTGTCTATCATTTTTCCATATCAATGCTATATCCCTAATATCTCTATATCTAGTACAAATAGTTAGATTATTTCTTAAATTAAGAAAATTAACTATGCCCACGCGAGTTAGGTTTTATTATGCACTTTTAACCATGGTTGCAAAATTCCCTCAATTTATGGGGATTACACAGTTTATGATCAATAAAAAATACGGCAACACAGCTAGTTTAATTGAATATAAATAATTAATAACATACTAATTAAGAAAGGGAATTTATAATGACTTCTGAGATTCATAATGCAAAAGCTATTATTACAACAAAATATAGTATTGGAATAATTGGCTTAGGTTATGTTGGGCTACCATTAGCGATTGAGTTTGGCAAAAAATTCCCTACGATAGGATACGACATTAATGCTACACGTATTAATGAATTAAAATCTGGTAAAGATATAACACTCGAGGCTAACTCCTGTGAAATTGATGAGGCAACTTTACTTAAGTTCACGTGTGACTCATCCGAACTTGAAAAGTGCAATATTTATATTGTTACTGTTCCAACACCTATAGACGGAAGTAAAAATCCTGATTTATCTCCAGTTATTTCTGCTAGCCACATAGTAGGTAAACACCTTAGTAAAAATGATTTAGTTATTTATGAGTCCACTGTCTACCCTGGCGCCACAGAAGATGTTTGTGTTCCCATCTTAGAAATGGCATCTAAACTAATATTTAACAAGGATTTTTACTGTGGGTATAGTCCCGAACGCATTAATCCTGGTGATAAGCATCGTAAACTGACCAATATATTAAAAATAACTTCTGGGTCTACACCTGAGATTGCAAACACGGTTGATCATTTGTATCAGTCAATTATTACAGCAGGTACGTTTAAAACCACAAGTATAAAAGTAGCTGAAGCAGCAAAGGTAATTGAAAATACCCAGCGTGATATTAATATTGCCTTGGTTAATGAACTGGCATTAATTTTTAATCGTGTTGGCATTGATACAGAAGAAGTGTTAGAAGCGGCGGGTACTAAATGGAATTTTTTACCCTTTAGGCCGGGGTTAGTGGGGGGGCACTGCATTGGTGTGGACCCATATTATCTTGTGCATAAGGCTGAAACACTGGGCTATCATCCTCAGCTTATTTCATCAGGACGGCGTATTAACGATAATATGGGGCACTTTGTAGTTAGCGAGGTAGTTAAGCTGATGGCCAGAAAAAAATTGAATATCGTCGATGCAAAAATTTTAATGCTTGGCCTAACGTTTAAAGAAAATTGCCCCGATTTAAGAAATACCCGAGTAGTAGAAATGATTGATGAGTTAACCAATACCTATAACGCAATAGTTGATGTGTTTGACCCTTGGGTGAATAAACAAGAGGCACAGGCTGTTTATAACTTGAACTTAATAGATCAACCGACCACTGGGCACTACGATGCAATGATTGTTGCTGTTTCGCATGACCAATTTAAAGAACTTGGTATTGAGGGTGTTAAGTCGTTAGGCAAAGAAAAGCATGTTTTATATGATATTAAGTATTTGTTTCCTTCGGATGGAGTTGATGGGCGACTTTAAATGGACTGCCAACGCGCCTTATTTTTCAAAGCAAAAAAGCTTAAAACGATTTTTTATCAGTTAGTTTCTGTTAGAGAAACGACAAAGGCACATTATTTTCATGTGCTTGATGGATGGCGTGGGTTGAGTATTTTATTTGTATTGGCAACACATTTGCTACCATTAGGGCTAAAGGCATGGAAATTGAATGAAACATTCGGTCCGATGGGGATGGCTATATTTTTCACCTTATCCGGGTTTTTAATCACAAATTTTTTGATACACAGGCCTAAGTTATACGATTTTATTATTCGACGTTTTTTTAGAATTATTCCATTGGCCTGGCTGTATTTGATTGTTGCTTTGCCTATTCTCGGTGCAAACTTTAGTCAGGTGCCAGCGCATTTCTTTTTTTATGCAAATTGGCCGCCCATGGACTTTATCACGGGTTCATCACACTTTTGGAGTCTGTGCCTAGAAATGCAGTTTTATGTTGCTATAGCGATACTCTTTTTTTTGTTTAAAGAGCGGGCGTTTTATTTAACAATGGCTTTATGTTTGTTTTTTACGCTTTACCGAGTGCATTCAGGTGTGCATATTGCAATTAATACCTATTATCGAATAGATGAGATACTGGCAGGTGTTATTGTTGCAATGGCCTATAATAATAAAGCAGGGAATGGATTAATAACCTTTTTTAAATGGGTAAATCCTTATTATATGATGGTGTTGTTTGTACTATCTTGTCACCCAGATAGTGGGGTTATGAATTATTTTAGGCCATACTTTGCAGCGATACTGGTAGCATCAACACTTTATGAGTCAACATCAAAATTAACGCGATTTTTAAACTTAAACGTATTGGTTTATTTGGCGAGTATATCTTATGCACTTTATGTTATTCACCCATTACTTGCTCATACTTGGCTGGGTAGTGGTGAGCTAATTGAGAAATATGCAAAACGACCTTTGTTGTTTATTATTCTTTTTGTACTAGCCCATGCATCCACTTTCCACTATGAAAAGTATTGGATTGCGTTGGCAAAAAAAATTACTAATTGAGGTGGCAATTAATTGTGATGAATAAATTTAAAACAACAAGGAGCGTTGAGTGTTGGCGAGTTATGTAATTATTTCCCCGTGCCGTAATGAAGCAAATTTTATGAGAAACACGCTTGATAGTGTGGTGAAGCAGAGTGTATTGCCTGCACTGTGGGTGATTGTGGATGATGGCTCCACCGATGATACCGCTAACATTTTAGCTGAGTATGCGCAAAAACATTCTTTTATTCGTATTGTTAGTCGTGAGAACAGAGGGCATCGCAGTGTTGGCCCTGGCGTAATACAGGCTTTTTATGAAGGCTTGGAAACTATTGACCTTAAGCAGTATGATTTTTTATGTAAGCTCGATTTAGATTTAATTATGCCAGTTCGCTACTTTGAGACATTGATCGCAAAAATGAACGAGAACCCTCGTTTAGGTAACTGCAGTGGTAAGCCTTACTATATTGATAAGGTAACTGGGACGTTTGTTAGTGAGGGATGTGGAGATGAGAACGCCATTGGTGCTTCTAAATTTTACCGCCGTGAGTGTTTTGAAGAAATTGGTGGTTTTGTAAGGCAGGTGATGTGGGATGGTATTGATGGTCACAGGTGTCGGCAATTAGGTTGGATTGCGATGAGCTGGGATGAGCCGGATATTCGTTTTACTCACCTTCGCCCAATGGGGTCCAGCCAGCAAAATATTATTACTGGGCGTATACGACATGGTTTTGGTCAATATTTTATGGGCACAGGCATGGTTTATATGTTGGCATCGGGCTTATATAGGATGTCTCGGCCGCCTCTGTTAATAGGAGGTTTAGCGATGATGTGGGGTTATATTAAAAGTGGCTTGACAGGTGTTCCGCGTTTTGAAGATAAAACTTTGTCTGCTTTTATTAAGCGGTATCAATGGGCCTGTTTATTAAAAGGGAAAAAGAAAGCAACAGCTCAATTGAACGACAAACAAGCAAATGTTTGGTTTGATAGGCGACTATGAAGATTGCCTATTTAGCACCTGAGTTGCCTGCGCTATCGGCAACTTTTGTTTACAACGAAATTTTACAGCTGGAAGCTTTAGGTGTGCAAGTGGTTCCATTTTCGGTGCACACTCCAAGTTCAAAGGTTAATGAACCAAGGGTTGAGGCTTTAGCGAAACGTACGTTTTATCTCTATGCGCAGTCTAAACTTAATGTATTAAAAGATAATTTGCTTTGCTTACTGAAAAGTCCAGTATGTTATTTAAAAACGCTGATGATGGTGGGGCGTGATATGTGGCAAGTTGGGCTGTTTAGTCGTATTGGTTTAGGGTTGGTTTATCGTTTCTTTTTTGCTGCCAGTTTAGCGCGCCAGTTACAAGCGAATGGTTGTGATCATTTGCATGTTCACTTTGCACATATACCGACTGATATTGCAATGTATGCATCTTCTTTATCAGCAGTTCCTTTTAGTGTTACGGCACATGCTAACGATATATATGAACGTGGATGGCTACTGAACGAAAAAGTTGAGCGATCGGCATTTTTTGCGACTATTTCAGAATTTAATAAACATTACCTTGAAGATAAAGGTGTTGATGCGAGCAAAATGTTCATTGTACGCTGTGGTGTAGAGCCTAATCTTTTTTCTAAAAGAACGGCTGTCTTAGAACATAAGAAAACTAGAATAGGTGCTATTGGCAGACTGGTCGAGAAAAAAGGCTTCGATACTTTAATTAAAGCCGTGGCTATTTTAAAAGCACAAGGCGAGACAATTGAGCTGCAACTTGCGGGTGATGGCCCGTTGTTTCAACAATTGCAGGCTTTGGCGCTGAGCCTTGATTTAAGTCCGCAAGATATAACTTTTATGGGTGCAATTGCCCATGCTGAAGTAGCTTCATTTATTAAATCGTTAGATGCCTTTGTGTTGCCTTGCAAGCAAGATGAACAGGGTGATGTAGATGGGATACCTGTAGTATTAATGGAAGCCATGTTATCAGGGGTGCCGGTTGTTTCTACAAAATTGTCGGGTATTCCAGAGTTGGTTGTGCATAAAGAAACGGGCTTGTTGGTTTCCCCAGATAATGAGGACGAACTAGCCGAAACAATTTTAATGTTAATAAACTCACCTGTGTTAAAAAACCAGATGATTGAATGTGCTGCCTCTAAAGTAAAACGGGATTTCTCACTTGAACACAATGCAAATAAGTTGAAGGATATGTTTAATTGCGTTATCAATCATATTGTATAGTTTAAAATAATTGTCTGTGTCTAGGCTATATTAAGGACTGTGTGGTTTTATACGACGAGTGTTATTTAGTAAATAAAGAGCTTTTATGAGAGTGAATAATAAATTAAGCCATCGAGGGGTTAGCGTTTTGTTGGGTATAGAAAGATGATAGATCGTACCTGTTAATGAAAACGTCCAGTTCGACACAATATGAATGGGTGAATTACGCTAAAGGCATCGGAATTATTCTGGTGGTTTATGGGCATGTTGCTAGAGGTGTTTTTAATGCGGGAATAACTGAAGATGAGAAGCTTTTTAGGCTTGTTGATGCTGTCATTTATTCATTCCATATGCCTTTGTTTTTTTTTATATCAGGCTTGTTTTTTCTCAATTCGTTAAATAAAAGAGGTGTAAAAGGGTTAGTTAGTAGCAAGTTAGGTACCATCGTATACCCTTATATCCTGTGGTCACTTATTCAAGGTGGGCTTGCATACTCATTACAAAATATCACTAACTATAAGACGACAATTAGTGATGTATTAAGCCTGTTGTGGTTACCCCAGGATCAGTTCTGGTTTCTGTATGCCTTATTTGTTGTTTTTATTTTTTATGCTCTTGCCTATAGTTTGCTTCGAAATGTTATTGCTCTATTTGTTTTGTCTCTTTTGCTTTATATTTTTAAAGCTGACTTGAGTATTGGTTGGTCTGTTGCTAATGCCGCTATAAACTTTGGTATTTATTTTTGTGCGGGTATGTTGTTTTCCCATTTTAAGGCTAATGAGTTTAAGGTGAGTTATGGTTGGCTATTAGCGAGCTTGCTTGTGTTTGTCATATCTCAATTTTGCTTTCATAACCAATTTTACACCGGAGATTTGGCAAAGTTGATGATGGCTTTTGTTGGTGTTGGTATGGTGATATTGCTTTCTAAACTTCTTGATCAGCATTTTCATTTATTGGGGTTACTAGGACGTTGTTCGCTTGAGATATATTTGGTTCATGTGATTTTTGGGAGTGGCTTTAGAATTTTTATGCAATATTGCTTTAATATTGAAAACAGTGTTTTCCACTTAGTTTTGGGTACCTTGATTGGGGTTTTTATCTCGTTGTTGTTTGCTGAAGCGGTTAAGAGAATGCAGTTCAACTTTTTATTTTCTATGCCTAAACATAGTGTTCACCAAAATAAGACTTGAATGGGCCTAATATAAACATGTTAAAAAGTAGAGATACATGGGCAGTTCTAGGCTTACCATTTGATGTTGTTGATTTAAATCGTTCAGTTACCTTAATTGAAGAGGCAATAGAGCAAAACACTCATTGCTTTCTTTCTACCCCAAACCTTAACTTTGCTATAGCCGCTCAATCGGATACGGAATTTTTTAATTCAGTTGTTGAGAGTGACTTAAGTGTGGCCGATGGTATGCCATTGGTTTGGGTGGCCAAACTATTGGATCTACAAATAACGGAGCGAGTTGCAGGCTCTACATTATTTGATCAGTTATCAAACAAGCCACGTAAAAACAAAATAAAAGTTTTCTTTTTTGGAGGGCAAAAAGGAATAGCTGAGCAGGCACATCGACAGTTAAACACAACAAGTCTCGGTATGCTCAGTTGTGGCTTTTATGATCCAGGTTTTGTATCAATTGATCAGATGAGCAGCACAAAAATAATAAATCAAATTAATGAGGCTAATCCAGATTTTATATTAGTGGCACTTGGAGCAAAAAAAGGTCAACAATGGATACAAAATAATCGACAACAATTGACTGCCCCTGTAATTAGCCATTTAGGCGCTGTTATTAATTTTGTTGCCGGTAATGTATTGCGAGCACCTAGCTCTTGGCAGCATTTGGGCCTTGAGTGGCTTTGGCGAATTAAACAGGAACCAACCCTATGGAAACGATATTTTTTTGATGGGCTTACATTCACTTATATATTGCTCACAAAAGTTTTGCCATTAAGTGTGTATGATCGAGTATTACAACGTTATTCTTTTATTAACAAATCTTACACTTTAAGTAGGGCTAATAATTTAAAAAACCATATTGAATTAAGTGGCACATTCAAACACCCAAAACTTAAACAAGCAAAAATCTTTTTATCCAATATACTTGATACACATGGCTCTAATATAATGATGGATTTTTCCGAAGTAATGTATATTGATGCCGCCTTTATTGGTACGTTACTACTGTTTCAAAATGAGTTAAAAAAGAAAGGTAAAAGCTTATTTTTAATTAATTTACCAAAAAGAATTAAGAGAATAATGATTTTAAACATGGTGCAAAGTCGATTTAAAATCAAGTAGTCATACCGTTATTAAAATAAATATTAAAGGTTTTAAGACATGACAAAAAAAGGAATTTTAATAGTTATATCACTGTGTATAACTGCTTGGGTCTACTGGAATGGATTATCTGAAGCTTTTTTACGCTGGGGAAAACAGGAAGAATATAGCCACGGGTACTTAATTCCTCTGGTTAGTTTGTATATTTTGTGGGAAAAAAGAGGGCTCATTTTATCAGCTGCAAGTCAGCCGTTGTGGTCAGGTGTTTGGCTAATAGTTATCGCATTGCTGTTACTTCTTATCGGAGAAGTCAGTGCTCTTTATCTGTTAATTCAATATTCATTTATCTTAGCTCTCATTGGTTTATCGTTAGTTACAATTGGTAAAGGCACTAAATACACATTAGCACCGATCTTACTGCTTTTATTCGCCATTCCATTACCATATGTCATTGAAGTATTATTAACAGCTAAATTGCAATTAATTTCTTCTTCATTAGGAGTAGACATCATTCGTTTTTGCCGAATCCCTGTTTATTTGGAAGGTAATGTAATTGATTTAGGTGTTTATAAATTACAAGTTGTTGAAGCTTGTAGTGGGTTAAGGTATTTATTTCCCTTAATGAGCTTAGGTTTCATAACAGCTTATTTTTACAAAACGTCCTTTTGGAAAAAAGCGCTAGTTTTTTTAGTTACTATTCCTATAACCATACTTATGAACAGTTTTCGTATCGGTGTGATCGGTGTTCTAGTTGATTATTGGGGTATTTCAATGGCTGAAGGTTTTTTGCATGACTTTGAGGGTTGGATTATCTTCATGGCATGCGCAATTATTTTGTTTTTATTAATTTGGACGCTTGAAAGGTTAACAAATAAAGGGGGGAGCTTGGCTTCGGCATTTGCTGTTGATGAGGTACCTATTGCCTCTAACAGAAGTACCACTAACATTAGAAACTTGAGCTTTAAACCTTCTCTTGTGTTCATTCTATTGTTGATAACGACCGGTGTAGGCATACAGTTTTTGGATAAAAGGCCAGAATTATACCCTGAGAACACTCCTTTTGTGAACTTTCCACTACAATTAGGTGAATGGAAAGGGAAGCATGAAAAACTTGACCGTAGTGTTATTAAAAAACTCGGTATGACAGACTATTTATTAGCTAACTACGAAAATACTGAGCAAACATCTTTTTTAAATTTTTATGTGGCTTATTACGAATCACAACGTAAAGGGGTTTCTCCACACTCACCTCGAGTTTGCATACCTGGGGGAGGGTGGGAAATTGCTGAATTTAAACGTATTGAAGCACTAGGGCACCCTGTCAATAGAGTTTTAATTAAAAAGGGCGATCATCGTCAACTTGTCTACTATTGGTTTCAAGGACATGGACGAATTATTGCTAATGAATACATTAATAAATGGTATTTATTTGTTGATTCAATTTTTAAAAACAGGACAGATGGCTCCTTGGTCCGAATTGTTACTAATATTAAACCAAATGAGAGCCTAAAAGAGGCAGACACAAGAATATTAAGTTTTATGGCTGAGTCAGAACCTCAGCTTAATAAGTTTATTGAGAATTAGGTGAAATAATGAGTAAATTAAAATTTGTAATCGTTCTTATGGTTGCCATGGTAAGCGTTTCTGCTTGTGGGTCAGCAAAAGACAGTGCTGCTGCCTATATTGAAAGTGGTCAGGAGTTATTAGCTGATGGAAAAATAGATAAGGCTAGGGTAGAGTTTAAAAATGCACTACAAATTGAGCCTAAATCAGCGGAAGCTCATTACCAACTAGCACTTTTAGATGAAAACGCTAAAAATTGGAAATCAATGTTTGCTCGCCTAACAAGAGTTGAAGCATTAGATCCTAAACACTATGAGGCAATATTAAAGCTTGGTCAACTCTATGTGATGAGCGGAGATACTACATTAGCTTTAGAACAAGCGAATAAGGTATTTAAAGATACCCCTAAAAACACTGGGGCTTTAATTCTCAAATCGAGCGCATTATTCAAGCAAGATAAATATGTTGAATCCTTGACTGAAGTTAATAAAGCCCTCTCTATTGAACCTTCAAATATTGAAGCATCTTCATTAAAAGCAGTTGTGCTAAATAAGCTAGGCAAACCACAAGAAGCCTTAGCAATATTAACAAAAACAATAAAACTAAAACCGGATGACCTATCACTGAATATTTTAAAATTAACAATTTTAGAACAACAACAGAAATACAATGAAATGGAGTACCTTTATGAACAGCTAATCGCTAAAAACCCAACTCAAAAATGGATCTATATTTCATTAGTTCAATTATTTGACAAGCAAGGTAAATATTTAGAGGCCAAAGAAACTCTAGAGGCTTTGGTTGCCTCACAACCAAACACCGAAGAAACTAAATTATTTCTAGTATCTTATATACAAGATAAAGAGCCCAATAAAGCTTTGGCTCTCTTGAATGACTATATTACATCAGATAACGAGAGTTTTGAGCTTCGTTTTTCTAAAGTAGATTTATTGCTTTATTTAAATAAAAAAGATGAAGCTATTGTAGAACTTAAAAAAATAACTGAGCTTGATAATGAAACAGGTGAATACGCTAATAAAGCAAATGTCATGTTAGCTTATTTTGACTTGCAGAATAATCAACAAAAAGCAGCTCTTAATAAGATCAATAGCGTACTTGAAAACTCACCCGAGAATGAAAATGCGTTATTGACATTAGCTAAAATTGAACTAAATAATAATAACTTTGACCCTGCAATCACACATTTACGCATCATATTAAGAAACAACCCTGAGTCTGAGGAAACATTAGTATTATTAGCACAAGCCTATTTAAATAGTGATTCAGAAGAACTAGCAGAAGATAGTTTTCGCCAAACATTAACAATCAATCCAAGTAATAAAGCAGCTGCTTTATTTGTAAGTAAAAAGTTAATCGAATCTAATGATTTAGAGCGGGCAGAACTTGTACTAACGAAGGCATTAAACGCGAAACCTGAAGATGATGACTTATTGGATACATTAGCCCAAACTAAATTATTGAAAAAAGATTGGCTTGGTACGGAAACAATTGCAAACAAATGGCTAGAAGACAATGAGAATTCTGTAAAAGGGCTTTATTTATCCGCCCGCTTGCTTCAAGCACAAGAAAAACATTTAGATGCAATAGAAGCCTACAAAAAAGTACTAGAAAAAACCCCTGAATTCATTCCTGCCCTTCAGGGATTGGCTTTTAGCTCAATAGAGATTAACCAAAAAAATGAATTATTAACATTCTTAGACAGTTTTATTGAGTCAAACCCAAGACAAGTAGCTGCCTATGCGATTCAAGCAAATATTTATAAACGTGACAAACAGTTTGATGAGGCTGCAACGGTATTAAATAAAGGATTAAAAACTGAAGCTCAATGGTTACAAGGATATAGTGCATTGGCATCAATATATATACTTCAACAGCAGATAGATAAAGCGGTTAATGTTTATAAAACAGGCTTAAATCTTGCCCCTGACAATAATGAGCTTTCAATACGTTTGGCTTCACTGTATGAACAAAATAATGAATTTTCCAAAGCAAAAGCGTTATATGAAGAAGTTTTAGAGCGTGACTCCAATATTGAACCGGCGATTAACAACTTGGCAAGTTTATTAACAGATCAATTCCGTTCAGAAGAAAACTTGAACATAGCCAGTACCATGACAGAGGCTTTTAAAGATTCGAAACAACCGCATTACTTAGATACTTATGCTTGGGTTCTAGTTCAGCAAGAACAATTAAATATTGCTCAACCTGTTTTAGAACGCGTTGTTTCTTTGTCACCAAATGTTGCTGTATTTAATTATCATTTGGGTGTGCTTTATGCCAAACAAAAAGCATGGGAAGATGCAAGAACGCACCTTGAAGCTGCTTTAGGTCTTTCGCATGAAGAGCGAGATCAACTCATGATTCAAAAAATAAAAGACTTGTTATCAAGCATAGAATAAAACTGATGTCGTATCAAAAATTAAATTGCTTACAAAGAAATGACAAAGTTTTCACTTTTTAAACAGCATAATATTTGGTTACCAAGTTGGTGGGTAGTTTTATTATTATTTTTGGTGAGTTCATTTGTGGTATTTTTTTGCCTAAAAAATTTGGCTTTTTACTTAGCAACAACAACACCAAAGCATGGGCACTACCTAGTTATTGAAGGTTGGATAAATAATGCCAGCTTAGACCAAGGATTAAATATATTTCGTAACAGCTCAAATGAATACCAATATATTATTGTGACCGGTGGCCCTGACATTCGGGATGGCAGTAATCCTCCTAAAACTTATGCTGAATTGTCAGCAAAATATTTGCTGTCAAAAGGTGTCTCAAAACAGAAAATTATTGTCATTTCTAGCCCTGCATCAGCTCAAGCCAGAACTTACTTAAGCGCTGTTATGGTACGTGATTGGTTTATAGACGAAAACATTAATAATCCAAATATTGATGTTTTTACAGAAAGTGTACATGCTAGAAGAACTCGTTTTCTGTATAACCTTGCCTTTCATGCCTCTAACGATATTGGAGTGCATGCATCAACGCCTTCAAGTTATTCTTTATCGACTTGGTGGAAATCAAGTGAGGGTGTCAAATCAGTCATTACTGAATTACTTGGTTTGATTTGGGCAACATATATTTTTGATTCTGCAGAATATCATTCCCCTGAGGAAAAGTGGGGCATGATATAACTGGAACTGTGATTACAAAATACCGTACCTTATTCATCAATTGAATAAGTTGTAATACAGAAAGTCTTGCATTTTGACAGCTGTTATTTAAAAAAATTTAATTAAATAATTCCCTAGATATTCATTATTATTGTTCCCATCTATTCATCACCAAAGCTACTGGGAATAACTATATTCATAATATTTGAGGTATTACTAACTTTAATAGAACTAGCATATAAAATGTACTATTAACATTTTTCTAACTTTAAAATTTAACTTCTTAATAGCCTCATTCGTTAAAACTTCAGCAAAATGCTATTCCAGTAAGCGGTACTCTAAATCTTTATTCATCAGATCAATTCCATTATATTTTTTTATACTTATCTTTCTAGCTCTATTCATTACAATGTAAACTATATACACCAATGTACTAACATTAAGTTTTTCTTCTCCTATTCTTCTTTAAATTATCATTTATCACATTAATAAAATACTAGGGATTGTCAATGAAAGGAATTGTACTTGCTGGAGGTAGCGGAACACGCTTATACCCCATAACTCGAGGTGTATCTAAACAACTAGTACCTCTTTACGATAAACCGATGATTTATTATCCATTGTCAGTTTTACTACTCGCGGGCATTACAGAAATTCTAATTATTACCACCCCTGAAGACCAACCGAGTTTTCAACGTTTATTAGGTGATGGGGTAGAGTTAGGTGTTTGCTTTGAATATGTTGTTCAACCTTCACCTGATGGTCTGGCTCAAGCGTTTATCTTGGGTGAGAGCTTTATTGGTGATGATGATGTCTGCCTGGTTCTCGGTGATAATATTTATCATGGCCACGATTTAACGCGTATGCTTGCCAATGCTGTCGCCAATGTGACTGAGCAAAACTGTGCGACGGTATTTGGTTATCGTGTTGCTGACCCTGAACGTTATGGTGTTGTCGAGTTTGATATACAAGGTAAGGTCATCAATTTAGTTGAGAAACCGAAAAAGCCTAAAAGTAACTATGCGGTCACCGGTCTATATTTTTACCCAAACGATGTAATAGAAAAAGCGAAAGCAGTAGAGCCCTCGAATCGGGGCGAGCTTGAAATCACATCGGTGAACCAGCTGTACTTAGACGAAGGACGCTTAAAGGTTGAATTAATGGGGAGGGGTTACGCTTGGTTAGATACCGGCACCCATGAAAGCTTACTAGAAGCCGCCCAATTCATTGAAATTATCGAGAAGCGACAAGGTTTGAAAATAGCTTGTTTGGAAGAAATTGCTTTTGAACAAGGCTATATTAATAAGCAGCAGCTTATAACATTGGCCCAGCCATTGGCGAAGAATCAGTATGGCCAATACCTACTACGTTGTGCGGAAGAGGCAAGTGATTAATGAAATTTGTTAAGCAATGTATCCCCGATATAATCGTTATTGAACCGAGTTTACATGGTGACACACGTGGTTATTTCATGGAAACGTTTCGGCAGGATCTGTTTGAAGCCGCGGTTGGGCACACCGTTAATTTTGTACAAGATAATGAATCCAAATCGTCTGAAGGTGTATTAAGAGGTTTGCACTTTCAATTAGCTCCACACGCACAAAGCAAATTAGTACGAGTAATTGAGGGTAGCGTACTGGATGTAGCTGTAGATATTCGTATAGGAAGCCCTAACTTTGGAAGATATGTAACTGTTGAGTTAACAGCTGAGAATAACAAACAATTGTTTATACCACGCGGCTTTGCTCATGGTTTTGTTGTGTTAAGTGAAACCGCGACATTTTCTTACAAAGTCGATAATTATTACTCACCAGAGTCTGACCGAGGGATAGCCTTTGATGATCCGCTGTTAAACATCAATTGGCGATTATCAAATGAGCAATTGGTGTTGTCTGATAAAGACACCAAGCAACCAAATTTAACACAGTTGCCTGAATGCTTTAATTATTCAACAAACTATTATGCCTAAGACAATTCTCGTCACCGGCGGAAGCGGTCAGTTGGGGCGGTCAATACGCGTTTTAGTTAAAAATGACTCAAACTTTCAGTATTTATTCCCGGATCGCGAACAATTAGATTTAAGTAACTCTGCAAGTATTGATGCTTTTTTTAAAGCAAATACTGTTGACCTAATTATTAATTGTGCAGCTCATACAGCGGTTGATAAGGCTGAATCTGAACCTGAATTAGCGGATCAAATTAACCATCTCGCCGTTAAGAAGTTAGCTAAAATCGCATCCGAGCATCAGGCAAAGTTAATCCACATTTCAACTGATTATGTGTTCGCCGGTGAAAACTTTAAACCGTATGTTGAAAACGATAAAGTTGCACCTAAAGGTGTATACGGTTTGAGCAAATTGAAGGGTGAACAAGCCATTGGATTACTCATGCCGACGAATGCAGTAATTATTCGCACAAGCTGGGTGTATTCCGAATTTGGCAATAACTTCGTTAAAACAATGCTCAAACTGGGTAAACAACGTAACGAATTAAACGTCATATACGATCAAGTTGGTACGCCAACCTATGCAGGTGATTTGGCGAATACAATTCTTCAGCTGGTTAGGTCCAATAAGTTTAACCAATCTGATTTTCAGACGGCTATCTATCACTACAGTAATGAAGGCATTTGCAGTTGGTATGACTTTGCCATCACCATATTTGAGTTAAGTGGTATTGATTGCCATGTGCACGCTATTGAAAGCAAAGATTACCCAACGCCTGCAAAGCGTCCACATTATAGTGTGCTGAATAAAGCTAAAATAAAACAAACATACGGGGTAACTATTCCCTATTGGAAAGAGGCTCTGCAACGCTGTTTGTCAGCCTTACAGGAAATTAGTTTATGAAAACAATCTTGGTGACCGGTGGTGCCGGTTTTATTGGTTCAGCGGTTATTCGACATTTAATTAACGACACAGATTTTAATGTTATCAATGTTGATAAATTAACCTACGCAGGAAATTTGGAGTCGTTGAATTCGGTAAGTAATAACAACCGTTATACTTTTGAACAGGTTGATATTTGTGATGCGCTTGAGATCCGACGTGTTTTTAAGCAGCACCAACCAGATATCGTGATGCATCTTGCAGCAGAGTCGCACGTTGATCGCTCAATTGACGGACCAGGTGAGTTTATTCAAACAAACATTGTAGGCACCTACAATTTATTGGAGCAAGCAAGGCATTATTGGACAGCCTTAGAGCAGAGCAAAAAAACAGGGTTCCGTTTTCACCATATTTCAACAGATGAAGTGTATGGTGACCTAGAAGGTACTGATGATTTGTTCACCGAAGAAACACCTTACGCACCGAGTTCTCCGTATTCAGCAAGCAAAGCGAGCTCAGATCATTTGGTAAGGGCATGGCAACGCACGTTTGAGTTTCCAGCCCTTATTACCAATTGCTCAAATAATTACGGTCCTTATCACTTTCCTGAAAAATTAATTCCATTGGTCATTTTGAATGCTTTGGCTGGCAAACCGTTACCAGTTTATGGCAAAGGGAATCAGATTCGAGATTGGTTATATGTTGATGATCATGCCCGTGCGTTAGTTTTAGTGGCTACAAAAGGTGTGTTAAATGAAACATATAATATTGGTGGCCATAACGAAATGCAGAATATAGACGTTGTGCTAAACATATGTGACCTACTTGAGGAGTTAGCACCAAATAAACCAACTAATGTTGGCTCCTACAAAGACCTCATTACATATGTAACTGACAGGGCAGGGCACGATATACGTTATGCAATTGATGCAAGCAAAATTCAAAATGAATTAGGTTGGACCCCTCAAGAAACGTTTAAAAGTGGGCTGCGTAAAACGGTTCAGTGGTATTTAAATAACCAAACTTGGTGCAATCATGTCTTAGATGGTAGTTATAAATTACCATTAGCAAATAAGTAAGCAGGTCCGCTAAAGCTCATGTTTCCTTAGCATTAGCGTATAAAATTATCGGGCACTGTTAAACGTTAAAAGGTCAGACCTGTATTATCTCTTACGATATTGATACACTCGCAATATCTATTTTCTACTAATACGCTTACTAACCATTGTAATGTTTAATACCTCCCTAGGACGATAGATTGTCTTTCATGCCCAAAAAACGTGGTGTACTTATAGCGTTTAGCGCTATAGTTTTCTTATTCCTTCTCTCATACATCGCGTTACCTTGGCTTGTACAAACAGCACTGACATCTTCATTAAGCAAGTACGACATTGAAGTTACAAACATTCAGTTCGATCGCCCATCGTGGAAACAACTTTCTTCACGCTCATTTCAGTTAAAGTCATTATCATTAAGATTTGAAGAGCAGGTAGACGTTGATATAGCAAATACATTCATCAACTTTAATACACCTTCCGCATACTTGGTTTTGGTTAACATCGACTCTATTGATATACGGATAAATAAACCTTCTTCGAATAACACTGTTACTGACATTAATTTATTTGATGTTTTGCCAAGTGCTTTAATCGATGATCTACCTCAAGTGCGTCTGCTTGTTAACTCGTTAACGGTCCATCAACCTCATTTAGAACTGAAGGCGTTCAGTATTGATTTATCAAATGAATTATTAACCGTCCAAACCATATTAGGTGACGGTTTTTTTAACAAAGGTTCCAAAGTATTTAAGCAGTTAATCGACACCAATATTTTATTAAAAATAAATGCACAAAATGAACTTGAATTAAACATATCAGATACCGCCGCTAATCCATTACTAGCGTTGAGCCTTAAGTTAACAAAACAAGGTGATCTACTGAAAGGGGACGTGCAGCTTAACAGTGAATTAAATGCTTTCGAGTGGCCAACAATTAATGGTAGTGCGATAAGTGTTAATAGCAATCAATTGGTCAGTAGCAACCAATTCACATTACCTGCCACACAACGGTTCTCTATAGATGAGATTACACAACTTACCGGCGTTACTAAGATACAAAATACCAGTCATTTTTCTAACCAACACACAGCAGCAACGACTAAAGTCACCACCGACACAACGCTAAGGTTTTCATTAGACAAAGGAAAATTTCGTTTAACGCTCGTAGACCCTAAACAACCTATTGTAGAAATAAACGGCTATCTAAAACGTTTCCTTATGCCAGATAACAACTACAAAATGATGGATGAAATGGGCACTTTGCTTGCCAATCTAAAGGAGCCTCTCACCATCGAGTATGATCTATTGGCTGATTTGAATAACCCTTTCTCAATTATTGATGGCAGCTTCACCCTAGAATACATTGAAAAGAACAAAAAGCTGATCGATGTACAGTTTTCTAACATGGAGGTTATTACCCCAGAAAACAGTCACAGAAGCCATTATCAGTTTCAGCTCAAAGGTAATCTACACCTTGCTAATATTTATCGTCCACTCGATATAGAAAACCTCTTTATTAGCAAACTAAGAGGTGAGGTTAACAGCCGAGTAAGCATTCAAGATCATCACTTGATGATTCAGCCGTTGTCGAAAAATCGTTTTGAAATACATTCTTTACGTTTTAATGAATACAAAGCCAAAACACTTTTCGTAAACATTCCAAACCAAACGCTTTCTATTAATTTAAACACGCAAGATGTTTCCGCTATGAAATTTGCATTAGGTGGTCAAAACCTTGATAGCAATCAATTAAACATTAAAAAATGGGGGCTTACAGCAAACGCAAGCCTCCAGCAGCATAAGATGAGTATTCGTTCTTCAATTGACGCAATGAATCTGGCGTTGTTAGATCAGACATACTATATCCCACCCATGATTATTAAAAACCAACTCTGGTTTAAAGACTTAAGTGCAACTAAAGCATCGCTTAAACTCGCCAATATTTGTAACGACCCCATCCTTTTCGCAAACTGGCAACCTAAAAACAGTACAGAGCATTTAATTGATATCCATTGGCAGCAGACTTTTTCAACACATAAGACATTCAGAAAATGGCTTAACACACCAATACTTCCATTTGACATGACTGGAGGGAGCTTTGCGGGAGACGCGGTTATTGAATTAAACAAGGGTGAAACTGAATTTAAGCAATTCAAGGTCTCATTACACGAAGCTCAAGGCGTTTATCAGACAGGTACATTTAAAGGGGTTCAGCTTCAGTTAAGTTCACCCTCGCAACAATTGGGGTCATATAAAACACAACAGGCGGTTACGTTTGACTCTTTTTATGCTGAACTTAACAGCCACATTAATGAATTAAATATGGGTATAAAGGCAAACAATATCGATCTTAATGGCTTACTTTATAATCAACTAAACGAGTGGCATTTTAAAACCCCGTTAAGCAAAGCGACCGTTTTTTCAGGTTTAGTAGAAATTCAAAATGAAGACATTAATTTTAACGATGCTATACAACTGGAGTTGATCGTAGATCGCTTGGATTTATCTGAATTGGTCAGAACGCAAAACATGGATGGCTTATATGCCAGTGGCAAATTATCAGGACGTATTCCTGTGCACTATATAAACGGGCAATTCAACGTATCGGATGGCCATATGAATAGCATCGATGGCGGGAAAATACGTTACACCACACCTTTAAGCCAAAGCACAAATATAAATGATCAACTCAAATTAACCTTCGATGTACTGGAAGACTTTAACTACACAACGTTAAACAGCAAAATAATTTACGATGATGATACGCTATTGTTTAAATCTGCTATTTCTGGGCGTAATCCAACTGTTGCCAATGGCCGTTTAATCAACTTAAACTTAAATACTGAAGTCGGCTTAAAAGGGGCTCTTGAAACAATGCGCATTCAATCAGGTATTGATTTAAACATAGAAGCGTTTATACGCTCTAAAATAAAGCATTCAAATAATCAATATTATTGCCAATAAAAACATGAGGTTTTGTATGAAAAAAATAGCCCCCATCGCATATATAACATGTATTGGCTTGTTGCTAAGCTCGATATTTGGATGCACGCCAACCGTCAAAGTAGAAGCGTCAGACAAGCCCATTACAATCAATTTAAATGTAAAGATTGAACACGAAATTCGAGTCAAGGTTGATAAAGAGCTAGACTCCATACTGTCTGAAGATTCAGGCTTATTTTAAGAGGAACGATGATGAAATACGTACAAATTTTATTAACTGTTTTTATGCTCACACTATCAACAGTTTCTTTAGCCATTGATCTACATAGTGCAAAAGATCAAGGTTTAGTGGGAGAAACGCCGAACGGGTATTTAGCCAGCCCCGTTAGTGCTCCATCAGCTGACATTAAAGCACTCATCAGTGATATTAATGCCAAACGGAAACAAAAATATGCCCAAGTTGCAGCAAAAGTTGCTAAGCCATTAAGCGTCGTTGAACAACTGGCAGGGAAAAAAGCTATTGAAAAAACAAGCAAAGGGCATTTTATTCAATTTCCAGATGGCCAATGGGTCAAAAAGTAACGACAAACGCTTATCCCTTTAACTTTGAAACTATTTGGCTTTTAGCATTAAGCGCTTGTACATGCCTGAGTAGTTAAAGTTTATTGGCATCAATTTCTTCAGTGACAGGCATAACATATTATCGAATACTACGGAGTAGTATCTGTCTACACTGTACGCTGCTGAGCAAGAAGTTAAATTAAATACTGTGTTATATTAGGCTCCAGCAAATACTCGGAATTCACTTCTTTATTCATTTTTTTATGCTCTAACCAGCACAAAAATAGCGTGATACCATAATGGACACGGCTATACCTAAACTTTCAATCTACTTTGTCGGTGACGTTTGTGAGCACACTGTTTTATCCCATCCAACTTCTTCGTTCTACAACAAGCTTTATTTACACCTTATTTCTATTAAGTGTTTTGTTTATTAGCGGTTGTAGCACAATACCACCGATCGATAAAAAGGAACCAGTAATAACTGCACCGGTATGCCCTGTGTGTAAACCAACGACTTGCCCTAAAGTTGCTGAACCCATAAAAAAAGTAGCTAAAAAAACAAGAGGGGAGTTAAATCTACCCGTGATAGGAGGCGTTGAAAATGTTGTTGTTGAGCCTCTAAATTTAAAATTTGAAGCACGTATAGATACCGGAGCAAAATCCACCTCGATACATGCAGAAAACATCCAGCTCATTGAACGTGAAGGCAAGCGCTTTGTGCGCTTTTCATTATACGATAGTAAAACCAAATCACTCGTTGAGGTAGAACGTCGTTTTCGTAGGCGAGTAATTATCAAACAGCAAGATGGAAATAATGAAATGCGATACGTCGTCACATTATGGTTAACTCTTGGCAAGAATAAAGATGAGGTTGAAGTGAACTTGACCGACCGATCTGCCTTTGACTATCAGCTATTAGTTGGGCGTAATTTATTAACTGACCGAGCTATAGTTGATGTTAGTTTACGTCATACCTTAAGGCCTTAAAACTTGTCATCTACACATAAAATCACCATCATCGCGCTATTTATGATCCTGCTCGGTCTTGGCTTGACCTTGTACAAAAATATAGTGTTAGGGTTCCCGCTTTTACCGGGTATTAGAGAAGATGTTTGGACAATAGAATCCAAAATAAACCTTAAACCCCTACATGAAGGGCCTGTTCAAATAGCGCTAACCTTACCTGAAGAAGATGCTGGTTGGGTGTCTTTAGACGACCACTTTGCCTCATCTGGCTTTAATTTTTCAGTGACTGAACAAAACGGTCATAGACGAGCACATTGGACACGTGAAACAATGGAGCGGGCTACGACCTTGTTTTATAAAAAACAAGTTTATCGTATGCGAGACAGGGCGCTCACAGACCGAGTTGTCCCTAATGTTGAGCTGCCTATTTTAACCACCACGAATGAAGAGGTGATGGAAAAGGTGGTCGAATCCTTAAAGACAAAATCGACAACGCCCGCAGAGTTTTCCACTTTATTATTCGACAGTATCAACCTGCCGCAACCCGACCCAGACATGAGCTTTCTTTTGTCGAGCTATGGTGGCGTACATCTAGATGTGGTTATGGATGTTCTAGCTTATGCCAACATTCCAGCACAACTCATTAAAGGCATTTTCTTGGAAGATGGTCGACGTCGACAACGTATCAGCAGCCTTGTTGAAATAGTCGCTGGCGATCGCTGGTTAATTTTTGACCCTACAACAGGTGCTGAAGGGCTGCCGGATAACTTTTTTGTTTGGCAACACGGTTCCACCTCAATATTAGACGTCATTGGAGGGCGCAACTCGTCCATTGAGTTTGCGTTAGTAAAAAACACATTACCTCTTAAATCCATCCTTTTCATGGAAGGGCATCTTGAAGAACAACCCTTATTAGATTTTTCAATTTATGCTCTACCTGTAGAGCAACAAGGTATTTTTAAGGGCTTATTACTGATACCAGTGGGTGCTTTAATCATCGTTTTACTGCGAATACTGGTTGGCTTAAAAACATCTGGCACCTTTATGCCTATTCTGATTGCACTCGCCTTTATTCAAACCTCACTCTTAGTGGGATTGGGTATTTTCCTTACCGTGGTCGGCTTCGGCTTATGGATACGCTATTATTTGTCTTACCTCAATTTATTATTAGTAGCACGAATAACCGCTGTGGTCATCGTGGTTATTCTATTAATGGCAGGTTTAAGTATTATTAGTTATAAACTTGGCTTTCACCAGGCTTTAACAATCACCTTTTTCCCAACCATTATTCTTGCTTGGACTATCGAAAGAATGTCACTTTTATGGGAAGAAGAGGGCGCGCACGAAGTCTTAGTACAAGGAGGCGGGAGCCTATTAGCGGCCATTTTGGTTTACTTAACCATGTCAATGTCGATGGTAGAGCACCTTACCTTTAATTTCCCCGAGTTAATGATCAGCCTACTGGGCATTGTTTTATTATTAGGTAAATACACTGGTTATCGCTTGTTTGAACTGTATCGTTTTCGTGCTTTTGGCCACACTGAATGAAGTGGGTATCGCCTAAAAAACTAAGGGAACTTGGCATCCTTGGTATGAACAGCCGAAACATTGATTATATCGGCCGTTCAAATGACAGGCGTCTTTTTCCATTAGTAGATGACAAGCTAAAAACTAAAAGACTCGCTGAAAAATTTGGCATGTCTGTGCCTCGACTTTTTGCTGTTATTAATAATCAACATGACATACAAACATTAGAAAACCAACTTAGTGGGCGAGACCAGTTTGTTATTAAACCAGCGCAGGGCAGTGGTGGAAAAGGCATTTTAGTCATAGCCGAACGTGTAGACGATCAATACATCAAATCCAGTGGCCCCTCGCTTAAACTAAGGGACTTAAAACATCATGCCACCAATATATTAAGCGGTTTGTATAGTTTGGGTGGCCGCCCCGATGTTGTCATGATCGAAGACATGATTGTTTTCGACCCTATTTTTTCACCGTACAGCTATGAAGGCGTTCCAGACATAAGAGTTATCGTTTATAAAGGATACCCTGTTATGGCCATGCTTCGTTGCTCAACCCATGCATCAGATGGCAAAGCGAACTTACACCAAGGTGCCGTCGGGGTAGGGCTTGATATAAACACAGGAAAAAGCCTTTTCGCAGTGCAAAATAATATTAAAATTGAAAAGCACCCAGACACTGGGTTTAGCTTTGATCAGCTAGTAATTCCTAACTGGGACCATATTTTACAGCTCGCCTCTCATTGTTATGAAATGGTCGGCTTGGGTTACTTTGGCGCTGATATTGTATTGGATAAAAATAAAGGCCCTATGATCTTAGAACTCAATGCTCGCCCAGGCCTCGCTATTCAGGTTGCAAACCAAACCGGTTTAACCAAACGACTTCAACATATCGATCAACATATATTAGCTATGACACATGACGTTGAGGCGCGCATCGCGCTAGCAAAACAATGGTTTGCTAACTCCCTACGCAACGCCTAACCCTGTACTATATATTTAAAAACAACAGGTAATGACATTGAAGCACCCAGCAAATAACTAATATGTAACCATTACAGAGTTTAAATAAATGGTAGAACCCGAAAAAAAAATCATACAAAGAGAGAAGTTAATACAAGCAGGGCAAATGCATTTAGTGCATTGGTTAATTGTATTGCTTTCTATTGTACTAACTTTTACAGCTTGGCAATTTTCTAGGTTGCAACTTAATCAAAAACTTGAAACTAAATTTCATCGTAATGCAGAGCAAGTTGTTAACTCAGTAAAAGAAAGAATGAAGCTTTATGAAAATGCACTTTGGAGCAGTGTCGCATTCATTGATGCAGTTGACACACCGATTACCTACAGAACATGGCTATCTTATTCACGGAGCCTTAAAATAGACGCTACCTATCCTGGCATTAATGGGATTGGTGTTATTTATAATATCCAACCACCTCAACTGGATAGTTATCTACTAAAACAGCGAGAACTTAGGCCGCATTTCAGCATACACCCTAAGCATCATGAATCTGAATATTGGCCCATTACCTATATTGAACCCGCATTACCGAATCAAAAAGCGATAGGCCTCGATATGGCTTTTGAGAAGAATCGCTATGTATCCATTCAAAAAGCACGTGATTCAGGGCAGGCTCAGTTAACAGGACCAATTACCCTAGTACAAGACGCAAAAAAAACGCCCGGGTTTTTATTCTACACACCCTTTTATGAAAATGGTGCTAAGCCAGACAGCCTTGAAACACGAAGAGCGTTAATTGAGGGTGTGACGTACGCCCCGTTCATTATGAAAAACCTTATGCAAGGCACCTTGGCTGAAAAATATAGGCATGTCAGTATTCAAATACATGATAACGGACAATTGTTATTTGACGATCATGCTGATAGAAACCTCGATGATGTAGATCAGGATCCGCTGTTTAGCAAAGAAGAACATGTCGAGTTATATGGCCGAGTATGGACTTTTTCAATTCAATCAAATTTGGCCTTTAGGAATGAATTTTCGTCAAACCAATCCGCATTCATCTTAATTGGCGGCTTAGTAATCGATGCCTTATTACTTACACTCTTTTTATTATTAACTAAAGCTAATCGCGAAGCACTAGCCTATGCCGATAAAACAACTCAAGCCCTAAAAGAAAAAACAATTAATTTAGAAAAATCAAATAGTGATTTAGAACAGTTCTCATATGTTGCCTCACATGACCTTAAATCGCCTCTCAATGCGATCACAAACCTCGTAGAATGGATAACTGAAGACTGCCAAGATATTATTCCTGACGAATCAAAAAAGCACTTGGCGTTATTAACTCAGCGTAGTGGCCGTATGATGAGGTTACTGGATGACCTTCTTGAATACTCACGTATTAATCGCAATAAATTTAAAAATGAGCCTGTAAACTTAAAAGATATCAGCACAGATGTGTTTTCAATGCAGGATAAGACAGAGGGATTTACATTATCTGCGCCAGATGTAGAAATAACTATCCCTAAAACACCCTTAGAAATAGTACTCAGAAACTTGATTTCAAATGCAATAAAACATCATGAAAGTAAAAGTGGTGCTATTAATGTCTTATATGAAAGCAATCCAGATTACCATATTATTATCGTTGAGGATGATGGCCCGGGCATTCCATTAGAATTACATGAAAAAGCACTGGAAATGTTTCAAACATTAAAGCCGAGAGATAAAGTGGAAGGCAGCGGTATGGGATTAGCGATGATTAAACGAATTGTCGAACATTACAAAGGCAAGATATTAATTACTTCTGATGGTAAACACGGAACAAAGATATCTATTTATTGGCCACTATCAAATTCATAAATATTGACATTATGGAAGGATAAACTATGAAGACTAACTCAAAAGACGTAACCTTATTATTAGTTGAAGATGATGATATTGATGCCATGACAATTGAGCGGGGCTTTCTTAAACAACGCATCGCCAACCCAATCGTTAGAGCTTACGATGGTATAGAGGCATTAGAGTTATTAAGAAGCAATAAAGTATCTCGCCCATTGATCATCTTACTGGATTTACAAATGCCAAGAATGGGCGGTATTGAGTTCTTAAAACAGTTACGTGCAGATGAAACTTTGTCTGATTTAGTTGTTTTTGTATTAACAACCTCTAAATCTGAAGAAGATATGTTATCAAGCTACAAACAACATATCGCAGGATATTTTATAAAAGGCGATTCAGGCGAAAAGTTTTTAGACATTGTGAATGTTTTAGATAGTTATTGGAAAATTGTCCAATTACCTAAATGAAAAACAATAAAACCAAATAATATAAAACTTAGCAACTATACTGATTTTAATAGCTGGTTAACTTTGGAAAGCGTGTCAAGATATGAATATACTAATAGTTGATGATGATATTGTTGACAGAGAACTTATTACAAGGACTTTAAAGCGCAGCAATATATCGTGTGAAATTTCGGGTGTAGAGTCAGTAGATCAAGGACTTGAACAATTAAAAAAAACGGAATTTGATGCCGTTTTACTCGATTATAACTTACCAAAACGTAATGGTATTGAGTTATTAGTTGAACTGAGAAGCGTCCATGAACGACATGACATCCCAGTTATAATGATGAGCACGTCAAAAGACGACGAACTAGCGCTTAACTGTATTAACGCAGGCGCGCAAGATTTCCTTGTGAAAACTGAAATAAACGTTTTTCGATTACAAAGAGCCATTGTTAATTCACATGCGAGAGCTGATCTAGAAAAACGTCTCTATCAAAGCTATCAACACACTAAAGAACTTGCAGAACAAGATAGTTTAACTGGCATATCCAGCCGTTATCATTTTGATGAATCTTTGAGTAATGATTTAAAAAGTAACGAAAGAAATAAAACAACGCTCGCGTTATTATTAATTGACCTCGACCATTTCAAATACGTTAACGATAATTATGGACATGACATTGGTGACAGCTTATTAATAGAAGTAGTCAACCGAATACATCGTTGCTTAAGAGGAAATGAATTATTTGCTCGTCTTGGTGGTGACGAATTTGCAATAACCTTAACCAATATAAACTCAGCTAATAATGCCACGCATGTTGCACAACGTATTATAGATGCATTAAGTGAGCCATTTACGATTGATAATCACATCATCACTTCAGCAGCGAGTATTGGTATTTCCATTTCTCCAGATGATAGCGTTAACCCAAAAGAACTATTTAAATACGCTGATATAGCAATGTATAAAGCTAAAAGCAAAGGGCGTAATCAATTTTCGTTTTTCGAAGAAGCAATGCAAGTAGAGTTTTTATCGAATTTTCATATTGAAAATCAGTTAAAAGAAGCGCTTAAAAATAAACATTTTAACCTGCATTACCAACCTGTTATGGATCCAAAGACTCAACAGTTAACAGGGGTAGAAGCATTAATTCGCTGGGAAGTCGATGGTGTAGCAATAAGCCCAGATAAGTTTATACCTATTGCTGAAAAATCTAGGTTAATTTTAGATATTGGTCAATGGGTGATTGAACAAGCGATAAAACGATTAAGTGATTTAAATCTAAACCATTCGCAATCAATTACTATGGCTATTAACTTATCAGCGGTACAGTTAACAAATGACAGTGTAATCGACGTCATTCACGACTGTATAAAACAATATAATGTCGATGCCAATTTAATTGAATTTGAAATAACAGAAACAGCCTTAATTGTTGAACCAGAAAAAACGGTGAAAATAATACAAGCAATCAGTGATTTAGGTTGCAAAATATCACTGGATGACTTTGGTACTGGCTTTTCTTCATTGTCGCACTTACATAGCTTTCCTATTGATATTGTAAAAATAGACAAATCTTTAATGCCTAGTTATTTCTCAACAGAAAAAGTGAAAAAATTATTATCAGGTTTAATTGTCATGCTTAAATCTTTAAAGCTTCAAATTGTTGCCGAAGGTGTTGAAACACAGGATGATTTAGATTTATGTATAAATTTAGGCGTTGATAAAGTTCAAGGCTACTTTTTTGATAAAGCACTGCCAGTTGATGTGTTTGAACGGAAATATTTACAACTAAATAACAAAAAAGTGCTGTAAAACTTTATACCGTCATTAATTAAACATCTTAAGCTTTTTGTACTCAGCAAAAGTTTTAATTCAGGAAGTACGCTTTCATCAAACGGGCTGAAGTCATCATAGTCTTCTTACTTAGCCTAAAGAATAATTTTAAGTAATATATATATTTACGCACCTGCTAGGGTGTTGACTATCTTTTTCAATAGAGTGTTTATCCGAAACTGCAATAAAAAAGCCCCAGCACGATTAAATGCTGAGGCCTTGTTATTCAATGGTGCCTGGGGCCGGAATCGAACCGGCACGACTGTTAAGGTCGCGGGATTTTAAGTCCCGTGTGTCTACCAATTTCACCACCCAGGCAATCAAATTGAGCGCGAATTTTACCCTATGATGACGATAATGACGAGTGGAAATTATTATAAATTTATAAATTTTTTAGCAGACCTTCATTAATGGCCAATTTAACAAGTTCGATATCGTTAGAAACGCCTAGTTTTTCGTGTGCTCGATAGCGATGCGTGTTAACTGTTTTGGGGCTGATCGATAATGAATTCGCAATATCTGCAATTCTATGGCCATCAACAATTTTTGTTACTATTTGTAACTCTCTACTGCTTAACTGGCTAAAAACATTCTTTTCTGGTTCTTGCCCACTGAAGATTAAGTTGGTTGCCACTGCAGAGGACAGGTAGTTTTTACCTTGGTAAACCGACATAATCGCGCTTGTCATTTCATTAACCGCGCAGCCTTTATTGATATAACCTTTAGCACCTAACTTTATAGCCTGATGCGGGATAGGGCCATCGTCATACACACTTAGGGCAATAATTTTAGAACTGGGTTCGCGCCTTAATATTCGTTTCAAAGCTTCGGCGCCACCTATACCCGGCATATTTAAGTCCATTAGGATAACGTCTGGCTTGAGTTGTTCGGCTAATTTAACGGCTTCTTCACCCGATGAGCCAATCGCCACAACTTCAATATCCGGGTCAGATTGCAAGATGTGCTCTATACCACTTCTAACTAACTCATGATCGTCAACAAGTAGAACCTTAATACTATTCGAATTCATTAGATATTGATTTTCTTCAATTAATTAACCTAGCGCTCATCTTGACTAGCATAGACTAAATCAAAGATAATGCCCACGCTTTTTGGTATTAGGCCTTAGCCTAATTAAAAGGGAAGTTGGTACGATTTAATCAAACCCAACGCTGCCCCCGCAACGGTATATAAGTAACATGTATCAACAGCCACTGTGTCAAAACATGGGAAGGCGATACATCGGTTAACAGAACATTAGCCACTTATGAGCCCGGAGACCTGCCAAAGGCAAACCGGTACGTTGCGGGTGGGCAACTGGGCTGACGTTGGTTTCCTTTATTCAACTTCATCACATTTCCTCACGTGCGTCTTTTAACTGGCGCGGGGCTGCGCCTTCTAACGAGGAAATCTCATGAAAAAAACCCTTTTGGCTGCAAGCGTTGCCGCCGTTATACCTTTTACTCCTTCAATTGTATTCGCCAGTGATGATGCGCTTATTGTGACGGCTACACGTACGGCTCAAACGGCTGATGAAACATTGGCCTCTGTCTCGGTTGTGACCAAAGAAGAGATCGAAAAGTATCAATATAAAACGGTTGCAGAGGCTATTTCAGGACTTCCTGGTGTAACGATTGCCAACACAGGTGGTTTAGGCAAGCAAACGTCATTATTTTTACGCGGTACAGAGTCTAACCATACCCAGGTTTTATTAAACGGCGTTAAGTTGGCAACGAATGCATTTGGTGCGCCTCAAATTGAGCATATTCCACTTAACCAAATTGAGCGTATTGAGTTGGTTCGTGGGCCGCAATCAAGCTTATATGGCTCTGGTTCTATTGGTGGAACTATTCAAATTTTCACTAAAAAGGGAAGCGGTGAGCTAACACCTCATCTTTCGGTTGGTTTTGGTACGCATGATACGAAAGAAACCACGTTTGGCATTTCTGGTGGAGATGCATCTAATTGGTATAGCTTAAGCGGCGGCTATACAGAAACAAATGGTTTTAACAGCTGTGATGGTCGAAGTGGCACATTATTTATTGGTTGTTTCGCTACCGAGCCTGACGACGATGCTTATAGAAACACTAATGCCTCTATACGAGCAGGGCACCGCTTTGCAAACTCTGCTGAGCTAGAGTTTTTTAGCTTATACAGTGAGGGGCAAAGTGAATACGATGGTTATTTCAACACAACGGACTTTTTGCAACATACCTTTGGTGCTAAGTTGACGGCTGATGTGTCAGATAGATGGACTGTAAAAGCAACCTTAAGCCAAGGCAGAATTGAGGCTGATAACGAAGGAGCATTTGCAGCCAGTTTTGCTGATAATCAACAAGACCATTTTAGCCTGCAAAATGACTTTCAAATTAATGATGAACACGTGTTGGTGTTAGGTTATGACTACGAAGATGACAAAATAAAAGAATCGGGTGGCTTCACAGAAACCAATCGTCATAGCAATGCCGTTTTTGCTCAATTATTAGGTGAATATGGTGCGCATTCTTACCAATTAGCCGTTAGAAATGAAGATAATGAGCAGTTTGGTAGCAATACCACGGGTAACATTGCTTGGGGTACGTCGCTTTCTAATAATTTACGCTTAAACGCATCGTTTGGAACAGCTTTTGTTGCGCCAGCCCTTGTTGATCTTTATTCTCCATTTGGTGCAAACCCTAATCTAGATGCTGAGCGCTCTAAGTCCTTTGAACTAGGTTTAGTGGGCAAACACGCAGATATTACGTGGTCGGCAAGTGCTTACCGTACAAAAATTAAAGACTTGATTGCACTGGATAGTTTATGGGTTCCTCAAAATATTTCCGAGGCATTGATAAAAGGGCTTGAGCTTCAAGCAGCCACTGATATTGCTGGAATAAATGTCGATGGCCAGTTTTCTTGGATTGACCCTGAAAATAAAAGCGGCGGCGTAAACGATGGTAATGTGTTGGCTAGACGTGCTGAACAAACCTTTACCTTGAATGCCAATAAAGCATTTGGTGATTTTAGTTTTGCAAGTAAGGTGTTTGTGTCGGGCCGTCGCTTTGATGATGTTGCAAACAATCGCCGTCTTGCCGGTTTTACCACCGTCGATTTAGTGGGTGCTTATAAAATAAACAAGGACTTAACAGCACAAGTAAAAGTTGCTAATTTATTTAATGAAGAATATGAAACAGTAGCGGGTTACAACACAGATGATGCGAATGTATTTTTCTCATTAAGCTATCAACCGGCTAATTAGTCTCGTTAGCAGTTTTTAGATGGACTAGGGGGAGGGCCTATGCCTTCTCCCTTTTTTTATGCTGCCAAGGTAAAACCCATTGGCTCCCTTGGTGCTCGCCAAAAATTGCATCAACACCATAAACAGCCTGCATGTTTTCAGTCGTTAGTACTTCGTTGGCGATACCTTCAGATGTTTTTATCCCGTTATTCAGTAAAACAAGATTCTCACAATACCTCATCGCTAAGTGCAGTTCATGTAAAACAATAATGACTGTTTTTCCTTTTTTCGCCAGCGTTTGCAATAACGCCATTACCTCAATTTGATGCCGTGGGTCGAGCGATACGATCGGCTCATCTGCTAGTAAAATAGGGCTCTCTGTGGCCAGCGCTCGGGCTAACATAACCCGTGCTCGCTCACCGCCAGATAGCTCATTAACCGAGCGGCCGATTAGGTGTTCTATATCCACTTCTTTAATAGCTTTTTCTACTGCCTGTAAACTCAAATTGTCTGCATGATGGCCATCATTATGCGGGTGCCTGCCTAACATAACGACCCGTTCAACGGTTAACGGCCAATGGCATTCGCCGAGTTGCGGCAAATAGGTTATTTCTTTCGCTAATTCAAGCGCTTGCAAGGCGTGAATGTCTTTGCCTGCCAAACGTATTACACCCGATTCAATCGGCAGTAAACCAGCTAAGGCACGCATCAGCGTGGATTTACCGGCTCCATTAGGGCCAATTAATCCAGTGAGTTTTCCTGCTGGAAACTGAATACTCATATTTTTTAATATGCTGTGGCCGGATAAACTAACAGCTATGTTTGATGCCACTAAACTCATGACAGCCACTCTCGTCTGGATTTTAAAATTAAATGTAAAAAGAAAGGGGCGCCTAATAAGGCGGTTAATACGCCAATTTTAAGTTCTTGTTGCGTCGGTATTAAACGAACAAGCATATCGGCTGCTAATAGTAATATAGCACCACCCAGTGCGCTGCATATTAATAGCCGCCCGGGTTGGTAGCCCACATATGGCCGCAGTAAGTGGGGGACTACTAAGCCTACAAAGCCAATACCACCGCTTACCGATACCGCAGAACCAACTGCTAAGGCAACGCCTAAAATAATACGTCGATTAAGCTTTGCCAAGTTAACACCCAAGGATTGGGCGGTGTCTTCACCGAGTGAGAGTACATCTAAATCGCGCCGTCCTTTTAACATTAACCACCAGCCTAATAGGGTTGGCAGCAAAATTAACCAAACGTGTGTAAAGCTTCTCTCGGCTAAGGAGCCCATTAACCAGAAAAATATTTCAAGAGAAGCATAAGGATTAGGCGATAAGTTGAGCGCTAACGCTGTTAAGGCCGCTGCAAGGCTACTAACAGCGACGCCCGCCAATATTAGGGTGAGCATGCTGCTATTTTTACCGGTTAATAAGTACAGAAAAACAACCGCTAATAAAGCACCGGCTATCCCCCCGAGCGGTAATGCCATTGGGAAAACAGCGCTTAAGCCAAAGTAAAAAACAATCACTGCGCCCAAGGCGGCACTGCTTGATACACCGATAACACCGGGTTCGGCTAATGGATTTCTAACCATGCCTTGTAAGGCCGCGCCGGATAAACCTAATGACGCGCCAATCAGCACAGCGAGTAGGGTGCGGGGTAAACGAATTTCTTCAAATACAATAGACTCTAATGTGGAATTGTTATTAAGAATGCTTTTTAAGCTATTGATAATACTTATATTTAATTCACCTATTATTAATGAAAATGCCATTAACACTAACAGGCCCATTGATAAGATTGCTGTTAAACGGGTTTCGTTATGGTTAGTCATTAAGCGAGTTTGCATGGGTGTATTAAAGGGGTTGCGCTAATAATTGCTGCTGTAGGTAACTCGCTGCAGCGAAACTAGACGGTCCTGCACAACTCCAATATCTATCAGGAATGGTTATTCTTTTTACCTGTTTGAGCGCTGCATACCGATGGATGGCCTGGTGCTGCAAAATTTGGTGCGCTAAGCTGTTGGTGTTGTTATTGGAGCGTCCTAATAGAAGAATGTCTGGCTTTGATGCCAGTAGAGATTCTAGCGATAGCGGGGCAACATAATCTAAATTCAACTCCGCAGCAATATTTCTTAGCCCCGCCATTGTTAAAATTTCATTGACGATAGTCTGCTGGCCTGCGGTAAAGCCATTGGCATAGTAAACAGCTGCTCGTTGAGATCTGTTATCTTGTGCCGCAATGATGTTAGCTAACTGTTTGCGCATAGCCAGAACAAGCGCCTCGGCACGAGCAGGTTCGCCAATTTGCTGACCTAAAAAGCGCACTTGCTGAAAAATGCCGTCACTGTTAATAGGTAAGCCTAACTTGATCACCTTATAACCTAACTCTTCAAGTAGCTGGTTAGTTGGTTGGGCGGTAAATTCACCAGCAACAATTAAGTCTGGCTTAAGTGCCATAATCTCTTCAATACGGCTACTATGTTGATGATATTGAGCCGCTTTTTGGTATAAATAAGAGGCTTCTGGGTTCGCTGCTAATGGCGTAATAGCAATTAACCGCTCGGGCGGTAATAGTGCCATTAATAGCTGATCGGCACATAGGTTTAACGAAACAATTCGCTGAGGTTTTGCTAGTACATTAGCGCTGATCAATAAGCTGATAAAAAAGGCGATGAGTCGCTGTGTTTGTTTCAATTGCATGCCAGTAATTATACGGCTATTTAACAAAAAACAAGGGATATAAAAAAGGCTAAACCTGAAGATAAGGTTTAGCCTTTTTGTTGACTCACTAAAAAATGTAACCTTTCTTACATAACAATCTGCCAGATATAAGAGATTAATAATGCAACTTGAACAACAAAGAAGATACCGCGAATCAGCACAGCAATAGCTGAAGTAGAAATCAGATGTACGATAGATTGAGCCACTCTAGCATACAGAATGTACATAACGGTTGGTTCCAATAAAGCCATTTGACCCGCCAAAGAGGCCGTTAATACGACGGCAGCAAAAACCGGTAGCAGTTCAAGGCTGTTTAAGTGTGCACGGGTTAATCGTTGACCAAATCCGGGTACATCTGAGCCATCCGGTTTAAAGCCGTTTATAGGAATACCGCGCTTAAGAACAAGGTCACTAACCGCACGAAATGTGGCTATCGATAAAACAAGAATTAAGGTCCAAAACGCGAACCCGCCTAGGGCTACAACTGCATTACTCATATTTATATCTCCTAAACTTATTATTAGTTTGTATCACTGTTCACCAACATAGTGATTCAGATATAGTATCAGAGTATTTAATTAACCCTTAATGAAAAGGCTCCTCTATGAAATTACTCAATGTTGGTTTACTCGGTCATGAAATTCCTTGCCTATTAGACAGTAACAATAGAATTCGCTCTTTAGAGGGTGTGTGTGATGTTATTTCATCTGATTTTTTAGCCAACGATGGTTTACAGGCACTGAAAAACCTCGATGTTGATAGTCTGCCCATTATAGAAAAGCCTGACCGCATTGCTGCGCCGTTATTAAACCCAGGCAAGATCATTGCTGTTGGTTTAAATTATGATGAGCACATTAAAGAAACAGGGGGCAAGCAGCAAGACGAGCCGGTGCTATTTACCAAAGCAGTTAGTGCTTTAAGCGGCCCCTTTGATCTTATTGAACGACCTAAAGGCGCGACACAAGTGGACTGGGAGATAGAGCTTGTCGTTATTATTGGTAAGCCAGCTCGGTATATTTCAGAAGACGATGCAGAAGCGCATATTGCTGGTTTCTGTACGGGCATTGATGTATCTGAGCGATATTTTCAAAAAAGTCGAAGTGGCCAGTGGCTTAAAGGTAAAAGTGCAGATACCTTTGCACCTATTGGGCCATATTTTGTGACCTTGGATGAGTTTAAACAGTACCAATCATGCGCTGTGAGCTTAGATGTTAATGGTAAACGGATGCAGGCCAGCAATACCGATACGATGATACATTCGGTTAAGAAATTGGTGAGTTATATTAATGAGTTTATGAGCCTTCAACCGGGTGATTTAATTTTTACCGGCACGCCAGAAGGAGTAGGGCTTGGTATGAACCCACCACAGTTTCTTAAAGCAGGCGACAAAGTGGTTGCCGAAGTCGAAGGACTCGGTACTCAACAGCATAACGTTGTTGATTATAGCGCTTAGAAACTAGCAAAATATTATGGCTGGTCAAAATTAGACCAGTTTTTATAAGTAGTCGCCAGCACTACCTTTTTTTCGCTTTACGATACTTCTTCACAAAGTTATCCACAGTTTTAGTGGATAACTTTTAAAAGCCCTTTTCATTCCAACTTGATTTACGTACACTATTCAAGTGTCTTATAGAAAAGAGTTTTATCATGATCGAAAAAGTAACAAAACATGGAGGAGCGCGTGCTGGAGCAGGTCGCAAAAAAGGCTCTTCAAGCTATGGCGAACCTACCAAGGCCGTTAGAATACCAGAAAGCCTTATGGCGACTGTTAGCGAATTACTGGAACACAAAAAGCAAAAAATTAACGCTGAAAAAATACCTTTTCCTAATATTTTTTTACCCGATTTAGATAGCCCCGTACCATCTATCCCACTCTATGGTGTCAGTGTTGCCGCTGGTTTCCCGTCACCGGCCGATGATTACATAGAAAAAAGACTTGACCTGAATGAACTCCTTATTAACAAGCCTGCGGCTACTTTTTTTGTTAGAGCAGAAGGGGAGTCTATGCTGGGCGCTGGTATTCACCCCGATGATATCCTTGTGGTTGATCGATCCGTTCATGCGGGCGTGGGTAAAATAGTTGTTTGTGCTCTAGATGGCGAGTTAACTGTTAAACGGCTGCGCTCAAAAGAAGGTAAATTGGTGCTTGCTCCCGAGAACCCAGATTACCCGGATATACCCATAAAAGAGGAAGTGGACATGGTTATTTGGGGTGTGGTAACGAGCGTTATCCACAATGTATAAAAACCTATAAAAACGCTAACTTACCGTGAAATACCCCGCAAACATTGCACTGGTTGATTGCAATAATTTCTACGTCAGTTGTGAACGATTATTTCGCCCTGACTTATTGAATAAACCAGTGGCTGTGCTCAGTAATAATGATGGTTGCATTGTTTCTCGTAGCCAAGAGGTTAAAGACTTAGGCATAAAAATGGCCGTCCCTGTCCACCAAGTCAGGCAGCTGGTTAGACAGCACGATATACAACTGTTTTCTTCTAATTACCCTTTGTATGCAGATTTATCCGCGCGCATCATGCATAGCCTGACTGCTTTTTCGCCCTCGGTAGATGTTTACTCGATAGATGAGGCTTTTATCGATTTGGAGCGACATAACGTTAACGCAACTGACTTAGGCCTAGAAATAAAAAACAGCCTAGCACGCTGGGTTGGTATACCGGTTGGGGTAGGGATAGGCCCAACAAAAACGCTGGCTAAACTGGCAAATTATGCGGCAAAGAAATGGCCAAGTAGCGGTGGGGTAGTAGATATTAACGAACCCATTAGGCGCCAGAAAATAATGCAAATAACGCCGGTTGGCGAAGTGTGGGGCGTTGGCCGCCGATTAAACGAAAAGCTTAATACGTTGGGTATTGAAACTGTATGGGATTTGCAATCTCAACCCATCAATTCAATAAAAAAGCACTTTAATATTACCTTGGCTCAAACAGTGCAAGAATTGCAAGGGACTCCAGTTATGTCTTTTAATGAAGAGCAAAAACCAAAGCAACAAATTATTTGCTCTAGAAGCTTTAAAGATAAAGTGACTGATCGGCAAGAACTTGAACAAGTATTGAGTGTTTTTTGTCTTAAAGCAGCTGAAAAACTAAGAGCCCAGAAAGGTGTTACGCTGCAAGTGAGTGTTTTTATTCGTACCAGCCCATTTGATAAAAAACCGTTTTATTCTGAAAAAGCGACTTATAAATTAAAATCGGGCACACAAGATAGTCGGGATTTAATTAAAATCGCCAAAAAACTATTAGCGGGTATTTTTCTCCCAGGCTATCAATATCAAAAAGCGGGTGTAACGTTAGGAGATATACAGCTGGCTCAAAGCAGTGTGATCCATCAGCAGGATATATTTAACAGTCAGTCGACAGGCAATGAAAAAAGCGTAACTCTGATGAAAACGATGGATGCCATTAATTCACGATTTAATAACAGCCTTCGTTTTGCTGCAGCAGGTAATAAGTCATTACAGCAGTCAGTTCCCATTAATAGGTCTAGCCTTTATACAACAAACTGGAAAGAAATAGCGCGGGTTAAATAGATTCTATAAAGCATCTATATTTCAATAAGTTGCAATTAATAAGAAACCTAATTTATTATTATTTAGCTACTACTCTCTACCGGATTTGTTTTGCTTACCAATTAGACCAGCTATCCTCTAGCTTTTCGGTAACTGCTCAACGCAGGAATGATGGCGGCAAAAATGGACGTAATGATTAACGCAGCCATCAAATACAGGCTATTTTCGGTCAATAAATTTAATTGAATAGGTAGCCCGAAATGCGATATTAAATAATCCTGTAAGAAAAATAGGCAAAGAGCCAAAAGAGCGATTGCTAAAACACAACTTAGCAGTGTAATCAGTAGGGCTTCTAGCTCAATGAGTAAAAACAAAATATAGGGCGGTGCGCCAATAACACGCAGTAAGTGGATTTCACGGCTGCGCTCGCGAATCGATGCCAGTAGCATTGCGCTAACCCCCAAGCAGGCAGCAATAAAAACCAATGCAGAGACTAACAGTAGCGTATTTTCTAAAACACTCATCATTTGCCAGAGTTCTGATAAAGCAACCCCTGGCAAAATAGCCAGTAAAGGTTCTTGTTTGTATTGATTGATCATCCTTTGAAACTGGAATGTGGTCATTTTTGATTTAAGACCCAGCATAAAAGCATTAAGGCTTTTGGGTTTTAAATTGGTTTGTTCTAGTTCTGCTTGAGTGAGTGTATTGTTATGTGTTTTCACGCCTTGTTGCCAATCGGTATGAATGGCTTCAATACCTTGCAAGCTAACATGCAAGGTTTGATCAACCGGCGTTCCGGTAGCTGCTAAAATCCCAACCACGGTAAAGGGTCGATCATCGTGCATACTAAAACTAGTGGCGGCAAGACCATGAGCCAAGGTGATTTTATCACCCAATTGATAACCGAGTTGTTGTGCGACATTGGAACCCAATACGACATCAAACAACTGACCAAATGCCTGTCCTTGAGTAAATGCTAAACGATGCTGTTTGCCATAGCTGAAATAGCGAAAATAGTCTGTCGAGGTGCCCAGCACACGATAGCCTTTGTGTGAATCACCGAGAGACATCGGGATCGCCCATTTCACTTTTTCATTGCTGGCAATATTGTCGTAGGTTTCCATACGGATATTGTTGGTCGGCGAGCCGATTCTAAAAACAGAATATAACAGTAAGTTGAGACTGCCTGTTCTAGCACCAACAATCAGGTCAACACCGGACACGGTATTAGAGAAATTCTCTTTAGTTTGTTGACGAATTTGCTCGACACCAAGTAACACAAAAATACTCACTGTCATCGCCATCAATGAGAGCATAACTGAGCCTTTACGGTCGAGTAAGCTTTGCAGGGCCAGTTTGGCTAGCATGAGGCTGAACCCCCTAATTGATTGATATCATGCAAAGATTCAACATTCTCAAAATAACTGGATAAGCTAAGGTCATGGCTGACGAACAGTAATGTCATGTTGTTATCAGCCACTATCGTCATTAACAAGTCCATAAAGGCGTCTCTATTTTTCATGTCTAGCGAAGAGGTAGGTTCATCAGCCATCAGTAAACGCGGTTTGTTGATCAAAGCGCGGGCAATGGCAACGCGTTGCTGTTGCCCAATACTTAGCTCGCGGGTAGGGCGGTACCATTCTTTCTTGGCGATGTGCAATGCATTTAATAGCTCTTGAGTTTCTTCGTTTAGGTCGATTGAGGACTGTCGTTTTGCAAACCGAGTCGCCAACAAGATATTGTCGACTGGACTGAGGTAGGGAACCAAATTAAACTGCTGGAATACATAACCGATATGCGCAGCACGGAAGCGATCACGCTGTCGGCCGCTCATTTTATCTAAAGGTTGGCCAAGAACGTTCAACTGTCCATCGCTCGGCGGAAGTAAACCACTCAACAGGCTCAGTAAAGTTGATTTGCCACTACCTGAAGGGCCGTGTAAAAATATCCGCTCTTCGCTAGCTAAAGACCAATGGGGAATATTTAATATATTCTGCTCAGGCTGTGCCGGGTAGTGAAAGCGGATATTGGTGAGCTCAATGGCCATTAAACGCCTCAACAATGCATCAATTAAAGTGCTATAAATGATATAATGTAACATTGTAGAATGAAATCAATTTTTAAAATTTTTGAGTGCTTAACATAATGCCTAAACTATTAAACGTAACGTTTTTTATATTCGCCACATTGACGCTCTTAGCATGTGAGATGCCAGATAGTGAGGTTGTTAACGAAGCAATAGATCCAGTATTGAGGCCAGAAGTAGTAGAGTCGCCAACTAAGCAACCGTTAATAACTGATAAGCCTGAACAGGCAACACTGTCAGAATCGAGCTTCAAAACCATTGAATGGACGAAGTTGATGCCGAAAGAAGACTTAGAAATACTTCTTAATCCGCCTAGCTACATAAATGATATTGAAGATGGTTCATTTGAAGATCAGATTAGTAGCCAGGTTGCTAATGCCCTTGCTGCTGCCAGCGATGATCCCTATCAACAGGCACTCTCTTCAACACGGATTGTTCAGGAAATGGATGGGCAAGCGATTCGTATTCCAGGCTTTATTGTGCCCTTGGAATTTGATGATGAACAAACCATCACTCAGTTTTTTCTAGTACCTTTTTTTGGTGCCTGCATTCATGTGCCGCCACCACCACCTAATCAAATTATTTTTGTAAACTACCCAAAAGGCTTAAAAGTAGAGGCTTTGTATGACCCTTTCTGGGTATCGGGTATTGTAAAAACATCGCTTGTTGAAAATGAGGTGGCAACAGCCGCTTACAGCATGCAGATGCAATCATTTGAGCTTTACTCAGAATAAACCATTAAAAATCAATCGGCGATACAAGCCATTAGCTGCGGTTCTAAGGCGTCATCGAGGCGGTCAGAAATAATTTCAATACGGCTTTCCAAGCACTCGTCCAGTCCAATCTCTGTTAACGTATCGTTAGCAAGGTTATAAGCAAAAAAACCAGCCTCAGTTATAAAAACGGCCTTCATTCGTTCGACTTGCAAGCCGGTTAAAAATACCAGTAATTTTTCGCACTGAAAAACCTTATGAGGAGAAAAGCGCCAGCCGATACTTTTATATCCTTCACCCTCATTGATGGCCTTTAAGAATCCGCAAGCCGGTATGTCAGCCTCTGAAACAAGTGGTTTTGAACCCGATGCGTGATGATGGGGAAGGGACGCTTGGTATGAACTGGAGGTTGAGCCCTGTAATGCTGAAAAGGGTATTTCCCCATGCTGGATAAAAATAACACGTGTGTTGGTCTGTCCTCGTTGTTTCACGTAAGCAATTAAGTTGGCCTTATCAGTGTCTTGATATAAGTCCAACTTATTTCCAACAACGGTATCGGCAATTGCAATTTGCTGGTTAAACGTTTCATGCTGGGTATAGCGTGAGTCAGACAAGTTTCTTGCATCCACCAAGGTAATAGTTTTCTGCAAGCACAAGACCTCCTGATAATACTCCATAGAAAGCGCCTGCAATACTTCTTTAGGGTGTCCGAGCCCGGTGGGTTCAATCAGTAAATGATCTGGTTTAGCTTTCGCTAAGAGTTGGTTTAAGGCAGTTTGCATAGGTAAGCCGGCAGCACAACACATGCAGCCTCCGGGTACTTCACGAATGAAAATCCCCTCGTCGGTTGAATGTTGACCGGCTACAACACTGCCGTCGACACCAATTTCTCCAAATTCATTGATTAATACCGCCCAGCGTTCATCGTTTGGTTTGCATTTAAGTAAATGCAAAATTGCAGAGGTTTTTCCAACACCTAAAAAGCCTGTAATGATGTTGGTGGGAACGGCTTGAATGTTACCGCTTTCAAAGCTCATTGCTGTCAGTGATCCTAACGTGCTGATTATCAACATCAACGTGTAAATAAAAACACGATTTGCGGCCGGTATGGCAAGCAGCTCCTTGTTGCTCGACTTCACAAAGAATAACATCGCCATCACAATCGAGCGACATGGCTAGCAATTTTTGCCAGCTACCACTGGTTTCACCTTTAATCCAAAGCTGCTGACGGCTTCTCGACCAGTAGGTCATGCGCTGAGTTGCAATTGTCTGTGCAAGTGCCTCTTTATTCATCCAGGCGAACATTAATACCGACTGGGTGTTTGCATCTTGAGTAATAACAGGAATTAAACCTTGCTCGTTAAAAGCAAGTTGCTCTATAACTTCAGGTAATGCTAATAAACTGTTGTTACTTTTTTGCTCTAAGGCGATAAAGTAGTCGCGTTTCAATTTACACCAGAATCTTTATCGTTAGGGCAGGCGCAGTTTTCATGGTCTAGTGCATTACAAAGGCGGTAATTAAACCAATGGCCAATGGCAACGAAGCAGGCGCCTAAAACTGTCAGTGTCTTTTCACCTGACTCACCAATTCGCTCTTCTCCTAAAGCTAAGGCCAAGATGAGTAGCGCCACTCCAATTGCGCCTAAATAGAACAGTTGATAGCGTTTGTGCTGTTTGCAGCCCAAGGTTAAAGCGTAAAGACTGCTTGGAATGACAGCCACAACCATCCATAGATGGAAGTTCTCATTATCTAATCCCAGTGCCGCCATACTGGGTAGTAAAACCAATAAAATCGGTAGGGCTAAGCAATGGAAGGTGCATAATAATGATAAACCAATCGCTAGTTTGTCTGTCATCACTTGTGTTGTTTTCATTAAATAGTTTCCTAGGTTGTTAGGCTGTATGTGCTAAACAATCAGCACAAATGCAGTTCATTTCAAATTGGGGGCTTATAAGCTTGAATCCGGCTTTGTCAACGGTCGTTTGAAGTTCCGCCATAGTAGCTGGCTTAATGTTGATTTCTTTAACTTTATTACATTGCCCGCAAATCAAAAATTGCGACACACCATGAGCATGGTCGCAGCTAATATGCTCGCAAGCGATGTACTTATTTGCTAATTTGAGCTTATGAACCAGTTTTTCACTTTCTAGAAAATCTAAAATACGATAAACCGACATGGCGGCAAGGTCTTGATTGTATTGTTTCTTTACCTCAGCGATTAATTCATAAGCGGAAAGAGCCATCTCAGACTGTATAAGCCCCGTTAAAACTAGCTTTCTTTTTTCCGTCAATCGGGTGCCGTGATCTTTGCAATGACGTTCTGCAGATTGAAGGATGCTATCTGTGTTATCCATAAATGTGGCCTAAAAGTTAATAGTACGGTTATTGTGTCGGAGTGTTATCCCACCTTGCCCTGTTTGATTAATCCACATGGTATTTATTTCTTCAATACCCGTAAAAAACTCAAATAAATTCACGGTTATTGAGGGCAGGGAAGTGCTGTCCTGACAGTGGTATTTATAGGTGACCATTATTTCACTGTGGTTCTCATCATGATGCTTCCCATTATCGTTATGTTCATGCTTATGGTTACTTGAACTTCTGTCATGATCATTATCCTGATGGTCTATGTCGATAATTTTGGATAGGTCGACAGACATATTAATCAGCTTGCAATGGGCATCAGACATTAAGAAAAGAGCCTCAGGTTGACGAAGCGTTGAAGCAGCTTTATCAACCGCCTTAAGGTCTTTTGATGATTTCGCCTGATGCTCAAAACCAACGAGGTTCATAGCGGGTGATTTAAATTGAATTTCAAGCGCATTCTCTTCGGCCACTACCATTAGCTCAGATACGCCATGAACATGTGCATCTAAGTTCGTCCTTGCTTCCTCAGCCTGTATTGCAGCGCTTAGGAAAACTAGATTAAAGCTAACGAACTTAAGTAATGTGTTCTTCATTCTAGTGACCCTCTAGGTAATAGTTTTTTTTAATCTTCAATCTGCCAGAATGGTTAAGCGGTATATCGCTTTAGATATCGAGATACCTGATATTATTAGTATCGATTACATCATTGAGATAGCATGCATCCCATGCGATGAAAGTTATGATACAACATAACATTTATATCGTAAAGGCTACACGTTTAAGCCAAAAATCAAAACGTGACCAAAGGGTTTCGACATAACTTTGTCTTAAGCCTGTACCTTGGCCGAGCAGATAATAAATAACCTCGCTAATTCACACATTGGGTAAGTTAGGATATTTACTCTAAACAGTTAAGAATAAGATCTAAGTTACTGTTTAAACGAAATATTTATTTTTATTTCGGCACTTTAAAAGCAGAAAAAACAATATCCTTTTTAAGTGGGAACCTTAAATTTACGTATTGTATTAATATCTGCTTTTATGCTCGATTTGTAACGACTTGAGTAATCAAATTCACCAAACATATTGATGTGAGCCCAAGAGAGCACGGATCCTTTGCTAATAGATTCAATTAAAAAGCGTTGCTCATTGGGTGGGGCATCAATAATAATGTCCGATAGCACTATATAATTCCAACAAATGATGATGTTCCTGATAAGTGTTGTACATAAAATAACTCTTTCCATATCTTCCGGCTCAGACTGATAAAGCTTGCCTTGTCTACCATGAAAAACAGCTCTAAATAGCTTCTGTCCCAGCTCAACGAGCGAAAGCATTTTTTCAATTCTTTGTCTTAATTCGATATTATCAAAGTACTCTAGCAGGAAGATTGTTTTGTTGATTCGTCCATATTCTTTAAAAGCACGATAAAGCTCATTTTGCTTTTCACTTCTTGCCAGCCTATCAAAAGTCTCTGATGCAGATGCGCGTCCAAGACTTATCGACGCAATAGTTCTTAACATTTCCTTCCAATTACGTTTTATAAGTTTTGTATTTATAACACCCGTAGGAGCAATTTCATGACTGTTTCTTTTTTTGACTTGCGAGCGGCTAAAACCTCTTAGGACTTGTCTACCTGCATTTGCAATTCTAGGTGCTAAAGAGATCTTGAACATATCAGTTGCGCCAAATATTGCATCAGTGTAAACATGAGAATCACCGGAGTGGCTAGGGTTGTTGCTTTTAACAACTGAGTTACCAGAATATGCATCGAGCATATATAGAGCTTCTCGATCTGTCGAGCTTTGAATATTTGCATGAAAAAAAGCAGATTTTTCATTGATAAAAGAATTTGCGACAACTCCAGATTCTTTACCGTAATACTTGAATGAAAAATTGGCTAAAATCGAATTGACGGCAACAGTGATCTTAGCTCCATCACTGCTGGCATGGTCGGTATCAGGATTTAATTTGAAAATATTTGGTAATGATAAAGAATTAATTTCTTCTACTATTAGGTTGTTTGCATTTTTTATGCATTCCTTAGAGAATAGCCAGTCATTTGCATGCTGAAGCTTACTTTCAGTAATTGATGACCCACATGCATTCGCCATTTGGCGAAAGCTGATATTGCAACCTAGGCTGACAATGACAGCATACATTAACTCACTAGGTACTTTTTTCTTGCTGCCTACAATATGAGAATGCTTAAAAAGTTCAGAGAAACCTATAAATTCATCTACTTCGCGTATGACTTTACTCAAAGTTACTGATCCATTATCGCCAAGTAAACCGGGAATTACTTTGGTGATATCATAATCAGTTTTAGGCGTATTAATATGCCAGTAACCTTTCTTCGTAAATTTAAGGTGAGGGTTTTCACCATTAATTAAACCCTCATTAACATTTTTGAACGCAGCATCCACAGCTTCCCTTTTCTTTTTAAGTATGCCGCCTATATCTTTAAAGCCTTCTAAGTTTGCCAGCTCTAGGATATGATCTTCGTCTTCCTCGAACTCACTTCTAGTAATACCATAATGCTCTTCTGGTAAGTGATTAAATGAATATTTTAAGCATAATCTCCTAGACCTTAGCGCTTCACACACTTCAACCATAAACAACATGTTATATAGCTTCATGTTTTTTATATTATTTTCAAATAGCTGTGTTTTTTCACTTTTCTTCAAGAAGTAGAGGGGTAGGTCTTCGGTATATTTACCATTTGATTGGTTGTAATGTTTAATTGCCTGGATGATGTTGTTATCCGAGTACTTTTCGTCAAACTCAATAACCTTTAACATTGATCGATATTTTCTTAATACTTTTTCTGCATCCTTTTCTAAGGATAAATAGTAATTTATAGATGCCGTATTGCCTGTTAATTTATTATTTAGCCGGTCTGTTGTAGTCATTATTTCAGGGTTTATGGCTTCCAAATAACGATCTATGTGATCTAATGTTTGAGTATGTTTTTCAGCAAAACTCACTGAAGGGTTTTTTTGCACCTTATAAACAAGCTTTATAATTGCGTCTGCTGTTTTTGCGTAGTCAATAACGGTTATTGCTTGTTCAGCAAACGCTTCTTCTTGCTCCTCGTTCTCAATTTTTTGGCTTCTTTTTCCCCTCGTAATACAGCTTTTAATTTCTTTAATGAAGGAGTAACAGGCGTAATCATTGCGTTGATAATATTCCTCACGTATAAAACAGAGTACCCTCAGTGATGCATTGCCTTTTTTATGCATGGACAAAATTTGTCTCAAGGTAGCTTCTTTTATCCATTTAGCGAAAAACCTGAACGACTCATCATAAAGATTTAATTTTGACAGGGTAGGTAATACCGCAGCATGATAGGCTCGATAATTTTCAAGCAGACTTATATTTTTCCAAAAGTGTCGAGTGCTATCTGAGTGGTCATATTTTTTATTCAGTAATATCTTGGCATCATCAGCGGTTTGACAGATATTACTAACCAGTTGTTGTTGATTATCATCAAAATGTGTCGAGAAAGAGGCAATAAGCCTTGATTCAAACTTTAGATAACCTTCGTTTATGTAGTTTTGAAGTGTTTTAAAATTCGGAATATCAAATTGACGTTTCCAGCATATACTGACTAACTGAAAGAATTGTTGCTCAGCAGGCATGCGCTTATTAGCGAAATTAAATGCGTGATCTTGCAGTGCTAACCTATCTTCAGGTGTAGCAATATGCCAGTTAAATAACGTTCTAATCTTAGCTCGGTGTTGCTTCTGAATTGATTGGGTGTATGACGATAAATCGACAGGAGTTTTAATTCCCAACATTTTTTCTATAAAACCTTTATCTTTATTACGTACATGTTCGGTACTATAAAACTGTCTTGTGGCTGAAAAATAACCCAATTGAAGAACAAACCCAACTTTGTGAATAGCTGATTTCCTCGGTAAGACCTTGCGTATTGCTGGAGTGATAAAAAAGAATGCGCGCCTTTCTTCTGCTGTAAATTTGGGAGGGCGTTGAAATCTACTGCTAATAGAATAGGGAATGATTTGAGTTGTTGTCATTGTTATAGTCGCTATTTATCAGACTGCGTTAACTTGAAGTACGCAATCATTGTCTAAATCATAAAGTTTACTCGTTATACTGGATGAATCTTGTATTTTGTAACGCGGATTAAAATCTAAAGTGCATCACACCCCCCCTATGGTCGTTCTTTAACTGCGCTCGAGTTTTGAAGCCCAGGCCTTTTCTTGGGCAAGAGTTCAATCGATTGACTGCTCTTCAAACAATTTATATCTGTATGTAAGATGTTGATGGCTTTACGCGTATCAGCGTCAATCAAAAAGTAGCTGTGTCGTGCATTAGAGGATAGCTTAGGTGCATCTTTAAATGTACGTCTGCGAGTGGTAGAAAGAATTTTAAGATTGGGCATAGGCTTTTGCTCTTAATTTGTTATTATTGAAATCGTGCCATATCTAATCGCGTAATACCGTTTCTATAACTTTTTATACAGTATTAGCCACTTGATATAACCAAAAGCGCAAATATTTGTAGTGTACACTACACGTTTTCGTGATTATGGTTATAAGAACAGTCTTTTTAATTCCTTTTTGTTATTTAAGTAACAGTCCTCTCTATCTTCAAAATGCAATAAATTGCTAATCCCTGTATTATTTATTGTTGTACAGCGAACATAATTCAATATTATTGAGCAATTAATGAACCCTACCTCTGAACTTTATACATCACTGTTGGATGCCTATGAGCATTTCAATACAGCTTTATTTGGAGGTAAATTACCGAGCGTAATTTTTACAGTACAACGTAAAAAAGGGGTCATGGGCTATTTTGCACCTGAGCGTTGGGGAGATATTAACGGTACTAAATGCAGCGAAATAGCAATTAATCCAGCGTATATTGCCAATTCAAGACTGATTGAAGTGATGCAGACATTGGTCCATGAAATGGCACATTGCTGGCAGCACTGTTTTGGTCATCCCGGCCGTGATTATTACCATAATAAAGAGTGGGCTCTAAAAATGATTGAAGTTGGGTTGATGCCTTCCTCGACAGGAGAGCCGGGTGGACGAATTACTGGCCAGTTTATGAGTGATTACATTATTGAAGATGGGCCATTTATCCGAACTTTCCAACAGCTATCTGATGAAAAAGGGTTTCAGTTGAAGTGGATGGATAGACGCTCATTGCCACGTCTATTCGAGCCGGTAATAGCACCCATGGTCAATTCAAATGGGACTGAGCCTGACAAAGTCTTAACTTCTGTGCCTGTTAAAGCAACGCCAACACTGTCGGAGTTAGTTAAACCCACTGATTCACCCATATCAGATTTTTTGATTCCTGAAGCGGCGAAGCGTCAAACCAGGTATCGTTATATCTGTTCGGGTTGTGATACTAAAGTTTACGGTAAGGCGCAGTTAAATATCCGCTGCGAAGACTGTGATAGGGTGTTTGAATGCAATGAGTAATGCTTTTGCGATAAACCTGAAATATAAAGTTGAATAGTTTTTTATGGCATGTTTGCCCATGAACCGCCCATTTTAATGACTCGTCTTAGGGTGTCAGGCAATGTGATGTCGACTTCAACCCATTTTTTTACTTCAATAGGGGGGGGCTGATTCGGGCGCCTTTATCGTCTAATTGAACGGTGGTCACAAAGGCATATTGTTTACCCATGCTCACACGCCAGCACACATCGATGACTTCTAAATCCTTTTCTACTATTCCTTCCATGTTTGCTTCCTTAGTATCATCATTATGGCGCATAAAATTGCGCTTCCTTTTTAGGTCCTATTTGGCAAGCAGGAACGAAACAACACCACTACTGACAACGCCAACTAAAAACGAAATAACAACTTCTTTAGTTTTATATTTTGATTTAAAGCGTGTTAACTTCGCTACCTTTTCAGGATCTATCAATGTAATTATTTCACTAAAGAGCTGAGCGGCTTCATAGTATTCAGAGATAGAAGCTGATGGGTCATTGCCTGTATTGTTTAGTTCTTTCTTCCTAGCACTTCTCGCGGTTTGTTCGGCTTTTTGAAATTTTGTAATGAGTTCACTTTCAGAAGCTTTAGATGCAAATGCTCGCATGTCTGGGTCTAGAATGATTTTTTCGGACCTTTGTCTATACTCAAGCCACATGATTTTTACAGCATCCAAAGATGCTCGTTGCAGATGGCCATAAGCTTTTTCAATATTTTTTTCATAAAGCTCATCATTCGTCTTCGCAACAGCAATATGAGATAAAGCGGCCTCAAGCTCAAAAGCGATTTGTTCAGGTTTACTTCCTAAGATGGCAATTAAGTCTGCATATATAGGTTTAAACGTTTCCTCATGAAATTTATATAATTCTAGTTCCTTCATAGTTTTATATTGTTAAAAAAAAAAGCTGGGTAGCCCCAGCTTCTTGTATTAATTTATTGAGTAGTTATATAGAAAGGTAAGAATCTATTTTTTCATCAAGCTTATCGTCCCGTTTACGGTACTTAAAAATGTTGCCGCGTGTAGGAACTGCGCTCGACTTGTATGCGCGTATGTGGAGTTTTTCATCCTTTATGGATTCAACTTCCTTATTCACTTCCTCTAAGTTAGCTTGAGAATCGACACTTTTGCCAATTAGCCTACTGAAAAAGCTTCCATAAATATTATTAGTCATATCTCTCAAAATATTAACGTTGAAATTGAGCAATTTACATCAATATGTAGAGTGTTGCTCAATTTTTAGCTTGTTTGCAACCTAGCATAATTGCTAAGCGATTGATATAAAAGGTGTTATTTCCTTTAACTTTGGGCAGTTTAACTTTATGATCAAAGCCTGTCAAGGACCGTGTAAATAAGGAATATTTGATGACCTCTAAAAATCAGGGGGGGGGAGTAAGTAAGAAAATTCTTATATCCAAATTAAAGGAGTTTTTTAATAAAAAACCGAAACTAGGCCTTATGGGGGGCTCGTATGAATTGGTTGTTTTTACTTTTTTTTCCGAATTTAGTCGACAGTCTTGAGTAAGTTTAATTCTCAATCACAGTTTTCATTTGATCCAATGTCTGTTTAAAACCTTCGAGGCCATTATCAATCTCGTCCATATAATCTAGTTTGTACTTACTCATACTGGCTGTGACATGAGGATAATCTTTCACCATAAGACGGCGTAAAATTAAAATGTTTTTTTGCAAGTACCTTGCCTGCTTTTCCAAACTCTCGAATTGTTCACTCTGCTTGTTGAGTTGTTCAAATTCGCTTTGAACCGACGATAGTCGATTCTTATTCTTGTTTAATTCCTTTAATGGGTCGGCACCGCTATGCGCAGAAGCAAAAGCAGAAAAAAGTAAAAACGTTAAGGTAACAGTTAATTTGCCCATATGGCTTCCTCTTAATTAATTTGAATAGGACTTCAAACCTATCACTGAAAATAAATTACTACTTATTTAGAATAAAGCTCTACAACTAAAGATATCATTGATATCCGAAGGTAAATCACTACGTGTCAGCATTGTGTTAAATGTTCCTTCAAATTAGGCATGATTAACACTTATTCTAATACGAATAATAATCATTCTTATTTATATTTGCAAGAGCAAGCAATGAAGAAGGTGGGTATACAGTATTTGCGGATTATTGATAACAACCTAATAAACAAGTGCCTCCTGTAGTTTTTTGGTGTACTATTAAAACAGCTATGAAGATAAATCGTCACATCGTTATCCACTGTTTACTGGCTTTATGCTTGTTTATTCTGCCGTTGCAAAGCGCATGGGCAATGACGAGTATGGCTTCGTTTGGCATGGATATGGGGCCTCATCAAATGTCTGATATGGATATGAGCGATCATCATGACATGATGAAAACATCTTCTGTAGCTGATATGGGTGTATCTAGTTTGAACTGCGATGAAAACCATTGTGATAAGTGTTTTCATGTGGCATCTTTTATTCTAACAACCGTAGTGCTTACTGATGACCAGCCGCATCAGCAATTTACGGCTCCTTCGATGGAGCATTTTTCCAGTTTTCTTGTTACGTTAGATTCTCCTCCCCCCATTTTTTCCTGATTTTTTTAATACTGTCGTTGAGTCAGCTGTTTCTGCTATAAAACGATAGAACCCTAAAAAAAACATTTTAGTCGAGCCGCCCGTGGCTGCTCAATAATCAGGAATTTACAATGTTAATTAAAAAATTATCCCCCCAGGGAAACATCAATTTACCTCGCCGTCGTTTTGTCACCGGAGTTGCAGCTGGTAGTGCGCTTATTGGCTTAGGTATTTCTCCAGCGGTGGTCGCTGAAACACGAATTAAACAACAGTCGAAAATATTGCGTGGCAGACAGTTTGACCTGACCTATAGCCCAATACCGGTCAATTTTACCGGAAAAAACCGTTTTGCTACGGCGATAAATGGCTCTGTTCCAGCGCCTACGTTACGCTGGAAAGAAGGTGAAGAGGTCACTCTAAATGTCACCAATCACCTAGCAGAAGACACCTCTATTCATTGGCATGGGATTATTTTGCCAAGCAGTCAGGACGGTGTACCTAATATTAGCGAAGGCTTTTCAGGTATTAAACCGAGTGAAACCTTTCAGTATAAATTTCGAGTCAACCAAAGTGGAACCTACTGGTATCACAGTCATTCTGGTTTTCAAGAACCCACGGGTGCCTATGGTGCCATCATTATTGACCCCATTGAACCGGAGCCATTTAACTATGACCGCGACTATGTGGTGACACTGTCTGATTGGAGTGATGAGAAGCCTGACAATATTTACGCAAAACTTAAGAAGCTATCGCATTACTATAATTACCAAGAGCGAACGGTTTTTGATGCGCTAAGCGAAGTTGGTGAAAAAGGCTGGGATGGTTTTTGGTCCAGTCGTGGCATGTGGAATGAAATGCGGATGTCGGACAGAGACATATCAGATGTCACTGGATACACCTATACCTATCTAATGAATGGGCAAACGCCCGAAGATAATTGGACAGGAATTTTTAAACGCGGTGAGAAAATTCGTTTGCGTTTCATCAATGCAGCAGCAATGTCATTTTTTGATATTTCTATACCGGGGTTGAAAATGACGGTGGTTGCAGCAGACGGCCAGTACGTACAGCCGTTTAGCATAGATGAGTTCCGCCTAGGTGTCGCTGAAACCTATGATGTGATCGTAGAGCCTAGCGCTGAGCAGGCATACAGCATATTTGCTCAATCGATTGATAGAACAGGATTTTCAAGTGGCACACTGACACCTAATGCAGCAATGAAGGCAATACCACCTGCAATGGACGCATCACCTATTCTTGGTCATGGTGATATGGGCATGAGCATGGCCGGTATGGATCATGGCAAGATGGCTGGCATGGATCACAGCAAGATGGCGGGTATGGACCATAGCAAGATGGCGGGTATGGACCATAGCAAGATGGATCATAGTGGTCATGATATGTCTAATATGACGCCTAAGCCTGAATATGGCTCAGGGAAAGCGGGTTTTGGTAGTAATAGGCCGGTTATTCATAAAAGTACTGAATTTGGGCCACATGTTGATATGCGTGCCGATTCGCCGGAGTATCGAATTGATGACCCAGGTATTGGTTTACGAAATAACGGGCGCAAAGTACTGACTTATGCTGACCTCAGAAATTTACATAAAACGCCTGACCCAAGAGAGCCTGGGCGCGAAATTGACTTACATTTAACCGGTAATATGAGCCGTTATATGTGGTCGATGAACGGTATTAAGTTTGCGCATGCAAAACCATTAAAATTTAAATATGGTGAGCGTTTACGAATAAATTTCATCAATGACACGATGATGAATCACCCGATGCATTTACATGGTATGTGGAGTGATTTAGAAACAGGGGATCCTGATTATATTCCTCGAAAACATACCGTTATAGTGCAGCCAGGTTCTAAAGCGAGTTATTTAGTGACAGCAGACGCAATGGGGGGCTGGGCATTTCATTGTCATTTGTTCTTCCACATGTTGGGCATGTTTAGAAAAGTTGAAGTGAGTTAAGGAGGCTATGATGAAAAAATTATTCTTAATTATCTGTATTTCTCTTGTATCAATGGCATCCCATTCAATGGGTCGTGACGACCCTCTACTAACTAAGGTGATGGTTGGTCAATTTGAACTACGTAATACAGAAGGAAGTGATCCAATTGTTTTAGAGGCACAAGGCTGGGTAGGTAAAGACCTCAATAAACTTTGGGTGAAGGTGGATGTTGAAAACGTCAGCGGTAAAACAGACGAAGCTGAACTGCAGTTTTTATACAGCAAAGCTATCGCCCCATACTGGGATGTTCAAGTGGGTTGGCGTCATGACAAAATGCCAACTCCTAATCGAGACTGGTTCGCGGTTGGTTTTCAAGGTCTTGCACCGTATTTCTTTGAAATTGATGCAGCCGCCTTCATTGGAAATAATGGTCAAACCGCGCTTCGCCTTGAGGCCGAATATGAAATTATGCTAACGCAAAAGTTAATTCTCACGCCTGAAGTTGAAATCAATGCATACAGCAAAGATGACGAAGCAACGGGTGTGGGCTCAGGTCTGTCTGATATTGAGCTAGGCTTACGACTTCGCTATGAAATACGACGTGAATTTGCACCGTATATAGGGGTGAATTGGAACAAGACATACGGTGATACAGCAAATTTTTCCCGAGATGAAGGAGAAGATGTAAGCGACACTCAGTTTGTTGTGGGAATACGAGCTTGGTTCTGAAATTAAATTTTAAAAGTAAAAAGGAAAAAATAATGTTTAACAAAATAATCTATATCTCAATGTGGCTAGTACTCGTAGCCTTTACAACAACATCTATAGCGGGCGGTGAGTCTACACATGTTCATAAACACGGTGCTGATGAGTCGGTAAGCAAACCTATGCAAATGCCATCCGAGGAGCATTCTGGGCATCAGCATGATTCAGAAGGCAGTGCGGTGGGTCAACCAGCTACCGAATCTGCAGCGACAAAAACCATTGCCGTAACCACCTTAGACACAATGCGTTTTACGTTTTCATCACAGCCCGATCTGAAAGCGGGGGATATCGTGAAGTTTGTCATTACCAATAAAGGAAAGCTTCCTCATGAATTTTCCATAGGAGATGAAAAAGAACAGCAAGCACATCGGAAGATGATGCGTCAGATGCCCGATATGATTCATCAAGATGGCAATACGGTAACTGTTAAGTCAGGGGAAACAAAAGTACTGACGTGGGAATTTAAGAGCGGGGATGTAGTTTTTGCGTGTAATGTGCCAGGTCATTTTGAAGCAGGTATGTTTCACAAAGTATCCTTAAATTAACTAAATATGAGTGGGATATGCATTGAGCTGCCGAGTAACAAGGTAATCGGTTTTTAATATGAAGCGGGAGTTAACCAGATGATTGTTGAGGATATTATGACAAAAGCCGTTATTTGTGGGCAAATGACGGATTCCGTTGGAATGCTCGAACAACTAATGAACAAGGCGGGCGTACAGTGCTTGCCGATTATTGATAATGCAGCTCAGTGCATAGGTGTAATAAGTGCCATTGATTTAATTCAGCTACATGCTATTCAAGCATCACTAAGGGGTGATGTCCAAGCGTGGGAAATTTGTACCGAACCTGTTGTGGAAATTAGTCCTTACCAATCCCTTACAGAAGCAGCAGAATTAATGGTGAGTAACAAGTTACATCATCTGGTTGTCACCGGCGCTGAGGGTCTCTTGGGTATTGTTTCGTCAATGGATATTTTAGAAAAGAAGGTATTAAGGCAGGGGGCTCGTTAATTCAACAGTTATATTTATTACATGCTCACAATCATGACCTTATGTAATCAATAAAAATTACGGCTAAGAAATGATCTTAAAAAAAGGGAATTACCATGAAAGAACATATGGATAACGACCGAGCAACAAATTATCAAAAAAACAGCATGTCGCCTATAGAGGGGATTACAATGCCATAATGTAAGCTATTTTTTTACATATAGCGCATCAATAATCGAGCATTCTGCTACAGAGCTATCGGCCCCTTTGCATTGAGAGACCATTTCATTGAGTGCTAACTTGAGTTTCTGCAAGTCATCAATTTTTTGCTGAACCTCAGTTGCATGTATCATTGCCAGTTCTTTTACCTCGCCACAATAATGATTGGGCTCATCAATAAACGTAAGTAGTTCCTTAATTTGCGCAATGCTAAAGCCAAGTTCACGACAACGGCGGATAAAACAAAGTCGTTTGATAAGCTTTAGATCATAAAGCCGATGGCCTCCTTCTGTACGTGGCGGGTCTGGCATCAGGCCCGTTTTTTCATAGTAGTGCACGGTTTCTATTTTGCATTTTGCTCGTTTAGCGAGTTGGCCGATTGAGAAAAGGGTTGTTTCCATAACAAAAACCTCTTGAACCTGTAGTAACTACAGGTTGTATGATAACAAATGTAAAGAACAAGGAGGTGTAGATGAAAAAGGTCATTCTTGATTCAGAACTAATATGTCCTGAGTGTGGACATAAGGAGCTTCTTGAAATGCCAACAGATGCATGCCAATGGTTTTATGAGTGCCCAGCTTGTGAAGTTTTGTTGAAACCAATACAAGGAGATTGCTGCGTGTTCTGTTCTTATGGAAGTGTTGCCTGTCCTCCCATTCAGTTACAGCAGATGGGCGAAACAACGGAGGGCCCATGTTGTGGATAAGCTTAAATGGCAATCTAAGACAAAACTACGGTGGTTAACGCTGTTTATAACCAGTGGCACCCTATTGTGTTGTGCTTTGCCGGTTTTGCTTGTGTCACTTGGTTTTGGCGCGGTAGTAGCCAGTTTGAATTACAACATTCCAGGGCTATTCTTTCTTGCAGAACATAAATTATGGGCACTTAGCATATCCGGATTATTATTAACCTTTCTCGCATGGGTTATCTGGCGACCTGATCAAGCCTGCCCCATTGACCCTAAAGGAGCGGCGGCTTGTAGACAGTCAAAAAAATGGAATAAACGTATTTTTTGGTTAAGCGTGGGCATTTGGATGATTGGCTTTTTCTTTAGCGTTTTATTGTTACCGCTGCGTCAATTATTGAATTTGTAGAGGAGATAAATGAGATGAAAAAAATATTTAATCTTACCCTTGCGATGAGTTTAGTGGTCGTTTTGGGGATGCTGCAAAGTGTTCAGGCCAGAACTGTAGAGATCGAGGTTTATGGTATGACCTGTGCCTTTTGTGTGGATAGTTTAGAACGAAAATTTGGCGAAATGCAAAGTATTTCAAACGTTGAAGTAAGTCTGAAACAGAAAAAAATACGCCTTCAAACTGAGGGCAACCAGCCCAGCATTGAGAGTATTAAAAAAGCCGTATTAGACGCAGGCTTTACCCCCGTAAAAATTACGATACTGGCAGATGAAAAATAACAATATTACCGCGCAGATAGCGATATTGTTATTAAGTTTTGGTATCAGTAATACCGTATATGGCATGGGGCTGCGCTCATTTGTTGCATTACCGGTTGAAAAAGACGGGGCAGTGGTGCGGCTAGCATTTGAACATACAAAGAAGTCAGATATAGATAGCATTACGACTAGCCTGGCATACGGTTTAAGTGCAAACCAAACTGTATTACTAGGCCTGCCTTATCGGCTTTCACCAGCTGGTAAAGATAGACAAGGGGATGTGTCAGTTTTGTATCGCCATATTGCCTGGAAAAACGATAGTTTTATGGGCACGGATCGTTTTGGTGTTTTGGCAGGGCTTGTTGTGCCAACTGAAAATGATAGGGATACTGCAGTTCAGGCGGGGTTTGTATTTACACACTTCAAAAACCGTAATGAAATTGATGTCGATTTTTTGTATCAACTAGGAATTGATAATCGTCTCGACAGTGGCCGCTATGATCTGTCATGGCAATACCGATTATTTCCCGTAGATCGGCCTAATTGGGGCTTCGCATCAGAGCTAAATACGGTGGTGGAATTAAATGGTCGTTGGGCTGAAGATAATACCGTGACTCATCAATTGACCCTAGGTTTGCAGTGGATTCATCAAAAGGTAGTCATCGAGGGTGGAATGGTTAACGACCTAAACAATGCTAATGAAACACGCTTCATACTGAGTACTCGGTTTCATTTTTAACTGCAAAATAATTTCTCAATGGAAAAGCATCGACACTAATTAAAGATAACCAAGATATAGATAAATATATTCAGGCCTGACCCAACCAAACCATTTGGTTTAGCAATAACACTAATTTGACAACCTATAATTCAAAAGGTTAGACTGTCGAGAATGTTTCCAACACCCCTTCATTGTGCTTAAACACGTAACCATACTATTACTGATTCTTAGCTCGCTAAGCTATAGCAGCGTTTGGGCAATGAACAGCCATGATGATATTGCTGGGAAACACCAACAGGCCATGTCACAACAAGCTGATTTACACAGCATTGATCTAACTAGTGATCAAGACAACCACCTAGATGATGATCACTGCTGTCATGCAGGCGCTCATTTGTTAGGCTTGATTGGTCTCTATACAAAAGTTTCGCCTCACGTGACTAAGCGTGACACCTTGACATATAACTCACTTTTTCAATCACACCAAACCAGTCCGCTCCAACGTCCTCCCCTTAGCTAATTCCTAATAATTTTGTCGGTTCTAACCGGCTATACCTACACGATTCATTAATTTAGATCGTCTATGTTTTATTTTATTTATAGGAATTTCCATGAGATTTTTAAATGTCATTAGCCTTTTTGCATGCGCCTTATTGTTACCTTCAACAGTTGGCGCTAACGAGCAACAGAAGCTCGAAAGTTGGCTAAACCAAGTTGTACAACATCATCCTAGATTACAAGCAGCTCAAGCTTCTGCTGATAAGGCATCAGCTGAGCTTCGTGCTGCCAATCAACCTTTGTTCAACCCAGAACTTGAATTTGAGTATGAACGAGCAGGTGTTGACACAAAAACAGCCGGCATCACTCAGACCATTGACTGGGGTGATAAACGATTAGCGCAAACACATCTTGCAGATTACAAATTGCAACTTAGCCTTACCGAATTAACTGTCGCACAGCAAAAATTAACTGCTGAAGTTTTATTAGCATTGGTTACATATCAAGCCAGTATTGATACGCTGAAAATAATTGAAAAACGTTCAAATTCGATGTCACAGTTTTTCAGTATTGCCAAACAGCGTTATCAAGCTGGAGACCTTACCGAAGTTGAACTGGCTCTAGCCCAACTAGCAAGCAGCGAAGCGAATTTTGAGTTAGCTGATGCTCGTTCTGAGTTAATTATCAATAAACAGAATCTTTACGTGGTATTAGGGAGCGGGAGTAACTCTTTACTAATGTCATTACCAGTAATGAGTGACATACCTACCAGCTCAGAATATCCGGTAAAAGATTCAAATCAAACACTCGATCGCTTACCAGAGATGCGTCTTGCCCTTACTCGAATGAACATTGCTCGTGCAGAAATTAAATTACGTCAGCGCGAACAACGCCCTAACCCAAGTATTGGAATAAAAGCAGGTAAGGAAGGCAACGATAATTTAACGAGCCTTAGTTTCTCAATGCCTCTGTTTGTACGAAATAATTTAAGCGCTGAAGTAGAAGCCGCCCAATTACTGCTTATACAGCGTGAATATGAAGCAACAAGTACGAGACAAGCATTACTCGCTCAACTGACTTCAGCAGAACAAACACTTCAGGTTAATCGTCAAGCATGGGCTCAGTGGGAAGCGACCGGAGGTCAGCATTTATTACGAAAAGAAAAACTGTTAGGCCGTCTATGGGAAGCAGGTGAATTAAGTACGGCCGACTATTTGGTGCAACTCAAACAATCACTTGATACCGAAGAAAGTGTCATTAGGCAGCGCGCTCAACTATGGCAGTCGTGGACGCAATGGCTCATTGCCTCTGGCGATATTGCTAAATGGATAAGCCCCCAAAGTAGCCTACAAACAAACAGCATCCCTAAGAAATTAGGCAGTGGAGAATAATAATGAATAAGTTTAATACCATTTTTTTGATCACTCTTTTAACTCTATCAAGTGCTCAAACCATCCATGCATCAGAAGATGACCATGACCACAAAACCGCACATACTGAAGAAGATCATGATACGCATGAAGAAGACGGTGATGCCCATGAAGAAGATCATGATACGCATGAAAATGACGGCAAAAAACATGAAAAAGGCGGTGATGCACATGAAGAAGAGGAAGGAATTCATTTAACAGCTGCTCAACAAAAAGCAGCAGGCATAACCACTACGCCCCTCCAGTTAACGAATATAGACCTCAGCATTAGTGCACCAGGCGAAATAACCCTAAATGCTTATGCAACCAGTCAGGCTGTATCACTCATTAATGCTCAGGTTGTTAAAAGACATGCAAAACTAGGTGATTTAGTGTCTACGGGGCAGCCATTAGTCACGTTATCTAGTGTTGAAATGGCACAGGCACAGGGCGACCTTTTAGTAGCTGCTCGAGAATGGACCCGTGTTCGAAAGTTAGGACAAAAAGTAGTTTCTGCGGCTCGATACATACAAGCCAAAGTAAACAATGAACAGGCTCGTGCAAAAGTGCAGGCATATGGCATGAACCAACAACAAGTTGAGGCCATTTTAAAAGCGGGTAATGCCAGACTGGCCAACGGTCGCTTCCAACTATTAGCGTTGCAAAGTGGCACCGTAATTCAGGATCAATTTACATTGGGTGAAGTAGTTAATGCAGGTCAAATGTTATTTAAAGTTAGTGATGAAACGAAACTTTGGGTAAATACTCGACTAACCGCAAAACAAGTTACAGACGTGCAAATAGGAGCTATGGCCAATGTCATTTTTGGTAAAAAAACATTAAAGGGAACCGTTATTCAACGTCATCATTCTTTGGATGAAAGCACACGTACTATTGGTATTCGTATCGAAGTAGCAAACCCTGATGACGTATTACACCCAGGTGTTTTTGTTGACGTAAACATTGCTGCAAATAACGCAGAAAAAGTACTGTCTGTTCCTGCCGATGCGGTTCTACGTAGCCCTGATGGCGATTGGATGGTATTTGTTGAGCACGAAGACAACCAATTCGAGCCTAAAGAAATCAATGTATTACGAACAAATAATGGAGTGACGGTAATTGATGGTATTGATGCAGGCACTCGCGTCGTAACTCATGGTGCATTCTTTTTACAATCAGAATTAGCAAAGTCTGGTTTTAACATTCATAACCATTGAGGCCACAACCATGTTTAATAAAATTATTGACCTCGGTATTAATAATCGTCTGCTGGTAGTGCTTTCACTGCTGGCGACTCTTGTTGGCGGAACATTAATATTACCTTCACTTAATCTTGATGCCTTTCCGGACGTAACCAATGTTCAAGTACAAATTAATACTGAAGCTCGTGGTCTTGCTTCGGAGGAAGTCGAGCAACTAATCACCTTCCCTATCGAATCCGTGATGTACGCCTTGCCTGATGTTGAAGAAGTTCGCTCAATATCTAAAACAGGGCTATCTGTTATCACTGTCGTTTTCAAGGAAGGAACCGACATCTATTTTGCCCGGCAACTTATTTTTCAACGCCTGCAATCGGCACGTGAGCAAATTCCAGATGGTATTGGAACCCCTGAAATGGGGCCAAATACTTCAGGGCTTGGGCAAATATATCAATATATTTTGCGTGCTGACGATCCTGAAAAATTTGATGCTATTGCCTTGCGAAGTCTAAACGATTGGGTGGTCAAGCTGCTATTAATGCCTGTTAGTGGGGTAACCGAAGTCTTATCATTCGGCGGTGAAGTTAGGCAGTACCAAGTGCAAGTACATCCCAGTAAATTACTGTCTTATAAACTAACCATTAAAGATATTGCTGAAGCTATTGAAGAAAACAACCGTAATGCAGGTGGCTGGTATTTAGACAGAGGTGCGGAACAACTCATTATTCGTGGTGTAGGCTGGGTACGAAGCGACAAAGAGGGTTTACGTGACATCGGTAATATTCCGTTAAAAAATATTGACGGCGTATCAGTACGAGTCAGTGATGTGGCAATAGTCGATTTTGGCCCTGAAATTCGTCAAGGCGCTGTGACCATGTCAACTCGAGATGCTAAAGGAAACCCAGTTGCAATGGGCGAAGTAGTAGCAGGGATCGTAATGAAACGCTTAGGCGCTAATACAAAAGCGACTATCGACGGTATTAAGGCAAGGCTACCCGCGATACAAACGGCGTTACCGGACGGTGTGACTATTGAACCTTTTTATGATCAAGCAGCCTTGGTCGATCAAGCTGTTAACACCGTAAGCTCAGCATTATTACAAGCATTCGTGTTGATTATCGTTGTCTTAATGCTGTTTTTAATGAACATCCGTGCCGCCTTTTTGGTGCTCATCTCAATGCCAATATCGGTTGGTTTAGCACTCATGTTTATGGCCTATTGGGGTATTTCAGCGAACCTGATGTCGTTAGGTGGTTTAGCCATAGCTATCGGTATGATGGTCGATGGTTCGGTTGTGATGATGGAAAATGTTTTCAGTCATTTAAGTAAGCCTGATAGGGAGCACGAGCAATACGCTCAAACAGTGCTAGCGGAAGGTGCACCCGATCCATATAACGTAGCTCAAGACCATCATGGGATTTCGCTTCGAATTCTAATAGCTGCCCGTGAAGTCGGCAGGCCGGTGTTTTTTGCGGTGATGATTATTATCATCGTATTTGCACCGTTATTTACGTTGGAAGGAGTCGAAGGCAAGTTGTTCCAACCAATGGCTATTTCAATTGTATTGGCTATGTTAGCTTCGTTATTGGTTGCGCTTATTATTGTGCCTGCGCTGGCAACATACATGTTCCGTCACGGGGTTAAAGAAAAAGACAATCCAATTGTTACCTTTTTTGACAATATGTACCGCCCGCTGTTATCACGGGCTTTAGGTGCACCTCGTAAAATTGTCTTCGGCGCCGTCATCTTGTTTATTGGTTCACTCGCTTTAGTGCCTTTTCTTGGAACAGAGTTTGTGCCTGAATTGGAAGAAGGCACCTTAAACATTCGTGTCACACTAGCGCCTTCATCTAGCTTAGAAACTTCATTAGAGGTATCTGGGAAGCTTGAAGAACAATTAATGACCTTCCCTGAAGTGCTATATGTTTCCAGTCGAGCTGGACGTGCTGAAATTGGCGGTGATCCTGAACCTGTATCCAACGTTGAGATATTTGTTGGCTTGAAACCTGTAGATGAATGGACAAGCTCATCCAACCGTCAAGAATTACAAAAATTGATGGAGGAAAAGATGTCCGTTCACCCCGGCTTGCTGTTCTCATTTTCACAACCTATTGCTACTCGCGTAGATGAATTACTGTCAGGTGTGAAAGCACAATTAGCTATAAAGCTGTTTGGCCCAGATTTAGCCACGCTTGCAAGCACCGGTAAAAAAATAGAAGGCTTGGTGCGCAAAATTGAGGGTACTCGCGGTGTTGAAATGGAACAAATTGCGGGTGAAGCTCAATTGGCTATTCGCCCTAATCGCGATTCATTAGCTCGTTATGGAATCCCTGTTGCGCAAGTAATGGATCTAGTCGCTAATGCCATTGGGGGCATGGAAGCAGGTCAAGTCATTAACGGCAACGAACGTTATGATATTACCGTTCGTTTGGATGCGGGTTATCGCAACAGCATGGAAACCATTCAAAACATCACCTTACAAGCACCAAACGGTGCATGGGTTAAATTGGCTGATGTAGCTGATGTAAAAATCGAATCCGGTCCACCACAAATCCGTCGAGATGATGTACAACGACGAGTGGTTATCCAATCCAATGTTGAAGGTCGAGATATGGGTGGTCTTGTAGCTGAAATAAATCAGCGAATCAATGACGAAATTGATTTACCCGCTGGTTATACCGTTGTGTTTGGTGGGCAGTTTGAAAACCAAAAACGAGCACAAGACAAGCTGATGATTGTTGTTCCCGTTTCACTGGGAATGATATTTTTAATGCTGTACTTTGCATTCAATTCTGTCGGGCAATCCTTATTGATTATGTTGAATGTGCCACTGGCAATGATTGGCGGTATCGTTGCATTATTTATCTCTGGCCAATACTTGTCTGTACCGGGTTCAATTGGCTTTATTGCCTTGTTTGGTGTCGCGGTATTGAATGGTGTGGTGATGATCAATGCCATTAATCAACGCATTGAAGATGGGCTATCTTGTGAACAAGCCGTGTTTGAAGGTGCTGTGTCACGTTTACGACCCGTGCTCATTACCGCCGCAACCACGGCTCTTGGGCTTATCCCAATGTTACTAGCGACAGGGGTTGGCTCAGAAGTACAGAAGCCACTGGCAACGGTTGTTGTTGGCGGGCTTTTCTCAGCGACATTGTTAACGCTGGTGGTAATACCTGCGTTATATGCGTATTTCTCAAAGCAACATAATGAAGGGTAGGAAATAGAAATGGCCGGATGTGATAGCTGTTCCAGCGATAAAATAGAAGCGGCAACGAAACAACAAAAGCGCGTATTGATCTTAGTTTTATTAATAAATGCGGTGATGTTTGTCGTTGAATTTATTGCTGGTATGTTAAGCCACTCCACCGCATTAATGGCGGACTCATTAGATATGCTGGCCGATGCTTTGGTGTACGCTCTAGGGCTATTTGCCCTAGGGCGTGCAACTCATTGGAAGAGTCGTGCGGCATTAACTAGCGGTATATTTCAGATGATATTGGGCTTAGGAATTTTAATACAACCAATCTACCTACTAAGCACTAACAATATACCTGATGCCTTCAATATGGGGGTTTTTGGCCTATTGGCACTTATTGCCAATACTATATCTTTTCTCTTGTTAATGGCGTATCGAGACGGGGACATCAATATGCGAGCCACATGGGTATGCACGCGTAACGATATGATAAACAACATCGGTGTTCTAATTGCGGCCGGCTTGGTTTATTGGTTCTCCACGCCGTTACCTGACATTATTATTGGCTTGATCATCGCTGTGATAGTTATGCATTCTGCTTGGGGTGTTATTCGTGAGGCTAAGAGCGCTTTAAATAAAGACTTAGAGTAGCTTTCAGAGGGAAGGCATCAATATGAAATTGATGCCTGACGATAATAGGGTTTCTGGTCATATAATTAGCCGCTAAAATTTCGCAATTATCTCAGCTACTCGGTCATTGTCTCAACGCTGATGGTAATACCGCTGTTATATACAGCTCTTCTCAAAGAGCCATCATCAACAAGATAGTCAAAAAAATAGGCCAGTAATAAAGGTTCAAGTCACCTTAAAGTACTTCAATACCAACATATCCTGAACCTTTCTAAAATAAAATATTGACCTGTTTTATTGTCAAAAAATTGACCTTATCAAACTCCTCCGTTGCGATTCTTTTGATTATCCCTAATGATCATAATGCTAGCCAATATCAACATTAGACATTGGAGTGCCAGACCTTGGTAGTTCGGGTAAATCCCAAGTAACTCTACACTTGGCAAGTCAACAGGATCCAAGGGGATTTTTCCAGCTTCTTGCAATGCTGACATGCCTTTACCCGCAAAAACAATGGCCAGAATAAACATGAAGCCACCACTAACGGCAAAAAATTGTCGCAATGGTAAGCGTGTACTGTATTTCATAATAAGCCATGCCAATAGGGGTCGTTTGCGGGAGAGGGCGAAATGACACCCGAAGGGTAGCGTCTATTGCAGAAATTCAATTAAAAAGGATGCCCTCAGTAGTTATCTTTTTTAGACATCCAAATGGAATCGGCCATAGGACATAAATGTAAGCCAAATTGATATTCAGCCCCCTCTCTCAATGGTCAACACAGCTCACAAGTATTGTCTGTGAGAAAGGACTCGCCCTCTTAGGTGACTAACAGGTTCCGCATATCAGTGAACGCGGACAATAAAGTCCAACCATTTAGACTCATGCCCCAACCAAAACAGTCTAAAGTCCCGACGGCAACGAAACACCGACGCCGAATTCATAGACGAGTTGACCACCAAAATAAGCAGTTGTGACGATCAGTCCTGCAATCGCCAGCTCGAATACCACTGCACCCCAGCAGAGGCGCCTCGATAGAACGGTGCCTCGCCACCAAATAACTGCGCGTAGCAGCCCCCAAGCAACTAAGACACCTGCTGCAATGTGTCCGAACTCCTCATGCGTTTCTAATATCGCAAGGGACGTACCGTTGGCCAGCGCGACATCGAGCGCAAGGTCACCAAAAACAAAAGCTACTGCGGCGGCCAGCCCCGCGCCTAGCCCGAGTCCAGCCGAGATATTAGCAATAGCGCCACGACCATCGAGGGACAACCCTCGAAAAACAACGACCAAATCGAACATTGCGAGCAATAGTGCAAAGACGATTGGGAAATGCACGACCAATGGGTGGATTTGTTCAATCGGTAACATTGGGTACAACTCCCATCAAATAATTAGAATGTTCGGTATGCACGAGTTAGAACCACACTCTAAAGCCGGCAACCAATGCCAGATTATCAACGTCTCCGCCTTCAGCGCGTGTCAGATCAGCCGTGTCGCCATATTGGCGCTTCCAGCTGACGCCGATATATGGAGCGAATTCTCGACGAACTTCGTAACGTAATCGCAGACCTAGTTGCACATCATTCAACCCGCTACCGACGCCAAATCTAGGTACTGAACTGGCTGCAATATTGGTTTCAAATCGAGGTTGCAGTATGAGGCGTTGCGAGAACAACAGGTCGTAAGTGCCTACTAATCTAGCCGAGACGTCGCCATCCTCGCTGATAAAGAGGGCGGGCTCGACTTCGAATCGATAAGGCGCTAAACCTTGGACGCCCAGCACCGCAAAACTGCGATCCTGATCGGGGCCAGAGCCATACTGTCGGTCATAGCGCAGGCCGACCTGCAAATCCCAAAACGGCGCGATCATTCGGCTATAGAGCGCTTGAAGTTCCAACTCGCCACCGTTTGCTGATGTTTGGTCGTCACCTTCAAATTTCATCCACAGTTTGTTGGTGTCGGTGCCATACCAGCCCTGCATATCCCAGCGAAGCGTATCGGCGCCGTCGTTGTCGCGATACTCGAACTGGTCTGCGATGATCATACCCAGCGGTAAGTTGTCTTCAACGGGTTCCGGCCAACCGGATTCCTCAGCGAAAGCAAAGCTATTGATAATTATCAAAAAGCTGCCTAGCACAATTCGAATCGAGGGGGATGTGGTGAGCAATTGATTATCCATTGCGGTTCTCCGATGACACTGCATCATTGGTCACCGACACCACTCGAAACATACCCATGTCCATGTGATACAACAGGTGGCAGTGGAAGGCCCAGTTGCCGGGGGCATCTGCACTGATCAGCGCGGTCAGCCGCTCACCAGGCTTCACGTTGAGGGTGTGTTTGCGTGGCCGGTATTCACCGGCGCCATTCTCGAGTTCCATCCACATACCGTGCAGGTGAATCGGATGTTCCATCATGGTGTCGTTGACCAGCACCAAGCGCAGGCGTTCGCCATACTTAAAGTGGACAGGACCATCCACTTCAGAAAACTTTTTACCATCGAACGACCACATGTACCGATCCATCACGCCGGTCAGGTGCAATTCTACTTCGCGTTCCGGAGGCCGTTGATCGGGATACGGCGACAGGCTGCGTAAATCGGTGTACACCAACACGCGACGGCCATTGTTCTCCAGTCCGTTGCCCGGTTCGCTCAGGCGATTACTCGGAAATTCAGCAACCATTGTGTTGCCTTTACCGTGACGGTCCGGGCCATGCTTTACTGGCGATGATGCTGTTGACATGCCAGTGCCTCTATTGCGTGACATGTCCATACTGTCCATCGTCTGCTTCTTAGCAGGCATTTCACCCGGCATCGCCATAGTCCCATCTTTCATGTTCATCGCAGGCACGCCATCTTTGGGTGCCGACGTCATACCCGGCATGGCCATCGCACCCATGCCCATATCCTTCATTGTGCGCACCGGAGGATTGCCTAGCGGCGGTATTGCTGCCTCGAGCCCTGCTTTGGATGCCAGGGTTCCGCGCGCAAAACCGCTGCGGTCCATGGAGGCTGCGAAAATCGTGTATGCCGCCTCGTCGACAGGCTCGACAATGACGTCATAGGTTTCCGCCACGCCAATTCGAAATTCATCAACAGCGACCGGCTGAACATTCTGCCCGTCTGCTTGTACCACGGTCATTTTCAGTCCCGGGATGCGGACATCAAAGTAACTCATCGTTGCGCCGTTGATAAACCGCAGGCGTATGCGCTCTCCCGGCCGAAACAAGCCTGTCCAATTGGAATCTGGCGCCATTCCGTTCATTAAATAGGTATAGGTAGCACCGCTAATGTCGGCGATGTCTGTCGGCGCCATCCGCGATCGCGCCCAGACCATGCGTTCTCGAACCGTTTTACCCCAACCGTTCTCTTCAGCATCGTTAAACAACTCAGGTACCGTGCGCCGTTGATAGTTGTAGTAATCGCTTTGCTTCTTCAGTTTCTTCAGAACGCTCATTGGGTTCTCAAACGTCCAGTCAGAAAGCATGACCACATATTCGCGGTCGTATGCAAACGGTTCGGGGGCAATCGGATCAATAATTAACGGCCCATAGTGACCTTGCTGTTCCTGCAATCCAGAATGACTGTGATACCAGTACGTGCCACTTTGCTTTACCGGAAAGGCGTAACGAAACGTCTCACCTGGCTTGATACCCGCATAGCTGACACCGGGGACGCCATCCATTTCATAGGGGAGCAGTAAGCCATGCCAGTGAATGGAAGTGTCTTCATCCAGTTGATTTGTGACCCTAATAACTGCGTCCTGCCCTTCTTTTAGGCGAACAAGCGGACCGGGAATGGAACCACTGATCGTCACCGTATCGCCCATTCGCCCGCCAATATCAAGGGGCTGACGGGTAATATTGAGATCAATCGGGCCGGTTGCTTGTTCGGGACTTAAGCCTAAGGTTTCTCCGGCAAAAGCCGGGACCAAAGAATTGAGCCCAAGGATTGCACCTGTAGCACCCGCTTGCGTTATAAAGCGGCGTCTTGATTTCGAATACATCGTTTGGTTGTTCATTGTTCGCTCCAACAAATAATCTTGGTTGCTTGCGCGCTATCCCGGCGTAAAAAGCACGCCCTGGCGGAATAACTTAGTTTTGGAAATTGGCAATATACACTACCCGGTAGTATTTAACAAGACCAAGCGATTAGGGTTAAAATCATTCAATCTTGGCTGCGCATCAACGGTCACGTGAGAACTCGAGACTGATATCAAGCTGATGGTCGTTGTATACTCCTAAGGAGTATGTCGACCGAGTGATAACACCATGTCCAACCTTGAAAAATCAGATTTGCCCGCCTCTCGAAAAGCGATTTCGAGGCGCCTTAAGCGAATCGAAGGTCAAGTCCGCGGCGTAGATCGAATGCTGGAACAAGGTCGCTACTGTGTCGACATCTTGCAACAAATTCAGGCCACGAAAGCCGCGTTGAAAAAAGTTGAAACCGAACTTCTACGTGATCATGCAAATTCCTGTATTGAAGGTGCACTTAGAGAAGGCTCTTTGGATGAGCAAAGAGATAAGATCGTTGAACTCGTCGATCTGTTTGAACGAGGTCGCTGAGGGTCTGGTACCGAGAAAAAGTGCCTGCGTCTAGGCCGCCTCGCGTGAGCGTTTTACAATCTCAGAGACCGTGTTCTTGCTAATACCGAGATCCCGTGCAATCCATCGATAGCTCTTACCTTGTTCAATGAGGTGAAGCACTTTAGGTGAAAGTTTGTCGGATTTTGGGCGGAAGCCCTTCTTTCGGCCCAGCTTTTTGCCGCGAGCTTTTGCTGCAGCAAGACCGGATTTTACGCGTTCACTAATTAAATCACGTTCAAATTCTGCGATGCCGGATAGAAAGGTTGCCATCATCCGACCATGGGATGTCGATAGATCAAAGGTCATGCCGCTTATGGCGACCACCGAGACTTTCCAGTTTTCCAGGTCGCGGAGCGTGTTGAGCAGGTCGATGGTTGATCGACCCCATCGAGACAATTCTGTCACGACTACCGCATCGATTTCCCGGCGTTGCGCCAAGGCCATAATTTTCTTTCGTTCTGTGCGATCCAATTTCGCACCTGACCCCGTTTCCTTGAAAACTCCAATGACGTCGTAGTTCGCTCGTTTAGCGAATGCTCGAAGATCGCGTGCCTGCCGCGCACACGATTGATCAGCTGTCGACACTCGACAATAAATGGCTACCCGGTGTCCCAATTAAACCTACCTCTCTTCATGGCTTGCAAAGCCGCATGTTTACTGGCTGGATTGGTGTCCTGTTTAGCCTTTAGTTTAACTGGGACAGTATCGCATGCCAAGACGCACCATTCTGACCGAACGACAACGGGAAGCACTGTTCGGATTGCCAGCGGATGAAGACTCGATGCTCCGCCACTACGTGTTGAGTGACGAGGACATGCAGCATGTCAAAACAAGGCGACGCCCCGGCAACCGATTGGGTTTCGCATTGCAGCTATGTGCCTTGCGGTATCCCGGTCGACTACTCCAACCAGGCGAATTCATCCCAGACCCAATTATCAAATTTATTGGGGCGCAACTGGGTTTGTCGAAAAGCGACCTTGCCGACTATGCGGAGAGACGGCAGACACGCTATCAGCATTCGGTGTCGCTCCAGAATCTATACGGCTATCGAACTTATCAGGCTTCTGACCTAGATTTCGCCCAGTGGCTGGCATCAGCCGCTGAACAGGCCCACTCTAACGAAGGGTTGGCACGCGAAGTGGTCGCCCAAATGCGCCTTCGGCGCATTGTTGTACCGGCACCTTCAACGGTTGAACGATTGTGTGCAGATGCTCTGGTCGCCGCCGACAATCGTATCTCTAGGCGCATCGCGGATCGTCTCGACAACACCACAGTGGACAGACTCACCGCATTGCTCAGCGAAACAACGGTGACAGGCGTCACCCGATTCGTCTGGTTGCGCCAACACGAACCGGGCAGCAACTCACGGGTGGTCAATGGGTTGCTCGATCGGCTGGAACGGATCGTTGATTTGGAACTCAGCCCTTCTTTGCTTCAGGGTGTGCCCTCGCACAGAGTAGCCCGCCTTCGTCGCCAGGGTGAACGCTACTATGCCGATGGCATGCGTGATCTACCTACGCATAGAAAACTGGCGATACTAGTCGTCTGTGGTGTTGAATGGCATGGCGCAATCGGTGACGCCATCGTCGAAACCCATGATCGAATTGTGGGTCGGCTGTACCGTGCTTCTGAGCGTGTTAGAGATGATCAAATTAACGATCAACGTGCGCTCATCCAACAAACACTCAAAACTTTTTCCGAAGTAGGCGCATCGATCATCGCGGCGCGAGAAGCCGGCGAGCCCGTCGACACAGCCATTGAACAGGATTGCGGCTGGGAGGTATTCAATCGCCTGGTCGAAGATGCCACCGCTGTGAATGCCAAAGTTGGAGCCGATCCTCTGGATTTTGTGAACAGTGGCTACGCTAGATTTCGTCGCTATGCACCACGGTTTCTGAACACACTCGCGATCGAAGGTGCGCAGTCAGCAGGACCGATACTCAAAGCAATTAACGCACTCCAACAACTGAACCGATCGAATAATCGGGGGTTACCAAACAATCTACCGATAGCCTTCGCTAGACCCAAATGGCGAAAGAGGTTGCAGCGCACAGACCGTCGAACTTGGGAAACTGCGATTCTTTTCGCTATTCGCGATGCATTTAGGGCAGGCGACATCTGGTTAAAAAATAGCCGTCGATATGCAGAGCCATCGAAAGAGTTGATACCGGTTAACGCCGTTGCAACGTCATCAGCACTGGCAGTACCGTTGGACCCTCTCGACTGGTTAACGCAACGGAAACAGGTGCTGGCTCAAGCATTTGAAGCCACAGGCGAAGCCGCACGCCGTGACCGGCTACCAAACGGGCTAATTCAAGACGGCGTACTCAAACTCTCCAAATTGGAGAAACAGGCGCCCGACAATGCCCATCAGCTAGTCATGGATTTGTACCGGCGTGTACCGCAAACACCGGTCACTGACATTCTGTTGTCAGTAGATCGTGATATCGGGTTTACAGAAGCTTTCACAGATTTGCGAACAGGAGCGCCGTGTCGTGACCAAATCGGGCTTTTAACGGTGCTCCTCAGTGACGGCGTGAATTTGGGCCTTCGCAAGATGGGTGCCGTATCCACAACACATTCTTTCTGGGAGTTGCTTAGAATTTCTCGGTGGCACGTACAAGACGATGGCTATCGGCAAGCACTCGCCATGATCGTGGACGCGCAAAGTCAACTGCCTATGTCCAGACTTTGGGGCGCCGGAGAGTCTGCGTCGGCCGATGGTCAATTCTTCCGAGCCTCCGGGCCTGGCGAAGCCATGAATGTGGTGAACAGACGCTATGGCATTGACCCAGGGATAAAGGGGTATACCCATGTCTCCGATCAATATGCTCCGTTCTCGACGCAAGCGATTCCGGCAACAGCACACGAAGCGCCTTATATTCTCGACGGACTGTTGTCGAATGACGCCGGACGGCGAGTGAAGGAACAATATGCAGATACCGGTGGGTTTACCGATCATGTGTTCGCCATGTGCTCACTGCTGGGCTACCGTTTTGCACCTCGTATTCGCGATCTACCGGCGAAACGCTTGTATGCATTTAATCCAAGCGAGGTACACAAGACACTGAGGCCGTTGGTTGCGGCCAAGATCAACGAAGATCTGATCGTGCGGAATTGGCCCGACATTCTCCGGCTATCAGCAAGCGCAGCGGCAAACACAGTGAAACCCAGTCAGCTTTTGAAACGACTATCTGCCTACCCGCGACAGAATGAACTGGCTGTCGCCCTACGTGAGATCGGTCGAGTTGAACGATCGTTGTTTATGATGCAGTGGATGTTGGACGCTGAGTTGCAACAGCGCGTACAGATGGGGCTCAACAAAGGTGAGTCACACCACGCCCTAAAGCGCGCAATCAGTTTTCATCGTCGAGGTGAGATTCGTGATCGATCCTCTGAGGGACAACACTATCGAATTGCTGGGATGAATCTCATTGCGGCAATCATTATCTATTGGAACACCAAAAAGCTGGGGGAAATTGTCGAGACACTCACCAATGCCGGTGAGGCACCAAATCCCGATCTACTGCCCCATGTATCCCCTCTGGGGTGGGAGCATATCAATCTAACTGGTGAATACCATTGGCCCGATGCTTAGGGTGTCATTTCGCCCCCTCCCGCAAACAACCCCCAATAGGCTTAAAATTGCTGTGGCAAGAAGAAGTCCGTATACAATCATACCTTGCCCATTTTGATCAGTTTGCACCCACAAAGCTTGATAAAACAACACACTCTCAAACACTTCACGGTACACCGCAATAAAAGACAAAGCTGCGATTCCCCACAACGTTTCTTTATTCAGTGCCTTTTTAATACTACTCTCTATAAAGTGCTTCCATTGCATAGCACTGGTTTTATTATGCATCCAAAAACCTACATAAAAGAGTACTAATGCTGCGGTTATAGCAGCTATACCTTCAGTTAACTCACGACTTGCCCCACCTATTTGAATCAACGTCGTTGAAACAACCCAAGTAACTCCACCCATTAACAGAGCAACAACAAGTCCACCATAGAGATAAATCAAGCCTTCACGTTTACCTGTCTTTATCAAAAAGGCTGCTAGCGCGGCAATAACTAATAATGCTTCTAAACCTTCCCGTAGTAAAATAATCATTGCGCCCACAAATGCCGTTTTGCCCGACAGTCGCTTTTCACTTAGTGAAGATTGCGCCGCTTCTAATAACAACTTAATGCTGTTGTAGGCGCTGTTTACAGTAGCTTCTCCTTTATCTTTTCGAATCAAGTTCCTATATGCTGTCATCTCACTTTCTATCTGGCGACGTAATGTCGGGTCAATAGCATCAAGACTATTTTCGATCAACTCAAAACCTTCTAGATATGCATTTATAGCTAAATCATATGCACCAGCTCTATCACCAGAGGAATAAGCAGTCCTACTTTCTTCTAGAACCTGAATGCTAAACTCCAAAGGAGATTGCTTCGTCTTTTTCATTACTTCGTGTGGATTACGGCGTAAATAGGTTGTTATAGCAACTGCATCACCCCCTGAAGAAATTTCTACCTGCTTAGGAGAGGTAGTCGTTAACCGTTCTAAAGAAAAATCTGAATTACTCTTTTTAGTTTTCCAGAGGGCAGAACCGGCCTCAACTTCATTCGCTTGAACAGCCATTTGACCAACATAAAAAGCCAACGACCAGCGATCACGTTCTGACAACTGACTAAATGATGGCATTCCCGTACCTGAAACACCTTGCGTAATACTATTAAAAAGACCATAAAGTGTTCTTTCCTTGTAACGCTCTCTATCGAGAAAATTCGTCGGTAATGGCTCCATTGTTTTCGCCAACGGTCCACCTCCATTACCTTTCACGCCATGACAGGCTATACAGTTTTTCTCATAGAGTTGTTTTGCAATCAAAGTATTCGGTACTGCACGAGGCACAACTAAGATGTCATAGTCAGCAACCATTTGACTATGCATATCGGTAGTTAACTTAGCTACCTCGTCAGGGTCTGCTTTCGAATTAACTAGTGACTCTAGCATAGCGACTTGATTTATAAGCTTCTTATCAACACCTTCCAGCTGGAGAATATTTTCACGGACTGCTAATGCGAAATCTTTCATCTCACCGTATTCTTCTGTGTTAATCACCTGACCATCTTTTATGGCCTCACGATAATCAACGCCAATATAGTCAATTAACTGCAGAAGCCTTTGAATTGGCATTGATGCATAAGCTGAGTATGAAAAAAAGAATATGAATAAAAGAAAACCTATTTTTTTAACCATATTTTTAAAAAACCAAAGTGAGAATAGAATACAAATGATAATCATTCGCATCTAATAAATCAATTAACTTTTAATGTCTTTATTGTTGATACAATCAAACAACTAGATTTTGTCCCGCTTCCACAGACTTGGCACTTATCACCAATACTGTCTCTTTCTTCTTATTGATGGCCTATCGAGATGGCGATATAAATATGCGACAACATGTGTTTGTACGCGTAACGATATGACAAACAACGTCGGTATTCTCATTGCGGGGACACCCAAGTCTCCAGAATCACCCCACAAGCCTAACAGCCTATACGTTTTATGCGCTTTTATGACGATGTACAACAAGAACTTGTGCCTTGCTGAATAGGAGGGCACGGAACAGAACCGTAAGAACAGAAAACACAACAATCTCCTTTCTTTGGCTTGAGCAGAACACCACAACCCTTGCATTCGTAAAACCATTGGCAAGAATCTGTGGGCATTGCTTCTGTTTCTTTATGACCACATTCTGGGCAATAGAGGGTAGATTTCAAAATAATTTCAATAACTAAACCTCGCTGTTGCTGCTGTTAATAGTACACTTTCTATTGGGCGGCGACATTAACCTCAATCGATATATGGGATAGCCGAGGTAGGTGTTGCTTTAAGATCCGTTTGTAAAAATAAGGCTCAAGCGGTTCTTCAGTAACAACTGAAAGGATGGCGGCTTGATGTGATGTTCCAACTTTCCAAATGTGTATATCGTTAATAATGGCATTATTTTCCTCCTTCATATTTTTTGCTATGTTGGCAAAAGAATTAGGGCTGACAGTTTTATCGAGCAGTACATTACTTGATTCTTTAATTAGTCCGTAAGACCACCGCAAAATAACAGCCGCACCAACAATACCCATAACTGCGTCCATCCAAATCCAGCCATAATATTTACCGGTAAGTAATGCAATAATGGCCAGCAGTGAAGTCAAGGTGTCAGCTAGAACATGAAAATATGCTGCTTTCATATTATGATCGTGGTGGTGATCATGCTCTTCACCGTGATGGTGATGATCGTCATGCAAAACGAAGACTGAAACTATATTGACTACAAGCCCAATTATGGCAACGATAATTGCTTCATTGAATAAAATCACCTGGGGCTCAATTAGTCGCTGGACGGATTCTATTGCCATCATCAAAGCAACGATTGCAAGTGCAACAGCACTAGCAAAGCCACCAAGGTAATTAACTTTTCCGGTTCCAAAGCTAAAGCTTTTATTGTCAGCATGTTTCTTAGCGTAAGAGTACGCAAAAATTGTAATCAGGAACGCTGCGGAATGCGTTCCCATGTGCCACCCATCAGCAAGTAGGGCCATTGACCCAGACGTCGTACCAACGGTAATCTCAAGCACCATAATGATGGTCGTCAACCAAAAAACTATCTTTACTTTATTTTCACGATGCTTATTATCAATCCCAAAATCATGCGAATGGTCCCATTGAATACTGTTATCGTCTTGCATTGATGTTCCTAAATAGAATTGTATTTTCAACACCCTATAAATGGCATTGCTTGGATTATTGGTTATACTATACCCTAGTATAGTATTAATCAAGAAAGAGGAAATAATATGTCTCATACAATCATAGGGAAAAGAAAGTTATTAACCCGTGTTCGAAAGATTAAAGGTCAGACGATAGCTTTAGAAAACTCATTAGAGGGTGAGCCAGATTGCATGAAAGTTTTACAGCAGATTGCGGCTATAAAAGGCGGAGTCAATGGATTAATGAAAGAAGTATTGGAAGGTCATTTGCGAGAGCATTTAGGTGCGGAAGATATGACCCAGCTGCAGCGAACGGAAGAAGTAGAGCAAGTGATCTTGATTTTAAAAAGTTATTTAAAATAACAGAAGGGTTTTTAGAGGGTTAAAGCTATGACTAACACTTAACTTTGTAGCCTTAAATTTGAAATTTCACCACTGGTTCAAATACTATGTTGCTTGTTGCTTGTTGGTTTTGACAAAGTATTGAGAATACACCTTAAAAACCGATTGACGGTCGGTTTTTAAGGTGTGAGAATACGCTCTTCTTATAAATTAGGGTTAGTAATTCGCTTAATGCAACTCGGTGAGCTTGAAAAGCAAGTATTGCAATACCTTTGGGAGACCGAAGTGGCGGACGCCAAGCAGGTGTACGCCTACTTTGAGAAGCGTCGTGGCGGCTCGCTTAACACCATTCAAAGCACGCTAGATCGTCTCTTTAAAAAAGGTTTACTAAAAAGAGATAAGCAGGGACATGCCTTTCAATATCAGGCTGCTATCGAACGCGACACGTTTATCGGTCAGTTAATCAAAGGTTTGACGAGCGAATTTAATGCGGATAAAGGGAACAGCCTGTTGGCTGCTTTTACCTCGGTATCGCCTGAATTCAATGAAGATCAACTGGAGCGATTGGAGCAGATAATCGAAGATCAGCGTGATAAAAATAAGTCGGACGGCTCAGTATGATTCTTGGAAAGCTGGCCTTTTATCTTAACGTATTCACTGTTGGTGTATTGAGTTTATGGCTATCCCTTATTTTTATTGGCATTACTTTTCGGTTATCGGGCAGTGTCCTTTCCACATTTACAGCAAAGGCTAAACGTAGGATTTTATGGTTTATCGTACTAACGCCTTGGCTAATTGCGGTAATAGTGACGCTTGTACTTATGATGCCTGCCAGGTTAGATTCTTACGCCAACGGCTTCATTGCAACGTTGGTACATTGGCATCATGCCTATACGTTTAGTCTAACCAGCTGGCATGCGTTGACGATGGCATTATTTTCCAGTGTTTTTATTTTTGGTGTCATCCACAGGGTGCTTAGTGTGCGCAAAAACCTTCATCGTTTGGATTTGTTGGCACAATTTTCGACGACGGATGAGCAGGCGAGTGAGATATTGGAGAGCAATTGGTTATCGACCATCGAATCGAAGCTGCCTCAGGCATTTACAGCTGGATTGTTTCAGCCCCGGTGTTATGTCACAACCGGACTACGGGATAGCGTCAGTACCAATGAGTACACTATCATTCAGCTCCATGAGCAAGCACATAGGCGACGTTTTGACCCACTTAAAAAATTGCTGTTTGCTTTTTTTGGCTCTTTTTTCTCGCGAGTTATTGGTGAGCAACTAAACGTAGCAATGGAATTGGCTATGGAGCAGTGCGCTGATGAAGCAGTGCTGAATACAGGTAAGGAAGCGTCGGCCATTGCGAAAACCCTGCTCAAAGTTACTCGTTTAACGATGGCGCATACTCCAAAGCAAGCATCTGTGCAGCCCGCTTGTGACTTTCTTACACCGCAGTTGGATGAACGGGTTACCTATTTGATGCGTGAGCAGAAAGGTAGGGCTTTCCCTGTGCTGATAACATCGTGTTTATTCGTGCTGGTCACAGTGGTTTGCCTTTTATCCGTCGATACACTACACCACGTTACCGAACAATTTTTTATACATTAAGGGTTCAATAATGCTTTCAGAAGACAAGATTTTTACGAGTAAAAAACCGATTTCAAGTCGGTATTTTGTTGTATTAAGATATTACTCAAAGCTGTTTACTTTGACTTGTTTTGCATGGATTTCAACCATCAGCCATGCAGATAACACAACTATCGAATCACTCAGTTTTAGAGCGGCTATTCAACGAAGCACTAACCATCATCCAGAATTGCGTGCTTACGCTGACCGCATGAATAGTCAACAGGGCTATTTGACTCAGGCTGGTGTTGCGTCGCCCCCCGAAATTGATTTAACCGTAGAAGATGCGCTGGGAAGCGGTGAATTTAATGGTATGGACAATGCGCAAACACGTTAAGTATTAGCTGGGTGTTAGACAGTCGTATCGTAGGCAAACGGGTAGATGCTGTTGCATCAAGACAGTCGATTCTTGAGATTGAGCGTGAAATAAAGCAACTGGATATAGCTGCGCAAACGGCCCGCTATTTTTTAACTGCTTTGGCTCACCAAGAACGTCAGAAAATTGCAAAGCAGGCGCAATCACTATCCGCGCAGGCGCTAGAAGAAATAAAAAAACGCGTAGAGGTAGGAAAATCGCCTATTGCCGACCAATTACGCGCTGAAGTTAACCTTGCTCGGCGAACGCTGCAAATAGAAGATTTAACGCATGAGGTTGACTCTTCAAAGCGTCAACTGGCTGCACAATGGGGTGATAAAACGCCTGAATTTGGTCGGTTAGCCGGCACGTTGGCTCAAAAAATTTCCGTGATCGACCCTACATCACTGGAAGAGAGCTTACGTAACAATCCTGACCTTAAGATATTTTTAACGCGAGAACGTGCGGCACAGACGGACATTGCCTTAGCCAAGGCTGAAGCAAGTAAACGTTGGCGTATATCCACAGGTGTTAGGCGCTATGAAGCTACAGATGATTATGCGGTGGTCGCAGGTATATCCGTTCCGTTAGGCGACTCAAGTCGAAATAAAGGCCGTATTACTGCCTTAACGGCTGAACAAAGCCGTTATCAATCAGAAGCTGATGCATTGAGCATTAAGCTTCAAACGCAGCTTTTTGTTCTATACCAGCAATTACTGCACAGCATTCACGTGAGCGAAGCGTTGAGTAATGACATTATTCCACGCTTGGAGCGCGCGGTGCGAGAAACAGAAAAAGCGTATCAACTGGGAAAATACAGTTATTTGGAATGGTCGGCTGTTCAGCAGGAATTATTTGAAGCACAGTCAGATCAATTAGATGCGTATTTTACGGCGCATATTAATACGGTAGAAATTGAACGATTAACTGGTTTAACGCTAACTCGATTAGGTGAGGAAAAAGAATGAAGAGTAACTACTGGCAACCCCTGCTAACCGGAATATTGCTCAGCATTGTTCTGGGGTTGAGTCTGCCGACCTATGCGGTGGAATCTGAAGATAGTGCGCAACAAGAAGAGCCTCAAAAAGGCCCCCACAACGGTCGTTTATTAATAGAGGGGGAGTTTGTGGTTGAGCTAGCCATTTTTGAGAAGGGTGTGCCGCCAGAATTTCGTGTTTGGGTGACGCAGAAAGGGCAACCCGTAAAACCAGAAGAGGTTTCTTTGAAAGTTGTATTAACTCGACTGGGTAATGTTGAAGACAACATTACCTTTTCACCAGAAGATGACTTTTTGCGAGGCAGTATGGAAATTTATGAACCCCACTCCTTTGTTGTATCTATTATGGCTGAATATGGGGGGCAACAGTTTAATTGGCAGTATGACAACTTTGAGGGCCGAATTAAAATCGGCCAAGAAATTGCCGATGCAATGGCCATTAAAACGGCAATAGCAGGCCCGGCAACATTAGTTGAAACGGTAAAAGTTTACGGGAAACTGGCAACGCCAGTGGATGCTCAGCGCAGTATCCGTGCTCGTTTTGAAGGCCAGATCGAAAAAGTGTATGTCTCGTTAGGACAAACTGTCGCGCGTGGTGATCTGTTGTTGACCATCCAGAGTAACGAAAGCCTTAAATCTTATAATGTTGTATCGCCTATTGATGGTGTTATTTCCCACCGTAATGCAAATTCGGGAGAGCAATCAGGCGATCGCTTATTATTAACAGTTACCGACAATCGAACGCTAGTAGCTGAGTTGTCCGTTTTTCCTATGGATCGTCACAGAGTGAGAAAAGGTGCTCAGGTTTTGTTGACAGCCAATGGTAATTCGGTGACTGCAACAGGGGTAATCGATGCCATTGATACCCGCACGCAAGCCAATCAGGCCACTGTGATGAGAGCAACCATCGATAATAAAAAGGGGTTATTGATGCCCGGCTTATTTGTTACCGCTGATGTTGCTCTAGCTAAATATGCTGTACCACTGGCGGTAAAGCGCAGCGGGCTACAAAGTTTTAGAGACTTTACTGTGGTGTACGCAAAAATTGGCGAAGAATATGAAGTGCGTATGCTCGAATTGGGGCGTATTGCCGGAGAGTGGGTTGAGATTCTGGGGGGCTTGCCAATAGGTGCAGAGTACGTGACTGAAAACAGTTTCGTTATCAAAGCTGATATTGAAAAATCTGGCGCCTCACACGACCACTAAGGGATACTCATGCTTGAAACTATTATCAGATTTTCAATACAGCGCCGTGTTTTAATTATGGTCGCAGTGTTGATGCTTAGTGGCTTGGGTCTCTGGAACTTTAACAAGCTGCCAATCGATGCTGTACCCGACATCACTAATGTGCAGGTGCAAATTAACACTGAAGCGGCAGGCTATACGCCTCTGGAAGTTGAGCAACGGGTAACGTTTCCCATCGAAACAGCGATGGCGGGATTGCCCAATCTGGAGTACACCCGCTCGGTGTCACGTTATGGATTGTCTCAGGTCAGCATTATTTTTAGTGATGATACTGATACCTATTTTGCTCGACAATTGGTCAACGAGCGTCTTGCTAGCGCTAGATCCAACCTACCTACGTCACTGGAACCTGAACTGGGGCCTATTGCCACCGGTCTGGGCGAAATATTTATGTTTACGGTGGATGCTGAACCGGGGGCTAAAAAAGAAGATGGATCGGCGGTCACACCTACTGATTTACGTTCAGCGCATGACTGGATTCTTCGCCCGCAATTGTTGCGCGTGCCAGGTGTGGTGGAAGTCAATCCAATCGGTGGTTATAAACGCGAGATTTTAATTGCCGTAAACCCTGAGAAGTTACTCGCTTTTGAAGTTACCCAAGCCGAGTTACTAGAAGCCATAAGCCTGAACAATGAAAACCGAGGCGTAGGCTATGTTGAGCGTCATGGCGCGCAGTGGTTATTGCGCGTGCCGGGGCAAGCTGAGAGCCTTGCTGCACTCGGTAATATTGTCGTCAAAACCCTACAGGGTGTGCCCGTCAAAGTTAGTGATGTAGCGACCGTCGAAGAGGGTAAAGAGTTGCGCTCAGGCGCGGCGACGCAAAATGGCCGTGAAGTTGTGATGAGCACAGTTTTTATGCTGGTCGGTGAAAATAGCCGGACGGTTGCCAAGGCTGTTGGCGACAAACTGGAGGAGATAAAAAGTAGCCTGCCTCAGGGTATTACTGCAACTGCTGTGTATGACCGAACAGGTTTAGTGGATAAAACTTTGCAAACGGTCCAAAAGAATCTGTTCGAAGGCGCGCTGTTGGTCATTGTCATTCTGTTTTTTCTTCTTGGTAATGTACGGGCGGCAATCCTTACAGCCGCAGTCATCCCGGTTGCTATGCTAATGACCATTACAGGTATGGTGCAAGCAGGTGTGAGTGCGAATTTAATGAGTCTTGGTGCGCTGGATTTTGGTTTGCTGGTGGATGGTGCCATCATTATTGTGGAAAATTGCTTGCGCCGGTTAAGTGGGGCTTCGAAAAGCGGTCAACCGCTGAATATTAAGGAGCGCTTTCACGTCGTCTTTACGGCAACTCGTGAGGTTATTCGACCAGCGCTGTTTGGCGTTTTTATTATCACCGTTGTCTATGTCCCCATTTTTGCCTTGTCGGGCGTAGAAGGGAAGATGTACCACCCGATGGCATTGACAGTTGTCATCGCTTTAATCAGCGCGATGGTGCTTTCTATTACTTTTGTTCCCGCTTGTATTGCACTGCTGTTTAAAAAGCCCATCGTGGAAAAAAATAGTGCCATCATCAAAGCCGCAAGCTCAGTCTATCAGCCGTTATTAAAAACTGCTGTGAATGCACGATGGATTGTGGTGTCCGTAGCCTTGGCGATCGTTGTCGGCTCATCCTTTTTAGCCACTCGTTTGGGCTCTGAATTTGCGCCTAATCTTGATGAAGGTGATATTGCGATGCATGCCTTGCGTATTCCAGGTACCTCCTTAGGTCAGGCTGTTGCAATGCAGGCAGCATTGGAAAATAAAATAAAAGAGTTGCCTGAAGTTGAGCGAGTCTTTGCAAAAATTGGTACTGCAGATGTCGCAACGGATGCTGTTCCGCCGAGCGTTGCTGATAATTTCATTATTCTTAAACCCCGGTCACAGTGGCCTGATCCGAATAAAACAAAAGAGCAAGTAGTATCAGATTTAGCCGAACTGGTCGAGCCCGTACCGGGGAGTCGATATGAATTCCTACAACCAATCCAGATGCGGTTTAATGAGTTGCTAGCGGGAGTGCGTGCTGAGTTGGCCATCAAGGTATTTGGTGATGACTTTGAACAGCTCGATGCGATTGGGAAAAGCATAGAAAAAGAAATACAGTCAGTAGAGGGCGTTGCGGATATCCAAATGGAGCAAACCACAGGCTTGCCTATTTTTACTATACGCCCTAAGGGTGATGCGTTAGCACACTATGGGATTGCTGTAAGTGTTTTGCAAGATCAGCTGGAAGTGGCCCTTGGTGGACGTGTGGCTGGGCAGTTGTATGAAGGCGACCGGCGCACTGATATTGTTGTGCGGCTGGCGGAGGATAAACGTAGTGATATCGATGCCTATAGTCACTTGCCGGTGCGGCTGCCATCTGGAAGTTATGTACCCCTGCAGGAACTGGCAGAGTTAGAACTAGTCAACGGCTTTACTCAGGTCAACCGGGAGAATGGTAAGCGTCGTGTTGTTGTTACTACTAATGTGCGCGGCCGTGATTTAGGTGGGTTTGTTGCCGACATACAGGAGCGTGTCGAAGCTTCAGTGGAAATCCCACCAGGATATTGGGTAGAGTACGGTGGCACCTACCAAAAACTTTTGTCGGCATCCCAGCGACTACAGTTAGTGGTTCCTCTCACCCTGTTTTTGGTTTTTGGATTGCTTTTATTAGCTTTAGGGTCAGTGAAGGATGCGTTGATAATTTTTACCGGCGTGCCTCTTGCATTGACCGGTGGCGTGTTGTTTCTTTTACTAAGAGATATTCCGTTTTCAATATCCGCGGCGGTGGGGTTTATTGCATTATCAGGCATCGCTATTTTGAATGGCTTAGTCATGGTTTCGTTTATCCGCCAGCTACGTGATGAAGGCCGCCCATTAGAGCAGGCAATACACGAAGGAGCCTTAACGCGTCTGCGACCGGTAATTACAACCGCATTAGTTGCTTCATTGGGTTTTGTTCCTATGGCCTTTAACATGGGGATTGGTTCAGAAGTACAAAGACCGCTGGCTACAGTGGTTATTGGCGGTATTCTATCGTCCACTTTATTAACGTTGTTTGTCATTCCTGCACTTTATCGAATTTTGCATGCAAAAGAGCAGGGTGAAAGCACGGCACAAACGACGTCATAATGAATTGGTTCAATCAACACAAAGAGAAAAATATGTTCAAGCTTAGTCTGATTTTAATACTAATATTGGTCAGTACCACAGCAATGGCTCATGGTATGTCTGCGGAGGCTAAATTAATCGTTGTGTGCAATTCGCAAAGAAATTAGGCTGCTTGGAATGCATTTTTTTCAGAAAAAAAATAAAAGTATGCAACTTTTGTGGATGGCATTTCTTTCTATTGCATTAATGTGTAGTCAGGGAATGAAATTTCATTTACATGGTCTTGATCATGGCGATGACGACCTGCATCGTGCTCATCAATCCGTTGCTGTAGAGCATGAGCACATGACCCTGTCTAACCTGCATTCTTTAAATGATCTGTCTCATGTCGATCATCATCATGAAATTGTTTTTGAAATTGATGCCAGCAAGAATGTGCTCCTAAAAAATATTGCCGGCAAAGTACCCGCACTGGCTTTATTGGTTTCTATATTTTCATTACTTCTTACAGTTTTCATACGAGATATAAGCTTTCGCTCCCCTAGAAGTGATGTTGAAGCTTATTGGTCGCATCACTTATCACCACCACTGCGCGCCCCACCACCCTAAATTCGTATACCTATAATTGTATTGTTGAATGCACCAGGTTTTACTGCTTATGTATTCGCAATGTATATTTTTTGACCTGCTATGTCTTTTGATAATCAATTGGTAGGTTAATAGAGGATTCCATTTATTACGGAGTAATACGAATGAAATTATTGACACTTATTGTGCACACGAATGTACAACAGGAACTATCTGATTTATTACATACGATGGATCAGGTAACTGGGTTTAGCTTCTCTAGAGTAGAAGGGTATGGCACAGAAAAAGAAAATGATCCTTACCTTTTGGCACGAGATGAAGTGATTGGCTGCATACCTAGAATACAGGTAGAGATTTTACTAGAGGATAAAGATGTAGAGGGGGTGCTCGGCAGATTACGCGACAAAGATAACAATGTCACTGGCCAAGGTGTTTACTGGGTCATGCCCGTCGAAAACGGAGGGCATATACTGTGAAATATTCAAAAGTTAATCATATCGACACAATAAAAGCAGCCTTCAAGGGTAGTAACGAGAACTACTTTAAAGGAAACCACATTTTTTTAGTTGTGAGCATTTTTCTCTTAATGTCTTTGTCTAACTTCGCCAATGCACATGGCATGTCAGAAGCCGAAAAACTATCCATTATTGAAGGTGGTAACTTGCGCTATATGTGGCTTGGCGCAACACATATGTTATCTGGCTATGATCATTTAGCCTTTGTTTTCGGGATCATCTTTTTTCTTACCAGTTTTCGTGATATTGCAAAATATGTCACTGCATTCACGGTTGGCCATAGTGTCACGCTAATTTACGCTACATTTAATGGCATACAACTTAACTACTTCCTCATTGATGCAGTTATAGCCCTGAGTGTTTGCTACATTGCTTTTGCCAATATTGATGGCTTTCGTAAATACCTGAATATTAATACACCAAATATGCTGGTGATGATCGTTGTTTTAGGGTTGATTCATGGGTTTGGCTTATCAACCCGATTGCAAGAACTCCCACTTAGTGAAGACGAGTTATTGCTTAACATTATTTCATTCAATGTTGGTATTGAACTCGGACAAATTAGTGCGCTTCTAGTGATGTTACTTCTGATTGCGGCTTGGCGTAATAGCGACTTCTTCAAGACATTCAGTAAGATCACTAATTATGGCCTGATTATGGCTGGTGGTTTGCTCTTTCTTATGCAAATGCACGGTTACGAACACGCGGTAAATGCTGATGAGTTGAATGTTAGCGAGGTATCTACTCCTAAGCTAAGTACGGTAAGTGAAATGAGTGATAGCGCTACCGCTACCGTAGGTGATAAATGGAGAGACACTATTAATATAGTTATTCCAGCGAGAGATGGAAAAGAATACAAGCTTATGGTGAATAAAGATGACGCTTTTACATTCAAATGGGAAACGAGTGGTGAATTGTTGTTTTTCGACTTTCATGGAGAACTGGCTGGTGATACCTCAGGTGCTTTTCAAAGTTTTGAAGTGGGGACAAAAAGTGAGTCTAGTGGTTCGCTAACCGCAATATTTACAGGTACTCATGGATGGTATTGGAAAAACAATACATCTTCACCAGTAGCGATAACACTTAAAGTAAAAGGTGATTACATAGCCGCAAATAACTCAGGTAAATAACACAGAATTCGACTTGGGGTTATTGGCAATAAATCCATACCAGCTATTGATGTACTAATTTGCTGGTATGGGTTATTCATTAATGAAGAAATTATCAGAGGAAACTAGTAGATGATTAAAGAATGTATAAAATTTATTTCAACTAACCCCCATTTGAATATCGAGAAAGCGTCAAAAGTAGCGGTGTCAAAGGAGAACTGGGCTCGCTCCAACGTACTAATATGACGTACTATATTGTAAAAATCGTAATAACGACGGTATTAATTGTCGCCATTGCTGAAATTTCTAAGCGAAGTTCTTTTGCAGGAGCGATACTTGCCTCAATTCCAATTATTTCGGTTCTTGCGATGACATGGCTCTACGTTGAGAGTAAGGATGTTACTAAGGTTGCCGAGTTATCCACTAGTGTTTTTTGGTTGGTTATCCCTTCTTTGGCTTTGTTTTTGTCATTACCTGTTTTATTAAAACAAGGCGTGAATTTTTATCTTAGCCTTAGTATTTCCATAATGCTTACAGTTGCTTGCTATTGGTTTATGATTTCTGTTCTAAATCATTATGAAATTGATCTTTGATTAAGTGATAACATTCGTTCTGTGTCATTTTAAGCGCAATGTTTGTTAGCTCTCATTTAATGTAAATTTCGCCCATTGATTTTATTAGATTTTTCAATTTACGCGGCGACCAAAAGCCATACTCTCATAGTGTCTGGCTGAAATACCCTTTTTTCTCAAAAAATGGGAACTACTTATAATTCAAATAGCCATAAGTTCGGTTACTTTAGAATAAGAAATTAGTTTTATATGCGAACCCAACATAGTAGTATTTTTTGATAAGCAGGGTCTCATCGATAATTATTGATGTGGATCAATTTGAAAGTACAAAGAGTTATATTTTTGTGGAACTTATATAAAAAAGTCGTAGTATGTACATTGTCATAATGAAATTTGGTTAAGAATTTGTCTTTAAATAAAAGCAAGGTTATAGCGCTTATACTGTTGTTATTGGTCTTTGTCGGCCAATCAATGGCGTCTGCTGTTATGCCTTACCAAAAAGAGATGAATAACGCGAATAATCAGTCACATCATATGACAATGGATGGGGAGGATGACTCGACTCATCTTATGCACGATATGGATAATGCTGATTTAGCATCTGAGCCAAACTCTTCTGGTTGTGCTGAATCTAGCTGCTATTGTGCAATGGGCGGCTGCTCATCTGCGATGTTACCTACTACAGTGCACGATACGGCAATACTTCTGGGCTCCTTTCAAAAAAATTCCCAACCCCCGTCTTTGGCTATAAGCCAAATTCCTACTTCACTCTACCGTCCTCCAATTTCTCGTTAATACAGGATAGATCTGCCTGAAATTTGGCAGTGCTATCAAGTTTGATCTGTATTTGGCGGGAGAATTTAGCTCCCAAGGTTTTATTAGCTGATGTTATTTAATCAGCGCTGATCACTTACTGTTATTCAGTATATTCAGCACCCATAAGGGGCGCAATATGTTTATTTATCAACGCTTGCTTAGGCGATTAATATTTATTTCTATGGTGGTATTTGCCATCGTTTCTTTCTACTCAATGAGTGTAATGGCTGATGGGGGAAGTGTATCAACTGACCTCGGCCCAACTGAGCTAACGGTATATAAAAGTCCTAGCTGCAAGTGCTGTAGTAAGTGGATCAGGCATGTCAAAAAAAATGGCTTTGAGGTAAATGCGCTCAATGACCGTAATTTGTCGGCTCTAAAAATAAGCCGCGGTATACAAAAACCTTATCAATCTTGTCATACCGCTATTTCAAAAGACGGCTATGTATTTGAAGGCCATGTTCCATCCAAATTTATCAAGAAATTCTTACGGGAAAAACCTAAAGGGTCGATAGGCTTATCGGTACCTGCGATGCCTGTTGGAACTCCGGGTATGGAGTACAGAAATAAATTTACGGCTTATAAGGTGCTTTTGCTTAAGTCAGATGGTTCTTCAGAAACCTATGTTTCGGTTAATTCACAAGAGGAACAGTATTAATGGCAAATTGTAAATTTCACCCATATTCCATGTGCAACGTTAGGTCTGTACTAGTGTTGGGTATATTGGGTATAAGCTTAATGTCCGCCAATGCTGCGGAACTAGTAAAAAAAGGAAGTCACGAATTTACTATGGAAGAGGCCGTCAAGGCGGCAAAACTAAACGACCCCTGGTTGGCTGGGAATCAGCACTCACAAAATGCGGTTGAATCAATGAGTGTTGCGGCCGGTACGCTACCCGATCCGAAGGTGTCGCTCGGTTTGGCTAATTTGGCGACGGATACTTTTGACTTTGGACAGGAGGCAATGACCCAGTTCAAGGTGGGTGTATCACAAATGTTTCCACGAGGAGACAGTCTGGCGATCAGGAAAACGCAGCTTGAATTGATGGGTACTCAATACCCCTATCAACGCCAAGATCGGAAGGCCAAAGTGACTGTGACGGTGAGTCATCTGTGGCTTGATGCCTATAAAGCACAAGAAAGTATTGCCTTGATCAATAACAAGCGCGCCCTGTTTGAGCAATTGGCAGACGTTGCGGAAGCCAGTTACTCGTCAGCATTGGGCAGAACTAGGATGCAAGATATCGTTCGTGCCCAACTTGAACTGACGCGCCTAGATGATCGGCTTACAAAGTTGAACCAGCAACAGGATATGTTCAAGCAGCGGCTTTATGAATGGCTGAGTGACTATTTTGTTGATAATTACTCGCAGAATAGTCTGATTGAAAATCAAGTGCTGTCGTCTGATTTGCTGCTGGCACGACGACTACCAGACACCGCGTTAATTAATCCGCAACTTTATAATGGGACAAAGGAAACTGATCCACAGATATTATTTGATTACTTTACTGATCATCCGGTGGTGATGGGGCTGGATCAGAAAATCAAGGCAAGTCGCAGCGGTATTGAACTGGCGCAACAAAAGTACAAACCCGAATGGGGGGTTAATGCCAGTTACGGTTATCGTGACAATGATCCAATGGGAAATGATCGTGCCGATCTTTTTTCAGTGGGCGTGACCTTTGATTTACCACTTTTCACTGATAACCGACAGGACAAGCAGGTTGAATCTGCAGTATCCCAGACAGAATCAGTGAAAACCGAGAAGTGGCTTCTGCTCAGAAAGCTGATCGCTTCTTTTGAAACAGCGAAGGCACAGTTGCTTCGGTTAAATCAACGGCAGCAGCTGTTTCAGCAGGAATTACTGCCGCAGATGTACGAACAGGCGGAAGCTTCGCTCACCGCTTATACCAATGACGACGGTGATTTTGCCGAAGTGGTTCGTGCTCGCATTGCGGAACTAAATGCCGAGATTGATGCATTGAGCATTGATGTGGACAGGCAAAAAACCATTATTCAATTGAACTATTTTTTTATACGGAGCGCTGATGTAGCTATGGCCAGTAATCGTCGCCCAGGAGAGAACAAATGAGCAAGAAAATTAATACGACAGGCGCGCTGGTTGTGGGTGCCGTTATGGGTGCAGCGCTTGCGATAGGCGCTTATAGTTTTTTAGGTCAGCCGACCGGAATTTCATCAGATAAAGCCTCGGCGGGTGGCGAGAAAAAACCTTTACATTGGGTCGCGCCGATGGATCCAAACTACAAGCGTGATAAGCCGGGTAAATCCCCGATGGGGATGGATCTGATTCCCGTGTATGCAGATGAAGGTGGTGGCCCAGATGCGGGACCTGGAACCATCAAGATTTCCCCCGAGGTGGTTAATAACCTCGGGGTGCGTACTGTAAAGGTGCAGCGTAAAGGCCTGCATATGGAAATAAAAACGGTCGGTTATGTGCAATATGATGAGGATCAATTGGTTCATATTCACCCAAGAGTGGAGGGTTGGATCGAAAAGCTTTATATCAAGGCTGCAGGTGACCCAGTAAAACAAGGTCAGCCACTTTACGAAATTTACTCGCCGGCGCTTGTCAATGCTCAGGAAGAGTTGATTATAGCGATGGATAGAAAAAATCAACGCTTGATTAAAGCTGCAGAAGAAAGATTAAGCGCCTTACAACTGCCAAGGAGTGCGATCAGGGAATTAAAGAGAAGCAAAAAAGTTAAGCAATTGATTACCTTTTTTGCGCCGCAAAGCGGGGTGATCGACAACCTAAATATCCGTCAGGGTTTTTTCGTTAAGCCCGGTACAACCTTAATGTCAATCGGTACCTTAGACCAAGTATGGGTGGAAGCAGAAGTATTTGAACGCCAGGCATCTGGCGTTGTCGTAGGCGACCTTGTCTCCATGTCGCTTGATTATTTGCCAGGAAAAATGTGGCAGGGTGCTGTGGATTACGTGTACCCCACATTAGATCCTAAAACTCGGACGGTAAAAGTCAGGCTGCGTTTCAACAACGAGAATGACATGTTAAAGCCGAATATGTTTACCCAGGTCGTTATTCACGCGAAAAACACAGAAAACACCTTGCTTGTTCCTACAGAAGCCGTTATTCGCACGGGTAATGTTAATCGCATTGTACTTGCGCTTGGTGAAGGTCGTTTTAAGTCCATAAAAGTCAAGCTGGGGCGTTTAGATGGTCAGTCTGCTGAGATTCTGGAAGGGGTGAAAGAGGGTGAGCGTGTCGTGACCTCGGCACAGTATCTTCTCGATTCTGAATCCAGCAAGACATCTGATTTCAAGCGCATGAATAATCAAAGTAATGATGATGTGACAGTTAAAGACGTTTCAGCTTGGACAGAGGCAAAGGTTAATAGCCTGATGGCAAATCACAGAATGGTAAATGTGACGCACGGAGCGATACCTGAATGGGATTGGCCTGAGATGACGATGGATTTTATCGTTTCTCAATCAGTTGATTTTAGCCGATTAAAAGAAGGAATGAACTTGCAAATAGAGATCCAAAAGGTAGCAGGAGGCAATGTTGAAGTTGTGAATGTGCGCCTGCCTGATGCTGAAACACCGGCTCCAATGGATCACAGCCAACACCAGATGCCTGCCGAACCATCCAGCAGTCATGTGAATAACTAAGGGTCATACAGATGATAGCTTCAATAATTCGTTGGTCGGTCAGTAACCGTTTTTTCGTATTGCTCGCGACTGCTATTCTGGTTGGCGCTGGTTTGTTTTCATTAAAAAACACACCGGTTGATGCCTTGCCTGATCTTTCTGATGTTCAGGTGATTATTAAAACAACGTATCCTGGGCAGGCACCTCAGGTGGTGGAGGACCAAGTTACCTACCCGTTGACGACGGCGATGTTGTCGGTGCCTGGCGCAGTAACCGTTAGGGGCTATTCGTTTTTTGGAGATTCCTTTGTGTATGTGATCTTCGATGAGGACACTGACCTTTATTGGGCGCGTTCTCGTGTACTGGAGTACCTCAGTCAGGTCGCTCCATCGTTACCCGCGAATGCGAGGCCACAATTGGGGCCAGATGCGACGGGAGTAGGCTGGGTTTACCTGTATGCACTGCAAGACAAAACCGGTAAGCATGACATTAGCCAACTGCGCAGTTTGCAAGACTGGTTCTTGAAATATGAGCTGCAAACGGTTCCTGGCGTTTCCGAAGTCACAGCTCTGGGCGGTATGGTCAAGCAGTACCAAGTAAAAGTTAATCCCGATAAGTTACGCGCGTTTGGTATTCCGCTTTCTTTGATTCAGACCGCCATCAAGCGTGGCAATCAGGAAATCGGTGCGTCAGTGGTTGAGATGGCAGAAGCCGAATACATGGTGCGGGCCACAGGATATATAAAAAATGTTAGCGACCTTGGCAATATTCCGTTAGGCGTTAATAAAAACGGAACACCCTTGTTACTCAAAGATGTTGCCGAAATTGGTACAGGTCCGCAAATGCGTCGTGGAGTTGCTGAACTCAATGGTGAGGGTGAAACTGTCGGCGGCATTATTGTGATGCGCTTCGGTGAAAATGCACAAAAAACCATCGATGGCGTAAAGGCGAAACTGGAGCAGCTTAAAAAAGGCTTACCCGAAGGCGTAGAGGTCGTCACTGTTTATGATCGTAGTGGCTTGATAGAACGTGCAGTCGAAAATCTAAGCTTTAAGTTGTTGGAAGAATTTGCTGTCGTTGCCCTAGTTTGTATCATCTTTCTATTTCATGTGCGCTCATCACTGGTAGCTATTTTCAGTTTACCCGTTGGTATTTTGGCAGCCTTTGCCGTTATGTATATGCAAGGCTTGAACGCCAATATCATGTCTTTGGGTGGAATTGCGATTGCTATAGGAGCCATGATTGATGGCGCCATTGTGATGATTGAAAACATGCACAAACATATGGAACGAACGCCTATAACTCGGGAAAACCGCTGGCAAATTGTGGCCGAGTCTGCAAGTGAAGTAGGGCCTGCACTATTTTTCAGTTTGCTCATTATTACCGTCAGTTTTGTTCCGGTATTTACCTTGGAGGCTCAGGAAGGACGGATGTTCTCACCGCTTGCGTTTACCAAAACCTATGCAATGGCGGCGTCGGCAGCATTAGCAATAACGCTGGTGCCTGTGCTGATGGGCTATTTCATTCGTGGGAAAGTGTTACCCGAGCACAAAAACCCGGTTAATCGATTGCTGACAGCCGGTTATATGCCGGTTTTGAAGAAAGTTCTCAGTTTCCCCAAAACAACGTTATCGCTGGCCTTGTTGGTGTTTGCAGTTGGCTTGTGGCCGTTGGACAAAATTGGCAGCGAATTCATTCCTCCACTGGATGAAGGTGATTTGATGTATATGCCAACGACTTATCCTGGCATTTCAATTGGCAAGGCACGTGAGTTGTTGCAACAAACCGATAAATTAATCCGCACTGTTCCAGAAGTGAAAACGGTTTTCGGTAAGGTAGGGCGGGCGGAAACGGCGACCGATCCTGCGCCGCTGACCATGATTGAAACCTTTATTCAGTTGAAGCCTAAAGATCAATGGCGCGAAGGCGTAACCTCTGAAAGTCTTAAAAAAGAGCTGGATGCGTTGGTGAAATTGCCCGGTGTTACCAATGCATGGGTAATGCCGATCAAAACCCGTATTGATATGTTGGCTACAGGGATCAAAACACCGGTTGGTATCAAAATATCAGGACCGAAGTTATCTGAGATACAAGCGATAGGCCAACAACTGGAAACCATTCTTGCGGATGTTCCAGGTACTGCCTCGGTGTATTCCGAACGTGTTGCGGGAGGGCGTTATATCAAGGTGGATATACAGCGAGAAAAAGCGGCGCGTTATGGTCTTAATATTGCCGATGTGCAACAGGTTGTTGCTACGGCAATTGGTGGCATGAATGTGTCGCAGAGCGTAGAAGGGCTGGAACGTTATCCGATCAATATTCGTTATCCGCAGGATTATCGAAACTCGCCTGAGCAATTGTCTCTGCTGCCGATAGTGACTCCCAGTGGCCAGCGCATACCCCTAGGAGATGTGGCTAATGTCTTCGTTGAAGACGGCCCTCCGGGGATTAAAAGTGAGAATGCGCGACTTAATGGTTGGTCTTTTATCGACATCGAAGGTGTTGATATTGGCAGCTATGTAGAAAATGCACAAAAAGTAGTCGCAGAGCAACTCAAATTGCCAGCCGGTTACGCCATAAGTTGGTCGGGGCAATACGAATATATGCAGCGTGCCAAGGAAAAGTTGACCTACGTGGTGCCGTTAACTCTGGGCATTATTGTCGTTTTGTTATTCATGAATTTTCGTAACTTCGTTGAAGTGGGGATTATTTTGGGAACATTACCATTAGCAATGGTGGGTAGTATCTGGTTGATGTACATACAGGGTTTTAACTTTTCTGTTGCTGTTGGGGTTGGCTTTATCGCATTGGCCGGTGTGGCAGTAGAGATTGGCGTGATTATGTTGGTGTATCTCAATCAATCCTACGTGCAAATGCTGGAAGAGTGTCAGGAGAAAGGCTCTTCGCCCGATGAAGGAACTTTGCGAAGTGCCGTGTTACACGGTGCAGGTATGCGTATACGCCCAGTGATGATGACTGCTGCCGCTATCGTGGCCGGTTTATTGCCAATTTTATACGGCACTGGCACAGGTTCGGAAGTTATGAGCCGTATAGCTGCGCCCATGGTAGGCGGGATGGTCAGCGCGGTCGTGCTTACGCTTGTCGTTGTTCCAGCTATTTATTATCTATGGCGTAAAACATCAATTGATCAAGTAGTGAAGCAAGCACATTGAAAAGGAAAAATCACTGATTTTGTTAATTGAAAACAGACAATATTTAAACAAACAGATTGATTAAAGGAGATCAAATAATGGCTATTAAATTTATTTTTATCTTGGTACTGCTAAGCGGAGCTATTTCAGTAACAGCTTTTGCTGGTGGAGGCTCTCCCTATGATCATGGAGAGAACCACCGGCATGATTCAGAAGGCAGTGCAGTGGGTAAACCAGCTGCCTGCAATGTACCAGGGCACTTTGAAGCGGGGATGTTCCAGACAGTGGACATTAAGTAATGAAAGAAAACGGCTCTGCTATATATGTGCTTGACCTGTGTCCAAGACACAGGTGTAGGCTATTTTTGAAAGAGGTTTTACTCTCAGGTTTTAAACCTGTGTTTTCTGAAGTATTTCTTCAAACGGAGAGGTTGCAATGAAAGTAAGTGAATTGGTTAAAGAAATGAAAACAACTCCAGACACTGTGCGTTATTACACGCGTGTTGGGCTTTTGTCGCCTGTTAAGAGTGAGACGAATGGCTATAAACACTATGGAGTAGATGACCAACATCGATTGCGTTTCATTCTGAGCGCTAGGAAGTTGGGTTTTTCGGTTAACGATATCGATCAAATACTAACAGAAGCAGCTAAGGGTAAGACCGCTTGTCCTTTAGTCAGGGTGATTTTGGAGAAACGCCTTGAAGAAACAGAGGAGGTTTTTCAGCAAACTCTGGCGCTTAGAATCCGAATGAAGTCAGCGATTGGCGAATGGCAAACCAAGCCAAATAAAGCCCCAACAGGCCATATGATTTGTCACCTGATTGAAGGGTTTAATGCTTCATCTGGAAAGGAGTAACAGTATGCAAGAAACAGAAATGAATGCCGAAAATAACTTAACCTTAAACGAGTTAATCATTGAAGGTGCAAGCTGTGCCAGTTGTGTTGGGAAAATTGAAACAGCGCTGAAACAGGTTTCTGGCGTTAGTGATGCGGTGATGAATTTTGCTCAACGGACTGTAACCGTTGAGGGTAACGTGACGACAGAAGCTCTTGTTAAAGCGGTTGAGGGAGCCGGATACAACGCCAGGATCAGCGAAGCAAACTCAGAAGACGAATTACTGGATCAAAAAGAGCAGGCAGATGAGGCATATTATAAGCGCCTGATGCGTGAAATGACTATTGCACTGGGTCTTGGTATACCGTTAATGATCTACAGTGTGGCCGGTGGTCCTATGACGGTGGATACCACGCTAGAACGTGGTATTTGGTTAGTCATCGGCTTGTTATGCGCAGCTGTTATGTATATTTCAGGCAAGCATTTTTATGTCGGTGCATGGAAATCCTTTGCCAATCACAGCGCTAACATGGATACATTAATTGCCTTGGGTACCGGTACTGCGTGGTTGTATTCAATGGTTGTTGTGTTCTTTCCGCTCGCGCTTCCTGAAATGGCCCGACACGTCTATTTTGAAGCCACTGCCATGATCATTGGTTTGATTGACCTTGGCTTGGCACTTGAGGTGAAGGCGCGAGGTCGCACCAGTGAGGCGATAAAAAGGCTCATCGGTCTGCAGCCAAAAACAGCACGCGTTATTCGTGATAACCAAGATATTGATATTTCGATTGAGCAGGTGCTGTTAAATGACAAAGTACGCGTTCGGCCAGGTGAAAAAATACCTGTCGATGGTGTGGTGGTTTTCGGACAGTCTGCAATTGATGAATCCATGTTGACCGGTGAACCGATGCCGGTTGAGAAGCATGAAGGTGATGAAGTGGTTGCTGGCTCGATCAATAAAAATGGCTCCATTATTTTTAAAGCCACTCATGTTGGTAAGGACACGGCGCTCGCGCAAATTATCAAGATGGTCAAGCGTGCGCAAAATTCAAAACCACCTATTGGCCGATTGGCTGATGTAATCTCCGCTTATTTTGTACCGGTTGTGATGATTGTGGCGGTTGTCAGCGCATTGGTGTGGTTGAACGTTGGGCCTGAACCGGCCGTTGCGTTTGCCATTGTTTCGGCAACTACTGTACTGATTATTGCTTGCCCTTGTGCCCTCGGCTTGGCTACTCCGATGTCAGTGATGGTCGGTGTGGGTAAGGCTGCAGAAGCGGGCGTGCTGATTCGTAATGGAGAAGCGTTGCAAACGGCCTCTAAAATTACCGCGATGATCCTTGATAAAACCGGCACCATTACGCTGGGAGCACCCAAAGTCACCAATATTCATTTAATAAATGGATCTGATGATGAAGATGAGGTGCTTCAACTAGCGGCCAGTCTGGAAGCAGGTTCAGAGCATCCATTAGCCCTATCTATAGTTGAATCAGCCGCCGAACGCGGATTAATGCCTGAGAAAGTTGAAAATTTTGCTGCTATTTCAGGGCATGGTGTGGAAGGGGTGGTAGGAGACCTTTCTTTACTTTTCGGTAATGAAAAGTTGATGCACGATAAAAATATTACCGTTGATGCTGCTGCGGTTGAAATTGCCCAGCAAATGGCAGCGGAGGCCAAAACGCCGATGTACTTTGTAATTGATGGGAGTCTAGCTGCTGTTATCGCGGTGGCAGACCCGATTAAAGAAGACTCAATCTCGGCTATTAAACGATTACAGCAAAACGGTATTCGTGTGGTGATGTTGACGGGTGATAACCGAGCAACAGCAGCAGCGGTGGCAAAAAAGGTAGGGATTACAGAGTTTTTTGCCGAAGTATTGCCAGAAGATAAAGCCAAAAAAGTAGCAGAGTTACAAAAGCAAAATGAAACTGTTGGCATGACTGGCGATGGTATTAACGATGCGCCGGCATTGGCTTTAGCAGATGTTGGCTTTGCCATCGGTACGGGTACCGATGTTGCTATAGAAAGTGCCGATATCACGCTAATGAGAGGCTCCTTACATGGTTTGGCGGATGCGATAGCGGTAAGTAAAGCCACGTTACGCAATATCAAACAGAATTTATTTGGTGCCTTTATCTATAACGTGGCGGGTGTACCTTTCGCAGCAGGTGTGCTTTATCCCATTTTTGGCATTTTATTAAATCCCGTTATTGCCGGTGCAGCGATGGCTTTGTCTTCACTTACCGTGGTGAGTAATGCTAATCGTCTGCGTTTATTTAAACCACAAGAACATTAAAAGGAGTACGTAAATATGTTAATTATTAATACGTTAGGGATTCTACTCATTGCTCTCATTGTGTGGTGGTTTTGGTTATATAAACCCAAAGAAGTGAGTATTTCGGAGCAAGGTATCACCGTGCTCGTTGAGAATGGTACATACCAACCTTCTAGACTAAAGGTTGCATCAGGCCAACAGGTCAATATTCAGTTCTTGCGAAAGGATGCATCGCCTTGTGCAGAAATGGTGTTGTTTCCTGATTTTAATATCAGTGAAGAATTACCACTTAAAAAGATGAAGTCCATCATTTTGCCAGCAATGGATAAAGGTGAATACGCCTTCCACTGCCAGATGCAGATGTATAAGGGCACATTGATAGTAGAGTAGAGTAATGTTTTTTATGTGAGGTTGATAAGAGAAATAAAGGATATATGGATTAATAATGATTTCAAACTCTGGTGATGGATATCGTGATAAAATGAAAGGCGCCCATGAGGGGTGCGGTGGCTTGGAATATAGCCATATTTTAAAAAAAGTAAGGATAAGACAATGAAAAAATTATTTGTGACAATTATAGGCGTGTTTTTAATGAATATTTCTTTGGTGGCCGTTGCTGATAAGATGGATAAGCACGAGGATCAGGAAAACTCTAGCTCTGAACAGGCTGAAGAAGCAAAGGCAGTTTTGCATGATCATAGAAAGCAAAAAGGCTTATCTTCCGCGCCCACTAAAAAAGTTATGCCAACGGGTGAAGACGCAGATGTAGAGAAAAAAGCAGAAGGGCATGACCATAAGGAAGAGCATAAGTAGTAAGTCATTTGGAATTATGTAGGAAAGTGCTTGGTTAATCGCCAAGCATTTTCCAAAGTTTCATTTATACATTTATAAATCTATAAATCTATAAAGGAGAGAGTTGATGAAAACTTATAAATTGAGTGCAAATAATATCAATAGGGCTTTGTAAGCTCGGTGTTGAGTAATATTGCTATAGCTGCACCAAAGACGAATACGCCTTTCACTGCCAGATGCAGATGTACCGTGGCACGTTGTTGGTCGATTAATATATTTTATATAGGAGTTTGATATGCCGATTAAAAAAATAACCGCGATCATTGATGAATTACAGTGGGTTAAGGTTGAAAAAGCACTTGAAGTACACGGTGTAACAGGATTTACCGTACATGCAGTCAAAGGGCGCGGCAACTATAGCAATACGTACTCAAAAGACCATTTAGTTGATCATGTTCAAATTGTGATTTACACCGGTGATAAGCCATGCCCGCCGTATTGCAACATTAATTATGCAGACGGCCGATGTTGGTGCCGAGAGTGAAGGGCTCGTAGAAATCACATCGGTCGATGAGTTGTTCTGGGTACATGAACAATCCCTTGCCGTTGCAAGTGAATTTAAGTACTTCGAGGTGAGTCGTGGCGAATAAACAACGGTCTTTCTGGCTTACATCGAATGGACTTGCATCTATCGTGATGATAGGGGTGGCCAGTTATTTTTTACTGGTGGAACACCGACAACATTTATTCCAGTGGTTGCCGTTTTTGCTTCTAGCGTTATGTCCGCTGATGCATGTGTTTATGCATGGAGGTCATGGCGGACACGGTGGTCATAAACATCGTGATACTGGTGAGTCGAAGGACGCGGAAGAAGAAGCTTATCGTCGGGGTGTTGAGGAAGGTAAGAAACAATCTGATCCGCAACCTCGTAAGGAGAATGACCATGCACGGTGAATCAGGTTATGGGCTTTGGATGTTGGTGTTATTGAACTCTGCGATTTTCATCTTCTTTGCCTTCAGTTTTACTAAGCCGCAGTCCAAATCAGATTGGCGCAGCCTAGGAGCTTTTTCAGCTTTTATTGTTGCTCTATTTACGGAAATGTATGGCTTTCCATTAACGATATATTTTCTATCAGGTTGGTTGGCCGAGACTTTTCCAGAAATCAACTTCATGGCCCACAACAATGGCCATCTACTTCATACCCTGCTGGGATTTGAGGGTAACCCTCATTTTGACCCCTTACATATTGCTAGTAATGTCTTAATTATATTGGGCTTCATTTTGCTGTCGGCCGCCTGGAGTGTATTGCATACCGCGCAACAGTCCCGCTCTTTAGCAACAACGGGCTGGTATGCGCGTTGCCGTCACCCCCAGTATGTTGCTTTTATCATGATTATGTTCGGTTTTTTGTTACAATGGCCAACGATCCCAACACTGGTCATGTTCCCAATTTTAGTCGTTATTTATGTACGACTCGCTAAGCGAGAAGAGCAAATAGCGATATCAGAGTTTGGTGATGAATATCGCCAATATATGGAAGAAATACCCGCATGGGTACCTAGGTTTAAAACAGAACTAACTATAACAACATAAGGAAAAAAGATGAAAAAATTAATAACAGCAATTGCATTAACTGCAGCACTATCAACCCCTGTTTTTGCAGTTGACGCTCATCAGCATAGTAGTAATAAGAGTGGCAATCAAACGCAGGTGCAGATGCATGACCATATGAAAAGCATGCAAAAACTAATGGCAGATATTAAACAAGAAAAGAGCTCTGCTAAACGACACAAAATGATGCAAGATCATATGCAAAGTATGCAAAAAGGTATGAACATGATGGGCAATGGAGATATGTCACCTGTGAAGTTGGATACCCGCGTAGGTATGTTAGAAGAGCGCATCAAAATGATGCAGGCGATGATGGTTCAAATGATGGATTATAGTGCTCAAGCAGAAGATCGTGCCTTTAAAGATTCTATTACTGAAGGTGGTTCAGTTCGTTAATAGAACTTATTGGCTGGACATTATCCATTGTATATTGGCGAACCCAAGTGGGGTTCGCCAATACTAAAAATAGGAACTAATTATGAGAAAATTTTCAAAAATGATATCAATTGGTATCGTAGGTTCTGCGCTGTGCAATACAGCAATAGCGGCACCAAGTGTCGAAGAATTGGCGCAGCGATTAGAGCAGATGCAAATTGAGATGAACAAGCTTAAGAGTCAATTGGCTAATAGTGCAACAAAACAAGAGGTTCGGGTGGTAGAGAACAAAGTTTCAGAGGCCAACGAATGGCGCTCACCTGATACACAGGTTCACTTTGCCGGTTATGCGGATGTTGGGTATTCAGATGCAGAATCAGAAGATGGAAGTTTTAATACGGGTACTTTCGCACCCATATTCCATTTTCAGTACCGTGACTTGGTGATGCTAGAAGCTGAATTGGAATTTGGTGTTGGCGACAATGGTGAGACAGATGTGGCGATGGAATATCTGACTATTGACTGGTTTGTAAATGATTATACGACATTGGTTGCCGGTAAATTTTTGAGCCCAATTGGTCAATTTCGCCAAAACGTACATCCTTCATGGATAAACAAGTTACCTTCAGCACCTCCAGGATTTGGGCATGATGGCGCAGCACCCGTATCGGAAGTAGGTGTGCAATTACGCGGTGGCTTCCCAATCGGGAGTGTGCGAACTAACTACGCTTTTTATGTAGGTAACGGACCTGAGTTAAAAGCAGAGTTTGAAGACGGTGAGTACGAATTAGATGGTGTAGAGGCTGAAGGTTTTGGTAGTGATGGAGATGGAGAAAAGGCCTATGGTGGTCGCATTGGTATATTGCCGTTCGCGGATCTAGAAATTGGGTTTTCTGCTGCAACAGGTAAGGCAACGGTTACCTCTGTTGAAGATGGAGACAGTGATCTGTTAAGCCTTGAAGGTGCGCGTGATTATGATGTGATAGGCGCTGATTTTAATTGGCTACTAGGATCATTCCAGTTACGTGGTGAATATGTCGAAACAAAAGTTGGCTCAGCTACTGAAGGAACTGCTGCATCAACTGGTGCAGTCTGGGAAACATGGTATACGCAAGGTTCTTATAGAGTTAAAAACACCAAATTGGAGCTGGTTACGCGTTATACAGATTTTGACTCACCACACAACAGCCAAGATCAAAGCCAATGGGCACTTGGAACAAACTACCTGTTTACGAATAACTTTATAGGTAAGTTTAGTTATGAATTTAATGATGGAGAAAGCGGGAATCTTTCAGATGATGACCGGTTCCTATTGCAAATGGCATATGGTTTCTAGCTAACTAAGGAGAAGTAAAGATGATTATTTTAAATAAAAAATATACCCATAAAGTTGGTTTTATGGCCTGTTTGATTTTGTTTTTTGGACTGTTGTCCCCTGTCGTGTTTGCGTCAGAAGAGGAGAGTGACCCAAAAGCAGGCGATTTCTCTCGAGGAAGTAAAGCGTGGTCTGAAAACTGTATGCGTTGTCATTCTATGCGTAGTCCGACAGAGCTACGAGATGATCAATGGAAGACCACAGTTTTTCATATGCGGGTACGAGCAGGATTAACCGGGCAAGAAACGCGTGATATTTTGGCTTTTTTACAGGCTTCAAATGCACCCATATCAAGTGCAAATACAACAACTGTTAAGCCCACTATTAAAAAGGTGGCGTCATCGTCTGCGATATCAGGAGAAAAGATATACCAAAGCAATTGTATGGCCTGTCACGGTGCTAATGGGAAGGGGGCGTTACCTGGTGTGCCTGATTTTACAAATAAAATGGGGCCTTTAACGAAAACGGATGCTCAATTGCTCAATAACATAATTAATGGTTTCCAGAGCCCCAATAGCAGCATGCAAATGCCTGCGCGAGGAGGTAATAGCAGCCTTTCTGATGCGGAATTATCAGCAGCGTTAGGCTATATCAGAGAAACTTTTTCTAATTGAATGGACTCAATCAAGGTGCTAGAAAATCAATGATTCGTAAGTACGTTGTTTTTATCATGATCATGATCATGATCATGTTTGGTTTTGGTTGCAGTGGCCAACGATTTCGACATTGATCATGTTACCGATTTTAGTTGCTGTTTACGTTCGACTCGCTAAGCGAGAAGAGCAAATAGCGATATCAGAGTTTGGTGATGAATATCGCCAATACATGGAAGAAGTACCCGCATGGGTACCACGGTTCAATACAGAGCCATTAACCACAAAATGAGGAAATAAAGATTAAAAAATTAATAACAGCAATTGCACTAACCGCAGCTCTATCAGCCCCTGTATATGCTGGAAGTGACCATAAACAAGGTAAACATGGCAGCAGCCAGATGCAAATGCAGATGCATGATCATATGAAGGATATGCAAAAACTAATGGCAGATATTAAACAAGAAAAGAACCCTACTAAACGTCACAAAATGATGAAAGATCATATGCAAAGTATGCAAAAAGGTATGCATATGATTGGCGACGGAGGTAAATCTTCTGTGAACCTGACGACCCGCGTAGGCTTGTTAGAAGAGCGTATCAAGATGATGCAAACAATGATGGTTCAAATGATGGATTACAGTGCTGAAGCACAAGATCTAGCTTTTGAAAACTCTATTACAGAGGGTGGTTCAGGTCGTTAATCGGTCAGAATTAAGAGAAAAGTAATAACGAAAATATTAAGGATGTGAGAGTGAATAGTTGTCGGGCTGTGCACGGCCCGACAGTTTTTCAATGAGGTGATGATGGATGATGAAAACTGGACTGGATGGTTGGCTATCAATCTGCTGCTTTGGTTGCTGCTATTGATCGTTTTAATAGTCACAAATGTGAGGTTGTCATTGCAGGATAAAAGTGAGGGTATACCGGCAAAGAAGATTCTAGATAAACGTTATGCAAACGGTGAAATATGCAAAGAAGAATATGAGGAGATATTAAAGAATTTAGGCTATTAGGAGAGAAACTATGAGTAAAAAAGAGCATAGATTGGGTGTATCAGAAGTTAATTTGGTCGTTCGTCACTTAAAACTTGAAGATACAACACCTAAAAATATCAAGGCGACGATAGAGGAAATTGATCAATTATATGGTTTGGATGGCGTGTCATTTGATGAAAAGTCACAGGTTATAAATTTGGCCTACGATGCATCAAGAGTAGGTATTCAGGGAATTGAAGAGATATTTGAAAAGCACGGAGTGGATATTAGCCACGATTGGTGGACTGACTTAAAAGAAGGTTATTATCGGTTTGTGGATGACAATATAAAAGATAATGCAAAACATAAACCGTGGAGTTGTCATAAACCACCGCCAGGTCGGTGAATTTCTGTAGGTTGCGGGTCTGGAGAATTTTGGCCTCGCATCCATTCTGCATTTAAGCTATATTTAGGGGCATGGTTAGGAATATTTATGAAGTTTGATAATCGTAATTTAAGAGTCAATGGTTTTACGCCCAGACGCTGGGCTAGTAGCATGCTTGTCGTTTTGGTTTCGTTAAACGCCAATATCCTACAGGCAGGGGAGCAGGTAGATGATTTAGTATTAACTGAAATGCAAGCCGTTGCTATAGCAGTAAGAGATAACCCAAATCTTGCTCAGATGAAAGAACGTTATAAGGCTTTTGGCGAAGTGCCATCGCAAGTTGGGTCATTACCAGACCCGACGATTAGTTTTAATGCCATGAATTTTCCAACGGATACCTTCGCTAGAGACCAGGAACCGATGACTCAGGTTCAAATTGGTTTTAGTCAAGAGTTACCTTTTCCTGGAAAACTTGGGCTAAAAGAAGAAGCAGCACAATTTGATGCAATAGGTGCGGGGCATTTGGTTGATGAAGTTAGGCTGCAATTAATAAAAAAAGTGAAAAGTAACTGGTGGCAACTGTATTACTTAGATCGTGCACTGGAAACAATTGAGATTAATAAATCATTATTAAAGCAATTTATTACTATTGCCAAAGTAAAATATGAAACCGGGAAAGGGCTTCAACAAGATGTATTGTTGTCTCAACTGGAGTTATCTAAATTGCTTGATCAAGAAATCAAGGTAAAGGCTATTCGCCGGAACCAAGCTATTCGCCTTAATATTCTGATGGACCAGCCTGCCAAGGATACGTTGCTTTTACCCAATCAAGTATCAAAGAAATTACTGAGCCTTCCTATGGAGCAACAGTTGTATGAGGCGGCTGACTTAAAACGACCTGTGCTAAAACAAGTAAGAGTAAAAATTAAGAGTGCAAAAACACGTTTAGATTTAGCAAATCGTGACTACTACCCAGACTTTAAATTGGGCATGACTTATGGTGATAGAACGGGAGATAACACGCCTTTTGTTGGGGGCTCAAGGTCTAATTTCTTGTCACTGATGGTGGGTATAAAAATTCCTTTTTATGCTGATAGTAAACAGTCTAAAGCGGTCAATCAAAAAAGTTACGAATTACAAAAAATTCGTTACGAATTCACGGATCAAAAGAGCGTCGTTCGCGGAGAGATTAGTTCGGCCGTAACGGACTATATGCAGGCCAAGGAGCAGTTTTCTTTGTTTGGCACAGGTATTGTTCCGCAAGCCCAACAAACAGTTAGTTCTATGCTGGCTGGGTATCAAGTCAGTGAGGTTGATTTTCTAAACCTTATTAGAAGCCAAATAACGCTTTTTAATTATGAATTGCAATATTGGAAAGCATTGAGTGATGCAAAACAGGCGTTAGCCAGATTAGAAGCCGCAACAGGTGAGGAAGTAATTAATGAGTAAGGCTAAATTAGTAATTGGAATCTTAATGTTGGCTATTGGTGTGGGTGTTGGATACCAATTATCAAGCAACAATATAGAACAAGGCAATGTTGGTGAACAGGGAAGGGAGATTTTATTTTATAGAAATTCAATGAACCCAGAAGTGACATCTCCTGTACCTGCTAAAGACAACATGGGAATGGATTATGTTCCTGTTTATGCTGATGGAGAACAGAGTGATGTTGCGGGTATGGTGAAAATTGATCCGGTCGTTGTTCAAAACATTGGCGTACGGACTGCATTTGCTAAAAAGATGGCGTTAGGACGAACTGTGCGCGCTGTTGGATTGGTTAGTTTTAATGAAGAAAGGATGGTTAGAATACACCCAAAAGTTGAGGGTTGGGTTGAGAATGTTAGGGTTGATAAGACAGGTGAGCTAGTAAAAAAAGATGATATTTTATTGACTATTTATTCTCCAAAATTGGTGTCAACCCAACAGGAATATTTGTTAGCGTTAAGTAATTTAGCGGCATTAGAAAAAAGTCCCTTTGAACAAATAAGGACAGGCGCGCAAGAACTTGTAAAAAGCTCTCGTGAAAGGCTTGGTTTTTTAGATGTGCCAGAACATCAGATAAAGGCATTGGAACGAACTAAAAAAATAAAGAAGGGTCTTCATATTCATACTTCAACTGCAGGCACGGTGATTAATATTGGCGCAAGACAGGGGCAGTTTGTCACGCCAAAGACAGAGCTGTACATGTTAGTTGACCTGAATCAGGTTTGGGTCTATGCGGACGTTTATGAATACGAATTACCGTGGGTGAAACTTGAGGATGAAGTTGAAATGACATTAGCGTCAGCCCCAGGTAGGCGCTTTACAGGAATAGTGTCCTATATTTACCCCTATGCAGAACCAAAAACACGAACCACTAAAGTTCGAATGGTCTTTGATAATGCTGAATTATTATTGCGCCCAGATATGTTTGCAGACGTTAGTATCAAAGCTAGTGTACGTAAAGATTCGATTGTTGTTCCAGCTGGGGCGGTTGTACGGTCGGGGGGAGGCGCGCAAATTTTTGTGGTGCGTGAGCCCGATAAGTTTGAGCCAAGAAAGGTTAAGGTTGGCATAGAATCGGATGGGCAGGTATCCATACTTAGTGGCATACAGGAGGGTGATGAAGTTGTAACGTCAGCACAATTTTTGGTTGATTCCGAGTCAAAGTTACGTGAAGCGACAAGCAAGATGCTGAGTAATATAAAGCAAAAAAATCAGAAGGGTAAATCACCAATTGTAGCAGGTGATATGAATGATTAATGCCATTATTAGTGCCTCTTTACGTGACCGTTTTATGGTGTTGATAATCACTGTAATCGTTGCACTCACAGGGCTCTATGCCTATAAAAATGCGCCTTTAGATGCGCTCCCTGATTTGTCTGATGTACAAGTTATTATTTTCACTAAGTTTCCTGGGCAGTCCCCGCAGGTTGTTGAAGACCAAGTAACGTACCCTTTAACAACTTCTATGCTAGCGGTTCCAAAGACTAAGGTAGTGCGTGGGTATTCATTTTTTGGGATGTCGTTTGTTTATATTATATTTGAGGATGGAGCGGACATGTATTGGGCCCGCTCTAGGGTTCTTGAATCACTGAATTATGTTAGTGGTCGTTTGCCTCAAGGCGTTACGCCAACACTTGGTCCAGACGCAACGGGTGTAGGCTGGATTTATGAGTACGCGCTAGTAGATAAGACTGGTAAACATGATCTAGCTCAGCTGCGCTCATTACAAGATTGGTATCTCCGTTACCCACTACAAACCGTCAATGGTGTTGCTGAAGTAGCCTCAGTTGGTGGTTATGTTAAACAGTATCAAGTAGAAGTGGATCCAAATGCACTGCTTCGCTACAACATTCCGTTGAATAAAGTAAAAATGGCCATTAAAAGGTCTAATAATGATGTTGGTGGACGTTTGGTAGAAATGGCTGAGACTGAATATATGGTTCGTAGCCGGGGCTATATTCAATCAATTGATGATCTTAATAAGATACCTGTCAGTGTTGATGAAAATGGAACCCCAGTTCGTTTAAAAGACATAGCCCGTGTTCAAATAGGCCCTGAATTACGTAGAGGATTAGTTGACTTAAACGGTGAAGGAGAAGTGGCCGGTGGTGTTGTTATTATGCGCTTTGGTGAAAATGCTCTTGCTACAATACAAGCGGTTAGAAAAAAGCTTGATGAATTAAAAGAAGGCCTTCCGGAAGGGGTTGAAATTGTGCCTGTGTATGATCGTGGCGACCTAATTGAGCGTGCTGTTGATAGTCTTAATACCTCATTGTTACAAGAACTTGTGATAGTTAGTCTGGTTGTTATCTTATTTTTATTACACGCTCGATCTGCTTTTGTGGCCATTATTACATTGCCATTAGGTGTTTTAATGGCGTTTATCGTGATGCGTTTTCAAGGTTTAAATGCAAACATTATGTCGTTAGGGGGCATAGCAATTACCATTGGCACAATGGTAGATGGTGCTATTGTGATGGTGGAAAATGCACACAGTCAATTGGCTATAGCAAACGATAAGAAAGGGCGAGAGTTAACTCGTACCGAGCATTGGCAAGTAATAGGAGAGTCTAGCCGAGAAGTGGGTCCGGCACTGTTTTTTTCACTGTTAGTCATTACGGTATCATTTTTGCCTATTTTTACCATGCAGGCTCAAGAAGGTCGTTTATTTAGCCCATTAGCATTTACAGCTACCTATGCAATGGCGGCATCAGCAATACTTGCGATTACGTTGGTTCCAGTAATGATGGGCTATTTTCTTAGAGGGAAAATAATTGCCGAAGATAAGAACCCTATAAATCGTGCTTTACACGCTTTACATAGCCCCGCATTGAAAATAGCGATGGGCTCACGTAGCGTAACGTTGTTCATCGCCTTGGCTTTACTGGCAGTTACCTATTACCCGTATTCAAAAATTGGCAGTGAATTTATGCCACCACTGGATGAAGGGGATATTTTATATATGCCAACCACATTCCCAGGTATATCGATTACAAAAGCGAAGGAACTGCTTCAACAAACCGATAAAATATTGAAAACTTTTCCAGAGGTTCATCATGTTTTTGGCAAAATAGGCCGAGCTGAATCTGCAACCGATGCTGCTCCATTATCAATGATGGAAACCACAATTAGGTTAAGGCAAACAGAAGAATGGCCGAATCCTGATAAGACAACGAAGGAATTAATGGCTGAAATGGATAAGGCAATAAATTTCCCTGGCGTTGCTAACGCATGGACAATGCCTATCAAAACGCGTATAGATATGTTGTCAACGGGTATTAAGACTCCTATTGGCATAAAAGTATCGGGTCCAGATTTAAATGTATTGCAGAAGGTGTCGCAAGATATTGAACTAGCAATGAAGACATTGCCTGAAACCACCTCTGCCTTTGGCGATAGAGCAGTTGGCGGGTATTACTTGGATATCAATATTGACCGTGAAAGAGCTGCTCGTTATGGGCTGGTTATTAGTGATGTTCAAGACGTTATTCAAAGCGCGATTGGTGGAATGAATATCACAGAAACAGTTGAAGGCCTTGAGCGCTACCCTGTTAATCTGCGTTACCCACGTGGCCTACGTGATGATTTGGAAACTTTAAAGCGCGTTTTGATACCCACCCCGACCGGTGTTCAAATTCCATTAACAATGGTTGCTGACATTGAATATCAACGTGGCCCACCGGTTATTAAAAGTGAAGATGCTAGACCGAACGCTTGGATTTATGTTGATATATCCACATCGGATATTGGTGGTTTTGTCACTAAAGCAAAACGTATTCTGGCTGAAAATGTAACCATTCCAGCTGGTTATACACTAACGTGGTCTGGGCAGTTCGAATACATGGAACGGGCTGCAGCACGGTTACGTATTGTTGCGCCGGTAACATTACTCATTATTTTTTTATTACTGTATTTTAACTTCCGCAATATCATCGAACCGATTGTCGTGATGATGTCAATTCCATTTGGATTGGTTGGTGGTATTTGGTTGATTTATATTAATGGATACAATATGTCTGTTGCTGTTGCTGTTGGTTTCATTGCATTAGCCGGTATGGCGGCTGAAATTGGCGTGCTAGTACTTAGCTTTATTGATGCTGAAGTTAGTAAACGCCGTTCTATAAGCAATACAAGGCTTTCCGTAGAAGAAATTAAAGATGCGGTATTTTATGCAACCTCAAAACGAGTGCGGCCTGTAGCAATGACAGCAATATCAACAATGGTAGGCTTAATACCCATCATGATTAGCAGTGGGACGGGGTCGGATGTTACCCATCGTATTGCTGCACCGATGTTGGGCGGCATGTTAACCGTGACGATACTCAACCTTCTAGTATTACCCGTCGTTTATAGCTTTATTCTTCAACGACAGGAGAACAGCCGGGTGTTGAAGAATGATGAACTTTCTTTGCTGGAAGAAGGGTAGTAGAGCCTTATGTTATTAGCTATAGCACTTTCTTTTGGTCTAGTTGCATTAAGTTTTATTTTTCACTATCGAGTGTTACTTTGGTTAAGTGTCTCGTCACAAATTAAAATGGATAAGCAGGGGAAAGTACTCTTTATTGTGTTTGTTTTGTTTTTAGCACATATTGTTGAAATTGGGTTTTATTCGTTTATTTATAATTTATCAGTGAATACCTTTGATCTGGGGTTTTTTAAAGGGGCACCAATAGGTGGAGCAATGAATTATTTATATTACTCAGGTGTTATTTATACAACGTTGGGCTTAGGTGATATTCACCCTGTGGGGCATATACGCTTTATAACGGCTATAGAGGCGCTGAATGGCTTCTTCTTAATAACATGGTCGGCATCATTTACCTTTTTGGCGATGGGTAGGCTTTGGCCGTGGGAAGGTCAGTGCGTTTCCAGCACTGATAATAAGGATTGATAAGACAATGAGTAGTTTATCGGGACAGGGTGATTATTTGGGTATTAAACATTGGCTAAAACAGTCAAGGCAACCATATGATTTGAAAATTCAACTCGTTCATGGAGATCTGGATGCATTGGGAGGGATGCGAGATCATTTGCGTCATACTACGACCTTTAATGTTGATGTCGCTGGCTATCACAACATATTAACAATATAGAGGATAAAATTATGCAAGTAGAAAACTTAAAAGACGTTATCAATTGGACACAAGAAGCTCATCAGTATTTGGCTAGTTGTATGCAGCATTGTGCTGACCAAAATGAGAGTGCACGGGCTAAACTTTTGCTCGACTATCTTGCCGATCATGAGCAAAAACTGGTGAAAGTTTTAGATGGATTTCAGGAAACAGCGAGTACCAACGCTTTGAATACCTGGTGTATTGAATACATCGATAAACACCTTTTAGAACTTCATGGTGAGTGCAAGAAGGTGTTTGCTCAGATGAACACTGAAGAAATTATTGCCGAGACATTAAGTCAGCATGAACAGGTGATTGAACTCTATCGTTATTTACATAGTAGAGCAGATATGCCTGAGGCTATAGAATTGCTTAGTCAATTATTGGATTTGGAAGAACATGAAGCTATGCAGATGTCGCATAGTGCCAACCGGTTACAAGATATGTAAGGTAAATTAGATGCCGCCTGCTTTCCTTCGGAAATATGGCGCGTGGTGTAGCAAAGGTTAATAGTCTGTGAAAGGAGGTGTTTTATGACGCTTAATGCATACAAATTTGGTTTGGCTTCGGCAATAAGTTTTTCTGTCATATGGCTTGTTTGTAGCCTACTAGTGTGGCTTTTTCCTAAAATGACAATGGGCATTGCAGGTGAGATGCTCCATGCTGATATGACATCATTGGGTTGGCAGATTTCATCTACAGGAGTTGTCACAGGCTTGATTGGATGGGCGGTTACAGCCGGTGTTATAGGTTGGTTTTTAGTTGTGATCTACAACAAGCTATGACTTTTTTTGTGCAAGGGCTTTCTATCCATGAGCAAATGCCATTTGGGAGAGTTTTCAAAAAATCGGCGGTTAAGGAAACCGATGCGGTTGATGCTATTCACGGTCTTGATGAAACAGAGCATCGTAATGATCCTGTGAAGCATGGTCAGCAGCATGATGCTGCGCAGGCCTATCAATCTATCAAACATGTGCCGCGAATTCCTAATGTTGTACTAGCGGAACATATTATGATCTCCCCTGTAGTGACGTTGGACCCGCAAGCGACAACCAGTAATGCATTGACACTGTTCCGATCAAGCCAGTTGCGCCATCTGCCTGTTGTTTCATCAACTGGGGAGTTGATAGGTATTGTTTCGGAAAGGGACGTATTGCGTCACCTGGCCGGCATTACAGAGAGCTATCAACAGCTAGCAGAGGCACATAAAGTTAAGCGCGTTACAGATGTGATGCAGTCACCGGTATTGACGGCAAGCGGGGATACGGACGTTCGCTATGTAGCCCGTTTGTTTGTAGAGCAGCGTATCGGTGCGTTACCAATTGTCACCGAAGGAGTAATAGCTGGAATCATTACGCGTAGTGATGTGTTGAAAGCAGTGATGCGTCATTTTGTGTTGGAGCTATGGGTGTGACAGTCGTACTCGGTCAAATTCATAAATTTTAGTGATCACTGTAGAAACTTAATTTTTAAGGGATGCCTAAAAGGAGGTAATTGTGAGTGATACCACTAGACAGTCAACAAGCATTCAATGTGAGCCTCTTTCAGAAGAAGAGGTGCAGCTAACTAACGCTTATTGGCGTGCTGCCAACTATCTCTCAGTGGGTCAGATCTATTTATTAGACAATCCAATGCTCAAAGAGGCGTTGACACTTGAGCACGTTAAACCGAGATTGCTCGGACATTGGGGCACTACGCCAGGGCTAAATTTCATCTATGTGCATTTGAACCGTGTGATCAAGCGGGATGATTTAAGTATGATTTATCTCGCTGGCCCTGGACACGGTGGGCCGGGTCTGGTGGCAAATACGTATCTTGAAGGGACGTATAGCGAGTTCTATCCCAACATCAGTCAGGATGCCGAGGGAATGAAAAAATTGTTTAGGCAGTTTTCTTTTCCCGGTGGCATTCCCAGTCATGTGGCTCCGGAAACGCCGGGTTCTATTCACGAAGGTGGTGAGCTGGGTTATGTGCTTTCCCATGCTTTTGGCGCGGTGTTGGACAACCCCGATTTAATTGCCGCCTGTGTGGTGGGTGACGGGGAGGCAGAGACTGGTCCGTTGGCGACGGCCTGGCACTCCAACAAATTCCTTAACCCGGTGAGCGATGGTGTTGTGTTACCCATATTGCACCTTAACGGTTACAAAATTGCCAATCCCGCTGTACTTTCACGCATCAGTCATGATGAATTAGAAAAGCTTTTTATCGGATATGGCTATAAACCTTACTTCGTAGAAGGTTCTGAGCCAGAAGCTATGCACCAGAAAATGGCAGCAACAATGGAAACAGTTGTCGCAGAGATCAAAACAATTCAGCAAGAAGCAAGAGTTCATGTCAGCAGGGTTCGGCCACGTTGGCCCATGATAGTACTGCGTTCACCCAAGGGGTGGACGGGGCCAAAAGAGGTTGATGGAAAAAAAGCCGAGGATTACTGGCGTTCTCATCAGGTACCGTTTGGTAATCTTGCTACCCAACCGGGACATCTGCTACTGCTAGAGCAGTGGTTGAAGAGTTATAAGCCGGGCGAATTGTTCGATGATAACGGTGCATTACGTAAAGAGCTTGCCGAGTTGGCACCAGAGGGTGAAAGACGCATGGGGGCAAATCCCCATGCAAACGGGGGTGCGTTACTGAAAGATTTGATTATGCCGGATTATCGTAATTATGCTCTGGACGTGACACACCCCGGTCAGAGTACGGATGAAGCGACACGTGCTATGGGTAAGTTGTTGCGCGATGTCATGAAACTTAATGCGAAGGCGAAAAACTTTCGTGTATTCGGTCCTGATGAGACCGCCTCCAATCGCCTCGGTGCCTTGTTTGAAGTTACCAATCGTGCATGGCAGGCAGAGACCTTGCCGGAAGACGAATACCTTGCAACTGATGGACGTGTCATGGAGATCCTCAGCGAACATACATGTCAGGGCTGGTTGGAAGGCTATCTGCTTACAGGTCGTCACGGCCTCTTTTCCTGTTATGAGGCTTTTATCCATATTATCGACTCCATGTTTAATCAGCATGCCAAGTGGCTCAAGGTGACGAGTAAGGAAATTCCTTGGCGTCGGCCGATTGCCTCGCTGAACTATTTGCTGACCTCTCATGTCTGGCGCCAGGATCACAACGGCTTTTCCCACCAGGACCCCGGTTTCATCGATCATGTGGTGAACAAGAAGGCCGATGTTATTCGAGTGTATCTGCCTCCTGATGCTAATACCCTGCTGTGTGTTAGCGACAAATGTTTACGTTCAAAAAATTTAGTTAATGTCATCGTTGCAGGCAAACAGCCACAACTTCAATGGCTCAGCATGGATGCCGCGATTAAACATTGCAGCGTAGGAATTGGCATTTGGGAATGGGCTAGTAATGATCGAGGCGGCGAACCGGATGTGCTGATGGCATGTGCCGGAGATGTACCCACGCTGGAAATTTTGGCAGCAGTGGATTTGCTGAGGCAACACCTTCCCGAGTTGAAAGTCAGGGTGATCAATGTAGTGGATTTGATGACGCTGCAACCGCAGAGCGAACACCCCCACGGTCTGCCAGACAAAGATTTCGATGCATTATTTCCCGCCAACACACCAGTGATATTTGCCTATCATGGGTATCCGTGGCTGATTCACCGCCTGACCTATCGCCGTCTATGTCATCATCATTTGCATGTACGGGGTTACAAGGAAGAGGGCACGACCACGACGCCTTTCGATATGGCGGTGCTAAATGACCTGGATCGTTTTCACCTGGTTGAAGATGTGATCGACCAGCTGCCGAAACTGGGTGCGGATGCGGCTTATATCAAACAGTTGATGCGTGACAAGCTTATCGAACATAAAAACTACATCGTGCAATACGGTGAGGATATGGCAGAAATTCGTGACTGGAAGTGGTCGCCTCGATGAAATCGTTGCTGCAAAAAATAGTCATCAGCAAACGGGCACAGATAATGGTGTTTGTTTTCCTGTTGTCGATTGTTGTTGTCTATTCCCTGTCGGAGCTACCAGACAGCCAGGAGAGCGAGTTCGTAACTGTTGACATGGAGTTGTCGTTAGCTCAATTGGATGCACCGATGGTCTTGGCAGAGCAAGTCAGACCTATTTTAGACCGACGCTGTGTGGTATGCCACGGTTGCTTTGATGCGCCCTGTCAGTTGAAACTCTCCTCGATCGAAGGCATGCATCGAGGTGCTAGTGAAGAGCGCATATACGAACCTAAACGTATTACAGAAATGCAACCGACACGCCTGTTGGTGGACGCAAAAAGTACTGCAGAATGGCGTTCTCGCGGTTTTTTTTCAATACGCAATGAGGGTGATCAGAGTCCTAAGAATAATCTGAAAAACTCGGTGCTATATCATCTTTTGCGTCTCAAGCAAGAAAACCCACAGCCCCGTGCAGGCTTGTTGCCAGATAGCATTTCCTTGGGACTTGATCGAAAACAGACCTGCCCGACACTGGGGGAGATAAGCGATTATGCCAGGGATCATCCTATGTGGGGTATGCCCTATGCGATGCCAAACCTATCAGCGTTGGAATATCGAACCTTGGTTTCCTGGTTGGCACAGGATATGCCGACAGTGGCCCTACCCGGGCCTTCTGCCGCAGTGTTGCCGCAGATCGAACAGTGGGAGAGTTTCCTAAATCAATCCTCCCGAAAGCAACGGCTGGTCAGCCGCTATCTGTATGAACATCTATTTCATGCTCATATTCATTTTTCGGAATCGCCAACACGAGAGTTCTACCGTTTGGTACGTTCTACTACGCCGTCTGGAGAGACTGTCGATGAGATTCCGACGGTGCTGCCACATGATGATCCAGGGGATACACCATTTTACTACCGGCTGCTGAGATATCACCCGACTATTGTGGCTAAGAACCACATCGTTTACGAGTTTTCCGAAGGGCGTATGCAGCGTTATCGTGAACTTTTCCTAGCAAATGATTATGAGGTGGATCAACTACCGTCCTATGAAACAGAGATTTCTTCTAACCCCTTCAAAGTGTTTGCCGCGATCCCTGCTACATCGCGTTACCGTTTTCTATTGGATGACGCGCACTTTTTTATCGAGGGTTTCATTAAAGGGCCGGCTTGTCGGGGACAGATCGCATTGGATGTGATTGAAGATCAGTTCTGGGTGATGTTCTTTGACCCTAATCAGCCGATTATTACCAACAATACCCAATTCATCGGAACTATGGCCGATGAACTACAGATTCCCGCAGATGGAGGTAGCAACCTAGATTTTCTTCGTATCTGGACGGATTATTGGAAAGGGCAGAGGAGTTACATGGAGAGCAAGCAGGCCTGGTTCAGAACCATCGGTACTCACGATCTGGATCATGCGATGGATTTTATCTGGGACGGTGACGGTAACAACCCCAATGCAGCGCTGACCGTTTTTCGGCATTTCGATAGTGGCTCGGTGGCCTATGGTCTGGTAGGCGGAAACCCAGAAACGGCCTGGGTTATTGATTATCCATTGCTTGAACGCATTCATTATCTGCTGGTGGCCAATTTTAACGTCTTCGGCAACATGGGGCATCGAATGAGTACTAGAATCTACATGGATTTCTTACGTATGGAAGGGGAGGATTATTTCTTGGCTTTTCTCCCCGTAAACCGTCGAAAGGAAGTGCGTGACGCTTGGTATGTTGGTCAGCGCAGTAGTATTCAAAAGTTGTTTTCTGCACCACAAGAATGGTTGAGCACCGAATCTATCAGTGGTTACTTAACGGCTGATCCGCAGCAAGAACTTTATCAGAGTATCAAGGGTAGGCTTGCCAGTATGGCTTATCAGGCAGAAGCCATGAACCAGTGTGGCAGTATTAATTGTGAGAATTTATCATCACAAAAAGCTGAGAAACGTGCTGATCGCGCCATGCAACAGATTGCACAGTTGCAGGGCACAAACTTGCACGCCTTTTCCGATGTCGCCTTTGTGCGGGTCAGGATGGACAGCCCAGAACAGGATCTGGTCTACACACTAGTTCGCAACAAGGCTTACAAGAATGTCACCTCTTTTCTTGCAGATGGACATGAACGAGATCGCTCAGATATCGACCGCGATACGATGACCGTAGTGAAGTGGCAGGAAGGTTCCTACCCTAATTTCTTTTTTTCCGTAGCGCTGTCAGAACTTGATGATTTCGCCAAAAACTGCGCCGCTATCCGTGATCGTGGAGATTATGAAAAGTTTATTGATCAGTACGGTGTTAGACGTACTAATCCCGAATTCTGGGAGATGGCAGACTGGTTTCAGGATGAGTACAAACGAAACAAACCTATTTTATCTGGGTTGTTTGATCTGAATCGCTACGAAAATAGATAACCGAGGTGAACAACATTATTCTGGTAATTAATAGCGGCTCATCGAACATAAAGTTTTCCTTGTTCACCTGCTCGGAATATTTACCATTACTGGGTCATGGTAAGGTTGAGGGTATTGGTCATAACGGATATCTAAGCGCCTTCGATCATGCGGGCATGCCATTACTCGAAACAGCCTTAACTGCCAACTTGACGCATGCTGACGGACTGTATGCATTGATCAAATGGGTTCAGGAAACAGTCGGTCCGGGTGTTATTGTTGCTGTTGGCCATCGTATCGTCCACGGTGGCTTGAGTTTTTCAAGCCCCGCTCTCATCAATGACGATACACTGGCTCAATTGGAGAAATTGATACCACTGGCACCTTTACATCAACCGCACAACCTAGCTGGGGTTCGGATGTGTTCCGATCGGTTTCCCGGCGTACCTCAAGTGGCATGTTTTGATACGGCGTTTCATCGTGGCCAAGCTGAAATAGCCCAACAATTTGCTTTGCCTAGACACCTAATGAATGCAGGTATTCGACGTTATGGTTTTCATGGGCTTTCCTATGAAAGCATCGCCAGTGTTTTGCCTACCTACCTTGGCGAAACGGCTTCTGGCAAGGTTGTTGTTGCACATCTGGGGAATGGTGTCAGCATGTGCGCATTACACAATGCAACAAGTATAGCGACCACTATGAGTTTTACCGCACTTGATGGGTTACCAATGGGTACACGCTGTGGCTCGTTGGATCCTGCAGTAGTGCTTTATCTAATGGATGAAAAAAATATGGACAGTGCTATGGTTGCGGATTTGCTGTATCACCAGTCGGGCTTACTTGGCGTTTCTGGTGTCAGTAATGACATGCGTCAATTACTGGCCAGTTCGAATCCACAGGCGAAGGAGGCTGTCGAGCTATTTGCTTATCGTATAGGCCGGGAATTGGGTTCACTGGCGGCCGCTCTGGGTGGTCTGGATGCGCTGGTGTTTACTGGAGGTATCGGAGAGCATGCAGTACCCGTTCGAGAACTCATTTGTCGACATGCGGCTTGGCTGGGTGTGCAAATTGACCTTTCTGCCAATGCACACAATAGACCTTGTATAAGCGCTGAAGGCAGTGCTGTATCCGCGTGGGTTATCCACACTGATGAGGAACGAGTTATAGCGCAACATACTCGTGCTGTACTTATCGATAAAGGTGCAGCAGAACTTAATCATACCAAAGGAAAGGAATAAAAATGAGGTGTAAAACATGCATTTTAATGATGAACTTTGAGTGTTCTTACTGGCAAACGGAAGCTGCTTTTTTGGACGTAGCTTATGATGATTGAATAAATAAACAGGTATGGAAATACTTTCGATTATGCTGGTCCTTCTAGTAGCGACCTGTTTGTATGGTGCGATTGAGACAACGTGGTACTTTCGCGGCCGGCACTATTCTAGTGCGTAAAGGTCAGGGTGAATAAGTTGCATAATGGAAAATAGGTTTGACTTGCTACCAGCACATAGCTTTATGCTTTGTTTGGCCATGATAAATTTTTTGACTGATTAGCAGTAACGAGTATGAAATTATTAAGAGGAATACTATATGAATGAATTAATCGCGCACTCGGGTGTATGGATTCTTGCAGTTATTATGATTGTAGTGGCGTCATGGGTTTTATATAAATACTTGGCGCCGAAAACATGGCGAGAATGGGCGGGCGCGGGAGTTGTCCAAGCTTTTATTATCGCGCTCTATGCTGAAATGTATGGTTTTCCTTTAACGATCTATTTGTTGGCACGTTTTGGTGGGCTCGACCGCACTGAGCTTAATGCTAATTTATGGTCTTCCCTGCTTGGCATGGGGGAAACAGGGATGATGATTTCAATGGTTTTGGGGTACGGATTGCTTTTTTTGGGTATTGGTCTGTTTTTTCAAGGTTGGCGTCAGGTTTACAAAGCACGAGAAGAGAAAAAACTAGTGACGGATGGCCTTTATGCTTTTGCGAGGCACCCGCAATATACCGGATTGTTTATTGCGCTATTTGGTGAGGGTGTGGTGCATTGGCCGACTCTCTTTTCTGTTGGCCTTTTACCGGTCATCGTGTTCATTTACTACCGGTTATCCAAGCGAGAGGAGCGGGCGGTGATCGCAGAATTTGGTGATGAATACATCGCTTATCAAAAAAAAGTACCGATGTTTTTCCCTAACAAATCTCAGTGGAAAGGTTTTATTGCGCAATCCAAAGCATTTTGATGAAAGTGGCTCACCGATTGAGGACTGTATTTAATATTTAAGCAAGGAGAAATTTTATGACTGAAAAAAAAGATAATAAAAGTATTGAGCAACCTGTGTCACATGGTTGCTGTGGTGGTTCTGAGAAACAAGAGAAGGTGGAGGTAAAAAAAGAATCCAAGCCATGTTGTTGTACAGAAAAAAACGAGGAAGATCATTTGAAGGACGCTACATAGGGTTAATTATAAAACTAAGAGGGTAGTTATAATGGATCATTCAGGACACCAAAATAAATCAGATTACAAAGAAAACAGCCTGACACTTGTAGGCGCAGTATCAATGGGCACAGGGGTTATGATTGGTGCGGGTATACTGGCGCTGACGGGACAGATCGCTGAACTGGCAGGGCCGTTATTTCCTCTCGCCTTTCTGGGTGCAGCCATAGTGACTGCTTTTAGCGCCTACTCTTATGTGAAAATGTCCAATGCTTATCCATCAGCTGGGGGCATCGCTATGTTTCTACAGAAAGCTTACGGCAAAGGAACGATAACAGCCGCAGGGGCGCTACTGATGGCTTTTTCTATGGTGATCAATGAAAGTCTAGTCGCTCGGACTTTTGGGGCGTATAGCGTACAATTATTTGATGCCGATGCCGCTAGCTGGGTCGTATCGTCTTTAGGAGTCGGTGTGCTGGTTTTTGCCTTCCTGATTAATATCTCCGGTAATCGCGCGGTGGGTCTGTTTTCTCTGATAATGGCAATCATCAAGATTGGAGGCATTGTGGCTTTTGCTATTGGTGGCTTGTGGCTTGCCGATTTTTCGTTTGAAAATACCGCCAGCAATATTGAAGAAATACCTGCTGGAGGGTTTGTGGCAGCAATGGCTCTTGCTATCTTGGCTTATAAAGGCTTCACCACGATTACTAATAGTGGCTCAGAGATAGTTGACCCGCATCGTAATGTTGGACGAGCCATCATCATCTCTATTGTTATTTGTGTGGTCATTTATTTCTTGGTTGCCATAGCGGTAGCTGGCAATCTCAGTTTGTCTGAAATCATTGCAGCAAAAGATTTTGCATTGGCAGAAGCCGCACGCCCAGCTTTTGGTGAATACGGCTTGTGGTTCATCGTGGCTCTAGCCATTGTTGCAACGGTTTCCGGTGTGATTGCCAGTATGTTCGCTGTGTCACGTATGCTTACTATGCTAACGGATATGAAACTGGTGCCGCATAGCCATTTTGGAATGACGGGAGGCGTTCAGAAGCATGCACTGGTATACACCGTTACAATCGCTATTTTTCTGACGATATTTTTTGATTTGACGCGCATTGCCTCGCTAGGTGCCATTTTTTATTTGGTGATGGATATTGCTGTGCATTGGGGTGTATTTCGCTATTTACGTAAAGAGATTAATGCTAATGCCTTAATTCTTGTTTTAGCTATGATTTCTGATGTGGTCGTACTTGGCGCATTCCTGGTGATAAAAGCACAAACGGATATGATGGTGATCTATGTGGCAGTGATTGGAATTATTATTATTTTTGTTGGCGAAAGGTTTTTTCTCCATAAATACCAAATAAGGGATTAGCAATACCCTTTGTTTTGATAGAAATCAGCGTGATGGTTTGCTTTGAAAGTCGGTAGTGACTGTTTAAACCAATGTCTTATTTTTACTAAATTTGTTTACCCATAAAATGGCAACAACGATTATAAATACGCCACCCCATTGATACAGCGACAGTGATTCGGAAAAATATACCGAGCCAAGTATAAGGCCAAATATAGGAGTTAAGAAGCTAAATACATTTAACTTATATAAAGGAGCTTTATCCATTAACCAGAACCATAAGATATACGGTAAAGCAGTCCCAAGGAGCGCAAGAGCCAGTAGAACCGATAAATAGCTCAAGTTAAGTGGGATTTGGTAATTGTCGGGCAAGTTAACAGTTAGTAAGCCAAGTGGTATAGCGCCAATTAATAACTGAAACCCTACTGTGTATAAGATGTCGGCTTTATTCGAAAGTTTCTTAAGGAGAACATTACTGATAGCTACTCCTGTTGCAGCTATAAGAATATAGAGGATACCGACAATCATCTGGCTGTTTTCGACTAAAACGGTCTCTACGCTGATGATTAGAATGCCGATAAAACCAGCGATAATACCAACTGCGGATGTCTTACTAAGGCGTTCGTCAAGGAAATACCAACCGAATACAGCAGCTATCATTGGCTGAGTGTTGGTGATTACTGTGGCTAGCCCCGGTGAAATCAAACTACCTGCATAGAACATACCCCAGAACCCAATGCTTGTTGCTGTAAGGCCAATGACGATGATATGTATCCATACCGTTAGTCCCTTTGGCATACTTCTTCCCAGAAGCTTCGCTAAAACAATAAGAATCATTCCGGCTAAGGCCGCTCTCAGAAAGGCTGTTAGCATGATAGGTGCGTAAGGTAGGCTTAAGGTAATTAATGGATAACAAATAGCCCAAAGTAGCATAGCCGTGGTAGCAACCAATGAAGTTTTGAGCAATTAAAAATCCTCTAATAATGGTTGGTAGTTGTTTTCATGTTTTTCAGTCATTGAAATGATCATTTGAGATTTCGCAAAAACCTTATGTCGGTATCTAAGGATTTGTTGCATGTACCTTTAATTTATAAACCACATCAAATCTTTAGAGTTAATAGGTATTTTTCTAAAATATCCACGGATTAAACAACACCAATCACACCGTCATCTTTTATAACTACTAGGTGAAGAGCCATTTTTAATGGCCATTAATTTGATGGCTTTTATAACCGATTGGTAAGGCCCAATTTCTATAACGGGCTCGGAACAGATCAACTATGCCTGCAGCTCATTAGATATCGAACGTTCAAGATTATGAAGTCGAACCAAGTCAAGAGTGCTCAACGTACCGACACACTGAGCGGCATTATCAACAATGGGTAAATATCGCCGCCTGCTTTTCTCATTACTTGCTCAAGAGTTTTAATAGTGCCTGTCATTATGTCTTCAATGACCATTGTCTTAACTCCTTGTCAATTTTAAAAGCCGAACACGTTTTAGATGAATAGCCCAGCACATGTGTACTGGGCCAATTTCATTAATTTAAGGTTATATTTTTAAACATCCCTGCCTCAAAATGTCCTGGAATATTACATGCAATCACAACTCCTGCTGTATTAAACTTCCACGTAAGAACTTCTGTCTTACCCGGCTCTATTGTTACGGTGCTGGCATCTTGATGAACCATTTTGGGCATTTTCTGCATCATTTCACGGTGTTTGGCTTGTTCTTGCTCATCACCAATGGAAAACTCATGAGGAATTCCCCCTTTGTTGGTAATAACAAACTTCACAACATCACCCGGTTTTATATATGGTGCTGGTGAAAACGCATAACGCATCGTATCGAATGCAGCTACGTTTATTAACATTGTCGCCTCTTGCTGAGCAGCAGGCCGCCCTACAGGACTTTCATCTTTATCATGCCCTTCAGCGTGACGCGTATACTTTTCAGAATACACTTGTTTAGCAGGCTTTTTATAGGAGTTCTCTGATCTACTAGAATGCCCACCGTGAGAACCACCTGCATAAGCAGGTGCTGATAAAACGAAACTTAATAATGCGACAAACAGTAGTCTAATCGGTAATGTCGAGTTTTCTTCAGTGTTGTTAATAAAATTTATAATCATCATATTTATCTATCCTTAGTTGTATTGTTTAATTAAAGTTATCTCTAGTAACTGCATTAGAACCACGCTCTAATACCCACTACAAATTGTGTATCCGCCTTATCTTCACCCGCCAACTTCGCTATATCAGCTGTTTTTCCATACTTACTCGTCCAATTGACACCAATATACGGTGCAAATTCGCGCTTTATTTCATAGCGAAGCCTTAACCCCAGTTCGACATCTGATAAACCAGATCCAACGCCTGTAACAAAACGACGACGTGACGAGTTTATGTTTCCCTGAGGGAATAGTTCTTTAAATACCATTGTGATCTCCTGATTATTGAGCCGAAAAGCACGACCCAACTCATTAAACTTTTACTGATTAGGCAAGTAACCAGTAAACCAGTTAAAAAAATCAGGAAATAATAGGGGGAGGTGAGTCTAAAGGAGCAAAGTAACTTAGGTAATTGCTTTCAAAAACAGCAAAAAAGTAGCGATTGATATTTTTCTTTAATACAGCGCTAGGCGTTAGGATAAAAGATGATGAGTGGAAACACTTATTACAATGGTTGTCACCACAATCTATGTCAGCAACAATATCTGTTGACGATAAATCACCCATAGAAGTAGAGCAACCAGACATGTCCATATTGCTCATATCATGAGAAGACATATCCATGTCACATGGCGACATATTTGCCATTGACCACACATTCTGCATGGGCAGAACAAGCATGCTTAAAACAAGCATACTGTAAACAATGATGTGGTTTATATGTTTCATATATGAACCTTTTACTCCGATGCTAGCATCTTTGTCAATTAATTTTTTTAAAATACTTTGGGGGTATCATCACAAAATTTGTACTGTTTTAATGCCATCTATTCAAGCTAGACTCGATAATCGACCGGTTTCTTGTCATAGCTTACTTGTCCCTAGATAAACGCAATTTTTGAAGGCAGAGATAAGCCATAGTTAATACACATTTCGTATTACTCAAGTCGTTTACGCTGCTTACGATTATCTCTGATGATCATGAGGATGGCTAAGATAACCATCATACTTTGTACTATTAAACCTTGGTAATTTGGATATATACCGAGCAATTCAATACTAGGTAAGGGAACAGGGTCTAACGGAATTTTGCCTGCTTCTTGTAAAGCAGAAATACCTTTGCCTGCAAAAACAACAGCTAATATAAACATAAATCCGCCACTAACCGCAAAGAATTGTCGAAGCGGTAGGCGGGTACTGTATTTCATAATCAACCATGCGAGTAGAATTAAAATTGTCGTGGCCACTATCAAGCCATATACAATCATGCTTTGACCATCTCCATTTGTTTGTACCCAGAGAGCCTGGTAAAACAGTACGCTCTCGAATACTTCACGATACACGGCAATAAAAGATAATGCGGCTATTCCCCATAATGTTTCTTTACTGAGTGCTTTTTTGATGCTGCTTTCTATAAAATGCTTCCATTGTGCAGCACTGGTTTTATTGTGCATCCAGAACCCCACATAAAACAGTACCAGAGCAGCTGTTATTGCAGCGACCCCTTCGGTTAATTCACGACTTGCACCACCTATTTCAATAAGCGTTGTAGAAACAACCCAGGTTAACCCGCCCATTAACAAGGCGACTATAAGCCCACCATAAAGATAAATGAGTCCCTCACGTCTGCCCGTTTTTACCAAAAAAGCGGCTAATGCAGCTACAACTAATAGTGCCTCAAGACCTTCACGTAGGATAATAACCATCGCACTCATAAAAGCAGTTTTTTCTGATAGCCTCGTTTTGCTTAGAGATGATTTCGCTGTTTCTAACAGGCTTTTTAAGCTTGTAAAAGCTGCACTTACAGCTGCTTCACTTTTTTGTTTGCGAATTAAGTTTCTGTAGGTAGTCATTTCTGCTTCAATTTGGCGGCGTAGGTCAGAGTCTATAGCATCTAGGCTGTTTTCAATCAGCTCAAAACCTTCTAGATAAGCATTAACTGCTAAGTCATACGCTTTATCAACTTCACCAGAACTATAGGCTAAGCGGCTGGCTTCTAACTCTTGAATACTAAAGTCAAGGGGTGAGCGGTTATTACTCACCAATGCTTCTGGGTGACGACGCAAATAGGCTAACGTTAAGACAGCATCACTACCAGACGATGCTTCAAGTTGCGCGGGTGTTAAGGTCGTTAATTGCTCTACAGTAGATAGTAAATGATGACCTTTTGACTCCCATAACGCAGAGCCCGCAGCGGCTTCTTCTTCCTGAACAGCTATTTGACCAATATAAAAAGCAAGTGACCAGCGCTCGTGTTCTGTTAACTGAGAGAATGCAGGCATACCAGTACCTGATACACCTTGAGTTATGGTGTTAAATAGGCCATAAAGGGTTCTCTCTCGGTAACGCTCACGGTCAAGAAAGTTAGTTGGCAATGGCTCTAAGGTTTGTGAAAGAGGGCCATCACCTTCTCCTTTCACACCGTGGCAAGCGATACAGTTTTTAGCATACAGCTGTTTGGCTATAACAAAATCGGGCTTTTTGAGCGGTATGATTTGAATATTATAGTTAGTAATAATTTGTTGATGCATGGTCGTTGTAAGTTCCGCTACAACACCGGGGTCGGCCTTAGAGTTAACCAGGGACTTCAACGTGGCTGCCTGCTCAATAAGGCTTTGTTCTGTTAGATTTAATCGATCAATGCTTTCTTGTATTGCTAAGACAAAATCCTGCATTTCGCGATACTCTTCAGGGTTAATAACCTGCTCATCCTTTATAGCCTCTCGATAATCGACACCGACATAGTCAATTAGCTGTAGTAATTTTTGAACAGGCATTGAAGCAAATGCCGAAAATGAAAGAGTCAATAACAACATAAAGAGGGCTGTTTTATTAAACATATTTACTAAAAACTGAGATTATAGAAGAAGGTAAATGATAATCATTATCATTTACTAAGTCAATAATGTATAATCACTTAAAAGATTTTGTTATAATTCGAAGCCCGTATCTGATAACATATTTAACATCTACTCTAAGATTAACCATATGACTAAACACTTAACCATATTGCTTCTAATACTCAGTACCCTGAGTTATAGCAGCGTATGGGCTATGGATAGTCATGACGATTTCGGTGTGCAAGAGTACGGTTCATCTCATCCAGCAGCTTCCCAAGACATTGAGTCGCGCCACAATTTAGATGACGATCACTGTTGTCATGCTGGCATTCATTTATTAGGTTTGTTTGAGTCCAATTTTGATATTGAGCCTTTAGCTGTACATTCGGCGGATACTCAATACTCTTTCTACATTTATTCGCACCATAATAGCCCCCCTCAGCGCCCCCCTCTCGTTTAATTTCTAAAAATCGATGGCTTTTGCCGTCATTCAATACGGTTTTATATAATAGGTAAGAGGATATCAAACCACTAAAATATTTTTTCATCGAGGTGGTCTACTGGTATTTTTAACGGGCATTGAACCTCTAGTCTTTCGAAGGGTTTAGCACTTACTAATATTGGGATTAAATCAAGTTCCGCCTATCAGCCTAGACAGTTTTCTTCTATTCCGAACATCATGAAGCTGATAGGCTAGATCACTGGTTCTTCATTGATCTATATTATGGTAAGAAAAGATAGCAGGGTACATAATCGATCAATTTTGGAAAGAATTAGTGATGATGCAAAAACGACGGGGTTAACAAGGGTAGACTTTCTACTTGACCTATGTCGCGGACATAAGTGTATTATGATAATTAGCTTAGACAGCCTAGGCCAGAGTCTAATGCTTATGGTATTTCGTGATGACAAGGTAACGATCTAATTCAGGTGCGGGAACGGATAGGTTATCCGGCAACCGTTATTAACTAATCTAGGAGTTATCTAGTGATTGATACATTGAAGGGTAAAAAAGGGCTGGTTATTGGCATAGCCAATGAAGATTCTATCGCGTGGGGTTGCGCCAAAGCCTTTCATGATGCAGGTGCTGAGCTTGCCATTACTTATGTGCACCCCAAGACAGAAGCTTATTCACGTCCGCTGGCTGAAGAGTTGGACGTGCCAATCTTCATGCAGTGTGACGTTGAGAAAGAGGATGAGCTGGATGCTCTGTTTCAGAGAATAAACGAAGAATGGGGTGAGCTTGATTTTATGCTGCATTCCATTGCGTTCGCGCCGAAGCAGGATTTGGGAGGGCGTGTGACGGACTGCTCACGTGAAGGCTTTGCAAAGGCGATGGATATTTCCTGTCATTCGTTTATTCGTATGGCAAGAAAGGCTGAGCCGCTGATGAAGAATGGTGGATGTCTTTTGACAGTCAGTTATTACGGTGCAGAGAAGGTGGTTGATCACTATAATATTATGGGGCCGGTCAAAGCGGCCTTAGAAGCGTCCGTACGCTATCTTGCTGCAGAGTTAGGTAGTGGCGGCATACGTGTCAATTCGTTATCTCCAGGGCCAATCGCTACGCGTGCAGCAAGCGGCATCGGCCATTTTGATGCATTATTGGAGCAGGCAAAGCAAAAATCACCTGAGCACGCACTCGTATGCATAAATTGTGTGGGAGCATATGCGCGCTTCCTAGTGAGCGACGAAGCTCATCTGGTTACCGGTAGCAATGTCTATATCGATGCGGGCTTCAATATTATGGGAACGTAAATAGGTGAGAAGTACGAATCAATTTACATTTACAGCAAGGTTGAAAATCTCATGCTTGTACTATTCCTAATAAACAGTTTTATTATTGCCCTAGTAGTGATTGTAGTGCTTATTCACTATGAGTTTTTGTATAGGTTATCTATTATGATTCCCAAAATGAAAATAAAACACCGCTTCAGAATCGTTGTTAGTGTTTTTGGTGCGTTAGTCGCACATAGTATTGAGATATGGTTTTTTTCTCTTGCCTATTATTTGGTCCCTCAATTTCAGAACATGGGGCACTTAGAAGGCAACTTTAATGGATCATTAATGGATTGTGTTTATTTTTCATATACTACGTATACAACCTTAGGTTTTGGAGATATCGAACCTCATGGTCATATAAGGCATCTTGTTGGGCTTGAATCTTTAACAGGTCTTTTACTAATAACTTGGACAGCTTCATTTTTATATTATGAAATGCAACGCTATTGGGATAGAGCTTGATCAAAGGGTATTTGATAATATTGGGAGGAGAACAGCCCTCGGTTGACCCTAAGCATTGATACTTAACCTAATACCCAATACTGTTCAGTATTTGAATTAGTAGCTAATGTTGCCGTAGACCAAAAATAATTTACTCTATCTCCTGTCTGGGTTTCATATAGGAGAATACATTCTTAATGGTGAGCAAGATAACGATTGAATTTATGGGTATCTTGGAAACGACACCACCTATGGAGAACATGACTGGGATCTTCATTCTAGGACTTGAGGGCTATGACATTATCTAGGGTGGTATCGATGATGCAGTCTCTGACTTTGTGTTCATCAATAACTGCACAAATCAGCATTGATCAAGGTGGAATAGGGCACAGTCTTTGCGCCAACAATCGTAACTCAAATTAAAAGCAACACAGGTCTTAGCCCGAATACGTTGATTGCTAATGGATCGTTGATTGTGGAGTAGGGTATGAGATTAGCGATGTTAAAAACAAGTATAATTGTCTGACGTCGACCCACAGAGGACGTGTAAGTTGGGATCAAAAATAAGATAAGGATATTCAATTGTTCAATTTATTAATCTCGGGAAATTCTGAAAGCTGGAATACTAATCCTTATGAACTCAGTAAAAGCCGAGTTGCCATTGAATATACTGCAGATCAAATCAGTGAACGCTACAAATCTCTAGATGCGAGGGCAATTGAAGAGCTAAAGAGTTTCCCTTCTCTATTTGTTATAGAAAATGAAGAGATAGAATCTAAGGTTGGTTATATAACTGATATTCGAATTCGCCAAAAAACGATAGTTTTTAATTTTGAGTTCGATCCTATTTTTCCGCCGTTACCTATTGGCGTTATTGAAAGCTTGCGAACGGATATTGATCTTGGGCGGTGGGAGCTATCTAGAACACATTGGGCGGTTAAAGACGAGCCTTTGTTAGAGATATTGTTACAAAAGGGCCATATAACGAGTCAGCAGTTTGATGCCTCTCAAGCAATACGAGAACAAGAAGCTAATGAACCAGAGTTAGTGCTCACAGCTCCTGGTGAATTCAATACGAGTCAAGTGTTTATAGTTCACGGTCATGATGACCTAATTAAGCTGGAGATGAAAGCGTATATTGAAGAGCTAGGGTTTGAGCCAATAATTTTGCATATGCAAGCTAGTTCTGGTCGGACAATTATCGAAAAAATTGAACATTATTCGAATGTAGGCTTTGCTGTTGTTCTATATACCCCATGCGATGTTGGATCAAAGGTTGGTGAGTTAACCGGAAGCTATAGGGCTAGGCAAAATGTAGTCTTTGAACATGGCTACTTAATCGGGAAATTAGGCAGATCAAGGGTTGTTGCGGTTGTTAAAGGCCAAATTGAGACTCCAAACGATATTAGCGGAGTCGTATATGTGTCAATGAACAACAGTGATTCATGGAAACAAGAAATACACAATGAAATGGCGAGTATTGGATATCAACTGTAGGGGTAACAATGAATTTACATATGAAATCAGAGGCGTTATTAGATGAAGATTTTGATTTTTATCAGTCAAGGATAAGGATTTTATTAATTTTGTATTTTTTCTCAGTCCCATATCAGAGCAAAAAACATGTGAATAGAAAAACGCTATTTGAAACAGAGGTTAGAATTCAAAAAATAGATTTTCTAATCCGAAACCCTGACTACTTGGCTTATGAAATGTTGTCCTTAGTAAAAGAAGGAGGTATTGATGATAAAAAGGAAGTAAAGCATATAGTAGATAACATATTTTTAGATAAGGAACCTTTAATAAGAAAGAATGAAATGGAAAGATTCTTTTTTGGGGCATATGAAGATCTGGATGATGTGATAGCTTTTTTGAAGGCTTTTGATTTTATAGAATATGAAAGTGGTAAGAATGTGGCGGGGCAAATTTTCGGGAAAAAATATTATGTCACTTCAAACGGAGCTGAAAGAATTGAAAAGGGTGTGAAAGAAATTAGTAGTATTTCGTGGTATGAGAAAAGATGTAAGCTAATAAAAAAATATTTTGGAGAGTTGTCAGGGAGCGAACTGAAAGTTCGTCAATATCAGATTGAAAAATATAGAGATACTCCCCTTAATCAATATATAGAAAGTGTAATAGATGAAACTAAAAAAATGTACATTGATTTATATGGAGAGGAATTGGCATGAGCATTTCTAAAGAATTAGTTTCTCATCTTTACCCTTCGTATAAAGATGTTTTTGACAAAGAACAAATTAAAAAAATCATACATGTAGAAGGTGATTTTAACGACGAAATCACTACTTCGTCTGGGGTGCATTTAGAGCTTTCAAAAATACAGATTGTAGGAAAAAAAGGAAAAGATAGAAAGGAGGATTTTCAATACGATCGCTTGTTATATCCAGGAGTAAACACCTTAATATCCGATAATTTAAGAGGGAAATCATCTATATTTAAATGTATCAAATATGCTTTAACAGGTAGGGATAGTTTAAAAAAAGATGTGTCTAAATGGATTGATTATATTTATTTAGAGTTCAATATTGGAGACAAGAGGTATACATCTTGTATCGATAAAAGCGCAAGAATAATAAAGGCTGGCTTATACAGAGGATGTATTGAAGATCTGGTTTTAGATGATCTCGATGAGGCTGATAGAGTGTTTGATGCATCTAATAAAGATGAGTTTGAACGTTACCTTGAAATATTTTTCTACAAACAGCTTGGTATTTCCTCCCTTAAATGGACGCAAAAAGATTCTCGTAAAGATGTTCATAAACTTAATGAGGCAGGAACTAGCTGGGCCACTTTTTTTAAGACTATATACCTGGAATCGAAAGATTCTCATGCTCTTGTATATGGGGCGCAGGGGGATTTGCTTGTTCAAATATTACTTGGGCTTGGCTTAACTACAGCAATGAATCGACTGAAAATAAAAAAAGATATGATTCAGTTTGAGTCGACCAGAAATGTTCCGGAAGTTGGTGGAGTAAGCCAGTTAGATAAAGATAAAATGCTAAAAATGTTGAATATTAAGTTGGAATCAGAAAATGAAATCCTAAGTAAAATATACTCTAATAGCTCAAAGAATGATTTGGATCGAATGATAAAGGAGAAGTCTACTTTGATCTCTATTATTCAAAAGCTAGAAAAAGAAAAAATAACTAACATAAAGAACAACTCAATAAATCAGAAGTCGCTTTCTAAGATGGAAGTAGAGAGGAAATCTTTACAGGATGAGATAATAAAGTTAGAAGGGATAGTTAGTAAGATTGATAAAAAATATATTAAAATCAATGAACATATTGAAATTGGATCTTTTTTTTCAAATCTTGAAATTAAATCTTGCCCAAGTTGTAACAAAAGTTTTGGCGTGGATGAACTTCATGCTTCATCAGATAAAAGTTGTCAATTATGCCACCACGATATGAAGGCTTCTGATAGGCAAGAAGATGTATCAAGAATGAAAGATAAGCTGAAGGCTTTATCTGATGAAAAAAAGAAAATTGAAACACAAGTTTCTTTAATTGAGAAATCTATAGAGTCTTTAACTAATAAAATATTAGATTTTGAAAAAAACAATACTCTGACTGATATTTCAGCTAATGATGAAGAAATTATTAGTGCAATATCAAAGGCGGAGTATTTGGAAGGGGAAATAGAAAGTGTTAGAAAAAATATATCAGGGTTCAAAGAAAAAACTAGAGCATCTGAAGATGCAGTAGCAGTTCTAAAGTATAAAATATCAAAGGCTGAAAAGCTGAATGTTGAAGTTGTTTCTAAAGTTAATGATTCTACTCGAAATGAAATTGCGGTTCTAGATAATGCTATTTTATATTTGGAGAAAATTAGATCTGAAAAAAATGACTCAGTTGTTGATAAGTTTAAAGGTTTTGTAATCCCCCCAAAAAACCAAGGGAGTTTTAAGTAGAAAATTCTTATAATGAAATAAAGGAGTTTTCTATGAAGAAATCACGATATACAGACAGCCAAATCCTGTCGATCTTGAAACAAAATGAAGCAGGGGCACTGGTGCCAGACTTATGCCGCGAACACGGCATGAGTAATGCGACGTTCTATAAATGGCGATCCAAGTTTGGTGGCATGGACGCGTCACTGATGAAACGAATGAAAGAGCTTGAAGATGAAAATCGGCGCCTCAAAAAGATGTACGCTGAAGAAAAACTCAAGGCTGAGATTGCCAGAGAGGCCATTGAAAAAAAGTGGTAAAGCCATCCCGAAGACGAGAGATGGCGCAAAGATCAGTATTTCAGAACAAGGCTAATATCAGAATTTCGTGTGCGGTATTTTCTATCAGTGAAACCTGTTATCGCTATCAGGCCAAACTATCTGATGAAAATGCCGAAATAGCCGATTGGTTATTGCGGTTAAGCACCACTCACAAGCGCTGGGGCTTTGGCCTGTGTTTTTTATACCTCCGTAACATCAAAGGCTACGGCTGGAACCATAAGCGTGTATACCGCATCTACAGGGAGTTGGAATTGAACTTGCGCATCAAGCCAAGGCGTTGCATTAAAAGAGACAAGCCGGAGGCCTTAAGCGTACCTGATGCTGCCAATCAAGTATGGTCGATGGATTTTATGAGTGACAAATTAAATGATGGCCGTAGCATCCGTACTTTCAATGTTATTGATGATTTTAACCGTGAAGGGCTCGGCATTGATGTTGATCTTTCATTGCCAAGCGTAAGGGTTATACGCTCGCTCGAACACATCATCGAATGGCGAGGTAAACCATTAGCTATACGCTGTGATAACGGTCCCGAATATATCAGCCAAACCCTGAAAGACTGGACAATAAAACAGCAAATAACGTTACTTTACATTCAGCCTGGCAAACCCACTCAAAATGCGTATATCGAACGATTTAATCGGACAGCTCGACATGAATGGTTAGATTTAAATCTGTTTGAATCCATTGAGCAAGCTCAATTATTGGCAACGCAGTGGCTTTGGACATACAATAATGAACGTCCGCATACGGCAATTGGAGGCATACCACCTAGACAGTTACTGGATGCAGCTTAACCTCTACTTTTAACTTCGGTTATAAATGGGGGGATTACAACTGGACAATAAAACAGCAAATAACGTTACTTTACATTCAGCCTGGCAAACCCACTCAAAATGCGTATATCGAACGATTTAATCGGACAGCTCGACATGAATGGTTAGATTTAAATCTGTTTGAATCCATTGAGCAAGCTCAATTATTGGCAACGCAGTGGCTTTGGACATACAATAATGAACGTCCGCATACGGCAATTGGAGGCATACCACCTAGACAGTTACTGGATGCAGCTTAACCTCTACTTTTAACTTCGGTTATAAATGGGGGGATTACAGTTTCATATTGGAAGTTTTACATTCCCTTGGGTTGAAAAGTTTTACCAATATTTACATAGATTCGAAATTACGTATTAGCTATGAGCAAGGTGGCGAAAAGCTGGTATTTTCAGATATAACGGAAGGAGAGCAGCTTCGAGTAAAAATTGCTCTGTATCTGGCCTTAGTCAAGTTGAACTCTGAGTATGGCGTTGGTAATCATCCAAGAATTCTTATTATTGATTCTCCGGGGAAGGAAGAGGCGGATAACAAGTACTTTGAAGGTTTTATTGAGACATTAAATGTGATCGAGAAGCGGTTTTCGAATAAAATTCAAATATTTATAGGTTCTGCTGATCGAAGGCTCGTAGATATTGTTCCAACTAAAAAGCAGGAAATCAAAAGACAAGGTGAGGCAGTATTTTGATATGCCTTCTTTAAACTACGAACAATTTTCAACCTATACAGAAATTGAAAAACTTGCTCTTTTTGATCAAGGTGTTCCCTTAACCTGTTTTAGTACGGAGAAATGTAAGAGGATATTTCTTCGTGATATAGTGGAAAAAAGTCCTAATGATTTTTTCAGGAAAAAGTCATTAGAAAGGCTCGCTTTAATGATTTTTTTTGGAGAAAGTTCAAATTATAGTACGGCTGTTTCGGTCATTTCTGATATTGAAGAAAATGATGATGATTTTGTTATTTCTTCAAAAATAAAATATCTTTTTTTACTTAATGATAAGTTAAATTTGAATGATAGTAATATCATTAATCAGATTGACAAGTTGAGATTCCACACAAAAGGAGAGGTTTCGTCTCAGGCTTATTACTATGTTGGCCTGAGTGCGCTACTGGATGCAAATTCATCAGACAGTGAATTGGATTTTTTTGAAAAAATAGGTTGTGCAAAAAAATATTTTGATGGCGCCTCTAGTGTAATAGAAAATCGTATAGATGCCGAGTATTTGTTGGAAGTGTGTGAGCTTATACTGGTTATACCTTCTGCAAATAAAGCTGATATAGATAAACAAGTATCCTCAATTAATAAGCTTATTTTTGATAGAAGAAGTTCCTATATTCATTCATCGGTATCTAGTCTTGAGATATGGATATATAAGGCTACGGTCAGTATGTGTGAAGTTGTTTTGTCTAACCCTAGTGAGTGGCTGGATATTAAGGCAGAGTTGAATAATATTTGTTATCTTCACTACAGCTTAGTTGATATCGAATTGAACGGGATGTACTCATCTATTCAGGAAAAAATTGGACCTTCATTTTCAGATAATTTATTAAAGCCGTTCTACAAAAAAAGCCTGAAGCAGTATATTGCTGCAATAAAGCGCTTGTGCCGTGAAAGTCCTGAAAATAAAAAGTTTGTTAATTTCTCATCTATTCTTATTTCAAGTATTGAACAAGGTGGAGATTTAAAAAAAAAGATAGATATTGATATTTTATTAAATTTCAGGAAATCATTTCCGCTTGTTCCAATAGAAACTATAAAGAAAGATGTTTCAGAGTGTTCAGGTGGCTCTCTTAGTGAAATTATTAAGCTTTTTGGAAGGTATAGTGAAGAGTACTTAGCCCCGCCTATCTTATCTTTAACAGGGAGCCGTGTTGGTGACGAGATATTTGATGAAATTGTGGCAAGGATAACTGGATTTATTCCGAATTATAGTCAGAAAAAGCTTTCAGAGTTTAAAGTCGTTCTTTCAGATGTTATTAAGTATTCACAAATAGCCGCTTCGCAGAAAAAGTCTGGGAAAGATTTTTTTAAGTATTTATTTGACGCTAATGCTAGTGAGGATGACTTGCAACAAAGTATGTTCGCATATTTTCAGATGAATTCATGTGTATCAAGTAAATATAAGTTAGAGGTTGATGAGGTTGCTGATGGTGGTCGAGTAGATATTTTGTATTCCAGCGATTCCGTAGTTTTACCGATAGAGCTAAAGAAAACAGATGTAAAGCCAAGTATAGATAATATTGCTGATAGTTATTTAAGCCAAGCTCAAACTTATTGCTATCCGAATGATCAATTAGGTCTATTTGTTCTCTTAGATAATAGCAGTAAGGGCAGCAAACTGAATAATCCTATCAATGATATAAGAGAGTTTTTTGATGTATATCACATGGAGCCATACTACGATTTTGGTGAGAAAGCACCCAATTATGTTGTTAGTGTAATAATTCCTGGGAATAAAGTTTTACCAAGTAAGAGATCAACATATAAGTAAATGTATTGTCGCTAAATTATGCTTCCGTCATTTCATCTATTTCGAGACGTCATTAACTTCAACCCCAAAAGGGGTATGTTTTTTAGACACAGGAGAAAGGGTAATGAGCGAAGAAATAAGAACATACGTTGCCAATATTGATTTTAAATGCAAGTCCAAGTTTTGGTGTTCGACAAGATTGAGAGGACAACAGCCATCGTGTGACGCTAATAACATAGATGACAAAACATTCACTATGTCCAATACGGTTTAGTATTGGACATAGCGAGGTAAGCCTTATATACTCATAAAAACAATTTCTGGGTGAATCATGGCCATACACAAGCCTGTAGCACTGTATCCAACCTTTAAAGAACTTAAAGATATTCCACTGGATGAATTTCCTGAGCTGTCATCTTTTCTAGCATCAGGCCCTGATTGGCGTAAACAAAGCTGGTTGTGGGGACAAGAATTTTTATCCTACATTGGTCGCAACAAATCTCAACACACCTATACACGGTTTCGATCTGAAATCGAAAAGTTCCTGTTGTGGAGCTTCGTCATTAAAGAAAGTCCCTGTGATGAGTTTCGTAAAACGGATATTCTAGACTATGCTGATTTCTGTTGGAAACCACCACAAACCTGGATCAGTTTAACAAACCACGATAAGTTCCAGCCTAAGGGTGATGGCACTTATATACAAAATAAAGCTTGGTCGCCTTATCGGCTGGTTGTTTCTAAAGGCGATAACTCTACGCCTGATAAGAAAAAGTACAGACCATCTCAGCAGACCTTAAGAGCCACCTTTACGGCCATTATTGCTTTTTATAAATACCTGATGGATGAGGAATATTGTGTTGGGAACCCGGCTCAATTAGCAAAAAAGGACTGTCGCCACTTTATCAAAGATGCTCAGGTTAAAGATGTAAAACGACTCTCTGAAGAACAATGGTTATTTCTACTAGAGACCGTAACGGCCATGGCAGACGATAATTCACGCTTTGAGCGTAATTTGTTCTTGATTGCTGCTTTAAAAACCCTCTTTTTAAGAATTTCTGAGTTTTCAGAACGTCCTGACTGGATACCCGTTATGGGCCACTTTTGGGAGGATACTGACAAAAATTGGTGGCTAAAAGTCTATGGTAAAGGCCGCAAATTACGTGATATCACCGTGCCGTCAAGCTTTATGCCTTACCTAAAGCGGTACCGCTTGTATCGAGGCATGAGCAGTTTACCCTTAGATGGCGAAAAGCATCCCATCGTGGAAAAGCTTCGTGGTAGTGGTGGTATGACAGCTCGCCAGTTATCTCGATTGGTACAAGAGGTCTTTGACCACGCATACGAAACGATGAAAAAGCAACAAGGCGAAGAAATAGCCCGCAAATTCAGAGAGGTCTCAACTCATTGGCTGCGCCATACAGGTGCGAGTTTAGAAATTGAACGAGGTCGCGCCTTAAAAGACTTGTCAGAGGATTTAGGTCACTCCAGCATGGCGACTACTGATACCGTGTATGTGCAGTCAGAAGACCGAAAACGTGCTGAAAGTGGGAAAAACCGAGAGGTATAATGATAAGTATATCAATTGGTTAAAGTGATCCTAGGGCTGTTTTTCTCCCAATATTGTCGGACACCGTAAAGTGAGGTCCTAAATTCATTAATCCTCTTAATTTTCAACTGTCGTTTAGGTATTAATTTAACATAATATACATTATACGAAGTATGATATTCGGCAATATCATTAAAGCTAAGGATTACAGCGTGTACTCTTCAGATGCTATGGAAAACTTTTCCAGTTATATAAAAATGCTTTAGGCGACGTTAAACGTTCGATATCTTCTTTTAGCTTGGTGTTCTCGTCAGCTCTAAAATCAATCATCACATTAAGATTAAGGTATTAATGAGCGCGAATTTTACCCAGCGTGACAAACTCATTTTCAGGTGTAACCAGTTCATCATCAATAAACTGAAAGCCGATCCAGTCATCAACCGAATGCGATAAATCGATTTTAATGGCGACTGGGAGCTAATTATTCTTTTCTTTATGTAAACAGCAGGCTCTACGAACAACAAAGGTTTTTATACAAATTCCATTGACAATATCATTAACCTTCAGCAATATTCCTTATTAGGCAATCTACACGCACTGGCCATTAATTTAAGTTGGACTAACCTCATCAGATTCCTCATGTTAATTAAGAAATCAAAGATAGGTCTATTTTTTCTGTCTTTAACACTGATCGCCGTCTCATCGGCGGCTCTAGGTGATACACAGCACCTATATTCAGACAGCTCTTTTAAGCCTGCCTCTTCGCTTGTAGAGTTTGAGTTATCAGATGAAAACAATCCTTTTGATAACGTTGATGATTTTTTATCAACGCACGTCTATCACAACAAAAAACACGCTACTCATAGCGACCGTTCACACCCTATTTACGTTTCAGCACATAATATTGCTGGCAAATTTTCTATCCGCGCCCCTCCCTCCTTCATCGGCTAACGTTATACAGACTAGACTTTTCTGGTCAAAAACAACTATTTTTTAAGGGCTGCCTAATAGCTGCGTATTCGCAATAGCCGTCACAAGCTATGCAATACTGTAAGACAACACGCCTCCCTTAAAGTCATTTTCTGCCTTCCCATGGCATATCATTTAAAAACCGGAGAGCACAACGATGAAAGACTTAGCATTTTACGATACTACTCCCTTCGATGAATTAGCTTGGCCAGAGCTAAACAAACAAATTAGCTTGAAGTCACCAGCGCTCGAAATCTTCACCGATTTTGAAAAAACCCAACCGATGGTTATAAACTCCTCTATGTCTGCCATAGATGCTGAAAAACTCATGCAAACAGAACATGTTCGCTTAAAGTTTGTTGTTAATAGTAACAATCATTTATTAGGTGTCGTTAGCCTAGAGGACTTAAATAGCCGGGAAATACTTAAGCGTGTATCTAAAGGTGAAAACAGAGAAGAACTGTCTGTTACTGACTTTATGAGACCGAGAAATAAATTAAAGTCTTTTGATTATTCGGATCTGGCACACGCCTCTATTAAAGATGTTATTGGTAGCCTTAAAAACAGCGGTTACCGACACTGCCTGGTTGTGGACCATAAGCATCACAAAATTCGAGGAATCATTTCAGCCAGCGACATTGCTAGATCACTTCAATTACAGATAAACATTAAAAGTGACTCCAGTTTTGTTGGGATTTTTAAGGCCATTCAACATTAAATTAAACCTTATAACGGTGAGGCTGGGTTCCCACGATCAATCGTGGGAACCTTTACCTTAATAGAACAGATATCTACGTTCATTTCGTTTCATACTCGATAATTTTTTTAGCATTTTTAACACAGTGCTAATAATAAGGAGCACTTTAGATGAAAATACTTATGATACTAGCCGCTTTACTGCTGCTAATAACCCCCTGCCTTGCATGGTCCTCCTCAGCTACTTACCAACCGATAGACCTTACATCCACTATAGTTGGATATTTATCATTATTAGTTTTTGCTCTCGCCTACACACTAGTGATCTTTGAAGAGCAACTTCACTTACGTAAATCCAAACCGGTCTTATTGGCTGCTGGGCTCATCTGGATCATGATCGCAATCGCATACAAGACCCATGGGTATGATCATGCTGCAGAAATCGCCTTACGCCATAACTTTCTTGAATATGCCGAATTATTCTTCTTTTTATTGGTAGCAATGACCTATATAAACGCGATGATAGAGCGCAAAGTATTTGATGCGCTCCGTGGCTGGTTAATTGATAAAGGCTTCAGTTATAAAAACCTATTCTGGTTAACCGGTACCCTAGCCTTCTTTATATCACCGGTGGCAGACAATCTAACAACGGCACTTATCATGTGTACTGTTGTGCTTACCGTTGGCAAAAACGCTCCTAAATTTGTGTCTATTTCCTGCATCAGCATCGTTGTTGGTGCAAACGCAGGTGGTGCGTTCAGCCCGTTCGGCGACATCACCACGTTAATGGTGTGGCAAAAAGGCTTACTTCAATTTACTGAATTCTTTAATCTTTTTATACCATCACTGGTAAATTATTTAGTACCCGCAGCCATTATGAGTGCTTTCATCCCTGCTGGAATGCCTAACTCTGTCGATGATAATGAAACATTGCTTATTAAACGAGGCGGTCTAACTATTGTTATGCTTTTTGCATTAACCATTTTGACCGCTGTCTGCTTTCATAACTTCCTGCACCTACCTCCTGCCATTGGCATGATGACCGGTTTAGCCTACCTCAAATTTTTTAGTTATTACCTTAAAATTAGCGAGCATTCACGAAACTCACCAGGTTTTGAAGAAAGGTTTCAAGAAGGCAGTAAAGATAACGCACAGACTGATTTTCGTGAATTTGATGTTTTCGACAAGGTTGCAGGCGCTGAATGGGACACCCTATTCTTCTTCTATGGTGTGATCATGGCGGTAGGAGGGTTAGGCTTTCTTGGCTACCTAGGTCTGGCTTCCGAATTCATCTATGGCGACCTAGGACCAACTACCGCAAATGTATTACTGGGCCTTATGTCTGCCATTGTCGACAACATTCCAGTGATGTTTGCCGTTTTAACCATGTCGCCCGATATGTCTCAAGGTCAATGGTTACTGGTTACATTAACCGCTGGAGTTGGAGGAAGCTTATTATCAATTGGCTCTGCTGCAGGTGTTGCCCTAATGGGGCAAGCACGTGGTATCTATACATTTGCTTCACACCTTAAATGGGCACCTGTTATCGCTCTCGGTTACGCTGCCAGTATTTATGTGCATATGTGGATCAACGCGGGGCTTTTTTAAATAACATGTTCTATAAAATAGCTAAAGCTTAATATAAAACATTCGATTAATTAATCCCATGGAGTCACCGCTTAGGCCCAATTTATTAATTTTTTTGCGCACTTTAATAAATAATATTAAGATTTTTATACAGTTAGAATAAAATTAAAATGCGTATTAAATACCTCGACTGTCAGGTTCATGTTGTATATAAGAAAAAACTGATAAAAGTCCTTGGTATATAAAATGTTATCAATATACAATTCTCGCTCTCATATTTATTTTAAAAATAACAAATAGGTGGACATAATTATGGCTAGAAGACAAGACAGGTTAACAGTAGAAGATGTGAATGGTGCGTGGGCAATCATTCCTACACCAGCGATAGAAACTGGTGATCAATGGCAAACAGAAGACAGCGTTGATTATGACGAAATCGCTAGAGCTGTTGACGGCCTTATTGAATCTGGTGTTGACGCCATCATGAGTCAAGGAACTTTTGGAGAAGGCGCTACCCTTACTTGGGAAGAAAAGAAAAAAATGATGGAAGTCATGGTTGAAACTTCAGCCGGACGAGTACCTATCTTTGTTGGTGTTACAACAATGAATACTCGCGAGACTATTCGTCAATTACGTCATGCACGAGATATTGGTGCTGACGGAACAATGTTAGGCTTACCAATGTGGCAGCAAATTGATGTACCTGCAGCTGTTCGTTTCTATCAAGATGTTGCTGAAGCTGTGCCTGAAATGGCAATCGCTATTTACGCTAACCCAGAAGCATTTAAATTTGATTTCCCAGCTCCATTTTGGGCTCAAGTTGCTAACATTCCACAAGTCATCACTTGCAAGTACATAAATATTGGTCAACTACACTTGCACACGATGGTTTCAAAAAAGCAAATTAGATTTTTGCCACTAGAAATCGATCACGCAGATGCTGCTAAAATGGATCCAGAATTCAACACTGCTTTTTGGTCACCACTTGCTTGTACAGGCCCTGAGCTAACCATTCATTGGCGTGACAGTGTTAGAGAAGCGGCTAAAACAGGTGACTGGAGTAGACCAGACGAGCTTTACCCACAAATGGCATTAGCACTGTCTAGCTTATTCCCTCCTGGAGGCTTTGCTGAATTTTCTAAATATAACATTCAGTTAGAAAAAGCGCGTATTAATGCAGCTGGTTGGATGAAAGCAGGTCCATGCCGCCCTCCTTACATGACAGCACCAGAGCACTATTTAGAAGGCGCTGCTAAATCTGGTACAGGTTGGGCTGAGTTAAATAAAAAATTACTTGAAGGCACGCTTTAAGTAAAATATTGATCTCGTCATTAATGTCTAAAGCAGGTCAATAAGTACTTTTCCTGCTTTGACATTAATGGCCGATTTCATAACCGCATCTCGTTCAGACCACTCTTCTTGTGCAAATCGATGAATATATGCGGGTAACACTTCTGAAAGAGCTTGCGTAGCCGTTCTAGGTACAGCTCCTGGCATATTAGCCACACAAAAGTGAGTAACTCCCTCCTCTACAAAAGTCGGTTCGTTATACGTTGTCGGACGAGTTGTTTCAACACATCCCCCTTGATCCACTGAAATATCCACAATGACAGAACCTTCCATCATTAATTTTAAATGGGAACGGTTAATAAAATGCGGCGCTTTCTTCCCGGGAACATGCAAAGCAGCCACTAACAAGTTTGTGGTAGCCATTAACGACAAACATTCCTCTTGATTATTTATAGGGTTAATTAAAGGATCCAGTTGAGTGACTGATGCAAGTGCCTCAAGTGACTTATCATAAACAGACACTTTCGCGCCTATATTTCTTGCTAATAAGGCTGCTTGCCTTCCAGCAGAACCAGCCCCAAGTACCAATACTTGCCCTTTTTCGACACCATCGTCTTGCAAACCGCCTAACAATAAACCAGAACCACCGCGGTATTGATGTAATAAAGTAGCACCTATCTGAACAGATAGTTTTCCGGCTATTTCACTCATGGGTTTAAGGATTGGCAGCTGTTTATTATCTCGCACCGATTCAAAACCAACAGCCGTCAGGCCTATTTTTGATAATTTACTCGCTAGTTCTTCGTTCGCAGCAAGGTGAAGAAAACAAAAAAGAAGGTGATTAGGTGTTAAATATTGAAGGTCCCCCTCTTGCGGCTCTTTTACCTTTACAATTAAATCGCCTGCCTTATAAAGCGTTTGCGCTGTAGGGCAAACAATCACACCAACTTGCCTATATTGGTCATCATCAAAGCCGCTTAAAACACCAGCCTGATGTTCAATATAAAGGCGGTGCCCCTTCGCAATGAGTTCCTGACAAGCCATTGGCGTTAATGCAACACGCCCTTCAGCTGTTTTAATCTCTTTTGGAATACCAATATTCATCAGCATAATACTTTACCTAGTTAGATCTTATCGCCATACTACAGCGCTTTAAAATTAAATTAAATGAGCCAGCGCTCATTTTCAAACATACCCCCTTGGGTATAAGCATAGTTTAAACACAGTTATTTAGGAGCCACTTATGAGCGACAACTCACATCATCGATTAATTATTTTAGGGTCCGGCCCTGCAGGTTACACAGCTGCTGTATATGCTGCTAGAGCCAACCTAAACCCCTTATTAATCACCGGTATTGAACAAGGCGGCCAACTGATGACAACTACTGAAGTTGATAATTGGCCTGGTGATGTAGAAGGCTTGCAAGGCCCAGCTTTGATGGAAAGAATGAAGCAACACGCTGAACGCTTCGATACAAAAATTCAGTTTGACCATATCCATACTACCGAATTACAACAACGCCCATTCACTTTAAAGGGCGATGCAGGCACATACACTTGCGATGCCTTAATAATCGCCACCGGTGCTTCTGCAAAATATTTAGGCTTACCGTCTGAAGAAGCATTTAAAGGAAAAGGTGTTTCAGCATGTGCCACCTGTGATGGTTTTTTCTATAAGAACCAACGTGTTGCTGTTATCGGCGGCGGCAATACTGCCGTTGAAGAGGCACTTTACTTATCTAACATTGCAGAACACGTTACAGTTATTCATCGACGTGACTCATTTCGTTCAGAAAAAATCTTATCCGATAAATTAATGAAAAAAGTGGCCGATGGTAATATTTCAGTCGAATGGTTTAACCAATTAGATGAAGTACTCGGCGACGATATGGGTGTCACGGGTATTCGCATTAAAAACACTCAAGATAATAGTACGAAAGAGATTGACCTTGAAGGTGTTTTTATTGCCATCGGTCATTCACCTAACACTCAAATTTTTGACGGCCAATTAGATATGTCTCATGGGTACTTACATACTGAACGTGGCAGCTCAGGCAATGCAACACAAACCAGTATTCCAGGTATTTTTGCCGCTGGGGATGTCGCTGACTCTATATACAGGCAAGCCATTACATCGGCAGGCTCTGGTTGTATGGCTGCGCTTGACGCCGAGCGTTTTCTTGATGCTTTAGAGGATGCATAAAGATCTGTAATCTATCATGCTCCACTGGTTAGATATAGAAAATGATGCTGAACCATTTCCTTCTCTAGATTACGCATTAGAGGAGCCAAATGGCTTACTAGCAGCTGGGGGAACTTTAAACCCCCAGCGCTTACTAAATGCCTACCGTTGCGGTATCTTTCCTTGGTTTGATGAAGATCAGCCTATTCTTTGGTGGTCACCTGACCCTCGGTTAGTTTTAAAACCGGATGATCTACATATTTCTCGCAGCCTGAAAAAATGTATCAATAAAAATTTATATAGCTGCACCGTTGACAAGGCATTTAATGAGGTCATCGTGGCCTGCTCTACGAGTCGAAAGGATCAACAAGGCACTTGGATTACCGATTCAATGATTGATGCTTATCAAACTCTGTTTACTTTAGGTCACGCTCATTCAGTTGAAGTTTGGGCGGACGAAAAACTAGTTGGTGGTCTTTATGGTGTCAGCATTGGGCAGGTTTTTTTTGGCGAATCAATGTTCAGCCGGTTAGATAACGCATCCAAAGTGGGGTTTGCTTTTTTATGCAAACAGTTAAGTCAATGGGAGTTTCAGCTGATAGATTGCCAAGTCCACTCTGACCATCTAGAGCGATTGGGCGCATCAACCATACCGAGAAAAGAATTTGCTGAACAACTTGCAGTTTATTGTCTAAAAAAACCGTCGACAAACGCGTGGTTACTTTCATGAGCTCACCCTCCCCAGCTGGCAGACAGTTACAACTCTATATATCAACACCACAAGCGTGTGATTACTTAACGGATCGACAATCACAAAATATTTTTATTTCGCCTGATGTCACAGTAACACCTAGCATTTACGAATACCTTATTAGCATCGGTTTTAGGCGAAGCGGACAACATACATATCGCCCACACTGCCCTAGTTGTCGTGCCTGCATTTCTTCGAGAGTGGATGTACAAACATTTAACGCATCAAAAAGCCAACGAAGAGTGTTAACAAAAAATAAAGACCTAAGCGTTAGCTCTGTGCAATCTATTTTCTCAACAGAACACTACGAGCTATACTGCCGATACCAAGCTTTTAAACACCCTGGTGGCTCTATGGAAAGTTTCGGTGAAAATGAATACGAAGAGTTTTTATGTCAATCATTTGGTAACAGTTTGATGTTTGAAACCCGTTTGGGTGAAAAACTATTAGCTGTTTCAGTAACAGATATTTTTGGTGATGCCCTCTCTGCAGTTTATACTTTCTTCGACCCAGAATACTCAGCTAGAAGTCTGGGGACCTTTTCAATTTTGCAGCAGATCAAGGCCACTCAAAACCGCGGGAAAAGGCATTTATACCTTGGGTATTACATAAAAAATTCAGTAAAAATGGCTTATAAAACTAATTTCATGCCCCTTGAGATGTTAATTGAAGGAAAATGGCGTCGTTACACTAAAGATGATGAGCTACCCGATCAAAGCGCATCTTTGGACTCCCCAATAACTTTTTAAACCAATTCGTACTTAACACCGCTCAAATAGTGTAAAATCGCGCCGCATTAGCTTGTTAATCAAGTGTTTAGTTTATTATTTTTTAAAGGAAATCATGGCAAAAGAAGATCAAATTGAAATGGAAGGCGTAGTAAAAGATACGCTACCAAATACAATGTTTCGTGTTGAGTTGGAAAATGGTCACATTATCACAGCGCATATCTCAGGAAAAATGCGTAAGCACTATATTCGTATTTTAACGGGTGACCGCGTTAAAGTAGAAATGACACCATACGATTTAACAAAAGGCCGAATCACCTACCGAGTTAAATAAGCATCACTCTATACGTATTACTTAACGGGGACACACCCCGTTAACTCATACCCGATCAGAACCTTATCATTTGGTAAGCGTTATTAACGCTGCTCAATTAAGTCTTTCGTTGCTTCTGTGATAATAAAATCAATCTTATTATCCTTTACGTAAACCTTCACTGTTCCGCCGTTGGTTAATCGACCAAATAACAGTTCGTTAGCCAATGGTTTTTTGATATGTTCTTGCACAGTACGTTCCATCGGTCTTGCGCCCATTTTAGGATCGTAGCCTTTTTTCGCTAACCAACTACGTGCTTCCGGCTCCAATGTTAACGATACATTCTTATCATGTAATTGAGACTCTAGTTCAAATATAAACTTGTCTACCACATGAATAATGGTGTCTTCGTCTAGTGATTTAAATTGAACAACCGCATCGAGTCTATTTCTAAATTCTGGTGAAAATGACTTTTCAATCACTTGCATACTATCTGATGAGTGCTCTTGTTCAGTAAAACCAATTGAGGCACGACTCGCTTCTTGCGCGCCAGCATTCGTCGTCATCACTAACATGATGTTTCTAAAGTCTGCTTTTCTGCCGTTATTATCTGTTAACGTGCCGTGATCCATAATTTGCAGTAATAAATTAAAGATATCAGGATGGGCTTTTTCAATTTCATCAAGCAACAAAATTGCATACGGGTGCTTGTTCACTTCCTCTGTTAGTAAGCCACCTTGATCATAGCCAACATAACCTGGGGGTGAACCGATCAAACGAGAGACCGTATGACGCTCCATGTACTCTGACATATCAAAGCGAATTAAATCGACACCCATTATTTTGGCTAGTTGATTGGTCACTTCTGTTTTACCTACACCCGTAGGACCAGCGAATAAAAATGACCCTATGGTTCTTTCTTCTTGGCCAAGCCCAGCTCGACTTAAAATAACAGCATCAGACAGTTTCTCAATCGCTTCATCTTGGCCGAAAACAACCATTTTAAGATGGCGCGCCAAGTCCTTCAGCTTGTCTTTATCTTGAGATGAAATGCTTTTCTCAGGAATTCTCGCAATTTGAGCAATGATTTTTTCGATATCGCTAGTTAAGATCACCGGTGGCCGATCCGCTTCAGGCAACAAACGCTGTTTTGCGCCAGCTTCATCAATAACATCAATTGCTTTATCCGGTAAAAACCTATCATTGAGATAACGGTCTGCTAATTTAGCTGCCGTTTCGATACTTTCAGCGCTGTATTCAATATTATGATGTTCCTCATAACGTGGTTTTAAGCCTTTTAAGATACGAATAGTATCGTCAACTGATGGCTCATTGACATCAATTTTCTGAAAACGTCTTGCTAAGGCATGATCTTTTTCAAAAATACCGCGGAATTCTTTATAGGTAGTAGAACCAATACAGCGCAACTCACCCGATGCCAAAGCTGGTTTGATCATGTTTGAAGCGTCCATCACACTACCTGAGGCAGAACCTGCTCCAATGATAGTATGTATTTCGTCAATAAATAGTATGCTTTTTTCTTGTTTTTTAAGTTGATTGACCAAACCTTTTAGTCGTTTCTCAAAATCGCCTCGGTATTTTGTTCCGGCAACTAATGTGCCCATATCTAATGAATAAATAGTGGTTTCTTCAAGTACTTCAGGAACATTACCCTCAACAATCTTTAACGCTAGGCCTTCCGCAATTGCTGTTTTACCAACGCCTGCCTCACCAACCAATAAAGGATTATTTTTACGACGCCGACATAGGGTTTGAATCGTACGTTCTAACTCTTTTTCACGGCCAATTAAGGGATCAATTTTTCCAAGTTTCGCTTGTTCATTCAAATTAACTGCATACTTTGTTAGTGGATCATTTGAAGCCTCTTCTCCCTCTGATGCAGGAACTTCCTCAAAGTCAGACATGTCGTCCTCTTCAATTCTTGCAATACCATGAGATATAAAATTAACCACATCAAGCCGAGTCACATTTTGGCGGCTCATTAAATATACCGCTTGTGAATCTTGTTCGCTAAATATAGCCACCAGTACATTCGCACCAGTCACTTCTTTTTTACCGGACGACTGAACATGAAATACCGCTCGCTGAAGAACCCGCTGAAAACCTAGTGTCGGTTGAGTTTCACGTTCGACATCACTTGGAATAATCGGCGTAGACTCTTCTAAATATGCCTCAAGATCACTGGTCATTGCCTCTACATTGCCACCAGATGCTTCAAACACTTCACACGCAGACTTATTACTCATCATCGCTAACAGCAAGTGTTCTACTGTTATAAATTCGTGACGTTTCTCATGCGCTTGTTTAAACGCATCGTTTAATGACTGTTCTAACTCTTTGTTAAGCATTGTTCACTCCACTTCTTCTAATGTGCACTGCAAAGGATGCTGGTTCTCTTGAGAATGCGCTATGACCTGTTGCACTTTTGTTTCCGCTATATCTTTAGTATAAATACCACATACACCAATACCACTAGTATGCACATTCATGGTGATTCTAACGGCCTCTTCTTTATCTTTATAAAAAATTGTTTGCAAAATAGACACCACAAAATCCATTGGCGTGAAATCATCATTTAACAACAACACCTTATACATCGGCGGCTTTTGCAACTTCGGTTTTGATTCTTGAACAGCTAAATTGCCGTCGTCTTGGTCATCTTCAAAAGGTAAATCAGGCATACGTTTCAATAATTAAAATTAAGTTATGTCATTTTGACAGAAAAAACATCATCTTGTTCTATATAGTCGAACTAAATAGATAGACTTTTTCATCAGGCCGTTGAGCAATGGTATACCATCTGCTTCAAATCTGAACAGCCTTTTAACACCACTATATTTTATTGCTACAAACTCCAGTTAACTTACTAAATGGTGCCTGTGAAATGATTTTTCAAGTTAACTTAAATCATCCGCACGTTCACATAAGTGCACTGCTTGTGTTTATAACACCTTATGCTTTAGAAAAAACAGCTCAACTTAATTTTATAAACACATGTACTGATAACTCCTACAGCACACTATTTAGGCCTATTAATCGCTTCAACCCTTTTTTTCACTCAGACACCAATGAAATAAAGTCTGCCTTAATATCTTCATTAATATAGGCCATTCCGAGCTTATTTAAATAGTCTAAACGAGGTGCGTTCTTCAACTCTATACGCAGTTCTCCGGCCTGACAGTGTTGATAAAGCGCGGCAACATACTCAAGGTAGTCCTGCCCGTCCTTAATCATTAACAAACTGGCTGCGCCAACATCAGGGCGAACAGCTTGATGTTGTTCTTGCGTTAATGCAATAGCAAAAACAACCGGCGATTCTTCAACGTCAACCCGTAAACGTCTACGGCGTACAGTTTGCTGAGCCCAGTAATAGGCCAGTTCTTTACTGGGTGTTAAAAAAACTGGTTCAGTCGTTTCACGATAAGTATTTCCAATAGTCGCCATGGTGCTCTTTGCTGCTTCGTTCATAAGGTGATCACCTGAACGTTTTAAGCCAGCAGACAAAATAGAGTCAACTAAAGATGAGGAGGTACCGTGATACCAAACATGACTAGTAATAAAACCGTTTCTGCTTAGAAGCATGTTGGCATCTTTTAAATAATGGGGTATCTCACGCATTTAATGGTCCTTTCTATCTATACTAACCTTACGTCGAATTTTAAACTCAGCCAAATAAAAAGGCGACTTCAGTAGAAAAAGCCGCCTTTAAAGTACATAAGTTTCAACAAATACGCTTAGCTAACGCATCTCTCTAGGTATTTAAGAAAACTGATTGGAGGTGTTTTTCGCGCCACCCGCTTTCAGTGCATTTTCACCTGCAAAATATTCTTTGTGGTCATCGCCCATGTCTGATCCCGACATATTTTGATGTTTAACACAGGCAATACCCTGACGAATTTCTTTTCGCTGTACGTCCCTTACATAGCCTAGCATTCCAGCCTCACCGAAATACTCTTTAGCCAAGTTATCTGTAGACAATGCGGCTGTGTGGTACGTCGGCAATGTAATCAAGTGATGAAAGATATTTGCTTCTCGAGACGAGTCAGCTTGGAACGTGCGAATTTTATCGTCTGCATCGGCAGCCAATTCCGTTGCATCATATTTAGCATTCATCAGATCTTCTCGGTCGTAAGCCGATACATCCTTACCCTCTTCGACCCATCGATCGTAAGCCTGTTGACGGAAATTAAGCGTCCAGTTGAATGATGGGCTATTGTTGTACACTAACTTCGCATTAGGAATCTCTTTACGTACTTCGTTCATCATGTCTGCAATGTCTTTAACGCTTGGTGTTGCCGTTTCAATCCAAAGAAGATCGGCACCCGCTTTAATAGCTTCGATTGAGTCAAATACGCAACGTTCAGGACCAGTACCTTGACGAAATTGGTATAGACCAGAAGGTAAGCGCTTAGGGCGAACAAGTTTACCGTCACGATTAAAACATACGTCACCTTCAGCCATATCAGCTACGTCAATTTCTTCAACATCTAAGAAAGAATTGTATTGATCGCCTTGGTCACCAGGCTCTTTAACCACCGCGATTTCTTTGGTTAGGCCAGCACCTTCAGAATCTGTACGAGCAACAATTAGCCCATTGTCGATACCCAATTCTAGAAATGCGTGACGTAATGCACGAATTTTGGCATGAAAATCAGCATGAGGAACCGTGACTTTGCCATCTTGGTGACCACATTGTTTTTCATCCGCCACCTGGTTTTCAATTTGTAAACAACAGGCCCCCGCTTCAATCATTTGTTTGGCCATTAAATAAGTCGCTTCCGCATTACCAAAGCCCGCATCAATATCAGCAACAATCGGCACAACGTGGGTCACATGATTATCAATTTCTTCTTGGATTTGTTCGACTGTAGCCTCATCACCTGCTTCGCGAGCCGTATCTAATTGACGAAACAGGCCACCTAATTCACGCGCGTCAGCCTGCCGAAGAAATGTATAAAGCTCTTCGACTAATGAAGCAACCGCGGTTTTTTCATGCATTGATTGATCGGGTAAAGGACCAAACTCAGAGCGTAAGGCCGCCACCATCCAACCAGAAAGGTAAAGGTAACGGCGATCCGTCTTGCCACCAAAGTGCTTCTTAATAGAAATCATTTTTTGTTGGCCAATAAAACCGTGCCAGCAACCTAATGATTGTGTGTATAGCGTGTTGTCTGCATCGAAGGCCGCCATGTCTGCATTCATAATATCAGCGGTATATTGCGCGATATCAAGGCCCGTTTTAAATTTGTTCTGTGCACGCATACGTGCAACAGATTCTGGGTTAATGGCAGCCCAAGAATCTCCCTTAGCTTGGACTAACTCTGAAACAGCATTTATATCATTTGTATAAGATGACATTTAGATCTCCTTTCAATTAATGACGTAAAAAGTAAACATGTATAGCGTTAAAATATATGGACATTGTATTGCCCAACCTAACGTGACTGATTCCTAGCAACTACAAATACTCGTAAGCTGGTACCGTTAAGAAATCCACTAGTTTTTCAGATGTGGTAAAGCGGTCCATTATTTTTGCCGCCTCGCTGAAACGGCCCTCTTTAAAGCGCTTTTCACCAATCTCACTCTTAATAGTTTCCATTTCTTCAAGCATTAATTCGCGGAACAATTCAACGGTTACTTTTTTGCCGTTGCTTAAGTTTTTGCCGTGATGTATCCATTGCCAGATTGATGAGCGTGAAATCTCAGCAGTTGCCGCATCTTCCATCAAACCATAGATCGGCACACAACCATTACCTTGGATCCATGCTTCAATATATTGAACAGCTATTCGCAAATTAGCCCGCATCCCCTCTTCTGTTCGATCGCCTTCACAAGGCTCTAATAAATCCTCTGCTGTCACGTCGGCATCTTCAGTACGCAATACGTCCATTTGGTTTGCTTTGCCTTCACCAATATATTCATTAAAGACCGCCATTGCTGTATCTGCCAGACCTGGGTGCGCGACCCATGTTCCATCATGGCCATTTTTTGCTTCTAGCGTTTTATCGCCAACGACTTTTTTTAAGACAGCGGCATTAGCCTCGGCATCTTTTGCGGGTATAAACGCTGCCATTCCGCCCATTGCTAAAGCACCGCGTTTATGACAAGTTTTAATTAATAGCCTCGAATATGCACTCAAAAAGGGTTTATCCATGGTCACAACTTGGCGGTCTGGAAGCACACGATCTGGGTAATTTTTAAGCGTTTTGATGTAGCTAAATATATAATCCCAACGACCACAGTTAAGTGCCACAATATGATCACGAAATTCGTAGAGAATCTCATCCATTTCGAAGACAGCTGGTAGTGTTTCAATCAAAACAGTTGCTTTGATAGTACCCCGCTCTAACCCTACCAAATCTTCAGCTTTATCCATTAAGTCAGCCCACCAGCGAGCTTCTTTATGCGATTGCAATTTAGGAATATAAAAGTATGGCCCTGAACCTTTTGCTAATAAGGTTTTATAGTTATGGAAAAAATAGTATGCAAAATCAATTAAACCACCAGGAATTTCCTGTCCGTTTAAATGAACGTGCTTTTCAGGAAGATGCAAACCTCGTGCGCGGCAAACAAGTACCGCAGGGTCATCATTTAGTTCATAGTGTTTGCCTGATTTAGGGTCATCTAATGAGATAGTCCCATTAACTGCATCACGCATATTAACTTGGCCCTGAGCGACTTTATCCCACGTCGGCGACAATGAATCCTCAAAATCGGCCATAAACACTTTTACATTGGCGTTTAAAGCATTAATGATCATTTTACGATCAACAGGACCGGTAATCTCTACTCGTCTGTCTTGTAGGTCATCTGGAATACCTAAGATACGCCAATCACCCTCACGTATATGTTTTGTTTCCGCTAAAAAGTCAGGCAATTGACCCGCATCAATTTCGGCCTGCCTTACTTTACGTGCCTCGAGTAACGCTGCAACACGAGGGGAAAACTCTTCCGCTAATGTTGACACAAAAGCATTTGCTTCATCGTTATAAATACTGGCATAACTTGGTAACAGTTCACCTTTAAACGTTAATGCATTCATTTAAACCTCCTAAGTCGGTTATAAAATAATGTTTGTGCAGTGCATTATATTAACTTTATACCACCGTACAATCCCAATAAAGCTATTTCTATCATTAATTAAATTAATGATAGAATGCAATCCTATGGAAGAACATACGATAAAGTCTAACCGTCATAAGCAATTAAGGTCATTTTGTATGGCCGCCAAAGTTGGTGGCTTTTCAAAGGCCGCTGATTTATTACAATTAAGTCAACCGTCCGTATCACTGCAAATTCAAAGCTTAGAAAAAGAATTAAACGCTAAGTTATTTACTCGAAATGGTCCGAAAATAACCTTAACGGATGCGGGGAAAAAATTACTGGAACTGGCAAAACCACTTGTTGAGCAAATGGATACTCTGCCAACACGGTTCACTGCCGCCAACAACCCAGAAGAAACAACTGAAATTAACATCGCTGCCGGTGAGGCGAGTATCCTTTATTTATTACCGAATATCGTAGAACGCTTTAAACAACGATACCCTCATGTACATATTAAGTTGCATCAGGTATCAGGAAACACCAGCATAGACGCCATTAGAAATGATGAAGTAGACTTTGCTGTTGGCCCGATGTTAGAAGTCCCCGCCGATATTCTATACAAGCAAGTTTATCGCTTTGTCCCTGTGCTGATTATGCCATTTGGTCATCCGCTAGCCTCGGTCGATGAGGTTAGCCTGCATGAGATTGTTCAATATGACCTTATTTTGCCACCTAAACACTTAAATACATGGCGTATTGTTGATGACGTATTACAAAAACACAAATTACGCTATCGGGTTTCATTAGAAGCTTGGAGTTGGGAAATCATCAAAAAATACGTCGAATTAGGTTTAGGCTTATCAATCGTTACCAGCGTGTCATTAACGGGCAACGAACAGCTCATCGCAAAACCATTGTCAAAATACTTTCCTGATTATTACTACGGTGTCACCATGAAAAGACAAGGGTCATTATCATTACCGGCCAAAAACTTTCTTGAGTTAATAGACCCCAGCTTTTTTCAAGGTTGATAAATACAGCATAGCTTTATTCAACAATAAATATTTTTAAATTCAAAACATTAGCACTGTTAAATCCATAAGTTTAATTCAATTGAAGCACTCTTCAATTAATTCAATTAAAATACGTACTCTAAATAATTTTTACTACACCCGATGATCTGGAAACCAAACGTCACCGTCGCATCTATTGTTGAACTTGACGGAAAATTTTTGATGGTTGAGGAAGAGTCCCCAGTCGGCCCTGTCCTTAACCAGCCTGCTGGACATTTAGACCCAAACGAAAGTATGGAAAACGCTGTCATTAGGGAAACTTTAGAAGAAACGGGTTACCGTTTTACACCGGAAGTAATTATCGGCTCGTATTTATGGCATAACACTGATAATGAAACCACCTATTATCGAAGTACTTATGCTGGCAGCGTGTGTCATAAAGAAGTCTCAACAGAACTTGATGAAGGCATTATTCGTGCGCTATGGATGAGTCTCGATGAAATCAAAGCAAATACCGATCGCTTACGTAGCCCTATTATTTTAGAAAGCCTTAATGACTACCTGTCAGGGGTTAGTTACCCGCTTTCAATCATTAAATCTTACATTAAATAAAACCTATAACCTACTGTTTTAAATGGACAATAAAAAAATAATGATCGGCATGTCAGGTGGGGTAGACTCTTCTGTAGCCGCATTGCGCTTGCTTGAACAAGGTCACGAGGTAACCGGTTTATTTATGAAAAACTGGGATGAGGATGATGGCAGCGAATATTGTACAGCGAAGGAAGATTTGGCCGATGCCCAACAGGTCAGTGATAAATTGGGTATTGAACTTAAAACCGTCAATTTTGCAGCTGAGTACTGGGATAACGTTTTTGAAGACTTTTTAAGCGAATATGCCGCTGGTAGAACACCCAACCCCGATATTTTATGTAACCGTGAAATTAAGTTTAAAGCCTTTTTAGATTATGCCACTGAACTCGGAGCTGATTACATAGCAACCGGACATTACACACAAATTGCTCAACAACACAATCAATTCCAACTCCTGCGTGGTTTGGATAACAATAAAGACCAAAGCTACTTCCTTTATACATTGGGGCAAACGCAATTAAGTCGCTCACTCTTTCCTATTGGGAATATGGAAAAGCCGGCTGTTAGAGAACTTGCACAAAAAGCGGGGTTTATTAATAGTCGGAAAAAAGATAGCACCGGTATTTGTTTTATTGGTGAACGCAAATTTAAAGATTTCTTACAACGCTACCTGCCCGCTCAACCGGGCCTTATGAACACACCAGAAGGTGAAACCATTGGCGAACACCAAGGTTTAATGTATTACACCTTGGGCCAGCGTCAAGGGCTCGGTATTGGCGGCATTAAATCCGCTGCCGAAGAACCTTGGTATGTGGTTGAAAAAGACCTAAAAAATAATATTTTAGTAGTCGCTCAAGGGCATGACCATACCTTAATGCAAAGCAATACACTCAACGCATCGCAGCTCAGCTGGGTTAGCGGTCAAGCTGTATCAAACAGCTTTCGCTGCACCGCTAAAACACGCTACCGTCAAAAAGACCAAGCATGTCAAGTCACCCTGATTGGTGATGATCATTGCCTAGTACAATTTGACGACCCTCAACGTGCCGTGACCCCGGGTCAATCTGTTGTTTTTTATAACAATGAGGTTTGCCTTGGTGGCGGTATAATAGACGCCACTTCCACTATAAACTCATAATTCACTATAATTTCATGACATTAAATAAACTAAATGCCCTTTCGCCAGTTGATGGCCGTTATGCCAGCAAAGTTGATGAACTACGCCCTATTTTCTCAGAATTTGGCTTAATTAAAGCACGTGTGACCGTTGAAGTCCGCTGGCTACAAGCCTTATCAGAACACGATGAAATTTCTGAAGTTAATCGCTTTTCGGACACTGCTCATGCCTTACTTGATAGTATCGTCGAGCAGTTTTCAGTGGACGATGCTCAACGTGTAAAAGACATTGAAAGTACAACAAACCACGATGTAAAAGCAGTTGAGTACTTTCTTAAAGAAAAAATCGCTGACAATGCCGAATTACTGACCATTAGCGAGTTCATTCACTTTGCATGCACTTCTGAAGACATTAACAACTTATCTTACGCCTTAATGCTTAAAGAAGGTCGCGACGAAGTAATAGGCACTGCGATCGCAAATGTTATTGATGACATTAAAGAGAAAGCGCTTGACTATGCGGCAGCGCCATTGCTCTCAAGAACACATGGGCAGACTGCCTCGCCAAGCACAATGGGGAAGGAGTTTGCTAACGTTGTTGCCCGCTTAGAGCGCCAATTATTGCAACTGGAAGATGTAGATATCATGGGTAAAATAAACGGTGCCGTGGGTAACTACAACGCACATTACTCAGCCTATCCAGCCGTTGATTGGCCAGCGTTTGCAGAAGCATTTGTTGAATCATTGGGTTTAACCTTTAACCCATACACTATCCAAATCGAGCCTCATGACTATATTGCTGAATACTTTCATGTCCTAGCAAGAATCAATACTATCCTGATTGATTTCTCACGAGATGTCTGGGGTTATATCTCAGTCGGTTATTTCAAACAAAAAACCATTGCTGGAGAAGTTGGCTCATCAACTATGCCACATAAAGTTAACCCCATTGACTTCGAAAACGCAGAAGGTAATTTTGGTATTGCTAATGCCTTAATGAACCACTTTTCTGAGAAATTACCTATTTCAAGATGGCAACGTGATTTAACTGATTCTACTGTGCTTAGAAACCTAGGCACTTGTTTAGCACACAGCTTAATTGGCTTTAAATCATTACAAAAAGGCATTTCAAAACTAGAAATCAATGAAGCAAAACTATTAGCTGACTTAGATGCCAACTGGGAAGTTCTTGCTGAACCTATCCAGACGGTGATGCGTCGCTATGGTATTGAAAAACCCTATGAAAAATTAAAAGAACTCACTCGGGGGCAAGGCATAGATCAAAACTCCATGAAAGCCTTTATCGAAACTTTGGAGATTCCTAACGATGCCAAACAATTACTGCTTGAAATGACACCTGCTAGCTACACCGGCTGTGCAGAAACACTAGCAAATAATATTAGTAAACTCTCATAAATGTGACATAACTCATACTCAAATTATTTTAAATAATTATAATGAATCACCTGCAAGACGATACCTAAAGTCTATTTTTTCCCCATTTATAGGCTTTAAGTCTTGTACGTTAACCGAATCAATTGATTCGGTTTTTTTTGCTTTATTTGCTATTCCATACCGGCACTGGTTAACTATTAGTAATATTCATTTTACTTGGAGTTTTCAATGTCAATTTATGAGCTTGAACACGCCGTCTTTAGAGAAACAAAAAAAACATTTAACCTAAACTCTTTTGAAGAAAACAAACTAGCCCTAGTTTGTTTGATTAATCAGGCCCACACTGACATTAATATCTACAGTCACACGCTAAACCCTTTGGTTTTTGATACCGAAGCAGTTATTTTTGCTTGTGAACAGTTTTGTTTAAAAAATCATCGCACTCATATCAATATATTAGTGAATGAGACACGTCCAATCACCCGAATCTCTCATCGCTTACTAGGTTTATCACATCGATTTTCTAGCAGCATTTCGTTTAAGAAAGTGGCCGCTGCTAGCCCTCCTCGTGAGGATGATTTTGTTTGTTTCGACAAAAGCGCCTACCTTCAAATACCTAACTATCAACATTATGTTGGCCTCTGTAATTTTTCAGACGCAGACCGTACTGCACAGTTCTTATCCTATTTTAAAAGTGCTTGGGAAATCAGTTCGCCAGACATCGAACTTCGGTCACTGCCATTATGATTAATAAGTTTACTGCTGCTTTTCTTTTGTTACTGTTTACCACACCTGTTCTTGCTGAACTTATTTTTCACCCTTTAAAGCACAAACAACCTGTCGATGTTATCAGTAGCATCAAACCTTTTTTACAACCTCATGAGACAGTGGGAGCCGGTTATAACGAATTAATTCTGCGTGTTGACCCTCAAAACCTATCCGATATTAAAAGACTCATTGAGCGATTAGACCAACCTGCTCACCGCTTAGTTATTCATGTAAATCGCGATGGTCAGTTTAATCAGCAAACAAAGGGTTATAACGTCAACAGTCATATCAATATTGATACCCGTCATAATGCAAAAAGTGCCATCGATGGCGAACTAAAAATATATAGTACAAAAGACCAATCAAATGAAAAGAACAATCAGAGCATACAAGTTTTAGAAGGACATATCGCTTATATATCAGATGGTGTCAGTGAACCTGTTAATAGTGTCCATATCCAACAATATAACAACCATCATCATATCTCAGCCTCTACAGACTATCGTGAAGCCTCAAACGGGTTTTACGTTACGCCTCGGTTATCGAATGATTCCGTTATTCTAGACATTGCTCCTTGGTATGAAGAAGCCTTGTCTGAAAATAGAACCTCGGCGCACTTTACCCGCGCCTCAAGTGTTATTCGCGGGCGGCTAAACACCTGGATTAAATTAACAGGCATTGATGAAATCACTCAGCAAACCAACTCTAAAATTCTTGGCAGTCAGTCTAAAACATCTATAAAAAATAATACTATTTGGGTAAAAATTGTCGACCTAGATGCACAATCAACTCAATAAATGTCAGTTTTTAGGAAACACTATTGTCCATTTTTGCCCGCCTAACCGACTTTGGCCCGATGTTAACGTTCCTTTATACAGTGATACCAATTCATTCACGACCGCTAAGCCAATGCCATGACCATGAACAGACTCATCAGCCCTAATCCCCCTTTTTAAAACATTTTCAATTTCATCATCACAAATCCCAACCCCATCATCCTCAATGGTAATTTCAATACTTGAAGATGAATCATTCGTTACCTTTTTAACACTAACTTCTACAACCGTATTCGCCCATTTAAAAGCATTATCTAATAAATTACCAAACAGCTCAAAAACATCCCCTTTTTCTGCATTAAACAAAAGATTCGGCTCAATATCTTTTATCACCTTCAATGATTTATCAGCATAGACTTTGTTTAATGAATCGATAATTTGCGACACTATTAACTCTACATCTAACGGTTTTGCTAACGTCTGGTGTCCTTTAGCTGCAGCTTTTTGCAACTGATAATCAACCATTTGCCTCATTAGCAAGGTTTGATTCTCAATAACTTTTTTATCGTCTTGCGATAAATTTTCTTTTTCATAAATCCCCGTTAAAACGGATAAAGGGGTTTTTAAACTATGTGCCAAATCAGCCAAGGTATTTCGGTAGCGTTTTAAATGTGTTCTCTCGTTATCAATAAGCTTATTGAGTGTATTAGCAACCTCTTTTAATTCATGACTATAATCGTTATCTAAATACTTTGCATCGCCGGTTTGAATGCTTTCTAGGTCATCAACTATATGCCTTAACGGCCTTAAGCTAACCCTTATAATCCAAAACTGTAAAATAATTAATATCAGCCCGATGCCACCTAACCATTGCCATAAAACAGATCGGAATCCAGCTATCTGATAATCCACACTTGAGGTAGACTCAATAACAACAAATTCAAAAGTCTTCTGCTGAGAGTGTTCGTTTTCCAGCGTTGCTTTATAGTGTAAAGCAACACTTTCTTGACGGCCCGGATGGTTTTTTATATAGGCTTTTTGACCTAGCTTTAAACGCTTAATGGGCTCTATTAATTTACCTATCGATGAGGTACTTCGCCAAACCATTTCACCGTTAAGGTCAAAAATATAGGCATATAAGCCTGAACTAAGCTGTGAGAACCTCGGTTCTGATAAGTTAGTCGGCATCACTAGTTTATTGGTACGGCTGATTTCGGCTTTTCCAAGAATAGAGTACAGGTGAATTTGAAGTCGGTCGTTTAAAGCATTTTGTGCGCCTTTTTGATAGGCCGCATCTAAAACTACGCCTGCTAAGCCTAAAAAACAAAATAACACCACACTGGCAGAAAAAATTAACCGAGACTGTATGCTGTTATTCATCTACAGCTTTAAACTAACTAGTGATTAAGCGGAATGGAAAAGCGATAGCCTCTTCCTCTTAGCGTTTCTATCGGCTTGTGTTGATCATTGGGGTCTAATTTTTTGCGCAATCGGCCTACAAACACTTCAATTACATTACTATCACGGTCAAAATCTTGATCATATATATGCTCCGTAATTTCAGTTTTTGAAATAACCTTACCAGAATGCATCATCATATATTCCAGCATTTTATATTCATAAGCGGTTAATACAACAGGCTTTTCATCCACCAAAACCTGCTGTGCACTGCTATCCAATGATATTGGGCCACACACAAGCATTGGAGATGCAACACCGGCAGAACGACGAATCAACGCATTCATCCGCGCTAATAGCTCTTCGGTATGAAATGGCTTAACTAAATAGTCATCTGCGCCTGCCTCTAAACCCTCAACCTTTTCTTCCCAACGTGCACGAGCTGTCAATATAAGTATTGGGAAATTGATATCTTTAGCACGAAGCTGCTTTATAACTTCCATCCCTGGGATATCTGGCAAGCCAAGGTCTACAATCGCAATATCAATGGGGTACTCTGTACCAAAATAAAGAGCATCAGTACCATTATCTGTCGCATCGACAGCAAACCCCCTCTTCGTTAAATTCTCAACCAGTTGCTCCTGCAAGGATTGATCATCTTCAACTACAAGAACTCGCATAAAAAACCTTTCCGTTATTTTCGTGTACCTTGAACACGAATTTTTTTAACATGCCCTTTATCAGTCAACACCTTGATTACGTGAACTGGTTGCCCATTCATTTGCTTTGTTTGAGCGTCGAGAACCTTCCCTTTACTATTCTTTTTAACTGCCTTGATTGCCTCATCCAAACTGATAATATCTGCAACAGCTAACACAATCATCTCATCACACGCTAAAACATGACTTGAAATAGCCATATTGCAAAAAATAGTGAACAAAATTACTTTTAAAGTACGCATATCATTATAAAAAGCTCATTGAGTGGTAAACAGTTTATTCATTTCGCATGAATTTTAGCTGAATATTTTATCTTCTATACGCCTCTAAAACAAAAAGACTTTATTCAGTGTTGTAAAGTTAGCCATGAACGATGCCGTAGCAGCGCCCATACTTTTTGCCAATTTCTCAAGAAAGGGTTGCTGGGCTGTAAAATCAACAATTTTCTCTTCGCCAATTTCATTCTTCGCAACAGATCGAACATCACCAATAGCATCAGTCAAACCTAATTCAATACTCTCAGAGCCAGCCCACACTAGACCACTAAATAAATCTGGGTTTTCTGCTAAACGCTCTCCTCTGCCACTTTTTACAGACTCGATAAATTCTGTATGAATATCGTTCAACATCCCTTGAACGTGTGCTTTTTCAGCAGGTTTTACGTTGGAAAATGGGTCTAAAAATCCTTTATGCTCTCCGGCAGTATATAAACGACGCTCTACACCCAATGATTTCATCGTGTCCGTAAAGCCAAAGCCATTCATCACCACGCCAATTGAGCCGACAATGCTAGATTGGTTGACAAATATTTTATCCGCCGCTGACGCGATAAAATAACAGCCAGAGGCACATAAATCCTCAACCACCGCATAGATTGGTAGTGTTGGGTGAGTATTTTTGAGCTCTCGAATAGCCTCATAAACATAACTCGATTGTACGGGACTTCCACCAGGAGAATTCACCCGTAAAACAATTCCTTTAGTGTTGGGGTCCTTAACTGCATTTTTTAGACTTTTAATAATACTCTCAGCATCTGCCTCGCCACCCGAAACAATGATTCCTTTAACATCAACCATCGCGGTATGTGGACCTTTTGATAATGTGCTTACATCAGACATCGGTGACATAGCCAAGCTACTGATAAAAATGATGTAGGTTAACAATAAAAGCTTGAAAAAAATATTCCATCGTCGTGTCCGTCGTTGTTCTATGACAGAAGCCAGAGCGACCTTCTCTAATACAGATCTCTCCCATTGTTGATCATTCGGTATTGATTTATCTTTGTTAAAAAACGCCATTCTTACCCCTCAAATATTTCCATTAAATTATTAATACACGCTACCGGCATCTGTTTTGATAATATTTCATGTGAGTGGGCACCCGTGGTGACGCCTATGCTGGATACACCTGCATTATTCGCCATCTTTAAATCTAATGTTGAGTCACCAATCATTATCGCCTTGTCTGGCTGGATACCACTTTCGTCAAGAATATCAAATAACATATGTGGGCTAGGTTTCGATTGCATTTTTTCAGCACACCGAAGGTGGTCGAAATAAGGGCGAAGCCCCGTTCCATCAAGGCTTCTATCCAAACCTGATTGCCCTTTACCCGTCGCTACTGCTAACGTTTTACCCATTTGTTTTAACTTTTCCAAGGTCGGTAATGTATCAACAAACAAGTCTTTTGTTGAAATCTTTTTAGCTAAATAAACCTCACGATAGGCAGCAACCATGGCTATTTTTTCATCATCAGACAGCTCTGGAAATAAGGTTACCATTGCCTCTGACAGGCTCAGGCCAATAATATCTTTACAGGCTTGTTGGCTAGGTTGATCTATGCCTTGGTGCTTAGCTATTGTCTGAATGCACTCAACAATCCAATCGATAGAGTCTACTAGGGTGCCATCCCAATCAAAAATTATTAAATCGTACTGAGTAATCATAGTGTTTTTAAAAACATTTCAAGTTCGTTATCTAGAGGCGCTTCAAACATGACCTTTTTTTCACTTAAGGGGTGTATAAACTCAAGCTTGCTTGCATGTAAAAAAAGCCTCATTAAGCCTTTCTCGCGGTAAGATTTATACTGTGCCGGTGTTGAATAGCGCTCATCTCCGGCAATAGGGTGACCAAAATGCTTAGCATGCACCCTTATTTGGTGTGTTCGACCCGTTTTAGGCGACGCTGATACTAAGGTTGCCCCTTTATATTGCGCCAATTTCTCAAACAAGGTTTCCGACTTTTTACCCTCAGGGTGAACACGCACCCTGTGTTCCCCACTTTCTAATGTCCGCTTTTCCAACGGTGCATTCACGTTAACGGACTGTTTATGGATAACACCACAGAGTAATGCTGTGTATGTTTTGCTTATTGTTCTATTGCGTAATAATGATTGCAGCCCATTTAACATTTTTCTATTTTTTGCGATCAATAAACAGCCAGAGGTCGCCTTATCTAAACGATGAACTAATTCCAAATAACGCTCCTCTGGGCGTAAAAACCGTAATGTTTCAATTACCCCGTGACTGTTTGCCGTTCCGCCATGAACAGCCATACCAGAAGGCTTATTAAGCACCAATAAGTGTTCGTCTTCATATATCACCCTTTCCTCAAGGCTCGACAACATCCACTTTGCTGGTGATGACGTGCTTTTTTCTTCCATTTTTACTGGTGGCACCCTCACCAGGTCATTGACCTTTAAACGATAGATGATTTTTGCTCGCCCTTTATTAATCCTGACTTCCCCACGGCGAATAATCTTGTATATATGGCTTTTAGGAACGCCTTTTAACTGCGTCATTAAAAAATTATCCAAGCGTTGACCTACTGAATTTTCGTCGACCTCAATAAACCGAACTTTGTCATACGCCTCTGTTTTCATATAGTTTTAACTTTAGTGTATATCTGATTGATGTTATTAGCTTAATTTGCTATAGTCCGAAAAGTTTAATAGGTATTAGATAAGAATTATTAAACTCAGTGAACATGATAACGATTGTCTGTTAGCAAAGCTAATCTGTCGTTTTATAACTCGCCCTTTGGGGTGGTTACATTGAAGTAGGTCAGCTACTTTATTCAGCTTTACAACAGGATCTGAATGCATCAGTTACACAACTGGCATTCAAACGGGTTTTATTTGCTCGACCCATGATGAGCGATTTTTAATTGCCCATAAATACAGAAATTTAATACGGACATTTCAATAAAGCCAATTAATAAAATAAGTTTAAGCTTTTATGTCTGAACCAAGTGAGAAACAAACTATTTTTAAACCACTAAAATTTAAAGATAACAATTAGTATATGAAACTACTCCACCTTTCTCGCCACCCAATAATTTCTGTGCACTATGCGGCATCAGGAAAAGAAACAAATGAAAAGAATGTTAATCAATGCCACTCACACAGAAGAGTTACGAGTGGCCCTTGTCGACGGACAAAAACTATATGACCTTGATATAGAGGTACCTGCAAGAGAACAGAAAAAATCAAATATATATAAAGGACTTATTACCCGCGTAGAACGTAGCTTAGAAGCCGTTTTTGTTGACTATGGTGCTAACCGCCATGGTTTCCTTCCATTTAAAGAAATTACCGGTCAAGCGATTGGCTTAGACACCCAAGATATAAAAGACAAAAACCAAATTAAAGAAGGTTTGGAAATAGTCGTACAAGTTGAAAAAGAAGAGCGTGGCAATAAAGGCGCAGCGCTGACAACACAAATTAGCTTAGCAGGTAGCTATTTAGTATTAATGCCAAACAACCCGGGTTCGGGCGGTATTTCACGCCGTATTGACGGTGATAATAGAACAGCTTTACGCGAAGTACTTGATCAACTTGAAATTCCAGAAAATATTGGCCTCATCGTTCGTACTGCCGGTGTTGGTAAGTCAGTCGAAGAGCTCCAATGGGACTTAAACTATCTTACACATTTGTGGGATGCCATTAGTCTCGCTTCAAAAGACCGTAAAGCGCCCTATTTGATCTTCCAAGAAAGCAACTTTGTTATCCGTTCTATTCGTGATTACTTACGTGCTGATATTGATGAAGTTCTGATTGATAGTGAAGCATCATTTAATTTAGCACATGATTTTATGCAGCAAATTATGCCGCAATATTTATCGCGCGTTAAACTTTACGAAGACTCCGTTCCTTTGTTCACGCGTTACCAAATCGAAAGCCAAATTGAAACCGCTTACGGACGTGAAGTCCCTCTTCCATCTGGTGGGTCCATTGTTATAGACCCAACTGAAGCGCTCACCTCCATCGACATCAACTCAGCTCGTGCTACAAAAGGTGCTGACTTTGAAACGACCGCACTCAATATCAACCTTGAAGCTGCTGATGAGATTGCAAGACAACTTCGTATTCGTGATATGGGCGGCCTATTCGTCATCGATTTCATTGATATGGGGCCTACTAAAAATCAACGGATGGTAGAAAATCGCATTAAAGAAGCGATGAAGCATGACAGAGCACGTATTCAATTCAGCAGAATTTCACGCTTTGGTTTATTGGAAATGTCTCGTCAACGAATCCATTCATCGTTAACAGAGTCTAGCTTGCCTGTTTGCCCACGCTGTCATGGTCAGGGTACTATTCGAAGTGTTGAGTCGCTCTCTTTATCCATTATTCGCATTCTGGAAGAAGAAGCGATGAAAGAGCATACAGCGCGGGTAGTTGTTCATGTCCCCATTGATTGCGCGACTTTTGTTCTTAACGAAAAACGTTCTGAAGTTGAGCAAATTGAAGAGACTCATAAAGTATCGTTGATTATCGTTCCTGATAAACATCTTGAAACACCTCATTACGAAATAGAACGAATTCGTACAAAAGAAGCAAAACAAGATACGGCTGCCAGTCATGAGCGCCTACAAAATAGTAAGACTCGAGACGCTAAACCATATCAACGTGAAGCCGTCAGCCAAGAAACGGCCGCCGTTAAGAATGTTATGCCTGCTACACAACGCCCAACAGCACCATCAAACGTAGCCAACGATGGTTTCTTTAAGCGTTTGTTAAGCAAAATAGTGCCGTCATCAGAAAAACAACCTGTTAAAAAAGAGCCGGCTAAAGCAAATAAAACGAGCAATAACCAGCAAGGCAACCAACAACGCAACGCTAACCCAAACGAAAATAAAAATAGAAACCGTAATAAAAACAGAAATAAAAATAGAAATAACAAAGATCAGAGTAAGCAGAACCCAAATACATCACAGGCTGCTAATGTTGATGGTTCAAACGAAAAAACAAACCCAAAACCAGCTCAAACCAAACAAAACGATGCTGAGCAACCATCACGACCTAGAAGACGACGTAGATCCAATAAACGTTCACCTAACAGCGATGCACCTAAGTCACAAAACACTAATATTGCCGAATCTAAGCCTCTAGAGTCTAAGCCTCTAGAGTCTAAGCCTGTAGAGTCTAAGCCTGTAGAGTCTAAGCCTGTAGAGTCTAAACCTGTAGAGTCTAAACCTGTAGAAGCTAAGCCCACTGAAACTGGTAACACAGGGGTTAAAAACGGTACTCGCCACCCTCGCAGAAGAAGGCGTACAACAAGCAACAAACCTAAGCCTCTCGACACGGCAAATGGCTCACCAGAAACCAATCAAGGTGCAGCCACTTCAAAGCCAGTAGATGTAGAGTCTAAGCCTGTAGAGTCTAAGCCTGTAGAGTCTAAGCCTGTAGAGTCTAAGCCTGTAGAGTCTAAGCCTGTAGAGTCTAAGCCTGTAGAGTCTAAGCCTGTAGAAGCTAAGCCTGTAGAAGCTAAGCCTGTAGAGTCTAAGCCTGTAGAGTCTAAGCCTGTAGAAGCTAAGCCTGTAGAAGCTAAGCCTGTAGAAGCTAAGCCTGTAGAAGCTAAGCCTGTAGAAGCTAAGCCTGTAGAAGCTAAGCCTGTAGAAGCTAAGCCTGTGGAGCCTAAACCTGTTGAGTCATTAACCAAAGATCAACAGTAATCACACACTGTCAAAAAAAGTAGTTAAAACGTTATAAACCAATAAAGGCCTCAGCAAAAACTGGGGCCTTTATTGGTCTTCTAATCTTATAAACCGAACAAACTAAGAGTCACTGTGCTGCTTTAAGTTGAATCGCTACTACATCGCCTCTGACACAGGTTATGCCATCACTTTGTAACTCTGTTTTAATAAAATATTTTCTACCCTCAACCTTTTCCACTGTGGCACGTAATTCAACTTCCCTCATCGGAACTGGTTTTATATAGCGAAGGTTCATTGAGCCGGTCACCATCTGAATGCTTCGGTCGTATTTATCATCATTTCCGACTTTTTTATGAGCATACGACAAGGCTGTATTGACTGAGTGACAATCAATTAAACTGGCAGAAATTCCGCCATACAAATAATTTGGCGGCCCAATCATGTATTCCTTAGGCGTCCATTGGCAAACTACTTCGTCACCTTCCCAATGACTTTCAATTTGCAAACCATAAGGGTTATCTTGCCCACAACCAAAACATCCATTGGGTCTCATTTTTTCTTGTATTGATATTTTTTTCATAACATCCTTGATATAAGCGCTTCAATTAATAACTAACGAGTTGTTGTTTTTCTAGATACCGCGAATCATAAGAATAACAAAGTCTATTATTTTTCTTAGACTAATTTAAAGCCCAAGCTTTTGTCGCCATAATTTCAACGAGGTTCATGAACAAGCAATAGGAGCCCGAATATAAGCCCTGTATAAAAAACCCCAAGCATAACGACTGACATCCGTTTTTTTCTCTTGCCAAGTCACCTAACGATTTTTATTGTCAGCATCCCTAGGTACTTTTTTATTCGTTGCATAAAGAGTTTTTATCAATTCTTTATTGTCTGCGTGGTTATTAAGAAAAGCTTTAACTCGTCCTGTTAATATTCACTGGTAACCACTCAAGCTATCATTATTCTCGCGTCCATTTGTATTAATTCACTGGATAAACAACATAACAATTGTTAGAATTTCACGTTTATAAAAAGACTATTTAGCCTCAACAAAACCTGTACAGGAGTTAATATAAATGAGCACCAAAAATGAGCGATTTAGCGGCCCAGGCCCTGATCAAATCTACGATGATTTTTTAAAAAAAGGTGTTTTTTCTTTACCTAAATGTCAAGACTGCCAAGAATTTCATTTCTTCCCTCGAGTCGTTTGTCCTCATTGCGGTAGTTTTAACCTTGAATGGACAGCGGTCAGCGGAAAAGGTGAAGTTTATTCAACAACAACCGTTCGACGTAAGCCCGAACGCGGCGGTAATTACAATGTATGTCACGTCACATTAGAAGAAGGCCCTCGCCTGATGAGCCGCGTTGAAGGTGTTGACCCATTAGATGTAAAAATTGGTGATCAAGTCAGCGCCGTTATCAAAAATGATGAAGACAGTTCTTTTATTGTCTTCGTACCAGCACAGGGAGTTTAAAAGATGTCACATGAATTAAGAGGTTCATCTGCGGTTGTTGGCGTTGGTTTGGCCGGTTGCGGCGAAGCTCATGGGAGAATGCCATTAGATATCCTAGCCGAGGCTACGCATAACGCGTTAGATGACGCTGGCTTAAAACTATCCGATGTAGACGGTATTTTCACCGGTTCGTCTTATCACTTTATGCCGGCATTGAGTACAGCTGAGTACCTAGGCATTAAACCGCGTTTTTCTGACAGCAGTATGGTCGGTGGTTCATCATTTGTAGCGCATACACTAAATGCTGCTATGGCCATTAAAACAGGCCAATGCGATGTTGCTTTAATTTGTTATGGCAGTAATCAACGCACAGCCGGTGGCAAATTGGCCACCATGTCTGAACAACAAATTTATGAAGCACCTTATAAACCCCGTTATCCAATAAGCTCCTACGCACTCGCTGCGGCTCGTCATATGCATCAATATGGTACAACACGTGAACAAATGGCTGATGTAGCTGTTGCGGCTCGTCAATGGGCACAGTTGAACCCAGCCGCTTTTGCACGCGATGATCTCACTCGTCAAGATGTGCTTAATTCGCGCATGATTAGCGACCCTCTTTCTTTAATGGATTGCTGCTTGGTGACCGACGGTGGCGGTGCTGTTATTATGGTATCGAGTGAACGGGCAAAAGATTTTCCGAATAAACCCGTTTATGTATTAGGCACTGGTACCGCTCACTGGCATCGTCAAATCACTCAAATGCCGGACTTAACAACCACCGCTGCCGTAGACGCTGGAAAGCGTGCGTTTGCAATGGCCGGTTTAACAAAAGACGATGTTGATGTAGTTGAGCTTTATGATGCGTTCACCATTAACACTATCCTTTTCCTTGAAGACTTAGGTTTCTGCGCTAAAGGTGAAGGTGGTGCTTTTGTCGAAAATGGTAATATTGCACCCGGCGGTAGCCTACCAGTTAACACCAATGGTGGCGGTCTATCATGTGTCCACCCAGGTATGTACGGCATCTTCATTCTTATTGAAGCCATTCAACAATTACGTGGCGGGTGTGGCGCACGACAAGTTGATAACCCAGAAGTTGCTCTGGTTAACGGCAATGGTGGAGTCCTATCCAGTCAAGTAACAACAATTCTAGGAACAGAGGCAGTTTTATAGTATGAGTAACCCTTCTTTAAACGGCATAAAAGTCGTTGATTTATCACGCGTTTTAGGTGGCCCCTTATGTACTCAAATTTTAGGCGACCATGGCGCAGAAATTCTAAAAGTTGAACCTCCCGCAGGTGATGAAACACGCGGCTGGGGCCCTCCTTATCATGAACGTGGAAGTGCCTATTACGATGGGGTTAATCGTAATAAAAAAGGCATTGCCTTAGATATGCGTCAGCCTGAAGCACACCAAATTCTATTCCGCTTACTTGAAACAGCAGATGTTCTTGTTGAAAATTTTAAGGTTGGCACACTCGAAAAATGGGGTATAGGCTTTACTGATGTATTACAAAAGAAATTTCCTCGCTTAATTCATTGCCGTGTAACTGGTTTTGGCAGTAATGGTCCCTACGCTGGTTTCCCTGGTTACGACGCCGTTGCTCAAGCCACGTCCGGCTTAATGAGTATTAACGGTGACGCTGATCGCCCACCTGTTCGAATTGGTGTGCCTATCGTTGACTTGACCACCGGCATGAATGCAGTTATTGCGATATTATTAGCCTTATATGAGCGAGAAACTTCTGGGCTAGGCCAATCAATAGAAGTCAGTTTATATGATACGGCGGTGAGCTTAATTCACCCGCATGCCGCCAACTGGTTTTTAGATGGTAAACCACAAAAACGCCTCGGTAGCGCGCATCCAAACATCACACCTTATGACCTCTTCCCTACCGCTAATGGGATGTTGTTTCTAGGGATTGGTAATGATCGTCAGTTTGCTGGTTTATGTAAAGAATTAGGTCACCCTGAAATAGCACAAGATCCACGGTTTACGATTAATGCTAACCGCGCCAAAAATAAAGCTGAGTTGCGCGTTATTCTTGAAGATTTACTGGCTGACCGCGATGGCAAAGCGATGACCGCAGAATTAATGAGCAAAGGTATTCCTGCTGGCGCAGTACAAACGGTTGAAGATGCTTTGCAGCACCCGCAAACTAAAGCAAGAGAAATGGTCATAGAGTCGGGCGAGTACAGAGGCACAGGCATTCCTATAAAACTGTCGCGAACACCGGGGAAATTTAAATGCCGCCCTCCCCAATATGGTGAAAACAATACCGAAATATTAACGGATGCCGGCTACAGCCCAGAAGAAATAGAGCGCTTTAAAGAAATGCAAATAACATTAGAAAAACCACGTAAATAACTGATAAATAATTGTTTTTTATATAAAATGAAACGCTTAGCTATTATTGCTCATGCACCCTCGCCGAATATAAAACGGATGATAAATGCCGTCTTAAAGGGTGCAAATAGTAATGAGGTAAACGGCGTCGAAGCTATTTTTATACCCGCGCTAGAAGCAAAGGCAGAAGATGTACTCAATGCAGATGCATTAATTTTAGCTACGCCAGAAAACTTAGGTTATATGAGTGGTGGCTTAAAGGATTTTTTTGATCGTAACTATTATCCGTGCATGGATAAAACAGAAGCCATGCCCTGTGCAGTCCTTATTCGTGCAGGCAATGATGGCACTGGCACAAAACGAGCGATTGAATCTATTTTAACCGGCCTACGATGGAAAATTGTTCAACAACCGCTTATTTGTCATGGTGATTTTAAAGAAGAATTTATAGGCCAAGCCGAAGAGCTCGGACTTTTTATGGCGGCTAGTTTAGATGCTGGGATTATCTAAGTTAGGTAACTCATCAACGACAAAATAGACGGTTAAACAATGAATTTTTCCTATACTGAAGAACAGCAAGCCATTCGGGACTCTATTCAAAAGTTTTGTAAACCTTTTGATGATGACTATTGGTTAAAGCGCGATCAGCAAGGTGGTTTTCCACATGACTTTTACCAAGCAATGGCAGACGGTGGCTGGATGGGAATTTGTATTCCTGAAGCTTATGGTGGTTCAGGTTTAGGTATTACCGAAGCTGCCATTATGGCAAGTACCATTGCTGAATCAGGAGCGGGTATGTCTGGCGCATCAGCCGTTCACATTAATATTTTTGGCTTAAACCCCGTTGTCGTGTTTGGTACCGAGGAGCAAAAAAATCGCATGCTACGACCGATGGCTGAAGGTCGCGAAAAGGCCTGTTTTGCTGTTACTGAACCGAACACCGGCTTGAATACGACACAGCTTAAAACCTTGGCTATCCGTAAAGACGACCGTTATATTGTTAATGGGCAAAAAGTATGGATCTCCACTGCCCAAGTGGCTGATAAAATCTTATTATTAGCACGAACCACCCCATTAGAAGACGTTAAAAAACCTACACAGGGCTTAAGCCTTTTTTATACCGACTTCGACCGTAATAAAATCAGCGTTCATGAAATTGAAAAAATGGGTCGTAAAGCGGTTGATTCAAATGAATTATTTATTGATGGCCTAGAAATACCGATAGAAGACCGTATTGGCGAAGAAGGAAAAGGCTTTGAATACATTCTTCATGGGATGAACCCCGAGCGTATTTTAATTGCAGGAGAAGCTGTTGGGCTTGGCAGAATTGCGTTAAAAAAAGCAACTGATTACGCTAAAGAACGCATTGTTTTTAATCGTCCAATTGGCCAAAACCAAGGCATACAACACCCATTAGCTGTGTGTTGGTCTGAGTTAGAAGCTGCTTGGCTGATGGCCATGTCGGCTGCTTGGCAATATGATAATAATCAACCCTGTGGTGCAGCGGCTAATGCAGCTAAATATTTGGCTGGAGAGGCGGGTTTTCATGCTTGTGAAACAGCCGTTATGACTCACGGTGGTTTTGGCTACGCAAAAGAATATCACGTTGAACGCTATCTTCGTGAATCAATGATACCAAGAATTGCCCCTGTCAGTCCTCAGCTTGCCTTATGTTATATTGCAGAACGCGTATTAGGCTTAGCTAAATCGTATTAACCATTATTAGGTAATCAACCTAGTCATCTAATGTACGTTTGCCGGTATACGGCACTGTATCTTCAATGTGCGAGTAAATAAATGGTGCAATGGGGTGTTCCCTTTCTTCACTTATATGGCCTAGCAGACCAGCACTGCGAGTCACTACTGCTATACCACGCATCACATCCCATGGCACACCAATTTCTGATAACACGACCGCTATCGCACCGGTTGCATTAATGGTTAAGTGCTTGCCGTATACCTGATCAACCGTTTTAGATAGTGTGGTAACAATATCTATATAACGCCCCTCTACACCTGCTTGACGAGCTATTTCAAAGAGTCGCGGTGTTCGCGGGTCATCTGGTTTGTGAAAGGGGTGACCAAATCCGGGGATTGCTTGGCGTGTTGCTTTAAAGCCGTTCACAATGCGTAAACAACTGGCCTCTACCCCTTCTTCTGCGGTGATAATATCTTGTAAATTCTTAGCCATGCCTTCCATTGTGCCCACTAAGCCACTACCAATTCCCTGTAAACCTGCCGAAATAGCCCCTTGAACCGATTCTGGGGCTGCCATTATTGTCAATCGAGTGGCTATCGCGCTGGGCGTTAAGCCGTGTTCCATTAAGGTAACCAAAACAGCATCGAAAATAGCTATTTCTCCCTTGCTAGGCATGCGTTGCATCAAATGTAAAAAGAACATTTCGGTAAAACTAACATGCCCCATCAACTCATTAACCAGATCTTTGTTTCGAACCAGAATTTTTTGCTCATTTGTGGTCGATATTTTCGTTTCAGGTGTTAAGTGCTTTGCCATACATACCCCCCCTTTTTACCGCTAAATAGTTAACCGATTGCCTGTGTCCTTATTTTGATATTTTGCTAATGACAAAGCCTTTTAAAACGGTTCTTTCACCACAGAAACATACCAGTTGGCATCGAGCATACACGCCATCTTTTCTTTTCTCTATCTGTTCAATATCACCTGATACGCGCACAGTATCACCGGGGTAAACGGGGCCTAAAAATGACACATTCAATTCACCACCATAAGCCCATCCTTGCCAGTTCCAAGCTGATAAAACTCGAGAAACAAATGCAAGTGTCAATAAACCATGAGCAATCGTCCGACCAAAAAAAGTGGTTTTCGCAAACTCAGGGTCAATATGTAAAGGATTGATATCGCCTGACGCGTCAGCATAAGCATCAATCATGCTTTGATCGACAGCTTGAGTCAATTCACCTATTGAAGCACCGACACAATACCCTTCATAAGATTTTAGTTCGCTCATGCCTCTTTCCCCCAGATCCGTGTAATCATCCCGCTGGTCACTAATTCTCCTTCTTGGTTGTGCGTTTGCGTTGTCATTTCAACGTAGTTACGCCCTTTCCTTTCATACAACTTAAGTACCTTTGCCGAGGTATAGAGCGTTTCACCAATATAGGCAGGCCGATGAAATTTAAATTGTTGTTTTGCATGAATTCCGCCCGGTGGGCCTACGCGTGTTCGTAGTGCTTCAATCACATATACCGCCGCCAACATGGGTGGTGCAATACGGCGCCCTTGTTGATCCTCTTCTCTTAGCTGAGGTGTTTCATCCTGTGTCGATTCAATGTATTTATCCACACGCTCCGCTGTCACCTCAAAAGATGGTACTGGGTCGAGAAAATCATCACCTTCAGACATACTGCTATACTTCACATAAGTGCTCATCATCAATTCTCTGTTTAATTTGTTTTGTATTGATAAACCAGGTCGCCACTACGTGTCACCTCACCTGTTCCAATTAAATAATTTAAATGCGCCATCGCTTCACCCGTTGCCAACGATAAATTGAATAGACTTAATCGTTTGCCATAGAGCATATGCAATACCTCCAACCCTGACCGAGCTTGTTGGCAAAATGCTAAAATTTGATCTAATGATTTACGATGCCCTTCTTTAAGCATTGTTGCACGTTCCTTAATGCCCTTAAAAATTCGACCGTGTGATGGCAATACCACCGTATCGGCACCTAAGGTTGCCAAGGTGTCTAAACTGGATAAATAATCGGCCAGTGGATCTGCATCACTTTCATAGAAATTAACACTGACATTCGGCGAAATATTAGGCAATATTTGATCTCCGGAGACAAGAAGGTCTCGTTGCTTATTATGCAGACAAATATGCCCGGGGCTGTGGCCATTAAATTGTAATAAATGCCATTGCTCGCCATTAATCAACAGTGACTGCCCATCAACCAAACGCTGATATGAGGTAGGTGCCTCCGGAACACCGGTAACATAACCGCCGACTTTATCTTGTAGCTGTTGAATGTCTTCTTGAGCTAAACCAAAACGCTCAAAATATTCCCTACGTCTAGCTTTTTGCTGCTTAGAATACTCTTGACATGCCATCTGGGTAGTCAAAAATTCAATTTGACTCATATGCACGGGCGCATTTGTTTTATGCGCTAACCATTGAGCCATGCCTACATGATCAGGGTGAAAATGAGTAATGATTATTTTCTGAATCGGTTCATTATGACAAAAATCTACCAATACCTTATTCCATAGTAAGGTTGCCTCTTCACTATAAAACCCAGAATCAATAATCGTCCAGCCTTCCCCATCCCTCAACAACCAAAGGTTGATATGATCTAACGCATAGGGAATAGGCATTTTCAGTAAGAAAATGCCTTCTTCTACCTTCATTGGAAGACCAAACTCCGGTTTGCTGGCTATCGGAAAGGTCAACATCCCCATATATTAATACGTCCTTTAAGCCTGACTAAAACGCTGTAGATGATAATCACGGTCTCCAAACACAGCATTCATCATGGTTAAACGTTTTACATAATGTGCAACATCTAATTCATCGGTTACGCCGATACCACCGTGTAATTGAGCGGCTTGCTCACCAACAATTGATCGTGCGTCTCCCAAATAAACTTTAGCCGCAGAGACACTTTTTACACGTTCAGTCGTATCATCTTCTGACACCTTGATAGCGGCCAGATAGGACAACGAACGCAGTTGTTCTTCGGTCATAAACATATCAACACAGCGGTGCTGAAGTACTTGAAAATTACCAATGGGCTGATCAAATTGTTTACGTGTTTTAAGGTATTCTACAGTTTTATCACGCAACTCAGTCACCACACCAACCCCTTCGGCACAAACTGCAGCTGTTGCAGCATCAATCACATATTCAATGTCGGAAAATGCACCATCTAAGTCACCAACAAGGGCGCTTTCATCTACCATGACATTATCAAATGTTAATTCAGAAGCACGTAGGCCATCGACTGTTTCATAATCACGCGAGGTTAAGCCCTCTATATCTTTATCAACAATGAATAAAGAAATCCCTTCTGGCGTAAAATTATCACCACTGGTTCTAGCTGAAACGATTATTTTATCCGCCGTTTCTGCATTAAATACCACCGATTTTGCACCAGACAAACAGTATTGAGCTGCTTTTTTCTGTGCGCTAAATTCAACGTCAGTTAAGTTATAGCGTGATTGACGCTCAGCATAGGCAAATGCTAGTTTCATTTCCCCTGCAATAAGAGCAGGTAAAATGGCTTCTTTTTGTTCAGTATTTGCAGCTCGTTGAATCAATAAACCACCCAATACAATAGAGGCTAAATACGGTTCAACAACAAGACCTTTACCAATCGCCTCCATTATTACAATCAAACCTGTTTGGCCAAAACCAAAACCGCCAAACTCTTCATCAAATGGCACGCCCAATAAACCCATATCAGCAAAATTTTGCCAATTTTCTTCGCTGTAACCAATGCCTTTACGACTAAGTGATTGGCGAGTCTCAAAGTCATATTCATTCTGCAAGAACTTATGTATCCCATCTTGCAACATGATCATTTCTTCAGTAAATTCTAAATTCATTTAACTACTCCTACTGCTTAAAGGCCCAACACGGCCTTCGCCATGATGTTCTTTTGAATTTCATTTGATCCACCATAAATGGATGATTTACGCCAATCTAAATAGTGAGGCGTCAGTACTGATGCTTCTTCCGGCCCAATAGGTTCTTCTTGCCAACCTTCGGTCATAGACTCTTTTACGTAAGGCAAGGCAAAATAACCAACTGCTTCCATTAATAAAGCAGTGATTGCTTGTTGAACCTCTGTCCCTTTAACTTTTAAAAGCGAGGACTCAGCACCCGGCGCATCGCCCAATGCAAGTTTGGACAACACGCGCATATTAGTCATTTCTAAGGCCATTAATTCAATTTCAACTGCTGATATTTTCGCTTTAAACATCGCATCTTCAATCAATGGCTTACCATTATATTTTTCTTTTGAAGCGAGCTCTTTAAGACGTTTAATTTGTCTTTTTGAACGAGGTACTTGCGCAATATATGTTCGCTCATGCATCAATAATGATTTAGCAATTGTCCAGCCTTCACCTTCTTCGCCCACTAGGTTCTCTACCGGCACTTTCACGTTTTCTAGAAATACTTGGTTAACCACATGCATGCCATCAACCGTAATAATCGGCGAGGTTGAAACACCTGGCGATTTCATATCAATTAATAAAAAGCTAATGCCTTTTTGTTTTCGATCTTCTTGGCTGGTCCTTACCAGTGTAAACATCATGTCGGCGTAATGGCCGTGTGTTGTCCATGTTTTTGAGCCATTGACAATGTAATGGTCGCCCTGTCTTTCAGCTTTTGTTTGTAATGAAGCTAAATCTGAACCTGCATTAGGTTCCGAATAACCTTGGCACCACCACACATTACTATGAAGAATATCATTTAGATATTTATCGCGTTGTTCAGGCGTACCATATTTCATCAACACCGGTGCTAACATCACTAAACCAAAAGCTACTGTCCTAAGGCAATTAGCTGCACCGCACTCTTCCTCGAAGATATATTTTTGCACCGGCGTCCAACCTGGGCCACCATATTCAGCAGGCCAACCTGGAGCAACCCAACCATCTTTAGCCGCCAGAATTTTTTGCCAGCGTACGTAGTCTTCTTTTTTAAGGGCGATACCTTTAGCTACTTTTTCTTGTATATCTTTAGGGTAATTTTCCTTAATAAATTCACGCACTTCCTGCTGGAAGGCTTTTTCTTCGGGGGTATAATTTAAATCCACGTATAACTCCTTTATTGCCTTAGTTTATTAAATTTATCTTTTAAATAAGTTTTATTGATTGGTTCTCTACACCCTAAACGGTATGGGTTGATAGTTTTATTGTTGATCTATAGCCGCTTAACTCTCGTTTTATAGTCTTCAACTAATTCGTGAAGCCATTATAGACACCCGGGCGGTTAATAGTGCGTCTGCCTAACTCTTGTTAGTGTCTTAGTATTACCTACTGTTAGTTATCATCTTGCTTTGGATCACTAGAAACAGGCACACCTCTTCATTTACGCCCTCACGTTTCTAGCCTTCAATTGTTTTACTTTGCCTAAATTACTAAGCTTTCATAGGCAGTGGCTACCAATTCAAAAATTCGGCATCAATAAACAAAATGCCTTCAAGGCAATTTGCTCCTCACCCTTAGGGCATAAAGCACAACCATATAAAATACTAACAATCGTTAGATTTTGCAAGTAATTTAAGCTTTTTTATGTTATTTTTCACAATAAAATAACATTTACTCACATTGGATAACGCTAAATGAATAAACAAGCTTCTCAAACCATCTCAACTAAACTGTCTCAATTTGTTCATGGTTTCAATCTCAATAACGTCCCCCTTGATGTTCAGCAATATGCCTTACAACTAATTCTAGATGGAACAGGTATCGCCTATGCTTCAACTCAATATGATTTCAGCAAAAAAGGGCTCGAAGCACTACGTCTCTTTAAGGAGCCCGGTGAGCATATTGTACTCGGAACAGGTGAAAAAATGCCCTACCGAGATGCTGCGCTGGCCAATGGCTTACTCATACATGGACTAGATTTTGATGATACTCATGTCGCAGGTGTAGTGCATATGACCTCTGCAGTTTGGCCCTGTGTTTTAGCAGTTGCTGAAAAATGTAATTCAACCGGTGAAGAGATGTTAGCCGCCTATATAGCAGGCATGGAAGTCGGGGCTCGACTTGGAATGGTTGCAAAAGGAGCCTTTCACCAAGTCGGTCATCACCCCACCGGAATCGCAGGAGCATTTGCCTGTTCCCTTGTCGCTGCCATGTTAATGAAGCTGCCCGTAGAACAGAAGACGATGGCGCAAGGTATTGCCTTAAGTATGGCTTCAGGTAATTTTGAATTTTTGGAAGATGGCGCATGGACCAAGCGTTATCACCCAGGCTGGGCTGCCGTATCTGGCATTATGGCAGCGACCTTTGCTAAGGCCGGATATATTGGCCCGAGTTTGCCTTATGAAGGGCGTTTTGGTTTATACAACAGTCACTTGATTGGGCTGGAACCGGGTTGTGATTATGATTTAGCAACCGCCGGCTTAAATTCTGTTTGGGAGGTTATGAATGTAGGCGTTAAGCCTTACCCTTCTTGCCATTTCACCCATGCTTGCATTGATGCTACTTTACACTTAACGAAAGAGCATCAATTAACGGTCGATCAAATTGAGAGCATTACAGCACTAGTTCCCGAGGAAGTTGTTAAAACAGTGTGCGAGCCGCTTGAGAACAAACAAGCACCAACCTGTGCATATGAAGCTCAATTTAGTGTGCCTTACTTAGTTGCTGTTGCTTTAGTCCGCCACGATTTTACTTTAGCAGATCTAGAACCTACACCCTTGGCAGACCCTGTCGTTGCAGCATTAGCAAAAAAAGTGATTTATCAGGTAGACCCAAACTCTGGTTTCCCAACCTATTACTCCGGTGAAGTACATATCACCTTAAAAGATGGGCGCGTCCTGAAACATCGCGAACATAAAAACCGAGGTTGTTTTGATAGGCCGTTAAGTGCTGACGATATTGCTAAGAAATTTTTCCTTAACTGCCAATTGGCAATCTCAAAAAACAAAGCAACTGAGATTCAACAAGCTATTTTAAATTTGGCCTCATTTTCTAGCGTGACAGAATTAACAAGTCATTTATAACGACCACTAAATTTAAAGTGAATAACGTAACAGTTGGCTGACGTTATTCACTTTAATACTATGACCCTTTAATACCATCCCAGAAAAAACCAATTTGAATTTCTGCAATTTCATCAATTGTTTTACCACCAGGTGAATACCAAGCGAGTGTTCTATTAAGTGAGCCTAGTAAAGACAGCCTTAATATTTTTAAATCGACATCGGCTTTAATGTCACCTTTTTCCTGTGCGGCAACTAGCCATTTTCGCCAAATATTTTCGTACCTATCTCGTCCTACACGCCCTTCTTCTTGGACTGCAGTTGGCATTTGCCCATAGTTACGAATACTCGTTGAGGTATAGTCTCCTTTTTCAAGCAAAGCAGTTAAATGTCCCTTTGCAGCCTCCATCAAGACCTCTTGAGTCGACGCGTCTTCTGGCAACGCATTAACACGAGCAAGCACGGTATTAATTATATTTTCAAGACCAATCTTTAAAATCTCAAGAACTAGCTGTTCTTTCGAATCAAAATGATAATAAAGACTACCCGCCTTGATATCTAATGACTTGGCTATATCTCTTAATGCTGTACCGTTATAACCTTGCTTACTAAACAAAGCTGCTGAAGCATCTAAAATTCTCTCTCTGGTTTTCTTCACTTTATTTTTTGGAGCAGCTGCTGGTATTGTCGACATGGCTAAATTTACGATTAACTAAATTGAATGATTATAACATAACTACATATTGGCATAGTTCGGCCCACCGCCCCCTTCAGGCGTCACCCAGGTGATATTTTGTGTAGGGTCTTTAATATCACATGTCTTGCAATGCACACAGTTTTGGCCATTAATCTGAAACGTTGGCTGGCCCTCAGCATCTTCAATCACTTCATAAACCCCAGCTGGGCAATAACGTTGAGCTGGCTCATCATACAGCGGCAAATTATGTTTAATTGGAACAGAAGGATCTATTAATTTTAAATGGCAAGGCTGATCTTCTTCATGATTCGTGCTAGATAAAAAAACAGATGACAATTTATCAAACGTAAGCTTTCCATCAGGTTTTGGATAGTCTGGCGCCTCGCACTGTGAAGCTTGTTTTAAAGTTTCATGATCGGGTGTGGTGTTATGCCAAGTAAAAGGCATCTTCCCTGCAAAAATATTTTGGTCTAACCAAGCAAATGAGCCACCCAGTAACGTACCAAATTTATGTAACGCTGGGCCGAAATTACGGGTTTTATACAACTCATCAAATACCCAAGATGATTTGTATTTATCGTCCATTACGGTTAATGCCTTATTTGCAATATCACCGGCTAACATCGACTCCATAATTGCTTCAGCAGCTAACATTCCGGTTTTCATGGCCGTATGATTGCCTTTAATTTTTGCACCATTTAGGAAACCAGCATCACAACCCACTAACAGCCCACCAGAGAAACTAAGCTTAGGAACTGACTGCATTCCTCCTTTGTTAACTGCACGTGCACCGTATGCGATCCGTTTTCCACCTTCAAGGAACTGAGAAATTTTAGGGTTAAGCTTCCAACGTTGCATTTCATCAAACGGGCTCAAATGTGGGTTGTCATAATTTAATGCAACGATAAACCCAAGTGCGACTTGATTATTTTCCATATGGTACAAAAAGCCGCCGCCTTCAGTGTGGTTATCAAGCGGCCAGCCAGCCGTGTGCACGACAAGCCCTTCTTCGTGTTTTTCCGGCTCAATTGTCCAAATTTCTTTAATTCCTAAGCCATAATGCTGGGGGTCAACATTTTCACGCAGGTTAAAGGTTTCCATTAACTGCTTACCAAGGTGACCGCGGCAGCCTTCAGCAAAAATCGTCTGTTTAGCCAACAATTCCATACCTGGCATGTAGCCATCTTTTTCTGAACCATCTTCAGCAACGCCCATGTCGCCGGTTAAAATACCCTTAACACTGCCATCATCATTATATAAAACCTCTGATGCCGTGAACCCAGGGAAAATTTCAACACCCATCCCTTCTGCCTGCTCAGCCAACCAACGACACACATTAGCCATGCTAACAATATAATTACCTTCATTATGCATCGGTTTAGGAATTAAAAAGTTAGGGGTTTTGATACCTTTTTCTTGGCCAGTTAAATAATAAACATCATCTCCTTTGACCTTTGTTTTTAATGGTGCGCCTTTTTCTTTCCAATCAGGAAACAGCTCATCCATCGCTGTGGGTTCAATCACCGCACCCGATAGAATATGTGCGCCAACTTCCGAGCCCTTTTCAATAACACAAACCATTAATTCTTGGTTTTTTTCTTGCGCTAACTGCATCAGTTTGCAGGCCGCTGATAAGCCAGCAGGCCCAGCACCAACGATCACTACATCAAACTCCATTGACTCACGTTCCATATTACCCCCTAACATTAATACGAAAAAAAGGTGCCAGCGCTTATCAGTAGCCCTGGCACCTTCATTATTTTATAAAATACTTATAAGGCTTTTTCAAGCTCTTCAATCACTTCAAATAAATCACCAACCAAACCATAGTCAGCCACTTCAAAAATGGGCGCATCCGCATCTTTGTTAACAGCAACGATAGTTCCAGCATCTTTAATACCCGCTAGGTGTTGAATAGCGCCTGAGATACCAAAGGCCATGTAAAGTTCCGGTGCAATAATTTTACCCGTCTGACCAACTTGATGATCATTAGGAATAAAGCCCGCGTCAACGGCTGCTCTCGATGCACCAACACCCGCCCCTAACTTATCAGCCAAACTATAAATAACACTGAAGTTTTCTTCGCTACCAACACCACGTCCACCAGAAACAACTTTTGTAGCCGCTTGAAGATCAGGGCGATCGCCGCCGCCACTGGTGGTAAGGCCTACATAACGCGTGTGTGAAGGCAAGTTAGCCGCTACTTCGCGTGTTTCGATCACAGCAGAACCTTCTGTTGAGACTGCTGAGTATGATGCCGTTCTAACCGTCCCAACCACTAATCCTTCTGGCGCTTCAACCGTTACAACCGCATTCCCAGCGTAAACTGGGCGATCAAAAACAGTTGCACTTTCAACACGCATAATATCGCTGATTTGCGGCACACCCAAGTGTGCAGCAACGCGCGGCATTAAATCTTTACCAAATGTTGTGCTTGGCGCGAACACGTGACTGTACTCTGATGCTAACACCTCAATTTGCGGAGCTAGCAATGCTGCCACAGCGTGCTCATTAACCTCGTTTTGAACCAAAATGACTGTTGCAACACCCGTTAGCTTAGCCGCTTGTTCTGCCACCGATTGTCCATCGGAAGCTAACACAGCCACATCGACAGCCTCTAAACCAAGTTCACTTGCACAAGCTACAGCACGTGCTGTAGAACCATTTAATTCACTACCATTATGTTCTGCAATAACCAGTACTTTGCTCATTAGACCAACCCTTTTTCTTTTAATACGCTAACCAGTTCATCAACAGACTCTACTTTAATACCTGCTTGGCGTTTTGCCGGTGCAGATGTTTTTAAAACCTTGACTGGTGCTGCTGCTTCAACATTTAGTTCCGCAACGGTTACTGTTTCAATCGGTTTACGCTTTGCTTTCATAATATCGGGAAGTTTGACATAGCGCGGCTCGTTTAATCGTAAATCCACACTAATAACAGCTGGCAAATCAACTGATAACGTTTCAAGTCCAGCATCAATTTCACGAGTCACTTGTGCTGTGTCACCCTCAATTTTTACTTCTGATGCGAATGTTGCTTGTGGCCAATGTGATAACGCACCCAGCATTTGAGCTGTTTGATTATTATCGTCATCAATCGCTTGTTTACCTAACAACACAATCTTAGGCTGCTCTTTATCAGCCAGTGCTTTTAAAATACGTGCCCCTGTTAACGGTTGAATTTCATCATCTGTTTCAACATGAATTGCACGGTCTGCACCCATCGCTAGCGCAGTTCTTAATTGCTCCTGACAAACTTTAGGGCCTATCGTTACAGCGATCACTTCTTCTGCTGTTCCTGATTCTTTGAGACGTAACGCCTCTTCAACAGCAATTTCATCAAACGGATTCATGCTCATTTTAACGCCATCAGTGGCAACGCCTGAACCATCGGCCTTAACCTGTATCCGAACGTTGTAATCAACAACTCGTTTAACACCCACTAAAACTTTCATTTACTTTACCTTCATTTTCGTTACTTTAAAGGACATTCTAACAATCATTAGGTTTCTTTTAAAGATAATATTGAGTTGACCTACGATAAAATCTAATAGATATTTGAATTTAAATTGTACAACAAATTGAAAGCTTTAATCTTTCTAAAAACTGAGTAAAGACACATCGACCTTTAACCCCGTTTTATTTTATTAGACGCTCACAAAGCTGATAATATATATTTTTTAAAATGAATCGGTCTTAATTCCATGGATATAAAAGAAGCAATTAAAGGACGAATCTCGGTACGTGCCTTTCAAGATAAACCCGTAGCGAAAGAAGTAATTTATGATGTACTAGATACTGCGCGTTGGGCTCCATCTGGTACCAACACACAACCTTGGAAAGTCGTTGTTGCCCAAGGTAAAACAAAACAAACTATTTCAGATGCCTTATTAAACGCCGCCAAAAATGGCGTTAAAGCAAACCCCGATTATCAATACTACCCAAAAGAATGGGTCGAGCCGTTCAAAGGCAGACGCTTCCAATGTGGAATGGACCTCTACCAAGCCTTAGATATTGGCCGTGAAGACAAGGAAAAACGAACCGAGGCAGCCTTGGCTAATTATCGATTTTTTGATGCGCCCGTCAGCATGTTTTTCTTTATCGATAAAATAATGGCCCAAGGTTCATGGTTTGACATGGGGATGTTTGTACAAAGTGTTATGTTAGCCCTCCGCGGCCATGGTCTAGGAAGTTGCCCGCAGGCCTCAACCAGTGATTACCCTGACCTGGTACGTGAGAGTTTAAACGTCTCTGATCAATACTCCTTCATCTGTAGCTTATCTGTCGGTTACCCCGATAATGATAAAGCTGTAAATCAATATCGAACACAACGTGAAGACGTGGACAGCTTCACAACATGGGCAGATTAACACCTCGCTTAATCGTGTTATCCATTGTTTTTATAAAGAACCATGCTGCTAAGGGACACGTTTAACCTTCAGCAGCATCGGCTCTTGCTTTTGTTAAAAAAGGCACATTAACAACAAGGAAAATGGCAAAACCTATTATCCAAAGCAGTTGCGACATAAAAACCGACTCGAGATAAAAACGCTGAAAAAACAATGGTACGACAACTCGGCTAATAACCCCCATTACTAATAACCATTGCGCCACCGTAATCCACGAAGAAGGTTGCTTAACCCCTCTTCCTGTGTGACCCAAGGTAACACGTGACATCATAGAAAGCGTCAACAAGCCAAACCCGCCTAAAGTAAAAGCATGAATTGAAAGCGAACGTGTTACTACATCCACATAAGGCACTAAAGCAAACAATAAAAAGCCCAAGGTTATAACCATAAAAGCGCTATAAATTCCCCATAAAAGCGGTTTACGCCATATGCCCTTTGCATACCAATTATATAAACGGGCGGAAGAAACAATAAATAACAATAACGCCAAATAACTACTTGTCATCACATCCAGAATAAATACTTCATTTATCCCAAATAGCAAAAACAGCACAATGCTTGCGCTATCCAAAAACAAGGAGTTTTTCAACTGAACCGTTTCATCGAGACCTTTTTCAATAAAAAAAGGCATCACACGTCTCAGCATTATCATCACTAGCGCTAACAACAAAAATAAAGCGCCATAAATACCCCAATAGGTACCGGCATCAACGACCCCAAACACGCCAAGATAAAACAACGTATTGAACAACGCCATTAAAAAAACCACTAACACAATGCCTGCTTGCCGCCACTGTTTCACCTTAAAAACAGGCACTAACACGGCCAACAATAAACAGAAGTTAAAACCTAAATCTAACATCGCCGCAGGAATGAAAAAATTCGCCCCAAGCAACATACAAGCTCGAGCACCCAGCCACATTAAGCACAGCATTAATAAAGCCGTGTACTGAATAGTTTGCTGGCCAGTCCAATTCTTAATAGCCGTTAATAAAAAACCAGCCACCACCGCCATCGTATAGCCGTACAACATTTCATGCGCATGCCAGTACGAGCTAGGCAAACCAGCCATAGGAATTTGTAACCCAGCACCATATATCGCCATCCAGGCCGACATACTGACTATTGAAAACACACCGGCTGCAAGGAAAAATGGGCGAAAGCCTAAAACAAATATATTGAATTTTATTTCTGCTTGCGAAGGATTTTCGTTTAACGTATTCATACAGTTAGCATCATATAAAGATGCTAACCCTATAACAAATGCCTTTGCCGCTTATATGACCTGCATCATAGTCAAGCACTTTAAAAACTCACAGCGATGGGTATCTCACAGTAACTAAAGAATAGCTGCGTTAACCGCCATATAAAACAAACCCGCACAGCAAAAAAAACCAAGTGTAAATGCCGTGAAACGTAACATAGCCATATTCGCTAAATAAGCAAAAAAATAAACACACCGAATAACCACAAAAGCAACCGAGAGCATACCAACAGTTTCAATATTCGCACCAGCAAGAAACACAGCCAATATCGCTACAGAGAAAAGTATTAATGCCTCCCAGCAGTTGGCTTGAAGGTATTGTGATCGAGCGCCAGCGCCGACTAATTGCAGAGCTTGCGCACGAGGGTTAACAAGATCATACGTACCCTTTTGTGATACGCGATAATAACCACCAATAGTCGATGCCACATACGGCATAAAAGCGATGCAGCTTAAGCAAATGATAATAGTTAGCATGTGTTGTTCTCCCCTTAGTTATTTATTATTTTCTACAAAATATTTTAAATATCGCACACTAATCAGCAAACACAGTATGCTCGTTTTAATCTTTTTTTACTGCCACTAACGGAATATCTTGCTGATTAGCCCACGCCACCCATTCACTCGATGATTTTTGTTTTAACCTAATCGCAACTTCTTGTTTATTAAATGACTTAAGCGCTAACTGCTGTTTAAATTTAGTTTTAAAATGTGATTCAAGAGCTGCCACAGCAACCCAACCATCCAGTGTTTCGTATAAATCATACTCAGCTAAAGCACCGCTTAATAAACCACCGTCGCTTGTTAAACCATAATTAAACGGTTGAGCCATGTAATCAGCTGCATCCGACAAGGCGACTAAAGTCTGACTAGCTTTTGCACCTTCTCTAGTAGCCATTATCATTGCCAAGCCTTCAAATGCAGCACGTTCTGCACCGGCTAAATCGGCAGTTAATGTTTTAGGCATATGAGGTGGATTCAATAAGCCCAGTGCGGCTTGATACGTTAAGTCATGACCAGCGTGATTATCATTCGGCGGCGGATAACCTACTACCGCAAGATGGTTTAACAATGGAAATTTTTCGTGCAATTCATTCCAACCAAGCCCTAATCGCTCTAATGCCGCTGGCCGTTGAGCGGTCAATAATAAGGTGGCTGATGACAGCAATGTATTTAATTGTGCACGCCCTTCAGTTGACTTTATATCGATAACTTCACGTTGCTGCCCCTCATTTAGTTGCGCATACCATTCTGGGCAATACTGCTCAAACGGATCGCCTTGAGGTGGTTCAACTTTTACAACGTTTGCGCCTAGCTCGCAAAAACGTTTTGCTGCCAAAGGCCCCGGAAGGTTTAAAGCTATTGTAACAATCGTTATATTTTTTAATGGTTTAAACATTATTTTTAAAGCAATTTATTTAAAAACGTCCGCTGTTATTTGACGATGAAAACCATTAAATGGGGTTGAATTTTTCACCTGAGCTAATGGGTAAATAGCCGTATTACCCTGTGATGCAGCACCATCCACTCGAATAGTTGTGCCACTGATATAACTGGCTGAATCGCTTAACAAGAAACAAATAGCTGCGCTAATTTCAGCTTCATTACCTAAACGGCCTAATGGCACGGCATCTTTTAGTGTTTTAAGCCTCTCCTTAAATTCAGCGTCATAGGTATCCATTCCGCTCGACATAATCCAGCCTGGAGCCACCGCATTCACTCGTACATTTGCATGCCCCCATTCATAAGCAGCTGTCTGTGTAAAATTAGCCATGCCTGCACGTGCAGCCCCTGAATGCCCCATACCTGGCATACCGCCCCACATGTCTGCCACGATATTAACAATAGCCCCTCCATGAATTGACATGGACTGCTTATAAACTTCACGCGCCATTAAAAAACCGCCCGTTAAATTCGTGTTAACCACAGCATTCCAACCGTTCTTACTGATTTTTTCCAATGGCGATGGAAATTGCCCGCCCGCATTATTCACCAAACCATAAATTTGCCCATGGTTTTTAATGAATGTTGCCACCCGTTCTGTAACCGCTTGTTCATCACGTATATCACAGCTGCCAAGGTCACAAACCCCACCATCTTCGATAATTTCATCGCGAACCATTTCAAGTTTTTCAATTTTACGGCCCACTAACAAAACACGGGCACCTAAAGACGCTAACTCATGCGCATTACATCGCCCAAGACCACTGCCTGCCCCTGTCACAATAATATTTCTATTGTTAAATAAGCCAGCACGAAAATCTGATTGATACCCCATTGTTAACCCCTTATTTCAATGATTAGAAACTAGTTCGATTTATTTAAAAATGCCGTCATCATCTGTTTAGCATCTTCTGTATCAAACAATGGAATAAATGCGTTTCGTTCAAACAATAAGCCCTCTTCTAATGTAGAACTCATCGCCTTATTGACACAAGCTTTACCTGCACGTACTGCCAAGGGTGCTCTGGAAGCCAGTTCTGAAGCCAATTGAACGGCTTCGGCTTCTATCTCAGTAGGCTCGATTACGCGGCTAACAATACCTCGTTGGTGTGCTTCTTCAGCAAATAGCGCTCGCCCATTCATAATCATTTCCATTGCTAACGATTTACCAATAATTCGAGCAACACGTTGGGTACCACCCGCCCCAGGAATAACGCCTAAATTCACTTCAGGTAAGGCAAATTTTGCCCCTTTCGTCGCCAATAAAATATCGCACTGTAATGCGAGTTCAAAACCACCTCCTAATGCCATACCGGAAACAGCACAAACAGTCGGTTTGGTAAATGTCGATAAAGCCCTCCAACCGGTTGAGGCTTCAACCATTTCAAGCATCTGTTGACCACTAATACCGACCATTTCTGCAATATCTGCTCCGGCAGCAAAGGCTTTATCAGAGCCGGTAATAATCACCGCGCCAACCGCATCATCGGTTTCAAAATGGTTTAGTGCATCACCTAACTCAACCAATAAAGTTGAATTAAGGGCATTATATTGACGAGGTCTATTTAGGCGAATTAAAGCAACACCTTTAGCCGGGGTTTCTATTAATAATGTTTCGAATTGCATCATATCGCCTACTTAGCTGTTAACCGAACAGCACCGTCCAATCGAATCACTTCACCATTTAACATGACATTTTCAATAATATGCCCTGCAAGTGAAGCAAACTCATTCGGCTGCCCTAAACGTGGCGGGAAAGGAACAATTTGACCTAAAGATTCACGTGCTTCATCTGAAAGTTCTGACAACATTGGCGTTTCAAAAATGCCCGGTGCAATAGTACAAACTCTTATGCCATATCGAGCTAATTCACGCGCAATGGGTAAGGTCATTCCCACCACGCCTGATTTAGATGCAGAATAACTGGCTTGGCCAATTTGCCCCTCATACGCAGCGATGGATGCTGTGTTGATAATAATTCCCCGCTCACCGCCTTCTGTTGGGTCATTTTTAGCCATCATCTGCGCCGCTAGGCGAATAACATTAAAGGTGCCAATAAGGTTAATAGTAACCCCTTTCGTAAATAGCTCTAACGAGTGTGGGTTACCGTCTCTATCTAGCACCTTACCAACAATGGCTACGCCCGCTGCATTAATGACACCATGCACACCTGTAAATGTAGTCTTTGCCAGCTCTATCGCTGCCATCACTTCTTCTTCACTGGTCACATCTGTTTTTATAAACCGGCTATTTACCCCTAATTCAGCTTCTTTCTCTTTACCGGCTTGCTCATTAATATCCAATATAACAACATAAGCCCCTTGCTCAATTAGCATAGACGCCGTTGCACCACCTAAGCCAGAGCCTGCACCGGTTACCAAAAATGTTCTATCTTTATAATCCACTCTCTAGCTCCTTAAATTCGTTCAATAATTGTGGCTGTTGCCATACCTAAACCAATACACATGGTCTGAAGCGCAAACTGTCCATCTGTCGCTTCTAAACCCGCCAGCATTTTTGCCATCAGGCCTGCGCCGGTTGCGCCTAATGGGTGCCCATGTGCAATCGCGCCGCCCCACGGATTAACTTTTTCTGGCGCTGGGTTTATTGCTTTCATCCACGCCAATGAAACCGTTGCAAAGGCTTCGTTTATTTCAAACCAATCTATATCATCTACCGTTAAACCAGCCTTTTTTAACGCTAATTTAGTGGCAGCAATTGGCCCGTCTAATTGTAAAACAGGGTCACTACCTACAACGACACGAGCACGGAACCTAGCCCTTGGCTTAAAACCATCCGCCACGGCTATCTTTTTATTAGCGATCAGAACTGCAGCAGCACCATCTGAAATTTGACTGGCATTACCTGCTGTTACTACACCGTCACCTTTCGGGCGAAAAATGGTTTTTAGCGAACTTAATTTATCAGAATCTATAACCGCGCGAACACCTTCATCGGCCTCTAAAATAATGCTATTTCCTTCCTTGTCTAACCCTTGCATTGGGCTTATTTCCTTGTTCGCGCCGGTATTAATAGCCGCTTGAGCTTTAGCATGGCTATCAATAGCAAAGGCATCCACGTCAGCACGGCTAATACCCCATTTATCCGCTATTAATTCAGCACTAACACCCTGATGCACTAGCGGGTATTGTTTAAGTAATTCTGCCCCCATTGGCGCAAAGTCTTTATACGGTTCTCCCAGAGTCATATCTGTTAACATCGCAACACGCGTCATGCTTTCCGCACCACAAGCAATAATATAATTGGCATCTCCAGCATCAATAACTTGTGAGCCAAAATGCACCGCTTGCTGACCCGAGCCACAAAAACGATTCAACGTAACACCGGCCACTTCCACCGGAAACCCGGCCATTAAAGAGGATTGTCTGGCAATATCTGCGGCTTGTTCACCAATTTGAGTTACAGAGCCTGCGATAACATCTTCGATTTTTTCTTTATCAATACCCGACCTAGACACCACGCTTTGTAACGCATTAGCTAGTAATTTATTGGCAGGTATGTCTCTAAATGCGCCATTATATTTAGCAAAAGGTGTGCGTACTGCTTCGATAATGACCGCATCTTTCATATTATTCGTCCTATTTAATTGTTAATTAACGTTTCTAATTTATTCCCAAACCCAGTTTTTATACTGTTCTCGCAGTGCCATTTTCATAAATTTACCCGTTGATGTTTTAGGAATTTCAGCAATCACCTCCACCGCATCAGGCAACCACATTTTAGTAAACTTACCGTCTAGAAATTGACGTATATCGTCCGTTGTTATTTGCTTATCTTCCTTAACCACAACAACCGCTAAAGGCCGCTCATCCCATTTAGGGTGTGCAACAGCAATGACAGCCGCTTCTAATACATCAGGGTGCCCCATAATTGCGTTTTCAAGATCCACCGAACTAATCCATTCGCCGCCAGATTTAACAAGGTCTTTTGTTCTATCGGTCAGTTTGACATAACCCTCTTGATCTATCTGGCAAACATCCCCAGTTTTTAGCCAACCATCTTCGCTAAAACTATCCTCAGCACCTTCATTCTTATGGTATGCAGCGGTTACCCACGGCCCTTTCAACTCGGCATTACCAGATGTTTTACCATCCCAAGGTAATTCAACACCCTCTTCATCGACAATTCGTATATCAATAAAGGGCAACGTTAACCCTTGTTTAATTCGGCAGGCATATTTTGCATCTTCATCAAGGTCAGATAGGCTTTCTTTAACGATACCTACGGTGGCTAACGGCCCAGTTTCAGTCATTCCCCACGCTTGAATAATAGTCATATCAAACTTATCAAACGCCCGAAATAAAGACTCTGGAACAGCCGCTCCGCCAACCACCATTCGCATATTAGGCGCTGTCTTCCAGCGATTCGGCTCTGCTTCTCTGGCTGTTTTTATTGCCATCCAAATGGTGGGCACACCAGCGCTCAACGTTACTTGTTCGCTTTGGTATAAATCCATCAAACTCTCAGCATCTAAATGTGGGCCCGGTAACGCTTGTTTTGCACCGACTAGCACCGATGTATAGCTTAGCCCCCAAGCGTTGGCATGAAACATTGGCACCACAGGCGTCACCACATCAGACTGACTAACTCCCAATGTATCAACCATAGCCTCTGCCATTGCATGTAGAACCGTTGAGCGATGGCTATACACAACCCCTTTAGGGCGGCCTGTTGTGCCCGAGGTATAGCACATCCCCGCTGCATCATTTTCATCAATAATAGGGTAGCTAAAGTCATCATCACCAAGCTTTAAATAATCCTCGTAATCGGTATATTCGCTGTTAACCTTTTCGCCTGTTAGCGGAACAACGATCACTTCATCTAACGCCACATCATCTTTAAACTGCTCATATAAAGGCAGCAAAATATCGTCAATAATAAGTACCTTATCGCCAGCATGATTAATAATATAAGCAATATCTTTGGGCGATAATCGTAAATTCACAGTATGGAGAACACCACCCATAATTGGCACCCCAAGGTAAGCCTCAAGGTGCCCGTAATGATTCCACATTAGGGTCGCTACGCCTTCTCCTTTTTTAACACCCCGCTTTGTTAACGCCGAAGCTAAGCGCTTAGTTCGTTTATGAATATCTAAATAGTGTGTTCTATGCAGGGTTTTATCTGGCAGTCTTGACACCACCTCCACACGCGGATAATACGTCTTTAAGCGCTCGACTAAGGTGCTTAATGTTAATGGGTAATCCATCATTGTGCTTTTTATAGACATCATATTTCCTCGAACGTATACTTAAATTCAAACTAGCGCTAGGTAAAATATGACTATACCCAAGCCATCAGTCAGGCGCAACGAGCTTATCGTTACAACCGCTTGGTTCTGTAACGAACAGCCATTCAAGCTAACTACAACCAAACACAGGCCATGCAACACCTAAGCAACCACGCTACGTTTACAAATACAAAAAACATATCCAAATATTACACTCGCTCGCACAACAAACGCCTAGAAACGATTATAATTTCAAGCAAGAAGCAACTCCCCACTGTAACTAAACGCAAAAAATCTTATGCCTTTACCTGAAAGTACCTATCCACGAGAAAACATTCATACTCGCCAAATTACTTGTAACGGCTTTAAAAGGCCTGACGGTTTATGGGATGTCGATGCACAGATTACAGATATTAAAACCTACCCTCTTGAGAACTCTTACCGTGGCACCATTGAACCGGGTGAACCCATTCATGAAATGTGGATTCGCTTAACAGTCGATACCAATCTGTTGGTTCACGATTGCATTGCAGTAACAGACCATTCACCCTACGGTTGTTGTGGCGAGATCACGCCTATATTCAACAAACTAATTGGTAAACAAATCGCCCCGGGGTGGACTCGTTTAGTAAAGTCTTTAGTAGCCGGTATTCAAGGTTGTACGCACCTAGCTGATCTTGTAGGGCCTGCCACGACAACGATTTACCAAACAATGGCGGGAATCGCAAAAGGCAAAACTGAGAACGAAACATCAAAACCCTTCTATATCGATGGTTGCCATGCATGGAGTAGCGATGGCGAACAAGTTCTTACTTATCACCCAGAGTATTACACCGGAAAAAAAAGCACGCCCGAATAAGTGCAGCAAAGGTATAAAAAGACGCAGAAACTAAGGCTTTCAAATACAGCCATGGTCGGCTTTATTGTCTGGCTTTAACGTACGAACCAATATCTATTGAATAAAAATAGCCACCATCTTCTACTGGCTCAGGGAAATCTATATAAATGTAGGTTCGGTGAACCTGCTCTGCTGGAATAAGCAATTCATAGAATTTTCCTTCTTCTGTATCATCAAGCCGGTTCAAAAAAGACCTTTCTGTTGGGCGCTTCCAAGTAAAGCTATATGCTAAATATTAAGGCGATAAATCAATCGAGTCTGACCCTATTGATTTTAAATCACCTTCGTTTCCACCAAGAATGCCGGCAGTGAGAAGTTGATAGTATTGTTTGTACTCAGCAAATGGGATCATTTTTTTGTATAACGACCAAGCTCACCGGCGGCAAAGAAGCGTAGCGGAATTGCCGTCCGGTGGAGCGCCTTGTTAGCTGCTTTTCTTGTCACCGTAGACAGCTACTTTTTCTGCTATTCCCAAGCTTAACTGACCTAATTCACTCGTTTGATTAGAACCTATAAACTCAAGATACCTATCTACCTGACCCACTTCTTGCGCAACTTCTTTAATTGATAGTTCTCTCAAAACCTTTGTGGTAATTGGTCTTTTTTCATCCCAAAAAATCATTGATGAAAGAAAATCCGTGGCAGGCTGCGAGGTTATTAGTTCGTATACAAACCTAGCTTCTTCCTCACTATTCATTGATATAAAATTCACTGTATCGTCGAATAGCACAGGTTTTCCATTCATCGGGGCCACAACATTGAATTCGAGTCTTTTATATAGCCCTGAAACCGCAATTTTCCAATCTGAAAAAGAGTATTGACCAATACCAAAAATCGAAAACCTTGGCTTTCCTTTGTAGATAGAACTTTTTCTATTGTCTAAATATTCTCCGTGCCGTATTAAATAGTCCCATGTTTTGGGGGCAAATTCTTTAATTTCGGACGTATCTTCACCGACATTTTTTTGAGTTACTATCACAAACTTTCTGCATGACTTTACTCGACTATTTCCAACGTCAGAGCTCTTTAGTAGTGGATAAATATATGTATCCTCAATATCCAGCTTTTCTCCAAAGCCATTGACATAGCCGTCTTCAAACTTTTCTAGCTCCATCACATTTGAGCAATCGTGCTTTACTCCTGAGCGCCAAATATATACTGGATCTTGCCCTCTTAAATTCCGCCATTTCTCGTACATCTCAACATCACTAACAATCAATCCGTCTCTTTCACCAATAACGTGGGAAGGAGATGTGGATTCTAAAGATTCGTAAACTTCGCAATCTGCATTCCCAATTTCAGTTGTTAGTACGAACAGACACGCCTCAACAGACGCACCAAAAAAAGCCTTGGCATCAATAGGATATATGTGCCCAAAAAATCTATGCTTTGGAGATTGCCTAACTTGCCTCATAACCTTACGGGCGACAGAAGTCTTGCATAGAAAGGCTATTGCTCCATTGCGGTTGGCAAACCAACTCACATGCTTCAGCAACATCCATTCAGAGATATCAAAATTTCCAGATCCTGTAATTGCCTCGATACCTTTGCGATTTTGAAAGTTTGTTTTATCGGGCAAATTGGTACTATTTAAAAGGCCAAGCTCGCTACTGGTTACCCAAGGCGGATTTCCGATAATTAGCAAATTTCCTTGCATATTGGAGATTTCTTTCTCCCAATTTACATCGAAAAAATCTGCCTCTTTTACCTCAACAGAAGCTTTAAGCTTTTTGGCTTGAATTTCATCATTAGCAATATCAACATACTCTGGGTTAATCTCGTAACCATGTATTTTTGCGCCCTTAAACCCCTCCGCCGAGGCAAGCACAAACGCACCTTTGCCACATGTTGGTTCAACGACGTGATCGGGCACAATGCCGTGATTTCTTTTAAGGACTTCAATAACTTTATGCGCCAGTAAACATGGTGTCTGAAAATCGCCAAACTGCCACTTATCTATCGATTTTTTGCCCGCCACTTAACGAACTCTCCATACGCCAGATACTTCACCGGCTTGCTGAATGACTCTGCTGTATTGGAGCCGCCATTGGAGAGCGTTTGAGATTGTTAGGAATCCTTGTTCAGGTGGATTCTCGATTATTCTATCAGCCAGTTGATCTGCACCAATTTCATCTACAGGTAAATTCCGTTCGGAAATAAATGCCAGAATATCATCTTTATTTCCGTCCCTTTCCAAGATATCTATTATCCCTTTTGTGGTTTGAAAATCTGCTGTACGCTCTTTGTCCACAAAAATGGTGTGCTGCATATTTAACCGACCAGTTTTGTTTTCATGATCATCATATTTTTCATACACAAAAATCAGCAGATTGTAACCTAGGCCATATACTTTTTGGGAAGCGGACTTGAAAGGGCAAGACGATTGAGGTTGCTTGATGCTTGTGACTTTGATATCAACTCCCAAGCCAGGTATATCAATTCCTGAGGCGGAATTCCCCTGTGCATATTGATAATTGCTTGCCAAGTAAGCTGTAAACTTATGCTCCAAATATGTTCCAACAGCCTTCCCATCAGTTACCCCATATAGTGAAGGCTCATCATATTCGCTCTCTATTTCAGCAAACTTCGATGCTTCTTTTTTTAAAATTTCAATCGTTAATTCTGACTTCATATTCTTCTCAATGTAGATAAATTTTTGTGTAATGCCCAGTAGGGCAGCTAACAGTATTAATAAGCGGAAAGCCAATGTCCACGTATTAGTTGTATATAGCTGGATAGTACTTCCATGTATTTTGATATTAGCACATCAAACATGGATAAAACCCTTTTAGCCGCCCTACTTTCTTTAAAAGGTAGCACCTTGGTGATGGACTTAGGTCTATGCCATAAAAATAACTAATCCCCAGTCTAGTACGTGGTCATTTTTGCATTCTTTAGGTGCATTTTCTCCGCGGTCAGCCCATACGTTGATTTGTAAATCTACTAACCCACCACCCGATGCTAACGGTGTTTTTTTCAATATTGATATTTCGCTACGTAAAATATCGTCTTCAAACACGGGCGCTAGGTGATTACAGTGCCGCCAAGCTAATATTAACAAGGTGTTTGGCAGGGCTCTTATTAGTTGGGCCGCTGCCATCGAGATAGTATGCCCACCATATACCAAGCGTTTGCCATAAACGCTGGCGCCAGCATCTGTATGTGTCATAGCTAGGTTAAGCGTTGTTCTGGTTAATTCTGGCGCGGAGGTTACTGTATCCCTTGCTTTAATTTTAAATAAAACGTCTGTTTCTACTTGGTCAAAATGGATGCCCGCAAAACGCTTTTTATACGTTGCCAAGTCCCAGTCTGTTGGTACTGCCTCTACCAAGCTTTGCGTAGAAATATCAGACGGCATAATATCTAAGTCATCTGCATGGGTGGTTTGTACTTTTGGATCACGACACGGCACCATTGGGCAGCGCCAAAAATGCAAAATTTCTTCACCCCGTTGGTTTGTGGTGGTAATTTCAAGCCCCACCATACCTGTTGAGGGACGCCCGCCTTTGACTTTATTTTGCCGTAAGGCAACAATTTTTGTCGTTGTGCTTAAAGTATCGCCAATATAGACCGGTTTTTTAAGAACCAAGCCTCTATAAAACAAATTACCCATTACATTTTGCGTGGCATAGGTTGTTTGCCCTATCGCAAAACCCATCGCCATAATAGCGTTTGCTAACGGACGATCTGAACCGGTTATTTCGTGTGTTAAATGACGATCTAACGGCAACCTTAAACGATCACCAAACAACATTTGATGCAAGGTTGCATGGCCATCGGTAATGGTTATGGATGGCGGTTCTTCTAGGAACTCGCCAATTGTAAAGTCTTCAAAATAAGGGCCATCAATTAAAATCTCTTTCATGCGTATAAGTCTCTTATTATTGCGCCATTTGGTAGCGCCTTAAAATACTCTGTTGGGCGCGAATAACAGGCAGATCAATCATTTTATTTTGGAAGGTAAATACCCCGTGGCCTTCTTTTTGAGCAACATCCCAAGCCGCTAAAATAGCTTTTGCTTTGTCTACTTCATCCAGTGTTGGGGTATACACTTTGTTAACAATGGGCACTTGGTTGGGGTGTATGCATAGCTTTCCAGCATACCCGAGTTTTAAGCCTTTTAAGGTGTCATCGTGTATTGCTTTTTCATCGGCAATTTCTAAGCAAACATTATCAATAGGCGATGCGCCAAACGCTCTTGCCGCTAAAGCAACTTGACAGCGTGACTGGTAAATAACCCCTTCACTGGCATCGGCTTCATTAAGCGCCATATCGGCAGCAAAATCCACATGACCAAAACAAACAGAGTCTTGTGGTGTTAATACCTTTGAAATAGCCGCTACATCCAACACGCCTTTTGCTGTTTCAATAATAACAAACAGCGCAATATCGGCTTTATTAAAATATTTTTTTACCGTATTAATATCTTCTGGCGTTTCGCATTTTGGCAACATCACTGCACTATTACCAACCGCGACAACTGCCTTAATGTCTTCTTCAAACCAAGGTGTAGAAATGCCATTGATTCGCACAATCAATTGTTTGCCTTTAAAAGCAGACGACTTTAAGGCTTCTACCACCTGTTGCCTTGCACGCACTTTTTCATCGGGCGATACGGCATCTTCCAGATCAAAAACAATCGCATCTGCAGGAATGTTCGCCGCTTTATCTATGCGTTTTTGAATCGCCCCTGGAACAAATAAAATCGAGCGGCATAGTTGTATAGTGTTAGTCATATTATTTATATATTTATTATTAAAAACGCAGCAAACCAAGGCTTTTCAAGCGCTATAGTTTAATAGCATTTCATCAGTAATTAGGTTTGTTTTTTAATTGGCTAGCTGATACATAGCGTTGCTATCAACACTTTTAATAAACTATTAGCCTATAAATACCATCGTGCAGCATTAACCGTTGTTATTGAAGTTAATCTTTATTATTTCTTCATCCGGCATCTGGGTCACACACTTTTCTTTTCGTCCATTTAACGTAATATTCACAACACCATTGCCAAATTGATAGATTAACCCATCGTTATCATCGTGGCGCTATGCTGTATTTGTTCTGTTTGAGCGGTATAATTGCTTAACAATCTATCAAACAATCGTTAGTTTGTGAAGCGCTTTAATCTGCTTCAAAATCTTAAAAGCAAAGACGCAACAATACACTCATGCAAAAAAGGAAACGTATGCCAAATCACTTATTTTCACCCATTAAAATCGGTTCTTTAAGCTTAGCTAACCGTTTCATAATGGGCTCTATGCATACTGGGCTAGATCATAGTGACGATCCTTTTGGCCGCTTAGCTGTTTTTTATAAAGAACGTGCAGACGGCGGCGTTGGCCTTATTGTTACCGGTGGTGTTTCGCCTAATGAGCAAGGCTTACTCAGCCCAGGTTCAATGAAACTAACAGACCCTGAGCAAGTTGCCGATTATAAAATCATTACAGATGCTGTACATGAATCAGGTAGTCATATTATTTTACAAATTCTTCATGCTGGGCGTTACGCAAAGCAAAAGAACCTAGTTGCGCCCAGCCCTATTCGTTCACCTATTAATAAATTTGAACCCAAAGAAATGTCTGAGAAGGACATTCTAAGTACCATTGACGATTACGTAAATTGTGCCTCTCTTGCGCAACAAGCTGGTTTTGACGGCATTGAATTATTGGGTTCCGAGGGTTATTTCCTTAATGAATTTACCGCCTCACGTACAAATCAGCGAACCGATCAATGGGGCGGCAGTTTCGAAAACCGTGCTCGTTTTTCATTAACAGTATTGCAATCGATTCGAGAAAAAGTAGGTTCTCAATTTTTTATTCAATACCGCATGTCAATGCTCGATCTGGTTGAAGATGGTTGGACTATTCATGAAGCGCAACAATTTGCCCAGCTCTTAGAGGCTAACGGTGTCGACTTGATCAACACGGGTATTGGTTGGCATGAGTCATCTATACCAACCATTGCGATGCAAGTTCCACGAGCTGCCTTTAGCTGGGCTACCCGTATGATTAAACAAGTGGTCAATATCCCTGTTGCCGCTGCCAACCGGATTAACACCACCGAGGTGGCCAACACGCTTATACAACAAGGAGATGCCGACCTAGTCTATTTATCTAGGCCTTTTTTGGCTGACCCTGATTTTGTTATTAAAGCCCAGCAACAACGAAGTGATGAAATAAATAGCTGCATTGCCTGTAATCAGTCTTGCCTAGATAATTTATTTAATTTTAAAACTGTTAGCTGTTTGGTAAACCCGCGTGCCTGCCACGAAACAAAAATGCCCAAATTACCACCAGCCCCTAACCCACAAAATATTGCCGTTATTGGTGCTGGGGCGGCTGGTTTATCTTTTGCTATTGAAGCTAAAAAACTTGGTCACAACATTACGTTGTTTGACGCTTCTGCTGATATTGGTGGACAAATGGCTTACGCACGTAAGGTACCGGGTAAAGAAGAGTTTGATGAATTACTTCGGTATTTCAACGTTATGCTTAAAAAATACCACGTTAATACTCAGCTAAATACGACGGTCACCTTAGCGCAGCTAAACGATGCAAAGTATGACTCAATTGTCATTGCTGCTGGTATTAAGCCACGCAAACCAAATATTCCAGGCATTCATCGCCCTAATGTCTTTAGCTACGAAGAGGCCTTTAATTCACCAGAGAAAATAGGTCAAACCGTGCTTATAATAGGTGCCGGTGGCATTGGTTATGATATGGCTGAATTTTTAACCCATCAAGATGACGGCCTAGAGCCCATTGACTCGTTTAACAAACATTGGGGAATTGATCCAACAGGTCTTCAGTCTGGTGGGCTAAACGCGTCAGTTAAACCGATAATAAAAAGCAAACGTACTGTTACGATTTTACAACGTAAGGCCGGAAAGTTTGGTCGTACGCTTGGAAAAACAACTGGCTGGATTCATCAAGCAGAATTGCAAAAACGTGGTGTTAAATTTCTTGGCGAACTTAATTATATAAAAATTGGTGAAACAGGCTTACACATAGAAAAAGAAGGAACTACTCAGTTATTACACGCTGACAGCATTGTTATTTGCGCAGGCCAAGAATCACGCGATGAACTCGCCCAACAACTTGGCGATTTAGCTCCCAATGTATACAAAATAGGCGGCGCTAAAGAAGTACGAGAACTTGATGCAGCACAAGCCATTAGCGATGGCATTAAACTCGCCTACACATTAAGTACTTAATCAACATTCAACCACAACTTAACTTAAGGAGACATCCATGTTAGATGCCTACATTTACGATGGAGCAAGAACTGCTTTTGGAAAATATTGCAGCTCACTGGCACACGTCCGACCGGACGATTTAGCCGCTAGCGTTATTAAGGCGCTGGTTACACGAAACAATATTGACCCATTATTAATTGACGATGTTATTTTGGGCTGCGCTTGTCAATCCGGTGAAGATAGCCGAAACGTAGCACGTTATGCGACATTAGCCGCAGGCTTACCTGTCGAGGTAAGCGGGCAAACCGTTAATAGGCTTTGTGGCAGTAGCTTAGCCGCAATTATTGACGCCGCTCGTGCTATCTCCTGTGATGAGGGTAGTTTATTTATTGCAGGTGGTGTTGAAAGCATGACACGCGCCCCTTTAACCTTTAACAAAAGCAACACCGCATTTAGTAAAGACATTACGGTTTACGACAGCGCCATTGGTGTGCGTTTTCCAAACCCAATAATTGGAAAACTATATGGTCACGAAGCCATGCCAGAAACTGCTGATAACGTCGCTAAAGCTCTGGGTATTACGCGTGAGCAATGTGATGTTTTTGCTTATCAATCACAACAAAAATGGGCTGACGCAACAGCGAAAGGCTATTTTGATAAAGAAATAATTCCCGTTAACATTCCACAAAAACGTGGCAAACCTGACATTATTGTCGATAAAGATGAGCACCCACGGGCCGATACAAGCTTAGATAAAATGGCCAGCATGCGCACGCTTTATGAAGATGGCGTTGTTACTGCCGCCAATGCATCTGGTATTAATGATGGCGCAGCGGCTTTAGTTATTGGCTCACGTGCTTATGGTGAACAACATGAGCTTAAACCTATGGCCCGTATTCTAGGCGGCGCATCAGCGGGTGTTGAACCATCGATGATGGGATTAGGCCCTGTGCCTGCCTGCCAAAAATTATTAAAACGACTGGGTTTAACACTTCAACAAATGGATATTATCGAAGTGAATGAAGCGTTTTCTGCGCAAGTGCTTGGTGGTTTAAAACAACTGGGTATTGCCGAAGATGACCCTCGTATTAATCCCAACGGTGGCGCTATTTCTGTTGGTCATCCACTAGGTGCGTCTGGTGCAAGGCTTGCGATAACTGCTAGCCATCAACTACAACGCACACAAGGTCGTTATGCTCTTATTACAATGTGTATTGGTGTTGGGCAAGGGATAGCAATGGTTATTGAACGTTCTTAACGGGCGCTCCGCTACGTTTTATTTAAAACGTTTAGTTAAAAAGGGTGTGTATTAAACACACCCTTTTTTATGCTGCGCTTGAATACCCTATTGACTAGCATAGAAGAACTCTAGACACCTTAACGCCTTTCATTTTTTAACAAGCCAGCTGGGACCTTAACTGGCATTTTTAAAATTTGCTGTGCGTAAGTTTTACCCTGTGTATCTATATTCATGGAACTGACCCCTCCTCCCCCTAGCGCATCTTGTAAGAGGAAATTAAACGCATCGATACCCGGCAAATAAAAACGTTCTACACGGCCTTTTACTACATGAGAAAACCAATCAGATACTGTCTGCTCGGTTAAGGCTTGAGCAATATACGGCATATATTCAGGCCGACGTGCAATCACCCCTATATTGGCAAACCGCCCTTTATCACCACTTCGCGCGACCGCCAGTTTAACCAAAGGTACTTGTATGGCATTTTTATCACTTTGCCTTACTATTGGGTCAGGCTTACGATGAACCATATTGTCATTAAACGTATTGCCAGACGCTTGTGGGTAGGTTAACGGCTTACCCTCTACCTCAACCACGGCGTTTACCAAGTTTTTATCGATTAGAAATGAATATAAACTAATCACTGGCGACACCTTAGGCCGGCCTGCCTGACCAGCTGCACAACGCCCCGTCGTCATATTTAAGATAACGCCCATTACTTCTCTTGAAAATAAAGCAACCGCATCACGCTTATCATGATGAACCACTATTCTTAATACTATTTCTTGTATCTCTTGCGGTATAGAAAAGTGTTCTTTATTCCATAACGCATTAGCGCCTAAGTAGTTAATTGAATGTTGTTTAAAGTTTGCGTAACCGGCGTTAGCCAACAGTTTTTCGCAACGCTCTAAAATTGCATTGGCCGTTAGCTCGGCTTTTTTTAATACATCAAAGCCCGTTAATAGCTGCGTATAAACGGCGCGATAACCATCTAAATAAGTCGCCGAGACTTTATATTGAGCGCTTGGCGGATAGCCAATAGCGCCCGTAACTAATATCCGATCAGTGCTTTGTTCGGTTAATTTAACCTGCGAAAAATCACAAACAACATCGGGTAAGAAATAGGTTTGCGGATCGCCTATTTCATACACCAATTGTTCTGCAACAGTCAGCTTAGAAACCAAGCCCCCCGTTCCGGTAGCTTTTGTAACAACAAAATCACCACTTTCATCACATTCAATAATGGGGTAGCCCATGTCAGCCCAGCCATCACAGCTGTCATGCCAGTCGGTAAAGTTACCTCCTGTTACCTGACAGCCACATTCGATTAAATGCCCTGCTAACGCTCCCATCGATAGTTTATCTAAGTCATCAACCGACCAGTTATATTCATGAATCAAGACCCCTAATGTGGTGGCCGAATCAACAACACGACCGGTAATGACAATATCTGCACCCGCATTGAGTGCCGCCGCTATGGGGAAAGCGCCTAAATAGGCATTAATGCTGGCTAGTTTGTTGGGAAACGGTTCGCCAGTTTCCATTTCAGTTATGCCAGATGCGCGTAATGCAGCTTCTTTTGGCATTAAATTATCACCATCAACGGTGCCAATTTTCAGTGCTAAGCCTTGCTCATCTAAAATGGCTTGGATCGCCTCTTTACACGCAGGTAAATTGACACCCCCTGCATTGGCAACGACTTTTACTCCACCTTCGGCGATCTGTTGTAAATTAGGTTTCAGTATTTGCTGCACAAAATCAGTTGCATAGCCAAGCTGTTCAGATTTTGACTTTGCATTCGCCAACAGTGACATGGTGACCTCGGCCAAATAATCATAAACCAAATAATCAACATTACCTTTTGTCAGTAATTGTTCTGTTGCATAGGCGCTATCACCCCAATAGCCAGAAGCACCGCCAATTTTGATTTTATTCATCGTTAGCCTGCTCACTGGTGACGATATCTATCAACGGCATATTCACTTCTACTTGCTGATTAGGCTTTATATAAACGCCCGTTACCAGGCCTTCTTGTTGGGCCATAAGCTCTTGGTACATTTTCATTGACTCAAGCACTACCAGCACATCACCCTTGTTAACCGTGTCACCTTTTATCACCTTAACCTCGGCAATTTTTCCACTCATCGGTGCGATAAGGTTTGCACCGAGAGTGTCTTGGTTTTGTTTTTCTGAAAATGATAATTTTTCAAACATCGCGACCTGTGAACGATTATCAATATAAACAGTGTGTCGCTCATCTAGCGCAACATTAAGCTTGCAGCAAATACCATTAATCTGAAGCAATAGCTCGCCATCAGACTCCGCTAAAATAAGGATATTTTGTATTTCATCATCGCTGTATTCAACACGGTATGCAGAACCGTCTTGGAAAACCGTAACGTCACGTTGTTGTTGCTGGTATTTCAACCTGACCGGCCAGCTGAGGGTGCCAGTACTTCGCCAACCTGTTGTGCCGGGCATTCGCGATAACAAAATGGCGGCTATTGCCCACATTGAGTCACCCGGGCCCTGAGCCGCCTGTTTTTGTTGCGCGGGTAGGTATTGCTCTTCAATATACCGCGTGGTTGCCTCAGCATTCATGAAAGTATGATCTTGTAGCAAGCCCAGTAAGAAAGTTTTATTACTGGGCAAACCTAATAAAACCGTGTCTTTTAAGGCCCGTGTTAAGCGCCTAATCGCTAGTTCGCGCGTAGCACCATAGGCAATAATTTTTGCCAGCATTGAGTCATAATAAGGACTAATAATTTGCTCATTGACAATTCCATTATCAACTCTAATACCCGTAGCGACTGGCATTTTCCACTGCCTTATACGCCCTGTTTGCGGCATAAAATCGCACTCACAATCTTCAGCATATAAACGCACCTCAATGGCATGCCCCTTTAGCTCAATCTCATCTTGTTGTAGCGCTAATGGTTCACCAGCCGCTACTGATAACTGCCATTCAACTAAATCTAAGCCTGTTATCAATTCTGTTACTGGGTGTTCAACTTGTAGGCGCGTATTCATTTCCAAAAAGTAAAATGATTGATCCACACATAATAAGAATTCAACGGTACCAGCACCAATATAATTAACCGCCTCAGCCGCTTTTACTGCGGCATCACCCATTTTTTTTCGTAAGGTGGCATCCATATTCGGCGCAGGTGCTTCCTCAATAACTTTTTGATGCCGTCGCTGCATCGAGCAGTCTCGTTCACCCAAATAAACCGTGTTACCAAGTTGATCTGCAAATACTTGAATTTCAATATGTCGGGCCTTTTCAATATATTTTTCAAGCAGTAATTCATCAGAGCCAAAACTGCTAAGTGCCTCTGCTCTAGCCGCTTCAAGTTCTGTTATTAAGTGTTGTGGGTCTTTAACAATGCGTATACCACGCCCACCACCACCGGCAGCTGCTTTAACCATCAACGGGTAACCGACACGGTTAGCTTCTTTTTGTAACGTTGGGTTGTCTTGCGAAGGTCCATCATAGCCTGGCACTAGGGGTACATTTGCCTCAAGCATTTTATGTCGGGCAACCGTTTTGTTTCCCATAATGGCCATTGCCTTCGAATCCGGCCCAATAAACACTAAGTTAGCTTCTTCACAACGCTGCGCAAATTCAGCTGATTCGGATAAAAAACCATACCCAGGATGGATAGCCTGAGCATTAGTTTTCAGCGCCGCAGCTATTATTTTGTCAATATTTAGGTAGGATTTTTCAACGTCTGACTCGCCAATACCTATCGCTTTGTCAGCAAGAGAAACATGCAGAGCTTCACGATCTGCCTCGCTAAAAACAGCAACCGTTTCATAGCCCATCTGTTTAGCCGTTTTAATGACCCTAACGGCTATCTCGCCACGATTCGCAATCAAGATAGTATCAAAATGATTCATTAATCAGGCCATCCAGTGCGGCTTTCTTTTTTCAACAAAGGCGCGATGTCCTTCGCGACCTTCATCTTGCTTGTTTAGTCTGGAAAAAACATCTGCCGAAAACTCAATCATCTCATCATCAATTTGATGAGCCACCTTATGCATAATGTCTTTTGTTGCGGCACATGCCATAGGTCCACAACGTTCTACTTGTTGAATCACAGACTCTAATTTGTCTCTGAGGGCCTCGTTAGAATCGGCAAGGTATTGCGCTATGCCTAAGCGATATGCTTTTTCGCCATTAATCCTTTCACCGGTTAATGCCATTTGCTTGGCAGGTGTTAAGCCAATTCGCTGAACGACATAGGGAGCAATTTGCGCAGGTGCAATTCCTAATGTTGTTTCTGGCATGCCCAGTATTGCATCACGATGAACAAACGTAAGGTCTGCCAAACACGCCAAGCCAAAACCGCCGCCCATTGCCGAGCCTTCCACAACTACGATTAAGGTTTGCGGTAAGCCAAAAAATTTTTTAAATAGCTGCCCCGATCTAATATTTCTGTCACGCGCAGGGTCTAGGTGTTGAGCCGCCTGATCGGTTTGGTTTTTACGTTCTTTAATATCGCCACCGGCGCAAAAATGACCACCGGCACCTTGCAATATAACCAGACGAATTGCTGCCGACTTAGCTAAAAAATCGGCCATTTGATGCAACTCGCCATTCATCTGATCGTTCATTGCATTACGCCGTTCAGGCCTATTTAACGTAATGTATAGACGCCCGTTCACATGCTTTAGTAATAACGTGTCCACCTTGGGTAGATTAATCATTTTAAATCCTCGCCACGCCAAAGGTATTGGCATCTAATTTAGTTTCACGCCCTTGAACAACAATATCAATCAGCTCGGCAAGCAAACGACGACTTTTACGTGGGTCAATTATGCCTTCATCCCAAACCTGTGAGGTGCAATAAAATGCAGACGAAACACTTGAGTAGTAGTCTAAAATATCTTCTGTTTGCTTGGCTAAAAACGCTTCATCAATCGGCTTATTATTCGCTTTTTGTTTATTTTCATAAACAATGGACATCACCGTTGCGGCTTGCTCGCCCCCCATTACTGCCAAGGTATTAGTGGGCCAGGCAAATAGAAAGTCTGGCTCAAATGAGCGGCCCGACATAGCATAATTTCCTGCACCAAAGGCGCCACCAATATTGAGTGTTATTTTAGGCACAGTGGCATTCGCCACCGCTTGAATAAGCTTGGCACCATTTTTTATCATGCCATTTTGTTCATGCTCAATTCCAACGATAAAACCCGTAGTATTTTGTAAAAAAATCAGTGGTTTATTCGCTTGGCAACAGAGTTGAATAAACTGTGTCGACTTGCCGGCTCCCTTATTAGTAATAGGGCCATTATTTGCAATAATGCCACAATGTTGACCTTCGATTTCTGCAAAACCGCAGATAGTAAACGGATCGTAATTCGCCTTAAATTCAACAAAGTCAGAGTCATCAACCAAGCGTGCAATCACTTCACGGCTGTCGTAGGGTTTATGGTAATCAGCCGGCACAATGCCGCATAATTCATCAATATCGTATCGCGGTTCTTTATAAGTTTTTTCTGCCGTTGTGGTTAGGCGGTTATTCCAATTTAAACTTTTTACAATTTCTCGGGTCATTTCAAGCGCATGCGCATCATCTTCAGCTAGGTACTCGGCAAGCCCCGATTCACTAGCATGCATCTCAGCGCCACCAAGCTCTTCTTCCTCAGCTATTTCACCGGTTGCTGCTTTTAATAATGGTGGGCCAGCAAGATAAGCTCGGGCTTTATTTTTGACCATCACCACGTAGTCTGACATGCCAGGTATATACGCACCTCCTGCGGTAGATGCGCCATGCACTACCGTAATTTGCGGAATACCCGCGGCAGACGCCTGTGCTTGTGACATAAACCGGTGTCCGGCCAAGTTAAACCCAAGGTGTTGTAGAAATAAATTTCCTCCCCCGCTTTGCACTAAACAAATAAAAGGCAACCTAGAGGTACTGGCAATCTCTTGCGCGCGACGTAATTTTTTATACGCATGGGGCATGTTTGTCCCCCCTTTAATCGCCGCATCATTGACATACACCATACACCTTGTGTTTTCTACAAAACCGATACCAACAATAATGCCCGCACCATAAACATTTTCTTCGCCATCATCGTCATGTTGGCCTAGGCCAGCTAGCGTACTAAGCTCAATAAAACTGGCACCTGGGTCTAACAACATTTCTAAACGCCTTCTCGGTAATAACTGCCCTCTTTGCTCAAAGACCGCTTGCTTTCTTTGTGAGGCTAGATGCACCTTATTTTCGAGCTTATTTAACTGATCGATCAGCTTTAATAACTCTTTCCTATTGTTTTTAAAGCCATCGCTTCGGGTATTTACCTTACTTTGTATAACAGCCATAACGTTTACTTAGCTTAGTGATGATGGGTGAATACCCATCCGCTTTGAAACAATTTCAAGCATCACTTCGTTTGCTCCCCCACCGATTGAACACAAGCGCGTATCACGAAAAATACGGCTAATTAAGTTATCCCACATAAAACCTTGCCCACCCCAGTATTGCAGGCAGGCCGAGGGTATGGTTTGTCCTAATTGGCCAACTTTAAATTTAGCCATTGAGGTGAGCATATCGACATCTTCGCCGTTGATATACTTTTCACAAGCATGGTAGATAAGCGCGCGAACAGCCTGAATATCGGTTTGCATTTCTGCTAATTTAAAATAAATATCTTGATTAGCAATTAACGGTTTACCAAATGCTTTACGCTGCTTTGTATATTCAATCGTAATATCTACCGCATCTTGAACTTGACTCAGGTATTTAGACATCGCAAAAAAACGTTCTTCTTGAAACTGTTTCATTTGATATATGAAGCCGCGCCCCTCCTCACCGATACGGTTAGTAACCGGCACTCGTACATCATCAAAGAATAATGGTGCGGTGTCCGAGCTATGCGCACCTAGTTTTTTTAGGCGTTTACCACGCGTTACGCCTTTAGCATCCAGTGGCACAATGATTAGCGATTTATTTTTATGGGGCCCCTTATCGCCACCGGTATTGCATAACAAACAGACCCAATCAGCTTGCGTTGAAGTGGTAATCCACATCTTACTGCCATTAATAACGTATTCGTTACCAATACGGCGTGCTTGCGTTTTAATTGAGGCCACATCTGAACCCGCACCTTCTTCACTCACACCAATACAGCCAACTGATTCCCCTTTGATTGCTGGAACCAGAAAATTACGTCTTAATTCATCACTGCCATAATTTGCCAATGCAGGTGTGCTCATATCTGTTTGTACACCAATGGCTGTTGAAATTCCCGAGCAGTTAATTCGCCCTATTTCTTCGGCAAACACTAAGGAATAGGAATAATCTAATCCTAAGCCTCCCCATTTTTCTGCCTTATTAATGCCGAGAAGTCCTGCGTCCCCCATCTTTTTAAATAACTCATGAGCAGGAAAAATCCCGGCTTCTTCCCATTCATCAACAAACGGGGCAATATGACGCTCAACAAAAGTTGATACCGAGTCACGTAACATGGCATGTTCATGGTTAAACAACATAGTTAATTATTTTTATTATTGGGTTGTTCAGTATAAACAGAAAAATATCAAACTAACAACAGTTAGGTTAAATACTGCAATACATTTTAGATATTAGTGAGTGAGATCAATACTTATTTTTGGCAGGGTCGAAGGGATAACCTTCTATTGCAGAAAGACTTCAGATGCCAAACGAAAAAATTAAATTTGCAGATATACGTTATGAGTTAATAGCACAACACACCACTAATCCATTGATGATTACACAGATTATCGACGTTTATAACAGCAGTTTTTTATTAAGCGCGAGTCCCTGTGTAAAAACACAGGAACTCGCGCAAGCACTAGAGGTTTTAGACGCCGTCGAACGGTATGCTTAGCAACATTCAGCTAAATAGCACTTTGACTAACAAATTTTACAATTCTATAGGCATCCAATCCCTCATAGCCACCTTCACTTCCATAGCCTGATTGACGCCGTCCGCCGAGTGGTGAGTCTAGAAAAACAACTGGGTAACCATTAATACCCACTTTGCCCGAATCTAAATCGCTACCCAGCTTATCAATGGTTTCTTGCGAGCCACTAAATGCATATGAAGCCAGTGCAAAATCAGTATTGTTGGCTTTTTCAATCGCTTCATCATAGCTGCTAAATTTATTAATAATTGCAATCGGGCCAAAAGGCTCTTCTTGCATTATTCTTGCTGTTGCTGGCACATCGGCCAATACCGTCGCTTCATAAAAATTTCCTGGACGATCAAGACGTTTACCACCCGTCATTAAGCGCGCACCTTTACTCACGGCATCTTGAACCAAATCATCTATTTCAGCAATTCTACGTGGGTTTGCCAAAGGCCCCATTTGAGTATCGTTATCCAAACCATTACCAATCCGAAGTGCTGCAAATTTTTCTGTAAAACCTGTTAAAAATTTATCGTATACAGCCTCTTGCACAAAAAACCGTGTCGGAGAAATGCACACTTGTCCTGAGTTACGGCTTTTAGTCGTTACTGATAAATCAATTGCTTTGTCTAACTTCGCATCATCAAAAACCAATACGGGCGCATGACCACCCAGTTCCATCACACAGGGTTTTGCCTGATCTCCGGCTAACGCAGCCAGTTTTTGACCGACAGGTGTTGAACCGGTGAACGATATTTTTTTAATAACCGGTGATTCAATTAGTTTTTTGCTAATCAGCGAAGAATCACCCATAAGTATGTTAACCACACCTTTCGGTAAACCTGCCTTATCAAGTGCATCAACTACCGCCATAAATGAAACTGGGGTTTCTTTTGCGGGTTTAACAATAACCGAACAACCGACAGCTATCGCTGAGGCCATTTTACGCGTTGCTAATGAGGCTGGAAAATTCCATGCAGGAAAAGCCGCCACAGGACCTATTGGCTCTTTACGCACGGTTCTGTCTACAAAACCTTTTAACTCAGGCAAGGTGCGGTCAACATGGTCCGCAGCTGCCGTAGAACACCACTCCAATAGACATGCGCAATTTTCTACCTCGCCTTTTGAATCTGCAAGTGGTTTTCCATGCTCCATCGTCATACAACGTGCGGTGTGCTCAGCATTTTCACGAAGAATCGCTGCGGCACGGTGCATAATTTCAATTCGTTCGTCATAACTTGTTTTACGCCATTGTTCAAAAGCGGCTTCAGACGAAGCAAGTGCACGCTCAATCTGCTCTTCATCTGCGATAGGAAATTTAGCTAATACTTCATCTGTCGCTGGGTTTAGTACCTCACCATAGCGACTGGTTTGTGTTACCCACTCACCATCAATAAACAAAGCAGGTTGTGTATAGTCATTGTCTTGCATGTTTGTTCTCCAAATAATTATTTTAGTGTTCAATAACTTTAATAATGCCTTGCCTCATCCATACGAAGGACGAGCGCATCTAAAGCGACTACTTTATCAGCCATCGCACGTAGGGGGTTAATCTCAATACTTGCGACCGTCTCAGTTTTTTGCACCGCCAATACAGACAATCGACTCACCACCTCAGCAACTGCTTGTATATTGATCACAGCTTCGCCACGGGCTCCTTGAAAAATGCCCGCACCACGTAATGATGTCAACATTGATAAAGCTTTGTTTGGCGTAACCGGTGCCAACGACAAACTAAGGTCTTTTAAAACTTCTGTATAAATACCCCCGAGGCCAACCATGATAATCGGCCCAATTGTAGGATCCTGTTGCGTACCAACAATAAAATCAACGCCCTCTTTAATCATTGGGCTCACCAGAAGTCCTTCGATATTGGCCGTCGGTTCACGTTCAGCCACCGTTTTAAACATTGAATGTGCAGCCGTGCGCACAGATTGCTCGTTTAGCAGATCAAGTGCGACACCTCCGGCTTCGGATTTATGTGCAATATCGGCTGAAACAATTTTAATGGCGACAGGAAAGCCAAGCTCTTTAGCACATAGAACTGCCTCTTCTGCAGTGCTAGCAACCTTTTCTTTTAATACAGGGATACCCGCTTGTTGTATCAATCGTTTGGCCTGCGCTTCACTAATTTTTCCTGCCGGCCACTCGGTTGTTGGAATAGAGGGTAATACACTTTGATCTTCATTAACTGTTTGAAAGGCCGTATTAAACTTGGCTAATGCTGATAAGGCCGCAATTGCTCTTGAGGGGTCTTCAAAGAACATCATCCCCGCAGATTCATATTTTTCTTTAATACTTTCGCTTGACTGGCCAATCACAGCAAATGGTTTTTTATGCGTTTTCATACCCGTATCTAGGGCATCAAAAAGCTTATCTCCATGTGCTGGTGAGCCGACCCATGAGGTAAAAAATGCAACCAACAAGTCATAATGGCCTTCTTCGCACATGGCCGCTAAACTTTCACCCACTAAGGAAAAGTCATTAAGCGCACTACCGGTGACATCAATTGGGTTGCGCGGTGCACATAACGGATTTCTCGCAATAAGCTTTTTTTGTGCCTCTATAGGCATTGGCGGCACAGGAAGACCGACTTCCTCGGCGGCATCTGCCATTAGTACCCCTGCACCACCTGATACCGTTAAAATACCTAATTTATTGCCATTGGCAGGTGGCGAAATACTGAAGGCGTAGAGGATATCAAACATTTGCTCGGTTGTTTTCGCACGTTGCGCACCGTATTGATCAATTAGTGCTTGGAAGCTTGCATCGGAGCCTGTTAACGATGCTGTATGCGATTGAACCGCCTTTGAACCAACCTCGGATACGCCGACCTTCATAATAACAATCGCTTTACCTTTAGCATGCGCTTTTTCAAGCGCGCGAATCAATACTTTTGGCTTTTTAACCCCTTCCATATAACAACCAACGACATCAACTGTCTCTGAATCGATCAAATATTCCAGACACTCGGCCACCGTCAAATCTGATTCATTACCGGTGGATACCCATTTTGAAACCCCTAAACGCCGAGTTTTGGCCATCGTCAACAAATGTGTGCCGTATGCGCCCGATTGAGTAATCAGGCCAACGCGCCCGTTGATTGGAAAGCCCCCTTCCAAACCAGAGGTAAAGGTAGGACAGTTTCCGGCATCTCCATTGTATAAACCTAAACAATTAGGTCCAAGAATGCGCATACCGTAACGCTGCACAATGTGGTCCAGTTGAACTTGTAATAAATCACCCGCCTCACCTTGTTCAGAAAAGCCAGCGGAAAAAAGCACAACTGCCTTAACGCCCTTATCGCCACACGCTGTTAAAGCCTCAGCCACCAAATTAGCTGAAATAGCTAGTACCGCTAAATCAACCTGATCGGGAATCGATGTGATATTAGGGTATGCTTTTAAGCCTTGAATCTCCGTTCTTTTCGGGTTGACAGGATAAATACGTCCTTTAAAACCAGCCTTTAAATAATAGTCTAGCGGTCGCCCACCGATTCGCGCAGGGTTAGATGAGGCGCCAATAACCGCCACTGATCTCGGTTCAAATAGTGCTTTTAAACTCATAAACCTGCTCCTTTATGTATTCAACACCACAATTTATCGCGCGCTCTTTAAAAAAAACCAACCGTCTCATTTAAAAATTACGAGAAAAATTTATTTAAATTAAACCAATATAAACAGTAAGTTAAATAAACTATTTATTGTTATTTATTAGATTTTTTATTGAAAAAATTTTCTAACGCTGCTTGGTGCTCAGCGGTATGGTGAAACATCGCTTGATTTGCTGAACAAAGATCCAAGTGATCGGCATAACTTAAGCTATCGGTTGATCTTAGTAATCGTTTAGTGACCACGAGTGTTTCGCGTGATTTTTCTGCAATACTGCTTGCCAGTTCTGTTGCGGCTGTCATCAGTTGGTCATGTTCAACTAGCTTTAATAAAAGCCCCATTTCCAAGGCCTCTTGGGCAGCCACTGTTTTGCCCGTCAAAATTAATTCTGCTGCCTTTTGTGCACCTACGGTTTTACGTAACAACCAGCAGGCACCATCGCCAGGAATAACGGCTAAATTTAAAAATGAAGAGCAAAAACTGGCTCGTTCCGAGGCAATTCTAATGTCGCATAATAAGGCCATATCAAAACCTGCCCCGGCCGCCGCACCATTAACAGCTGCAATAATCGGTATTTCAATGCAGTACAGTAATTTAGATAAACTATGAATGCCTTTACGATAATTGTTTTGCAGCGCCAACTGATCACCTGCAAACATTTTTTCTCGATTGAGCATGTCTTTAACATTACCACCCGAGGAAAACCCTTTACCTTCACCGGTCAAAATACAAACCGATACAGCTGGGTTATCTTGAATACCCATAAAAACCGTTTTAACTTCTTCTAATAACGTAGGGTCCGTAATCGCGTTACGTGAGGCAGGGTCATTTAACGTCACCGTTGCAATTTTATTATTTATTTCTAATTTAACTGTTTTATAGCTCAATTTTTTATCCACTTAATAGCTGCAGGCTAGCAATAACGACGTGACACAATGCCACTGTCACGGGCTTGCTGTAACAAGCTTTCACGGTCATCGGGATGCGCAATGCTGATCAGTGCTAATGCTCTTTCACTGATGCTTTTACCTTTCAAATTAACAATACCAAATTCGGTCACAACATACATCGTATCCGACCTAGGTGTCGTCACGACGGTCCCCTCTTCTAGCCCGGGCACAATTCTAGAGCGAGGTTGGCCTTCTTTATCCATAAACCTAGATGAAAGGCAGATAAACGACTTCCCGCCTTTAGAAGCCACTGCCCCTCGGACAAATTGCAACTGCCCCCCAGTACCTGAAATTTGCCGATGACCATTACTCTCTGAGGCCACTTGACCGGTTAAATCCACTTGCAAACAGTTGTTAATAGAAATCACATTGTCATTTTGTGCAATTTTGTTTGTCAGGTTTGTTTCATCCACAGGAATGCTGACACACAATGCATTTTTATGAATAAAGTCATACGTTCTTTTGGAACCCAACGCAAAGGTATAGACAATTTGACCACGATAAGTTTGCTTGTAGTTCCCTGTTACTTTTCCTTTTTCAACCAGATCTACCATCCCATCAACAAACATCTCCGTATGAATCCCGAGGTCCTTGATAGTTGAATGTGCTAAAGCAGAACATACCGCATTTGGCATTCCACCAATGCCAATTTGCAAGCAACTTCTATCCTTTATCAGTGGCACAATATAATCAGCGACTTGCCGGTCAATATCGCTAATAGGTGCGCTTGGTAACTCAAATAATGGCGCACTATCACCTTGAAAAACAGCCGCTACCTCGCTGATATGAACGGTGTTTTCATTACCGTAACAAACAGGAATGGCGCTGGATGTTTCTATGATAATTTTTTTCGCTATATCACAACACGCTCGTGCAAATGTGTTGGAAACACCAAAATTAAAATAACCATGCTGGTCCATCGGTGATGTTTTTAATACCAACACATCTGTTTTTAAATATTCGCGATAGATATGCGGGCCTTCTCCAAAATTAAAGGGGATATAACTAACCACTCCTTGCTCAGATTTTTTTCTATCGTAGCCAGAAAAATGCCAATTTTGATATTCAAAGTGCTGTTGATCTGGGTCCTGTTCAATAATTTGCCTAGCAGCGACCGACAATGTACCTCTAACAATCACATCTTTTAATCGATCTTTCTGTTTGGCTAACTCAGTATCAAATATATCTGATTGCGTAACACTAAACCCATAATCAATGGTGTCGCCACTGTTAACTAACGCTACCGCTTCGCTAACGCTCACCATTTTTTCCTGAAGCATTTGTTGTACTGGCATGTATCCCCCCAAGCCTAACTATCTCTATATTATTTTTATAATGTTTTACCGAGTACGCTTCGTACTCAAAAAACTATGGTTTCATCATTGCACAATCACCAATAACTACTTTTGTCTCTCCAACCATACATACCGTATCTAATTTAACAATTTTCTTATCGATATTAATATCAGTAATGGTGACCGTCGTTTTAACCGTATCGCCAATTTTAACCGGTGCTTTAAACTTCATATTTTGGCCTAAATAAATACTGCCCGGCCCAGGCAATTTCATCGCTAATGTTGCACTAATAAAGCCTGCTGACAGCATGCCATGAGCAATTCGTCCTTTAAACATGCTTTGTTTGGCATATTCTTCATCAATATGAGCGGGGTTAAAATCACCCGTAATACCGGCAAATAAAATAATATCTGCTTCCGTCACTGTTTTGCTCATAGAGGCAGACTGCCCCACCTTCATTTCTTCAACACTAAACCCTTCTGACATTTTTATTCCTTTTATTTAATTAATCATTCTTTTTGAAACTTCTTCGAGCATTACCTCAGTAGCACCGCCGGCAATAGCTTGAATACGAGCATCACGATACATTCTTTCTATTGCACTTTCACGAACATAGCCAAAACCACCATGAAATTGAAGACAGTCATACATGACTTCATTCACCAGTTCACCGCAGTAGGCTTTCACCATAGAGACTTCTTTTATGCAATCAAGCCCTTGTGCATCTAACCAAGCAGAATGATAAACAAGTTGCTTACCCGCCTCAACACGCGCCGCCAATGCGGCTAAGCGCTGACGTATCGCTTGTTTATCAAATAGCACACCACCAAATGCTTTACGTGTTGTCACATAGTCCATTGTTAGCTCAAGCGCTTTAGAAGCCTCGCCCATTGACTGGGCACCTAACACAAGGCGTTCGTTTTGGAAATTACGCATAATGGAATAAAAGCCTTTATTAAGCTCGCCGATTATATTGTCTGCTGGCACGCGACAATTATCAAAAATTAACTCCGCAGTATCTGACGATAACCAACCCATTTTTTTAAGGTTTTTACCAACACTAAACCCCGGGGTGCCTTTTTCAACCGCAAATATAGTAATGCCGCGCGACGGTTTGACATCCATATCTGTTTTAGCAGCAACAAAAAACAAATCACCGTGTACGCCATTGGTAATAAACATTTTTGAACCGTTTATCACATAGTCATTACCGTCTTTTACTGCACGGGTTTTCATCGCAGCAACATCAGAGCCAACATCCGGTTCTGTTACCGCAACACCGGTAATTTTTTGTCCAGAGATAATCTCGCTCATGTATTTATTTAATTGCTGTTTATTACCAAAATTATCTAAATGAGGGGACGCCATATCTGTATGTACTAGCACCGTCACTGCTAAACCGCCAAAGGTTGAGCGGCCAAGTTCTTCAGCCAAAATAACAGACCCCAAAGCATCCATTTCACTACCACCATAGTCAGTTGAATAACGAATACCCAGAAAGCCTAAATCACCCATTTGCTGTAAAATTTCTCTCGGGATATAGCCTTTTTCTTCCCATTCATCAGCAACAGGCACTACCTTTTGTTCAACAAATCGTCGAATCTGATTGCGTAAAATCGTGTGCTCTTCAGAAAAATAAATTGAATTCATTCAATACCACTCCTAAGACTAAAAACTTAAGCCCAGCTTGCTTTGCGTTTATTTAAAAAGGCTTCTATGCCTTCTTTACCTTCTTCTGTTTCCCAGGCATCCGCCAAATTATCGGCCGTGTAAATTGCATTTTCTTCTGCCGTATGGGTATCTACATAGTCAATGAGTTTTTTAGTCGAGGCAATCGCTCCAGGCGCGCACTTTAAAATCATTTTTACTTCTGTTTCTATCGCTTGATCTAGTTCACCAACTGTTACAACATCTGTTAAAAGGCCGATTGTTTTTGCTTCCGTCGCACCAAACACTCTTGCGTTTAAAAAGTTTCTGCGTGCATTTGCTGCACCAATTCGTTTAACGACATACGGTGAAATAGTCGCGGGGGTCAGCCCCAATTTCACTTCTGTTAAGGCAAATTTTGCTGTCTCAACGCCGATATTAATATCGCACACCGACACCATACCAACACCACCGCCATAAGCTGGCCCCTGAATACGGCCTATTATAGGTTTACTTAAGTTGTTTAAAGCCGCTAACATTTTTGCAAGTTTGATAGTTTCTTCTACACGTTGCGCTCTTGTTTTACTGATATTGTTTTCCATCCACTTTAAATCACCGCCGGCACAAAATGTTTTACCTGCTCCGGTTAAAACAACCACACGAACAGCAGCATCCAATTCCACAGTGGCACAAATATGTTGCATCTCTTGGATAAAATCAGCACTCATAGCATTGTGTACGATTGGTCGATTAAAGGTCACATAAGCCACCCCTCTATCATCAATATCCATAATTATATTTTTATACTGCACGGTGCTCTCCATCTACATAACAACCATTAAGAAACAAATCAGCTTGTGATTGTGCAATTGCTTCCACGCTTGCGCCACTATCAACATACCAAATACTTGCCCAATTCATACTCCCGAAAATGGCAAGACGCAATAAATGCTTATCTACCCCTGTACGTATAACACCATCTTTTTCAGCTTGCTCGAATAAATCACGCCAAAAATTCTCATAAGCATCACGGTCAGGTTGTGCCGCATTATGAACGGTTTCTGGCACTTGCCCATAATTTCTAATACTGGCTAAGGTATAGTCCGAGTGCCGCAAGATAGCGATTAAATGCCCCCGAATAGCAGCCCGTAACAAGTCAGGAAAAGAAGGCGCCTTAGCCAACTGTTCTACTTCGTATTCAACAATATCTCGGATCAGATGGACACTTTTATTAAGTACTTCCTGCACTAAAGCTTCTTTTGAGTTGAAGTGATAATACAAACTCCCTGCCTGCATGTTTATTGATTCTGCAATATCTTTTAAATAAGTTCCATGATAGCCATGCTGACTTAATTTTTTAGCCGCTGCATCTAAAATTAACTGACGGGTAACGGAGCTTTTTTTTATTGTATTTGTCACTGAACCTAACCCTTTGATGAAGCCATAATTTAAATCTAATGTAGATTAGATTCTAATTAGCGTTAGAATGAGTATAGTGATATGATCCGGCAAACGCAATATACAATAACTCAAATAAACACAAGGAAATCCAATGACTTTTAATGTTCAAATTAATGATGAAGTGGATGCGTTACGTGAGGCTGTACGTAAGTTTGCAAACGGTGAAATCGCCCCACTCGCTGAATCTGTTGATAAAGACAATGAATTTCCAAATCAACTTTGGCGTGCCTTTGGAGACATCGGTTTATTAGGCATGACTATTCCTGAAGAATACGGTGGAACTGGGCTAAATTACCTATCACACCTTGTCGTCATGGAAGAGATATCAAGAGCCTCTGCCTCTATCGGTTTATCTTACGGCGCTAATTCTAACCTTTGCTTAAACAACCTTTACCTAAATGGTAGTGAGGAACAGCGGCATAAATATTTACCTAAACTATGTACGGGTGAATATATTGGCGCATTAGCTATGTCTGAGCCCGGGGCTGGTTCAGATGTTGTTGGTTCGATGAGTTGTAAAGCCGAAAAAAAGGGTGATAAATGGGTCGCCAACGGTAACAAAATGTGGATTACCAATGGCCCTGATGCTGACGTATTGATTGTTTATATGCGCACTGCTGGGCCAGAAGCTGGTTCACGTTGCATGACTGCTTTTATTGTAGAAAAGAGCATGCCTGGTTTTTCAACCGCACAAAAACTAGATAAACTCGGTATGCGTGGCTCTAATACCTGTGAATTGGTTTTTGAAAACTGTGAAATTCCTGAAGAAAATGTACTCGGCAACGTTAACGAAGGGGTTAAAGTTCTAATGAGCGGCCTTAATACCGAGCGCATGGTGTTATCCGGTGGCCCTATCGGCATTATGCAAGCCACCATGGATATTTGCTTACCGTATATTCATGAACGGAAACAATTTGGTAAAGCTATTGGCCTGTTTGAGCTAATGCAAGGAAAAATGGCTGATATGTACGTTGCTCTTCAATCGACGCGAGCTTTTGCTTATCGTGTGGCTGAACAATATGACAAAGGCAATGATTCACGTAAAGATGCTGCTGGGCTTTTACTATTTGCTTCAGAAAATGCTGTAAAAGTTGCCTTAGAAGGCATCCAAACGTTAGGCGGTAATGGCTATATTAATGAGTTCCCTACTGGCCGTTTACTACGAGATGCCAAACTTTATGATATTGGCGCCGGTACCAACGAAATTCGTCGGATGTTAATTGGCCGTGAATTATTTGAAGATACAAAATAGATATGAATAAAAAAAGCGTTGTTATTGTTGCCGCCAAACGAACGGCTTTAGGTAGTTTTCAAGGTCAATTTTCCTCGCTTAGCGCATCAGACCTTGGCAGTTACGCCATAAGCGCCGCTATCGAAGACAGCCATATTGAACCCACTCAAGTAGACAGCGTGCATATGGGCTGCGTATTACCTGCCGGACAAGGCCAAGCACCCGCACGGCAAGCCTCATTAAAAGCAGGTCTACCGCTATCGGTCCCTTGTAATACTGTTAACAAAATGTGTGGATCTGGCATGCAAGCGGTGATGTACGGCTATAACCAAATATTAGCGGGCGATGCTAACTGCGTGGTCGCAGGTGGCATGGAATCGATGACTAATGCTCCCTACCTTTCAACCAAACTACGTGGGGGCCTTAAAATGGGCCACAGCGAAATGATTGATCATATGTTTCACGACGGCCTGCAAGATGTTAAACATGGCAAATTAATGGGTTCATTTGCTGAACTGTGCGCAGAAAAATACGGCTTCACGCGTGAACAACAAGATGATTTTGCCATTACCTCATTACAGCGAGCTAATGCAGCGACTCAATCAACGGCTTTTGAATCTGAAATAACACCGGTTGTCGTTAAAAATCGTAAAGCTGAAACGCGCTATGCAACTGATGAACAACCGGCTAAAGCCGACCTTAATAAAATCAAAACACTACGTCCTGCTTTTAAAAAAGATGGCACGGTTACCGCCGCCAATGCCTCGTCTATTTCTGATGGTGCGGCTGCCTTGGTATTAATGGATGTAGATGAAGCGCGCAAACAAGGCCTGCAAGCGCTTGCAACCATCACCGCGCAAGCAGTACATGCACAAGATCCTGATTGGTTCAGCACCGCGCCTATTGTTGCTATTCAAAAAGTATTAGAAAAATCGGGCTGGGCTATTAACGATGTTGATTTATTTGAAATAAATGAAGCCTTTGCTGTAGTCACCATGGCAGCCATTGAAACGCTTAATTTAGACCCTGACAAAGTGAATGTTAATGGTGGTGCATGCGCCTTAGGTCACCCGATTGGTGCATCAGGCGCGCGCGTTCTAGTCACATTAATTCACGCATTAAAAGCTAGGCAACTGACTAAAGGGGTCGCCACGTTATGTATTGGCGGCGGTGAAGCCACTGCAATGGCAATTGAAATAATTTAACCCTGAGCACTTAACAATTATTAAGGTAAACAATGCCGGTCATTAAATCAAAAATTGAACCAGCATCTGCTGATTTCAAAGCAAACACGATTCAAATGGAATCGCTTGTTGATGAGCTTAACGAACGCATCACCACCGCTGCCAAAGGTGGCGGCGAGCGTGCACGTAAAAAGCATTTAGCTCGCAATAAACTACTGCCAAGGGACCGGATTAAAGCCTTACTGGACCCAGGCAGTGCTTTTTTAGAGTTATCACAGTTAGCCGCTTATGGCATGTATGATAATGCTGCACCGGCAGCAGGCATCATTACCGGCATTGGCCGTGTCCACGGTGGCGAAGTGATGATTATTGCGAATGACGCCACGGTTAAAGGTGGCACTTATTACCCACTCACCGTCACCAAGCACCTACGAGCACAAGAAATTGCCGCTGAAAACCGCCTACCCTGTATTTACTTGGTTGACTCTGGCGGTGCCTTTTTACCTCTACAGCACGAAGTATTCCCCGGCAAAGAACATTTTGGCCGTTTCTTTTATAACCAAACACGAATGTCAGCCGATGGCATTCCGCAAATTGCCGTGGTAATGGGCTCCTGTACCGCTGGCGGTGCTTATATCCCATCGTTGTGTGACGAATCTATTATTGTTCGCGAACAAGGCACTATCTTTTTAGGTGGGCCACCTTTAGTGAAAGCCGCTACCGGTGAACAAGTGTCTTCTGAAGAGCTAGGCGGCGCAGAGCTACACTGTAAGCAATCGGGCGTTACCGACCATATTGCTGAAGATGACTCACATGCCCTTTCTATTGCACGTAACGTTATTGAACACCTCAACGAAACCAAAGAGCTTCAAGTAAAAGTTCGTCAGTCTCGCGAGCCCTTATATCCAAGCGACGATATTTTAGGCATTATTCCTAAAGACCCAAAACAACCGTACGACATACGCGAAATTATTGCCCGCTTAGTAGATGGTTCTGAATTCCAAGAATTTAAACCGCTGTATGGCCCAACGCTAGTGTGTGGTTTTGCCCATATCCACGGCTACCCAGTTGGCATTATCGCCAATAATGGTATTTTATTTTCACCCTCAGCACTGAAAGGCACGCATTTTATTGAGTTGTGCAATCAACGTGGCATTCCACTTCTATTTTTACAAAATATTACTGGCTTTATGGTCGGTAAAAAATACGAAGAAGAAGGTATCGCAAAAAATGGTGCCAAAATGGTCACCGCTGTGTCTTGCGCTAGTGTGCCAAAGTTCACCGTGTTAATTGGTGGCTCCTATGGCGCCGGTAACTACGGCATGTGTGGCCGTGCGTTTGGCGCACGTATGCTTTGGAGCTGGCCAAACTCTCGTATTTCAACCATGGGTGGCGAGCAAGCAGCCGCTGTACTGGCAACAGTTAAACGTGATGCACTTGAAGCCGCTGGCGAGAGCTGGGCTGATGAAGAGGAAGAAAACTTCAAAGCACCTATCTTGGCCCAATTTGAAGAGCAAGCTAACCCCTATTTTGCTACCGCTCGCCTTTGGGACGATGGCTTAATCGACCCACGAGATACTCGCCGAATTCTCGGCCTATCACTCGCTGTAGCCGCTAAAACGCCAATAGAAAAAGCCAATTTCGGCGTTTTTAGAATGTAGAGAATTGATCGAATGTTTAAAAAAATACTCATAGCAAACCGTGGTGAAATCGCTTGTCGGGTGATCTCCACACTAAAAAAAATGGGCATCACCAGTGTGGCTGTTTATTCCGACGCAGACCGTCATGCACGCCATGTAACACTAGCTGATGAGGCTTATTATATTGGTGCTTCAAGGCCAGATGAATCTTACCTAAAAGCGGATGACTTACTGGCACTCGCTAAAAAGAAAAACATTGATGCGATTCATTCTGGCTATGGTTTTTTATCTGAAAACAGCCACTTTGCACGTGCCTGCCTAGAGGCGAAAATTACCTTTATTGGCCCCTCCGCTGACTGTATTGAAAAAATGGGCGCTAAAGATGCAGCAAAAGCGCTTATGGAAGCTGCCAATGTGCCGGTTGTGCCTGGTTATCATGGTGAAAATCAAGCACCAGAACACTTGCAAAAACAAGCTGAAAAAGTAGGCTTCCCCTTATTAATAAAAGCGGTGTCTGGCGGTGGTGGTAAAGGCATGCGTGTTGTTAACAAAGCCGCTGAGTTTGCTAAATTGCTAGACTCAGTAAAACGTGAAGCGATGAATGCCTTTGCTGATGACCGTGTCTTACTCGAACGCTATATCAGCAAGCCTCGTCATATAGAGTTCCAAATATTTGGTGACTGCCATGAAAACTACGTACATTTACACGAACGCGAATGTTCCTTACAACGTCGTCATCAAAAAATTATTGAAGAAACTCCCTCGCCCTTCTTAGACGAAAAAACACGTCAAGCCATGGGTATTGCTGCAGTTAATGCGGCACGTGCTATTCGTTATTCGGGCGCTGGAACTATCGAATTCATCGTCGGTGAAGACCGTTCTTTTTACTTTATGGAAATGAACACACGCCTTCAAGTAGAACACCCCGTAACCGAAATGGTCAGTGGGCAAGACATGGTTGAATGGCAAATTCGTGTTGCCGCTGGTCAAGCCCTTCCCTTAAAACAAGAGCAAATCCCGCGTACAGGTCATTCGTTTGAGGCACGCCTCTATGCTGAAAACCCTAACAATCAATTTCTGCCATCCACCGGCAAACTTCAGCATTTACGTTTCCCCACAAGCGATAAAAATCTGCGCATTGAAACCGGGGTAGAACAAGGCGACAGCATCAGTGTGTTTTATGACCCAATGATCGCAAAATTAGTGGTTTGGGGTGAAGACCGCGAAACAGCACGTGAACGTTTATTAAATGCCTTAGGCGAAACCGGCATTTTTGGCGTTGAAAACAATATTGCCTTCTTAGAAACATTGGCAACACACCCAGACTTTATTGAAAACAAGATTGATACTCAATACATTGATAAAAAGTTAAACAGGCTTCTTGCAGATAGCGAGGTGGAACTACCAGACAATGTCTTACTTGCTGCAACTGTAAAGCGTCTTCTTGAGGGTAAGCAATTAGTTAAGGAAATGGCAGCCACATCAGTTGATGGTAATTCGCCTTGGTTTGATACCACTGGTTGGCGACCCAATGGGCAAAGCCAGCGTAGCTTATTCTTTAGCTATGAGGAAACCGATGAGATAGAAGTCAAAGTGACCGAAAATGATGAACACTTTATTTTTCATCTAGACGATGATCTAGATGTTATCGCTGAGTCCTTGGCTAACGATGCCATCCGATTACAAATTAATGGCAGCTGGGAGCGTTTTATAGTCTTAAGGCACGAGACAAGCCTGCTTATTTCTTGGAAAAACCGTTGGTACGCCTTAACTGAAATGAACCCTTTCGAACCCGACCTGTCAATAATGAGCGCTAATTCAAACATTATTGCGCCAATGCCCGGTAAATTACTGAAAATACTGGTGAACAATGCTGATACCGTTTCTGAAGGCCAACCCTTAGCCATTATCGAAGCGATGAAAATGGAACATACCTTAAACGCACCCTTTGATGGTGAGATTGATCAAGTATTTTATAGCGAGGACGATTTTGTAGAAGCAGATGCCACCTTAATTACTTTTAAGGAACAGGCGTAAAGCATGCTTCGCAATTATCCAAGCCAGGTAAGAATTGTAGACGTCTCACCACGTGATGGCTTGCAAAATATTAAAAACTCTGTCCCCACTGAAGTTAAAACTACCTTAATAAACAAACTCTGTGATGCCGGCATTCAGCATATAGAAGTAGCCAGCTTTGTTAGCCCTAAATGGGTGCCACAAATGGCAGATGCAGAAGCTGTTCTACAACAATTACCGCCTAGAGAAGGTACTTCGTATATCGTATTAACTCCTAACCTTCGTGGTTTTGAACGTGCAATAGACAGTGGTGCTAAAGAGGTCGCTATTTTTGCTGCCGCCTCAGAAACCTTTAGCCAAAAAAACACCAATTGTAGTATTGCTCAATCGCTTGAACACTTCGAACCCATCATGCTCAAAGCGGCTGCTTTGGGAGTTCGCGTTCGCGGTTATACCTCCTGCGTTTTAGGCTGCCCCTATGAAGGCGATATAGCTGTTGCTGAGGTTGTTCGAGTATCCAAAGCACTAATTGATATGGGTTGTTATGAAGTATCGTTAGGCGACACTATAGGCATTGGAACACCCATCAAAGCACGTGAAATGATCGCAGCTGTTATTAAAGCAGTGCCAGCAGAAAAACTAGCGCTGCACTTCCACGATACGCGCGGGCAAGCATTAGCTAACATTTTGGCCTGTTTAGAGTATGGAGTGGCAAATATTGATGCCTCAGTCGCTGGCCTAGGTGGCTGCCCTTATGCCGCGGGCGCATCGGGTAATGTTTCAACTGAAGATGTTGTTTACATGTTACATGGCATGGGCATTGAAACTGGTATTGATTTAAAAAAATTAGTAGCCGCTGGACACTACATTAGCGAGCAAATTGCTGGACCTAATCTTAGTAAAGTTGGCGCAGTCTACCAATAAGCCTTATACATAAAAAAATTAAACAGGAGTAAAGCCATGAGTGGTTTTAACAAAGTGGTATCAAGCTACCAAGAAGCAATGGCTGGACTAGCAGATAATATGACCATTATTGCCGGCGGTTTTGGGCTTTGTGGCATTCCTGAGGGCTTGATCACCGAAATTAAACATAGCGGCGTTAAGGGTTTAACTATCGTCTCCAATAACTGCGGTACCGATCACTTTGGCTTAGGCATGTTATTAGAAGACAAGCAAATTAAAAAAATGGTTTCCTCTTATGTGGGGGAAAATGCAGAATTTGAACGCCAATATCTATCTGGTGAACTCGAGGTTGAACTCACCCCACAAGGCACCTTAGCTGAAAAAATGCGTGCCGGTGGTGCTGGTATACCTGCTTTTTATACGGCGACTGGTGTTGGAACCCTTGTCGCTGAAGGCAAAGAGCTTAAGCAGTTTAATGGCCGAGACTATATTTTAGAAGAAAGTATTACCGGTGATTTTGCCATTGTAAAAGCATGGAAAGCAGACAAAACGGGGAACTTGATTTACCGTAATACTGCTATGAATTTCAATCCAATGGCGGCTACCGCAGGCAAAATATCCGTTGTTGAAGTTGAAGAAATTGTTGAGGTGGGTGAGCTTGACCCAAACCATATTCATACTCCCGGGATTTATGTTGACCGAATCATCCAAGGAAGTTTCGAAAAACGTATTGAAAAAATCACTCTAGCTAAAAATTAAGGAGCCTCCAATGTCATTAAATCGTGACCAAATCGCCATGCGTGTGGCTCAAGAGTTAAAAGATGGCTATTACGTTAATCTTGGTATTGGTATTCCAACCCTAGTCGCTAACTATGTACCTAGTGGTATTGAAGTGATGCTGCAATCAGAAAACGGCTTACTGGGCATTGGCCCCTACCCGACCGAAGAGCAAGTGGATGCAGATATGATCAACGCCGGTAAAGAAACCGTGACAGCGGCTTTAGGCGCTTCACTCTTCTCATCGGCGGAAAGTTTTGCAATGATTCGAGGCGGCCATGTGGATTTAACCGTACTGGGGGCTTTTGAAGTTGATCAACAAGGTAATATTGCCTCTTATATGATTCCAGGCAAACTCGTTAAAGGAATGGGCGGCGCGATGGATTTAGTCGCTGGCGCCGAGAATATTATCGTTACCATGAGCCATGCAGACAAACGCGATAATTCCAAATTATTAGACAACTGTACATTACCCTTAACAGGCGCTACTTGTGTTAAGCGCGTCGTTACCGATTTAGCAGTCATGGACATTAAAGAAGGCGCTTTTCACTTAATTGAACGAGCGCCTGGTATTAGTGTTGAAGAAATTAAGCAAAAAACTGCCGGTAGATTAGTCGTGCCGGCTTATGTTCCAGAGATGTCATTTTAAGAAATATAACTGACAAAAAAGTTAAAACAATACCCACTAGCTCTGTTACCAGTAAATAATTACGCATTGCCCCATATTCAAAGCTAAAACAGGTAAAGCCAATTTAGAACTGATTAATAAGGTATCAGCTGTATGTTAATTTAGCGCAGAAATTGGTTTTTTTGCTTAAATTGTACATTCTACTTCCCCTTCTATAGTTATCTCCCAAGTTACACATAGTAACTTTTATTACAAATTAAACCTCAAGCTTTGGCCTTATAAAGAAGGTATTCAACAATCCCTTCTGACAAATGAATAGTGACGGAGACTGGCTTGCCTGCTTCGTCAACGTTTAGAAGCGGCTCAATGATTGGAACATTATTCTGTTTTTTAGCAAACGCTAAAACATCACTTACTTTTTTGAAGGTCGATAAGCGCTTCAGTTGAACATGTGTTACTGGCATTAACTTAACCTCGCCTTGCTCATAAAGCGATAAAATCTCTTCAGGCAAGGCCCAGCAAGACGAGTCAGTTTCTATATTGTCATGACTAACTTGGTGACCCATTGAGCCTTTGGCTATAAAAAAACGTGTATCAAAACGCTTGGGTGTACCATCGGGAGCTATCCAATGGTCATAAAAAATAACCCTGTCTAAATCTAGCGATGCACGGTGCTCCCTTAACAGGCTCTCAAAACTCACATAACCTTTATGCAGTTTTTGACGTAATGCTGCGTTAACCTGAATATCATCATTTCTCGTAGCGGCAAGGATGCCCGCCTCCTCTAAGGTTTCACGAATAGCCGCTATTTTATAAGCGTGTATCGATAAATCAGTGTCATTTGTATAAAAACAAAGGTTATTATTTAACCTAAGCTGTTTATCTTGCTCATCAACGACACCGCCGGGAAAAACATAAGCCCCTGCTGCAAAACCTGTTGTTTCGACCCGGCGTAACATACAAACTTCTGGGCCTTTTTTTGTATCCCTTAACAGGATTAGTACAGCAGCTTCTCTGATCATTTCAGCCTATTATTTTCAATGGTTAATTATTCGCTTTATAACGCCATAAAGACCATACTATAACAAGTGTTAGATAGATCACAGGATTGAGTATGAACAATGAAAATGAACAGTTAATCTTAGATGCAGTTGATAAGTTTTTAATAAAAATAAAACCATCTGTACGTTCATTAGAAGCAAGCGATGAATACCCCGATGATATTGTAGAAGGAATGAAAGAAATGGGCTTATTTGGTGCTGTTATTGACCCACAGTACGGTGGTCTTGGCCTCCCCGTCTCGACTTATGCAAAAATTGTAGAACGCGTTGCCTGCGTATGGATGTCTTTAACGGGTGTGTTTAATTCCCATCTGATTATGGCCATGTCTGTACAACGGTTTGGAACTGAAGAGCAAAAAAACAAATGGTTACCGTTATTTGCCTCGGGTGAGATACGCGGCGCATTAGCACTCACCGAGCCGAACTGCGGAACCGACCTTCAAGCCATTAATACTGTGGCAAAACGTGAAGGTGATAACTACATTATTAATGGCTCTAAGGCATGGATTACCAACAGCGTGCATGGTAGTTGTTTTGCTCTGTTGGTAAAAACCAATGTCGCATCCAAGCCTGCACATAAAGGTATGAGTCTTTTTATCGCCCCCAAAGGTGAAGGTTTTGTAATGGGTAGCCAACATAAAAAACTCGGTTATAAAGGCATAGATACTGCTGAGTTTTTCTTAGATAACTACCAACTGCCAAAGGAAAACCTGATTGGCCTGCAGGAAGGGCATGGCCTACAGCATGCCTTAGGTGCGTTAGCCTTAGGTAGAATCAACGTCGCATCACGAGGTATTGGTGTCGCCTCTGCCGCGCTAAAAGACTCTATTGAATATTCACAACAACGTAAAACCTTTGGTAAACCCATTTGCCAGCATCAATCCATTCAAATCTATTTAGCTGATATGGCCACACGGGTCGAAGCGGCTCGTCTGCTCGTACAATCTGCCGCAACCGCATTTGACCGAGGTGAGCGCTGCGATATGGAAGCTGGCATGGCTAAGTTATTTGCCACAGAAGCGGCGATGGAGAACTCTGCCGAAGCATTACGCATACATGGTGCGTATGGCTACTCAACCGAATTTAATGTAGAACGATATTATCGGGATGCGCCACTACTCGCCATCGGCGAAGGCACGAATGAGCTTCAACGGATTATTATTGCTAAGCAACTGATCGAGAAAAATCCGCTTTAAATTGTCTTACAACCCTCTACAATATAGATTTTTCAGATTTAACACGTAATTTTATGAGCAACAAACAATTTGAAAGTACCAGTAACTACATTGCCACAGAAGAACTGAGTATGGCAGTTAACGCCGCTATAACGCTTGAACGTCCTCTATTAATAAAAGGCGAGCCGGGTACCGGTAAAACGCAACTCGCTCTTGAAGTAGCTAAATCCTTAGATGCACCGTTAATTGAATGGCATATAAAATCCAGCACAAAAGCGCACCAAGGCTTGTATGAATACGATGCGGTCTCGCGTCTTCGCGATTCTCAATTAGGTGATGATCGTGTGCACGATATTAGCAATTACATTGTTAAAGGTAAGGTCTGGGAAGCGTTTGCCTCAGATAAGCGTGCGGTATTATTGATTGATGAAATTGATAAAGCGGATATTGAATTCCCAAATGACCTTTTGCAAGAACTCGATCGTATGGAATTCTTCGTGTACGAAACGCAAGAGCTTGTTAAGGCAAAAAATAGGCCTCTCATCATTATCACCAGCAATAATGAAAAAGAACTACCTGATGCCTTTCTAAGGCGTTGCTTCTTCCATTACATTCGTTTCCCCGAGCTAGAAACAATGCAACAAATTGTTAATGTTCACTTCCCTAATCTGAAAAAAGATCTACTGGCTGAAGCACTCGGTATATTTTTCGATGTACGAGAGATTGCTGGCTTAAAAAAGAAACCTTCTACCTCTGAGTTGCTCGACTGGATAAAACTACTGTTATCTGAAGAGCTAACCGCTGATACATTACGCGAGGCGAATACTAATAATATTCTGCCAAAGCTACACGGGGCACTATTAAAAAACGAGCAGGATGTCCACTTATTCGAACGCATCGCGTTTATTAACAGGCGTAAACAAGAGCAGTAATAGCTTATATGTTTATTTCTTTCTTTTTCAGCCTGCGCAAGGCCGGTTTACCGGTCAGCATTACAGAACTGCTTAGTTTACTGAGCGCCCTTGATAAGCGACTTGCCAGTTTTAACATTCAAGCTTTTTATTATTTATCGCGCACTGCTTTAGTAAAAGACGAGCGTTATTACGACCGATTTGACCAGGTATTTGCCGAGACATTTAATGGGCTTGAGTACGACCACGCATTAGAAGATGTCTTTAATCAAATTCCTGAAGAGTGGCTTCGCAAACAAGCCGAAAAACTACTCAGCGAAGAAGAGAAACAAAAAATCCAATCGCTGGGAGGTTGGGAAGAATTAATGAAAACGCTTAAAAAGCGTTTAGAAGAACAAAAAGAAGAGCACCATGGTGGCAATAAATGGATTGGAACTGGTGGTACATCGCCTTTTGGTGCTTATGGTTATAACCCTGAAGGTGTACGTATAGGGCAAGATGAGTCTCGCCATCGTCGAGCTACCAAAGTATGGGATAAACGAGAATTTAAAAATTTAGACGACAGTGTTGAACTAAACACTCGAAACTTAAAAGTAGCCTTACGAAAACTTAGAAAATTTGCCCGCCAAGGATCTGCTGAAGAGTTGGATCTAGACGACACCATTCGTTCTACTGCATCCAATGCCGGTTATTTAGACATTAAAATGGTGCCTGAACGCCACAACGCCATTAAAGTATTATTGCTATTAGATATTGGCGGCTCAATGGATGACCATATTCGTATTTGCGAAGAGCTTTTTTCTGCCAGCAAAGCTGAATTCAAGCATTTAGAGTATTATTATTTCCATAATTTCACCTATGAATACCTTTGGAAAGATAATACACGCCGATTTGATGAGGCCACCCCTACCGCTGAGGTGATTAACCGCTACCCCAGTGACTACAAGCTTATTTTTGTTGGCGATGCCAGTATGAGTCCGTATGAAATTACCTACCCTGGCGGCAGTGTAGAACATTGGAACGAAGAAGCGGGCGCCGTTTGGTTCCAGCGACTGTTAGCCGCATTCCCTAGCAATGCTTGGCTTAACCCAGATGCCGAACAAAACTGGGATAGACGTCAATCTAACCGCCTCGTTCGACAGCTAAACGCCGAGAAGATGTTCCCCTTAACGATTGGCGGCCTAGATAGCGCGATCAAGTCGTTGCTTTAATAATAAAGCCTATTTATCCGCCTTATAAACCGGTTGCTTCATCTCAAAAAGATTATCAACATGGCAGTAACTATGCCCACCTAAACGCCCCACCACATCAAGCCCTTTCATATCAACGTAACGACCATCATAGAGCTCATCGTTAATATGGCAATAAACCACCTCTGCGATCACTAATCCACACTCTCGCCGGGTTCCTTCGTTAATCGGCACCACTTGCTTTAAACGGCATTCAAGGCTAACCGGAGACTCAGCAACACACGGTGGCGTTATCAACTCAGAAGGCATTGTGTTTAGACCGGCCAGTTCAAATTCATTCACTTCTGTTGGGTATTCAGCGGCTGTTTTATTCATCGCTTCGGCAATATCGCTATTAACAAGGTTTACAACAAACTCACCCGTTTCTTCAATATTCACCAAGCTATCTTTTGACTTTGCGCCGGCAAAACGTGCAATCGATACGCTAATAGTCGGCGGCACATAACAAACACCATTAAAAAATGAAAAGGGTGCCAAGTTTAAAATACCCTCTTTAGATTGTGATGATATAAAGGCAATTGGCCTAGGGGCCACCACTGCTTTTAAAATATTGAAAAATTTATCATGCGTCTTGGGGTCAATTTTCATCTTAAATCCTTCGTTTAACTTTTCATCTTAATAATTCTAGCATCAACTAATTTGCCAATCTGCTGAATAACTTGTCAGCTGCAATACTGTTAATCACTGAAAGATTGCACCCTGTTCAATCTTTTCAGTATTAATACAGCCTTTGCTTAAATTTCCAAGTAATTCTAGTTATGGCTTTAAATCCCCCCATTAAAAAACGCTTGTATAAGCAAATAGTTAGCATAAGCGTTTTGATTAATGGGGTTGCTGTCAGTTCATTAACGTCAAAGCCGTGTTTTCTTTATACCGGATCCCAAGAAAACACATCAGGCGAACGCTCTAGAGGGTAGAAACTACTTTTCAATGCAGGAATTGCATGCTCTGAAATGGTTTGTGGCGTCCAACCTTCTGATCGATGAGTAGAGCGTAATGGTCTGGACTGTCCCATCAAGAAAACTTCATTATTACGCACCGCAAAAATCTGCCCAGACACTTCACTGGCCTCATCACTGGCTAAGTAAACAGCCATTGGAGCCACCTTATCGGGTGTCATTTCTTTTAATTTATCAACTCGGGCTTGTTGTTCTGGTGTATCAACAGGGATCGCTCCAATCATTCGGCTCCAAGCAAAGGGGGAAATACAATTAGAACGCACGTTATAACGCTGCATGTCTAATGCAATACTTTTAGATAACGCAGCAATACCAGCTTTTGCGGCAGAATAATTTGCTTGACCAAAATTACCGATTAAACCGGATGTTGATGTCATAAATACAAAACTACCGCTTTCCTGTTGTTTGAAATGTTTCGCAGCAAAATGAGCCGTATTAAAACTACCATTCAAATGAACATTAATCACCGCGTTCCATTCTTCAGGTGACATTTTATGAAAAATTCTATCGCGCAAGATACCGGCATTATTAACAACGGTGTCAATCCGACCAAAGTTATCGATAGCCGCTTGGATCATAGCCTCTGCACCATCAAGCTCTGCAACATTATCACCATTAATTACCGCCTCACCACCCGCAGCACGGATAGTTGAAACGACTTCCTCTGCTGGGCTTTCGCCAGTTTCTTCTCCACCAACGCCGGCACCTAAGTCATTAACAACCACTTTTGCGCCTTCTTGCGCCATCATTATCGCCATTGCTCGGCCAATACCTCGACCTGCTCCAGTAATTAGTACTACCTTATCTTTCATTATCATTTTATTGTCTCCAATTTTGTTGTTTTCTAACCTAGCTTATCGGCCTTTAAATTCACCCTGGCGTTTATCAAATATTGCATTCATTGCCTCTCGGTGGTCATCGGTACGATGCGATACCGCTTGCATAACAGCAGCCGTTTGTAAGTGCGTATCCAAATCGGTTTGTTGCCCCTCGCGTATTAACTGCTTGGTCATCCGAACCGAAACAGGTGGATTAACCGCAATTCGTTTCGCCAGCGCCATTGCTTCATCGATCAACTTATCATCTGCGACGACTTTTGAAACAAGTCCAAATTTCAACGCTTCTTGGGCATCAATCGGGTCACCTGTAAAAGCCATTTCAGAGGCTTTTGCCAAACCAACAGCTCGTGGTAATAACCACGAACCACCATCACCTGGAATAATGCCTAATTTAACAAAGCTTTCAGCAAACCGAGCACTTTCAGCAGCAATTCGCATATCGCACATACAGGTAAGGTCGCAACCCGCACCAATAGCTGGCCCATTAACCGCCGCTATAATAGGAACATCTAACGCTTGAAATGCACGTGGTATTCGCTGAATACCTTCGCGGTACCACGTGGCTAACTCGTGGGGCGTTTTATCTGATTCGGTCATTTCGGCACGAATCTTTTTAACATTACCACCTGATGAAAAGGCAGGCCCGTTACCCGTTAAAATGATCACCCTTATTTGGCTGTCTTTTTGTGCTTGTTCGGCCAATGATACTAAGTCATCAATCATTTTATTGTCTGTTATCGCATTACGTGTATCAACACGGTTCATACGCCAAACAGCAATGCCATCTGTTACTTCAGTTATTACTTCTGTTATCACTATTGTTTCCTTAATTGTTAACCTGTTTGCGTTGTTAACCAACTCCATAAACTATCAGTATCAAGCGCGAAGCACTGCTGACCTAATTTTGCAGACCAATAGGCCTCATTGCCATACTCATCACGCCAAGACCATAGTCGACGTGTACTCAGTTGTAATGGGTATTCTTGCGTAAATCCAATCGCGGCATGTACTGCATGAGAAGTTTTTGCTGCATAACCGGCGGCTTCTCCCGCCGTGATTTTTGCACAAGCAATCAACTCCCATTCTTGTTCTGTGTTTAAGTGATCTATAGCGGCATCAACAGCGCAAATAGCGGCACTGGTCATTTCAGCTAAAACGGCCATTTGTTGCTGAACTGCTTGAAATTTACCAATAGGCCGGCCAAATTGTGATCGCTCATTAGCAAAATCAACGGTCATTTCTAATACCCGTTGCAACGTACCTGTTATTTGGGCCGCGCGACAAAGTGCAAACCATGATTCAAGCTGTTTGAGACTCATCGCCTGTACATCGCTCGCATTATCCAGCAAGCTAGCTTTAAAGGTCACATCATCACGTGGCTCACCAGCCATATTCTGACCAGCATTAATCGTTATATCCTGAGCTTTAACAAGGCTCAACTGTGTTTTATTATTCTGAGTAAAAATAACCACTATCGATGCTGCATGACGCGCCCAAGGGATTCCATATAAATGGATATCAGGCTGCTCGTTGAACGGTGCATCAAGTATCACAGGGATAATCAATTCATCGCTAAATTCTGCGCCTGACTTAAGCGATAAATAAACGCCCATTAACGCTTCAGCAACCGGCAACGACACGTTGTAGTACCCAGCTAACCTCATTAATACACACCCAGCTTCAAGGCCAAGGCCCGCACCACCATCCTCTTCAGATAACAACGTTGTTAACCAACCATCTGCCAAGAAATCTGCCCAAAGTACTTCTGGAAACTGTCCTGTTTCCATTAACTCATGACCGTTAGTTGTTGAAAAGTCGTCAAAAAGACGGGTTGCTGACTCTTCAATTAATTGAGCAACTTCGTTCATCGTAACCCCAAACCTCTGGCAATAATGCCACGTAAAATTTCACGCGTACCACCACGTAATGAAAAAGATGGCGCTTTTAGTATTGATTCAGATAATAAGCGCGCAACGCCGCCGTTTGCAGTTGGGCGCGCTTCGGTTGCTAAAATCAATCGCATGGCTTCAGGAAGCTCTTGTTCGAACGAGGTCCCTAAATCTTTAACTACCGATGCTTCGTTAACCGGTAATTTGCCTTCTTGTAGTTGATTCGCGACCGATAAAGACATTTGGCGTAACACCATTAAGCGCGCTACAAATTGACCAATAACGGGTTCTGCTTGGTGCGTTAGATTCGCATCACGTAGTTCTTTAATCGCCGCTTCAAGTAGTTGATAACTGCTTAAAAAACGTTCTGGCCCGCTTCGCTCAAATGCTAGCTCGGCCACTACTTGACCCCATCCTTCGTTGACCTTACCTACCAGTCGATTATCTGGCACAAATACATCATCAAAGAAAATTTCATTAAAATGCGCCTCTCCGGCCAACGTAACAATGGGCCGAACCGTAATACCTTCATGCTTCAGGTCAACAATTAGTTGACTCATACCATGGTGGCGATCATCCGATACTGGCGCCGTTCTACATAACGTGATCATTTGGTGACAAACATGCGCCCAACTGGTCCAAATTTTGGAACCATTGATAAGCCAACCGCCCTCTACTTTCTGTGCACGAGTTTTAATCGACGCTAGATCTGAGCCGCTATTAGGCTCACTCATTCCAATGGCAAAAAAGCACTCCCCTTTTACAATTTTAGGCAAAAAGTGTTGTCGTTGCTCTTCGGTACCAAAACGCAATAAAAGTGGCCCGCTTTGACGATCTGCCACCCAATGGGCACCAACTGGTGCGCCCGCTGCGAGTAGTTCTTCAATAACTACATACCGCTCAAGATAACTGCGACCGCCACCACCGTATTCAGTGGGCCAGGTCATACCCAACCATCCTTTTGCAGCTAGGGCGCGACTAAGTTCGGGGTCACAAATAGACCATGAATCAATGATATTTGAAACATTAAAAGCACCATAGTTTTTTAAAAAAGAACGAACTTCATTCCTTAAAGCTGCTTCCTTTTCACCCGTTAAAAGGGGTTTAAAATTTAATTTTTTCATATGCTATAGACAGGGCTTAGGCTCTATAAATATTTTGGTTCAAAGGCTGAAACCCTATAGACTTGCTGTCTATTTTTAGTAAGATTTAGGCATGCCCAGTACATGTTGGCCAATGTAGCTTAAAATCATATTGGTTGAAATAGGTGCTATTAGATACAAACGCGCTTCACGCCACTTTCTTTCAATATCGTATTCTTTAGCAAAAGCAAAACCACCGTGAGTTTGCATACATGCCTCTCCGGCGTTCCAAGCAGCCTCAGCACATAGCATTTTTGCCATATTAGCCTCGGCTCCACAGGGTTCGCCCGCTTCAAACAGTGCTGCTGCTTTTCTTGCCATTAACTCAGCGGCCTCAATTTCAGCATAGGCTCTAGCTATGGGAAACTGAACACCTTGGTTTTTACCAATTGGCCCACCAAATATTTTGCGTTCGCTGGCATAGTTTTTGGCTCGTTCAATAAAAAATCGTGCATCACCTATACTTTCTCCGGCTATGATCACTCGCTCAGCATTCATACCACTCATGACATACCGAAAACCCTTACCTTCCTCACCAATCAGTGAATCAGCAGGAATTTCCATATTATCGAAAAAAACTTCCGTTGTATTATGGTTAATCATGGCGTCAATCGCACGAATTTCCATGCCATTACCAACAACATCACGCATATCGACTAAGAAAATAGACATCCCATCAGTAGGTTTTGACACCTCTTCTAAAGGCGTAGTTCTGGCGAGTAATAACATCAAATCTGATTGAAAGGCACGGCTAGTCCATACTTTTTGGCCATTAACGATATATTTATCGCCTTTCTTTACCGCTTTCGTTCTGAGTTTTGTCGTATCAGACCCTGATGTAGGTTCTGTTACACCAAATGCTTGAAGTCTTAATTCACCTGTTGCAATTTTTGGTAAATACTTTTGCTTTTGTTCTTCGCTACCATGCCTTAAAACCGCGCCCATAATATACATTTGAGCATGACAAGCCGAGGCTGAGCCACCCGATGCATGAATCGTCTCCATAATGACAGCCGCTGCGCGCAATGGTAGCCCAACACCGCCGTATTCCTCAGGAATCAAAGCTGATAAAAAGCCCGATTCGGTCAAGGCATTAACAAATTCTTCAGGGTATGCACTGTCGGCATCTAGTTTTCGCCAATATTCGCCCGGAAAGTCAGCGCAAATCTTACTAACGGCATCACGAATATCAGCGTAGTCATTGCCTAGTGGAATGGAAATCTCTTTCATGTATCTTTCTCCGTTAATTTTTATAGGTGTCGTTATCAGCACCTAAGGCAGGCGCTTCATTTTGTAGCGGTGGCCGCTGGCCGTTAAACTTCATTGGCAGACCCACTAGCTTCATTGCATGTTCAACTGATTCTTGAACAATGCCTAATGATTGCGTTTGCGGGTCGTTTAATACCTCATCAACCAATTGAATTGGCGAATTAGGAATGCCTACATCATCTAATTTTTTCTGCCAATGAGAACGAGGTTCTTTTATTAAAATCTCTGTCATTCGACGATTCAATTCAACCTTATTCTCAAAGCGTTTAGGATTGGTTTCAAAATGCGCTTCATCCGCCCAAGCCGGGTTCCCCATAACACCTTTCAACAAATCAAATAATTTATTATTTGGCGCAGCTACCACAAGATAACCATCTGAACACTCATAGGCTTGATAAGGCGAAATACCTTGCACGCCAGAACCTTGCGGTGTTGGCAGGTTACCTGTCGCGTGATACCCAGCCATGTGATAAGTCATCCAACTTAGTGCTGTTTCGTACAAAGCCGTATCAACGACACAACCTTTCCCCGTTTTTTGGCGATTAAACAAGGCAGAAATAATAGCAATAGAACACCACATACCTGTTCCCATATCGATGGCTGATGTCCCTATTCGTACAGGGGGACGGCCTTCTTCACCATTTAAGCTCATTAAGCCGCTATATGCTTGCATTAATGGATCATAACCTGGTTTATCAGCCATTGGCCCAGTTTCACCAAATGCCCAAATATTACAATATACAAGCTTAGGGTTTTCCTTGCGCATTTCTTCAGCTCCAAGCCCAAGGCTAGTCACTTTACCCGGACGCATGTTTTGCAACACAACATCCGCCTTAGTGACTATTTCATTTCGAAGCCAAGCTTTATCTGCAGGGTCTTTCAAATCTACAGTGACTGATTTCTTATCCCTATTCAATGCTTGAAACATTGCAGAGGTACCATTCCAAAATGGAGGCCCCCAATGACGACAATCATCACCACGACCTTCTGGTTCAACTTTAATCACTTCTGCCCCTAAAGCGGCTAAAATCCATGTACCAAAGGGAGCGGCTACGCTAGTCCCAATTTCATATACGCGAACTCCACTTAATGGCAGTTCGATTTCTTGCTTATCCGACATTTTGTTCCTAGTGTGTATTGAAAAACCATAGTGTATGGTTGAAAAAAACGAGGCATAAAGCCTCGTTGGTAAATAGCACTGAACGCCATCTAACGCTTGTTATAATACAATAACTTTGTATATTATAAAAACAAATAATTGACTCAACATTAATGTCAAAACGTTAAGCCTCGACCTAAATGGTTAAACACCTATGTGACACTTCTTTGAAACAAAATATTTCGAGTCATTACTACTGTTAACCAGCCATTAAGGCCTTTTTAAAAGGACCTCAACATCACTAGCAGGGAGTGGCCTACTGTATAGGTAGCCCTGATAAATATCACAGCCTTGCTGTTGTATAAATTCTAACTGCTCTAGCGATTCAACACCTTCAGCCACTATTTTAAGCCCTAAACTTTTAGCAAGTGAAATAATCGCCATACAAATAGCGGCATCATCAGGGTTATAAGCGCACTCATTAATAAATGAACGGTCAATTTTCAATACATCAATTGGAAATTTCTTCAAATAACTTAACGATGAATACCCCGTACCAAAGTCATCCACAGATAATTTAATACCCAACTTTTTTAACTCGGTCATCGTTGCAATACTACTATCAGTATCGCCAGTTAAAGCATTTTCGGTTATCTCCACCTCTAATAGGCTTGGGTTAAGTTGATACTGATGCGCCAACGCTTTTATAAATAACGACAGTGACTCATCATGTAAATGAAAACCTGAAATATTGACAGCGACCGGCAATAACTCATAACCTGCCTTACGCCATTCAACTAACTGACGTGCAACTTCGGTTAGCACCCACTCACCAACATCAACAATCAAACCAGATGATTCAACAACCGGAATAAAATCTCCTGGGGGAATCAAGCCAAACTCTGGGTGCAACCAACGTAATAACACTTCAAAACCTACAACTTCGTTCGTTAAACACGATACTTTAGGTTGGTAATTTAATAGTAATTGATTTTGAGAAATAGCATCAGGAAGGTCAGCTTCAATTTGAATTCGTTTGCGTACAAACAGCCCCATTTCCTCGGTATAAAAACAAAAATTGTCCCTACCCAATTTTTTTGCCTGATACATGGCAACATCAGCGCACTGTAGTAAACGATCCGCTGATCGTTCACCATCAACCGAAAAAGCGACCCCAATGCTTGTTAACACATTTAGCGTATGCCCAGGCAGTTCAACCGTTTCACGCATTACATGAAGAATTTCTGTTGCTTTACTATTAATAGCTTCCTCATCCAAGGCACCACTTATCGCCACAACAAACTCATCGCCACCCCAACGACCCACCAAGTCATTACCACGCACTACTCCACTGAGTCTCTTACCCACCTCACAAAGCAATTGATCGCCTACCTTATGGCCAAAAACATCATTCACTTTTTTAAAGCGGTCTAAATCTAAAAACATTAACGCCACCACTCCAGCATTAGATTTATGGTAATTAATTCGTCTTTCAAGCTCACGAATAAAGGCGGCTCTATTATATAAACCAGTTAGCGAATCATTAAACGCTAAGGTTTCTAAACGTTTTTGTAACTTAGTTTGTTCGCTCAAATCGCGAATATGTAGCGTATACTCCAATGGTTCACTCGCTATGCTAACCGTTCGAGTCACTACTACTTCGGCAGGAAAAGACTCTCCGTCATAACGTTGTAATTCTGTCATATTCCTACGCTCCAGAACCCACCCACTGGTTAGCAAAAAGCCCTCGTCTAAACTCGCTGAATTTAACTCCTGAACCCGGTCTCTAGTAAACAGCTTAAAAAAGCTACGGTTAATAATCGCACCCGCTGTTTGACCAAAGCAACGCTCCGCCGCAGGATTAAAGCTTTGAATCCTGCCTTTCGAATCAATGCCAATAATGCAATCCATTGCTGCATCTAAAATAGCACCCTTTCTACGTTCACTTTGTTTAAATGCTAAGAAGGCCTCATCTCGCTGTTTAATTTCTTCGTTAACCTGGTCAATAACGTGATTATATTTTTCGGCTATTTGCCCCACCTCGGTATAGGGCTCAACGGCTACTTGAGTTGAAAAATCTGCTTTTTCCTGCTGTTTATGCATGGCGCTTAGCAAGTCAAAAACTTCGGTGCTTATATTATGTTCAGCAACATTTAGGCCTCTTAACTCATCTTGCTCACTGACTCTTAACGAGTAAACCTTGTTAACCAAACTAAATACTACATATGCAAGGCCAAAACTATAAAAACCAACACTGACGACCCCAATTAATTGGGTCCCTAATTGTTCCCACACTGAAAGATCATTTTGAAGTTTAGCCGGCAGCGCAAAAAAAGGTAACGCGATTGTTCCCCAAACCCCAGCAAATAAATGAACAGGCACTACGCCAATAGCATCATCGATTTTCTTATCGGCCAGGTACTTCTCACCAAAAAAAACAACTGAGCCGGCAACGGCGCCAATCATGACAGCCCCTCCTGTGCTCACAATATGACAACTGGCGGTAATAGACACTAAACCACCTAGAACACCATTAATTATTTGATCAACCTCAATATAATGTTCTGCACGAAGCTTTAACATCGTCGCAACCACCCCACCGGCCAAAGCAGCAAGGCATGTATTTAATAAAATAAGTGGAACTGAGTTATTCCAAGCTAATGTACTGCCGCCATTAAAACCAAACCAGCCCAGCCAAATTAATAAACAACCCAATATAGCTGTTGGGATACTACTACCTGGAATAGCGCTAGCACTGCCGGTAAATCGCCCTATACGAGGCCCAATAACTAATACTGCCGCCAGTGCTACCCAACCACCCACAGAATGCACAACGGTTGAACCCGCAAAATCAACGAAGCCAATTTTTTCAAGCCAGCCTATCGGCTCACCCGTAATGATTCCTGCCCAAGCCCAATGACCAACAAAAGGGTAAATAAACAGTGCTATTGTCACCGTTACTACCATATACCCCATAAAACTCATGCGCTCAGCGACGGCGCCAGAAACTAACGTCGCAGCCGTGCCACAAAACATCATTTGGAATAAGAATATTGCGATGAGTTTTGTATCTGCTGGTTCAGCGAATGCAAAATCAGACCATCCAAACAAGCCCCATTGACTATCTCCAAACATTAAACCGAATCCAAACAACCAGTACAGACTACTCGACACGATAAAGTCACTAATATTCTTGGCCGCGACATTAATGCTGTTTTTACTTCTAACAAGCCCGCTTTCTAAACACAAAAAGCCCGCTTGCATAACAAACACCAAAATGGTCGATACTATTACCCAGACAATATCCAAACTCTAAATCTCCTTTATGTTTACCTCTTGCGCGCGGCCAAAGGATGTTCGATTTAATAGTATCAGAACCTCTATGTGCTTTGTAGTCGGCCACAACGATGATTTTAGTTTTGTAGATAGGCTTTTTTAGTAGAAAAAAACAAACTGACTGTCCGTATTTCTAATGGTTTACTTTTTGTTAAGGCATAAAAAAGCCCTACGTATCAGATACATAGGGCTCTTGAATGGCGGAGAGACAGGGATTCGAACCCTGGAAGGGTTTGACCCCTTGCCGGTTTTCAAGACCGGTGCATTCAACCGCTCTGCCATCTCTCCAGTTTTAAGCGATTATATTGAGAGCAATCATTAAATGTTTTGCTTTCAAGCCGCGCATATTACTTAAGTCTGAGGATTTTTTCCAGCGGAATTGTTAAAAGACTTGAAGTATTTTATTGAATACGTAAGATTGAACCTTCTATGCGGTACAGAGTCATATCTGTTGAGCATTTTTTAATTATCAATGAGGTATTTTAAGTGAACCAATTTAATCAATCTATTTCTCGTAGTGAAGAGAGTATTTTAGCTACCAATAAGGTGTTAAAAAACACCTATATGCTACTTGCCATGACATTACTCTTTAGTGCAGGTACTGCTGCATTATCAATGAGCTTAAACCTTCCACATCCTGGGTTGATCATTACATTAGTCGGCTACTTTGGCTTACTATGGCTAACAACAAAATTTAGAAATAGCTCTATGGGTATTGTTTGCGTATTTGCTTTAACCGGCTTTATGGGAATAACACTCGGCCCTATCCTTAATATGTATATCAGTGCCTTTTCAAACGGTCATGAGCTGATCATGACATCGTTAGGCGGCACAGGTGTTATTTTTCTAGGCTTATCTAGCTACGCACTAACCACTAAAAAAGACTTTAGCTTTATTTCTGGTTTTTTAATGGTGGGTATTTTAGTGGCTTTCTTAGCAGGCATTGGCGCTATGATCTTTAACATCCCTGCTTTATCTTTGGGTGTTTCTGCTATGTTTATTATGTTGATGTCCGGCATGATTCTTTATCAAACTAGCGAAATTATTCATGGTGGTGAAACCAACTATATTATGGCAACCGTGTCGCTATACATTAGTTTATTCAACTTATTCACTAGCCTTTTACACATACTCGGTGCAGTAAGTGGTCGTGAGTAGTCTTTAGCTTTACCCATAAAAAAAGCCCCTTTTAGGGGCTTTTTTTATGCGTCGATTATTTACAACGTAATCGAGGTGACTTTTCCCATATAAGGTTGTAAAGCATCAGGGACTTTAATGGACCCATCGGCTTGCTGATAATTCTCCATCACGGCAATTAACGTCCGACCTACCGCTAAACCCGAACCATTAATCGTATGCACTAACTCTGGTTTACCTGTTTCTGGGTTACGCCAGCGCGCTTTTAACCGGCGTGCTTGAAAATCATTAAAATTACTACACGATGAAATTTCGCGATACGCCTCTTGACCAGGTAACCAAACCTCAAGATCATAGGTTTTTGTTGCCGAAAAGCCAGTATCACCTGAGCACAACAACATGAGGCGGTAAGGCAAGTTCAACGCTTGCAAAATACTCTCTGCATGTTGAGTTAACTGTTCATGAGCCTGTTCAGAATCAGACGCCTTGACCACTTGAACCAACTCAACTTTTTCAAACTGATGTTGGCGAATCATGCCTCTTACATCCCTACCATAGGCGCCTGCCTCACTTCTAAAACAAGGCGTATGGGCAACAAACTTTAGCGGCATTTGGTCTGCAGCGATAATCTCATCACGCACTAAATTCGTAACAGGCACTTCTGCCGTTGGAATTAAATAATACGGCGAGTCGTCTGAAATTTTAAATAAATCTTCTTCAAACTTAGGTAACTGCCCCGTTCCTAACAAACTGTCTTTATTAACAAGGTATGGCACATAAGTTTCTTTATACCCATGCTGATCGACATGCATATCTAACATAAACTGCGTCAATGCACGTTGAAGCCTAGCTAATGGACCCGATAGGGTAACAAAACGTGAACCCGCTATTTTTGCACCGGCTTCAAAATCTATTCCCGCCAATGATTGACCCAAATCCACATGGTCTTTAACGTCAAAATCGTACTGCGGTATCACGCCCCATTTACGAAGCTCAACGTTATTCTCTTCATCTTTACCGAGTGGTACATCATCAGCAAGAATATTGGGTAATGAGAGCTGAATAGCCTGCAATTTGGACTGGATTCCCTGTAATTCCGTTTCAGCGGCTTTTAACTCATCACCTAATTGAGAAACACTGTCTAATAAAGGCTGAATATCTTCGCCTTTGGCTTTCGCCATGCCTATCGACTTGGAGCGTTTATTACGTTCGTTTTGTAAGTTTTGAGTTTTCACTTGAATATCTTTACGCTGTGTTTCAAGCGCATTAAATACCTCTAGATCCAAATCAGCACCATGACGTTGCATGGCTGTTTTCACTTCTTCAGGGTTGTTTCTTAAAAGCTGTGGGTCAAGCATGTAGCTTTCCTTTTTAAATTTAGTTTAGTGGTGGTGTTCAGCTAACCAACTAAGGGTTTGACTGACATTGAAGTTTTCTTTTACATGTTTAATTGCCATCAACACTTTTTCTGATTGATCAAAAAATTCAATGGTAACAGGCAAATCAAACGACAAATCAATTAACGACGAGTCATGCATCTTTCCAGATAAGCCATAGCCCTCAACGCCTCTATAAGCCGTTGCGCCAGAGATGCTTTCATGATCATGAAGGTATTGCATAATTTTATTAAGCTGATGATCCGCTTCGGTTAAATAAATTCGAGCGATTCTGACTGATTCTGTTTTCATAATTGCCTCGCGATTAGCAGGCCAACCCAAGCAGCTAGCACGCATAAAATGACGCTAGCTAAAACATTAACAATGGCCTTTATTACATAACCTTGCTCAATTAAATTAATGGTCTCTATTGAGAAGGTAGAAAATGTTGTAAACGCACCCAAAAAGCCAACCAATAACACTGCTCTTACTTCAGGTGAAACCGACAAACGCTGCAAAAATAGTTCGTACAACAGTCCCATTAATAACGAACCAATAACATTAACAACCAAGGTTCCATAAGGGAACCCACGGCCAAGCCAGCTATATATGCCCGTCGATACAATAAAGCGCATCACTGCGCCGACTGATCCACCTGCTGCTATTGCCAGAAGTTGAGCCATTAAATTACCATTAATGCTAATTAATTAAAGCCTTCATTTTACTGTCATCTGGCGCTTCAAGCACCTTTTTTTCGGTCACAATCGTTAATATTTGGCGCAACTCATGGCACGTTATCAATTGTTAGCTCCCTGTCTTCACTAATGCCTCGCCAAAAACCCAGCTTTTAATACAAAAATCGCCGCTGAACCAAAAAGCTACTATCAGGCGCTAACAACACTTTTGAGCCTACTTTTTTATCAAATGGCTAGGGCTTGCGTACTGTTTAGATCTGGCTATACTTTATTATCACGTCATGACTGCTGGCCCTATTTAACACTTACTATTATCGCGTCATCTAGCCGAGCGAATGGCGCCCTATATTAACGTTTCTGGTTTCATCACTTAATTATGCAAGTAAGTCTTCAAATTAATGCCCGCTGGGTTATCACCGTAGATGCTGACGATAACGTTTTAAAAAATCACGCTGTTATCATTCAAGACGATATTATTATTGATGTTTTACCTCAACAAGATGCGAAGAAATACAGCCCCGTTGAACTAATAGAATGTAACGATCACGCCTTAGCACCCGGTTTTATAAATGCGCACACTCATGCGGCTATGAGCCTCTTAAAGGGCCTTGCTGATGATTTACCGCTAAACGAATGGCTAAACGACCACATCTGGCCTGCTGAAACAGCTTTAGCCGATAGTGATTTTGTCAAAGACGGTACTGAGCTTGCCATTGCAGAAATGATTAGGGGCGGCACAACCTGTTTTAATGACATGTACTTCTTTATCGACCAGACTGCAACTGCCGTCTCGAACACGGGTATAAGAGCATGTCTTGGTATTCCGGTTATAGATTTCCCAACGCGTTGGGCTAAAGACTTAAATGAATATATCAGTAAAGGCCTTGCAGTTCATGATCACTTCCGTAGCAATGAACTCATTCATTTTACCTTTGCCCCGCACGCCCCTTATACCGTTTGTGATGATTCTTTAAAAACCATTCAACCCATCATGGATGAACTGGGCTTGGCGATGCATATTCATTTACACGAAACAGAAAATGAAGTCGAACAGTCAATTGCCAAACATGGTGTAAGCCCTATCGCACGATTAAACAATCTTGGCCTATTAAACCCCGACTTAATGGCCATACATATGACCCACCTAAGCGCCACCGATATTCAGTTAATCGCCGAACACCGCGTTAATGTTATACATTGCCCCGAATCAAACTTAAAACTTGCCAGTGGTTTTTGCCCTGTTAATGAATTAATCACGTCAAATATTAATATTGCTATTGGAACAGACGGTTCGGCTAGCAACAATGATATTGATATGTTGGGTGAAACCAAAACGGCTGCGCTGTTAACCAAAGGCCGCACTAAACAAGCAGATGCATTACCCGCAAAAACTGCTTTGCGTATGGCTACCATAAACGGCGCGAAAGCCCTACGATTAGATAAAAAAATAGGCTCCCTTGAAATTGGAAAACAAGCCGATATGTTCGCAATAAATCTTAATAGCATTGAAACTCAACCTATTTATGATGTTATTTCTACACTGATTTATTCTGCAAACCGCTCTCAAATTACTGATGTATGGGTTGCTGGCCAACGTTTAATGCAAGATCAGCAATTAACCACCCTGGATGAAGCCCAGCTAATTGAAAAAGTAAAACACTGGCAAAGAAAAATTAACCCGTTTCATCATCAACCCAATAAAGCGGTGTAAAATAATCAAATGACGCAGACTAAAGACAATGTAAACCCAAGTGAAATCGAAAAATTTAGCGCTATGGCTTCCCAGTGGTGGGACACCGAGGGCAACTTTAAAACACTGCATCAAATTAACCCGTTACGTCTTAACTTAGTTGATAAAACAGTTTCGTTGTCCGGCAAAGATGTTTTAGATGTTGGCTGTGGCGGCGGTATTTTATCTGAGTCAATGGCGCTTAAAGGCGCTAATGTAACGGGTATTGATTTAGGCAAAGAACTGCTAGACGTTGCTGACCTTCATAGTTTAGACAGCGGTGTTTCCGTCAATTACCAGCACATCAGTGTTGAAGCATTGGCCAGCCAAAAACCGGAGCAATTTGACTGTGTTACCTGCATGGAAATGCTCGAACATGTTCCTGACCCGGTAGCAATTATTAACGCGTGTTCAACACTCGTTAAACCGGGCGGCTACGTTTTCCTATCCACCCTAAATAGAAACCCAAAGGCCTACCTATTATCCATTATCGGTGCCGAATACATCCTCGGCATGATGCCCAAAGGCACACATGATTATGCCAGCTTCATAAAACCTTCCGAACTAGCCTTATGGGCACGACAAGCAGGTTTAACACTGGAAGATAGCCGAGGTATTGAATACAACCCTTTTAACAAGTCCTTCTCTATGTCCGATGACATCAGTGTGAATTACATTTGCGTCTTTAAAAAGACGGTCTAATCCATTATGTCCATTGCAATGCATGATTGGCAAGTCGATGCGGTTTTATTTGACCTTGATGGCACCTTAGTCGATACCGCGCCAGACCTTGCCGCCGCATTAAATGTCGCCTTAGTACAAAACAATCAGCCAGCGTTACCTTATGAAACGATACGACCTATCGTCTCAAACGGTGCTAATGGTTTAATAGAGCTCGGCTTTGGGTCTGCCCTATCCAGTGACCAGCATGAAAAAATTAAAGCATCCTTACTTGGCCATTACCAACAAAACATTGCTAATGAATCAACACTATTTGATGGATTTGAAGACAGCTTACTGTTTCTTGAAAAACATCAAATCCCTTGGGGTATTGTGACGAATAAACCAGCCTATTTAACACTGCCCCTCTTAGAGAAATTAGCGCTAATTAATAGAGCCAGTTGTATCGTTTGCGCTGATCAGGTCAACCACCCAAAACCACACCCCGAATCTATTTTATTAGCCTGTAAACAGCTGGATGTTTTACCCATGAACGCACTCTATCTTGGTGATGCAGAACGTGATATTCGTGCAGGTCGATTAGCTGGCCTAAAAACAATAGCCTGTACCTTCGGTTACATTCCAGACAGTATTGACTTTAATGACTGGCAAGCTGATAGATATATTGATAAACCCGCCGATTTATTAACATCTCTACAACCCTTACTCTAAGCGCATCAATTAATCATGGCTGGCATTAACGATATTTTTTTCCTTTTAGGTGGCATCGTCATAGGCCTTATTAGCGGTTATTTGCTCATGTTACGCACTAACACAGCACTTAAAAAAGAATTACTGACGCATGAAACACGCCAAGCCATTGAAAAGGAGTTAAGAGAAAAAACGAAGGCCGATGAAGACAGTATGATGCAAAACTTTCGCGATAGTTTTTCTGCCTTATCCAGCCAAGCATTACGAGACAATAATGAAGAGTTTCTAAAACTTGCTAGAGAAAACTTTAGCAAACAACAAATGACCGTCGAAACGCGCTTAAATGAAAAAGAGAGAGCCTTTAGCGAGATGGTCTCCCCGATTAAAGAGATACTTAAACAAACCGATGAACAACTCAAAAAACTAGAGGCCGATCGACAACAAACTCACGGCTCAATCAGTCAATATTTACAAAATATGACTGAAACCCAGCACCAGTTACACAGTGAAACACGAAATCTTGTTCAAGCCCTAAGACGGCCTGAAGTCCGTGGCCAATGGGGCGAACTAACCTTAAAGCGTCTTGCCGAATTAGCCGGGCTGGTAGAGCACTGTGACTTCTTTCAACAAGAAAACTTAAACACCCAAGAAGGTGCTATGCGACCTGATATGATCATTCGCATGCCAGACCAACGCGATATTGTTGTTGACGCTAAAACACCTCTTGACGCCTATCTATCGGCTACCGAACAAAGCAAAGATGGCGAACGAAAAGCACACCTTATCCGACACGCAAAGCAAGTAAGGGATCGAGTCAAAGAGCTATCGAAAAAGGCTTATTGGTCACAGTTTAAAAACACACCCGACTTCGTTGTTCTGTTTATACCCGGCGACCAATTTCTTAGTGCCGCCTTAGAGCAAGACCACTCACTACTTGAAGATGCACTCGCTCAACACGTTATCTTAGCAACGCCCACCAGCTTGGTCGCCTTACTAAGAGCAATAGCATTTGGTTGGCGCCAACAAGCCAGTAGCGAAAACGCCGAAGCGATTCGAAAACTCGGTGAAGAAATGTACTCCAGACTAACAACCTTTGTAGAGCACATCAGTAAAATTGGTAGCTCCTTAGAGAAAAGCGTAGATCATTACAACAAAGCGGTGGGCTCTTTAGAGCGGCAAGTCTTCCCGAATGCACGTAAATTTAAAGACCTTGGTATAGAAACACGCAAAACCATGTCTGAAATAGAACCCATTGAAAAAGCAACCCGAAAACCAACACCTATCAGCAATATAAAAGATGACTAAACCTATAATAATCAACCCGATAAACCTTCAGCCTCAGGCGCTCAAAGATCACGTTTACTTAGTAACTGGCTCAACCGGAGGCTTAGGGCGAGAAACTGCCCTTGCACTTGCCAAACTCGGTGCAACAGTGGTTTTAACCGGCAGAAATGAAAAGAAATTAGAAGCCTTGTATGATGAAATAGAACAGGCCGGCAACCCAACGCCTGCTATTGTTCCCTTTGATTTAAGCCAAGTAGACGAAGAGCTTTACCAGCAATTAATAAAATCTATTTATAATGAATTCAAAAGGTTAGATGGTATAGTTCATGCGGCTTGTGATATGGGAATCATTGGCCCCATTGGCAGCCAAGAAGGCTCGATCTGGCAGAAAGTTCTACAAGTTAATTTAAACTCAGCCGTGTTACTAAGCAAAGTTTGCTTGCCACTTTTACATCAGGCTAAACAACCATCTATCACTTTTATTTCTGATTCCTCTGCTCGCCAAGGAAAAGCCTACTGGGGCGCATACGGTGTTTCCAAGGTGGCACTTGAATCTTTCTGCGCCATGTTAGCAGATGAGCTAGAAGCAACGACTGTGGTCAGTAATGTCTTCATTCCAGGCCCCAGTATGTTACCGATTAGAAAGAAGACACATCCAGCTGAAGACGAAAAAAACCTAAGCTCGCCCACTGAATTAGCCAATAACTTGATTAACGTTATTCTTAGCGAGAAGTCTGGCCAGTGCTTTTCACATCAAGCCGACTGAGTCACAACCGACTTTAAGATTAAAACAAACTCTGCTACTTCTTGTTGAGTGTTTTGTTGCCCCAAACTTACACGAATAGCACTTAGGGCTCGCTTATCGGGCACGCCCATCGCCGTTAATACGGCGCTTGGGCTTTTACTATTGCTTGAACAGGCTGAGCCACTTGAGATTGCCACGCCTTTTTGGTCAAGCTGCATCAAAAGCATTTCCCCATCAACCGATTCAATAAGCAATTGACTTGTATTGGGTAGACGGTCAACATCTGAAGCAACTACCCTCACCCCTTCAATGCCTTTAACCCCTGCTTCTAATGCTTGCTGAAGAGCTAACAAGTGCCTAGAGCGATTATCCAGCGTTTGTTGGGCTAACTCAGCTGCCCGCCCAAAACCAATAATAGCCGCAGCATTTTCAGTGCCGGGCCTAATATTCATTTCTTGCCCACCACCATAAAGCATAGGCATTAACGACGTTTTTTTATCGTGAATAACCGCGCCAACACCTTTTGGGCCATAAATTTTATGACCTGATATAGACATTAAATTGACACCCAATGCATTAAAATCAACGGGTATTTTACCAACTGATTGAACCGCATCCGTATGAACAATAGCGCCCTTTTCTTTAGCCAACGCAGCTAATGGTGCTATATTTTGAAGCACACCAGTTTCATTATTAGCCTGCATAATACTCACTAGGCCAGTGTCCTCGCTAAGACCACGTTTTAGTGTATCTATTGAGATCAGGCCATTATCATCAACGGCTAATTGATCAAAAAAGAAACCTTTTTTTGACAACTGGCGTATTGGCTCAACCACAGAAGGATGCTCTGTAGCGCCTAATAAAAGGTGTTGTTTGTTCGAACAAACAGCCGCTGAGATACAAAGATTATTTGCCTCAGTTCCACCACTGGTAAAAATAACTTGCTCAGCACTCACATTAACAAGGTTAGCCACGTGTTGCCTTGCTTGTTCAATCGCTGTTTTAACCACCCGCCCGTGTCTGTGCAAACTGGAAGGGTTACCATAAAAGGTCGTTAAGAATGGCTCCATCGCTTCAAAAACAAGAGGATCTATCGGCGATGTCGCATTATTATCAAAATAAATCATCAGTGTTCTAAATTCTAGCCTTCTTTAGCTCGCGCTTCTGGACAAGTAGAACCTGTTCCATCATCAACCGGTTCACTGTTAATTTCTTCGACCGACCGATCATCCATTCCACCACCCAATGATTTTATTTCATGGCACATGCGTTCCATTTCTTTATCCATTGTGTGGATATGCTCCAACATACTATTAATAGCTACCGCTACTGGGTCAGGTAGTTCTTGAGAGGCGCCGTATGCGTCAAAACCAATTTTTTTAGCCATCTCTTCTTGCTCAGGACTTGGTTTAACAGAATCAGTGGTTGCAACACGACCGGGTATACCGACGATTGTGGTGTCAGCAGACACCGATCTAACAACAACCGCATTAGAGCCAATCCTGGCATTATCACCTATCTCTATCGGCCCCAGCACTTTAGCACCAGCACCTACGACCACACCATTACCTAGCGTAGGGTGTCGCTTACCCTTTTTCCAACTCGTACCACCTAAGGTCACCCCATGATAGAGCGTACAATCATCACCAATAACAGCTGTTTCGCCAACCACGACGCCCATTCCGTGGTCAATAAAAAAACGCTTGCCTATCACCGCACCAGGATGTATTTCTATACCGGTTAACCAGCGTGAAAAATAAGCGATAAAACGAGAAATAAATTTTAAATTCACTCCCCACAGCCAATGATTTAAGCGATGAAGCAGGAGCGCATGAAACCCCGGGTAGGTCATGATCACTTCAATTTTGCTACGTGCCGCAGGATCCCTGTCAAAAACTATATTAATATCTTCTTTTAATTGGTTAAACATAATGCTTTTTTATTTAATAGTGACTCTATTCTAACGTGCGTGATTTTATTAACACATTTTTTTACAACGTTAGGCTTTTTTGATTCCATCTATCTTATTATTGATCGCCGTTAACACGCCACGTAGGATATTCACCTCTGTTCGATTAAGTTCAGAACGGTAAAAAATACGCCTGATGCGTTGTTGCAGCCTTTTAGTTTTATAGAGCTGTAGAAAATCTGTTTTCTCAAGCGTCTTTAAAAGGTGCTCAAAAAAACCTTCAAACTCTTGGCTGGTTGCAGGCCTATCTTCAACATCAGGTGATTCAATTACCTGTTCACCTAGCACTGCTGAATACACCTCATAACATAACACTTGCACAGCAGATGCAACGTTTAATGAACTAAAATTTGGATTAGTTGGAATATGTAATAAGTGCTGACACAATTCCAACTCTTCATTCGTGAGCCCGGAGTTTTCTCGGCCAAACACCAACGCAACCTTTGCATTCTTTGCCGATGCAATGGCCAATTCACTGCCTTTTTTAGGGCCAACCTCTGACCAACCCAAATGCCTAATTCTAGCGCTAGCCCCCAAGACTAACTCACACGGCTCCAAGGCTTCTTTTAAACTATTATAAACATTTGCTGTTGCCAAAATATCATCGGCACCAGACGCACGTGAGGTGGCCTCAGAACTCGGAAATATTTTAGGGTTAACTAAGGCTAAATCACTAAGCCCCATATTTTTCATGGCCCGCGCTGTTGCGCCTATATTCCCAGGATGTGAAGTTTGTACCAACACAATCCTTATATTTGACAATATTTCGTTATTTTCATCGACTTTCAAAAGACATCCTCCGGCTGTATCTGTTATCCTTGCGCCACATAAATAGTTAGGCATCATCATGCACCCAATGTTAAATATTGCCATTAGGGCAGCAAGGCAAGCAGGCGATATTATAATACGTTCAGCTGACTCAATTGACACACTTAAGATAACTATTAAAAATCAAAATGATTACGCCACAGAAATTGACCGGCGTGCTGAAGAAGAAATTATTAATATCTTATTAAGTGCTTATCCCGATCACGGTGTTTTAGCCGAAGAATCGGGCTATCTAAATCAAGACGCTGAATATATTTGGATTATAGACCCTCTTGATGGAACCACGAATTTTATACACGGTTTTCCGCATTATGCGGTATCTATTGCTTTAAAAAGAGGCGATACCGTAGAGCAAGCCGTAATTTACGACCCTGTTCGTCAAGACCTATTTACTGCAACACGCGGTAAAGGGGCAATGCTGAACAACAGACGTCTACGTGTTGGCCGACAACGAAAAATCGAAGGTTCATTTCTAGGCACTGGCTTCCCTTTTAAGAACGATAAAGATATTGAACCTTACCTCGATATCTTTCGTGATATTTTCTCTTCCACCTCTGGTGTTAGACGTGCAGGAGCTGCTTCTTTAGATTTAGCTTATGTAGCTGCTGGAAAACTAGATGGTTTTTTTGAAATCGGTCTAAAACCTTGGGATTTTGCTGCTGGCGTCTTACTCATTCAAGAGGCTGGTGGTGTTGTTAGTGATTTTTCTAATAATCACGATTTCCACAAAACAGGTAACATTGTTTGTGGCAACCCTAAAATGCATCAGGCCTTATTAAACAAAATTACACCGCATGCAGAAAAAGTAATTAACAGTTAAACAACACACAAAACTTGATCAATAAAAAAGCCGCTATAAAAGCGGCTTTTTTATTACCAATTATCAGCTCATCAAGGAATTTTATCTAACTCATCTTGATCAACCTTAACAACCATCAGGTCTTCTTTCGTCACTCCCAAGGCAAGCGTTATGGGGCTAGCAACATAAATAGAAGAATAGGTACCAATTAACACGCCAACAATCAGCGCAAGTGCAAAGTCATGAATAATTTCACCACCTAAAACAAACAATGCTATTAACACTAACAAAGTTGTTAGCGAGGTCATCACGGTTCGAGTAAACGTCTGGTTTAACGAGATATTAACAACATCAACCGGTGAGCCTTTTCGCAATGTTCTAAAGTTTTCTCTTACACGATCAAACACAACAATAGTATCGTTCAATGAATAACCAATAATCGCTAAAATAGCCGCCAGTACTGTTAAATCAAATTCAAACTGAAAAACAGAAAAGAAACCAAGGGTAATAATAACGTCGTGCGCCAGTGCCGCCACAGAGCCTAAGCCAAAGCGATATTCAAAGCGAATAGCGACATAAATCAGGATACAGATTAAGGCATATAATAGTGCCAAACCGCCATCTTCTTGTAACTCTTCACCAACTTGCGGGCCAACAAATTCTGCCCGTCTTAACTCACCTTGTTGTGAGAAATTCTCATTCACCGCAGCCAACACCTTATTACTTAACGCCGCAGTATTTAACGCATCATTCGGTAATAAGCGGATAAGCACTTCTTTTGATGAACCAAAATGTTGTACCACAGCGCCACTAAAATTAGCCTCTGTTAACAAATTCCTTAAACTTTCCAGCTCAACTGCTTCGGGAAAGCTAAGCTCTACCAACGTTCCACCAGTAAAATCAATCCCTTTTTTTAACCCCATGGTCGCTAAAGAAGCGATAGAAACAATAATTAATAGAGTAGAAAAAATAAGCGCTATTTTACGTTTACTTAGAAAATCAATCTTGATTGTATGTTGATTACTCATAATTTAAATCTTCAGTTTTTCTATTTGACGACTACCAAAAGTCACATTGACTAATGCACGCGTACCAATAATAGCGGTGAACATAGAGGTTAAAATGCCGATACTTAAGGTAATAGCGAAACCTTTAATAGGCCCTGTACCAAAACCGAAAAGGATAATCGCGGCAATCAATGTCGTGATATTTGCATCCGCAATGGTAGAAAAGGCTTTATCGTAGCCCGCCGCAATACTAGCTTGAGGTGAGTTTCCATTTTTAATCTCCTCTTTAATGCGCTCAAAAATTAGCACATTAGCATCTACCGCCATCCCCACTGTTAGCACAATGCCGGCAATTCCAGGCAGCGTTAACGTGGCTTGCAAGAGTGACAATACAGCAACGATAAAAACCAGATTAAAGGCCAAGGCCACATCGGCAAAAAGGCCGAATGTCTTGTAATAAATAGCCATAAAAATTAAGACTAAAACAAAACCAATCATCACAGAATTGAAGCCTTTATCAATATTATCTTGCCCTAGGCTTGGCCCAACCGTGCGCTCTTCAACAATATCAATCGGCGCAGCCAAGGCACCTGCTCTTAATAATAAAGCTAGATCACGTGCTTCAGCTGAATTATCTAAGCCTGTTGTTTGAAAACGGTTACTAAAGTGCCCACGAATGGTCGCCACATTAATCACTTCCTCGACGACTGTTTTGTAGCGTACCGGCTCGCCGTTAACCATTTTTATATCGGTTCTATTTTCAATAAATACAACCGCCATTGGTTTACCAATATTTTCTCGTGTGGTTTTGCTCATTTTTTTACCACCCGGACCATCTAATGACACAGAAACCATCGCGGAGCCTGTATCACCTTCTATCCCTGATGAAGCATCTACAATCTCATTACCGGTCACAATAACCTGTTTTTTCAACAGGATTTGGCCACCATCTCGACGGTTATATAACTTAGAACCAATCGGCACTCTTCCAGCTAATGCAGATGACACTGAATTTTGCGTATCAACCAGATGATACTCAAGTGTTGCGGTTGCACCTAAAATCTCTTTTGCACGAGCCGTGTCCTGGACACCAGGTAATTCAACAACAATACGGCTTTCACCCTGTCTTTGAATAACAGGCTCTGCAACACCTAACTCATTAACACGATTTTTTAACGTAATGATATTTTGCTGAACAGCATAGTTTCTTACGTCCATTAACTCATCATCTGACATCGTTGCCGTTAAGGTGGGCGTTGAGGACTCGCTAACTTCAGGCTTAAAGTCCCAAGTACGGAACTGAGACTCCAATTTGCTGATCGCCTCGTCATGAATCTGTTGGTTTCTAAATTTAATACCAACATTGTGGCCATTGACCATAACGCTTAGATAACGCAATTTATTTTCGCGCAAATATTGGCGAAAATCAGCCGCACCACGGTCTACTGCTTGCTTCTCAGCAGCTTGCATATCCACTTCCAGTAAGAAATGCACACCACCTCTTAAATCCAAGCCTAAATACATAGGCGCTGCATTTAACGAACGCAACCATTGAGGGGTTGTTGGCGCCAAATTAAGAGCCACAACATAGTTATTCCCTAAGACCGACTTAATAATATCAACCGCCTTAAGTTGATCATTCGAATGCTTGAAGCGCAACAAAATTTGGCTGTCATTCAACTCACCTTTTAATAAGGCAACACCTTTTTGTGCTAGCTGATCTTTTACATCAGCTAAAACAGAACTGTTGATGACCGCACCACGCAAAGGCGAAATTTGTACAGAAGGGTCTTCACCGTAAAGATTTGGTAGTGCGTAAATAATAGCAACAACTAACGCCATTATTATCATTAAGTTCTTCCAAGCAGGAAAATGATTCGTCATAACAATAACTCGTTTGGCAGTTTATTTTTTTGCTTTTCCAGCAGATGCGTATGTGCCTTTAGGCATTACCGTTGAAATTGAAGTCTTCATCACTTGAACCGATGTATTAGGCGCAATTTCAAGTGTAATAAAATGATCATCCACTTCTGTAATTTTACCCAGCAAACCACCATTGGTTACAATTTCGTCGCCTTTCTTAGCGCCTGCAACAAGTTGCTTGTGTTCTTTATTACGCTTTTGTTGAGGACGAATTAAAAGAAAGTAAAAAATAACAATTAACGCAATTGGAAAAAGTAATCCTTCGAACCCTGGTGCTGCTGCTTCTTGAGTTGCGGCTGCGGTATCTGCTGCGATGGCGTTTGAAACTAAAAAATCTAACATATTTTTTCCTTATTAATGAATTAACTCAATCACGCATTATGCCACAGCATCTCGTGTTTTGCCTTGCTGCTCATAAAAATCATCCACAAATTCTAACAAGCGCTCTTGCTCAATAGCCTGACGTAAGCCACGCATCAAGTCTTGATAATAATGAAGGTTATGAATCGTATTTAAACGCGAGCCTAAAATCTCTTTACACTTATCTAAATGTCGCAAGTAGGAACGCGAATAATTCTTACAGGTATAACACTCACATGCCTCATCAACTGGCTTGGTATCAAATTGATACTTTTCATTTCTTATTTTCACTAAGCCTTTACGGGTAAACAAATAACCATTACGTGCATTCCGTGTTGGCATAACACAATCAAACATATCAATGCCTTTTAACACCGCTTCAACAATATCTTCGGGTTTACCCACGCCCATCAAATAGCGCGGTTTATCACTGGGCATAGCCGGAACAATATGTTCCAAAACTCGCTCACGGTCGTCTTTAGGCTCACCAACAGACAAACCGCCAATCGCAAAGCCATCAAAATCAATTTGCTTCAGCGCTTCTAATGACCTGTCACGTAAATTTTCATACATGCCCCCTTGAACAATACCAAATAAGGCCGAAGGGTTATCGCCATGAGCATCTTTACTTCGCTTGGCCCAGCGTAGCGATAACTCCATAGATATACGCGCTTCTTCTTCGGTGGCTGGGTATGGTGTACATTCGTCAAAAATCATTACAATATCCGAGCCTAATTGCCGTTGCACTTGCATTGACTCTTCAGGCCCCATAAATACTTTTCGGCCATCCACCGGGGAACGGAAATGAACACCCTTCTCTGTAATTTTACGCATTTCATCCAAGCTAAATACTTGAAAGCCACCGGAGTCAGTCAAAATAGGCTTTTGCCAGTTCATGAAGTCATGCAAGTCACCATGCGCTTCAATAACCTCCACACCCGGACGCAACATTAAGTGAAACGTATTACCGAGCACTATTTCAGCACCGGTGTCTAATAACTCCTCTGGTGCCATTGCTTTAACCGTACCGTACGTGCCTACGGGCATAAAAGCGGGGGTTTCAATAGTACCGCGGTCAAACGTTAAACGTGCACGGCGGGCCTTAGCATCGGTATTTAATAAATTAAATTTCATATTATTCAGTTGTATCTGACATTTTTGTTAAAAACATAGCATCACCATAGCTAAAAAACCGATACCGTTGGGCTATTGCATGTTGATACGCCAATTTCATTCGCTGATAACCAGAAAATGCACTCACTAACATTAATAAAGTAGATTCAGGCAAATGAAAATTCGTTACCATCGCATCCACCACATTAAAGTGGTAACCCGGCGTAATAAATAAATCTGTATCGCCTGTAAAAGGCTTAATAGCCCCCTCTTTTGCTGCAGACTCTAATGAACGCATCGCCGTTGTACCCACAGCAATAACACGCCCACCATTTTTTTTAGTCGCTTCAATTTGTTGAACCGTTTGTTCATCTACCGTTAGCCATTCTTTATGCATAATATGGTCAGCAAGGTTTTCTTCTCTAACCGGCTGAAAAGTACCACTACCAACGTGCAAGGTGACATAAGCAAAGTTCACCCCAAGTGATTTTATGTCGTCAAGCAGGCGCTCATCAAAGTGCAGCCCTGCTGTTGGCGCAGCAACTGCCCCAGGTTTACGACCAAACACCGTTTGATAGCGTTCAATATCCAGCGTTTCATCGTCCCTATCAATATAAGGTGGTAATGGCATATGCCCGATGGCCTTCAACACAGTATCAATCGAGTCATCAAACGTAAGTTGAAACAAATCGCCTTCACGACCATCAACCAAACACTTATAACCATCATTTAAAATAATGTGGGTACCGGCTTTGGGTGATTTACTGCAACGAACATGTGCCAACGCCGTCTTATCCCCCATAACACGCTCAATAAGGATCTCTAACTTACCGCCTGTTTCTTTATGGCCGAACAGGCGCGCAGCAATAACGCGGGTATTGTTAAAAACTAACAGATCCCCTTCTCTCAATAACATCGGCAGATCAGCAAAAACCTTGTCGGAAAAGTCATTCTCACCCACCACCAGCAAACGGCTATCAACCCGCTTCTCTAATGGGTAGCGAGCAATCAATTCATTGGGCAAGTCGTAATTAAAGTCACTTTTTTTCATGGCGACGGATCTTAACAGGAACGACCCTCATCAGCGAGCGCAAAACAGGCTATTAAATTAAAATTTTAATAGATTTTGAATTTGAAACTGTCTATAATGCCCACACTTATTTGCCGGGGTGGCGGAACTGGTAGACGCGCCGGATTCAAAATCCGGTTTCTTCGGAAGTGCCGGTTCGATTCCGGCCCTCGGTACCACTTAAGTTTTCAGTAATAGACTGAATCAGACCTCAAAGCCCATTACTAAAGGGCTTTGAAGCTCTTAACCCTCTCTTTACTTTCCGCAATAAACCGCATTAAACGGCATCTTTTGCCTTTCATTTACGCCATTTTTACGCCACAATTTACGCCAAGTTATTTTTAACGGGGGCTTTGATGGCTAAACCAAGAAAAGTTAATGGTAAATGGCGAGTTGAATTCAGGCGTAGTAGTTGTACTGAATGAGCTTATTGATCTGCTTAATAAGCGCTGGTGGGTATTGTGCTAAATATTCATTTATTGGCATCTGAGTTTATTGCATCTATTGCGCTGCTAAAGCAACATAGAACAAGCCAAAACCCGTGAGGTGCTTATTAAGATTAATACGCACCTCACGATCGTAACCAGTGTTACTTTTCGTTAAACACGTCAACCAGCTTGCTAACCTCAACATCGCTAACAATGCTGTGAGCTAACAATACAGCTTCAATGGCTGCTTTGTCTTCTTCAGTTGCTGAACCATAACGGTCATGTGAGGTAACAAAGCCTTCAAACTGCTCATTATCGTTATCCAGGCTAATTAACAAGTTTTTGTCTTCTGCTACATCCGCGAATGCTTCAAGAAATTCCTCGAATTGTGTATCAGAGTCGATATCAACTTTACAGGTGAACTCAAAACCCATTATAGCGAATTCGCCTACATATAATTTTTTGCGCAGACGTCTGCTGCGACCTATTTCTTTAGCCATGATATTTATTGCCTTTATTTAAGATACGAGATAAGAGTGTGTGATCCGTATTGCCCAAAATGCTTCGTTAGGAATCCTTCCAAGCTATTGGACAGAGCGCGCATATTAGCACAAACAAGAAGGCTAGAAGTGGTGTTAATGAGCATCCTTAATATTCGCACTGATAAAGGTTATAACTTACTTAAGAACACCTCGATAGCAACAAAAAAGCCATGCTTAAGTTAAACGCATGGCTTTTTTATGAGATCGTTTGTAATTAATTAAAATTAGCCACAAAGTACCCACGCTTCTTTCTCTGAGCTAAACATTTTTTCTTTCCAGTCATCACATAACGGAATCACTATTTCGGTGGTTACCCCTGATAAATAGTCTCGCGTATCAATATAATAATACTCAATCAACCCATCTATAGTACCGCCTTGGATTATAGGCATACCTAGCGCTTCTAAACCCGGCAAAAGAGCTTCAAACTCTTCCTTTGAGCACATTGAAGGAAAGAAATGATGCACGCCTTCACCCTGCTCTTTTAAAAAATCGTGATACACGCATTTATCTGACTCTGGGGTAATGAGCTCTAAAGCAAACTCACCCACACGGCCAACATGGTTATTATATTTATGATAAACCTGTTCACCAAAGTACGTCGTGTCGCTCATGGTGACACCCGATTCAATTTTAAATTCAATCCAATCTGTCATTGAGAATAATTTCGTTAAGCCTGCCTTGGCCACATCCCTATCTTTACAAACCACCCCAAGGTGTAACATATTGGCTGTTGGTAATAATTTTGGACCTAATAGCGTCAGGTCAATATCAAACACTTCATCAGGCGTCATGGATGCTTGCCAATTTTCTGTTTTTGGGCAAACCACTTCAAACATCACGTTGGACACCAATGAGCGCGTATCTAATAAATAAACATCTGCCACGTCGTAAATGGTGCCAGTTTGACGAATACTAATGTCTAGTTCATCGAGTGTTTTATTTAACGCGTCAACGTTAAAGGCCGTTGATTGAGTCAGGCTAACATGGTGTACGCCTTCGCCAACTGTGTCTAACATATGTTGAAAGCTAGATGGCCCGTCGATAGGCTGTATTAACTCTATCGCTAAATCTTTATTTCGCCCCATAACTCGTATAAAGCGGTGCTCAACCAATTCACCTTCAAAGCGTGTATTTGTTAAATGGTTACCGTCATAACGAAAAACCTCCCAGTGACTAATACCAAAAAATCGTGCGTAATTGGTTACCACTTGGCGGTAGTCATGAACCACTATGGAGGTACTATGCCAGCCGTCTATAGGTATGCTTAATGCCATTTATTTCCCCTTAAAATTATTATTGTTATTAATCAAACGTAACATCTTCACCAAGGTCGGCAATTCGTGCGTATGTCGGTGGTGCAACCACCTCTAGGAACATCCCGCCTAATTGCTCACGGGTGTCTAAGTAATAAAGTTCTGCAACCCCTGCAATATTGCAATAATTCCCAACCTTTACCCCTTGGCGAGTATATTCTTTAACTAACTCTAAAGGGTTAGGGTGTGATAAATCACCCACATGTTGCATGCCGTCCCCGTGTTCTTTAACAAAATCATCAAACACGGTTTTACCCGAAACCGGCTCGCACAATTCGATCAAGGTATCGCCCATACGTGCAAAGGCTGATATCCAAACAAATTCAGCTGGCTCACCATAGTATTCGGATGTTTCCATCATATCTGATGAAATTTCCATCACTCGCCATGTTTTTATACCCATTAACTTGGCATAGCTTTTTGCGGTTGCTCTCCAGTCCTTTACTGCCATTGCCACATGGTTGATAGGCCCCATACTAATGTCTAAATCACTCATTCTTTGCTCCTATTGATTGCTATTTTGTTGTTCTTTTTGCTCGAGCATTTCTTTTATTTCTGGGCCCAAAACCTCATTAGCCACTTTCAAACCCAATACCATTGCAGGTGCTCCTAAATAAAACACGGTTTGGAATAAAACCTCAATAATTTGCTTAGGTTCCATCCCAGCATGCAACGCGACCTTCATATGGTCTTTTAACGGCCCTTCACGTCCTAATGCTAAATCAGTGCCCATTAAGATCAACGACCTTTCTTTTAACGTTAAACCTTCTCGCTCATATAAAGCTCCCCATGTTTTAGAAAAAACATAGCCCAGCTCATCACCAAACAGAGGGTTATCCAGCAAAGATTCAATATGCTCAGAGGATTCTTCTCCCAACACTTCACGCATCAACGATAGGCCTTGCTTAAAGTCCTCTCCTTCACGTGAAAAAGGAAAACCATCAGCATATTTATTGTCAATATCTGTCATTACTACCCCCTATTTATATTAAAAAACTTAAGTCGTATATTTCGCCATCACAATTAAGCAGTACTACTTTTTTGCTGGTCATTTTCCATTCACCGCCACGCTTAACTAATTTGTGCTCGCAATTAGCTGCCATTGTTTGCAATGGGTAAAACCGATCTTGCCGATTGGCACGGTACTCATGCAAGGTAAGGTATGAGTCAATAATGACGACTCCATCCACTGTTTTAACCCGTACGTTATTTACTGAGTGTTGCGTTCTTGAGCCAGGTATTTGTGCATGACAAGCTCCGCTTTGTAGCCGTTTAATGCGCTCATCAAGCATCTCCATATCATCATAAATAATGGATACATGTTTTGTTGGGTCAACATTTACATCACGGCTATAAGGTAACCAATATAATGCATCGGCAGTGAATAGCTTTCTCCACTCATTCACCTCGCCTTCGTCAAGTAAACATGCTTCAGCAAATAAAAAGTCTTCTGCTTCAGCTCGTGTCATTTGTTCTGAATTATTAGCACTCATGATTGGCTCCCTAACGTCATTAAACGTCTGTATTCAAAATAAGGTGCTCTTTGCTGTGTTTCTTGCGTATGCCCACCATAACGACGCCCGTGCTCATCGACCTCTTCAGATTTAATACCTCGATTAAATAAAATCCACGGTACCATCTCTGCCTTCATCCCCTGACCGGCTCTATCAAACATCGCATAGTCATCTGGTCCACCAAAGGCGGCAGGGCTATAAAAGAACTCATGCTCACGCACCCGTCGAGTATTAATCTCATCAGGCGCATCTTTTAGCATCGTGTGATACATACGCACTTCTGTTTTATCAACCCCCATAGGGCGAATAACTCGGAATTGATATTCAAGTAGGGCTAAGTTGGGAAAAATCACTAAATTAAAACGATGTCGTAACACATGCATGGCGCGCTCTTTGCCGTGTTTCTCGATCATTAAGTCTATATATTCAGCTGGCCAGCGTTTATAAACCGCTTCGTCGGGCAAACTGTACACTTCCAGTAAATTATTGCCATAACCACAATCCATACCTTTAGTGTCATAGCCTTGATAGTTAGGTGGCATGCCCATTTTTCTGATCATCACATCAAAGGCGGTTGAATGGGTAACCGGCGCATGATAGCCCTCAACACTGCCTTCTGTTTGGATTTTCCAGTTAGCATGATAGTGATGTTTGTTCACCCCGCTATTACCGACAATGATTTCGCCAACAGGGGAGAAATCCATGTACATGTCGATGTACTCTTTCACGCCTCTTAGTTTCTCGTCTAATGAAATATCAGGAACCGATAATAGCGACGCAAAAATAATACCCCGATAACTTTCAACTTTTTTAGCCGAAACTAAGCCTAAACTTTTATAGTCTAATTCACCTTCGTTATAACCACGCGGCATCGACACAGCTAATAACTCACCGTCCATACCATATTCCCAGCCATGATATTGGCAAACAAAACTAGGGGTATTACCTTTCTCTAAAGGACACACTGCTACCCCTCGATGAGTACAGCGGTTTATAACAACGTTTATTTCGTTATCTTGCCCGCGCGTTACAATAACTGGAACATCACCCATAAAGGTCGTTTTGTAATCACCCGGATTCGGGATTTCACTTTCGTGTGCGACATATATCCAGGAGCGATAAAAAATCCGTTCCATTTCATCGCTATACACCCCTTGATCGTTATATAAGCTAACATGTGTTCGATCTATTCGAGCCAAATCATCATAGTCACGTTCTACTGACATAATCCTATCTCCCCTAGTTTATTTATTCTAATTTTTATGATCGTGTTACTAGAAAAATAACATACATTAGAAAATACTAATTTACAATATGATTATATTGAATAGGAAAATTGTCTTACGCAGAATTTATAAGGTGTAGCAACAAGTTATGCAGAAAAAAATCTGCATAACTTGTTTTAGGTATTAGGCAGGAATGCTTGTTATTGCTGTATAAAAAAGCCCGACGCAACACGCAAAGCCCAAGCCAAAAGCACTGAAACGCAAGGTTGCCATATTGGTTAAATAGGCAATAAAGTAAACGCCGCGTATAACCACGAAAGAAATGCAGAGCATGGTAACCGTTTCATTTATCGCATTGGTGATAAAAACGGCCAATACAGCGGCTGAAAAAAGGCCTAATGCTTCCCAGCAATTGGCATGTAAATATTGTGAACGAGCCCCTGCACCCACTAGCGTTGCGGCTTGTGCACGTGGGTTAACAAGGTCATATTTACCTGTTTGTGAAATTCGGTAATAACCACCAATTGATGAGGCCAAATAAGGCATAAAAGCAATACAAGTCAAACAAATCACAACGGTCAACATAAGAAATCTCCTCTCTCGATTATTTTTAAATTAGTACGTGTCGTACCCGAGTGAGTATAAACATTATTTTCTCGCTTAACACCCATCAACCGTGGCCGTTTAATCGGCATCAACTGATAAAACTTCCCCACTTATTAACAATTGCTCAATGTCTTAATTTCCAAGCAACTTACTATTAATCGAGCATTAGAAAAATCATGTTATTAAAGATACTATCTACTTTCGATTTTCATTTACGACATTCGCAAAAAAACGATTGCTTTGAATAGTTAACCCGACCTAACCAAGCGCCTATCTTCATTCCTAGCCAATATCTTCTTCACTGCTATTCTTTATCAAAACCATCAACAATAATCGCTCCCATAGAAGCAGGCATCGTAATAATAATTAGTCGCTTCAAAGCTATCACCGGATCTAGCATTACAGGGAACTTATTTAATGACAACAACACCAAAGCAACCACACAAGCGGCTATAAAATAGGCAATAAATATTCTGCTTATAAATATTGATGTTCTATATTTTATATCGCCTTGAAATACAATTTGATAGGCAAAAAAGCTTAAAAATACAATCGACAAAATAAAAACAAGAAACAGGTTTGCAAAAGGAAGAGTTTCCCCTAGTTTCCAGGCCTCTTCGGAAAACGAAATAGGCACTGCCAAAGCAAAGGACCCAATAACTACCTGACTGGCGTCTTCTTTATTAAAGTTAAGATTCATAGCTAATTACCTGGCGGTTTGTTGACTGTTATGCATTACCGGCTGGCGATTCACGCCTTAACACCACCTTTATTGTTATCATCAGGGATGCTTTTTGCCTCGCTATTATGTCAGATCCTGATAAGGGTTGTAGGCCACCTCCCAGTAATAGCCTTCCGTATCTTGAAAATAACCGGAGTAACCGCCCCAGAAAACCTCCAGCGCGGGTTTAATCAGTCGAGCACCAGCAGAGACCGCTTGATCAAGCACAGCATCCACGTCTGACTTACTTGCAACATTGTGGGCCAGCGTTATGCCAGAGAAACCAACCTGATTCGAATCCGTTAACCCAATATCTTTAGCCAACTCTTCGCGCGGATAGAGCGCCAACCACGTTCCTTCCAAACTGAAAAACGATATATTGTCACCTTCAACATTATGCGTTGGCAAACCAAGGCCCTCACTATAAAAGCGAGTCGCTCTTTCTAAGTCATCTACACCAAGAGTAATAATGCTGATTTTCGGTTTCATAATTCCCTTCCTAACACTTTAATATAAGACGCACGCCTCCTTTTCCTATCGTCATTGTCACACTTACAAAAACACAATAGGTTTGCCAGCCACAACCGTGCTACACATTAAATCCATCTCCACCCAATTCTTCATACTTATAGCCAACACTGTATACAGATTTAATTAACTCTTGGTCTTTATAGTGATGAGCAATCTTTTTTCTCAGGTTTTTAATATGGCTATCTACGGTCCGATCAGTCACTACACGGTTATCTTCATACAGTTTATGCATTAACTGCGATCGCGAAAATATTCGCCCCGGTTGTTTCACCAACGTGCTCAGTAAACGAAACTCAACTGGGGTTAAATCCAACGCCTGCCCTGCTACTGTTGCTAATATTCGCTGTTCATCCAAGGTTACCAATTGATTCTCAACGATTGATATCTGTTGCCGGTAAGACAACGTACGAAACAAAGCCTTAATTCTTGCCATCACCTCACGAGGGCTAAAAGGCTTGCAGATGTAATCATTAGCACCTATTTCTAAGCCCAAAACTTTATCAATTTCTTCTACCCGTGCAGTAATCATAATGATCGGGATACCAGAAAAATATCGTATTTCCTGGCAAAGAGTAATGCCATCTTTACCTGGCAGCATTAGGTCTAATAAGATAAGGTCTGGCTGCTCTTGCTGCACCCAGTCAATAACAGCGTCTCCATGGTTAATCCAATGAGTGTTATAGCCCTCCTTATGGAGATAGTCTTGCAGTAATTGCGCTATCTTAGTTTCATCTTCAACAATTAGAATGGTACGTTCTGGTTCAGCAGTATTCATAGCGTGATTATCCTGATGAAATGGGTAGCTCCAAGGTGATTTTCAGCCCACCCAGTGATGAAGGCTCGGCTGTCAATTTTCCCTCGTGTGCTTCTGCAATACTCTGCGCAATAGATAAACCGAGCCCAGAACCACCGGAATCTCGGTTACGAGAATTATCTACTCGAAACAACCGTTCAAATAAACGTGGTATCAATTCTGGCGAAATACCGGGTTCGCTATCTTCAAAACAGATCGTTAACGAAGCTTCCTTTTTACATTGTATCTTTACGCGACCTCCTTCATGGGTATAACGAAGGCTGTTTTCTAATAAATTTGTGAACAGCTGAGTAAGTCGCTGAGGGTCAGCCAATACCATGGGGCAGGGTTCATCGCATGCTACGCTCAAAGTAATCTTCTTCTGCTGCATTGGAAGCTCATAGCCTTCCGCTACATTTTGTAGCAACAAAAATGGATTCACTGCTACCTTTTCATAGGTCAGCGAGCCTTGATCGGAAAGAGAAAGTTGGTACAAATCATCAACCAGCCGTTGTAAATGCTTAACCTCCAAAGAAAGGGATTGAATCGACTCGCTATTCAGCTCCCTAACATTATCTTCCATGGCTTCCAATTCACCTTTAAGGATGGTCAGCGGTGTGCGCAATTCGTGAGAGATATCTGCAATCCACTGACGGCGACTTTGCTGATTTTGATCAAGTGTCTCAGCAAGGGTGTTTAAATCAGTGGCCAAGTCTCCCAATTCATCTCTAGAAATTTTCTCCACACGGCTGTCAAATTGACCAGATGTCAGTTGCCGTGCTATACCTGTTAACCTAGTAATGGGCTTATTAAATGCACGTGCCAGCAATAAAGAAACAATAACAGCAATCACAAACGAGAGTATTCCTGTTAATAGTAAATTTTTAACTTGATCACGTTCAAACCGCTGCTCTATACCCGTACGCATACCTTTCAAACGTCGCATACTCAAATAACCAATCACCTCATCATCCAGCATTATTGGCAGTTTCCGATCATTTTTCGAAGCGGGCGGACCAAAAATGGACGTTTGAGCACTATCCTGCAAGCCTATTCGGCCGCGCAAATGGGGCGGTAAAACAGCTGCGTGATGACGTCGTTCAGAATACACACGGGCTGAACCAAGCCTAGCCGAAGGCTCTTGTCTATGATGCTCTGGCTGTTTAGCATTTCTTGGCGGTTGCGATGCCAGTTCATGTTCAAACAACAATTGTTGCCACAAAAGAGGCTTATTTTTCAGAAAATCCCAATGGCCATATTGTCGGTACAGCCCACTTAAGGTTCGTTCAACGTTGTTCAGCCTTTTTAACCGAACGTCTTCAATATACTGGCCAAAACCCTGCTGGAAGCTATAACGAGTCACCGCCATATTAACGAGCAAAATCAGAAGTATCACCAATAGAATAGAGAAAAACAGCTTGTGCCAAATTCTAATTCGTATAGAAAACATGCTTTAAACAGCCCTTAGTAAGGATACATAGCCTGAAGCAGCCGTTTGCATAGTCTCTGCTAAATCTCTTCTAGGCTGTACACCTATTTGCTGAAAGGCAGATATGATCGCCTTAAATATGCCGGTAATAAATTCTGTGCTTGCTGTTGCGTTTAGGTTTATCATCTTATCCCTACTCTTTATTCATTATTCCACCAACAATAAAATTGTAGCGACTAAATATGGATTAAATATGAAGATTAATCACTTAATCATCTTAGGCCATATCTCCACATTTTCTTCACATTCTCTTCGTAATTGCTACAACATTGCCCCCTATTCTATAACTCAAGAACAGAGACATTAACCGCCCTGTTCTGCTTATTAAATTTAGGAGAAAACCATGAATATTAAAGCAGCTTTATTAACATCAGCAATCGCCCTTACAGTAGCCACCAGTGCGTATGCAGAAAGATCTGACGACTGCTCTAAAGGCAAAATGCAAAAAAGAGGCCCATCAATTGCTCATTTGCAAGAAAAGCTTGATTTAACCGACAAGCAGACCGATTCACTTAAAGTGCTATTTGAAGAGCAACGAGCCAAACAAAAAGCACTTCGAAAAGCGCATAAAGAAAACCGAGACATCATGCATGAAAAAATCTCTAACATTCTAACAAAAGAGCAATTGGAAGAATTCAAAGAGATGAAGCCTAAAAAACCTCATAGATAACATTAACCACACTACGCACAACAGGCTACACAGGCTGTTGTGCGTAGTGTTTCTTACTCAGAATGCTAGCTTAAAGTAGCCCACAACAAGCCCCCTAAATATGGCAATTTGATTTCCAAAAATAATTAAATAGCCACACTCTTAAGCTTAGTCAAATACCATAAAGCCAAGCTCTTTCGCCCTTTATGGCAAGCATAATACGAGACTTTTAAGTATCGCTTTATTCCACTGACGATTATAAAAAGAAGAAAGAACTAATCCCTTATTACGTTAAACCCTGATGCGGATTGTAGGCTACTTCCCAATAATGACCTTCCGTATCTTGAAAATAACCGGAGTAACCACCCCATTTATGAAACATTTATTGACCCTGAAAATGGATAATGCCTTAGCGGGAGTTGATGATTTTCATCCGATAGGCCGCATCGGCAAACCGGATGACATTGCCAACAGCATCTTGTTCCTTTTAAATGATTGCTCCAGCTGGGTAACAGGTGCCATTTGGGATGTGGATGGCGGAGTGACTGCAGGTAGAAACTAAACGATTAACTAGGTGCTTAAAATGACGACACAAATCAATACCGATTTTTCACAACGAATTGTAATTCAACCCGATGACTATCGCTGGGTTGACTCGCCCATGCCCGGCGTGGAACGCATGATGCTCGATAGAATCGGTGATGAAATCGCACGTGCAACCTCCATTGTGCGTTACGAACCCTTTAGTGAGTTCTCGTCACATACTCATACAGGTGGCGAGGAGTTCTTGGTGCTCGACGGTGTGTTTTCTGACGAGCATCAAAGCTATGGTAAAGGCTGTTATGTACGAAACCCCATTGGCACATCACACACACCTAAAATAGGCAAAGAAGGCGCAACTATTTTCGTCAAACTACAACAATTTGATGAAGCAGATACACAACAAAAAGTCATCGATACCCAAACACAATCATGGCATCCAGGGCTAGTCGATGGCCTAAGCGTCATGCCGCTGCATGAATTTGGAAGTGAGCACGTAGCGTTAGTAAAATGGGCGCCTAACACGCAATTCAACACCCACCAGCACTGGGGTGGAGAGGAGATTTTTGTATTAGAGGGTACTTTTCATGATGAGCATGGCAGCTATCCTCAAGGCTCATGGTTACGCAGCCCACACCTGAGTCGACATACCCCCTTTACCAAAGAAAATGGCGCATTGATTTACGTAAAAACCGGGCACCTGTAAATACAGTGCTTTTGTCCGTTGTGTTTGGTCTGTGGTAGCGTTTTGGCTACAGTGGCGAAGCCACCCCAAAGCGGAACGTAGACCAGAACATAAAACCAATAGGGTCCATTAATTGGTGGGAAGCCTCAGATCACGCCTGAACGACTGGCTATGTGTTTTATTTCTCTTTAAACACACCATTTTTTATAAATTCAATGGTTTGATCTGCCACTTCACCGTCATAACGCATCATGGAATGACCCGTTTCTATAATGATAAAATCTGTCATACCATCAATCTTGGTGGCTTCTACCGAAACAAGTCCATCATCTTTTCCTGGTATAACCGTGTCATTCAATTTACTCTTGAGCTCTCCTGCAATAATACCCACGGGATAGTATGGAGGCTTTAGTGATTTTGGAAAACTCTTATCATCGGTACCTAAGGCTTTAGCTGTTGGGCCGAGAATATCCATTAACCAACTGTTACTGAAGTGGTCAGCCGCTTTGCTGCCTTTATTTGGGGTGCCCAATAAAACGACTCTTCCCAGTTTCTCTACCTTATTATTTTGTAGGTAAGCTCTAACCATCAACCCTCCGAGTGAATGCCCTACGAAATTAACGTTTTGAGTATGATTTTGGCAACATTGGTTAATTTGTAAACTGATATCTTGCAAGATTTCATCAGGCTTTTGATGTAAAGAACTGTACCCCACACGCTGAACATAATACCCGGCATCTTCAAGTCGAGAAGCTAGCAACCACATTGACGTATTGCTTCGACCTAGGCCGTGAAGAAGAACAATAATTTCCTTATTCTCAGCCACCTCATCACTGTGATTAAACCAAGCGTTGGCAGTTTTAAAAGTAACTAATGTTACTAGTAATATTATAAAAAGAAGACTAAATAATTTTTTCATCTTACTGTCAGTTAGCTTTATAAATGCAAGTGTTCAGTTGATTACAGTTAGCTCTAAAGCACATAACGCTCGGACTCTCTAGGATCGAGAATCAATAGGGTCAGGATCGATTTATTTTTAAATTACTATATTTTTCAAGACCTTGAAGATTTTATTTTACTCTAACCCCAATTGTTCATGGCAGAAACCGATCATTCACGTTCAACGATGGGACAGTTACTGCTTTTGAATTTTATATTAGGCTGTGGCCCCGGCATAGCTCGTGTCAAAAAGCTGGGTGTTTGCCGTTCAAAATGTGCTTCGCAGTCACGATCAAAAAAGATAGTCAGCGATATAAGGTCAATCTGTTTTAACGACTGAGCCACGCGTTGATGTGTTTTGATAAACAGCACCATCGTATCCAAGTCTCTCAAATTGACGGCGGAAGGTGGCAATGCTGCTTGCGTATAGCTAGCGCTGCTTAATAAAAGAAGACTGACAATACCGCGAATACTCTTCATGCTTTCTATACCCTATCTCACATTTGGTGTATCGCCATACAAGCGATACGACATTGCCCTTATATCAAACCGTTACTTTGGACTGATAATAACCTTTGTTTTATTCGCTTGAGATTCAGGCGCACTAATATCAATAGTGTATTGATTGCCATAGGTCAACCAGGTTTCACCAACTTCATTCGCCGTCAAATAACACACTTCACTCCACTTACTTGCTTCGCAGTTCACACTGGCAGTTTCAGGCGAGAATGAGACGATTGCAGGGTAGACTCCCCACCAGCCAGGAAAACCATTGCTAATGCTTAAAACTTCTTTGGTTTCGCCGACGGCTAAATAAATAGCCGAGTCATCGCCTCTCGTTTCAATTAAGGATTCGTAACTCGTTCGAGCGCTTGCACACCCTTGAAGTAGTACGACGATGAAAGCGAAGGCGATTATTTTAAAATTCATCATATAAATCTCTCTGTAATATGGGCTCAAAACAAACCGTTTCATGTGTTGTCATACTCATTTAACACCCCATCGCAATGGCGATATTAATTACCGTTACGACCTGCCATTGTGTATTAATTAATTTTTCTATTTTAATGCGTGCCGTGCTAAGCGAAACCTCGACGGGACTGTAACCTTCTGGCCAACCTTCTCCATTAAGTATCCTTACCCACTCCTCGCCGCCTTTCGCCAATACCGCCGCATTTATTTCATCATGCGTGACTTCTGGAAAGCAGTCCACATTCACCGCATCAAAATTCGGCAATAACACTGTATGGTTGTCAGCGATCTTAAGCCGATGCCATTTGGTCGTGCAGTGTTTCCACTCCGTTAAGTCAAGATGTGGGCCTTCGGCATTGACTGATAAACTCGTTTCAAGCTGCAGAGCAACTCGATAGTTTTCGCGATCTTTACCATGAAGCATGACCGTTGCTTGAGACAGATTGTCGCCAGCCTCAAGCTCAGAAAAATACGCTTTTTTGAAAGGGGCATTATAATTTATCGGGTTCTGAAATGAAATTTTTCCATCGGGTATGAGCGTGATTCTGTCGAATGCGTAAGAATAATTCGACAAACCAATCATTAACAATGCCACAAAATATTTCATCTCTATACGCCCCTTACCCATTGTTGTTTAGTCTATTCAAAATCAATAGTGTCAGACTCGATTGATTTTATTTTTAAACGCTTTCGATTTCCTATCACCCCCCTTTGCTCCTTGGATGCATGGGTCGGTTAATTTTAGCCTTTATCGTTTCTTTAAAAGAATCACTGCCTAACACCCAAAGTTTGTTAGTTACCTCGCGTATTGCTTGAAGATTTTTTTTGCAGAACCTCACCATCAAATAATGCACGGTAGGCTTCGCCACGTAGCTAGCTGCTTTTCCCTAAACGTTTATACAGCTCATGCTCAACAACTCATTCGTTTGCTTTGCTCAACCGTTTTATACTTGATGATATTTTTATTATTATTTATCAATCGCTTTATAGAAAGCTTTAATAAATACGTTATAGTTTTCATAATGAGGCATATGACCTACCCCGTCCAACTCAATAAGCACTGAGTCTTTAATCATAGCTTTAGTGCTTTTTCCGAGATCATTATATTCGCCTAACTTTCTAGTGACACCTTCTTTTAACCAACCTCTACCAGGCCCCGTTTTATCTCTAGTACCAATGATTAAGAAAGTTTCATTCCTAATTTGTGAAAACCTACTCACTATATTTTCGGAGAAAATAGGGCCATAAGTTAAAGCATTATTCCAAGCAACAGTTTCCCAATCTTTCCCTGCAAGCATTCCTTTTAAGGGAATTAAAAGCTTCTCGTATTCGCTGGACCATTTTCCATCATAATAATTCTTACTTTGATAGCTTCTAGCTTTATCTAGTGTTGTAGCAAGCTCTCTTTTATAGAAGAAGTTAACATCTTTGAACTCTACATACTTTCCATAATCCTCTAAGCCAATAGGGTTAATCAGAATGAGTTTATTAACTGATGCAGGATAATTAACAGCAAATGTTGTAGCTAACATACCCCCCATTGAGTGACCCACAAGATCAAATTTTTTGATATTTAAATCATCCAACAATGATTTAGTGTTTAATGCCAGCTGCCCAAAGCTATATTGATAGTAATCTGGTTTTGAGGATTTACCAAAGCCAATTTGATCAGGTATAAGCACTCTGTACTTTTTCTTTAAAAGATCTTTTGCGACTTTTTCCCAATAATAACCTGAGAAATTTTTACCATGCAATAAGACAATTACTTTTCGTGCATCTTTATCCCCAATATCCATGTATCGCATTTTTAAATTTTGACTTTGAGAACCAAGATCGAATGTCTTAACTTCAAATGGGTATTCAAACCCATCCAACTCTTTATTATACTTAATGTGATTTTCAGCAAATGCCTGTGAAATTAAGGCAAAAACTGAAGCTAAAATCAAAAAAAACTTTTTCATATTAATTTTATCTATCTAATGGTTATACTAAGCTAACGCCGCGCTCTGCGGCAAATTTGGAGCTCAGCGGAAAATTTGTCCGACAGCAGCGCCTTGTTAGCATTAGGCGGCTTGAAGCTGGTTAATTAATCGAAATGTACCATTTTTTAAGGGCAGTGAAACCTTCCCTGAGCGGTCATAGCCATATTTCATTAAGTGATACATCAACGATAATATAGAGTTACTTAAACTATATAAAAGTGAAATATCATTACCATTAATACTCAAATCAAAGCTGCTAGGGTTTTTCATCCATTCTGAGTTTCTCAGAACTGCTTCTTGGTCATGTATTGCACCTTTGTAGGGGTACCATACGCCATGAGTGTGTTGATAATTAACCTTATTTCTAACTTGAGAAGGCCAATTACCTTTAGCTGCACCAGATTTATGTATTGCCGCTTTGATATTTGATATTAATGTTACCGCTTCTGATTTATGCGCCCCTAAACCTGTCGTATTAGAAACATTATCAATCAACCATATTAGCAACCCTGAAAATGATGACCATGTATCAGCATGGGAATCTTTTAATTTCTTAAATTTCATTTCGTTATTGGAAATTGAAGAAAAATAAAAGCCATTTTCTATACTTGTAACACCACCATCAAGCTCAGTTGCCTTCGCTATTTCCAATACTTTGTCAACATGGTCATTTTCCAACTGGCTACAAGCTTGTCCAAAAATACGCAATATAGCGTGTACTGAAAAAAAGGCCGCATAATACATTTGAACTGAAGCCCAACTTGTACTTTTAGGTAATTGGCTAACTTTTCCTATGCTCCACATTGATTCTATAGCCGCTTGAGCAAACCTATTGCAGTCATTTGCTAATGATATGTGGAGAATTTCTTTTTGCTGAAATCGAAGTTCAAATTCAACAGTTCTATTTCTTGCAGAAGGTACTAATGTATTCGAAAGAAGATAGTGGCCATTCGCAACCCAAGCCTTTAAATCCGACTCGGTTGAGGAGTTTACTTCAAATATTTCATTCATAGAAAGTTGGTGAAGTATTTTAATTTCAGGCGTCATCTATAGAGTAAACTCCTGCTTTAATGACTCTTCTAGGTGATCGACAATAGGTTTATATGCATTCGTAGGATTTTCAATCTTGGCAGGCTTTATCCGTTGACCAGTAATTTGAGTAAATTCATAGTAATTATCAACAGAATAGATTGCTCCAAATCTATCTTTTACTCTTGCTGTAATTATCGGAAAGAAACCTGAGATCGCTTTAAATACTGTTGTATTAAACGCTTGCTCTTCTAAATGATGGGGGACTAAAACTCCTTCATTAAAAGCCACTAAATAGGAATTAAATATTTCATATATTTCATCAGGGCTTTTGTTACCAAATACTTTTGCCAATGGCTTAACAGCAGTATTAAAAACAGACCGGGTTATTTTTCCCTTCACTCTTTTCGATGCTGACAGCCTGTTGTATAGCGCACTGTCATTTTCATTTAAAAATATATCAAACAGCTCCCTAAGGTATTGTTCTGTATCGCTCTCATACTCTGCCATTTTTTTTATGTCTAGCAGTAGCTCTGTAGGAACCCCTTTTTGCTTAGAGTTAATATCAATAAACAATCTAGACTCATCACGCTTGGAAAGATTTTCGTAAACGACAACTGGGATTCTAAGTGCGGTTTTCGCAAGCTTAAAACCATAAACTCGATGCTGACCATCAATAATTAAAAATGCTTTACTAATTTTATCAAAACTAACCGATTTCTTTTTGGAATCGTATATAAAACCACTGTCTTCTTGGGCTGAAAGTACAATTGAACTAGGAATTGTACCTAAGCCAGAATCAATATAACTCGCTATTTCTGAGGCTCTTTTTTTATCTAACTCACGTTGAAACCCCTCGATAAGATTTTCATCACGATTAACGACAAAACATGTCTCTGCAAGTACATCACTTGGCATGGTAAAAGAATAAAACCTATGCTCTCCTTGCCGTACAAGGCTCACACTGCCAAAGCTTTCTCTATCTGTCATCGTTTTTCCTTTGGTTATAATTGCAACTTGCTAATTTAGAATGCTAACGCCTCAAACAGCAGCAGCGCTTGCGCTGTCTGGCTGATTTGACTTGTTAGCTTCTGGTTCGCTGGAACCAAGAATATTATTAACTAAATTTTGTAATGTATCTGACTTTAAGCCCGCTTCCCAAGCACTTTCTAGAGCCCTTGAAACAGCCAAAGGATTTTTCTTCAATCCACCTGCATTTCCATAAAAAGCGGCAGCTTGATCTTCATGTCGTTTCCAATCTTCACCAAATTCCGGGCCTATGGTATTTGTTATATTTGTTTTCCACATTCTAAGGTTAGATTTTTTCACATCATTACTAGGCCAATTCTCTGTTTTGTCGTGGCCTAAGAGGTGCAAAATAGCAGCATTGTCTTTCTTATGTTTGCTTATTTCAGAATCTCTCGTTTTGTCCGTATCTGCATCACAAACTACAAAAACTTCGATAGCAAGAAGTTTCGCTATCGCAAGGGGTTTGATTAGTTCATTCTTTCCACCAACAGGAATGATGTGGTATCCAGAACGCCTAAACACAGACAATTTACCCATCAACTGAATATACGAGGTTAAATAAGCAACATCCTCTATTCCTTCGACTAATATCAATTTCTTGCTAAAGAACATCTCACTAATTTCAGGTCGCAATGTTGGGTAAAGCTTAGCGATCATACCGCTTTCTTTGACTTCTTTCTCACCAGCATCCGTAAGCTCTTTAACTAAGTCATCATATTTTAAAGATGTTACAGATGAAGAAATCGGAGAACCAACCTCTCTAACCATTCTCACTGCATGAAAATCATCACTTGGTATAAAATACGGACTGTGAGAACAGACTACAATTTGAGAATTGTCGTTTGCTAATTCTTGTAATACTTCAGAAAGGTATCTCGCTTGAGGAGGGTGTTGGTACAACTCCGGCTCTTCAATAGCCATAATAAGCGTAGGAGCGTTTTCGTCATCAATATCGGCTAGCTCTTGAAGTAGAGTTAATAGGTATGACCTCTGCATCCCATGACCAAAACGTGCCAATTCACTCTCAAATCCTTTTTCTCCAATTTGTATATGAGCAAATGGTTCTTCTATTTTTATAGCTTTCTCAGCATCACTTTTCCAAAGAACTTTTGCCGTGGCACTCGGATTAGCCCATAGCTTTAGCTTAGTTTCCAACGAATCAGATATACTAGAAAGAACGCCTTGTTCTGCTTCTAACATTGATTGATAGTTTTGCTTTAGATCATTTCGTAAACCGGTGACTTTTTCAGTGAAGTTTACCTTTGATCTTATGGCTCTTGATAATAGTTGGCCAAGGGCAGAGTTTTTATTTTCCTCGGCTTCTTCGGAAAAATCTTTTGATGCGGAGACAAATACCCATTGTAAATGCGGGGCAAGTCTATTAGCACCTTTCGAAACACCGTAGAACTGATCTTCACTAGGAATAAGGCTACAACTCTCAGGGTGCGCAGCCTCAAAAGAGTTAAGTGCCTCAGCCATATCAGCTTTTGAGTTTGCTGTTGATATTTCCGGCCATTTTTCTCGTAAGCCAGCAAAGATTTCCTTTAATTCCTTTGCTGGTTTCTTAGATTTTTCAGCCTCAAACCAAGTTTTGAACTCAGTCATACCAAGTCTATTACCAAATTGTTTTACTTCTGCTCTCTCTGTTCCTTCATCATACTCAGCCTTGGCGGTAACAACTAACTTATCCAGCCTTACATAATCAGCTAGCCCTTTTTGCGCTTCTTCTGAGAGGTCTTTGAAAGTTACCGTAATTGAGATCGGTTCGCTCGTATTTTTATGGTGAAAGTCGTCAGCGGAAAGCTTGCTTAAGTCGGTTTTAGAATCTTTATGTTGTCGAAAAAATACATTCAATGCATTCATCACTGTTGATTTGCCAGCTCCATTTGGCCCAACAAAGCAATTATAATCATCAAAGTTTACGGTCTCGTCTTTAAAAGATCGAAAGTTTTGAATTCTGACTGACTCTAATTTCATGATCATCCTTGTTTAAGAAGCTAACGCTTAATTTAAAGGGCGCGCGGCTTTTTGCGCGTCCGCTTTGAAATGTTTGTTATGCCTGATTGCTATCATTAAGCTCCGATGATTCAATTGTTTTTAATAGGTCACTTGCGACGACGATTTTGTCGAATGCACCAACAAAATCCATGTCAATATCTCTATGAGAGCTTGGGTTTCGATAATAACTAAAAGCACCACATATATAATTACAAAATGCATCTCTTTCAGATTTTGGAATACCATAATTCGTTAATACGCCAGTATCAGGGTTAAATGCTTTGCGTAAAAGTCGTGTACCAAATAGCTCTGGAGGTGCTCCGATTTTTTTTCGCACACTGGTTTCTATTGCTTTGAATGCCTGTAGTACTGCACTTTCAAACTCCTGACTGTTAAGTAAGGAAAAACATTTTTCAACTATAAGTGCGTGTACATATGTCTCAGGTAGCAATGCATATTTCTCGACGACTCTTCTAAATTCCCGCTCGGGAAATCTAAAGCCCTTTTTAGTTGGATAATATTTATCACCGTCATCTTCTTCATTGCCGGGAGCACGTTGAAATTGCCTTATATCGATATGGGCAGTAGGGCTAGCTTTATATTTAACTTGAGTAAACCTTACAGGTTGGTATCCACCTGGATTGGCCTCACCTATGACCTTCTGAAATTCAATTTTTGCTTCTACTTCGTCATTCATTACACTTTCTCAAAGGCATAACGCCGCAAGCAGCTGCGGCTTTGTAGTGGATTGCTTTGTGGTAGCGTAGCGTAAACCGCAAAACAAGTAACGAAAAAGCCGTCAGACTGCCTTGCTTTGTTAAGTGTGTTGTTGAATGACACCAGAAACTCCCCCAGCCACTTTTATAAATAGATAAGTACCAGCAAATTCCTTACGGCAGAAAACAAAACGAAACTCTTCTTCATGGGTATAAGATACGGGCTTTTGGCAATATGTAAGCCGGCTTTTTTCATAGCTAGAAAGTTTACCTTCAACCACTTCACCTTTGTCGTATTGAATTGAAACCCCCTCAATACCACCAAAATGCTTAGCTGATGAGCTACGTAATACTCTTGTGATATCTTCCGCTAGGTGCAAGGGATTAAATATTTCTACTATATATATTCCATGCCCAGTTTCGAGTGCAGCTTCCAGCGTTAAGTGACAGCACAAGGTATAGAATATGTTCGAGCAAAATTTTATCTTTGTGTCTGAGCCTTCGTTAACTATATGACCAGTACCTTCAGTTTGATCTCTACGGCCTTTATCCTCTATTTCGGTATACCCTAACACTGTTCCAAAGCGTAGATATCCGTCCAAGAACTGCTGCGCATATTCGAGTTTATCAAAAACTCTAAATAAACTTTTTGGGTATTCTCCGATAGTTTTCATGTGTATATACACTTAACGACAAGCGTAACTGGCGCATTTGTAAGGAGCGTAGCGACTGAAAAATTCGTCCATGTTTACGCGCTTGTTAGGAGACTTGCTAATTTCCGAGCAAATTCTTCCCATCCAATAACAATAGTGACTACTGCGCTTACAAAGCCCACTAACGCAATAAGCCCAGAAATTGCTTTAAAAAATACGCTCGAAATAAATTTGCGCACAAAAGACTCACTAACAATACCAAGCCAACTTAATAAATAAGCAGGAACGGCTACAATCTCACGAACTCCTTCCCGTAACCACTTAAATGGGTTTTTTATTTCCTTTTTATAAAAATCTAAATTATCCTCGATGCAGCCAATATGCCTGACTAATGTTTCTTGAAGAGAATTGGCGTATTGATATGCTACTGATCTCAATATTTCGTCCTCAATTGAAGAACGAAGATCAGGTAGCATATTAAGCATTATCGGATAATTGCTATACATAATATTTTGATAGGGTGGCTTGTAACTATGGATAATGCCAAGACTTCCCAGATGGCTTTGCATTTTATTAGATCTATGAATCATCCATCCATAATCATCCAGATTTCTACCTACACTATCCACATAGCATTTTAGCTTTTCCAAAAACTCATCCGCAAAAGCAAGCCTTTCATATTGATTCTTTAATTTAAGGCCTATTTTTACAAGGCCATAACCAAAGATAACAAGGAGTACGATAATGATGATTAGTCGTTCCATGTATTTTTTCTTGTCTCCTAACGCCGCCAACACAGGCAGCCGAAGCGCAGCGTAGGCTGTCCAGTGCAATGCGCTTTTTGCATTGCACTATTGTGCTTGGCCTTGTTAGAATTTTCAAAGCACCACACTTGAGACAGCATTTATCAATTGTTTTTTTATTTCCATGTTGTTAATACAAAATGATTCCATATCAAAATTATCATAAAAAGAAGGAACGGAAACGCTGGCTTTAATATTAACATCAAAAAACGAACTAGATTCTTGTGCTAATGACAAAACACTGCTGGCTCCTCCAGGCCCTGGTGACGTGGATAAAAATATAGCAGGTTTACCTTGGTAAACTTTCATATCAATACGAGAACACCAATCAAATAGATTTTTATATGCGGCTGTGTAAGAACCATTATGTTCAGCAAATGAAATGATGAGGATGTCACAGGAACCAATTTTTTCGAAAAAGTCACGGGCTAATGTTGGCTTACCTATTTCGGCTTCTTTATCTTCACTGAATAGTGGAAGTTCGTAGTCATTTAAGTCCAAAACTTCTATTGTTGCTTTATCAAAAAGGCTTGCTGTATAGGTTGCCAGCTGTTTGTTAATAGAGTTTTTACTGCTGCTTGCGCCAAATGCTAATACTTTCATCTTAAACCTCTCACCTTAAGTAATTTACAAACTAAGTTTATTATATATACTTAGTTTTATTATGAAAGTAGGCACCAAATAGTAACTATGAAAAAACCTTCTGAACGTTTATCAAAAAACAATGAAACTGGCGACTGCCAAGTACGCGATGCATTACTAATTATAGGAGGTAAGTGGAAAAACATGATAATGCATGCATTAACAATACAGCCATATCTGCGTTTTAACCAATTAAAAGTCAATATCCCTGATATTTCTCAAAAAATGTTAACACAACAATTACGTGAGCTAGAACGTGATGGCCTTGTTAATAGAAAAGCCTATGCGGAAATCCCTCCTCGTGTTGAATATTCTGTCACTAAATTAGGACTAACTCTTACTCCCGTTTATCAAGTGATTAATCAATGGCAACTATTACATATGAGCGAGGTTATTAAATCTAGAGAAGACTTTGATGATTCAAAATCCTAACGCCCGCCACAACCGCATTTATGGAGTGGCTTTGTTTGTGTTATAAGCGCAGCGTACACAAACGAAGACACGGAATAAATGTCGGATTGCTGGCGCTTGTTAGTAAACGCCAGACAACACCAACGCTTCGGGGTAAATACTGTATTTCCGGCAGTTGATAAGTTGGACTTCACGCCTTGACGAATAGCCAACTCTGACAAGAAACTCCGCGATTGAGTGGTGAAATTTTGTTGAAGAGTTGCACTCATTTCCCTATGTCTCTGATTGCCCGCCCTTGGCACTATTTATCGTTTACTGATGAAGTAAAGCATACTGCACGTTGAAGTTTGAGCCAACCGGAAAACGCCAAAATGCTTTAGATGGGGCGTTCAACTTTGGCACCAAATACTTCAAAAACATAGAAATCACGAAGTGTACTAACGCTCGGCTTAGCGGCGCGAACGAAGTGAGCGTCCTAGGCCGCGTCTTTTGCGGCCGATGCTACAGCCGCTTGTTAGAATCTGTCAAAAAGTGAACAGGTTTTTGGAGCAGAACTATTGTTGCGATCTTTCTTTTCTGTGTTTTCACGAAGAGATTTGAAATTTAATATGTTTTCGCTAGGGTATTTTGACGTTATGGAAAACATTTGCTTCATGAAAGAGTCCTTGGTTTTTTCATAGTAACATAGCTTCATGAATCCTGACTCAGAGCCAGAAGGATACTGATCGCCATCGATGGTAAATTTCTCGAAAGAAAACCCTCTATGATTTAAATCTATGTTATCGATATAGACTTTACCATTAATTGAGACTGATAAAAAATTTTTCCCTTCAGTCCAAACACGGATATTTGCCCCTTTTAATGAGCACTCAGATGATTCTATGATTTCTGGGAAAATAACCCCTTTTCTTAATAAACTGGCTTTCACTTCATCACGTAGCTCTCGCGATCCTTCTTTGAAGATATTTTCAGGGTTATTAACATAATCAAATTCAAACGAAGCGTAATCAAGTTCAGGATGACAGTTTTGAAATATAAACGGCACCCCATAATCCGAATATGCTTTGCTTGAAATACAAAAAATTAGAAGTAGCAATGAAATTCGCATGATGCCTCTCTAGATTCTAACGCCCGGCTCACCGAGCAAATTTTTGATGGCGGATTTTTTGCGTGTTTTTGCAAAAAAGGTGACAGCGGAAATTTGTCCGGTGCAGCCGTTTGTTATGCTAACACTTGATGATTTTAACAAGTGCAGCCAAAGACTTTTCAATGTAAGGTGTTTCCTTCCGTTTTGTGGGTGCATATATCATACGATACCCGAGAATTTTCACGGTTGTTCCCTTGCTTAGTAAAAGATTGAAGTTCAAACGATAGGTTTGCAGCGAACGGTTTACTATGCGTTTTCCTTGCTCTGTAAATGAGACCTTATCAATATAAGGTGATTTGGCAATTTCATTTAATCCATCTTCACTGAGTAAATTATTAAAATCTCCCACCATGGAAGAATTCACATTGAGTTCAACGATACTATTGACATCAGGCAGACCAAATTCTTTAAAAAGTCTTCGGGAGGTATCTGTAATAAGGGTATCGTTGCCACGCTCACGAGTAATCAGTTTTTCAGTTGCCTCAATTTGAGATACCGAAATAAACATATACCCAATATCTACATCGTACCTATTGTCACGAACCATGTGGCAATATTCTGCTTGCACACTACAACAAAACGATAAAGAAAATAGTAAAATGACTAGATTACGCATAAACCTTCCTGAGAGCATAACAGTATTAATAAGCGGAACCCATTATCCACGTATTAATTGTATATAGGTGGATAGTACTTCCATGTTTTTGCATATTAATGGCCAAAAGTGGATATGGCTTGATTGATACACATTTAAATCCGTTTGTTAAATATAGCACCTATTTCTTTTAGGTACAGAAATGGATCTCACCCTTTTTCCGGCAATGCTTTTGCAATAATCGCCGAAAATAATATAAAGGCCGCAGAGACCCATAGGCATATTTCAAAACTATAATATTGATACAGCCAGCCAGATAAAACAGTGCCCAACAACCGACCTGCCGCGTTAGCCATGTAGTAAAAGCCAACATCTAGCGATACGCCATTGCTATTAGCATAGCTAACTATTAGGTAACTATGTAGTGATGAGTTAATGGCGAATAACACACCAAAAGCGGCTAAACCAAGCCATAAGGTGGTACTTATTTGGAATTCGTAATGCAGTGCTATTGCCATTAACATGGGAATGATAAACAGAATAACCGCCCATTGATGCAAATGCTGGCTATCCTTTTTAATTGTTTGTTGTTGGCCGGATAATCTGGGTGCTAGTGCCTGAACAACGCCATAGCCAATAACCCATAAGGCCATAACACTACCGACCTGCGAATAGTCCCAATTAAACTGTGCCGTTAAATACACCGGTAAGGCCACTACAAACCACACATCTCTTGCTGCAAATAAAAAAAGGCGTGCGCCAGATAAGTAGTTAATGGCCGAACTTTTCGAGAACAGGTGTTTAAATTTAGGTTTGCTGCTGGCTTTGCCGAGTTCTTTTTTTAATAAAACGCAGCTTGTTAGCCAAACTATTAATAGACCAACCACCATAATGAGTATCGCATTATGAAAACCAAATTGGCTAAGCAGTAAACCACCTAGAAAAAAGCCAACCCCTTTTAAGGTGTTTTTTGAGCCGGTTAATAAAGCCACCCACTTATACAGTGTCTTGTTTGCCTCTTTGGGAACCAGTAATTTAATGGCGCTTTTAGCGCTCATTTTATTAAGGTCTTTAGCCACACCGGATATGGCTTGCGCGGCCATTACCCAAACTATTGTGAGCATTTCGGGCGCTACCAATAACATTGACAAGGCTAGCACTTGCAAGACCAAGCCAATGTTCATGGTGGTATTTAAACCAATAATAGCGCCTAACCAACCACCCACTAAATTGGTGATAATGCCAAATACTTCGTAAAAAATGAATAATAGGGCAATTTCTAATGGCGTATAACCCAGCTCGTGAAAGTGCAAAACCACCAGCATTCTTAATGCACCGTCTGTTAGCGTAAAGGCCCAATAATTACCTGTAATAATGAGGTATTGTTGAATATCACTAGACAGTGATTGCAAGCTACGCATATTAGTTTATTGGTTCCTTAGCTGTGGCTACCTTGCGAACCAACTCAATGGTTCGGTTAACGTAGCCCCATTCGTTATCGTACCAAGCGTATAGTTTTACCTGTGTGCCATTTACCACCATGGTTGATAGTGCATCGATAATGCTAGAACGTGGGTCGGTTTTATAATCAATAGACACTAAGGGGCGTTCTTCATACCCCAAAATGCCGTTTAATTCATTCTCTGCTGCTGTTTTTAGTAGCTGATTAACCTCTTGCACTGTTGTGCTTTTTTCCACCTCAAACACACAATCGGTAAGTGATGCATTGGCTAATGGCACACGCACTGCATGGCCATCTAAACGGCCTTTTAACTCTGGAAAAATATGCGTAATAGCCGTTGCTGAACCCGTTGAGGTAGGAATAAGGCTCATGCCACAGGCTCTAGCACGCCTTAAATCTTTATGTGGTGCATCCAGTATGGTTTGCGTATTGGTTAGGTCATGAATGGTGGTGATTGAGCCATGTTTAATAGCCAAATTTTCATGAATAACTTTAACCACCGGCGCTATACAGTTAGTGGTACAAGAAGCGGCGGTTACAATTTTATGTTCCAAAGGGTTAAACAGATTATCATTCACCCCCATCACTATGTTTAACACGCCCTCTTCTTTGACTGGCGCTGTAACCACGACACGCTTAACGCCCTGTTCAAGATACGGTTGTAACAGTGCTTTGGTTTTCATTTTTCCAGACGCTTCAATAACCACATCACAGCCTGACCAGTCTGTATCGCTAATAGTTGTATGTCGGCTTGTACTGATCTGTTGGCCATTAATTATTATGCAATCATCTAAATGACTCGCCTCGTAAGACCAACGGCCATGCACAGAGTCAAAGTTTAATAAATGCGCCAAGGTTGCAGCATCGCCCGCTGGGTCATTAATGTGCACAAACTCTATTTGCTCCGTGCCAAACCCTGCTCTTAATGATAAGCGCCCCATTCGGCCAAAGCCGTTAATACCTACTTTTATCGTCATAATTGTTCAGCCTTTTTTTAACTATCGGTGGTAGAAAGAGTATATATGGAATTATACATATATGATTATCCATATATATATAAAAATATTAAAATAAAAGCAAAATACTGATTCAGAAGATCGATTAAACGATTAACAGCAGGCTTGGTCGCGCTCAGGGCGCGATCGCATTAGGGATAAATTATTCAGGCTTTCTTTGATTAAAGGTGATTGAACCGCACCCGCTGTATTTAATATATCTGTCGCCCAGCTTGGTAAAGATGGGTTAATACGATAAAAAACCCATTGCCCTTGTCGCCTATCGGACAATAAATTAAATTTACGTAGTTGCGCCAAATGCCTTGAAATTTTAGGCTGGCTTTCTTGCAGGGCTTCCATTAATTCACAAACGCACAGCTCCCCTTCTTGCTGAATCAGCATCAGGCAGGTTAACCGTGTTTGGTCGGACAGGCATTTGAAGAAGGCTAAAGGTTCCATAAACAAATTATAAAGCACGCTATGATGATCGGCACGTCTGTGATGAATAAAAAAAGGCCTTAGTAAAATACTAAGGCCTTTTAATGCGTCCTGCGTTTAAATTTAAGCCGTTGTTCCTGTTTTAACTTTAATGACTTTCATCGGGTTGTTAAAATGATTGTCTAAGGTTTTCCAGCGGCCTTCTGCCACTTCAACACTTTCTGTTCTTACATGGCCATAACCACGAACAAATTCAGGAACGCGCGCCATTTCTAGTGCAACCTCTTTATTTTCCTCAGTTAGGCCAGTAATAATTTGGTTTAACACCGCTTTATACTGTTTCAACAGCGCTTTATCTTCTTTTCGCTCTGCAGAATAGCCAAATGGATTTAACGGCGTATGTCTCAGGCCTTTAAATTTAGACGCTACTTTAAGAGCCGATAACATCCACCCACCAAATTCTCGTTTTTTCAATTGCCCCGTTATCGGGTCGCGTTTGGAAATAAGCGGTGGTGCCATGTGGAATTTAATTTTATAGTCACCCGAGAAGTTTTCCTTTACTTCATTCGCCCAGGTGCCGTCGGTATATAAACGGGCCACTTCTAACTCATCTTTATAGGCCATTAATTTATATAAGTACCGCGCTGCCGCTTGGGTAATCTCATCGCTATCACCCGCTAGTTTTGCTTCTGCTTCACGCACTTTATCAATTAATTTTGTGAATTTTTTAGCATATGACTTGCTTTGATAAGCCACCAAATCTGCCTCACGGCGACTAATCAACTCATCGGTAGTGGCAGATAGTACTTCCCACTCTGGCGTTGTAGCACCTTGTTCCAATAATGTTTTAACCGCATCTGGGTCGTGCGCCATTAAACGGCCAATTTTAAATACCCGCTGGTTATAGGCAACCGCTACGCCGTTTGCTGTAATGGCGTCTTCCAACGACTGACGTTTAACCGGCAACCAACCTTTTTGGCATGCAAAGCCTAATAACATCATATTGGCGCCAATGGTGTTGCCCGTTAATGTTTCAGATACTTTAGTTGAATCGAAGAAATCACAATTGCCTTTACCTGTGAAACGTTCCAACGCTTGCTTCATATCATCAACAGGGATACTAAAGTCACCATCGCGAGTAAATGCGCCGGTCACAATACCGTGTGAATTAACCACCCCTTTGGTATGCCCTTCACGCAAGCGCGACATACCTTCATCACTCGCACTGGTGACAATATCTGCACCAATCAATAAGTCTGCCTTACCAATAGATAAACGGGTTGAATTAAGCTCTTCCACATTATTAGCGACTTTAAGGTGGCAATATACCGCGCCAAACTTTTGCGCCATACCGGTTAAATCCAGCACTTGTGAGGCAAAGCCTTCTGCTTTGGCTGCTTCACCAATCATTGATGAAATGGTAACAACACCGGTACCACCAATACCACAGACCAAGGAGCCAAACACGCCATCGAGTGACTTAGGTGTTGGTTCTGGCAAGGCTGCGAACACATCATCTGATAAGTTAACGGAGCTACCTTTTGCCAATTCCCCACCTTCAATCGTTACAAAACTTGGGCAGAAACCTTTTACGCAGCTAAAATCTAAATTACAGCCAGATTGATCAATCACACGCTTACGGCCTAACTCTGTTTCTAGCGGCTGCACAGAAAGACAGTTCGATTGCACACCACAATCACCACAGCCTTCGCAAACACGTGAGTTAATAAAGGTTAATTTTTTCGGTGTTTCCACCAATTTACGTTTGCGGCGTCTACGCAGCTCTGTGGCACACGTTTGTTCAAAAACAAGAATGGTGACGCCTTTAGTGTCGGCCAATTCTTTCATCACCATTTGTAAATCATTGCGGTGATACAAATCAGTACCGGGCGCAAATGCGGTTTTATTTAATGCTTCTGGCTCTTTAGAAACCACTACAATACGAGCCGCACCTTCTGAGTGCATTTGCTGCGTAATACCTTCTACGGTTAACGGGCCATCAAACGATTGGCCGCCTGTCATCGCGACGGCATCGTTAAATAAAATTTTATAGGTAATATTAATGTTTGAAGCGATCGCCTGACGAATCGCGGTAGAACCAGAATGATAGAAAGTTCCATCCCCCAAGTTAACAAAGGTATGGCGGTTACCCAAAAACGGCGATGCACCTGCCCAAGTAGCCCCTTCACCACCCATTTGCGTATAGGTAGTACCTTTTCTATCCATTAAACCCACTAGGAAATGGCAACCAATACCAATTAACTGTTCTGTGCTGTCATCTGGTAATTTGGTAGATGAACTGTGCGGGCAACCTGAACAAAAATACGGCGTACGTTCTACCGTATTGCGTGGCACACTCAATTGTTTATCGGTATTTTCCAACACTTCAATCCATTGAGTCATGGAGTCTGTGGTTTTATACGGCTTCAACCAATTAACTAATGCTTTAGAGATCAGCGCTGGTGTTAATTCACCATTAGATGGGAACTGTGTTTGTTGGTCACGGCCTTTTTTACCCATCACCAACGGACGACTCTCCATCGGCATATCAAACAGAATATCTTTCACTTGCGTTTCAAGGAATGGGCGAGATTCTTCAATCACCAGAATCTCATCAACCGATTCTGCAAATTCACGCACCAAGCTTTCTTCCATTGGCCAAATAACGGCTATTTTAAAAACCGCTAAACCCAGCTCATCGCGCATTGATTCATCAATGGACAAATCATCTAAGGCTTCTAGGGTATCTAGGTAACTTTTACCGGCAGTAATAATACCCACACGGCGTTGTTTTGCATCCAGCGTTACTTTGTTTAGTTTGTTTGCTTTAGTAAACGCTTTAACAGCGGGCAAACGCGCATTCACAATACGTTCGTCCTGATCCACCGAGCGGTCTGGCCAACGGGTATGTACGCCACTGTCAGGAATAACGAATTCACTGGAATCAGGCAGTACGGTTTCTGTGCGTTTAGGGTCAATGTCCACCATATACCAAGACTCGGCAATATCAGACACTGATTTAACCGCAACCCAGACGCCTGAATAACGCGACATTTGATAGGCAATTAAGCCAAAATCATAAATATCTTGCACCGATGAACAATGCATAATCGGAATACATAAGCCCGATAAAACGTATTCACTTTGTTGTTGAATACTGGATGATCGACTCATAGGGTCATCACCCACGGCCATAACAACACCGCCGTGTTTGCTCGTTCCCCATAAATTTGCATGATGAAGTGCATCAGCTGCTTGATCTACACCCGGGCCTTTGCCATACCAAAGTCCAAACGCGCCATCAAATTCATTGCCTTCAAAGAAATCTATCTGCTGTGAACCCCAAATAGCGGTCGCGGCCATCGCTTCATTAACACCGGGGTTAAAATGAATATCGCGTTCATTTAAAGACGATTCCACCCCTCTACACTCGGTATCAAAATTACCGAATGGTGAACCGCGATAACCTGAAATAAAACCACCGGTTTTTAGACCCGCTTCACGGTCACGACGTTGTTGCTCAAAGGCTAAACGTAAATAAGCTTGGTTACCTGATAAAAAAACAGGCCCATCTTCCCGTACAAACTTTTCTTCCTTAGATGTTGACATAAACCCTCTTTAATTAGTTTTTGCTTTTAATTTAGCCGGAATAGGTTTTACAACCGCCTCACCTGTAATGATTTTATTACCTTCCTGATCAAAACATTCTGTACTAAACGTTACCGTATTATTTTCTTTATTAATAGCCAAAACCTCTACAACTGCTCGGTATTGATTACCAAAAAAAGCCGGCCTTAAAAACTCTACACTTTGCTTAAGCCAAAGTGTTCCCAAGCCTGGAAGGTCCATGCCTAAAATACCTGAAAATTGAATCACCGAAAACATGCCATGCGCGACACGTTGTTTAAAAATGCTTTGTGCAGCGTAATCCTCGTCGTGATGAGCAGGGTTCCAGTCACCCGACATTTTGGAAAATTGAACCGCATCCTCGTGTTCAATCGTATAGGTTTTTTCTTTACGCATACCAATGGATAAATCATCAATACTCATACAGTTGCTGGGTACGGGAATACTCATTACGCTCCTTTTATTTATACTAAACATATAGTCATCACAACTACGTTACCAAACCAGTGTATCGTTATACACTGCTGCCTCAAATCACATTATGTTAGATACTTAATAAATGATGACTTAAAACAAGCTGTACTCACTTTTCTACTAATGACAACCACTCTGGTATTTTATGATGCCATTGTTTTTAACCAACTATAATTAAAAAATACTCATTAAACCCTATGATTCCTTCTAAGCCGCCTCAAGATTTAACCATAGGGTCTATTTATCAGCACTTAATTCGCCTTGCCATACCCGCGTCAATGGGGATGTTTTTCAACACGTTATATAACCTTACCGATAACTGGTTTGCCGGTAAAGTATCTGATGACGCTTTGGTTGGATTGTCCATTTCAAGCATTGTCTTTTACCTTTTTATTGGACTTTTGGCTGGCCTACAAAACGGCACGTCAGTCATGGTTTCAACAGAACTTGGCCTAAAGCAACCTCAACAATTAAAAAACATTATTAGAAACTGTCTAGGCCTAGGCCTTGCTTTTTCTTTAGTGATTACAGTTGCGGGGATTCTATTTGCAAAAGATGCCATCCACTGGCTAAGCACTAACGACATAATAACTGGGCTAGCATGGGATTATATTGAAGTCTTAATCCTCGGCAATGTCGCTTTTTCTCTAAGTGCTGTTGGCGCTGGCGCGCTGATGGCCTTGGGTGACACAAAGTCTAACCGTAATGCGTTAGTTGTAGGTTTCTTTGTTAACTTGGGCTTAAACCCATTATTAACCTTTGGGCTAGATATGGGCGTTGCCGGGCTCGCTTGGGCAACATTAATTATTAAGTTTGCATCGGCGCTTTATTTACTCAACATTTTATGTAAGAAATTGGGTTACAGACCCCTGCCGTGTTTGAACAAACTTGTCTCACTGGCTATTTTGAGACAAGTGTTACCGGCTAGTTTTAATTTTTTCATTATGATTATTGGCAGCTTGATGATTACTGGTTTTGTTAGCCGCTTTGGTGATTATGCAATAGCCGGTTATTCGGTTGGTTTACGGCTTGAACAAGTTTTATTGCTCCCTGCCCTAGGCCTCAATGCCGCCGTTTTAGCTATTTCAGGACAGAACTATGGCGCTAAAAATTACCGACGAATCGCTGAAACTTACCGTAAGGGATTAATACTTAGCTTATCTATTTCTCTTGTTTGTATTCCCGTTATGATTTTTCTCTCACCCCTGATGATGAGTTTTTTTAGTCAGCAAGATACTATTATTGATATAGGTACCACTTATTTAAGAATCGATGCATTGGCTTTTTTTTGCTACGTTTCTCTGTTTATTAGTGTGGCAACGCTTCAGGCTATAAAACAACCGGACTTCCCAGTTGTCATGGGTTTTTTCAGGCAATTATTATTACCTTTTATCGTCAATTATTTACTCATCATAAAATTCGACTATAGCATTGAATGGGTTTTTGGCTCTGTCGCCAGTATTGTTTTTATTAGTATGATTGTGACGCTGATCTATACACGTTCTCAATTAAAAAAACTGCCGCACATCAACTAGTTAACCTATTTGGATAGTCACTAAAAACCCCATCAACCCCGAGTTCCTTCATGCGCCTAATCTGCACGACTTTATTAACAGTATAAACATACACCTTAAGTCCCAAATCGTGCGCCCTATCTACCCATTTTGGCGTTACCTTTTGTAACCTTAGGTGTATTGAAAAAGCCTTTAATTTAGTCGCCCAGGCAATAGACTCATTGATATTATTACCAGCCAAGACACCTATCTTAACGTGTTGGTTTAACCTAACTACTTGTTCAAGCTCCGGCATTAAAAATGATGAAACAAGCATTTTATTTTTGTAAGTTTCCGGTGTTTTTTTAAGCAAGCTGGTTAACACTTTACCTGTGCCTAGGCCCTTCAGTTCAATATTCAAGCCGACTTTACCTACGGTTACCTCAAGCACTTCTTGTAAGATTGGTATTCTTTGCCCAAGACCTGCATCTAAGGCTCTAAGTTCTTCAAACGAATAATCAATTAATTTGCCACGTCCATTGGTGGTTCTATCAACTGTTTCATCGTGAATAACCAACAGTTTATCGGCGACACAATGTACATCAATTTCAACCCAATCTGCGCCTAACTCGATTGCTTTATGAATAGATAAGAGTGTATTTTCAGGTGCACAGCCCATTGCGCCTCTATGTCCAATCATCAACATAACACACCTCTTTTAAATTTAATCTGGCAGATAAAGTCAGTCTATAAGGAACTTTTAAAAAAGGATAGAATATTCATTTTCTTAAGTGGGTAATGTAGATGACTGATCAATTTAATAATGAATTTAATTTAGACGATGATGTAATCTACCTTAACCATGCCGCAGTTGCTCCGTGGCCCGTTCGTACCGAAAAAGCCGTCAATGCTTTTTGCCGCGAAAACGTTACTATTGGCTCCAAGAAATATGCGAATTGGCTCAACGTTGAAGCGCACTTAAAAAACCAATTAGCTCAGTTAATCCAAGCTGATAATGCCGACGAAATTGCCTTAGTTAAAAACACCTCTGAAGCCCTTTCTTTTGTTGCTTATGGGCTGGATTGGGCTCATGGCGATACTATTGTTACCAGTGATGAAGAGTTTCCCTCAAATATGATTCCGTGGGAGTCACTTGAAAATCAGGGTGTTCGCGTCATAAAAACACACTTGAAAGACACAGAAGACCCAACTGCTGAGCTAATTAAAAATATTGATAGCCGAACTAAACTGCTAACCATCAGCTCAGTTCAATATGCCTCAGGCTTACGTGTTGATCTTGAACGTTTAGGCGAAGCCTGCCAGCAACGAGGTGTTCTATTCTGTATAGACGCTATTCAATCGGTTGGTGCATTCCCTATTGATGTAAAGAAGTATCAGGCCGATTTTGTGATGGCCGATGGACACAAGTGGATGCTTGGCCCTGAGGGCTTAGGCTTTTTTTATTGTCGGCAATCTAGTATTAACACACTCAAACTCACTCAGTATGGCTGGCATATGGTTGAGGATATGGGCAATTATGACGCCCTTGAATGGAGTACTGCAAAATCGGCAAGACGATTTGAATGTGGCAGCCCTAACATGCTGAGCATACATGCACTTTCTGCAAGCCTTAGTTTACTACTGGAAGTTGGTATGAATACGGTTGCCAACAACCTTATTGAGCGTGGCCAGTATGTGATTGATAAGGTACAACAAAGCCCCTCATTAACCTTGTTAACCAAGCCAGACGCACAAGGCAATAACATTATTGTTTTTAAGCCCACAAAGCATGACACAAATGAACTTTTTGACTACTTAACCTCAAAGCAAGTGGTTTGTGCAAAGCGTGGCGGTGGGATTCGTTTTTCACCACACTTTTACACACCGTTTAGTGTTATTGATCGTGCCTTTACTTTAATTAATCGTTTTTTAACAGATACATAACCACACGTACCCCCTTCAGTTCGCCAACGGTTTTTAAATTACTTCAGCAAGATTATCTTGCCAGCACATTTAAGTAAACGAACAGCTCCGTATTGAATACATTGCTCTAAGCCACTTTGTTGATTTCGTACGCTCGATTACTGTTACGCCCCCTATCTGAACTTCTTGCGCTCTTCATTAACGGATAAGCCATACAAACATATATAATGAAGCAGATATATTTACAGATAAAATGAGAAAAACAGCGATGACACGCAATGCTATAACCGTAAAGGTCGGATCCGTTTCAATAGGTCATGAACACCCCGTGGTTGTTCAATCTATGACGAATACAGATACTGCTGATATTGAACGAACCGTGGAGCAAGTTTATCAGTTAGCAAAAGCAGGCTCCGAGTTAGTGCGTATTACTGTTAACTCAGAGGCCGCCGCTGCTGCGGTCAGCACGATTAGAGAGCGACTTGACGCGTTAGATTGCGATGTACCCTTGGTGGGGGATTTTCACTTTAACGGGCACAAACTGTTAGAAAAATACCCGTGTTGCGCGCAAGCATTGGCTAAATACCGTATTAACCCCGGCAATGTTGGCCGTGGTAGTAAGCGTGACCCTCAATTTGCTCAAATGATTGAATGCGCTATTCGCTATGATAAACCTGTACGTATTGGTGTTAATTGGGGCAGTTTAGATCAATCTGTGTTGGCCCGTTTGATGGATGAAAATTCCAGATCCAGCACACCTCGCGATTCTGTTGCCGTTATGCATGATGCGGTTATTACATCGGCGCTAGAAAGCGCAGAAAAAGCCATTGAATTAGGCTTAGCCAAAGATAAGATTTTACTATCTTGCAAAATGAGTGGCGTTCAAGATTTAATATCTGTGTACCAAGACCTTGCCTCTCGGTGTGACTTCCCGCTTCATTTAGGCTTAACCGAAGCCGGAATGGGAAGCAAAGGTATTGTCTCATCCACCGCTGCCCTTGCGGTATTGCTTCAACAAGGCATTGGCGACACTATTCGTATTTCTTTAACACCTGAACCCGGCGGAGATAGATGCCAAGAAGTAGTTGTCGCACAGGAAATATTACAATCCATGGGCATACGTTCCTTTACACCAGCAGTTATCTCATGCCCCGGATGCGGCAGAACCACCAGTGATTATTTCCAGCAGTTAGCACAAGATATTCAATCATTTTTGCGCCATAAAATGCCGGAATGGAAAACTCAATACGCTGGTGTAGAAAATATGAAGGTAGCCGTCATGGGCTGCGTTGTGAACGGCCCAGGTGAAAGTAAAAATGCAAACATCGGCATTAGCTTACCAGGCACAGGCGAAAGACCCGTCGCACCCGTTTATATAGATGGACAAAAAGATGTCACCTTAAAAGGTAACGATATCGCAGAACAGTTTCAGAAAATTGTTGAGCAATATGTCACTAAGACCTACCAACAATAAAAATAGACAATCTATCTTTATTGAAAGCAGGAATCTTAATGTAGCGCTAAGGCAGCAAAAAACTGCCGAGACTTCGCTTATTCTAAGCCAGTAACTTCTTCTGCTTGAAGCCCTTTGTCGCCTTTAGTAATTGTAAATTCAACGGCTTGATTTTCTTTTAATGTACGGAAACCGTCACCTTGAATTGCTCTAAAATGAACAAACACATCTTCACCACCAGCATCTGGTTGAATAAAACCAAAGCCTTTTGAATTATTAAACCATTTAACAATACCGCGTACTCTTTCTGACATCTCTTTTCCTCATTATAAATAAACAAAAAAATCAAGCAGTTAGAACATATCCTTTATGATAATAGTTATTAGTTATCTAGCAAGCTTGAATCTTGAGTATACTAAAATCATTTGAAATGTCCTAACTTTTCCTTATGTTGCGTAATTTAATTTTTTTTAATCGCTAGAACCACTTCTTTTACTTTCTTCCCAAAGCATCATCAGTGTACTTGCGGAGCATTCTTCAACACCCTTTCCAGCTTGCTCTACTGATTGTTCAATATATGAAAATCGTTTTGTAAAACGCTCATTAGCCAGCCTTAGTGACCACTCGGGGTTGATGTCCAAATGACGCGCTAAATTTATACAGCTAAAAAACACATCCCCTAGTTCTTCCTCTATTCTTTTACGATTATTTTCAAGTACCATTTCATCTTTCAGCTCATCAATTTCTTCGTCTAATTTATCGACAACAGCGCCAACCTCATCCCAGTCAAACCCTACCGAGGCTGCTTTTTTCTGTAATTTGTAGGCTTGATTAATTGCCGGTTGATTGGAACTGACACCGGACAACACACTGCTGCGTGTCTCATTTTTATTTTCTGCTCGTTTTTGTATTTCCCATTTTTTTGCTAAATCGTCTTTCGAGGTTATTTCATTATTAAACACATGCGGATGACGTCTGGTTAACTTATCGCAAATTGCGTCAACAATATCGGAGAACTCAAAACTCTGCTGCTCTTTAGCTAACTGTGCATGAAAAACCACTTGGAATAAAAGGTCGCCTAATTCATCCTTTAAAGCAGGCAGGTTTTTTTGCTGAATTGCATCAGCAACTTCATAGGCTTCTTCGATTGTGTATGGCGCAATCGTCTCAAAACTTTGCTCCACATCCCAGGGACAACCGTTATCAACATCTCTTAACTGAGCCATAATTGTTAATAATTTATTCAAGTTATCATTAACGTTAATATTCTTATCTGCCATTGTACCGGTATGTTACAGTTTAATTGACTAAGTGAACGTATCACTTAGGGAGACACCCTACCCTTTGATTGCTGATTGTTTAGACAAGGTTTGCCCTTTATTTTATGTTAAATATTATTTGGCTTGGCTTTTTTTTCATTGCCTTTCTAACCGGCCTTTATCGCCTTTTTATACTCGGCGATATGAACATTTTTAATGATATTACCCTCGCCACATTTACCTTATCCAAAACAGCATTTGAAATTTCTCTCGGCCTGACCGGCGTTTTATGTTTTTGGATGGGGATTATGAAAATTGGCGAAAAAAGTGGTTTTATTAACCATTTAACACGCTTTTTAAACCCTCTTTTAAAACGCCTAATGCCCGACATTCCAGATAAGCACCCTGCCTTGGGCGCTATGGTGATGAACTTGTCTGCCAATATGTTAGGGCTTGATAATGCGGCAACGCCCTTAGGTATAAAAGCCATGCAGCACTTGCAAACCATAAACCCATTAAAAGACACGGCCAGTAACGCTCAAATTTTATTTTTGGTGATCAACACCTCAGCTGTCACCCTATTCCCTCTGACCATTTTCACATATCGTGCACAAATGGGCGCTGCTGACCCAACCGATGTTTTTATCCCTATTTTAATTGCTACCTATGCCTCGACGATGGCTGGGCTTATAGCCGTTGCTAGCATTCAACGTATAAAACTTTACGAGCCAGTTGTGCTTTGCTATTTAGCTGCTTTTAGCACCGTTATCGGCTTAATATTGTTCCATTTTTCAAGCCTTGACCAAGCCAGCATGCAACAACAGTCATCGCTGGCGAGCAATTTTATTATTTTTAGTTTGATTATTGTTTTTATGAGTGGTGCTATCAAACAACGTATTAATGTTTATGATGCATTTATTGATGGTGCTAAAGAAGGCTTTCAAACCGCTGTAATGATTATTCCTTACCTAGTAGCAATGTTGGTTGCTATTGGTGTTTTTAGGGCATCAGGGGCACTTGAAATAACGCTGGATTACGCACGCTCGTTGTTAATCCATTATTCGCTGGATAGCCAATTCCTCGATGCGTTACCAACAGCGCTGATAAAACCGCTCAGCGGAAGTGGCGCTCGGGCGATGATGATAGACACCATGCAAACACACGGCGCAGACTCTTTTGCCGGCAGGCTTGCCTCTATTGTACAAGGCAGCACAGAGACAACCTTTTACGTCTTAGCCGTTTATTTCGGCGCAGTGGGTATAAAAAAAGCTCGGCATGCGGTTGCCTGCGGGTTATTTGCAGACTTGATAGGTATTATTACCGCCATCTGTATTGGCTATGTATTTTTTGCCTAAGAAGCGCAATAGCTTTGGTAGAATAGAGAATTTTTAACCCTACTGATTTTTACTTAGATTATGGCCAAACACCGGCAACCCTTTAGCTCTCGCTTTTACCCATTGCTTGGAAAACTTCCATTGCCGATGCTGCACGCACTTGCATATCCCGTTTACTTAATTGGCTATTATCTTGTTGAGCGCAAACGCAATGTTATTTATTCGAACATGCAAAACTCTTTTCCAGATACCCCGAGCAATGAGCTTAAAAAACTGGCTAAATTAAATTTTAAGCATTTGGTCTATGTAATATTGGAAGCCAGTAAAACCCGCACCCTCACGGAAGAACAAATTCGTCAGCGTGTTACCTTAAAAAACCCAGAAGTGATAGAAAAGTTTGCAAAAAACGACCAATCTGTCTTGATGCTTGCCGCTCACCATTGCAACTGGGAATGGATGCTGGCTGGTTGCAGCTTACAGCTTTCTTTTCCTATCGATGCTGTGTACAAACCTTTGCACGATAAAATTGTTGATGACTATATGAAAATCTCTAGGTCACGTTTTAACGCTCGCCCAATACCTAACAAAAATGCATTAATTGAAATTATGCAGCGTCGTAAAGAGGTCCGTGGCTTTGCGATGGTTGCTGATCAATCGCCTGTCAGAAAAGAAGAAAAATACTGGACTCAGTTCCTTAACCAAGACAGTTCATTTGCAGTCGGTGCTCAGAAGATTGCCAAGCTCACCAAATACCCTGTTATTTTTGTTGGTATGAAGCGCCTAAGTCTTGGTCATTACGAAGTGTTTTTTGAAGAACTTGGACAAGCCCCCTATGAAAAAGAGGGTCACGAAATCACCGAGAAATACGCTAGAGCAACCGAGCGAATGATTCTCGATGCGCCTGAAGATTGGATGTGGTCTAACCGTAAATGGAAGAGAAAGCGTGGTGTCTACGATTAAACCACTATCGTTTAGGGAGTTGTTTTATGCGCAATAAACCCAGCTAACTGTTCAATTGTTGGGTAATCGAAAAAATCTGTTAACTCAACAACCTCTGGATACTCCTCGTCTATCTTCTCGTGAATTTGTGCCAACTTTAACGAGCTTGTTCCCATTTCAAAAATATTGTCTTTCAAGCTGATTTTCTGATCAGCTACAACAGAGTGACAAATATCTAATAATATTCGCTCTATGGAACTACCCGCTGCAATAAACTCAGTTGATTGTGTTTCAGACAGCTCTGTTAAAGCCGCTATAATCTCATTAAACGCCCCCGCTTCAAATTGTTCCGCTAATGCAAAACGTTGAACCTTACCACTGGTGGTTTTAGGTACTTTTTTTATAGGTAAAACATGCGCCACATCTAAGCCAGATTTTTCATTTAATTGGCGTCTAACTTCTATCGTAGTTTGGTAAAAGTTTTCTAGCTCACCTCGATATAAAACAAAAACAACCAATTCATCCAGTGCATCTTCAACGTTACGAATACCACAGACGACCACTTTTCCTAACTCAATACCATCAACATGTTCACAAACAGACTCAAGGTCAGGGGCATAATAGTTTTGCCCATTAACAATGATTAGATCCTTGGTTCTACCTGTAATAACCAACTGCCCCTCGTTTAACAAACCTTGGTCACCTGTATCTAACCAACCCTCATCATTAATCAGTTTTTCATTTAACTCAGGCGCGTGATAGTAACCTTTTGTTACATTTTCGCCTTTAATTAACACTCGGCCGATTACATTATCAGCAACAGCTTGCCCACTGCTATCTGCAATTATCATTTGCGTCCCGATAATAGGAGTTCCTAAGCGAACCAACTCTATACTTTGATCGGATGCCTCGCTAACGACCTGTGCTGGCTGCCCCTCTACTAAAGAGCTGCGCAACACATGAAGAGTAGAAAGTGGTTGGGCTAATTCAGGGAAGCTAACTACCAAACACGCTTCCGCTAAACCATAAACCGTAAACATCGCTGTTTCTGCTAGACCGAACGGTTTCATTACCGCGCTAAACTCTCTACATAGGTCTGCAGAGATAGGTTCTGCTCCGTTAAAAAGCAGGCGGACATGTGATAAATCAAGATTAACTTGGTTTTCTGGTTTAAAGCGTTTTAAAACATGTTTATAACCAAAATTTGGTGACGATAAAATCGTCGCTTTTTTCTCACTGGCTTTTTCAAGCCACAATGCCGGACGACGAACAAACAAGTCGGTTGGCATAATATATTGATTTATATTGACGAATAAGGGTGTCAAATGAAAACCAATAATACCTAAATCATGAGTCAATGGCATCCAGCTAAAAAAGCTGTCCCTATAATCAAATGCACTGCATTCAATAATGCCATATAAATTTGTTACTAAATTTTTATGTGTTAATACGACACCTTTAGGGTCGCCAGTAGAACCAGAGGAGAATTGAATAAACGCTGTTTGCTCAGAGTTAATATCTGCCAGCGCTCCTAAAGTATCAAAAGTCTCAATTTTATCGAGCATCAGTGCTTTTTGCTCAATCACTTTGTAAATAGACTCTTTTCCGTGTTCTTCAGCAAAAACTTTTAACCGCTGCAAAGCCTTTCTAGTCGTTGCGATATACGGTGTGTTAAGTTTTTCAAAAACATTAAATACTTTTTCACGGTGTCCATCACTGGTTCCAATCGCTAATGGCACAGCGACAATACCGCCATATTGGCACGCCCAAAACGCATCAATAAATTGTTCGTTTTCAGCTAAGTGAATGATTAACTCGTTCCCTTCAGATGCTCCTTTTTGCTGAATATGGTGCAGCAAGCCTAGCGCCCGTTTTTTTAAAGCGGGGTAACTCACTTGGCGCTCGTTGTCTTTACTACTGATATAGGTAATGGTTTTACTGGCATCTTGGTTGTTATCAAGTGCTTCAACCAGTGTTTTTGGAAATTGATTCATAACGTATGTAAGGTCGTATTTAATAACGTATATTTGATGGCAGCGCGTATTTTATAGCGATTAAATAAATTGAGGTGGATTTTCATGATCAAATGTAGAGATAATTGGTTCGCAATGCTTAGACCGTAGCATTAACGATGCACTGACTTTTTCACCTACCTTTAAAGATACACATGACCAATCTGCTGCACTCCCATACTCAACTGGGCACTCTAAGAGCCTATTTGGTGGTGTCAAACTAAAACCACAACGAGACACACCCATTCCCAGCCCTCTACCCGTTGCTTTGATAAAAGCTTCCTTACAGGTCCAAATGTTAAAAAAAGTCTCTTCGCGTTGTGCTGCGCTAATATTGACCCATTGAGCTTGTTCACTGCTTGAAAAGTTACGCTTTACTAAGCCCTCTAAATTATCTAAATAACGCCAATGCTCAAGATCAACACCAATATCTTCTTCTAAGGTCATTGCCACCAGGGCCTGCGAGCCAGAATGTGAAACATTAAACGATAATGCTTGATTTTTTAGGTACGGTTTACCAAATTCAGTTGTATCAAATTGCAGCTCAACTGGGCTGATACCCAAATAGCATGACAGCAATCGCTTAAGCTGTACTCTCATCGACAATGCTAATGCTCTATTTTGTTGATGCTTTAATCGATTTATTTTTAGCCACTCAGTTTCACTCACTATAGTGTGAGCCTTGCTAGTTATTGGCACCATCAGGTCAAACACCCACACATGTACCTCTCCTTGCTTCAAGTAAGGTAACTGTTGCCTATTTTTTGGAGTAAAACTAACCATAATGAACTACTATGCATTTAAACGTTAAGTTTTTAATTAAAACACGGGCATGAGCGACGACTCAAAAAATAAAATAGAGACGCAGCAATATACGATAAACCCAGGCACTTACCACTGGACTTATCATGCTATGAAAGCCTTATTTAAGGTTCTTAGCCTGACGGTTCGCACTCATGGCAACCCATCCTCTTGGTTAGAAGGCGATATCTTTTTATTCAATCACTTTGCTCGATTTGAAACCTTTATCCCACAATATTTAATTTACGAAAAAACAAAACACTACTCTAGGTCAATTGCTGCAAACGAGTTATTCGCTGATAATGTTTTCGGTCGTTATTTGATTGATTTAGGTGGTATACCAAATAACATTGATGGGCTTTTGTTTCATATAGCAAAAGATATTTTACACCAACAAAAGCTCGTTGCCTTCCCCGAAGGTGGTATCGTAAAAGACCGACGTGTGCTTGATAAAGAAGGCCGCTACAGTATTTATTCACGTTCACATAATGAGCGGCGAAAACTACATACTGGGCCAGCAGTTATTGCCTTAGCAATCGCTATTTTCAAACAAACTGTTCGTGACCTTAGTGAACAAGAAAACACAGAGACCCTCTCTTTATGGGCGAAAGAATTAGGCTTTGAAGACAAACAGCAATTGCTGGAACTGTGCAAAAAACCCACCCTTATCATCCCCTGCAATATTACCTTTTACCCCTTACGAATTGGTGAAAATGCATTAAGCAATACGGTACGATTTTTTGTTAATAACTTACACCATCGTATCTCGGAAGAGTTATTAATCGAAGGTAACTTTTTATTTAAAGATACCGATATGGACATTCGTTTAGCTAAGCCTATTGTCGTAGAGGATTACTGGACCAGATTAGAATCAACGATTACAACCACCTTTGTTAACCACTCAGATTTAGCGCTAAAACAACTTTTAAATAAAGTTGAGCATAACGGTAATTTGAACAACCTATTGTTTCGTCTGAGTTATCAACGCAACGCTAATAGAATTCGTGATGATTACATGCATGCTATTTATGACAATGTCACTATTAACATTGCTCATATTGCCGCAACGCTGATCATGCATTTTGTTGCCGAAGGAAAGACCCATATTAATAAAAAAAAGCTGCATCAATTGATTTATGGCAGCATTAAGGAGTTACAAAAAAGCGACACGCTAAGCTTTCATCGAACGCTGCAAAACCCCTCTATTTATCGCAATTTGTTAATGACAAAAAGCGAGACTTTTGACCTGTTTTTAAAAAGTGCCTACGAGGCAAACTTGCTTGAATCGTCGGGCGTGTACTATAAATTTACCGAACACCTTTCCGCCGAACAAGATTTTGATAGCATTCGATATAAAAACCCTATTGCTGTAAATGCAAATGAGGCTGCATCCATTCCTCAGGTCAGAATAGCTATTAAAACCAGCTTAGCCTTTAAATTTGACAAACAATCCCACCGGTTTGCCCACCTACTATTTGAAGATGAGTTACTTGAATACCATTGGGATATTTCACAGTTTAAAGACCCAAAACACCAAGTAATCAATCAACAACAACACCTCACCGAAAAGTCCGCCCTTCCCTATCTGTTAATGCCAAAAAAATATAATGGGCAGTGCGTCGTGTTTGTTCACGGTTTGCTTTCAACGCCTATTGAACTTAAAACATTGGCTGAAAAATTTGTTGCCCAAGGATATATCAGCATCGGTTGCCGCCTAAAAGGCCATGGAACATCACCATGGGACCTACACAAAAGAAGCTGGCAAGATTGGCGTCAATCTCTTCAACAAAGTATCAAAATAGCACATTGTTACAGCAAAGATGTACACCTCGTTGGTTTTTCAAGTGGTGGCCTGTTGGCTCTGATGGTTACTGCGAGTCATCACCTTAATATACGTTCAGTTACCGCGTGTTCAGCCCCCGTCAGTTTTAAAGACCCTTTATCTCAACTGGTAAAAATCACTCACTACACGAATAAATTTATACAAAAAATCAGTAACTCTGATGGTATTTTGCCATTTAAAGCCAATCTACCCGAACACCCCCACCTTAATTACCACCACACCCCAATTGCAGCCATTAATCAGCTCTTAATTTTAATTAAAAAAACCCTCCCCAGATTAAAAAAAATTAACTGCCCTGTCTTCCTGATCCAAGGTGATAACGACCCTGTAGTTGCCCCATCCAGTTACCAAACACTTGCCAAACACATACCAACTAAACTATTACACTATCAATGGGTTAGCTCTAACCGGCATGGCATTTTGTACGAGAATACAGAGGGCTGCCAACAAAAGGTCATTGACTTTATCTGTCAGCAAAACAAATAGCGTAAAATAAACGTTCTTTAAACCACTAGTACTTTCCAATGCGCGTTCACCTTAAAACATTAGGCTGCCGATTAAACGAAGCTGAAATAGAATCTTGGGCAAATGATTTTGTTGCCGAAGGGCACCAGCTTGTTAATCAAGAAACTGAGGCCGATATTTTGGTACTCAACACCTGTGCGGTCACGCAAGGAGCCGTAAGAAAATCTCGCCAACTTGTGCGAAAAACACATCAAAAAAACCCGAGGGCAAAACTTGTTGTGAGCGGTTGTTATGCCACCTTAAATGAGCAAGAAACTGTTGCCTTAGATGGCGTTGATCTACTCGTTAATAACCAACAAAAAGACCAATTAGTCACCTTAACACTTAATGAACTAAGTGAAGAAACAATGCCGAGCATTGCAACTGAGCCTAATGAGGTTGCGTTATTTTCTAGGGGACGCCAACGAGCCTTTATCAAAGTGCAAGATGGCTGCCGATACCGTTGTAGTTTCTGCATCGTCACCATTGCCAGAGGTGATGAAAAAAGCAAATCTATTGACAGTATCGTCGCCGAAGCCAACACCCTCCACCAACAAGGCATTTCAGAGATTGTTATTACAGACGTACACCTAGGTGGTTATGGTAGTGATACAGGTAGTAATCTATACAATTTAGTAACAGCCTTATTACAACAAACAAGTATTCCAAGAATCCGTATGGGTTCTTTAGAACCATGGGATTTACCGCAAGGCTTTCTTGAATTATTTAAAAACCCAAGGTTAATGCCACATATGCATTTACCAATACAAAGCGGCTCAGACACGGTACTTAAAAGAATGTCTCGGCGCTGTAAAACAAGTGAGTTTCGTGCGCTTGTATTAGAAGCACGTAAAATAATGCCGAACATCAATATCACCTCCGACATCATTGTTGGGTTTCCCGGTGAAACTGATGACGAGTGGCAACAAACGCTAGATTTTGTCCAAGAAATGCAATTCGGTGACTTACATATTTTTACCTACTCAACTAGAGAAGGCACCAAAGCAGCCTCTATGCCAAACCAAATTAGTACGCAGATCAAAAAAAGCAGAAGCCAAGCTCTTCATACCCTTGCGGCATCAGCAAAACGCGCCCAAATGGATAAACTAGTCGGTCACACTGTTAATGTTTTATGGGAGGATAGCCACCAAGTTGAGACTGACGGTGTCAGCACATTATTCGGTTATAGCCCAAATTATTTACGCGTTAAAATCACTAGCACAGAGCCTGAAAAACTCAGTAACCAAATCATTCCTTGCAAGCTGACTTCGATTGAAAATAATGTATTTAATGCCGAATTAGCCTAACTCTCCTCGTTCATAAAATAGTTTAGTGGCACCTGCTACTGCTACTGCAGGTGCAAACAAATTGATGACAGGAATAGTGGTTGCCAACAAACTTATACTGCCAAACGTCATCGTGTTGACACGAGATCTGTTTAGCATACGTTTTTGATCATTAAATAAAATCTTGTGGTTTTCAAATGAATAGCCTGCATATTCAAATGTTAAAAACCAAGCACTAAATAATAACCATAGCGGCAGGCTAATTACATTAATGCCAGGTATCACCGACAGTATTAACAGTGGAACCGCACGAAGTAAATAGTATGTGATCTTACGTAATTCCAACCCTAACATCTGAAACACTTCTTTAAGAAACGTGTCAGCATCTACTTCAACATAAGGCTGCCCCTTTAGATGCGCTTCTACGCCTTTGGATAACTGGCCATAAAAAGGTGCCGCAATAATGTTAGCAACCAAGGTAAAGCAATAATAAACAATCGCTAAAATACTGGTCATAAAGATAGGCAAAATCAACCACGCTAACCAAGATAACCAACTTGGCAACATAGAATCGACCATTGTTGATAAATAGTGCCACAGCAGCCAACTTGCCACACTAAAGAGCACCACATTAATCAATAAGGGAATAATAACGAAACGCCTTAATCCTGGCTGGCGGATTAAGTGGAAGCCCGCAATAAAGCTACCAATACCATGAGAAAATGATGTTAGGTTTGTTTTCATTTTATAGATTATAAATTTTTAACTTATTGGGAAGGTATTTTGATAAAATCAAAGTTACTTTAACTTAACGTTTTACACTAACGGACTAGCGATTGATCAAATGGAATTAGCTTACACTAACACAAGTATAAACAGTATGAGCCAGCCAAAAGCAAAAGTTATCACAGTCACCAGTGGTAAAGGGGGCGTTGGTAAGTCTAGCACGGCCACTAATCTAGCGCTTTCTCTTACCGCGTTAGACAAAAAAGTGTGTGTATTTGATGCTGATGCTAGTTTGGCCAACATTAATATTCTATTAGGTATTCAACCAACGTATACCTTACAACATCTTTTAAACGGCGAAAAAAACTTAAAAGAAATTATTATTGATGGGCCACGCGGCTTAAAAGTTGTTCCCGGCGCGACCGGAATTGCTGAATATGCGCAATTAACAAATGAGCAAAAACTGATCTTATTAGCGGCTTTAGATAAACTCCAACAAGATTTTGATTATCTCATTATAGATACGGCTGCGGGCATTGGGGATGATGTTCTTGATTTTATTAGAGCCTCACAGTTTTCAATTATTATTATTACCCCCGAACCCACTTCTTTAACCGACTCCTTTTCATTACTTAAAGTTTTAAAACGCTCAAACTATAATCGAACTTCATATATTCTCGTGAATATGGCTTTAGATGCCGAGAATAGCCAAGCAATCTATAAACGTTTTGAGTCGGCTGTAAAAAAATATATTGATGTTGACATTAACTACCTGGGCTATATTCAAGTAGATGAAACCATGATTTCATCCATCAGGCTTCAATGCCCTGCTGTATTGTTAAGTCCAGACTCTAATGCAAGTGGCTGCTTTAAAAAATTGGCTCAAGAATTAGACAAAGAGGTTGCTGAACAAACTGTCGACTCATTCAGTGAGTTTTGGCGCCAGCAAGATGGCATTGACTCACGTGCTCAAACACCTTCTGAAACACCAGTCGTTACGTTTAAAGAAGACACTTTACCTAATACTGTCACACCGCCTGCTAGTGTAAAAACACCGCTTAGCTTTAAACAAGCCGCCGATTTTTGCATTGCCCAATTATCAACGGGTGATGTAACAGAAGAAGATTCAGCCGCTTTTTTAGAGCAACTTACCCAGTTTCAACCACAAGTACCCGAAGAGCCCACGACTCAAGCAGATCAAGCACCCTCTTCGTCATCTATCCGAGAACTATACAATTACCTTGAACAACGCTCTTTTCCTAAAGACGAACTGCGAGAAATCGTCACAACACTTGAGCAAGTATATTTTGAAAAACACGCGGAAAGTCTTAATAGTTTTGAATCGAGCAGCTTAAAATTATTTGCTCAGTTCAGCGGAAATGAAGACGACTTACACTATCTCAATCAGCAACTTAGTTCATGTTTCCAACGCGAATTTAAGAAGCCGCTATATGATGTTCTTGAGCACCTTGAAAGTTTAGTCAGCTCAAACAATTTTAGCCAGCAAAGCTTTGACGACCTGTTAAGTGAATTATTATCCAGTTATCAGAAAAAATTTAATGAGGCTTATAAAACCATGGCTGATGAAAACCTCAAATCCGCAAGGGAAGAAATTTCAGTTTTACAAAAGCAATTAAGCGACATTAATAACGAACTAAATGACACAAACAACACGCTAACCGAAAAAATAATGCTGTTAAATAAGATCCAAGCACTTCTACCCTCTTCCTAATTTCTTAAGGTGGCGCAAAGCCTCGCTAGATTAACGATCAAACAAAGTAGAATAGTTTTTAGCACTCATTTGTGCTGTGGCGTCTAAGGATAAACCTCTTAATTCTGCCATTTTTTCTGCCACATATTTTACGTAATTAGGGTAATTTGGCTTTCCTCGCATCGGAACAGGCGCCAAATAGGGAGAGTCTGTTTCTATTAAAAAACGGTCATTGGGCACTTTTTTTGCCACTTCTTGAACTTGCTTAGCATTTTTAAATGTAACAATGCCTGAGAATGAGATATAAAACCCTAAGTCCAGTGCTTGTTTTGCCATCTCCCAATCTTCAGTAAAACAATGCAAAACACCAGCACACTCACCAGCAGATTCTTCCTGCATAATTCTAATTGTGTCCTGCTTTGCATCACGGGTATGGATGATAATCGGCTTATCAATTTTCTTTGCCGCCCTGATGTGATGACGAAAACGTTGCTGCTGGGTAAGTACCTCAGTCTCTTTTTCAATTCTAGAATAATCTAAGCCGGTTTCACCAATGGCCACAACCTGATCTTTCAAGGCAATATCCACTAATTCATCAACACTTGGATCATGGCCATCCATCTCATTAGGGTGCACACCGACCGATGTAGAAATATTTGCAAAACCGTTCACCAAATCTCGCATTGCAGGGTAATCTTCCCAATTAATTGACACACATAACATATGCTCTAATGAATCAGCTTTCGTAGCTTCTAAATATTCACTAAGACTATTTGAGAAAGGGCTTAGATCAACACGATCTAGGTGGCAATGTGAATCTATAAACATAGGTATTATCCTCTATAAATAAAAAACGGCCTTAAAGGCCGTTTCAAGAACATTCATCAAGTAACATTACATGGTGTGTGTAGGTCGCCCAGTTGCAGAGGTTCCCGCCAAATATGTTTCTATTTTTGCTCGCGCTGCACCACCGTCTTGTTCATTAAATTGAACACCAACACCGTTCGATCTGGAGCCTTCTGCGCCCACTGGGGTTATCCAAATAATTCGCCCAGCAACCGGAATTCTTTCTGCCTCGCCCATTAGACTCAACAACATAAATACTTCATCACCTAAGCTATATTTCTTATGAGTTGGGATAAACAAACCGCCCCCCTCAACATAATCCATAAACGCCGCATACAATGCATTTTTATCTTTAATCGTTAAAGATAAAATTCCTTGGCGAGACTCTTTTCCTGTAGGGGTCATTTAACTAGCCTTTATTTACGTGTTAGTGAATAACTTTGTATCGCGAACTCTTCTAGCATTAACTGTTGGTTAACTTGATTAGACTCTAACGATGTTAAATAATTTAACTGCTCTAACAATGTATGCATTCCTTTTAAGTGTAGCGTTTCTATAAAAACTTTCAAGTCAGCTCTCAGGTCAGGGTTCATTAGCTGATTATCTAAGGCACCATGAGCGCACTTGATTGCATCAGATAACCACGACATCAGCCATTTTAAAACAGGCAAGCCTTTTAGGCTAATACATTTTTCAGCAAATAGGACTGGATCTAAACGCCCTTTCAAAAGCTCTATAAAGTTATTCAGTAACAGCTTTCTGATCTTCAAGGCCTCTTTTTGCCATAATTCTTTAGCATAAAGAGGCGCGTTGTTAGCTAAACTCAAATATTGTTCTGGCTCCTTACAGCCCAAACCAACTAACCAACCCTTTGCCTCAGTCAGCTCAATACCCTTAACGGTTATAAGCTGACAACGACTTCTTATTGTTGCGGGTACTTTCGACAGTTGATTCACTATCAAAACCAGGCAGGTATTTTCGCTAGGTTCCTCTAAGGTTTTCAGTAAACTATTAGCCGCTGAATGAGACATCGCATCGGCTGGGTCAATAACAACAATTCTTGGTTTAGTATATTGATTGCTTAATGCTAATGATGACATTAACTGCCGAATGGGTTCAATTTTAATACTCGTTTTGCCCTCTTCAGGTATTACATGAAAGAAGTCTGGGTAATTATCAGCTTTAAACAATAAACACGCTTCACATAAACCGCAAGCAAACGGCTCATCAAGAGATGAAGAACAAACAGCTCGATGGGCAAACGCGATAGCCAACGATGATACCCCTAACCCTTCGTTGCCAACTAGCATCAAAGCACTGGGTAAGCGGTCTTGCTTTAAGTAACGAGATAATGGCCCCCAATAGTTTTGTAACCAAGGGTAAACAGCTTGTAATTGATTACTCATCTAGCAATATTTTGTCTAAGTAAACGGCTATATTTTTCTGTACTTGTTGCAAAGGGTCAGAGGCATCAACAACACCAAAGCGTTTAGGTTCTGCCTTTGCTCTATCCAAATATACTTGCCGAACATTTTCAAAAAATACTTTTTTTTCAGATTCAAAACGGTCTGGATCACTTCTATTCGCCGCTCGTTGTAAGCCAATATCCACCGACAAGTCTAACAAAATGGTAAGGTCGGGCAACAAGCCCTTTTGAACAAATTGTTCTAGCCAGCTAATATCAGCAACTTTAAAATGACGCCCGCCCCCTTGATACGCATACGTAGCGTCCGTAAAACGATCACACACAACCCACTTGCCAGATTCTAAGGCCGGCATAATGACGTTTTTAAGGTGTTGAGCCCGTGCCGCAAACATTAAGAGAAGCTCAGACTCATCACATAATGACTCATCATCATGGTCTAATAACAAGCCTCGAATTTTTTCGGCTATTTTTGTGCCACCAGGCTCTCTCGTTGTAACAACCTCTTGCCCGGCTAATTTTATATAGTTAGCAATGAACTCCAGATTTGTTGTTTTACCAACACCTTCAACGCCTTCAAGGGTTAAAAACTTTCCCACTTTCATTATTATTGCTTCCGTTGGTATTTGTTAACCGCTGCATTATGTTGCTTCAACGTTTCAGAAAATATATGCGTGCCATCACCATTCGATACAAAATATAAGTTTTTAGTGTCTTCTGGGTGTAGAACTGCGTCGATCGCCGCCTTACCAGGCATTGCTATTGGTGTCGGTGGAAGCCCATAACGTGTATATGTGTTATAGGGAGTGTCCTTACGTAAATCTCTATACCTTATATCACCGTCATACCCATCTCCCATACCGTAAATAACAGTTGGGTCTGTTTGTAGTTTCATACCTATTTCAAGTCTACGGATAAAAACACCCGCTATCTGCTTTCGTTCGTGAGCAGCCCCCGTTTCCTTCTCTACAATAGATGCTAGAATCAGTGCATCATAAACGCTTGGTATCACTGTTCTTACATCTCTTTTAGGCCATGCTGAATTAACGAAAACCTGCATCGAACGGTATGCACGACGAAGAATATCTACATCAGATGTATTTTTAATAAAAAAATATGTTTCGGGTAATAACATCCCCTCTAAATGTTTTTCCGGAATATTCAATAACGTTAAATACTGACTGATACTCGCTTGTTCAGGCAGTGTTTTTTTAATCGCTGGATGCTCTCTAATGTCCCTTAAAACTTCCTTAAACGTTTGGCCTTCAATGATTGAAATAGCATATTGATTAACCTTGCCTTTGACTAGAAAATTCAATATTTGCACCGGTGTCAAACCTGGAGAAAATTCGTACTCACCTGCTTGTATTCTATTGGCAGCTCCTTCAAACCGAACATGCCATTTAAACCAAGGTCCATCTACCACGCCTTTCTTATCCAGCGTTGAAATAATTTGATTTAGGTTTTGACCTTTTTCAATGTTCACAACAACAGAGCCCATCTCGTTAGAAATAGACGATTCATTCATTGCATAGTTGTACATCATCCAAAACCAACCAAATAATAAACTGCAAACAATAATTGTTATTGCTAATAAGCGCCGCATTAGTTTTTTCCCACGTGTTGATCGACTTGATGCTGAATATCAGCCAGTACGTTATCTAACGCCCAGTGTGCATACGGACCCGCCTCTTTAATAAAGGCTTTGTCATCAATTCTAAGTTGTTTAATAGCTCGTATAGGCATTAAACTATTTGTCATAAAAACCTCATCTGCATCTATTACGTTCTCCACAGACAGCTCCATTTCTCTACAATCCATTCCTTCTTGAGTCGCTTGAGCTATTAAGTAATCACGAATGATTCCTCTAACTCCCGCATTTTCTAATGTAGGCGTCATTAAAACACCCTTGCTAACAATAAAAATATTACTCATTGTTCCTTCAATCACTACGCCCTCAACATCGAGCATTAAACCTTCGGTTGAAACAGTATCGCCAAATTCACTACGTGCTAACACTCGTTCTAATTGATTCAAGTGTTTAAGCCCAGCCAATAAGGGTTGGCGGCTTAGCTGAGTATGACATAAAACAAGGTCTAAACTAAGCAGTGGATTTTTTACCGTTGCCTTAGTTACAGAAAAAGACACTAGCCGTGTTACGTTAGGGTTTTTGGGCGGCAAAAAACCTCTTTTACCGACACCTCTTGAAATCAATAATTTTATAACCCCACATTGATTTGTCTCGATGAGCTGAAAGATTTCTCTTTCTAAAATATCCTTATTAAGAGGTGGAAAACCCAGCACTTCGCAACCTTTTTGTAAGCGCTGCAAGTGTTCTTCAAGATAACAAGGGCAACCAAACTCCACTAGAATGGTTTCAAACAGGCCGTCACCATATTGTAAGCCCCTGTCTGAAGCATTAATTGAGTCACCATATTGACCATTAATTAGGGTCTTATCCATTACTAATATTCAACGCTTGTAATAAAGCTTTGGCTTTATGTCGTGTTTCTTCAAGTTCTTTTTCTGCAATTGAATCCGCCACGATTCCTGCCCCTGTCCTCAATATTAACTGCCTATCATTAATGGTAAAGGTTCTTATTAATATGTTTAGGTCTAAGTTGCCATTACGATTAATGTAGCCCATCGACCCGGTATAGGCACCCCTTGGCGTTTTTTCTAGTTCATTAATGATCTCCATACAACGAACTTTAGGACAACCCGTTATTGTACCGCCCGGGAAAACTGCTTTAATCACGTTTGAGGGCGACATGCCCGAGACCAATTTACCAGTGACGTTTGAGACTATATGATGCACTTCTGCATAAGATTCCAAGCTCATTTTCTCATCAACCTTTACCGTACCGGTTGTACAAATTCGCCCAAGATCATTACGAATGAGGTCAATCAACATAATATGTTCTGCGCTTTCTTTTGCATTAAAAAGTAACTCTTGCGCAAAACTATTGTCTAACAGTTCATCTTTATCTCTGGGCCTTGTGCCTGCGATAGGTCGCATTTGCACAACATCGTCAACACAACTAATTAAACGCTCCGGAGATGATGAACAAATAACCGTCTCGCCGAAACAAGCCAACCCAGCAAAAGGTGAAGGGTTATGTACCCTTAGTGAACGATAAACATCTAAATAATCACTCTGACCAGCAAACTCACCGGCCCATTGCCTAGAAAGATTAACCTGTAAGGTATCTCCTTCAATTAGATATGACTTAATCTTTTTTACACCCGCTAAAAAGGCGTTCGACGGGTCTTCTTTTAACTTGACTGTTGGATAGTTAAATCCACTCTTTTCCAGGGTCTCTAGATCAACCAATACTTGTTTAATTAAAGCATCATGTCCCTTTTCGCACACAATCCAGCAACGGTTATCCTGATGGCTTCTTATGATGGCTAAAGGGATTCTTACAGCACTCACCACCGGTAAGCTTTTATCTACTTGCAGATCGGAAAGTTTTTCTTCAATAACACCAATAAGTTCATAACTTAAAAAGACAAACCAGCCCCCCGTAAAAGGAAGTTTGTCAGCCTTACTTGGTACTTTCTCTCGTTCAAAAGCATGATCAAACTTAGCGAAAAATTGATTATTTTTTATGCTTGATGATTCAATTTTTTCGCCAGGAAAACCGAACAATATATCGAAAGCATTGGCTGAATGACTTGCATCATTACTTTCTAATAAAAATGGATAGCGCTGAGGATTCGCCGCATGGCAATCTAATAGGTCGAAATCTGAAGCAATTTCGATTTTAAGGTAATCGCCACAGTCTTTTATATCCAGTGTCACCTGGCAGGGTATAAGCTAAAGTCGTTTAAAGACGAGCGTGCCGTTAGTACCACCAAACCCAAATGAATTTGACACAACAACATTCATTTCCATTTGACGTGCTTCATTTGGCACATAATCTAAATCACAATCAGGATCAGGCGTAAATTGATTAATGGTCGGTGGCGCCACTTGATCACGCAACGCTAAAACAGAAAATACTGCCTCTGCGCCACCAGCTGCTCCTAGCATATGACCAGTCATGGACTTGGTTGAACTCATCGGTACTTTATAAGCATTATCACCTAATAAAGTTTTAGCTGCGTGCGTTTCAGCAACATCCCCAGCAGGTGTCGAGGTACCGTGAGCATTGATATAACTGACTTGTTCTGCATCTAACGAAGCGTCTTTTAAAGCATTTCGCATGCAACGGTATGCGCCATCACCATTCTTTGATGGCATGGTCATATGAAATGCATCGGAGCTCATTCCATAGCCGGCTAATTCTGCATAAATTTGTGCACCGCGTTTTTTAGCATGCTCATATTCTTCAAGCACCAAAACACCGGCACCATCACTTAAAACAAAGCCATCACGGTCTTTGTCCCAAGGACGACTCGCTGTTTCGGGTGAATCATTCCTACGTGACAAGGCACGCGCAGAAGAAAACCCACCATAAGACGTCACTGACGTGGCCATTTCTGCCCCACCAGCCACCATCACATCAGCATCACCGTATTGAATAATGCGCATTGCATCGCCAATATTATGCGCACCTGTTGTGCATGCCGTTACAATGGCGAAATTTGGCCCTTTCAATCCACGTAAAATTGAAAGGTTTCCTGAGATCATATTGATGATGTTTGATGGCACAAAAAACGGTGAAATCTTTCTTGGCCCACCTTTTTGAAAGCCTTCAAAACCAGCTTCAATGCCTGAAATACCACCAATACCTGCACCAATGGCTACGCCGATTCTTTCAGCATTTTCATCCGTCACCTCAAGACCAGAATCATCTAAAGCTTGGATTCCAGCCGCAACACCGTAATGAATAAATGGATCCATTTTTTTTGAATCCTTACGAGAAAGATAGTCATTTACATCGAAATCTTTAACGGCTCCACCAAAATTTGATGGAAAATCAGTTGTATCAAACCGAGTTATCGGGGCAATACCACTTTGACCATTTAAAATATTTTCCCAAGAATCTGCAACATTACCACCAACTGGTGACAACAAACCCAACCCTGTAACTACTACTCGACGTTTAGACACAATATGAACTCTCTAACATAAAACAAGCACGGCTTACGATAAAGTAAGCCGTGCTTGATAAAAAGAAATTGATTTATTCTGCGTTATTATTAACGTAGTCAATTGCTTGTTGAACAGTTGTGATACCTTCAGCTTGTTCATCAGGAATCTCACAATCAAACTCTTCTTCAAGAGCCATCACTAACTCAACCGTATCCAATGAATCTGCACCTAAGTCATCGATGAATGATGCTTCGTTTGTTACTTCTTCTTCCTTCACACCAAGTTGTTCTGCAACGATTTTTTTGACGCGCTCTTCAATATTACTCATTTTTCTATTCCCTCTGTATTTTTGGAACCACAAATTTAATTTGTGGTGTTCATATTATATTGCTAAATTTGTGGTCTTCTTATTATATTGCTAAATTAAAAAAGTTTAAACAATTCTATATATCAAACCAAGGACTACTACTAAAAACTTACGATCAATTATTCATTACCCCATATACATGCCACCATTAACATGTAAAGTTTCCCCTGTAATGTAAGCCGCTTTATCAGAACATAAGAAGGAAACAGCATTTGCTATCTCTTTTGCATCACCAAGACGCCCAAGAGGAACCCCTTCCAATAATGAAGCTTTTTGCTCATCTGGTAAGGCTTTTGTCATATCTGTGTCAATAAAGCCTGGAGCCACCGTATTGACTGTGATATTTCTTGAGCCAACTTCTCTCGCTAACGATTTACTAAACCCGATAATCCCTGCCTTAGCAGCTGCATAATTTGCTTGCCCAGCATTACCGGTTACACCAATAACTGAGGCAATACTAACAATCCGCCCTTTTTTATTTTTCATCATACCGCGCAAACAACCTTTACTAACGCGGAATATTGAACTTAGATTGGTTGAAATAATATCATCCCACTCATCATCTTTCATTCTGAGCATAAGATTATCTCTGGTAATCCCAGCATTATTCACCAACACTGTAGGCGCACCCACGGTAGATGTAATGTCTTTCAAGACCGACTGAATTGAATCTGTGTCGGTAACATCTAACGTCATTCCTTTACCTGAATCAGATAGATAATCTGATATAGCCGCCGCGCCGTTATCAGAAGTGGCCGTTCCAACAACATAAAAACCATCAGCGACCAGCTGTTGCGCAATGGCTTTACCTATCCCACGACTTGCTCCAGTAACCAATGCAATTGGTTTATTATTCATCATAATGCCTCTATCGTTTTATTAAATGAGCGCTCATCACCTAACGAGTAAAGTGCTAATGATTTATTAATTCTTTTATTTAATCCACTTAGCACTTTACCTGGACCACACTCAATAATGGTATCTATTCCGGCATCAGTTAACATCTCAACTGTCTCAACCCAGCGTACCGGCGTGTGTAATTGTTTCATCAGAGCCTGCTTAATATCAGATGCATCGTTATGTTGCGCTACATCCGTATTGTGTATGACTGAAATGGTTGGTATTGAAAACCTAACTCCGCCCAATACAGCCATTAACTTTTCAGCAGCTGGAGCCATCAACGCACAATGTGAAGGTACACTGACTGGTAACGGCAACGCTCTTTTTGCGCCCTGTTCTTTCGCCAACTCTATTGCTCTATTAACTGCGTTCGTATTACCTGCAATAACAACCTGACCAGGTGCATTAAAATTAACAGCCGAAACAGTTTCTCCCTCAGCCGCTTGATTACAAATATTTACTAAGTCAGCTACTTCAAGACCTAATATTGCAGCCATCGCTCCCTCACCTTCAGGGACGGCTTGCTGCATAAACATCGCACGTTGCTCAACCAATTTAACTGCATCAACAAAGTCCAAACTTCCCGCACAAACAAGCGCTGTATATTCACCCAAGCTATGGCCAGCCATAAACGAGGGAGTAACTTCCGCTGTAGATTGGAGCACGCGCCACATGGCAACACTTGCTGTTAGTATCAAAGGTTGTGTATTTTGTGTTTGGTTCAACTCTTCAACAGGCCCATTTTGGGCTAACGCCCATAAATCACGGCCTAATGCTTGTGATGCCTCATCGAAGGTTTCTTTGATTTGATTATAGTGAGCAGACAGATCACCTAGCATACCGACAGCTTGGGACCCCTGACCTGGAAAAACAATGGCTATTTTGTTTGATGACATAATGTATTAAATGATTTGAATTTACTGAAGACTTACATTTTTACAAGAGCAGAACCCCAGACAAAACCACCACCAAAGGCTTCCATCAAGACTATTTCACCTTTTTTAATTCGCCCATCTCTAACTGCTTGATCTAATGCAAGAGGCACTGAAGCAGCAGACGTGTTGGCTTGATTTTCTATCGTGAGAACAACCTTTTCCATCGGCATATTCAGCTTTTTTGCAACCGAGGAAATGATTCTTATATTAGCTTGGTGCGGTATTAACCAGTCAACATCTGATTTATCCATGTTGTTGGCTTCAAGTGTTTCATCCACAACACGGCTTAATGTTTTAACCGCGACTTTATACACATCATTGCCGTGCATCGTCATGAAAGCCTGATCACCTTCTTGTTTTTGGTCTTTGATTGGATTGTTCACATACAGCAGATCTTGATATTGACCGTCGGCGTTCATATGCGTTGATAAGATACCGGGCTCTTCTGATGCTTCTACCACAACTGCGCCCGCACCATCACCGAAGATCACACACGAGCTTCTATCTGAATAGTCGAGAATCCTTGAATTCGCTTCTGAACCGACAACCAGTGCTTTTTTTGCGCCCCCAGCTTTTATAAATTGGGTTGCAATGCCCAAGGCATAAATAAACCCTGAACAAGCCGCCTGAACGTCAAAAGCTGCCCCACCGTTTGCGCCCAGCCTATTCTGTAAAATACACGCCGTACTAGGAAAAACCCTATCAGATGAACTGGTAGCAACAATAATAAGATCGATTTCAGAGGCATCTAACCCCGCTGCTTCAAGTGCGTTATTAGACGCAATCTCAGCCATACTAGAGACAGACTCTTTTTCATCGATAACGTGTCTTTGCTTTATCCCCGTTCTGGAATAAATCCACTCGTCAGTCGTCTCTAATATTGATTCAAAATCTTTATTAGTAACAACTTTTTCAGGCAAATAACTACCTGTACCGGTTATTTTCGCATTAAACATTAACTAATGCCTTACCTAACAACACGAAGCTGAACGGCCCGAAGATACGTTAAAACAAAAACCTTATTAATCTTTATCAGCGACAACTTGTTCGCCGCGGTAAAAACCATCTGCACTCACATGATGACGCAAATGAACTTCACCAGTTGTAGGCTCGGTTGATAATGTTTTCGCTGTCAACGCATCGTGTGAACGACGCATACCACGTCTTGAACGTGATTTTTTACTTTTTTGTACTGCCATCTCAAATTCTCCAGAGAATTAATAACCCTTATCGCTTTTAAGCCATAAGTCTTTCCACAACAAAACACATTTATTTTGCTGACATTAGTTTTTGTCCATTGGACATTATTTCTTGAGTAGACGCTAAATCTTCTGTCTAATTCAACTTTAACTTTTCTAAAACCTCAAACGGATTCTTCTTTTTTTCCGTTTCAAGCCCATAATCTTTGCTTGCGCTACTTTTAGGCAACTCAACCGGACACACTTCGTGCCTTGCTATGGATGGAAGCACTAACACCACTTCTGCCTCAACGACATCGCTGATCAGCAAGCGCTCACCTTCATACAAGTAAGGCTCATAATCATCTGGTATTAATGATGCTCTAGCCTCATCATTAATAATCGCCAATTTCACATCTATATTGACCGGAAAATCAGTCAATTCTAAACAAGCGGCGCATTGTAACACGAGATCTGCTGAAATCCGACCTGTTAAAACAACAAATTTTCCGACTTTTGAAAATGTTAAATCTGCCCTTATTGAAGAACTAGACGGATCAATATCAGCCTGTATTTGCTGTAATTCATCGTAAGGCAGTTCGCCTGTAATGTTTCGTTCTTGACTGGCGCACAACGATGGGTCAACTTCTATCTGCAATGTCTTGGTCATATTAGGTAAAATGATCTTAATTCAAATTAACTATATTATATGAAAAATCATCCGACATTAGTATTAGCTTCTAGCTCACCTTTTCGTAAAACGCTGCTAAAAAAAATTTATCCTAACTTTGAAACCGCCTCACCGAATATTGATGAATCGTTTAAAGCCAACGAAAGCCCTATTGAACTTTCAAAGCGTCTCGCGTTTGAAAAAGCGACCGCGTTGACGCCAGACTTTCCTAACCACCTCATTATTGGCTCTGACCAAGTCGCCATGCTTGGGGATCAGCAACTTACTAAGCCCGGCGAATTTAACAAGGCCGTACAACAGCTAACACGCTCATCAGGGAAAACCATTGTCTTTTATACCAGCTTAACGCTTCTAAACTCTAAAACTCACGAGAGCATCACCGAAACAGACATCTGTAGAGTGCATATGAAAACCCTATCTCTTGGGGAAATAGAAAACTATGTACTCAGAGACAAACCATATGGCTGCGCGGCTGCTTTTAAATCAGAAGGCCTAGGCATCGCTTTATTTGATCGCATTGAAGGTGAGGACCCCAATGCACTTATCGGGCTGCCTTTAATCAAGCTGACTAATATGTTAACAACAATGGGCGTTAAAATACTTTAATAGTCAGGCCAGCAACTCTATCGAATAGCCATCAGGGTCTTTAACAAACGCTAAAATACTGTCTGTTCCCTTCATCGGCCCTGCTTCGCGTGTTACCACCCCGCCTTTTTGACGAATTAGCTCACATGCTTCATAGACATCAGCAACTTGTATGGCAATATGCCCAAACGCATCCCCTAGGTCATAGGCACCTTTATCCCAGTTATGCGTTAGCTCTATAACTGTACCGGCACTTTCAGGCTGATACCCGACAAACGCTAAGGTAAAACGGCCCTCAGGAAACTCCTTGCGCCTCAATAGCGTCATCCCTAACACCTCTGTATAAAATTCAATAGAACGGTCTAAATCTGCGACACGAAGCATGGTATGTAATAAACGCATATTTCTCCTTTAGAAAGTCTTAATAGTTAAAGCACCTTATGGCCATTTAAATAATCTTGGTAATAAGTCACTACTTTTTTTACATACTGTTCTGTTTCCGGATAAGGTGGCACCTTATTTCCATATTTCAAAACAGCTGATTCACCTGCATTATAAGCAGCTAGGGTTAGTTTAATATTAAATTTAAACAGTTCTAATAAATACCTTAAATACTGAACACCGCCACGAATGTTTTGCGCTGCATCAGTACGGTTACTGACTCCATATCGTTTTGCCGTTCCAGGCATTAATTGCATCAAGCCTACGGCTCCAGCTCTTGAGACAGCCTTTCTATCATAAGCTGATTCAGCATGAATAATAGCCATCACCAACGCAGGGTCGACCTTATATTGCCTAGCTTGCTGCTTAATCAGTGGTGTCAATTGACGACGATTACGCTGAAAGTTTTTATACTCAATCGTGCCTTTTTTAGGCGTCCGCATAATAAGCTTAAAACCGCCCCCGACGGGGTTATCTGTAAAATAAACATGGCCGTTTTTATCGACTTTTTTGTACAGGTCGGCCTGTATTACTGGTATAGCAACCAGCAACAAAATAAGCAAAATAAAATGATTAACACAACCCATACATTTTCTCAAAAGCCAAGAAGATTCAAAATCTCTTTATAACACAGCTTCTTACCCAACTGCGTCGAATAAACCTTTACTGACAGTTACTACACAGGCAAATAAAATGAGACCTCCCTCACAAATTTCATCATATAATGACTAAATAAAGCAGATAAACTCACCAAACTCCAGCTGTTTACAACTGGCTTCAAATTTTGTACTAATATAAATACAAACCGTCAAACAGAGGAATTAAATGTTACAGCAAGACGAACCCAAACAAGCCGCCGAATATTTAAGGCAAGCAATCCCAATGTTGTCACAACATAACTTACCTCCCACCCCCATCAACTACTCTATTTTTTACAGTTATTTATCTGGTAATTCCCAGACCCTTAATGACGTCATCGATAGCATTATTAGTGAAAAAAAACCTTTTACATTAGCTATCATGCTGGAACTTTATGAAAAATACATCAATGGTGGAGCAACCCTAGAACAACAAGAAAAAATACAGCACTCCTTAGAAAAAGTCATGTCTTCAGCATCTGAAGAAGTCCAACAGGTCAGCAGTGGTGCCGGAGAGTTTGACAGCGCAATTAACAAACATGCTGAAACTTTATCCTATACAACCGACCCACAGGCCGCTGCACTTGTGCTCAAACAAGTCATGCAGGATACACGAGAGATGGTTAAGAACAATCAGGCCACCCAAGCAAGGATGCAAGAAACAAATGCTGAAATTCTTAAAATGAAAGCCGAATTAGAGGCAGTAAAAGCAAGCGCTGAAAAAGATGCGTTAACAGGCCTTAAAAACAGAGGCGCGTTTGATAAAGCGATAGATAACGTTGTTCATAGTGAAACCAATTTAAGTGCAACCCTGGTTCTACTTGATATTGATCACTTTAAGCGTGTAAACGATAATTTTGGCCACCTTGTCGGCGATCGAGTTATTCGTTACGTTTCCGCACTTTTAACCCAGATTGTTGGCTCAGAGCACCATATTGCTAGGTATGGTGGTGAAGAATTTGCAGTTATTTTAACCGGCCTAGATATTGACAACGCGAAGCAGCTGACGGAAAAAATACGTATTGCAATGAGCAACAGTAAGCTGCAACGAAAAGAAAGCGGTGAAGCCATTGGAGAGGTAACAATCTCCGCAGGTATCGCAACAGTTAAAGCAACCGATAGTGTTGAACTGTTAATTGATCGCGCCGATAAAGCACTGTACCAAGCAAAAGAAGCAGGCCGAAATAAGGTTGTTATAGCCGCATAATTATAACGATTAATTCTTACCTTCGATCACAAAGGCTCATTTAATGAGCCTTTTCTTTACCCTATAGGCGGCTAAACTACCCGCCGTTATACTAAATATCAACAAGACCAATACATGCAGCAGCACCAATGACACTTCTCCACCTGTCATTAACGGGCGCACCAAGGAAATAGCGTGATACAAAGGTAACACGGTAGCAATCCACTGAACTATTTGCGGCAAGGTATCTATAGGGAAAAAGACGCCACTAACTAAAACCATTGGGGTAATAAATAGCGTCGTGTAATAAAGAAAAAAATCATAACTTTTGGCGCTTGATGTCATTAACAACGCCAATGATGAAAAACACAGCCCCGTTAGAAAAGCAACGGGCAACACTAATAACGCCCAGCCATTTTCCACCAACCCCAAGAAGGCAGCGACAATTAATATAGCACTGACACTGATAAAACTTTTAGTCGCCCCCCAGAGTATTTCACCAAAAACCACCTCACCAACATTCACCGGTGTCGTCAGCATGCCTAACCATGTTTGCTGCACTTCCATTCGAGTATAGGCGGAATACATGCCTTCAAAACTTGCCGAATTCAACGCGCTGGTGCAGACAACCCCTGAGGCCAAAAAAGCCATATAGGGCATTCCCTCAACCTCGCCCACAAATCGGCCCAAGCCATAACCCAATACGATTAAATATAACAAAGGCTCACCAAAGTTACCCAGCAATGAAGGCCCAGCAAGCTTCCCCCAAACGCGAATATTTCGCGACCAAATTGACCGACTTCTGGATAAAAATAGTTTCAGTTTAGCTAGTTTATTCACGCAAATCTCGCCCAGTTAACTTGATAAAAACATCTTCTAAATTCGCGGGACGAAACAGATAATCATCATGCGTCCCTTGCTCTAACACAGCCAAAGCATGGTTCATTTTCTCGCCATAAAAAAAGCAAATATCCCCTGATTTCTCAAACCGAGCGAGCGTTTTATCCTGCTTTAGCACCGATATTAAATCGTCCGAAGCTGCATGAACTTCAAGAACATGTGATTCAATTTCATCCTTAATTAACTCCTTAGGTGGCGAATCGGCCATCACCTCGCCGTAGTCCATCACAATAACCCGATCACATAAGCGCTCCGCCTCTTCCATATAGTGCGTCGTTAAAATTAGAGTAAGCCCCTGTTTTTTTAACTCGCGAAGCTTTTGCCAAATAGCTTGGCGTGCTTGTGGGTCTAGCCCAGTCGTTGGTTCATCCAGAATCAATAATTTAGGCTTATTAATCAAAGCCCTTGCCAATGACAGACGTCGTCTCATGCCTCCAGATAACGCTGATATTTTACAGGCCGCTTTATCTTCTAACGATGCAAATGCAAGAAGCTCTTTTGTTCGTTCTTTTAATGTTTTTTCGTCGATACCAAAAAAACGCCCATAAACGTATAAATTTTCTTCAACGGTAAAATCAGGGTCCAAATTATCCATTTGAGGTACAACACCGACAGATTCCCTGATAAGCGATGCGTTTGCAGGCATCGGCAACCCTAAAATTGACAGTTCTCCGGTATCTATCGGACAGTGACCAACCAACATCCTTAACGTCGTCGTTTTACCTGCGCCATTTGGACCCAATATTCCACAAAAACAACCCGCTTCAATATTTAAATCTAGCTCATTAACCACCTGTTTATTATTATAAAACTTGGAGATTTTTTTAATCTGTACGATGTGCGATGCAGAATTGACAGCATTCATTATTAATAACGATAAACTTTTTATTGGCTAGATATTATAACTGGCTGGCTATAAAAAACAGTTATTATTCTGGGTGCCTGATGCTCATAAGGACTGAACTTTTATCATTAAATATAGACTAACCTTTTATCTACATCATTGTAGGGATACATTTTAGATGAGTGAAAACAATGGAACCAACATTGAATACCTAAGCTATCTTGATGAACACGGAGCGTTATTACAACCTCTTCAAACACCACTCCAAAACCGTGAAACGCTAACTCAACTCTACCGCACACTCGTTACCTCAAAACTTTTTGATGAAACGATTATCAATTTGCAGCGAGTTGGAATCATTTGTTGTTTTACGAGAGATTGAAAAAGAAAATCTAGACGGTATTAAACAAAAACTGGCGACATTAAAAAGTAAAATTGTACAACGAAGTTTTTCAGCCAATGAATTACGAGGCCACACCACAGCCTTCATAGAAGACCTTCAACAGCCCTATTAACTAGCCTGCCATCGCTTTAAATCGCTTAACGTATCAACATCCCAAAGCATCGGCAACAAGCTATATGTCAGTTTTGCACCTGTCAATGCCTTCAAGGTCTGGCTTAGTACCGTTGCTTCACCCCAATCAACCTGACTAAACATATTGTCGCGCACCTTGGTGCAACCAATTAATACAAAACCACCATCTTCTGCCGGCCCCAAAACCACCTTCGAGTCTGTCAGCAACTGAAAGGCTTCCATTAAATAATTGAGAGTAAAAACTGGGCAATCGGCACCAATCAACACAACCCTATTTGCCTCGTGAAGCCCTTGCTCAAGAGCATACTTCATCTTATCACCCAGGTTAGCGCCGCGTTGTTTGCGTAGGGCAAATTTATATTTCTTAGCAACCTGCTGAAAAAAGTCATGTTGTAAATCAGGCGCACACCATAGTTGGACGCTGTAATTACTGCTAGCAGCTAACTCAACAACACTGCTTAATAACGTTATATATACATCAGTTGCTGCCTTCACACCTAGTTCGGGTATCAAGCGCGTTTTTACAAAACCGTCTATAGGTGCCTTCGCAAAAATTTGCAGTACTGTATCAGCCATCAGATTTGCTATTATTGTTAGCTTGGAGCGTTTTATCCTAAACGCTAATCACCTATACTACCACGCTACAAAAAATATCCTTTCGTTATGAACCCAGATTTAGCTTCTCTTCAACCGTACCCATTTGAGAAACTCGCTAAACTCAAGCACGGTATTACACCACCCAATCAGTTAGAGCATATCGCTTTATCTGTCGGCGAACCCAAGCACCCTACGCCTCAAATAATTACCGATGCGTTGCTAAAACACTTACATACCCTTGGCCAATACCCAACCACAAAAGGGCTAGACGAATTACGTCAAAGCATTGCCGCATGGCTTTCTCAACGTTTTGATATAAACCCTAACGCGCTTGACCCAAACACACATATTTTACCGGTTAGTGGCACACGAGAAGCCCTCTTCTCATTCGCACAATGCGTTGTCCAACGAAGTGATAAGGCCATCGTTGCCATGCCAAACCCCTTTTATCAAATATACGAAGGGGCAACTTTATTAGCCGGTGCAAAACCATTCTTCATCAATTGTGATCAAGAAAACAATTACCTGCCCGATTACGACAAAGTAAGCACAAAAACATGGAAAAACTGCCAACTACTTTATCTATGTAACCCTGGCAACCCCAGTGGTGCAAACCATACCGAGGCACAACTAAGACAACTTATTGAACTAGCACACCGTTATGACTTCATCATTGCGGCGGATGAATGTTATTCAGAGATATACACCACTGAACACAATAAACCATTAGGTTTATTAGAGGTCAGCCAGAACATGGGCAACACAGATTTTTCACGTTGTGTTGTTTTCCATAGCCTGTCCAAGCGCTCAAACGCGCCGGGTTTGCGATCAGGGTTTATTGCTGGCGATGCTAAGGTTCTAAAAAGCTATTTTAATTACCGTACTTATCACGGCTGCACCATGCCAACGCTGACCCAACATGCCAGTATTGCCGCTTGGGGACACGAAGAACATGTTAATGAAAACCGCTTTCTTTATGCTCAAAAATTCAAAGATGTGCTGTCTATAATTGACGATAGCTTGGATGTAAAAGCACCCGACGCGGGCTTTTATTTATGGGCAAAAACACCTATTTCTGATATCGACTTTGCACAGCAACTGTTCGAAAAACAACATATCACCGTGTTACCTGGGCAGTTTCTAGCCCGCAATACAAACGACGGCAACCCTGGTTTAAATCATATTCGTATGGCGCTGGTAGCACCAGTGGGCGAATGTTTAGACGCCGCACACCGAATTAAACAATTCATACAAACTCTTTAAACTATCATTAAATTATAGGATTAACACATGCAAAACCTTGAAAACATTATCAATGAAGCTTTTGAAAACCGCGCTGACTTTGATTCAAAATCAGTCTCCTCAGAAATTCGCAGTGCCGTTGAACAAGCACTTGCTATGCTAGACAGTGGCGAAGGTCGTGTTGCAGAAAAAAAAGACGGCGACTGGGTGGTCAATCAGTGGTTAAAAAAAGCTGTTTTATTATCGTTCAAGATCAACGACAACCGCGTCATGGACCGTGATGAAAACCGCTTCTACGATAAAGTAGAGACTAAATTTGCTAACTACACTGAAGAAGATTTTAAAAATGGCGGTATGCGTGCTGTACCAGGTTCAGTGGTTCGTGCAGGTTCATACATTGCACCTAATGTTGTCCTCATGCCCTCTTTCGTTAATATTGGCGCCTATGTAGATAGCGGTTCCATGGTTGATGGTTGGGCAACAGTTGGCTCATGTGCACAAATCGGTAAAAATGTTCATTTATCGGGCGGTGTTGGTATTGGTGGTGTTCTAGAACCATTACAAGCAGGCCCTACCATCATTGAAGATAATTGCTTCATTGGCGCACGCTCTGAGATTGTTGAAGGCGTTATTGTTGGCGAAGGTTCCGTGATTTCAATGGGTGTTTACATCGGCCAAAGTACAAAAATTTACAACCGTGAAACAGGCGAAATTATGTATGGACGTATTCCTCCTTACTCTGTGGTTGTACCGGGCAATTTACCATCAAAAGACGGTACACATAGCTTATATGCGGCCATTATTATCAAAACGGTGGATGAAAAAACTCGCAGTAAAACTGGTTTAAACGATTTATTAAGGGATTAATATGCCCATCGTTATGTATGGTATTAAAAACTGCGACACCATTAAAAAAGCCAAAAAATGGCTGACTGATAATCGGATCGAGTTTACGTTTCACGATTACCGGCAAGATGGCCTAAACGAAGCTCTTTTAAGCGCTCTCGAAGGCCGCCTTGGTTGGCAAGCGATGATTAACAAACGAGGTACAACATGGCGCAAACTTGATGATGAGGTAAAATCATCAATCGATAGGGAAAAGGCCATTAGCATCATGTTAGAAAACCCCGCGATCATTAAACGTCCTATCTTAGATACCGGCAAAACCCTAGAACTTGGCTTTTCCGCTGATCAATACCAACAACTATTGTCTACATGAGTGATACATTAAACCTCACCCTTGCCTTACTTAAAAAGCAATCACTTACGCCTAACGATGCAGGCTGCATGGACTTGATGGCAGAGTACCTGCAAGAACGTGGCTTCAAAATAGAGTGGATGAACTTCGGCGAAACGCGCAATATGTGGGCAAGAAAAGGCAGCGAAGCGCCGTTATTTTGTTTTGCAGGTCATACCGATGTGGTACCCACGGGTCCACTAGAAGAATGGAGCACTCCACCTTTTGAACCTACCATCAAGGATGGCTTGGTCTATGCCCGTGGTGCCGCTGACATGAAAGGCAGTTTAGCGGCAATGATGACTGCTTGTGATCGTTTTATTACTGAACATAGCACTCACAACGGCTCTATTTCGTTCTTAATCACTAGCGATGAAGAAGGCCCCGCCCATGACGGTACTGTTAAAGTCATTGACACACTGAACCAGCGCAAAGAAAAAATCGATTTTTGTATCGTTGGTGAACCGTCGAGCCATAAACATTTTGGTGATATGGTACGCGTTGGTCGACGTGGTTCGATCAATGGTTATTTAACCTTATTTGGTAAACAAGGCCATGTTGCCTACCCCGAATTAGTCGATAACCCTATCCATGCCCTAGCCCCTATTTTGTCAAAAATAACGGCAGAAAAATGGGATGAGGGTAATGAATATTTCCCCCCAACTAGCTTTCAAATCTCTAATATTAATGCTGGAACCGGTGTTGAAAATGTTGTTCCTGGGCAACTTAATTTAGTGTTCAATCTACGTTTCTCGAGCGAATTAACACCCGAAGACATTAAACGGCGTATCACTTACATAGTGGACCAAAATTCAGATAATTATGAGCTTAGTTGGCAGGTATCGGGTTTACCATTTCTGACCGAGAAAGGAACATTAACCAACGCTGTTGAACAAGCCATTTATGAACTAACCGGCAGTACACCTGTTTTATCGACTGGCGGCGGCACATCTGATGGTCGCTTTATTGCCCCAAGTGGTGCCCAGCTCATTGAGCTAGGCCCCATTAACGAAACAATCCATAAGGTTAATGAATGCGTCCGTATTGACGATTTAGACACATTATCACTGACCTACTCTAAAATACTAGAAAATATTTTACTTTAACTACAAAACATAACTGGCTGATTTATATGAACTATGACTTTGATTTAATATCTATTGGTGGTGGTAGCGGTGGTATCGCTGGTGCGAATCGAGCAGCTTCTTACGGTGCTAAATGTGCAGTTGTTGAGCAAGCTAGGCTCGGTGGAACCTGCGTTAATGTTGGCTGCGTTCCTAAAAAGGTAATGTGGTTTGCCGCCTCGACAGCAGACATTATTCACTCGGCTAGCGATTATGGTTTTGACGCTTCACTCAATTCCTTTAACTGGCACTTGCTAAAGCAAAATCGAGACGCCTACATCAAACGCCTCAATGGAATTTATGGCAATAATTTACATAACAATAACGTCGAACATATTGAAGGAACCGCATCGTTTATTGATAGTCACACTATTCAGGTTGGTGACAAACAATATACGGCTAAACGTTTCCTCATCGCCACCGGGGGTAAACCGGCTATCCCCAATATTCCTGGTGCGCAATACGGTATTACATCGGATGGTTTTTTTGAACTTGAAAAACAGCCCCGCAAAGTGGCCATCATTGGTGCAGGGTTTATTGCCGTTGAGCTCGCAGGTGTCTTCCAAGCCTTAGGCACTCAAGTAACACTTATTATACGAGGTGACCACGCTCTTCGATCATTCGATAGTATGTTAGGTACTGAGTTAATGAAAGCCATGCAACACCAAGGTATTCAAGTTGAAACTCAAACCACACAAACGTCTATTGATAAAAGCCCCGAAGGAAAATTAACCATCAACACCACTACTGGCGTCGTTGACGGCGAATACGATGAAGTTATTTGGGCAATTGGACGTGAACCAAACACCGATTCATTATCTATTGAAAAGGCAGGTATTGAACTTGATAAACGTGGCTTTATCACCACCGATGAGTGGCAAAAAACATCTCAAGAGCATATTTTTGCCGTCGGCGATGTGACTGGGCGAGCTGCCTTAACACCCGTCGCTATTGCAGCAGCACGCCGCCTTTGCGACCGATTATTTAACGGCCAGCACGAGCGTAAATTAGATTACAACCTGATTCCTAGCGTCATCTTTTCACACCCGCCGATCGGAACAATTGGCCTCACACAAGAGCAAGCCATTGAGCAATTTGGCGATAACGTAAAAACCTACACCTCCACCTTTAACCCTATGACACAGGCGCTATCAGTTGATAAACAGCCCACCACTATGAAACTGGTAACCACAGGAAAAGAAGAAAAAGTGGTCGGTTGTCACCTGTTCGGTGAAAGCTCTGATGAAATTCTTCAAGGTTTTGCTGTTGCTATCAAAATGGGCGCAACCAAAAAGGACTTTGACGATACCGTTGCCATTCACCCAACAAATGCGGAAGAATTAGTGACGATGACCTAGCCTTTAATATCAATAGGCTCTTAGTCATCAACGGTCTTGTCACCAAAAAAAACACTAACCTAGGTGACACCGGGGCAGCATGAAAGGAGGTTAGCTCTAACCTCCTTTACGTCTTGCCTCACCGGCTTCAAATTCCGCTAATTGTTCAGGTGTTGCTGGTAATTGATATTTCTCTTTCCATTCGGCAAACGTCATGCCATACACAACCTCTCTAGCCGCTTCATAATCAATATCAACATCTCGTTCTTTCGCTTCAGCCATATACCATTTAGAAAAACAATTTCGGCAAAAGTCTGCCAAATTCATCAAATCAATATTTTGCACATCTGTCTTCGTTTGAAAGTGTTTAAGAATACGCCTAAAAGTGGCGGCTTCAATTTCTAATTGTGTTTGTTTATCCATCATTATTCTCCTTTTTAGGGTAAGTGGGGCCTTTCTAAATATTCATGTGATTGCATTTCAAGCAAACGACTGACTGTACGTTCAAATTGAAAAGCCAGCTTTTTACCTTGATACAACTTCTCAGCAGACACTTGTGCTGACATAATTAATTTAACATTATGGGCATATAACTCATCGACTAAATTAACAAAACGGTTCGCATGGTCATTACTCATATCATTCATTACCACAACGTCTGATATCAATACAGTGTGAAAACAGCGCGAAATTTCAATGTAGTCAGCTGAACCACGTGGAATATCACAAATGACTTGATAATCAAACCATACAACCCCTTCTGAGCAATGCTTTACATCAATAATCCGCCCCTCTATTTCAAGTGCTGACTCAGGTTCAACATCTGCAACGGTTAAGTGTTCAAACAACTCATTTAATACCTTGTCTGTTTGATCATCCAAGGGAGAATGATAGATTTCCGCCTGTTCTAATTCTCGCAATCGGTAATCTGTTCCACTGTCTAATTTTCTAACCTTACAGTTGGCCTTCAATGCCTCGATAGCGGGTAAAAACCTTGCCCGTTGTAGTCCATCCTTATATAAACCATCCGGCTCGATATTAGACGTTGCAACTAAACAGATACCACGCTTAAATAAAGCCTCAAACAAGCGGCCTAACAGCATTGCGTCGGTAATATCGGAAACAAAAAACTCATCAAAACACAACACCCTACAACGTTGTGATATTCCATCGGCCACCTTTTGTAGTGGATCTTCAACATTTTTTATCTCACCGAGTTGTTTATGAACTTTTTGCATAAACCGATGAAAATGTGTTCGCTGCTTTTCTTTAAATGGTAAAGAATCGTAAAAGATATCCATAAGATAGGTTTTGCCCTGCCCTACACCTCCCCATAAGTAGAGCCCTTTGGGCGCCAATAAAAGAGGTTCTGATTTGGCCTTAAATATAGAAAAAAAACCTTTCTTTTCAGTTAGCTGGGAGGGTGTATTGAGCAGCTCTTTATACAAATCATTTAAACACTGAATAATGATTTTCTGTGCATCATCTTTAATAAAACTTTTTTGCGCCAGATCAAGTTCATAGCGTTCTAATGGGCTCATAGTGAAATATCAATAATTGTGTTAAATTGTTAATTTGAAGATATTCAAGTCGTTACCAAGCCAGCAACTTAAATTAAGTATATTGTAGCAATTATCCCTCATGAACATTCAAGCAAATTTAACCGGTGTTAGCCTAATACCAAATCCTAAAAAGGCTGCCAACAAACCGACTGGCACACAGGAAGATTTAAATGAAAAGCACATAGCAAGTCAGGAGAAAAACAACCCGTTAACAACTAAAAACATTGAACGCGCTGAAATAATCCAAAAAATTGAAACGCTAAATGACAGTCAAAAAGCCAATATTCATATTGACAACCTAGACTACAAAAACCAAAAATCAATCCAGTCATACCTTGATCATCAGGCTCTAGAAAGCCAAACTCTACGCGATGAACTCCACAGTCAATTAGGCGTAGATTTTTCTGTTTAAATATACACCTCCTATACCATGAAACTTCTGACTGATTTTTTTCCAATATTACTATTTTTTATTGTCTACAAATGGCAAGGCATATACGCTGCAACAGTTGTCGCAATTATTGCGTCTGGCCTTCAGGTTGCTTCATTTTGGCTTAAAAATAAACGAGTCGATTCAACACATATAATGACTTTCTGCCTTATGCTTCTTTTTGGTGGCGCAACACTCTACCTACAAAATGAAACCTTCATTAAATGGAAACCCACAGTGATCAATTGGCTTTTTGCCTTTGCTTGCATTTCCACGCACTTTATTGGTAACACCCCTCTTGTTAAACGCATGATGAGCGGTGGATTAACACTTTCTGACAAAATTTGGACAAAACTAAATGGCATTTGGGCTCTTTTCTTTGTAGTACAAGGGCTTTTAAACCTGTATGTTATGTACAATTTCGACACAGATACTTGGGTAGATTTCAAATTGTTTGGAATGCTTGGGTTAACAATAATGTTTATTGTGGCTCAAGGCATTTACCTTACCAAGCACATCGAAGACCCTATAAACCAACCAGATAACCATAACTAGGAATTTTTCTACAGATAAAATGACAAACCGTACAGATATAATAAAAGACACTTTAAATAAGGCTATTCAGCCCGAGTTCATTCAAGTATTAGATGATAGCCAATCTCATGCAGGGCATGAAGGCGCTAAATCAGGTGGTGGGCATTTTTACCTGACCATTGTTTCTAATAAATTTGAAAATAAATCAAGAATTCAACGTCACCAGCTTATTTATCGAGCATTAGGTGACATGATGAAAAGCGACATTCATGCACTTAGCATTAAAGCCTTTACACCAGAAGAAAAACCGACAACAGGAGATTTAAATGAAGGGTAAATTAGTCATCATTGGTTCAATTTTACTAGCATCTATCGCCCCACAGGCATTCGCAAACGAAGACCCAACCATCGCTATTGTTAATGGACAAGAACTCAAACAATCAACCTTACAGTTTTACGCCCTAGAAAGGCGTCAAATCGATTCAAAAAACAATGTCCCAATGAACCAACTGGTTGATGATATCGTTAACATGCAACTCCTAAAAGAAGAAGCTCATAAGAATAAGTTAGACAAATCTTCTGACTTTAAGGCACGCATGAAGTTTATTAATTTAAGCATGCTTTCTCAAGTCGCTATGATTGACTTTCTTGACAACAACCCTATTCCTGAAGAGCGTCTAAAAGAAGAATATGATGCTAACATTAACGAAATGGATGTCACAGAACTTAAAGCTAGCCATATCTTAGTATCAGAAGAAGCGCAGGCGAAAGAAGTTATTGAGAAACTCAACAAAGGTACTCCATTCGCTACACTTGCCAAGGAATACTCAACAGGACCAAGCGGCCCAAAAGGTGGGGATTTAGGTTGGTTTGCTCCGCAACGAATGGTACCTGAGTTCTCGAAAGCCGTGCTTTCTTTGAAAGATAATGAATACACTAAACAGGCTGTACAAACTCAATTTGGTTGGCATATCATTTTACGCACTGGGAAACGTGATGGGACGCCGCCAACGTTTGAACAAGTCAAACCGAGCATTACGGCTAGTCTCGAACAAGAACATATTCAAAAACACATTAATGATTTAAGAAAAAAAGCAAAAATCGAAATCACACCACAAAAACCTCAATAGCCCTAAACACAACAGCATAGAGGCCATTTATCAAGGGCCTCTATGCTGCCCCCTACCTTTCTACGTTTACCCGCACCTCATCAATTAAGACGTGACCAGTTCACCTTATAAAACGCGTACTGCTCATCCTCTCACATCAGATAGATCTACTTTGTTTTAAATAAAAAACATACCCGCCTTCCCGCTCTCCCATCAAAAACCGAGCTGATCAATGATGGTATACCTGCCCATTGAGAAGCTTAAAAATCACCACCCCCTAACGTCTATAACAGCGCTAACAACTGGATTAAAACCTCGTATTATGTTATTTTGCGCGATTAAAATAACAATGGTTTTGAGGACAATTAATGCGCATAATTTTATTGGGTGGCCCTGGTTCCGGTAAGGGGACACAATCGCAATTTATCACTGAGAAGTACGGTATTCCTCAAATCTCCACGGGAGATATGTTACGAGCTGCCGTTAAAGCTCGCACACCATTAGGTATTGAAGCAAAAAAGGTTATGGATGTCGGCGGCCTTGTCTCTGATGAAATTATTTTAGGCTTAATCAAAGAACGATTAACAGAAGATGATTGTTCAAAAGGTTTCTTGTTAGATGGTTTCCCACGCACAATCCCACAAGCCATTGGCCTTGCAAACATGGGCATAGAGGTTGATCACGTCATACAAATTGCTGTCGATGACGAAGAAATCGTCCGTAGAATGGCTGGAAGGCGCGTGCACTTGGACTCTGGCAGAACATACCACCTTACTTATAACCCACCTAAACAAGAGGGACTTGATGACATTACTGGTGAGCCATTAATTCAACGTGCCGACGATCATGAAGACATTGTTCGCGATCGCTTAACAACTTACCACTCCCAAACAGCGCCACTTGTTGACTTCTATTCAAAGGCTGCTGAAACATCTGCAGTTAAATTCAGCACCATTGAGGGTGTTGGTGGTGTGCAAGACATTACTGCAAAAATATTCGCAGTACTCGACGACTAGGTGTTTGCCGAGCAAATTCTCGGCGATACAACAATAAAGCATTAGCTTAACTTTTGATTAAGCTGATAATTTCACTTAAAACTTAATGATTTTGCAAGGAATAACCTAAATGAAAACATATGATATTGCTGTTGTTGGCGCTACAGGCGCCGTTGGTGAAACGATGCTATCTATCCTTGAGGAAAGAAAGTTCCCTGTTGGAAATATTTACCCTTTAGCAAGCAGTCGCTCTGCTGGTGGCACTGTTCAATTTAATGGCAAAAACGTAAAAATCGGCAACCTCGCCGACTTTGATTTTAGTCAAGTTCAAATTGGTTTGTTTTCAGCAGGCGGTTCTGTTTCTGCAGAGTATGCGCCTAAAGCTGCCGCTGCCGGTTGTGTTGTTATTGATAACACATCACATTTCCGCTATGACGATGACATTCCACTCGTGGTGCCCGAAGTAAACCCAGAGGCCATCGCGCAACATACCAATAAAGGCATTATTGCAAACCCAAACTGCTCAACCATTCAAATGTTGGTTGCTTTAAAACCCATCTATGATGCGGTCGGTATTGAGCGTATAAATGTTGCCACTTACCAAGCCGTTTCAGGCACTGGAAAAAGCGCCATTGAAGAACTAGCTGGGCAAACAGCAAAATTATTAAATGGCAAAAATGCTGAGGCCAAAGTATACCCAAAACAAATAGCCTTTAATGCATTACCCCAAATTGATGTCTTCCAAGACAACGGCTACACCAAAGAAGAAATGAAAATGGTTTGGGAAACCAACAAAATTTTTAACGATGATTCAATCAAAGTTAACCCAACTGCTGTCAGGATACCTGTTTTTTATGGCCACTCTGAGGCATTGCACATAGAAACTAAAGAGAAAATCAGCGTCGAAAAAGTCCGTGAGCTAATGTCCTCATTTGACGGAATTACACTTCTTGATGAACGCATTGACGGTGGTTATGCAACAGCAGTTACCGAATCAGCAGGTCATGATGATGTTTATGTCAGTCGCATCAGAGAAGATATCTCTCATCCTAGAGGACTTAACCTCTGGGTCGTTGCAGATAATGTTCGTAAAGGCGCTGCATTAAACAGCGTACAAATTGCCGAAGTACTAGTAAAAAATTATCTTTAGTCTATAGTTGATATTAATAATATATTTCACTAATTTATGGATAGACGACTATCGTTAGTTTAGGAGCAACAAAATGAACAAGCCTACAAAAACTATTGCCGCACTTTGCCTGTTAAATTCTGCAAGTGCCCACGCATTAGGTGTCGGGGAAATTACAACGTATTCTGCCTTAAATCAGTTGTTAAAAGCGCAGATTCCGCTTGTTGGCTCCAAACAAGAAGACCCCAGCAATATAAAAATAGGCATTGCTTCAAGAGAGACTTTTGATAAAGCAGGAATTGATAGGCCACACTATCTAACCCAATTAAAGTTCACCCCTGTGCTAGGTAAAAACGGTGAAATTACCGTTGATGTTCGTTCGACTGCAACCATAAAAGAACCTTTCGTAAACTTTATTCTCGAAGTTGAATGGCCCCAGGGGCGTACATTAAAAGAATTTACTATTCTTTTAGATCCCCCCATCACAATGTCTGATGTTAGAACCAACCCACTAGAACTACCTCAAACACCCAGCATTACACCAGTAACACCCGTAAACGATGCATCGGTAACAACATATACACCTCCTACCACTACTGTGCAAACTGCACCTGCCAGTGAATATGGCCCAACAAAAAGTCGCGATACTATCTGGGGTATTGCTAAAAAACTCATTACTAATAATCGTACTGTCACTCATCAACAAATGATGCTGGCCCTTTATGACAATAACCCAGAAGCCTTCTACAAAGAAAATATCAATGCTTTAAAAAAAGGAGCGGTGCTTAAACTTCCAAGCACTGAACAGGCAGAAAGCCTCAGCCCTACACAAGCCAGCAATGAATATATTAAACACAATACACTCTGGTCTTCATCAACTACCGTCTCCAGTACGCCAGCGGCCGTTGCAAAACTAGACCAGAAAGACCAAGCCCTTGCAGCGACATCCGACGTTAAAAAAAAACTTGAAAATAACCTAGATGAGGCAAAACTAACCTTATTAACACCGAAGCAAGATACTGAAAAAAATATACCTATAGAAGGCAACACCACTGATACCCCAATAGGTTCAACAAGCTCTACAGAGCAAGCAAACATTGCCATTGAGATGGCTACAACCCTTGAAGAAGAAAACAAAGAGGTTAAATCACGTCTCAATGATTTAGAAAAACAAGTAGACAAACTACAACGTTTATTAGCTTTAAAAGATGAGCAGCTAGCACAATTACAAGCAGCAAAACCTGTCGTTGCTGAATCAACAGCAACAACTGTAAAGCCAGCCCCTATTGACACACCTGTCGAAAAAAAAGATAGCAAGGATAATGATAACACCCTTGCCCTTTATGGCGGCGGCGCGCTCCTTGTTCTACTTGGGCTATTTTTAGCACGTCGAAAAAAGCAACGTAAGGAAACACAGCCTGAGGACGTATTTTCTGATACACCAGCTGTTGTACCAACTATTGATACAGACAATACTGATACCTCATCTACTATACTCGAAGAAGAGCCTCTTTTAAGCGAATTCATACCCAGCGAATTCGGCAGCAGTGAACATACCCAAGAAGCGGACCCTCTAACAGAGTGTGATGTCTATATTGCTTATGGTCGATTCCAACAAGCAGAAGATCTTATCAAAAGCGCGATAGAATCAGAGCCAGAAAACCTAGCTCTTAAATTAAAATTGCTTGATGTTTACTTTTCATCCAATAACGCTGAAGCTTTTGAAGAACAGGCCAGTTCATTATCAGACCTAAAAGATTCAGACCCTGACGCATGGAATAGCATTGTTGATATGGGCATGGACATCTGCCCTGACTCACCACTATTTCTAGCACCAGCAGAAGAAAACATTGAAATTCAAGCAGCACCAATTCAAACTGATGACCTTGACCTTGACCTTGATTTAGAAATACAACAAGACATTGAGCCTGAAGAAGCTAACCACGACGAAGAACCAAAGAGTGAGTTTGAATTTGATTTTGACCTAATCAAAAATCAAGATACACCACAGGATCTGAGCAACCCTACCAGTGAGAGTATTGAAACCATGTTTTCATTAGCACAAGCTTCTCTCGAAATGGAAGACACAGAGTCGGCTCGTCAAACATTAGAAGAAATATTGGAGAACGGTAACGATTCCGACAAAGAAAAAGCACAAAAGATGCTCGATAGTTTGTAAAAAACCACCTTTAATGCGATCGTAAGCATAAAAGCTGCACCTCCCTTTTATGCTATAAAATGCTCAATACGAACGTACGTAGACAAACAGAACCGACCCTTTAATAAAGGCACCTTGCTCATTTGCAAAGAGTCTGCTGCTTGATTGTCATAAAGAACCCTACTTGAAAATACGTTTAATAATAACTAAACCTTGCGACTAGCGACTGCACAAACAAAGGCTCCATTACAGACGGTTTTCCTTTATAGGTTTTAATCATAAGGAAACTATAAAAGAGATGATTATTTCACGTAGAAAATTTCTAAAATTATTAGCGGTGGGTACCAGCACTTGTTTAACCTTGATATCTCCCCTCACTAGTTGGGCGGCATGGGCTAACGATGCCTTTAATGCCGACACTCTTAATAAGGCATACCAACATTTATTTGGCTCATCGACCCTCATTAACAGTAACGAGGTAAAGCTAAAGGCGCCTAAAACAGCAGAAAATAGCGATGCTGTTCCTATTTCGATCAAAACCAAGCTAAAAGGTGTCGACTCAATTAGTATTTTTGTACAAGACAACCCTCAACCTTTAACGGCGACCTTTCAAATCCCACCAGATACATTAGCATCTGTGTCGACCCGAATTCGTTTAGTTAAAACTAGCACCGTCATCGCTGTTATCAAAGCAGGAGACAAGCTATATAGTAGAAGCCAAGAAGTAAAAGTCTCATCAAGTGGGTGTACTCGTTAGCAACTTAATAATTCGTTATTAATCTCATCTTATTTGGAGATATAAATGAAAGTGAGAGCAAAAATAATAAATAACATCACTCATGTTAGGGTATTAGCTATACACCCCATGGAAACAGGTGAACGTATTGATAAAGACTCAGGCGAAAGGATATCCGCGAAATATATTCAAAAAATTAGCTGCGAACACAACGGTAAAGAAGTTTTTCTAGCACAATTTGGCACATCAATATCTCAAAACCCTTATCTGGCTTTCTCATTTAAAGAGGGTAAAAAAGGCGATATTTTATCGTTACGGTGGAATGATAATACCGGCGATGTAAAAAAGACTGACACAACCATTAAATAGCTTATTTCTAACTATTAACCTGTTGTTAAATAGGCATTAATAGCTTTATGTGCATGCCCTGCTTGCGACATTTCCATACGAAGGCTATCACGCTGACTCAATAAAAATTGAGTTAGGATTTTATTTTTATCTAGCACCAATTGAATACTTTCTGCCAATACTGCAGCTTCGATTTCTGGCGGTGTTTCAAACAAATGCTGTATGTCTGTATCGCGTGCTTTTTCAAGCTTTACCACTACATCCCATTCACCCTCTTGAGCTAGCTGAATGAGTTTTTCAGTATCCGCAAGAATAGAGTCAAGGCGTTGTAAATCACTTGGCATAAAAATTAACGTTGCGCAGCATCAGGGCTTATTGCATCCCACCCCATTTTAATTTGACTCAAAAGCTTACCCGCTTCATCAAGCAAGGCAGCATCATTCTTAATATTCGCCTGTAATAAAACGTGATTAATATATTCATAAAGTGCATCTAAATTCTTTGATATTTCACCACCTTGTTTGAAATCTAAACTCGCTCTAAGTCCTTCAATAATTGAAATAGCACTTCCAATTTGCTCACCTTTCTTAGCAACGTGCTGTTGCTTTAAAGCGCTTTTTGCAGACAATATTCGCGATAAGGCCCCATCCAATAGCATTTGGATTAACTTATGTGGTGATGCGTCCATTACACCACCATGTACGGATGTTTGTTGATACTGTTTTAATGCAGTTGCGCCATTCATAGGATTCTCCAATTATAAATGTACTTTAATTATTACTATTTGAATTATAAGCACCTGGTAAATTAGCCAGCTGCTGTGTTAAAAAATTACTCTGATTTTGTAAAGAACTTACCAGTATATCCATGGCGGTAAATTGACTTAATAGCCTACTTTCTAAGGACACTAACCGTCTATCTAGTGCTTCTCGCTGATCGGCAATATCATCCACGCTGACTTGTATACCGGCTGTTCTAGAATCAATGATTCCATTTGAGCCAATATAACCCTCAATAGCCATATCTAACGTATTGGCGATGCCATTACTCGCAGCAAATAATTGTCCAACTTGATCAAAATTACTGTCCAAAGCAGCGTTTAACGTCTCGCTATTTAAGGATAGCTTCCCCTCTTCATCTGTTGTAATACCTAGCTCTGCTAACGTGCTAAAAGGACCTGTAAGCCCAGTCACAGAAGAGGAAATTTCTTGTCTTATTAATGTACTAATACCGCGCAAAGTAGAGTCGCCCAATAGCAATCCTGCTGATTCTGTCGCCGCATCGTATGAACCCAGTGTATTAAAGGTATCAACTAAGCCGTTATAGTTGGCAATAAAGGTATCAATCTTAAACGTAATCGCCTCACGGTCTTGCGCAACCGTTAACTGCTCACCTGCACCAACTGAAACAGCATTAATCGTAATACCATCCAGCACATCCGAAAATGTATTGTTATTACTGCTGATTAATTGACCATCCACTTTTATTTGGCCATCTTGAGCTGCGCTTGGTGTATTTAATTGTGTATTGACTAAACGTGACAAACCAAATTCATCTGAATTTTCGCCATCACTATCGACTGCTGTTATTGTTATTGCATTATCTAAACCACTAGATGTTGCTGTAAAAACTAATTGTTGCCCCGAATCGACATTAATAATAGAAGCTGAAACACCTGTATTATCATTGGCAGCATTAATCGCATCTCTAATATCCGTTAGGGTATCTGTTGCATCAATCGTTAAAGAAAAAGAATCATCACCCTGGGTAAATGTTAGGGTGCCGTCTCCTATTGTATCCGTATCAGCAAAACCACTGGTTGTTATCAACTTGTGCGCTTGTGCTAACTGAACAACTTCAATGCCATATTGCGAGACATCCGCTGTTTCATCAGCCGTCGCAGTAAAAACCTCATCATTACTGGATAAAGCAGACCTGAGTTGAAAATCCGCTGTATCTTGCAAGTCTCGAACAGCCCCTTGAAAAATAGATAAAGCACTTTTCAAAGAACCAAACGCTGAAATATCACCTAAATATTCAGCTTCATTAAAGTCAAGCCTGTTTGATTTATCGACACCCTCTGCTTCAACCAACTGAGTGATCAATGTATTAACATCTATTCCAGACCCGATACCTGCTGATGAAATTGACATAATGGTTTCCTTATTTACATAATACTGAAATAACTATGCAAAAAGCTTGCCTCCTACGCACTTTCGTTTACCAACAAACCACGAGCCGCATCTTCTGATTGCGCCTTGTTTTCAGCCAAATACGCTGCCATTGCTAACACATCTTCAGACGGAAAATTCCGGATAACATCACCCGACTCCTTATCTGTTACCGTTATAACGGAACGACCAGTATCATCATGCACACTAAATTGTATAGATCGTTGAACGTTTTGAACAAAGCTATTCAAATCACTCACCGTTTCTTCAATTTTTTGTGCAGCTGATGACTGGCTACCGCTTACCTCTTCCGGCAAAGCTTGACCACCCATTGACTGATTACTTACCTTCTGTGCAATAACACTATCAGTTGATACGGTAACATTAGATGCCTTAGACGTTACCGCCTTTGGTGCCGAACTAACTAAATTTAATGTTTCCATAACTACCTCCTGTTTAGATTAATACTGGCTCTATTTTCATAAAGCCAGTATTTACCCTTAACGCCCTATTGCAACAAGGCTAATACGTTTTGTGGTAACGAGTTAGCTTGAGACAAAATTGACACACCTGCTTGCTGCAGAATTTGCGCTCTAGTCAACGCTGCAGTCTCTGCTGCAAAATCAGCATCTTGAATACGTGAGCGCGCTGCGCTTAAGTTCTCAGTCGTAGTTGCTAAGTTAGCAATGGTAGATTCAAAACGGTTTTGAATCGCACCAAACGTGCTTCGTAAAGAACTAACCGCTGATAACGCAGAGTCGACTTGACGAATGGTTGTTTCAGAATTTGCCACTGTATCAACCGATGCTGTAGACAAATCACCTGTTACAGCCGTAGATGCCGCTAAACCAATTGTTGTATTACCAACCGTGCCCGTTACTGCAATTGTATCGTTTGCAATAATACTTAGTGTATTATCCGTATTAAGTACAGCTTCAGCATTACCTGCCAATGAGGTATTAACAGCATCAACTAAACTTTGTACTGTTGAATACGTACCGTCTGAAACTGCAACTGAAGTTCCGGCACCGATCTGAATACTAAAGTCACCTGAAACTGTCACTGAGTTTGCAGCCACTAATGGCACATCAGTAACACCAGCTGTTGAACTAACAAGTTCAGCAGTAATTAGCGCTGCATTGGTACCACCAATTGCAAAACTTCCTGTAAAATTACTATCATCTGTTAACGTTATTTCAGTACCATTCACAGTTGCTGCGAATTCAGTCCCTGCTCTTGCAGCATTAATCACACCTTGTAGGTCTGCAGCACTCGTTATGTTGCTATTGAGTGTTACTGTTACCGCAGCATCTCCATCAGCATCATCAATTGTAAAAGTTCTGTTAGCTGAATTATCAGCATCTGAGCCTGTTACATCTTGCTGAACAGTTGCATCAGAAGCAGCAACTGTTCTACCTACTGTTGCTGCCAAACCAGCCGCTGTATCAGAAATAGTCGCTGTAGTAGTAGTTCCACCTGCATTACCTGCGCTCAAGCCACTCAGCGCCGTACCTGTGCCGGCTGACCCTGCATCAGTCACAGCTAAACCAAATGCAGCAACGAAGTCATCTACCGCATCTTGGGCTGTTGCACCGCCACCGAAATCGACATTAACCGTGACTGCCGTAGCGCTATCAACGGAACTAGCACTCGTAGAATCTGCGAGTGTAAATACAACGCCGTTTACTGTAACCGTATCACCAGCGTTAGGTGTTCCTGTAGAAAAATCTATTGTGTCAGTACCTGCAACTGCAGCTATAGAACTATAATCGGCAATTAAGTTGGCAGCATCAAATGTATAATCAGCAGCAGACCCAGTTACGGCGGCCGTGCCGGCCGAAATAATCGTCGATAAATCAACCGATGAGGTTGCCGTTGCAACAGCACCTAAGTCCGCTTGACGCGTGCTTGTTGACAAGTCCAAACTAATGGATTCACCCACATTTGCACCAACTTGAAACTGCGCAGAGCCAAATGTTCCATCAAGAATTTTCTGACCATTAAATGATGTTTGGCTTGATACTCGATCAATCTCTGCTAAACGTTGTTGAACCTCTAGATTCAACGCCGCTCTATCTGATGATGAGTTTGTTGAGTTAGCAGATTGAACAGCTAACTCACGGATACGTTGTAAGTTGTTACCAATCTCACCCAACGCGCCTTCAGCTGTTTGAGAAAGAGAGATAGCATCATTTGCATTTCGTGCCGCTTGGTTTAAACCACGAATTTGTGTGGTAAAGCGCTCTGAAATGGCAAGGCCGGCCGCATCGTCTTTAGCACTGTTAATACGTAAACCGGAAGAAAGTCTTTGTAACGACGTGTTTAACGAACTTTGTGATGTATCTAAGTTACGTTGCGCCGTCAAAGACGCAATATTACTGTTAATAAATTGAGGCATTTTATTGCTCCTATGTAAGCCTAATGCTTACTTTTTCTAAAACATGACGGATATATCTTTGAGTATGACTAGATATTCACCGCCTCCGCTTAAGGTATCGGCGCTATAAAAATATTCTTTAGGATTTATTTTAAGTTTTTTGTAGGTTACAACTAAGTGGCATCACCAAGCCTCAAACATCGACTCTATGAGTCAAAAATATTGACACCACATTTATAGAGTCGACCTAGGGTTTATTTAATTATAATAAATTAAATAATGATAAATTTTGCACTTTAACGAATGACTGCTGTGCTGCCTGCAAACTCACTATTTGAAGATTAAATCGACTGATCGCTTCTGCCATATCAAGGTCTTCAACCTGTGACTTTGCGCTTTGAAGGTTTAATAAGAAGTCTTGATTGGTTTCTTGTTGGCTATCTAGTGCATTTAGCCTTGCACCAATTTGAGAACGCACATCTAAAACACGGTTCAACGCGGTATCTAACTGATCCAAGTGATCATATAAAGGGATAGAAACATTTGTTGCACTGGCAGCGCTTGTAAGCGATACATCAATTGCCAGCTCTCCTTCACCTGGCGTGTTAGCAATGATACGGAGTGTATTATTAGTTTGATCGAGATCAACTGTTGAATCGTTACTGGCAACTGCCGCATTTAAAAGAGCAGCTACGTCATCGCCCGTTACAGCAGCAGAAATATCCACCGCTATGCTTGGTGGTGCAATCGCTGGCCCCGTCCCATCATCAAACTCATAATTAATACCGTTGATAGTCATTGACTGCGCATCTAAAGGCACCGAATTAAAGGTTAACTCTGTTTCTTCTACCGCCGGTCTATTGGTCGCTAAATCCGTCGCTAAACTGTATAACGTAGTGAACACATCCTCTGCATTGCCATTTTTATCTTGCAGATTAAAAAACAATTCTGCACCTGAATTATTGTCTGACACCGTACGGTTTTCACCAATCTGTATCAAACGCTGACCTTGATCGCCTTGAAAACTAAATACACCCGTGGCAGCCGAACCGGTAACCGCCTGTGTTTGTCCTTTAAAACCTGAATACAGATAATCACCATTAGCATCTTTGGTATTGGCGAGCGCCACCATTTCGTCAAGACGCTGAAACATCTCGTTTGCTATAGATTGTCGGTCAGCTGCCGTATTTGTATCGTTGTACCCCTGCACGGCTAATTCACGGACACGGTGTAAACTATTGGTTACACTTTGCAAGGTTGTATCAGACAACGACAAACGATTTTCTGCGTAATTTATATTCGTTTGAAACTGCGTGATTCGGCTGATGGATTGGTTAAAGTCGAGGACCTGAGCTGCACCCGACGGGTCATCAGATGGTGTAAGTATCCGTTTACCTAATGAGATTTGTTGCTGCGCTTGGTTAACTTGAGCCTGCTGAAACATAATCGCATTAATACCCAATTGTTGAGCAAGGCTTGTTGAAATTCTATCGACCATTATCTGAAAGCTCCTAATAGCGTTTCGAAAATTGTACGAGACGTTAACACAACTTGACTAGCGGCTTGATACGCTTGTTGAAAACGAATTAAATTAGCCGCCTCCTCATCTAAATTAACACCACTGACAGCATCTTTGGAGGCGATGGTTTGCGCCAAAAGACCATTTTGTGCCGCCGCATTAACTTCAGCCGACTGTGTCCGGCGACCCACATCAGCAATAACTTGACCGTAAACATCTTGAAATGAGGCGGTACCACCGGACAAGCTCAAATTCGTTTGCAACCCAGCAAGGAAGTGCCCATTTCGGTTATCACCCGTGCCACCTGAATTATCAACCAATGAGAAGGTATCACCCTCATCAGGCTGACCGGTTAGGGTAAAGCTAATATCGCCAAAACCAGCGACATTAACCGTATAGCTATCGCCGTTATTTGTTGCTGCATCGTAGGCCAAGGGCCCTCCCGTAGCATTACTAACCGTATATTGTTTCAATGTATTGTCATACGTTAAAACCACACCAGCCGGTAACGATGATGCTGATAAACCAGTCACCGCCACATTACTTAAACCGCCAGTTCCAGAGTTGCTGACGGTTTGCTCTGAGACAACCGGAAGCGCAACAGCAATATCTTTAGGGTCAGTTAACGCTAATGAGAAATTTTCAGCCGCATAACGTGTTGGGCTGATCACTCTATACTCATTATTAACATTTGCCGATGATAAATCGAAGGTTAGCCCATCGTAATCAACCGATGCTCCAGACGATATAACACCACTGATAGAGGTATTATCAGATAACCGTGTAATGTTATAGGCTGTATTTGGTAGCGCCGTCCCATCCGTTGTAACACGATAATCGCTATTAATTATTTGTGATGGATCGGAAACACTGACAGCCAATGAGCCTGCGTTGGCATCGGCCTTAACATGGGTAATATTTGCTGTACTAAAAAAGTTTAGCCCCTGTTCGCCCTCTAGGTCGATACCATTGGCATGTTGATTATTTACTGAGAATGACAGACCGATAGCTATTTCACCTAAGGCATGAACCGCTTCATCTAACACCTCATCTTTAAAACGTAAGGCGCCCCCTATTTCACCCCCTGTCATAAACTGGGTAATAGCTGTATCAGCGCCGCCCTGCTGAAAAATAACATCAACTCTAGTAGGGTCTAATGTAGACGGCTGCAAAGCCAGTGTATTGTTCGTATTACCTAAGACTAAAGTTTGCCCATTACCAATAAAAACATTGACCGCGCCATTTTCTTGCTCATTGGTTTTTACATTCACTAACTGAGACAAATCATCAATTAATTTATCTCGTTGATCCAATAAATCATTCGGCAAGTTACCATCCGAACCACCTAATGCGCTGGCGATCCTGTCATTAATCAGAGCAATATTTTCAGATAGGCTATTTACCTCGTCTATATTTCCCTGTAACGAACCGTTAACTTGCGTGCTAACACCATCAAACAATCGGTCTAATGTAGCAAAACGGTTTTCCAACACCTCGCCTTCAGTTAATAGCACTTGGCGTGCTGGAATAGATGTTGGATCATCTGCAACAGCTTGAACCGCATTGAAAAAATCTTGTAAGGCCGTACTTAACCCAATATTTTCATCCGCTAACACACCATCAATTTGGTTAGCAAAGTTTAAATAAGTCTCTAATTCAGACACAGCAGTACTACTGCTTCTATATTGTGTGCTTAAAAAAGCATCATAAAGCCTACTAACATTAGTCGCACTAACACCCGAACCAATATACCCAGCACCAGCCAGTTGTGGATTATTAGCATCTAACTCGACCCGTTGACGGCTATAACCTTCTGTTGAAGCATTGGCAATATTCTGACTGGTCGTGTCAAGCACACTTCTAAAGGCAGTTAAACCAGACAAGCCATTGTGTAATAAGTCACTCATAGGGCTGCTCTTTTTAAATGTTGATATGTCATATTATGTCTTCCATTGTTAACGTATCGGCCTAACTGGCAAAACCTGAAGCTGGAACGGTAAGACCACTAAGCTGCGCACGATTAAGGATCGATAGTATTTTTTGGGCATATGCAGGATCGGTTGCATACCCTGCTTTTTGTAGACCTTTTACAAACCCTTCGTTTGAATCTACTTGAGTTAATGCCTGCTGATAACGTGGGTTTTGTTGCAAGAACTGCACATAATCGTTAAAGCTCTCTTGGTAACTATCGTATGCTCGGAAAGTTGCTTGACGTTTTTCTGCAATACCATTTTCGTACTCAACCGTTTGTACTGAAACAGTTTTGCCTTCCCAGCCATGCGAGGCTTTTATACCGAATAAATTATGACTACTTTGGCCTATTTTATTTCGCATAATGTGTTTACCCCAGCCGGTTTCTAGGGCAGATTGGGCTAATAATACTTTGGCATCCACACCCAGCTCTTGCGCTGCTTGTTGTGCCTGCGGCCACATTTTATGAATAAAATCTTCTGGTGAGTTAATGGCTGTTACGTTACTTGAAGGCTCAGCCGTTTTCACTTCTTGTAAGGCCCCTTGAATTCTTCGTACCGAGGCTTCTCGATAATCAGACAACCCCTGTGCCGCCACCATGTTTTCGCTTTTTACTTGGCCACCCATTTGCTGAACAATCATATCCGCCAACCCCAAATGCCCCCGTTTGGATAAATCTAGAGAAATTTGATCGTCATACATCGATTCATAAAACTTTGTTTTTTCACCATCAATTAACTCGGAATCAGGCACCGTATCTCGCATGCTTTTAAGCATCATTTTTAAAAACACGGTCTCAAATTGACGCGCCACTTGCTCTAGGGCTTCTTGTTTTTCACCCTGCCCGCCAGTGGCCTTAGCTTTTAATTGCGCTAAGCCATTAAAGTCTGCATAAACATCTGCTTGTGAGCCACTTATATTCATTAGATAACAATCAGCTCTGCAGTTAATGCGCCTGCGCCTTTTAGCGCCTCTAAGATCGCCACCAAGTCACTTGGACCCGCACCCACTTGGTTAACAGCCCGCACAATTTCATCTAGCGATACACCAGGATCAAAAACAAACATGCGTTTATCTTCTTCGGTAACGGTTATATCTGTTTGTGGCGTGACAACTGTTTGCCCATCCGAAAACCCGCCTGGCTGGCTAACATTTAAACTCTCGTTAATGGTCACTGTTAAATTACCGTGAGAGACCGCCGCTGGACGTACTTTGACCTGATTGTTTATGACAACCGTACCCGTTCTTGAGTTAATAATAATACGCGCTGCTGATTGTGCCGGCTGCACTTCTAAATTTTCAAGCAATGACATAAAAGCAACCCGTTGAGCTGGGTCACGTGGCATATTCACTTTAACGCTGCCACCGTTTATTGAATGTGATGTTTGCGGACCAATAGCTTGGTTTATCGACATTGCTAAGCGATTAGCGGTTGTAAAGTCAAAGGTATGCAGGTTTAACGTTAAGGAATTACCATCATTAAAGGGGCTATAAACAGAGCGCTCTACTGATGCACCATTAGGGATATTACCTACGGTGGGTATGTTCACACTTATTTTAGAACCATCATTACCCGATGCACTCAAACCACCCACAACTAGATTACCTTGCGCTATCGCATATACTTTGCCGTCAGCACCTTTTAAAGGAGACATTAATAAGCTACCGCCGCGTAAACTTTTCGCCTCGCCAATCGCATTAACGGTCACGTCAATCATTTGCCCTGGTGTTGCAAAAGCAGGTAATGAAGCGTGAATAATAACGGCTGCAACATTTTTAGATTTTATTTGCACATTTGATGGGATTTTAACGCCCATTTGACTCAACATACTGCGCAAACTCTGGGAAGTAAAATCCCCCGATTTCACCTTGTCGCCGGTTCCATTTAAACCAACCACCACACCATACCCCACTAATTGGTTTGAGCGAACACCTGTAATAGAGGCTAGGTCTTTAATTCGCTCGGCATTAGCGTTTGTGATGCTCATTGCTAACAAAACCAATACTATTTTAAAATATCTCATCACCTTCTCCTAAAACGGGAACACCGCACTGATAAAGAAACGTGCTAACCAACCAATTTTATTAGCATCTGCCAGTGCACCTTCACCTGTATACATGATAGTGGCATCGGCAATTCTTGTAGATTCCACACTATTATCGGGGTTAATATCGGTTGGACGAATAATGCCCGATAAGCGAATATACTCATTACCCTGATTTAAACGAACACGCTTTTCACCACGAATTTTTAAATAGCCATTCGGTAAGACATCTATCACGCTAACGGTAATGCTACCGCTGAGGCTATTATTTTGTGTGCTTTCAGTCTCACCTGCAAAGTCACTCGCTGAAGCCAAACTGCTATCAAGATTCAAACCAAATTTAGAGGGGTCACTCATACCCAAAATGGTAGGCGTAGAAATTGAAGTACTGTTATCTTTTTTGATATCAGTATCGGCTTGTTTCTTTGCATTGGTTTTTTCAACCAAATTAATCGTTAAAATATCACCGATTCTTCTGGCTCTTATATCTTCAAATAAACTCACCTCATAACCCGCTTGATAGATAGAACCATTATTGCTTTGTGGCACTTGATAAGAGGTCGGCTTAGCAGGCACATACTCCGGATCGTGGCGAGGTTTACTCATATTATCCATCATCGCGCAACCGGATAGCATGAACACTAAGACAAAGAGTTTAAGGGTTTTCATTATCATGATTCCTTGTTTATAAATCCTGCATTAAACGTTGTAGCATTTCATCTGAATTTGAGATGGCCTTTGAGTTCATTTCATACGCACGTTGAGTTTCGATCATGCTGACCAACTCTTCTACAACGTTCACGTTAGAGGTTTCTAATGAACCACCTGATAACAGACCCACGCCTGTTTCGCCCGGTGTCGTTACCGTTGGGCTACCACTGGACAAAGACTCCCTAAACTGATTTTCACCAATGGGGTCTAGACCTGTTGGGTTAATAAAGTCGGCCAGTGTAATATTGCCTACCTGACTTGGCGTAGAATTACCGGCTTGTAAAACTGACACCGTGCCATCCACACCGACAGTAACACTTAAGGCATCTTCTGAAATGGAAATAGAGGGCTCTAATGGGTAACCGCCTGATGTTACCATTTGGCCATCGCCATCCAGTTTAAAGCTGCCATCACGTGTATAGGTAATACTGCCATCAGGTCTTAAAATCTGGAAAAAACCACGGCCATTTACCGCAATATCAAGCGAGTTTCCTGTTTGCTGAATAGTCCCTTGGGTATGCGTTTTTTCAGTAGCAACCGTACGAACCCCTGTACCAATCTGCAACCCCGTCGGCAAGATGTTATCTTGTGACGATTGCGCTCCAACTTGTCGTACATTTTGATACAACAAGTCTTCAAACACCGCTCTCGACTTTTTGTAACCGGTTGTATTAACGTTGGCTAGGTTGTTTGAAATAACCGACATCCGCGTTTGTTGCGCTTCTAGTCCCGTTTTACTAATCCACATTGCTTGCGTTGACATTTAACTCTCCTAACTGACGCGCATCAATTGAGCGCTTGCTGCTTCGTTTTCACTGACTGTTTTCATCATTTTGACCTGTAACTCAAAATTTCGAGCCAGCTCAATCATGCTGACCATCGCGTTGACAACACTCACATTACTACCTTCTACAGATCCTGATACCAAACGCACTTCGGCACTGGGTTGAGCATCTAGTCCGCTTTTTAATCGGAATAAACCATCCTTACCTTTTTCAACATCTGATAGCTCAGGGTTCACCAATTTAATTCTATCGATGGTTGATAATGTTGCCGCACTATCACCCAGTGGAATAATACTAATCGTGCCATCGCTTCCAATTTCCACCTTGTCAGCCTCTGGTATCGCCACAGGACCACCGCCACCCATCACTGCTAAGCCTGTACCGGTTGTTAGCACCCCATTGGGTGTAATTCTCAAATCGCCCGCACGGGTATAGGCTTCGGTGCCATCTTCTGCCTGAACAGCTAACCAGCCATCACCATTAATAGAGACATCTAAGTCTCGGCCTGTTGACTGTATGGTGCCGTGGTCAAAGTCTATTCCAGGGCGCTCAGCCATCGCATAGACATTCGACGGAAGCCCTGCGCCATATACTGGCATGCTTCTAAATTGAGACAAATCAGCTTTAAAGCCCGTGGTATTCGCATTCGATAAATTATGCGAATTCACCGCTTGCGCCAACATCGCTTGCTTGGCACCGCTCATTGCTACATAAAGGCTACTGTCCATTTAATTTCTCTCTTCTTGAATCAGTGATTATCGAATATTAATAATGGCCGTTTGGATTTCATTCTCAGTTGAAATCGCTTGAGCATTCGCTTGGAAATTACGCTGAGCAGTAATCAAACTCACCAACTCCGTTGCAATATCAACATTAGAGGCTTCAAGCGCACCAGATTGAAGTGAGCCAAAGCCTGCCGTACCAGCAGAACCAATCACTCGGTCTCCAGCAGCAAATGTATCGGCCCAAGACGTATCGCCTAATTGACGCAAACCAAGTGAATTGGGAAAGGTTGCCAACGCTACCTGACCTAACTCTGTGGATTGACCATTGGTGAACGTTGCAGAAACAATACCTGCCTCATCAACACTGATGCCGCTTAGACGACCAGATGCAAATCCATCTTGACTCAGTGAGTTAACAGCAAAATCGCCGCCATATTGGGTAGTATCCGAGTAATCAAAGTTTAACGCTAAGTTTGCAGCCCCATTACTCATTGGCAATGCATCAAAGGCAACATTGCCACTACTGGGCGTTGCCGCCTCAGCAATACTTTGAAATGAACCGAGGCTATCAAAGGTCATCGTCAAAAAGTCATCGGCTCCCGCATTTAATGTTAATGGGTTACCATCTACATACGTATGCACTTGCCATTCATTACTACTGGGGTCACTTGCAACGTAATACATCGTGGCAGGAAAATCATTGCCTAATGAGTCAAAAACCGTTGTTGATGTTGAATAGTTGTAACTATCCGCATCTGTTGCACTAAATTCTGTTGGATCAATCGGGAAAGTCGTATACGTTGATGGAACAGTTTGTTGAGAATCTAGGTTTAATGTTGGTTCAACACTGGTTGTTGCCGACGGTGCTGAGTCACCCGTACTTAACTGTAATGAGGCTAGGTTCCCAGTATTAAATGTACCATTACCATTTGATGGGAATGTTTGTAACTGTCGTCCAGAACTATCAACAACAAAGCCATCTTTATCGGTTGAATAAGCACCCGCCCGAGTATAAACATTAGTTCCATTATCACTTAGAACAAAAAACCCATCACCGTTGATCGCTAGATCTAAACTACTGGAGGTAAATTCAACATTACCTTGGCCAAACTGCTGCGACACACTGGCAACACGAACACCACTACCCGGTGTATTACCAGACACACCTGTAAAAGAGGTAGCAAACACATCGGCAAACTCTGTACGGGACTCTTTAAAACCATTTGTAGAGGCATTGGCAATATTGTTACCAATCACCGATAAATCAGTTGCTGAGGCATCAAGCCCACTTAATGAAGTACGAAATGACATAGTATTCTCCTAAACGTGTTTAAAATATTCTTGAAACATTGCTAAATGGCACACTGCCTAGACCCGACAGGTTCAGTTGCAATGGTTTACCTAGGCCGCCCAAGGTAACGCTGTCAACATCTGCCGAAATTTGTGTATCCAATTCAAAATTTTGACCGTCGATACGCGCTTTAGCATCAACGTTATAAAGCCCCGGAGATGCCACCGTTCCATCTGAACGTTTGCCATCCCATGAGAAAGCAACAGGGCCTGCAGATTGTGTTCCTAGTGGAATGGTCTGCACTATCTGCCCTGCTTGGTCAGTAATATTGATTGAAACGTCTGGTGAACTGGTCGGTAACGTCAGCTCTCCATCAATTGAGCCTCCCGTTGTTAAGACACCTGCCTGTAGCGGAACATTAACCCTTCTTCCCACTAAATTAGCTGCCTGTAGAGCTTGGTCATTTGATACAGATGACGCAAATTCTGAGAAAGAGGTATTCAATCCATCAATGCCAGTGACTGTACTAAATTGTGCCATTTGACCTAAGAAATCACCACTTTCCATTGGCTTCATGGGGTCTTGGTTATTTAGCTGTGTAACCATCAGTTTGAGGAAATCGCCCTGCCCTAGATCACTGTTTGATTTACTGGTATTTGTCGCCGTACTTTGTTGAGCAAGGCCTAAACTTTGTAGCGTATTAAAATCGACTTCTGACATGGTTATTCTCCGTTACTGACCAATTTTTAATGTTTGTTGTAAAAGTTGCTTTGCCGTATTTAGCACTTCAACATTATTTTTGTAGCTTTGACTTGCAGACATCATGTTGGCCATTTCTTCAACCACATTAACGTTTGGCTTAAAAATATATCCGTCTTGATTCGCCATTGGGTGTTGCGGCGCATATTCGCTGCGAAGAGGCGACTGGCTTTCGACCACGCCCAATACGCGAACTTTTTTTGCGGCCGATTGTTGGTTAGCCATTGCTCCGTCTAACACTTCAGCAAAAATTGGCTGGCGCGCACGATATGTCTCACCGGTACTGCTGCTTACCGTTTCAGCATTCGCCATATTGCTGGCCACCAAATTTAAGCGGGTTGTTTGTACGCTCATTCCGCTACCTGCCACATCAAAAATATTATATAAAGACATGCTTATTCACCCCTTAGTGCTGAAAGGTAACTGGAAATTTTGCCGTTCACAAAACGCAGAGACGTTTGATAGTCCATTGCATTTTGCGCATACTTTGCTTGCTCAACCTGTGCATCCACCGTGTTACCGTCTAGCGAAGCGCTTAACGGTGTACGATAAGCAAGAGCAACCGTCGCGGGTGTTTTATCAAACCCAATATGCTGATGATGTGTTTGTGTCACATGACCTGCCGCTGTGTTGAGCCTGTTTAAAACTGACTTAAAATCAAAGTCTCTTGCTTTATAGCCTGGCGTATCGGCATTAGCCATATTAGAGGCTAATACTTCAGCGCGTTTAGAACGATAAATAAGCGCTTGTTCGTGTACACCAAATAATGAGTCAATCGTTGTTGCCATCTGTCACTCCTGTTTCGTTGAAAACAATAAAGCAGAAACCATGCCATTTTTTTAATCTAATTAAATCAATAGGTTATAAAAATAAAAGGGTGGGTAAATAGCGGCAAGAACGGCAAAAAAGCGGCAAAGCGGAAAGCATTGAGAACAAAATTACATACTTTTAATGACGAGGGTAAGCTTGTACCAATCACCCCTTCCTCTGCATTACCTTATATAGAACTATCTAAACGGTTCGTTATTATCATCTCCGGTTCCATTTTAGAAATGTCTTTATTACGGCATATTTAATGCATATATATTTCTAACCTATACATCGTCACGATATTGCACATAACGTTTATGAAATCATTGTTAACACTAATCACTTTCTTACTGCTGTTTTCTCCGCTGCTCTTTGCAACAGAACAACCGTTTGAAGATCATCAAAATATTCTGGACAATGCACATACCTATTTAACCGACAGACTGGCTAAGCAACATTTAGAACACAGTATTACCGTTCAAAACATAGACTCACGTCTCAAACTCAAAAAATGTTCTTCAGAGATTGACATAAGCCTCACCCAAGCGCCTGTAAAACCAGGAAAAAATACATTAAAAATTGAATGCATATCGCAGACTCCTTGGCGAATATTTATGACGGCACAAGTTCAACTTTTCAGCCATGCTCTGGTTTTTAACCAGCCGTTCAACAAAGGGCACCTTCTTAAAGAATCTGACGTTACATTAAAAAAAATTGAACTGACAGGACATCGATCCGCTTACTTATCAGAGTCTAAACATGCGATAAACCATGTCTTAAAAAGGCGAGTTCGCCGAGGCGATCTTGTCAGTGTCAATATTTTGTCAACCCCAACCCTTATTAAAAAAGGTGACAACATCACAATCATTGCAAAAAACAAAGGCTTCCAAATCAGCATGAAAGGCATTGCATTGATGGCCGGAGGCAAAAATGACAAAATCAAAGTGAAAAACATTAAAACCAAAAAAATCATCCAAGGAATTATTTCTGATTCGCAAACTGTTAGAGTAAGCATATGAGAGCGTCTATTAACCATCAAGTTTCCTTACAAATCGCCGATACAGGTGATGCATAGCCACAGGAATTATTATGTCTATTAATATCAAAAAAACCGGCCATAAATCAGCTCAGAGCCCTGTTAACAAAGCAAACAACACCAAGAAAAACACCAAAAGTAGCGCCAAAAAAGCTACTAAAACAGCTGATAGTGATAGTATTGATTTAACTGAAAACGCATCCAAACTCCAACAAATTGAACAGTCTCTTCAAGACATTCCTGTTATTGATACCGGTCGTGTAGAGGCCATTAGCCAATCCATTGAAGAGGGTCAGTACAACATCGATAATGAAAAAATAGCTGATCGAATTATTAAAAGTGAAACAGCGCTTCACCTTAAAAAGAAATCATCATGACAAAAAAACCAACTGATCAACTCATTGAACTAATACAACAGCTTGAGCACATCTCAGGTCAATTAAACAGCACCTTAAAAAAAGAACAAGCCGTTTTGAAGCTGAAAGACAGTCAACAATTATTGGAACTTTCTGACGAAAAAAAAGCCTTAGTTACCCACCTAGAAAACCACACCAAAACCACGCATATTTTTTTAAGAAACATGAATATCAACAAAGGTCTTTACGGTTTTTCAGACGCCCTTTCCAGCTTAGCATCTGGAGGTATCAAGACATTACTAGAAAAAGCCTGGTCCAACATTCAAGCTTTAGCGGAAGACAATAAAAAACTGAATCAAATAAACGGCTCCATTATTGAGCTTAATCGTCGACACACCCAACGCTCACTGGATGTTTTACGTGGACAAGCGAGCACAACCACATCTACATACGGGGCAGACGGCCATGCCGCTAACAGTAAAGTATCAAGAAACATCTCCATTGCTTAATTACACGTGAACTTTATATCCAGTCTAAAGTCATTATTGCGCTCAGAAGAAGAGGAACAAACACCCAACCCTAACCCAAATTTTATCGTTCGGCCCTCTCGTATTAAACACATGTTGCAAATTCTAATGGAGTCGCATGTACAAGTTTCGCTGGTATTCGATAATCAATTAGAGTGCACCAGTAGATTACTTGACGTATCAACAAACGAATTAATACTCGATCAATTAAATAACCGAGCCGCTCATCTTAAAATGCTACCCGGCACGGTTATACAAGTTAACGCCAAGCATCACGCCGTTCCTTTTAATTTTAGCTCAACTATTACCGGCACATTGCACGATGGCAGCTACCTGATGGCGATGCCCGAAAAAATATATCACCCCCAAAAAAGATCCTTCTTCAGAGTACCCATTGAGAATATCGAAAAGTATAAATTTACCGCTGCCATTCAGTTTTCTGAAAACCTTATTTCAGGCTATGTTTACGATGTTAGCTTCGGCGGTATTTGCATTGCGGTTTATTCAAACTCTTATGTGAAAAAAGGCTCTATTCTAACGCCTGCCAGCATGACCCTTAAAGACGGTAGCACTATTCAGTTAGATTTAACCGTTTGCTCTGTAAAAAAGTCTCCGTTAGAAGGCTTTACACGCGTCGGCTGCGAATTCCTTAACTTGACCAGCCAAGAAAAAAGAGAGATCCATAAATTTATTACCGCATGTGAACGCGAACGCGCAAAAAAATAGCCTCCCTCAAGTTCACAAAGCTATAAAAATAAGCGTTTTGCGCTATCCCTAAAAAGCCCAATAGTGATATTATTTGACGCGAATTAATCAGGGTTCCATTTTTAAAATACATTTGACAATTCTTTAATATGGCCTCGGTAGCTCAGCTGGATAGAGCGCACCCCTCCTAAGGGTGAAGTCGCAGGTTCGAATCCTGCTCGGGGCACCACTATAGTGCTAAATATTAAGCATTAACAAAATGAGTAATTTAAACCCTTATCTTTTCTTAAAACTCGATTACACTTACAAACCCCTACATAAATTTAGACAGACGGAATATTTTAATGAACAATTTAATGCAGTTATTTAAAAGCACTTCCGCCCTAAATGGTGCTAATGCAAACTTTGTTGAAGACCTATATGAGCAATACCTCAATGACCCAGAATCAGTTGATGAGCAATGGCGAGAAAAGTTTCATTCCATACGATCGAATGCTGAAACAGTTGATATCCCCCATTCATCTATTAAAAAACACTTTTCTAACCTCGCCAAGGCTCCCACCGGAGTTCGTGTCATTCAAGGCGGCCTTTCTTCAGAGCAATTAGCCAAACAAGCTGCTGTTTCAAGACTGATGAATTCATATCGAATTAATGGTCATAAACAAGCTAATGTAAACCCACTAACACCACCAAAATCACAACTAATTGCTGAATTAGATATCGCTTTTCATGGGTTAAGTGAGCTTGACCTTAATACGCAGTTTGACACAGGTACCTTACACAACACACCTGAACAATTAGCACTGAAAGATATTCTGCCAATACTCAAAGAAACCTATTGCAACAGTATTGGTGTTGAATATATGCACATTAGCGACACTGAAATGCGCTCTTGGGTAAGACGCCGTATGGAAGGCCCACGCGCTCGCCTAAACCTTGAGGCCGATCAGAAAAAATGGCTACTAAAGCTACTGACCGCCGCTGAAGGCATTGAAAACCACCTGCACAGAACCTATGTTGGGCAAAAACGTTTCTCACTAGAAGGTGGGGAAAGCTTAATTCCGATGCTTGATGAAATGCTTCAACGACTAGGTGAGCATGGCGTCAAAGAAACCGTTATAGGCATGGCTCACCGTGGCCGGTTGAATGTTCTCGTCAATATTTTCGGTAAAAAGCCATCCATTCTTTTTGAAGAGTTTGAAGGCAAGCGTTCTGCCTCTCCAGCCAAAGACGGCTCTGGCGACGTAAAGTATCACATGGGCTTCTCCTCGGACATTAATACGCCAGGAGGGGAAATGCACCTTGCCTTGGCTTTCAACCCTTCTCATCTAGAAATTATCAACCCAGTTATTGAAGGCTCAGTACGTGCAAGACAAGATCGACGCGGTGAAACAGGCGAAGATGAAGTTGTTGCTATTCAAATACATGGTGATTCGGCTTTTTCTGGTCAAGGCGTGATCATGGAAACGTTGCAAATGTCTCGTACCCGTGCCTATGGCACAGGCGGCACGATTCACATTGTTATCAATAATCAAATCGGCTTTACCACCAGTAACCCTGCTGATACACGATCAACATTGTATGCTACCGATGTGGCTAAAATGCTGGAAACTCCTATTCTGCATGTTAATGCAGATGACCCAGAAGCCGTTTTGTTTGCAGCTCAGCTAGCCGTTGATTTCCGTCATGAGTTTAGACAAGACATTGTTTTAGACATGGTTTGTTATCGCCGACGTGGCCACAATGAAGCGGATGAACCGGCTGTGACTCAACCATTGATGTATAAAACTATTCGTGAGCTACCGACTACGCGTAAAATTTACGCCGATCGTGTTGTTAATGAAGGCTCATTATCTGCCGACGTGCCGAAAAACTTAGAGTCGGAGTATCGTTCTTCTCTAGAAAAAGGTGAAATTGTCTCACGGCCAATTTTAGAACATAAAGTTAACCCGTTTGTTGCCAAATGGAATGCCTTTTTATCAAGCAAGTGGGATGACCCGTGCGACACCACGGTACCTGCCAAAGAGTTTCATGAGATCTCCGACCTCATGCTTACCTTACCACCGGAATTTTCACTTCAAAACCGAGTGGAAAAAGTACTAGAAAGCAGAAAAAAAATGTCTGTTGGCGCCTTACCTATCGACTGGGGTTATGCTGAAAACATGGCCTATGGGACATTACTAAGTAAAGGTAGAAATATTAGAATGACGGGGCAGGACGTAGGCCGCGGAACATTTTTCCACCGCCATGCCGTTTTGCATAATACACAAAATGGTGAGACCTATACCTCGCTAAGACATATGTTTCTAGAACAAGGTAGATTCTCTCTCTATGATTCTTTTCTATCTGAAGAAGCGGTTCTAGGTTTCGAGTATGGCTACTCCACAACAGAACCCGATGATCTAGTTATATGGGAAGCACAATTCGGTGATTTCGCCAATGGTGCACAAGTGCTGATGGATCAATTTATAAGCTCAGGTGAAACAAAATGGGGACGTATCTGTGGTCTTGTTATGTTATTACCTCATGGTTACGAGGGCCAAGGTCCTGAACATTCATCAGCCCGTTTAGAGCGTTACCTACAATTATGCGCCGAACATAATATGCAAGTTTGTGTTCCATCGACACCAGCACAGATCTTTCATTTATTACGCCGCCAAACATTGAGTTACTTCCGTAAACCACTGATTATAATGAGCCCTAAGAGTTTACTGCGCCACAAACTAGCAACATCTACCTTAGAAGAGCTCACTGAAGGCAAGTTTCACCCACTGATTCAAGAAGTGGATGATATTGATCCTGATAAAGTCACAAGACTGATCGTCTGCTCTGGAAAAGTCTATTATGATTTACTCGAACAGCGCAGAAGCGATGGCCTTGAAAACGTTGCTATTTTCAGAGCCGAACAGCTTTACCCATTCCCTATCGATGAGCTACATGAGTCGTTTGAGCAATACCCTCAATTAAAACAACTCGTTTGGTGTCAAGAAGAGCCCAAAAATCAAGGTGCCTGGTACCAAATTAGACATCGGTTTTTTGATTTACTCAGCGAGAAGCTAGAACTTAAATATGCAGGTCGGCCTATGTCAGCATCACCAGCCGTTGGTCAATTTAGCCTACATGTTGAACAGCAACAAAAATTAATCCATACAGCACTTTATTAAAAAATAGACTTTAAAAAAAAGGAATAAACATGAGCATTGAAGTCGTAGTACCTAGCCTTCCAGAATCCGTTGCCGATGCCACTTTAGTAACTTGGCATAAACAAGCCGGTGACACCGTTTTAAAAGATGAAAATCTAGTTGACCTCGAAACAGATAAAGTAGTTTTAGAAGTCCCTGCCCTGTCCGATGGTGTGTTAGCAGAAATCATTGAGCCAGAAGGTTCTACTGTATTAAGTGGCCAATTGCTGGCTCGCATAGAAGCTGGTAGCGCCAAACCAGAAACCCCAAGCCCAAAAGCAACACCGGCAAAATCAGAACCAGCAACAACGACTTTACCTGCTGAAAAAAATTCAGGTTCAACTGAAGCACTTAGTCCTGCTGTTAGAAAACTCGTTGCTGAGCATGGATTAGACCCCCAACAAATTGCAGCCTCAGGTAAAGGCGGCAGAATCACCAAAACCGATGTGCTAAACCATATCAAGCAACAGTCTAGTAATGGCGTCACAACAGCTTCAGCAACCATGAGCAATTCGGCACCGAGCAAAGCGGCTAAGGCAACACCAATGCCAACCTTACCAACAAGTGAGCGTGCAGAACAACGCGTGCCGATGACACGCCTTCGAGCAAAAATTGCAGAGCGCTTAATTCAAGCTCAGCAAAACACGGCTATGTTAACAACGTTTAACGAAGTAAACATGCAGCCTATTATGGACATTCGCAGTAAATATAAAGATCAATTCTCGAAAGTTCATGATACAAAATTAGGCTTTATGTCATTTTTTGTTAAAGCAGCCGTTGAGTCACTTAAGCTTTTCCCATCAGTCAACGCCTCTGTTGATGAACAAGATATTATTTACCATGGTTATTATGATATCGGCATTGCCGTTTCATCACCTCGCGGCTTAGTAGTGCCGGTACTGAGAGATGCAGACCTGAAAAATTTTGCCGCCATTGAAAGCGGTATTGCTGAATTTGGTATCAAAGCCCGTGATGGAAAATTAGGCATCGATGATCTAACCGGCGGTACATTTACAATCACTAATGGTGGTGTATTTGGATCAATGATGTCGACTCCTATTTTGAACCCACCACAAAGTGCTATTTTGGGTATGCATGCCATTAACCAACGAGTGATGGTAGAAAACGGTGAAATGGTTATACGTCCTATGATGTATCTAGCCTTATCTTATGATCATCGAATTATAGATGGTAAAGAAGCAGTGTCCTTTTTAGTCACTATAAAAGACTTCTTAGAAGACCCCGCAAGATTACTGTTAAACGTTTAATAGGGAGCATCCCATGAGTTTAGATAATAAATTTGACGTTGTTGTCATCGGCGGTGGACCGGGTGGTTATGTCGCCGCAATTCGTTGCGCTCAACTTGGCCTAAAAACAGCCTGCGTTGATGAGTTTACTGATAAAAACAATAAAGCATCCCTTGGTGGCACCTGCCTAAATGTCGGTTGCATACCGTCTAAAGCTCTACTTGAGTCCTCACATCATTATGAACAGTTAAACCACGGCTTAGATGAGCATGGTATCAAAGTAACTGGGCTGAAGATTGACGTGCCCACAATGATCAAAAACAAAGACGATATCGTAAGTCGTCTTACCGGTGGCATCAGTGGTCTCTTTAAGGCTAATAAAGTCACCAGCTTTCATGGTCGCGGAAAATTACTGGCTGGGAAGCAAGTCGAAATCACTAGCAACACTGATGATGTTTCTGTTATTTCAGCAGACAGCATTATCTTAGCAACCGGCTCACGCCCTATCGATATCCCCTCTGCCCCTGTCGACAACATAAATATTGTCGACTCCACTGGCGCACTGAATTTTGATAAAACACCTAAAAAATTAGGCGTAATTGGGGCCGGTGTCATTGGCCTAGAATTAGGCAGCGTATGGAACCGCTTAGGGTCGGATGTTGTGTTACTTGAAGCCCAAGATGAATTTTTACCGGCAGTAGATACAAAAATAGCAGCAGAAGCCAAACGGCAATTTAAGAAACAAGGACTTGATATCAAAATGGGTGCTCGCGTTACCAAGGCGACCACAAAAGCTAAAAAAGTAACTGTCAATTATGAAGATGCTTCAGGCGAACATACCATAGAACTGGACAAATTGATCGTATCGGTTGGTCGCAGGCCCAACACAGATAATTTATTTGCTCCAGAGTCTCCAATTGAACTTGATGAACGCGGTTTTATTGAAGTTGATGAGATCTGGCAAACAAGTCAACCTTGTGTTTATGCGATTGGTGATTTGATTCGTGGGCCGATGCTTGCTCATAAAGCTTCTGAAGAAGGCGTTGCCGTCGCTGAAGTCATTTACGGTGAAGAACCTGAAATAAACTACGATGTTATTCCAAATGTTATCTACACTGGTCCTGAAATTGCCTGGGTTGGGCAAACCGAACAACACCTTAAATCTGCAGGTATAAAAGTAAAAATAGGCACGTTCCCTTTTGCAGCGAGTGGTCGTGCTCAAGCCCTAGGCGATACCACGGGTATGGTCAAAATCATCTCTGATGAAGAAACAGATCAAATTCTAGGTGTGCACATTATCGGTGCCCAAGCTTCTGAGCTTATCGCTGAAGCAGTATTGGCGCTAGAGTACTCTGCTAGCACTGAAGATCTCGCATTAACCATTCATGCCCATCCAACACTTTCTGAGGCACTGCATGAAGCTGCCCTCGCTGTTGATAAGAGAGCATTGCATATCCCTAATCGTTAAGTTGTAATAGTTAAGGTTGTTTATTGAAGTACGTCAATACCATCATCAAGACGATGTTGACGTACTTCAACACCTCCCCCTCCCCAGCACTAATCAAATAGCACATTATTTAATTATTACCCATTGGCTAGGCTCATTAAGAATATGATTTTTCAGAGCATAAGTTTTTCTCTTCTCCCAAAATTAAGGCTTTACAAACAGGGACAATTATATTAATTTTATTAACTTAATATAATAATTTAAGTTAATCTACTAACTTATTGATTATTAGGTATTTAAAAATCCAATGGAGTACCGGATGAGTTTAACCCTAACACAAGCAGTCCCGCAAAATGAAATCGCCACATGCGAGCTTCTCCTCGATTATTTAGAAAAAATTGGTGTTGAATATGTTTTCGGCATTCCAGGTGGTGCTATCGAACCACTCTACAATGCCTTAGCTAAAAGTGAGAAACGTGGCGGCATAAAAGCTATCACCGCTAGACATGAAACAGGGGCTGTTTTTATGGCCGACGCCTATGCAAGAAATACCGGGAAACTAGGTGTCTGCTGTTCCACTACCGGCCCAGGTGCAACAAATATGGTCACCGGTGTTGCTTCCTCATTTGAAAATAACACCCCGTTACTTGTTATCACTCCTCAAGCATCTCAGGATAAAGTAGGTAAAAAGGCTCTCCAAGAATCTGGAGATACAGGGGTTAATATCCCTGGAATGTTTCAGTTTTTTACCAAATACAATAGTTATGTAACGCATGTGGGGCAATTTGAGCATAAACTTGTATCTGCTATCATGTCTGCTTTTAGTATGCCAGGAGGCCCAACACACCTGAACATTCCAACTGATGTATTAAAAAGCCATATCCCTCCTAAACAACATCCAGTCAATATAAATAATTTATTAAGCCGCCCCTACTTAAAAGACGAAAAAGCTATACAAGCTCTTATAAGTGAACTTCGTCATTCAAAAAAGACTATTTTCGTAATCGGTGCAGGCGCTAAAGGTTGTAGCCGATTAATAACCGATTGCATTAATGATTTAGGTATTGAATTTGTTGCTACACCTGATGGTAAAAGTTTTATTAATCCTTACCACCCAGCCTATAAAGGTGTTATTGGTTTTGCCGGACATAAGAGTGCTAGTAAAGCACTTCAATCAGATGCCGTTGACTCTATTGTCCTTATTGGTTCTTCTTTAGGTGAGTTTAACAGTAATGCATGGGACCAATTATCTTTATTGAACAACAAACTAATACATATTGATAATAACGAAGATAACCTAACAAGATCTTCTATGGCGAAGCTCCAAGTAGGCGGTCATATTCCAACTATCTTAGAAGCCATTTTAGAAAATAATAGAACGCAAATTAAAAATAAAGAAAAAATCTCAACTAAGTCCGTTATAGATAAAACTCAATTATTCGCTGATATATGTATAGATAATCAAAAAAAACTCCATTTTGAGCTTGATGACTCTACAAAAACCAAAGATCGGTCTAGCCCATTAAAACCACAGTTTTTAATGGCGCAGCTAACTCAACTTTTCCCACCTAATACCCGTTACTTAGCTGATAATGGCAATAATATGGCTTGGGCAGTTCATTATTTAAACCCCTATGACAGGCGCTTTAGTGGCCGCCGATCTTCACAAAGAGACCAAAAAGATAGACGAGCATTTAGCGCCGGGTTATTACAAATTAACACTGAGTTTTGTTCAATGGGTTGGTCAGTTGGAAGCGCCATCGGTACTGCACTAGCGCACCCAAATGATCCCGTTCTTTGTATTGTTGGTGACGGCAGCTTCCTCATGTCAGGTAACGAAATAACAGTCGCATTACAAGAAAAGTTAAATATTATTTTCCTTGTGATGAACGATCAACATCTTGGTATGGTTAAACATGGTCAACGATTAAATAAATCAGCCGATATAGCCAACACATTACCGAATATTAGTTATGCTTTAATGGCATCAGCCATGGGCATCATGAGTCATACCATTGAAACAGCCGTTGACTTACTGCAGCTCGATACCAATAAAATTTGTGAACGTAAGGGGCCCACTCTACTCGACGTTAGAATAGATGCAGAAGAAGTTCCCCCTATTGCTACGCGCTTAAAAGGGATGAAGTAACAATGGAACAAGAAAAAATAAATACTAAAATTTGGTTTGAAGAAGAAGAACCTGACAACCCATTTGCCGCCAAAACATCTTACTGTTCTGGTTACGATGTTTATGGTGATTTATTGGGTAAAATCTCTTGGCCCGAATACATTTTTTTATTATTTAAGCTTGAAAAACCCTTACCCTGGCATTCTAAACTATTAGAGGCTATCGCTATTGCTATTGCCAATCCGGGCCCTCGTGATTTAGGTGTCCGTGCTGCTATGAATGGTGGTGTAGGCGGTTCAACCGCCGCTTCCTGTTTAATGGCCGCCTTAGCACCCAGTGCTGGCAAAAATGGAGGGGCAAGGGAAGTTTATCAAGTGATGCGCTTATGGCAACAGTGTGAATTTGAATTAACTCAATGGAAACAAAGTTTATCCAACTATCAAGATGAAGAAGAAATTGAAGTTTGGCCAGCTAGTGAACACACCCCTGGCTTTGACCCGTATGGGGCAAGTTGTGCCACCCCCGTTTTACAAACATTGGATCACTTAACGTCCATATACTCTGACGGAGCTCTCAGCTATTTATCAGCTAATCGACAGATATTTGAAAAAGCTGCTGATGCACCATTAGGCATGACTGGTGTCATAGCCGCAGCCTTCACCGACTTAGGTTTTACGGATGAACAAGCAGAAATGCTATACCTTTTGCTTCGCCTTCCTGGCGCTGCAGTACACTCACTTGAACAAAAAAAACTGGGCTGGCGTAAATACCCATTTTTTGGAAATGGCTTAACTCTCACTAACGACCCTGGCCCATCAAATTCTAACCAAACATCCCAAGACGAACTATGAAAGGTCCGATAACACTTAAGCAGGCTGAAGATAATTGGCAAACCAACATGGGCGTTTTCGTCAATGGAGAACGTGCTATTTATCGTGGAAAAGATATATTTAACGAATTGGCCGATATTAATTGGTTTAAGTTAATTATGTTTGGTATCACTGGACGTGAATTTAGCAACCAACAAATAAAACTTTTTGAAGCCATTCAGGTAATCACCGTTAGTTACCCTGAGCCAAGGCTATGGAATAACCGCATCGCCGCCTTATCAGGTAGCGCAAGATCTACGGGTATATTAGGCTTATCAGCGGCCACTGCATGTTCAGAAGCAAAAATTTTTGGAAACCAAGCAAATATTATCGCCATTGACTTTATTAAACGTGCAAAAAAAGCTATTGAGGCAGGTGCAGATTTATCTGAATTTGTTATTAGTGAGCTTAAAAATAAACGAGCTATTGGTGGTTATGGTCGCCCCTTAGTTGATTCTGATGAACGAATCGCACCTTTATTAAATAGAGCTAAAGAGCTTGAACTTGCTAATGGCCCACATGTCAAGTTGGCCCTAGACATAGGTAATATTTTATCTAAAAGTCGTTATCGGCAAATTTTAAATGCAAGCGGTTTAGCTGCAGCATTAATGGCTGACCAAAACTTTGGGCATCGCGAATACTATTACGCAACCATGCTAGCTTTTTCTGCCGGTATTATACCCTGCTATATTGATGCAGCGAATCACAAAGAAGGCAGTTTCTTCCCGCTAAGCTGTCAACGACTAAACTACAAAGGACATGACGTAAGAAGCTGGTAATTTTTAAAATATCCGCTAACCTTAAATAAAATAATATTTTTGTTCCCCCCATGAAAAAAACACATGCTTGGTTACTATTAACCTTCCTCTCCACCTTTGGAGCTAATTCATACGCATTTGATGAGAGCGAGAATGCCTTAGCAGACATATATGGCGATGAGGATTATATATATATAGCCACAGGGCGAAAACAAACAGTATCTCAAGCACCTGCTGTTGCAAGCACAATTACTGCTAAAACCATTCGTCAAATCGGCGCACGTGATATTGATGAAGTATTAGAAACAATACCAGGCTTGCATGTCTCTTATACTGCTGGTGGCTATAACCCTATATACCAAATACGAGGAATCACATCAAACTTTAACTCCCAAGTTTTAGTGCTTATCAATGGGATCCCTATCACCAATATATTTACTGGGAATCGCTCTCAAGGGTGGGGAGGTATGCCGGTTGAAAATATCTCTCGTATCGAAGTTATCAGGGGACCAGGTTCTGCTATTTATGGGGCTGACGCGTTTGCTGGAACTATAAATATCATTACTAAAAATTCCACTGAAATAGATGGGCTAGAAATAGGCGCGTCCGCAGGAAGCTTCGATGAATACCGAGGCTGGATACAATACGGCGGTTCGAAAGCCGGTTGGGACACGGCTTTCTCTGCTCAAGTTTTAGATACATATGGCCAGCACGAAAACGTAAACTCAGATTTCCAAACAACCCTTGATAATCTTACTGGAACCTCTGCCTCTTTAGCGCCAGGTAATATTAATTTAGGACGCCGCGCATTAGACACTCGAGTTGATATCTCTAAAGCCAATTGGCAATTACGTTTAGGGTATCAAGCCAGAAGAGACGGTCAGGTAGGTGCAGGGCTTTTTCAGGCACTTGACTCTGCTGGTGAAGCAGATGCTGATCGCTATAATGCGGACGTTACATATAAAAACACAAGTTTCTCAGAAAATTGGGACTTTAAAGCGCAATACAGTTTTTTTAACAGCATCACTCGATCCGACTTAGTATTACTCCCACCAGGTGCTAATACCACCGGAATTCCGAGCCATACGTTTCCAGATGGTGTTCTAGCGAAGCCCGACATATACGAGCGCCATAACCGCATCGACTTATCAAGCTTTTATACCGGCCTAAAAAACCATGATGTTCGTCTTGGTATCGGCTTTCACCATCAAGACCAATACAAAATTGAAGAAAAGAAAAACTATTTACCATTTGGCCCAGCCTTAATCCCTCTTGGCGAACTAGTTGACGTCAGTGACACGACCCCTTTCAACCAAGAAAAAACACGTAAAATTTACTATGGTTTTGTACAAGATGCATGGGACTTTGCTCCTGATTGGACTTTAACTGCCGGCCTACGCTACGACCATTATTCCGATTTTGGCGACACAATTAATCCACGACTAGCCTTAGTCTGGCAAACCAGTTATCGCTTAACCAGTAAGCTTTTATATGGACGCTCTTTTCGTGCCCCTTCATTTGTTGAACAGTTCAATATTAATAACCCTGTTGCTTTGGGCAACCCAGATCTAGACCCTGAGGTTATTGACACCTATGAGATTGCCTTTGATTATAATACATCCAACAACCTAAAACTTAGTTTGAATTTATTCTACTATCAAATGGATGATATTATTCGTTTCGCCCCTACAACAGCTAGCAATACTGGCAAACAAACAGGGCACGGCTTAGAAATGGAAGCAAACTGGAATGTAACAAACAAGCTTTCCATCTATGGTAATTATGCCTACCAGTCTTCTGAGGATAAAGACACTAATAGCGATGCCGCAGATGCCCCTCAACAACAACTTTATCTGAGAGCCAATTATGACATATCGCCCATGTGGTCAATCAACTCTCAACTAAACCATGTCCGTGATAGGCAACGTGCTGCAAGCGATTTACGCCCAGACATAAGCAATTACACCACCATTGATTTAACTCTACGTGCAAAAGGACTTAACCCTGACATAGAACTTGCTTTATCGGCTAGAAATTTACTCGATGAAACAGTCAAAGAGCCATCCGAAGCACCTGGAAGCATCCCCGATGACCTGCCTCTTGCTGGCAGAGCTTTTTTTGTTGAACTGAGAAAATCTTTTCATTAAACCGATAAAGCTGTCGATAATGGCAAATAAACAATAATCAGGGATGATTAAACAACATGATATATTTTAAGATATTTTATAGTACCGCTCTACTTGCCATACTTTTTTATACAACGACAATACTTGCTGATGACACATTAGAAGCTAGCGCTACCTTCAACATCACTGTTGTTTACCCTGATGTTAGAAAACCTTATAGTACACTTTTTGAATCTATTATTAGTGGCATTAAGGAACAGCCTAAGCTAAACGTACAAACACAATTAATGGATAACTCAATGCTGGAGACAGATATCCTAAATTCTCTTAGACAAGAGAGCCCAGACGCTGTTATTTTATTAGGTGGCGGCAGGCGAGCACTACAAGAAAAAATAAACTCTCTTTATAAAACAACCTATGGTGCCTTATTTCTTTCTGACCATGATATCAACAATGGCCGTTATGGCATTTCTATGACCCCAGACCCCACTCTTCTCTTTTCTGAATTAAAAAAAATACAACCAACAGTCAAGGAAATTCATGTTGTTTTTGATCCAAAAACTAATGGTTGGTTAGTTCAAAGAGCCATTGAAAACACCCCGAACACAGGAATAACCGTCATTCCATACGAAGCCTCAAGTTTGCAACAAGCGGCCCTAATTTATAAAGAGATTGCTCGCAATAATGACCATACTAACAGTGCTTTATGGCTTATACACCATGATCCCACCTTTGATAGTAAAAGCTTATTACCACGAATTTTATCGGACGCTTGGAAATATCAACAAGTCGTCATATCCACTAACCCCTCACATGTACGAAGAGGGGCTTTATTATCACTGCTACCAGATAGTCAACAAATAGGAAGAGATTTAGCCACCACCACAGTTCGATTATTAAGTGGGCAAAAAGCATCACCCGTTACGCCAATGCAGTCATCCCTAGTTGTTGCGAACCTTAGAACAGCCAAACATCTTCCAAACACCATTCGTTTAGATCAAAAAACTAATTTTGCTTTGACCTACCCAAGAGCCTCAGCAAATGATTAAAACGTTTTACAAATTTTTAACACAACGTAGTTTTAAAAACCTCCTAACGACAACCTACTTTATTGGCATCATACTTTTAATATCCATTGCCACTTTAATCACCTCCAATTTATCGTCTAAAAGTGTTCATGACAGCCTTAATCAAACTGGACTCCAGCTTGTTGAGTCATTAGGAAATAACAGTCGCATCGCCCTTCTCTATCTCAGTCAGGATGAAGCTGAATTAGTCGTAGAATCAATCCTCTCCTTCCCGGATGTTAAAGCAGCAGGGATCTATGATGACAAAATGCAAGTAATCTACCAAAGTAGTGACCTGTTAAGTGCAGGCACTAACACCTTACCAGTAGAATCAACGTCTTTAGATTATGAAAATGAGCATGAGTGGAGCTATAGCTCACCTGTTTATAGTACGCTCGATGAAGAAACATTACTTTATTCAGATAGTGAATTTAAGCCAGAACTTCTAGGTTACGTGCGCCTAACGGTTGGAAAAAATGTACTCAGGTCGCTTAAAAGTGATTTTTATAAGTACAACTTAATGGTGATAGGTAGCTTAGCCCTATTATTATTGTGGGCTCTTTTATTCATCACAAAACGTATTAGCAAACCAATCGATAATTTAGCTAAAAATATGCTAAATGCTGCTCAAGGCAAGCGAACTGAACGCAAAGGTATCGGTAGCACAGAAGACATTATGCGCATGGAACAAGCCTTTACAGACATGATGCATATTTTGGAAAATCGTGAACAAGAACTCATTACTACGCGTGACATCGCTATTGAGGCAGCTAAAGTCAAAAGCGAGTTTGCCGCCAATGTCAGTCATGAACTGAGAACGCCTTTAAATGGTATTTCAGGCATGCTAGAACTATTATCTGATATGGACCTTAACGTCCAACAGAAAGAATACCTAAAGGTTGCCTCTAGCAGTGCAAATTCATTACTAAGCCTTATCGATGATGTTTTAGATTTTTCCAAATATAACCAACAAGATGTCGACTTACACGAAGAATCGTTTAATTTACGTAACACGTTGGAAAACTCCATTACCCTACTCAGCGCTCAAACTCAGCACAAAAACATTTCTATCGCCTATTTTTTAGATGCCGATGTACCTCTTCATCTAATTGCTGATGAGTTGAGGCTCCAACAAATCATACAAAATTTACTCGGTAACGCCATTAAATTCACTCCGGCTGGTGAGGTGAGCATTTCTATCTCAACCTCAGCATTGAATGAAAACAACCTAACCTTATTATTTGAAGTAAAAGACACCGGCGTTGGTATCCCTCAAGAAGTTCAAAATAAAATTTTCACTGCCTTCTCTCAAGCCGATAACTCTACTACTCGAGAATATGGTGGAACAGGCTTAGGGCTTGCCATCAGCCGACAGCTAGTCACTATTTTTGGCGGTGAAATGGGCGTAAAAAGCAAAGTTGGTAAAGGCAGCACTTTTTGGTTTACTGCTAATTTTACTGTCGACATGCAAGCCGAAGCCTTTGAACTATCAAGCGCTGAAATATCACCCACTCAACCTAATGTTTTAACGGTTAGCGATGATGATTTTTCTCACCGTTTTATCGTTCAACAATTTCAAGCATCACCTTTTCATGCCGACCATGTCACTGATGGGATGACAGCTATAAAGAAACTACGTCAACACGAAACTTTATCAAAGCCTTACGATTATATTTTAATTGATAATCTTCGTTCAAACATTAGCCAAACAGCCTTAATTCGTATGATTAACGCTGACCATACTTTAGCCAACACAAAGATAATTGTCCTCATCGCTAACCAGTCAAGTCAGCTTAATGCAACAAAAGAGCTCAACGTATTTGGGCATATTACTAAACCAATTAAACAATCTGATTTATTATTGCATTTACGCTCAACCGTTGAATCAAAACCAACATTATTACCTGAACAGCAAGCACTCAAAGAACCCCTACCAGACTATTCATTTAAGAAAATTCTTGTTGTTGAAGACAATAAAGCGAATCAACTGGTTGCTAAAGCCATGCTAGAACGCTTCCACTGTAATGTAACCTTGGCTAACGATGGTCTTGAGGCATTAGAGCTTTTTTCCAGCCAGTCCTTCGACCTTATTTTGATGGACTGTCAAATGCCAGAGATGGATGGTTATGAAGCAACATTCCAAATACGTGAACTTGAAACTGTCGACAAACACACACCTATCGTTGCACTAACAGCCAACAAACAAAACGCTGACCGAGAACAATGTATCGCGGCGGGAATGGATGACTTCATGTCAAAACCATTAACACTGCCCACATTAAAAACCACCTTACTGAAATGGGTTACGCAAGAAGCTGCACAAACCAACCCTATCGAGGACAGTGAAGACAAACCTCTCATACAAACAGTCTTGGATGAAAAAACATATTTAAAACGGCAACAAAACCTTGGAGCTGAGTTCAAAACTACTTTACAGTCTTTCCTTGAGCAAACCCCTCTCAGCTTATCCCGCTTAACAGATAGTGTCTCAAAGCTCGATAGGATTGCTATAAAACGTCTTGCAGAATCTGTTAAAAATAGCGCTTTCGATATTGCTGCACTACGCCTTTCACAAGCCTGCAAGAAATTAGAAAGTGCTTGTGATGATGGAGAAGCTAAATTTCTAGGCCTTCAACATAAAATAATTCTATTTGAGGCTGAGTTAGTTATCAAAGAAGTCTCTATAAGACTAAACAACAGTGAGACTGAAAACCCAGTCGTCAGTCAACACCTTAACCCTGCTAGGGTTTTATTAATAAACGCTGACAAAAGAGACCGCTTTTTAATCAAAAATGCCTTGGAAGATAGTGGCCACAATGTAGATGAAGTAATTAACAATTATCAGGGGATGCTTTATTGCGAACGAAATAAACCTGATATCGTTATTTTAAATCATGATTTATCTCATGATGACATTGAGCTTGTCAAAACGTGTGAGGTTTTTAATAGCAGCGGTATTCCTTTCACTATCACCTCAAACTTAGAGAGTGAAACCTCGATTAATAATGCATTTAAAATGGGAGCACTCGATTATTTTTCAACACCATTAAACTTGTCTCTTTTTATTCATCGGATTAATCGAATATTAGCCACCAAACAAACTGAAAAACAAATATTTAACTTAGCGCATAAAGATCATTTAACAGGCCTAATGAACAGGTCTTTATTTACTAAGAAAGTTTCTGAGCTGATCAACAAACACGAGCGCGAGCATAAAATAATGGCCGTTATTTTCCTCGATTTAGACCGTTTCAAATTAGTCAATGATTCCTATGGCCATGAAGCCGGCGATTTACTGCTTAAAATTGTTGCTGAGCGCCTCTCAAGAAGTGTTAGAGATGTCGATATCATTTCAAGGTTTGGTGGTGATGAATTTGTTGTCGCTTTAACCGATGTTAAATCACATCAAATAATCGAAACCCTAGCACGTAAAATACAAAACAACCTCTCAAGGCCCTTTGTTTTCTTAGAGAAAGAAATGCACGTTAGCGCCAGTCTTGGCATCAGTGTCTATCCAAGTAGCGGCAAGACGGTCAGTAACCTGATAAAGAACGCCGATATTGCCATGTATTTATCCAAGCAATCAAAAAGCCCTTACGTCTTCTTTGACGATACGATGTCCGAGAGCATTAACCAACGTTTAGTCATAGAAAATGAACTACGTAATGTTATTTTACGCGATGAATTAAAGGTTTTTTATCAGCCACAATTTAGCGCCACAAACGGCGAGCTTATCGGTATGGAAGCCCTCGTCCGCTGGCAACACCCTAAAAAAGGCCTAATTCCACCGAATAACTTTATCGGTTTAGCTGAAGAAACAGGGCAGATTCATATGATTGGCGAGTGGGTTATGGAAACAGCCTGCAAAACGTTAAAAAACTGGATTGACCGAGGGGCAAAACCAATTAGAGTTGCCGTTAATTTATCTACACTTCAGCTAGAAGATGACGGCATCGTAAACAAAATATCGTCTATTCTAGAAACCACTCGGCTTCCACATAAGCTTCTTGAATTAGAAATAACTGAAAGCTCCGTTATGAATAACGAACAACTGATGATTGAAAAGCTAAACACATTAAAAGAGTTAGGTATCAAACTTGCCATTGATGACTTTGGAACGGGCTACTCTTCTTTAAGTTACTTAAAACGTTTGCCAATTAATTTATTAAAAATTGACCGCTCATTTGTTAATAACTGCCTGCTTAACTCAATAGATTCTGACATTATACGGACGATTATTATTTTGGCTCACAGTATGGGTATCGATGTCATTGCAGAGGGAGTTGAAACAGAACAGCAAAGCACGCTTCTAAAAAGCCTCAATTGTGATTTCGTACAAGGCTATTTATTTGGCAAGCCAATGCCTAGTGAAGAGTTCGAAAAGCTTATTTTCAACAACGTAAGAGATAACGTATATCCGATCACTTTGTTACAATAAGTTTTTTAACCAAACAGGGTGTTTTAATGACCATTATCAAACAAAATGACCTTATTGAAAGTATCGCAGCTGCTTTTCAATTTATCTCTTATTATCACCCAAAGGACTACATTCAAGCGTTAGGCCAAGCGTATGAGTTAGAAGAGTCACCCGCTGCAAAGGATGCAATGGCACAAATTCTTCTTAATTCACGCATGTGTGCGATGGACCACCGGCCCATCTGTCAGGATACCGGTATAGCAAATATATTTTTGGAAATCGGCATGAATGTCCAATGGGACAGCAGCATGAGCGTCGAAGATATGTGTAATGAAGGAGTAAGACAAGCTTACCTCCACCCCGACAATGTATTAAGAGCCTCTATCGTCTCTGACCCATTAGGCGCAAGAAAAAACACAGGCGATAACACGCCCGCCGCTATTCACATGAAAGTAGTGCCGGGTGATACCGTCAGCATTCATGTTGCCGCTAAAGGCGGTGGCTCTGAGAATAAATCTAAATTTGTCATGCTGAACCCGAGTGACAGCCTTGTAGATTGGGTACTTAAAACGGTACCTACCATGGGGGCTGGCTGGTGCCCACCTGGCATTTTAGGTATTGGTGTTGGTGGCACTGCGGAAATGGCCATGAAACTAGCCAAAGAATCGTTAATGGAGCATGTTGACATTCAAGAGCTTAAAGACCGTGGCCCCAGCAATCGTGCCGAAGAACTTCGCCTAGAGCTATACGAAAAAGTTAATGCTCTCGGTATAGGTGCACAAGGCCTTGGTGGTTTAACAACAGTGTTAGACGTAAAAATCAACCATATGCCCACACATGCCGCGTCTCTACCTGTCGCAATGATTCCAAATTGCGCGGCAACTCGTCACGCACACTTTGTTCTCGACGGATCTGGCCCATCCTATATAGAACCACCCAAGCTTGAAGATTGGCCAGAAATTGCCTGGACACCCGATGCAAAAACTAAACACGTTAATCTGGATACTGTCACTGAAGAAGAAACGCATACTTGGCAGCCTGGCGACCGTCTACTGTTAACTGGTCACATGTTAACCGGCCGCGATGCTGCACATAAGCGCATTGCTGACATGTTTGCCAAGGGTGAAAAGTTACCAGACGGTGTTGATTTCAAAAATCGTTTTATTTACTACGTTGGCCCAGTTGACCCTGTGAAAGATGAAGTTGTTGGTCCAGCAGGCCCAACAACAGCAACCCGTATGGATAAATTTACCGAGATGATGCTCGATAAAACCGGCTTACTGGGTATGATTGGAAAAGCTGAACGTGGTCCTGATGGTATTGCCGCCATTAAAAAACATAAAGCCACCTATTTAATGGCTGTTGGAGGCGCTGCTTATCTTGTCTCTAAAGCAATAAAAGAAGCTAAAGTTATCGCTTTTGATGACTTAGGAATGGAAGCTATCCGAGAGTTTTATGTTGAAGACATGCCCGTAACCGTAGCAGTCGACTCTACCGGTGAATCAGTACATAAAACAGGCCCTGCTTTATGGCAGTCGAAAATTGCTGGTATTCCGGTCGTTAGTGAATAAAAAGTTCGACACACAAAAAAGCCAAGCGTTATGCTTGGCTTTTTTGTGTTTTCTCTTTTTTCTATCACTTAATTCTTGTTAAGTAATTCAATGGAACCTGGGTTTTGAAAACCACGTGGTAATTTAACACCACGCTGGGCCCGTTTTCCTTTATAAGCATCTAAATCAGATAATTTCAAATTAATATGTCGTTTACCCGCATTAATACGAATAGCTTGCTGCTCATTGACCACACAAAAACCGATCACTTTATCATCCCCTGATTTTAAATCTTTAGTCGGGATTTGAATCAGCTTATTTCCTTTACCGCGGCTTAATACCGGCACTTCACTCACAGGGAATATTAATAACCGGCCTTGTTTACTGACAATCGCAACCCAGCCCTCTTCAGCCTCGTATAACGCTGGTGATAGTAGCTTTGCACCTTCTGGTATTGTTAATAAAGCCTTACCTGCTTTATTTTTAGTTTGTAAGTCATTCAGATTTGTAACAAAACCATAGCCAGCATCAGATGCCAGCATAATATGCTCATCTACACCTGCAATAACATCCGTAAACATAGAACCGGCAGGTGGTTTCAAACTACCGGTGATCGGCTCGCCTTGCCCACGTGCTGATGGCAACCCATGAACTGGTAAGTTATATACCCTGCCTGTTGAGTCTAAAAAGTAAACCCAGTGATTGCTGCGGCCTTTTGCCGATGCTAAGTATTCATCACCTGACCTAAACGTTAAACTCTTTGGGTCAATATCATGGCCCTTAGCGGCACGAACCCAGCCTTTTTGTGAAATAACAACCGTCATAGGCTCATTGGGAATAAGCGCTCGCTCATCTAACGCCTGTGCTGCTGACCGATTGACAATCGGCGAGCGCCGAACATCTCCATACAATTGAGCGTCTGCCTGAATTTCTTTTTTAACCAATGTCCGCAAACGTTGTTTTGAGCCTAGAATTTTTTCTAACTCATCACGCTCCTTCGTCAATTCTTCCTGTTCTGCACGAATTTTAAACTCTTCTAACTTTGCTAACTGACGCAATTTAATCTCAAGAATCGCATGTGCCTGAACATCAGTAATATTAAATTGCTGCATTAATGCATCTTTAGGATGATCCTCTTCTCGAATAACCCGAATGACTTCATCAATATTTAAATAGACAATCAATAATCCATCTAAAATATGTAAGCGATCATTTACTTTATCTAAACGATGCTCCAAACGTTTTCTAACGGTTTCAAGCCGATAAGTTAACCACTCCGCTAATAATACTTTCAAGTTTTTAACTTGCGGTTTTCCACTTAAGCCGATTACATTGAAATTGACACGGTAGGTTCGCTCTAAATCGGTTGTTGCGAAAAGGTGCGACATTAATTGCTCGACACCAACTCGTTTAGAGCGCGGCACAATAACTAATCGTGTTGGGTTTTCATGGTCTGACTCGTCTCGTAAATCTTCTACTATAGGTAGCTTTTTGGCACGCATCTGTGACGCAACTTGTTCCAGCACTTTCGCCCCAGATACTTGATATGGCAGCGCTGTCACAATAATTTGACCTTGCTCCATTTCATAACGCGCTCTTGCACGTAGACCACCTGAGCCTTTTTCATACATTGCACGAATCTCATCACGCGACGTGATTATTTCGGCCTCTGTCGGAAAGTCCGGTCCTTTTATATGTTCCATCAGCGTATCGATATCTGCCTTTGGTTCATCCAATAGGCGGATACAAGCGCTCGCCACTTCATTTAAATTATGTGGCGGTATATCTGTGGACATCCCTACGGCAATCCCTGTAACACCATTTAATAACAAATTGGGTAAGCGTGCAGGTAACAACTTAGGCTCTTGTAAAGTGCCATCAAAATTATCGGTCCACTCAACCGTGCCGTGCCCTAACTCGCTCAACAAACTGTTTGAATAAGGCGCTAAGCGTGATTCTGTATAACGCATCGCCGCAAAAGACTTTGGGTCATCTGGTGAGCCCCAGTTTCCTTGCCCATCTACCAATGGGTAACGGTAAGCAAACGGTTGCGCCATGTGCACCATCGCTTCATAGCAAGCGCTATCACCATGCGGATGGAATTTACCCAATACATCACCCACTGTTCGCGCTGATTTTTTAAATTTTGCGTTATTAGATAGGCCTAATTCAGACATCGCATAGACGATACGGCGCTGAACAGGTTTAAGACCATCTGCGATATGTGGCAATGCACGGTCTAAAATAACGTACATGGAATAGTCCAAATATGCTTTTTCAGTAAATGTTTTTAATGGCAGCGTTTCAATGTTTTCAAAAGATGTTGTCGTCATAATGTTCTCTTATATATCTGCCAAATTACCACTTTCTTCTAACCATGCTTTACGGTCTGAAGCACGTTTTTTTGCAAGTAACATATCCATTTTGGCATGGGTTTGATCACCCGATGTCATATCTAGTCTCACTAAGCGACGTGTATCCGGGTCAAGTGTAGTCACCCGAAGTTGAGCAGGGTTCATTTCACCTAAGCCTTTGAAACGCTGTACATTAATTTTGCCTTTTAATTTTTCAGCCGCAATACGATCTAACACACCTTCTTTCTCGGCTTCATCTAGGGCGTAAAACACCTGCTTACCCACATCAACTCGGTATAAAGGCGGCATCGCCACATAAATGTGCCCTGCTTCGACCAATGCCGAAAAATGCCGAACAAATAAAGCACATAACAGAGTGGCAATATGTAGCCCATCAGAGTCCGCATCGGCAAGAATGCAAATTTTATTGTAACGTAAGGATTTTAAATCTAAGGAGCCGGGCTCCACACCGATTGCTATTGAAATATTGTGTACTTCTTCCGAGGCTAAAACATCAGCAGGGTCTACTTCCCAGGTATTTAAAATCTTTCCTCGTAACGGCATAATAGCTTGAAACTCACGATCACGCGCCTGTTTAGCAGAGCCGCCTGCAGAGTCCCCCTCAACTAAAAATAGTTCAGAACGATCGGAGTCTTGGGATGAACAGTCTGCTAATTTTCCTGGCAAAGCTGGGCCGCTGGTCACTTTTTTACGAATAACTTTTTTACCCGCACGTTGCCTATTTTGTGCACGTTGAATAGCAATCTGGGCAATTTCTTCACCTATAGCGGGGTGTTGATTTAACCACAGACTAAAACTATCTTTAGCCGTTCCCAAGACAAAAGCTGCACATTCTCTAGATGTCAGCCTTTCTTTTGTTTGGCCTGAAAACTGTGGGTCTTCTAACTTGATAGATAGCACATAATGACAGCGCTCCCAGACATCATCTGGCGTAATTTTAACCCCGCGAGGGAGTAACGATTGGAATTCGCAGAACTCTCTGACCGCTTCGGTCAATCCTGTGCGTAAACCATTAACATGCGTACCACCTTGTGATGTAGGCACCAAGTTTACATAACTTTCAGTAATCCCTTCACCGGCATCTGTTGACCAAGCAACTGCCCACTCAACCGATTCGCGTTCGCTACTCGCACCCGACACAAAGCCTTCTGGCGGCAATAAAGTTAAATGTTTTAATTCACCTAATAAATAATCGGTTAGGCCATTTTGATAAAACCACTCTAATTTTTCAGCATTGATTTCATCCTTCAAATAAATATGCAAACCAGGGCAAAGGACGGCTTTGGCTCGAAGTACATGTTTCAACTTAGATAACGAAATCACAGCCGAGTCAAAATAAACAGGGTCTGGCTTAAAATGAACAGATGTACCGGTGTTTCGCTGTCCTACTGTTCCAAGCTCTGCCAAATCTGCTACTTTGATACCATTCTCAAAAGCCATGTGCCAACGCTTACCAGTACGCTTAACTTCCACATCAACCCGAGATGACAACGCATTAACCACAGAAATGCCAACGCCGTGCAAACCACCAGAAAATTGATAGTTTTTATTTGAAAACTTTCCGCCAGCGTGCAAACGGGACAGAATTAATTCGACACCTGGAACACCATGTTCTGGGTGAACATCCACTGGCATCCCTCGTCCATCATCGTCAATTTTGACCGAGCCATCTTTATATAAAGTTACGACTATTTCACTTGCAAAACCCGCAATTGCTTCATCGACACTATTATCAAGTACCTCTTGTACTAAATGATTAGGTCTCACCGTGTCGGTATACATCCCCGGTCTTTTTTTAACTGGGTCGAGCCCCGTTAGGACTTCAATGTCAGAAGCTTCGTATTGACTATTCATAAACTGGGTTAATGACTCGTTAAAGTATAAATGAAGGCCGGATTCTAACCATTAAGTCTAATTCTAACAAGCTCACATGCCGGCTTATAATCATAATTGCTGGCGCGAATGATCACACCTCTAATTGATTCAAATGTTCACTTGAATAATAAAGGTTTTGAACTAGTATACATTGATATAAAAAAAATTATTAACGTTAGGGAGATAGTTGTTTTGAAGGATAGGGATGAACTTTTTAATAAAATCCATGACACTCTGAAGTTGCCTCTGTCCGGATATCATCAACTTACAAAGTCACTCGAGTTAGTTCTAGAGTACTTGGAGGTAGATCGTTGTTCATTACTCTATCCTTGTACAGCCAATGCTTCAACACATATGATTCCTATTGAAGTAACCACAGCCAACTACCCTGGTGCCAATAAATTAAAAACCGACCTCTCAACAACCTCACTTTTTAAGCATATTAGCCAAACTGTTGAAAATACAACCGAGCCGGTCTCCTTTGACCTTAAAAATATCGAGTCAACTCAATTATCAAAGGTATATAAAGACTTCTCTATAAAAGCACAAATCGTTAAGCTTATTGAACAGGCTAATGGTGAAAAGTGGGGTCTCTCACTTCATCAATGTAATTCAACACGGATTTGGGACGCTGAAACGAAAGATATAATAAATACAGTCGCCGAGATGATCCGCCCTATTCTTTCAACGCTTGTAGATATTCCAACACTCTTAAGTCTTGTTGAGTCTGCAACAGAGGCGATAGACAATTCCTCATTGCCGCAAGTGCTATACAACATGGATAGGGAAATTGCTTATGCTAATGAAGCCTATTGCCAATTGCATAAACGCGATTTAAATGATTTGCTACACCAGCATGGTAAACAATTTTTCTCCGAAGAAGAGCACGATAGGTACGATCAGCTTTTTGACGATATTTTAAAATACGGTAACGCAAACAATAATAGTACAAAAATCACAGGGGATGGTGAAACTATTCACACCGAATTTCACGGCTCCTTATTGAATTATAATGGTAGCCGACACTATCATGTTTCGCTCTATGACCAGACCGAAAAAATTAGAAACCAGCAACAACTCCAATCATACAGTGATATCCAACACGCTATTATGGAAGCCAGTGATGACGGTATGCTGGTTGAAGATACAGATAGAAAAGCTATCGCCATTAACCAGACTTTTTTTAATACCTTTGATATTCCACCCAGCTTACTAAAAGAAAAGAACAACCAAACACTAGAAATGTTAAAGGCTGGCATGGATAAAATGCAAGACGCTGAAAAGATCGCGCAAAATGTGTTGTCCTTAAGTCCTTCTTCAGAGGTTAAGACATCAACACTCATTTATTTAAAAAATGGCACGATATTAGATTTAGCGTCTTTCCCTTTAATTCACGATAAGACCATCAAAGGGCGTGTTTGGTACTTTAAAGACATCACAGAAAACACACTACTTACACAAAAGCTAGGCTTCGAAGCAACACATGACCCCCTAACAAAACTCGTTAATCGTCGTGGTTTCGATGAAGAACTTAGTCGCTCTATTAATGACTTAAAAGACAGTAATGCCGTTCATGCTTTACTCTACCTTGATTTAGACCAATTCAAAATAATTAATGATAGTGGTGGCCATGCAGCAGGAGATATGGCACTTATTGAAGTCAGTCAATTACTCTTGAAACAAGTCCGCTCGGCCGACCTGCTCGCAAGAGTAGGTGGAGATGAGTTTTGCATTTTATTAAAAGACTGCCCACCCGATGCAGCTCATGCATTAGGTGAACAAATCAGACAAGATATCGAAGACTTTATTTTCATATCCGGCGATAAAGAATATAACCTAGGCGTCAGTATTGGCATTGTTACCATTGATAAGAGCTTTAATTCATATGAAGATGTTCTCAAACTGGCTGACACATCGTGTTACCTTGCTAAAGAGGCAGGGCGTAACCAAATTCACATCCACACGAATGCAGATCAAGCAGTTGCGTTACGATTACAACAAAATAATATAGTCAGTCAAATAAATGATGCACTTAAGGCCAATCGTTTCGAGTGTTATGTACAAAAAATACGCACTGTTTCTAACGAAGACTCCAATACCAAAAATACGCTCTCAAATTATGAAGTATTGGTGCGTATGCTCGATGCAGATGGCAGTATTATCGCACCCAATGTGTTTTTGCCTGCTGCAGAACGCTATAAGTTAATGTATAAAATTGATCATTGGGTTATAAAAAACTCGATTCAGGCAATGGCAACCATTCAAGAGCAAGTTGACTGGTTTAGCATCAATCTATCAGGGCAGACCATCGCCCACCAAGGTAGCTTTGAGCTCATCAAAAAGTGTATCGATGACGCCAATATCCCTCCCCATAAGATTTGTTTCGAAATAACTGAAACAGCCGCTATTACTAACCCTGAGTTTGGAGTGAGTTTCCTAAATAAATTACAACAACTGGGTTGCTTAATTGCCTTGGATGACTTTGGCTCCGGTTTATCATCGTATGAGTACCTCAAGCGATTGCCCGCTGACATTCTTAAAATTGATGGTCAATTTATTCAAAATATGCTCTACAATCCTTTGGACCTTGCGATGGTGAAGTCTATTAACGAAATTTCACACATCATGGGGAAAAAGACTGTAGGAGAGTATGTTGAAAACGAAGCAACGCTCAAAAAAATGAAAGATATTGGGATTGATTTTGCACAGGGCTTCTATCTTGATACCCCAAAGCCTCTTCGCACCATACTAGAAGCCCACCCCATGCAAATCACTCTAGAGTAAACGTAGCGTTTACTTATTAATCCAAATCACTCGCCAACGAGTTTCGTATATTATCAGGCACCGTCACCTCATGTTTATATGCTGGGTGATCAACACCTGCATTAATAATCGCACCGTTTTGCACCGCTTCCACCATCGGTTGGGTCAACTCAAAGCGTAAAAAATGAACGGAAGATGTTTTCTCATTCGTTTCACGTTCTAAGTCTTCATTAGCAATGGGGTGAACCTTATCAAAACCCGCTACTTGAACCCACGTCGCACGTTCAATACCAATCATTTTTTCCAGCGCCACTTTACGATCACCAGCATTATCAAACTGAATCATCATTGTTGCTTTCCAGTTTTGCCCGTCAGGAATCAATGGGTTATAGGTTTCAATTTCTTCGATAATGCCCGCCGAGTCAAAGATTTTTTCGGCACGTAACATTTCTTGAACCTGGTAGCGCATGGTTAAATAGTCTTCAAAATGTAGGCTGACATTCTCCCCGATTCGCACTATTCGATTAAGTTTATGAGCACGAACCTTTTGCCTATATTCATCACGTTTATTCGAATACTCTTCAAGACCATACAGTTCTTCTTTAACTAGCTTTTTCATTTTCAACCTCTAATGTTCAAATGCCGTACGCTTGCTTTAGCAAACTAATAGGGCTCTTTACGTTTGACTCATCTTCCAAGCCACTTGCAATGTGATCAGCTGCCATAGGGCAATCGCTTGAAAACACATCGGCTTCAGCCTTTTTCACTCGGTTTACAACCGGCTTTGCAATTTTTTTAGCTATATCATGGAACTCACTTTTTAGCGCATACGTTCCATCATGCCCAGAACACCGTTCTATCGCATTTACTGATGTATTTGGAATTAACTCTAATACCTCTTTCGTCTTTAATCCAATATTTTGAACCCGTAAATGACAAGCAACTTGATAAGAGACCTGCCCTAATTCACCTTTAAATTCTGTTTTTAATAAGTTCGATTTATGGCGAAGCATCAAATATTCAAATGGGTCGAAAATAGCATCACGCACTTTTGCTACCTCTTCATCATCTGGAAACATTAACGGCAACTCTTGTTTAAACATCAACACACATGATGGCACAGGGGCAATTACATCCCAGCCCTCATCAATCAATTTAACAAGTTGTGGAATGTTATTGTTTTTTAAACGCTCTACCTCTTTAAGATCACCCAGTTCAAGCTTAGGCATACCACAACAGTTCTCTTTACTTGCCATCGTTACCGCAACATTATTATGCTCTAGCACATCAACCAAATCATTTACTAAATCTGGTCGATTATAGTTACCATAACAGGTGGTAAAAATAGCCACTTTTCCGGTTGTTTCTCCGCAAGCTTGCACCCCCGAAGCATCATGTTTTTGCTGGGCAAATTTTTTCCTTGCTGTTTCGGTATGATAGGCTGGGATAACCGCTTCGTTATGAATCCCTAATTGGCTGTCTAAAACTCGTCGAATTGTCTTGTTCTGGTTCGCTGCATTCACCACATTAACAACGATGGGGATAGACGCTAATTTACCAATTCTATCGGTAGATGTAATTAATTTATCGCGTTGTTTGACTTCATTTTTTTCAAACTTAACGGCCTTCGCACGAAGCATTAAGTGTGGAAAATCCAAGTCCCATTCATGAGGAGGCACATAAGGGCATTTTGACATAAAGCACATGTCACATAGATAGCAATTATCGACCACATCCCAATAGACTTTTTTATCGACGCTATCGAGTTCCATTGTTTCTGACTCATCAATGACATCAAACAATAATGGAAACGCATTACATAAATTAAAACAACGACGACAACCATGACAAATATCAAACACACGATCTAATTCGTTGAATAAATTAGCCTCATCGTAAAAACTAGCGCCTTTCCAATCTATTGGATGCCTTGTGGGGGCCTCTAAGCTACCTTCTCTCATTTATTTATCTCCAAAAAAAAGGAGAGCACATGCGTACCCTCCTTTTGATCTAAATCAACACTTAAGCGTTTAAGCTATCTAACGCTTTTTGGAAACGATTCGCGTGTGAACGCTCCGCTTTTGCAAGTGTTTCAAACCAATCAGCAATTTCATCGTGACCTTCGTCACGTGCTGTTTTTGCCATACCTGGGTACATATCAGTGTACTCATGCGTCTCACCGGCAATCGCTGCTTTTAAGTTATCTTCAGTTCCACCAATTGGCAGACCTGTTGCTGGATCACCAGTTTCTTCTAAATATTCTAAGTGACCGTGTGCATGGCCTGTTTCACCTTCTGCAGTTGAACGGAAAACAGTAGACACATCGTTGTATCCTTCGATGTCTGCTTTGTTTGCGAAGTATAGGTAACGACGGTTTGCTTGTGACTCACCAGCAAACGCATCTTTTAAATTCTGTTCTGTTTGAGAACCTTTAAGTGACATAGTAATTCCTCTTAATAAGTTGAATGATATCAATTCTACCTTTAGACTGGGTCTAATAGTAAGCTCAAGATACGTTACCATCTATTTGATGTCAATATGATTACTTCGTGCTAACTAACACGACAAGCATTTTAAAAAAATAGTGACCCTATCCAGTCTAGTTAAGGTAACGTATTTCCTTTTACAAAATCAACGACAAAACTAATGGCCAAAGCAAAAAAACTCGATTTAGAATCATCCCTTCAATCCTTAGAAGAACTTGTTGACCGTATGGAAAATGGAGATTTGAGTCTCGAAGAATCACTAAAAGAGTTTGAATTAGGCATCAAGTTAATTCAATCCTGTCAAAAGTCACTTACAGACGCTGAACAAAAAGTTGAAACTCTATTAAACAGCTCCGCCTTGGCAAAACCCGTCGATTTCGATTAAATATTTAATTTACCCACAGCCATGACTGCTTTTAAAGACTTCCAAAGCGCCAAAACACAACAAATAGAAACCGCGCTAGCGCGCTATCTCCCCGCGAGTCACATTGAACCCAAGCGATTGCACGAAGCCATGCGTTATTCAACTCTTAATGGTGGCAAACGTATTCGAGCGATGCTCGTCTATGCGACTGGGAACTTACTTGAAATACAACAACCTATATTAGACAGCATAGCTAGCTCAATTGAGCTTATTCACGCTTATTCACTCATTCATGACGACCTTCCATCGATGGACGACGACGATTTACGTCGTGGCAAACCGAGTTGTCATAAAGCCTTTGACGAAGCAACTGCTATTTTAACCGGAGACGCGTTATTAACACTCGCCTTCAACGTGCTGGCAAAGGCGGATTGCAGCAATGAAAAAAAAATAACCTGTATTCAACTGTTATCACAAGCTGCCGGTTCAAGAGGCATGGTCGGCGGCCAAGCCATTGATCTGGCTAATGAAGGAAAGTCCATTTCCATTGCTGAAATTGAAAATATGCACCTACATAAAACAGGGGCCTTGATCTGTAGCTGTATCACTTTAGTCGCAAGTTTAAAGTTTCAAACAACAGATACCCAGTATCGCCACCTAAAACATTATGCAGAATGTATCGGGCTGGCGTTTCAAGTACAAGATGATATTCTTGATGAAACCTCATCCACTTCAACACTCGGCAAAACACAAGGTAAGGACCAGCAAGCTAAGAAGTCCACCTACCCTTCTATTTTAGGCTTAAAGGCTTCGAAACACTTAACCAAAGATTTGCATGACGAGGCTATACAAAGTCTTTCAAATTTTGACCAGCGCGCTAATTACCTTAGGGATATTGCACAGTTCACTATCTCACGAATATCTTAAGCACATGGTCCTTAGACGAGTATTCACTTGCATAGTCTTTGCTTGCAAACGATAATACGCAACCTTAACCTAACGTATTATGAGCATTACGTGACGCCACTGGCAAAATACCCTATTCTCGATAAAGTTGATATACCAAACGACCTTCGTAACCTTACGGAAGAGGAGCTTATTGGTTTGTCACATGAGCTACGTGAGTTTCTAATTTCCTCCGTCAGTAAATCAGGGGGACATTTATCAGCAGGGCTTGGTACCGTTGAACTGACCATTGCCTTACATTATGTTTTCGACACCCCTACTGATAAATTAATTTGGGATGTTGGACACCAGGCTTACCCACACAAAATTTTAACTGGGCGTAAAGATAAGATTTCAACAATTCGTAAAAAACACGGCGTTACCCCTTTTGTAACACGTGCAGAAAGTGAATACGACGCATTTGGCGTTGGCCACTCGAGTACATCAATCAGTGCCGCTTTAGGTATGGCCATTGCCGCCGCTATAAATAACGATGAAAAACGTACAGTTGCTATTATTGGTGATGGTGGAATAACCGGTGGTATGGCTTTTGAGGCGCTAAATCACGCCGGTGCCTTAGATGCAAATTTACTGGTTATTTTAAACGACAACGACATGTCTATTTCGCCAAATGTCGGGGCGATGAAAAACTATTTAGCTAAAATCTTATCCGGAAAATTCTACACAACCGTAAAAGAAGGTAGCAAAAAGGTGATGGCTAACATGCCCAGTGTTTGGGAGTTGGCAAGACGAACTGAAGAACACGTAAAAGGCATGGTTATACCGGGGACATTATTTGAAGAGATGGGCTTCAACTATATTGGACCTATTGATGGTCACGACCTCCCCACTTTAGTTAAAACATTATCCAACCTAAAAGACTTACAAGGCCCACAATTCTTACACATTGTGACCCAAAAAGGTAAGGGCTACTCCCCTGCTGAAGCGGACCCAATTGGATACCACGGCGTTTCAACCTTTGACCCAAGTAAAGAAAAGTTACCAGAAAAGGTACCTAGCTCAGCCACTTACAGTGAAGTTTTTGGCCAATGGCTTTGTGATATGGCTAAAGAAAATGACAAACTCGTTGGCATTACCCCTGCTATGCGTGAAGGCTCTGGCATGGTGACATTTGAACAGCAATACCCGGAGCATTTTTTTGATGTTGGTATAGCTGAACAACACGCTGTTACCTTAGCGGCGGGAATGGCTTGCGAAGGCTTACAGCCTGTTGTTGCTATTTATTCAACGTTTTTACAACGTGGATATGATCAACTTATTCACGACGTTGCCTTGCAAAAACTCCCTGTTCTTTTTGCTATTGACCGTGCAGGCTTAGTTGGCCCTGATGGCCCCACTCATGCTGGTTCGTACGACTTTAGCTACCTGCGCTGCATCCCAAATATGGTTATTATGGCGCCCGCTGACGAAAACGAATGTCGACTTATGTTAACAACAGGGATTCAACATAAAGGACCAGTTGCAGTACGTTATCCACGCGGTAAAGGTCCTGGGGTCACTATTAGTAATACACTTGATAGCATTCCAATTGGCAAAGCCGTTACTCTAAGGGAAGGCAAAGATATCGCCTTATTAGCATTTGGCTCATCGGTGACACAATCACTTGAAGTAGCCGAGGAATTTAATGCAACGGTGATCAACATGCGCTTTATAAAACCCTTGGATGAAGACATGATCAAACATATTGCTAGCACTCACAACACGTTGGTGACACTGGAGGAAAATGTTATCAAAGGTGGCGCAGGCAGCGGTGTTAACGAGTTTATTAACCAAGCTTCAATCGATACCAAGGTCTTAAACATTGGCTTGCCAGACCTTAATCTTGAACACGGTTCAAGAGAAGAACTATTGCAAGAAGCAGGTCTCGACACTCAAAGCATAAAAAACTATATAAGCAGCAGCTTAAATAAAACAAACACCTGATACAACACAGCTTACTTACTAAATATGACCATCGAAGACGTACAAAACCACCCAGATTCTAGAAATATGCCCATTAATAAAGTCGGCATAAAGGATATCCGCCACCCATTTGTTTTTGTCGATAGGGACGGTCACCAACGAGCAACTGTTGGCACCTTTAACATGTCTGTCAACTTACCTCATCATCAAAAGGGCACTCATATGTCACGTTTTGTGGCCCTTTTGAATGAAGATTGCCAGCAATTATCTATTAAGGGGTTCAATGCATTATTAGAAAAAATGACCCACACCCTTGAAGCGGAAACAGGTTACCTAACCACAGAGTTCCTATATTTTGTTAACAAGTCTGCCCCTATTACTGGCGTTAAAAGCTTATTAGACTATCAAATAAAGCTTGACGGGCACTGGTCAAAAAGTGATCAAAAAATCAAAATTACAGTAGTCATCCCCGTTACCAGCTTATGCCCTTGTTCAAAGAAAATTTCTGAATATGGCGCGCATAACCAGCGTTCTCATATCACCGTTACCGCAGAAATTGGTGACAATATTTGCGCTGAAGACATTATCCAGCTGGTTGAAAAGCAGGCATCGAGTGAACTTTTCAGCCTGTTAAAAAGGCCTGATGAAAAATACGTAACAGAGCTCGCCTACGACAACCCTAAATTCGTAGAAGATGTCGTAAGGGATATTGCTAGTGTACTTAACGATGACCAGCGAATTTTAGCTTATACCCTAGAAGCTGAAAACTTTGAATCCATACACAATCATTCTGCCTACGCAGTAATCGAAAACAACAAATTAACTTAATAATACCGGAGCTCCAACAATGTCTAACACCATAGACCTCACCCAATACGGGATAACCAACCCTAGCGAAGTTATCTACAACCCTTCTTTCGACCTTTTATTTGAAGAAGAAACTCGAGACGATCTAACAGGCTATGAAAAGGGAACTGTAACTAACTTAGGTGCTGTTGCAGTCGATACCGGTATTTTCACTGGACGCTCACCAAAAGATAAATACATCGTGATGGATGACGTATCACGTGATACCGTTTGGTGGTCTACCCAAGGCAAAAATGATAATAAACCCTTATCAGAAGAAAACTGGGGACACCTTAAAAATATTGTCACTAAACAATTATCTGGTCAGCGATTATTTGTTGTGGACACCTACTGTGGTGCCAATAAAGATACCCGTTTGGCGGTACGCTTTATTGTTGAAGTCGCTTGGCAGGCACATTTTGTAAAAAATATGTTTATTCGCCCAACAGAAGAAGAATTGGTTGATTTTGAACCAGACTTCGTTGTTTTAAATGGTGCCAAAACAAATAACCCCGATTGGCAGGAGCACGGCCTTAACTCAGAAAACTTCATTGCTTTCAACCTAACTGAAAAAATGCAGCTTATCGGTGGCACTTGGTATGGTGGTGAAATGAAAAAGGGCATGTTCAGCATGATGAACTATCTGCTTCCACTGCGCGGTATAGCCTCAATGCATTGCTCTGCTAATGTTGGTAAAGATGGCGATGTTGCAGTGTTCTTCGGTTTGTCTGGAACAGGCAAAACAACACTATCCACCGATAAAGACCGTCAATTGATTGGTGATGATGAACATGGCTGGGATGATGACGGCGTATTTAATTTTGAAGGTGGCTGCTATGCTAAAGTTATCAATTTAAGCGAAGAAGATGAACCTGAAATTTATGGTGCTATTCGTCGCGATGCTCTTTTAGAAAACGTTACTTTATCTGAAGGTAACGTCATTCAATTTGCTGATAATTCTAAAACCGAAAATACGCGTGTTTCTTACCCAATTGATCATATTGACAATATTGTTAAGCCAGTTTCAAAAGGTGGCCATGCTAAAAAGGTTATTTTTTTAACCGCTGATGCGTTTGGCGTAACACCGCCGGTCTCAAAATTAACAGCCGCGCAAACTAAATATTATTTCCTATCTGGCTTTACTGCAAAGTTAGCCGGTACTGAACGAGGCATTACAGCGCCAACGCCAACATTCTCAGCGGCCTTCGGTGCAGCATTTTTATCATTACACCCCACCAAATACGCACAGGAATTAGTGAAACGTATGGAGGCTGTTAATGCCGAAGCCTACTTGGTTAATACTGGATGGAACGGCACGGGAAAACGAATTTCGATTAAAGATACCCGCGCTATCATTAATGCAATCCTTGATGGTTCAATTGAAGAAGCAGAAACAACACATATTCCCTACTTCAATTTAGAAATACCAACCGCGTTACCAGGCGTTAACACGGACATTCTTGACCCACGAAACACCTATGAAAATGAAGCTGATTGGGAAAAACGCGCCCATGAGCTTGCTCACTTATTTGAACTTAATTTCGAAAAGTACACAGATAACGAAGAAGGAAAATCTCTCGTAGCTGCTGGGCCGCAACTAAAATAATAACGTCAATCATAAACGTTAACCTCAAAGGCCATGCTCATGCATGGCCTTTTTTGTGGTATCTTTGATAGCTACGTCACCACCGATCTCATCATTATTTATGCCCAATGATCCAAGCCATATCGTCAGACCTGGTAATAAAAAAAAACGTAAAGGGAAGTTTACTGAGAAAGGACGTCAACTCGATGCCAACGCTCAACAAGCGATAAAGCAATTACTTGCTAACAAACCACATCGAAAAGACCTTCTTATTGAGTACTTACACCTTATACAAGATACTTGGTCCTATATCAGCGAACAGCACTTAATGGCCTTGGCAGATATACTAAAATTACCTCAAGCGGCGGTCTATGAAGTTGCCACTTTTTATCATCATTTTGATGTCATCAAAGAAAATGAGGCTGCACCACCACCTATCACAATTCGTGTTTGTCAGTCCTTAAGCTGCTGTCTGGCCGGTGCTGATAATTTAATACTAGAATTAAACAAGCAAAACCCAGAAAACATTCGAATAACATCCGCCCCATGCATGGGTTTATGCAACCAAGCACCCGCTGCTGCTGTCGGCAAAAATTATCTCGGTCAGGTAACCTCCAGCTCGCTCCTGTACGCTGCACAGAACAACCTGACACAGGCCAATGTGCCTACATACCAACGTTATGAACAATACATAAACGCAAACGGGTATCAATTACTCGCATCGCTGAGCAAACAAACTCTCAGCGTCACTGACGCTATTAACGAAATTGAAAAAAGCAATTTAAAAGGTTTAGGTGGGGCGGGGTTTCCTACTGCCAGTAAATTACGTCTTGTAAAAGCCGAGCCCGCTCCTAAGTATTTTTGTGTAAATGCCGATGAAGGCGAACCCGGCACATTTAAAGACAGACATTACTTGTCCACCGCGCCACATCAATTTTTAGAAGGCCTGCTCATCGCAGCATATATTATTGATGCTAATAAAATCTTTATTTATTTGCGCGACGAATACCCTGCTATCCATCAATTATTGCACAACGAAATTCAACTCCTCGTTAATCATAAGATCATTAAAGAAGATTATATCGAGATTAGGCGCGGCGCTGGCGCCTACATTTGCGGCGAAGAATCTGCAATGATTGAATCAATTGAAGGTAAACGTGGCATTCCCCGCCAACGCCCGCCTTATGTTGCTCATCACGGTTTATTTGGTCGGCCGACCTTAGTACAAAACGTTGAAACCTTGTACTGGATTCCCACAATTTTAACTGATGGCGGTGAGCACTTTGCACAACAAGGTAAAAATGGGGCCAGTGGCTTGCGCACATTTTCAGTATCAGGTCGTATCAACAAACCCGGTGTCATTGTTGCCCCCGCTGGCAGCAATATTCGCGAATTAATTCATTTAGCAGGCGGTATGCTTAAGGGACATTCATTTAAAGCTTACCTACCGGGCGGTGCCTCTGGTGGTATCTTGCCTTCATCCTTAGACAATATTCCGTTAGATTTTGGCAGCTTAACAGAGTACGGCTGCTTTATAGGTTCGCATGCCATTATTGTTTTATCAGACAAGGATAGCATCAAGGCAACGAGTCAAAACCTACTTGCATTTTTTAATGATGAAAGTTGCGGTCAATGCAGCCCCTGTAGAGTTGGCTGTGAAAAGGCCAGCTCCTTGTTATCCGAACAGCAGTGGAATAAACCACTATTAAAAGAGTTATGTACAACAATGGCTGACGCATCAATCTGCGGACTAGGCCAAGCCGCTCCAAACCCAATTTTATCGAGCATTAAATATTTCAGCGATGAGGTCTAAATGAGCAATTTAGTTTCATTTGTAATAGATGGAAAAAAGGTTTCTGCTGAACCTGAAGAATCAATTTGGCAAGTCGCTAAACGACTCGGCACCACTATTCCGCATTTATGTTTTAACAATAAGCCCGGTTACCGCTCCGATGGCAACTGCCGGGCCTGCATGGTTGAAATTGACGGCGAACGCACACTCGCCGCTTCGTGTTGCAGACACCCCAGCGATGATATGGTCGTTCACACACAGAGTAAACGCGCCACAGCAGCTCGTCGGCTTGTCATCGAATTATTAAGTACCGATGTAAATCAGCAGACGATTGCGGGATCAACTTTCGATAATTTGGTGCAATCCATGGAGATTGGGCCTTCACGATTTCCAAAAAAAGTAACTAACACCCCCGACTTATCTCACCCAGCCATCTCTGTAAAGCTTGATGCCTGTATTCATTGTACGTTGTGCGTTCGTGCCTGCCGAGAAATTCAAGTTAATGGTGTGATTGGTCTAGCTGAGCGAGGTCATGATGAAAAAATAATTTTTGATTTTGACGACCCAATGGGGCAATCCACCTGCGTTGCTTGTGGTGAGTGCGTTCAAGCCTGCCCAACTAATGCACTCTCACCTGCTTCAGCCAAAGTCACTAAGACAGACAAACAAGTACAATCCGTTTGCCCCTATTGCGGTGTAGGTTGCCAAGTTAGCTTAAAGGTTAACGATAACAAAATCTGCTCTGTCGAAGGTGCTAATGGCCCCTCTAACCAAGGCCGCTTATGCGTAAAAGGCCGCTTTGGTTTTGATTACATTACATCTGAGCAGCGACTTACCGAACCGCTAATCAGAAAAGAGGGTATCGAAAAAGGCGTTAATATCGACCCAGCTAACCCCTATTCGCATTTTAGAAAAGCCTCTTGGGAAGAAGCACTTAATCTTGCTGCGAAAGGTTTTTCAGACATTAAACAACAGCATGGTGCTGATTCCCTGGCTGGCTTTGGCTCTGCAAAGTGCTCTAATGAAGAAGCTTATATTTTCCAAAAACTAATTCGAGCCGGCTTTGGCACTAATAACGTCGATCACTGCACACGTTTATGTCATGCTTCCTCCGTTGCCGCACTCATGGAAACAATTGGTTCAGGGGCCGTTACCGCACCGTTTATGGCAGCTGAAGACAGCGATTTGATCATCATTATTGGCGCGAATCCAAGTGAAAACCACCCCGTTGCAGCAACCTTTTTTAAACAAGCTGTCGAGCGCGGTACCGAATTGGTTGTGATGGATCCTAGGGCTCAAGCGTTAAAACAACAAGCAACGCATATGCTACAGTTTACACCGAGCACAGATGTTGCCTTACTGAACGCCATCATGCACGTGATTGTTGATGAAAAACTTTATAATCAACATTATATTGATCAACACACCTCTGGTTTTAAGCTGTTTGCTACACACCTTAAAGACTATGCGCCTGAAAAAATGCAGAGTATTTGCGGCGTAACTGCCGACACCATCAAAACAGTTGCAAGGAAATATGCAACCGCCAAATCTGCCATTATTTTTTGGGGTATGGGCATCTCACAGCATACACACGGAACAGACAATGCGCGTTGCCTTATTTCATTAGCCTTAATGTGTGGTCATATAGGACGCCCCGGCACAGGCCTCCACCCTCTACGCGGCCAGAATAATGTTCAAGGCGCCTCGGATGCTGCTTTAATCCCAATGTTTTACCCCGACTACAAGCCAATAAGTGACTGTGAAACACAAACCTTTTTTGAATCCCTATGGGACACACCCTTGAACCCCAAAGAAGGCTTAACAGTCGTTGAAATTATGCATGCGATACATCGCAACAGCATTAAGTCCATGTACATCATGGGGGAAAATCCTGCCATGTCAGACCCTAATTTAAACCATGCCCGTGCAGCACTGGCTAAATTAGAGCACCTTGTTGTACAAGATATTTTTCTAACCGAAACAGCTATGTTTGCAGACGTTGTTTTACCTGCTACCGCGTGGCCGGAAAAAAATGGTACTGTAACAAACTCAAACAGACAGGTACAAATGGGGCGACAAGCTGTTGAACCACCAGGCAATGCAAAAGCTGACTGGTGGATTACACATCAGATCGCTCAGCGTTTAGGTTTAGAGTGGCCCTATTCAACACCAAAAGATATCTATCATGAAATGCTGTTAGCCATGCCCTCATTAGCTAACATCAGCTGGGAACGTCTTGAGCAAGAGCATTCCGTCACCTACCCTTGCCCGTCCCCTAAGGAAGCTGGTCACGATATCGTTTTTGCCGATGGTTTCCCCACTGAAGACGGACGCGGAAAATTTATCCCTGCAAGCTTTTTGCCGGCTAATGACAAATTAGACACCGAATACGACTTTATTCTGACAACAGGCAGACTACTAGAACATTGGCACACTGGCGCAATAACTCGACGTAGTGAAGTACTCAACACACTCGAACCAGAAGCTTTTGTTCAAATGAGCCCCATCGATTGTTCAGCGCTTAAGGTACAAGCAGGTGACATGGTTTGCGTTTCAAGCCGCCGAGGATCTATTAACATCAAGGTTCGTGTTGACCATAAAGTACAAACTGGCCTCATATTCATCCCGTTTGCTTACGTCGAAGCAGCGGCTAATTTATTGACCAGTCATGATCTGGACCCTTTTGGAAAAATACCTGAATACAAGTTCTCAGCTGTCAAAGTAGAGCCAATTTAATGCCCAACAACTCAAATAAAATTATCGGCGTCATCCTGTCAGGTGGTCTCTCGAGAAGGATGAACAACCAAGACAAGGGCTTCATTCAACTCGCTCATAAGCCTCTTTTTGAACACGTATTAGAGCGATTGTCTCCTCAATGCGACTCAATTATTATTAGTAGCAACAAGGAGAGCCAGCAACTGTCTTCTTATGATTTACCTATTATTAAAGATTCATTAGAAGGGTTCTTAGGACCTTTAGCCGGGCTTTTAGCCTGCATGCAGTGGGTAAGAAAGCATCAACCCGGTGTACAATGGATTGCCTCTGTGCCCGTTGATACGCCTTTTATACCCCAAAATTTAGTTTCCACGCTTTATCAATCAATGCTTGAAAACACCGCCGATATTGCCTGCGCCACTTCAAATGGTCGCACACACCCCGTTATTGCCTTATGGCCAATAAGGCTACTTGATGATCTGGAAGCTGCACTAAGCAAGGAGAATATACGCAAAATTGATTTATGGACATCTCGCTACAAAGTCTCCCTCCCAGACTTCAGTGATAGCTTGCTTGACCCTTTCTATAACATTAATTGTCATGAGGATTTAGTGCACGCCGAAGCGTTGCTACGTAAGCCGAATGAAAATACAGCCTAAACTTAAGCTGTTACATCAAACACTATCCGCTCGGCCCCATTCAAAACTTGAAAATGTTGCCCTTTTGCTCGCGAAATTAAAGTTACACCAAACTCGCAGGCAAGCTCAAACCCCATCTTAGTGGCCCCAGAACGAGACAATAATATAGGCACCCCCATTTGCGCGACCTTGATAACCATTTCAGAGGTTAAACGCCCTGTTGTGTAGAAAACACAGTCATCACCTTTAATACCCTTCAACCACATATGTCCAGCAATAGTATCAACGGCATTATGACGCCCTACGTCTTCAACAAAGAACAATACCTCCTTACCTTTACAAAGCGCACAACCATGAACAGCACCCGCCTTTTTATAGACTTGGTTACGTTGCCCAAAATGATTAAGCAAATAATACAATACAGATTGTTCAATACTACGTTTGGCTAACACCTGCTCCTTTAAACTCTCAACAACATTACCAAACATCGTGCCTTGTCCACACCCTGAAGTAATTGTTCGACGTGCTTTTAATTTCTCAATATTAGGGTTCTTTTTACTCGATACAATCACTGCAGCATTGGTTTGCCAATCAACTTGAAGTACCTTTATATCTCCGATAGTCTCAAAGAAGGTTTGATTTTTAAGGTAACCCAACACCAACAATTCAGGAAAAGACCCCATCGTCATTAAGGTTACTATTTCTTTTTTATCGATATAGATGGTTAGCGCACGTTCTTCAACCAATTCAATTTCAATCGACTGCCCCTTCTCGTTGACGGCAAAAACACAAGATGAACCCTTAATTTTTGACGCTGTCATCTCGATCATTATGTTTTCTCTTTTAGAATTACCCCCTTATAACACGCAAAAAAAAAGCCATGCAAATGCATGGCCTTTTTAAACGCATAGAACAATTAAAGCAGGTGCTTTACACCATCACGTTCTTCTTTAAGCTCATTTTCCGTTGCGATCATTCTTTCACGACTGAAATCATTAATTTCAAGACCTTGAACGATTGAATAGTCACCGTCTTTAACAGTCACAGGGAATGAGTAAATTAAACCTTCTTCAATACCATAGCTTCCATCACTTGGAATTCCCATACTCACCCAATCGCCGTCTGCTGTTCCTTGCACCCAAGTACGCATATGGTCTAATGCAGAACTGGCAGCAGACGCTGCGCTTGACAAGCCACGTGCTTTAATAATGGCAGCGCCACGTTGTTGAACAGCAGGAATAAAGTCATCGGCATACCAGCTTGCATCGACCTTAGATAACGCATCTTCACCGTTGATTAAGCAATTGTGAAGGTCTGGGTATTGTGTTGCTGAGTGGTTGCCCCAGATTGTCATCTTAGTAACGTCCGTATTATGATTACCCGTTTTTTCGGCCAATAAGCTCATCGCACGATTATGGTCTAAACGTGTCATTGCTGTGAAGTTACGTGGGTCAAGGTCTGGTGCATTATTCATCGCAATCAATGCATTTGTATTTGCAGGGTTACCCACCACTAATACACGAACATCACGTTTAGCAACTTTATTTAAGGCTTTACCTTGTACCGAAAAGATGGCCGCATTTGCTTCCAACAAGTCTTTACGTTCCATACCAGGACCACGTGGACGAGCACCCACTAAGAATGCAAAATCGATATCTTTAAAGGCAACTTCAGCATCATCAGACATTGAAACACTTTGTAATAAAGGAAATGCACAATCGTTCAATTCCATAACCGCACCCTCAAGCGCACCTAAAGCAGGTGTGATTTCTAATAGGTGTAAACAAATTGGCTGATCTGGGCCTAAAAAGTCGCCAGATGCTATACGAAATAATAATGAGTACGAAATTTGACCAGCGGCGCCGGTAACGGCTACATGAACAGGTGCTTTCATTTCTAACAATCTCCTTAATAAAAAAGATGAATTATAGCTGATATTCGACTTTTTTTACTTAAAAACCATCATTCCTTATTAGCTAGGCGGTATTAAGCTATTCTTTTTCTCGAGATTTAAGAATTTTTTTTAAATCGTAATGATAGATAAAGCTCGGCAAAGCAAAGACAACAAATAAACATATTGTAACCACGTAGAACTCCCAGTTCTGCGCAGTATTTGTTCCCATTATTTTGTATTCCAAAGCAAAGCCAACACTGAACGTCAGCACATACCAACATAGCCATTCAAACCAGCGAAACCAGCCTGATTTATGCGCGATTTGTCTAATACAAAAAAGTTTATCGCTTAACCATGGCAAATTAGCCATAAGAATCGAAAAAATCAGAAAGATAACAATTGTTAATTGATTACTCATCAATGAATTTTAATGCTTATAATTATTGGTGCCGAGAGCGGGATTTGAACCCGCACGTCCATAGGACACTACCCCCTCAAGATAGCGTGTCTACCAATTCCACCACCTCGGCAAATCCATTCAGTTAATCAGGAATGGGCAGGTCATCAGCAGGCTTCATACCATTTTGCTTAGCCAGCCCATCTGTTGGTTCCACAAGGTTGTTGATTAAGTCCGCAGGCGTAGCTTCTGTTGATTTTGCTGGTTGTGAAACCGTCAAGCCATCAATAATATCATCAGGTGCTGCTCTATTGCCTCCTAGATAAGCAAGCGCTAGACTTGTTGAAAAAAACAATGCGGCCAAAATAGCTGTCGAACGACTTAAAAAAGAGCCGGAACCTTTAGCACCAAATACCGTACCGGATGCACCACTGCCAAATGCTGCGCCAGCATCAGCGCCTTTACCATGCTGAATCAAAATCAACCCTATCATCAATGCTGCAATAACCACATGCACTGATAAAACTATTCCAAACACACTCATTCTCTTATCCTTCTATACCTAAACGGTATGAGTTTTATTACGGCAGAACTTACCCACCAAGTTTATTTTTACGCTTTTTGGCAAATTGAAACAAACGCTTTTGCATCCAAGGATGCGCCACCTATCAAACCACCATCAATATCTTTTTGTCCAAACAATGACAATGCATTATCTGGTTTTACACTTCCGCCATATAAAATGCGAAGCATGTTAGCTGCATTTATATCTCTCTCGCTAACCAATGCTCTTATAAAAGCATGCACCTTTTGAGCCTCTTCAGGGGAGGCCGTTAACCCCGTTCCAATGGCCCAAACGGGTTCATAAGCCAGAACCAGTTGCGTCAAATCTACAGCGCTATTATTTAATAACGCCTCAACCTGATCTTTAATTACATCAAATGTAGCACCAGACTTGTATTCTTCCTGTGTTTCACCAACACAATAAACAGGAGTAACTCCAGTCATTTGGGCTGCCAGCACTTTCTTAACCAGCTGCGCATTTGCTTCATTAAATAGTGTTCGCCTTTCTGAGTGACCTATTAGTACCCAGCTACAGCCAACATCTTCCAACATATGCGCCGACACTTCACCGGTATATGCCCCAGGCTGATACTCTGAAACAGTTTGAGCACCTATGGTTATCACTGTCGGTTTAGTTATTTCTTGTGCAGCCGTTATATAGACGAAAGGCACGCAGACTCCTATATCACACGTTATTTTATCATCAATTGTCGTTTCAATTGCACGTAAAATTTCACTTGTTGAGTCAAGTGAACCATTCATCTTCCAGTTTCCAATAACTAGTGATCGACGCATCAAACTTCTTACCTTAAAAAACGAGCAAGGTTAGCGGCTATTCAGCAATAAATCAATCTTAATTAAGCGAGCACTCATGCCCAATTCACCCCTTAAGCGTCAAGTAGGCTTTCAACTGTTTTACTAAGGTCCATCGCCAGTTTTTCCACTAACTTCACATCTTCGCCTTCAACCATTACCCTAACTAATGGTTCTGTGCCAGAAGGCCTTAACAATACTCTTCCTGCGCCTTTTAAAACCTTCTCTATAGAAGCAACGGCTTTATTAATATCATCCGTCATCGCAAACTTTTTAGCACCACTTAGCTTCACATTAATCATACATTGAGGATACTTTTGAATATCACTTTTTAGTTCATTCAAAGAGGTGCTCTCGCGCATCATAATCTCAATCACTTGTAGAGCTGAAATAATTCCATCACCTGTTGTCGTTCTATCAGCACAAATTATATGCCCAGACCCTTCACCACCCAAGATTGACTCTGATTCGTTCATCAACTGAATAACATGCCGATCTCCTACTGCTGAGCGTAATAAGTCAATACCTAATCTATTGAGTGCATGCTCAACGCCTAGATTAGTCATCAATGTTCCTACAACAGATGAACCTGAATAACCATTTGATTGACGACCTTTGGCTAAAATATACAAAATATCATCACCATCCAACACTTCGCCTAAGTGGTCAACCATGATTAATCGATCGCCATCGCCATCTAATGCCACACCAAAGTCAGCATTATTGGATAAAACCGCCTCGGTTAACGCCTGAGGGTTAGTTGCTCCACAACCATCATTAATATTAATGCCGTTTGGCTCAGCACCTATTTTAATCACCTCCGCACCTAATTCACTAAACACATAAGGAGCAATATGATAGGTAGAGCCGTGTGCGCAATCGACAACCATTTTTAAAGAAGATAAGTCGATCATTGAAGAAATCGTGCTTTTACAAAACTCTATGTATCGACCCGCCGCATCATTAATACGGTTAGCTTTACCTAACCGAGACGATTCCACAACGATGAGTGGCTCGTCCATTTTTTGTTCTATCGCTTGCTCTATCTCATCGGCAAGCTTTTCACCTTCACTAGAAAAAAACTTTATACCATTATCATAATGAGGGTTATGTGAAGCACTAATGACTATTCCTGCATTGGCACGAAGCGTTCTCGTTAAATATGCAATTCCTGGGGTTGGCATAGGACCTAATAACTGAACATTTGCGCCTGCTGCAACTAAACCAGCCTCTAATGCTGATTCAAACATATAACCGGAAATACGAGTATCTTTACCAATTACAATTTTACAATGCCCTTGTTGCTCGAACACTCTCCCGGTCGCCCAACCCAGCTTTAAAATAAATTCGGGAGTAATGACCCCTTCCCCAACTAAGCCTCTAATACCATCGGTACCAAAATATTTTCTTGTCATAGTTTCCTCATTTGGCAGCCTGAACAGCCATATAGACTTTTAACGCATCAGCTGTTTCAGCAACATCATGCACACGAACAATAGACGCACCATTAGCCACTGCTAACAACGCGGCACTAACACTGCCAATTAATCTCTCATCGACTTTTTTATCTAATAACTGACCAAACATTGATTTTCTTGATAGGCCAGCCAATATTGGGCAGCCATGGCTCTCAAACTCTTTTAGTTTCGCCAATAATGTCAGGTTATGTTGTAAGGTTTTACCAAAGCCAAACCCTGGGTCTAATATAATCTTCCCTTTAGCAATACCGACTTGCTCACAGGCCGCTATACGCTGAGCAAAAAAATCATTCAGCTCTTCAACCACATTAAGGTAATGTGGTTGATCTTGCATCGTGGTAGGGTCTGCTTGCATATGCATTAAACAGACAGGCACTCCTAAAGAAGCCGCCATATCCAGTGAACCCGTTCTCTGTAATGCATACACATCATTGATAAAGTCCGCTCCGGCCTCTATGGCAGCCTTCATAACATCAGCTTTGCTGGTATCAATTGAAATGGCAATATCCGATTTATGTCGAATCCCTTCAATAACAGGAACCACCCTTTGGATTTCCTCGTCTGTAGAAACAGGTAATGCATTAGGCCGTGTAGATTCACCGCCAATATCAATAATTGTGGCGCCTTGCTCAGCCATCTTCAAGGCATGTTGCACCGCTGATTCTATCTGTGTAAAAGAACCTCCGTCAGAAAAAGAATCCGGCGTAATATTAAGAACCCCCATAATTTGGGGGCTCTTTAGATCAAATATTTGGTCAAGACGACTCTTCACAGCATTAAGGTTGTTCAGCAGGGCCTCCAATAGTCGGCTTTGACTCCTTATCTGTAGCGTCTTTATCTTCTATCGTCGCTTTCCCTGAACCAGATTGATCATCATTTTCCCAATCTTTAGGTTCACTCACTGGCTGACGAGCCATTAATTGGTCTAATTGATCGCTATCAAGTGTTTCATACTTCATTAACGCTTCTGACATAGAGTGTAAAATATCAATATTTTCAGTCAATAAGCTCTTAGCACGCTCGTAGTTTCTATCAATAAACACTCTAACTTCTTTATTAATAAGCTCGGCTGTTTCATCCGAAATCATCTTAGTTTGACCACCAGAATGCCCCATTGCATTTTCATCTTCTCCGTAATTTAATGCGCCAAGTTTTTCTGAAAAACCCCATTGAGTTACCATATTTCTAGCAATAGCGGACGCTCTTTCAATATCGTTTGATGCACCAGTTGTTACCGCTTCTTCACCAAAGATAATTTCCTCTGCTAAGCGACCACCATATAAGCTTGATAATTGACTTTCTAACTTCTGTTTACTGATACTAATTTGATCTTGCTCAGGTAAGAACATTGTGACACCTAACGCTCGCCCACGTGGAATGATGGTCACCTTATAGACAGGATCGTGCTCAGGCACTAAGCGACCAACAATTGCATGACCTGATTCGTGATATGCCGTGCACCTTTTTTCGTCTTCACTCATCACCATAGAACGACGTTCTGCGCCCATTAACACCTTATCTTTAGCGTTCTCCATGTCGTTCATATCAACTAACTTCTTATCAGCTCTAGCCGCAAATAATGCCGCTTCGTTTACCAAGTTAGCCAAATCTGCACCTGAAAAGCCCGGTGTGCCTCGTGCAATCACATTAGGGTTAACACTGTCACCGAGAGGCACCTTTTTAAGGTGCACTTTTAAGATTTGCTCGCGCCCTCTAATATCTGGTAAAGGAACAACCACTTGTCGATCAAAACGACCTGGGCGTAATAAGGCCGGGTCTAAAACATCAGGACGGTTAGTCGCGGCAATAACAATCACCCCTTCATTACCAGAAAACCCGTCCATCTCAACCAATAATTGGTTCAAGGTTTGCTCACGCTCATCATTACCACCACCAATACCAATACCACGGGCACGGCCAACCGCATCAATCTCATCGATAAAAATAATACACGGTGCGTTTTTCTTGGCTTGTTCAAACATGTCTCGAACACGTGAAGCCCCTACACCAACAAACATTTCAACAAAATCAGAACCCGATATGCTGAAAAAAGGCACTTTAGCTTCACCAGCAATCGCCTTCGCTAACAAGGTTTTACCTGTACCAGGCGAACCCGACATTAAAATTCCGCGTGGGATTAAACCACCTAATTTTCGAAACTTACTAGGGTCTGTTAAAAAATCAACAACCTCTCCAACCTCTTCTTTTGCTTCTTGAACACCCGCCACATCAGCAAACGTTACTTTTATTTCATCTTCACTTAATAGTTTCGCTTTGCTTTTACCAAAGGACATTGCTCCACGACCACCGGCACCGCCTCCGCCACCTTGCATTTGGCGCATAAAGAATATCCACACACCAATCAACAAGAGCATCGGGAACCATGATATTAAAATTGACATAAGCACCGATTGCTCTTCAGGTGGTTTGGCAATAATTTCAACACCATTTTTTAGTAAGTCATCAACAAGGTGAATATCACCAGGACTACGTGTTGTAAAACGCTCACCTAACGTAGTTTGACCACTAATATTAGGCCCATCTATGGACACTTTACTAACCTGGCCTGCATTAACAGCACTGATAAACTGCGAATAACTTAAATTACTAGTTGATGATTGTTTTGATCCACCAAAATTATTGAATACGGACATCAGCACGACGGCGATTACCACCCACATAATAATGTTCTTAACCATTTCGTTCAAAGTGTTACTCCCTCGTGATGTTTATGACAGTGCTCAATTAAACTGTTATTTTTAAAATTCATTCAGTAATTTATGGGGTTAGATTACTACAATTTCAAGCCCTTTGCCAAAAGGTAAACCTCTCGACTACGTGCGCGTGAAGCTTTGGGTTTTCGAATCAGTACTGTCGAGAAAACTTTTTTAGCCTCTTGAAGATACTGGTCAAACCCTTCACCTTGAAACAGCTTTATCAAAAACGAGCCCCGGCTATTTAAACTGTTTTTTGCAAAATCTAATGCCAATTCTGCTAAATACATGGATTTTGGTTGATCAATCGCCTTACTACCACTCATATTAGGCGCGATATCAGACATCACTATATCGACTGTTTGATGACCGATTAAGTTTTGTAAGCGCTCAAAAACCTCGTCGTCACTAAAGTCACCTTTAATAAAGTCAACACCATCAATAGGAACGATATCTAATAAATCTAACGCGATGACTCGCCCATCGCCTGTGATTTTTTTTATGGCATATTCTGACCAGCCACCCGGCGCGGCACCTAAGTCCACCACAATTTGTCCAGGCCTCAATAACCGGTCTTTTTTGTCAATTTCTTCTAATTTAAATACGGCGCGCGAACGAAGCCCCATTTGTTGAGCTTTTTTTACATACTCATCGTTAAAATGCTCATCCAGCCACTTTTGTTTGTTTTTATGCTTGGTCATACCTTTGCATTATTATTTGTTTACCCACTGTTAACATAGGTACATCTACAAAACAGACGCACCTTCTTGTATCTTTTAAGTGTAGAATGCGCGACCTAACTTAACAGAATTTAATGAAACACTATGGCATTATCAAATCAGCAAAAAAAGAAACTAAAGGCACACGCACACTCTTTAAAGCCTGTTGTTCGTCTAGGTCAGTCTGGCCTAACCAGTAATGTATTAGACGAGATTGAGTCTGCGATCACGCACCACGAGCTGATTAAGGTAAAAGTGTCTGCTGATGATCGAGACGACAAAAAAGCGATCATTCAAGAGATTGCTGATAAAACCGCCTCAGAACTCATTCAAAGCATTGGTTTTATGGCTGTTTTTTACAGAGAAAACCAAGATAAAAAAGCTTATTCGTAACGAACATCCAAAATTTCAAACTCTGTGACTCCACCAGGCGCTCTTACCTCAGCAACATCCCCTTCTTCCTTTCCTATCAATGCTTTTGCAAAAGGGGATGCATAGGAAATTAAGTTTTTCTTTATATCTGCTTCATCTTCGCCAACAATCGTATAGACAACTAACTCTTCTGTCTCGATATTTTCAAGCTCAACGGTACAACCAAAAATAACTTTGCCGTTAGCGTCCATGGTAGAAACGTCTATAATTTGTGCATTACCTAATTTACTTTCAATATCACGAACCCGTGCTTCTATTAAGCCTTGCTCTTCTCTGGCCGCATGATATTCAGCATTTTCTTTTAAATCACCGTGCGCGCGAGCATCAGCAATCGCTTCGGTCACTTTAGGACGCTTTACATTTTTTAGTTCGTCCAATTCTTTTTTAAGGCTTTCTGCGCCTTTTTTAGTTAATGGTACCTTACTCATAAATAATCCTTAATTTTTACAACTTAATGACGTGCTTGCAATGCGTGAAGCTCTCTGACTTCTTTCACAGTAATATCTGCCAATGCATCAATTGTCGCTTTAGCACCCGCCATAGTAGTGCAATATGTCACCTTATTTTGTAACGATTCACGACGGATTGAAAATGAATCAAGAATCGCTTGTTTACCTTCTGTGGTATTAACGATTAGCTGAATAGGTTCATTTTTAACCACATCTACAATATGAGGACGGCCTTCGTTAACCTTGTTGACTAGCTCACATTCAACCCCAGCTGCCTTTAAGGCATCTGCCGTCCCTTTTGTAGCCAATATTTGCTTCCCGCGTGAAACCAATACTTTGGCTAAATTAATCATTTTATCTTTGTCAGCATCTCTAACACTAAACAATACTTTATCTTTATTTGATAATTCAATACCAGCAGCACGCTGTGATTTACCGAATGCCTCTCCAAATGTATCCCCTACACCCATCACTTCACCTGTTGATTTCATCTCAGGGCCTAATAACGGATCTACATTAGGAAATTTAACAAAGGGGAAAACCGACTCTTTAACCGAGAAATACTTAGGAATGATTTCTTGAGTGGTGCCCTGATCTGCTAATGACTGCCCTGCCATACAACGAGCTGCAATTTTCGCTAACGGGTACCCCGTCACTTTCGATACAAAAGGAACTGAGCGTGATGCACGGGGGTTTACTTCTAAGATATAAATATCATCCCCTTTAATAGCGAATTGAATATTCATCAAACCGACAACGCCTAATTCACGAGCAAGGTCTTTAGCCTGTACACGCATTCTATCTTGCACCTGCTGACTCAAATCAAATGGAGGTAATGAGCAGGCCGAATCGCCCGAGTGAACACCCGCCTGCTCGATATGTTCCATAATGCCGCCGATTAACAACTCCTTACCATCGAAAATAGCATCTACATCGACTTCAACAGCATCATCTAAGAAACGGTCCAATAACACCGGTGAATCATTTGAAACACTAACTGCTTCTCGCATATATGTACGAAGTTCTGCTTCGTTATAAACGATTTCCATCGCACGACCACCCAATACATATGATGGCCTTACAACTAGCGGATAACCAATTTCTTCTGCATGAAGTACGGCTTGTTCTGGATTTCGCGCGGTTCTATTAGGTGGCTGTAAAAGCCCTAGCTTTTCAACTAATTGTTGGAAACGCTCACGATCTTCTGCCAGATCAATAGCTTCCGGTGATGTTCCAATAATTGGGACGCCTGCAGCTTCTAAATCTTCCGCTAGTTTTAGCGGTGTTTGACCCCCGTATTGAACAATCACGCCCTTTGGCTTTTCAAGGTGCACGACTTCAAGCACATCTTCCAGTGTTAATGATTCAAAGTACAAACGGTCTGAGGTATCAAAATCAGTTGATACCGTTTCAGGGTTACAGTTAACCATAATGGTTTCATACCCGTCTTCACGCATTGCCAACGCTGCATGGACACAACAATAATCAAACTCGATTCCCTGTCCTATACGGTTTGGGCCGCCACCCAATACCATAATCTTTTCACGGTCACTTGGCTGTGATTCACACTCTTGTTCATAAGTAGAATACATATAAGCTGTAGAAGACGAAAACTCACCTGCACAAGAATCAATCCGTTTATAAACAGGGCGAATATTCATCTCGTGTCGGGCTGCCCTTACGGCACTTTCTTTAGCGCCCAGTAAAGCAGCTAATCGCGCATCTGAGAAACCTTTTCGTTTCAATCGATACATTGTTAAATTATCAATTGAAGCAAGCTCACTGTTTGATAAAACAGCTTCTTCATTTAACAAATCTTCTATTTGAATCAAAAACCAGCGATCAATTTTTGTTTGCTCAAAAATACTTTCTAAACCAAAGCCTTTCCTAAACGCATCTGCCAAATACCAAATACGATCAGCACCTGGTTGTTGTATTTCACGCCTTAAAATAGCATCAACCCCTTCTTCGTTTAAATCAACGATTGGGTCTAATCCATTCTTACCTGTTTCAAGCCCGCGTAAGGCTTTTTGTAGTGACTCTTGAAATGTTCGCCCTACAGACATTACCTCACCGACAGATTTCATCTGCGTAGTAAGACGGTCATCTGCCATTGGAAATTTTTCAAAGGTAAAGCGAGGAATTTTCGTAACAACATAATCAATAGACGGCTCAAATGATGCGGGTGTTGCGCCCCCTGTTATTTCATTACTTAGTTCATCCAAGGTGTAACCGATCGCCAATTTTGCAGCCACTTTAGCAATAGGAAACCCCGTTGCTTTTGAGGCTAACGCTGATGAACGGGAAACTCGTGGGTTCATTTCAATCACAATCATCGCACCATTTTCTGGATTGATGGCAAATTGAACATTAGACCCGCCTGTATCCACACCAATTTCACGCAATACATCGATCGATGCATTACGCATAATTTGATATTCTTTATCGGTTAATGTCTGGGCGGGGGCAACCGTAATAGAATCCCCTGTATGCACTCCCATTGGGTCAAAATTTTCAATGGAACAAATAATAATACAGTTATCTTTACGATCACGTACCACTTCCATCTCGTATTCTTTCCAACCTAAGACGGACTCTTCAATCAACAACTCATTAGTGGGTGATAAGTCCAAACCTCGCTCACATATCTCTACGAACTCTTCTCGGTTATATGAAATACCGCCACCACTACCACCCATCGTAAAAGATGGACGAATAATTGTTGGAAAACCGATATCATCCAAGGCTTCAAATGCTTGCTCCATATTATGTGCAACAAATGAACGTGGCGTCGACAAACCGATTTTAGTCATCGCTTTTTTAAACAGATCCCTATCTTCTGCTTTATCTATTGCTTGTTTTGACGCGCCAATCATTTCAACATTATGTTTTGCAAGCACGCCATGCCTATCCAAATCTAGCGCACAATTAAGTGCCGTCTGCCCACCCATCGTTGGTAACAGCACATCTGGCTTTTCTTTTTCAATAATTTTTTCAACCGTCTGCCAATCAACCGGCTCGATATAAATTGCATCGGCTGTTTCGGGGTCCGTCATGATTGTCGCTGGATTTGAATTAACCAAAATCACGCGATAACCTTCTTCTCTTAGCGCCTTACAAGCCTGCGTTCCTGAATAATCAAACTCACAAGCCTGACCAATAACAATAGGGCCTGCACCTAATAGTAAAACGGATTTTATGTCGGTTCTTTTTGGCATAATTCTCTTTATAAATTTTTATGGCTAATTACCAGGTGTACACAAAAGGGTGTCAACGTTTTCATTGACCGCTCGCTTAATTAAGCTTTATATGAGTCCATCATTGTCGTAAACCGGTCAAACAGGTACACAATATCTTGCGGACCAGGGCTCGCTTCTGGGTGCCCTTGGAATCCAAATGCGGGGCAATCCGTTCGCTCTATCCCTTGTAGGCTCTTATCAAATAATGAAGTATGCGTTGCCTTTAAATTAGCTGGCAAAGAATCCGCATTCACAGCAAAGCCATGGTTTTGACTAGTGATCATAACCCGTTGCGTTACTAAGTCCTGTACCGGATGGTTAGCGCCATGGTGACCAAATTTCATTTTTACTGTTGAGGCACCACTGGCTAACGCCAACAATTGATAGCCTAAACAGATACCAAATACGGGGACTTTCTCTTTTAAAATAGTTTTGATGGCCTCAATGGCATAATCACATGGCTCTGGATCGCCGGGGCCATTTGATAAAAACACACCATCTGGTGACATTGCTAACACCTCTGAAGCTGGCGTTTTCGCTGGCACAACACAGACTTCGCAGCCCGACTCCACCAACAACCTAAGAATATTTCGCTTAACGCCAAAGTCATACGCGACAACCTTGTAGTTTGCTTTCTTCGTTGCAGCCTTGCTTGTTTGCCCTAACTGCCAAACTGGGCTTGTCCAGTCATAAGGTTTTTTGCAGGACACCAGCTGCGCAAGATCAAGCCCTTTAAGTGGCGTCACTTCTTTTGCTGATGCTAAGGCATGCGCCTCATCAACTTCCTCACCGGCTATGATACAGCCTCGTTGCGCGCCTTTTTCACGTAGAATTCTTGTCAACCTACGCGTATCAATATCAGCAATTGCAACGATATTATTTCTAGCTAAATATGCAGATAAGGACTCTTCTGAACGCCAATTACTATGCAGTAACGGTAAATCCCTAATAACCAAGCCCTGCACATGAACTGCGGCAGACTCTTCATCTTCAGCATTTGCGCCAACATTACCAATATGCGGGTACGTTAGCGTTACAATTTGATGTGAATAGGATGGGTCAGTGAGAATTTCTTGGTAACCCGTCATCGACGTATTAAAAACAACTTCGCCTGTTGTCAGGCCTTGAACGCCAATTGATTGGCCGTGAAACACACTACCGTCTTCGAGAACCAGTATCGCTTTGTCAGACAAATTACACCACCTTTAGATATACAAAACGGGAAGAACCTTTACTGGCACCACCCGTTTTGATTGTTAATATGTATGACCGCGAATTTTACTGGATTAAGTGCCTCATTGTCCATTCCAACACGAGCATATTTTTTAGCAAATTATTTTGCGACATCCAGCGATTTCGACAAATACGCATTCATTATTAGCGTGGGGTCTTCTTTTAACCTTTCTTTCCATTCCCCTAAAGGTATTTCCGATTGAATCAATCCTCGCATAACACCAATAAAATCCGTACGACCAACTGTGATAGCACCCACCAGCAAATCATCTTTAAAGTTTAAACGAATATATTTATAGTTATCTTTATCTAGCAAAACTGCACTGTCACCACCTTCTACTCCGCCCCAACTGCCAAATGAAGTTGATACTAAACCAGATGTATCAAGAACATTCATGCTTAAACTACCTTTATAGGTAGAGTTACCACCCATCATATTAACCGCAGCTATCCGCCCATGATCAACGGCTGTTGGCTGAATAGCGTGCACTGAATTTCCACCTGTTGAAAAGTCTGGCCCCTGAGCAACATCACCAGCAGCAAAAACATCTTCAACACTGGTATGCAGCCCCGCATCGACAAGAATACCGTTATCCGTTTCAATACCACTGCCTTCTAAAAACTCAATATTTGAATAAACCCCTGTTGCAACAATAATCAAATCGTATTCAGTTAAGCTGTCGTCATCACGCTTCAAAGCTGGGCCAGGCTCAATTGATTTAATACTACTGGGCAGGATCATCTCCACCCCTTTTGCTTCACACCAAGACTGAATCATTTTGCCTGCGGTTTCATCCATCATCCGGCTAACCATAAAGCCAGTACGCCCCAGCATAACAGTCAGATTAACGCCTTTTTTTAGCATTGCCTCAATAATAATAGAGGCAACAAAGCCAGCCCCTAATAAAGCTACTTTAGAGCCTGGTTTAATTGAATCAAGTATTCGTCGACCATCCGCTAATGTCCAACAATTCACCACACCATCTGTTTCCGATCCCGGGAAAGGGCAATTTGCAGGACGCGAACCAGTCGCAATCATCAACTTGTCATACTCAAAGACATCACCACTATCAATAACAACCTGATGGCTTTTAGTCTCTACCTTTTCAACCCTTGCAATAACATGGTTAATATTCAAATCATCGAAATGGCCCGCTGTTTTTCTAAGGTGCGTGCCCGTATCTTGTATCATTCCACTTAAGTAATATGGCAACGCCATACGGGAATATGGTGACTCTTTTTCTTGACCAATCATCGTGATTGAACAATTTGCATCGGCTTTTCTCAGCGTCTCTGCTGCCCTCACAGAGGCTGGCCCAGCACCAATCAGAACGTACTTTTTAATATTCGATGAAGCCTGCGCCGGCTCAACTGTTTTAACTTGTGACATTACTTTTCTCTCCTATGTGTCGGCATCCGGCTTTATACTTTAATTACCAGCTCCCAACAGTATTGATGTCCTGTTTTATTACTGATTCTTATAACAGTATTTACATAAACCCTTACGTTATCTTTAAATATTAACAGAAAACTATCAATACAAAAGACGGCATTTAATCTTTCAGACCTAGTACGTCTTGCATGTCATATAAGCCAGGAGGTTGATCGGCAAGCCAACAAGCCGCCCTGATTGCACCAGTAGCAAAAGTCATTCGACTTGTTGCTTTATGACTGATTTCAATGCGCTCACCTTCATCGGCAAACATAACAGTGTGCTCACCTACAATATCCCCACCTCTGATGGTAGAAAAACCAATGGTTCCCTCTTCACGCTCACCAGTAATACCTTCGCGCGCATAAACTGCACACTCATCTAATGCCTTACCCATTGCATTTGCAACCACTTCGCCCATTTTTAAAGCAGTCCCGGATGGCGCATCTACTTTATGCTTATGGTGTGCTTCAATCACCTCAATATCAACAGATTGGCCGATTGCTTTTGCCGCCAACTCTAAAAGTTTTAACGTTACATTGACACCAATACCCATATTAGGCGCAAACACAATTGGGATATTTTTTGACGCTGACACTATCTGCGCTTTATCCGCCTCGCTAAATCCAGTCGTGCCAATTACGATTGCTTTTTTCTGTGACTGACAAAAAGACACCTTATCCAAACAAGCCTCAGGCCGAGTAAAGTCAACTAAAACATCAAAGTTAGGCGCTTGGTTTGAAAAATCTGAAACAACGTGAACTTGCTGCTGGCTCAACCCTGCCATTTCACCTGCATCTTTACCGATTGCAGGCGAGCCATCACGCTCAATAGCGACACCAAGTGTTGCCAACTTATTTTGTTGGCACGCTTTAATTAAGTTAAGTCCCATACGGCCACTTGCGCCAGATACCGCTATTTTTGTCATCTTTTCCCCTTATCAATATCACCTAGGCTATACACATCACTACAGCCTTTATTTTACTTTATAGAAACTCTAAACCTGTTAAGACTTCATTTTGTCAAAAAAACTTTTAACACCACCTAACCACGAATGCTCTTGTGGATTGTGCTTAGTGCCACCCGTTTTAAATGATGCTTCTAACTGTTCAACCAACGCCTTTTGTTCAGCTGTTAAACTAACTGGCGTTTCAACATTAACGCGACACATTAAGTCCCCGACAGGCCCTCCTCTTACAGGCTTAACACCTTTACCGCGTAACCTAAATAACTTACCTGTTTGCGTTTCGGGCGGAACTTTTAATTTAACTTTTCCAGACAAGGTAGGCACCTCAAGTTCGCCACCAAGTGTTGCTGTTGCAAAGCTAATGGGCATATCGCAATACAAATTTGCACCATCACGTGTAAATATGGCATGTTCACGAACATTAACTTGAACATATAAATCACCAGCAGGCCCACCATGATCTCCTGCTTCTCCTTCACCACCCAAGCGGATACGATCGCCAGTATCAACACCGGCAGGAATTTTTACCGATAATGTTTTTTGCTCTTTAGTTTTCCCTGTACCCCGACATTTACCACAAGGGTCTGTAATTTGCGATCCCGACCCATGACACGTTGGACAAGTTTGTTGAACAGAAAACATCCCTTGTTGCATACGCACTTGACCATGACCAGCGCATGATGAACAAACACCTGACTTACCACTTTTAGAACCGGTACCCTTACAAGTCGTACAACTAACAGAGGTAGGGATTTTTATTTTGGTTTCCATACCAAAAACAGCCTCTTCTAAAGACAAATCCAAGTTATAGCGTAAATCCGCACCACGAGTCACTTGGCTACGATGACCGCCTCCACCACCGCCAAATATATCGCCGAAAACGTCGCCAAATACATCACTAAATGAATCGCCACCAGAGTGTCCTCTGCCGCCACCCATAGAAGGATCCACTCCCGCATGACCGAATTGGTCATAAGCGGCGCGTTTTTGCTCATCACTTAAAATAGCGTATGCTTCTTGAATATCTTTAAATTTAGCCTCGGCATCTGGGTTATCAGTATTTCTATCCGGATGATACTTCATCGCCAAACGTCGATATGCTTTTTTTATTTCGCGCTCACTGGCATTTCGAGCAACGTCTAGTGTTTTGTAAAAATCTGCTTTTTCCATGACTCTCAAACCTTTAATACGTCAAAGCCACCGATAAATCGGCGGCCATGTCGTAGCCCAACACGGGCTATAGTTAAGTAACTTAAAACTAATGTTTTAAGGCTTATTTTTTATCGTCTTCTTTTACTTCTTCAAATTCAGCATCAACGACATCATCAGCATTTGCATCAGAGTCAGACTTTGCTTCAGCAGAAGCGCCTTCAGCCGCCCCTTCAGCGCCTGCATCAGCGTACATTTTTTCAGCTAACTTAGCGGACAATGTTGTTAAGGCTTCAGTTTTTTGCTCAATCGCTTCTTTGTCGTCACCTTTAATAGCTTCTTGAAGATCCGCAATAGCCGCTTCAATATCTGCTTTTTCAGAGGCATCAACCTTATCACCCATTTCTTCAATGGATTGTTCAGTTGCGTGAATCATGCCATCCGCTTGGTTTCTAACAGTCACAAGCTCATGCAATTTTCTATCTTCTTCAGCATGCGCTTCAGCATCGTTAATCATTGCTTCGACTTCTTCATCAGATAAACCACTTGATGCTTTAATAACAACAGATTGTTCTTTACCTGTGGCCTTATCTTTAGCAGATACATTTAGAATACCGTTTGCATCAATATCAAAAGACACTTCAATTTGCGGCGTACCACGACGTGCAGGCGGTATATCTTGAAGGTCGAAACGGCCTAAAGATTTATTGCCTGATGACATTTCACGTTCACCCTGTAGAACATGGATAGTAACTGCTGTTTGGTTATCTTCTGCTGTTGAGAATGTTTGACTCGCCTTACTAGGAATAGTCGTGTTTTTCTCAATTAGCTTTGTCATTACGCCACCCATTGTCTCAATACCCAATGAAAGTGGTGTTACATCTAATAAAAGCACATCTTTAACATCGCCAGCTAAAACACCTGCTTGAATTGCAGCGCCCACGGCAACGGCTTCATCTGGATTAACATCTTTACGTGGCTCTTTACCAAAGAATTCAGCAACAACTTCTTGAACTTTTGGCATACGTGTTTGACCACCAACCAAGATCACGTCATCAATCTCAGAGGCTGATAAACCAGCATCTTTAACAGCTGTTGCACAAGGCGCGACCGTACGTTGAACTAGATCATTAACAAGAGACTCGAGTTTTGCACGTGTCAATTTAACATTCAAATGCTTAGGCCCTGATGCATCTGCCGTAATGTAAGGCAAGTTAACATCTGTTTGTTGGTTAGATGATAGCTCTATTTTTGCTTTTTCAGCGGCTTCTTTTAAACGTTGAAGTGCTAATGGGTCGTTGTGTAAATCTACGCTGTTTTCTTTTTTAAACTCATCTGCAAGGAAGTCGATAATACGTAAATCGAAATCTTCACCACCTAAGAATGTATCACCATTGGTTGATAACACTTCAAATTGGTGCTCGCCATCAATTTCAGCAATTTCAATAATTGAAACGTCGAAGGTACCTCCACCCAAGTCATAAACAGCAACCGTACGATCACCACTTTTCTTATCCATGCCATAAGCTAACGCAGCCGCTGTTGGCTCGTTAATAATACGTTTAACGTCTAAACCGGCAATCTTGCCTGCATCTTTCGTTGCTTGACGTTGCGAATCGTTAAAGTAAGCAGGCACAGTAATAACGGCTTCTGTTACCTCTTCACCCAAATATGCTTCAGCATCTTTTTTAAGCTTCATTAAAATACGCGCAGCTATTTCAGGCGGCGCCATTTTTTTACCCTGCGCTTCAATCCAAGCATCGCCATTATCGGCAGCTAGAATTTTATAAGGCACCATGCTGACGTCTTTTTGCACAACATCATCTGTAAATTTACGACCAATTAAGCGCTTGGTAGCAAATACCGTGTTTGATGGGTTTGTTACCGCTTGACGTTTTGCAGACTGCCCTACAAGCACATCACTTTCTGCTGTAAACGCTACAATTGAAGGCGTTGTTCTTGCACCTTCACTATTTTCAAGTACTTTCGCGCTGTCGCCATCTAATACGGCAACACACGAGTTCGTTGTTCCTAAATCAATACCAATAATTTTAGCCATTTAAATATCTCCGAAATTTAATTTATTCTATTCTGTTAGTTACGATATAAGGGCGTGAAATTTAATTTTCAAGCCTGCTCATCAATTTTCTTTGTCTCTGTAGGTGCTTGAGGTTGCGACACAATAACCATTGCAGGACGTAATAAACGCTCATTGAGCGTATAACCTTTTTGAAAGACTTGTATCACCGTATTAGGCTCATGATCAGGGCTTGGAACCATAGAGATAGCCTGATGTAAGTCCGGGTTAAAACTTTCACCTTCTGGGTTAATTTGCTTAACGCCGGACTTTTCAAGCGAAGCTAGCAACTGCTTATGTGTCAACTCCATCCCTTCTTTTATGGCTACAACATCACCTTCTGCTGCATCCACTGATGCCAGCCCCATCTCTAAACTATCGACTACTGGCAACATCTCTTTAGCAAACTTCTCAACAGAAAAACGGTGCGCCTTTTCAATATCTTTTTGTGTTCGACGGCGAATATTTTCCACCTCTGCCTTTGCCAGCAACAATTTTTCCCAGTTTTCATCAGCACGAGTGGTCGCCGCATCTAGCGCCGCCTGCAAATCAACCTCTTCTGAGGCAGCAGTTTCCCCTTCCGCCTCATCTTTCAATGCATCCTCTACTATTTCACCAACAATACTTTCTTCCGTTTCAACCGCTGGTTGTTCAATATTCTCTTGATCTGTCTGTTCTTCAGACCCCATAGCCTTTCCTCTTTTTTACACTTAAATTTGATTGATAGCGACTTACCATTAAGGCAAGCGCATAAACTGTTTTAGTTAAATGGTGATAGTTTTCTAAATTTCAAGGTTCCAGCCAAAACTTTTACAGCAAAACCAAACAATAAGCTCAATTTGCCATAAAGTTCACCGATTACTCCACCCTTCGGCACTATGTATGATAAACCAAACAGTCGAGTGGCATTCAGCAACGCATACCTTATCAATAAAGCTATAGAAATGATCTCCAGCAATTAAAATTAGATATCTAACACACGCTTAGCACGCGTAAAATTCAAATTGATCCTTAAAATGCCGACACTCAGTAAATAAGCCGTCATTTAGATTTAGATTCTGGTGTAAATCGCTACATTTCGTGTAAACTTTTACCTTCAACTGAGGAGTAAAATGAATACAAAATTTAAACGAATTGGGCTGATTTCCAAGCCTAATGCCACGGATATATCTGCAACAGTTCAAGCATTATATACGCTGTTAATTGACGCCAATATTAACATCGTTGTTGATGAAGAAACGGCTCACCATATCTCATTGCCCTCTGAGCACATCATGAGCATCAGTGAATTAGCCGACCAATGTGATCTCATCATGTCTATTGGCGGTGACGGGACACTCTTATCAGCTGCTCGCGCCTTGGTTGACAAAAAGGTTCCTCTCGTCGGTATAAACTTAGGTCGCATTGGTTTTTTGGTTGATATATCACCAGAAGAGATGAATGTTCAAATAAGGCAAATCCTCGAAGGCCATTACCATGAGGAAGAACGTATTATCCTCAACACTCAAATCATCCGTAACAATACGCTTATTCACGAACAGTCAGCGTTCAATGAAGTCGCCATTCACCGATTAAAATCCCCTGGTTTAATCGACATTGAAACCTATGTTAATCAACGTTTTGTGAATGCTCAGCGCTCTGATGGATTAATCATAGCCACCCCAACTGGCTCAACAGCTTATGCACTATCCGGTGGTGGGCCGCTAATGCACCCCTCGCTGGATGCCATTGTGCTGGTTCCTATTAACCCACACACCTTGAGCAACCGCCCACTGGTGGTAGATGGAAAAAGCGAAATTGGTATTCGCTTTAGCCAACGAGATAAGCACGAGGCGCAACTAACATGCGATAACGTCATTCTTCCAAGTATCCTTGAAGATGACCTTATAAACATCAGTCGCCATGAAAATAAAATTCATTTGTTACACCCAACGAATCATGACTTTTTCAATATTCTGCGCGTAAAACTTGACTGGAGCAAAGCTCCTCAAACATAAAATTAGGTATGCTTAAATCCATCGACATAAAAGGCTTAGCTGTTGTTGATCAATTAAACCTCGAGCTTGAGCAAGGGATGACCGTGCTAACCGGCGAAACAGGTGCGGGTAAATCCATTTTACTGACAGCAATGAAACTGTGCCTAGGCGAACGAGCAGATGCTTCGTTATTGAGACCTGGGGCTAATAAGGCGGATCTTAGCTTAGAGTTTGACATTACCGATCTACCGGCCTCCCAGCAATGGCTTATAGACAACGACCTTGATGATCAAGGAGATTGCTTCATTCGAAGAACCATCAATGCTGACGGCCGTTCAAAAGCTTATATCAACGGTCAAGCCGTTAATTTAAAAGCCCTACAACAACTTTCTAAACACCTTATTAACATCCACGGCCAGCATGCACACCTAGATTTATTACACCCCGGCAAGCAATGTGAATTAGTCGATTCATCCTTACCCTCTCAAGCCTTGCTTCTTGAATGTCGCAAACAGTACTCACATTGGAAACGATTAACCGAAGAGCTTCACCACCTAACCGATGGCAATGAAGACAATGAGAGTGAAAAACAACTACTTAAATATCAAATCAATGAATTAGAGCAAGCAAATATTATCCATATTGACTACGATGAGTTGGTGCAAGAACACGCGTTAGCATCCAATATGCGTAAAATCATTGAGACCTCAGCACACCAAATAGACATATTGTATGAAAACGAAAACGCTTCTATATATGGTCAAATTAATAATGTCTCGCATGAATTAGAGTTACTGGCTGACTTAGCGCCTGAATTTACAAGCGTGGGCGAACAAATCAAAGAAGCCAGCATTCAAATTCAAGAAGCCAGTCGTGATTTGAGGCATCAAATTGATCAACAAGAAGATGACCCAGAAAAACTCAGCTTGCTCGACCAGCAATTAAGCAGCATTCATGAATTAGCTCGAAAACTGCATGTTGAGCCCTCGCAACTTTCCGACAAATATAATCAGCTCACTGCACGACTTGACTTGCTTGAAAACCGTAACGAGAAATTAAGCGCGCTTCAACTAGACATCGCTGAGGCAGAAACACTTTACCGCAAGCAGGCCGAGCTTCTCCATAATGAGCGCAAGCAACATGCTTTAAAGTTAAGCCGTAACATTACCAACACTTTAAAAACACTTGGACTTCCGGATGGAAAACTAAACATAAGCGTTAACCATTTGGCGAAGCAGCCTCCACAAAAAAATGGTCTAGATGATGTCGTCTTCCTTATATCAACAAACCCGGGGATGCCAGATTCGCCGATTGGAAAAGTGGCATCAGGGGGCGAGCTTTCTCGTATTAGCCTAGCCATACAAGTGGTCACTAGCCGCCGCAATACGACACCTACCTTGGTGTTTGATGAGGTTGATGCAGGTATTGGTGGTGGTGTTGCTGAAACAGTTGGAATACGCCTACGCGAGTTAGCTTGCGACCGTCAGGTCCTATGTGTCACCCACCTACCACAAGTCGCCTCTCAAGGGCATCAGCATTTATTAGTCAGCAAGCAAAAAAGCCAACAACAAACCACAACGAAAATTGATAGCTTAAATCAAACACAGAGAATTAATGAAGTAGCCCGTATGTTAGGTGGTATTGATTTATCAGATAAAACCATCGCCCACGCAAAAGAAATGGTGGAAAAGGCTATTTAGCGCATGATGGGCAGACCCCATAGATATATAAACTATGGTCTGTTATTTTGTAGCCTTTTTCTTTAGCGATCACTTTTTGACGCTGCTCAATCATCTCGTCGTAGAACTCATCAACCCGGCCACATTTCACACATAAAATATGGTCATGGTGCTCATCTTGGCATAATTCAAAAACTGAGTTACCACCCTCAAAATGATGACGATTGACTAAACCCGCCGTTTCAAATTGCGTTAACACACGATACACCGTAGCCAACCCAATTTCTTCACCATCGTCTAAAAGAGCCCTATACATGTCCTCAGCTGACAGATGTTTATTCTCAGTACTTTCCAACATATCAAGAATTTTTAACCGAGGTAAAGTAACCTTTAAACCAGCAGCCCTTATATCTTTTGACTCCATTTCGACCTCTAATTTGGGGTGGATATAAAAGTGAGATGATGTATCATCTCACCATTGCAATCATACACAGAAGATCTTAAATGCGAAAGCGTCTCATTCTAATAATGATATTCATTTCAAGCTCAACCTTGGTGGCTTGTTCAACGACAGAAACCCTAAACGACAAGATGCTTGACGTTGCTGACACCCTACCCGGTGTTTATAAAATTGATGTCCATCAAGGAAATGTGGTGACTCAAAAAATGATTGACCAACTCCGTCCGGGCATGGATAAGCGGCAGGTAAAATTCATCTTGGGCACCCCTTTATTGGTGGATCCATTCCATCAGGAGCGTTGGGACTATTTCTACGATATAAGAAAGGCAGGCAAACCACATAAAAGAGAACGGATTACCGTTATTTTTAATGAAGGCAGTCTTGCTAGCCTAAAAGGTAATTTCAAACCTAGCAATGAGTTTAAGCCGATGACCATCGATACCAAGGTGATTGATGTCCCCAAACGAGAAAAAAAGGAAGTCGGTATTATGGAAAAAATACTTAAATTCATCGGCATCGAACCAGAAGCAAAACCCTAGCATGAGCATCCAATCTTATTTAAAAACAATTAACCAAACCCCTCACGCTAAAAAATTAAACATTACCTTGGTGAGCCATGGTGAAACATCCACCACATTAAAGCTTCCTTTTAGCAAACAGATTATTGGCGATTGTGTTAACAACTACATTCATAGTGGCGCTGTTTCCACTGCTATTGATACAGCCTGTGGCGCTGATATTTTACAGGCACAAAACAATTTACGTGCTATGGCAACACTGGATCTAAGAATAGACCATATTCGCCCCGCTGCCTCCGGTGCCGATATAAACGTATATGCCGATTGCTACCATTTAACTCACACCATTGCTTTTGTTCGCGCCAGCGCCTATACCGATGATATAAATAGCCCTATTGCAACCGCCGTCGGTAGCTTTATGCGTTCTAACAAACAATTCCCAGTACAATAAAATGTCCTTAGTAGAAAAAATAAATGACATCAAACTGCGTCATGATTATGAGGCCATTGTAGAACTTATTCCGTATGCCAAAACAATCGGTGTAGAAACCAGCATGGTTGGCGAAAGCATCGTATCCAGCTTGCGCTTTATGGAAAGCAATATTGGCAACCCTGCGGTCCCTGCTTTGCATGGCGGCGTTATTGCTGGGTTTATGGAAAATTCCGCCCTGTTACATTTAATCTGGGAAATAGAACTCGTTAACATCCCTAAAATTATTGATGTCTCTATAGATTATTTACGCCCTGGGCAAACCACTACCACCTACTCAAAGTGCGATATTGTTCGCTTAGGAAGTCGTGTTGCTTTATGTAATATTATTGCTTGGCAAGAAGATATCAATAAGCCTATTGCGCAAGCGCGCGGACACTTTTTACTGTCAGAAAATAGACCTCTTTAATGCTATAAAAAAGCCTTGCTATCTATAGCAAGGCTTTACAGGTATCGATTTACTGTTTAACGCCTATACATCCATCATTTTCCTATACCCTTTCCACAAAGATCGTATCGCTCCCTCTGTCACAAAGTGATCATCTGTACCCGTTCCAACGCCACCCATTTCAAGTACATTAGTATAGTTTCCATCTCGCACAATAGCTTTTTGACACAACTCTGTTGATTCCCCATCTTCCATTGATATAAGCCCAGCAGGCCCGACAAGATTCAATTGTTTTAAGCGGAAGTTACGCATTTCTTCGGTATCATCGGCATAACCAAAAAACGTCCAAACTAGCTCAAACTCATTTTCATTCTTTGGCAGAATCTGCCGGAAAGCTAGTGTGTTTTGAATTTGGTGTACCACCAACGATGGAAAAAGCGAAAAAATGACGGTCGTGGTGTCATCATCAAATTCTTTCGCCCCGGCTAACAAAGACGGGTCAGCTAACTGGTAAGTACCTTCTTGATAGGTTCTTGTGTTATCACTCTTAACATCAGATAACTTACTTTCATCTTCTTTACTATTTTCCACCCACAACACGGAGTGCACATCATTATTTACGATAGTACCACCACCTAATGAAGCACGATAAATACCAAACGTTGGGTGAAATAAATGTAACAGACTCGCATGATAAGGGTCTTTAGTATTTTCTGAATAAAACTTCCAATTACCAGCTATGTATTGACGAGTATGCCCGATCACTTCAATAGGCCCTTTTAAGATGCGCTTGAAATGATACGCTACATCTTCGCCCATATAAGTTTCAATATCAGGCGTTTCATCACTAAAGGTGCCAAAAATAACGCCCAGGTGATTAACAACACGAACTTTACGTAAGCTGTGTTGATCCTTAGCAAAGTCTTTTGGCATCCCTCCCTTGCCGCCAAGGCCACGTTGAAAAGGGACTCCACGCAAATCACCTTTAGCATCAAATGCCCACTGATGGTAGACACATGTGTAAGCACCATCTTCTGATTTGCCATGGCGCTCTCGGCAAATTTCCGCACCTCGGTGAGCACAGCGGTTCACCCAAGCGTAAATTTCATTATCTTGACCACGGGTAACAACCACCGGAGTGTCACCAATATAAGTAGACTTAAAACTGCCTTTTTCAGGCAACTCTGCTTCCGTCGATAAATAATTCCATGTCGGGCCGTTATGTATCTTTTTTTGCTCAAGATCGTAAACTTCACGACTATTAAATATTGAGTAAGGAACCGCCGTATGGTCTGTGCCAGCTGGCCATTTTAAATGTGGGGGTGTTATTGCATTCATCATCTTTCTCCTGACTTAAATAGGGATAACCATCAAGGTGGTAATTCTATGCGTGTCATAAATGACTACACGTTCTTTAAATTTAAGAACACCATTTTCGCGAACAAGGAGATCAACATAGCGACCTACGTTATAAACGGTACTTTCACCATCATTACAGGTTTTAAAAACTGCGTAATTAGACTGCACCTTAATAGTGTCACCATCTTCTGTACTGATAACAGGGTTACTTGTGATATGGCGATACCATTGAACTTGATAAATATTAGCGTGCCTTAACGCCGTAATTCTATCTTGCAACATACCTTGGCTATCACACCACATAATAGCTGTCGGCATACCTATTTCATGGTTTTCTCTTGGAATAACCTTATACAAGCAATTTTCAGTAAAAAAATCTGGCCAACGTTCTAAATCATCATCATCGATACATTGAACGTAAGCATCAAGCAATTGACTGACTTCATGTTTTAATTCTGGCTCAATACTAGTACTTCTCATACCTTCTCCTCAATCTATTGGGTGCGCTAAAAACACCGGCGCGGTTGAGTATCGCATTGAGCTTTAAATGAAAAAATGATCGAGATCAGAAAGGACGTATTACCTTTAATACCTTAAAATAAAAAAAGGCGCTCTGTTTAAATAACAGAACGCCTTTCGCGTGTGTTGCAGCGTTGCCAGCACATTAAAATATTAGTACTACTCTGCAAGCAAAGCCTCTAGTTTATTGGGCAGTCGATTCAAACCCCTTCATAGGCTTGAGGGTGAATCCGCACACTATCACCAAACAATCGATTGAGCGCATTGATATAGGCTTTTGCTGAGGCAATCACAATATCTGTATCCGAACCGTGACCATTCACAATACGCCCTGCTTTTTCTAGCCTAACGGCAACTTCGCCTTGAGAGTCCGTCCCTTCAGTAACATTACTGACAGAATAAAGCTGAAGCGTCGCACTACTTGCCACGATTTTCTCAATGGCCTTAAATGTAGCATCAACAAGCCCACCACCTTGAGAGGTTTCTGTTTGCTCAACCTCATCTACCATTAACGTAATACAAGACTCAGGCATTTCCCCCGTTTCCGAACACGCTTTAACGGACACTAACTTAATCGCTTCACTAAAAGCTTCTTCCATTTTGAAGTCCGACACTAGGGCTTGAATATCTTCATCAAAAATTTCAGATTTTTTATCGGCTAAATCTTTAAAGCGACGAAAAGCATTATTTAACTCTTCTTGGCTATCCACCATTATGTTTAGCTTTTCTAAACGATCCTTAAATGCACTCCGCCCAGATAATTTCCCTAATACTAATTTATTAGAATTAAGACCAACATCTTCAGCCAACATAATTTCGTATGTTTCGCGCGATTTCAACACGCCATCTTGATGAATACCCGACTCATGGGCAAACGCATTAGCACCCACAATCGCTTTATTCGGCTGCACAGGAAAACCGGTTATACCCGACACCAACCGAGAGCAGGTCATAATCTGAGTTGTATCCAAGCCAACATCACAGGGAAATAAATCCTGCCGTGTTCGAACCGCCATCACAACCTCTTCAAGTGCTGCGTTTCCTGCACGTTCACCTAAACCATTGATTGAACACTCAACTTGGCGCGCACCATTCATAACACCGGCTAACGAGTTCGCCACTGCCAAGCCTAAGTCATTATGGCAATGTGTTGAAAAGATAGCTTTATCTGAATTAGGTACATTTTCAATTAACTGTCGAATCGTGTTGCCGTATTGGTCTGGCAAGTTATAACCCACAGTATCTGGAATGTTAATGGTTGTCGCACCCGCGTCAATAACCGCCTCAATAATCCGACACAAGAAATCAAGGTCTGAACGCCCCGCGTCTTCAGGCGAAAACTCAACGTTATCTGTGAAGTTTCTTGCCAATTTAACCGCATCAACAGCCTGTTCAAAAACCTGATCGGGGGTTAATAGCAACTTCTCTCTCATATGAAGTGGCGAGGTCGCAATAAAGGTATGGATCCGCGATGCATTTGCATCTTTAAGTGCTTCACCAGCACGTTCTATATCTGCTTTGTTTGCCCGCGCCAAACCACAAACCACACTGTCTTTAACGGTTCTTGCAATTCCTTGAACAGCGGCAAAATCGCCTTCACTTGAGATAGGAAAACCTGCCTCAATAATGTCAACCTTCATTTTCTCTAATGCTTTAGCGATACGAAGCTTCTCTTCTGCAGTCATTGCTGCACCGGGGCTTTGCTCACCATCACGTAAGGTTGTATCAAAAATTATTAACTTCTCTTTACTCATTTCTAAACTCCAAATGTCATCTTGATGACAAATTTTTACTTATACAATTAGCTAATTGCGTTTCACCTCGCCAGGTATATTCATTAGCCGCGTTGCGGCAGTCGAGCTAGGCTGAGAAGAAAAGACTTTGCAATGACAAAAAGGCGCACAGACACTTCACCAAAAGCGGCATTTAATGTTTTATTATTATCTGTGACTATCATATTGACTAATATAATCCATTTCCTTGGTATTTCAAGGCAAATCATTCATTCGCTGAACGCGCACCTTTTTTGGTAACTTTTCCGGCTTCAGCACGTTGGCGTCTAACTTCTTTAGGGTCCGCAATTAATGGACGATAAATTTCAACGCGGTCTCCCACTCTCAATAGCGTATCTAGTTTACAAGGCTTACTGAAAACTCCCACCGCATTGTTGTCCAAATTAATATCCGGAAAATGTTTCAAAATCCCAGAGGCATCTATCGCTTTTTGAACAGTCAACCCATCATGAAAAGGGACAACTAAAATTAATTGTTTTTCTGGCGTTGCGTAAGCCACCTCTACATTACCCATAAACCTCATCTGCCCTTTTGATAAAACAATCCATTAGTGAACCACATATTTGACTAAATATGGCACTAAAAACAAAATTACTAACGGAACTTTTAAACTCAAAGTCCACTTCCATTGTTATTTTACAAGCATCTTCACGAAGGTGCTTAAAACGCCATTCACCAGTCATAGACTTAAAAGGCCCTTCTAACAACTCAAGTTTAATGCTTTCACCTGCCGCTAATTGATTTTTCGTACTAAAGACTTTGTGCAACACCTTCCAAGCCACTTCAAGTTCCGCCGTCATACTGTCTTGCGTTTCAGACAGTACTTTACTACTTTTACACCATTTCAAAAACAATGGATACGATGCCACATCATTGACAAGGTCAAACATGTCTGCAGCTGAATGCCGCACTAAAGCACTGCGTTCTACTTTATGCATCGCCTTAGATCACATCAATTGATTTTAAGAAGACAATAACGACTGCCAGAGGCGATATAAATTTTACTAAAAACAGCCAAGTTTTATACAGCCACTGCCGCTTAAGGCTTAATTCCTTTACGCTATCTTCTTCACTCATCACCCAACCGGCAAAAACAGCTATGCATACACCACCCAAAGGCAACATGATATTTGCTGTTAGATAATCTAAAATGTCAAAAAATGTTTTACCAAAAAAAGTAACATCTGCAGTTAGGTTAAAGGATAAAACCGTACCTATACCCACGCCCCATGTGACAAGACCCGCCCAGATACATGAACGCATGCGGCTCATTTTTTTATTTTCAACCAACCAGGCAACAGCTGGCTCTATCAGCGATATTGATGAGGACCATGCTGCAAACACAAGTAATATAAAAAACAGCGTACCAAATATTGAACCATACGCCATATGCCCAAAGGCAATTGGCAATGTTTGAAAAATAAGGCCCGGTCCACTAGCTGGTTCCATACTATTAGCAAAAACAATGGGGAAGATAGCCAAGCCTGCCAATAACGCAACCACCGTATCCGCCAACCCAATCAGCATAGTGGTTGAACCAATTGAAACCTTAGACGGTAAATAAGAGCCGTACACCATGATCGCCCCCATGCCCAAACTAAGCGTAAAGAACGCATGTCCCATTGCGGTCAACACACCTTCACTGGTCATTTTCGTAAAATCTGCCTTAAATAAAAACGAAACGCCTTCTTCAAACGCACCACGCTCCATGGCGTAGCCAACCAATAAAATTAAAATAGCCAACAACGCAGGCATCAAGAACTTCACCGTTCGTTCAAGTCCTTTCACACCTCTAGCAACCACAAGCATCGTCACAATCATAAACAAACTATGCCATGCTAGTAGCTTTTCTGGGTCTGCCACAAAGGTGGCAAAGATATGACTAACTCCGTCAGCCGTAGCACCTTCAAAAACGCCCGATGCAACACGTACAACGTAGGCCATAGCCCAACCAGCAATAACACTGTAGTAAGACAAAATTAAGAACCCTGCGATAACACCCAGCCAGCCTAACCACGACCAATATCGGCTCGCTTTTGCTTCTGTTGCCAACGTTCTCATTGAATTAATGGGGCTTTGTCTTCCACGACGGCCCAACATTATTTCAGCCATCATAATGGGGATGCCTATGATCAAAATGCACAATAAATAGATAAGCACAAACGCACCACCACCATTTTCACCTGCAATATAGGGAAACTTCCATATATTGCCTAAGCCAACGGCCGAACCTGTAGCTGCCAAAATAAAGGCCAATCGGGATGACCATTCTCCATGTTGCGATATCTGTCTCATAAACCTTGAACGTTTGTTATTGATAATAAATTAACCCAACTTTACTATTTAACCAAGTTATTAGCTGACTTTTATAGCGATAAATCAACGCCTCGCTTAGAATATAGACATGGCAAGCAAAAAGAAAAAAACACATCCTAATTCCATCGCATCTAACAAAAAAGCGACACACGATTATTTTATCGAACAACGTTTCGAAGCAGGCATGGTCCTTGAAGGCTGGGAAGTTAAAAGCATCCGTGACGGACGTGTTCAATTAAAAGAAAGTTATGTCGTTATAAAAAATGGTGAAGCCTGGCTGGCCGGTGCACATATATCACCACTTTTGTCTGCCTCAACTCATATCGACCCAATGCAAACACGTTTACGAAAGCTCTTATTAAATCGTCGTGAACTTATCAACCTTGTTGCACTAGTCGAACGTAAAGGCTATACGATTGTTCCCTTATCAATGTATTGGGTTAAAGGCCGCGTAAAACTAGAAATCGGTTCGGCTAAAGGTAAACAGCTACATGACAAACGCGCCTCGGCTAAAAATAAAGACTGGCAGCGTGAAAAACAGCGCATCATGAAGCATTCAGGCTAGGCATACCAGCTACTTCACTTAAAATATCTAAGGCATGCTCCCCTTTTTTCACCTTTAAAAATTAGAACTTGGCTAAAACACATCCTCCCTGTGTTAATAACGGGTTGACATCCCTGCTATTAAGCCTACATAAACGCATAACCACCTGTTTTTTCTTCTCAATGAAAGAATTATTCACTATATTTGTGAACCTTTCATAATGTATAGTATCGAACCATAACCAAAGGGGGTGACCTGGCTTCGACGTGGGTAGCAAAACCTTAGGTGCATGCCGAGCTTTCAGGAATCTCGTAAAACATCTGAAAAATTATAGTTGCAAACGACGACAACTACGCAATCGCTGCCTAAACACCAGTAGATTGCTGTCTGACTGGAGCCGTGCTTATGCGTCCAGCGATCTTCGGATCATCTCAGGCATCATAGCTCATAAGATCGTATTGAAGCTTGTTCGGGGCGGATGTACTAAAACTTAACCGAAATCGTCTTTGGTCTTCCTAGCCTATCGGGTAGCCACTGATTAAACTAAAAGTTATAGGATAAGCATGTAGAGCCGAGGGCGGAGTGCTTGCGGACGCGGGTTCAATTCCCGCCACCTCCACCAATTTAAGAAGGTCAACCGTTCTCGGTTGGCCTTTTTTTATGCCAGAACCCCGCGCTACAGGCCTTATGTGGCAAGGGTTTACGGACTTCACGCCCTTCTTAATCCCGGACTATCCGAGGCATATATTCTCTGAATCGCCGAATACTCTCTGTGCCTCTCCCCACCGCACAGGCTCCAAGTCCATGACCAGAGAACAGAGAACCCTCTAAAATCAGCAGCTTATTATCGGACTAATCAAAAGGTTTGTTGGGTGAATTGGTTGGGCGAAAGGAACATAAACGTCATAATCATAAAAATGATTGTGGTTATCATATTGACACACACTAAATTATCATTTAAAACTACATCATACTAAATAGTTGTACCTAGCCCGCAGGAGTTGTTAGCAACCTTATGCTGGCAAATAACGACTCGAGCCCTAGCAGCAAACAAGAGCGAGACGATAAAACTTAAGCGCCGTTTAACTTGATAAAAGCGAATAACGACAACGCGCTATTAGAAAATACAGGGAACCGAATGCCCAACGAACAAAACACACAGGATCAGCTGGCGACTATAAGCCAAGCCCAAAGGGAGCGTCTATTCCATATAGACTTCAAGCTCTACTTTCTGGGTTCGGTTAACCGCACTGATCTGGTATCACGTTTTGGCATCAAGGAAGCAGCCGCCTCAAGAGACCTTTCCCTCTATAAAGATCTCGCCCCTAAAAACATTGAATATGACACCAAAGCCAAAACCTATATTCAGCGTGATGGCTTTTCGCCACTTTTTGAGTATTCAGGCAGCCAAACATTAGCGGCTCTACTACATGGTTTTGGTGATGACTTCGTCGGAACACAAAAGCCAATCGTTACCTGCGAAGCACCAACACAACTGAACTATCCAAATATTCAAACACTCGCTTTTATTACTCGTGCCATTCACAACAGCCAGGTTTTAAAGATCCAGTACCGCTCTCTTTCCAGCGGCTTAAGTGAAAGAGAGATCGTGCCTTTTGCATTAATCGACAATGGGCTGCGTTGGCATGTGAGAGGTTACGATCGAGCGCGAAGCCGTTTTGCTGACTTTGTTGTTAATCGCATTGAAGCACCTCAGCTGCTAAGCGAAGAGATTCCAGAAGAGCAAACCAAGGCAGCCGATAATCAATGGAACCGCATAGTTGATTTGCACATTGTGCCGCACCCTAAGCTCAAACACCCCGAAACAATTGAAACCGAATATGTCATGAATACCGGCTTATTGAATCTTAGCGTAAGAGCGGCACTTGCCGGGTATGTATTAAGGAAATGGAACGTAGACTGCTCAAAAGAGCATACGCTTGCGGGGCCGGAATACCACCTTTGGTTAAAGAACACGCCCACCCTATACGGGGTCGATAACTTGAGTCTAGCACCGGGCTATAAACCTGATGACTGAGGTAAACAAACCAATGACAGACAAAGTTATCAACAATCATTTTGAACATTTTTTTAATTTTTACTACACACCAGCCACCGTTTTTATAACGGTAAGCGGTAAGAGGAAAAACAGAATATGAACAATGCAGAACAGCAGTTTTTAAAGGAGCTTGATGTAAAGCTTTGGGCCTCAGCCGATCGTCTTCGCAACAACTTAGATGCAGCAAACTATAAGCACGTTGTACTGGGCCTTATATTCCTAAAATATGTATCAGACGCATTTGAAGAGCGCCAGGAAGAGCTTAGGCACCTTTTTACGCAAGATGTCCCTTTTCCCAACGGGGACGACAATATCTACTACATGCCTCGCGAAGATTATGAGTCTGACGAAGAGTATAACGAGGCAGTCAACGCGGAGCTTGAATTACACGAATACTACCAAGAAAAAAATGTGTTCTGGGTACCTAAGCAAGCGCGTTGGGAGTTTTTAAAAAGCTCTGCTGCGCTTCCAATCGGCACTGAAATTGAACTCGAAAGCGGTGATAAATTCAAACTCACCTCTATCTCAAAGCTGATAGACAACGCCCTAGAATCCATCGAAACCTACAAGATTGATGACAAGCTAGCCAACCCCAAGCTAAAAGGGGTTCTGCCTCGCATCAGCCGTTATGAGGTAGATAATCACAACCTTACTGAGTTAATCAACCGCTTCTCTGATACCAGCTTCCGTAACCCTGAGTACAACGGCGAAAAGCTCGATCTACACAGCAAAGATATTTTGGGCCATGTATACGAGTACTTCCTTGGTCAATTCGCCTTAGCAGAAGGCAAACAAGGCGGCCAGTATTATACTCCAAAAAGCATCGTTACACTGATCGTTGAAATGCTCCAGCCGTATCAAGGCCGAGTCTATGACCCGGCAATGGGTGCCGGTGGCTTCTTTGTGAGTAACGACAAGTTTATCGAAGCTCATGCCGCTGATAAACATTACAACGCAGCAGATCAGCGCAAACATATTTCTGTTTATGGCCAAGAAAGCAACCCGACTACCTGGAAGTTGGCTGCCATGAATATGGCCATTCGCGGTATCGATTTTAACTTTGGTAAAAAGAACGCCGATACCTTCTTAGATGATCAACACCCCGACCTGCGTGCTGACTTTGTGATGGCCAACCCGCCGTTTAATATCAAAGATTGGTGGCACGCCAAACTGGAGGGCGATATTCGCTGGAAACACGGCACACCGCCGCAAGGTAATGCCAACTATGGTTGGATACAGCACATGCTGCACCACCTTAACGATAACGGCTCAATGGGTCTTTTACTCGCTAATGGTTCTATGAGTTCCAATACCAATAACGAAGGTGAGATCCGCAAAGCACTTATCGAGGCCGATTTAGTCGAATGTATGGTGGCTTTGCCAGGGCAGCTATTCACCAATACACAAATTCCCGCCTGTATTTGGTTTTTAACCAAAAACAAAAAAGGCGGCACGTCGCCAACACAGAAAGGCAAACGTGATCGCCGTGGTGAAACCCTGTTTATTGATGCGCGTAATCTCGGTTTTATGAAAGACCGCGTGCTGCGCGATTTTACCAACGATGACATTGCAAAAATTGCCGATGTTTTCCACGCTTGGCAATCTGGCACTGGCTATGAAGACGAAAAAGGCTTCTGCTTCAGCGCCAAGCTGGAAGACCTGAAAAAGCATGATTATGTATTAACACCAGGGCGCTTTGTGGGTGCGGCCGATGCAGAGGAGGATAGCGAGCCATTCCCAGAAAAAATGCAGCGATTAACCGCGCAATTAAAATCTCAGTTTGAAGAGTCTGACCGACTAGAAAAAGCGATTAAGGATAATCTTGCGGGGATTGGTTATGAGTTCTAATTGGCCGATAGTTACCGTTGACGATATTAAGGCTGATGAAAAAGGTTCTATTGCCATTGGGCCTTTTGGTTCACGAATGAAAAGTGATTGCTACGTTGATAAAGGGATACCGGTCATACGCGGAACAAATATTACTGGTGGTCCAACTTTCAAGGGGGATTTTGTCTATATAACAAAAGAGAAGGCAGACTCTCTTGGGTCAAGTAATGTTTATAAGAATGACCTAGTGTTTCCTCATAGAGGTTCAATCGGCGAGGTCGGTATCATTTTAGAAGATAAACGTTACGTTTTATCATCAAGTTTGATGAAATTGACTTGTGATATGAATAAGGTCAATCCTGTATTTTTGTACTATTTTTTTAAGAGCAGAATTGGGCGGCACGAGCTTTTAAAAAACGCTTCACAAGTAGGTACTCCAGGGATAGGGCAACCTTTAACGTCACTTAAAGGTATCGAATTTCGTCTTCCTCCGTTAGATAAGCAAAATGAAATTGGAGATATTCTTTCGTCGCTTGACAAAAAAATTCAAAGCAACACCCAAACTAACCAAACCTTAGAGCAAATCGCGCAAGCCATTTTCAAAAGCTGGTTTGTCGATTTTGATCCGGTCAAAGCTAAGATTGAAGCCTTGGCTGCGGGTGGTAGCGCTGACGATGCAGAACTGGCTGCCATGGGAGTTATTTCTGCCAAAACACTTGATGAGCTGCACGGTTTAAAAGCCAGCAATTCGGAGGCATTTAACAAACTCGCCCAAACCGCCGCCCTGTTTCCTGCTGCAATGCAAGACTCTGAGCTTGGAGAGATACCGGAGGGGTGGAGTTATTGTACGTTTGGTGATATTTCTGCCTGTTTTGATTCCAAAAGGGTTCCACTTTCAAAAAGAAAACGAGAGGAAAAGCAGCCTGGAACCATTCCATACTACGGTGCAACATCCGTAATGGACTATGTGAATGAGTGGATTTTTGACGATACATATTTGCTTTTAGGCGAAGATGGTTCAGTAGTTAAAGATGATGGCACACCATTTGTTCAATATATCTGGGGTAAGTCTTGGGTTAATAACCATGCTCATGTTCTACAGGGTAATAATGGAGTATCAACGGAGCACTTGATGGTTTTCATAAAAGGAACAAATATAGCCTCTTATGTTACCGGTGCAGTTCAGTTGAAGTTGAACCAAAAAAACATGAATAGTATTCCATTCTTGAAGGCCAGCACTGAAATTAATTTGGTTTTTCAGGGGGTATTGAATGGTTTATATGATGCATACAAGAATAATATTGAAAGCTCTCAATCCCTTTCATCACTTCGTGATTCTTTACTTCCGAGACTGCTTTCGGGAGAAATGGAATTAAAAGATAAGGAGTGATAATGGATAGTGGAATAATGCGCAACTCTGAATCGCTTATCAGAGAAAGCCCAGATAGATACAAACTGACACGTACCATAACGGCTATTAATGCTGGTTTCAAAGACAATGAATCAGGTCTCGTTATAGGGCAATGCAAAGCGCTAGTTGAAAGTCTTTGTAAGTCTATTTTGTCGGAAAACTCAATTGATATAGAAGCAAATATCTCAGTTGGCAAGCTTGCCAAGAAGGCAGGAGCAGCAATTGGAATTGGCAATGAATATGGTGAAGATCAAAAAACAAAAGAAGCATTCATAAAACTTATTAATAGCTTCACTCTGTCACTTGAAAACGCAATTTCGTCAATAGGAACACTTAGAAACGAATATTGCCCATTAGCACATGGTCGCTCAAGTGATCAAAAACCATTACATATGCTTTATGCAGAGTTTGTGGCAAGCCAGACTGATGCACTTATAGTATTTTTTCTCAACCTTATTGAACATAAAAAGAACTTTGTACCAGAGATAAATTTTTCAGAAAATGAGGATTTTAACGAGTACTTAGTTGAAGAGTTTGGTGAAATAGAAATTTATGGAGATAAATATCAAGCACCGGATATATTGTATCAAATGAATGTTCCAAAATATAAAACTGCATTGTCTGAGTATCGAACAGGAGGTGGCGATGATTAATGAACAAACGTTAGAAGAGAACTGCCTCGCATGGTTTGAACAAGGAGGATGGGAAGTTTTTAACGGTGCAGATATCGCACCAGATAGTCCATACCCTCAGAGAGACGACTTTAGCCAAGTTGTGTTAAATGGTCAGTTGCGTACAGCTTTTGAGCGAATAAATACCCATATTCCAGAGCAACAGATTGAACATTGCTTCGATCAGTTTAAGGCGATTGTTTTAAAGCCTGAAAGCTTGGATTTGATCACTAATAACCGCGCATTTCATCGGTTGTTATTGGAAGGTGTGCCGGTTGAATACAAAAAAGATGATGGAGAGTCTTCAACGGATGGAGAGACAGTTTCAGACCATGCTTTTATCATTGATTTCGATAACCTAAACAACAACACCTTTTCAGTCGTCAATCAGTTCACGATTACTGGCACTAAACAGCCACGTCGGCCTGATGTCATTTGTTTTATCAACGGCTTACCGATTGCTGTGCTTGAGCTGAAAAGCCCGAGCGATGAAAATGCCGATATTTGGGATGCCTTTAATCAGCTGCAAACCTATAAAGATGAAGTCTCAGACCTTTTCATCTTCAATGAGGCGTTAGTCGTCAGTGATGGTTACACAGCTCGGGTAGGCTCTCTAACTGCTAACCAAGAGCGTTTTATGCCTTGGCGCACTATTAAAAGTGAAAACGATAAACCGCTACTGGAGTGGCAGCTAGAAACCATGGTTCGTGGTTTTTTTGATCGTGAGTTACTGCTGGATTACATACGATTTTTTGTATTGTTTGAAACAGACGGCGAGCAAATCATTAAAAAGATTGCCGGTTATCATCAGTTTCATGCCGTGCGTGAAGCGGTAAAGGCCACGGTCATTGCGGCGCAGCAAATTGATGGCGTAACAGAGAAGCGGGCAACCTATGCCGATGAGGTAGTACCTGGTAGTAAAAAAGCCGGTGTTGTTTGGCACACTCAAGGCAGCGGCAAAAGTATTTCAATGTGTTGCTATGCCGGAATGTTGCTTCAGCAAAAGGCCATGAATAACCCAACGCTGATTGTTGTTACCGACCGCAATGATCTTGATGGACAGCTCTATGCCACCTTCTGTAACGCGGTAGAGCTCTTGAAGCAAACGCCTGTTCAAGCATCTGACCGAGATGCGTTAAGACAGTTATTAGCTGAAAGAGAATCCGGCGGCATCATTTTTACCACAGTGCAAAAGTTTGCCCTGCTTGACGACGAGAAGCATCATCCAATTCTCAATGATCGTCACAATATAGTTGTTATCTCAGACGAAGCACACCGCAGCCAATATGGCCTGAAAGCCACCTTAAGTGCCGATGGCCAATATAAGTTTGGTTACGCCAAGCATATGCGCGATGCGCTACCGTCGGCTTCTTTTATTGGTTTTACCGGCACGCCGATTTCTCAAGAAGATAAAGACACTCGCGCTGTATTTGGTGGTTATGTGTCTATCTACGACATTCAAGATGCAGTAGATGACGGTGCAACCGTGCCTATTTATTATGAATCGCGCTTGGCAAAGCTTGATTTGAACCATGCTGAAATCGCTGAGTTGTCCGATCAGGTTGATGAAGTGGTGGAAGACGAAGAGGATGTAAGCAACCGCGAGAAAACCAAGGGGGAATGGAGCCGTCTTGAAAAGCTAGTTGGTGCGACGCCTAGATTAAGCCAAGTTGCGGCTGACTTGATCGAGCACTTTGAGACACGCAATGCCACTATGGATGGTAAAGCCATGATAGTGGCTATGAGCCGTGATATCTGTGCGCATCTCTACAATGAGATTATTGCACTGCGCCCAGAATGGCATTCGGATGATCCTGAAAAAGGGGCGATTAAGATTGTGATGACAGGGTCAGCTTCGGACAAGCCACTTTTGCAACCCCATATCTATAACAAAAAAACCAAAAAACGCTTAGAAAAGCGCTTTAAGGATCTCAACGACCCACTGAAGCTCGTCATTGTTAGGGATATGTGGCTAACCGGTTTCGATGCGCCTTGTTGTCATACCATGTACGTAGATAAGCCGATGAAGGGGCATAACCTGATGCAGGCGATTGCCCGGGTTAACCGCGTGTTTAAAAACAAGCCAGGCGGTCTAGTCGTTGATTATATCGGTATAGCCAATGAACTTAAGCAAGCATTAAAAACCTATACAGACTCTAAAGGTAAAGGCGAGCCAACACTCAATGCAGAAGAAGCGTTTTCCATTCTTTTAGAAAAAATTGATGCTATCCGTGGCATGTTTGGGAAAACACCAAAATCCGATGGTTTGGACATATCGGGTTATGAATCACAAGCGCACAAACTCTTGGTGCCTGCCGCTAACTATGTGCTCGGATTAGAGGATGGCAAAAAGCGTTTCTTAGACTTAGTGTTGGCGGCAACAAAATCATACTCACTATGCAGTACTTTGGATGAGGCTAAAGAGTTAAGGAAAGAAATCGCCTTTTACTCAGCCATTAAGGCCGCCATCAGCAAATTTACCAGCGTAGATAGAAAGCGCACTCAGGAAGAAAAGAACTCGGCACTGAAACAGATCCTAGATAACGCAGTGATCGCCGAAGGCGTTGCTGACGTGTTCGCACTTTGTGGCTTGGACAAGCCCAATATTGGTTTGCTATCGGATGAGTTTTTAGAAGACGTGCGACAGATGCCGGAGCGCAACCTCGCCGTTGAGTTACTTGAAAAACTACTCAAGGATGACATTAAAGCGAAAACACGTAATAACGTTGTGCAAGAGAAAAAATACGCAGACCGCTTGCAAGAAACGCTTAGAAAGTACAATAACCGCGCAATTGAAACAGCTCAGGTCATTGAAGAACTTATTCAAATGGCCAAAGAGTTTCAGGAAGAAATGATGCGCGAGGCTGAACTGGGGCTAAACCCAGATGAAATCGCGTTTTATGATGCCCTAGCCAACAATGAAAGCGCAGTACGTGAACTTGGCGATGAGATCCTTAAAAAGATTGCCGTCGAAATTACTGACAAACTCAGGAAATCGACCACGGTTGATTGGCAAGTTCGTGACAGTGTTCGAGCTAAATTAAAAATACTCGTGCGCCGCACTTTACAGCGTTACAAATATCCACCTGACAAAGCCGCTGAAGCAGTAGAGCTTGTGTTAAAGCAAGCAGAGTCATTGTCAAACTCATGGACGAAATAAAGGGTGCTTTTATAGATGACAACAAATAAATCTAATTCATTCTGGTTTGTGGGTGCATCCTACGGCAAAGGTAGTGAAGACCAAACGGAGCGTTTTCTCAACGATGGCGTTTGGCAAAATGGCTATGAAGATAAATATCTCGATGTAGTCCGCAGTATGCAGCCGGGCGACAAGATTGCCATTAAATCGTCATATACAAGAAAGCGAGAGCTCCCTTTTGATACTAAAGGCCAGACTGTTTCAGTAATGGGGATCAAAGCTATTGGTGTGATTACCCGTAATCATGGCGATGGCCGGTTTGTCGATGTTGAATGGCAACCACGCTTTGAGCCTGTTAATGAATGGTATTTCTATACCAATCGCAGCACTATTTGGCGCGTTTCTCCCGATGATTGGATGACAGAGGGGCTTATTGACTTCACTTTCAATAGTAAGCCCCAGGATATAGATCGTTTTCGCAATTCTCCCTATTGGAAGGAGCGCTTTGGTGATACCCCTGTCGATAAACAGCGTTTTAAATGGACCCAATTTTACGAAGATTTTGCCGACAAGCTATTAACTTACAAGGATGATCGTGCTTCTTTAATGGCAGCCATCCACGATTTACCGAACAAAATTGAAAGCATTTCTGTCCTTCAAGATCAGCCTAAGGAAGGCACAAAAGAGTTGCTAAGTGATATTTGCCCGTTTACCGTCTTCGGCCTGTTTAACCGGGGCATTACCGATGCTAACCGAATAGCCATCGCAAGCGAGCTTGCTGCTTTTTTGAAAGTTGAAACGCCTGTTCCTAATTCCTTTGAAGGTATCCCTGTTGTTAATAATCAGCGCTCTTGGTTTTTTGGATACAAATACCGACGGGGTGAACATGACATTGATACATTATGGAACCTTTTTGAGGCCGCCATAGAACACGCTAATAACTCAGAAACTGATACCGCAGAGGCACTTTACGACGCTTATGAAACTGCGACTAAATGCTGGGGAACCGGCTGGAACCTCTCAATGGGGCTGTATTGGATTAGACCATGGAAGTATCTGACACTTGATGGCCAATCACAGATATACATCACTAAAAAGCTGGGTTTAGAAATAGGCAAGAATGGTGAAAAAGGTCGCTGTAGCTCAAGAGATTACTTCGGCCTGATTGATGATCTAGAAACACGATTTCAAGAGGACGCCTACCCCGTACACTCTTTTCCAGAACTGTCGCTCTCGGCCTGGCTATTTAAGGATACCGACACATCCGCTCATCCGAATGCTACTGACCTTGATGACGAGGAGCTATCGGCAGAAGAAGACGAAGTTGCTGTTCAGACTGCGCCTATTGAACCTTATACAATTGACGACATCATTGCCGATGGTTGTTTTCTTGAAAGAGAAAGCATTGCAAAAATAATTACTCAGCTTAGACATAAGAAAAACCTTATTCTCCAAGGCCCTCCGGGAACTGGTAAGACATGGCTTGCAAAGAAACTTGCATATGCGTTAATGGGCCAAAAGGACGAAAACTCCCTGCGTGCTGTTCAGTTTCACCCCAATCTATCATATGAAGATTTTGTGCGTGGTTGGAGACCATCAGGCGAAGGAAAACTAACTCTCGTTGATGGCCCATTTCTGGAAATGATTAATGAAGCCAAAAAAGATGCGAGCATCAAACACGTTGTCGTTATCGAAGAAATTAACAGAGGAAACCCTGCTCAGATTTTTGGCGAAATGCTCACATTATTAGAGGCTGACAAGCGTACGCCAAGCGAAGCTTTAGAGCTTAGTTATCGTCGAGCTGAAGGCGAAAGAATCCATATTCCCGCTAACCTTTATGTTATCGGCACTATGAATATTGCCGACCGTTCATTAGCACTTGTTGACCTTGCGCTACGTCGCCGATTCGCATTTTTTGATCTTAAGCCAGCGCTCGGTGAGGCATGGCGCAACTGGGTTCATAGTAAGGCTGGTATTGATAACGATTTTTTGCAGTTAATTGAGCAGCGCATAGTCTCACTAAATAACGAGATCTCAAAAGATCGTAACTTGGGTCCTCAGTTTAAAATCGGCCACAGTTATGTAACACCACCGTTAAATACAAAGATTGAAGATGCTGCAGCATGGTTTCAAGGTGTCGTAGAAACTGAAATTGGGCCGCTTCTTGAAGAATACTGGTTTGACGATATAGAACGCGCTATCAAATCCAAAGACGCTTTGGTTGAAGGCATCTAGTGTCTGCCGTTATTGAAGCACAAAGCCAAACCACTTCGTCGAGACGATTAGGAAAGATTCCTGTTCGTAACCTGTGGTTGTTGATGCTCTATGCTTCAGATCTTTATCGCCACCTAGGCACCAATAAAGTCGACGTAGAAGACAACCCAGAAGACATAGCCGATTTGGTTGCCGAGATTCTCTGCCATCAAGTTGAAGAGCGCATGATGCGAAATTTAAGCTATGGGTATGAACCGAAAGTTGCTGTAATCAGTCGAGTTCGTGGACGCATAGATACCCTAACCACCGAGCGGCAAAGGCTACTTGAAAAAGGAAAGGTATGCTGTCGTTTTGATGAGTTAACGGTAGATACTCCGCGCAATCGCTATGTTAGATCTGCATTAGAACGTATATCAAAGCTGAATATTAAAACAACTCTTGCGCATAAATGCCGAGCCTTAATGCTGAGTTTAGAACGTCTAGGTGTGAGCAAGGCAAAGCCAATAAATTACAGCGGAAAGTCGGAAAGATTTGGTCGCCATGACATTAGCGATCAGAAGATGGTTGCTGCAGCCGATTTGGCTTTTTCACTTGCTTTACCCACAGAGTTTGACGGTCAATTTCATCTAACAGCTCCTGATACTCAAAAAGAGTGGCTTAGAAAATTATTTGAAAAAGCTGTAGCGGGTTTTTATGCCGTAGCACTAGATAAAAGAGAGTGGCGAGTATTGGCTGGAAAACAGTTTGATTGGCAGATATCAGATAAAAGTTCAGGGATCGATGAAATTCTTCCCAGCATGAAAACAGACATCATTATTGATAATCGTTCATCAGACAAGCGTTTGGTAATCGACACAAAATTCAATTCAGTGACCACCAAAGGTTGGCATAGAGAAGAGACTCTTCGCAGTGGTTATATCTACCAAATGTATACTTACCTTAGAAGTCAGGAAGACACTTCGGCCCCCAAATCACTTGAAAGCATTGGCATGTTACTTCACCCGACAGTAGATAAAGAAGTCGCTGAGATGGTAACAATTCAAGGTCACCCAATATGGTTTTGTACTGTTAATTTAGGTGAGTCAGCTATTTCAATCAGAGAACGCCTACTTGTTCTTTTACAAAAGAGTTTCCAGGAGAAAAAATAATGGTCACATTCGATCAACTTATGCTGCCGCTATTAAAGGCATTAGTAAACCTTGGGGGCTCAGGCAGCATCGACGAGATATACGAAGAAGTTGTCGAGCTTGAAAAGTTTGATGAAGAAACACTAGCAGTTCTGCACAACCCCGAAAAAAGCAGCCAAACAGAGATCGGCTACCGATTAGCTTGGGCCAGAACCTACCTTAAAAAAGCAGGCTATCTGGAAAACTCTTCTCGTGGCGTGTGGGCGTTAACTGATAAGGCCAAGCACGCCCCGGAAATTGATAGCCGAGAGATCGTTAACTTTGTCCGTTCAATGGATAAGAAGACTAATGACAAAATTGTAGACCCCAGCGACCCTTCTTCGTCAGTTGACGACTCTCCTGAAGAAGCACTTGCCTGGCGAGAGAAGTTGCATCATGTTTTGATTGAGGAAATGAGTCCCGATGCTTTCGAGCGATTAACGCAGAGACTATTACGTGAATCTGGCTTTGTTCATGTGGAAGTGACTGGCAGGACGGGTGATGGTGGCATTGATGGAAAAGGCATCGCCCGCATAAATGGGCTAATGAGTTTCCATATTGCCTTCCAATGCAAGAAATACAAAGGCTCTGTAGGCGCCCCAGAAATACGAGATTTTAGAGGCGCTACAGTTGGTCGAGCAGACCGGGGCATGTTCATTACGACAGGCAGCTTTACTAAAGCTGCCATTGAAGAAGCAAACAGAGATGGCGCGGCTCCTATTGATTTGGTCGATGGAGACCAGCTAGCTGACAAACTGAAAGAGCTTTCACTTGGAGTCAAAACAGAGCTTGTTGAAAAAGTGACCGTCGAGCCTGACTGGTTTTTAAGCTTGTAACCGATAACTTATTGATTCAGCACTCCTCCGTTTGCGGAGGCCGTTTAGCTTTCGCCCACCAGCCCACACCCAGCGCATCAGCTGCTCTGGCACTCAGGCCCTAGCTATAATTCTTTTATCGTTAGCTATGGTGCCTAATGGACTTCATCGGTTGAGATAACGGGAACTGAACCCGCGTCCCGTCCCACCACCAAATTTTTAAGCCCTAATGAGCCCTCACCAGCCATTAGGGCTTTTTATTTACAGGACGTAATGTATGTCGCGGTGAAATGGATGCCAAAGAACGACGATTACCCCCCAACTTTACGACCAGAAATTAGGGCTGATGCGGACAATTGCCTATTAACTCGCCCTCAAACAGCTTCAAACCTACTCCCTCCAAGCAGCTGGCCTCATACTCCAGCACAGGATCAAACCACGTCAAATACATACGTCATAGTAAAGCGTTTTCAAAGAGCAACACTTTCTATTACTTGACTTCTCAAAAGGTAACTTTCTCTCTCTTCACGACATCATATTTGACGTTCGCTGTACTATACCCATCATTTTATAACTGAGTAACGCTGCGGCAAAGTCATAGGCGTGAAGATTCTGGAGCGGCGAAAACTCCATAATATCGAAACCGATAATTTGTCGATGCCTGGCGACAGATTCAAACAGATTCAAGGTTTGGTACCAGCCGAGTCCACCGGGTACTGGTGTGCCAGTGGAGGGAAAAACGGAGGGATCAAGGCCGTCAATATCGACCGTAAAAAAAACTTTTTCAGGAAACGCATCGGGTAGCTGAATACTCTGGATTGCCTGGGGCACTAGCTCATCGGCATCCTGGTAATAGATGTGCGGATTGCTTTCCCGAATAGCCTTCTCTTCTCCACAGTAGGCTCTGATGCCCAGTTGATATAGGGGGATGCCTTCGTCAACGATGCGCTTCATCACCGATGCGTGGCTTAATGGATCTCCTTCATAGGCGTCACGCAAATCCGCGTGGGCATCTATCTGCACCACACCAAAGTCTGTTACCCCAGCGTCAAGGTAAGCTTTGATCACACCATAGGTAACCGTGTGCTCACCACCTAACACTACCGGCATGCTGCCAGCGTCAAGGATCTGCTTAACTGCCATAGCAATGGACTCAATCACATCCTCGGCCTGACCTGAACAATCGACCGCCATGCAAGTGTGAATACCCAGGGAGGATGGATTGGAGTGCCCATCCCAGGTTTCCAGCTGTTCGGATGCAACCAGTATGGCTTCGGGCCCTCTTGCGGTACCCGAACCGTAGGAGACGGTCTTTTCATAAGGCACTGGCAACACGGCGAAAGCCGCTTCTGCCAACGGGCACTGCTCAATTTCAGATGCCAGAAAAATAGTAGGTTGTCCTTGTTTGTCGATCATCATGTTGCCCTTTCTTTGCTTTAAAGCACGCTTATGACAGCCTGTTTTTAAAGTCGTCGTAACCAAACTCACGCACAACTCGCAAGTCATCGGTGACGGAGTTCCATATCGCAATAGCCGGTAATTGGGTGCCGTTAAAGGTTGTGGTTTTAACCATGGTGTAATGGGCCATATCTTCAAAGACGATGCGGTCGCCCACCGCTAACGGTTTTGCAAAGCTGTAATTACCCATTACGTCACCCGCCAGACAAGTCAACCCGCCCAGGCGGTAAGTATGAGATTCATCTGTCGCTTCAACCTCACCGAGAATATCGGCCCGGTATGGCATTTCCAGTGTGTCGGGCATATGGCAGGTGGCAGAGGTATCCAAAATCACCTGTGGTAATTGATTAAAACCGATATCTAACACTTCGGTAACCAATACCCCGCTGCCGATGGCTATCGCCTCCCCCGGTTCTAAATAAACCTCAAGCTGATAGCGCTGTTTGAACTGCTGAACACAATCGACAAGGGCATCGATCTGATAATCTGGGCGTGTAATATGGTGACCACCGCCAAAATTCACCCAGGCCATATTAGCCAGAATATCTGAGAATTTTTCTTCGACCACGGTTAAGGTTCGTTTCAACGGTAAGAAATCCTGCTCGCACAGCGTATGGAAATGCAATCCGGATATCAGTGCGAAGGCTTGTTGAAAATCGTCTTGCGCCAAATAGCGATCCAACTGCTTACGAGTAACTCCCAGCCGAGAACCCTCGGCACAGGGATCATACAGCGGAACATCCCCTTCTGAGTGTTCGGGGTTAACCCGTAGGCCAAACTGTAATTCAGGGCGCGAGTGTTTCGCCTGCTCACATAGGCTTGCAAAGTGCAGTAGCTGGGAACAGCTGTTAAAAACAATATGGTCAGCAAAACCTAACAGTTCAGATAAATCTTTCTCGGAAAACGCGGCAGAAAAAACATGTACTTCGCCGCCATAGTGCTCCTTACCCAGTTTGGCTTCATGTAAACCACTGGCGCAGGTACCCGACAAATACTGTCGCGTCAGCGGTGCCAATGACCACAATGAGAACGCCTTGAGAGCCTGCAAGACTTTGGCGCCGCTGCGTTGTTCTACGTTCTGCAATATCTTCAGATTGCGCTCAACCGCCACTTCATCAATCACAAAACAGGGTGATGGCAGGCGCTGTAGATCCAACCGGGTAAAATCGGTGAACTGCATTATGAATCCGTCTGCCCTTCAAGATCGAAGCCATCGAGCTCAATCACTTTCCAGGGTAAACCACAGGCGTTCATCGCCTCCATAAAGGGGTCGGGATCAAACTGTTCGATGTTAAACACACCCGGTTCCAGCCACTGCTGTTCGAACATCAACTTTGCGCCAATCATCGCTGGCACACCCGTGGTATAGGAGATGGCCTGCGATTGCACTTCGCGGTAACAACTTTCATGGTCACAGATTTGGTAGCAGTACATGATTTTCGGCTTGCCCGCTTTTACACCTTGCACAACCGTACCAATACAGGTCTTTCCCTTGGTTCTTGGCCCCAGAGTCGATGGGTCAGGCAGCAGTTTGGCAAGGAATTGAATCGGTACAATTTTCTGACCCTCATACTCCACTTCTTCAATGCCAGTCATGCCGACATTTTCCAATACTTCCAGATGCTTCAGATAATTGTCCGAAAAGCTCATCCAGAATTGCGCTCTTTTGAGGCTCGGGTAATGCAGCGACAGCGACTCCAACTCCTCGTGATACATGCGATAGATGTTGTAGGTCCCTACGCCGTCGGGGCAGGTAAAGGAGGCTTTTTTGCTCATCGGCGGCGTGGTGACAAACTCGCCATTTTCCCAGTGCCGACATTCAGCACTCACTTCGCGGATATTGATTTCGGGATTAAAATTGGTGGCAAAGGGATAGCCGTGATCACCACCGTTTACATCAATAATGTCAAGTGTATGAATTTCATCAAAATAATGCTTAGCCAGGTACGCGGTGAATACGTTGGTGGCACCCGGGTCAAAACCGCTGCCCAACAAGGCGGTTAGACCGGCATTTTTGAATTTGTCCTGGTAAGCCCATTGCCATTTGTACTCAAATTTGGCGGTATCCAAAGGCTCGTAATTGGCGGTGTCCATGTAGTGAACGCCCGCTGCCAGGCAGGCGTCCATAATGGTCAGATCCTGGTAGGGCAAGGCGACGTTAATCACCAAAAATGGCTTTTCGTTATTTAATAAAGTCGTCAGTTCAGGTACGTTGTCTGCATCGACCTGCGCAGTACGAATAGTAACGCCCGTATTCTTTTTGACGCTCTCAGCGATGGCCTTGCATTTTTCTTCCGTACGGCTCGCCAGAATAATCTCAGCAAACGTCTCTGCCTGCTGTGCGCATTTGTGGGTAACCACATTGCCGACACCGCCGGCACCAATAATCATCACTTTGTTATTTGCAATGTTGCTCATCAGTGTTCCTCTTTCTCAAAATAGGTATAGCCATCAAGACTAGCTTTAAAGGCCTTCATCATTTGCTTGCGTTTTGCCGCGGTAATTTTTCCCTGCTTAACGGCTTTTTCTGCCAACTGGCGAAATTCTTCGGTCATGATTTTGGTATCGTATTCCACATAGGAAAGGACATCGGCGATACTGTCACCCTGAAATTCACGCACGAAATCATAGCTGCCATCGGCATGGATATGCACGCTGACAACGTTGGTATCACCAAATAAGTTGTGCAAGTCCCCCAGGGTTTCCTGGTAGGCTCCCACTAAAAAGACACCGAGATAGTATTCCTCACCCTCGTGCACAGTATGCAGGCGCGTGGTGCGCTGAATGCCCTTGGCATTGGAGAAGTGGTCAATCTTTCCATCGCAGTCGCAGGTGATATCGGCAATCAGGGCATCCCGATCAGGCTCTTCCTGCAGCCGGTGAATCGGCATCACCGGGAATACCTGGTCTATCGCCCAGATATCCGGCAGGGACTGAAACAGGCTAAAATTGCCGTAATACGTATCCGCCAGCATTTCGGGCAAGTTATTCAACTCGGGATAATGTTTATCTGTTTGCTTGAGTTCGACAGCGACTTTTTCCAGCACTGCCAGGGTGATGTTATCGGCTATTGCCCGATCACTTAAGCTGGCTTGCCCACGCCGAAATAATTCACGCACCTCGTCGCGATAAAACAGGGCATCGTTGTAACACTCCTGAAAATTGTCGGCAGCCACCACCTGATTCACCTGCCATAGGTTGTGCACCAGCTCATGACTGCTGCCCGGCAGGCTATCGGGTAACGGTGCCGGGCAATGATCGCGCACATCCAATACGTTAAATAGCAGCATTGAAGAATAAGCAACGGTAGAACGACCCGACTCTGAGATAATCACCGGGTGAGGAATAGCCAAAGGGTCTAAGCATTCGCAGATGGTTTCAACGATATTGGCACAGTATTCATCAAGTTGATAATTCATACTGTGATGGCTATTCGTACGCGCACCTTCATAATCAACAGCGAGCCCGCCTCCCAGATCAAGAAAGCCCATGGGGGCACCCTCTTCCATCAGCCCACTATAGAAACGGCAGGCCTCCAGCACACCACTGCGGATATTACGGATATTGGGAATTTGCGAACCCAAGTGGCAGTGCAAAAGCTGCAGGCAATGCAGCATATTGCTCTCCTTGAGTTGCTCTACCACCTTGATTAGCGAAGCCGTGGATAAACCAAAAATGGAACGGTCACCGCTGTCTTCGTTCCAGTGGCCATCAACAATCACTAAGGGACGAATACGGACGCCTAACAAGGGTTCTATGCCGAGCCGTTGACTACACTCAAGAATAATTGGCAGCTCTGAGGGTGTTTCCAAAACAAAGAAACACTTCAGGCCCATTTCCTTGGCGTAAAGGCCCAATTCAATAAATTCTGAATCCTTATAGCCATTACAGATAATCAGGCTCTGATCATCTTTCAGCTTGCTCAGCGCGATAATCAGCTCGGCCTTACTGCCTGCCTCAAACCCGTGATGGTATCCGGCCCCAAAATCAGCAATCTCTTCTATGACATGGCATTGCTGGTTTACCTTGATGGGGAAGACACCACGGTAGTGATTTTGGTATGAATACTCGTTGATCGCGTGCTTAAAAGCTTCATTTAAGGCTTTAATGCGGTCATCCAACAGGTTTTCGATACGCAGAATACTCGGCATTTCGATGCCGCGTTCTTTCATACCCTGAATAATATCGAGCAGAGCAACCTGGCTGGCTTGTTTACCCAATGGCAACTGTGCGACCAGCTCTCCGGCTGCCGAGATATCAAAATAGCCTTCTCCCCAGTCGCGTACGCCATAAAGCTCAAGGCTTTTGGCAATTGACCAGGAAGCGTCATATGGAGTGGCCACCAATGGTGACCCAGATGGAGATTTATCTACCATCAGGCATTCCTCACTGTATAGAGTCTATTTGCGGCGGCCAACCCTTATGGGAAAGGGGGCAGCGCCATCATCAAGACGTCGCTGTAAGCTTGCGCGTCTTCTCATCAGTGGGAAAACGCGTGGGCTAGGAGTACATAAATCCTCTAGGGGCTTTCGAAAAAGGGGGCAATTTTAAGCCTAATTTGGCAGAAATCAAGAAAAATTATCGGCTTTTCGATATTTTTATAGGTACCTTACAGCACTTAGGAAAAGTGGCGAGAACACCTCTGAATAATGCAACTTTGCTCAGGCTTCGTAATCTACGAGCCTCTTTAAAGTCGTCTCCCCCCAGCGATACACAAGCCGACTCTCATGTGTATTGCCGTCATAAAAAAAGCCTGCGTTGAACTATTTGGCAACCACCATGAACGCTCAAAACTACGGATCAAATCAAGCTAATTAGGGTTGGTTAGGGGCATAAATATCGATAGCTAATCGCAGGTATTTAATGGACTTGTTCGGTTGCCGAGTTAGGGAACTGAACCCGCGTCCCGTCCCACCACCATTTACCAGTCTAACACAGACCAAGAAAGTCCAAGAAAGTCCAAGAAACCCTGCTATGTAGCAGGGTTTCTTGCATCTAGCACCCCAACCCACCCACCTCGATCTATTCGCATCACATCTCAAATTGGGCAACATTAGGGGCAACAAGTCTTATCAAAATTGAGTTGCCCCCATATGCCATTAACCAACATAAAAATTAAAAATGCTAAGCCGCGTATAAAATCTGACGGAAGCACAACAACAAAAATTTGCCGTTTTTCAGGTAAAAAAGGCTTACACCTTGAGGTTGGTCTGAATAGCTGTCGAAAACTTTACTAAACTGCCGCTTGTGCAAAATCCGGCTGCATTCCAACACCTCAATGCTCTAGTATAAACGCCTCTCCACATCTCTTTTTCGCCCTTCCCTCACCCCTACAACCTGCTAAATAAGCCTGAGTTTTCTATTTAAGTTCACTCTTAACCCTGCCTTAACCCTACTTTTGTCATACTAAACTCAACAAAACTTTAAAACATGGGAGTGTTTTATATGAATAAAGTGATTCAATCGCTCAGCCTATTCGCAGTGTCTTTGGTATTAAATGCATGTGCGAACTTAGGTAATAAACAGCTTAGCGAATCGGCTCTGAATACAACGGGGCAAATGGTGACATGGCAAGCACAGGATGCTACTGCCGAAGATGTCAGCCAATTAACAGACCTAGTCGATATTCAGGCAATACCAAACCTTACGAATTTTATTCAAGAGGCATTAAACAATAATGCCAATTTACAACAAACATTAATGACGTTACGAACGGCTCAGGTTGCTATCGATGTCGCAGAAGCAGACCAAAATGTTAATTTAAGTGCTGGAAGCAGTGCTAGCAAAGCAAAGAATGAGAATTCTGGCTATAGCAACAACCTTAATATCAGCTGGGAGCTGGACTTATGGCAAAAGATCAGTAATGGTGTCAGCGCTGCTAACTTTCAGGCAGCAAGTGCTGAAGCTGCTTACCAATCAGCTCGCGACAGCTTGGTGGCCAATGTTTTACGTGAATATATTAATATTTTAAGCCAGCAACAGTTCTTGAATATAGAACGCGCTCGGCTAACAGTATTTGAAAATAATGAAACGGTTATTTTAAACCGTTACCGCACCGGCTTGGGCTCATTAGATGATTTGGATACGGCCAGAACAAGCAGTGCCACCATACAGGCAACACTTGCTCAATATGAATATAACTTAGCAACGGCTAGGCGTACACTTGCGGTGTTGTTAGGTCGACAAGATCAAAGCCTAACCGAGCTAGATCAATCCTTTAGTTTTCCTGATGTACTGCTCCCTTTAGCGAACCTACCTAAGCAAAATCTATCGCGTAGACCAGATTTACAAGCGGCTTATTACACACTCAAAGCGTCTGAATTTGAGGTTGATGTTGCTTATAAAGCTTTATTGCCCAGTATTAACCTTTCAGCTGCATTAAGCGATAGTGCTAGTTCTGCTACTGACGCCTTATTTACTAATCCATTATGGAGTTTACTTGGGCAGATGACGGCGCCGTTGTTTCAAGGTGGAGCACTACGCGCGCAGGTGGAAATAGAAAAACTAGCCTCTGTGAACGCTTGGTGGCTATATCAAGAGTCGCTATTAAACGCGGTACAAGAAACACAAAACGCACTAGACAATGAACGGGCATTAACTGACAGAAAAAAATATACCAGCATGGCCATTGATAATGCCGAACGAAGCGTTAAAACCATTGAAGGCCAATATCGTCAAGGACTGGCCAATATTCTTGATTTAGTGTCGGTGTACAACAGCCGATTCGACTTACAAAGCCAGCTCATTCAGCTGCAAGCATCACAACTTCAAAATCGTATTAACTTAGGCCTAGCACTAGGCCTTGGAGTGCCCTATGAAAAATAAAAAACTTTTTGTCAGTTTAATTGCACTAGCAACTATTGTTATCGCCATCACTTATACCCTGATGAATATGGACGCTGGAAAAGCAAACAAGCCTCGGGGCAATCAGCCGGCAAATAAGGACAATAGCCGTGTTGAAGTTGATAGAAGCACAACTTCTGCCAAGCCGCCGCGAAACCTGCCAGCGCAAACCGAAAAGGCTCGCAATAACAACGCTAGCGAAACCGAAGCTGATGCAACTAAAAGAAACAGTGATAATTCTCAAGCGCAAGTTGGTGTTTATAAAGTGTCTGCCGCTAGCTATCATGCCGTTGTAAAAGGCTATGGCGAAGTTCAACCCGTTGACAGCTTAAGCTTAATCGCTCAAGTAAATGGACAAATCGATAAAATAGCCGCTAACTTTAAAACCGGTGCTTTAATAAAAGCAGGTGAAACACTGGCGTTTATTAACAAGACGCCCTACTTAAAAGCCTTAGCAAGCGCTCAGTCAGACTATCAAGCAGCCATTGTATCGTTGGAAGAAGAGCGTTTACTAGGCATACAAGCACGTGATGAATGGAATCGTTCAGGTCTAGATGGTGACCCTGCGTCAGACCTGGTTTTAAGAGCACCACAATTAAAAGCTGCTCAGGCGGCATTAGAAAAAGCTCGGCAAACCGTGGCATCGGCAACACGTGATGTAGCGTTAACTGAGGTCACAGCACCCTTTGATGCACTGGTTATTAGCCGAGAGGTATCACCCGGTAGTTATATTCAAACTGGAGGGGCTGTCGCAAAACTATATTCTGTCGATAGTGCCGAAATAGCCATTGGTTTATCACCTAGTCAATGGACATTGCTACCCAGTTATACCTCGCAAGCTGAACTAGACTGGCCAGTTACCTTGTTGGATGCTTCAACAAATATTCAGTGGCAGGCCAATGTATCTCGTGTAGAACTTCATCAAGATATGACCACCCGACAACGAAATGCGATTGTTAGTTTAAACAAACCACTTACCCAACAACCCCCACTCCTTTTGGGTAGTTTTGTTAGTGCTCAAATACAAGGCATTAAATTAGATAATATTTGGAAAATACCCGCTTCAGCTGTCTCTCAAAAACAAGAAGTCTGGTTTATTTCACCGAACAACAACACCTTGCAAAAATTTACCCCAAACGTGTTATTTGAAAATAAAGGTTTTGCATTTATCAGCCCATACCAACAACTTAAAAATGCGCTCATCGTTTCTCGGCCCTTAAACAGCTATTTGGCCAACACTCGGGTGCAGGCTGTTATTGAAGCAACGACTGGAGAATCAAATAATGACTGAGCACAAGGGCATTATTGCTTGGTTTACTCAAAACCCTGTTGCAGCCAATTTACTGATGGTTAGTTTAATCATTCTTGGTTTAGTCTCCATGAATGACATTCGAAAAGAAGCCTTTCCGAGTATGGAGCCTCGCTTTATTACCATCTCTATGGTCTACGATAGTGGTGATGCAGAACAAGCAGAAGAAGGCATTGCAATAAAAATTGAAAATGCCCTAGAAGCCCTCCTAGGTATCAAACGGATTACTTCAACGTCTCTTGCCAACGGATCAACGGTACAAGTTGAAAAAGAAACCGAATATGACCTCGATGTGCTTTTTACTGACATTAAGGCCGAAGTAGACAGTATTTATAATTTTCCATCCGATGCAGAAAAACCTGTTATAGAGAAAGCCCGCCGGCAACAACACGCCATCTGGGTGCAACTTTATGGTGATGTAGACCACAGCACTTTGCAATATTTAGGTGAACAACTTGAACGTGACTTACTTGCAAAGTCTGACATCAGAGACGTAAATGCCAGTATCTTTATTGACCCCATGATCTCTGTTGAAATCGACGAAGCCAAATTACAGGCTTACGGTTTATCCCTTTCTTCGGTGTCGGAGGTTATTAACCAAGAGTCTAATACCGCCCTAACCACCAGCTTGCGCAACAAAGAAAAAGTCATTCGCTTAAAAGCATCAGAACAAGCCTACTACGCGAAAGACTTTGCTGATATTCCACTGATTACCCATTCAAATGGCGTGGTACTGACGGTTGGCGATATAGCCAAAGTGACTGATATATTCGCCGATGACAGCTACAAACTATCGCGTTACAACGGCAAAAATGGTTATGGCATTCAAGTGATGATGGATGAATACGGTGACATCACCAGCATGGTAAAACAAGCCCATGAAGTGGTTGAAGCCTGGCATCAAAAAGGCTTACTACCTGAAGACGTTGAACTGGAAACTTGGTACGACAAAAGCATCATGATCACCGAGCGTTTAAGCCTGCTAACCAATAATGCTTTAATGGGAGTAGCGCTGGTTTTTATAACCCTCGCGTTATTCCTAAATTTACGTGTCGCTTTTTGGGTTGCAGCCGGTTTGCCGTTCATCTTCTTCGGCACCCTGTATTTCATGACCGGCAACTACACCGACATGACATTAAATGAAATGACCACCTTTGGCTTTATTATGGCATTAGGTATTGTGGTGGATGATGCAGTTGTTATAGGCGAAAGTGTTTACTCTACGAGAAAACAGCATGGCGATACCTTGGATAACACCATATTAGGCACCCATAAAGTTGCTATACCAACGTTATTTGGTGTGTTAACAACGGTCGCCACGTTTCTTGCCTTATCTAATGTGTCGGGTGGTTTAGGTACCTTGTATTCACAATTCGGCACGGTTGTTACCCTGTGTTTATTGTTATCGGTGGTTGAGTCAAAACTAATTTTACCGGCGCATTTAGCCCATTTACCCACCAAACAGCAAACAAGAACCGGCTTAGCAGGCATCTGGAATAAAATACAAACAGCCGCTGACAATGGCTTGCAGTGGTTTAACTATCGAGTATACAAACGACTGCTTAAGCTTACTATTGCGTATCGTTATGCGGCCATTATGTTTTTTATTGCTGTTTTTATCATTGTTATCAGCTTGCCGCTTACCGGTGCGGTACGTGTTAGCTTCTTCCCCAGCATGCAAGGTGATACCGTCACAGCCAATATGGCTTTGCACAGTGACGCGAGTTTTGGTCAAAATGAAAAAAACCTATTAACGCTTGAGCAAGCAGTATTGGAAGCTGACAAACAATTATTACAAGAAAAGAATAAATCAGGAACCGGCATTGGTAGTTTGCAAATATTGGCAAATGGCGACCAAAGTGGCAGCCTCACTATTTCGCTAGATGAAGCCAAGCCCTATTCTTTAGATGAGCTATCCGCACGCTGGAATCAACTAGCAGGAAATTTAGAAGGCGTAAAAAGTTTAAAAATTCGCTCTCGTCGTGAAATGGTCGAAGGCTTTAAAGTTGAGCTTAAAAGCATTAATGAAGATACCTTGACGGCGGTGAACAACGCCTTCATAGAAAAGCTATCTGAAATCGATGGCGTGTATGCCATCGAAAGCTCTTTGACACCAGGCGAAGCGATGATGCGTTTTGAGCTAACGCCACAAGGACGCGCCATGGGGATGGATACCAGAAGCCTATCTCAACAGTTGCTTAAAGCATTTGGCGGTGAAGTTGTTCAACGTTACCTGCGTGATAAAAATGAAGTTAAAGTGAGAGTGCGTTACCCAGCAAAAGACCGAATGAATCCCTCCGATGTATTAACAACGCAAGTACGGTTGACCGATGGCACGGTTGTTCCTTTAAGTGTTGTTGCCAGCATTATTCCCGATGTACAACAAAAACAGGTGGTGCGTATTAACGGGCTACGAGCACTCACTGTAAGCGCATCGGTTGACGGCGATCTGATTACTTCTACTGAACTGGTCAACCACCTAAACGAAAGTTTTGCTCCTCAGCTGGAACGACAATACCAGGATTTATCCCTGTATTTTGCCGGAGAAGCCGAAGAGCAAGCCGAAACACAAAGCTCAATGCAAAGCGTATTTATTCTCGCGTTATTGTCTATTTTTGCGCTGTTAGCTATTCCATTAAAATCATATGTGCAGCCATTAATTATAATGACAGCCATCCCTTTCGGAATAGTCGGCGCCATTATTGGGCATTGGTCTAACGGGCTTATGTTGAGCTTATTATCACTCAATGGCGTCTTGGCGCTAAGCGGTGTCGTGGTGAATGATAGTTTATTACTGGTTTCGCGTTTTAATACCTTACGTCAAGAAGGTTTAGCGATAGAAGCCGCTGTTATCGAAGCGTGCACAAGTCGTTTGCGCGCTGTACTGCTCACCTCTATCACCACATTTGCAGGCTTATACCCAATATTAGGCGAAACATCGATGCAGGCACAATTTTTAATCCCGGCGGCAGCATCACTGGGTTATGGTATTTTATTTGCTACGGTAATCACGCTTTTATTAACCCCCGCTTTATTGTTAATTTACGATGACATCTCTGGCGTCTTTAACCGTGCGTTATCGAGCCAGCCGTTTAGCAAAATGAAGCAGCCAACTACAGAAAACAAGCATAGCTAAAACGATCAATGCACACTGGAGAGCAGATGATACGAGTATTATTGGTAGAAGATAATTTAGGCCTTGCAGGCAATATTATTGACTATTTAGAGCTGGAGGACATGGCCTGCGATCATGTCGCTAACGGTATTGCCGCTTTGAACTTAATGGATGCACAAAGATTCGACGTTATCATCCTTGATATCAACCTGCCAAAAATGGATGGGTTTCGTGTCTGCGAACATGTAAGAAATCAAGGTGATGATACCCCTATCATTATGCTAACTGCCAGAGACAAGCTAGAAAGTAAACTAGAAGGCTTTCAAATGGGTGCTGATGATTACTTAGTAAAACCTTTTGAGATGGCTGAGTTAGTCGCCCGCGTGATCACACTGTCGACACGACGTTCTGGACAAATAAGAAAACTCCAATTTGGTAATGTTTCTTTAGATCTAAAAGCACAAATAGCCTCTGTTAACGAGGGTCCTTTAAAGCTCAGCCCAACCACCTTTAAAATCCTTCAAGTACTACTTCGTGAACAAGGTAATGCCGTCAGTCGCCAGCGCCTTATCGACGCCGTTTGGAAAGATGAAGCGCCTGAAAGTAATACCTTAAAAGTGCATATTCATAACCTACGAAAATTGCTGGCTCAAGGCGACTCTAATATAGAAGTAAAAGCACTTCCAAACGCTGGTTTTTGTGTTGCTTTAACAAGCACCCCGCCCTCAAAGGTTGCAGACGATAATGACATTGAGCAAACCGATAACAAGCAGGAGCGCAGATAGTATGGTGAATGATTTACGACTTAGTTTACGCCGTTATATTTTGTGGTCATTATTTAGCCTTGCAGCCATTTTGATCATTCTTTTTTCAATTCAAAACAGTGATAGTTTTTTTGATGGCATGGACGGCATGCTAAAAAGAACCATGATTCGTGTTGCTGAAAGAGCTGAATTAGATACCAGCGGTAGTGCAAAAATTCTTGATTTTTACATTTCAGATCAATACAACGAGTTACCTGAAAAAATTCGCTCAAGCTTTAAACCCACCGACTTTCAGCCATACGTATTGTTAAAAAACATTAACAAACCAAATTGGTTTAAAAGACCGGAATCTGCACAGTTTGCTTTGCTGGCACGCTTACCAAATGGCGATATTCGCTATGTATCACAAGCTTTTGAGGCCCCACCCACTCGTCAAACCAGACCTTTTCATATCAATCGCATTATCTATAACATACTGCTTGGTCTGATTGCTCTGGCTTCTTTTGCGCTTGCTTTGCAGTTTCTTATGCGCAGCGTCACAAAGCCAGTAGAAAAGCTTCAACAGTGGGCCGCTAAGCTAGATGAGAAACAACTCGATTCACCCATTCCTTCATTTAAATACAAAGAACTAGATGCCCTTGCACATATTATTCATAACAGTTTGCAAGATGTTCGCACGGCGTTATATCGCGAAAGAGAGTTTGTTAACCATGCCAGCCATGAATTACGCACCCCTATTGCCGTTATTCGCAGCAGCAGTGAACTTTTGCAAAGAGTCGTCGCTGCCGATAATATTAAAGGCAATAATGCCATTGCTCGCATTGATCACGCCTCAAAAACGATGGCTGACGTAACCGAAACACTGTTATGGCTTGGAAGGGATACTCATGAAACCCTGCCGCTAAACGCCATCAATATTAAGACAATGATTGAACAGATCAGTGAAAATTTAATGTACTTGCTGTCAGGTAAAGAAGTCATCGTTAACTGTCATTTAGAAAACTGTGAGCTAATTTTACCTAAAACAGCGACTGAAATAATGATAGGGAATGTTATCCGTAATGCATACCAACATACTTATTGTGGCTCGGTAAAGATAAACCTTAATAGTCAAATACTTACTGTTATAAATAAAGAAAAAAGTAGCCCACGTGCACCCAACTATATTGAAAAAGAAAACCTAGATGATGGCTATGGTATAGGCATTAAGCTAATCGATAAATTAGCTACAAAATTGGGCTGGTCTTATCATCATCAGGTGTTGAATAACGGTTATCAAGTGGTTCTTTCATTTTGCACAAGACAACAAGCTTCTGATCTTTAGGCCATGTAAGTACGAGATAGATTAGTTAACTAAAATAGCTTCTATTTTCATATACCCAGCCTTACACATTTAATCTGTGTCTGTTAGTATCTGTAATATTTTTTTTGTTTTTTCTTCCATTAAGGCTATATCTCCACGCGACTCAACATTTAAACGCACAACCGGTTCTGTGTTCGATTGCCTTAAGTTAAAACGCCAGTTATCAAACTCCAGGCCAATGCCATCTGTTTCATCTATTTTATTTGCTTGTGCCTTAAATGCTTCAAGAACACGCTTTATTGAAGCATCTGGGTCAATTAATTGACTATTGATTTCACCCGATGATGGAAATGCGGCTATTCTTTCTGCCACCAACTCTGAGAGTTTTTTATTTTTAGTGCTTAATAAGCCAATAATCAATAACCAAGGAATCATGCCGCTATCGCAATAAGCAAAGTCTTTAAAATAATGATGTGCACTCATTTCACCACCGTACACGGCATCTTCTTTTCGCATACGTTCTTTTATGAATGCATGCCCCGTTTTGCTCATAATAGCTTCACCACCTGAGGACTTAACTATATCAATGGTGTTCCAAGTCAGGCGTGGGTCATAAATTATTTTTTCACCTGGATTATTGACTAAAAAAGCCTCCGCCAACAAACCAACAATATAATAACCTTCAACAAACTCACCATTTTCATCAAACAAAAAACACCGATCAAAATCGCCATCCCATGCTATTCCTAAGTCTGCTCCGTGCGCCTTGACTTGATTAGCCGTTGCAGGACGGTTTTCAACCAATAAAGGGTTAGGAATTCCATTTGGAAACAGGCCATCAGGCTCGTGGTGAACCTTAATGAATTCAATTGGAATAGACGCCGCGTTAAAACGTTGCTCAAGAGCATCAATCACATGTCCAGCTGCTCCATTCCCCGCATTGACAACCAACTTTAGTGGCCTTAATTTTTCCGGCTGCACATAACTAAGCAAGTGATCAACATATGCATCCAGCGTAGAAATTTGCTCCGAACCACCTCTTAAAGCGTAATCAATAGCAGGAAAATCATTTTCTTCTGCCATTCGTTGAATTTCTTTTAAACCTGTATCACCACTGATCGGCTTTGAGTCCTCTCGCACCAATTTCATGCCATTATAATTAATAGGGTTATGGCTCGCTGTTACTTCAACACCACCATCAACTCCTAGATACTTTGTAGCAAAATAAACCTCTTCTGTACCCACCATACCGATGTCAACAACATTGACTCCCGCATCTTTCAACCCATTTGCAATGGCTTGTTTCAGCGCTGGGCTTGTCTCACGGATATCACCACCGATAACAATCTTCTTTGCTTTCAAGAACGCACCAAATGCTCTGCCAATTCTATAAGCAATTTCTTCGTTAAGCTCTACGCCAAGTTGACCTCGAATATCGTAGGCTTTAAAACACGTTAATTTACTCGTCATTACATTTTCTTTTTATTAAAATTAAAATTACAACGTCGCTTTCTCTTATAGCATAAGTATATGCCATACACCTTTTATACCTAGTAGGCGTTAAGACATCTAAAATGGAAATAGACCAAAGAGTATTTAGTTAGATTAATACTTTATGGGAATTTTCTTGTGACTACAGTGCCCCATAAGCCTTTTTAAAAGGGTAGTTTTTTCGTAATTCAAATAGTATCATTAGTTGATGGTTATTCGGTAGTTGTTACTAACCTCAATTTAATACGACCAATCTACCCTCCTTACTAACTCTCCACTATTTAATTTAACTAAAGGACAATCATGGAAAAAATCAAGTGCGCATTGATTGGATCTGGCAATATTGGCACAGATCTTATCTATAAAATTCAAAGAAGCCCTTACCTTGAACCTGTTTGGATGGTAGGTATTGATCCAGAGTCTGAAGGTTTGCTCCGCGCTAAAAATATGGGCCTCAAGGTAACCTCTGATGGTGTCGATGGTTTATTACCTCATGTGCTTGAAGACAATATTCAAATAGCCTTTGATGCAACCAGTGCCTATGTTCACGCTGAAAACAGCCGTAAACTTAATGAGCTTGGCGTGTTAATGATTGATTTAACACCAGCCGCTATTGGCCCCTTATGTGTCCCACCCGTTAACTTAAGCCAGCATACTGAAAAACTTGAAATGAACGTAAATATGATTTCATGTGCAGGGCAAGCCACTATTCCTATTATCAGCGCGGTATCAGGCATTCAATCTGTTGAGTATGCAGAGATTGTGGCCAGCCTTGCTTCAAAGTCTGTTGGCATTGGTACTCGTGAAAACCTTGACGAGTTCACTTATACAACCTCCAGTGCTATTGAAACGGTTGGCGGTGCTCGTAAAGGCAAGGCCTTAGCGATCATTAACCCTGCTGAACCCCCACTTATTATGCGTAATACTATTTACTGTATTACCGATGATAAACCACAGGAAGACAAGATCGTTGAGTCCATCCTAAATATGATTGAAGAAGTTAAAAAGTACGTCCCAGGCTACAAGCTTATTAATGGGCCTATTTTTGATGGCAATAAAATTTCTGTGTTTATGGAAGTTGAAGGGCTTGGTGACTATTTACCCAAATACGCTGGCAACCTTGATGTAATGACTGCTGCTGCCACTAGAACGGCAGAGATGTTCGCGGAAGAAATTCAAAATGGAACAATAACTCTTAAACCTGTGGAGGCTGCGTAATGTCAGAGTCAACAACCGAAAAACTAAGCTCATTAGATGGCCGCAAAGTTATTTTACATGACATGTGCCTGCGTGATGGCATGCATGCCAAGGGTGAACAAATTTCTGTTGAAGAAATGGTTCGCGTTGCAACCGCATTAGATGATGCAAACGTTCCATACATTCAAGTCACACATGGTGCAGGGCTGGGTGGTAATTCATTGCAGCATGGCTTTTCAATGGCCACTAATGAAGAATACATTTCTGCCGTCGCCCCTTTAATGAAGCAAGCTATTGTGTCGGTTTTGCTGATTCCTGGAATGGGCACGATGAAGGAACTTCAATCCGCTTATGATGCAGGTGCACGTAGTGTTCATGTCGCCACGCATTGCACGGAAGCAAACACATCACCTCAACACATCGCTTTTGCTCGCAAATTGGGCATGGATACTACCGGCTTTTTAATGATGGCCCATTTAAATACTGCTAAAGGCCTTGCCGAACAAGCCGCACTGATGGAGTCTTACGGCGCACAAACTGTTTACCTAACCGACTCGGCTGGTTATATGTTGCCTGAAGATGTTACCCGCTGTATTTCAGCCTTACGCGATACGTTAAAGCCTGAGACAGAAATCGGCTTTCATGGTCATCACAACCTTGGAATGGGCATTGCAAACTCTATTGCAGCTATTGAAGCAGGCGCTAGCCGAATTGATGGTTCAGCAGCTGGTTTGGGTGCTGGCGCAGGCAATACACCATTAGAAGTTTTTGCCGCTGTGTGTGAGCGCATGGGCATCGAAACAGGTATTGATCTATTTAAGCTCATGGATCTGTCAGAGAATATTATTCTGCCATTAATGGATCATGTTATTCGTGTTGATAGAGAGTCATTAACCTTAGGCTACGCCGGTGTTTATTCAACTTTCTTATTACATGCTAAACGTGCTTCTGAACGATTTGGTATTCCGGCTCGCGATATTCTCGTTGAACTGGGCAGAAAGAAAATGATTGCAGGCCAAGAAGATATGATTGTTGATACGGCGATGACAATGGCTAAACAACGAGGCATAGAAATTACTACCAGCGTGTAAGAAACAACGCTAGGAACAGTATAAAAAAAGCCTTGCCATTAAAATGGCAAGGCTTTTTTATTAGTTAATATAAAACTAAATTTAAAATACTTAAACGCCTAAAGCATCTCTGGCCAACGAACTGCCCGACCCTTGCAATGGCCCTAATGGGTTTTTGCGTGACTTTTCAGAATCTAGAAACGGCACGCCACTCCAAATTTTATAAACAGCTACGCCATTATCTAACACAATCAGCGCATCAAAACGCCAACCCGTTTCTATTGTTTTACGCTTAAAGCCCAACAAATCATTAAACACGCTACCCACGCGTTTTCTTTTAATAATACCCGGATGCGCCTCATAGGCAATACAGGCCTCTTGCTTCATCAAACAATTTCTAACACTTACTGGTAGGTGCTCCAATTTAACAGAATTAGTTGGCATAAATTTTTGCAGAATATCTAAGTACGACAGTATTTTTACGTTTGGTGTTGAGTAAGGATTAAAGCCCAATTGCTGTAACTCTTCGATTGTTGTTTGGTTAAGAATAATTTTATCGTATGCAGACATGGCCTGTTTGAAGCTATTCCAAGGCGATTTAGTCACATCTTCTGTTCTAGGAAGCGGGCTGCCGCAGGCTGTTAGGAAGAAAAAAACCAATAAACAAAGCAATAAACGATGCTCTCTCCCATTTTTCATTTTGCTAACCCTTTTTTTATTTGAATTTTATTAACTGCTTACCTTAAAGAATAGCTGATTCTTATTAATTTGCGCATCCTTTAAGCGCTTAATTCATCAACAAAATGGGTGATTACCGCTCTTGTTCGGTTAATCTCCAATTTTTAAACATAAAAGTTTATAATAACCACTTTATCTCTGATAGAAGGTTTAGATGAATGCAATCTAACACCCCGACTATCCCAATTGAAGGCTCTAAAAATGACATCCCAACCTACCTTAGGCTTCGCTGACTTAGCGTTGTCTACTCCTGTAATGGACGCTCTAAAACGCATCGGTTACGAACAACCCTCTCCTATTCAAGCTGAAGCAATACCACATTTGCTAGATGGCCATGATTTAATTGGTACAGCACAAACGGGTACTGGTAAAACAGCCGCATTTGCTTTACCCCTTTTATCAAAAATTGACTTAACAGTCAGCGGCCCGCAAGTATTAGTGCTAGCACCCACACGTGAACTAGCCATTCAAGTTGCTGAGGCATTTAAAACCTATGCTAGCTCAATGAAGGGCTTCAATGTGTTGCCAATTTATGGCGGCCAAGCGATGGATACCCAATTAAGGCAACTGCGCCGTGGCGTACACGTTGTTGTTGGTACACCAGGCCGTGTAATGGATCATTTACGCCGTAAGACGTTAAAACTAGATAACCTAAAAACCATCGTCTTAGATGAGGGCGATGAAATGCTAAGAATGGGTTTTATTGAAGATGTAGAGTGGATTTTAGAACAAACACCAGAGCAGCGACAGGTTGCCCTATTCTCTGCAACCATGCCTGCCCCCATTCGACGTGTTGCCGACAAATATCTAAGCTCACCAAAAGTCGTTAAGATTATTTCTAAAACATCAACCGTTGAACGCATTGAGCAACGTTTTTGGATGGTTAGCGGCTTACATAAACTAGATGCTTTAACGCGAATCCTTGAGGTTGAAGACTTTGACGGCATTATTATGTTTGTCCGCACAAAAGCATTGACCGTAGAGTTAGCTGAAAAACTCGAAGCCCGTGGCTATTCCGCCTCGGCTATTAATGGTGATATGACCCAAGCGCTTCGTGAACGAACCATTGGTCAATTGAAAAAAGGTCAAATTGACATTCTGGTTGCCACCGATGTCGCGGCCCGCGGCATCGATGTTGCCCGTATCAGCCATGTTGTGAACTATGACATCCCTTATGATACAGAAGCCTATGTTCACCGTATTGGGCGTACTGGTCGCGCAGGTAGAACAGGCAAGGCGATTTTATTTGTTGCACCACGCGAACGTCGCCTACTACGTGCTATTGAAAACGCTACCCGTCAGCCAATCAAACCCATGGAGTTACCAACTCGCCAACAAGTTAATGAAAAACGAGCTAACGACTTTAAAGCAACACTGACACAAGTGATGTCGAATAAGAAATTAGATTTTTTCCACCAGCTTATTCAGTCCTATATAGAAGAACACGATGCTGACCCGATTCAACTAGCAGGGGCATTGGCCTATTTGGCTCAAAAAGACAAACCATTGATGCTTGAGGAGTCCTCTAAAAAATCATCAGCCAAAGAAGGGAAAAGCCCTCGTCAAGACGCCTCAATTAAAGGCGAAAGAAGAAGCAAATCATTGCGCCCAGATAAAGATGATTTACCCAAAAGTAAACGTGGCAACCCCAAAGTGCCGATGGACAACTACCGCATTGAAGTTGGAAAAAACCACAATGTTATGCCGGGTGATATTGTGGGCGCCATTGCCAACGAAGCAGATGTTGAACCAAGGCACATCGGCCATATAGAGCTCAATGAAGACCACAGTTATATTGAATTGCCCGTTGGCATGCCAAAAATTGTTTTTCAAAGCCTGAAAAAAATTCGCGTTCGAAATCAGCCGCTTAATATCGAGCGAACCGATCATGTAGCAAAGCCTGCCGCAACCTCGGCGAAACCCGCTAAAGGTAAGAAAAAAACGTACACTAAAAAACCTAAAAAGAAAAAAACCAAGTCGTTTTAAACTTAAGTATGGACGAAAGAATTACAGAGCTTGAAATAAAAGTGGCATATCAAGAAGACACGATCCAACAATTGGATCGTGTTCTTTGTCAGCAGCAAGATCAAATAGACTCGCTCAAAAAACAAATCAAAGAGCTAACAAACCGCTCTCAAGACACATCCACGGACACGAAAAGCCTATTTTCCGCCTTGGATGAAGTTCCGCCACATTATTAGAAACAACCGATACTCAACTAACAGATAAACCTAATCATGAGCATAAACTGGTATCCAGGGCATATGCATAAAGCCCAAAAGGAGATTAAACAGCGCCTCCCCGAGGTGGATATGTTTATTGAAGTATTAGACGCAAGGATTCCATACAGCAGCGAAAACCCCATGCTGGCTAGTATTCGTGCTGATAAGCCTTGTATTAAAATTCTAAACAAAACGGATTTAGCTCAAGCTGATAAAACAAAAGCTTGGCAGGAATACTTAGAACGCAACAAAAACACAAAGACACTGGCATTAAACTTAAATCAACCGAATAAAAGTGAACAAATATTCTCACTTTGCCAAAAACTAGTGCCAAACAAAGGTACAAAGATATCCCCTATTACCTGCCTTATTACAGGTATTCCTAATGTTGGAAAATCTACATTAATCAACACATTAGCAGGAAGAACCTTTGCCAAAACGGGCAATGAACCCGCCGTCACTCAAACACAACAACGGATTGACCTAGGCAATAATATAATCTTATTTGACACACCCGGCCTACTTTGGCCAAAAGTAGAAAACGAAGACAGCGGCTATCGTTTAGCCATCACAGGGGCCATCAAAGATACGGCTATTGAATATGATGATATCGCTTATTATGCCGCTGAGTATTTTCTAAAAGAACACTCCGATGCCTTAATGGAACGCTACTCGCTAGATGAGCCACCAAAAAATGAAACTGCCCTACTTGAATCCATCGGTAAAAAAAGGGGGGCTTTAGTCTCTGGAGGTCGTGTCAACCTCAATAAGGCTTCTGCTATTTTTATTCATGATTATCGAAGTGGAACCTTAGGCAACATCACACTTGAAACACCAAAAATGATTGAGCTTGAGATCGCTAAAACTGAAAAAATACTAGCCGAAAAAGCTGCACTAAAAGCCGCTCGAAAAAAGAATTGGAAAAATAAAAAATAATAGCTGATCTTAGTTTCATCTAATAACGCTTGTTAGATCAGTGCGCATGTTTTTCATTTCTTGCAGTTACCCCATATCCACCTATTTATAATGCCCTTTCAATGGCCGTTTGCGCCTATTACACAGGCTCAAAAACAAACCTGCCTACGTCGCCTGATCAGGTCGGGCACAATTAAATTCAGAGTCACATTTGCTAATTAAGGTTTGCGATCCAATAGCCTGTCAATGATATAATATGCTTTTCATCTCTATCCCACCCACCTGTATTACACCTAAGGAATCAATGAACTTATCTACACGCTTTGCTTACCTACTATTTATATTTTTTGTACCCACCATAGCGTTTGCTAGTAATACCAGCGAAACAAGTCATCTTGATCTAACCGACAATATAATTGGCTATTTAGCCCTTGGCGTATTTGCTATTGCCTACCTATTAGTTATTTTTGAAGAACAGCTTCATTTACCCAAATCAAAGCCTGTTCTTTTAGCAGCAGGCATCATCTGGATCATGATTGCCATTGCTTACCAACAACATGGTTTTGATGACTCCGCTGAAATTGCAATACGACATAACTTTCTTGAGTACGCAGAGCTATTTTTCTTTCTCCTAGTCGCCATGACCTACATAAACGCCATGATAGAACGAGGTGTGTTCGATGCGTTAAGAGGTTGGTTAGTTGAGAAAAACTTTAGTTATAAATCGTTGTTTTGGCTTTTAGGGATACTCGCTTTCTTTATATCCCCAATAGCTGACAACTTAACCACCGCGCTTATTATGTGCACAGTTGCCTTGACGGTTGGTACCAAAGAACCAAAATTTGTGGCCATTTCATGTATTGCTATCGTTGTTGCAGCAAACGCTGGAGGTGCCTTTAGCCCGTTTGGCGATATTACAACACTGATGGTTTGGCAAAAAGGACTTGTTCGTTTTACCGAGTTTTTCACCTTATTTTTGCCGTCTTTTGTTAACTACCTCGTGCCTGCGGCCATCATGCATTTTTTCATTCCAAGCGGCTCCCCCGACAAAGTTGACGGCGAACAACTTGTAATGCATCGCGGAGGAATAGTTATTGTCGTCCTATTCTTATTAACCATTCTAACGGCTGTGAGCTTCCACAACTTTCTTCATTTACCCCCTGCTATTGGCATGATGACCGGTTTGGCGTATTTAAAGTTTTTTGGCTACTATCTCAAAAGAACCTATCGTTTTAGCGGCAACCCCACAGAAGACCGATTTAACGAGGGCATGGAAGCGAGAAATACTGACTATACTCGTGATAAAGACTTTGATGTCTTTAAAAAAGTGGCTGGCGCAGAATGGGACACCTTATTCTTCTTCTACGGCGTTATTATGGCTGTCGGTGGATTAGGCTTTATTGGTTATCTAGGCATGATTTCTGAAACGATGTATGGTGAACTAGGACCAACGGTTGCCAATGTCATCGTAGGCGTACTCTCGGCTATTGTCGATAATATCCCTGTTATGTTTGCGGTACTCACGATGAACCCAGATATGTCACATGGCCAATGGCTGTTAGTCACTCTTACAGCTGGTGTTGGTGGTAGCTTGCTTTCCATTGGCTCGGCTGCAGGTGTAGCTTTAATGGGGCAGGCTCGTGGCATTTACACGTTTGCTTCTCACCTTAAATGGACACCGATTATCGCGTTAGGCTATATAGCCAGTATCTATGTTCACCTATGGGTTAATGCATCACACTTTTAACCACATGAAGAACTCGCACACAGCGGATAACTCGTCACCACCCGCGCCTATTTTAGGTTTTGTAGCCAATAGCGGTACTGGGAAAACAACGCTTATCAGCCAACTCATTCCTATATTGAATGAACGAGGGCTGAAAACTGGCTTAATTAAGCACAGCCACCATGATTTTGAAATCGATCAACCAGGCAAGGACAGCTATCGCCTAAGAAAAGCTGGGGCCTCCCCTGTTGTGTTGGTTTCTAGTCATCGTCGCGCGGTGATTACCGAGTTAGACGGAAACGAGCCCACTCTGGCAGAACAACTAGGTTGCTTTCCTCCAGGCTCTGTTGACTTGGTGATTGTTGAGGGCTTTAAACACACGTTTTATCCAAAAATTGAACTGCATCGAGCTGAATTAAACGCCCCTTTTCTATACACTAATGACCCTTCAATTATCGCTATAGCCAGCAACACAAACTTATCGACAGAGCTTCCACACTTTGACATAAACAAGCCTGAACAAATCGCTAACTTTATCATCGACCAATTTTTAAAGGCCACAGAATGACTGACTGTTGTAGCACCCCTGGGGTATTAACACTGGAGCAAGCATTAACTCAAATTTTACAAACGCTTCAGCAAACTGATCGTTATGAGCGTGTATCGCTAAAGGACTCGCTTAATAGAATCACCTATGAAGATATAAAGTCTTCTGTAGATGTTCCTAGTTTTAGGAACTCATCCATGGATGGTTATGCCATTCGAACCGGTGACCAACAAGGTCACTCACTAAAAGTGATTGGTGTTTCTTGGGCCGGCAAACCTTTCACCAAAAAAGTGGCTAAAGGGGAATGTATCCGAATTTTTACCGGCGCCTATGTTCCAGATGATTGTGATTGCGTTGTCATGCAGGAAAATGTTCATCGAACCGGCGAACAGATTCAAATAACACAGCAACCAAAACACGGTGAAAACATCAGAAACATTGGAGATGACACAAAAAAGAATCAAGCAATACTCAATAAAGGCAAGCTCTTAAAGCCTGCCGACATAGGGCTACTTGCAGCTTGTGGCATTGCAGACATTAGCGTTTTCAAACAACTCACCGTGGGGTTCTTCTCAACCGGTGATGAACTCATTTCTATTGGACAACAAGCTCAACTTGGGCAAATTTTTGATAGCAATCGCTACACCTTGCAAGCCTTACTTGAACAAGCGGGTGTTACACCCATAGACTTAGGTGTCATTCCAGACAACCGCCTTGCTGTTGAAGAAGCGTTGGTATCCGCTTCTAAAAACTGTGACCTGATCATTACCACTGGTGGCGTTTCGGTTGGTGAGGCCGACTTTATTGCTGAAGTTCTGGCTAAAATTGGTACCGTTAATTTATGGAAAATTGCCATTAAACCAGGCAAACCGCTAGTTTTTGGTACTATCGGCGAGGCTGCTTTTTTTGGCTTGCCGGGCAACCCTGTCTCAGTCATGGTGACCTTTCAGCAAATTGTGCTGCCTGCATTACATAAAATCATGGGGCGAGCGCCACAAACAAGTGTTAATTTACAGGCCAAAACAACTGAAATCATCAAAAAACAGCCTGGGCGTACCGAATTTCAACGTGGGTTTGTTGAAAACAAAGACGGCGAGCTATTGGTTCATTCAACCGGCGGACAAGGCTCACACATGCTAAGCTCTATGTCTAAAGCTAACTGCTTAATTGTCTTAGAGCAATCAGCTAGCGACATTGAGAAAGGCCAATATGTAACCATTCAATTATTGGAAAACACCTTATGACAGCAAAATCCATTTTAGTGACCGGCGGCGCAGGCTATATAGGTAGCCATGTTGTTAAGTTGCTTGGCGAACGAGGCGAAAACATCATCATATTAGATGATTTATCAACTGGTTTTGAACACTCAATTTTGTACGGTAAATTCATTCAAGGTAACACCGGCGACAAAAAACTTGTAGACCGCATCCTACAACAACACAATATTGATTCTGTCCTACATTTTGCAGCTCACACCATCGTCCCTGAGTCTGTTGAAAACCCACTGAAGTATTATGAAAATAATACCTGTTGCACGCGTAACCTGTTGGAGTGCTGCTCTAAAGCAGGCATAGAAAATATAATCTTCAGCTCTACTGCTGCTGTATACGGCGAGCTTGAAACCGGTTTTGCTTCAGAAGAAACCCCTACCGCACCGATTAACCCGTATGGCAGTTCTAAACTGATGAGTGAGCAGATGATTCGCGACTTATCTAAAGCCACAGAACTCAATCACGTTATCTTGCGCTATTTTAACGTTGCCGGTTCGGACCCCGATGGAAAAATTGGTCAATCAACAAAAAATGCGACTTTACTCATTAAAGTCGCCGCTGAAGTTGCTGTTGGCAAACGTGAAAAATTATTTGTTTTTGGCACTGATTACCCAACACCCGATGGCACCGGTATTCGTGATTACATCCATGTGTCTGACTTAGCTGAAGCACATATTAACGCTCTGGATTATTTAAGAAATAATGGCGAATCAACAACCCTTAATTGTGGTTACGGCCATGGTTTTAGCGTTAAAGAAGTCATTAACGCTATTAATGAAGAACATGGCGTACCCATCTGTGTCGAAGAAATGCCCCGTCGTGCCGGTGACCCACCAGAACTCATCTCTGTGGCTGAAAAAATCCGTCAAACCATTGGCTGGCAACCTCAGTACGATGATTTAAACCTGATCGTTAAAACATCCTTAGCCTGGGAAAAGAAACTAATTACACACGGTAGCTAATAGGTTCAAGCGAGCCAACCCTGCACTATGCAGTTAATCTTAGCTACCACGTTCTGCTAAGAAGGTTTTAATTCGCTTTAAGCCCTCTTCAATACGTTCAATTGATGTCGTGTATGCAAACCGAAGATACCTTGCAGGTTCGCTAGAACCAAAGTCTTTCCCTGGCGTTGTTGCTACACCTGCTTTTTCCAATAACTCCAAAGCAAACGCATAACTATCATCCGTAAATAATCGGCAGTCCGCATAAATATAAAACGCACCTTGTGGCTTAGCCATCATTACAAACCCCAATGACTCCAAACCCTCGTAAAGCCTATCTCTACGCTGCTCGAACTCATCTCTACGTTGATTCAAAATCACTCGTGTATCCTCATCAAAGGCAGCTAAAGCGGCATATTGCGAAGGCGTTGGTGCAGAGATATATAAGTTTTGCATAAGCCGATTTGCAGCTGATATAGCGTATTCAGGCACCACCAACCAACCCAAGCGCCAGCCTGTCATTCCAAAAAACTTTGAAAAGCTATTTAAAACAAACACATCATCTGATATTTCTAATGCTGAAATGGCTCGTTGCCCATACACAAGCCCATGATATATCTCATCTGAAATTAAAAACCCTTCTCGCTCTCTTATTGTTTGAACAATATTTTGTAACTGATCAAAATTAACCGTTGCTCCAGTTGGGTTTGAGGGTGAGGCCATCATTACACCACGTGTTGCCTTCGACCATGCTTGTGCAATTAACTGCCCTGTTAGTTGAAAACCATGTTCCTCACCAACATTGATAGAGGTTGGCTGCCCCCCAAATAAAGTAACTATATTATTATTACAGGGATACCCCGGGTCGCAGGTCAGCACCTCATCACCTGCATCTATCAATGATGCTAAGGCAACCGTTAAGGCCCCTGATGCACCTGGCGTTATAAAAATACGTTCAGGCGATAGGTCAACGTTATACTCATCACGATAATACCTTGCTATTTTTTTTCGTAAGGCAGGTAAGCCTTGCGCTTTAGTATAGTGAACATCTCCTTTTTCCAAAAAACCTTGAGCAGCCTTTAAGATCGGTTCAGGGGTTGGAAAGTCTGGTTCCCCTACTTCCATATGAACAACATTTTCCCCTTGCTCTTCAAGCGCTTTAGCTTTCTCCATAATATCCATCACATAAAACGGAAAAACCTGTTCAACGCGCTTAGAAACTTTCCCAACATTCATCAAAAAACCTTTGTAGAAACCTGAAATAAAGTCTATATTTTAGAGCAATACAACTGAACGTACGAGCATTCAAATCGACGAAAAACATTGCTTATTTCCGCAATATCTGATATTTATGCGCGCTTGATTTTTTTAACCATTGGTAACAAATAAAATAATGGCTACAAACAAAGATAAAAATTTAGATGCAAGTCACCTAGAGTTTAAACCTTACAAAGCAAAGAAAGGTGAGGAACACATGAGTCCTGCTCAGGTTGAACACTTCAGATCTATTCTAATGCAGTGGAAAGAAGGCCTAATGGATGATGTAGACCGTACCGTTCATCACATGCAAGATGAAGCTTCAAACTTTCCAGATCCAACAGATAGAGCCAGCCAAGAAGCTGACTTTAGCCTTGAGTTAAGAACACGCGATCGTGAACGTAAACTGGTCAAAAAAATTGATGAGTCCATTAGCATGTTAAACGCTGGTGACTATGGGTTTTGTGAAACATGTGGCATAGAAATAGCTATTAAGCGTTTAGAAGCACGCCCAACTGCCACACAATGTATTGACTGTAAATCTCTTGATGAGATAAGAGAAAAACAAAAGATTTGATGCCTTTGCCTTAAGCCTATCTTTTGGTTGCTTTGGACCCAGCTTATAGGGGGCGATTTGCCCCCTCTCCAACCGGCCCTTTACATTACGGCTCTTTATACACGGCTATTGCTAGCTTTTTACAAGCACGATCTAAAGGCGGCAAATGGCTTGTAAGAATAGATGACTTAGACTCCGCTCGCTGTCAGCAACAGTATTCCAGCAAAATACTTAAAACACTCGAGCAATTCGGCCTTACATGGGATGAGCCTGTTTTCTACCAGCACACTCGCCATCATGACTATCAACAGGCGTTAGAACAACTCCTTGAACGTCAATTACTTTATCCCTGTCAATGCTCTCGCAAAGATTTAGCCAACAGAGGACTTCACGCAGGTCTTTATGACGGCCATTGTCTAAGCCATCCGCTAAAACCCAATCAACCTTCTGCATTACGTATCCGATTAGCAAATAAAAAAATATCATTTATCGATGCCGTGCAAGGTCCCTCCCACCATAAACTACAAACACAGCATGATGATTTTGTAATGTTTCGTAAAGACCGTGTTTATGCTTATCACCTTGCTGTTGTTATAGATGATAATACACAAGGCATTACTGAAGTATTACGAGGGCATGACCTTCTAGACAGCACCTACCAACAAATTCATTTACAACAATTATTGAACATACAAACACCTCATTATGCCCATATCCCTGTTATTACAGACACTAGCGGCATTAAATTGAGCAAACAAACTTATGCGAGCGACATCTCATTATCACCTGTTAAACCCACACTTTTAAGAACATTTGTTCATTTAAGCTTAAACCCACCCCAAGAACTGTTAGAATCAAGCACAGCAGACATTCTAAATTGGGGTATTAAGCATTGGTCACTTAAACAGATTATTGCGCAACAATCACTCCCCTTACAAAGCAACTAAACATAAAAGCCAGCATTACGTTTTAGTTTTATTTCAATATAATCATAGCTAGTTCATTAGAAACAACACAAATGACTACAGATACTAGAAGCCCTTATACTCAATTTTTTACATTAATGAACAGTAAGCTGCCAGATGAGTACAAGGCCGTTTTACAAAAGTTTCAAGAACACGGCGACTTTTATCAGCAGCTAATTAACAACGTAAATAATAACGAGACTGATTTATCAAAATTTTGGGACTTACCCAGCACTCTCGGATTTAACACAGCCTCAAACCCACAAACTAAATGGCTCCAAAGCTTTTTTAGTCTCAATAACTTTCAATCAAGCACTGATACCCAGCTGATACAGCAATTTACCCAAGCAATCTGCGAACTTCCATTACAGGCCCAAGAAAATCTCTCTAGTATTCAAGCAGCGCTGTCTAAATTAAATCAGCTTTATGCCAAGTTAAGCCAATCAGCAATGAAGCACTTTCAAGCCTTGAAAGATGAGTCTCCAGACGCATCGAATGAACAGCTATGTATTTTTTGGTTAACTGCTGGAGAAAAGGCGTTTAGTGAGATCAGTCAAACAGATGACTATATAAATGCGCAAAAAAAATTGTTTGAATCATTAAATAACTTAAAAAATACACAACATGCTTTTTCTGAACAAGCAGCTGAGCTATTCGGCCTTCCAACACAACAATCATTAGAAGATTTACAAAATGGCCTGCATAAACTTAGAATGGAGTTTGCAGAATATAAAGCACAAACCGACGAAGTCATTAACGAACTTAGACAAACCATTTATCAATTAAAATAACGCCTGTTGAGCCGAGCAGATGCCGAATAAAACCAAAGATCACGAAAATATCTGGCAAGATGAGTTTGTGCTTCTTATGGAGAAGCTAGCTGACAAGGATAAACAACCCCCGCCTGAAGTCGGCAGTAGCCTCAAAGAACTTATTTATAGTGAAAATAAGCTGCAACTTTTTCACTATAACCCTCTTGATGTTGCGCAGAAAAAACTCCCTATCCTAATAACCTACGCTCTGGTTAATCGCCCTTATATTATGGATCTTGAGCCTAAAAGATCCCTTATATTACGTTTATTAGAGAAAGGTTACCCGGTTTACCTCATCGACTGGGGATACCCCGATAGTAGTGATCGTTTTACAGACCTAAATGACTATATTAATGGTTATTTACACCGTTGCGTTCAGCAAGTAAAACACCACTCTAAAGAAGAAAAAATAGACCTCTTAGGTGTTTGCCAAGGCGGCGTCTTCTCCTTATGTTATACCGCGCTTCACCCAACTGAAATTCGCAAGCTCGTAACCCTAGTGACGCCCATAGATTTTCATACTAAAAACAACCCCTTAACAAGTTGGACCAGTCACTTAAACACACAAGCATTAGCGTCTCATACAGGCAATGTGCCTGCTGAGCTTATAAGCCAACTTTTTAAAGCCATAAAACCTTTTCAATTAAACCGAGAAAAGTACCGTCGACTCAAGCATATTATTAACAACACTGAAAGCTTAAACACGTTCCTACGCATGGAAAGGTGGTTACATGACGGACCAGATTTAAACAGAGCGGCTGCCGATGAGTTTTTAATTAATTTTTATCAACAGAACAAATTACATGAAAACACATTAACCATTGCTGGGCATGCTGTTTTACTGAACAAAATCACGTCTCCGGTGCTAAACCTTTACGCAACACAAGATCACCTTGTCCCACCCGAAGCAACACGCGCACTGAAGCAACATATAAAGCCGGAGCTTTATCAAGAACAAGCGCTAGTTGGCGGGCACATTGGTGCATTCACTAGCCCAAGAACTCAACAGACACTGATCCAATCACTGGAACAAGGACTAGCTTAGGATTTGCCTTTGTCTGTCGATGTTGATAGCTCAACCGTTTTCATCATCGCATCCCACATAGTCTTTTGAACACCTTCCATTGCCAACATTTGTTCAGGCATTGGCATATATAGTTTCATGAGTTCAACCATATCACTCGACTCAATACCAACTAGCATTTTATTACGAATTTTCTCTATCGCTTCGCGCTGAATAGCTTGAACATCAGGCAGACCCAAGAACTCTCTCATTTCTTGAGGTGTTGCCTCAATTTCAATCGTTGCTTTCATATACTTCCCCACCTCATACCGCTAAGGTCTACCTAACATTGTAGACCTTAGCGCGAGACATAATTATTTTTTAGCATCACCTTCTGTTACAGGGCGACCTGACGGATTTGGTAGTTGCGTGCTTCTAGCCGTTGCTTTAGGTGCCGTTTGCTTGACAGCGGGTTTTGGTGCGGCTTCCTTAGCTGTAGGCTTCGGTGCGGCTTTCTTAGCCGCCGCCGGTTTGGGGGGAGTTTTTTTAGCGGCAGGTTTCGGTGCTGCTTTCTTAGCCGCGGGTTTGGGGGGAACTTTTTTAGCAGCAGGTTTCGGTGCTGCAGGCTTGGGGGTCGCTTTCCTAGCGGCAGGTTTTGGTGTTGTTTTCTTAGCCACAGGCGTCATAACCATTGAAGGCGCCTCTGCTAAGCCTTCTTGGATAAGCTCGCCCATCGCCTTCCTTGTCTCCATTGCAACTTTGACTGACGATTGCGCATTTTTCAATACTTTTTCTGATAACTCCTTGTACAAACTAGATTGTAAATTCATCAACTCTGTCATTGAGCCAACTTTATTCACTGAGGTAACTTTTTTTATACTTCCTTCGAGACAACTCGACACCAAATCCATTTGCAATTGGGTTAGTTGTTTTACCGATTGGGTATTTAACGTATTAATTTTCTTTAATGATTCATTGGCTTTTTTACTTAATTGAGCCCACTGTTTGATAAGGTCATTTTGCATTTTCACCGCTCCCTGAATTATTTAAAAAATAAAAACCTAGTCCAGTAATATCGATTACTTAACTAGCTGTCAATAAAAAAGGCAACCAAATGGTTGCCTTTTTCTCTCTAAAGAAGTATTTCAGACTCCTTAGAAACTAGTAAACAAGCCACCATTAACAGGAATATTTGCCCCTGTTATATAGCTTGCTTCGCTTGAGGCTAGAAAGTTGACCGCATTAGCAATCTCAACCGGTTCAGCCAAACGTTGCATTGGAATTTGCGAAATTAATTCATTACGAATGCCTTCATCAATCGCCATAACCATGCTAGTCGCTACATAACCTGGGCTTACTGAATTAACAGTAATCCCTTTACGAGCTACTTCTTGTGCTAACGCCATTGTAAAACCATGCATACCGGCTTTTGCCGCAGAGTAGTTGGTTTGACCAAATTGGCCACGTTGGCCATTTACTGAAGAAATATTAATAATCCGTCCATGTCCTCTTTTCAACATAAAGTCTAGAACATTTTTAGTCATATTAAACACGCCATCTAAATTAGTAGATAACACAGCATCCCAATTAGACTCATCCATGTTTTTCAAAAAGCCATCGCGAGTAATGCCTGCACAGTTAACCAACACTTCAATTGGGCCAACTGTCTCTTCAACGTGTTTAATCATCTCAGCACAAGCGTCAAAACTTGTAACGTCTGCTTCTTCAACTAAAAAATCAAACCCTTCTTTCTTTTGAGCAGCTACCCATTCGTCTGCTTTTTCAATTTCTTTGTTAAACGTTGTTGCAATAACAATATAGCCGTTCTGTGATAACTTTTTAGATATCTCAGACCCAATACCGCCAATACCACCTGTTACTAAGGCTACTGAATTACTCATACTCTGGCACTCCAAATAATTAATTAAGAATAAACTTGTTTATTGCATTGCACTATAGTTAAAGTAACTAGCTAAGTCAATTTTTGGCCCGCCAACATACCCTCGCTGCGTGTTTATTATTATTTTTCTCATCACGTTTTATAATAGAGAGCCCTTATAAATAAAGCCTCTTTTCTCACTTAACTGAACCAGTATATTTACCGTACAATACGAACACACATCACTTAAAATGAGTTAAGGCTATGTTATTGATTATTTCTCCTGCGAAAACCTTAGATTTCGACACCCCGCCCGCTACAACAAGCCATTCACAACCGGCGTTTTTAGATGATTCAGCGGAGTTAATTGATCAACTTAAAACCCTGTCACCATCAGACGTGTCTAGTTTGATGAGTATTAGTGATAAATTAGGCGTGCTCAATAGCAACCGGTTTATTGAGTGGCAACGACCTTTCACCGATAAAAATAGCAAACAGGCATTATTATCATTTAAAGGTGATGTTTACGAAGGCATGGATACAAGCTCATTTTCAGAAGACGATTTAGAGTGGGCTCATAAGCACCTACGTATTCTTTCTGGTTTGTATGGTTTACTTAAACCTTTAGATTTAATCCAGCCCTATCGTTTAGAAATGGGCACAAAATTTAGCAACCAACGAGGTAAAAACCTCTATGAATTTTGGGGTCATAAAATTACCGACAAACTGAATCAAGAACTTACCGAACAGAAAAGCCCTGTTCTTATTAATCTAGCTTCTAACGAATATTTCAAGGCTGTCAAACCAGCTCAGCTGAATGCTCAAGTGATCACTCCGGTTTTCAAAGACTGGAAAAATGATAAATATAAAATTATCAGTTTTTATGCTAAAAAAGCACGCGGTATGATGAGCGCCTACATTATTAAAAATAGACTGGAAAGCCCCAGCGATATCAAACAGTTTGACACCGCCGGCTACGCATTCTCAGCAGAACAATCTTCAGACAAAGAATGGGTGTTTTTAAGAAAAGAGGCTGTTTAATTTTTTATCGCTTTTGCTACTGTCATGCCAAAATCGGTTATTCAAGCCGCTGTTTTAGTGTCTCTGGTTATCTTTAACTATAATCACAAGGCAGCAGACTTGCTCTAAGGTAAAACCCCACTTCGGCTCCAGCTCATTATAGACTGCTCCAAATCAGGCGACGGGTTAACTGGTCAATAAATTATTAACGCTAAAACCTATTAGAGGGTGCCTTATTAGTACGATACCTTTCGCCCTAGTCAGCTAGTCTGTGGTCAAGATAACGCGAATTGCATCTAACTTAAAGGAGGCTCTTTTAATGTAGCTACCTAAGTCGTTAATATTGGCTTTTAATTGAGTAATCTCGCTATCGCGAATATTGGGGTTTACCCGCGCCAATGCAACAAGCCTTTCTAGATTCAACGATTCTTGTTGTTGCATCTCTTCAACACTTTGTTTTACTAACGCTTCTTGGTGAACAACAACCAGTTTCTCAGCTTTTTCAATCAGTGTTTTAATCGCCTCTTGACCATGCTCAATAATATTCAGTGCAATTGACTTTTTAACAAACGTCACCCTAGACTCAATATGCTCTGGCTTTAAAATATCAGTCATATCCAAGCCATTTGAACCGACCACAATTCGCTTTACCGTTTTCGGCAAATAGCGGTGCAATTGTAAGCGTTTAGGTGCGGGACAATGCGTTGTAAATATAGCTTCGAGAATCACCGTTCCAGCAGGAATAGGCGGTAATGCCATGGTACAAAACGTTGAATTACCAAACTCACTATTGATAATTTGCTCCATCGCGCCAGTCACCATGGGGTGTTCCCAGGTTAAGAATTGAAAATCTTCACGTGACAAGGCAATCTTTCGGTTAAACGTCGCCGTTAAACCGTCTTCAGGCAAACTAGGGAAAGCATCACTTTGCAAATGACCACTTGGCTTAATAACAATGCTGTCTTCGCTATGGTATTGCTGCTCAACACCAAAACTTTCAAAGACTTCTTCCATGTAATGAGACAATTCTAAGTGGCTTGATGACAAACTAATTTCATCAATAATTTCTTGTGCCTGCTCTTTTCTGCAAGAGTTTAATTCCAACATCAAGTCACGGCCTGCATGCATATCCGCTATGCTCTGTTGCATTAACGTACTGGTTTTTTCAATGATTGCTGCAAATTCATCATCAGACGCATCACCCAGCAAGGCTTCTTTTAAATCCGCTTTAACAATCGCATAAACATGGTGCCCTGTTGAGCAGACATGGCTAAAGGCGTTGAGTCCTTTATCATACCAATTCATCAATCGATGTTGGCCGGTTCCCTCTATACATGGCACATGAAGGTGCACCGTATCGGTTTGACCAATTCGATCTAGGCGACCTATCCTTTGTTCTAACAAGTCTGGATTAAGTGGCAGGTCAAATAATACCAAGTGGTGCGCAAACTGAAAATTTCGACCTTCACTTCCAATTTCAGAACAGATAAGAATCTGAGCTCCTTCCTCTGCATCAGAAAAGTACGCCGCAGCCCTATCTCTTTCTATTAAGCTCATACCTTCATGAAAAACGGCAGACGCAAAAATTGTGCGCATTTTTAAATATTCATGTAACTCCTGCGCCGTTTGTTGCTGCGCGCAAATCAACAATACCTTTTCATTTTTATGCGTATCCAACCATTCCACCAACCAGGTGATACGTGGATCTAGCATCAACCAGTCTTCGCCCAATAACATTTCAGGCAATAGCGTTTTGGCCAATGCAAGATCGGTGTCTAGCTCAAACTCATTTTCTACGCTAAGCGCAGGTAATTGATACGCGTGTAATTTCCTAGATGAAAACGCATCTATATTTTCTCGCGTGTTCCTAAACAACACGCGGCCAGTACCGTGCCGATCGAGCAATGCATCAATGAGCGAGTCCACAGATATATCGTCAGATAAAACCGCTTGCTCACCCAGTAGCTGCAACAGCGATTGCTTTAAATTAACATCAGCAAGTACCCCATCAATGGAGTTTGCCGCCATCAACTGTTTAATAAGCTGATTAATCTCCTGGTAACCGGCTTGTTCTTCACGAAAAGCGGCTAAATCGTAATAACGATCGGGATCTAATAAGCGCAACCTTGCGAAATGGCTCGTAACCCCTAATTGCTCAGGTGTGGCAGTCAATAGCAATAAGCCCGGTACATGATTTGCTAATTCTTCAATACAGCGGTATTCGTTACTAACGTTATTCTCGTTCCAGAATAAATGATGCGCTTCATCAACAATCATCAAGTCCCAATTTGCTGCTACCGCTGAGGCATGATAATTCGCATTTTCAGATAAAAAAGATAATTGGCAAAGTACTAATTGAGCCGTTTCAAACGGGTTTATGTCCCCCTCTTCTCTAATCGCATCACAACGTTCACGATCTAGAATTGTAAAAGACAAATTAAAACGACGTAAGAGTTCTACCAACCATTGATGAATAAGTGCATCGGGGACAACAATCAATACTCGCTCAATTGAACCGGTTAATAGTTGCTGATGTAAAATTAAACCCGCTTCAATTGTTTTCCCTAATCCGACCTCGTCGGCCAGTAAAACACGCGCTGCATTTCGCTCCGTTACTTTACTCGCTATATAAAATTGATGGGGTAATAACTGAACACGTGGGCCCGATAAACCAAACCCTTTAAACTGATCTAGTTTACGTTGAAAGTCTAATGTTTTAAGGCGCAAATCAAACAGCTTGTTTTTATCTAGCTGCCCAGTAAATAAACGACTTTGAGGTTTATTAAACGCCCCGGTACTATCCAAATCAATTTCGTGTAGCACCACTTGCTCACCCTGCCCATCAATACACAAATAAATCATGCAATGGTTATGCTCTTGGGTTTGCTCAATAGTTACTTCTTGACCACCTTGGTGGCTTACTGTGTCACCCACATTGAAAGTCACCCTACTTAGCGGTGCATTATCCAATGCATACACCCGAGGCTCTTCAACAGCTGGGTAAAACAATGTCACGTGGCGCCCTTCTATGCTCTCAACAACCCCTAGGCCCAATTCAGTTTCAGAATGACTAACCCAACGTTGCCCAGGATAAAAAATATGTTGACTCATCGACTGTTGACCTCACCACGGAATATAAAAGGCGTGGATGATAAAAGTAATCCCCCGTACTCGCAACCTAAGTTACACCTAAAATCATAAGATTACTTAAAGCCAAACAGGATTCCCATACTCGTTGTTAAAAATGTTTCACATCCAAGTCTTTAGTTAAACGAACCTGCGCCGCTATCTCCTCAATCGAAATAGAGGTTACATTCAAAAACGGCACATTTTCCATATGCAATAATTCTTCTACTTGTGAAACTTCTCTTTGACAGGTTTTTAATGAAGCATAAGGACTACCTGGTCGACGCTCTTCACGAATCCTGCTCAGCTGCTCCGCGCTGATGGTCAAGCCAAATAATTTTTTCTTATACGGTTTTAATGCTCTAGGAAGCTCACAGTTATCTAAATCACTGTCTGTAATCGGGAAGTTAGCCGTAAAAATGCCATATTGAAGGGCAAGAAATAAAGACGTTGGTGTTTTCCCCGTTCTTGAAACACCAATTAAAATGACATCAGCCTGATCATAACGGTCTAAACGCGCACCATCATCATACTCCAGCGCATAATTAACCGCCCGTATGCGTGATTCGTAAGAGCTTGTATCACTCAAACCATGACTTTTCCCGACCTCATGAGATGACTCTTGTCGTAAATCATTTTCCATTCTAGTAATATAATCATTAAACAAATCATAGAAAATACAATTACTTTTAGACACTATCTCACGCAAATCATCATTAGTGAATGTGCTAAAAACAATTGGGCGGCCTTCATTAACCGTATAAGCTGCATTAATTTTATTACACACAGTCTCTGCCCTTGATACCGTATCTATAAAGGGAATAACGTGTCGTTCACGCTCAACACCTGTAAATTGTGTCATTAGACTATTACCCAGTGTTTCTGCTGTAATAGCCGTTCTATCTGATATAAAAAAGATTGTTCTGCTTTTCATTGAATATAGCGGTGCATTTTTTGTTAAAATATTGGATTAATTCGAATTTTAAACCAAAAGGTAGCTTCTCAGCAGATAGATTTGCAGTGTGGAAGGTATCAACATTAGGGGATCAGAAGTTGGAAGATTATATTGTTTGGCTAGACTCAACAGGTATGGACGACGTCGAGCACGTTGGTGGAAAGAATGCATCACTCGGCGAGATGATTAGCAATTTAGCCTCTGTAGGCGTTGATGTACCCGGTGGCTTTGCCACAACAGCAACGGCTTTTAGAGACTTTCTTTCGCAAAGTGGTATCGATGATAAAATTCACGAAAAGCTCAGCACATTAAATGTAGATGACGTTAATGCCTTGGCCGCAGCCGGCAAAGAAATTCGCCAGTGGATTATTGACACGCCCTTCCAACCAAGCTTAAAAACGGCTATTGAAAAGGCCTATGCAAAAATGCAAGCTGATGCAAATAGTGAGTTTTCTGTTGCCGTTCGTTCCTCTGCAACGGCTGAAGATTTACCCGATGCATCATTCGCGGGGCAACAAGAAACATTCCTAAACGTTGATGGTATTGACAATGTAATGCGTTCAATTAAAGAGGTATTTGCCTCATTATTTAATGATCGAGCCATTTCTTACCGTGTACACCAAGGATTTGAACACAGTGGCGTTGCCCTTTCCGCTGGCATTCAACGCATGGTTCGCAGCGACATAAGCGCTTCAGGTGTTATGTTTACACTCGATACCGAATCAGGCTTTCGTGACGCAGTTTTTATCACCTCAAGCTATGGTTTAGGTGAAATGGTCGTTCAAGGTGCCGTTAACCCAGATGAGTTTTATGTTCATAAGCCAACCTTAGAAGCTGGTCGGCCTGCTGTATTACGCCGCAACTTAGGTAGCAAGTTGATCAAGATGATCTATAACGATGAAGCAGGCGACCCTGTTAAAATTGTGGATACTGACCCATCAACACGCGGCGTTTATTCCTTGACCGATGCCGAGGTGGAAAAACTTTCCAGCATCGCTATTACTATTGAAAAACACTACCAACGGCCTATGGATATCGAATGGGCTAAAGATGGTTTAGACGGTCAGCTGTATATCGTTCAAGCTCGTCCTGAAACGGTTCAAAGCCGCGCCGGTAAAGAAATTCAACGTTACTCTTTAAACGAAACAGCTAAGGTACTTGTTGAGGGCCGTAGTATTGGCCAAAAAATTGGTTCTGGCCCTGCTCGCGTTATCGATAATATTTCTCAAATGGACCAAGTCCAAGAGGGCGACGTATTAGTCACCGACATGACCGACCCAGACTGGGAACCGATTATGAAACGTGCCTCAGCGATTGTAACCAACCGTGGTGGCAGAACCTGTCATGCCGCCATTATTGCCCGTGAATTGGGTATTCCTGCTGTGGTTGGCTGTGGTGATGCAACAGACCATATTACCCAAGACACTGATATTACCGTTTCTTGTGCCGAAGGAGATACTGGCTTTATTTACGAAGGTCTACTGGACTATCAAGTAGACACCGTTAACTTAGACGCCATGCCTGACATTCCAGTTAAAGTCATGATGAACGTCGGCAACCCTGATCGAGCCTTTGATTTCGCCTCATTACCCCATGAAGGAGTTGGCCTAGCACGCTTAGAGTTCATTATTAACCGAATGATTGGTATTCACCCTAAAGCACTCTTAGAGTATGAACAATTACCAAGCGACCTAAAAGAAACCATCAGCAAACGAATTTCTTGTTATGAAAGCCCTAAAGACTATTACGTTAAACGTTTAGTCGAAGGCATCTCAACCATCGCTGCAGCTTTCTCGCCTAAATCCGTCATTGTTCGCATGTCCGATTTCAAATCGAATGAATACGCCAACTTAATTGGCGGCGACCGTTATGAACCGGAAGAAGAAAACCCAATGCTTGGCTTTAGAGGCGCATCACGCTACATCTCTGACTCATTCCGCGAATGTTTCAATATGGAATGCGAGGCCCTAAAGTTTGTACGCGACCAGATGGGACTAACAAATGTCTGGGTGATGATTCCTTTCGTACGTACCCTAGACGAAGCCAAGCAAGTCACCGAGCTACTGAAAGAAAACGGTATTGAAAGCGGTAAAAATGGCCTTAAGCTCATTATGATGTGCGAATTACCTTCTAACGCTTTAATGGCTGAAGAGTTTTTAGAGTATTTCGATGGTTTCTCAATTGGCTCAAACGATTTAACACAACTAACGCTAGGGCTTGATCGTGATTCCGGCTTAATCGCTTCTTTATTTGACGAGCGCGACCCGGCCATTAGAAAACTTCTTTCTATGGCTATTCAAGCATGCCGCAAACAAAACAAATACATTGGTATTTGTGGACAAGGACCATCTGACCATCCTGATCTTGCCAAATGGTTAATGGAACAAGGCATTGAAAGCGTCTCGCTAAACCCAGACAGCGTTATTGAAACCTGGATGTTTATGGCGGGCCAAAAAATCGAAGGCTAAAAAAAACCATGACGATCACAACGTTTAACCCACCCGTTCGCACCTTGATGGGCCCCGGCCCATCTGATGTTCACCCACGTGTCCTATCGGCGCTTGCACGCCCAACGATTGGCCACTTGGACCCGAGCTTCAGCACCATGATGGATGAGGTTAAAACCTTGCTTCAATATGCATTCCAAACAGACAACCAATTAACTTTCCCGGTATCTGCGCCCGGCTCTGCTGGTATGGAAACTTGTTTTGCAAACTTATTAGAAGCAGGTGACAGCGTTATTGTTTGCCAAAATGGTGTTTTCGGCGGACGGATGAAAGAAAACGTTGAACGTTGTGGTGCTATTGCCATCATGGTTGAAGATGAATGGGGAAAAGCGGTTGACCCGCAAAAAGTTGAAGATGCTCTTAAAGCCCATCCTGAAGCTAGCGTGCTGGCTTTTGTTCACGCAGAAACTTCTACGGGCGCTTTATCGGACGCCAAAACTTTATGTGCATTAGCGCACCAATACAATTGCCTCACTATTGTAGATGCCGTCACTTCTTTGGGCGGTTCAGAATTACGGGTGGATGATTGGGGTATTGATGCCATTTACTCTGGCACACAAAAATGTCTTTCCTGCGTGCCTGGCTTATCCCCTGTTAGCTTTAGTGAACGCGCACAAGAGCGTATCAAACAACGTAAGGAACGAGTACAAAGTTGGTTCTTAGATTTAAGCCTTGTTATGGGCTACTGGGGCAATGACGGCGGACGCTCATACCATCACACCGCCCCAGTTAACAGCCTATACGCCTTACATGAATCACTATTAATGCTAAAAGAAGAAGGCTTGGAAAATGCATGGGCTCGGCATTCAATGCTGCACCAGGCCTTAAAAGCCGGTCTAGAAGCAATGGGGCTTAGCTTTATCGTTCCTGAAGGCTCTCGGCTCGCCCAACTCAATGCTGTCACTATTCCTAGCAATGTTGATGATGCTGTCGTTAGAAAACGCTTGTTACACGAATATGACCTAGAAATTGGCGCAGGGCTTGGTTCCTTAGCCGGTAAAGTATGGCGTATTGGCTTAATGGGCCAATCTGCTAGCGCTAGTAATGTGATGTTCTGCCTTGCCTCGCTGGAGTCCGTCTTGAATGACATGGGGGCAACTATCAACACTGGTGTTGCACTACCTGCAGCACAAAAAGCAACTTTCGGATAACGGTATTTAACATGGATAAACTCTTTATACTCCTTCAGCACATTTTGCCAAAGCATAGTTTATCGGCCTTAATGCATAAACTCGCCCGTTGTAAAACGCCTTGGGTAAAGCAATTTATCATCAATACTGTTATTAAACGGTTTGGCGTCAACATGTCTGAGGCAGCACAACCAGATCCAGAAGCCTACGAAAGTTTTAATGCCTTTTTTACCCGTCAATTACGTGAAGATGCACGTCCCCTAGAACACGACGATACAACGATTGCCTGCCCTGTCGACGGCACCATCAGCCAAATGGACAGCATTGAAAACGGCGAATTATTTCAAGCAAAAGGCAAATCATTTAACCTGTCTGCTTTGTTGGGTAATGACAGCCTAAGCAGCGAATTTGAAGACGGCCAATTCACCACGGTTTATTTATCCCCTAAAGATTATCACCGCATCCACTTCCCTGTCGATGGAACACTCAAAAAAATGGTACACGTACCCGGTGAACTGTTCAGCGTTAACCAAACCACTGTTGAAGCAATAGATGAATTATTTGCCCGTAACGAACGGGTTATTGCTTTTTTTGATACCCCTGCTGGCCCTATGGCGATGGTCATGGTTGGTGCTATTTTTGTGTCGAGTATTGAAACCGTTTGGTATGGAGAGGTTACCCCGCCTCGCCACAATCAAATTCGTCAATGGCAATATAGCGATAACAAGCAACAATATAAAAAGAATGATGAAATGGCTCGTTTTAATATGGGCTCAACCATCGTTATGTTATATGGAAAAGACAAGGTCACATGGGCTGAAAATTTAGCAGCAGGGGACGCCGTTCAATACGGGCAAGTGATCGCTAAAATTAATAAGTAAACAAGCAAATTGAAAACCAACACGGTTTACACATCGGCTTGGCTTTTTATTTTTTTCAGCACATTACTATGGTCTGCCATAGCACCCAATGATGCTCTAACATGGTTACTTGAGGCCCTTCCGGCAATTATTGCGTTAATAATTTTAACCTTTACCCGCAAGACCTTCCCACTCACCACGCTGGCCTACCTATTAATCTTAATACACGCTGTCATTTTGATGGTTGGTGCTCATTATACTTATGCTGAAGTCCCTCTTTTTGATGCCTTGGCTGAGCTAATGGGCTCAGAAAGAAACAATTACGATAAACTTGGGCACTTTGTTCAAGGCATCACCCCAGCGATTATTACTCGGGAAATTGTCATACGACAAGATGTTATAACGTCATCACGCTGGATGAATTTTTTTGTCATCTGCGTGTGCTTAGCCGTGAGTGCATTTTATGAGTTAATTGAGTGGTGGATTGCATTAGCGTCAGGCAAAAGCGCAGACGCTTTCTTAGGCACGCAAGGCTACATTTGGGATACACAGTCAGACATGATGTTTGCACTAATTGGCGCCATCACTGCCCTGCTCACCTTATCTTATTTACACGATAGACAATTAAGCTCGATCAATCGGAAACGTTAAAACATCATCAATGGCGTTCGCGCCTGTCATTAACATCAACAGCCTATCTAAGCCCAAGGCAACGCCTGAACATTCGGGCATTCCATGTGCAAGCGCGGCTAATAAATTTTTGTCCATCGGCAAACCATCTAAGCCACCTTGCTCTCTTTGTGTTAACTCATCTCGAAAGCGCCTAGCTTGTTCAGCAGCATCGGTTAGTTCCTCATAACCATTCGCTAACTCCACATTATTAAAGTACACCTCAAAACGCTTTGCGGTCACGGGCGGGCCTTCATCTAATTGGGCTAACATCGCCATGCATTCAGGGTAATCGGTTACAAAATAAACAAGGTCTTTTTTAAGCTTCGGCTGAACATATTGACTGAATACGTAATCTAGGCCGTTGGATAACTTCCCGCCACAAATATCACTCGCCTCTGGGTTGCCTTGCGTAGTCGCATAGGCCATTAAATCACTGTAGGTAAGCTGATGAGGGTTTAACCCGGTTAATTGCTGAAATAGTTGTTGGTACGTGACCGTTCTATACGCCAAATTTTGCCCGAAACAGAGCATCAACAACTCAACCATTTCATTGATTAAATCAGCCAGCTTAAAACCCACTCGATACCATTCTAGTAACGTAAACTCAGGGTTATGAAAACGCCCCCGTTCAGACTGTCTAAATGATTTTGCTATTTGATAAATAGAACCCGAGCCCGCAGCCAGCAAACGCTTCATGGCAAATTCAGGTGACGTTTGCAAGTACAGTTTTTGAGACGCCGACAGGGCCGTACAAAAACTATCTAAATTAATATCACAACTTGCTGCTGCTGAAAGCACCGGCGTTTCGACTTCCAGAACAGCTTTTTCTATAAAGAAAGCCCTGATCGTTCGATAAAGCTCGGCACGCTGATGCAATAAAGCCGCTGAACAAGTCGGCGGCCATTGCTTATTGTTAAGGTCAGTCAATTAAAAACTAGTTTTTCACACGTGAAGTGTATTCGCCTGTGCGAGTATCAACCTTAATCACTTCGCCAATTTGCACAAATAAAGGAATTCGAACAACTGCACCTGTTTCTAATGTTGCGGGCTTACCACCACCGCCAGAAGTATCGCCTTTTAAGCCAGGGTCGGTGTCGGTCACTTCAAGCTCTACAAAATTTGGTGCCGATACCAATAAAGGCGCCCCATTCCATAAAGTCACAATACATTTATCTTGTTCTTTTATCCACTTTGCAGCATCGCCAACTGCGGTTGCATCACCGGATACTTGTTCGAACGTTTCATCATCCATGAAGTACCAAAAATCCCCATCGTTATATAAATAAGACATTTCAGTTTCCATTACGTCAGCCGCTTCAACGGTTTCGCCCGACTTAAACGTGCGGTCAATGACCCTACCTGTTTTTAAATTACGAATCTTTACTCGACTAAACGCAGGCCCCTTACCGGGTCTCACGAATTCATTTTCAACAATCGTGCATGGCGAATTATCCAACATAATTTTTAATCCGCCTTTAAATTCATTTGTACTGTAAGTGGCCATGTAAATTCTCGTTAATTAATATAGTTAAATTATAAAGTTCTTCAATTAATGGTCATTATAATGGCTAATATGATGAACACAGAAAAAACTTCTTTAATTCCGAGCTGGCAGCAAGAACTCCAATCGGCCTTTACAAACATCAATGACTTATTGTGTTTTTTAAACCTTAATATTGACGACCTTAGCCTTCATACTGAAGCAGCTAAAGATTTTCCACTTCTGGTCACAAAAAGTTACGCACAGCGCATTAAAAAGTCTGATTGGGGTGATCCGCTGCTTCGGCAAATTCTCCCCGACCCTAGTGAGCTTTTAACAAACCCAGATTATTTAAATGACCCAGTTGGTGACAGCCAAGCCAGTGTCTTGCCCGGCTTGTTACATAAATATTATGGTCGTATTTTACTGGTTAGCACGGGGGCCTGCGCAATACATTGTCGTTACTGTTTTCGTCGTGAGTTTCCATATACTGACAATAGTGCAAACCGCTCACAGCTTGACTCTATTAAACAGTACCTCATTGAACACCCAGAGGTAACCGAGGTCATTCTCAGTGGTGGCGACCCGTTAACGCTAAGTGATACCAGACTTCAGCACTTATTTGACTTGTTTGAACAGCTGCCACAAATTGAGCGTATTCGAATTCATTCAAGAATACCCATTGTGTTGCCTAGCCGAATAAGCAAAAAATTATTGGAAATACTTTCCTCAACAAATAAAAAAGTCATTATGGTTATTCACGCCAACCACCCAAACGAGTTAGATGATAGTGTTTCTAACACTTTGTTTGCTATAAAAAAAGCGGGGCTTACTTTACTCAATCAAACGGTATTATTACGGGGCATAAATGATAATGCAAAAACCTTAACTAAGTTAAGCCACCGTCTATTCCATTGCGACACACTCCCCTATTACTTACACGTTCTTGACAAGGTAAACGGTGCTATGCATTTCGACACAGAGATGGAGCATGTATTTGATGTTTACCAACACCTTCAAAAAAAACTCCCTGGTTATTTGGTACCTAAGCTGGTACGCGAAGAAGCCGGCAAGCCTTATAAAACATTATTATCTACAAATATTAACTTTCCTTAAAATAAGGCGCATAATCAAACCTAACTTATAAAAAATGATTTTAAACACACCTTAAATAAATACTGACTTAAGAAACACCACATGGATATGCACAAAAAATTCACGGATAGAATTGGGCCTTTCGCAACTAAATCTCACGTAGATTTGCCTTTTGAGCCTAATACAAGATCCTGCCAAGAGTGGGTAGACGACTTGCCGATCTTAGACGCTGCATCGACAGCAGGAATAATGTTGACAGCAACGCAAGGGCTATTATCAACGACCGTTGCCCCCTACACTAAATTCAAAATTTCTGAGGTAGTTAGCCCTTATGTTATAAAACTAACTATCCTTAGTCTCAAAACGATAGAAAACTCCAACCTTCCGTTAAGCCAAAAACAAGCTAAGTTATCAACACAAATTTTAAATATCTTAACCAACACCCAAAATGTATATCAAAATATTGTTCGTTCAACATGTTTTATTGAAAACAATTTTGATAAAAACAATAACAATAAATCTGTTTTTTCTGAACATGAAAAAGGCCTTATTATCTTTAGAGCCATAGAACTTCAGGGCATTATTCAGCTTTTTGATGCTCTAGTCTACAGACCCACTGACCATAACTTCTGGAATAACTTAAATGCCCTATATATGCTTGCTGAAGGGTTAAACATTCATCAGTTAGAATATTTGACAATAGATAAAAGAAAACACACAACCATAGAAAATGAATTTAAAAAAAATCACTTTTTCCATTTAGCCAGTCCGAATAGGTTTAACCGACACGACATAAAAACTATTCAGCGTATTTTGTCTATACAGGCTAATAACATTTTAATATCATCAAAACCACAAGCATCAGCGACCTTTTATATTGACATTTCATTACCTAAGCCCGCTTCTCACTTGATCAACTTAAATATAAATGATCATTGTAGATTTATAGATAATGAGAAGCTTTTAAAATTCATTTGTAGTGATCACATCATGTCCCCCAAAAGGTATGACTCAATTTCACTTATGTCTGACAAACCTACCTTATCAAAAATAACAATCCAAAGATTACTTCCTAGCTGGAGTACTTTTCAAAACCGACGGTCAGTAAGGCATGAAAAAATTGAAGAGGTTCTTGTCTACCCTGGCTTTGACAGTATCATTAGAGCTTTAGTTATTGAGCAAAACCCCGAACACTTCAATAATAAATCAGCACAGCAACAAAAGAACTCGATCAACTTTAATGTCGAGAATCTAGAAATAATACCAATGGAGTTACACCAAAGAAATTACCATAAATCTAGTAATGCCCTCGTGAATAAAGCTCTTAAAGCGACTGCCGAGAGCACGCTCAAAGAGACTAACAAATACTCTCTTTCTGCAGAAAAAATCTGGAAAGCCCAATATGCTCTAAACCCAGGTGAAAAAGGCGAAAAAGTAACCGCGCACATTGGAGATAGTAGCTTACAAGGCTTAAGGTTTAATATCACTTCTAATAACAAACCTCTTTTGAAAGCTTGCGATATTATCTGTCTTAAATCAAAAAATGGGTTACTCCAATTAGCGATTATTAGACGTATCAACAAACTTGATGACGGCGATATTTCTGTGGGCGTAGAAATGATGTCACCTAGCCTTAAAATTGCTAATATCAATTTCCATGATAAGGAGCTCCACCCAAAACCCGTCATTTTCCTCCAAAGCATTCCCAATATTCATCAGCCTGACTCAATTATCACCCCATTTTTACTAGACAACACTACTAAAAATATCGCGTTAATAACAAAGGGCAACACCGATTATTATCGTATTGGTACAGCAATTGAAACAAATCAAGTTTTTAACCATTACACAGTGTTAAAAGAAACGAATCTAGATTAAGGTATGCAATAACATAATACTTGGCTAATAGATGACTAAGAGGACTGTACTAACTGTTGATTTTTCAACAAAAGAAATTAAGGCTTTAGAACTTGCATTGAACACAACAAAAACCGATGTCACTTTAACGCCAACAACTATTAACCGTCTAAAACCGGAGTCATACTCTGATGCGAACCTAGTCGTTGTAAAATTAAACGATGATGACTCTAAAAACGAAGATTTAATACGAAAAGTAAAACAGTACTTTCTTCACTTCCCCATAATTTTACTGACAGAAAGACACCTAAGCAGCAAGGAAGTCAAGCTTTACGATGCTAATAACATTATCGATATTCGCAGCTTTAACCCTGTTCTTTTGGTCGCTAAATCTATCGCCCGTGAGGTAACCTTACAGCATAATAAATATTTATTACACCAAGTTAATTCACAGTTTAAAAATGAATCTTACCGGTTCGAGTCTTTTCTAAAACATACCGAAGACGGTGTCGCGCTTATCCACGATGGGCAATATTGGGCAACCAACTCAGCCTATAAACGTATTTTTAACATTCCTGATGATGAAAACATTATTTGCAAACCCGTTATGGAGTTCAGCACCCCAACATCTTGCCCTGTCCATGGTAATCCATCTAAAAGAAACTTCAATACGTCGCTAGAATCGTTACCTGATGAAACCGTCTTATCAGTTCTTATACAAACTCGAGATGGCGACTCATTTATCACCACTCTCTATAAAACGGATTGCTTTGTTAAAGAGCAGCTTTGCACACAAATCTTAATTCATAACCCCGATGCATGGAGTAGCGTAGAAAAAGGCTTCACCGACCTACGAACCTTTGACCATGAAACTGGCTTGTACAACAAAAGATTTGTGACTGAATATATTGATAAAGAGATAGCCAGTGAAGAAGCACATGGCTCGCTGGCCATTATTCTGATTGATGACTTCCGCACTATTCGAGAACAGCATGGTATTAATTATACCGACGACGTTATTCGCTCCCTAAGCCGCACGATTAACGAAACCTGCTCGCAAAATGATATTCTTGCGCGCTATGGTGATGCTGTCTTCACCTTGTTTTCAGATGAGCTTGGGCGCTCTGAGTTTTTGTTAAGCTGTCAAAAAATACTAACCCAAGTTAACAACACCCTCTTTGGCGATGATAGCCAATACATTAAATTAACCTTAAGTATTGGTGTTAGTTTTATTGACCCGCGAGTCACCACCTCTAAACAACTCACCTCACAGGCTGATAAAGCCTGTGACAAAGCCAGTTCTCATGGTGGCAACCAAATTCATGTCTTTGATTCTGTCACGACACCCTTAACCGTTATCATCGATGAGGCAAAAAACACGCATTTGATACAATCTGCTTTAGAACAAGACAGACTTCACCCGTTATACCAACCCATTGTGGAACTATCCCAGAAAAAAACTGAAAATTATGCGGTGCTACTTAGAATTCTTGATAGCAAGAATGCACATATCCCACCCGATCATTTTATTTTAACAGCCGAAAAAACCGGCTTAATCAGCCAGCTTGATGAGTGGGTATTGAAAAGCACCCTAGAACAAATCAAAGAAGCCTCTCGCCAAGGGATTAAAAGAAAATTCTTTATTTCTATCTCTAATATTACCTACCGAAATACACCGTTCATAGAAACGCTTGTGAGTGAATTAAAGTTCTATAATATAGATGCCAGTTTATTGGTTTTCCAAATCAGCTTTTCCGATGTAAAAATTGAACCCACTGTTTTAAAGAATTTCATCACCGTCATTAAAAAAGAGTGTGGTTGTCAAATCGCTTTTGACCAGATTGGTTTTAGTCAAATCACTGACAGCATATTAAAAGAGTACCATGTTGATTACTTAAAAATAGACGGTACGTTTAGTCAAAACTTACTTAACAATGAAGAGTCACAACAAACCATTAAAGATCTTATTCAAGTCACTCGCAGAAATAACGTAAAAACAATTGCAAAGTCGGTTGAGAATGCAAATACACTCGCGCTGCTTTGGAACCTTGGTATTGACGCAGTACAGGGCTATTTCTTACAAGAACCCTCCGACATCATGCGTTTTGACTTTGACCTTAACAACTAATCTTCATTTGCCACGCCATGAGGCACATGTCCAGTAGCAACGTGTAGTTGAGCAGACTCGCAGTGCGCTGCTTGATCATCAAAGAAAATATCAGCACCAAATGATTTTAAAAACTCACCTTTTGCTAGCCCACCTAAAAAAAGCGCCTCATCAATTCTAATATCCCAAGAACGAAGTGTTCGAACAACACGCTCGTGGGCTGGCGCTGAACGAGCCGTTACCAACGCTGTGCGCACAGGGGATATTTCTTCAGCAAACTGACTTTGTAAATTATGTAAGGCAGATAAAAAGGATTTAAAGGGACCGCCAGACATCGGTTCTTTAGCTGATACCTGCTCATTTTCAGTAAACGCATCCAGCCCTTTTTCCTTATATATTCTCTCCGATTCATCAGAAAAAATAACCGCATCACCATCAAAGGCTATCCGTAACTGATCATTAGCAGCATCCGTGCCTTTACCAGACAAAATAGTCGCTGCAGCATGCCCTACCTCCAACGCCTTACGTACATCTTCTGGAGAGGTTGAGAGAAACAAGTCCACTTCAAAGGCTGAGATATAACCAAACGGGCTATTACCACTGGTAAAAGCAGCACGCTTTATATCTAAATCATGTTCGCGTATTGAGTTAAATACCCTAAGTCCAGTATCGGCGCTATTTCTTGATAATAAAATCACCTCAACTGATGCCTCAGGTAATCGTTTGTTCAAGCCCAAAAGCTTTTTCACTAAAGGGTAAGCCACCCCGGGGTTTAAACTCTCATCCTCCCTAGCAATTTGATAAGCGCAGTACGCTGCTTTGCCTTCTGTTTCAAACACTTTATTCGATTCGACTAAATCAAATAATGCCATTGAAGAGATCCCAATCGTTAATTTTTTAGAACCTGATGATTGCATGATGAATACCCCTATTTCGCTCGTCCATATTAAATCATGTAGATAAGCCCCATAAAAGAAGCCCTTTGCCATGTACAACTAGTTGAAGATTCAAGCAGTACTGACGATATTAGTTGTTTATAAAGCCTCTATCAATAACTCATATAAGCATAAACTAACTGCTAGTTTATTTGTTCATCTGTTGAAATCAGATCAGCGCTTAATTAGACAGAACTAATGCCTTCGCCTGTGGCTGCTAAGTCCTCAGAATTACCTCGTTCCACCCAGTTCCATGCAACAAAAAATGCTATTGCACTCAAGAAAGAGGCCATAGTAAATACCCATTGCGAACCAAACGCATCCCAAAGAAAGCCCGCTAGCAGCCCACCAAACATGCCACCTGCCCCATAACCAATACTCGTATATAAAGCCTGGCCTTTATCTTGCGCCGCACCTTTAAAGTAGTGATGTGTTAACTGTATGCAAACAACATGAAATGAGCCAAAAGATGCGGCATGTAATAGTTGCGCCACTAACAGCGCGACCAAACTTTCTGCTAGCCAAGCAATAATTAACCATCTAATAATGGTTAAAAATATACTTAACAATAAAACAAACCGTAATTGAAGATGATGAAAAAGCTTCTGAATTATGATAAATATCGCAATTTCAGCAAAGACGCCTAACGACCATAACAGGCCTATTTCAGTTTCGTTGTAATCTAACTTATCGAGTAATATCGAAAAAAATGCGTAATAGGCTCCATGTGAGGCTTGCATTAAAAAAACCACCATAAAAAATGCGACTATTGCCTTTTTGCTCAAAATGGAATAAATCGTAGGTCCCTTTGTTGGATGTTTTTTTCGCCCTTTTTCACTCAGCAGCAAGCTAGATAAAAAAATCATCACCAAGCACAGACTGACCAAGAGCGGCCATTCATCTAAACCGATGACTGTCAGCACATAGCCAACACCCAACACCGTCACAACAAACCCCACCGAACCCCATAACCTTATTCCGCTATATAGGTTTGTTCGCTGCGCCAATTTAGTTAATGTCACTGCCTCAAACTGCGGCAACATGGCATTCCAAAAAAAACTAAAAACAAAAAATATCAACAAGATAGCAACAAATTCTTGCTCAAATAGCACACAGGTATAAGCCGCCGCGGATACAAAAGAGGCCAACTGGATCAGTCTCATTCGGTCATTAAACCCTGAAGATATCCAAGCTAAAATACTCGGCGAAACCAGCTTAGTTCCTTGCATCACAGCAAAAACCAAACCTACTTGCACAGCCATATAGCCAATAGAATTTAAATACAGGCCTAAATACGGCGTGAGTGCACCTAAGGATGCAAAATAAAAAAAATAGAACCCAGATAACCGCCAATAAGGCAATTTTTGATTAGCCAACGAAATAAACCTTATGCCAGACTATTAGTGAACACTATAACGAGCTGTCTCCCGCTGGAATAATAGGTGCCGCTGATTTCACATCACTGTTTTGTCCTGTGTGTCTTAGCATATGATCCATTAACGTAATGGCCATCATCGCTTCTGCAATGGGGGTTGCTCTAATGCCTACACAAGGATCATGTCGTCCTTTAGTAACAACCTCTATGGGCTGCCCATGTATATCGACAGACTGACCAGGAATTCGTAAACTGGATGTGGGTTTCAAGGCGATACTGGCCGAAATCGCCTGACCAGTAGAAATACCTCCTAAAATACCGCCGGCATGATTACTGAGGAATCCTTCTGGCGTTATTTCATCTCGAAACGCCGTACCTAGCGCCTCCACACAGCCAAAGCCCCCTCCAATTTCAACACCTTTGACGGCATTAATACTCATTAAAGCATGCGCCAGTTCGGCATCAAGGCGATCAAAAATCGGCTCACCCAACCCTACAGGGACACCTGTTGCAGTAACATTGACCCGTGCACCAACAGAATCGCCTGATTTTCTCAATGCATCCATATAGTTTTCTAATTCACCTACTTTACTGGGATCTGGACAAAAAAATGGATTTTCATGGACATAGGCCATATCAACCACATCAATTTTAATTGGTCCTAATTGAGCCAAATACCCTTTAATTTCAACACCAAATTTCTCTCGCAAATATTTTTTTGCAATACCGCCAGCGGCTACTCTCATTGCCGTTTCACGGGCAGAAGAACGCCCACCACCACGATAGTCACGAAAACCATACTTATGCTGGTAGCTATAATCTGCATGCCCAGGTCTAAAGGTTTCTTTGATATTCGAATAATCCTTAGAACGCTGGTCTGTATTTTGTATCAACAGCCCAATAGAAGTCCCTGTTGTTTTCCCCTCGAACACACCCGATAAAATTTTTACTTCATCAGCTTCACGTCGTTGTGTTGTGTGTCTTGATGTACCAGGTTTTCTTAAATCAAGATCACCTTGTAAGTCTGCCTCGCATAGCTCTAATCCCGGAGGACAGCCATCTACAATACAGCCAATAGCCGGACCATGACTTTCTCCAAAACTAGTCACCGTAAAAATTTTTCCTATTGAATTTCCTGACATATTCGTATTATTACTGTTAATTAATTACGCTAGTTTAGCTTGAAATAGCGTGTGATATTTTAATAATTGTTCTTTCGTTAACATGAAAACACCATGTCCACCATACTCAAACTCTTGCCATAGAAAGGGGACTACTGGGTAACATTGTTGCAAAGCCTCATCTGTGTTTCCAACTTCAACATAAAGCACCCCACCTTCTTTTAAATATTCTGGAGCCTTCACAAGAATGTTATGCACCAATTCTAAACCCGATACTCCACCATCCAAACCAAGTTGAGGTTCTTTATAAAACTCGTCAGGTAAATTAGAAAGCTCCTCATGCCCAACATATGGCGGGTTACTAATAATCAGATCATATTGCCGATTCGCCAAGCCTTCAAATAAATCTGACTCTATAGCCTCTATCCTGTCTGCAAGCTTATGCCGCTGTATATTTTTATTAGCAACATTTAACGCCAACGCTGAAATATCTGCCAAATCAACCTTTGCCTCAGGAAAGCTAAACGCACTAGCAATCCCTATGCAACCGCTGCCGGTACATAAATCTAGAATACTATTTATTTTTGAGCTATCCACCCAAGGAGCAAACCGGTCTTCAATAAGTTCTGCGAATGGCGAACGAGGGACAAGAACATTATTATCAACAAAAAAAGGTAGGCCAGCAAACCACGCTTCACCCACTAAATAGGCAGCAGGAATTCTTTCTACTATTCTACGCTCAAAAGCATCTAAAACTTTTTGCTGTTCATCAACACTCACCTCTGACGATAATATCTGCTCATTATCTAACGGTAAATTCTTTGTGATGCCCAGCACAATATAACTGGCTTCATCTAGTGTATTATCTGTCCCATGGCCAAAATAAAGCCCTGCATCAGCAAATAAATTAGCGCCCTCAGTAATGAGTTCATTAATTGTCTTTATTTTTTGTATTTTAATTGTCATAAGGGCATAGAAAGGGCTATATTTAACTGAATAAATTAATGGGTGATAATTTTAACTCAATTAATACCTTATCAAAGCAGTTTAAAAAAGCAGTTTAAATAATGTCCAGCAGAAGCTTAACAAACGAAGAAGTTAACTCTCTATTTCCTATCAGAAATTTCTCTGATAATAGTAAACAACAACTTCAAGGAATGGTAAAAACAGAACAATATGATGCTAATAGTATTTTATTCTCTGTGGGAAAAAGTGACGATAAGCAAATTTATTTGTTAGAAGGCAAAGTACAACTGACGTTTGCTAACAACAAAGAAAGAATCATTGAAGGTGGTAAAATAGAAGCACGTTTCCCCATTAACAACTCGTTACCACACCAAGCTACGGCTACTGCCGTTGAAGAAGTCACCGTTTTATCTATTGAGCGCAGCACATTAGATAATTTATTAAACGAAGCACTACCCAACAGTAATATGGCAATTCTCGAGGAAAGTGAAGACCCCTTGCTATACAACCAACTTTACTTTGAAATCACTCAAGAGATGCAAGCTAATAAACTTACCTTACCATCTATCCCTGAAACAGCTATAAAAGTTCGTAAAGCAATCTCGAATCCTCACGCAACCTCGGACACTATTGCGCAACTTACTCAGCAAGATCCTGCCATAACCGCTCAGCTAATCAAAGTCGCTAATAGTCCATTGTTTAGGGGCCGCGAAAAAATTGAATCACTTCCTCTTGCAATAACTCGACTAGGTATAAAAGCGACTAGCAATCTCGTTACAACATTTACCATGAGAATGGTTTTTAATGCTAAAACAAAAGACATAAAGGATTTGATCTCAGCGTTATGGCTTCACAGCCGAGATGTCTCTGGAATTTGTGCTGTGATGGCTAAAAAGCTCAAAGGTTTTAATACCGATAAGGCCATGCTGGCCGGCTTAATACACGATATCGGCTCCATTCCTATTTTAACTCATGCAGATAAACACCCAAACTTAATACATAACAAAACAGATGTTCAATATACACTTAAAAAGCTCTCCCCTGTTCTTGGAAAGATGGTCTTAAAAAAATGGAATTTCACTGACGATTTTATTGAATTAACTAGTAATGCTGAAAATTGGGAACGAAAAAATGACCAGCCTGCTAATTATACAGACCTTATTATTGTTGCCCAATTACTTAGTTTTAGAAACACTCTCCACCAAGATAGCTACCCAGAAGCCTCATCCACACCTGCTTATAACCGGCTATCTAAACTATTAAGAGACCCTAATGACTCTCTTGATGTGCTGGAAAACTCGCAAGAAGAACTAGCTCTAGTTAAACAACTTTTCAATTAAATAGCGACTTTTTTTTCATTGGAAATACCTAGCCTCCCAACCCGCGTAACAACAGCAACTAGGGAGACTGCTTTAATTATAGACAAGCTCCAAACCGGCCAACCCTTACAAGTAAAAATAGTCGATCAATTAGCCAATAAGCATGACGTTATTATCCGTTTAGGTAATCAACTGATAGCGGTAAAAACAAATATTCCCGTCACTGTTGGTCAAACGATTAACGTGATAGTCGACAGAACGCCTACTGAACTGATCCTAAACGTTAAACAGCCACCACAAGCCAATCAACAAATACCGTTAAGCTTACGTCACTTACTTCCAAAACAAACTCCCGTCAGTGATTTCCATCAGCCACTCGGCGAAGTGCTTGCTGGGATTAATAAGCAAACAGTTCAATCAGCGCTGACTCAGTCAAAAGAACTGGCGCTGCAATTACTTCAGCTTCGGCGTTTAGCCAATAATATTATTCACACCTTGCCCAAGCAAAAAAATATAACAACAGCTGCGGGACTAAAAGACGCAGTCCAGCACTCAGGTGTGTTTTTAGAACCAACCTTACAAAAAATGCTGTTGGACAATAAAGCCGCTTTAAAAAACCATTCTGATAACGCAACAACGAAACATCAGCTTCCACTCGAACATTTAGCCACTAAAGCATTAAACCAACAATCTACTGAGCTCTCTCGCGTTGATATAAAGGCAAACCTTATTAAACTCATACAATTATTGAATGCCTGGCCAAACTCCACAGCAAGCCAACAAAAAGCGCAGCCACAAAGGCTAACGAAAGAAGCGGCACCATCGTCCTCAGTAAAACCTACCGTTATGACACAACAGGCAAGCGCAGCGCAATTATTCGACCAACAAATAAAGGCCTTACTCAATAAAACAGAAGGTGCGCTTTCTAAAATAACGCTAAACCAACTGGCAAGCAGCAATATCGATAACAGTACCGGCCGCCAAACATGGCAAATTGAAATTCCGTTTCTAAACCAACAAGCTACGGAGTCTGTTTTTCTAAAAATTGAACAAGAAGACCCCTCTCGTAAAAAAACGAATGAGACGAGCCCTCAATGGGTCGTTTCGCTTGAAATGAACCCTCCAAAATTAGGCCTCATTAAAAACAAACTCACACTTCAAAACCATCAAATCAGCAGTCATTTTTGGGCAGAACAACTCGAAACACGGCAGCTAATTGATCGTCACTTAAATACCTTCAAAGAACAACTTAGCCGCGCCAACTTAAAGACCGATAGTATTCAGTTACAAGAAGGGCCAGGCCCGATAATGCAAAACAACAAACCTAGCGAATCTATTTTAAGTGAGAAGGCCTAATGACTGACATAGTAAACCCTGCTGATATTGCCATTGCTTTAAAATACGACGGTCAACATGCACCTACTATAACCGCAAAAGGTAGGGGTGATCTTGCACAGGACATTATTGACCTTGCTATTGCTAATGACATCCCCTTTGATCACAACCCAGAATTAGTCAAAATACTCAGTAGTATTCCTCTCGGAGATGAAATTCCCGAAGCACTTTATATAGCCGTTGCAGAAGTCATTGCCTTTGCTTATTTACTATCCGGTAAAGTACCAGACAACTATACAGAGCAACCAGACTAAGCCTTATGTAAGCGAATCAGTAAACTGGCTTCATCAACTGTTAGGTGGCACTTTTCAACAATTTCATCAGCGCTAGCCCCTTTTTGCGCCAACTCTATCGCACCTTGGAACTCTTGTAAGTGCTCAAACGTATCGCTTTCTTCTAATTCTTCTATACGGCCCATTAAACTACGAACACGCCGCTCTGCCCCACCCACGCGCTCATCAACACCTAAACCACTCGCACAAAGGGCTGAAATATCATGTTGAACCGTGTTAAGTTTCTTACCAAGGTGGCTAACTGTAGACTCTAGTGCTTTAGTTCTACACCATTGTTTATAGGTTAGAAAAAACAGCATCACCACCGCCAACAGCAGCGCGGTAACAACTATAGGTATATAAAATTCCATCAAACCCTTTCGTCTATATGTTTAGGCACTGAGTCATCCTCAGTATCTTTTGGTCGTTGCTTTTCAATTTTTTTATTTGTTTGAGCATCTGGTTTATTTTTATTGTTCGGCTTAACAGGACGAACAGCTCTACTTGGTGTTATTTTATTTATACCGGTCATCTTTACTAACCCATATATTAATTCAAAAATTTATTAAACCGACTATTTTTGGCTTTCTCAAGCTTCTCTATTTTTTCAGCTGTCGATTCATTTGATTCACTCACATTACCCATTGGCAACTCAATCGCTTCTTGCAATTCGACCGCTTTCTTTTCAACAACCATAGGCTCTTCAATAACCGCCTGCGCTGATTTTCTTTTTTCTGCAAAACGTGAAATAGCATTCGATTGAACCACAATAACCACTCGTCTATTCCTTTCACGCCCTTCTGGGGTTCGGTTATCCTCAACTGGGTGGTGTTCGCCATAACCAACCGCCGCCAAACGTTGCGGATCGATCCCATATTTAGTCAATAAATGAACAACACTGGCTGAGCGTGCGGCAGATAATTCCCAATTAGAAGGGTATTCAAATGAATTTATCGGAATATTATCCGTGTATCCTTCTACTTGCACCGTATTATTTAATTTTCTAATTGGCTTGGCGACTTGCCATAAGACTCTTAACGCTTCATCAGACAAGCTCGCATTACCACTTCCAAATAACATTTTGCTGTTCAATTCAATTTCGACCCAAAGGTCATTTTTTTTAACCGACACAAGGTCACTATCTATTAATGGGGACAAACCAGACTCCAAATTGTCGGCTAACTGGCCTAAGACTTTCGCTTCACTTATTGTTTGATCACTGTCAATGTCACTATCAACAATTTTAGCTGTTTGTTGTGGTTTGGCCTCAGAAAATAGCTCAGGAATCATTTTATCGCCCCCTCCTTCCAGCTCCATCAGCCTTTCAATCAGCGCTTTATTTTGCAGAACATCGCCAATTTCTATTGGATTCATGGTTCTAGGCTGACCTTTAAAAGCGCCATCTAAAGTGCTTGATAACACTCTATATTTCCCTTCATTCACCGACGAGACCGAATACATCACCACAAAAAAGGCAAATAAAAGGGTAATGAAGTCCGCATAAGAAACCATCCATCTCTCATGGTTTTCAACCTCTTCAAGCTTTTTTTTGCGTCTTGCCATTGACTATAAATACCCTTGAAGCTTTATCTCAACATTCCGTGGATTTTCACCTTCGGCTATCGCCGCAATCCCCTCTATCATCATTTCTCGAGATTGCGAGTATGCTTGAATTTGAACTTTTAATTTGGAGGCCATAGGAATAAATAATAAGTTAGCTAAGCCTACACCATAGATGGTTGCAACAAATGCGGTTGCAATACCAGCTCCTAATTTACTTGGGTCGGACAAGTTTTGCATAACATGAATAAGACCCATAACAGCACCAATAATGCCGATTGTTGGTGCATAACTACCCATCGACTCAAACACTTTTGCACTCAGCAACTGCCTTTCTTCTAGCGCTTCTAATTCAAGCATTAATATATCGCGTATTACTTCTGGTTCAGCTCCATCGACCAATAATTGCATTCCTTTTTTAGCGAACTCATCTTCTTCATCATCAACAACCGCTTCTAGACCGAGTAACCCTTCACGTCTAGCAATTTCGCTCCATTCAATAATTTTAGTGATTGACTGTTTTAGCTTAAGCTTAGGAGGAAAGAGCACCCAGCTTAATAACTTAAGTGAACCAAAAAATATTTTTGCGGGTGATTGCAGCAAAACTGCGCCAATGGTTCCACCCAGCACAATCAAGGCTGCCGGGCCATTAATCAACGCAGACAGGTGGCCACCATCCATAAAATTGCCACCTAAAATAGCACCAAAGCCAATAATTACGCCCAAAATGGTCAAAATATCCAAATTACACTCTCCTGGTTTAGGGCGAATAACATCGAATGAAAAATCATCAATACAGCTCCATTGTCTTAATTATTAGGCTTAATACCTGATGCTTATGAGGGCGCATAATTTACCAAACGTGATTTCAAGCGAAGCATTGCTTGATTATTAATTTGACACGCTCGTGATTCACTTACCCCTAATACACTGCCTATTTCTTTTAAATTTAGTTCATTATCATAATACAATGATACGACCATTTGCTCTCTTTCCGGCAAGCTAGAAATGGCCCCTGCTAGTGCCACTCTAAAGTCTTCTTCATTGATGTTTTCTAAAATATTTTCTGTAGAGACTTGGTCGCTTTCTCCCTCCATCTCATCGGTACTGAATAACCGACAACATGTACTATCTTGCAATATTTTATGGTATTCCTCTATTGTGATATCTAGCAGCGCGGCTATTTCTGTGTCACGCGCATCTCGCCCAGTTTGCTGTTCAATACGTCGCATCGCTTCAGTAATTTGACGCGCTTTTCTATGCACCGACCTAGGCGTCCAATCGGTGCGCCTAACATCATCCAACATGGCGCCTCGTATGCGAATTCCAGCATACGTTGCAAAACTAGCCCCATAGTTATCTTTATAGTTATTAGAGGCTTCTAATAAACCTATCATACCTGCTTGAATAAGGTCTTCTACTAAAACAGTATCCGGTAGTTTCGCTAATAAGTGATAAGCAATGCGTTTAACTAAAGGCGCATGTGTAGCAACCAGTTCCCCAGCAGTTTTTGCTTGAAGGTTGGTATACATCGCAATGCCGTTCACTCCGTCAACTCTCCTATTTAACTCGCCTGAATAAGCCGTTCTACAAAAAACTCTAGATAACCTGCCGCACCCCGTTGCACAGGCCATCGATCAATTTTATTTGCTAGGTTTTTAATCGCTACGGCGGCGTGACTATTTGGCGCAGACTCAAGTACTGCTTGTTGTTTTTGAACTGACTTACGGAGACTTGGATCAAATGGAACAGCACCTGTAAAATACAGCGCTACATCAAGATATTGATCCGTGACTTTACAGAGCTTTTGGTACAGCATTTTCCCATGTTGAAGCGACTCCACCATATTGGTAATAATATGGAAGCGAGACAGGCCATGATCACGGTTTAACAACTTAATCAACGCATACGCATCGGTTAATGACGTTGGTTCATCACAAACAACAATCAACACCTCTTGACAAGCCCTTGCAAAATTAATCACACCGCCATGAATGCCCGCTGCGGTATCAACCAATAATAAATCAATTTCTTCTTGAAATTCGCTGAACGCATTAATAATCCCAGCTTGTTCCAGCGTGCCCATTTCTGCCATATGCTGAACACCTGATGAGGCTGGAATGACTTTTAAGCCCTGAGGGCCTTCAACAACAATTTCGTCTAACGTTTTTTCCCCACTTAACACATGGGTTAAATTAAATTCCGGGTGCAGCCCCAGCAAAATATCAACATTGGCTAACCCCATATCTGCATCAAGCAGCGCAACTTTTCGGCCTAATTTACAAAAAGCGATTCCCAGGTTTACAGATAAATTTGTTTTACCCACCCCACCTTTACCACTGGCTACTGCAATCACTCTCACAGGTTTTTTATTTGTCATCTGTTTCATTCCTGATGCTTGATTCAAGCCTTCTTTAAACATTCGCATGTCGCGAAGACCCATCTAATAACACAGATAAACCAATATCTTCTTCATCTGCTAATAATTCACTGGGTTCAATAAACGTTGCCATAAGCTCGCTGGCAGATGGGTAATGGAGATCTTCAGGTACTCGTTGCCCATCTGTTACAAAACCCAAGGGTATTTGTTGTTCAATAATGGCAGATAGTGCACTGCCAGGGCAATCTGTTTCATCCAATTTACTAAGAATGCAGCCTTTTGGCTCTGCATCTGCAAACGTTTTAATCACTTCGCGCATAGCCCTAGATTCGGTAGTCGCCGAAATGACCAAATAATTATCTATCTCAAACTTATCGTCTTGCAATAATTTGAACTGTTCTGTCATCCGAATATCTCGTTGACTCATCCCAGCTGTATCGATCAATACCAACCGTTTATCGACGAAATCCGTTAATGCATCTTGGAAATCCTCTTCGGTAGAAGCAACACGCATAGGCACACCTAAAATTCTAGCAAAATTACTCAATTGCTCATGAGCCCCAATACGGAAATTATCTGTTGTGATTAATGCTAATGAATCAGGCCCGTGACGCATTCTAAAACGTGCAGCAATTTTTGCGATAGTGGTGGTTTTACCCACACCTGTAGGGCCCACTAAAGCGACCAAACCACCGTCATCAAGTATTTTGTTCTCCATGATAGGTAGTGAATCGGCGGCTAGTGTTAAGCAATTAAGCCACGCCTCTTCAAGCTCTGTTTCTGTAACAACCGTTTCGGCCAACTTAACACTTAGTTTTTTTGAAAACCCGGTATCCAACAATCGTCTAATAACATCAATTCGTACTGGGTTTTGTTGCGTCCGGTCTGACCAAGACAATTCGTTTAATACGGTTCTAAACTCATGCCGCATCATGTCTAATTCATGTTTAACTGCCTTAATAGCTGGGTCTTCAACCCATGTTGGCTCAACCCCTGCCGGTTTGTTTTTTGCTGGTTTTGGTTTAACTAACCGTTGTTTCAGCGCCGGTTTTTTGTGGCCCGGCGTATAGTCCTCTCTAAACGCCTGCTTAGGCGGCTCATTCCAGTCTATTGACACCCTGTCATCTTTTAGCTCCTCATCCAACCTAGCATCTAGCAACGTTTCTTTCTTATCGGCCGCTGCTTGAATGGCTTGCTCATCATAATCCTTAGCCGCCACAATTTCGACGCCACCGTCTACTCTATTATTTGATAGGATAACCGCATCCGCACCCAGCTGCTCTTTGACCAGCTTAAGTGCTTCACGCATATCGGGAGCAAAAAAACGTTTAATTTTCATCGAATATAACCTCGTAAAGTCTATTATCCATTTTGCCCAACACTCCCAACAACACGAACTTGTCTATCCTCAGGGATTTCGTTATACGACAAAACATTTAATGTTGATATTGAGTGGCGAACAAAATGAGCTAACCAAGGGCGCAAAAAGCCAGAGACTAGAAGAACGGCACTTTTCCCTTCCATTTCTAGTTTTTGAGTACTTTCTTGCAATGCATTTATCATTCTTTCTGCTAACCCTGGTTCCAATCCTGCGCTACCATCTTCTGACGCTTGTAAGCTTTGTTGCAATAAGCGTTCCAAATCTGGATCTAAAGTAATCACTGACAGTTCACTGTCTAAGCCACTGATTTTCTGGACTATTGAGCGGCCAAGGGCAATTCTAACGGCCGCTGTTAATGCGCCAGCATCTTGACTGCTACGCCCATGTTCAATCAGTGTCTCGGCAATTGTTCGCATATCTCGAACCGGAATATTTTCCTGTAATAAATTTTGCAGCACTTTAACAACTGTACCTAATGAAATGGTTTCTGGTACTAAGTCTTCAACCAGTTTTGGCGCTGACTTTTTCAGCGTATCGAGCATTTGCTGGACTTCCTCATGGCCTAATAACTCATGCGCATGTGTTTGAATAATCTGACTTAAATGTGTTGCCACAACAGTCCCAGGGTCAACAACGGTATAGCCCATTGTTTGTGCTTGGTCCTTTTGCGATGAGTCAACCCAAACCGCGTCTAGACCAAACGCGGGGTCTTTTGTAGCAATGCCTTGAATATCACCAAATACTTGGCCTGGATTAATCGCCAATTCCCTATCAGGGTGAATTTCAACCTCGCCAATATTAACGCCCATCAATGTTAGGCGATACACATTCGGTGCCAAGTCTAGGTTGTCACGAATATGCACAGATGGAATTAAAAAGCCTAATTCTTGCGAGAGCTTTTTCCGTACCCCTTTAATTCTTGACATCAGCTCACCACCTTGCGTTTTGTCAACTAAGGGAATCAACCGATAGCCCACCTCTAGGCCAATCATATCGACTGGGGCCACATCATCCCAAGACAGTTCTTTTGGTTCATCTGGCAATGCTTGTACAGGCGAATCAAGCTCAACAGGTGTTAATTCTGCCTGTTGCTGTTTTTTATGCATTAAATAAGCAACATAACCTAAGGCACCGGCCAATGACATAAACACTAAGTTGGGCATTCCTGGAATCAACCCTAATACGCCAATAATCGCACCAGCAATAGCCAATGCTTTCGGGTTACTAAGTACTTGCAGTGACACCTGCTCACCCATATCTTGATTACTATTCACTCGCGTCACGATAATGGCTGTTGCGGTAGAGAGTAATAAGCCGGGGATCTGCGCCACAAGACCATCACCAATTGTTAGCAATGTGTAATATTCCATTGCTTGAGAAAAAGCCAAGTCGTGTTGCAACACACCCACACCAAGGCCGCCAACAATATTAATTAGTAGAATCAAAATGCCTGCAATAGCATCACCACGAACAAATTTACTAGCCCCGTCCATCGAACCATAAAAATCAGCTTCCTGACTAATCTCTGCTCGTCTGTCACGTGCTTCATCTTGTGTTAACAGCCCCGCATTTAAGTCTGCATCAATAGCCATTTGTTTACCCGGCATTGCATCCAAAGTAAACCGAGCGCTCACTTCTGAAACACGGCCTGCACCCTTTGTAACTACCACAAAGTTAATGATAATCAAGATGCTAAAAACTACTAAACCAACCGCGTAGTTACCACCAATAACAAACGCACCAAATGCTTCGATCACTTTACCGGCAGCATCACCACCATTATGCCCCTCAAGTAAAACCACCCGCGTTGATGCAACATTTAAACTAAGCCGTAATAGCGTAGCTACCAATAAGAAGCTTGGAAAAACAGCAAAATCCAGTGGCCGTAATGCATAAACCACTACCAATAAAACAATCAACGACAACGCAATATTAAAGGTAAATAACATATCCAGCAAAAAGGGTGGCAATGGCAGCACCAACATCGCCAAGATGACCATAATCAAAATGGGTGCACCTAAACCATTTCGCGCGAAATCTAATAAAATTTTTGAAATGTCGTTAAAATTCATCGTCTATTGCTACCTTGTTAAACGCTAATCGGTGTTGTTTGTATATTTTTTGTATTCATCTGGAATAGAAATATCACTTGGCGCGACTGGTTTCTTCCAGCGCTTTTGTGTTGCAATTCGTAATTGATAAACATATGCCAAGACTTGAGCTACCGCTAGGTAAAGCCCTTTAGGGACTTCTTGATCAATTTCCGTCGTAAAGAATAAGGCCCTAGCTAAAGGTGGCGCTGAAACCAGCGTAACCCCATTACCAACCGCAATATTCCTTATTTTCGCGGCTATTAAATCCGCACCTTTAGCAACAACGATGGGGGCATCGCTTCCACCTTCCTCGTATTTAAGTGCTACTGCAAAATGCGTGGGGTTGGTCACAATAACATCAGCCTGTGGTACCGCTTCTAGCATTCTTCCTTGTGACATTTCTTGTTGCAATTGACGTATTTTACCTTTTACTTCGGGCCGCCCTTCGGTCTGCTTCATTTCATCTTTCACTTCTTGAAGCGTCATTTTTAGCTTTTTCTTGTATTCCCATAAACTAAACGGCACATCAATCGCCACGACCAATAATAAAGACGAGCATAAAATGACAAAAGATAAGGTCATCACATCGCTGGCTCGAAGCAAGGCATTTTCTAACGGTAATTGACTAAGATAGATAAACTCGCGCAAATAGATATCCACTAACAAAGCCATAATGCCTAATATTAAGCCAAACTTAAGTAAAGATTTAACCAGCTCTATTAGACTGCGCATCGCGAACATTCGCTTAAAGCCTTCAAGCGGATTCATTTTGCTTGCCTTAGGAGCAAAGGCTTCAGCACTAAATGACCAGCCCCCCATCGCAATAGGGGCCGCTAACGCAGCAACCACCATCGCCGCTAAAAAAGGGGCCACGAACATTAGTGCCTCCTGCATAGCGAACTGAAGGCTGTTAATTGATGCTAAAGGGTCAAACAAAGTGCTTCTTTCTATCGTAAAAGCCTCTTCCATCACGCGCCACATGCCTTTCATGATGCGCTCACCGGTCATCCAAATCATCACCGAGCCCACCATTAAAACAACGACCGTATTCAGTTCTTTAGAGCGTGCAATATCACCCTTTTTTCGGGCGTCTTCCTCACGTTTGGCGGTGGGTTCTTCGGTTTTTTCTTGGTCGTTATCAGTCGCCATATCAACGCCTTATCCGTAAAAAGTCGCCAATCACACCATAACTTTCTGCCAGCAAATTGGTAAAATTTCCAAGTACTGACGTAAGGGTAACCCACATTAATAATGTTCCTAAAATGAGTGTAATGGGAAAACCAACCGCAAAAATATTAAGTTGTGGCGCTGCTCTTGTAACAACACCGAAGGCAATATTGACCATTAATAACGACACAATGGCTGGTAATGCCATTAATAGCCCAGCTGAAAAAATTCTGCTTGACCAGGCAATAATGGACCAAATGTCCGAACGCTCCATGCCGATATCACCAATCGGTAGGGTATTAAAACTATCGATCAACATTTCAATTAACACCAAGTGCCCCCCAAGTGTTAAAAACAAAAGAGTAGCCAGTACCAAATAAAATTGACTAACCACCGGTACGCTGACGCCGGTAGTTGGGTCCATCATCGAGGCAAAACCTAGGCCCATACTGTAAGCAATTCCCTGTCCTGCAAAAATAATAGCACTGAATACCAACTGCAAAACAAACCCCACTGACAGGCCAATCAATAATTGTTGCAACCCCGTCATAATGCCTTCATGACTCAACACATCAATCGCTCGGTGTTCAGGTAAAAGAGGAAGCGTAAAAAAAGTCACCATCAATGCTGCGCCAACAAGAATTTTATTATCAACAAAACGCCCACTAAACACAGGGATTGCAATAAACATGGCACTTATGCGAAGCAAGGGCCAAAAAAAACTCGATGCCCAAGCCATGATTTGTTGTTCACTATAGACCACGCTTAGAGTATCCGCTTAACCGATTAAATCAGGAATACTTAGATATGTTTGGCGCGTAAAATTAATAATTAAGCGCAACATCCATGGCCCGGCAATAGATAAAACAACAACGATGATCAATAACTTAGGAACAAAACTTAATGTCTGCTCATTAATTTGTGTTGCTGCCTGAAACATCGCAACAATAAAACCAATGGCTAACGCCGATAATAAAATAGGTGCCGATAAAAGGACCGTTACTTGCAAGGCTTGCTCGCCTAAATTCATGACGCTATCAGGTGTCATTAGTTCTACCTCCTAAGTAAAGAAGCTCGCGGCTAAAGTCTCCATAATCAGCGACCAGCCATCTACTAAAACAAATAACATCAGCTTAAATGGCAAGGAAATAATCAATGGAGATAACATCATCATACCCATCGACATCAAGACACTGGCCACGACCATATCGATGATAAGAAAAGGAACAAAGATCATAAACCCAATTTGAAACGCTGTTTTTAGCTCACTGGTCACAAACGCCGGTAATAACAGCGATAACGGCACATCTGACTCATCTGTGATAGGCTCCGCTCCAGAAATTCTGGCAAACATTTCCAAATCATCACTTCTGGTCTGGCGCAACATAAAGCCACGAAACGGCTCTATTGCTTTTGTAATAGCTATATCTGCCGCTATCTGATCGTTTAAATAAGGTTGCAGAGCCTCTTCATTCGCCTTTTCTAACACTGGCGACATAATGAAAAAAGTTAAAAATAAAGCCAGCCCCAACAAAATTTGATTGCTAGGTGTTTGTGGTGTGCCCATCGCTTGGCGAAGAATGGAAAAAACAATAATGATTCGTGTAAACGAGGTCATCATTACTAACAAGCTTGGTAAAACTGTCAGCAATGTCATAACTGCTAATATTTGCAGCGTGACCGAATAACTTTTACCGTCTCCAGCGATAGTAATGGCCTCAATGCCATTCGCCGCAAAACTAGTCATGGGAACAAGAGAGAAAAAAATAATAAACAATAGTGGCCTTTTCATTCTGCGCCCTTTTTATTCATTACTTTTTTTAAACTGTCTTGAAAAGCTGTCGGTACTGCTTCTTCCTGACTAAGGCTTTGAGATATTTCACCGGCCTCAAAGGTATGCAAGGTCACCACCCTACCCGGTGCAACACCAAGTAGCAGGTGTTGATTACCCGCCTGTATCAAGACTGCTTTTTCTCGATGCCCCAACGACACACCAGACAGTACTTTCAAATGACCTTTATGACTAGAGGCTAGCCCTGTAAAACGCTTTGCGGCCCAAGCAACGATAAGAATCAGCAATAAAACAAAGAACAAACCTATCGTCCACTGCGTTAGATTCGCTGTAGAGAACGGATCTACGCTATTCGAACCAATAGCAGTTGGCACCGATGAGAAGGCAGCTGTTGAAGTGAACATCAATGATAAAGCCCGTAAGTAGTTCATTACTTCAGCTTCTTTACTCGCTCGGCGGGGCTGATAATATCCGTTAAACGCAGGCCAAACTTATCATTCACAACCACTACCTCACCACGCGCGATAAGCGTTTTATTCACCAGCACATCCATCGGTTCACCAGCTAGGCGGTCTAACTCAATCACCGAGCCTTGGTTTAGCTGAAGTAAGTTACGAATACTGATCTTTGTATTACCCACTTCCATTGAAACAGTCACTGGCACATCTAAAATAACATCCAGGTTTATTTCGCTGTCCATGCTGCTAGGCGCGCTGGTATCAGAGACAGGTGCGAACGCTGCTGCTTGTGCATCATCATGTTCATTAGTACTCTCATCGCCCCAATCAGCATTGTTATCTGATGGCTCATTTGCTGTCCCACCTAGGTCAGAAGTGTCATTAGTATTATCGTCATCACTCATTTTCTTTATTCCTCATCATTGACCAAAATCTTCACTTCTTCACGTTCCATCTTCTCTTGAAGTTTCACCGCAAAGTGTCCATTACTTTCACCAAGCTTGCCTCTAAACAATGGCATTTCTCCAGACTCAACAATGACCTGCTCTGGTAAGGTAATCGGTAAAATATCGCCTTCCTTAAAGGATAAAACCTCTTTAAGTGAAACTTCTTTCTTTAGTAATACACAGTTAATATCCACATCTGCTGTTTTAATGTCGTTCCTTAATGCAGACTTCCAACGTACATCAATATCACCACGGTCACTTTGAATACCGGCATCTAACAGTTCACGAATCGGTTCTAACATGCTGTATGGCAAACTAAATTGAATATCTCCGCCACCCCCTTCAAGCTCAAGATGAATAGTCGATACCACCATCACCTCTGTCGGGCTAACGATATTGGCAAATTGAGGGTTTACCTCAGAATTAACATACTCAAACTCAAGTTTTAAAACCGGCTCCCATGCTTTCATCAAGTCTTCAAAAACAATGTCCAAAACAATTCGAACTACGCGTATTTCTGTTGCTGTAAATTCGCGTGCTTCGCTCGTATTATGAAATTTTCCAGAACCGCCAAAATAACTATCCACAATCATAAAGACCAAGCTTGGGTCAAAAACAAACAAGGCTGACCCACGTAAGGCCTTTATTTTTATAATATTTAAGTTAGTTGGTACAAACAGGCTTTGAACGTATTCTGAAAACTTCAACATTTGAATGCCTGATACAGACACCTCTGTTGAGCGCCTTAAGAAGTTAAACAGGCTAATGCGGAAATAACGTGCAAAGCGCTCATTAACCATTTCAAGTGTTGGCATTCGCCCACGCACGATTCTATCTTGGCTATTAAAGTCATAATTGCTCGCCTCACCGTTTGGCGCATCAACGCCTGTTTCTGTTTCAACATCGCCACCATCGACACCTTGCAATAAGGCATCAATTTCATCTTGCGATAATAAATCCGAATCAGACATTTACTGCATGACCAAGTCTGTAAAAAAAACTTCTTTTACGTTAGAAGAGACACTTCTCTTAACTAAAATTTTATTAATTTCTTCTTTAACATCTGATTGCAGCTGTTCTTTTCCTTTTGATGTTTTAAGTACTTCAGGATCTTGAGCAGACAGCATCATTAGAATATTGTTTCGAATCACAGGGTCATGTTTTTTTACCGCATCAATAACGCCTTCATCATCGACCATAATACTGATAGCCAGTTTTAAGACCTTTATATTGCCGTCTGAAAAATTAACCATAAACGGCGGCGTCAATGCTTGATAAACGGCTACCGCTTCAGCCTCATCAGCATTCTGTTCATCTGCTTTTTCTTCAATAGCTTCTGTTGACTCACCCACAACCGGATCTTTTTCTGCTTCAAAAAAACCTGTGAAATACAAGCCAGCGCCTAGCAGTATAATGGCCAACACAACACCGCCCGCGATCATGATTAACTTCTTTTTAGAACCCACCGCATTTTCAACTGCTGTTTCTTGCTCTTGCTCTTCGTCTGCCATAATATTTACGTCCAAAAGTTATTACATAAAAACAGTATTAGCAATTGCTGTGCCATATATTAAATCGATATTTTTCAATGACTTGTAATAAATTAATACTCGGACGTCAAAATCAAGTCATTAAGCAACGTAGTATTTTTGGTGTTTGTCAAAATTTAACCACCCTAAACGTAAAAAAGCCTAAGTGTTCTTAGAACAACTTAGGCTTTTAAAACATCCTAACTAACTGTCTATTTAAACGTCAGGCAAAGTCACTAAATAAACCAGTGTATCGTCGTACTTGTTCAGCATCTTGTGAATCAAACATTGATTCACCGGTGTCCCGATTAAACTCATCTGATTGAGCCATTCCACCTTCTTGGCTATTGGAAGCTTGTTCACGTTGATCACTAAATGAATGTTGCGATACATCAATATCCACCACGTTGACGTTTTGCTCATTCAACATATCGCGTAAGCGGGGAAGAGCCGCCTCAATGGCTTCTCTTGTTGCACCATGTTGTGCAGTAAATGACACCATTGCTTGATCATTTTGCATTTGGACTCTGACCTCAATAGGCCCCATATGCTGAGGGTTCAACCTAATCTGTGCGCCCGACATGGATTGGCCCACTACCCACTGTACTCGCTGGGTGAAGTGCTCCCCCCACTTCTGACTGTTCATTGGCGTATCAAGCTGCAAATTTGCCTTATCAATTACGGCATGTTGTGTTTGCCCAGCAACCGGTGCCCCTACATTTAATAACAAGCCTTCTGTTGCTGGTAAAGCTTTACTGCCTGCCGTTTGCTGAGTAAACATGGAGTTTACCGTATCAGACACTGTGTTTTTTAAATCACCTACAAGTGCATCAGGCAGACTTGTAGATTGAGGCTTATTTAAGGATGGCAGCGTAGCCGACGAATTCAAAAAATTCACTTCGCCACCTTTCCCATTCAATCTACCCCTCTGGTCCGGCAACCGTCCGGCCGTTAGTGGGTCAAACACTATATCTTTGTCGCGCACATTAGCATTAGCCAATATATCGCTGTTTAATGGGCCGCCCAAAGCTGCCGCTGGTGGCAATTCATTGCCGCTAATCGCAGCCATAGCTTCCCCTGCTTCAAGCTTAGGCTCAACTAATATTACGCCTACCTCTGTGGGTATCTCAGCTGTATTTTCTACGATAATGACGTCTTCATGCAGTTGCCCTGAAGCGTTAGATAGCACCTCGGTAACCGTTGCCGTTTGTTCTGATTGAGTTTCATCAGCCGTTACAATCTTGGAGGATGAAGCAGCTTCCGGCGCATTAGTCTTATTAACAACAACCGCCGTGTTACCAGTGTTTTCAGCATGTTTATCCGATGATGCTGGTTCATGACTCTGCCTATTAAGACGGTCTATATTTTTTTCAAAATGTTTTGAAAACCCGTCATCGTTTGAGCGACTGGAATCACTTATAACCGAATCAGCAGCACCCTTCGAGGCGCTACCCATCTGTGGACTTAATATAGCTGGTACGTCCATTGCCATCTCCATATTGCTTTAAATATGTTTACAACAGAGCAATTGGCATGCCAGATCAATAAAAGCCTTAACAACTAGGTCTTAGCTTTAGTTTTATCAAGCTTATTTTTAGATTACTACCGCCTACATATTCCGGCGGTACTGTCCGCCGACCTCAAAAAACGCCTCTGTAATTTGGCCCAATGAGCAATAGCGACCTGCCTCCATTAACACCTCAAAAACGTTCTCATTATTTTGCACCGCCTGTTGTAAATCATGCAGTGCTTCTACGGCCTTATCTTCGTTTGCTTCGTGGGTAGCCTTTAATCGATGCAATTGACTTTGTTTTTCTTCTTCCGTGGAGCGCGCCAATTCGATAGACGTTACGGACTCATCAGCCGTTGGATTTTTAAACGTGTTTACCCCAATAATTGGCAGCTCACCTGTATGTTTCAACATTTCATAATTCATTGATTCATCTTGAATTTTCCCACGTTGATACCCCGTCTCCATTGCACCGAGCACACCACCACGTTCAGAAATGCGTTCAAATTCGCGTAGCACTGCTTCTTCGACTAAATCAGTCAGCTCTTCGATAATAAAAGCCCCCTGCAAGGCATTTTCATTTTTTGCAAGGCCGTACTCTTTATTGATAATAAGTTGAATTGCCATCGCACGGCGGACAGACTCTTCGGTTGGTGTTGTCACCGCTTCATCATATGCGTTGGTATGAAGGCTATTGCAGTTGTCATTAATGGCAATCAATGCCTGCAAAGTAGTCCGAATATCATTAAAATCCATCTCTTGAGCATGTAATGAACGGCCCGATGTTTGGATATGGTATTTTAATTTTTGTGAGCGATCATTTGCCCCGTATTTAAAACGCATTGCAACGGCCCAAATTCGCCGCGCTACTCGGCCCATAACGGTATATTCCGGGTCCATACCATTAGAAAAAAAGAATGACAAATTAGCGGCAAAATCATCAATATGCATACCTCGTGACAAATAGGTTTCTACATAAGTAAAGCCATTTGACAAGGTAAAGGCCAACTGGGAAATAGGGTTCGCGCCCGCTTCAGCAATGTGGTAACCCGAGATCGAGACTGAGTAGAAATTACGGACTTGTTTATCGATAAAATATTGTTGGATGTCACCCATCATTTTCAGGCTAAATTCTGTCGAAAAAATACACGTGTTTTGACCTTGATCCTCTTTAAGAATATCTGCTTGAACGGTACCTCGTACATTCGATAAAGCCCAATCTTTAATCTCATTGCGTTCGTCCTCTGAGGGGCAGCGTCCTTTTTCCTCTTCAAATTTATCGCACTGTTGATCAATAGCGGTATTTAAAAAGAACGACAATAAGGTTGGCGCTGGGCCGTTAATCGTTAGCGAAACGGATGTTGTTGGTGCGCATAAGTCAAAACCATCAAACAAAACTTTCATATCGTCTAAAGTAGCAATAGAAACGCCCGAATTGCCAACTTTCCCATATATATCGGGCCTCACACCTGGGTCATTGCCATACAGTGTTACCGAATCAAAGGCTGTTGATAGCCGTGTTGCCTCTGAACTTTCAGACAATAATTTAAAACGTCGATTGGTTCTGAAGGGGTCGCCCTCACCCGCAAACATACGGGCTGGGTCTTCACCTTCGCGCTTAAAATTAAACACACCGGCGGTATACGGAAAGCTTCCCGGTAAATTTTCTTTTAATAAAAAACGTAATCGTTCGCCATCGTCTTCATAAGCGGGTATTGAGACTTTTGGAATACGGGTGCCTGACAAAGAGTATGTTGCTATATTCGTTGTCACTTTTTTATCCCGAATAGTGTTCACATAGGTGTCTTCTTTATAGGCTTTTTTTGTATCTTCCCAAACATCAAGCAATCTTTTACAGCGTGGATCGAGCGCATTTTCACGCTTCAAAATTTGTCTATTGAAGGCTTCGTCGCTTGCAGGCTCACCCAACATACGTTGCACTTGTTTCAATTGCTGACGTTCTCGTGCAACGGTGACTTGCTGTTCGATTTTTTTATGGTAATCACGCACTGTTTCGGCAATTTCAGCTAAATAACGTTGCCGTTCAACAGCAATAATCGCGCTACTTGTTGTTGAGCGTTTGATGGCTACTTGAGCAAAAAAGTCACCTTCCCAGGTGTTAAGCTCTTTGCTCTCGAAGATTTTTAATAAGCCCTGATACAACGCCGTCACCCCATCATCATTAAATTTTGATGCGATGGTGCCATAAATTGGCAGTTCTTCGATCGGGGTTGTAAAGAGTTCGTAATTACGTTGATACTGCTTTCTAACTTCGCGAAAAGCATCATCACTGCCTTTGCGATCAAATTTATTAATCACCACCACATCAGCAAAATCCAACATATCAATTTTTTCTAACTGACTGGCTGCCCCAAACTCAGGCGTCATCACATACATCGATACATTAACAAACGGAACAATACCCGCATCACCCTGCCCAATGCCTGGGGTTTCTACAATAATTAAATCAAAATTTGCAACTTTGCAGGCATCTATAATGTTTGGTAATGCTTCAGGGACTTCGCCTTTCGTGTTGCGCGTTGCGATCGATCGAAAATAAATATTCGGGTGATTAATCGCATTCATACGAATACGGTCGCCTAATAGGGCACCACCCGTTTTACGTTTGGTAGGGTCAATGGCAATAACCGCAATTTTTAAATGCTCAAGCTCAATATTAAAACGTCTAATAAGCTCATCTGTTAAGGACGACTTACCAGCACCACCGGTTCCCGTAATACCCAACACAGGGGTTTTTGAAAACGCCTTAGCACGCACATTGATTGCATCAGTAGATTGTTTTGAAACCGTATTTTCATCGAAGCCTGTAATAAGACGTGATAATTTTCGATACCCGTGTTCATTCAAATCATCAAAATCATCAGGTATACCTACCTGTGCAAGGTCATAGTCCGATGTTTCGATCATCTCATTGATAATCCCTTGTAGCTGTAATGATTGCCCATCGGCTGGACTAAATATATGAGACACACCATAGGCATGCAACTGTTCAATTTCTTCTGGCACGATAACCCCACCGCCGCCGCCAAAGACCTTGATATGCGATGCCCCCTTTTCTTTTAACAGGTCAATCATGTATTTAAAATATTCAACATGTCCGCCTTGATAAGAGCTTATTGCAATACCATGCACATCCTCCTGAATAGCTGCATTAACCACTTCTTGTACCGAACGATTATGCCCTAAGTGAATAACTTCAGCCCCCGTTGATTGAAGAATACGGCGCATAATATTAATCGCCGCATCATGACCGTCAAACAAACTGGCTGCGGTAATAAAACGCACGTGGTTATTAGCTTTATATTTTACAAGTTTACTGGGGTCAACGACCGTCTCTTGTGCTACTGACATGCTATAACTCCTAACTATTTTGCCTTAGTTCAATACGCCTTATTTTTCCTGAAATTGTTTTTGGTAATGACTCAACAAATTCAATTTCTCGTGGGTATTTATAAGGTGCTGTCTGTTTTTTCATGAAAGCTTGAATGTCTCGTCTCAGCTCATCACTAGGTTGATAGTTACTGGCTAAAATAATAAACGCTTTAACTACTTCGCCACGTGCTTCATCTAGCTTTCCAATGACCGCTGACTCAAGAACGGCAGGGTGTTCTAATAAAGAACTTTCTACTTCAAATGGGCTAATTCTGTATCCCGATGAATTAATCATGTCATCTGAGCGCCCAACAAACCAAAAATACCCGTCTTTATCGACGCTACAATTATCTCCCGTATAGTACCAACCGTTTTTGAAACACATTGCCGTTGCTTCATCATCTTGCCAATAGCCCTCAAACATACCCGGCTGAAGCGGCTCTGTTAGTTCAATGGCTATACTGCCAATGCAATCTACCGCACAAATATCACCTTTTTCATCAACAACTTGCACATTAACACCCGGTACCGGCTTACCCATAGAGCCTGGTTTAACAGGCATGCATGGGTAGTTGGCAACAATATTAATGGTTTCGGTTTGACCATAGCCATCGTAAATTTTTCCACCCGTGGCGTTATACCAAGCTTTAATCACTTCCGGGTTTAACGGCTCACCTGCTCCTAACGCATGACGAACTGAACTTAAGTTATAGCTTGATAAGTCCATTTGAGCAAATACTCGGTAAACGGTTGGCGGCGCGCAGAATGTTGTTACTCCTAACTTTTCAATTAATTTCAAGTGTAATTCGGCATCAAAACCCACACCATCAAACAACACCATTGCAGACCCCATTTGCCATGGTGAATACAACATTCCCCAGGCTGCTTTAGCCCAACCCGTGTCAGACAACGTCCAATGGATATCATTTTCTTGCTGATCCATCCAATATTTACCCGTAATCGTATGGGCGTGTGCATAGGCGTTATCTCGTGGCACCATTTTTGGCATTCCTGTCGTACCAGAGGTAAAGTAAATCATCATTAAATCTGATGCTTTGCTCGGTGCTAATTGTGACCTATCTAAATGAGTGCTTGCAGGTTGAGTAAGTGATTCAAATGTACACCAACCTTCTTTTGGTTCTCCAATAACAATCAGCGTCTTAAGACTAGGGCAGTTCTTTTTAATCGCCTCAACCTTATCTGCGTTATTGGCACTCACAATTGCCATACTGGCCTTTGAGCGATTGATACGATATTCAATATCTTGTGAGGTTAACAAATTAGTAGCTGGCATCGTTACCACACCTAATTTGCAACAGCCCAGCATTACTGAGTACCATTCACCAACTAGGGGAATCATAACAAAAGCCAAGTCGCCTTTTTTAGCGCCTAAGCTTAGCAAGCCATTTGCAAATTGATTAGATCGTTTAGAAAGATCGCTAAATTGATAATATCGAATATTCTCGCCCGTACTATCGACTTCGATATACGCCAATTTATCGGCTTCTTGCGCTCTTTTATCAATGACATCAAAAGCAAAGTTATAAAGTGCCGGCGTTTCTAATCTGAATGATGCTTTGACATCATCATAATTTGTCATATTAAACATACGCTTCCCCTATTTTTATTATTATTCTTTTAATCAGTTTAACACTGGCCAATTATGAGTCAAAAATAGTAAAACTAATGCTTGGGCTATGTATATAGTCCATAGATCACTAATTTCGTGCAAAAAAAAGCCCTTATAAATATACGTTATAAGGGCTTTATGTATTAAGGCATCAATTGTTTAGCATTAACTGAATGGGTTATTCAGAACAATCGTCTCTGTCCTTTCTGGTCCTGTGGAAACAATATCAATAGGCACCTCTACGAGTTCCTCTAATCGTTTAATATACGCTAGCGCTTCTTTTGGAAAGCCGTCTAACGATTTACACCCTTCCGTTTGACCTTGCCAGCCAGGCATTGTTTCAAAAATTGGCTCACACTGTGCATAATTTTCAGCACCAATGGGTGGTACGTCAATAATCTCACCGTTTAACTTATATGCGGTGCATATTTTTACTTCCTTGAGTCCATCCATTACATCCAGTTTGGTTAAGCAAATACCAGTTAAACTGTTCAAGCGGGCAGAGCGTCGAAGTGACACAGCATCGAACCAGCCACAACGCCTTTCACGACCGGTTGTTGCACCAAACTCATGCCCTTTTTTACCTAAGTACTCCCCCACTTCATCATTTAACTCGGTCGGAAACGGTCCGCTACCAACACGCGTTGTATAAGCTTTAGTGATGCCTAAAATATAATCCATATCACAAGGCCCCATTCCGCTGCCACTGGCCGAACTACCAGCAGTAGTGTTAGACGAAGTAACATAGGGGTAGGTGCCATGGTCAATATCTAATAATGCGCCTTGTGCGCCTTCAAATAAAATATTTTGACTGTCGCGACTGTATTTATGCAGTTGATCGGCCACATCAATAAGCATTGGCTTAATGATCTGTGCCTGCTCCATTACTTGGTCATACATTGTTTGAAAATCATACGTTTCGGCATTGAAATAATGCTCCAACACAAAATTATGGTACTTCAATAGTTCTTGCAGCTTTTCCGCAAAAATCTTTGGTGTTAATAAATCGCCGGCACGCAAACCTCGTCTTGCAACCTTATCTTCATAAGCAGGCCCAATTCCACGTCCTGTGGTGCCAATTGCTTTATTACCTCGTGCTCTTTCGCGCGCTAGATCTAAACCTATATGCACAGGTAATATTAATGGACAGGCTTCACTAATCTTCAAGCGTCCATCCAACTTAACACCGGCTTTTTCTAAAATATCCATTTCAGTCAATAAAGCTTCGGGCGATAACACAACACCGTTACCAATTAAACACTGAACATTTTCTCTTAAGATACCTGATGGAATCAGATGCAATACTGTTTTTTCATTTCCAATCACTAAGGTATGGCCAGCATTATGCCCCCCTTGAAAGCGCACAACTGCAGCAACATCATCAGTTAATAAATCAACCAATTTACCTTTGCCCTCGTCACCCCACTGGGTGCCAATTACGACAACATTTTTTCCCATTTTATGTCTCTATCTAAACTATGATTATGAATTGATACAAGTGCGTTATTCACTCACTTGCCATTGACCGTTTATCTGTTTGATGGTCAACGTATGATCGGGTTGTTGCGTATCACCGGGTAGCGCTTGTATAACAATTCGGCCCGATGCTCGCAATTGACGAATAACATCATGCAAATCAGCATCCATTACATCGGGCGCTAAAATAACATTGTCAGTTTGTTCTTCGCTTAACTGACTTAAGCGTGATAACACTTTGACATCCGCACTAAACCCAGTGGCTGGTAGCAAATCGTCCATTTGTTCTGTTAAGTTATCGTATCGGCCACCACGCGCCACTTCTGAGCCAAAGCCCGGCACAAACGCAGCAAACACAATACCTGTTTGGTATTGATAACAACGAAGCTCACCTAAATCAAAGTATAAAGGTAACGCGGGGTAAATATTCTGCAGTAATTCAGCGGTCCGTTGAAGCTCGTCTATCGCTTGTAAAACATCAGCGCCGCCAATTGCTAAATTAGTTTTTGCATCATTAAGAACAGATATATCACCATTTAGGTTTAACAACTGATAAAAAGCCTCATACCAAGCTTTATCTAACTGGAAGGTTGATAGCAATTCTTCTAGCTCTTCCGTCGCTTTTCGTTGCAATACTTCAAATAACTCAGCTTCTTGCTCAACCGTTAAGCCGGCGTTTTTGGCAAGCTCTCTAAAAATGGCCACGTGACCTAAATCTAAGTGAACTTCTTGTAAGCCAGCTATTGCTAAGGTTTCGAGCATCAACCGTATAATTTCCACATCACTTTCAATGTGCTGGCTGCCGTAAAGCTCTACCCCTACTTGAATTGGGCTACGTGATTTTTCAATCTTAGCACCTCGCGCCTGTAGTATTGAGCCGAGGTAACAAAGCCTAGTAGGTGCCTCTTTATAAAGGTGATGTGAGGCCATACGAGCCACTTGCGGCGTCATATCGGCTCTAACCCCTAAAGCTTTACCACTGATCTGGTCAGTTAAATTAAACGTCTGAAGCGCTAATTCACTGCCCGTTCCTGTTAGCAAGGTATCGCGAAATTCAACCATTGGTGGAATAACATACTGATACCCCCAAGATCGAAACAAATCTAACAATTTGCGCCGCATGGTTTCCAAACGAGCCGCCTCATTCGGGAGTAAGGCATCAATACCTTCTGGTAACATCCAATTATTTTTCTTAGCCATTAACTTGTTAACCTTATCGCACCAGCGTTAATAAAATAACACCCGCAATCATGCTTAAAAGCCCTGACATGCGAATCGTTTTATCATCCATTTCTATTAACCGCTGATAGGTTTTGCGTAGTGCATCGGGGCTTATAAATGGAACAATCCCTTCTAAAACCAACACCAATGCCATTGCCGCAAATAGTTCTTGCCACGCCATTACAAAACCCCATTAGCAATTACTGCTTATATAAACTTACTGTTTCTTAAAATATTTAAAGAAATCAGATGTCGGTTCAAGCACAATAAGGTCATCTCCTGCCCCCATACTTTTACGATAGGCATCTAAACTACGGTAAAAAGCGAAGAACTCTTTGTTCTTATTATATGCACCGGCATAAGTTTCAGCCGCTTCGGCATCACCCCTACCACGTAATTCTTGCGACTCCCTATAGGCTGTCGCTAAGATAATTTCACCTTGTTTATCAGCATCCGCTTTAATTCTCTCAGCTGCCTCTTTACCTCTTGATCTAAAGTCACGTGCCACACGCTCACGCTCTGACTCCATTCTTTTGTATACAGACGCGCTAACTTCCTCTGGCAAATCAATTCGTTTAATTTGAACATCAATAATATCGATGCCTAGACCATTTGCTAACTCATTAATTTCTTTAACAAGCCCTAAACGGATTGTATCTCTACCTACCGAAATTAACTCTTTAATTGTTTGCTTACTAAACGCTGCTCGCATGCCTTCTTTTACAAATTGATTTAATCGTGTATCAACTTGCCTAGGGTCGCCACCAACAGCTCGATAGAAATTATCCACATTGGCGATTCTCCATTTCACGAAAGTATCAACAATCACATTTTTCTTTTCAGAGGTTAAAAAACGCTCTGCCTTAGAATCAAGCGTTTGAAGACGACCATCATATTTTCGAACGTTATTAATAAATGGAAATTTGAAGTGTAACCCTGGCTCTAGGTCTGTTCGAACAATTTCACCCAAGCGAAAAACGATTACCCGCTCTCGTTGATCGACCGTAAAAATACTTCCAGAGCCAATAAAAAGAACCGCTGCTAAAACAACCAACATCATTGGATTCATTTTCATTATCTTCCCCTCCCTCTATCTCTGTAACTTGTATCTCGCCCTGTGTTATCAGGCGTGGTTTTTTCTGGCGGTGTAATAAAGCGATTCGGGGCAGCCGATGCTTTAGCAGCGGTTGATTCCATCAATTTATCAATAGGCAAATACATTAAGTTATTGCCACCTTTAACATCCATGATGACTTTTTTAGAATTACCCAACACATCTTCCATTGTTTCTAAATAAAGTCGTTTACGAGTCACTTCTGGAGCTGCTTCGTACTGAACAAGCAGTTGATCAAAACGTGAAGCATCACCTTTCGCCTCTGATTTTACACGTTGCTCATAGGCTTGTGCTTCTTGCACAATTCTTGATGCCGCACCACGTGCTTTAGGTATGACTTCATTAGAGTAGGCTTGCGCTTCGTTGATAAACCGCTGCTCATCTTCTCGAGCCCGAATAGCATCGGAAAACGCACCTTGGACTTCTTCAGGTGGTTGTGCTTCGACAAGATTCACAGACAAAATGATCAGACCGGTTTCATATTCATCTAGCATGGTTTGCAGCTTTGTCTCAACTTTTGCGACAACCTCACTTCTACCTTCAGTTAAAACAAAGTCCATTTTATTTTTGCCGATAACAGATCGTAAGGCACTTTCAGCAGACTGTTTTAGCGTAACCTCAGGCGCTCTAACGTTAAAAATATAATCTTGTGGATTTTTAACTCTATATTGCACTGCTAAGCGAACATCAATGATATTTTCATCTTCTGTCAGCATTAATGCTTCTTTTCGGACACCGCTGGCTGCTTGCTGGTTAGCACCAGAACGGTAACCAATTTCAATAAATCTTTGCTGATCGACATTAACAATAATCGCGCTATCGACTGGGCGAGGGAATCGCCAGTGGGGCCCGGGCAATGTTGTTTCATGATATTTACCGAAACGTAATATAACGCCTCTGTTACCTTCATCAACGATATATATCCCTGTGGCAAGCCAAATTAAAGCGGCAATTCCAACCAACACACCAAGGTTAGCGCCTGATGGGCCATTTGAAGGTTTCTTATTAGACGTTCCTTTTGAACCGCCCCCACCAAACAAGCCACCAAATTTTTCTTGTAAGGAGCGTACTAACTCGTCTAGATCTGGAGGAGTTTGTTGTTCTTTTTTACGCCCACTCCATGGGTCTTCCTTCTTTTTATCGTTACCTGAGTCATCCCAAGACATAGTTAAAACCTCAACTTTAAAAATTTATTTATTTCAGCACACAATTTTAGGGTGCTACGCCATGCTAAGCAAGAATTTAAACCACTAATTCAATGATGCCCTGCTAGATGGTCGTCAGCAAATGTTTATATTTATTGGATATATTGAGCTCTATAACCCAGCAACCATCATCCCGGTTTTCTTCTTTAAGAATTTGTGCAACTTGGAATAACTTCGCTCGTAGTTTAGCCTGCTCGGGCTTTAAAACGACACTCATTCGTGTGTTTTCATCATGACAAAGCGTCGATAGTGTCTCTAACAATAAGTTTATTCCATCACCGTCCATTGCTGATAACCAGACCGCGTTGACACTGTCTGTTTCGTCTTTATCTACATGCGCATCGACGGCTGGTAAGCAATCAATTTTATTGTAAACCATCACCTGTGGGATGTTGTCTGCTTCAATTTCTTTCAGGACAGAATTTACTTCGTGGATTTGTTCTTGCCTATTAGGACTACTTGCATCAACTACATGTAATAGCAGGTCAGCCTCAATCGTTTCTTGCAGGGTAGAACGAAAAGCTGCAACTAATTCATGCGGTAAGTTTTGAATAAAACCAACCGTATCAGCCAATACAAGCTCACCGTAATCAGGCAATTTCACTTGACGTAATGTTGGATCTAATGTGGCGAAAAGCTGATCCGCTGCATAAATAGCAGAGTTTGTCAGTGCATTAAAAAGCGTTGATTTTCCGGCATTTGTATACCCCACTAAAGACACCGTGGGCACATCAGCGCGTTGCCGACTTCGCCGCCCTTGATCGCGCTGCTTATTAACTTTTGTTAACCGTGTTTTAATTTGACGGATACGTTGGCCTATTAGTCGGCGGTCTGTTTCTAACTGTGTTTCGCCCGGCCCACGCAAGCCTATCCCACCCTTTTGTCTTTCTAGGTGAGTCCAGCCTCTAATTAAACGCGTCGATAAGTGCTGTAATTGCGCCAGCTCGACTTGCAGCTTACCTTCAAAAGATTGTGCTCGTTGGGCAAAAATATCTAGAATTAAGTTCGTCCGATCTAATACCCGAACTTCTAATTCTTTTTCTAAATTGCGTTGCTGACTTGGACTTAGGGTATGGTTAAACAACACAATATCAGCGCAAGTTTCATGCAACTGATGCTTCACCTCGTCTAACTTACCCTTCCCCACAAAAAATCTAGCGTCTGGCGAACGTCGTGAGCCAGTCAACGTTGCCAGCGGCTCAACATTGGCCGATATAACCAATTGCTCAAACTCGCTTAGATCATCTTCTGAAAAACTTTCATTAATCGATAAATGAACAATAAGCGCCCTTTCACCCGTACCGGGGCGATCAAACAACTCCATTAATTAGGCCCAGCGCTAATCATTAAATCAACCGAATAAATAAACTAAGCCTCCTCACCAGCACGAGGCATCGTAACCGCTCTAGCAGGCACAACTGTGGAAATAGCATGCTTATAAACCATTTGATTAATCGCATTTTTTAAAATGACGACGTATTGATCAAATGACTCAATTTGCCCTTGCAATTTAATCCCATTAACTAAAAAAATCGCCACAGGAATATGTTCCTTTCTTAATGTATTTAGAAAAGTATCCTGTAAGTTATGCCCCTTAGACATCTTGTTTCTCCTTATTATTTTGAATATTAACTTAATGACTCCAAAACGATCGAATCCATTCTATTTTGCAGTGCAACAAATTGTACCTCAAAACATCTCAATTTTGTTTATTAATATTGTCTATTGCTTATAGATGATGATGTCATCACAATATTTCAAGCCTACCGCATTGTTTTTTTGTTAACCTCGCTCAACACCTGCTCTAACACCCTTGGAGCGGCTATGTCCAAAAGGGTTGTTTTAGTCTGTTGTCGCAACCAGGTAAACTGCCTTTTTGCCAATTGTCGTGTGGCTATAATCGCTTTTTCACGAAAAGTCACTTCGTCATATTCGCCCAATAAGTGTGACCATGCCTGTCGATACCCAACTGCTCTAATAGCCGGCAATGATGCCGTTAAATCACCTCGTTCAAACAAGCAACGAACCTCATCAAGAAACCCGTTTTCAATCATCTTATCCATTCTTAAGGCGATCTTGTCATGTAGCTCTATACGATTGCTTGGCATGATAGCAAATTTAAATACTTCAAACGGTAGAGGTTGTTTTGCCTGTTCTAACAACCAATCGCTTTGACTTTTACCCGACACCAAAAACACTTCAAGCGCACGTTGTATTCTTTGCGTGTCATTCGGGTGAATTCGCTTAGCCGCCTCCGGGTCAACTTTTTTTAAATGATCATGAACCGCCTCCCAACCTTCACTCGCTGCTTGCTGATCAATCTCTTGACGAATCGCTGCATTAGCATCGGGCAATTTAGCCATACCATTTAATAAAACATGAAAGTACAGCATCGTACCACCAACTAAAATCGGCATTTTCCCTCTACTCGCTACCTCATTAATCAGCCCGAGTGCCTGCTCTCGAAATTGCCCTGCCGAAAAACTTTCAGAAGGGTCTAAAATATCAATTAAATGATGCTTAACACCTTGCCTTTCAGTTAAATCTGGCTTTGCTGTGCCAATATCCATCCCTCGGTAAACTAACGCCGAATCAACACTGATCACTTCACCATCTAAGGCCTTTGCTATTTCAACCCCCAAGGCTGTTTTACCAGAGGCAGTTGGCCCCATCAACATGACCACACGAGGTAAAATTGACATACGTTTATTGACCTCTTAAAAACAATGAGTCTAATTGTTGAACATTAAGTAGCACCCATGTTGGTCGCCCATGATTGCATTGACCGCTATTCTCGGTCTGCTCAATGTCTCTCAACAAGGCATTCATTTCCATTTCTGTTAGGCGTCGATTGGCTCTAATGGAACCATGGCAGGCCATATTACCCAAAACGGTATAACACCCCTCTTGAATACTTTTTGTTTCCCCTGTTTGTGCCAAATCTTGAATTAGTTTCCTAACCAACACCTCAGCATCATCTTGTGCCAGCAAAACAGGTATAGCTCGAACCAAAAGCGTATTTGGGCCTGACAAACTTAAGTCTAACGCTAAGCCTTCAAGCATGTCTTGGTATTGCTCAAAAGCCACCACCTCTTCATCCGATAAATGTATCTTCTGTGGAATCAACAACGGTTGCGATGGTATCTCACCCGCGTCATATTGTTTTTTCATCTTTTCGTACACAATCCGCTCATGGGCCGCATGCGTATCTACCAATACCAAGCCTTGTTCCGACTCTGCAAGAATATAAGTATTGTGCAAGTGTGCAATGGCATACCCTAGCGGAGGCGCACCCTCTGCTTGCTGAACACGATTATCAACTGCTGGAGCCGCCATTGACATTTTTGGAGCGGTGTATGATGTTCCTTTAGCGTAATGAACAGGCGATTCAGAAACTGACATTGGCATTTGACGCTGCTGCATATCGCTGTAACTGGGCACAGTATTTGGCGTAGTCGGCGTTAGTGTTTTAACCGCATGATGGTCTGAGGGCCGAACATCCGTCAATAATTGTTTTATTCGCCGATAAACAAAGTCATGAACCGCTTTACTTTCGCGAAAACGCACTTCTAATTTAGCTGGGTGCGCATTGACATCAACTAACCTAGGATCAATACTCAAATACAAGACATAAACCGGGTGACGCCCATGAAATAAAACATCCTGATAGGCTAAGCGAACCGCGTGATTAATCAATTTGTCTCTGATCAAACGGCCATTGACATAAAAAAACTGCATATCTGCCTGCGACCTTGAATAAGTTGGTAAACCAACCCAACCTTGCAGACCTAAGTCTCCATTGACGACATCCACTTCTAGCGATTCATGGACAAAACCATCACCACACAATAAGCCCACTCGTTCGCTCTTTTCAGTATTAGATAAGGCCGGTTTTAAATCCATAATTTGACGCTGATTATGCCTAAGGCTAAACCCTGTATCAAAGCGACTTAACGCCATTCGCTTAAGCACTGTTTCAATATGGCCAAATTCTGTCTTTTCTGTTTTAAGGAATTTTCGGCGTGCAGGCGTATTGTAAAAAAGATCACGCAGTTCTACGCATGTGCCAATAGGGTGTGCGGTGGGCACAGGGTCTAGCTCCTTTTCTGTACCGTCTGCCTTAACAGACCAGCCTGCATTATCACTTTCTTGTCGTGAGGTTAACGTTAATCGTGACACCGAACTCATACTCGGTAAGGCTTCGCCGCGAAAACCAAAGCTAAGCACTGACTCTAAATCATGCAAGGAACCAATTTTACTGGTTGCGTGACGCGATAAAGCGAGCTCTAGATCCACTTTAGCAATACCTAAGCCATTATCGGTAACACGTATTAACCGCGACCCACCTTCTTCAATTTCTATCAAGATTTGAGTAGCACCGGCATCCAGTGAGTTTTCTACTAATTCTTTCACTGCAGAGGCGGGGCGTTCGATAACCTCACCTGCCGCAATTTGGTTAATCAGCTGTGGAGGTAGTTGCTTAATGAGCATAAGGCATTCGATACGTTTGTTGTTTTGCGTCTATATGAAGGTAGACACATTGTATCGAAAAAAAACTAACTGGGTATTTGAATAACTTGGCCAACTTTAATTTTACTGCTGCGCATGTCATTGGCTTTTTTCAAGGAACTAAGAGAAACCCGATGGCGTTGCGCAATGCCCGACAAAGTATCACCTCTTTGAATTTTATAAGTTGCCGCAGCCATACGAATCGTTGGTTCTGACGGTAAGCGTTGATGAGCAAAATATGTCTTAACGCCTTTCATAATGGCATTCGCCATTTTCATTTGATGCCTTGGGCTTCGTAGCTTAGCTTCTTCATCTTTATTTGAGATGAAGGCCGTTTCAACTAAAATCGACGGTATATCTGGCGACTTCAATACCATAAAGCCCGCTCGCTGGACTTGTTTTTTATGTACATGGCCAACGCCTTTTAAGTTTTTCAGCACCTCACTTGCCACTTTTGCACTGGCATCTTCAGTATGGTTTTGCGATAAATCCAGCAGTACAGAGGCCAACATGCCGTCTTTATCATCCAAGCTAACACCACCCACTAAATCGGCTGCGTTTTCACTTTTAGCTAACCACCTCGCCGCTTCACTACTAGCACCACGGGTAGACAACACATACACGGACGAACCTCTCGCACGTTGGTCTTTAAACGCATCGGCATGAATAGATACAAACAAATCGGCTTTAGCCTTACGAGCCTTTTCCATTCGCTCACGCAAACCGATGTAATAATCCCCTGAACGAACTAAATAAGCTTGCATATTGGGCTGTTGGTTCACCAGCGTCGCTAATTTTTTAGCAATCGCTAACACCACTTCTTTTTCACGCGTTCCTCTATGGCCTTGTGCGCCCGGGTCTTCTCCACCATGACCCGCGTCAATAGCAACAACCCACTTGTTATGCTGAGCAGAACTCACTGACTTTTTGAAGACTGCATGCTGCTTAGCCTCTGCATTTTGTTTAGGGTATAAATCAACCACTAAACGATGGCCATAATTATCATTCGGTTTTAAAACAAAACTTTTTGCCTTAACCGCTGTTTTCAAATCAATGACAACACGCAAATCATTTTTATTACGAGACGCTTGGCGTATTTGGTTTACGACTTTGTGATTGGTCGTAAATGCTGGCACTACCGCGTCAAACTTTGCGTTATTTAAATCAACCACCAACCGAGGGGGGTTATCGAGTGAAAACACTTTATGCACAACTGGTGACGACAAACCAAACACTAAACGCGTATGATCCGGTGCAGTCCAATAACGCAGTGAGTCCACTTTTTTACTTGCAGCGGCGATTGCCGTAGTACTTATTGATAAGGCAAAGACAACCAACATCCGCATTGACACATGCTCTATCAGTTTAAAATTATTCGAGAATAGTTTCATAACCAACTGTTTTTATGAGTCTTTATAGTTAGATATTAACAGTTCTCTCTCAGTTCCGTAAATATTTATTTTAATCAGTAAATCTGGTTCTGTTAATAAGTCTCCGCCATTAACTGGCCATTCAACAAAACAAATTGATTCGTTATTAAAATAATCACGTATCCCCATGTACTCGAGCTCTTCAGCATCCTTTACTCGATACCAATCAAAATGAAAGACTGGTTGATCGTTGATGATGTAGGGTTCAACTAAATTATACGTCGGGCTTTTAACGGCTCCTTGGTGCCCCAGGCCTTGTAAAATACCTCGAACTAAGGTTGTTTTTCCTGCACCTAAATCACCCTCTAAAAAAACAATCATTCCCGCTTTCAACTTCAATGCCAGCTGCTTTCCCGCTGCTAACATGCCCTGCTCATCTTTAATAATCATTCACTAACTCACGAATTGGTTGCATCAAATCACTTGCCAACAGGCCTCTTTGACCCTTCTGAGCCGCACGATCGGCTGCCATCGCATGAACCATCACAGCCATTTTTGCGGCGTCTAAAATCGTTAAGCCTTGAGCCATTAAACCTGAAATAACCCCTGTTAAGACATCACCCATACCGCCTGACGCCATGCCTGGGTTACCAGCTTTACACATATAAATATCATCACCGCCGCCATAAACTAAACTACCAGAACCTTTTAAAACAACCACCCCTCCATATTCATTCTGGAGCTCTTTAACAGCTGCTTGCCGATCTAGTTGAATATCCGCAGCTGAACAGCGCAGTAGGCGCGCAGCCTCACCGACATGCGGCGTTAATACCCAATTTTTATTCTTCCGAGGTGACCTAGACAATAAATTCAGCCCATCCGCATCAACCACTGCTGCTAGCCCCGTTTCTAGGGCCGCTTCATAGAGACTGCTTGACCACCGTGTTTGACCAAGCCCTGGACCGATACCAATAACATCACAGGCCGTCGCTATTCGCCTTAATTCTCTTTGATCAGCGACCCCATGGCACATTAATTCAGGTCGTGACAAAGTAAGGCTTGCCGCATGTTCTTTTTTTGTCGCAATACTAACTAAACCACTGCCAACTCTTAGCGCTGCTTCTCCAGCCAACCGTATCGCACCACAAAACCCACGATGACCACCCACTAGCAAAACATGGCCAAAATCACCTTTATGTGATTCCTGTTCACGAGGCGGCAATAAGGTCATCAGCTCAGCATGTGCCAATACCGATATTTTATTTTGTACTTTTTCGGGCATATGAGGACATTCGAAATTGAGATATAAATTCAATGATCATTTTAAGGTATCCTACCGCAGATGAACGAAAACAACATCGACTTACAACAATTAGCCAAGGAAATAAAATCACTTGGCCAGTCCCTTGGCTTTCAACAGGTCGGCATTACTGACACCGAATTATCTGACGCTGAAAAACAGCTAAATCATTGGCTTGAGGCGGGCTTCCATGGCGACATGGATTATATGCACAAACACGGTACAAAACGTACACGTCCCAGTAAGTTACATGAAGGCACGATACGTGTTATTTCATGCCGCATGGATTATTTACCAGAGCACATGGAGCGCACTAAAGACTTAATGAAAGACCCCGTTCGCGCCTATATTTCACGTTATTCGTTAGGACGAGACTATCACAAACTCATCAGAAAAAGACTTCAAAAACTGGCAACCCTCATTGAACAAAAAATAGGCCCTTTTGGCTACCGTGTGTTTGTTGATAGCGCACCAGTTATGGAAAAAGCAATTGCTGAAAAAGCCGGCTTAGGTTGGATTGGAAAACACAGCAATGTATTAAATAAAGAGGCCGGCTCTTGGTTTTTTTTAGGCGAACTCTACATCGACCTGCCACTGCCCATTGATACAGCCGCCGAAAAACATTGTGGCCGTTGTACCGACTGCATTGATATTTGCCCAACACAGGCTATCGTCGCCCCTTACACCGTTGACGCTAGACGCTGCATATCATACCTGACTATCGAACTGAAAGGCTCGATCCCAGAAGAATTTCGCGCTCCAATGGGTAATCGAATATATGGTTGTGATGACTGCCAACAAGTTTGCCCATGGAATCGATTCGCCAGTTTGACGAACGAAGAAGACTTCCTAGCGCGCCAACATTTAGATACCACGTCTCTCATTGACATCTTTCGCTGGGATGAACACACTTTTTTTAAAAACACCGAGGGCTCTGCTATTCGTAGAATTGGTTATGTCAGCTGGATTAGGAATATTGCCGTTGCCCTAGGTAACGCGCCCCACGATAAGGAAATCATTAAAACCTTGAGCGAAAAACAACATGACGACAACCCAATTATTCAAGAACATGTGCAGTGGGCCATCACACAACAAAAACAGAAAAAGCCTTTAAGTAATTGCTAAGCAAAGTCACTTAGCCAATTTTTATAAAATGCTCTCTGTAGTACTTTAATTCTTCTATTGACTCGATAACATCGTCTAAAGCCTGGTGCGTCGCTTTTTTCTTAAAGCCCTTCATTATTTCTGGTGCCCAACGGCCTGCCAATTCTTTTAACGTGCTCACGTCCAAATTTCTGTAATGAAAAAATGCCTCTAGCGTTGGCATATAGTTCGCCATAAAACGCCGGTCTTGGCAAATACTGTTTCCACACATAGGTGAAGCACCTTGTGGGACCCATTTCTCCAAAAAATCAATGGTTTGCTGTTCAGCATCGCGTTCTGATAATGAACTTTTTAAAACGCGCTCAATCAAGCCAGACTGGCCATGGTGCTGCTGATTCCAATCATCCATTGCATCCATCGTTTGTTTTGTTTGACGTACTGCTAACACCGGCCCTTGTGCAAGCACATTCAGTTCCTTATCGGTGACAATCGTTGCTATTTCAATGATAGAATCGCTGGCAGGTTCTAAACCCGTCATTTCAAGGTCTATCCATATTAAATTCTGTTTATCTTGAGACATTTTATTACCTTATATAAATTACAAATATTAATAACACCCAGCATGCTAGTAAAATTATGAATGAGTTTAGCTATATTTTTTTATTTTTCTTAGTCGCCTCAACACTACTAACACTGTGGTTGAATAAACGCCAAATAATGCACATCATGCACCACCGGAATGGCGTACCCAATGATTTCAGTGACAAAATTGATTTAACCGCCCACCAAAAAGCGGCTGATTACACCATTGCTAAAACAAAAATAGACAACTTACAAACCCTGCTAAGTGCTGGCATTTTAATCATTCTAACCTTAGGCGGCTTGATTAATGTCATTCTTGAAACAAGCCAGACTTACCTCTATAGCGATATTTGGGCTGGGGTGAGCTTAGTTCTTTTTGTTTTTGTTCTCTCCCATCTTATTGGTCTACCTTTGAGCGTCTATCAAACCTTCAAGGTCGAACAGTACTTTGGTTTCAATCGTACAACGGTAACGCAGTTTATCAAAGATCAGTTTTTACAACTGAGCTTAATGTTTGTGATCGGCATTCCGCTGCTGTACGCGCTGTTATGGGTTATGGATAAAATGGGTACATATTGGTGGCTGTATGCTTGGATACTAACCATCAGTTTTACATTTTTTATGACTTGGTTAGTTCCTACAGTTATCGCCCCCTTGTTTAATAAGTTCACCCCGCTTGAAGAAGGCGAATTAAAATCAAAAATCACACAACTTTTTGAACGGTGCGGTTTTAATAGCAAAGGCATTTACATCATGGACGGGTCAAAACGTTCAGGGCACGGTAACGCTTACTTTACAGGCATTGGAAACAATAAGCGTATCGTTTTTTTTGATACCTTAATTGACGCCCTAAGCCCCGATGAAATAGAGGCCGTACTTGCTCATGAGCTCGGTCATTTTAAATGCAAACATATTCTCAAGCAGATGCTCACATCAACGCTCATTACCCTGATAGGGTTTGCTATCTTGGGCGTGTTAAAACAACAAAATTGGTTCTTTGAAGGTTTGGGTGTCTTGCAAAATAACAACGCTGTCGCGCTACTACTTTTCATCTTAGTGATGCCGGTTTTCACTACTTTTTTACAACCACTTAGCAGTCATCTTCAGCGTAAGTTTGAGTTTGAAGCAGATGCCTTTGCAAGCACAATGGCTAACCCAGAGCACCTAATTCAGGCCCTTGTGAAGCTCTATCGAGAAAATGCCAGCACACTAACGCCAGATCCACTTTATTCAAGCTTCCACCATAGCCACCCGCCTGCTGGCGTGAGAATTAATCACTTAAAAGAGTTAGCCCATAAAGCTTATTAACGCTGCCTATGAACGTAAACGCCCGCTGCACGCTGTTTTTGCCTGTTAAGCCTTACTTTGTAAAAATGCTAACAAGCATTCAACGAATTGTTTCGCAAACAGCTTATCATTCACCTAAAACCCGTATTCTGTGAAGACTAACAAACGCGCGCAACACACTAAAAAGGAGCAACAAAAGCTTCTTAAAGGTCGCATTATTGCTCACTTAGGAAAGGCGTTAATTGTAGAGGACGAGCAAGGTCGAACGGCTCGCTGTAAAAAACGCACACAGCTACAACAACCTGCTGTTGGCGACTATGTAGAATGGATAAAAACTGAGGATGATGCGGGGCGCGTTGAAAATGTATTAGAACGTCGTTCGCTACTGTCTAGACCTGCAAAAAATGGCCAAACACGGCCTGTCGCTGCTAATCTTGACCAAATTGTTATTATTATTGCCGTTAAACCTACAATAGATCCGCTGCTACTCGATCAATACTTGATTGTTTGTGAGTTCCAAGAAATAAAACCACTTATTGTATTGAATAAAGTTGACCTGCTTGATGAGGGCTCAAGGAAAAGCACTGATGAGCTGATCCTACTTTATCGAAACCTTAGCTATGAAGTTATCGAGGTTAGCGCTGTAGAAAAAAGCGGGCTAGACAAACTAAGAAAACGGCTGAAAAATGAAACCAGTATCTTAGTTGGACAGTCTGGCGTGGGCAAATCAACCATCACCAATTCATTACTACCTGACCTAGACCTTCAAACAAAAGCTCTTTCCACGGCATCAGGCTTGGGCAAACACACAACCACCTCATCCACTTTGTACAAACTACCTGAGGGTGGTGACATTATTGATAGCCCGGGTGTTAATATTTTTGGTTTAGCGCACATTACCGAACAAAATTTGGCTTATGGCTATCGAGAAATCAAGCACTTAGCAGAGCATTGTAAGTACTCAAACTGTCTGCACCTAAAAGAGCCCAAATGTGCCGTTAAAGATGCCGTTGAAACAGGTGATGTTTCAAAAAAACGCTATTTACGATATTTGAAATTACGCGATAAACTTGCTTACTAGCCTGGAGGCCACTGCATTGCTCTTCCACCTAGCACATGCAGGTGAATATGGTAGACCTCTTGGCCAGCATCTTGTTTACAGTTAAACACGGTTCGATAACCTGACTCCGACAACCCCTCCATCTCAGCCACTTTTTTAGCCGCCTGCATAATTTCACCCATTAACAAGGTGTCTTCCTCGCCCATATCTGCCAATGTCGGGATATGCTTTTTAGGAATAACCAATATATGCGTTGGTGCTCGCGGATTGATATCTCTAAACGCTAAAACAGACTCGGTTTCATACACAACGTCTGGTGTTATTTCACCGTTCACCATCTTGCAGAATAAACAATCCGTCATTTATTGCTCCTTTAAACTTCACTACGTCCACTAAACGCGTGAGACAACGTACCACTATCAATATATTCCAACTCGCCGCCAAAAGGCACACCGTGCGCTATACGCGTAGCCCTAACGGAGTATTTTTTTGCCATCTCACTAATATAATGCGCTGTTGCTTCACCTTCAACCGTTGGATTAGTCGCCAAAATAATTTCTTTAATGACGCCCATTTTCAGTCTATCAACCAATTTATCCAAACCGATGTCCGCTGGCCCTAAGCCATCGAGCGGAGACAAGCGGCCGTTCAACACAAAATATACCCCTTTAAAAGAGGTTGCACCGTCTATCGCCATCACATCAGCAGGTGTTTCCACAATACATAATAACTGTTGATCACGGCGATCATCTGAACATAATCCGCAAATATCAGCAGACGACAACGTTTGACAAACCGAACAGTGTCCAATTTTATCCACCGCTTCTGCAAGGCTTTGCGCCAATTTAAAGGCGCCCTGACGGTCACGTTCTAGTAGATGAAACGCCATTCGTTGGGCCGACTTTTGACCGACACCCGGTAAACAGCGCAAGGCCTGAATAAGGTCTTGAAGAATGGGTTCAGATTGCATTTAAAAAGGTAATTTGAAGCCAGGAGGTAGTGGAATGCCTGCGGTCATCCCCGCCATGCTCTCTTTATTTTCACTTTCAACTTTACGCACCGCATCATTAATTGCTGAGACAATTAGATCTTCGAGCATTTCTTGGTCATTATCTGCGATCAAACTTGGGTCTATCGATAACCTTTTGGCTTCGTGTTTTCCTGTCAGTACGACCTTAACAAGACCTGCTCCGGACTCGCCCGTCACTTCAAGTTCTGCCAGCTTTTGTTGCGCCTCTTGCATCTTTTCTTGCATTTTTTGCGCTTGTTGCATTAAGTCGCCTAATTGGTTCTTCATTTCTTTCTCCGTACTATACCGTGGTTAATCTATTGGCTTAATTGAGCCCTCTATAATAGTAGCGTCAAACAACTCAATTATTTTCTTTACTGCGGGGTTGTTTCTTACTTCTTGCTCTGCCTGACGTTGCCTTTCAGCCACTTTATCATTAGCAATACTATTCGGTGTCACAATGTCTTTAGCCCCTTCGGTGAGCTGAAGCTGTAACTTGCGCCCATAATAATCAGACAGTGCCTGTTCTAAGTTTAGCTCTGATTTTTTATTTAGAGAAACATGCCCGTCCATTAACATCAACTCACAGACGTGCTCGTCCAGTTTCACCAATGTTGCATTATTCGCTAACTGAAGTGTCATGGGATCCAAGCCTAATGTTGGCACCAACTCATGCCAAGGCAGATCTACATTGGCAGCTGGTTTTACTGTTTCAACAGGTTGTATAAGAGCCGTGGGGGCTGCTTTTTTAGCGACAGAAACCGGTTCTACCGGACGCTTTGTTACTGGCGCTATATTTTCAGGTGTTTTTTTTTCAGGAATAATCAGTTTAGGGGCTTTTTTAGCTTTGCCCGTCTCTTTGCTGTCCTCTACTGTGACCTTTTTTGGCACCGCTGCTACTTCAGTTAATTTTTGAGCCGCCACTGGTGGCTTTGGCTTAAGGCTAGCTTGTGCGATGGGTTTATCACCCCCATTAGCAATATCAACCGGTGCAAATGCTAGCATCCTCAATAACACCATTTCAAACCCAACTTTTGGCGTAGGTGCCAACGGCAAGTCTTTTTGGCCCATCAGTGCTATTTGATAATACAGCTGCACATCTTCTTTGCTTAACTGCTGAGCCAACATGGCCAACGCCTTATCTTCTGCGTCAGTTCCAACTATTTGACAGACTGCTATTTGATGCAGGTGAATCAATAACGACTGCAACACTTCTGCATAGTCTGGGGCAAATTCATCCAGTGTTTGAATGCTAGCTAGCACTTCTGATCCTTGCTGAGTTAATAATGCCTTTAGTAAATCTAGTACCGGTTCGCGTGCAACGCTACCCAGCATATCAATTACATCAGCTTCATTCAGCTCACCGTTGCCGTGAACAATCGCCTGATCTAATAAACTAAGACCATCACGCATACTTCCGTCAGCTGCACGTGCCAATAACTCAGTTGCTTGTTGTTGATATGCAATGCCTTCGCTTTCAAGAATTAGCTTAAATTGACCTTCAATTTGATCTGGCGATAAGCGCTTCAGGTTAAACTGCAAGCAACGAGATAAAACGGTCACTGGCATTTTTTGTGGATCTGTCGTTGCTAAAAGAAACTTAACATGAGCAGGCGGCTCTTCTAATGTTTTAAGCAGCGCGTTAAAACTACTTTTGGAAAACATATGCACTTCATCGATCAGGTAAACTTTATATTTACCGCGACTCGGCATATATTGAACGTTTTCTAACAGGTCTCGCGTGTCATCGACACCGGTTCTAGACGCCGCATCAACTTCAATTAAATCGGGGTAACAACCTTGATCGACTTCTAGGCAAGTTTCACACTCGCCACAAGGCTCTGCATTAGTAAGATTAGGGCAATTTAATGCTTTAGCTAATACGCGGGCAATTGTTGTTTTCCCTACTCCGCGTGTTCCTGTGAAGAGATAGGCATGATGCAAGCGGTCATTTTCTAAGCCATTGACCAAGGCACGCACGATATGCTCTTGCCCAACCACTTGAGCAAAATTTAACGGGCGCCATTTTCTTGCAAAGACTTTATAACTCATAAGTTTTTATAGGGTAACAAAGGCAATGGGATTGTGCGAATTTTTAGCCCTTTAAGCTAAAACTAAAGAAGCCTCTAAAAAATGGGTGGTAACCCATGCCAGCCGCACCCCGGCACATGACTCCATCGCTACCGTTGCTCCCTTCCGGGCCTGGCGGAGTTCACGACTTCACATTGCGAGGGGACCAACATGAGTCACCATTGTTCGTTGCTTTCAATCAGGGTGGGGATTGTCCATCATTGTGTGCGATCAATCAAGAAGGGAGAATAAAGTTTATTCATTATTTTTAAACCAGGAAGCCTCGTTATGCTAAATATGCTTAGTAAGAACTTCCTTTAAATGCTAATTTACCGGAGAGTAGAAGTATACCTTGGCCCAATTCTGCATTATTGCGCATGAAGAACTCACCAAACTCCCTCTTATTACAAAATTTAAGCTACAGCACGCTAATGCCTAACTGGCCGCTTTGCTAATTTACGCTGCAAGGTTCGCCGATGCATATTAAGTCGCCTTGCTGCTTCCGAAATATTCCCATCACAGTCCAATAAAATTTTCTGCATATGCTCCCACTCAACGCGTTTAACAGAAAGCGGTTTATCAGATGGTGCGCCATCAGAGTCTGCCTTTTCTTGCGCAAAGGCCGCTAGAATCTCATCCGCATTTGCCGGTTTAGTAATATACTGAATAGCACCCAATTTAACCGCTTCTACTGCTGTCGCAATACTTGCATAGCCCGTTAACATCACTATGCTTATGGCCGCGTCTTTATCTTTCAAGCGTCGAATCAGTTGCAAACCAGAACCGTGCTCTAACCGCAAATCCACTACTGCCATATGTGGTTTAAACACCTCTGCCTTATGAATAGCTTGCTCTTTTGTCTGTGCCGATGCCACCTCAAAACCACGACGCGTAAAGGCATCACATAATACTGAACAGTAAACTTCGTCATCATCAATAATCAGCATTCGTTTATGAGTGTCTTCCATGCTCTTTGCCTATGCTATTACGGGAATACAAATACTCACACAAACACCCTTTGGCTGGTGATTTTCCCATTTAATACTCCCTCCTAATCGTTCTAGAGTTGCCTGCGTAATATAAACACCAAGACCTAACCCTTTGTCTTTAGGACTCATCATATGTTTGCCTAATTTAAGTAATTGCGCTTCATCTATTCCGCAGCCTCTATCTTCAATACGAATATGTATATTGCTATCAGTCCAGCTCAATACAAGTTTCACATACTCTGGGGAGACTCTTGCTGCATTGTCTAACACATTGATTAATGCACGCGTTAATGCAAGATCGGTTATCAACTTTGGGGCGTGCCCAACTCCTTTAACCTTTTCAATTAAAGGTACATTTATATTAGATATTCGCCATTGGGCAACAACATTAGCCAAGTATTCATCAATCGCTAATAATTGCCCTGAGTCATATTTTTCAGACGTTGCTCTTTCAGTAATCGTCGACAGAACCTTTTTACAACGTTTGATTTGTCCTTGAAGAATCGATAACTTAGAGCTCGCAGCCTTATCTCCCGCTGCCTGAAAATCAAGCTCAAGCTCATGTGCCAACACGTCCATTGTCCCTAATGGCGTTCCAAGCTCATGAGCAGCGCCTGTCGCCAAAGTCCCCAGCGCAATTAAACGCTCATCTCGAAACATGCGTTCCTTCATAGTCGATAACAGCTCGTTTCTCTTACGTAATGATTGTGCCATCCCTGCTACAAAATAAGCCAGTAAGAATATAGACAATAAAAAGCCTATCCACATACCAATCACATGGTCTTTAAAATGCCCACCTGCTTCCACTTCCACGGGGTTATTAATGTGAACAAGTGGCTGATAATAAAACACAATTAAGCTATACGATAGTGATGTCAATAATGCCATTAGCCAAACATAACGTTGTGATAACAATGTTGCCGCAATACTGTGGGGGACTAATAAAAACCAAGCAAAGGGGTTTGTCGCACCGCCTGTGAAATACAAAATACCGGTTAGCGCAACCACATCACTAATCAATTGGTAGAAAAATGCCTCATCTGTAATTCTTGATGAATCCTTTAATAAAAAAAGAGTCGATACACTCCAAACAACTTGACCTACTAATATCGCCGCTAACGGTTTAACTGGCAATGCCATTTCTAAATAGTAAATCGTTGTTAAAATAGCAATCAATTGCCCGCTTATATTCAGTGCTCGTAACGATAATAAACGCTTTAGGTTCTCACCAGGTGCTGAGGTTGTTGTATTAGCCGACAAAGTAATCATTAAAATATTTAAAAAAATAAGCGCTTCTTACTTTAACAGCTAAATCTATTAACGAAGAGTCCTTGCGTCAATTTGACTCAGTTAATCACTCATTATTTTTTCTTTCCCATCTAGTAAATTCTCAATATCCTGCCATCATTAATGTATTTATATTTGGAACTTAACTTATGACCCTTGATCAACCAGAAAGTCGTTGCTCTATTACTGGCTTGCCCGATGCTGCAACTTTTTCAGAGCAAACAGAACAACTACTAGAATTTTGTACCCGTACTCATGCTAACGCCCTTATGCTTTTTATTACTTTTGATACGAGTGTTAGCGAGATCAATGGCCAACAAAATGACCTCGCCCTTAAAGCCATTGCAAAGCGATTACTCTCTAAAGCCCGTGATTCAGATATTTACGCCCATTTAGGTGAAATGAACTTCGCTAACCTAACTATTGAAACCAGTGAAAAACATACGCCGATCTTAATTGAAAAGCTCAAAATAGAACTCGCACAACCGATCACGTTAATGGACGGCTCTTCTATCAAACTAAACACTAAAGTGGGCCTTGCCGAGTATCCTAAGCAAGGAAAATCTTATGCAGAGCTGATTGAGGTTGCTAGAAAAAACACTCAAACGTTATAGCTTAGAAAGCAACATACCCCAGATATAAAAAAACCTGGCACCTATTGAATTAGGCGCCAGGTTCAACTCAATATTAACTACTTAAGTTGTTATTTCAATGAAGCAAGCGCCTCATTAAATATCTCTGAAGGTCTCATAACCTCACGCACTTTATCAACATCTGGCTTGTAATAACCACCAATGTCTACTGCATGCCACTGCTCTGTAGTTAATGTACCAACAATTTTCTCTTCATTCTCAGTTAGTGATGCTGCTAATGGCTGAAAATGAGTTTGTAAGGCTTCATCTTCTGTCTGTTCAGCAAGTGCCTGTGCCCAATACAACGCAAGGTAAAAGTGACTACCACGGTTATCAAGCTCCCCTGTTTTACGTGACGGCGATTTGCCAGTATCGAGTAATTTAGCCGTTGCTTCATCTAATGTTTTTGCCAACACAGCTGCCTTCGCATTGCCATCTGATATCGCTGTATGCTCAAGTGAAGCGCACAGAGCTAAAAACTCACCTAGCGAATCCCAACGTAAATGATTTTCTTCTATCAATTGTTTAACATGCTTAGGCGCTGAACCACCTGCACCCGTTTCAAATAAACCACCGCCTGCCATAAGCGGCACGATAGACAACATCTTTGCACTGGTCCCTAACTCAAGAATCGGAAATAGATCGGTTAAGTAATCACGCAAAATATTACCCGTCACAGAAATTGTATCTTTACCACGTAAAATACGCTCAAGTGTGTAACGCATCGCTCTTGTTTGCGACTTAATTTTAATATCTACGCCAGTTAGATCATGATCTTTAAGGTACTTTTCAACTTTTTTAATCAATTCATTTTCGTGCGGACGGTACTTATCTAACCAAAAAACAGCCGGCGTATTTGATAAACGTGCGCGCTTCACAGCCAATTTCACCCAGTCTTGAATAGGTGCATCTTTAACTTGGCACATTCTCCATATATCACCTTCTTCAACATCCATTTCAAGTAAGACATTGCCTTCTTCATCAACAATACGGGTGCTGCCATCCGCCTTCATCTCAAAGGTTTTATCATGGGAACCATATTCTTCAGCTTTTTGAGCCATTAGGCCAACATTGGGGACTGTTCCCATTGTGGTTGGGTCAAACTCACCATGCGTTTTACAAAAATTGATTATTTCTTGATAAATTCGAGCGAAAGTACTCTCCGGCATCACTGCTTTCGTGTCTTTCATTTTACCGTCAGGGCCCCACATTTTGCCGCCTGCGCGAATCATTGCAGGCATTGATGCATCAACAATCACCTCATTAGGCGTATGTAGGTTAGAAATCCCTTTAGCGGAATCCACCATAGCAAGCTCTGGGCGCTTTTCGTAACAGGCATGCATATCACTAAGAATTTCTTCTTTAATCGATGCAGGTAGCTTCTCAATATGTTCATAAACACTGCTCAAACCATCATTAGGGTTAACACCTAATTCATCAAACAGCTTGCCATGTTTTTCAAACAAGTCTTTGTAATACACTTTTACCGCGTGTCCAAAAACAATAGGATGAGACACTTTCATCATGGTCGCTTTTACATGAAATGAAAACATCACACCGGTTTCTTTCGCGTCGTTCATTTCATCTTCTAGATACGCACACAATTGCTTCTTGCTCATAAACATACTGTCTATGATTTCACCTTCTTGTAGCGCTAAACCCTTCTTTAATACGGTGACCTCACCATTCTTAGCAACAAATTCAATGTTCACCTTGCATGCTTTGTCCAGCGTTAAGCTTTTCTCACTAGAATAAAAGTCACCTGAGCGCATATGAGAAACGTGTGTTCTAGACGCCTGACTCCACTTACCCATAGAGTGTGGGTTTTTCTTGGCATATTCTTTAACTGCCTTAGGTGCGCGACGATCAGAGTTACCCTCGCGTAGTACCGGGTTAACCGCACTTCCTAACACTTTACCGTACTTTTGTTGAAGAGCTTTTTCCTCATCAGTTTGAGGATCTTCTGGATAATTTGGAATATCAAAACCCTTTCCCTGCAACTCATTAATAATTGCTTTTAACTGAGGAACCGATGCACTGATATTCGGTAATTTGATAATGTTCGTCTCGGGATTTTGCGTTAAACGTCCTAATTCAGACAATGCATCGGGGACCTTTTGATCATCAGGTAGCTGATCAGCAAACGTAGCAAGCACTCTAGACGCTAACGAGATATCACTCACCTCAACGTCAATGCCAGCTGCTCCTGCGAACGCTTCAACAATAGGAAGAAATGAAGCAGTCGCTAATAAAGGCGCTTCATCCGTTAACGTATAAATAATTTTGGACTTTTTGACAGTCATTCTCTCTCCGTGCATTGATAGGGTAATTTAAAGATGCCTGATTATACGACATTTTAAAGCCCTTCTAACTGTTTAGAGCACGAAAATTCAGCAATGACTAGCTGAGTGTATTCCAGCTAGTTTGAACTTAATGCAAAACATCATCATCAAAAACCGCTTAGCTTTCGTATTGTAATTGAAATACGAGTAACCTTTTAGAGACACCGTTGTGTTTTAATTCCGACATGGAGGCTGAGAGCGGAATCGAACCGCTGTACACGGCTTTGCAGGCCGCTGCATAACCACTCTGCCACTCAGCCAGAGAGGACTTTATTGATAAAACCGTGGTGGTATCACGGCTTAAAATTTGGAGCGGGAAACGAGATTCGAACTCGCGACCCCAACCTTGGCAAGGTTGTGCTCTACCACTGAGCTATTCCCGCTTTGAGGCCGTGTATTCTATCTTTCGTAGCAACTCTGTCAAGTCAGAATCCCTACTATTTTCTAAATTGGGGTAAAGCAAGCTGAATATATTGCCACATTGACCAAAGCGTCAGCACTACAGAGATATAAATCAACACCACTCCTAACATCCGAACCGGAATCCCATAAAGGTCTGCGTTAAATAACAAACACACAATCGAAACCATTTGGAACCCTGTTTTATACTTTCCAATCCATGAGACCTTTACAACAGAGCGTTGCCCAACCTCTGCCATCCACTCACGTAATGATGCCACTGAAATTTCGCGACCTATAATGATGGCGACTGGTATTGCGATATAAATAGCTGGATCGGCTTGCACAATAAGCACCAATACAACCACCACCATTAACTTATCAGCCACAGGGTCGAGAAACTCACCAAACGCGGTCTGCAAATTCAACTTTCTGGCTAAAAACCCATCAAACCAATCTGTGATGGATGCCACTATAAATATTAGCGCACACCACAATCTAGGCTCTTCAATTGGCAAGTAAAAAATCACCATTATTACCGGTATAGAGGCAATACGGAATAAGGTCAAAATGGTTGGAATATTAAGAATCATTCAACTAAAAAGTATTGATGTAGCCACATATAGTACCACTTTATCCAGCTGGTCCGTCATGATAGAAGTTATACACTCTTTGCGCTAATGATTTACTGATCCCCTCAACCGTACAAAGGTCATCCACCCCAGCAGATTGAATTTCACGCAAGCCTCCAAACTGTTTAAGTAATTGGCGCCTACGTTTCGGACCTAAGCCATCAATTTGCTCTAGGGTCGACTTTTTCTTCTCTTTACCACGCTGTTGACGATGGCCACTAATAGCGAAACGGTGCGCCTCGTCTCTAATTTGCTGAACAACCAATAAGGCCGGTTCATCTGCTGGAAAAATAAGCACCTTACCGTCCTTTGCACGATAAATTTTTTCCATCCCAACTTTTCTGTCACTACCTTTTGAGATGCCGATAACAAACACTTCAGGGCTATCAATATCGTTTAGTGCTTTTAAAACAGCATTAACTTGGCCTTTCCCACCATCAATTATCAGCAAATCGGGCACTACATGTTCATTTTTTTTGGCACGAAGGAAGCGACGTGATACTGCCTGAGACAGTGCAGCATAGTCATCACCCGGCGTAACTCCGGTGATATTGAAGCGACGATAATCTGATTTCAAAGGGCCCTCCTCATTTAAAACAACACATGAAGCAACGGTTTGATCCCCCTGCAGATGACTAATATCAAAACATTCCATACGCGCAATACCTTTCTCAACGCCTAATAGCATTGATAATTTACTGAGTCTATCCCTTGTATTTTCTCTACTTTCTAGGCGCTGAGTTAAGGCCGTTATAGCGTTACTTTTCGCCATCTTCAGCCAACGCGCCCTTTCCCCTCTGGGGTTAGTAACTAGACTTACTTTCCTCTCTGCTTTCTCATTGAATACTTGTTGGATTAATTCTGCTTCAAGCAAGGCATGACTCAAAATAACCGCCTTAGGTAATTTTTTATCTAAATAAAACTGCAGCAAGAAAGCATTTAACACCTCTTGCTCTGTTTTTCCCTGCGGAATTTTAGGATAAAACGTACGATTGCCTAAATGTTGACCTTTTCGTATGAAAAACACTTGAACACAAGCAACATGCTGCTGTATTTCACACGCAACCACGTCAAGGTCCCCATCATTACCACTAACATATTGGCGCTCCATCACCTTTCTTAACTGAGCAATTTGATCACGGAATTGAGCTGCTTTTTCGAAATTCAACTCATTTGCTGCACTTTCCATTTTCTTAACTAGATCACTGATTAGTTTGCTATTTTTGCCCTCAAGAAATAACACCGTGTGAGCCACATCATCATGATAATCTTGCTGGCTAATAAGGCCAACGCAAGGGGCTGTGCAACGTTTAATTTGATGCTGTAGGCACGGTCTAGACCTATTTTTAAAAAAACTGTCATCACATTGCCTAACGGGGAAAAGCTTCTGCAAGACGTGTAAGCTGTCGCGAACCGCGCCTGCACTGGGGTAGGGACCAAAATACTGCCCTTGCTTTTTTTTAGCACCCCGATGGAATGTAAGTTTGGGAAACTCTTGATGTCTTGATAAATAAATATAAGGGTAACTTTTATCATCCCTTAAACAAATATTATATCTAGGCTTCAATTTTTTGATGAGTTGATTTTCTAACAGCAGCGCCTCACCTTCAGTATGCGTAACAACTATCTCGATCTGTTGCACATAAGACAACATCAGTTTTTTCTTAGCGTCTTTATCTGTTTTATTAAAGTAACTCGACACCCTTTTTTTTAGGTTTTTCGCTTTACCTACATAAATACACACACCACGATGATCGAGCATTTGATAAACACCCGGTTTTTGGGTCAATGTTTTTAGAAAATGCTCGCTATCAAAAGTCGTTAATTTGTCCTTACCTTCCATAACAATCAGTTTACTTATTTATTCAACTTAAGGGCAGCCATATTCATTTTAAATTAACCCTACAGGGTATTTTTATACTAAATGAACAGCCAAAAAAAAACCTCGTAAACGAGGTTTTTTCTTTTAGCTATTAACTGCTTATTTCTTTTTGCTGGCTTTAGCAGGCATCACACTTTTGAACAGCCCTTCTTGCATTTCTTTAAAAACTTCCATATTTCTATTTGCTAATGAGGTCATCATTGCAAAAGGATCAGCTGCTTGCTCCAGTTTGCTCCTTACCTTGGCTCTTTGCTCGGCGATTAACTTCACCGAGTTTTCAAGGTAACTTGCAAAATTATGTTGAAATGGATCACCATAAAAACGAATCAATTGCTCTAACATTTCAGCACTCATTATCGGCTCACCATCCTCTTCTTGCTCAAGAATGATTTGCAATAATACGCTTCGAGTTAAATCTTCTTTTGATTTCGCATCAACAACTTTAACAGGTTCCCGTTCAATAATAAGCTGACGCACATCATTAAGCGTTACATACTTACTAATCTCCGTGTCATACAAACGACGATTAGGGTACTTTTTTATGATTCGAGAATTAGCCATAGTTATTAACCGTGAACTGATGAGTCGTTAATCTATTTCCTTCATGCTTAATCTAACACGTCCTTGGCGATCAACCTCAAGAACTTTCACATTAACAACATCACCTTCAGAAAGCTTGTCACTAACCTTCTCAACACGCTCTTCAGAAATTTGTGAAATATGCACAAGGCCATCTTTGCCTGGCAAGATCGATACAAATGCACCAAAGTCCATTAAACGAACAACTTTACCTTCGTAAATTTTGCCCACTTCAACTTCTGCAGTAATATCTTCTATGCGTTTTAACGCTTTTTCGCCAGCTTCACGATCAACCGAAGCAACTTTTACGATGCCTTCATCAGTAATATCAATAGATGCGCCTGTTTCTTCGGTAATTGCCCGAATAGTGACACCACCTTTACCAATAACATCGCGAATTTTTGCTGGGTCAATCTTAAGTGTAAGGATGCGCGGAGCAAAATCAGACATCTCTTCGCGTGCTTGTGAAAGATCAGAATTCATTTTTTCTAAGATATGCAAGCGGCCTGCCTTTGCTTGCTCCAACGCATTAGACATGATTTCATGCGTAATCCCTTGGATTTTGATATCCATTTGAAGTGCAGTCACACCAGAGTCTGTACCAGAGACTTTAAAGTCCATATCACCTAAGTGATCTTCATCGCCCAAAATGTCAGACAAGACCGCAAATTCATCACCTTCTTTGATAAGGCCCATCGCGATACCAGCTACAGGTGATTTAATCGGCACACCTGCATCCATTAGCGCCAAACTGGTACCACATGTGCTCGCCATTGAGCTTGAACCATTTGATTCTGTCACTTCGGCTACAACACGTAGTACATAAGAGAAATCTTCTTGGCTTGGTAGAACCGCTTGAATACCACGTTTTGCTAGACGACCATGACCAATTTCACGCCTTTTTGGTGAGCCAACAAAGCCTGTTTCACCAACACAATATGGAGGGAAGTTATAGTGCAACATGAAGTGATCACGGTACTCACCTTCTACTGCATCAATCATTTGTGCATCGCGGTCTGTGCCTAACGTTGCAACAACTAATGCCTGCGTTTCACCGCGAGTAAATAGTGCCGAACCGTGTGCACGAGGTAAAACCCCTGTACGCACATGGATAGGACGAACAGTTGACAAATCACGTCCATCAATACGTTTTTTAGTCGATAGTACTAACCCACGGACATGTTTCTTTTCTAGAGAAGAGAAGATTTCTTTTACTTCTTCAGGGTCTTCGTCTTCAAGTTGGGCTAATACACTTGTACGTAGCTCTTGTAATTTAACTTGACGATCAAGTTTAACAAGAATCGTATACGCATCTGCAATGCCAGCTGTTGCAAGATCAGCCACTTTTTCAAGTAACGTTTGATCTTTTTCGGGTGCAACCCATTCCATACGTGGCTTACCCACCTGTTCAGCTAGCTCATTAATGGCCTGAATAGCCGCCTGCATTTGTTCGTGGCCAAAGGTCACGGCGCCCAACATAATATCTTCAGGCAAACAATCAGCTTCTGATTCAACCATTAAAACAGCATCTTCAGTACCTGCAACAACTAAATCTAATTTAGACTCAGCCAAAGCATTTTTTGATGGGTTTAATGCATATTCACCATTTATATAACCTACTCGTGCAGCACCAATTGGACCTTCAAACGGTAGACCTGAAATAGCCAATGCAGCTGATGCACCTAATAAGGCAGGAATATCTGGATCAACTTCTGGGTTTAGTGAAATAACAGTCGCAATAACCTGAGTTTCGTTTTTGTATCCTTTTGGAAACAGTGGACGAATAGGACGGTCGATAAGACGAGAAGTTAGAGTTTCTTTCTCACTTGGTCGCCCTTCTCTCTTAAAAAAACCACCCGGTATTTTACCTGCAGCATATGTTTTTTCTTGATAGTTTACGGTAAGCGGAAAGAATGAATTATTTTCTCCCCCTTCACGTTTACCTACTGCTGTTACTAAAACAATCGTACCGTCTATTTCTACTAGTACTGCTCCGTCTGCTTGACGTGCAATCTCACCTGTTTCAAAAGATACAGTCTGATGACCGAATTGAAACTCTTTTTTTACTGAATTCACTATTTATGCCTACCTATTATTTATCTTTTACTTTCTCAATCCTAAACGCGCAATCAATGCACGGTAACGTTCTACGTCTTTGCCTTTTAAATAGTCTAATAACTTACGGCGACGGTTAATAATTCTTAATAAACCTTGACGTGAATGGTGATCTTTTTTGTTCTCAGAAAAATGCGGTGTCAAATGATTGATTCTCCCCGTTAACAAAGCAACTTGAACCTCTGGAGATCCTGTATCACCTTCTGATAACGCATATTCTTTAACAATTTCTTGCTTTTGTTCTGTACCGAACGACATATTTCTTACTCCACTTTCTATTATATTAATCTTAAGTAACAGTTCATTGTACTCTTCGTAATGTATGCTAACAAGCTTTAAGACAAATGCTTAAGCAAGCTTATTATGCAAAAATCCTGATAGGCGCCAAATAGTTACCCTCACTCCACTTACCAAGGCCAAAAATATTTCCCTTTGGGTCATTTAAACGAATAATAGGGGTATTTTCTAGACCGTCGACGTATATTTGCCGACCCAAACATAAATCACTCACCGCTTTATCATTACAGTTGATGATAGGGTATTGTTGAAGCGCCAAATCTAGACTATTCAACTGGCAATCTAAACTAGCCAAATCACCTTTATCAGCCTCTAATTGCTCTATGGTAACCGCATCATTAAGGTCAAACGGACCAGTTTTAAGGCGCCTTAAAAAGGTCACGTGAGCCCCACACCCTAACTGCTTACCAATATCTTCTGCCAAAGTGCGAACATACGTACCTTTAGTACACGACACTTCAAACGTTAGGGTTTCTTCGGATTGTGACAGCAAGCTCAATGAATTAATCGTCACCTCACGAGCTGGCCGCGGCACTACCTGCCCTGCGCGTGCTATGTCATACAACCGCCGACCGTTATGTTTAAGCGCCGAATACATTGGAGGGATTTGTTTAATCTTTCCGCTAAATGTTTCCAAGATTAAATTGAGATCATTTTTATTTATAGATGGCACAGGGCGCTCGGCTAGGACCTCACCCTCAACATCACCTGTAGTGGTGGTTTGCCCCAATCTCATTGTAAATTGATAGGTTTTATCTGATGCCAATAAATATTGCGACACTTTTGTTGCATGGCCTAAGCATATCGGAAGTACACCAGATGCAAGCGGGTCTAAACTGCCGGTATGCCCTACTTTTTTTGCACCATATAGACGTTTAATAATTTGAACGGCGCGACTGGATGAAATATGAAGTGGCTTATCTAAAATTAGAATACCGCTGATATCACGGCCTTTCTTTTTTCGTTCTGACACTCGTTATTTCTCGTTATCTGGGTTTGTTGCTTTCAGCAGCGCATCCATTTTAATACCTTGTTCGATAGACTCATCTAGAAAAAAACGTAATTCTGGCACCATCCGCATGCGCATCCGCTTTGAAACGATACCGTGGATGTAGTTTGACGCACGATTTAAAGCCGCAACACTAGACTGCTTATCTTCTGCTTCTTGCGTTGTTAACACGCTGACAAAAACTTTGGCGACCGCTAAATCTTTCGTGACTTCAACATCACTAACGGTGACAAAGCCAACGTCAGGGTCTCTCAAGTCACGCTGAATAATTTCAGCCAACTCTCGTTGAAGTTGACGTGAAACTCGTTGGAAACGTAAAAACTCTCTAGGCATTAATCACTGCTTATAATTTGCGTTTAACTTCTATGCGCTCAAAAACTTCAATTTGATCGCCATCTTGTACGTCATTGTAGTTTTTCACACCAATACCACATTCCATACCCGACTTAACTTCCTGAACATCATCTTTAAAGCGCCTTAATGACTCAAGCTGTCCTTCATAGATAACAACATTGTCACGTAACACACGAATAGGTAAATCCCTCTTAACGTAACCTTCTGTCACCATACAGCCTGCAATTGCGCCTAATTTAGGTGATTTAAATATGTCTCGTACGTTTGCAATCCCCACAATTTGCTCTTTAATGTCTGGAGCTAATAGGCCTGACAATGCATCACGTACATCATCAATCACATCATAAATAATACTGTAATAACGAACCGATACACCTCGGTTTTCAATCATACGCCTTGCACTTGCATCGGCACGTGTATTGAAGCCGATAATTAACGCATCTGACGCAGCAGCAAGGTTAACATCACTTTCATTAATACCGCCAACACCTGCGGCCACAATTGAAACCTTCACTTCATCTGTTGAAAGATTTGTTAGTGATGATTTAAGTGCCTCTAAACTGCCATGTACATCTGTTTTAAGTAGTACATTAAGTGTAGCGCTATCCCCATCTTCCATTTGTGAGAATGCTTGCTCTAGTTTCGCCGCTTGCTGTTTTGCTTGCCTTGCTTGTTTCGATTTATTTTGGCGGAATTCCGCAATTTCACGTGCTTTTCGCTCGCTTGGTGCAGCATATACTTCAACGCCAGCTTCAGTTGCACTTGAAAGACCCAGCACTTCAACAGGTACCGCTGGCGTTGCTGATTTCACTGCTTTAGCATGTTCATCAAACATCGCCTTAACTCGACCATGCGCCTCACCGGCAACTAGATAGTCCCCCATATTCAAGGTGCCTTTTTGCACAAGAATAGTTGCCACTGGGCCTCGGCCCTTATCTAGTCGTGACTCAATTACAACGCCAGTAGCCGCCACATCAACTGGTGCAGACAACTCTAATAATTCAGCTTGTAGCGCAATTGCTTCAAGTAACTCATCAACACCGTCGCCTTTTAATGCTGAAATATTAACAAATTGCGTATCACCACCCCAATCTTCAGGTGTCACCTCAAGTTGAGACAACTCATTCCTTACTCGATCAGGCTGCGCCCCTTCTTTGTCCATCTTATTAACAGCAACAATCATCGGGACACCCGCTGCTCGCGCATGCTCAACGGCTTCTTTTGTTTGCGGCATCACTCCATCATCGGCAGCAACCACTAAAATAACTAAATCGGTTATTTGCGCACCCCGTGCACGCATTGCAGTAAACGCGGCATGCCCAGGTGTATCAATGAAAGTCACCATGCTATCGCCTTGTTTAACTCGATAAGCACCAATATGCTGAGTAATACCACCTGATTCACCCGCTGCTACACGACTTTCGCGAATATAATCTAATAGCGATGTTTTACCATGATCTACGTGCCCCATAATCGTCACGACTGGGCCACGCGGCTCTTCTTTACCGTCTTTTTCTATGACATCTGCTAATAACTCAGCTTGGATGTCTTCATCGCTGCGTAAAACAACCTTATGGCCCATTTCTTCAACGACAATTACCGCTGTTTCCTGGTCTAATGGTTGATTGATGGTAGCCATAGTGCCTAATCCCATCAATGTTTTAATAACTTCTCCTGCTTTCACATTCATACGCTGAGCAAGGTCAGAGACAATAATGCTTTCAGGAATTTCTACACTATAAACAATACTTTTTGTTGGTACTTCAAAACCGTGCTTACCATCGGATTCTAGTCGTATATCACGTGTCTTACCGCCACCTTTCTTTTTATTTCGACGTGGTTTCTTGTCTACGTGCAAGATGCCTCCACCGAACTTAGAGCCCGCCTTCTTCTTGTCTGTCTTGCGGCCCAGTTCTTTTGCTTTTTTAGCGTCAGCTTCTGCCTTCACTCTGGCCATAATCTCAGGTGAAGCTATTTTAATCTTAGGCTCCTCAACTGGCTCACTTTTTGGTTCTGGTTCTGGCTGCGGCTCTGGTTTTTGCTTTGCTTCTAACTCAGCACGTTTAGCCGCCTCTTCTGCTTCAGCCGCTGCTTTTTTTGCAGCTTCTTTAGCTTGTTCAGCTTCTAAAATTGCTTTTTCTTCAGCTAACTTAGCCTGTTTTTCAGCTTCAATTTTATCTAAGGCTTCTTGTTTTTTGCTCGCTCTTTCTTGTTCTTTTTCACGAGCGGCACCTTGTTCCTGCACTAAGTCTTGATGTGCTTGGGCCGCTCTTTTTGCTTCTTCAAGTTCATCAGAACTCAAACCCGTCGCAATTTCTTCAGCTGAGCGTCCAAGTGTTTTCTTTTTTCTAACCTCGATACTAACCGAACTTGCGCCACGTCCTTTTGCTTGCTTCAGCTCTGTGACGGTAGTTTTACGTTTAAGAGTCATCTTTTTTGGTGCGGAGATGTCTTTTTTAGCTTTCCCGTGACTCTCACGAAGATATGTGAGTAATTTTACTTTATCGTCTTCACTAAGCGTTGAGGTTATTGTCTTACCTTTTACACCAGCATCTTTTAGTTGCTCCACTAGCTTTTCAGCGGAGGTACCAACTACTTTTGCTAAATGTTGAACTGTAATATCTGCCATACTTCTTTCTCCAGAGAGTTTATTGCTTACTCAGCGAACCAAGGTTCACGTGCTTTCATAATTAATGTTGTCGCACGCTCTTCATCAATACTTGCTATTTCGAGTAGTTCATCGGTTGCTAAATTAGCTAAATCTTCCATTGTGACAATTTCTTTGCTCGCTAATTTAAAGGCTAACTCACGATCCATCCCTTCCATATTAAGAAGGTCTTTGGCTGGCTCATGTTCTTCTAAGACTTCTTCAGAAGCAATTGCTTTAATTAAGTAAGCATCCTTAGCACGTTGTTGTAGCTCTTCAGCAATATCTTCATCAAATTCTTCAATATCAGTTAGATCATCTAAATCTGCGAAATTTATTTCTTCAATTGAGGTGTAACCCTCTTGCACTAAAATGAGTGCAACATCTTCATCAACATCAAGATCAAGCATTAATTGTTGAGCATAACCATCTGCTTCTGATGAGTTTTGCTCATCTGCTTGCGTCTCGCTCATCACATTAAGCTTCCAGCCAGTTAACTCACTTGCCAAACGAACATTTTGTCCACCTCGACCAATTGCCTGCGAGAGACTATCGTCTTTAACTGACACATCCATGCTGTGTTTATCTTCGTCCACGACAATCGCAACCACTTCAGCTGGCGACATCGCATTAATCACGAACTGCGCTTCGTTTTCATCCCAAAGAATAATATCTACACGTTCACCTGCCAGTTCATTTGATACTGCTTGAACTCGTGAACCACGCATCCCAACACAGGCACCCACAGGGTCTAGACGTTGGTCTCGTGTACGAACGGCTATTTTTGCTCTTGAACCTGGGTCACGCGCAGCCCCCAAAATTTCAATTAAACCGTCTCCTACTTCAGGCACTTCTAGTTTAAAAAGCGCTGTTAGTAATTCTGGTGCGCTTCTTGAAACCGTCAGCTGCGGACCACGTGTTACTTCTTCTACTGACTTTAAGTAACCACGAATCCTATCGCCTGTTCTAACGGGCTCCCTTGGAATCATTTCTTCACGTGGAATAATGGCATCCGCTGTCCCTTCTAGGTCTACAAACACATTACCACGCTCAATACGCTTAATAACGCCTGTGACCAGCTCGCCCACTTTATCTTTATAAAGTTCGTATACTTTTCTTCGTTCAGCTTCTCTAACTTTTTGAACAATCACTTGCTTTGCAGCCTGCGCACCAATTCGGCCAAAGTCAGCCGACTCAATTGGCTCTTCTATAAAGCTACCCACTTCTAAAGTTGGGTCTTTTTTCTGTGCATCTTCCAGTAGAATTTGAGCATCTGGGTTTTCTAAACCATTTTCAAACTCAGGGTCAGCTTCAACAACCTCCCATTGACGGAAAGATTCATAATCCCCACTCACGCGATCAATAGCTACACGTACTGCAATGTCGTCACGGTATAGTTTTTTCGTTGCCATCTCTAAAGCAGCTTCAATTGCTTCAAAAAGAACACTACGATCAATTTCTTTTTCGTTAGAAACAACGTCTACAACCATTAAAATTTCTTTATTAGCCATCTTTAACCCTGAAATATTTTTTAATAATTAACTACTAGCCTAGCTTTCTTTATGAGAGAAAATGGAATTTCTATTTCCTCGTCATCAACATGTAAGTGCACTGTCTCACCTTTCACTTCTAGAATTTCGCCTGTAAACCGACGTTGCCCTTCAAGTGTTGATTGACGCAACTCCAATTTGACTGTTGATCCTTTAAAGCGTTCAAAATGAGCCAACTCAAACAATGGACGTTCCAAACCAGGCGATGAAACTTCAAGCCTGTATTGTCCTGTTATTGGGTCTTCAACATCCATAATACCGCTAATTTGATGACTCACTTTAGAACAGTCATCCACCATAATTCCTTTTTCCGAATCGATATAAACCAATAAAGTCGCCGCCTTACCTTGCCCGGTAAACTCCGCACCAACAAACTCATAACCAAGTCCAGTAACTGCGGGCCTAATCAACTCTAATATTTTAGCGGGTGCTTGATTCATCTCTATCCATCACGTACAAAAAAAGGGCCAAAGCCCCATTCAACACTTTAATTTTTGCCTTAAATCTTTAGTCTTATTTAGATTCATAAGGGGCCAAACAAAAATACCCCAAATGGGGTACCGTATATTCATTGGTAGCGGGGGCAGGATTTGAACCTACGACCTTCGGGTTATGAGCCCGACGAGCTACCAAACTGCTCCACCCCGCGTCCATTTAAGAGAAGAATAATACTGGATTTAGCTTTCTTTTACAATGACTATTAACGTTTTATTTACTGTTTTTAATTCTTCGTTTTAAAGCAAGCCTGTTAATACGTATAAACAGCCGGCAGACATCAGCCCTGCCAATAGATCATCGACCATAATGCCGAGGCCACCTTTTACTTTTGTATCTAACCAATTAATGGGCCAGGGTTTCGCAATATCAAATAGACGGAATAAAACAAACCCCAGTATTACGTTTTGCCAACTAAACGCCACCCAATACATTGTTAGTAAATAACCAGCAATTTCATCCCAGACAATACCGCCATGATCATGCACACCAATATCATCCGCCGCCTTGCCACATATCCACACACCTGAAACAACGACCAATATCAACGCCGCTGCATAACCATTTTCAAAAAACTTGATTAGTACATAATAAAAAGGAATCGCCACTAATGTTCCCATCGTGCCAGGTGCTTTTTTAGATAACCCAGAACCAAACCCAAAAGCCAACATTTGCACAGGGTTAGCTAATAATTGTTTAAATGACGGGGTTTTATCAGCTCGCAAAATGATCGTACCCCTTATTAAGCGTAAATATTTTTCCGTTTTTCACTTCGACTCTCAAGCCCGCCTCTTTCTCAATAACACCAATTTTTGTAATGTCATACTTATGTAATTTACTTAATTCATCAGCATTTAGGTTCGAGGGTAATGTAAAGCATAACTCATAATCATCACCTGTCGAATAAGGCCACAAATCGTCACTCAGCTTACTTGCATGTTGGCGAACGGACTCAGTCACAGGTAAGCACTCATCCCATACGCTTGCCCCAACACCGCTGGCTTTAAGCAGGTGACTCAAATCTGCAGACAAGCCATCTGAAACATCAATACAAGATGTCGCTACATTGAGCAGCTCGCGCCCTAAGGCCACTTGAGGGTTTGGCTTTAAATATGAACACAGTTCTGCGTCCATCATGTTGAGATAACCCTGGCGGGCTTTTTCTAAGCCTAAGCCGGCGATACCAATATGACCGGACACATAAATATCATCACCAACGTTTGCGCCTGAACGCATCAATCGTTGCTGTTTAGGTAATAGACCCATCACATTCACTGTAATAGAAAGGGGGCCTCGAGTAGTATCACCGCCTATTAACTGTAACGAATATCGCTCAGCCAATTCAAAAAAACCTTTTGCAAACGATGCAAGCCAAGCTTTATCTATTGCTGGTAGTGTAATCGCTAACGAGGCCCATGCTGGGGATGCCCCCATCGCGGCTAAATCACTTAGGTTAACAGCCAGCACTTTATGCCCTAACAATTCTGGTTCACTATTCTCTAAGAAATGTACATTTTCAACCAGCGTATCCGTGCTAACAGCTATTTGTTTATCGCTAGGCACATCGATTACAGCACAATCATCCCCGATACCTAGCACTAAGGATTCGTTAGGGCCACCTGCCCTTGAGGCAAAGAACTCTTCAATAATCGAAAACTCGGGGGACGACATTTTGCAAGGTTAACCGGTTTTTTTCTTGCCTTTTGATTTTGCGTTTATTTCAACGGCTCGACTTTTTTGTGCTAATTTGTCCATGATGCTATTTACATAAGCATGACTTTTTTCAGAACCAAATTTTTTCGCCAAGTTTATCGACTCATTAATAGCCACTCGATACGGTACTTCTGGCTTGTAAAATAGCTCATATGCACCCAAGCGTAAAACAGCCTTTTCAATGGGATCAATCTTTTCTAAATTTCGCGTAGTGAACTCACTAATTGCTTCGTCTAACTCACCCAGTTTATCAACGACACCGATCAATAGGTGCTCAAAATAGGCTGTCTGATATTTAGGCGTTTCTGAGTCTTCTTCAAATTGTTTACAAATTTCATTAAGGTTTTGACCCGTAATTTGCCACTGATACAAAGCTTGTAACGCGACTAATCTTGCATTGCTTTTTGGTGAACTCATTCGGCGTCTATCACCTTAAGCACATTAACCATTTCAATGGCCGCAAGGGCCGCTTCAGCCCCTTTATTTCCAGCCTTTGTGCCCGCACGTTCTATCGCTTGCTCGATAGAGTCAACTGTTAACACACCAAACGTAACAGGGATATTCGCTTGCAATGACACAGTGGCTAGGCCTTTGGTGACCTCGGCTGAAACATATTCAAAATGTGGCGTACCACCGCGAATAACCGCGCCCAAACCAATGATTGCATCGTAATTTTGCTTCGCTGCTAGACGTTGCGCTGCCAAGGGCATTTCAAATGCGCCAGGCACTTTGACAATATCAATGTTTTTAATATCCGCACCATGTCGAACTAATGTATCAATTGCACCGCCTTCTAGTTGGTCAACAATAAAACTATTAAAACGCCCCACCAATAAGCAGAAACGTGCATCACGCACGACCATATTCCCTTCTATTACCTTTGCATCTGACATATAAAACCCTTGTTATGTGTACGTATAAACTTAAATTTAAAGAACCATTTGTATCGTTCGAAAAGCGCTTAAGCTGCTGCACTCTTCATTTATCAGCAACTTAATCTAATGGCACATGCTCAACAATCTCAATATCAAAACCAGTCAGTCCTGAATATTTCGTTGGCGTACCAAGCAATTTTAAGTTTTTAATACCGAGCGCTGTTAAAATTTGACAACCTACACCCACTTCTCTTGAGTCAACCAAGGGTTGTGGCGCCAAATTAGACACCCCTTTTTCTTTTAATTCTTGCTCGTGAATAAACTCAACAATCGATTGATTATCTTCTTTATTACGAATTAAAATCAACGCACCTCGCCCTTCAGCAACAATCTTTTGCATCGCACTTGGCAAGGGGTAATGATCACTCTCTTTCGCGTGTAATAAGTCGGCTAATGTGCTTTTTGCATTAATTCGAACCATTACTGGCTCATCTGTGTTGACATCACCATACGTTAAGGCCAAATGCAGCTTATTATCTATTTCATCTTGAAAAGCATGAAGTCTGAAATCACCGTATTTAGTCGGATAATGGCAACTACTGACAAGCTCTATCGTTTTTTCATTTTGTATACGGTAATGAATTAAGTCGGCAATCGTCCCCATTTTTAATTCATGTTTTTCAGCAAAAACGCTCAAATCTGCTCGTCTTGCCATCGTGCCATCATCATTTAATATTTCCACAATAACAGCAGCAGGCTCTGCACCTGCCAGACGCGCAAGGTCACAGCCAGCTTCAGTATGCCCAGTACGATTTAAAACCCCACCCGGTTGCGCCATCAGCGGGAAAATATGCCCCGGCTGAACAACATCAGTTGGCTTTGCAGTTGGATTAACCGCGGCTAAAATAGTTTTTGCACGATCAGCCGCTGAAATACCGGTAGTTACGCCTTCGGCCGCTTCAATTGACACCGTGAAATTGGTTGAGTAGGCTGCTTGATTATCATTAACCATTAACGGCAACCTTAATTGCTGGCAACGCTCACGCGTTAACGTTAAGCAAATCAAACCGCGGCCATAACTCGCCATAAAGTTAATGTCTTGCGGGCGCACATGCTCAGCAATCATTAGCAAGTCACCTTCATTTTCACGATCTTCATCGTCCATTATGATGACAATTTTGCCTTGCTTTAGGTCATCAATAATTTCTTGAGTCGTATTCATAAGTATTTTTAGTTGGTCAGTGGCACGTATTGTAGCCGATTCAACTCAGTTTCTTTTCAGATTATTTAACAAAGCCACTGCTTTCAAGTAATTTTTTATAATCAACTGATGACGAATTCTTTGCATCCCCCATCATTAAGCGCTCTAAGTAACGCGCAATAACGTCTACTTCAAGATTCACTGAATCGCCAATTGTTCGCTGGCCTAATGTTGTCATCTCTAACGTGTGCGGCACAATATTAACGGAAAACGAAGAATCATCCACGCTATTCACCGTTAAGCTAATACCATCAATACAAATGGAGCCTTTTTGCGCAACATAACGAGCTAATTCCTTAGGCATACTAAAACGAAAACGAACTGAACGTGCATCGGTTTTGCGCTCAAGCACCTGCCCAACCCCATCAACGTGGCCACTAACCATATGTCCACCTAAGCGAGTGTGTGCTTGTAACGCACATTCTAAATTAACCGCCGTACCGACTGTTAGTGCCCCCATCGTTGTTGCCGATAATGTTTCATTTGAAACATCCGCAACAAACTGGCCTGCCGCCAATTCAATGGCCGTTAAACAGACACCATTAACAGCAATACTGTCACCAAGCTGTGCATCACTCAAATCTAAATGAGCTGTAGCAACCGTCAAGCGCACATCACCTTGCTGTTGTTCAATACGCTTAATTTCACCGACTGCTTCGATAATTCCAGTAAACATTTAGCCTTCCCTTTTAACCCGATAAGTTAATTTAATATCGCTATCAAGCTCATGCATACCCACATAGTGTAGTTGAACTCTATCTGATAACGTTGATACTTGAGGCATAGAAAAAGCACCTCTTGCATCCGACCCTAAGGCACTTGGCGCCATATAAATGATTAACTCATCAATAATACCTGCTTGCAACAGTGCACCATTTAACAATGCACCGGCTTCAACCATTACACTATTAATAGCCTGCGACCTTAGCCACTCATGAACGGCGTATAAATCAACTTGTCCCTGAGCATCGGCAGCAATCACCTGCACAGTACAGCCAGCTTGCTGCAAAGCCGTCATAGCGTCTTGATTATTACTACAGGTTAAAATAGTGACCTTAACGTTCGACTTAAAAATACGAGCATTCACTGGGGTTTTTAACTGCGAATCTAGAATAACTCGATGCGGTTGCTCTACCGCTATATGCTCCAAACCATCTCTCGCTGTTAACTGGGGGTCATCAGCAAGGATTGTTCCTACCCCTGTTAAGACAATATCACTTTCAGCACGTAGCTGATGTACATCCTTTCTCGCCGCCGCCCCTGTTATCCATTGGCTTTCGCCCGATGCCATCGCTGTTTTACCGTCCAGACTCATTGCCACTTTACTAAAAATATACGGCTGGCCTGTAGTCATCCTATGATAGAACGCTTGATTTAGCGCTATTGCTTGCTCTTCAAACAAGCCAACAGCCACCTCAATACCTGCGGCCTGAAGTTTAGCAACACCTTGCCCGGACACAATAGGATTAGGGTCTTGCATAGCAATAACCACGCGAGATACCCCCGCGTTAATTAAACCATCAGCACACGGTGGTGTTCTGCCATGGTGGCTGCAAGGCTCTAATGTCACATACGCAGTTGCACCTTTCGCTGCTGCAGCAGCACTCTGTAACGCATATACTTCAGCATGTGGTTCGCCAGCTTTTTTATGCCAACCTTCAGCAATAACGTGCCCCTCGTCAACAATAACACAGCCGACACAAGGGTTTGGTTTTGTGCTGTACCTACCAAGCGCCGCCAGTTCTAGCGCTCGGTTCATATAGCGTTGATCATCAGACGTAAACGTCATAGCATCATATTATTTTTTGCTAACAACGGCTGATAACATCAGCTGTTCGCTTTTATCTTCTTTTTCAAGCTCATCAATTACTTTTCTAAATTCATTGATGTCTTCAAAACTTTTATACACAGACGCGAAACGAACATAAGCAACATGGTCTAGGTTTCCTAGTTCTTCCATCACCAGCTCACCAATTTTCATCGAGGGGACTTCGCGCTCGCCCAGTGACAGCAAGCTTTTTTTGATGCGACTCAAAGCAGCATCAATATCTTCGCTGCTAACAGGCCGTTTCTCTAACGCACGCAATACCCCGACACTAAGCTTTTCTTCCCAAAAGGGCTCGCGAACACCATTACTCTTCACTACCCTCGGCAGATTCAGCTCGGCTGTCTCAAAGGTGGTAAACCGCTCTTTACATGCTTGGCATTCACGACGCCTACGCACACTATCCCCTTCTCCCGCTAAGCGCGAGTCAATAACACGTGTATCACTGTCATTACAAAAGGGGCATTGCATATGGCTTAAACCTTAATCTGCGTAAACAGGTAAACGTAAACAAATGGCCAATACTTTTTCCTTAACCGCTTGTTGAACGCTTTCGTTTTCAATGTTATCAAGAATGTCACACATCCAACCAGCAAGGTCTTTGCTGTCTTGTTCGCTAAAGCCGCGTGTTGTAATTGCTGGCGCACCTAAACGAATACCACTGGTCACAAAGGGTGACTGAGGGTCATTCGGTACAGAGTTTTTATTAGTCGTGATGTTCGCCGCTTCTAGGGCTGCTTCAGCTGCTTTACCGGTTAAGCCTTTGTCGATTAAATCAACCAAGAACAAGTGATTGTCTGTACCACCTGACACGATGTTATAACCACGTGCGATAAAGGTATCGGCCATCGCACTAGCATTGACTTTAACTTGTTTTTGGTAAGCTTTAAATTCAGGTGACAACGCTTCTTTAAAGGCCACTGCTTTCGCTGCAATCACATGCATCAGTGGGCCGCCTTGAGTACCTGGAAAGACCATTGAGTTTAATTTTTTCTCAATCTCAGGATTGGATTTGGCCAAAATTAAACCACCACGTGGGCCACGTAATGTTTTATGTGTGGTTGATGTAGTAACATCAGCAATCCCTACTGGGCTTGGGTATTCACCCGCCGCCACTAAACCGGCAACATGCGCCATATCTACAAATAAATACGCACCAACAGAATCCGCAATATCACGGAATTTTTGCCAGTCCATTACACGAGAATACGCAGAAAAACCGGCTACAATCATTTTAGGTTTATGTTCGTTTGCCAGTGCTTGAATTTCTTCATAATCCACCTCGCCGGTTGCTTCATTTAAGCCGTATTGAACGGCATTAAATATTTTGCCCGAGAAGTTTACTTTAGCTCCATGCGTGAGGTGCCCACCGTGTGCCAAACTCATCCCTAAAATGGTATCGCCTGCTTGTAAAAGTGCGAAATAAACTGCTGCATTGGCTTGTGAGCCCGCATGAGGTTGCACATTGGCATAATCTGCACCAAACAACTCTTTAACACGGTCAATAGCTAACTGCTCAGCAATATCCACATACTCACAACCACCATAATAGCGTTTACCTGGATAGCCTTCTGCATACTTATTAGTCAACATAGAACCCTGCGCCTGCATCACACGAGGACTCGCGTAGTTTTCAGATGCGATCAGCTCAATATGGTCTTCTTGGCGTTGCTCTTCTTGTTGAATAGACGCCCAAAGTTCGTCATCAAATCCTTCAATGGTCATGCGCTTGTTGTACATTTAGTTTCCTCGTGCCGTTTCCAACGTCGTTAATTAAATAAAAAAGCGAATTCTACATCATATTGTGGTTACAAGGCTATTTTTAGCAGAAAGCACACAAGAACTTTGAAAAACCAACACCAATTGGCATCCTAAAGCCTGATCAACGCATGCTCAAGTTCTTTAATGTATATTATTAACATCATAAACTACCGGACCAATGTTGTATGAGAACGGCCTACATCACGCATGCTGATTTAATTAAACATGACATGGGGGATGGACACCCAGAAAGGTCAAGTCGCCTATATGCCATTCAAGATCAATTAAAACACCAACAGCTTTGGGACCTTTTAGAGCATATTGAGGCGCCAAATGTCGAGCAAGCCGCTTTATTGCGAGTTCATAGCCAGCAACACCTTGAATATATAGTTGATAACGCCCCTGGCAGCGGGCAAGCGCTCTTTCAAATCACCCCTGATACGCTAATGAACGAACATAGCCTAGACGCTGCGCTAAAAGCTGCAGGCGCAGGCACCACTGCGGTTGACCTTATTATGGACAAGCAAATAGAAAATGCTTTTTGTGCTGTTCGGCCACCGGGGCACCATGCGGAAAGGTCCAAATCAATGGGCTTTTGTTTTTTCAACAATATTGCTGTTGCGGCTGCACACGCTCTTGAAAAACACACACTAGATCGTATTGCCATTGTTGACTTTGATGTCCACCAAGGTAATGGCACACAGGAAATTTTTGAGGCAGATGATCGCGTGCTATTTTGCTCAAGCTATGAGCACCCTCTGTTTCCATTTTCTAATCGCCCGAGCATCCCCAACAAGCTCATTAACACGCCTTTAAAGTCAGGCTCAACAGGGGCAGAGTTCCGCGCTCAGGTACAACAACATTGGTTACCCGCCTTACATGCTTTTAAACCACAGTTTATTTTTATATCGGCCGGCTTTGATGCACACTGGGAAGATGATATCGCGACCCTGTGTTTTCAAGATCAAGACTTTGCTTGGGTAACACAGGAAATCATAGCGATTGCACGGCGCTACTCGCACAATCGCATTGTTTCTGTACTCGAAGGCGGTTACGCACTAAAAGCATTGGGACGTAGTGCCGAACAACACATACGTGCTTTAATGCAACTGAGCTAAATCAACTGTTTGACGCTTCGCGATTTAATAACAGCTTCACCGTCACCACCCCGGGTTCATTATGCTGACTTTGCATCGTAAAGCCGGCTCTTTTACACAGATCTAGCATGACTTTGTTTTCTGCCAACACTGAACCATACACCTCCTTAAGCCCTCTTGATTCGGCGTAATGAATAATCCTCTTCAACAATAACGTACCCAAGCCTTGTCGGCCAACGACATGATTAACAATTAAAGAAAACTCAGCCCTTGGTTCAAATGCCTCTGATATTAAGCGCACCACGGCGTACAGCTTCCAGTTTTTTTGTGTTCTTGGGTCCGTTATAACCAACGCCATTTCACGGTCATAATCAATTTGCGAAAAACGTGCTGCCATGGGGTGACTCATCGTCTTTATTGCATTAAAAAATCTAAACCGTATCTCTTCTTTGGTTAACTGATTAAAGTTTTCTATCAGCGCCGGTTCATCCTCTGGTCTCACCGGTCTCAATTCGTAGGTTTTACCGGACGCAAGCGTTATTTTCTCTTCAAGATCATGTGGGTAAGGGTGTATAGCCAGCCTGTTCGTCTTCACCTCACTTTTTATAGAAATACGTATGCGGGCATCGAGCGCAACAACACCCTGACTATTAACCAGCAACGGATTAACATCCAACTCAACTAAGCGATCAAAATCCACAACTACTTGAGAGAGTTTAATCAGTGTTAACAAAAGCGCATCCATATCAACAGCTTCTCGATCACGATAACCTTTTAGCAGATGATAAATTTTCGTCCTCGCCACCATATCTTTTGCTAACTTAAGGTTCAATGGAGGCAAGGCTAGCGCTTTATCGTTATACACTTCAACCGCTGTACCCCCCTGACCAAACATTAAAACCGGGCCAAATGTTGGGTCATTTAACACACCTAAGATCACCTCATGCGCGTCTTTATAATTAGCCATATTTTGAACAAAAAAGCCTTCTATTTGCGCATCTGGCCGACGATGTTGAACCGTATTTTGAATATCCAGTACGGCTTGTTTTACCGCTGCCTCACTCGCCAAGTTCAGCGCAACGCCTTGAACATCTGATTTATGAAGAATATCGGGAGAAAATATTTTTACCGCCACTGGGTACCCAAGCTCTGTCGCAAAACTGACAGCCTCTTCGGCTGTCGTAGCCAGGCGTGTTGTTACCGTCGGAATACCATAGGCTGCCAACACCTGCTTTGCTTCCATTTCATTAAGCCATTCGCGCTTTTTCGCTACCGCTTTGTCAACAATAGACTGTGCTGTCTTAACGTCAAACTCTAAATCTTCTGTCAGCGCGGGCGGTGTTTCCATCAAAATTTTCTGGTTTTGACGATAATGTACTAAATACATAAATGAATTAACCGCCGATTCAGGCGTTGCATAACTCGGAATACCTCGCTCAGCAAACAAGGAACGACTTGCTTCGGCGGTTGCACTACCCACCCAACTGGTGAGCACACATTTTTTACCTGTTGCAGCAATATCAGCCACAACCTTCGCTATATCAATGCTTGATGAAACAGCCGTCGGACAATTCAAGACCAATATCGCACCAATATTTTCATCCTCTTGAAGAACACCCAAGGCGGCAGCATAACGGTCTGGTCCAGCATCACCAATAATGTCGATAGGGTTTGCACCCGACCATGTTTTTGGCAACACCTTATCAAGCTTTTGTTTGCTGACATCTGACAGCTGCGCTAACACCCCACCTGATTGAACCAATGCGTCTGTTGCCAATACACCCATACCACCACCATTTGTCAAAATGGCTAAGCCACTCTTATCCAGTGGTTTAACCGATGTCAGTGATGCAGCAGCATAAAAAAGCTCACTCATCCCATTGACCCTAAGTAATCCTGAACGATCAAAAACAGCTTGATAGACATCGTCAGAACCTGCCATTGCCCCCGTATGAGACGCTACTGCTTTACTGCCCGCATCTGAGCGGCCCACTTTCAGCACAACAATCGGCTTCGTCCTAGAGGCGGCCCTTGCTGCTGAAATAAAGCGCCTCGCATGCTGAACCGATTCCATGTAAATAACAATAGCTTCCGTTTCTGAGTCCATTGACATTGCATCTAAGACCTCTCCAAATGTAATATCAGCCATATCCCCCAGCGACACTAAATGAGAAAAACCGATACCGCGACCACATGCCCAGTCAATAATCGAGGTTAACATGGCGCCTGATTGAGAAATGACACCAATCTTTCCTTTGTTAGGCATTAAATGGCTAAAACTCGCATTTAATTTGTTAATCGGTGAGATAACCCCTAAACAATTCGGCCCTATAATTCTCACATTATATTGACGCGCCTCTTTCAACATTTGCGCCTCAAGATCTTTACCACCGGTGCCATTGCCTTCAGAAAACCCAGCGGTAATGACAACAACACTTCTTGTCCCTTTTTGCCCTAGTTCAGCAATTAACCCCGGTACAGTCTTAGGTGGTGAAACAATAACCGCTAAATCCGCTGCAGATTCAAGTTCATCTACCGAGGCACTACAAGGAAGGTCGAGTACACGTTTATACTTAGGGTTAACAATACTGATATTGCCTTTCGCCATACCGCCAGACAATAAGTTTTGAACAATGATCTTACCGAGTGAGCCATCACGTGAACTGGCGCCGATAACAACAATTGTTTGAGGAGCAATAAAGCTCGACATTCTGTTTTCAGTCATGTTCCTTCCTTAAAATAAAATTATTTGTGCAATGCAATATAATAAGATTGTAATACGCATTTATCTAATTTATAAGAAAAAACCACCTATATCGCTACCTAATCTGATATTTACGCCTATAACGCCATCCAATCATTGTATAAAATATCTATCAATAACTATGCGCGCCAACTCGCCATTAAACGAGCCGCGCCATAAACGATTAATACACGTTTAACTATGTTTACTACCCTTAGAACAAGTCTTATTTAAATAATAAACGGATTACAAATGGCTCAATACATCTACACCATGAACGGCGTTAGTAAAGTCGTTCCCCCAAAACGTAAAATTCTTACTGATATTTATTTATCGTTTTACCCCGGCGCTAAAATTGGTGTTTTGGGTCTAAATGGCTCAGGTAAATCGACCCTGCTAAAAATTATGGCTGGGTTAGACACCGAAATAGAGGGCGAAGCGCGCCCACAGCCAGGCATTAAAATTGGCTACCTCGCCCAAGAACCGCAATTAGACGAAAGCAAGGACGTACGCGCTAACATTGAAGGAGCGTTAGGTGACCTCACCAATGCTCAAGCTGAATTAGACGCTGTATATGCCGCTTATGCCGAGCCCGATGCTGACTTTGACGCCCTAGCAAAAAAACAGGCCGAGTTAGAAAACATCCTGCAAGCTGGTGATGGCCACGACACCGATCGCACCATGGAAATTGCCGCAGATGCCCTACGCCTACCGCCATGGGATGCCGATGTTAGCAAACTATCAGGGGGTGAAAAACGCCGCGTTGCGCTGTGTAAATTATTACTTTCAAAACCCGATATGTTGCTGCTTGATGAACCAACCAACCACTTAGATGCTGAATCTGTGGCATGGTTAGAACGCTTCTTGCACGATTTTACCGGTACCGTAGTTGCCGTTACCCATGACCGTTATTTTTTAGATAACGTTGCCGGGTGGATTTTAGAACTCGATCGCGGACGCGGCATTCCTTGGGAAGGCAATTACTCATCATGGTTAGAACAAAAAGACGCACGACTAGAGCAAGAACAAAAAGCCGAAGCCTCGCAAAAACGTTCCATTAAAAAAGAGCTAGAATGGGTGCGTTCAAACCCGAAAGGCCGCCATGCTAAAAGCAAAGCACGTATGGCACGCTTTGATGACTTGCAATCCAAAGAGTTCCAAAAACGCAGCGAAACACAGGAAATTTACATACCACCCGGCCCACGCTTAGGTGATTCGGTGATAGAAGCCGTTAATATCAGCAAAGCCTTTGGTGACCGCGTGTTATTCGACAACCTAAACTTTAATCTGCCACAAGGTGGCATCGTGGGGATTATTGGTGCCAACGGCGCAGGTAAATCCACCCTATTCAAAATGATGGGCGGGTTAGAAGAACCCACCAGTGGTGATATTAAGATAGGTGAAACCGTAAAACTCGCCTACGTAGACCAATCACGCGAAAACTTAGACGACAACAAAACCGTATTCGAAGAAATATCAGAAGGTAACGACATGATTACCGTTGGCACCTATGAAACCCCATCACGCGCTTATGTTGGACGCTTTAACTTTAAAGGATCTGACCAACAAAAACGCATGGGCGACCTATCCGGTGGTGAACGTAACCGTGTGCATTTAGCTAAAGTACTGAAAGAAGGCGGTAATGTATTACTGCTGGATGAACCGACTAATGATTTAGACATTGAAACCCTGCGCGCACTAGAAGAAGCCCTACTCAGCTTCCCCGGTTGCGCCGTGGTCATCTCGCATGATCGCTGGTTCTTAGACCGCATAGCCACCCACATGCTTGCCTTTGAAGGCGATAGTAATGTAGTCTGGTTTGAAGGTAATTATGAAGAATATGAAGCCGATTTAAAACGCCGACTGGGTGTAGAAGCAGATCAACCTAAAAGGTTAAAATATAAAAAGTTGGCGGGGTAGAAAAATTCATTCATGGGGCTATCGAATATCAATTTGATTGCCCCTATGATTTCGCACCATAAACACCATTAAAAAAGGACGATTAATGCTCAACTCATCCAAAAGCCGTCAAATAATCTATGCTTTATTTGCTTTAGCGGGCGTCACGTTAACGTCGTACTTTAATATTCAATATATGCTTGAACAGGGTGGGTTTTCACTTAGTCATTTTATTCATCAGGCCTATATTAACAATGCCTCAAGCTCTTTAACCAATGATGTGCTGGTTATCTGGGGCGCTTTTATTGTTTGGTCATTTATTGAAGCTCGCCGCCTCTCAATGGCTCGATGGTGGGTATATATTCTACTAACGGCTACCGTTGCGGTGGCTTTTGCAGTGCCCGTTTTTTTATTAATGCGCGAGCGACTCTTAGCAGAGATAAATATCGATTAATAATAAATGAAGACCGCTAGGCTGATTTTAAACGTCGATTGAGTGCTGAGATAGATCAACCTAGACGGCTTAAATATAAGAAGTTGGCTGGGTAAAAAAGCTTATTGATATGTGGGATTAAATCCCACCATTTAAATTCAAGAGTCCAATGGAATGGAAATAATGTATAAATATTACAAGAAGTTAAACGCCTTTATTAAAATCAACCAAATAAAACTATCGGGATTCCCGGTAATACTGTTTTGTGGGATGCAATCCCATAAAACATGCTGTTAGGCAAAATCATATGAATAAAATGCTTTTGCTAGCTCGTTGGTTTTTACGAAGCTGGCCAGTGTTGATTCCAATATTTTTTGTAGTCTTGCATTGCACCGCTCTTAGTTATTGCCCTACCTCTTTAGAACAAATAAATAAAGCCTTTGCATTCGGGTTACAGCTGGCTGGTGGACTTCTAATTCTTTATTCTATCGACTCAAATATAGGAATTATTCATAATTCAAATATTATAAATGTAATAAAAAAGTGGCTTGCTGACATTCCACTATTTAAAAAGGCTTCTACACAAACAATCACTCTTGGTGGCGTCTCTTCTAAAGAAACTTTCGGTAACTTACGTATATACAACACTCCAAAAACCACAGAAGAAAAAATATCCCATTTACAAACTCAAATTGACTGGGTGAAAAAAGACCTAGAAAAACAAAACATGTCATTACAACAATCTGTATCTAAATTACAAAAAGCATCCTTTAAAGAGATTAACCGCATAAAATCCCAACTTTCAAGTTTAGAAGGCGCTTTTAAAGAAATGTCTGTAGGAAGTATTAAGACACAAATAATGGGAGTACTTTTTGTTGTTCATGGCTCAATTTCCAGTTACATTGCCTAAGGAATCAAGAAGAATCAAGGGGTCAGCCAGCTTGATTTACTTTATTCAGAGGGTAGTTAGCCCCCTCTCTTAAATAAGAAATTCTGATAGGCTATTTATTTTGACAAACAGAAGCTTTTCAAATAGCTGACCCAGCAAACTCTTAAGCTTTCAACGCTTCCTCAATCGCGTTAATAAGGCTTGCATCATCAGGCTTTATATCAGGCGCAAACCGGCCCTTAATTGACCCATCACGCGCCACTAAAAATTTTTCAAAATTCCAGCTGACATCGCTTTCTACCGCTGGCGATAAACCCTTTTCTGCCAGTCGGCTCATTAACTGACCACCTTCTAGCTGTTTGCTTGTTGGCTGGGCATTAATAAGCCATTCGTATAGCGGGTGTCTTGGGCTGCTATTTATGTTTACTTTACTGTACAGCGGAAAATTGACGGCATAGTTTGTTGAACAAAATGCTTGTATTTCAGCATCACTGCCCGGTTCTTGCCCTGCAAAATCATTACAAGGCAAACCCAATACCACCAAGCCTTTGTCTTGATACGCTTGATAAAGCGCCTCTAAACCTTCATATTGAGGGGTTAAACCGCATTTAGAAGCCACATTAACAATCAGCATAACCTTTCCCTGGTAGTCAGAGAGGGTTGATTCGTTACCGTCAATTTTAGTTAGCGCTATATCGTAAATTGAGTTACTCATCATCTTTTCCTTGTTCGTTTAATTGTCGTATCTTAACCATTATTTTGATAACTTGTACCTTATAAATGCAGTTATTCCTAGTACCCTAAAAGAACGTGAATATCACAATAGAGTGAATTATGGGGTCGGCCTAGCTAGCGCCCACTCTTAACAAAGAACCAATAAGTTCTTTAACGGTTATTGGTTAAATTAATCATTAAAAAAACATGCAATCAGACCCCCAAAAACTAATTGAAAAACACCCCAGCCTTACTCACTCAGAATTAATGAAGGTTATGTCACATGTTCAACGCCCTCAAGGCGACTGGATTTTACATACGTTGATGGTAGAAGGTTGCACTGTGCCCTTTAAATTCAAGCGCAAAGGTCAATACCAGAGCTTAAAAGGCGCCCGAGTAAACATGACGTACTATCCAGCACAAGAAACTGTTGCTGGCATTGATTTAGAAATTATGAAAGTAGTGCGTATAAAAAGAGGCTGACCTACAACTTAAAGAAGGCGCTAGTTTAAGTTCGTGATTGTTATGCCTAACACAAGTTTTAGCAAAATCGCTTGCAGCTACACCCAACAAGGCTTGTATCGGTTCTTGATAGTTAAAAAACAGTTGAAAGATAACAAGAACACCAAGGCCAACCAGCATATAACGGTTGCCGGTAAACCTTGCCCAGTTAAATACCGAAGCCATGGTATAGATGGGGTAGCCAGTTTGATTTAACGCAATTAGTCATTTTTTGACGCGACTTTTAACAAGCGATTTTTACTCTTGAGACGATAAAAGAAGTTAGGCTCGCTGATGACATAAATATCACCGTCTTTGTCCATTGTTATACCTTCAGCCTGCGGTACATCATCATGCAAACCAGCATTCCCTCTACTCAAGCCCAATCGGCTGATTTCAATCCCTTCTTTATTGACTTCAACCATTTGACGAGATTCGTCACTCAAGAGTATTAGGTGGCCTGTTTGATCGTCATAATGCACCCCTGAGTAATCATCACCGCCAAAAGAGGTTTTTTCTAAAGAAAACGGCGTTGAAATAGCAATATCAGATGATTCAACAAAACCCGACAGCTTTATCAATTGTCGAGGTGTTTTCTCGTTAATGATAAATAAATCCCCACTGTCTTGGTTATAAGTTAACCCTTCAAATCCTTTGTTTTTACCTGATGTTATGGCCAACTGAAGGCTCTTTAAGCCCGCCCTATTAACAACCTTTGTTTGCGAATTAATATCGAACATTACTAAGGTTCTTTTTCGCTCTTCAACCACGGCATATCGTTCGCCGCCGAGATACATCACCCCTTCAGTGTCTTCGAAGCCAATTAAATCAATACGACGAATTAGCTCACCGTCTTTTGTCAGCTCAAGTAGCGTTTCTGGGTTATTAACAACAGCAAATAATGTATTCGTATTACTGTTATAGGTTAGGCCAGATGCATTATCTTTAACACCCGCTATCATCTTGGGCGTTGCGTGAATTTCATAGCCACTTAAGCCAATTTGCTGTCCAGCAACTATGGGGGCTTCTTCACCGCTGAAGAGGCCTAATGAAACGACTAACATTAACAAGAGATAGATCAGGTTTTGCTTATTACAAACTTCTAAATCACCAATACGAGACTGCTCCAAAACAATTTTGAAGCAATAATCTAAACGAGATATTCGTGTGGTATTCAGCATGGCATTCATCCTTAGAATTTGCAGTGAATGTAACCAATGATGATGACAACGAAGTGTCAGAACGATGACAATATGCAGACGCGAGGCACAAATACCTATCTCAGCCCTTTCCGTGGAACAGGAAAATTTCGCCGCATAAAATCAAAGGATTAGACACTGTCACGAACCTGTCATCTTGCCTCTACATAATAAAGTTTTAGTAAACAGCTTAGGTGGGTTAGGTGATCAAAAAATTAGAGGCGAAATATATTGCGAAAGAACTCAGCTGGCTGTCCTTTAACGAGCGCGTGCTACAAGAAGCGGCAGATAAATCCACACCTATTATAGAAAGAGTCCGGTTTTTAGGCATTTTTTCAAACAACCTAGATGAGTTTTTTAGGGTGCGCGTTGCCAATGTTAAGCGTCGGGTTCTTATTGAGAAAGACCTTGATGAACAAACACCGACCAAAAACTTGTTACGTGATATACAAAAAAAGGTCTTAAAGCTACAAGAAGAATTTGATGTCACTTACCATGAGGTATTGAAAGGGCTCGCGCATAAAAACATTTTCTTAATTAATGAAGATCAACTGAGCCCCGAGCAAGGAAGCTGGCTACAAAAATACTTTACCAATCATCTACAAGGTTTTATTGAGCCTATTATTATCAATAAAAATACTAATTTAGCGGCCTTATTAAAAGATGACCTCAGCTATTTAATTTGTGAAATGCTGGGTGGTAAAAACATACAGTATGCAGCCATTGCGATACCAACCACAGACTCTCCTCGTTTTATTGAATTACCACGTGAAAAAGGTAAACGACGACGAGATATTATTATGTCCGACAATATTATTCGCTATTGCATAAACAATATTTTTTCCGCCTATTTTAATTACAAGGTCTGCAATGTTTACGCTATGAAGGTAACGGGAGATGCTGATTTCGGTCTAACCGATGATATTGATTTATCGGTTTTAGAAAAATTATCTATCGGTTTAAAGCAGCGCCTACATGCTAAGCCTGTGCGATTTGTGTACGAACGAGCCATGCCCGATCATGCTATCGACATGCTGAAATCTAAACTTGGCATTACACGTCATGATAGTGTGGTGCCAGGTGGCCGTTATCATAATTTCCGAGACTTTATTGACTTCCCTAATGTGGGGCGTAAACACCTTGAAAACCCTCCGTTAACACCTTTGGTTTCTAGGCAATTTTCCCGTCATGCCTGCCCTTTTGATGCAATAAAGCAGCAAGACATTTTGCTTTGTTACCCTTATCACAAGTTTGATCACTTTACCGAATTGATACGTCAGGCAGCTTTTGATCCAAATGTATTTGAAATAAAAATCTGCCTCTACCGTGTAGCCAACAACAGTAGGCTTATCAAGTCACTGATCAATGCGGTTAGAAATGGCAAAGAAGTTTTTGCTGTTATTGAGTTACACGCACGTTTTGATGAACAAGCCAACATGGAATGGGCGCGTATCTTAACCGAGTCGGGTGTTAAGGTTCACTTTGGCTTACCCTCACTAAAGTGCCACACTAAATTATGTTTAATTGGCCGACATGAACATAAAAAACAAACCTATTACGCTCACGTTGGCACCGGTAACTTTCACGAAAAAACAGCTAAGGTTTACACCGACTTTAGTTTATTTACCAACAAACAAGCGATTACCAAAGAAGTTGCGCTTGTTTTTGACTTTATTGCGCACAGTTATAAAAAAACCACGTTTAAACATTTAATTGTTTCCCCTATCGGCACAAGAGATTGGATTAATAAATCGATTGAGAATGAAATAAAGATGGCCAAAAAAGGGCATAAGGCTGAAATTCTTATTAAAATGAATAACATTGATGATAAGCAAGTTATTGATAAGTTGTACGAGGCCAGTAGTGCCGGTGTGAAAATTAAAATCGTCTTGAGGGGAATGTGCAGTTTAGCTCCTGGGGTTGTAGGGCTTAGTGACAATATTGAAGTTATTTCTATTGTCGACCGATTTTTAGAACATACACGATTTACGATTTTTCATAATAATGGAGACCCTCGCGTTACCATTAGTTCGGCAGACTGGATGACGCGTAATATAGAGCGGCGTGTAGAGGTTGGCTGCCCTATTTATGACCCTGCCATTCAGCAACAAATTATCCATATCTTTAACCTCCAATGGTCCGATAAGACAAAGGCCAGAATTATAGATAAGAAACAACATAACAAATATTTGCCACGAGGCAATAAGCGAAAAATTCGCTCTCAAATATCGGTGTATAACTATCTAAAAGACCTTGAGTCTAACAAGAAATGACTAGCCTTAACGCCGATACCCAATCAGAATTAATTGCTGCCTTAGATTTAGGCTCTAATAGTTTTCACTTAATTATTGCTCGCTTAAATGCCGGTAAGCTTGAACCTCTGCATAAGGTAAAACATCGAGTACGCTTACGAGCGGGGTTAAATAAGGCTAATGAATTAAGTTACGAGGCGATGCTAAGAGCAGCAAGCAGTCTTAAAGAAATGGGCGCTACAATAAAAACACATCAAATTAAAAAATGTCGTGTCGTGGCCACTCATACCTTGCGAGAAGCTGTTAACCGTAATGCTTTTCTCTCACTGGCTGAGTACTCATTGGGCTTTCCTATTGAAATAATTTCAGGCTCTGAAGAGGCCAGATTAATCTACCAAGGGGTCGTTCGTAGCGAAGAAATCAAAGACTCATGTTTGGTGGTTGATATAGGTGGTGGCAGTACTGAAATAGTGCTGGGTGAAGGCACTGATACTCAATATAGAGACAGCAAAAACATGGGCTGCATCAGCTTTACAGAACGTTACTTCAGTAAAGGCGTGAATCAAAAATCATTTAAACGGGCCGAGGTATCCGCACTGCAAAAGCTTGAGCAGTGTTCCCATCATTTTAGGACAAGTCACCCAAATAAGGTCTTTGCAACATCAGGCACCGCCAAAGCCCTTTTTAAGGCGATCGGTTTAATCAGCGAAACAACCGACCGTCTAGAATTAAATACCTTACTCAAATTACAACATTTATTATGCCAAATAGACGGTGTCTCTAAGCTCTCATTAGTTGGTATTGACGAAGCTAGAGCCATGGTTTTACCTGCTGGCTTAGCCATTATGATTGCCCTTATGAAGAGCCTAAACCTAACTGCTTTGACATTCTGCTCTGCTGCCTTGCGCGAGGGCGTCTTGTTTGAAATGGAGCAACAAAATAAACAAGGAGATACACGGCTGCGTACTCGCCAACATTTACAACGTCTTTACAACGTTGACCGTAGGCAGGCCCAACAAATAGCAGAAACTTGCGAGCTATTTTGGCACCAAACTTCAAAAAGCTGGAGTCTAACCTCAACGAAACTTAAGACTCTATTACTTGAGGCCGCTTATTTATATGAGGTTGGCCAGCAAATTAATGTGACTGACTTTCAGCAACATTCAGCTTATATTTTGGCTAACAGTGACCTTGCGGGCTATAACCAAGACGAACAGCTTCTGCTTTCAACCATCGTCATTGGGGCTAGAAAACGGTTTAGACGAAGACGGCTTCCCGACATTCGAATTATCAGCCATAAAATGTTAACGCGGTTAATTCGCCTATTTCGCTTAGCTGTTATTTTAAATAATAGCCGCCAGCCCTTAGTTATCGATTTATTATCGCTTCAGGTTGATGGGCGCGAAATGATGCTAAGCATTGATAAACAGTTCTTTCTTGAACAAGACGTGACCATGGCTGACTTAAACAAAGAGTCCAGTGTTATGGCAAACCTAGGCTACACCCTGTCTTGCCAAATTGTTTAACTGACTAGTTTAATAGCAAAATTTATTCTGCACGTTACTTAGCTGGCCTATTCACCCTCTTTCACTTTAATGTTTTATATTTTTTTGCAACGCTGTCTTTTTCCTAACTAGAATCGAACGTTCAAGTAATCAAACTAACCTTCTCTGTCCTTAAACAAAAACGCTTAACCGTTTAAGCATTAGGTATCAAAAATAGGGTATTTAGATTATTGAGACAAGCAAACGTCGAGTAAGATATTTAGCTTAAAATACCTAAACTTGAATTTACAAAATTCACCCCCAAATACTTCTTATATTGTTTAAGGACATTTTCAACATGACTCGAATTGCTTTATTTTTAGCCACTAATGTAGCCATTATGGTCGTTATCAGCTTGGTATTTAGCCTATTTGGTTTATCAGGTACTTTGCAGGCAAATGGGGTCGATTTAGACCTGAATGCTTTATTAATTATCTCTCTGATCGTTGGCATGACCGGTTCGGTCATTTCCTTAGCCATGTCAAAATCCATGGCAAAACGTTCCATGGGTGTTCAGGTTATTGATCAGCCTAAAAATTCAACAGAGCAATGGCTTGTTTCTGTGGTCTCAAAACAGGCGGAAAAAGCAGGCATTGGTATGCCAGAAGTCGGCATTTTTAATAACCCTACACCCAATGCCTTTGCAACTGGGATGAATAAGAATGATGCTTTAGTGGCCGTGAGTACTGGTTTACTTAATGCAATGAACAGAGATGAAGTAGAAGCCGTGCTTGGGCATGAAGTCAGCCATGTTGCCAATGGTGATATGATCACGATGGCATTGATGCAAGGTGTGGTGAATACTTTTGTATATTTCTTTGCCTCTGTCATTGGCCATATTGTGGATAGGGTCATTCTTAAAAATGAACGTGGGCATGGCATTGGTTATTTTGTGACCCAAATGTTAGCTCAGGTCGTGTTATCCTTTTTAGCCTCCATGCTTGTTATGTGGTTCTCGCGCTATCGTGAGTTTCATGCCGATAAAGGCGGCGCCAATTTAGCCGGTAAACAAAAAATGATTAACGCATTAAAAGCCCTACAGCGTAGTCATGAGCCAACTGATATGCCAGAAGAATTAGCCGCTTTTGGTATTAATGGTGGACAAGTCAAAAAACTCTTTATGTCTCACCCACCGCTTGAAGAACGCATCGCTGCGCTACAAAGAAACTAAGCTATCAAATAGATAAGGCAAACTGTACACATTATTAAACTAGGGAGCACCTTAAATGGATAGGCGATCTTTTATTAAAAAATCCAGCAGCTTCGCCTTAGCAAGTAGCTGCGGCGCCTCCTTATTAGTGGGCTGCCAAACATCACCCAATATCAAAACCACTCTTTTAAAAACGCAGCAAAACAATAAAATAATTGCTCATAAAACTGTATTAGAAAACGATGACTTTGCTATTTTGCAGGCCACGACTGTCAAGGCACCGATCTTTCTACATCAACAAAAAAATGGAAAATATGTTGCCTTGCTCTTAAGCTGTACACACCAAAAGTGCACCGTTTCTGTGACGCCAGACAAGCTGGTTTGCCCCTGTCATGGTGCTAAATTTGATAAACAGGGGACGGTTCTTCAAGGGCCCGCTGATAAAAACCTTCTTGCGCTTGAACTTTCTGAACAAGGCAATGAAATTGTTATCTCACTTCCTTAATAACTGCTTTTAAAAGGCCAGACTCAACACGATTGCCGATGAGGTTTGCCATTTATCCTTTTGCTTTGCCACTATTTTAAAAGATAGTTGCGGCACCACTGTTTTGAATTTATCGAAGGTAACACCCATGTCTACCCGTGTTTGCGATAATTGATGCGCCGTTAAATCATAATAATATTCATGGCTCACAAACGGTTTAGCATTAAAAATTCGCTTGGGTAATACAACCTTAGCTCTCACTCGGCTGCGTTTAGAGTGTCCTTTTCCTTCTCGATCTCTAAATTCTTGGCGAACTCTCAATCTCCAATCAAGCTTATTGTTCCCTTTGAATTTTTGCTCTAATTGAACATAGGGCCTATTTTCTAGCGCCCAACCATCTTCTTCTAAGCTATAAACCCTTCGATAATGAACACCTAGTGTTAAGTCTTTTATCGCCAAAGGAAGTCTTACGCCAATATCTGCATGCTTTCTATGCAATATGCCTTTATCTCTTCGGGCTTCTATATCACCTTTAAAAGCCACTCCTTTTATGACGGCTTTTTTATTCACCTTTAACTGGCTTTCAGTTGCTAAGCAGCTAAAAGAAAAGCACCAAACAACAAGGCTCATTAATATGAATCGATTTAAGTTAACGAACATATAAACACCAATCTTTTATCCTGCAGTGTGTGTAATCCGCTTTCTGCTTCTTTTTTTAAAATGCATCGTTAAAAACAAATATAGCCCCGTTACCCACAAAACAAATAAAATCAATGAGCTAGGTAAAAAAACCCATAGCTTTACAGCATCATGAAAGAACGTACCATCATGAATTGACTCAATGAAATCTGACCGGCGATGGGCCACTTGCAATATTTCATTAGATTGAGTGTCTATTTGAATTTCCCAATCGCTCTTCGCTCGAACTTTAACAATGCCTTTATTGGGCCTTACATCCAGTCGGTCAATATCCGACCAACCGTTAACCTTTGCTTGTTTTACTGTTTTTGAAGTTGCTAGAATTTCATCAAAAGTAATTGAAGGAACAGAACTCACTCCGCGAGTGCTGGGCGGCTGGATCCAATCTACATCTTTTTTGAGCAGCAACAAGACGCCTGAGCCTATAACAACCAAAATAGGTAAGGCACATAAAATTGATCCCCAATAATGCGTTTTCCGATTAAATTTTTTCCAATTTACTTTCATTTTTTCGCTTTTCATTTTTCTGTTTAACTTTCAACAACACATGAAGAGATAAACTGACAGGCAACACGAGACCTATCGCTAAGTGGGTGTACTCAAGCCATTGTCGAAACGTATCTTCTGCTACGTAATACAATAAATAGCCACTAATTATCAAAAGGCAGGGCATGGTAAGCAGCAAAATACCTGTCTTTCTTTTCTGTTTTGTTTTCCAACTTTTGGGTAGGTGGGCTCCTATAACAAAGCCCACGCCAATCATCATTAAAAATGCCATTGCACCGTGAACTTGCAATGCAGGGTATTGCCAAGCATGTTTTACCAGTCCATATTTGCCTTCTTGAAGAAACCAGGTTTTAAGAATAAAAAACCCACTGCCCGAGAACCAACTTAAGAAAAACAAACTATAAAGGCCGTAACGATATGGTTTAGGGAAATAGACAGTTACCATGACGTAAATAACTCATATTTATTACTAAATTAATTGTTAAACGAGTAGGCATTACAAGTGCTGTAAGACTTGTTGCCAAGTATGCGTCCAACGGTTTACTCCATCGGTAATATGTCGGCACGACAGCGTTGCACCCGAAATATTGTCAATCTGCTTATCTAACAATAATTTCTCAGAACTATCCCGACCATTAAACTGATCTAACCATTTAATATATCGAACTTCACTGCCATAACTTTCAACATAACGCAGTACCCTAAGCCCCTTTATCTTGCCTGAACTATCGATACCCACAGCCATATCAATCATTTCATGCTTACCAATAACTTGATCTACAAGAAACCACTCGTTGCTTTGTGTTTTCCATGCATTCAATTTATTACTCAGCACACGCATATCCGACGCATCTTCTATTGCCTCAACTTGAGCGTTAGATAATGTTAAATCCATTTTTTTCATCGGTGTGTTAGCAAACAACTCACCTTTTGCTTGCTCAACCGTTAAAAAAGTTTCCGCGTGTCCTATTGAAATCAGGCTTAACAGCATAAAGCCGAGTATGTACTTTACGTTTAACGCTTGCATTAAAACTCATAACCGAATGATACGCCGGCATGGTATTTCTCATGCTCATCAAAGTTTTTACCATCTTCACTAAAGCCGCCGCCCCCTTGGAACTGAAACAACACACCGCCTGTTGCCCACCATCGCTGAGTCGCATAATGAAGCGTTGGACCTATGTATTGGCCACTTTGATACCTATCGCCTAATCTAAAATCTGTTAAATCAAAACTAGAGCGCTGCACACCTTCTTCGAATTCTCCGTTTTCTTGCACACTTAAATAATCAGATTGAGAGCGATACTCAAGACCGACCGTCCATTTAGGCATAAATCGATAAGAAACAGCCGCCATCAACTCTAATGAAATTTCTTCCTCTAATACATCGGGGGACTTTCTTCTTTCAAGCTCTACCTTAGGGTTAACAACAAATATAAGTGTGTCATCTAAAAAGTCTTTTTGAAAATAGAATGTCGTTGTTAACGAATCTTGATCGATATCTGCGCCATCTAATCTGTACGCATCTCTATGCTCAAAAGCCAAGCCTACAGATAAACCCATGACATCTTTATAAGGGCTCAAAATATTATATTTAAGCGCCGCTTCATACCCTGCAAACTGAAATTTATCAAAGCGCTTGCCAGCCCCTCCCTGTGTACTAAACATAGGGTCATTGTCTGAATTATTCAGTGAGTAGTTATGATCAAAAAACACCAGCTCAGCGCTTACAGTTAATTTATCCGTTATTCCATACTCAATTTCTGGCCTAATATCATGTGCAACATAATCACCTGAGTTTTTTCCAACTTTAATTGTGTCACTCAGTTTGAACTCATAACTCCCTTGCGGCCTCGTGTCTGTACCTTTTGCATATAGCCATTGGTTTTCTCCTGCCACTGAAGCACCACTGGCTAACGTCAATAGACTGACTGCATACAACTTTTTCATAAAATTAATCCCTCTCCATAATTTTAATTAATAGTAATACGAATCATTCTCATTAGCAATAAGATTATTAAAAGTATTCTCTTGACAGCGCCAATCCATTTGTTTTAAATATTAATGATAATCATTCTCATTAACAAAAAAAGGTATTTGTATGAAATCCAATAGCACACCATTAGACCCTTCATCAAACATTGCAGACATGGCGACAAACATAAGCATTGAAAAACTACAGACGACTGTTTTGTTTTTAACAACCAAATATGCACAAACTAGGGAGTTAAAATTTGCTCAAGCAACCTATCAACACCTCTGTATGATTAATGATCACACCGATGCCAGCCCTGAACTAAAATACTTTGCCCAATCTTTAATTATGAAATGGCGGTTAATCGCATGTAATACTAGTTCACGCTTTTCATCACTTAATTAGCCCTGCTCTACCCTAATACGGTTTGCTTATTTGGGTGCCTATGTCATGCGACTCCAGCTGACCAAGCATTTATTAAGCAGGTCGTATTTAATAGCATTGAACATATGATGTAGCGATTTTCTCGGTAGTGCCGGCTGTGTTAGTACAGCTAAACGAAAAGTCTTATCGCTTCACTCTATCGCCGGTTGCTGACAGGTATAATGGAGGCCTAACCCACCTGATTAAGACAAATATCATGAATGACCCAATTGATTACACAAATAACCCGCTGCATGGCCTTAGTTTAAAGAACCTGCTGCTTGAGATCGTTGAGCATTACGGCTTTGAGATTCTCTTTGCTTATTTGAATATTAATTGCTTTAAGACTAACCCGAGTATTGCGTCGAGCCTTAAGTTTCTAAAAAAGACAACTTGGGCGCGTGAAAAAGTTGAGGCATTTTATCTATATGAATTTAAAAACCTGCCCAAGGTATCATCTAAAGAATTCTCAATACCACCTAGAGACCGACTTGTTCCAGCAAATCAAACGCCCGGGAAACCAGCTGAGCTAAGTTTGGAAGACGCGGAACAATTACAGACTAAACGTGTTAATAAAGCCTCTACCTATAATAAAGGCCAACACACAACGCACGAGAATAAGCGCCCGCCCGTCGAGGATAGCTATAGCCCTGAAAATACTGAGGATCCTTGGGCAAAATGGCGATAAAACCCAGCTAGGCTATCGTCTATTTAGGTGACATAAAATGGGCTGGCTGACTGCTTTATATTACCCTTAAAGCTCGATGTCTAAACCCATGTGGCGTTGAACAGCACTACTCAACTACTAAAAGCGAAATATGCTAATTACACGCCTAGACTAAGGAAACCAGTATCATTATTTGCAACAAACACGCAGCCTGCCAGTGTGTTTGGGTATCGGCTATTCGCTATTTTTTTTAAACGAATCGGAGATGGCTGAACCGTACGCTGTTTCTTGTTCACGGCCTGCAGCCTGTTCTTGCTGGTGCTCAATGTCACGTGCCTTAGCCCTTAGTGGGTTTGAGCCCATACCATCTTGTCCATCACAACCGATCAAGAAGGAACTTGTTACGATGATAAATAATATCTTTTTCATACTTAAATACAGTTATTGATGAGCCTAATGACCTATTAGTATAACCGTTATTCCCACTAAAATTTTAGCGTGAAGGGCTATTTTAAAAAAATACTTTTTGAGTGGTTCAACTGCTTAAGCGCACAGTATTTTTAAACTACTGCATACACAAAGCAACCAATACTACAAGCTCAGCTGCTTGTTATAAGCCTTGTCTATATTGCGCCATCGTCGAGACAGGAACCATTTGATTAAGCTGTTGTTTTGCTGCCTTTTGACCGCTTATTATTTGCTCAAAAGAATCTATCAATTGTGTTTTGTTCTGCTCTTCTTTTGACCCTGCACCGATATTGGTTAAATCTATAAAAAATTCATCAAATAAATCAGCCAAATCATTCACTACATCTAGGTTCAAAAACTGCTCATCATTGTAAATGCTGGGGTAGCCACCTTTTTGCTTATCAATGGCAAACGACACACCTTTTACATTGGTAATAGTCGTTGCCTTTTGACACTTAAGCATGCAGCCATCTTCAATGCTCGGTTTTTTACACCCCACCGTTTGTTGAAAGAAACATTGTCGACTGGTCATCATTAAAATGGGGTGATAAATACTGTAGAGCAATTTGAAATTTTTGGGTCGCGCAATATTTTTAATTTGCATACGATTAATTTCATTAGAAATAAACGCACCCGAACAGTTAAGCGTTTCTTGCAAGGTTAACAAAGCATATGAATTAGTGGTGTTTAAAAACGGTCCGGCAACCCAATCTATTCCCATTTCAAACGCTTTATAGGCAATACCCGTATTATTAGTAACAATACGTTTAGGGCGCACATGTTTTAGGACATTAACGGCTTCTTGGTAATCTTTACCAATTAAAACAGCGGGAAACCACGGTATTAAACGTGGGTTTTGAAGAAATAAATCAATGTATTTCGTACAGCCTTTTTTAAAACTTTCTGGCAACTTAAAGTAAATGTCCGCCTCTGTTACCTCACATAAATGCAGGTCTTTCTCATCCGCTATTAAAATAGACATAGACGGCTTCTTATCTATCGATGAACCTTCTTCTACTTTTGGGTGATTGAGCAGTGGCGGCACATCGACATCCCGCAATATCTCAACAGAATCATTCAGCAGGAAAGCGGCTTTATTTTTTAGCCGTGCCAGTTCTTTGAATGGCAGGCTAATATTGTCTGCTAAACGACTAAAGTCTATGGCTTCAATCGTATATCTCGCCTTATTGAAGCCTTTAAAACGCTTCTTGATCGCATTGGTATCCAGTGTTGACTGTGTTGGGTTTTTCAGTGGCTCTGCAGATTCGATCACATGTGTTGTCTCATCTTGCCCATTTGCAGTCTTTACCTGAATAGTTAGCACTAATGGCTCACCCACTTGCCCAGAAAAAACCAAATTCAATTGCTGCTTATCGATATTTAAGCCTTTAATTTTGTCGGCTAATTCATCACCAATTTTATTTTTATCTTCATACAAATCTTGTTTTGCTTTATGAATATGGACAATCGATACAGCCTGGCTTTTCGTCACTGCGTGTTCAACACTGTGATCTCTGGGATTATCAATAAACATGTCTTTGGTCAGATCACCCTTTAAAAAGGAATTGGTGAAATCACGATTAAAGACCTTATGTAAATTTGAATCGTCTTCTAATAAGCGCCCTGTTTGTTCAAATTTATCCATTTGTTTACGCCAGCTATCCACCACCGTATAAACATAATGCGCACCCTTAATACGTCCTTCTATTTTTAACGAGTCGACGCCCGCGTCCACTAATTCAGGTAAATCAAAATAGGCTGAATTGTCTTTTAAATTAAGTGGGAAATTATTGCCCGTGGCAGTGGTTTCATACTCATCTCGGCACGCTTGGCTACACCGCCCACGGTTACCAGAGTTGCCGACACTTACCGAGCTTGAATAACACTGACCAGAAAAAGCTATACACAGCGAACCGTGTACAAAAACTTCGGTTAATACATCATGATCATGTGCAAAACGGGTCAGGCTTTTCACCTCATCAAGGTTTAGTTCGCGCGATAAGTTAACCCGAGAAGCGCCAATTTTGCTTAAAAACTGTATTTGCCCTTCATTGTGTGTCGTTAACTGCGTTGAGGCGTGTAAATCAAGACTTGGAAAATACTTCTTTACTAAATTAAATGTGCCAAGGTCCTGCACAATAATGCCATCCAGACCGCTATTCACTAATTTATTCAACAGTTTGATTAGGCTAGGTAATTCTTGCTCCAATATAACGACATTGAGCGTTAAAAATACCTCGCAATCGTGCTGATGCGCCAAACGTAATACGCCACACAACTCATCAAAAGAAAGGTTAGTTGCGCGATTACGTGCATTAAAAACATCTAAACCGCAATAAACAGCATTTGCACCGGCAACAATGGCCCCTTTAATTGCTTCTACATCGCCACCGGGTGCTAATAACTCTATTTGCTTATTCATTCAATTCATCGTGTCTGACTATAAAAGCTCATTCTACTGTATCCAGCACTTGCACCGGCTATTAGTCGTCACTCTTCAACTCATTGCTTGATAAGCAAAGCCCTAGTCGTGAGACCAATAATGAATTAAAACTGATAACCCGGTGTAGACTTAGACACAGCTATTTCATCCTCTGACATCTCAATCGAAATATCATCAAACAAAGGCGTACTTAAGTAACGCTCGCCAGTGTCTGGCAACATACATAAAATATTCGCACCTGGCTTCGCTGTTTCGGCTATTTTCAAAGCACCAGCCAAGGTAGCACCTGCTGAAATACCCACAAAAACACCTTCTTGTTGCGCTAAATCTTTCGCACACTGAATGGCCTCTTTGCCATCGATAGATAGCAGTTCATCAATACGTGAGCCAGCATCCACCACTTCTTTTGTTAACACGGGAATAAAGTCTGGCGTCCAACCTTGTATTGGGTGAGGGCTAAAGCTGGGGTGGCTTTCGTTTTCAACTTGCGCAATACCACCACCTAATAAGGCGGCATTAACCGGCTCACAGACAATAACTTTGGTTGCTGGGCTTTTTTCTTTTAATACGGCTGATACACCGTTTAACGTCCCGCCTGTTCCATAACCGGTGACCCAATAATCAAGCGTTACATCGGAGAAATCTTCTAGAATTTCTTCTGCCGTCGTTTTCATATGCATTTGCGCATTTGCTGGGTTTTCAAACTGTTTTGATTGCCACCAGCCATTTTTAGCCGCCAGTTCTTCCGCCTTTTTAACCATGCCCGTGCCTTTTTCATGCGCCGGCGTTAGCACCACTTTTGCGCCTAAAAAGCGCATCAGTTTTCTGCGTTCTACGCTAAAACTCTCGGCCATGGTTATCACCAATGGGTAGCCTTTTTGTGCACATACCATTGCTAAACCAATACCGGTATTGCCACTGGTCGCTTCTACAATCGTTTGACCTGGCGTTAGCTCACCTTTACGCTCAGCATCTTCTATAACACCCAAAGCAAGCCGATCTTTAACCGACCCCATTGGGTTAAACGCTTCTATTTTGGCAAAAACATTCACCCCTTTTGGGCCAAGCTTATTGATCCGTACAACCGGCGTATGACCTATTGTTTGTAAAATATTATCGTAGCGTTGAGCCATATCAATCTCCTTATTTAAGAACTACTTTAGTTAGTATTAAATGAGTGCCTGAGCAATTTCAAGCACTTCATTGACCAAATCATCAGCATGATGCCAATCTGTTCTAGCACCCAAAAAGCACGGCCGGATAACCAGCTTATTATCCACCATGGTGGTGCTCGGAATATTAACACCATTTTTCATTAGTTGACGGTGAATTTTTTTATTTAAGCCATTTAAATCATCTACTTTTTCATTAACATAACGGAAACAACATACCGATAACGTCGGCTTTAATGCTAATTCTAAATGAGGGTGTTTTTCTACACGTTCAGCAACACGTCGCGCCATAGCATTGTGTCGACACACACGCGCCTTCATTCCCTCTACACCAATTTCACGAATCAAAGCCCATACAATGGCACCTCGAGCAGGTGCAGATAGCTCAACACCTAAATCATGATACGGAAAACCAATGGTATCCATTGAGTTCTCAATGTGTTCATTTTTTACCGTTGTTGTTTCTAGGTAAGCTGCTTCGCCTTGGTTAAAGGTTTTATATTGCGCTTGAACATCGCGCACAAAAGTCGCCCCAATACCAACCGGTGCACCTAACCATTTATGAGCATCAACAGTAATAGAATCAGCTAATGCCAGCCCCTTATATAATTCATGTACTTGTGGATCTAATGTGCCGGGTAAACCATAAGCACCATCAACATGAAACCAAATATTATGTTCACGTGCAATTTCGCCAATTTCTTGCAAAGGGTCAATCGAGCCTGTGTTCGTGCTGCCTGCATTAGCCACAATAGCCACTGGTAATGCATCGGACTTTTTATCTTCTATTAATAAACGTTTAAGCTCTCTCGGTGAAAGCCTCATCATATTATCAACAGGCACATGCACCATCGCCTTTCGCCCCATACCCAACACAGCAGCTGCACGGTGTATGGTGTGGTGACTATGCTCAGTGGCATACACTTTACAAGCGCGCTGAACACCGTCATTTGCCGGGTCTAAACCAACTTTTTCAAAGGCAGACTGCCTAGCCGCGCCTAAGCCTATTAAATTAGCCGTAGAACCGCCACTGCTAAAAACGCCTTGCATACCCTTTGGCAAATCAAACATTTCAGTTAACCAATTTAAGGCAACCTCTTCTAAATGGTTAAAAGCGGTCATGCCAACACGTTGTGGTGATGCCACTATTCCAGCCAATGTCGCAATAGACCCCATATCCGTCGCGGCTGTTGTTATATAGGATGTACAACCGGGTTTAGCCAGTTGCGACCCATTCGGCATCACATGTAAACCCAATTCACTAATCACCTGTTTTGCACCAATACCTTGCGTAGGTACTGGACGATTTAATGCTGTAGTCCAACTGTCCACGGTTGACATGGCATCAGGCTGTTCAAATCGCTGGCATTGTTCGATGGCACTGCTTAACTGTTGCAATAACTCAGGCAGGTGATTACATTCTGCTTTTTCTTCAAACATTAAAATATCAAACGTTCCGAGTTTTAAAGGGCTACTTTACCATTGCAGCATTCATCGCCAACATAGTTTTTTATTATCAGTTTCGCAAGACATGTTATAGCCTTAAATGACCCTTTATCGTCTCCTTTATCGCACTAATGATGGCAACACAGCTGTCCTTTTAGCCCCCACTTAAACCGATACTTGCTCTGCAAACTATTTACAAACCTCTTTATGGGATCGTTACTTGAACAAGTGTTATCGCTTGATTATTGAAGTATTCATCAATATTGAGCCCGTTGCTGAATTGGAATACTAGTATTGATTGGCGTAACCCTAATTAATACCCACGAGCCTATTTATCGTTAAATTCAACTTTAATATGACTTATAGATAGTCTATGGTTATGTGATAAAAATAATATCAAAGGAGCCTCATGAGCACTCAAGCAGCAAACCAGTCACTTTCATCTACCCTACTATCAGGGAGCATGGGTATCATTGTTGTATTAACCCTAGCCGCTCTTTGTATTGCACCTTTTGAGCAACACTTTTTTACCGGTTGGGTGGGTATCGCATTTATGTGCGCAACACCCACACAAGTCATTTTAAATTTGTTTTGGCATAACAACTTACCCAAACGAATCGGCGATATGCCACAGCCACTAAAAGGCATTTGCTTAACCCTTATTACTGTTGCTGCAGGTGCATTCTTCACCTTGTTATTGTCTGCCTTGGTTGGGCAAAATTATGGCGATACCCCGATGTTTATCCAGTATACGATACTAACGGTTGTGACTGTTTTGTGGCTTATTCCGATATGGCATGCTTGGCCTTTTTCTTTACTGAGTAAAAACCCTGTCATCATTGGGCTTGTTACTTTAGTGGCCACCTATGTCATAGCCTATATAGTCTGGTTTATCTTTTTTGACTACACCGCATTAGCACATATTCCTACACCCAACGGCGAGATTGTTCACCCGCTTTACCACCCAGAAATTGACCCGAAAGGCTTATTCGACTCATGGGTTGCTATGACATTTGCCGTCACAACAGCAGGGGTGATCGTTATTCATTCTTTATTTGACTTTTGGCCTATTAACAAGCTGTCGATGGGCCGCCCGCAGCCTATTCGCGGCCTTATTGGAACGATCTATGTTTTACTTTTTGCATTCATCGTACGCTGGTTTTTTACTGATTTTATCGGCATGGAACAGGTCAGCTATATGATTCAAGTACCGGTCTGCATGCTTTTTGGTGCCTTTTTGGTTAACAATATGATGCAATTTAGCCTCTTCCCTAACCTAAAGCAGCCTTACCGTGGTTTTGCGCTATTAGCTTGTGCGGTTATAGCAGGCTTAGTTATGTACCGAGTCTACAGTTATGCTGGATATTTATTCGTAGGGCATGAGCTAATCTCTGGCCCAACTGGTGGCTGGGAACTTGAATTATGGATTGCCACAGCCATGTTAGGTGTAACCTTTCCTATGGTATTCCTCGTCTCCGGTTTTTTTGATTTTTGGTTACTGAAAAAAGCAAAATAAAACCAGTATTTAACTAAAACACACCATCACCAAAGGAAAAACAGTGCCTTCCCTCAAAAAGAAAGAAGGCACTGTTTCTCGACAACTCAACAATCTGGATTCAAGCTTAATTAATTTTATGGCTTAGTTAGTTTATGGCTTATTAAGTGGCTATATTATGTACTGGCAGCCCAGCGAGCTAGATTTCAAATCTCAACATTATTTAATAACATCACCAGCAGCCGAACAAAATCAGTGTTGATACATCAAAATCATCAACTGACCTCAGAACAAACGTCATCAATCAAAAACAACCCTAGAGCATGTTAACTCATCACTCTGTTTGATTTTGTACCCATTATTCTTGGCATAGTAGTATCACCATGTCAGCCATTTCAATACAAACCGATTCTCGCGCCTTACAAATACTCGCCGTATTTCATCTGCAATAATAATCGTGATGGCAAACGGAATGCTCAAACTTAACTGCCATAATTCCAGCGGCGCGGTACCAAAGAACGTATTCATCAAAGGTACATAGGCAATTAAAGCCAATAAGATCAACTCTGACACAACACCCAGTAACACGAGTTTATTGACAAAAATACCTACCGTTAAGATACTTTGTCGTCGTGTACGACAAATTAATACATCGGCAATTTGGCAGATAATGATGGACGCAAAAAAAGCAGTAATCGCTTGTCGATACAGCGGATCGGATACGGCCAACGCCTCGCCCCATTGCCAGCCGCCATCCAGCAGGATATAAAAATAACTAAAAAAGCCGGCAGCCGCTTGAATCATGCCGACAATGCCATAGCTCATAAACAATAAATTTCGCGTTAAGAGCCGCTCATGTCTGGCACGTGGCGGTTTATTCATCACATCGGTTTCAGGCTTTTCTGAACCTAAGCCCAGCGCTGGAATAATATCGGTGCCTAAATCAATCGCCAGTATTAACACCACGGTGAGTGGCAGCGGGATATCCAACAAAACATAGGCGATAAAAGGCAGAATTTGAGGGATATTACTGGTTAAAATATAAGCGATAAACTTTTTGATATTATCAAAAATAGTCCGGCCTTCTTCAATAGCCGTCACAATGGTGGCAAAGTTATCGTCCATTAACACCATATTACTCGCTTCTTTCGCGACATCTGTCCCCATCAAGCCCATTGCTACGCCCATATCTGCATTTTTAAGCGCAGGCGCGTCGTTCACCCCATCACCGGTGACCGTGACGATTTGATCTTTCTTTTGCAAGGCTTGGACTATTTTCAACTTTTGCGCTGGTGTAATACGCGCAAATATCAATTCATTTTCATCCAGCAAGCTCGATAAGCCAGCCTCATCTAATGCTGATAATTCATCACCATTTAGCACCTTGCCGTTCTCACTAAATAGGCCAATTTGTTTACCTATCGCTTTAGCTGTAGGGCCAAAGTCACCGGTTAGCATAAACACACGTATGCCAGCCTGCCGACATTTTAAGATCGCCTCAGGAACTTCTACCCGAGGCGGGTCAATCATGCCAACAACCGCAACAAATATGTAATGCGCATCCGGAATGCCATCATTATCAAGATTCCTATAAGCTAATGCTAAGCCTCGCTCACCTCGTTCAGCCAGCGACATATATTGCGCAACAACCTGCTTTCGGTAAGCATCGGTAAACGCCACCTTTTGACCATTTAAATGAATCTGATCACACATCGCCATCACCACTTCAGGCGCCCCTTTTAAATAGGCATGAAAATGATCGCCCTCTGGTGATTCATTAACGGTCACCATATATTTATCTTCAGAGGTAAACGGTTTTTCGGCTAGGCGTTTAGTCTGAACAATGCCTTTAATTGAGGTTAGCTTTTCTGCGTAAGCCAGCAGCGCCACTTCTGTTGAGTCACCACTGTATTTCAGCTCACTGTCTAGGTGTGCGTTATTACAAAGGGTCATCACTCGACGGGCTATGTGTAACTCCACATCATCAGCAGTCAACGATAGTCCCACATCGTATTCACGTTGGTTAGTAATCAAGCTGTTAACACTGATTTTATTCTGCGTTAGGGTGCCGGTTTTATCGGTGCAAATAACGGTAGTACTACCCAGCGTTTCAACACTTTCTAAGTTTTTAATCAGCGCATTTTTACGCGCCATTCGTTTACTCGCCATGGTGAGTGCTAATGTGACCGTTGGCAATAAGCCTTCTGGGACATTCGCGACGATAATACCAATCGCAAAAATAAGGCTGCTGATCTCGCCTTTTCCAATCGCCACGCTAACGGCAAAAAAGCTAATACCAAGCACTATCGCAATACTGCTGATTATTTTTATGAAGTAATTTAGCTCTTTACCAATGGGGGTTTCAACGTTTGAGGTTTGCTTGGTTAACTCAACTATTTTACCAATTTGAGTCGCCATACCTGTTTCACAAACCAGCACCTTAGCATTGCCACTTTGCACTAAAGTACCTGAAAACACCATATTGCGGCTTTGATATGGGTTCTCACTATCAGCCTCTAACTGTAAGGTTTCTGGCGTACTTTCACCCGTTAGGCTACTCATATCAACTTGCAGTTGATTAACGCGAATTAAGCGCCCATCTGCCGACACTTTATCACCCTCATACAGCAACATAATGTCACCAGGAACCACTTGGCTAGCAGCGATCTGCTTAACCTCACCTTCACGTTCAATATTAACCATCGTTGGTAACATTTTCTGAAAGCTTTGCATGATTTTTTCACTTTGATACGCCTGTATAAAGGTGAAAATAGCGTTGAGTAATACCACGCCATACAGGGCACAACCAATATAAAAGTTACCTTGCTCTGGGTCCAAGTAATCAGCAAAGAAAGCCAAGCTGCCGCCAACCATCAGCAAGACGGCAAAGAAATTCTTAAACTGTAAGAGGAATTTTATATAGCCAGGTGTTTGCTGCCGCACATGTAACTCATTCGTACCAAAGGCTTTAATGCGGCGTTCAGCCTCTTCATCTGACAAGCCTGTTTCATGGCTATCAAGTGATTGATAGAGCTCACTAATCGGGCATTGATGAGGCTTTTCCATAATCACACTCTTAGCAATTTACACTCGATTAGCCGCGAAACTAACAAACCATTATGATTATCTTGGCAGTTTTATCGTTCAACTCAGCCATCAATAAACGTTAACTTAGCTAAATAATCATAATGTGGCCCTTGCTGAACTATCTCGCAACTAAAGCCATTTCTGTCAGCTGCATCTTGTAATAATTCCTCAGCAACATATAACCAATTAAATGGCTTCCCAGTAATATCCTTATAAGACAAGTTAAACTCGACCTCACCATGATATTTATCATTTAAATCAATCAGGTAAGAACCATCGTCTTGCTCGTAAAGGTAGATAAGATCTGAGCTATCTAACAATATTTGCCCATTCGGTGCCAACAAACTTTTTGCTTTTGAAAAAAAGGCATCAAAGCCCTCTAATGTTTCAACTAAGCCGATTCCATTCATTAATAATAATAAGGTATCAAACGGCTCTTCAGGTAAATCATAAAAGTTACACAATTTAACCGTTGATAAACCGCGCTTTTTCATCAACGCCACTGAATGAGGCGATATATCTAAGGCAGTCACATCGAGTCCTTGATTCTGCAAATACAAACTATGTGAGCCTGCACCTGCGCCTACATCTAACACTTTTCCATAGGCTAATTGAAGGGCTGCTTGCTCTAACGCGGGGCACTGCTCATAGGAACGGAAAAAATAGCTGGGCGCTAGCGTATCTTGCTCTGCAATATCCATATCAACGAAGATAGGCGTATCATCTTGCGTTTGATAAAAATTTATCAGCGCAGACCCTATCGGGTCCTCATTTTTATTTATCAACACAGTTTTAAGAAGGGTGTTTTCATTTAAGTGTCCTGTGTTTCGCTGTTGGCTTCGCGTTTCTTTTTAAGCTTATCTTGCCGATGCTGCTCAATCAATTCAGCCATTTCACCACCAATATGTTCCTCGCCGCGTTGTTTTGCCAATTCAATTTGATGTTGACGTTCAATAAACCGTGCTTTTTGCTCCTCATCCGTTTTATCAAAACAATGGTGGCAACTAATTCCCTGCTGATAGTGCGGATGCAATTTATCTTCTTCGGTAATGGGCATTCTGCAACCAAAACACTGATCAAAACTACCTTTTTCTAATTGATGGTCCACCGACACGCGGTTATCGAAGACAAAACATTCTCCTTCCCATTGCGTTTGCTCCTCTGGCACTTCCTCAAGGTATTTTAGTATCCCACCTTCCAGGTGATACACCTCATCAAAACCCTGTTGTTTGAGATAAGCAGTCGATTTTTCACAACGAATACCGCCGGTACAAAACATCGCTACTTTTTTATGCTTCGTTGCATCTAAATTTTCTTTTACGTAATCAGGAAATTCGCGAAATGTTTGCGTTTTAGGGTTTAGCGCCCCTTTAAATGTACCAATCGCCACCTCATAGTCATTGCGGGTATCCACCAATAACACATCAGGGTCGTTAATCAGTGCATTCCACTGTGTTGGTTTAACGTACGTACCCACTATATCGTTAGGGTCAATATCCTCGACACCCATCGTGACGATTTCTTTTTTAAGCTTCACCTTAGTGCGGTTAAACGGTTGCGAATCGACATACGATTCTTTGTGAACAAGGTTTTTAAACGCTTCTTGATTTCTTAGCCACCCTAATAGGTGGTCTATCCCATTGCGTTTTCCTGCAACGGTGCCATTAATGCCTTCAGCGGCGAGCAGTAAAGTACCCTTAATACCCTGATGTTGCATTAGCTTAAGTAAAGGCTGTTTTAATGCGGCGTGGTCAGCTAATCTAACAAAGTGATAGAGCGCACAAACAACGTAGTCTTGATTTTTCATATGTATCCTCAATGAGCTGGCTGGAACGTAAATCCAGTGCCTTGGTTGATTATTATATCAAACCGGCCAAAAACTTAGCGCAAACTCTTAAGAACCCACTCTGTTTAATAGCCTTTTAGGTTAACTATTTGATTTAAGTCATTATCACTTAAGTACATTTCACCGTCTTGGATATTACACTGTAAATTCATCGTTCGGCCCGCCAATGCTTCTACCCCACTGGCTGTAATGTGCACGATACTGAGATTTTTAAACCGTGCTAACTTTTCGCCGTGTTGTTGCCACCAAACAGTCGCCTTACCTTCGTGATAGGTATAAATAATCACTTGTTGTGCTCGTCCACAAGCCTTACGGATACGTTTTTCATCTGGCTGCCCAAGCTCAATCCATAATTCAATCTCACCTGTTAATGATTTTTGCCATAATTCCGGCTCATCATCGGTTGATAAGCCTTTGGTCAATGTCAGGTTTTCATTAGCATTGGCTATAAAAGCAATTAATCGAACCATCAACCTGAAATCATTTTCTGATGGGTGTTGGGCTACTGTTAACTCGTGAGTTGCATAATAATGGCTATCCATATTAGCGATACTCAAAGACACTTTATTAATGGTTGATCCGATAGCCATCTACGTTAATAATTTTTTTTAATCACAAAAAAACAGGCTAACAGATTAAAGCATTTTTGACACAGCTCATTGACGCATTCCCCTCTAATGATTGATAGTTATTACACCTTTCAATCATTAGCTCCAAACACAATAGAAAACCTTCCGACGAAAACTCTAGCGTTATTAACTAATCAATAGCCATCATGACACTAGCTGAAAAAAAAACCATCCATAGAGCAAGAGAAAAAACTCTTGGCGTGCCAGAATTAATTGCCATTGCATTGGGAGGGATGGTTGGCGGAGGCATTTTTACCATTTTGGGCATTTCTGTTTCAATGGTCGGTGCGTATACACCCGTGGCTATCTTTATCGGCGGAGGAATTGCCTTATTAGCCTGTTATTCATATATAAAGCTGGGCGTTTACTACCAAGATGAAGGAGCTACGTACTCGTTTTACAAAAGAACCTTTCCCGAATCGCGGTTTGCCGCCTCATTAATTGGTTGGTGTGTGATTTTTGGTTATATCAGTACACTTGCTTTATATGCCTATACTTTTTCTTCTTACGCCGTTAGTGCTGTTGATTTTGCAAACAATGAATGGGGGCGAAAAATCGTTGCTGGACTGATCATTTTAAGCTTTACACTAATCAATATATGGAGCGTTAAAGGTATGGGTAAAATTGAAGACATTATGGTCTATAGCAAATTAATTATCCTAATCGTGATCTCCTTTGTGCTGATTAACAACAGCCAGACCTCCCTGCCTGAGCTTCTGCAAAACGAACAAAACACTAGCCTTCTATCAATACTTATTGTGGCATCACTGACCTTTGTCGCCTACGAAGGGTTTCAACTAGTCATCAATGCGGTGAATGAAATGGAACAGCCTGAGGTCAATATTCCAAAATCAATTTATTCTGCTATTTTTTTAGCTATTTTGATTTATGTTGTGATTTCACTTGGCGCCATTTTAGCTATCTCATTTGAAGAAATTATCGAGAACCAAGAATATGCACTCGCTGCTGGAGCAAATCACACACTCGGCCACTGGGGTACAGACCTTGTTATTATTGGTGCACTGTTAGCCACCAGTAGTGCAATTAGTGGCACCTTATTCGGTGCTTCAAGGCAAATGGCCGTCATTGCTCAAGATGGTTACTTTCCTGCCATTCTCGCCAAACGCTCTGGCCAAATACCCACTGCGTCCATTATCGGTATGTCGATAATGGCATTTTTATTAATATTAGCTGGAAGTCTGCGCATTATTCTTGAGTTTGGTAGCATTACGTTTTTGCTTGTCTCTGTATTGATGGCTTATGCAAACTTTAAAATTCGGCAGCTAACAAAGGCTTCCCCGTTAATAACAATAAGCTCCATCGTCGGGCTTGTTTTAGCCACCGCACTGATCATTTATTATGAGTTTACGCATCAACCGCAGCAATTAGCTTTTATCGTAGGAATATATGCTTTGCTGACCTTAAGCGCTTGGCTTTATTCTAAAAAAAACCAACCTTAATTAAGAGCTACACGACAGCATAGAACAACCTACTTTATGCTTCGCCCAATCTGGCCTTTTTTGATTGAGGTGTTCTTTATCAGGTTGTTCATCATATGGGTGCCTTAAAACCTCTAAGAGCTCATTCACCATGCTGTGATCGCCTTTCTCTGATTTATCGATCGCCAGTTGAGCCAAATAATTACGTAATACATATTTAGGGTTAACGCTGTTCATTAAGGCCCTTCTTTGCACCGCATTTTGCGGCTCTTGTTCGCACCGTTTCACATAGCGAACTAACCACTCGGTGATCGCCTCTTTCGCCTGCAGCTCAAGCTCATCAATATAAAACGCTGGCTTTAAATGCTCTATCGCTGTTGCGACGTTAAAGTCATCAGAAGTTGTCTGAATATCTGCTAATCGCCTAAAGAAAATCGTCATATCTGTTTCATGCAAACTAAAAAATGACAGCAATTGTTTAACCAACTCACTATCAGTCTCTTCTTCAAGCTGCGAGAAACCGAGCTTTTTAGACATCATTAATAACCATTGTTGACCGTAACGCTCAGCATACTCGTTAAGCGCTTTTTCCAACGGTTCTGCCTCCTCAATCAACGGATAAATCGCATTTGCTAATTGATATAAATTCCAGTGCGCTATTTTTGCTTGTTGAGCAAAGGCATAACGATGATGTGTTGCATCGGTGGTATTAGGTGTCCAGTTAGGGTCATACGATTCAAGCCAACCATAGGGACCATAATCAATGGTTAAACCGAGTATCGACATATTGTCGGTATTCATGACCCCGTGAACAAAACCAACTCGCACCCATTCTATGACCATATCGCAAGTTAATCTGCAGACCTCTTCAAACCACTTCAGATAAATCTGCTTAGACGGCACTGAGTCTTTTTCTAGTAAGTGCGGAAAATCGGTTTCAAGCGTGTAATCAACAAACTGTTTTAATAGCTCTGTGTTTTGCTGAGCATAATATTGAAAATGCCCGAAACGCGTAAAGGATGGTGCGAGCCTACACACGACAGCACCCGGTTCAGTCGCTGGGTTACCGTTGTACATCACATCACGCATAACATGCTCGCCAGTACTTGCTAGACTAAGTGCCCTCGTGGTTGGCACGCCAAGATGAAACATCGCTTCACTGCACAAAAATTCTCTAATCGAAGAGCGTAAAACAGCTAACCCATCTGCCGTTCTAGAGTACGGTGTTGGCCCGGCTCCTTTAAGCTGCAAAGCCCAGCGTTCACCCTTTTTATTAACAATTTCTCCTAAATTAATTGCTCTCCCATCGCCCAGTTGCCCTGCCCAATTTCCAAACTGATGGCCGCCGTAACAAGTAGCATATGGCTGCATGCCATCGAGTTGTTCATTCCCTGAAAAAGTATTGAGAAACTGTTCTGATAGGCAATCGTCTTCATCTAAGTCTAATAATGCCGCCGCTTCTAGAGAGTAAGAAACCAGCGATGGCGCCTTCATCTGTTTTGGACTAACCCATGAAAAACAAGCTCCCTGAACCTGCCGCGGGTAATTCTCGCTAACATTATCGGCAGGTAACTGGCTTACAAATTTATTACTAAAGGTTAAATTATTCATACTGCCTCCTCGGTTGGCATTAAGTCGGCAAATACAAAGCCATCACGTTCCACGACTTCACCCAGCAACACCCCAATGGAGTACTTAAACATCGGGCCAGCATACGCAAAACTATGAAACTCACCATTTTCACCGCATGGGTCAACACCAATCGGTAAGTCATCTAAAAACTGTTGGTTAAAATCACGCCCTACAAAACTGGCTGGCAACTGCTTAGGGTCAATACAAGTAATGTGCGTTTTTAAGCCAGCTGCTAACATCTGTTGAGCTAGTTGATCGGTCGATTTCAACCAGAGTGGGAATAAAGGCTCTATCCCAGTTGGTTTTAAGTTGTCTATTCGGTATTGGCGAATATCCTCTAAAAATAAGTCGCCAAAGGCCATATGCGTGGCACCCAGCTTTTCGATGGATTCAAAAAAAGCACTCATTGCTCGGTTATATTCATTATTACTACATGGCGATGGAATGGGGATAATATATAAGGGGAGGTCTGCCGCCGCCGCTTGTTGCTTTAGCAGTTCCACACGAACTGCATGCATCGCAACACGTTGGTGTGTTTGATTGACCGTTGTTACTAAACCAAGCAGTTCAATATCCTGATCTTGCTGAAGTTGATAAAGTGTCCACGCGCTATCTTTACCACTACTCCACGATAATAAGGTTTTTTTCTTTGTCATGGTAGCGTTACACCTTCTACCGATTGTTCAAAAGAAGTAACTTTTGCTTTAATATCGTTGGGAATTGGGGCTGTTTGTTGACGTTTCATATCAAACCAAACTATCACTCCTCGGCTTGTTAGTACGGGTGTATCCTGACCTTTGTGATAAATATCGGCTAACATTGTTGCGCTTTTATTACCCATTTGACTAATGCGCGTATGAACCTCAAGTAAGGCTGGATAATGGACTTGTTTTAGATACCTACATTGCATATCCGCTAATACCCAGCCCGACTCTATACCCGCTTTAAGGGTTAAGCCCATCACCTCTTCGCAGTAAGCAACTCGACCGGATTCAACATAACGAACAAATTCAACATTATTAATATGTCCATAAACATCTGCGTCACCCCAGCGAACAGATAATGGAAAGACATGGTTAAATTCTTGTTTACTCATCAACAGCCCTTTGAACCTTATAAATTATTCATTACGTTTGTCATTATAACGACTTGGACACCGCCGCTTTAGGACAATATATTTCAATATTCTTAACGCTTAGAGCTATAGAAAACATACCCATCACTTAAGTGCCCTATTGAAAACAACCATAACAGTCGACCTATTGAACACCCCTTTCTATTTCACCGCGCTTATTTAAAACCCGCTTCACGATCTTACCAGCACCATTTTTAGGAAGTGTATCCATAAAAACGACTTTTCTTGGCACTTCATAACTGCCTAAGTGTTGACGACACCAACGACGTATATCGGCTGAGCTCGCCTCAACGCTCTCTTTTAACACGACATAAGCAACGGGGATTTCACCATGTAGTTCATCTGTTTGCCCAATTACCGCTGCTTCTAATATTCCGTCATAGCGATACAGCACCTCTTCAATAATCCGCGGATAAACATTCATACCGTTAACAATAACCATATCTTTTTTCCGATCGAGAATACTAAAGTAACCCTCTTCGTCAACGTTACCTAAGTCACCGGTTAAGAACCAATCTTCATAAAAAGACTCTTTGGTCGCCTCTGGCAATTGCCAATAGCCCTTCATCACATTATCGCCACGAACGGCAATTTCACCAATTTCACCTACCGGCAACTCCACACCCTGTTCATTAAGAATTTTCATTTCAACATTGGGTACAGGCAGACCAACCGTGCCTATTTTTCGAATGCCGCCTACTGGATTTACACACGTTACCGGTGAACACTCTGTTGGCCCATCGCCTTCATAAATGGGCACGCCAAATTTTTGTTCAAAACGATTTAATATGTCTACCGGCATCGACGCGCCACCAGACACACATAACTTAATTGAACGAAAGCGTGCACACTTATCGTCACGAGTATTTAGCAACACGTTGTACATACTAGGCACACCAAGAAAAACGGTACTGTTAGTTTTTTCGATGATGGTAAGCAAATTATCAGGTTCAAACTTGGCAACGGGAACAAAAGCACAGCCATGGGTCAGAGGAGTCAGCATGCCCACAGTCGCTGCAAACGCATGAAACATTGGTAACACAAGAACAATCACCTCTTTACCTGCTTGCCATTTCATTGCCTGAAAGACACTAGATGTGTTGCTCACTAAATTGTGATGTGTCAGCATCGCACCTTTTGGTTTCCCCGTAGTACCGGACGTGTATAAAATAGCCGCTAAATCATTAACTGGGTCAATTTTTATATTTGGTAATGAGCCATCATTATCACAAAGTTGCTTCCAATCAGCAGATTCTTCACGATTAGCGCGGATACAAATATTAAATAACTGTGCTGATATCTCTGCAGCAATGTCATCCATATTCGCCTGAAAAGCTTCATGGTAAATAACACCTTTAACCTGTGCATTTGTCATCACATAAATGATTTCAGCCGCTTTTTGAAGTAGATTAATAGGAACCACAACAGCTCCAGCCTTAACGATACCCATATAAGCTATCGCAAACTCAATACTGTTTATGCAATACAAGGCGACTGTGTCGCCTTTTTTAATACCCCGTTTTAGCAGCCCGTGAGCAAATTTATCTGAAGCAGTTTTTAACTCTATAAAAGTACATGACGTATCATTATCAATAACCGCAACACTATTAGCATAGGTGCTTGAAGTGGTGTTAAACGCTTCTATTAAAGATATTTTATGGCTCATTTATGCTCTCTTTTATTGCCATTTAATGGCTTATATTTATTAATGAGTAAGCGGTAAGTTATTTACTCTACGATGTTAGTTATTTATCACACATATGATTAGCAGCCAACCATAACGTGACAATATACTGATAGCAACCTAGAAGCGCTAAAGCAAGCCTTTCATTTTAATGGACTAAAAAATAGTTTAAGTAGGTTTGATGATTGTCGTTAGCTTTTTGATCGAACAGCTCTGTTTAACAGCAAGTAATTACAAGATAGCTTACCGATAAGACTTAGCCGAACCAGATGATAAGAAAGCTAGATTAGCTCTGAGATAACAGGGTATTCTATTAAATGGACTTTAGTGAATAACCAGTAATCTCAACTGATGAGCAACCGTAAAATAAACACCAGCAGGCAAAGCATTTTGACTGATACCGTTATTACCACGAATAGATTAGCAATAATTGCTACTTACCACTGAGGTCGAGAACTGAGATGCTTTTATGTCTAATTCATGCCACTACGTTTAAGTAGTCGGCATAGACATTATTTAACTATTTTTAACACCGGTTTTTTAGTTTCTTTTTTTGCCGGCGATTTATCAGGATCTGGCGGCACGTCATCTTCAAAGCGTTCATCAAACATCATCCCTTTACCATTTTCTTTTGCATACGTCGCTAAAACAGCATTGATCGGGATATATAGGTTTTCAGACTGACCAGAGAACCGAGCAGAAAAAGAAATAGCCTCATTATCTAAAAACCAATTTTGTACTGCGCTCGGGTTAGTATTTAAAATAATACGCTCATCCGATACATATGCAGTCGGAACAATGACCCCCTCATAGCTTGTATCAACTAAAAGATAGGGAGTCATTCCGTTTTCAAGTATCCACTCATGTAAAGAGCGTACTAAATAAGGCTTGAGTGGCGTCATTGATAATTAAGAGGCCATTAATATATGACTTTCCATCATATCAAGCTCTTCTTTGCTCATGCTTTCTTGGAAGGTGTCACGTTTTGTGACTCGAGCAATATAGTCCTTAATGGCCTTTGCTTCTTTAGGTAATTCAATACCATATAGTGGTAGACGCCAAAGTAAAGGAGCCAGTACACCATCTACCAATGTAAACTCATCACTTAAAAAGTATTTATTTGATTCAAACAATGGAATAGAAGCGATTAAGTTTTCTCTAAGTAGTTTCTTTGCTTTTGCCGCTTTTTTCTCACCTGCGTTAACAATATCATCAAGTAGGGTATACCAGTCTTGATCAATTCTATGTATTAACAGACGAGAACGTGCACGGGATACAGGGTCAATAGGATATAACGGTGGATGCGGAAAGCGTTCATCCAAATATTCCATAATAATTCTTGAATTAAATAAGGCTAAATCCCTGTCAATTAAAATAGGTAAGGTTCCATACGGGTTCAACTCTTGTAAGTCTTCTGGAAACTCCTTGCTATCTACAAATTCAACTTCAGCTGATGCACTTTTTTCGCACAATATAAAACGAGCACGGTGACTATAGTGACACACAGGGTCTGCAAAAAGCGTCATGATGGATTTTCTATTCAGTGCATTTATCATTATTTTGTCCGTTTTATTAAATGTGAAAGAGCTTTGTGTTAAATACAAAGCTCCTCAACTAGTACCGCTTATTATATTTTTAGTGAACGTCTTTCCAATATTCTTTCTTTAAGAAATAGAACACGACAATCATCAAGAAGATAAACATCAAGACTTTCCAACCAAGGCGTTGACGTTCAAGTTTTGCTGGCTCGCCCATGTAGGTCATAAAATTAACAAGGTCATTCATCGCCTTATCAAATTCTTTTTCAGTCATTCGACCAGGCTCAACGATTTCTAATCGATCTATCACTTTACGAATAGAACCATCTTCAAGCTCAACATCTTTATAGACTGCTTGCTGCATACCTTGTAAGTCTGCCAATACATGTGGCATCCCTACTTTTGGAAACAACGCATTGTCCACTCCAAACGGGCGCGATGCATCTACATAGAAGCTTTTTAGGTAGGTGTATAACCAGTCAGAGCCACGAGACCTAGCAATCAATGATAAGTCTGGTGGGTTAACACCAAACCACTTTACTGCATCTTCTGGACGCATTGAAATGGTCATACCATCAAATATTTTTTCACCCGTGAACATTAGATTAAGCTCAACTAATTCAGGCGGGATTTCTAAATCCTTCGCCATTCTTGAGTATCTAAGTTGCTTAGCTGAATGACAACTTAAACAATAGTTAACAAAATACTTAGCACCCCGTTGTAAAGACGCCTTGTTATCTAAATCTATCCTTGCCGACTCAAGTTCAATTGCCCCACCTGCAGCAAACAATTGTGATGAAAATAGTACTAATAAAGCCAAACTTAGTTTTTTCATTTCTCTTCTACCCTCTCTGGAACATATTTATCTTGGCCAAGGTTTGAATAAAATGGCATTAATAAGAAAAAAGCAAAATAAACAATCGAGAAGAGCCTAGAAGCTATGGTGCCTATTTCTGTTACAGGCTGCATTCCAAAGTAACCTAAGCCAATGAAACTAACACAAAATGCAACTATCGCAGCTTTAAATATAGGGCCTCTATAACGTATTGATTTATTCACACCCCTATCTAACCAAGGCAATAGGAATAAAACAAAAATTGCACCACCCATTGCAACAACGCCTAGGAACTTATCAGGCACCGCTCTTAAGATTGCGTAAAACGGTGTGAAGTACCATACCGGGGCAATATGCTCAGGTGTCTTCAATGGGTCCGCTGGTATAAAGTTTGCGTGCTCAAGGAAGTAGCCTCCCATCTCCGGCATATAGAAAATAATTAATGCGAAGACAAACATGAACACCGCGACACCTACTAAGTCTTTGACTGAATAGTATGGGTGGAATGGTATTCCGTCTAACGGTACACCTTTATCATCCTTGTGCTTTTTAATCTCGATACCTTCTGGGTTGTTAGAACCCACTGCATGCAATGCCACAATGTGCATAAACACCAAAATAACCAGTACTAATGGAATCGCAATCACATGAAAAGCAAAAAAGCGGTTAAGTGTTGCATCAGAAATAACATAGTCACCACGTAACCATAGTGCTAAATCTTCACCAACATAAGGAATCGCTCCAAACAAAGACACAATCACTTGTGCTCCCCAATATGACATTTGGCCCCATGGTAATAAATACCCCATAAAAGCTTCAGCCATAAGAGCGACATAGATAATCATGCCGAATACCCAGACTAATTCACGAGGTTTTTTAAATGAGCCATAAATCAAACCACGGAACATGTGTAAATACACAACGATGAAAAAAGCAGATGCGCCTGTTGAGTGCATATAGCGAATCAACCAACCCCATTCGACATCACGCATGATGTACTCAACAGAGTCAAACGCTAACTTTGCATCTGGCTTGTAGTTAATTGTTAAGAAAATACCGGTAATAAATTGATTAATTAGCACCAATATCGCTAACGAACCAAAGTAGTACATCCAGTTGAAGTTTTTAGGTGCATAATATTCTGCAAGATGCTCATTCCACACTTTGCTTAGTGGGAATCGTTCATCCACCCACCCTAACGCATTTTTTAACATGCCACTCATTATGCTTGCCCTCCTGATGAACCAATTAATATTCTGGTGTCTGTTATATATTCATGAGGCGGCACCACAAGATTTAATGGTGCAGGTACGCCCGCGTAAACTCGACCGGACAAATCAAACAACGAACCGTGACATGGGCAGAAAAACCCACCCTTCCACTGAGGACCTAAGTCTTCTGGAGCCACTTCGGGTCTATAGGTTGGAGAGCAACCCAAATGTGTACAAATACCAACTGCAATAAAAACTTCTGGCTTAATAGAGCGCGATACATTTTTACAAGACTCTGGTTGCTCAGATTCATTTGAATCTGGATCCCTTAATATATCGGTCATTTCAGCCATCTCAGCGAGTGCTTCTTGACTACGTTTCAACACCCAAACCGGTTTCCCACGCCATTCAACACGAATCAGCTGCCCGGGTTCTAACTTACCAATATCAGCCTCAACTGGAGCACCCGCCGCTTTTGCACGGTCACTTGGGTTCATTGACGCTATAAATGGAACCGCCACATAAGCCGCACCCACTCCCGTTACCGCAGTAGCTGCAGCGGTTAAAAAAAGACGCCTGCGCTTATCTACTACTTGTTCGCTCATCTAAATCTCCATAAAATCATCGTAAATTACACATGCACATTTTGCACGGCACTTATTCGCAGGATTTTAGCATATTTTATTTTTTTAGGGTCAGCTAACAAAGCCTAGAAGAGAAATTGTATCCCATATACAACTCTTTTTTGATTTACTGCTTTAGTATTGAAGCAAATTTTTCAATAAATAAATCATTTTCCGAACGTGTGCCTACTGTGACGCGAAGGCATTCCGCCGGCAAACCGGGATTACTAGCCATTTTTTTAATTAACACACCGGCTTGCTTTAATTGCTCAAAAACACGCTCCGCAGAATCGGATAACAATGAGAATAATATAAAGTTGGCATCACTCGGGAAAACTTTCACTCCAGTAAATGACGTTAAGCCGCTCAGTAACCGTTCGCGTTGTTCGCGAATAACGGCGGCTTGCTGATTTAGAGTATCAATGTGTTTAAATGCAAATGTAGCCGTTAATTGTGTAAAAACATTAATATTGTATGGCAGGCGTATTTTTTCAAGCTCGTCTGTCAGACATGGGTGGCCCACTACAAAACCAAGCCTCAACCCTGCCAAACCTAATTTAGACACTGTCCGCATCACTAATAAATTTTTAAAATCTGGCGTTCGATTCATAAACGTTTTGCATGCGAAAGGCTGATACGCCTCATCAATCACGACTATGCCATTAGCCAATTCTAAAATTTGAATTAAATCATCATCATCAAATAAGTTTGCCGTCGGGTTATTTGGGTATGATAAAAATATAACAGCCGGGTCTTCTTGTTTAATTGCAGCCTTCATAGCCGACATATTCAAGCTAAAGTCTTCGTTAAGCGGCACACCGGTGAAAGGCAAACCGAGAGAATTTGCAATGTGCTGGTACATAACAAAACTTGGTGTTGGCGCTATGACAGCACTTCGATCCTTCATCGCCATTAAAATAAGTTGTATCAGCTCATCAGAGCCATTACCAAGCACTACCCCTAATTCTGCTGGCACATCAAAGCAATCACGCAACCCAGTTATCAATTCCCTAGCTGATGGATCTGGATATCTATTAGGCTCAACATTTGAAAGTAGTTGTAACCACTCGTCTTTCATTACCTTAGGCCACGGAAATGGGTTTTCCATCGCATCCAACTTAATCAGCCCTGTTGCTTCTGGCACATGATAAGCCGCCATTTTCTGTATTTCTGGGCGAATTAAGTCTTCAACTATTTTGTTTTTTTTTGACATCCTACTAGCCGTTTATTTTACGGTATTCTGCAGATTTTGCATGGGCTGTTAAAGCCTCACCGCGCGCCAAAATAGACGCTGTATCAGAGAGTGCTGAGGCCCCAGCTTTACTGCAATTAATCATGCTAGTGCGCTTTTGAAAATCATAAACGCCCAGTGGTGATGAGAATCTCGCTGTGCCAGATGTCGGTAAGACATGGTTAGGTCCAGCGCAATAATCGCCCAGTGCTTCCGGCGTATATCTACCTATAAATATTGCACCCGCGTGTTTAATCTCTTCAGCCCACTGCTCAGCATTATCTACTGATAACTCAAGATGCTCTGGCGCTATTTTATTAGCAATGCTTATCGCTTGTTCTTTTGTTTCTGCATAAATAAACCCACCCCTACCTTCTAATGAGGCTTTTATGACCTGTGAACGCTCAAGCGTAGGAAGTAATTTTTTTATGCTCGCCTTAACCGCTTCAATGAACCCTTCATCTAGTGAAACGAGTATCGATTGCGCTTTTTCGTCATGTTCTGCTTGCGAAAAAAGATCCATCGCTATCCAATCTGGATTGGTTTTTCCATCACAAACAATAAGAATTTCAGACGGGCCAGCAATCATGTCTATACCTACTTGGCCGAAAACCATCTTTTTTGCTGTCGCGACAAAAATATTACCCGGCCCAACAATCTTATCAACTCTCGGCACGGTTTCTGTTCCATAAGCAAGCGCTGCCACGGCTTGCGCCCCACCCACTTTAATCACCTTATCTACGCCCGCAAGCCAGGCAGCCGCAAGAACTAATGCGTTTAGTTCGCCCTTAGGAGTCGGGGTAACCATTACAATCTGTGATACCCCCGCTACTTTCGCAGGAATAATATTCATCAACACTGAAGATGGGTATGCCGCTTTACCGCCCGGCACATATACACCAACACGTTCAAGTGGGGTAACTTTCTGACCGAGCGTATTACCCATCTCATCGACAAAATCCCATGATTGTGCTTTTTGCTGTTCGGCATAGTGACGAATCCTATCAGCGGCGACTTTAAGTGCCTTTGAGTGCTCATCCGGTAATTGATCCCAAGCACTAGCGAGCTGCTCTTGTTCAACAACAAGGTTATCGGCGCTGGCTTCCCATTGATCAAACTCTTGAGTATATGACAATAGCGCCGCATCACCATGCTGGCGGACAGCCTGTATTATTTCACTGACGGTTTGATTAACCGAGCTATCTTCTACATCATCCCAAGCCAACAAATCAGCAAGTGATTGATCAAAATCAGTACTCGATGCGTTCAACGTTTGTATATTCATTTATTAACGCCTGTTATCAACAGCCACTTCTAATGTCTTAATCAGCGTCTTAATTTGTTGATACTTCATTTTCATTGAGGCTTTATTAATGACCAGCCTAGAGCTAATGTCCATAATAAAGTCTAGTGGCTCCATACCATTAGCTTTTAATGTATTACCAGTATCGACTAAATCCACAATACAATCGGCCAAGCCTACAATAGGTGCCAACTCCATAGAGCCATATAACTTAATAATTTCTACTTGTTGGCCTTTTTTAGCAAAATATTGTTCCGTTAACGACACGTATTTAGACGCTACTCGAATTTTACCGGTTGGTAGTTTTTTACCCGTTACAATCGCCGTCATTAAACGACATTTTGCAATATTTAAGTCTAACGGCTCATAAAGGTTATCGCTACCATGTTCAACCAGCGTATCCTTACCCGTCACGCCGACATCTGCTGCGCCATACTCTACGAAGGTTGGCACATCAGTGGCCCTTATGATGACTAAATTAACCTTACCACAAACACTTGGCACAATCAGTTTCCGTGTTTTAGATAAATCCTCAGATGGCTCGATGCCCGCCTCAGCCAACAACGGGAGCGTATCTTTTAAAATCCGGCCTTTTGAAATTGCTATTGTTAACATTGAACTAGCTAGGTACTCGGCGTATTTGACCGCCTAATAAAGCGGTTTTTTCTTCAATACATTCATAACCACGGTCGATATGGTAAATCCGCTCAATAATTGTTTCGCCTTTAGAGACTAAACCAGCAATAACCAGACTTGCAGATGCTCTTAAATCTGTTGCCATCACTGTTGCGCCTTCCAGCATTTCTTTACCGACACAAATAGCTGTATTACCTTCTAATTTAATATCAGCACCTAAACGCTGTAACTCATGAACATGCATAAAGCGATTTTCAAAAATCGTTTCTGTAATAACCGATGTCCCTTCAGCCAGCGTATTAAGCACCATAAATTGTGCTTGCATATCAGTTGGAAAACCTGGGTATGGCGCTGTTTTAAAAGACACGGCTTTAGCACGTTGGCCCTTCATATCCAACTCAATCCAATCGTCGCCTATGGTCAATTCTGCACCGGCTTCTTGCAATTTTGACAACACCATATCTAAGGTACCAGGGTCAACGTCTTTGATTTTAATCTTCCCCCCGGTTGTTGCAGCCGCCACCAAATAGGTGCCCGCTTCAATCCTATCTGGAAGAATGTCATACACTAAATTTTTAGTTGCTAGCGATTCAACACCTTCGATGGTCAAGGTGTCTGTTCCAATACCTGATATTTTTGCACCTAATTTATTTAGAAAGTTAGCTAAATCACTCACTTCAGGTTCACGTGCAGCATTTTCTATAATGGTTGTTCCTTCTGCTAACGTCGCAGCCATCATCAAGTTTTCAGTCCCTGTCACTGTCACCATATCTAACACAAGCCTTGCACCTTTAAGCCGATCGCATGACGCATGAATATACCCATTCTCAACTCGAATATCAGCGCCCATTGCCTCCAAGCCCTTTAAGTGAATATTCACCGGTCGTGAACCAATTGCGCAACCACCTGGCAAGGAAACTTCTGCTTTACCAAAACGTGCTAATAATGGGCCTAAAACAATAATTGATGCCCGCATTGTTTTTACCAGTTCATAAGGTGCTTTAAAGGTGGAGATCGTAGATGAATCTACTTCAATTCTTACTTTTTCATCGACCGATAAGGTAACACCCATCTGTCCTAGCAGACTCATTGTGGTTGTAATATCATGCAGATGAGGAACATTCCCAATAATAACTGGGTTTTCGGCAAGCAACGCACCTGCCAAAATTGGCAAGGCCGCATTTTTTGCACCTGAAATACGTATTTCTCCTGAGAGCGGCCCACTGCCTTGAATAATCAACTTATCCATTTTCTACCTACCTATTATATTTACTAACGCCACTAAACGATTGGCAGAATTCCATCAAGACCACTAACTCGGGCGATTTCTAACATTTGCTCAGGTATTTCTTGAAAACAAATACCCTGACCAGACCTCTGCGCCATGGCCATCCACTCAACCAATAAAGCCAAGCCTGCGCTGTCTGTTTTTTCAACTGAGTTTAAGTTAAACGCTAGGTCAGCCTGACCGGCAAAAAACGGCTCAGACGCTAATAACAACGCCGCAACATGATCAAACCCTAAGGTACCTGAAACACATATTACACCTTCATCATTTTGCTCTAGTATTGCATTACTCATTGATAAATCCAGCCTGCTGAAAACTTATTATTCTTCGGAGCTACTGCTAAACAAAAATTGACCAATAATCTGTTCAAGCACTAACGCTGATTGCGTCATCTCAAGTTGACTGCCGTGAACAAGTACTTCTTCTTCACCACCAGGCTCAAGCCCAACAAACTGCTCACCCAACAAGCCTGCTGTTAAAATACTCGCATTACTGTCAGAAGGTAATTGATTGTACTTTGCATCGATCTTCATCGTGACAACAGCCTCAAATGAGTCTGGGTCAAAATCAATCGCCTTTACTCGGCCTATGTTGACGCCAGCCATTGATACTGGCGCACGCACTTTTAGGCTACCAATATTTTCAAAGTTAGCAATAACATCGTAACCTTCGTCACTATTTGCATTGCTTAAATTGCTCACTTCCATAGACAAGAAAAACATCGCAACAAAGCCAATGGCTACAAAAAAACCTACTAAAATCTCAATCGATCTTGATATGTGCATACCTAGATATCTCCAAACATCAATGCAGTTAAAATAAAATCTAACAATAAAATAGCAAATGCAGAGTGAACAACCGTTCTCGTTGTTGCTCTCCCCACTCCTTCAGAAGTAGGCACCGCATCATAACCTTCAAAAATAGCAATCCATGTGACTACCCAACCAAACACTACACTTTTAATTAAGCCATTAATAATGTCTTCGTTGAAATCAATCTTAGCCTGCATTTGAGACCAAAAACCACCTTCGTCAATGCCAAGCAAGCCAACGCCGATAAAGTATCCACCTAAAACACCAACCGCACTAAACAATGTCGCTAAAATAGGCATTGAAAGCAAACCTGCCAAGAAACGTGGCGCCATAACCCTTTTGACCGGGTCAACAGCCATCATCTCCATTCCAGACAATTGCTCAGTGGCTTTCATTAAACCAATTTCTGCGGTTAGTGCTGACCCCGCACGACCAGCAAATAACAATGCCGTTACCACTGGGCCTAACTCTCTAACCAGTGACGCGGCAACCATGACGCCCAGCATGCCTTCTGCGCCAAAGTCTGACAGCGTATAAAACCCTTGTAATGCCAGCACCATACCGACAAAAACCCCTGAAATAATAATCAAAGAAAAACTCAGCACACCAACCGAATACATCTGTGCAATTAACAATCGCGGCCGCATCAAAACACTTGGGATGCTCAGCAAAATGTTAACAAAAAAAACAGATCCTCGACCCAAACGCTCAAGCATACTCAATGATGCAGCCCCTAAGCGTTGCAAATAATCTAGCATGCTAAAGTCACCTTTATTCTCACGTCTCTATTCCCATTAAATCTTTTGCATACTCTTTGGCTGCATAATGAAAAGGAACAGGCCCATCAGCCATTCCCTGCATAAATTGTTGCGTCCATTCAGAGTCTGATTGTGCTAATTGCTCCGGCGAGCCGTGCTCAACCACTTTGCCCTTTGATACCAGATAAACATAGTCTGCAATGGCACAGGTTTCTTTCACATCATGTGACACCACAATACTCGATAGGCCTAATGCATTATTCAACAAGCGAATTAACTGCACCAACACACCCATCGAAATGGGGTCTTGCCCAGTAAATGGCTCATCGTACATAATCATCATTGGGTCTAGTGCAATAGCTCGAGCCAATGCAACACGTCGTGCCATACCACCGGACAACTCGGCCGGCATCATATCCCTTGCGCCGCGCAAACCAACCGCATTTAACTTCATTAATACTAAATGGCGAATTAACGACTCGGGAAGCTGAGTGTGTTCACGTAGCGGAAACGCCACATTGTCAAACACCGAAATATCCGTTAGCAATGCACCACTTTGAAAGAGCATTCCCATTTTTTTACGCAGTTGATAAAGGTGCTTATGTTTTAGCTGATGAACATTCTGCCCATCTACTTCAATAGAACCAGATGAAGGTTTCAACTGACCACCGATTAACTTCAACAAGGTAGTCTTTCCTGTCCCACTAGGCCCCATAATGGCCGTGACTTTTCCACGCTGAATATCCATATCCACGCCATCAAAGATAAGCTTTGATCCGCGAGAAAAATGGACATCTCTAACTTTTATTAATGAAGTCGTTTCCGTCAATGACGTTTCCCTAGTTTCTTTCAACACTATTATCAGCGTTATTGAAGATAAAATAAATCAGGCATTGTCCCTACCTTATCAATGCACGTCAATCCGAACTTTCACTATTTATGGCGCAATCTTTTAAAACCCAATTGTTTTTTTCGCTTAAACTATCCACTTTTTATGCGACAATAAATTTCGCGTTAACTTAACCTATTCTCCTTACCTTAATCTTATGCTTGTATTTTCTGTTGCGCTGCTTGCAGGCTTTTTCTTTTTAATTTTTTCTGCTGATTATTTTGTTAAGGGCACTTCCGCTATTGCGCGAAATATTGGAATATCGCCGTTAATTATTGGTCTCACCATCATTGGCTTGGGCACTTCGGCCCCTGAAATGTTGGTTGCTGGAATAGCCTCTGTTCAAGGCAACACTGGTCTTGCAACAGGCAATGCCGTTGGCTCAAATATCGCTAATATTGGTCTAGTACTCGGTGTTACCGCGTTAATCAGCCCCATTTTGATAAAGTCATCTTTACTTAAACGCGAACTACCTATTTTATTGGTCATCTCTATAATCAGTTACCTTTTACTCGTTGATGGCCACCTATCAAGATTTGACGGACTTATTTTAATTGCTGGGCTCATTGCTTTCCTTTACTGGTTATTACGCAGCGCTCAACAGAACAAGCAGCAAAAAAAAGACATCTTAGCAGCCGAGTTTGATGACGAAATCCCAAGCGACCTAAGTACAAAGACTGCCTCTTTTTATGTCATCATCGGTCTTACTATCCTCATTATTAGTTCAAAACTACTAGTTTGGGCAGCCGTCAATATTGCCATCCTCTTTGGTGTTAGTGATTTAGTCATTGGATTAACCATTATCGCCATAGGAACTAGCTTGCCAGAATTAGCAGCTTCTATTATGAGCGTTATTAAAAAAGAGCCTGATCTTGCTGTAGGAAACATTATTGGGTCGAATGCCTTCAACTTATTAGCTGTCTTATGTTTACCTGGGCTTCTTCACCCTGGCAATGTAGATCCACAGCTCGTTTCACGCGACCTCCCCATTATGCTTGGCTTTACTTTATGCCTATTCATTTTTTCATATAGCTTTAATGGGCAACCTAAGATCAACCGTTTTAAAGGTGGGGTTTTTATGCTATTTTTCGTCGCCTACCTAAGCAAAGTATACTTAGATACTCTTGGAATTTAACTTAACTCAACACCGATCAAATGCCTGATAACCATCATCGAACTCAACTTAAGCAACTAGGCTTGGCCGTTGTACAAACCGAAGCAGACGCTATTGCTAATCTCGCCGGACACATTGACGAACAATTTATCGATGCGTGTGAACTGATGCTTAAATGTGACGGCAAAGTTGTCGTCATCGGTATGGGAAAATCAGGCCATATTGGTAATAAAATTGCCGCCACGCTAGCCAGCACCGGAACACCAGCTTTTTTTATTCACCCAGGGGAAGCCAGCCATGGCGATCTTGGCATGATCACTAAAAACGATGTGGCTTTAGCGCTTTCAAATTCAGGCGAAACCGGAGAAGTGCTCACCATTTTACCCATTCTTAAACGTTTAGGCGTTCCACTCATTTCTATCACAGGCAATCCAAGTTCAACCCTAGCAAGCCTTTCTGATGCACCCATTAATGCCAGTGTTGCTAAAGAAGCTTGCCCATTGGGCCTTGCGCCTACCTCCAGCACCACAGCTGCGTTGGTTATGGGCGACGCCTTGGCCATTGCGTTACTTGAGGCACGCGGCTTTACCGAAGCGGACTTCGCTCTTTCACACCCAGGCGGCAGCCTAGGAAGGCGTCTATTACTTCATGTTAGTGACATTATGCATCAGGGTGATGATATTCCAATCACTGAAGAAACAGCGCCGGTAAGCGCCGCCTTGCTTGAAATGACAGAAAAAAAATTAGGAATGACGGCTATTACAAACCAACAAGGTGATTTAACCGGTATTTTCACCGATGGCGATTTACGACGCATGCTTGAAAATAATATTGACATCCACGGCACTGAAATCAAACAAGTGATGACCCGTGGAGGCGCGACTATTAGCTCAACACAACTGGCCGTCGAGGCCTTACAACTGATGCAAGATAAAAAAATTAACGCATTATTGGTCACCGATAACAACCAACTGGTTGGTGCTCTTAATATGCACGATATGCTAAAAGCAGGGCTATCATGATTGAGCTAACTGATGATTTTCAGCAACGGGCACAAGATATCCGATGCGTTATTTTTGATGTCGATGGAGTGTTAACAGACGGAAAATTGTTTTTTGACCTAAAAGGCAATGAGTACAAATCTTTTCATGCACAAGATGGACAAGGCTTAAAACTACTCCAGCAAAATGGTATCGATGTTGCCGTTATTTCTGGCCGCTCATCCCCCCTTGTCGAGCAAAGAATGAAAAACCTTGGCGTGACAAATATTTACCAAGGCCAAGAAAACAAAACCGCCGCGTTTAACCATTTACTAAAAAAACTTAACATTACCCCAAATCAAGTGGCGCACGTTGGTGACGACTTACCCGACTTAGCGCTAATGACACGAACTCGCTTAGCCATTGCCGTTAAAGACGCAAACCCATCTATACTTGGATACTGCCAAGGCCAAACAGAACGACTCGGGGGACACGGTGCCGCTCGAGAAGTCTGTGATACTATTTTAAGCATTCAAGACAAACTCACGCCTTCTGTGCAACTGTTCTGTGACACCTAACACCCTAATGAAACCCCTTAAAATCCTTGCCTTGGCTCTATTTGCCGCTGGCACTTGGTGGATTGCCTTCACACAAGAGCCAGAAGCGCCTGTACAAACGGCAAAACCAGGCCATAAAATTGATTATTTTTTAAAGCATTTTGAAGCCCTCAGCATGACCTTATCGGGCGAACCAAAACAACGAATAAAAGCAGAATACATGCAACATTTTGTTGATGACGACAGCACCGAGCTTACTCGCCCTATCATGACCATGTATTCATCAGACAAACCTGATTTACACATTAATTCGGAGACTGGTTATTTATCTTCAGACGGTGAACTTGTTTTACTCAATGGTGCCGTAAACATCAGACGAGAGGCATTAAAAAATATTGCGCCACTTGAAATCGACACGCATAATCTACGCATTCAATTGCCCAACGATTTTGCAGAAACCGATGAGTTTGTGAAAATAAAATCTGGCACTAACGCCATTGAAGGCATGGGCTTACGTGCCCACTTTCGAGAACCCATTAATATTAAAATACTAGAACAAGTTCGAGGCCGCCATGAAATCAACTAAACAAACGCTTCTTTTTTTAACACTGACATTAATCTCAGTGACAACACCCTTGTGGGCGCTCAGTACAGATAAACAAAAACCGGTAGAGGTTGAGGCCGATAACTTTAATTTAGATGACGCGAAAAAAATTACCGTCTATTCTGGTAACGTTATTATCACCCAAGGCAGCATGGAAATTATAGCTGATAAAGTCACCATTCATGGCGTTCGCGGTACCACCGATAAAGTTATTGCCATTGGAAACCCAGTTAAATTCAAACAACAACCTGATGGTAACCAAGGACTTATTCGAGGTGAAGCTAATCGGTTTAACTACTTGGTAACCAAAGACACTTTGGTGCTATTAGACGATGCCACTTTATGGCAAAACGGTAACACCTTCGCCAGCGATCGAATTGAATACGACAGCAAGCGCTCTATCGTCAAAGCAGGTGATAAAAAAGCAGGCTCTAAACGTGTAAAAGTAACCTTAGAGCCTGCAAAAAAATAATGAGCACCTTAAAAACACATAATATCTGCAAACAATTCAATAATAGAAAAGTTGTTGATAACGTTAGTATTAACGTAAAAAGTGGTGAAGTTGTTGGTTTATTAGGCCCAAATGGTGCAGGCAAAACAACCTCTTTTTACATAACCGTTGGCCTCATTAAACCTGACAGTGGCGATGTCTTTCTTGATGACGAAAACATTACTCAAAGCCCTATGCATGTTCGCGCACGTCAGGGTCTTGGCTATTTACCACAAGAAGCCTCTATTTTTAGAAAATTAAGCGTAGAAGACAATATTCGCGCCGTTCTACAAACACGAAAAACACTCTCACCCGGCCAGCAAGAACTGGTTCTTGATGAGTTATTAAATGAGTTTGCAATCGATCAATTACGTACTCAAAATGCCTTAGCACTTTCTGGCGGTGAAAGACGCCGATTAGAAATAGCCCGTGCGTTAGCCACTGAACCTCGTTTTGTATTGTTAGATGAGCCTTTTGCCGGCGTTGACCCCATCTCTGTTATTGATATTCAAAAAATCATCCATCACTTAACCGAACGAGATATCGGTGTCCTCATTACCGACCATAATGTTAGGGAAACCCTAGGTACTTGTGATCGTGCATACATCCTAAATAATGGTCGTGTTATCACCGAAGGATCAGCTGAAGATATCTTAGAACACCGCGAGGTACGGGACGTTTATCTAGGGCATGAATTTCGCATGTAATTTCCAATTAAAAGTCATTCTTTTTGTTGAAATATGGGCTAAACTTACAACATGAGATGTCAGCAAGTTTTTAATTCTTTTGTACAACAGGCGGTATAAATGAAGCAGTCATTACAGCTTCGAATAGGTCAGCATTTAACAATGACCCCTCAATTGCAACAGGCTATTCGCTTGCTGCAATTATCGACAGTAGAGCTTCAACAAGAAATCCAAACCGTCCTAGATGGCAATATGATGTTGGAAGTTCCGGACGAAGAGCTTCCTGCTAATCAAGATGCTATAGACAAGAAAAATCTCCCCGCCGATGAAAAAACCAGCGAAGGTTCACAGGACCTTCTACCTGACGAGTTAGCCGTCGACACTTCATGGGATGACATTTACGACCTAACCCCCTCACCCGGACTTAATCAAGCTTCAGACAGTATCGCCCCTGACCCTGGTAGTATCAATTCTGCTAAGCAGACTTTACATGATCACCTGACGTGGCAGATGGAGTTAACCAATTTCTCAGATACTGACCGCGTCATAGCCACCACCATTATCGACAGTATCAACGACAACGGTTATCTAAATTCAAGCCCTGAGCTTATTCACCAATACCTGTCAGAGCAACTAGACAATTTAGATCTAGATGAAGTTATTGCTGTTTTACATAAAGTGCAGTCATTCGACCCCATAGGTGTTGGAGCACTTGATTTACAAGATTGCTTGCTCATTCAATTAAAGCAATTGCCAGAAAATACGCCGTTTTTGTCACTTGCTATCGAACTGGTCAGCAACTGTATGCCAGCACTTGGCTCTCAAGATAGTACAAAACTTAAACGCCAGATGGGCGTTGATGACGATACATTAGGGCAGATTATTGCTCTTATTCAGCAGCTCGATCCACGACCAGGGTCAGGTGTTGAAGAAACCAGTACCGAATACGTCACACCTGATGTTTATGTTAACAAAGTAAAAGGTCGCTGGCAGGTTTCTATCAATGGAGAGATCGCGACAAATATTCGTATTAATCCTTATTACCAAACGCTGATTAAACACGGCGATAAAAGCACCGACACTCAGGCCATGAAAAACCACTTGCAAGAAGCGCGTTGGTTTTTAAAAAGCCTACAAAGCAGAAATGAAACGTTGATGTTAGTCGCACAAGAAATTGTTAACCGGCAGCATGAATTCCTTGAGCATGGCGCTATCGCCATGAAGCCGATGGTATTACGTGACATCGCTGAAACCGTTGAAATGCATGAATCAACCATTTCACGCGTTACGACAAACAAATACATGCATACACCCAACGGTATTTTTGAACTCAAGCATTTCTTTTCAAGCCATGTTTCAACTGACACAGGTGGAGAGTGTTCCGCTACTGCGATTCGAGCCTTTATTAAAGAACTTGTTAGTAACGAAAACCCTAAAAAGCCTCTTAGCGACAATAAAATTGCCGTTATACTGGGAGAAAAAGGCATTAACGTTGCGAGAAGAACGATCGCCAAATACCGCGAATCCATCTCAATACCCCCTTCTAGTCAAAGGAAGCGAATTCTTTGATTTTTTACCACCAAAACAGGAGAGTTATATGCAATTAGATCTATCTGGACACCACGTTGAAATTACCGATGCAATTAGAGAATATACAAATACAAAATTTGGTAAAATTAAACGTCATTTTGATAAAGTTATCGATGTACATGTTGTTTTATCCGTTGAAAAACTTGAACAAAAAGCAGAAGCGACTATTCAGCTAAACGGCTCAAAAATTTTTGCTGAAGATACGCAAGAAAACATGTATGCAGCCATCGACAACTTGGTTGACAAGTTAGATAGACAAGTTATAAAACACAAAGAAAAGACTAACGCTCACCGCTAATTAATTAAGGCCGACTTCACCGTCGGCCTTTTTACTGACTTATTATGAAATTTATTATCGTTAGTGGTTTATCCGGATCAGGAAAAAGCGTCACTTTAGATACCTTGGAAGACGCCGGTTTTTACTGCACGGATAATTTACCTGTTGCCTTATTATCAGATTTTGCAACATTGCTGACAGATTCAAAAAAACCTCTCTTTAGCAAAGCCGCTGTTGGCATCGATGCACGTAATGACCCGTCGTCCTTGGAGCAGTTCAGCGGTTTTATTGAACAACTAAAAAGCAATAATATCGATTATGACATTATCTTTCTTAGAGCCAGTAAAGGCAGTTTAATTAAGCGTTTTAGTGAAACTCGACGAAAACACCCCTTATCTGACAGCAATACCTCGTTAGATGAGGCGCTAGACTTAGAACTTAACCGACTTAGCTTAATCTCAAGTCATGCAAGCATCCAAATTGATACAACGCACAGCAATGTGCATGAGTTACGCGGAATCATTCGTGAACGTGTAAGCTTTGATAACAGCACAGGTTTGTCGCTTCAAGTCATGTCCTTTGGGTACAAACACGGTGCACCCAATGACGTCGACTTTGTATTTGATGCTCGATGCCTCCCTAACCCATATTGGGAACCAAGTTTGCGTGAATTCACCGGGTTAGACAAACCTGTTATCGAGTTTCTAGATGATAAACAACTCGTTCAAGATTTTCTTCAAGATACCGCTAAATTCCTGACTCGCTGGGTGCCAGAGTTTATCAATACAAACCGTAATTATTTATCCATTGCTGTAGGCTGTACCGGTGGACAACACCGCTCTGTTTACCTCACAGAAAAGTTAGCAAAATACCTTACTTCTCAAGCACTTAACGTAATCACTCGACACCGCGAATTAACCTAAGTCTATTCGGCCTTGACAGTTCGCATAAATAACAAAGCAGTCAACAAATGATTACGCTAGAATATTAGGTGTTTACAGTACCTGATTTTTATTATTGATATGTCAGCTTCTCCACAACATGAGAACACCCATGAGCACCTACGTTTACTCGCCGGTAACCTCGACAGCGGTGCTTTATCAAAAATTGAAGCCCAACTAAACGAACTTCATCCTGCTGAAATAGCTAACCTTCTCGAATCACTACCACTACAAAACCGACGTATTGTCTGGGAGCTTACCAACCCTGAACTAGCCGGTGACATTTTAGTTGAAGTAAATGATGAGGTACGCCTAGGGCTTATCGAACATACCGATGAAGACGACTTAGTTGCAGCTGTCGGCTCACTAGATACTGATGATCTGGCTGATATTTTTGAAGACCTTCCGAAGGTTGTTTTGCATCAGGTTGTCCGTGCCATGTCAAACCAAGACCGACGACGACTACAGTCTGTCATGTCTTATGATGAGGATAGCGCGGGGGGGTTAATGAACCCTGACATGGTCACTATTCGCCCAAATGTGGATCTTGGTGTGGTTTTAAGGTACCTAAGACAACGCACTGAATTACCGGCGAATACTGACAAATTATTTGTTGTCGATAGAGATGATCGTTATTTAGGTATTTTGAACATCTCAGACTTACTGACAACCAATTCTAAAGAGTCGGTGAGCAACACCATGATCACTGACCAAAAAGCCTTACTGCCTACCTTATCTGCTAATGAGGTGGCCCTATTCTTCGAAGATTACAACCTCGTTTCAGCGCCTGTTGTTGATGAGGACAATCGATTACTTGGGCGCATTACCGTTGATGATGTTGTTGATGTTATTCGTGATGAAGCCGATCGCTCCTTGTTAAGCTTAGCCGGTCTAGATGAAGATGATGACATGTTTGCACCTGTCACAAGGAGCGCTAAACGTCGTGCAGTTTGGCTAGGAATTAATTTATTCACCGCTTTTCTAGCCGCTTGGGTTATCGGTATATTTGCAGCAACCATTGAACAGGTCGTTGCCCTTGCGGTTCTTATGCCAATTGTTGCCAGTATGGGTGGAATTGCCGGTAGCCAAACATTAATGCTGGTAATACGAGGCATTGCACTGAATCAAATTGGCACTACCAATGCTCGTTGGCTATTATGGAAAGAATTAGCCGTCGGCAGTTTAAATGGTATTCTATGGGCTTGCGTTGTCGCCGCAATAACTGGGTTTTGGTTTCAAAGCCAATCCCTCGGCCTTTTGATTGGTGTCGCTTTGGTTATTAACTTAATCGTTGCTGCACTGGCCGGCGCCACCATTCCGTTAACGCTAAAGAAAATGAATATAGACCCAGCTATTGCTGGGGGCGTTATTCTGACGACGGTCACCGACGTTATCGGCTTCTTTTCTTTCTTGGGCCTCGCAACCGTTTTTCTAATTTAAATCAGTCCAAACGCTGACTTACGAACCAGCAATGGTCATTTCACTAACTAAAATAGACCCTGTCCGCGTATTCCCTCTAAGGTCTACATCATTACCCACAGCAACAATAGATTGATAAATATCTTTTAAATTACCCGCTATCGTCACCTCTTCTACTGGGAACTGGATGACCCCATTTTCAACCCAAAAACCTGCGGCTCCTCTGGAGTAGTCACCGGTCATTGTATTCACTCCCTGACCTATCAATTCAGTCACTAGCAAGCCTGTATTCATTTCTTTAAGCATGCCATTAAAATCCAGCTCACCGGACTTAACGGTCAAATTATGTACGCCACCAGCATTAGCCGTGGTTTTCATCCCTAGCTTACGCGCTGAGTAACTACTTAAAACATAACCTTCGACTACGCCTGCTTTAACAATGTTCCTTGCCGATGTGGCCACACCTTCAGAATCATACGTTGCACTACCCATTGCTTGAGCTAACAAAGGCTGCTCATAAATATCAATAAATGAAGGAAAAACTTGCTGACCTAAACTGTCCAAAAGAAATGATGATTTGCGATATAAATTTCCACCTCTAATGGCTGATATAAAATGGCCGATCAGGCCACCGCTGACTTCAGCAGCAAACATAATAGGGCTTTTTCTAGTGCTAATGGCTTTAGCTCCAAGACGGTTTATGGTTCTTTTAGACGCCATTTCACCTACTTTTTTAGCATCATCCATTGCACTAGCCTGACGAGCAACGGTGTACCAATAATCGCGCTGCATAGTTCCATCACGTTCACCAATAACTGAGCAGCTCATGCTATGGCGACTAGCCGGATAACCATGATTAAACCCAAGGCTATTGGCTAGTACACGGGTACCCTCAAATGTTTGAATACTGGCACCCTCTGAGTTGCTAATGTCTTTATCATAAAAACGTGCGGCATCTTCACACCTTACCGCCATTTCAATGGCTTCATCCGCACTAATAGTCCATGGGTGATATAACGATAAGTCAGGAAAAGTTGTTGCCAAATACTGCTGTTCTGGCAGCCCAGAAAATGGATCTTCTTCAGCATACTTCGCAATTGCACACGCTGCAGACACCATTTCTTTAATTGCCGCAGAATCCAATTTTGTGGAACTAGCAGAGCCCTTCTTATGGCCCTTATAAACGGTAATACCAATACCCTGATCACGATGATGCTCTATCGTTTCAACTTCCCCCAAGCGTGCATTCACAGAAAGGCCTTGCCCAACACTAATAGCCGTTTCTACTTGGTCTGCACCCTGTTTTTTTGCTTCTAATAAAATATCGGCTGCAATATTTTTCAATTGCTCCGTTTTTTGTTCACTGTTAGTTGATGTATCCACTGACTTAGGCATGCGTCCCTCCTACTGTCAAGCCATCAATTTTTAGTGTTGGCTGGCCGACTCCAACCGGAACACTTTGACCTTCTTTACCGCAGGTTCCAACCCCTTGATCTAATTTGAGATCATTCCCCACCATGCTGACTTTGTTCAAGACATCTGGGCCATTACCAATTAACGTTGCGCCTTTGACAGGTTGGGTTATTTTTCCGTTTTCAATTAAGTAGGCTTCGCTGGCTGAAAACACAAACTTACCCGAGGTAATATCCACCTGCCCCCCTGCAAAATTGACTGCATACAAGCCATTTTTTACCGATGACACTATCTCAGCTGGCTCACTTTTACCCGGCAACATATAAGTATTTGTCATTCTAGGCATTGGTAAATGTGCATATGACTCACGTCGGCCGTTTCCAGTTGCTGCATGCCCCATCAGGCGCGCATTCATTTTATCGTGCATATAGCCCTTCAATACACCATTTTCAATTAATGTTGTACACGCCGTCTTAGTACCTTCATCATCCACCGACAGTGAACCACGCCGACCTTCCAACGTTCCATCATCCACCACAGTGCATAATGGCGAGGCCACCTTTTCACCAATTCGTCCACTAAACGCTGAGCTGCCTTTGCGGTTAAAATCGCCCTCTAAGCCATGGCCTATTGCTTCGTGTAGGAGAATCCCCGGCCAACCAGGCCCTAATACGACTGTCATGGTACCTGCTGGAGCCTCAACTGCTTCTAAGTTCACCTGCGCTAAACGCACAGCCTCTCTTGCATAAGTCATTGCTCGATCTTCTTCTAAGAAGTATTCATAACCTTGTCGCGCGCCACCACCCGAACCACCTTGTTCACGTCGCCCATTTTCTTCTATGATAACCGACACATTCATTCTTACTAAGGGTCGGATATCGCTGCTTAGACTGCCGTCATCCGTTGCCACCAGTACAACTTCGTAAACACCCACCAAACTAATAACGACTTGTTCAATACGTGCATCCAATTGACGTGTTTGCTGATCAATACGTTTTAATAAAGCCACTTTCTCTTCACGAGTCATGGTATTTAATGGGTCAATGGGTGCATACAAGCTAGGCATATCATTGAACATAGTAGCCTTTAAAATACCCGAACGTCCCCCACTCGCTATTGCTTTGACGCTGTTCGCGGCGGCTAACATATTCGGCAGTGTTAGTTCCTCACTGTAGGCAAAACCTGTTTTTTCCCCGCTCACCGCTCGAAGACCAACGCCTTGTTCTATATTGTAATTGCCATCCTTCACGATACCATCTTCAAGAACCCACGACTCACTGCGTGACGATTGAAAGTAAATATCTGCCTGATCAATGTTAGTCGACAGTAATGACCCCATCACATTGTCTATATCGTTAATTGATAAACCGACAGGTTTAAGAATCAAACTTTCTGCTTGTTGAATTAAATCGCTCATAATGTCTCGTTATTAAAGTCGTCTATGCTGAATCGCCGGTAGACTTGTTCTGACCTTGTTTAGTTCTGATTTTTTGAATGTCGCTAGGGCAATACCATTGTCGATGTCTAAGCTCGATAGCACATCACCCCAAGGACCGACAATCATACTATGTCCGAAGGTTGAACGGCCATTATTATGCTGACCACCTTGGTTAGCCGCAATCATATAACACGAATTCTCAACGGCCCTAGCCCTACATAATAATGACCAATGTGCTTGACCTGTGAGTTCAGTAAAAGCCGACGGTGCGACCATAAACTCCGCCCCTTGGCGTAACAGTTCACGGTAAAGTTCGGGAAAGCGTAAATCATAACAAATAGACAACCCCATCTTACCAAACGGCGTATTAACTACCACTGGGCAATCACCTGCTAAAAAGGTCTCTGATTCACGATAACGCTTCTTGCCATCCGCTATGTCTACATCAAATAGGTGCATTTTATGATAATACGCCTGTCGCTCACCCTTAGCGTTATAGACCAAACACGTCGCATATACTTTATCTTGTACCGGCGAGCTTATCGGTAAAGAACCCGCAACTATCCAACACGCCGTCTTTTTTGAGAGTTCACTTAAAAAACTCTGGATTGCCCCCTCCCCTAACGTTTCAGCAATCGATAGAAGTTGCCCCGAGTGCTTGGCCATTAGTGCAAAGTTTTCCGGCAACACAACCAGTTTTGCTCCCTCAGACACCGCTTGGTTCACCCAATATTCAACGGCTGTTAAATTATCTGCAAGTTGGTCAGATGATGTCATTTGAACAGCCGCCACCGTTAACTCTTTTTTCATCATGGCATTACGGCTCATTAGCCTTCTGCCCTGAAAGAGGTAACTGGCCAAGTGTTGCATCAAAAACAGGCGTTAACACATTATCCATCATGCCAAATATTTTACCCCCAGGTTGACTAATTTGTTCTATCGTCGGGTCACGCCATGGCCCGGTAACACGATATTGATAGCCGGCCAATTTATTCACTGTTTTGCCAGCAATTTTTTGAGCGATAAATACCGCTGCGCCGACCAAAGGACCACCAGCGATAGCACCGGCTAAAGGTAAGCTTTCCGTTGTTTTTGGTGTCACCGTAATCAACTGATCTAATTGTTCGTTAACTAAACTAACATCCCCTTGAAAATCTAAGCGAGCCGACGGGCTTTCTAAATAAAAACGCTTTGTAGATGCCTCGCCTTTTAGCAAGTTAAAGCGCCCTTTTATTTTATCAAAACTCAAGCCTTTTTGTACCAAATCACTAAAGTCGAGCTGCAAGCGCCTTTGCAGTGTATTTAGACTCAACAAACCAAAAATCCGCCCAATGCCAGGCTCGACATCTAACAAACGCCCTTGACCTGATTTTATCTCTGCATACCCACTGAGCGTATCTTTTGAGAAATCTTGCGGCTCGCCTAACCAGTTCAAATCAAAATAAAACTCGACAGGCGCATCTTTCAGTTTCTTGGTGATGTGCATATCCGCTAACAAAGAACCTAATGACTGACTATTAAGCGTTCCTTTTAAACCCGTTATACTTTGCCCATCCAGAACTTCCCACGCGCCGCCCGCTTTAAAGTCATCACGATCTGATTTTAAAGATAATGTTTCAATCACGACTCCATTATCTTTTTGACGAAGCTGCAATGTCAGCGTTCCTAGTTTTGAGCGCCCAATAAAAAACTCTTTGCTACTCAAATCTAGATTTGGGATATCAGTAGGGCTCATTGGCGGTATTTTGCCGCTATATACCTGCCCCTCATTAGAGGGTAGTTTCAAGGTATCTAACTCTAGACTTATTGTGCTTCCATCAACAAATTTGTCCGGCACTTTATATCGACCTATAACAGTTGGGCTGTTGACCTCGCCCGACCAAGTTGAGTGCTGATGCGTGCCACTAACAAGCACATTATCAAAAATTCTATCTAGCCATTCTAGCGTTCGAATATTGAGGTTAAATTGGTTGATCATGGGCGGCTCTGATATACGACTTGTGTCAACACCAAGAGCTTGCTGCCACTGTGTAATATTTAACACCTCGATTTCCCCAGATAACTGAACTCCCTGCTTTACCGGTAGTTTCGACTCGTCTTTACCAAAATGAATATCTGCTTTTTCTAGGGCCAGTTTTTTATCCTGACTATTGGTTAATCGTATATAGGTTTTAAGGCTGTCTCCATACCAGGCTTTAATTGGTAATGAGGACTGACCCAGCTGCACTATCGCCTTAAAGGGCTTTACTTGATTTTTTTGCTTACCTACCGGCGCGGGTAAGTCCACCCCTACCCCTTTGAGAGAACTGCTTAATGTGATCGTCGATAACCTTCCAGTCGCTAACCCCTTATGCGGTAACTCAACCTTTACCTTGGCCAAACCAGCACCCTTAATATGCCTCCAAAAGTCTGACGGGTACTGTTTTGCAAGACGCGAAATAGTTAACGGGCCCTTACCTTCAATGACCGTACTATCTTTTTCCGTCTTGATCGCTAGACTAAGTTTTTCATCTAAGAAATGCCCAGTAATTGAGTCCCCACGTATGCCTTGGTCGTCATATTCAATTTCACCTTCAATAGCATTAATAACCAGCCCAACATCAGGAACCGTTAGGCGATTATCTTTTAATTGCGCTTTCGCTTTCACCTTTGTTTTAAGGTTTTTCCTAAGCGGTATATCAAGGTTTAAATCTAAAACCGAGGACCCAGACACAGTGCTGTAGTCTAATAAGCCACTCATCTGTTCATTAAGCGGTGACTGCTTAAAAAAGGTATATAAGCCTTGAATATCATTCTTAACCTTACCGCTTAGGTGTAAGTATTTATCTGTTTTAAAATCTGCGATATTAACAAGAACATGATCAATTTCATTACCCGCTATTAAGCCTTCATGCCCATCAATCTTCATCCCTTCATTTTTAAATTCAATATCCGCTGACACGCCTAACGCATCTGGCCACTTATCTGCATAATGTAAGCGGAGATTTTGTGCGCTAAATAGCACTTGAAAAACACCTTCATTTTGACGATATGGGAAACTTGATAATGGACCGCTAAGTAATAACCCACCTCCTTGAACCTCACCTTCTATAAAAGCTGCATCTAACCAATTAACAACCTGTTTGCCCATGATACCAACCGGTAAATAAAGCGCTGTATAGCGGCTATCCGCTGCACCAAAATTTGTTTGCAAGTCGATCGAAGGTTTTTCATCGCCATCAGGTAACGTAACGTTCACCCGTGTTTGTGTCGCAATATGCGGTGAATTCATCGTGATATGATCAGACTTTATTGACCAGCCATACGCGTCTTTATGCCACGTTAACTGACCATTTAGCTGATCAACCGTTATCGGTTCTCTAAACAGCGGCGTAAAGTGTATCGAGCCGTTATCCACATCAAGCTGTAACCAACCTTTATCTTGCGTTGCACAGCCTGTTCCAGAAAAATTATTAATACTTGGAAATGCTTCATACGCCTCGCTCGTCAAGCCTTGAAGCTCGCCGCAAGTAGCCCAGCTAAGCTGTGTGTCTCGGCGTTGAATAGAAACACTTGCATGATTTAATAAACCCGTTGGTTTAACCTCTTTAAGAATAGGTAAGACAGAATCGTCTGTCACATTAACAGACTGAAAAATACTGGTAATGGCCTTTAAATTAAGCCCATTTGCTGTTACATCAAAGGAATAATTATCCGCATTATCCGAGCGATATTGCACATTAAATTGGCTTTCCTTCTGCATGCTGTTCTGTGTTTTAAACACAACATCTTGGGCTTTTAATGTCCAACCATTCAAAATGGTTTCCCAAGCAAAATGACTACTAAAGTCAGACACATTGATTTCATTATCGCCCTGCCTAAGGCTGGCTCTTCGTACCAAGGCATTGCCTTTAACCTTTGACAATTTAGCGGCTTTCCACGTACTCCAAAGCTCAACATCACCTTCACCTTGGTCAATAGACAACGTTTCTACTTTTAACCGCGTCAGGTATTCAGCTATATCAATGCCTTCTGCCTTAAAGTAGCCTTTAGCATCCCAGTTTGTTGTTGATAAAACATCCCCTCTAACTTTAATAGCTAAAACAAAGGTTCCCCCTTTTTCTGTTGGCAATGCCGCAGTCACTTTGAGTGCATGTTCTGGCCCCTTGTTTTGAAAAATGATATTTGCCTTTTCAAGGGTAATGTCTGGCAAGTCTCGTAAATCGTCTTGCCATATGATCTGACTATCCATTACTTCATAACGTCTACCCTCTAATAACCAAGAAAAGTCACCTGATGAAGCATCCGTGTTTTTTGCAGTTGTCAAACCAACGAGAGAAAAACGCCCATCAGCAAGCCGCTGTATTTTAATATGACTATTAACGATGGTTATTTTATTTGGCTTGGTTTCCCCCGTCACCAAATCAAGTGGATTAAACGATAAGCGAATTTCACCCACCTTGAGTGCGTTTGTTTGTTTGTTCAGCCCATTTATTGTTATCCCTCTTAGGCTTAACTGTGGATTGAAACCAGACATTCTCGCCGACAAGCTGGTAATACCAACCTCAGCACCTATTTCTTCAGACAAATACACTTCTAAATCATGTTTGTACTCGGGCACCTCTGTTAAAAAAAATCGTGCCGTCATTAGCAATACCGCAAGCACACCAAGACTTACGGTAAAAAACCATAATAAGGAATGTCCAAATAAACGTACTTTACTCACTATTAATACTCTAGTTTTATACTAGCACCACATCATATTGTTCTTGGGTATATTCATTTTCTGCTCTAAAACGAATGCGTATACCAACAAAAGATTCTAAGTCTGCCAATGTTGTTGATTCTTCATCGAGCATCATGTCGACAACTTCATTTGACGCCAACACCAATAGCTCCTTTGCTTCGTATTGCCGAGCATCTCGTATAATTTCACGAAAAATCTCATAACACGTCGTTTCTGGTGTTCGCACCATCCCCGTGCCTGAACACGTAGCACAAGGTTCACACAACACTTGCTCCAAACTTTCCCGCGTCCGCTTACGTGTCATTTCGACCAAACCTAACTCGGAAACATTACTAATTGTATATTTTGCATGATCCTTAATCATTGCTTTTTCTAAGGCATTCAACACCGCCGCTTTATGCTCTTCGTTATGCATATCAATGAAATCGATGATGATAATGCCACCCAAGTTTCTCAGCCGTAACTGGTGTGCAGTAACTTGAGCCGCTTCCATATTAGTTTTAAAAATAGTTTGCTCTTGATTACCTCGTCCTAAATAACTGCCAGTATTAACATCAACCGTTGTCATTGCTTCTGTTTGGTCAAGTATCAAATGCCCACCTGACTTTAACGGCACTTTTCTTTCCAATGCTGCCTTTATGTCACTTTCAATGCTGTACATATCGAATAAGGGCCGATGGCCTTTATACAATTCTAATAAGTGTTCTACTTCCGGCATAAACTTGATTGAAAAATCCAGCATTCGATCAAAGTTACTCTTCGAATCTATAACAATTTTAGTGACTGATGTTTGATACCAATCCCGTAATATCCTCAAAGCCAAAGGTAAATCTTCATAAATAAGCCCAATAGGCACTTCTTTTACTTGAAGACTGATCACTTCCCAAAGTTTGTTAAGAAACAGCATATCAGCGCGAATACTCTCTTCACTAACCCCTTCTGACGCAGTTCTTGCGATATAACCACCTGAGTAACCTTGCTCTTTAAAAATCTCCATACACGCTAGCAACCGTTCTCGCTCGGCTTCGTCTTCTAATTGTTGGGACAGCGCTAATTTTTCAGAATAAGGCAAAAAAACTTGGTAACGAGATGGAATTGAAATACTCATCGTTAAACGCGGGCCTTTTGTACCAATGGGGGCTTTCAAAACTTGTACGACAACTTTTTGACCTTGCTGCAAAAAATGCTCGATGCCTTTGTCTTCCGAAGGAGTTTCCCCCGCCACCAACACGTCAGATGCATGTAAAAAACCAGCCCGGCCGATACCAATTTCCACAAAAGCCGCTTGAATACCTGGCATAACACGACATATTTCACCACGATATAAATTTCCAACAACATCTCGTTTACGCTGGCGCTCAATAATCAGTTCTTGCAAGACACCATTTTCAAGCACCGCCACCCGTGTCTCAGGCGGCGTGATATTTATCAGAATTTCATCGCTCATTTTTTCTAAACCATTGGTTATTTAGTATTGATGAATATAGTTAGGGTATTGACCACTTTACTATGAAAAGCCTTTTTTACTGCGTTGATTTTACGCTTATTACACCGCCGCATTTATCAATTTGCTGATAAAAACAGATAACCAACTTGCAAATAAAAAATGTAAAAACTAGTCCCACACAAACATTAATAGTTTTACCGGTATGGGACGGAAAAGTTGCCGATAAACCTGAGGCTGACTAAGGCTTTTGTGTTATGCCTAATAACGACCCTCTATAAGCGCCTGTCATGGAGCCATTCAACAATAGCATCACGTTTTGCCCCTATCATTCCAGTTGAAAAAATTAAACAGTTTTACCTTGGCTTACATCAAGTCCATGTTGTTTAAGTAACTGAGCTGTTTCATAGATAGGAAGCCCCATAACACCTGAAAAACTGCCATTCAGTTCGGTAATAAAAACAGCGCCTTTACCTTGTATTGCATAGGCGCCGGCTTTATCTTTTGGCTCCCCTGTTAACCAATACCATTCAAGCTGATGATCTGAGAGAGTTGAAAATGTCACCGTGCTTTCACTAACGACACACGCATTTTGTTGCCCCATAACGGCCACCGATGTTAACACTGTGTGTCGCTTACCTGACAGTTTCCTTAACATTGCCAAGGCATGTTCTTTGCTATCTGGTTTACCTAAAATCTCCCCCTCGATAACAACGGTCGTATCCGACCCTAGCACCAATACCTCTTGTTCCGGATGAAAAACCTTTGCTGCTTTGGCTTTCTCTATTGCCAAACGCTGAACATAATCATATGGCAACTCACCCTTTAACGGAGTTTCATCTATATCGACAGGTTTTACATTAAACTCAACACCCAACTGACGCAGCAATTCAGCCCGCCTTGGTGATGCCGATGCTAATATTAATCGCTTCATTCTCTATGGTAGGGATGGTTATTCATCAGGCTCCAGCCTCTATATAACTGTTCAGCAAGAACAACACGCACAAGAGGATGAGGAAACGTCAAGGCGGATAAGCACCATTGTTCATTGGCTCTTTTTAAGCACTCGGCAGAAAGACCGTCTGCACCACCGATAATAAAAATTATTGACGGTTGAACACCTTGCCAAGCCGATAACTTATTTGCAAGTTCTTCTGTTGACCACTGCTTTCCTTTCACCTCAAGGGCCACGACATAATCAACATCTTTAATCATGGATAAAATCTTTTTCCCCTCCAGCTCCACCACTTTCGACACATTACTTTGCTTAGTCCTTTTTGCAGGGGGAATTTCAATCATTTCAAGTGAGCATTCCCGAGGCATTCGCTTTGCGTACTCCTGATAGCCATGACTCACCCAGCTGGGCATTTTTTGCCCTACTGCTAAAATTTTCAGCTTCATATACGACCTATGATTTATGAAAAAGGCGGCTCAACTGAGCCGCCTTTATACTTTCTTTTGAGCCCTTATCGTAACAAGCTCCTTAAAATACGCTGTAAGCTAACGCAGTGCTACCTAACATTTAATGGTGTTAATGTTATTTCCACTCGCCTGTTTTGTGCTCGCCCTTCTTTTGTAGAGTTACTTGCAATTGGACTTTGCTCACCATAGCCCATTACATTAAACCGTTGGCCAACCACACCTTGTGAGCGTAGGTAGCTCGCTACACTTTGTGCGCGCTGTTCAGATAAACCTTGGTTATACGCTTCATCACCTACACTATCTGTATGGCCAATGACCGTAATGGTCGTATCTGAATATTCTTTAAGAATAATCGCCACTGAGTCCAGCACTTGATAGAAGCCTGCATTAATACTTGAGTTACCAGTTGTAAACGTAACATTGCCGGGCATATTCAATATAAGGTTGTTTCCAACACGGCTAACGCTTACCCCTGTTCCACTTAGACGTTGACGTAATTTCGCCTCTTGCACATCCATATAGTAACCAACACCACCGCCTGCTGCCGCACCCAAGACTGCACCTTTCAATGCCGTTTTTCGGTCCCCTTTCATTGCGCCTATTATAGCGCCTGTTACAGCACCCGCTCCTGCACCCATCGCCGCTTTACTGGTTTGTTGTTCTTGTGTATATGGGTTTACTGTCGTACAACCAGCTAATGTAAACATTAAACCAGCTGCAATGCCTGTTACTAAGGTTTTATTATTCATCCAAAATCTCCCTATTAATACGTATGGTTAAAAACCATTGATTCATAAAATCGAGCATTTAAAATCATTGCCATTTCTTTGTTTTGTTCCTTATCTTAACTCACTTAAATGAACAAACAATGAACTTAAATCAATCTTTAAGTATCTGTCTCGACCGTCCAAAGCTTTTCAAGTTGGTAGAACTCACGAATATTCGGCTGCATAACATGAACAATCGTATCACCCAGGTCTATTAGCACCCATTCACCCGCATCCATTCCTTCAATACCGAGGGGTATTAATCCGTGCTTTTTAGAAACCATCGATACTTCCATTGCAAGAGACTTTACATGTCTATTTGATGAGCCTGTCACAATCACTATATGATCAGCAAAAGAGCACTTACCGCTCACATCAATCACTTCAATGTGCTGACCTTTTTTATCATCCAGCGCTTCGGTGACTTTTGTTAATAACTGCTGAGCCATATTTTCTATACCTTATTTTCTAATTATTGAGTTATCTATAAAAACTGTTTTTGTTAATCACATCTAAACACTGACTCGTCAGCATTTCTTTTACAGTTTTTTTATCTTTAATGCGTTGTCTAATCTGTGTTGCCGAAATATCGAGAGGCTTCACTGACTGACAGTAAATTTTACCATGTGTTTGCTGCTTTAGTTGCGACTTATCCTTTGTTAAAAAAGGGGTAATATAACTTTTTACTGCTGCTTCAAACTGGTTATCAAACCCAGCACGATCGGTCACCACGATATGCGTCAATTTTATTAGCTCTTCCCAGCGATGCCACGACATCAAACCATTAAAAGCCTCCATGCCTAACACCAACACCAGCGAGTCATTTGGATACTTTCGACGAAAATCCGATAACGTATCTACCATATAACTCGGCCCACTTCGCTCCATTTCGCAACTATCCGCCACTAGCGAGGGGGACTCACTCACTGCCAACTTCAATAAAGAGAATCGTTGTTCCGCTGATAACACCGGCGCAATACGATGCGGTGGATTAGCTGATAAAACCATTCTCACCTCATCTAAGCCTATCTCTTTTTGCACTGCGCTTGCCGCTGTCAAATGCCCCAAATGAATGGGGTCAAACGTCCCGCCATATATTCCAATAAATTTGGCCATCACTCACAGCATCTCAAAACAAGCAAACAACAAGCCCATTAATGAAGCAAAACTACTGACGAATATGCCCATCACCTAACACAATATATTTTTGCGTCGTCAAACCAATCAGCCCAACAGGGCCACGCGCGTGCAGCTTGTTGGTGCTGATACCTATTTCACCACCCAAACCATACTCAAAGCCATCTGCAAACCGTGTCGAGGCATTGACCATCACAGAGCTCGAATCAACCTCACGTAAAAATTGCATTGCCTTAGAATAATCGGCCGTCACAATTGACTCGGTATGCCCAGACCCATGCTGATGAATATGATCCATAGCAGCTGTCATATCATCAACAACCCGAATTGACAAAATAGGGGCAAGGTACTCTTCGTCCCAATCAGCCTCAACAGCTTTCTCGCAACTGGGTATAATTTGACAAGTTTTTTCACAGCCACGTAACTCCACTCCCTTATCAGTGTAGAGTTTCGCTAATTCCGGCAAGATATCTTTTGCAATACCTTCGGCCAGCAATAAAGTTTCCATTGTATTACAGGTACCATAACGCTGTGTTTTTGCATTGAGCGCAATCGATTTCGCCATTTCTTTATCCGCCAAATCGTCAATATAGACATGACATACTCCATGCAAATGCTTAATCACTGGCACCCGTGCTTCTTTAGTGACCCGTTCAATCAGGCCCTTACCGCCTCGTGGGATAATAACATCCACAAAATCTTCCATACGTATTAACTCACCAACCGCATTACGGTCCGTTGTTTCAACAACTTGAACCACCTCGGTTGGTAAGCCTGCTTGATTTAAACCTTTGGTAATACAAGCTGCAATGGCTTGATTTGAGTGTTTTGCTTCCGAGCCGCCACGTAAAATACTTGCGTTACCTGACTTCAGGCATAACGCAGCCGCATCGGCAGTTACATTAGGACGTGACTCATAAATAATACCGATCACACCTAATGGGACACGCATTTGACCAACTTTTATTCCCGAAGGTCGTGAGTTAATTTGACTGATTTCTCCTGCAGGATCAGGTAAGGCGATTATCTGCCTTAAGCCTTCTGAGATGGCCTGTACACGTTCTTCATTCAACGCTAAACGATCTAATAAAGCAGCATCAAGGCCACTGTCCTGGCCAGCTTTTACATCTAGCGCATTGGCCTGTAAAATAGCACTTTGTTGATGTTCTATTTCATCAGCTATAAACGCCAGAGCTTGATTTTTAACGCCAGTATCTGCATTAGCAATAACACGGGCAGCACGTTTTGCCCGCTCACCCACGCTATACATATAGTCTTTTAGTTCACTCATTTTTTTCCTATAAAAATCATTATTTTTGACATTAATTATACTACGGTTGGTTATTGAAACGTTTCGGCTCACAAAACGCTAAACAAATTTGCTCAATCATCAGCCATTCATCCCCTGTCTCAACACCTTTTGTCACCCGTTCGGCCTTTGCGCAAGCCTGAATCATCGCTTGCCACTGACCAAGCCCTCCTCTAGATAGAGCCTTCATATAAGTGTTTTTTTTACTGTCCCAAATCCGGTGCTTTTTAAACGTTGCGTCACGTCGACCCATTGTTTTTTCTTCAAAGCTTAAGCTGGCAAGAATCCGTAATTCGCGCATTAAAGCCCATAAAACGACAGGTGCCGCCAGCTTTTCCCCTAACAAGCCTTTTAATATTTGAAGTGCTCTTGCCGCGTCACCCAACAGCAAGCTATCGGTCAGCTTGAAAACATCATACCGTGCATTATCTGCCACCGTATTTGAGATGTCTTCTATTGATAATTCTACTGGGCCAAATAATGTGTGAAGTTTTTCAATTTCTTGATCAGCAGCCAGCAAATTCCCCTCAACACTGTCTGCTAGCAATTTAACACCTTGGGCGCTTGCCTTTAAGCCTTTTCGCTTCAGACGATGGTCCAACCATCTCAACAATTTATCATCAACCAGAGGCCACACTTGCACCACTACCCCATGTTGATCTATCGATTTAAACCATTTTGACTTTTTTGCAGAACCATCTAACTTGCCAGCGACAATAATCAGTAGATTGTCGGCAGACAAATCATCTAGCATTTTTTCAATCGCTTGTGATCCTTCTCGCCCCGGTTTAGCCGTTGGTAAATTTAATTCAATTAGGTTCTTTTCGGCAAATAATGACTGGTTCAAACTAGCGGCATAAAGCTGGTTCCAGTCAAACTGCCCCTCAACATGCAACACCTGACGGTTCACAAACCCCGCGTTTCTGGCCTGCTGACGAATTAAGTCAACAGCCTCACCTTGCTGTAATGGCTCAGCACCGGACACTAAATACACCGGTGCTAGTTTCTTATTCAGCGAAGAGGATAATTGATTAACGTCTAACTGCATAGGCTCTGGCCCAACACAGGCCAGCTAATTGAGTTAATGAACCACCGCGTCTACTTTTACTGCTTGTATATGCCTTAAAATTTGTTGGGCCGCATCTCGTTTTAAATCACGCGCAATAACCGCTGACTCATTGGTTCGACCTATAATGTCATTTTCATCGTTGATGAAATCACGCACTAATAATAGCGCTTGGTCATCTAAAAGCACCTGACCATTCGCCATCACCAAACTATAAATGACGGAGTACTGCATTTCTGACTCACGAACTTTACCTCTTGAGTCCACACTCAAGGTTCTATTTTCTGACTCTTCTTTTTTAATCGTTAATATCGCATCGGCATCTGAACGCTGGCTTACCACTTCTGCGGAGTACCCAAGCAGCTCTTTCAAATCTCTTACTAAGTCAGTGTGCTGAGGGCCAGCCACATAAATTTTCTGAAGTTCAGCAGGTAGCTCGAAAGCTCCTCGTAATTTAAAACCGCACGCCGTTAATGAAACTGACAACAGGCAAAGTATTGTCATTAAACGCAGTATCACAAAAAAGTGTGTTCGAGTGTTCATCATATTTTAGTCCGCTAAATAACAATATTAACCAGTCTCTTCGGCACAATAATAACCTTTCGAACAGGTTTTCCGTCAATAAATTTATTAACATTGTCCTCTGATAACGCTAACTTTTCTATGCTTTCTTTAGATGCATCGGCCGCCACCATCAGCTTAGCTCTTAATTTGCCATTTACTTGCACCACCATTTGCACTTCGTCCAACACCAACGCCGTCTCATCAAATTCTGGCCACGTTACGTCGATCAGTGGATCCTGATGACCCAAGGCTTGCCACATCTGATCACAAACATGAGGAATAATCGGCGACAACATCAATACAATGCTTTCTAACGCTTCTTGTAGCAAGGCTCGAGAAGCATCCGTTTCGGCTTTAAATTTAGACACTGAGTTTAACAATTCCATATTAGCCGCAATGGCTGTATTGAACGTTAAACGGCGACCATAATCATCATTGACCTTATTTAAGGTTTCATGGACCTGTCGACGAAGCACCTTATCTTCACTGCTTAATTGATCAACTGTATATCCGCTGATTAAGCCGCCATCGACATGCTCTTTGACTTGACGCCATAAGCGACGAATAAATCGAAATGAGCCTTCGACTGCGCTGTCAGACCATTCTAATGATTGCTCTGGAGGCGCAGCAAACATAGTGAATAGGCGCACCGTATCGGCACCGTACTTTTCAATTAAACCTTGCGGATCAACCGTATTGCCTTTCGATTTTGACATTTTCGTGCCATCTTTAAGCACCATCCCTTGCGTTAACAAGTTCTTAAACGGCTCATCGCAAGACACCAAGCCAAGGTCACGCAATAATTTTGTATAAAACCGCGAATACAGGAGATGCAAAATAGCATGTTCAATACCACCGATATATTGATCAACCGGCAGCCAATAGTTAGCTCGTTCATCTAACATCGCTTGATCATTATCTGCACAACAATAACGTGCAAAATACCATGAAGACTCCATGAACGTATCAAACGTATCGGTTTCTCTTTTAGCTTGCTGACCACACGTTGGACAGCTTGTATTAATAAATTCTTCGTGCCTTGCTAAGGGCGACCCGACCCCTTCCAAGGACACATCCTTAGGCAAAATAACCGGTAACTGCTCATCGGGCACTGGCACAGTACCGCAGTCATCACAATAAATAACCGACACAGGTGTTCCCCAATAACGTTGACGTGAAATACCCCAATCACGCAAACGAAAGTTAACCGTTTTTTTGCCCTTACCCTTGGCACTTAATGATTCAGCAATTGCATCGAAGGCCTGCTGAAAATCTAAACCATCAAATTCCGCTGAATTAAGTAACGTTCCTTTGCCCGTATACGCTTGCTTTGTAAGATCAATCTCACCAGGGTTATCGGTAGCTATAACTTGCTTGATTGCTAAGCCATACTTGTTCGCAAACTCGAAATCACGCTGATCATGAGCAGGCACTGACATCACTGCTCCGGTTCCATAATGCATTAATACAAAATTTGCGATCCAAATAGGTACCGTCTCACCCGTTAATGGATGAATCGCCTTAAGCCCCGAATCAATGCCCTTTTTCTCCATTGTCTCCATCGCAGCTTCCGATGTTTCCATGGTTTTACATTGATCTAAAAATTCAGCAATATCGGTATTATTTTCTGCCGCTTGGAGAGCCAGAGGGTGCTCTGCCGCAACCGCAACATAGGTAACACCCATTAAAGTATCTGGTCGTGTCGTATAAACAGGTAAGGTACTATCACTGCCTTCAATATCAAACGACAGTTCAACACCTTCTGAACGACCAATCCAGTTTTGCTGCATAGTGCGAACCTGCTCAGGCCAGCCTTCCAACTCTTTCAACGAGCTCAATAATTCGTCAGCATAGTTTGTAATTCGCATAAACCATTGTGAAATTTCGCGTTTTTCAACCTCGTTATCACAACGCCAACAGCAACCATCAATCACCTGTTCATTTGCTAACACCGTATTACAATCTGGACACCAGTTAAGCGGTGCTGTTTTTTTATACACCAAGTCTTTTTCAAGTAAGCGCGTAAAGAACCACTGTTCCCAACGATAGTAATCATCATTACAAGTGGCTACTTCACGCTTCCAATCATAACCAAAACCCAATTGTTTAAGTTGGGTGCGCATATAATCAATATTATCTGAGGTCCAGCCACCAGGGTGCACTCCATGTTTCATCGCTGCATTTTCCGCCGGTAACCCAAAGGCATCCCAACCCATCGGTTGCATCACATTTTTACCTTTCATCCGCTGGTAACGGCTAACTACATCACCAATGGTGTAATTACGAACATGTCCCATATGTAACCGCCCACTCGGATACGGAAACATAGACAAACAATAGTATTTTTCCTTTGTTGTGTCCTCGGTTACTTCAAAAGCCCCCGTTAATTGCCATTTTTCTTGAACACTCTTTTCAATAAGAGAAGGTTGATATTCTTCTTGCATTTTTTTACCGTCGGACACACTATTTAATAAGGTGGGTAGAATACCTTAGCTACCTATAAATCTAAAGTTGAATTAAATAGAAGGTTACATCTTCTGTTTGTATAAACTTTAAGCCCAATGGGTCTGAAGTTGAATTGAGAAGACTAGACCTTCATACAGGGAGATCTTATGAACAACTCAATACAAGATAAGTTACTTCAAGCCTACGATAAGATGATGCAACGCCTCCATGACACCGTTGAACGGGCTGAAAAAATTGCTATTCCAACTCTTAGTGAAAACCTAAAACATGCACAAGAAAAAGCCGTTGAACTAGGCGAACTGACAAAAGAGGAAGCAAGTAAAGTTGCCGACTATTTAAAAAGGGACTTAGAAGACGCCTCAGCCTATCTACAAACCACAAAAAAGGAGTTCTCTGACTGGCTATCTTTTGAGTCAAATTTGATAGAGGGTAAAATCGGTGACTGGACCCATTCGGTCGTCGATAAAGCAAAATTAGAGTGGGAGAACTTAAACTTAGATACCATAAAGGGAACGCTTTACCATTCAGGAGAGCTTACAGGCCCTGGCACTCTTGAGTGCACCCAATGTAAACAGACACTGAACTTTAAAAAAACCGGACATATTCCCCCATGTCCAACCTGCCATAAAACTGAATTTAAACGTCGCAAAAAGAAGGTGGTTAAAAAATGAACCGTGTTATTTTTAATAAAAAAGGTGGTGTTGGCAAATCTACTATTACCTGCAATTTAGCCGCAATTAGTGCGTCGAAAGGTAAAAAAACCTTGGTCATCGACCTTGATACACAAGGCAACTCAACTCACTATTTACTCGGCCAGCAATCAAATACGCTTGAATCCACATTGGCAGATTTTTATACCAACACCCTTAACGTAAGCCTATTTCCAAAAGATTTCAGCGATTTTATCTATGAAACTGGTATGCCAAATTTATATGTCATGCCATCACACCCAGGCATGGACAATCTACACGCAAAGCTTGAATCTCGTTACAAAATATATAAATTGAAAGAAGCGTTAGACACCATGGGAGAGTTTGATAATATTTTTATCGACACGCCACCAGCGCTCAACTTCTACACCCGTTCGGCACTAATCGCCGCAAATAGCTGCATCATTCCCTTCGATTGCGATGTTTTTTCAAAACAAGCCTTGTATTCCTTACTCGATACTGTCGCCGAAGTTAAAGCTGACCATAACCCAAACTTGGAGATTGAGGGTATTGTTGTCAACCAGTTCCAAAAACGCGCAAAACTACCGACCCAGCTACTAGAAGAACTTATTGACGACAATTTAAAGCTTTTCAAAAGCATGATCTCCCCTTCTGTAAAAATACGAGAATCCCATAGCGCAAGCCAATCCATGATCCAATATGCGCCAAACCATAAAATCACCGAGGAGTTTAAAAGCCTTTATCAGGAATTAAAGAAAAAATAATTGGATTCTCCCCTAACGTTAGGTTTACACTCTACGGCGGTTATAAATTACCTACATTTAACACTTTTTAAAATCAACACAGCAAACGTAAGGTCACAATGAAAAAACTATTTGGCTTATTTGGTGGGGCAAAAAAAACCCCTTTAAAGGCAACTATTCAGCCATCTGGCAAATCATTTGAAGTTCCAAAAAACAACACTTTGTTACAGACTGCGCTCAATGAAGGGGTTAATTTTCCGTTTCACTGCACGGTGGGCACCTGTGGAAATTGTCGCTGCAAATTACTCGATGGTGAAGTTAAAGCCATCATGGATTTTTCATACACCTTATCAGAACCAGAACTTGATGAAGGCTACATTCTTGCCTGCCAAAGCTTATTGAAGACCGATGTTATCATTGAGCTTGAAGCCGACGCTAACCAACCCAAACACTCAGTAAAAACCTATAAGGGAACCATTACTGACACCCACATGCATACACATGACATTATGGAAGTGACGGTGGAATTAGACCAAGCAATTTCATTCACCGCAGGGCAATTTGCCGATATAGGACTTGAGGGGTTTTCTCGCCACCGCAGTTACTCTTTCGCCAATGCGCCGGCTGCTAATGGCCAAAAAACGCTAAGTTTTCATGTTAGAAATGTGCCCGGTGGCGACTACACCCAATGGCTGTTTGAAAAAGACCGAAAAGGCGAAGCCTTTGAACTGCACGGCCCTAGCGGTGCGTTTTGGTTAAGAACTTCAGATGCGCCAATTCTCGCCATCGCAGGTGGTAGCGGCATGGCACCACTAAAATCTATTTTAGAAGATGCCTTAAAAAATAACATTAATAGACCCGTTACCTATTTATTTGGTGCCCGTGCTCAACGCGATCTCTATTGTCTTGATGATATGAAAAAACTAACAGAAAAGTGGTCCAACTCTTTTAAATTTGTACCCGTGCTGTCCGAGGAGCCTGAAGATTCAGACTGGACTGGAAAACGTGGTCTGGTCACCGACTTTATTGACGATGAAACTATCGGTTTTTCCGTGTCTGATAGTCACGCCTACCTATGTGGCCCGCCAGGAATGATTGATGCAACACTGGTAAAGCTTGAAGAGGCTAATATCAGTTTAGATAATATTCATTACGACAAATTTTTGGACTCTAGGCAGTTAGAGAGCTGATTTTCGAACTACCCTAGAGTTAAATCTGTTTCGCCTTCAGCAAACCAGCATAAGAGCGTCATGTTCATCTGGCCGCCTTTAGTCTGTTAAGCACTGTAGGCGGGGCGATTTTTTATACGGTCCCTTTTTAAAAAACTCACCAGTACCATCACCACAACAAAACCTAAAAAGCCCCACCAACCACCTTGGACAAAAGGGGTAGCGCCCTTTAACGGCGTTATCTCCCCAGTTAATGCAGTGCGTCTAAACATCGGCGCTTGTTTAATAACTTGCCCCGCAGGGTCAATAATTGCCGTAATACCCGTATTGGTAGACCTTAATAAAAAGCGCCCACTTTCCAACGAACGCATCCGAGCCATCTGAAAATGTTGGTACGGTGCAATCGTGTCGCCAAACCAGGTATCGTTACTCACGTTCACTAAATACGCTGCCTCAGGAAGCCCATCAATGGATGTTTGCTGAAAAGCATCTTCGTAACAAATAGACGATGCAAACGGAAAACCCGCCCCTTGTAAAAGCGTTTGCTGATCACCTCCGGCTGAAAAATCGGACATGGGTATTTTTAGAAAATTTAAAATAATGGTCGATAGAGGCTTCAATGGCATATATTCACCCAGAGGCACTAAATGACGCTTAAGGTAAAAATCATTCGAATATCGAACACTGTATAAGCCATTATAATAATCGCTGCCATTAGTAGACATGACGGGTAGCCCTAGAACAATATCTATATCACGTTCATCTACCTCCCTTTTTAGTTGTGGTATCAACGTGTTTTCCACCCGATGCAAAAAAGCAGGCACAGATGTTTCAGGCCAAACAATTAAATCAACACCATGCTGTTGCCTTGTCATTTGCAGATAAATGTCGATGTTTTTTTGCTTAAATGACGGCAGCCATTTTATTTCTTGTGGGATATTACCTTGCAATAAGGCTACTTTAATCGGCGCTCCTGCAGGCTCCGTCCATTCGATGTTTTTAAGCATAAATCCACTGAGCCAAACGGACACAATTAAAGTACTAGCAAACATCATCTGCCTTTTTCCTAACTTATGAAGGCAGTATGAAATCGCCCCAACCATTACGACTAACAACCAAGAAACCCCCAACACCCCAACGATAGGGGCCCAAGCAGACAGCCAAGTATCGACTTGGCTAAAACCCAGTGACAACCATGGAAACCCAGTAAACAAGACGCCTCGTAACGCTTCTAACCCAACCCATAAACTGGGCAACGCCAATAAATACCGAACCGCAAGGCGCCGGTAAAAAAATCGGTTCATCAAATATGCAAATAACGCCATATAAAGCGCAAGAATGGCCACCATTCCTAACATGATAATGATGGCTAACCACAATGGAGCATTTGCAAAGTGGTGAATACTAAAGTAAACCCAATAGACACCATGAGCAAAATACCCCCAACCAAAGGCATAGCCCATTAACGCTGCTGTTGATGGCCTTAATTGGCGTAAGGTCAATAGAAATAAAACGGGAGACAGCACCGCCATAAGCGGAAGGTCGTAAGGTGAAAACGCTAGTGGGAGTAAGGCACCAGAAAAAATTGCAGCAATAACACGCATGCCCTGCTTAGGATTCATCAGCATTATTCGCCCTGCATTTTCCTGACTTTATTCTTCCTCAACCGCATCTAGAATGGTCATACGAAGTAAATGAACACGACGATTATCAGCCCTTAACACCTCAAATAAAAAGCCATCAATTTGTGTTTTTTCACCATGTTCAGGCACATGACCGAAGCTTTTAACCACCATACCACCCACTGTATCAACATCGTCTGGATAATCGGTTTCAAAACGTTCATTAAAATCGGCAATTTCGGTTAAGGCTTTAATGTTGTATTCATATTCGCTACGCTGAAGAATAAACGCTTCTTCTTCAAAATCATGCTCATCTTCAATCTCACCAACAATTTGCTCAAGCACATCTTCAATCGTGATAAGACCCGCAACTGAACCATACTCGTCAATCACAATCGCCATGTGATTTCTATTCGCACGAAACTCATGCAACATCACATTTAAACGCTTACTTTCAGGCACAAAAATCGCGGGGCGCATGACATCCTTTACGTCAAACTTTTCATCCTTATTAGTAACAACATAGTTCAATAAATCTTTCGCCAACAAAATACCAGCCACTTGTGAGGTTTCTTCATCTTGAACAGGAAAACGAGAGTGTGCTGACTCCGTCACGCGAGGAAAGATATCTTTCAATTCTGCTTCTCGAGGAATAAAAACTATCTGCGAACGAGGAATCATAATATCTCGCACCTGTAACTCTGAGACTTGCAAAACACCTTCAATCATCGCTAAGGCATCCTGCCCTAATAAATCTCTTTTCTCCGCATCACGCATTAACTGCACTAGGTCTTCACGATCTTTTGGCTCGCCCATTAGCGCCTGCCCTAATCGTTCTATCCAAGATCGATTTTCAAGTGTGTCATTTTTTGTCTGGTTCATATTATTGCTCAACCCTCATAAGGGTTCTTAATCCCGATACTATTCAAAAGTTTTATTTCTAACAATTCCATGACCTGAGCATCATCGTCATTAATGTGATCATAACCTTGAAGGTGTAAACAACCATGGATCACCATATGCGCCCAGTGTGCAGCCGCTTGCTTCCCCTGCTCTTCCGCCTCACGCAACACCACAGGTACACAAATAACTAAGTCGCCTAGGGTTTCTTCCGATAAGGCACCGTCAGGCAAACCACTTGGGCTTTCGAACGGAAAGCTTAAAACATTCGTTGGCCCTTTCTTTTGACGATAGGCTTCATTTAAAGCAGCTGACTCATCTTCGTCTACCAATCTTATAACGACTTCAGCATCTTTTTGCTGTTGGAGTCCAAGTTTAACCCAATCAATCAACGATTGTTGCTCAGGCAATTCGCTACAGTCACTGGCTATTTGTAATTCAACACTCATGATTTAGCGTGCTTTTCATAGGCCGACACAATTTTTTGTACGATCGGATGCCTCACCACATCTGTATTTTTAAACTGCGTAAAACTAATGCTGTCTATGCCCTTTAAAATCTTCATGACCAATTTCAAACCCGATTCGGTATGCCCTGGTAGGTCTATCTGAGTAATATCACCCGTCACCACCACTGTAGACCCATAACCAATTCGTGTTAAAAACATTTTAATTTGTTCTGGCGTTGTATTTTGCGCCTCATCTAAAATAATAAATGCTTCGCTCAATGTTCGGCCTCGCATAAAAGCCAATGGCGCAATCTCTATTACATTTCGTTCAATAAGTTTTTCGACTCGCTCGACACCTAACATCTCATATAAAGCATCGTACAAAGGTCTTAAATATGGATTAATTTTTTCACTTAAATCGCCCGGTAAAAAACCCAGTCGTTCACCCGCCTCTACCGCTGGGCGAGCTAGAATAATTCGTGATACTTTCTCTGCTTCTAAGGCTTCTACTGCACAGGCTACAGCCAAATATGTTTTACCCGTCCCTGCCGGCCCAATGCCAAAAACAATATCATTTTTTGGAATACTTTTAACGTAAGACTGTTGGTTACCACCACGTGGCTTAATTACTTTTTTTCTAGTATGGATAACGGCGGTGTCATCTAGATCCACCGGTTGCTCTACAGACATCTTTGTTTCCTGCATTAATAAATGTACCTTTTCAGGTGTTAATTGATCGCTTTCGGTACTTTTATACAGCGCTTTTAACGCCGTAATCGCTACTCCAACCCCAATCTCCAAACCGGTCACGCTAAAATGATGCCCTCGATGTTTTACATCAACATCTAAACGCCGTTCTAACTGTGTGATATGCTCATTAAATTGGCCGCACAAACTGGCCAAACGTTTATTGTTGGCTGGCGTTAAGATCACATCAGTGGTTTTAAGTTTGCTACTCAATTTATGAAGCTGTACGCCTTTCTTGAAGAGACTGACTAGCCTCCCTATCTGCTGCTGTCACTACCCGTCCCCTTAGAGAGTATGGCAAGGCTTCTGTAATTAACACATCAACAAATTGCCCTTTTAGCCGAGTATGGCCAGCAAAGTTTACAACGCGATTATTCTCTGTACGCCCGGTCATTTGTAAAGAATTCTTCTTTGACTCACCTTCCACCAAAAGCCGTTGAACAGTGCCAACCATGCTTTTCGAAATATCTGCCGTTTGCTGGGTAATAATATTCTGTAGTCGCTCAAGACGTTGCTTTTTAACATCCATATCAATATCATCTGGCATTTCTGCCGCTGGCGTTCCTGGACGAGCACTAAAAATAAAGCTAAATGAAAAGTCGAAGCCTATTTTTTCGATTAGCTGTATGGTGTCTTCAAACTCCTCACCGGTTTCTTGTGGAAAACCAACAATGAAGTCTGATGAAAAGCTCATATTCGGACGAATCTTTTTAAGACGTTGAAGTTTTTCAATATATAAATCTATTTCATGCCCGCGTTTCATTCGTGCCAACACGCTATTGCTGCCGCTTTGCACTGGCAAATGAAGGTGATCAACTAACTCTGGAATATCCTCATACGCTTGAATTAAACTTTCTGAAAACTCCTTTGGGTGTGATGTGGTATATCGGATACGATCAATACCATCAATTGCTGCAACGTAATGCAGCAGTAACGCAAAATCAGCGATATCTCCATCGCTCATTTCTCCGCGATAGGCGTTAACATTTTGCCCCAATAAATTAACTTCTCTAACCCCTTGCGACGCTAAACTCGATACTTCTGCAATCACATCATCTAAAGGTCTACTGACTTCCTCGCCGCGTGTATAGGGAACAACGCAAAAGGTACAATATTTACTGCACCCTTCCATAACTGATACGAAAGCTTTCGGCCCTTCTGCACGAGGTTCTGGCAAATTATCAAACTTTTCAATTTCCGGAAAAGAAATGTCCATTACCAGTTTCTTTTTTGTTTGCGCCTCTTTCAACATCGCTGGTAAACGGTGCAAGGTCTGTGGACCAAACACTACATCAACATAGGGTGCTCTTCGCCGTATAATTTTGCCCTCTTGACTGGCAACACAACCACCTACGCCTATTAATAAGTCGGGGTTCTTTTCTTTCAATGGGCGCCAGCGCCCTAATTGATGAAAAACACGCTCTTGTGCTTTTTCTCTAATTGAGCAGGTATTAAGCAGCAATACATCTGCTTCTTTTTCATTATCTGTTAACCGTAGGTCATGCGATTGCGCAAGCACATCCGCCATTTTTTCAGAATCATATTCATTCATCTGACAACCATGGGTGCGTATAAAAAGTTTTTTAGTCATATTCGTTAATTTTAACACGCAACGAGAGGCCGTTGCTCAACTTGGTCCACCAGCTTTTCTTACCATCATGCCCTTTGATGGGTTATAACCCCAAACGGCCACTAACAAAAACACAATAAACGCCACTAAGGTATACACAAAAGCAGCTAGGTTAAACTGCCCATACAGCGCAAATCGAAGCAACTCAACCGCTTGTGAAAACGGATTATAACTTGCCAAGGTATGCAATAACTCGCTTGATTCTTTAATTTTCCATAACGGATAAAGCGCCGTAGACATAAAAAACATTGGGAAAATAACAAAATTCATCACCCCTGCAAAGTTTTCTAACTGTTTTATAAAAGACGACAGCAACATTCCTAACGCTCCGAGCATTAAACCCGCTAGGACCAACGCCGGAAATAAAGTCAGATAGCCCAGCCATGGTGCTTGAATGTCATAGAACCACGCAATCAGCAAAAACACATACGCTTGAAGGATCGAAACAAACGTCCCGGCCATTAATTTTCCAGTGAGTAAAAACCAACGTGGCAAAGGGCTAACTAAGAGTGTTTTCATGCTACCCATTTCGCGGTCATAGACCATCGATAAGGAACTTTGCATGCCATTGAAGAGTTGAATCATGCCAATCAAACCAGCAGTAATATACACCTCATACAATATGTACGTTTCATACGGTGGCATAATCGCAATTCCCAAGGTAGAGCGAAAACCCGCTGCAAAAACAAACAACCAAACCAAGGGCCTAACTAACGCCGCAATAAAACGTTCACGTTGAAGCAAAAATCGCCACAACTCTCGTTTTATAATACCTTTCAATGCAATAAAGGCATGCTTAAGCCTCATGATGATATCCCCTGTGTTAAGCGCTTAAACGCACGGGAGATGTCATCTGTAGAGTCCCCACCACATACTTGGCTCACCGGCCCTTGTGCTTTGATTTCCCCTTGATGCAAAACAAGCAACTTATCAGACGGATACACCTCATCGATCAAATGCGTTGCCCAAAGAACCGACAACCCATCATCTTTGCATAACGCATGCACGTGCTCAACAATCCCTTTACGGCTTGACACATCCAAACCAACAGTGGGCTCATCTAATAACAATAAAGATGGCTTATGTAACAGCGCTCTGGCTATTTCCACACGCCGACGATGCCCGCCATTGAGCTGACGAATTTTTTCATCTTTACGCGCCAACATACCCTGCCTTTCTAGTTCTTCACTTACTCGAACGGAAGCCTGTTTACGCGACATACCGTGCAACGAGGCGTGATAATAAAGATTTTGCAGAACACTTAAATCCATATCTAGTGTTGTTTGCTGAAACACCACCCCTAAATTCGCCAAAGCCTGACAAGCTTGCGTCTTAACGTTAAACCCATTAATGCTAATTTCACCGGAACGACTGTCGTACAAATGCGTTATCAACGAAAACAAGGTCGACTTGCCCGCACCATTAGGCCCTAACAAAATAGCGCACTCACCAGCTGCTATTGAAAAATTAATGTCCGATAAGGCTGCTGTATTTCCATACGCATAACTTAGCGTTTTAACAGCTAATGAAAGACTCATTATTTAACCGCAATACCCCAAGGGTAACGACCAACCCGTACAGATTTTGTTACTGTTAAGGTTTCCACATCAATAATCGAAATGTCATTACTGACACCATTAGTTGTATACAACCGCTTTAAGTCTGGCGAAAACGCAAGGTTCCATACCCGTTGGCCAACTAATAAATACTTGATGACCGTCATTGTTTCAATATCCAAAACAGCAACACGGTTCGCAGGACCCAACGCAACAAATAAAAATTTATTATTCGGGTGCGCCAACACACCGACCGGTTGAATAAGCGCCTTATCAACCCCGGCTATTTCAAACTGTACTTTACTGACAATTTGCTTCGTCGACACATTAATACGAGACAAAGAACCTGCTATTTCAGAGCTTACAAACAGCGCTTGACCGTCTACAGAAAACTCTGCTGCCCTAGGACGTGAATCGACCAAGGTATTCTCTTTTATCGTTTGCTCTGTAGGATCAATCCAATGGACCATATTAGTTGTTTCAGATGTATTAACTACCCACTTTCCATCAAGAGACACAGCAATACCTTCAGGTTCCACGCCAACCGGGATCTCAGCAATTACGTTCTTTGTTTGCAAATCAATCACTGTGACAATATTGTCATCTTCATTAGATACGTACAACCAAAGGCCATTAGGGTGAATCTTGAACAATTCCGGGTCATCACCTGATGGCAGCTCACCCACCACCTTTAAGCTTGCGGTATCTATAACCTGAATGGTGTCATCGTCACTCGCTGCGACATAGAGTTGTGTTTTATCGTTGTTGAAGGCTACACCACGTGGGCGCTGACCCAACGGCACTGTTTGCAACAACTGCCCTGTTTCACCGTTAACCACAGCCAAGGCGTTGTCTTTTTCTAATGTTATATAAAGTGTATCTGCAAAACTGACTGTCGAAAAAATTATTAAAAACGCGAAGAGGTATTTATTCATTATTATTTTTAGCGTAATTCACATGTTGATTCGAGCTTATCATACCCTAGCGTATCTAAATAAGTCCGCGGGTGTAAAAACTCTTTAAGCGGCAATACCGAGACAATTGAGCGTGGCGTTGCCAATAAAACAGGCTGACGTAACTGTTGATTCCAACGCCTAAATGTAAGCTTTACACCTTTAAAACCGGCCAAACTAAAACGATCACTGAGGATATATTTTTTTACTTCAGCTGGCTCCACTTTATTGGCTCGTGTCACCGCCTCACCTACCGTACGAACGGCTAACCATGACGAGTAATCAACATCATTCATCCAGCGGCCAGCTTGCTTATAAAACCTATTTTGCATTTGAACTGCGCCCCATCGCTCGTGGGTTCTATGCCAAGCACTTGGCACTAAACCCTGCGTGCCAATAATAGGTCGAGGTAACCAAGTATTCATCGTTAAGTATTCACCAAATAAGCCTTTTACATCCGCTACCGCTAAAACATCATACTCAGCGCCCTGAGTAAATACAGGGATTTCTGCTTGCGCTGTGCGACGAGCATCATGATCAAAATTCCACGTTTTTTCTTTTACGATTTTTATCCCAAAACGTTTTGCAGCACGCTTAATAGCATTAGCAAAGCGTTGGTCTTCTTCATCGTTCCCCTTAACCAAAAACCAATTTTGCCAGCGTTTTTTCAGCATCCATTGAGCAAGTGCATCTGCTTTCATAGCATCACTTGGAATAATATGAAAGATGTTTGCACTACAACTGTTATTCCTTAGCCTGTCATCTGTCGATGAAACATTGAAGAGCAATATATTCTTCGGCTTGGCCAAGGCAGAGATTTTTTCCAGTGTTGATGCTTGAACATCGACGAGGATATAGCGATAACCTCCTTCTACCAATAGATTGAAGGCGCTAATTACATCAGCATGAAGAGGCACCTCAATGTGCTTCAAGTCATAATGATGTCCTGTAAATTGCCCTGTGGTATTATTATCCTTGATGCCTAAGGTGGCTCCTTGAATACCTTCATCCGTTAGTATTGGGTCAAGGTTTGATAAGGCCGGCGGCACTGCTCTTTTTTCCGTAAGCAAGGCCAAACTCACCTTAACATCATTTGCTAGCACATGATTGGAGCCCATCACCATTAAGCAAGTTAAGAAAAAAACCACGCGCTTGTTTAATACCATATTATTCATTTTTTAACCGGCTCTTTAGCAATGGACACTGCCCTTTCAAGCGCTTCATGCGCCATCTGTGTGCAGCTTGACTTGTTTTTGATTTTATTTTGATTAAAACAGCACGTCTAGTGAAATTAAAGTCTAGAATGTGAGGCAAAAAAAAGCGACTCATAAAGAGTCGCCAAGAGGAGGAGAACATTATTACATTGGGCAGCGATCTGAGAGCAGAGCTGCAGTAACAATGTGATATGAATATTATATTGCTTTGCAGCATACGTCAAGACTTATTCTAAAATTTACACATAAAAAGTTAGCCCGCTTTAAATAAAAGGAAAATAATGATTAATACATCTAAATATAATCGAGGTAGCAATGAACATTGAATCCTCGGCAGAAAACCCAGCTTTAGATGTTATTGAGCGCCACCCTAACAAAGCGACTCGCAAACCCATCTTATTTATTCATGGTGCGAACATGTCTGCATGGTGTTGGGACGAATACTTTATGCCTTTTTTTGCAGACCTGGGGCATCCAACCTATGCCATCAATCTACGCGGCCACGGGAAAAGCGGCGGAAGCGCCATGCTCGCTTCAAATAGCATTGCCGATTATGTTAATGACATTCAACGAGTTATCGATGAAATTGGCGAACCCCCAATTCTGATTGGTCACTCCTTAGGTGGGCTGATTATTCAAAAATATATAGAAAAGGAAACCGTTCCTGCCTGCATACTGATGGCTAGTGTTCCTGTTGACGGTCTTATTCCATCAATTATTGATTTGGCCTTGAACCCAACTTTTTATATGCAAATGAACCTTGGCGAACTTATCGGCACGTGGTTTTCACCGGTTGATCTAACGCGTAAATCTATATTTGCTGGCCACGTTAATGACGATGTTGTAATCCGTTATTGTGCTGAAATGCAACAAGGCTCTCCAAAAGCTTTGCTTGATACCTTATGGCTTGGTCTGCCTACGTACAAAAACCCTTTCGAGATCCCGATGTTGGCGCTCAGTGCTGATGAGGATACTTTCTTTAGGCCCGCACACATCAGAAAAACAGCAAAGGCATACAAGGCAGACTTCATTAATATGAAAAAAATGGGGCATACCATGATGATTGACGCTCACTGGCGTGAAAGTGCTGAAACCATTCAGCATTGGCTAGAAAAAAACCTTTAGCCGCTCATTAACGACATATACCTTAATAAAAAGGGCTGAATACACAGCCCTTTTTACGATCACTTAAAGCACCACAGCGATTTAAGATATCATCGCTTTGCTTTTCTCAACAATTAAGTGAAGTTTCTTCAAAATGACTGATAATTGCTCAATTTCCATTTCACTTTCAGCTTGAATTAATGACACCAAGTGCAAATAACGATCAATATCAGCGCGTTGAGTAGAGCACCACTCAGTGAGCCTTTTTTCCGTAGTATCGCCTTTATCAAATGATTTAAGTATAGCCGTTAACAAGGCACGATTTTCAGCATGCAATTCATCTCGTAAAGCCGACCGAGCCAAGGATTGCCAGTAATTTTTCCGCGGTAAATAACTAATACATCCATGCAACCAACTGAGTTTAAGTTCGTTACTAACCACCGAATACACAGACAGAACATCCTCTATACCTCGATCAACAATACTGTTCACCGCAATAATATCTAAAGCAACAAACTCCAACTCTAGACAGGCAATCTTGTTAGCTAATACCTCATCCACGCCGCCTTCTTGGTAGTAAGCAGCTCGCTGCTCAACATGCTCTTTTTCAACGTCTGAAGCATGCGTTATCATCTTTTCCCCTATTAGGGAAACATTCTTAGCAAACTCATCAGTCACGTCGGTAACTGAAACGACTTGCGAACGGTTTCTCTGCAACCAATACATCGTACGTTCAACCAGCTTTCGTACATTCATCAACATATCGATCTGCACTTTGGGCGATACTTTATTATCTAGCGCCTCAATCTCGCTCCATATCACTTCTATATTAAAAATCTCGCAAGCAATCTTATAATTTTTAATAACCTCATCAATACAGGCACCCGCTTCATCTTTCATTCTAAAGGCAAATGATGGCCCTAGCCGGTTTACCATACTGTTAACTACCTGATTAACAATGATATCGTCTCGTAAGCGATGCTCCTCAATAGCGCTTACAAATTTATCCCGTAAGTTTGATGGGAAGTATGCCAATAACTCTCGTTTAAAATTTTCATCTTGTATAACTGAAGCGCCCTTCATTAAGTCCTTTAAAAGTAACTTGCTATAGGCAAAAATCACCGCCAACTCTGGGCGATGCAAGCCCTCGCCTTTAGCCTTCCGCTCTTCTATTTCTTCTTGGCTTGGTAAGAACTCAACTGTACGGTCTAACCGACCCTCTTGACCAAGTTGGTTGATCAAACGCCCATGCACTTCCAGCATGTCTGAGGATTGGCTTTCAACCATCGTAATGGCTTGTGTTTGCAGGTAATTATTTCTTAGTACCAACGTACTGACCTCATCGGTCATCTTGGCAAGAAGAGCATTGCGCTGCTTAATGGTCATATCGCCTTGCTCAACCAATTTATTAAGTAAGATTTTAATATTCACTTCGTGGTCTGAGCAATCCACACCTGCAGCATTATCAATAGCATCGGTATTAATGCGCCCTTTAGCCGCGTATTCAATCCGGCCTAATTGGGTAAACCCTAAATTTCCGCCTTCACCCACCACTTTGCAAGCAAGCTCTCGACCGTTAACCCTTAGTGCATCATTGGCCCGATCTCCTACATCAGCATCCGTCTCGATGCTAGATTTTACATACGTTCCTATACCACCGTTCCACAACAAATCTACCGGCGCTTTTAGCATCGCTCGAATAAGATTATTAGGCGTTAACACCTTATCGCTAACGCCTAATAACTTCTGTATTGGTGGCGTGAGGGCAATAGATTTATCTGCCCTTGAAAAAACACCTCCACCCTTCGAAATCAACGCCTTGTCATAGTCACTCCATGATGAACGTGGCAATTTAAATAACCGCTTACGCTCTTCAAATGAAGCACTGATATCGGGGTCTGGGTCTAAAAAAATGTGCATATGATTAAATGCACCGATAAGCCTAATCTTTTCAGATAACAACATTCCGTTACCAAACACATCTCCGGCCATATCGCCAATTCCGATCACGCTAAAAGGAGTTGTTTGAGTATCGACGCCTATCTCTCTAAAGTGTCGCTTTACCGACTCCCAAGCCCCTTTGGCGGTAATGCCCATTTTTTTATGGTCATACCCGACAGAACCTCCTGATGCAAATGCATCACCCAGCCAAAAGTCACGCTCAATAGCTATATTATTCGCAATATCAGAAAATGTTGCTGTCCCTTTATCTGCCGCCACCACTAGATAAGGATCATCATCGTCATACCGCACCACATCATGTGGCGGTATCACTTTTTCACCTTTCAAATTATCAGTGATATCTAACAAGGCACCAATAAAAATACTGTAACAAGCAACCACTTCTTCCATCATCTCGTCACGCGTTAAGCCGTCTAGAGAACGCTTAACGATAAAGCCACCTTTAGCGCCGGTTGGCACGATCACCGCATTTTTTGACATCTGCGCTTTCATCAAGCCTAAAATTTCTGTTCTAAAGTCCTCTTTTCGATCTGACCAACGCAAGCCACCACGCGCAACTGAGCCCCCTCTTAAATGTACCCCTTCAACACGAGGCGAATAAACAAATATTTCAAATTTTGGTCGCGGAGACGGCAACTCGGTCAGCGCTTCTGGGTTTAGCTTAAACGAGAGATACGGCACACCCGTACTATCGACAGTGCATTGGTAATAATTTGTCCGTAATGTTGACTGAATTAAATTCAAATACCGCCGTAGAATTCGATCTTCATCTAGCGACACGACCGTCTCAATTTCAGCAAGAATCTCTGCTTCCTGCTGCCCAATTTTTGTTTTTTTAGCTTTAATAGATGGGTCAAATCTAAGCTCAAATAAGCGCACTAAATGCCCCGCAATAATTGGGTTACTTTGCAAAGTTTGCTGAACATATGCCTGGCTAAAGGTTATTCCTGCTTGCCGCAAATACATATAATAGGCACGCAGTAACATAATCTGTTTCCAATCAAGGTTTGCCTTAATGACAAGCTGATTAAATCCATCGTTCTCAATATTTCCAGTCCAAACCTTTTCAAAAACCAATTGAAAGTTTTCTTTTATACTTTCTATGTCAGGCAGTTCTGTGTTGTACACCAAACCAAAATCATGCACCCAGTAACTCGACTGTGATGATAGATCAGTCACTTCAAACGGTCGCTCATCAAACACCGTAACACCCATGTTTTCTAGTACCGGTAACGTTTGCGATAAAGGAGCTGGCACCCCCTTATTAATTAACTTAAATTGTAAACCCTCGCCGTGCGACTCTAATGGTTGATACAAAGACATTTGAATTTGTTGGTCGGCACTGACTTTTAAACGTTCGGCTTTTTCAATATCGGCCACAGCAAACCTAGCTGGATAGTTATCTTTATACGCCGAAGTAAAACCATCACCATAACGATTCCAAAGCTCTGTGCCTTTCGTTTCCCCATGTCGATGAACTAAAGAAGATAATAAATCGTCCTTCCAATCTCTGAGCGCTTCAATGATTTCACTTTCCACTTCAGATACATCAAACTCACCCACCCAATCAGTATTGGTATGCACCATAAAATGAATCCGTGCAAAAATAGACTCGCTAAACTGGACATTAAAATCTACGCTATCGGTTTGCAGTTTAGCGCAAATGATCTGCTCCATTTTTTTCCTAGCCATCGTGTTGTAGCGATCTCTAGGCACGTAAACAAGCATTGATACGAAGCGCCCATACGCATCAATTCTTGCAAACACCCGAGTCCGTTGACGTTCTTTTAATTTTAGAACCCCCAGCGCTAAACTCAGTAATTGCTCATCATTTGAATGAAATAACTCATCTCGAGGCAAATCTTCTAGCACATTCATTAACGATTTGCCGCTGTGGCTATTTTCCTTGAAGTTTGATTTAGCAAAAACTTTGCTGATTTTTTTGCGTATTAAGGGGATTTCTCTCACCCTGACAAGGTAAGCCGCTGATGTGTATAGCCCTAAAAATCGATACTCGCCAATCACCTCACCGTGTTTATTGAATTTTTTTACCCCAACATAATCCATATACGCAGGACGATGAATAATAGATTTTGTGGTTGCCTTAGTCACAATTAACGGGCATGGCTCACTCATAAAGTCGCATGCCTTATCCGTTATAGGAATAACATCAGCTTGTGGGATAGCCGCTAGCTTATCTCTTAATATACCTTTACCGGAACCTTCTACAATTTTAAAACCATCCGATTCATTACCTTTAACCAACTCATATTCCCGACAGCCAAGAAATAAAAAATTATCGTCTTTAAGCCAGCTTAAAAAGGCTAACGATTCGTCAATATCTTCATTATTATCTTTTGGCGAAAACTCTTTTAGCATCTCGGCAGACTGCTGAAGTGAATTAATACTAGCTTTCCAGTCTTCATTAACCGCCGTATTGTAGGTGATCACTTTTTGAACTTGATCTGCCAACAGCTCAAGCCCGCCTCCCTTTGAAGCCTGGCGATCAACTTCTAATCGAATCATTGACTCACTGACTGTGCGCTCTTTACTTTGCCCAGGCTTAAGAAGGCCATTTTCATCACGCACGACTTCAATAATGGGGTGAACAACCAAGTGACAAGTTAAGCCGCTTTGATTTAAATTCATTGTTAACGAATTCAATAAAAACGGTCTATCCATGGTGACTATTTCTATAATGCTATAAGGGGATTGCCAGCCATGAGTTTCAAAGTCAGGGTTATAGACATTGACTTTAGACTCTTCACCTTGCCTAGACTGCGCTAAATTCCAATGCGCAATCGCCGCTCCATACAGGTCATCCAGCTCTCTTTCTGCTAAATCCTCCCAAGCCACGTCACGATAATATTCGTTAATAAAGCTCCGAATAATAGGCTCTTCTTTTTTATCAAAACGGTGATTGATAATTTTTTCTAGCTGAGAAAAAATTTGTTCTTTTTCTTTTAACTCTGTCACCATTAACAGCCTCTCTATTGATCGATAAAATTAAGTATAGGAGATTTTCTTTAAGATGTGCTTATTTTGCTGGCTACTGGGTAATAGATAAGCTTATCGCCCCCTACAACCGTTGCTGCTGTATGAAGTTTTCTAATTGTTGCTGCCCCTGTTGTTCAAGCCGTATGAACTTAAGGTTAAAACAAAATAAATCCTGTGCTAAGCGGTAACTATTTTGTATGCTGCACGTGGCTTTAAGCGAGTTATCTTCCATCTCAAATTCAACACCCAAGTGCAGTGGTTTTGCTGGATTTAATTGATAGCCTTTCGGCATAATCATTTGCGCGGTCATTTGGTCACAGCAGATGCCTAACCCACCTACAGAAATATTTTCCCCTCTCACTATCAACGTTATACGCTCGGCTGTTTCCAACTTCACCTCTTGTTGATAGTCAACTCTTACATATTGTCGTTCATAAACTCGCACTATAGATCCACCTTACTCTAAGTAAGTCGCAATTAAATAGTTTCTAAGGTTTTCGTGTACAACAGTTTTAGCTCTGTACCTGCCCAACCAACAACAATACAGATCACCTTACCGCTAATGTTAATAACCTTATTGTGTTTTTCTTCATACCCTCAGCCATCTATTGTACAGGCCTGCAAATAAAGACAAAACACCTTAACAACACGGCTAATTGCTGCGACTAAGCGATAAAATAATGCTTTCCCTTGCTCCGTTAGCATCCCAACGTTAACATTGAATTTTTAAACTAAAGACTCTCTATATAAAGTGAAAAAAAGCTGTCTACTTATCACTCTTCTATCGCTGATTTTTAGCGCCATAAGTTATGCTCAAGACCCCTTACGCCTAGCAACGACAACAAGCACTGAGAATTCAGGTCTTTTGGCACAATTACTACCCGCCTTTACTCAGCAAACGGGCATCCAAGTTGATGTAATTGCCGTAGGAACCGGCAAAGCACTTCAAATGGCCCGCAAAGGCGATGCCGACGTTGTGATGGTTCATGCAAGACAAGCCGAAAATATTTTTATTGCCGAAGGTTTTGGCGTTAATCGACGTGATGTGATGGAAAATGACTTCGTCATTGTCGGCCCTGTTACCGACCCTGCTCATATTAAAAACCAGAAAAACACACTGAATGCACTCAAGCAAATTGCCGCTAAGCAAGTGTCTTTTATTTCTCGTGGAGATAATTCTGGAACGCATAATAAAGAACGCTCCATATGGGGCCAAGCTAATTTGAAGCCCCGTGGCCCTTGGTATAAGGAAGCAGGACAAGGCATGGGAAAAGTATTGTTAATGGCTGATGAATTGGGCGCTTATACCTTAACTGACCGAGGCACTTGGCTGGCCTATAAAGACAAACTGTCACTCACTATTTTAAATCAAGGCAGTGTTTTACTAAAAAACCCTTATGGCATTATTGCGGTAAATCCTGCTTTGCATAAAGACATTCAATACTTAAAAGCCATGTCACTTATAGCTTGGGTAACCTCGCCAGCAGGACAACGCCTTATCGATACCTTTCAAAAAAACGAGCAACGTCTTTTTTACCCAACCGCCATTAAAGACGTCATGACCAGTGAATGATTTAAGCCAAGCTTGCATAAATGCCTTTCAGTTGTTACTGAGCGGTCATGATGATATTTGGGAAATTATCTCGCTCTCATTTGGCGTATCTATGTCGGCTATTTTGATTGCCACGCCCTTTGCGATGCTGATTGCCTTTATATTGGCTTTTTTCGAATTTCCCTTGCGTAGAGTGCTCATTTCTTTATTTAATACCTTTATGTCTGTCCCCGCCGTCATTGTTGGCTTAACACTTTATTTAATTTTATCGCGTAGCGGCCCATTAGGAGATTTGAGGCTTTTATTCACCAGCCAAGCAATGGTTATCGGCCAAGTTATGCTGAGCTTTCCATTATTAGTCGCAATGGCTCATGCCTCTTTTCAAGCTGCAGACCGGCGCGCTTGGGAAACGGCTATCACCTTAGGCGCAAAGCCTTGGAGGGCTTTTTTCACACTAATATACGAAGTACGTTTTGGCTTAATTGCTGCTGTTGTTGCCGGCTTTGGTCGCGTGGTTGCTGAAATTGGTTGTTCTATGATGGTTGGCGGTAATATTCTTCACTCCACACGTAACATTCCTACCGCTATCGCCTTAGAAACCAGCAAAGGCGAGTTCGCTCAAGGCATTGCACTTGGCATGGTTTTACTGTTACTGTCCTTAAGCTTGAATGCAGGCATTTCGATCTTTCAAGGTAAAGGGGAATTAAAAGCATGAGCACATTAGTTAGTTATAAAAACCTCGCCATTACCTTGTCTGGAAAACTGGTTTTAAATATCAAGCATCTCGATATACCCGCCCACCAATGCACACTCTTAACTGGTCAAAATGGATCGGGAAAAACCACGTTATTAAAAATAATGAGTGGTTTATTAAAGCCTGATTCAGCCAGCATTAACTACCAAGGTTTAACGCTCAACTGGAAGCAAGCCAAAGCTTACATCCAAAAAGACATCATCTATTTACATCAACAACCGTATTTATTTGATGCCAGCGTTACTGACAATATTGCTTATGGACTGTATCGATCAGGCGAACGCAAAAGCAATGTGCATAAAAAAGTCACGCAAGCATTAGATTGGGCAGATTTATCGCATCTTGCCCACCGCCCAGCCAAACAATTATCTGGCGGTGAAAAACAACGTGTTGCGTTGACTCGCGCACGTATTTTATCGCCGCGCTTATTGCTGCTAGACGAACCAACCGCAAGCATGGACAGTACTGCAAAACAACAAACAGCCAAGCTATTACAGCGACTCAAAGATGAAGGGGTTACCATTATGATCAGCAGCCACGAAGCACATACTGTTGAACATATTGCCGATCACCATATTCATATTGAGCATGGTAATGCCCTAATACGTCCACCTAATTCAAATAACGTGACAATGATAAACACCGCAAAAAAAACTTCATAATATGAATAGAGTAGATGTACAAAGTAGTTGTAGCGACGACGATGAAGCAGACACCTTAAGCGTCGATGCCGCCTTGCTGAAAATGTTAAACGCTGTTGCAGAAAAAAGCGGCAGTGAACATATTCCATTAACTTCGGCTGTTGACCGAATACTCGCAGCCCCCTTTCTTTCGCCAATCAACGTTCCTTCACACCGCAATGCAGCCGTTGATGGCTATGCAATAATACATACTGATTTACCCAGCAGCGGGGAAATCAAAACATTAAACATTGTTGGTCGTATTGTTGCTGGGCACCCTTATAAAGGTCGCTTAAAGCAAGGCGAGTGCCTACAAATAATGACTGGCGCACAAATGCCTGACGCTGCCGATACCGTTATTATGCAAGAACATGTAGAAATACATGACAACACCATTCATATTGATGCACGGCATAAAAACGGACAAAATGTTCGCCAAGCAGGCGAAGATATCCAACAAAATCATACTGTTTTGGAAGCAGGCATTAAATTAACACCGCCACAAATTGGTCTCATTGCCTCTTTAGGTATTTCAGAAGTTCATGTTAAAACACCACTAACCATTGCTGTTTTTTCAACCGGTGATGAACTTCTTAGCCTTGGAGAGCCTCCACGTGAGGGCTGTATTTATGACAGTAACCGCTACAGTATGATTTCTGCATTAAAGAAAATAGGCTGCAAGGTATTAGACATGGGCATCATTGCAGACGACCCCGAACAATTACGCAGCGCTTTTAAACTAGCATCAAACAGTGCCGATGTTATTTTCACCTCTGGCGGCGTGTCTGTTGGAGCCGCCGATTACACCAAACAAATACTCGCAGAAACTGGCTCTATCAATTTTTGGAAAGTCGCTATAAAACCCGGTAGGCCCATTGCCTTTGGCCATATAGACAATACAACGTTTTTTGGCTTACCCGGTAACCCTGTCGCAGTCATGGTCACCTTTTATCAATTTGCCTTACCCTGCCTACAAAAAATGATGGGGCTAACAACACCATTAATTTGCCCAACTATTCAAGCCAAGAGCACACACTCTATTCGAAAAATTGCAGGACGTACTGAGTTCCAGCGTGGATTTTTATCAAAGAACAATGACGGCGAATGGGAAGTCAGCACCACAGGAAAACAAGGCTCTGGTATCTTACGATCAATGAGTGATGCAAATGCCTTTATCATTCTTGAACACGAGCGCCCCTCCATCAATAAAGGCGACTGGGTAATAACCCAGCCATTTTCGGCCCTTTTTTAAGGCTTTATAAGCCCATAAAACATGCTAAGTCTCAATTAAAATCTGGCTTGAGTGAATGACGTTAATTGACCACAACTGGCCTCTCTTTCTAGGCCAACCACGAACCTCAAGTTGTTTACCTTTATAGCTGTCTAACGTTAAAAAATAACGTTTGTTTTCAACGCTAATCCAAATATACACTTCATCAGATAGCCACAACTTTGCACCTTTTTTACCCCTCGTTATTTTTTGGACTTGCCCACTAAAACGCCCCCAGCCCTGAGCTCTATTTTTTGCAATATCCTCAACCGCCTTTTTCTGATAAGCCTGCAGGGACCATAAACCCATTTTCTTTTTCTCGGCCTGTCGTTGCATCGCTTTAAAACGATGGGCATATCGAAGATTAGGTGGATGAATACTCAGGGTCGCTTGACCACTACGAAGCATTTCTAAATTAATGTGTTGGCCATCGTCTAAAAATAGATGCGCCAATATACGACCATAGCGATCTTTTTGTTCGACATCGTATTCAACTAAAACCATTTTGTTTAATACCCATTTTTTCAACGCCTTTTTTGCCGCAACGGCCCCTGCTTCAATAGCCCGTCCCTTGTAACCCATTTCAGGCGTATTAATGCCTAATAAACGAACCGTCAAACCATTTTTAAGCACAACAGTATCACCATCAATAACATTGATTACTTTTAATAACGACCCAGCCTGAACGGTAGAACACGCGACTAGATACAGCAGCAAAAAAGTAACGAATGTAAATTGCCTGATAGAAACAACGCTAAAAGCCCGACTGATAATGTCTTTTTTAATATGATCAATTAACATATTGCACCGCCCATTAGCCTATAATTAGCTCAGCCATAATACCTATGGCTATTAACTTTTTAACAATAAATAATAACAGGTAGGTGTAGGTTGTATTTACGCATACAAAAAAGACTCAAAAAATTTCTTGATCACCAGCAAGGTGACGCACTTTGTGACGGATTAAAAGGTATTGAAAAAGAAAGTTTGCGCGTAACCCCTGAAGGGAACATAGCTCAAAGCCCACATCCTACTGGCCTTGGATCTGCCTTAACAAACCCTTACATCACCACTGATTATTCAGAGGCATTGCTCGAATTTATCACCCCACCTTTTAGCAAGACGACCGATACCTTAAACTTTATGGAGGCCGTACATTCCTATACTTACCAACACCTTGGTAATGAAATGTTATGGGGTACCAGCATGCCGTGTATTGTTGATGGAGACATGAGTATTCCTATTGCCAATTATGGCTCATCCAATATTGGCCAAATGAAACATATTTATCGAATTGGTTTATGGCACCGTTATGGCCGAAGCATGCAAGCCATCGCAGGCATACACTTTAACTACTCTCTGCCAGAGAAGTTTTGGCCCATTTACCAATCTTTAGAGCAAGACACGCGGCCTAGGCAAGATTTCATTTCGCAGTCATATATGGATATGGCACGAAACCTACACCGATACGGCTGGTTAATTTTATACCTATTCGGCGCGTCACCTGCTATTTGTAAATCGTTCGTTAAAGGTCAAGAACACGACGATTTCGAAGAGTTTGATGCCGGCACACTGTACAAACCTTATTGCACCTCTCTTAGAATGAGCGATATTGGCTATAAAAATGACAGTCAATCGAACATCAACATTTCATACAACAGCCTTGACAAGTATGTCGCTCGACTAATAGCTGCTACGCAAACGCCTTTTGCTGAATACGAGGCCTTTGGCGTTAAAGACGCTAATGGACAATACCAGCAACTTAATACCAATATTTTGCAAATTGAGAATGAGTACTACAGCAACGTTCGCCCTAAACAAATTACTCGCTCAGGGGAAAGCCCTAGTCAAGCGTTAAAAAAGCGCGGTATACGTTATGTTGAACTTCGTTCAGTGGACTTAAACCCATTTGACCCTGCCGGCATTAATGAACAACAGTTACACTTTTTAGAAGCCTTTATGATCTTTTGCTTATTGGCTGACAGCCCTTCCCTTTCATCAGAGGATAAAGCTTGCGTAGATAAAAACTTAACCTTAGTCGCCTCTGCTGGTCGACAGCCAGGATTAAAGTTACGCCGTAATGGTGACAGCATCAGCTTAAAAGATTGGGGATTAGAAATTTGCCAAGAAATGACTCTGCTTTGTGAGACGCTTGATGCCGATGATAAAACCAAACCATACAGCAATTCACTCGCCGCACAGATCGCTAAATTGAATGATGTGGAACTTACCCCTTCTGCAAAAATACTCAAGGCCATGAAAGAGCAAGAACTTCCATTTTTTAAATTTGCAATGAAACAGGTCAAGAAACATCATACCTTCTTCAATCAGCACAGCATCAACAATGAGCAACAGCAGTGTTTTGAAAAAGCAAGGCAACAGTCTATCGACGAACAACGAGAGATAGAAAGCAGTGATACAATCGAATTTGATGAGTTTTTAGAACGCTATTTAGCGCAAACTAAAAATGTTTAGTTATTTTATCTAATATCAACACACCATTACTTCTATTCATATCTCATTTTAGAATTTTTGAAATAGATGATTCTTGCTACACTGACAGCTAGCCATTTACTAGAGCCTTAATATGAACATCCAAACACTCCAAAGCCAACTGGACAATAAGCAACCACGAGACATTCTTAAAACCATTTACACGCAGCTAGATGACCTCGCTATTTCATTCAGTGGTGCCGAAGATGTAATATTGATTGATATGGCATGCAAACTTGGATTAAAACCAAATGTCTTCACCTTAGATACCGGACGACTTCACCCTGAGACATACCAGTTCATCCAAACAGTGATGGACCATTATAAAATTAAAATTACCGTTTTATCCCCCAACCAAGATGCTTTACAAGCTTTAACCCACGAAAAAGGCTTATACAGCTTTTACCAAGATGGCCATAAAGAATGTTGCGGCATTAGGAAAGTTCAGCCATTAAAGCAGCATTTAACGGCTTATTCTGGCTGGATAACAGGCCAACGACGTGACCAAAGTAAAGCCACTCGTGATAGCCTTAATATTGCTGAAATTGACACTGCTTTTAGCGGCAAAAACACGGAACTGCTAAAGTTTAACCCCTTGTGTCATTGGACTTCAGAACAGGTCTGGTCGTATATACGTGCTCTGGAAGTCCCGTTTAACCCGTTACATAACCAAGGGTTTATTAGTATTGGTTGTGAACCTTGTACAAGGGCCACCTTACCGCACCAAGATCCTAGAGAGGGGCGATGGTGGTGGGAAGCTGCAGAGAGTAAAGAATGCGGATTACACTCAAGTTTAAGCAAACCTCGCTAGAAAGTTATTGCCCCTTAGAAATGAGGTAAACTTACTCCCTCAAATAGCTTATCAATAGCCGATTGCTCCTTAAGTTCCATCGCTTGATTGATGACTGCTTGTGTTAGATGCGGCGCAAATAAATGTATAAACTCATACATATAGCCACGTAAGAAGGTATCTTTACGGATACCTATTTTAGTGATACTGGTGCCAAAAAGATGTCCAGCATCTAATGCCACCAGATCATTATCTACTTGTTCGTCATAGGCCATCCGCGCAACAATCCCTACCCCAAGTCCAAGCCTGACATATGTCTTAATGACATCCGCATCTACCGCTGTTAAAGCAATATCTGGACTTAAACCTTGTGCTTTAAATGCATCATCTAATTTAGATCGCCCAGTAAAGCCAAACACATAAGTTATCAGCGGGTGTAGCGCAACATCAATAAGGCTTAGCCGATCAATTTTAGTTAACGCATGGCCCTTCGGAACCAATATGCACCGTTCCCAAGAATAACAAGGCATCATGACTAAGTTATCAAATAACTCTAAAGCCTCCGTTGCAATGGCAAGATCCACTTTCCCTTGCGATACCATTTCAGAAATTTGTACCGGCGTACCTTGTTGAATATCTAAGCTAACATCTGGCATTTCTTGCATAAATGTTTTGATGATAGACGGTAAAGCATAACGTGCTTGAGTATGTGTTGTTGCAATCGATAGCAAGCCCTTTGTTTGATCTTTATATTCTTTAGCAATATTTTTAATATTCTCTGCCTTCATTAACATTTCGCCCGCTATGCTAATAATTTTTTTTCCGGCCGGCGTCATGTCAGTTAAATGCTTGCCATTACGAGTGAAAATGGGAATACCTAACTCATCTTCTAAAATACGAATTTGTTTACTTATACCCGGTTGCGAGGTATAAATTGTTTCAGCTGTCGCTGACACATTAAGATTGTTTTTTGAAACTTCCCAGATATAACGGAGTTGTTGTAACTTCATAGATTAATATTCTTTTGTTATAAATATAGAAATATATATTCCTTTTTATTATAAGAGAATTGATTTATATTACAAGGTTATATTAATAGCTCGGTTTCTCCCATTGGATTACTTATATATATTAGCAGGCGCAGCTGTAGGCTTCGTGATTGGCCTAACGGGTGTAGGTGGTGGTTCTTTGATGACCCCTCTACTTGTTCTTGGCTTCAACGTTCAACCAGCGATTGCTGTTGGCACAGACCTTTTATACGCAGCCATTACAAAAGCAAGCGGCATTTGGTCACATCAAAAACTTAAAAATATTGACTGGATGATTGTAAAAAATCTATGCCTAGGTAGCATCCCAGGCTCAATATCTTGCATATACATCATCCAATACTTTAATTTATCAGCAGAAGCATTTGAAAGCATTATATCGATTAGTCTAGGCATTATGCTAATCTTGACCTCAGCAGTTATAGTTTTTAAAGACAATATAGCAAGGCACTTCAAAAAACCTGCTGACTACACGCCAAGCCCATTTATTATTATCTGCTTAGGCCTTGTGCTAGGCATACTGGTCACCTTATCGTCAGTTGGGGCAGGTGCTATTGGTGGTGCGCTTTTATTACTCCTCTACCCTCGTTTAAGAACCAGAACCATAGTAGGCACCGACATAGCACATGCTGTACCGCTAACTGCAGTAGCAGGCCTAGGACATTTTCAATTAGGGCATATAGATTTCCAATTATTAATCAGTTTGATCATTGGCTCATTGCCAGCAATCTATCTAGGCACTATGGTCGGTGAAAAACTGCCTGAGAAAACATTAAAATATATCGTCGCAACCATTTTATTACTAATTGGCATTAAGTTTGCGATTTAACACGGCAATTAAATCACAGTACATTCAATTTTATGTGAGCTAGATTCTCAAATTGAATATAATAACAACAGAAACAAACCAACAAGGATTATAAAATGACATTCGTAGTAACCGAATCATGTATCAAATGTAAATACACCGATTGTGTAGATGTATGCCCAGTAGATTGCTTTCATGAAGGGCCAAACTTCCTAGTCATCGACCCAGATGAGTGTATTGATTGCACACTATGCGAACCTGAGTGCCCTGTAGAAGCCATTTATTCAGAAGATGAATTACCCGAAGGGCAAGAAGAATTTATTCAAATTAACGCCGACCTATCCCAAACTTGGCCTGTTATCACTGATGTAAAAGATGCACCTGAAGATGCAGATGAGTGGGCAAACAAAGAAAACAAATTAGACTATTTAGAAAGATAAATAAAACACTTAAGCATAAAAAAACCGGGCTTAGCCCGGTTTTTTTATGCTTATCAAGCAGATCAAGATTCGATAATTTCTTCCGAACCAGATTCCACATCACGATCGACTAATTCAACATACGCCATAGGCGCAGCATCACCAGCTCTGAATCCACATTTAAGAATTCGTAGATAACCACCAGGGCGATCTTTATAACGAGGAGCTAGATCATTAAACAGTTTCGTAACACTGTCTCTATCTCTTAACCGTGCAAAAACTAAACGTCTTTTAGCAACAGTATCTTCCTTAGATGAAGTAATAAGAGGTTCAATGAAACGACGAAGCTCTTTGGCTTTAGGTAATGTTGTACGAATAACCTCATGACCGATGAGAGAGTTAGCCATATTTTTAAACATTGCTTTACGGTGGCTGCTATTACGATTAAGTTGCCTACCTGATTTACGATGACGCATAGTTAAATCCTTAAATTAAATTGAACCTACAGCTCTATCACTAGTAATTAAACTAGATGGTGGCCAGTTTTCAAGACGAATACCTAAAGACATGCCCTTTGAAGCAAGAACATCCTTAATTTCTGTTAATGATTTTTTACCAAGATTTGGCGCTTTTAATAATTCAACTTCAGTACGTTGAATTAAGTCACCAATGTAGAAAATTTGTTCAGCTTTCAAACAATTTGCTGATCGAACCGTCAGTTCTAGATCGTCAACAGGACGTAATAGAATAGGATCGAACTCAGGTTCTTTAGGTTCCTCAGGAACTTCTACAATGTCTTTAAGGTCAACAAAAACAGCAATATGATGATGTAGAATCGTTGCAGCAGCTCTAATCGTTTCTTCAGGATCAGTCGTACCATTTGTTTCAAGCTCAATAATAAGCTTATCAAGGTTAGTACGTTGCTCAACGCGAGCTGTATCTACATTATAAGAGATGCGCTTAATAGGGCTAAAAGAAGCATCTAATAAAAGCGTACCAATCGGCAAATCTTCATCATCTTGTTTACGTGAAGCGGCAGTCTGATAACCTGAACCCCGTTCAACTTTAATTGACATGGAAAGCTTACCATTAGCAGTTAAATTGGCGATAACAAGTTCTGGATTCGCTATTTCAACATCATGATCAATTTGAATGTCAGCAGCAGTAACTTGACCTTCTCCAGATTTTTCGATTGTCAAATAGGCTTCATCTTTTGCATTAAGATTAACCGCAAGATTTTTAAGATTCAACATGATATCAATAACATCTTCTTGGACGCCATCGATTGTTGTGTACTCGTGTAAAACACCGTCAATTTTAATTTCGGTCACTGCGCAACCTGAAATTGAAGATAAAAGAACACGTCTTAAAGCATTACCTAAAGTGTGACCATATCCGCGTTCCATTGGTTCTATGGTAACTTTAGAACATGTAGGAGATATAGATTGAACTCCTGTAACCTTAGGCTGTAAAAAACCTGAAAGTAAATTTTGCATTATATTTCCTCTTTAAAGATTACTTAGAGTACAGCTCAACAACAAGATGTTCATTGATTTCTGCAGGTAAGTCAGAACGTTCAGGTTTGACTTTGAAAATACCTTGCATTTTTTTAATATCAAGCTCTATCCACTCAGGCACACCACGTTGCTCAACAAATTCAAGAGCAGATTTGATACGGTTTTGGTTCTTTGAGCTTTCCATTACTTCGATAACATCTTCAGATTTAACCTGAAACGAAGGAATATTCACACGAACACCATTAACAACAATTCCGTTATGTCTAACAAGCTGTCTTGCTTCAGAGCGTGAAGCAGCAAAGCCCATTCTGTAAACGACATTATCAAGACGGCATTCTAACAATTGCAATAAGTTTTCACCGGTAGAGCCTTTAATACGGGCTGCTTCAGCATAATAACCACGGAATTGTTTTTCAAGTACGCCATAAATACGACGTAGTTTTTGTTTTTCGCGAAGCTGTAATGCATAGTCTGACAAACGAGTACGACGTTGCCCGTGTTGACCAGGAGGGTATGCTCTTTTTTCCATTGCACATTTAGCTGTGTAGCATTTTTCGCCTTTCAAGAAAAGCTTCTCGCCTTCACGACGACATAAACGACATTTTGAATCAGTATATTTAGCCATAATAATTTCCTAGTTATACACGTCGTTTCTTTGGCGGACGACAGCCATTATGTGGAATAGGTGTTACATCTTCAATAAAAGTAATATTAAAACCAATATTGTTTAATGCACGTACTGCAGATTCACGACCAGGACCTGGACCTTTAATCTTAACTTCAAGATTTTTCATTCCAAAATCTTTCGCAACTTCACCAGCACGTTCTGCAGCAACTTGAGCTGCAAAAGGTGTACTTTTACGTGAACCTCTAAATCCAGATCCACCAGCAGTTGCCCAAGATAGTGCATTGCCTTTACGGTCTGTTATGGTAACGATCGTGTTATTAAATGTAGCATGTACATGGACAATTCCATCAACTACATTTTTTTTAACTTTCTTCTTACTACGACTTGGTTTAGCCATACTTCAAATATCCTTTAATTGAATCTTACTTTCTAATTGGTTTCCGAGGGCCCTTGCGGGTTCTAGCGTTTGTTTTAGTACGTTGGCCTCGAACAGGTAAACTTCTACGATGACGGATTCCACGGAAGCAACCCAAATCTAGTAAGCGTTTAATATTCATAGAAACTTCACGACGTAAATCGCCTTCTATTAAATATTTTCCGACTTCTTCACGTATCAGTTCTAATTGATCTTCAGATAGTTCGCGAACTTTAGTTGTTGTATCAATTCCAGCTGCAGCACAAATAGCTTTTGATCTAGTAAGACCAACGCCATATATAGATGTCAGTGAAATAACAATGTGCTTATTATCAGGTATATTAATACCAGCGATACGTGCCATTAATTCTCTCCGTTATTTTGGCCAGTAGAAAACCGGCAATTTTAATCTTTATTTCGAATAACTACAAGCTTAAATATTAGCCTTGACGTTGCTTATGTCGCCCATCTTTACAGATAATGCGTATTACTCTATTACGACGAACAACTTTACAATTGCGACAAATTTTCTTTACTGATGCTCTTACTTTCATAATTTACTCCTACTAACCTTAACTTATTTGTTTTTAAGGTTCGCTTTTTTCATTAAACCTTCATATTGCTGTGACATAAGGTGACTTTGCATTTGCGCAATGAAATCCATGACAACAACAACGATAATTAACAATGATGTTCCACCAAAATAAAACGGCACATTCCAATAAACAATCAAAAACTCAGGTAACAAACAAACAGCCGTAATATACATAGCACCAAGCAACGTTAATTTTGTAATAACCGCATCTATATATTTAGTTGTTTGCTCACCAGGCCGGATACCAGGAATAAAAGCACCTGATTTTTTAAGGTTATCCGACGTATCTCTTGAATTAAATACTAATGCAGTATAGAAAAAACAAAAGAATATAATCGCTGCTGCATAAAGCAACACATAAATTGGCTGGCCCGGAGATAACATACTAGATACATCTTGCAACCACCCCATTCCTTCACTGTTACCAAACCAACCTGCAATAGTTGAAGGAAATAAAATTATACTTGAAGCGAAAATGGGTGGGATCACACCCGCCATATTAAGCTTCAACGGTAAAAAACTAGACTGACCCGCCATCATTTTATTACCTTGCTGACGTTTAGCGTAATTTATAGTGATTCTTCGCTGAGCACGTTCAACAAAAATCACAAATGCCGTCACAGCAACAGCTATAAAGAACAGCATAATAACCATAAATGCGTTCATTTCGCCTGTTCTAACTAATTCGAGTGTACCACCAATAGCACTCGGTAATCCTGCAACAATACCACCAAAAATGATAATTGATATACCGTTACCAATTCCACGTTCAGTAACTTGCTCCCCTAACCACATAAGAAACATCGTCCCACTGACAAGTGTAACTACTGCGGTAAACATAAAAGCAAAACCTGGATTAAATACCACCGGTAAGCCGCCAGCAGATTGCCCTTGAATTGCTGTAGCAACACCAAACGCTTGAAACGTTGCAAGTACTACCGTGAAATAACGTGTATATTGAGTTATTTTACGTTTTCCAGATTCACCTTCTTTTTTAAGTTGCTCAAATTTTGGAACAACAGACGTCATTAACTGGATAATAATAGACGCAGAAATATACGGCATTATTCCAAGCGCAAAAATACTCAGTCTTTTGAGCGCACCACCTGAGAACATGTTAAACATATCAAGAATAGTTCCAGCTTGTTGCTCGAACATTAATGATAGTGCCTTAGGGTCAATTCCAGGAACTGGCACATGCGCGCCAATACGAAACACAAACAAAGCACCAAGAACGAAAAACAATCGTTTTCGTAGTTCAGGTAATTTGCTTAACCCGCCAGTTGCGCCTGAGGCTGATGAACCAAGTACAGACATTGATTAAGCTAAACTGCCGCCAGCTGCTTCGATTGCCTTAACGGCACCAGCAGTTGCAGAAATTCCTTGTAATTTTACCGCTGAAGTCAATTCACCAGATGAAATAATTTTAACTTTTTTAGTAAAAACAGGAACAATATTAGCGGCGATCAATGATTCAATTGTAACAATCTCATCATTTAAGTTATTTAACTCATGCAACCTAACTTCTGCTGTTAATTTCTTTTTAGCAGAGGTAAATCCAATTTTAGGAAGCCTACGCTGTATTGGCATTTGACCACCTTCAAAACCGATTTTAGGCATTCCACCTGATCGTGATTTTTGACCTTTATGACCACGACCACAAGTTTTACCTGATCCAGAGCCGATACCACGGCCAACGCGTTTTGCAGGTTTTGTACTACCAGCAGCTGGTTTAATTGTATTTAGTAACATTTTAAATCTCTTCTACGTTAAGCATGTAATGAATTTTATTGATCATGCCTCGATTTTCAGGTGTATCAATAACTTCAACTGATTGATTGATTTTGCGTAAGCCTAAACCAGCAACACATGCTTTATGTGATGCTAATCGACCATTCTTACTACGAATCATTGTTACTTTGATTTTCTTTTCACTCATTATTATTACCCGATGATATCAGCGACTGATTTTCCACGTTTCATAGCAACTTGTTCAGCATTCGTCATATCAGATAAACCTTTAATAGTTGCTCTAACAACGTTAGCAGGATTGTTACTTCCAACACATTTTGCAAGCACATCATGCACACCAACAACTTCAAATACAGCACGCATTGCGCCACCAGCAATAATACCAGTACCATCAGAAGCCGGTTTCATAAAGACTTCTGCAGCGCCATATTTAGCAGTAATTGGATATTGCAATGTATGCTCACTTAAATTAACTGTAACCATATTTTTGCGTGCTTGTTCCATCGCCTTTTGTATAGCTACAGGAACCTCACGTGCTTTGCTAATACCAAAACCAACACGACCGTTACCGTCACCTACAACAGCAAGTGCAGAGAACCTAAATTGACGTCCACCTTTAACTACTTTAGAAATTCTTCTAACGGTAATTAATTTTTCTTGTAAATCGTCTTGTTGATTATTTTGTCCAGGTTGTGATGCCATAATTGCCTCTAAAATTCCAATCCATTTTCACGTGCAGCGTCAGCTAGAGCTTTAACGCGGCCATGATATTTATATCCAGAACGATCAAAAGCAACTTCTTTTATACCTGCTTCTACGGCACGTTCAGCAATAGTTTTACCAACTACGCTGGCTGCTTCAATATTTCCACAATTTTTTACTGATGATTTAATATCACTTAATAGTGTAGATGCGGAAACAAGCACCTTAGATCCATCAGCAGTCATTACTTGTGCGTATATATGACGTGGTGAACGGTGCACGCTTAAACGTGCTTTTCCACTTTCTTTAATACGTGACCTTGTTTTGGTTGCTCTACGCAAACGTGAAGTTTTCTTATTCATTATTCCGCCTATTTCTTCTTAGCTTCTTTCATAACAACGTGCTCACCAACATACCTAATACCTTTACCTTTGTATGGTTCTGGCGAACGATATGCACGAATATTAGCAGCAACTTGACCAACTAATTGTTTATCACAACCCTTGATAACAATTTCAGTTTGAGAAGGTGTTTCAATCGTAATACCTTCTGGAATATCATATTCAACAGGGTGAGAAAAACCTAAGGTTAAGTTAAGAGTTTTTCCTTTAACCTGTGTTCTGTAACCAACACCACGTAATTCTAATTTCTTTTCAAACCCATCAGTTACGCCAACGACCATATTGTTAACAAGCGCTCGTTGAGTACCGGTTAATGCGATAGAACCTTTCACTTTATTATTTGCTTTAAAGGAAAGAACGTTATCGTTAACATCAATATCAACACACTTAAACAATTCACAGCTAAGCTCGCCATTTTTACCTTTAACAGATAAGTGACCGTTAGCATTGTTGAACTCTACACCTGCAGGCAATACAACTGGATTATTCGCAATTCTTGACATAATAAAACCTAACCTAACTTACGTAACAAAGAACTTCACCACCATGACCTTCAGCTCTCGCTGTACGATCAGCTAACAAGCCTTTAGATGTAGAAATAATAGCCACACCTAAACCACCCTTAACTTTAGGAAGTTCATCTTTTGATTTATAAATACGTAAACCAGGTTTGCTGACACGGTCGATTGTCTCAATAACTGGTTTACCTTGAAAATATTTCAACGTAATCTCTAACTCAGGCTTACTTTTTGAGTCTTCGATTTTAGTCGAACCACTTACAAAACCTTCTTGTTCTAAAATGTTAGCTAATGCTTGTTTTTTAGTAGAAAAGGGCATTCTAACTACAGCTTTTTCAGCAGACTGCGCATTACGAATGCGAGTTAACATATCTGCAATTGGATCACTCATACTCATTTTAATACTCCTTCTTTACCAGCTAGCTTTAGATAAGCCCGGTACATCACCGCGCATCGTAGCTTCACGTAACTTGTTACGTCCAAGACCAAACTTTCTATAGTAGCCATGTGGTCGACCGGTCATATTACAACGGTTACGAACACGAGACGCACTTGAATCACGAGGTAAAGACACTAATTTTGTTTGTGCCTCTGTTACTTGTTCAAAAGTAGACTTAGGGTTTCTAATAATTTCTTTAAGCGCTGCTCTTTTGGCAGCATATTTAGCCACTAAACGAATTCGTTTATTTTCTCTAGCTATCATTGATTTCTTAGCCATTTCTTAACCTTGTTGTTTAATGGGAAAATTGAATGCTTTCAATAAAGCACGACCTTGCTCGTCATTCTTAGCACTTGTCGTAATAGCAATATCCAGCCCACGTAGCGTATCAATCTTGTCGTAATCAATTTCAGGGAAGATTATTTGCTCAGTTACACCAAGAGAGTAGTTACCTCGTCCATCAAAAGATTTATCACTTAAGCCACGAAAATCCCTAATTCTAGGAATTGCAATTGAGATAAGTCTCTGAAGAAAATCATACATACGCTCATTTCGTAAAGTGACTTTACAGCCAATTGGCATATCATCCCTTATTTTGAAACCAGCGATTGATTTTTTTGAAATCGTAATAATTGGCTTCTGGCTTGAAATCTTTTCTAGGTCAGAGACAGCATTTTGGATAATTTTTTTATCAGCAACAGCCTCACCAACACCCATATTAAGTGTTATTTTAGTGATCTTAGGCACTTCCATAACAGTCTTAAGATTCAATTCCTTTAATAAAGCAGGAATGATTTCTTTTTTATAGCGTTCTTCTAAATTTGACATAAAATTCTCTATTTCTTAAGCGTCAAGCACTTCATTATTTGATTTGAAGTAACGAACCTTCTTACCATCTTCAAGTACTTTAAAACCAACTCTATCAGCCTTGTTAGTTTGAGCATTATAGATAGCAACATTAGAGACATTGATTGGCATTTGCTTCTCAATAATCCCACCTTCAATACCTTTATTAGGATTAGGTTTTTGATGTTTTTTTACTGAATTAATTCCTTCAACCAAAACTTTTTCATCAGAAACAACAGAAAGAACTAGGCCTTTTTTACCCTTATCTTTCCCTGTTAAAACGATTACTTCATCACCTTTCTTTATTTTATTCATAATTAATTCAATCAGTTAAATCACTTCAGGCGCTAAAGAAATGATTTTCATAAACTTTTCATTTCTTAATTCGCGAGTAACAGGGCCAAATATACGAGTTCCAATTGGTTGCAAGTTTGCATTTAAAAGCACCGCCGCATTACCATCAAAACGAATAGCTGAACCATCTGGACGACGTATTGCTTTTCTTGTTCTAACGACGACTGCATTATGAACATCACCCTTTTTTACTTTGCCACGTGGGATCGCATCTTTAATGCTGACTTTGATGATGTCACCAATTTTAGCATAGCGTTTATGAGAACCACCTAGTACTTTAATACACATAACATTGCGGGCACCGCTGTTGTCTGCCACATCAAGTCTTGTCTGCATCTGAATCATTACTTAACTCCCACTCACTCTATTTAGTTTTTTCAATGATTTCATGAAGTTTCCATGATTTCGACTTTGAAACAGGTCGACAAGAAACTAAAGAAACGATATCGCCTTCAGAGCATTCGTTACTTTCGTCATGAGCATTATATTTAGTTGATCGTTTAATCACCTTGCCATACAAAGGATGTTTAACTTGACGAGTGACTTTTACAGTGATGCTTTTATCACCTTTATTGCTTGTCACAACACCAGATATAGTTCTTAGAGTCTGCTCTTTTGCACTCATTTAGATTCACCTGCTTGATCATTCAAAATAGTTTTAATACGAGCAATATCACCACGTACTTCACCAAATTGATGAACTTGATTTAATTGACCAGTAGCATTTTGCATACGTAAATTAAATTGCTCTTTTCTTAATTCAAGCAATAATTCGTTAAGCTCCTGAACTGTTTTTTCTCTTAATTCTGATGCCTTCATTACATTATTGTCCGTTCAGCAAATTTTGTTTTAAAAGGGAGTTTTGCAGCAGCTAAATCAAAGGCCTCAACTGCTAACTCTTTTGATACACCCTGCAATTCAAATAACATAGTTCCTGGTTTGATTTGCGCAACCCAGAATTCAACACTACCTTTACCCTTACCCATACGTACTTCAAGAGGTTTTTTTGTAATTGGTTTATCTGGGAACACGCGGATCCAAACCTTACCACCACGCTTAATATGACGTGTAATAGTACGACGACCAGCTTCAATTTGACGCGCAGTCATTCTACCGCGTTCAATAGATTTCAAGCCAAATTCACCAAAACTAACACTACTACCACGATGTGCAAGTCCAGTGTTTCTGTTTTTATGTGCTTTTCTAAATTTAGTTTTTTTTGGTTGTAACATATCGCTTACCTATTCTCCCGTCGCTTCCTTATTACCTAAGATTGGTAGGGCAGACTTTTCGTCAAAAACTTCACCTTTGAAGATCCACACTTTGATACCTAAAATACCATATGTAGTTAGTGCTTCAGTAAATCCATAATCAATATCAGCACGAAGTGTATGTAGTGGAACACGTCCTTCTCTGTACCATTCGTTACGAGCAATATCTGCACCGTTCAAACGTCCACTTACTTTAATTTTGATACCTTCAGCACCTAATCGCATGGTGTTAGTAACCGCTCTTTTCATTGCACGTCTGAACATAATTCGACGCTCAAGCTGTTGCGCAACACTTTCAGCTACTAAAAGAGCATCCAGTTCAGGCTTACGAATTTCCTCGACGTTTATCTGGACAGGCACACCCATGATATTACTTACTTCCGCACGTAGCGAATCAACATCACCACCTTTTTTACCAATAACAATACCAGGACGAGCCGTATGTATTGTAATTTGTGCATTACCAGCAGGACGATTAATTTGGATTTTGCTTACAGAAGCTGCCATTAATTTCTTTTTTAAGAAATCACGTGCAATTAAATCTTGTTTTAACATGTCAGGATACGCTTGTGAACTAGCATACCAACGCGAATTCCAATCTTTAACTATACCAAGGCGTATACCAGTTGTATGTACTTTTTGACCCATATTTATTTACTCTTTTATTTAGTATCACTAACTTCAATAGTTAGATGGCAGTTTCTTTTAAGAATTTTATTACCACGACCTTTAGCACGCGCTTTAAATCGTTTGTAAGTAGGTGCTTCATCAACAAATACTGTTGAAACATATAACTCATCTACATCAGCACCTTCATTATGTTCAGCATTAGCAATAGCAGAATTAAGAAGTTTCTTGAAACTATCTGCTGCTTTACGTGTACTAAAACCCAATAAATTCAAAGCACTCTCAACATCCATGCCTCTGATTTGATTTGCAACTAATCGGCCTTTTTGGGCTGAAAAATTAGCGTTTTTTAATTTAGCTTTAACTTCCATCACTGCACCAATGTTTATCTGGATTTTTTGTCAACAACATGACCACGGTATGTACGCGTTAACGCGAACTCACCTAATTTGTGGCCAACCATATTTTCGGTAATCAATACCGGCATATGCTGTCTTCCGTTGTGAATAGCTATCGTCAAACCAACCATAGTTGGCGAGATCATTGAACGTCTAGACCAAGTTTTAATTGGTCTACGATTATTACTTTCTGCGGCTGCTTCTACTTTCTTCATTAAATGAAGATCAACAAAAGGGCCTTTTTTTATGGATCTTGGCACAATATATCCTTAACGTTTTGTTCTATTTCTAACTATTAATTTATCAGTACGCTTATTTTTACGCGTCTTATAACCCTTTGTTGGCATACCCCATGGAGATACCGGGTGGCGACCACCAGAAGTACGACCTTCACCACCACCATGCGGGTGATCAACAGGGTTCATAGCAACACCACGTACAGTTGGTCTAACACCTCTCCAACGTTTTGCCCCGGCTTTACCAAGGGAAATCAAGCTATGCTCAGAATTACCAACTTCTCCGATAACTGCTCGACAACCAGATAAAACCTTGCGCATTTCGCCAGAGCGTAACCTTAACGTAACATGGTCACCATCTCTCGCAACAATTTGCACAACAGCACCTGCACTACGTGCTATTTGGGCACCTTTATTTGGTTTTAACTCAACACAGTGTACTTGTGTACCAACAGGTATATTCCTCATTGGTAAACAATTGCCTACTGTAATTGGAGCTACTTCAGAAGAAATCACTTCATCACCAACATTTAAGTTTTTTGGTGCAATGATGTATCGTCTTTCGCCGTCATTATATAGTATCAGCGCAATATTGGCAGATCTATTTGGGTCATATTGCAGACTTTCTACCTTACCAGGTACATCGAATTTGTTTCTTTTGAAGTCGATAATACGATAATGTTGCTTGTGACCTCCACCACGATGTCTTGTAGTGATCCTTCCGTTATTATTGCGCCCGCCTGACTTGCTTTTTTTAGCTAAAAGCGGCCCATGTGGTGCAGACTTACTAAGCTCAGCATTTTTTACTCTGATTACAAAGCGTGAGCCTGGTGAAGTTGGTTTTGATTTTACAATAGCCATAAGATTAATTTATCTTCCAGTTAGGCAGAAACAAATTCTATTTCTTGCCCAGATTTAATACGAACATACGCTTTTTTTACATCTGATCTTTTACCAAAACCTTTACCAAAGCGTTTAACTTTTCCTTTTACATTCAATGTTTTTACAGACTCAACATCTACACTAAATAGTTTTTCAACGGCAGCTTTGATATCAGCTTTATTAGCACTGCTATCAACCTTAAAGACATATTGATTATTAAGGTCAGCAGCAATAGAGCTTTTTTCCGTAACAACAGGCGCAGTAATTAACTGCAATAAGAATTCCTGATTCATTTTAAGCGCTCCTCTACTAATGCAATTGCATCAGCTGTTATACAAACTTTTTCATATGCTAGTAAAGAAACAGGATCAATTTCATAAGCAGTACAAACATCAACTTTATGTACGTTTCTACTAGCTAATTGCAAATTAACGTCTTCAGCCGCTAAAACGATTAAAACATTACTTAGGCCATTTTCAGCCAATTTAGCATTTAATAATTTTGTTTTAGGTTCTTCAATACTTAGCTCATCAACAACTACCAATCTATCTTGACGGATAAGCTCAGATAAAATTGACTTCATACCAACAGCGTACATTTTTTTATTTAATTTTTTGCTGTGATCTTGAGGTTTAGCTGCAAACGTTACACCACCAGTTCTCCAAATAGGACTTCTGATTGTTCCTGCACGAGCACGACCAGTTCCTTTTTGTTTCCATGGCTTGATACCACCACCGCTTACTTCTGATCGAGTTTTTTGCGCACGTGTTCCTGCTCTAGCATTCGCCATATAAGTAACAACAAGTTGATGAATTATCCCCTCGTTATATTCTTGGCCAAAGACCGCTTCAGAAACATCTTTACCTACGACAGGCGTTTGAATATTCATAATTTTGCCTATTTATTTGTTTTAATAGCAGGTGTAATAACAATGTCACTATTCTTTGAACCCGGTATCGCACCTTTAATTAATACCACAGACTTGTCTGTATCAATTTTTACGATTTCAAGGTTTTGAGTAGTCACTCTTTCGTCACCCATGTGACCTGACATTTTTTTACCCTTTAAAACACGACCTGGTGTTTGACATTGCCCAATTGATCCAGGCGCACGATGTGATAAAGAGTTACCGTGTGTAGCATCTTGCATTTGGAAATTATAGCGTTTGATAACACCCGCATATCCTTTACCAATACTTTTACCACGCACATCAATTTTTTGACCAGCTTCAAATATATCAAGTGATAAATCAGAACCTACTTCAAGGTCAGAGTCTTCTTCAAGTCTAAACTCCCATAAACCTCTTCCCGCTTCAACACCAGCTTTTTTGAACTGGCCCGCCTCAGCTTTATTAACTCGAGAGTTCTTTACATCACCCGTTGTTACCTGCACTGCAGAATAACCATCGGATTGTTCATTTAAAACACGTGTCACACGATTTGGCAAAATTTGTACTACAGAAACAGGAATTGACTCACCTTCTTCTGTAAACAATCTTGTCATTCCGCATTTACGGCCTACTAAACCTAAAGACATGATTTATCCTTTATTTTATATATTTAAAACTGATTTAATTCAGTTTAATTTGAACATCAACACCAGCTGATAAGTCTAGCTTCATCAGCGCATCAACAGTTTTATCAGTCGGCTCAACAATATCCATCATACGTTTATGCGTACGAAGCTCATATTGATCCCTTGCATCTTTATTAACATGCGGAGAAATAAGCACTGTAAAACGTTCTTTTTTTGTTGGTAAAGGAATAGGACCCATTACTTGAGCTCCTGTACGTTTCGCAGTCTCAACTATTTCACGTGCCGCATGATCTATTAAACGGTGATCAAAGCCTTTTAAACGAATTCTTATGGATTGTTTTGACATTTCAATTACTCAATAATTTTAGCAACAACACCGGCACCAACTGTTCGGCCACCTTCGCGAATAGCGAAACGTAAACCTTCTTCCATGGCAATCGGGTTGATTAATTTGACGGTCATTTGCACGTTATCACCTGGCATCACCATTTCGATACCTTCTGGCAAGTCACATGCACCTGTTACGTCTGTCGTTCTAAAGTAGAACTGTGGACGGTAACCGTTGAAGAATGGTGTGTGACGACCACCTTCATCTTTACCTAACACATAGACTTCTGCTTCGAAGTGTGTGTGAGGTGTGATTGATCCAGGCTTAGCTAATACTTGACCACGCTCTACGTCTTCACGTTTTGTACCACGTAGTAAGATACCAACGTTATCGCCAGCTTCACCTTGATCTAATAATTTGCGGAACATTTCAACACCGGTACACGTGGTTGTGACCGTGTCTTTGATACCAACGATTTCAATTTCTTCACCAACGTTGATAACACCGCGCTCAATACGACCGGTTACAACTGTTCCACGACCTGAGATTGAAAATACGTCTTCAACTGGCATAATGAAGTCGCCGTCTACAGCACGTTCTGGTAATGGGATGTATGAGTCAAGCGCTTCAACTAGTTTAAGCACGGATGGAACACCAATGTCTGATGTATCGCCTTCTAGGGCTTTAAGTGCTGAACCTGTTACGATTGGTGTGTCATCACCTGGGAATTCGTACATGTCTAATAGTTCACGTACTTCCATTTCTACTAGTTCTAATAGCTCTTCATCGTCAACCATATCCGCTTTGTTAAGGAATACGACGATGTATGGAACACCCACTTGACGTGATAACAAGATATGTTCACGTGTTTGAGGCATAGGGCCGTCTGCAGCTGAACATACTAGAATGGCACCATCCATTTGCGCCGCACCTGTGATCATGTTTTTAACGTAATCGGCGTGACCTGGACAGTCTACGTGAGCATAGTGACGTGTATTTGATTCATATTCAACGTGTGATGTTGCAATGGTAATACCACGCTCACGTTCTTCTGGTGCATTGTCAATTTCATCAAAGGCTTTAACTTCTCCACCCATGGCTTCAGCCATAACTTTCGTTAACGCAGCCGTTAATGTTGTTTTTCCGTGATCAACGTGGCCAATTGTGCCTACGTTTACATGGGGCTTATTTCTTTCAAATTTTTCTTTAGACATTGTAAATACCCGTCATTACTTAATATTAATAAAAAATTCTGCTTTTAATCTTTTCTTCTAACGCTTTAGGCACTTCAGCATAACTATCAAACATCATGCTGTATGTAGCCCTACCTTGCGTTGCAGACCTAAGGTCTGTTGCATAACCAAACATCTCGGCAAGCGGCACATCTGCATCAACCATCTTTCCAGCAGGACAATCATCCATACCATGAATAACCCCCCTACGCTTATTTAAATCTCCAACTACGTGACCCATGTACTCTTCTGGTGTAACCACTTCTACTTTCATCATTGGCTCTAGCACTTTAGGATCTGCTTTTGCTGCGCCATCTTTAAAACCAAGTGAGCCGGCTATTTTAAACGCCATTTCATTTGAGTCAACATCATGATACGAACCATCGTACAAAGTAACTCTAATATTTATCATGGGGTACCCTGCTAAAACCCCATTTTTCATTTGTTCTTTGACACCAGCCTCGACCGCACCAATATATTCGCTTGGTACTGAACCACCGACAATCGCATTTACAAACTCAAACTCTTGATCTTCTAGTGGCTCAATCTTCAACCATACATGGCCATATTGACCCTTACCACCAGACTGCCTTACAAACTTGCCTTCTTGCTTCACGACTTGACGGATAGTCTCACGGTAAGCAACTTGTGGTGTTCCAACATTGGCTACCACATTAAATTCTCTGAGCATACGATCAACGATTATCTCAAGATGAAGCTCACCCATTCCAGAAATAATTGTTTGCCCTGACTCTTCATCAGTATGCACTTTAAATGATGGATCTTCTTGTGCAAGCTTTCCCAATGCAACTGCCATTTTATCTTGATCTTGTATGGTTTTAGGCTCTACCGCAATTGAAATCACGGGATCCGGAAACTCCATACGCTCAAGTGTAATGGGTGCATTAATTGAACATAAAGTATCACCAGTAGTAACATCTTTTAGTCCAATTGCTGCCGCTATATCACCAGCATATACTTCTTTAACTTCTTGCCTATCATTCGAATGCATTTGCACCAATCGACCAATACGCTCTTTCTTATTTTTAAGTGGGTTATAAACAGTATCACCTGCTTTTAACACACCTGAGTACACTCTAAAAAATGTTAACGTTCCAACAAATGAATCCGTTAAAATTTTAAATGCTAATGCTGAAAATGGTGAGTCATCATCAGCACTTCTTATTTCTGGCTCTTCACCCTCAGATACTACTGAGGAAATAGCCGGCACATCTATCGGTGATGGTAAAAATTCCACAACCGCATCCAGCATTGCTTGTACACCTTTGTTTTTAAATGCACTACCACATAATACAAGCACTAACTCATTATTGAGAGTTCTCAAACGCAGTCCAAGCTTAATTTCTTCTTTAGATAACTCGCCAGAGTTAAGATACAGCTCCATTAACTCATCATTACCTTCAGCTGCTGCTTCAACTAACTGTTCACGAAGCGCTTCACATTCATCTTTTATTTCTTCAGGTATTTCACCTGTTACATGTGAAACACCCTTATCACTTTCATTCCAATAGATTGCTTGCATACTTATTAAGTCTACAACGCCTTTGAAAGCATCTTCAGCACCAATTGCATATTGCAAAGGCACTGCATTACAACCTAATCGAACTTTTAATTGATCGACCACACGCATAAAATTTGCGCCAGCCCGATCCATTTTATTCACAAACGCTATACGAGGCACTCTGTATTTATCTGCTTGCCGCCAGACCGTTTCCGATTGCGGCTCAACACCACCAACAGCACAGAAAACAGCACATGCTCCATCTAAAACTCTTAACGAGCGCTCAACTTCAATGGTAAAGTCAACATGCCCTGGTGTATCGATAATGTTGATACGATGCGTATCATACTGCTTATCCATCCCAGACCAGAAACATGTGGTGGCCGCTGAAGTTATCGTTATACCACGTTCTTGTTCTTGTTCCATCCAGTCCATGGTAGCTGAACCATCATGAACCTCACCCATTTTATGCGACACACCCGTATAAAACAAAACACGCTCTGTTGTTGTTGTCTTACCAGCATCAATATGAGCCATGATGCCTATATTCCGATAACGCTCAATTGGAGTACTGCGAGGCATCTTTATTCCTAAATTATTCTAAATATAATTACCAGCGGAAGTGAGAGAATGCTTTGTTCGCCTCAGCCATACGGTGAGTATCTTCACGTTTTTTAAATGCAGATCCTCTACTTTCTAAAGCATCAATAACTTCACCTGCTAATCTAGCAGACATAGATCGCTCACTACGTTTACGAGAAGCATCTATCATCCAACGCATTGACAAACCCATTCTACGATTTGGACGTACTTCTACGGGCACTTGGTAAGTAGCACCACCTACACGACGAGACTTAACCTCAACTGCAGGCTGAACTTTCTCTAACGCCTTAATAAGCGCATCAACAGGTTCCGCATGACCCTTGCCTTCAATCGTATCAAGAGCGCCATAAACAATCTTCTCAGCGATTGATTTCTTACCATCAACCATGATCATATTCATAAACTTTGCTAACACTAAATTACCAAACTTTGGATCTGGGAGGATTTCGCGCTTTATCGCTTTTTTTCTTCTAGACATTATTTAAACTCATTTAATATTAGTTTTTAGGGCGCTTAGCACCATATTTAGAACGGCCTCTACGACGCGCTTCTACACCAGATGTATCCAGGCTACCTCGGACTACGTGGTAACGTACACCAGGTAAATCTTTCACACGACCACCACGAATAAGTACAACCGAGTGCTCTTGGAGGTTATGGCCTTCACCACCAATATAGCTAGTTACTTCTGCGCCATTGGTCAGCCTTACACGAGCTACTTTACGAAGCGCTGAGTTTGGTTTTTTTGGTGTTGTTGTATAAACACGTGTACAAACACCCCGTCTCTGAGGACAAGCCTCTAGTGCTGGCACATTGCTTTTTTCTACTTTACGCTTTCTAGGTTTACGAACTAGTTGGTTAATAGTGGTCATATCTAATTTAGAGCTCCAAAAACTCGTGCAAAACATTTTCCACACATCCTATGACGTGCGTTTAAATTCTTATTTAGGTTATTTCAGTAAATATAAAAAATCCAATCTACCGAAGAGCGGGAATTTTAGGCAGATATCACTTATCTGTCAAGCATAATGAGTGCGTAATTATTCTTAGATAAGAAAATGCCAACCCATGGTTCAGGTTGGCATTCTTTAATCCCGCTACAATAGAATAATTAATTATTCTTGCATGTTAAGCGCTTGCTTCAACGCCTCTTCTGCCTCGTCATGTGCTGCTGCTGTAGTCACTTCTTCAACAATCTCTGGGCTCATCGATGCTGCTTTATTTTTCCTGCGTTCTAGGTGATGAGCCAAGCCTGTTCCAGCCGGTATAAGTCGACCAACAATGACGTTTTCCTTCAAACCATGCAAGTCATCTCTGGTACCTCTTACAGCTGCATCTGTTAGCACTCTTGTTGTTTCTTGGAAAGATGCTGCAGAAACAAACGATTCAGTCGCTAAGGATGCCTTTGTAATACCGAGTAGTACATTATCAGCTGTCGCAGGTACTTTACCTTCTGCTTCTAGTTGATCATTAACTTCAAGGAAACGAGTCTTTTCAACTTGCTCACCTTTGATGAATGAACTATCTCCACCAGACGTAATTTCAACTTTTCTTAACATTTGCCTGATAATTACTTCAATGTGTTTATCGTTGATCTTCACGCCTTGTAAACGATAAACATCTTGGATTTCATTTACCAAGTATCTCGCTAACTCAAAAACACCTCTCAATCTTAAAATATCATGTGGCGTTAATTCACCTTCAGCAATGGTTTCACCTTGCTCAACGTGCTCACCTTCAAATACTGTGATGTGTCTCCATTTTGGTATAAGCAATTCTTTAGTTTCACCATCTTTATCAGTGACTACTAAACGACGTTTACCTTTAGTCTCTTTACCAAAACTTACTGTACCAGTCATTTCAGCTAAGATAGCCGGATCTTTTGTTTTACGAGCTTCAAATAGATCGGCCACACGAGGAAGACCACCGGTAATATCACGAGTCTTACTTGATTCTTGTGGAATTCGCGCCAAAATATCAGCATTCTCTACGCTCATTCCATCAGTGACATTAACAACAGCACCTGCAGGCATAACATAATGCGCAACAATGGTAGTACCAGGGATATAGACCGGCTCACCTTGCTCATCAACCAAGGTAATAGCTGGTCTTAAATCTTTACCGCTACTTCCACGCTGTTTCGCATCTGTCACTACTAAAGATGTTAAGCCTGTGATTTCATCCGAATGTTGTTGAACAGATACACCTTCTACAAAATCGGTAAAGATAACTTTACCATTTACCTCTGTAATAACAGGGTGAGTATGCGGATCCCATGTTGCTAAGACCGCACCGGCTGATAAGGTGTCACCTTCCTTAGCTGATAATTCAGAGCCATAAGGTATCTTATAGTTTTCACGAGTACGACCATATTCATCAACAACACTGATCTCACCGGAACGAGAAATAACAATCAGTTTATTCTCTTTGTTCTCAATTGTTTTTAGCTTGTCATTAAACGTTAGTGTACCTTCAGATTTTATCTGAATACTATTGATCGCAGCTGAACTAGACGCCGCACCACCAATATGGAAAGTACGCATAGTAAGCTGTGTACCAGGCTCACCAATTGACTGCGCTGCTACCACACCTACCGCTTCACCTAGGTTAACTAATTGTCCTCGGGCTAAATCGCGGCCGTAACACATCTTACAAATACCCTTACGATTTTCACAACTAATCGCAGAACGGACCATCACCTTATCTACACCCATTTCTTCAAGACGTTCTACCCATGCCTCGTCAATTAGTGTATTCCTTTCAACAATAATTTCATTAGTTGCGGCGCTAATGACATCTTGCGCGATAACTCGACCCAGTATTAAATTACCCAGTGGCTCAACAACCTCTCCACCTTCAATTAGCGGTGTTACTTCAAGGCCATTTTCAGTACCACAATCATCTGTTAAAACGACCATATCTTGTGCCACATCAACCAAACGACGAGTAAGGTAACCAGCATTCGCAGTTTTTAAAGCCGTGTCAGCCAAACCTTTACGAGCACCATGTGTAGAAACGAAGTACTGTAGAACGTTTAAACCTTCTCTGAAGTTAGCTGTAATAGGTGTTTCAATAATTGACCCATCTGGCTTAGCCATCAGGCCACGCATACCAGCAAGCTGTCTAATCTGCGCTGCTGAACCACGAGCACCAGAATCAGCCATCATGTAAACAGAATTAAATGATTTCTCCTTAACTGTTTCACCTTTGGCATCAACGACATCGTCGCTACCTAAGTTATCCATCATTGCCTTAGCAACTTGCTCATTAGTATGAGACCAGATATCAATGACTTTATTGTAGCGTTCGCCATTAGTCACAAGTCCAGATGCATATTGACTCTCAACATCTTTAACTTCTTTTTGCGCTGATTTGATTAATTTACTTTTACTTTCCGGGATAACCATATCGTTAATACCAAACGATACCCCTGACTTAGTAGCATTTGAGAAACCAAGATACATAAGCTGATCAGCGAAAATAACCGTTTCTTTATCACCCAATTGGCGATAAGACGCATCAATTAACTGCATAATCGCTTTTTTAGTTAAATCTTTATTAACTAAATCAAAGTCTAATGATTTTGGAACAATATTCCATACTTGAGCACGACCCGTTGTCGTTTCAACAAGACGTCTGGTCACTGTGGTTTCACCGTTTTCATCGGTGTGCATCTCTTCAATACGAATTTTAACCTTTGAATGAAGACCAACAACGCCTGACTGGATAGCACGTGCCGCTTCTTCTACATCACTGAACGCCATGCCTTCACCAAGACCATTGATACGTTCGCGTGTCATGTAGTACAAACCCAACACAACATCTTGTGAAGGCACAATCACTGGCTCACCGTTTGCTGGAGACAAGATATTGTTTGTCGACATCATCAATGTTCTGGCTTCTAACTGTGCCTCTATCGATAATGGAACGTGGACAGCCATTTGATCGCCGTCAAAGTCAGCGTTAAACGCAGAACAAACTAACGGATGTAATTGAATCGCTTTACCTTCAATCAAGGTTGGTTCAAATGCTTGAATACCAAGACGGTGAAGTGTAGGAGCACGGTTCAGCATGATAGGATGCTCACGAATCACTTCTGCAAGAATATCCCAGACTTCAGGCCCTTCACGTTCAACCTGTTTCTTAGCTACTTTAATGGTTGTTGCTTCACCACGTAATTGTAATTTGTTAAAGATAAATGGCTTAAATAATTCAAGCGCCATTTTCTTAGGTAAACCACACTGATGTAATTTTAAGGTAGGTCCAACAACAATGACTGAACGCCCAGAATAATCAACACGTTTACCTAGTAAGTTTTGGCGGAAACGACCTTGCTTACCTTTAATCATATCAGCTAAAGATTTTAACGGACGACGATTCGTACCTGTAATAGCACGGCCTCGTCTACCATTATCTAACAATGCATCAACAGATTCTTGAAGCATACGCTTCTCATTGCGAACAATGATGTCTGGCGCACTAAGGTCTAATAGACGATGTAAACGGTTATTTCTATTAATAACACGGCGATAAAGGTCGTTTAAGTCTGATGTCGCAAAACGGCCCCCATCTAATGGCACCAAAGGTCTTAATTCAGGTGGAAGTACAGGAAGCACTCTTAAAATCATCCATTCTGGTTTGTTTTTAGATTCAACCAGAGCCTCTAAAACTTTTAGACGCTTAGATATTTTTTTAATCTTCGTTTCAGATTTAGTTGCATTAATATCTGTACGACACGATTCCATTTCAGCGTTCAAATCAAGGGCTTTCAAAAGCCCATCAACCGCTTCCGCACCCATCAGTGCTGTAAATTCATCACCATGCTCTTCAAGGGCATCTAAGTGCTCTTCTTCTGTCATCAAAGTACCGGCTTCAAGCGCAGTTAAACCCGGATCAACAACAACAAATGATTCGAAATACAATACTCGCTCGATATCTCGTAATGTCATATTGAGTAATAAGGCGATACGTGATGGTAGCGACTTAAGGAACCAGATATGAGCAACTGGAGAAGCAAGGTCAATATGACCCATACGTTCACGTCTCACTTTAGACAATGTGACTTCTACACCACATTTTTCGCAAATAACACCGCGATGTTTTAGACGTTTATATTTACCACACAGACATTCATAATCATTAACTGGGCCGAAAATTTTTGCACAGAAAAGGCCATCTCTTTCTGGTTTAAATGTACGGTAATTAATCGTTTCAGGTTTTTTAACCTCGCCATATGACCATGATCTGATCATATCAGGTGAAGCTAGACCTATACGAATGGCATCAAACTCTTCAGTTTGGTTTTGTTGCTTTAAAAAATTGAGTAGATCTTTCAAGACCGTATCTCCTTGTTATCAGTTTTTGTTCAGCTAAATGCTAATAGAAAAAGAAATTAATCTTGTTCTAACTCTATATTGATACCCAGCGCTCTAATCTCTTTAACTAACACGTTAAATGACTCTGGCATTCCTGGATCCATTGTATGATTTCCATCAACAATGTTTTTGTACATTCGTGTACGTCCAGAAACATCATCAGACTTAACTGTTAGCATTTCCTGCAAAGTATATGCTGCACCGTAAGCTTCTAGTGCCCATACTTCCATCTCACCGAAGCGTTGGCCACCAAATTGTGCTTTACCACCAAGTGGTTGTTGAGTCACTAAGCTATAAGGTCCTGTTGATCTAGCATGCATTTTATCGTCAACCAAGTGATTAAGCTTTAGCATATACATGTAACCTACCGTCGTTTCTCTATCAAACGCTTCACCTGTACGGCCATCATAAAGTTGCACTTGACCCGTGTCTGAACGTCCACCAAGTTTCAACATTTGCTTCACTTCTGTTTCTGATGCACCATCAAACACTGGCGTAGCCATCGGAACACCGCCCTTTAAGTTTTCAGCCAATTCTAGAATCTCATCATCACTAAATGAGTCTAAATCTTCTTTACGACCACTGGTGTTATATACTTTATCTAAAAATTTACGCACTTTATCGACATTGGCTTTTGCTTCAAGCATTTTACCAATTTCATTACCTAAACCTTTAGCAGCCCACCCTAAGTGAGTTTCTAGCACCTGTCCAACGTTCATCCGCGAAGGAACACCCAATGGGTTTAGGACAACATCTACAGGGGTACCATCTTCCATATAGGGCATATCTTCTTCAGGTACAATCATTGAGATAACACCTTTGTTACCATGACGACCCGCCATTTTATCACCCGGTTGAATGCGTCGTTTAACAGCTAGATACACCTTAACCATTTTCAATACACCTGGCTGAAGGTCATCACCCATTGTAATTTTCTTACGCTTTTCTTCAAATAATTCATTAAGATCAATTCGTTGCTGTTCAATTTGTTCAGCTACTGCTTCAAGTTGAACATTAAGCCCTTCATCTTTGAATTTAATTTTTAACCAATCATGATTAGAAATACTAGATAGGTATTCTTTCGTAACTTTAGTGCCTTTTTTCAGTTTCTGTGGCCCAGAAACGGCCTCTTTGTCTAAAATAAGCTTTTCAACACGTAAAAACGTATCACCTTCAACAATCCTTAATTGATCATCAAGGTCTTTCTTAACACTGGCTAATTCTGCATCTTCAATTTCAATTGCACGTGCATCTTTATCAACTCCATCACGTGTAAATACTTTTACATCGATGACAGTACCTTGCATGCTTGAAGGAACTCGTAATGAAGTATCTTTTACGTCAGAAGCTTTTTCACCAAAGATCGCCCTTAACAATTTTTCTTCAGCAGTTAACTGACTTTCGCCTTTAGGTGTTACTTTACCAACAAGAATGTCGCCACCTTTAACTTCGGCACCGATATATACAATTCCAGATTCATCAAGCTTAGATAATGCACCTTCACCTACATTTGGAATATCAGCTGTAATTTCTTCAGAGCCTAATTTCGTGTCTCGTGCAACGCAGACTTTTTCTTCAATATGAATGGTAGTCAGGCGATCTTCCTTAACAACTTTTTCAGAAATAAGAATCGAATCTTCAAAGTTATAGCCATTCCAAGGCATAAACGCGACCATCATATTTTGACCAAGCGCTAATTCACCCATGTCAGTCGATGGACCATCAGCAAGAACGTCACCTTTAGCAATCAAGTCCCCTGGTTTTACCAATGGACGTTGGTTAATACAGGTGTTTTGGTTAGATCGTGTGTATTTTGTACAATTGTAAATATCTACACCCGATTCACCTGTTAACGTTTCTTCATCATTAACACGAACGATAATTCTTGACGCATCAACGTCATCAATTACACCACCACGCTCTGCAACAATTGTTACCCCTGAGTCAACAGCAACAGCACGCTCCATACCAGTACCTACCAGTGGCTTATCTGCCTTAAGGGTTGGAACTGCTTGACGCTGCATATTAGAGCCCATCAACGCACGGTTAGCATCATCATGCTCGAGGAAAGGAATAATAGAAGCCGCAACAGATACAATCTGTTTTGGTGATACATCCATATAGTCAATTTTATCAGCTGTTGCAATGGCAAACTCTTCTGCATGACGACATGTCACCATGTCTTCTACAAACCGGCCATTTTCGTCAATTTCAGCATTCGCCTGCGCGATATAGAAACGACCTTCTTCAATAGCTGATAAAAAGTCAACCTGATCAGTTAATTGGCCATCAACAACTTTTCTATACGGAGTTTCTAAGAAACCGTACTCATTAGTACGCGCATAAACAGCTAATGAGTTGATCAAACCAATATTTGGCCCCTCAGGTGTCTCAATAGGACACACTCGACCGTAATGAGTTGCATGCACATCTCGAACCTCAAAACCTGCTCTTTCACGAGCTAAACCACCTGGGCCTAAAGCAGAAACACGACGTTTATGTGTGATTTCTGATAACGGGTTATTTTGATCCATAAACTGCGACAATTGGCTTGAGCCAAAAAATTCTTTAATCGCAGCCGCTACAGGTTTTGCATTAATGATTTCCTGAGGCATTAAACCTTCAGAGTCTGCAATTGAAAGGCGCTCTTTAACAGCTCGTTCAACACGAACTAAACCGACTCTAAATTGGTTCTCAACCATCTCACCAACAGAGCGAATACGTCTGTTACCCAAGTGGTCAATATCATCAACTGAGCCTTCACCATTACGGATACTAATTAGCTCTTTAAGTACATCAATAATGTCTTCGTTACTCAGTACACCAGGACCTGTTATTTCTTCACGGCCAAGACGAAGATTAAACTTCATTCGCCCAACTGTTGAGATGTCATAACGGTCTAATGTGAAAAACAAGTTCTGGAATAACTTTAGCGCTGATTCTTTCGTTGGTGGCTCACCTGGTCTCATCATACGATAAATTTCAACCAAGGCATCTAGCTGATCTACGGTTGAATCAATTTTCAACGTATTTGAGATAAAAGCACCTTTATCAAGATCATTTACATACAGTGTCTCAATTGTCGTTGCACCGCTATGTACAATATCGTCGATATTATCTTCAGTAACCTCTTCATTCAGATCGACAATAATCTCACCTGTTTCTTGGTTAACTATGGGCGTAGCCATAATTTTTCCAATCAGGTATTCACTCGGTACATCAATTTGCTTAACACCAGCTTTGCTTAAGTCACGAATGTGTTTAGCTGTTACTCTACGCCCTTCTTCAATAAGGGTTTTACCATTGACCTTAACATCAAAACCAACAATTTCACCACGTAACCTTTCAGGCACGAGTTCCATTGTGAGTCCATTTTTGTTTAGGTGAAATACATTCTTTTCAAAGAACATATCTATAATTTGATCGTTAGTAAACTCTAACGCTTTAAGTAATACAGTGGCCGGCAATTTTCTACGACGATCGATACGTACATATACGATATCTTTATGATCGAATTCAAAGTCTAACCAAGAACCACGGTATGGAATAACACGGGCAGAAAAAAGTAATTTTCCAGATGAATGCGTCTTACCTTTGTCATGATCAAAGAACACACCAGGAGAGCGGTGCAGCTGCGACACTATAACGCGTTCAGTACCATTAATAACGAACGTACCATTATCAGTCATTAAGGGTAATTCACCCATATAAACTTCTTGCTCACGTATATCTTTTACGCGCTTAGAGCCAGCAGGAGAGTCTTTATCATATATGACAAGCCTGACCTGTACTCTTAATGGTGATGCATATGTAGCACCACGTGATTGACATTCTTTAACATCAAACTTGGGCTTACCCAATCGGTAACTCACATATTCCAAAACAGCATAACCGGTATGACTAGTTATTGGAAACACACTACCTAACGCAGCGTGAAGACCAACAGAGTCAAGTTCATCTGCTTTTGCAACTTCGGATTGAAGAAAACGTTTGTAAGAACTAATTTGTGTTTCTAACAAGTAAGGCGTTTCCATTGCTCCTTCTTGTCGACCAAATGTTTTACGAATACGTCTTTTCTCAGTATATGAGTACGCCATTTTTAAACCCTTTTTAATCAATTACTTCTAAATTTAGACTACATTCCAATTTAGAAACTTAATACCCTACAACGGGAAATAGGCCGACAGTTAACAACTGCCGACCCTATTCTTTTAAAAGCTTTTATAGCTTTTTAGTAACAACAAGAATTACTTAATTTCAGCAGCAGCACCTGCTTCTTCAAGTTGTTTTACTGTTTCTTCAGCTTCATCTTTTGACACTGCTTCTTTAACTGGAGCTGGAACACTTTCTACTAATGTTTTCGCTTCTTTCAAGCCTAGGCCTGTGATACCACGTACCGCTTTAATAGCAGAAACTTTGTTATCACCGAAGCTTGTCATAATAACGTCAAACTCAGTTTTTTCTTCTACGGCAGCCGCTTCGCCACCCGCAGCTGGTGCAGCCGCTACAGCAGCCGCTGCAGACACACCAAATTTTTCTTCCATCGCTTCAACTAGTTCTACGACGTCCATTACACTCATGTTTGAGATTGCTTCTAAAATATCTTCTTTGGAGACAGCCATTGTCTTAACCCCTATAATTTAAATTTGTTTGAAAAAATAATACCTATGCAGCCTGCTTTTGAACGCGGACAGCATCGACAGTTCTAACCAATTTCGCATGTGGCTCAGCAAGCGTTCTGACGAATTTCTCGACAGGTGCTTTCATCACAGACATCAACATACTGATTGCTTGGTCTTTTGTCGGTAGTTTAGATAGTCGTTCGAGTTCTGAAGCCTCAAGTAATTGGCCACTGACAGAAACAAATTTTGTTTCTAGCTTTGCATGGTCTTTACTAAAGGTTTTCACCAATCGAGCCGCACAACCTGGATCTTCCATCGAGAACGCTACAATTAGCGGGCCCAATAAAGCGTCTTGAATACATTCAAAATCTGTATTTTCAACTGCTTTTCGTACCAACGTGTTTTTTACCACACGTAAATACACACCAGATTCACGAGCTTGTTGACGAAGCTCAGTCATCTCAACAACAGTCAAACCACGGTATTCTGCTGCAACCACTGAAAATGCATTTGCAGCTACCTCAGCCACTTCAGCAACTACCGCTTGTTTTTGCTCAAGATTTAGTGGCATATATACCTCCTGACTACTGTATGTAATAACCTAAGTTATTACGGTTTATAAAACCCAAAAAGGGCACCCTAACGGGGCCATCCTTTAAAATAAAATTAAGGACTTTACCGCCTGCGTAGGAAATTAAGCAAAATCTGCTCCTACGGTCTTTGACGATTGTTAATTATTTTAACAATCCAAAGTTTTGCTTCGAATACGAAGCTTCTAGCCAATAGAAACGCTAGATTGATCAACCATCAGACCAGGGCCCATTGTGGTTGACACACTAATTTTCTTTAAGTAAACACCTTTAGCAGCAGCTGGTTTAGCTTTGATCAAATCAGACAACAGTGCTTCCATGTTTTCTTTAAGTGCATTTTCATTAAACGTTGTTTTACCTATACTGCAATGGATAATGCCAGCTTTATCAGTTCTATAACGCACTTGACCACCTTTAGCATTTCTTACAGCGGTTGCCACATCTGCAGTAACTGTTCCAACTTTCGGGTTAGGCATCAAACCACGTGGGCCCAATATCTGCCCAAGTGTACCAACAACACGCATAGCATCAGGTGACGCAATCACAACATCAAAATCCATCTCGCCCGCTTTTACTTGGGCAGCCAAATCATCCATACCTACAACATCTGCACCTGCTTCTGTTGCAGCTTCAGCATTTGCACCTTGAGTAAACACTGCAACGCGAACAACTTTACCTGTACCATTTGGCAATAATGTAGACCCTCTAACATTTTGCTCAGATTTACGTGAATCAATGCCAAGATTGACGCTTACGTCTACTGATTCTTCAAATTTACTGATGGCCAGTTCTTTTAGAATTGAGAACGCATTGTTTGCATCATATGCTTTTCCGGGCTCAACTTTCTCTTTAATTAGTTTTGCTTTTTTGGTTAGCTTAGCCATTTACACACCCTCCACATCAATACCCATACTACGAGCACTACCCGCAATCGTTCTTACAGCAGCATCCATATCAGCTGCAGTAATATCTGCATCTTTTACTTTGGCAATTTCTTCAAGCTGTTCACGTGTCACCTTTGCAACTTTTACAGTATTTGGTGTACCACTACCTTTTTGAATACCGGCTGCCTTTTTTAATAAAATTGAAGCTGGAGGTGTCTTGGTGATAAATGTAAAGCTTTTATCAGCGAAAACTGAAATAACCACAGGGATAGGCAAGCCTTTTTCCATACTCTGAGTTTTAGCGTTAAACGCCTTACAAAACTCCATGATATTTACACCGTGCTGACCCAACGCTGGACCCACTGGTGGACTTGGATTTGCTTCACCTGCTTTCACCTGTAACTTAATATAGGCATCAATCTTTTTAGCCATCTTACTCTCCTAATTGGGTCAAACGCCTTACGGCTCCCCCGTTAATAACAATCAGACCTTTTCGACCTGACCAAATTCTAAGTCTACCGGTGTGGCACGACCAAAGATCAATACGGATGCGCGTAACGAGCTTTTATCATAATTGACTTCTTCGACTGTACCATTAAAGTCTTTGAATGGCCCATCGTTAATGCGAATAACCTCACCTACTTCAAAGAGTACTTTAGGTCGTGGCTTCTCAACACCTTCTTGTATTCTATTAAGTATTTTATTTGCTTCAGCTTCTGAGATAGGTGCTGGACGATCACTTTTACCACCAATAAACCCTAATACTTTATTTGTGTCTTTTACCAAGTGCCAAGTATCATCATCTAGTTCCATTTGAACCAATACATAGCCTGGAAAAAACTTGCGCTCACTTCTTTTTTGCTGACCTTCACGCATTTCTACAACTTCTTCAGTTGGCACTAAGATCTCACCGAACTTATCTTGCATACCTTCACGTTCAATCGCCTCTTCCAATGAGCTTTTTACTCTGTGCTCAAAGTTTGAATAAGCGTGAACCACATACCAACGCAACGTCATATTATTAGCCTTAACCTGTTATATAGCCAATGCCCCACATAAGCAGGCCATCAAACATCCATAATAAAATTCCAACAAACAAAACCATCACTGCAACAATTAACGTCGTCTGCATGGTTTCTTTTTTAGTTGGCCAAACAATCTTTTTAAGCTCAATTTTAGAGCCCTGAGCAAATTGCCACAATGATTGCCCTAAGCCTGTGCTATACACCAAACCAACTGCAAAAGATAACGCAACAAGCAAGCCTATTACTCGAAACAACAAAGACTCATCTGCGTAATAATAAAACCCAGCTATTGACGCGACTATAACTACAACTGCTAACGCTAATTTTGCTACATCCAGTTGACCAGAGCCTTGATCTGTTTCTGCATTCATAGTGATTAATTTCTCTCGATCAAAGTAAGAAAGGTCAGCACCTTCCAAATGGCAGGCCAGGAGGGAATCGAACCCCCAACCTGCGGTTTTGGAGACCGCTGCTCTGCCAATTGAGCTACTGACCTATACTTATTGAATTAAATTTTATTATGTTATTACTCAATAATTTTAGCAACAACACCGGCACCAACTGTTCGGCCACCTTCGCGAATAGCGAAACGTAAACCTTCTTCCATGGCAATCGGGTTGATTAATTTGACGGTCATTTGCACGTTATCACCTGGCATCACCATTTCGATACCTTCTGGCAAGTCACATGCACCTGTTACGTCTGTCGTTCTAAAGTAGAACTGTGGACGGTAACCGTTGAAGAATGGTGTGTGACGACCACCTTCATCTTTACCTAACACATAGACTTCTGCTTCGAAGTGTGTGTGAGGTGTGATTGATCCAGGCTTAGCTAATACTTGACCACGCTCTACGTCTTCACGTTTTGTACCACGTAGTAAGATACCAACGTTATCGCCAGCTTCACCTTGATCTAATAATTTGCGGAACATTTCAACACCGGTACACGTGGTTGTGACCGTGTCTTTGATACCAACGATTTCAATTTCTTCACCAACGTTGATAACACCGCGCTCAATACGACCGGTTACAACTGTTCCACGACCTGAGATTGAAAATACGTCTTCAACTGGCATAATGAAGTCGCCGTCTACAGCACGTTCTGGTAATGGGATGTATGAGTCAAGCGCTTCAACTAGTTTAAGCACGGATGGAACACCAATGTCTGATGTATCGCCTTCTAGGGCTTTAAGTGCTGAACCTGTTACGATTGGTGTGTCATCACCTGGGAATTCGTACATGTCTAATAGTTCACGTACTTCCATTTCTACTAGTTCTAATAGCTCTTCATCGTCAACCATATCCGCTTTGTTAAGGAATACGACGATGTATGGAACACCCACTTGACGTGATAACAAGATATGTTCACGTGTTTGAGGCATAGGGCCGTCTGCAGCTGAACATACTAGAATGGCACCATCCATTTGCGCCGCACCTGTGATCATGTTTTTAACGTAATCGGCGTGACCTGGACAGTCTACGTGAGCATAGTGACGTGTATTTGATTCATATTCAACGTGTGATGTTGCAATGGTAATACCACGCTCACGTTCTTCTGGTGCATTGTCAATTTCATCAAAGGCTTTAACTTCTCCACCCATGGCTTCAGCCATAACTTTCGTTAACGCAGCCGTTAATGTTGTTTTTCCGTGATCAACGTGGCCAATTGTGCCTACGTTTACATGGGGCTTATTTCTTTCAAATTTTTCTTTAGACATTACGCACCTTTTATTCGAATATTAATTTAAATTAAAAACCACAATCACTTCTTAACAACTAGATACAACTGGAGCCCATAATCGGAATTGAACCGATGGCCTCTTCCTTACCAAGGAAGTGCTCTACCCCTGAGCTATATGGGCTTGACCCATGCCGCAATGGAGCGGGTGATGGGAATCGAACCCACGTGTTCAGCTTGGAAGGCTGACGTTCTACCATTGAACTACACCCGCGGTCATTTCGGCTCTACCAAAAATGGTGGAGGGGGGAGGATTCGAACCTCCGAAGGCTGAGCCGTCAGATTTACAGTCTGATCCCTTTGGCCGCTCGGGAACCCCTCCGAAATTAGCCGACTATTGTCTTTGATTTAATTTTGGCTGTCAACAACCAATATACTTCTTAATAAAAGATTTTAGTCTGTATGTAAACTTTGCATTACCGACTGGATATCACCGGCACAAATACCCGGTATTTTCTCAATTGCACGATCCATTGCAGCCTCAATTAATACATTATCCGCTTTACTGGGCGCCTTTAATACATAATTTACAACTTTATTGCGATCACCTGGGTGCCCCACCCCAAGTCTAAGCCTATAAAACTCTTTGGATGATAAATGCGCGATTATATCTCGAAGACCATTATGCCCGCCATGACCCCCTCCTTTCTTCAATCGCACTATGCCAGGCTCCAAGTCCAACTCATCATGCACAATCATGACATTTTCTGGCTGGACAGAATAATACTTTGCATAGGCCGATACTGACAAGCCACTTTTATTCATAAATGTTTGCGGCTTGATTAACCTAACCATGCTGTTACCAATTACGCACTTTGACACATCGGCTTTAAATTTAGCGTCATAATTAAAGCGCACACCTTCTCTTTGAGCCAAAGCATCTAACAATAAAAACCCGACATTATGTCGGGTTTTTTTATACTCATCGCCCGGATTGCCCAGACCGACTATTACTGAAATCATTTATTACTCGCCAGAACCCTCTTCGGACTCACCTTCAGCTGATTCAGCACCTTCAACATCTTCGTCTACTTCTGCTGCTCTGTTGGCTTGAATTGCAACCACCTGCAGATCGTGGTCTTCACCTTGCAACAAGGCAACCATTTCTAGACCATCGGCCAACTTAATGTCGGACAAGTGCAAACTATCACCAATTTCTAGAGCCGATACATCCACTTCTATAAACTCAGGCAAATTATTAGGTAAACATTGGATCTCAACATCCACTAGGCTATGCGTTACCACACCACCCTGTTTAGCGCCCGGAGCCTCTTCTTCACCAATAAAGTGAATAGGCACATGAACTTTTAATTTTTCCTTCATGCTGACACGCATAAAATCCGCATGCATTAAAATATTTTTCGCAGGATGACGCTGTAACGCTTTAATAATAACGCTTTCTTTCTTTCCGTCCACATCAATAGATAAAATATGCGAGAAAAAGGCTTCATTTTCCGTGCTATGCATTAATTGATTATGGCCCAAAGTTATCGAAACAGGTTCTTCACCCGCCCCATAAATTACAGCTGGAACCATTTCTTGTTTGCGTAAACGACGCGTTGCACCTTTACCTAAGTCATTACGAATCGATGCCGCCAATTCAAAGCTGATACTCATCTAACTTTCTCCAAAAATAATATTTAATTTGCGCTAAACAGCGTATTTTGCCACATTTTTTAATCTACGTATAGCGAACTTACTGAATCGCCTTCTACCATTCGACGAATTGTTTCTGCCAGCATCTCAGCAATACTCAATTGTCTTATTTTTTCACAACCCAATGCTGTTTCACTTAAAGGAATTGTATCTGTAACAACCAATTCATCAAGCACTGAACCTGATATATTTTCTATTGCCTTTCCTGATAACACAGGGTGCGTACAATACGCCTTTACACTTATTGCGCCATTATCTTTTAGCGCCTTTGCAGCCAAACACAAAGTACCCGCTGTATCCACCAAATCATCAACAATAACGCATTCTCTGCCGCTTACATCGCCAATAATATTCATCACTTGCGAAACATTAGCCTTTGGGCGACGCTTATCTATTATTGCCAAATCTGCATCGTCTAAGCGTTTTGCAATAGCCCTTGCCCTTACTACACCGCCGACATCAGGCGACACAATCATTAGGTCTTTTGTTTTTCTCTTCCATATATCGCTCAACAAAAGAGGTGACGCATAAACGTTATCAACCGGGATATCAAAAAAACCTTGGATCTGATCGGCATGCAAATCAACTGTTAGTACATGATCTGCACCGGCAGTATCAATCATTTTTGCTATTAATTTAGACGTTATAGGCACCCGCGCTGAACGTGGGCGGCGATCCTGTCTAGCATAGCCATAATATGGAATAACCGCAGTGATACGATTTGCGCAAGCTCTTTTCAGCGCATCAATCATCACCAATAACTCCATCACATGGTTGTTTGTTGGTGCGCATGTTGGCTGTATGATGAACACATCTTTACCACGAACATTTTCGCCAATTTCAACCATTACTTCGCCATCGCTGAATATCTCAACGCTGGCACGGCCAAGCCTCATATTAAGATGACGAACGATATCTTTAGCTAACGATATATTTGCGTTACCAGTAAACACCATGATGCCATTATCTAGCACTATGAACTCCCACTAAAGTATTGAATGATATAAGTATAAAGAATGGCTGGGGCGCCAGGATTCGAACCTGGGATGCGGAGATCAAAACCCCGTGCCTTAACCACTTGGCCACGCCCCAAACTTTATGGCTGCAGATTATACCTGATTTAACCGATTAAAAAACTGTTTAAGCGACTTCTGTAAAGGTGATTCGCTTACGCCCTTTACTACCCACTTATTCCAGCCATCAGGTAACCTTTCTGACAGCAGCACCGCCTCTTGCCGAGTATCGCATTTAGCAAACATACTCGAGCCAGTGCCTGTTAAATAAACCTTAGAGAATTCAGAAAATTGCAGATAAACAGCATCCAACTCTTGACTTATTTCTCTAACAACCGGCAAGCAACTATTATCTTCTTGCCCGTCTAAAAAGTCGCGTATTGTGATGGCTGAATTATCCCGTGTCAAACTGTTATGTGAAAAAACTTCTTTTGTTGAGCAATGATAAGGAGGATTTACCACAACAAACCACTTTTCAGGCAAGTCAATCACTGTCATTTTTTCACCAATACCTTCCGCCCATGCTGACAAGCCCCTAACAAAAACAGGCACATCCGCCCCCAGTTTAAGGCCCAACATTTCCAACTCTTCAACTGAATAACCGAGCCCCCAAACTGCATTAAGCACAATCAACGTAGTGGCCGCATCAGAGCTACCTCCTCCTAAACCGGCACCCATTGGTAATATTTTCTTAAGTATTATCTTTGCACCTAAACTTGCATTTGCTTGCTGCTTTAGTAAATTAGCCGCTTGAACAACCAAATTAGTATTTGTTGCAAGACTGACCGAATTGCAACTTAATGTGATCTCACCATCCTCTGTAGGCACGACGTTTAACCAGTCAGAAATACCTATTAACTGGAAAACTGTTTGCAACTCATGGTATCCATCAGGTCTTTGTCCAACAATATTTAGCATTAAATTTAACTTTGCCGGTGCTGGCCACCAATGCTCTTCCCACTCTGTCACCGCTATTTTTCCATCCACCATTTATCTACAACCAATTTAATTTTTAAGTCTTCTTTTATAAGCGTCACCCTAGCGGGCAATACAACTTCCCCATAAGTCTGAAACCGTTCTAATTGCACATTCCAGCCACCCTGCTCAAACAACACGGTATCATCGAGATATTCCCTGCTTGATGGTCCTTGAAACTCGGGGGATAACACACCTCTCACCCAATATTTCATATGCTTTAAAGGTGCTGAATATCCCAATAATGAAGCCAACTCCTCCTCCGAAACATGCTGTAAAACACCCTCTTCATCGGTCAGTAAAATACCTTGCTTTGAATACAATATTTTTGCAACCACGCCCCCTAATGAGGTGCTTAAGGTCAGGTCATCTATACCCTTTCGATGATTCCACTCTAGCGTTGTAAACCAAGACTGCCGCATATTTCGAACAGATAAACGACCCAGCAAACGCCACTCATTAATAGCTAAAACCTTCTCTGCGTTGTGTAAGGTCGGTAAAGAACTTTCCTCAGTTTTTATAATGCTTGTAGAGGCACAGGCCATCAATTGCGAAACTAACAGAAGACAAACAAGACAACGGGTCATTTTAGTTTCTGCAATACTTCAAGTAGGTAACGGTTATCTTTATCCCGTTTTAGTGCTTCCTCCCAGATGGTACGCGCTTCTTTTTGACGCCCTAGCATCCAAAGAGTCTGACCAAGGTGAGCAGCTATTTCACCTTCAGGTGTTTGACTGTATGCTCTTTTTAACAAAACCAGTGCGCTTTCGTAATGACCTTCACGATAATCCAACCACCCCATACTATCTAAAATAGCGGGGTCATCTGGCTTTAATGAAAGCGCCTGCGTTAGGTAACCCCTCGCTTCTTTAAAGCGAAAGGTTTTACTCGCCAATGCGTAACCCAATGCATTTAAGGCATTAACATCCTTAGGCTCTTTTTCTAATACAAACAATAAGTCTTTCTCTGCAACGGACAATTTATCTAGCTCCGTGGCTGCGATTGAGCGCGCATATCTGAGCGATAAGTTATCCACATTTTCACTAATTGCCGACGATAATAAGTCATAAGCCAGCTGATAATTCTGAACATCCACCAAAAGCTCCGCCTCTAACAGGTAAAACCGTGCTGTATTTTTTGGGTATTCATTGCGCAACTGTTGCAAAACACTCCTGGCGCCTTGCAAATCTCCCATTTCTGACTTAATCATCGCGATTGAGACCCAAGAATCTACATGGTGAACACCATTATCCACCTTCTCAAACCACAACAAAGCATCTTGGTACTGTTTCTGATAATAATATATTCGCCCTAAATAAAAGGCTGACTTCGAAGCAAACACCTCTTCGTTATATAAATTTTCAAATACTTTCGCCGCTTCTATAGGGTTATCCAACTTTAAATAAACAAGGCCCAATGCAAAACTTGCCTCTGGATAGCTTTCCCCATCAGACAACAACTTTAAAAACTGCTCTTTTGCCTCTTCGTACTGTTCATTCTTGGCTAACAACTGACCATAACCCATCAGCAAAGGTTTCGCTTTAAGGTTCTCGACAGCGTTTTTTAAAACCTCTAACGCACGCTCTGTCTCACCTTTTTGCTCCAACACTAGGGCAAGCTGAGCAAACCCCACAGGCCAGGTCGAATCCAACTCAGTAACCTTCACCGCATCCTTTTCGGCTTGAAGCAGTTGCCCTAAATGAGACATCATTTGCGAGCGAGCAAGATAAGCTCCAGCCTCTTCAGGATAATAACTCACCAACTCATCGATCAGATGACCAGCCAAGTCTTTAGACGCATGACGGGAAACAATGTCGCCAATGGCCAGCAAGGTATTTCGTTGAGGCATATCGCTTTCTTTAAGGATTGAAGTAATCAAATCCAAACTCTTCTCTGCCTCACCCGCACGCAAGTAAACTGTTAGAGCAAGCCGTTGCGATTGAAGCGATAGCTCTCCTTTTGCCACCAATATATCAACGGCTAACTTAGCTCCAACGATATCATTACTATACAACGCTATTTGTGCAGCCCTAAGCGCTACCTGTGGATCATTCGAGCGCTTAGCCGCATCAACATAGAATGCAGAAGCCATTTTGACATCCCCACGTTGACCTGCCACCTCGCCACCTAACAAACTATACAATAAAGCAGCATCTAGCTGGCTCGGTTGTACCTGCTTCGTTTTAACCTCAGGCGTTTCTTGCACAAGATTCGATATTGCTTTGCTTGGCTCTACCACTTCAACAGCATCGTTTTTACCTACGTGTGTACAACCTATAGATAAAACAACAAAAACCATCATCACGAACTTTAGAATCATATTTTTCTCACCCACACCCTAATCAACATCAGCCGCCTATAAAACTAACACCTCATTCTCTTTTTACAAGGCAAATCGAAAACTACCTGTTTAAACATATAGAACATTCATAGGGCTAAAACGCTTATAATAACCCAATTAACCTAAAGTAAAACTACCAAAAGCGCATGCTGCTTACGCTCGGACTCAATCACAACACAGCACCTATCGAGATTCGAGAGAAACTCGCTTTCTCTCCTGAGCGCCTCGGTCAATCGCTTCAGTCATTAGCGCAGCTTTCATCCATTGAAGAAGCCGCTATTTTATCCACCTGTAATCGCACCGAAATATACTGTGATATAGCAACGCAACAAACAGATGAACTGATCGCTTGGCTTGCCAGCTACCATCGCCTAGATGAAAGTAGTATTAGAGACTATCTATACAGCCACATTGGCCCCCAATCAATAAAGCACATGTCACGAGTCGCCTGTGGGCTTGACTCCTTAGTGCTTGGCGAACCACAGATTCTTGGCCAAATGAAAACGGCTTATCAACATGCCTCTGAGGCCGGCACCCTAGGAAAGTATCTTGGTCGCTTATTCCAGCACACCTTCCAAGTCGCGAAGAAGGTGCGTACCGATACAGCCATTGGCTCTAGCCCGGTATCGGTTGCTTTTGCTGGCGTAAAATTAGCACAACAAATATTTGGTCAATTACAAGATCAAACCGCCTTACTTATTGGTGCCGGGGAAACTATCGAACTATCAGCCCAACACCTAAAAGAGCAAGGCATTGGTCGATTAATTGTTGCTAATAGAACCCTTGAAAAAGCACACGCCATTGCTTCTCAAGGTAATGGATACGCCATTGAAATTAAAGATATCCCTGAGCATCTCGCCGAAGCAGACATTATCATTTCATCAACGGCTAGCTCGCTACCCATCCTTGGCAAAGGGAGTGTTGAAACCGCCATTTCAAAACGTAAACACAAACCCATGTTTATGATGGATTTGGCAGTACCACACGATATAGAAAAAGAAGTTGGTTCATTAAGCGACGTCTATCTTTACTGCGTAGATGACCTAAAAAATATAGTTGATGATGGACTTCAATCACGTCGCGAAGCGGCCGAACAAGCTGAAGATATAATCGACATTCAAATCTCGCACTTTCAAACATGGCTACGTGCGCAAGATGCTTCAAAAACCATTTACCAGCTTAGAACCCAATCGGACAATATACGTGAGGAACTCCTTCAAAAGGCGATTAGTGCGGTAAAAAACGGCCAGCCCGCTGAACAAGCCCTAGAACGTTTAGCAAACGATCTCACGAAAAAAATATTACACGCACCTAGCAGCACCCTGAAGAAAGCTGCATCCGAAGGTAACAACGAATTACTATTAGCCGCTCAACAACTTTTTAACTTAAATAAATAACGTGAATATAACTATCCTACAAAAGCTAGACACTCTGTCTGAACGTTTCGAAGAAATTGCTGGGCTACTCTCTGAACCCAGCATACAAAGCGATCAAAATAAATTTCGCTCTTTGAGTCAAGAGTATGCCCAATTAGATCCCATTGTTAGCACCTACCAGAACTATCTAGCGACACTAGAAGATAATGAGTCTGCAAAAGCCATGCTGAATGATAGCGACCCGGATATTAAGGCTATGGCAAAAGATGAGTTAAAGGACACTCAAGCAGCCCTTGAAAAACAAGAAAATGAATTGCAAATCCTTTTGTTACCTAAAGACCCTAACGATGGAAAGAATGCTTTTCTTGAAGTTCGTGCGGGAACAGGTGGTGATGAAGCAGCTATTTTTTCAGGCGATCTTTACCGTATGTACCTACGATTTGCTGAGAAAAAAGGCTGGAAGTTTGAAATCATGAGTGAAAACCAAGGCGACCACGGCGGATACAAAGAAATTATCGCTCGAATAGAAGGTCACGACGTGTATTCACAACTGAAATTTGAATCCGGTGCTCACCGTGTTCAACGTGTCCCAGAAACCGAATCTCAAGGCCGCGTTCACACCTCTGCATGCACGGTAGCTATCATGCCTGAAGCCGATGAAAAAGATGATATTGAAATCAACGCTGGCGACTTGCGTGTCGACACTTTTAGAGCATCAGGATCTGGAGGCCAACATGTTAACAAAACAGACTCTGCGATACGTCTTACTCATCTTCCCACCGGCACAGTTGTAGAGTGTCAAGACGAACGCTCACAACATAAAAATAGGGCTCGCGCGATGTCCTTATTAAAAGCCAGAATCATGACCGCTGAACAAGAAAAAGCTGATGCTGAACAAGCTGAGTCTCGTCGTTCGCAAGTTGGTAGCGGCGACCGCTCTGAACGCATTCGAACCTATAACTACCCACAAGGCAGAGTTACCGACCACCGCATCAACTTAACACTGTATAAACTAGATGAGATCATGCAAGGCGCACTAGATCAGGTGATCGACCCATTAATTCAAGAACACCAAGCAGAACAACTAACACAGTTAAGCGCAGAAGAATAAACCCTCGTTTTGAAGCCCCCCTTGACAATAAAAGAGGCTCTTACAGAAGCTGCAAAAACACTGGTTAGCAGTGACAGCTGCGTGCTTGATAGCGAAGTATTACTAGCCTTCGTACTGAATAAAAACCGTAGCTATTTTAGAGCTTGGCCTGACGAGCTTCTAACTACCGAGAAGCTGGACAGGTTTCAGCAACTTGTTGAACAGCGACAAAAAGGGCAGCCGATCGCTTACTTAGTTGGCGAACGAGAGTTTTGGTCACGACGATTTATCGTTTCAAAAGACGTCTTAATTCCTCGACCCGACACCGAGCTACTCATAGAAATTACCCACGAAACGTTCGCTACCGACCAACATTTCTCAGTATTAGATTTAGGGACTGGTAGCGGCGCCATCGCTATCACCTTGGCATTAGAGTTTCCAAACGCCTCGGTGACAGCCCTTGATAACAGCCAAAAAGCCTTAGCGATTGCTGAAAAAAATGCCCTGCAACATAAGGTCCACAATATTCAGTTTTTGCGTAGCGATTGGTTTGAAACAGTGCCCAATACGAGGTTTGATTTAATAATAAGTAACCCACCTTATATTTGCCCAAATGACCCTCACCTTTTAGAAGGCGACCTTCGTTTTGAACCCTCTTCGGCATTGATTGCTCAACACGAAGGCCTACAGGATCTTGAGCATATTACCTCGCAAGCAAAGTCTTTCCTTAAACACAACGGACTTATCTTGTTTGAGCATGGCTTTCAGCAAGGCACTTTGGTCAAAAACTTGTTAGAATTGTACGGATTTAAATCAACCCAACATTTCCAAGATATTCAAGGGCACGTTCGGGCAACATTAGGCACAAAACCATAAACATTAGGGTTAAAAATGCACGAAAAAGAAATTGTCTTACCTAGAAAACTCGTTAATGAATTACTTCATAACGCACAATTATCAGAAGACCTCGAGGTCTGTGGTTTTATCAGTAAAAACAAAACGGGTCAGTACACCTGCCATCCTGTTCAAAATATAGCTGAAACACCTAGCAAGCGTTTTCTAATGGCGCCTGAAGAACAAATCAGCGTAATGAAAGAAATCCGCGATAAGGGTGAAGAGGTTTTTGCTATCTACCACTCGCACCCCACCGCACCCGCTAGGCCTTCAATAAGCGATACTGAAATGCCTTCACACCCCGAAGCCTATTATTTAATTATTTCGCTAAACACCAAAGGTGTCTTAGAGATGCGCTGTTTCAAATTATTACACGATGAAAATATTGTTGAGATAACCCTAAGAATGGTTGAGGAATAACAACCAGACCGGGGCATCCCTTATTGGCTATTTACTTAACGCTATCGTTGCCAAAAACATTGCTCGTTTTAGTTTTCTTTTGGGCTCATCTGCATAGTCGCTCAATATATATGCTTCTCTGTAGGCTGAAACAGCTTCATCATATCTTTTCAAATACATGTTTCCATCGCCGACTAACAACCAGCCTTTAACCGTTGGTTCATCTTTTAGTTTTTCAGATATACGCGCAACCTGCTGCTCAACTTCCGCTTCCTCTGCTGACAAAGTCTTAGTCGCCAGCCCTTCTTGAGTGGGTTCCACGCCATTTTTAGTCGCGTGGCCACAGGCAGCCAACCATAACGCGATAACAAAAACACTCAACACCTTCAATATACTCATAACATCCTCGCTATTTATTCTAATAATTAACGTAACACTTTAAGAGAAACTACCCTTTTAGTTTACTTTCCAGCAATTTATTTAATTCTTGTGGATTCGCCTTACCCTGGGTTTGCTTCATCAACTGACCAACAAAGAAGCCTATCATTTTTGTTTTACCGGCTCTATATTGCTCAACTTGCTGAGCGTTATCAGCCATTAGCTGATCAATCATGTTTTCTAAGGCACCTGTGTCAGAAATTTGTTTCAAACCTTCTCGCTCAATCACGTCGTCTGCAACATCCTGACTATTCCACATAAACTCAAGGACTTGCTTAGCGATTTTTCCAGAAATTGTCTTATCTGCAATGCGTCTAACCAAGCCTCCTAATCGTTCAGCACTCAAGGGACTTTGCTGGATATCTAAATTATTGTTATTCAAGTTTGCGCTCAATTCGCCCATCACCCAATTAGCAACAAGCTTCGCCTCTCCATCTGAAAAGTTAACAGCATCTTCGTAGTAATCTGCCATCGCCCGTTGTGTTGTTAATACGTCGGCATCATACTCACTTAAACCATACTGCTGTTGGAAACGTTGTTTTTTAGCCGCAGGTAATTCTGGCAAGTCATTACGCACTTCATCCAACAACTCTGCTGTGATTTCGACTGGTAATAAATCAGGGCACGGGAAGTATCGATAGTCGTTCGCTTCTTCCTTAGAACGCATAGAGCGTGTCTCATCTTTATTAGCATCATACAAACGAGTCTCTTGAACCACTTGTCCGCCTGTTTCGATCACATCAATTTGGCGCTCAACCTCATGTGCAATGGCTTTTTCAATAAAACGAAATGAGTTTAAGTTTTTTATCTCTGCACGGGTTCCAAAGGCTTCTTGCCCTACTGGTCTGACTGATACATTAACATCGCAACGAAAAGAACCTTCCTGCATATTGCCATCGCAAATTCCTAAATACTGCACAAGAGTATGTAGTTTTTTAACATACGCTACTGCTTCTGCGGCAGAGCGCATATCCGGCTCAGAAACAATTTCAAGCAACGGTGTACCTGCTCGATTTAAATCTATTCCCGTCATCCCATGATAGTCTTCGTGCAACGATTTACCCGCATCTTCTTCTAAATGAGCCCGCGTAACACCTATTGTTTTTGTTTTACCATCCACCTCTATATCTAACCGCCCTAAACCAACAATCGGCTTATCAAATTGACTTGTTTGATAACCCTTAGGCAAGTCAGGATAAAAATAGTTTTTCCGTGCGAACACTGAATATGGAGCGATATGCGCACCAATGGCCAAACCAAATTTCACCGCAAAACGAACGGCCTGCTCGTTCAACACCGGCAATGTACCCGGTAAACCAAGGTCCACCGCACAAGCCTGCGTATTAGGTTCTGCGCCATAAGCCGTTGAAGCACCCGAGAAAATTTTAGATTGAGTCGCTAACTGAGCATGAATTTCAAGACCTATAACTGTTTCCCACTGCATCCTTATACCTCCTGCTCGTATCCAGCCGGCACCGCAAGATGCCAGTCAGTCAGTTGTTGATATTGGTGCGCCACATTTAACAAGCGAGACTCTTCAAAATAATTTCCTATCAACTGCATACCTACCGGCTTGTTCTCCACAAAACCACACGGCACTGACATTCCAGGCAAGCCTGCTAAATTAACACCAATGGTAAAAATATCTGAAAGATACATTGAAACAGGGTCTCCCTTCTTCTCATCTGATTTAAAGGCAACAGAAGGTGCTGTTGCACTAGCGATCACATCTACTTCTTTAAACGCTTCTACGAAATCTTGTTGAATCAAACGACGAACTTGTTGAGCTTTTTTATAATACGCATCGTAATACCCCGCAGACAAAACATAAGCGCCAATCATAACTCTTCGTTTTACCTCGTCACCAAACCCCTCTCCACGCGAACGCTTATAAAGATCCTCTAAGTCTTTTGGCGATTCGCAGCGATACCCAAATCGAACACCATCAAAACGAGACAAATTAGCAGAACATTCAGCGGGGGCAACCACATAATAAGCAGGCACTGATAGGTTAATATTCGGTAGGCTAATTTCTTTCACATGTGCCCCTGCAGACCGAATGGTATCAACCGCTTCTTCTACTTTTTCTCGAATATCACTATCAAGATCATCGGTAAAAAACTCTTTGGGCAAGCCAACGGTCAAGCCTTTGATCGAGTCACCCAAGCCGCTTAACAAATCATCAACGGGTCTATCAACACTGGTTGAATCCCTCTCATCAAAACCAGACATCGCTTGTAGCATGATCGCTGCATCTTCAGCACTTTTCGCCATCGCACCACCTTGGTCCAAACTAGAGGCGAACGCAATCATGCCGTAACGTGACACACGGCCATAGGTTGGTTTAATACCCGTCACCCCACAAAAAGCTGCTGGCTGACGGATCGATCCACCTGTATCTGTACCACTAGCCAACGGCGCCAAACGTGCCGCTACCGCCGCTGCTGACCCACCCGATGAGCCACCTGGGACCGTTTCCAAATCCCAAGGGTTTTTTACTCCACTATAAAAACTGGTCTCATTTGACGAGCCCATCGCAAACTCATCCATATTGGTTTTACCCAACATCACCGCACCAGCTTGTTCTAATTTACTAACCGCTGTTGCCGAATAAGGGGCAATAAAATTATCCAGCATCTTTGAGCCACAGCTTGTTCGTAAGCCTTGTGTACAAAAGATATCTTTATGTAACAAAGGAATCCCCGTTAACAAGCCGGCATCTCCTGATGCAATTAGTTGATCCGCCTGTTGAGCTGCAAGTAATGCGCCGTCTTCATTTAATGTAATGACGCTATTTAACGCCCCATCGTATCGATTGATACGCTCCAAAAAGTATTGACTAAGCTCAACACTGGATATTTGTTTGTTGTGAAGGTCGCTGGACAGTTCTTTTAATGATTTGTTATACATTGATTACCAATACTGTTTAAAAGGTATATATGCTTATCGCTATAAGCCTTTGTTTAAATAAATATGACACCGCCTCGTTAAAGGGCGACTAATCGATCACTCGCGGCACTAAAAACAAACCGTCTTCAATAGATGGCGCATTGTCCTGCAAAATATCACGTTGATTGCTTTCTGATACCACATCCGCCCGTAAACGTTGAAACTGATCAAGTGGGTGGGCCATAGGTTCAATATCAGTTGTATCAACTTGATTCATTTGCTCAACTAACAGCATTATATTCGACAAGTCTGACGCATATGACTCAAGCTGCTCGTGCTGAATACCGAGCCTCGCCAAGTGTGCGATTTTCAGTACATCTTCTGACTGAATTGGCATAAAATAACCCCCTTGTTTTATTCATACTTTAAAACAGTGCAAATTAACACAATTCGCGCCTTGCCCAAAGAGGTAAAGGGTTGTTAAAGTACAAAATTCTCACCACCTACACTTATAAAATTCATGTTTAAAAAAATACGCGGCATGTTTTCCAACGATTTATCCATCGATTTGGGCACAGCAAACACACTAATCTATGCACTTGGCAAAGGCATTGTGCTTGATGAACCCTCTGTTGTTGCCATTCGAGAAGATAAAGTGCGTGGCGAAAAAAGCTTTGCCGCTGTCGGCAGCGAAGCAAAAGCAATGCTGGGTAGAACACCCGGAAATATCACCGCGATTCGCCCAATGAAGGACGGTGTTATTGCCGACTTTACTATCACTGAAAAAATGCTTCAGTACTTTATCCATAAAGTACATGAAGGTAAATTTCTACGTCCTAGTCCTCGTGTGCTTATTTGCGTACCGTGTGGCTCTACTCAAGTTGAACGAAGAGCCATTCGAGAATCGGCATCAGGTGCTGGTGCACGTGAAGTATATTTAATTGAGGAGCCAATGTCAGCGGCAGTTGGTGCAGGCTTACCGATAGATGAGGCACGCGGCTCCATGGTGTTAGATATTGGTGGCGGCACATCAGAAATCGCCGTTTTATCACTCAATGGTATCGTCTACTCGGAGTCAATTCGCGTTGGTGGTGACCGTTTTGACGAAGCGATTATCAATTACGTTCGACGTAATTACGGCACTATCGTCGGTGAATCGACCGCCGAAAGAATTAAACACACGATTGGCTCAGCTTACCCAGCGAATGAAGTTAAGGAAATGACCGTTACGGGTCGAAACCTAGCAGAGGGCATTCCCCGAAGCTTTACACTTAACAGCAATGAAATTTTAGAGTCATTACAAGAACCTGTTACCGCCATTGTTAGTGCTGTGAAACAAGCTCTCGAGCAAACTCCCCCAGAGCTAAGCGCTGACGTTGCTGAAAATGGCATTGTGCTAACCGGTGGCGGTGCATTACTGTATGGTTTAGATGAGCTTATCCATGAAGAAACAGGCGTACCTGTTCGCACAGCTGACGACCCTCTAACTTGCGTTGCGCGAGGTGGGGGCAAAGTACTAGAGTTGATCAATGAAAAAGGGCCTAATACGTTTGCATTAGAGTAAGAATAAGAGGTTATTCGCCATAAAACCAATTTTCTCAAAAGGTCCTGCTACCAGCACACGCTATATTGCCGCCGCCGTTATTTCTATTTTGCTTTTGCTACTTGCACAGCAAACGAATCAACTCACGCGCCTTAAAGACAGCCTTTCTTTTATCGTTCACCCTGTTCTCATCGTTGTGGACCTGCCTAGCCAGCTCTATGCCTGGCTGACTGAAAGCACAACAGAGTTATCTGAATTAGCTGACGAAAATCAACGCCTAAAAGATGAGTTATTATTTCTTAAAGTCAAACTGCAAAAATTTGAGGCGCTTGAAACAGAAAATACCCGGTTGCATAGCTTATTGGAGTCTTCATTCAAAATTGGAGAACAATTTATTTCAGCGTCTCTTATTAAAGTAAACCAACACCCAAACACAACCAATATTGTGATTGATAAAGGCAGTCGTTTCGACCTTTATAAAGGACAAGCCGCCCTCAACGAAGACGGTGTACTCGGTCAGATTACCAACGTTCACCCGCTCACTTCGTCTATCATCCTGATTACTGACCCCAATCATGCTATACCTGTTGAAATAAACCGAACAGGCTTAAGAACCATTGCCTCTGGTAGCGGACTAAAAAATACATTAACGCTACCATACCTACCCCATAATGCTGACATCAAGATAGGCGATTTATTAACGACATCTGGACTGGGCGGTGTTTTCCCATCTGGTTACCCTGTTGCCACCGTCACCAAACTGGCCCCGCTGCCAGGAGAAGCTTTCATGCATGCCGAGGCTAAAACTGTCGCCAAAATAGACAGCACTCGTGACATTTTATTGGTATGGAGCCAACAACAGCCCATTCCTATTTTATCAGGCGCCCCTGAAGAACCAGAAGTACCCACAGACAATGCACGCTAAATCCTCTGGCGGTACCATCATTGGCTTAACTTTATTTTTTTCCATGGCCCTTAGCATTGCACCTTGGCCTGACCATTTGGCTATATTAATGCCCAGCTGGACGTTGCTAACATTAATCTACTGGAGCATCGCTTTACCGCATAAAGTTAGTATCTTGACTGGTTTTTCAACCGGCCTACTGTTCGATGTTTTAACAGGCAGTTTGCTCGGACAAAATGCGCTAATATTCAGTACCGCTTCTTTTTTTAGCCACTCTCTTTATTCACGCCTAAGAAATTATCCTGTGTGGCAACAATCTACGCTTATTTTAATGTTCTTAGGGTGCATAAAACTACTCTCTTTATGGCTTAACCACTTTATTGTTCACATTGAGTATACTTACCAACATGGGCTTCAAGTTCTTTTTAGCGCGCTGGTATGGCCTGCTATATTTGCTGTCTTACGCCTCATCAGAAGACACTTTAAAGTACAGTAACCTCACATGAACACTCGCTTCGACCTCAAGAGCTCACTCCAGGAAAATCGCCTTTTCCTATTGCGAGCCACCACATTGATCGTTTTTGTTCTTATTTTATTTTTTGCGCTGATTGCCCGTCTTACCTATTTACAAATTGCAACACATGAGAAGTATGTAGACCTCGCTCAAAATAACCGCGTAAAACTATCAGTTATTAGTCCTGTTCGTGGTTTAATTTTCGATACAAAAGGTCGCGTTCTTGCTGAAAACAACCCTACTTATAGTCTTGAATTAGTACCGGAACAAACGCCAGACCTTGCGAACACCCTCGAACGCTTGAGCGCCTTATTACCCATTTCTAAAGATGAACTGGCGTTATTTGAAAAACGTAGAAAACAGCAAAAACGCTTCGCTAGCGTCTCCATTAGAAATCGATTAAACGATCAGGAAGTGGCTATTTTTTCTGCCAACCGTCACTTATTTCCCGGTGTTGACATACAGGCACGTCCATTAAGACACTACCCTTTCCCTGAGCTAACCGCACATGTAGTGGGTTATGTCGGCGCCATTAATGAACAAGAGCTGAAAACTATTGAGCCAGCCAACTACCGAGGGACTCGATTTATTGGAAAAACCGGCATTGAAAGAACTTACGAAACTGAATTACATGGTTATGTTGGATACCAGCAAACCGAAAACACAGCACAAGGCAGATCATTAAAAGTCCTTAGCTACACACCACCATTATCAGGTAGCGATCTAACTTTGAATCTAGATATTGAGCTACAAAAAATCGCTCACGACGCACTCGGTGATTACACCGGAAGTGTTGCCGCAATAGATACTCGTACTGGCGCAGTTCGCGCCTTGGTGAGCAAACCAGGCTTCAATGCTAACTTGTTTGCTAAAGGTATCGATCAAGCCTCATACAGCCAATTACAAAACTCTTCAAAACGCCCTTTATTTAACCGCTTTCTTCGAGGGCAATATCCCCCAGGGTCTACCTTAAAGCCATTTTTAGCGCTCGCCGGCCTCGATTACAAAACCGTTCACCCACATCAAAGAATCTTCTGCCCAGGCTTCTATCAACTACCCAAACAAACACATAAATACCGTGATTGGAAAAAAACTGGGCATGGTATGACCACGCTTCATGACTCAATCGTTCAGTCGTGCGATGTTTATTACTATATATTGGCCCATGAGTTAAAAATTGATCGGATGCATGACTTTCTGCAAAAATTTGGTTTTGGGCAAAAAACAGGCATTGACATTCTGGGCGAAAGATCGGGCTTATTGCCCTCAAGAGAGTGGAAGAAACGCACACGAAATCAGGTCTGGTATCCTGGCGAGACATTGATTGCTGGCATAGGGCAAGGTTTCAATTTAACCACACCCCTTCAGTTAGCCCATGCAACGGCTCTTATTGCTAACAAAGGCTCCACACATATTCCATCACTCGTTGCTAAAATTAATGATAAGCCTCGGCAAACATCAACCACCCTGCCAATTACATTAAATAACCCTCAGCATTGGAATACCATTATTGATGCCATGTATGATGTCGTTAACGGTGCGCGTGGCACTGCTCGAAAAATTAGGGAAGGTGCGCCCTACAAAATAGCTGGCAAAACGGGAACTGCTCAAGTGTTTACCATCAAACAAGATGAAAAATATGATGAGGAAAATGTGCAAGAACACCTCAAAGACCATGCCCTTTTTATCGCTTTTGCACCCGCACGTGAGCCTCAATTAGCCGTTGCTATCGTGGTAGAGAACGGTGGTCATGGTGGCTCGGTTGCTGCGCCTATTGCCCGTTCTATTTTCGATCAATATATACAAGTTACCCCATGAATTGGTCTTTCCAAAAAGCCTCACAAATGAGCCTCTATCATCATCGCAAAGAGAGCCTCTTTCAGCGATTGCATATTGACCTCACCTTGCTCATTCTACTGGCCCTCTTATCGTCTATTGGCATTCTTATTTTGATGAGCGCCGAACACCAAAATATTGGATTATTAAACAGGCAAGCCACTCGATTAGCTGTTGCCTTTTTTGCCATGTTTATCATTGCTCAAGTGCCACCTCATGCGTTAAAAATGTTTGCTCCTTGGTTATTTTTTCTCGGCACGCTCTTATTACTGGGCGTGTTATTTGTTGGTGATATGGGGAAAGGCGCTCAACGTTGGCTAGACCTAGGCTTCTTTCGCTTTCAACCCTCTGAATTACTGAAACTGGCAACCCCCATGATGGTGGCTTGGTACCTAGCAGAACGGCGACTACCTCCCAGTCACAAACATGTCGGTCTCGCCACTGTTTTTATAGCTATCCCTACCGTCTTAATTGCCAAACAACCTGACCTCGGTACCGCTATCTTAATAGCCAGCTCGGGATTAACCGTGCTGTTTCTTGCCGGCATTTCATGGAAGATCATCATCGGCGTCATAGCAACTGGCGCAGGACTCGCCCCTGTTCTATGGAGTTTTATGAAAGACTATCAAAAACAACGGGTTCTTACCTTTTTGAGCCCAGAAGAAGACCCATTAGGGGCTGGTTACCACATTATTCAATCAAAAATCGCCATTGGCTCAGGTGGTATCAATGGCAAAGGCTGGATGCATGGCTCGCAAGCACGCCTAGAGTTTTTACCCGAAAGTTCTACCGATTTTATTTTTGCCGTCTTCTCTGAAGAATTTGGCTTGATGGGTTGTGTCGGCTTATTAACCATTTATTTGATTATTTTCATCCGCTCCATTTACATTGCGATTCAGGCACAAGACACCTTTTCACGACTGCTTGCAGGTAGCTTATCGCTAACATTTTTTATCTATTTATTTGTAAACGTCGGGATGGTCACGGGTATTTTGCCAGTCGTTGGTGTACCCTTACCTCTAGTGAGTTATGGCGGTACATCAATGGTGACATTATTACTTGGATTTGGCATATTAATGTCGATACATACTCATCGAAAATTACTTTCTTCTTAAGGACAAACGATGCGCAACATAAAACTTTTTTCTTTTCGATTAGCATTAACCCTTCTATTAACGCTAGTCTCTATTAGTGCTTGCGCCTCAACATCGTCGTCGCCTAGCAACCCTAGCCTTTATCACGACTTTATTGAAAAAATGGTCGAAGAGCACCAATTTAATCGTGACGAATTAACAACCTTATTAAATAAATCGGTTGTTAAAGAAAGCATCTTAAAAGCCATGTCATCACCGGCGGAGAAACGCCTAGAGTGGCACAGTTACCGTAATATTTTTCTTAAACCTAATCGCATTAATGGCGGTATAAAATTCTGGAAAGAAAACAAAGACCTATTGGATGCCGCCACCGAAAAATATGGCGTACCAGCAGAAATCATTGTCGCCATTATTGGTGTTGAAACACGTTATGGTGGCAACACAGGGTCTTATAAAGTCCTCGATGCCCTAACAACCCTTGGTTTTCATTTTCCAAAACGCGCTAAGTTCTTTCAACGTGAGTTAGAGCATTTCTTATTACTGTGTCGTGAAGAAGGCTTTGACCCTTATGAACCCAAAGGGTCTTATGCTGGAGCCATGGGGAAGTCTCAATTTATTTCAAGCAGCTACCGTGCTTACGCTGTTGATGGTGATGGCGATAACAAGCGGGACTTGTGGAATAGCCAGGCTGATATCATTAACAGCGTGGCCAATTACTTTTCAAGACATGGTTGGAAAAACACAGACCTAGTCACACAACAAACTAACGTTACAGGTGATGCTTATAAAACCTTACTCAATCGTTCACTCAAACCAAAGAACACCTTAAAACAACTGGCTGAACATCAGGTGCAAACACCACCTAATCTTGCAGATGACACTATCGTCAGATTATTGGAACTTAAACAAAAAGACCAATCGGAATTTTGGCTAACATTTCATAATTTCTATGTCATCACCCGCTACAACCATAGTCACTTATACGCAATGGCCGTTTATCAACTTGGTCAAGAAATTAAAAAGGGCTTTATAAATAACACATGATCCGCCTTCACTTTTTTTTATTATGCTGCTTGTCTGCTTACTTTTTAATAGGCTGCACAAGCCAACAACCTTTCGTTACCGATAGCGCCCCATCCGTTCACCCTGCCGGTATTGAACTAACCCCAGATGCGATCCCTAAAATAGAAGCTAAGAGCCGTGGAGGCAACCCCAGCTCCTATGAAGTTTTTGGCAAAAAGTATTACGTACAAGCGTCCAGTAAAAACTTTGTTCAACGCGGCCTCGCCTCTTGGTACGGCACTAAATTTCATGGCAATAAAACTTCGAACGGTGAAACCTACGATATGTATGCAATGACTGCCGCGCATAAAACCCTACCTATCCCAACCTATGTCGAAGTCACTAATCTTTCTAATGGCAAAAAAATCATTGTTCGCGTTAATGACCGTGGCCCTTTTCATGATGAACGAATTATAGATTTATCGTATGCCGCTGCCGCTAAACTCGGCACCCTTAAAAACGGCACATCAATGGTAGAAATCAAAGCCCTCGACCCTCACACCTATCTTTCAACCTCTTTAGATGAGCCACCTGCCGCACCAAAAAGCGACCTCACCTTAAGGTATACTGTTCAGCCACCTCAACCCTTTACTGAACAAAAGGGTTTGTTATTTATTCAAGCGGGGGCCTTTAGCTCTGAAGAAAATGCCAATAAACTCAAATATGAATTGACCAATTTACTAAAAACCCCAGTCACCATAGAGTCTGGTGGTAGCACGTCAAAACCATTGTATTTTGTGCGTGTCGGCCCTTATATACGAATGAAAAGTGCCGACTCAACAAGATCAAAACTTTACGAGTTAGGCTATAAGAGCACTTTTTATATCTCTAAATAAGCCAGCTAAAACAGCCTTCCTCCTAGCCCTTAATGATACGTTTTGCATGATATAATCCGAGCTTATCGTTACCCTAATACCTAACATTGCATTAATATGAAAAGAATTATCCTGCTGCTGAGCTTTTTTCTCTCTTCTCAAGCCATCGCGTTACCTATTCCTTCCGCCCCAAATTTAAAAGCGAGAAGCTACCACCTGACCGACTTTCACAGTGGAACAGTTTTAGCCTCTAAAGACCCTGATTTAAAACTAGCCCCCGCCAGCATGACAAAAATCATGACTGCGTTAATTGTCTTTCGTGAACTAAACCATGGAAATTTGAATTTAGACGATCAAGTTCGTATTAGTGAAAAAGCATGGCGAACTCCTGGTTCTAGAATGTTTGTGGAAGTTAATAAATTCGTTACGGTCGATGATTTAATTCACGGAATGCTTGTGCAATCAGGTAACGATGCCACTGTTGCATTAGCCGAACATATCGCAGGGGATGAATCAACTTTTGCACAATTAATGAACCAAGTTGCTAAAGACCTTGGCATGAAAAATAGCCACTTTACTAATAGTTCTGGTCTGCCCGACGAACAGCATTACACTACCGCTAGAGACCTCTCAGTTCTAACTCGCGCCTTAATCATTGAGTCTCCCGAGTTATATAAAATAAATGCGATCAAATCATTTTCTTTTAACGGTATTACTCAACAAAATAGAAACAAGCTGTTATGGCGTGATAGCACAGTAGACGGCGTTAAAACAGGGCATACAGAGGACGCTGGTTATTGTTTAGTTTCATCTGCTGTTCGCGACAATATGCGTTTAATTTCTGTCGTTATGGGCACAGACAGCGTAGCTGCACGAAATGATATCAATCAGGCCTTGCTGAATTATGGTTACCGTTTTTATAAAACTCACTTGCTGTATAAAGCACAACAATCACTAACCACCACCCGCGTCTGGAAAGGCGCGATTAAATCTTTACCAGTAGGCTTGGCGAAAGACCTTTACCTGACTATTCCTCGCAATGAATATAAATCATTAGATGCGAGCCTAGAGTTAAACCCCCAGCTGATTGCACCCATAAAAAAAGGCCAACTTGTTGGCAACGCGGTTATTCAACTTAAAGGTGACATTATTGCCAAACGCCCACTCATTGCTTTACAAGATATTCCGGAAGGGTCATTTATGGACATCCTAAAAGATGAAGCATTGTTATTGCTTGAGTAGGAGAATTGATGGTGTCGCACAAAACTGATGTTTTCCTTAATGGCCAATTTCTGCCACTAGCTGAGGCTAACGTTTCTGTATTAGACCGTGGTTTTTTATTTGCCGATGGTGTGTATGAAGTTATTCCTGCATACGGCGGCAAGCTTTTTCGCCTTCAACAGCACTTAGACCGCCTCAATAGTAGCTTAGCCGCTATTCGCATGAAACCGGTCATGAGTGATCAACAATGGACAAAAACACTCTCCCAACTGGTTTCACCGCATACGCAATCTGACCAATCGGTCTATGTTCAAGTAACACGTGGTGCTGGCACAAACCGTGATCACCAATTGCCAACTGAGTACTCCGCAACAACTTTTGCAATGTGCCAAACAATAGACCCCAAGAGTCTCGATTCTATTGCTAACGGCATTAACGCTATCACTTTAGATGATATTCGCTGGGATTGGTGCCATATAAAATCCGTCGCCTTACTTGGCAATATATTATTGAAGCAACAAGCCAGTGATCAAGGTTGTACTGAGGCTATTTTATTACGTGATGGTTTTGCAACCGAAGGGTCTGCTAGTAACTTGTTTATCGTTAAAGACCAGCAACTTATTACGCCACCCAAAAGCCATCATTTATTGCCCGGCATTACACGTGATCTTGTTTTAGAGCTTGCTATCAAAGAAGGCATTTCATGCATTGAGCAAGAAATATCAGAACAACAACTGTTTGATGCTGATGAAATTTGGTTAACCAGCTCTACCAAAGAAATTATGCCTGTAGTTAAATTAAACCGCCAAGCGGTCGGCAACGGACAACCGGGGAATTTATGGCAACAAGTCTCAACCAGCTATAGTCAATTTAAGAACCAATTGAGAAACCAGTAAAATGACTGATAACCCAGACGATCAACATAATGCATTAATGGACTACCCTTGTGAGTTCACCATCAAAACAATGGGGCTATCAAACATTGAGTTTGACGTAATCGTTGTCGAGATTGTGCGTCGCCACGCGCCTGATCTGAGTGAAAATGCGGTATCGTCGAAATTCAGTAAATCTAAAAAATACGTGTCTGTTAGCATCACCCTTACTGCTCAAAATAAACAGCAAATGGATGCCATTTATCAGGACTTAACGGACTGCGAACACGTTTTAATGTCTCTGTGAGCATTGACACAACACCCCCAGATTTACCATTAGTTATTCGTCAGCTTAACCAGCAGGACTACCTAGCAACCTGGGAAGCGATGAAAGCCTTTTGCATTGATCGTACCGGCGAAACACATGATGAAATTTGGTTTGTTGAACACCCCTCTGTTTTCACCCAAGGGGTGAGCGGTAAACCCGAACACGTCTTGAGTGCCAGTGATATTCCTATTATTCAAACAGACCGTGGCGGTCAAGTCACCTATCACGGACCTGGGCAATTGGTCATGTACGTTTTATTGGATTTACGCCGCCTAGGAATAGGTGTTCGTGCACTGGTTGATGTGCTCGAAAATATTACTATCTCAGGGTTAAAGAAATACGGATTAAAGGCTGCTGCACAAATAGATGCGCCGGGCGTCTATCTTAATGATAAAAAAATTGCTTCCTTAGGTTTACGGGTAAAAAAAGGCTGTAGTTATCATGGACTCAGCATAAATGTTGATATGGACCTAACACCCTTCAGCTTTATTAACCCCTGTGGTTATAAAGGTCTCGAAGTTACCCAATTATCCAAACATGGCGTAAAATGCACTACTGCAGACTTTTCAGCCGTTTTATTGCATGAATTAAAAGAACAACTCAATTATTCCCAATTAATACTCGGCCCCAATACACTACACGTTTAACACTATGTCACACGATACTGATACTTTAAAAGCACCCTCTCGCGCTACGCCCGAAACACATCAACGCAGTGAAGCAAAGTTGGCTCGCATTCCGATTAAAGTTGAGAAAAAAGCTGACATTTTACGCAAACCCAAATGGATACGTGCAAAAGTACCCAGCGGAAACCGCGTTAACGCCATAAAAAAGGCTCTTCGTGAACACGGTTTATATTCCGTTTGTGAAGAAGCGGCTTGCCCAAACCTTGGTGAATGTTTTAATAATGGCACCGCCACCTTTATGATTATGGGTGATATCTGTACACGGCGCTGCCCATTTTGTGACGTTGCTCATGGTCGGCCAAACCCGCTAGATAAAGATGAACCACAAAAACTCGCCGACACCATTAAAGATATGAAGCTCCGTTATGTGGTCATTACATCGGTAGACCGTGATGATTTACGTGATGGTGGCGCCGACCATTTTGCCCAATGTATTAGTGCCGTGCGTGAAAAAAACCCTACTATACAAGTTGAAGTGCTAGTCCCTGACTTTAGGGGCCGTATGGATATCGCGGTCAACATATTAGCGCAAACACCACCAGATGTTTTTAATCATAACCTAGAGACCGTTCCACGTTTATATAAAAAAGCGCGCCCCGGCTCAGACTATCAGTGGTCGCTTGATTTATTAAAGCGTTACAAAGACGCCCACCCTGATATTCCAACTAAATCGGGACTTATGCTTGGTTTAGGGGAATCCAACGAAGAAACCTTAGCGGTAATGCGAGATTTACGCGCGCATGGATGTAACATGCTGACATTAGGCCAATACTTACAACCTAGCCAAGGGCATTTAGCTGTGGAACGTTATGTCACCCCAGAAGAGTTTGATGAATTAGCCAAACTCGGCAAAGAGATGGGCTTTTCACACGTCGCCAGTGGACCGATGGTTCGCTCTTCTTACCATGCCGATCAACAAGCCTCCGGGGTCATCGACTAGCCTAACGTTTGAGTGGCGTTAACGCTGTTTAAGCTTTAACGCCAACTCAGCAAGCCTTTCCGGTGTTCCTACATCAACCCACTCCCCCCGATGAAGCTCGCTGCTCACTCGCCCCTGCGCTATAAACTGACGAATAATCGGTGCTAAAGGAAAAACACCCTCTGTTTGCTGTTCAAAAACAGCGCGGCTAAACACGCCGATTCCACTGTAAGTATAACGTTGACTGTCTTGATTTTTTTGCTCGCCATCCAGCAAGCAAAAATCACCGTGTTGATTATGATCAGGATTATTAACAAGCACCAGATGAATATCTTTCACTGTCTTGTTTCTTAAACGCTGGAATGGAAAATCAGTCCATACATCCGCATTGACCAATAAAAACGGTTCATCACCTAATAAAGGCAAGGCCCTAAAAATTCCACCGCCTGTTTCTAAGGCGTTATCGCCTTCATCTGAATATTCAATGTGAACGCCCCACTGCTCCCCTTTTCCTAAGGCCGTTTTTATTTGATCGCCCAAATAGGCCACATTAATAACAAAGTCATTAAACCCTTGCGATTTTAACGCCAATAGGTGATGCACAATTAACGGCTGACCCGAAATTTCAAGCAACGGTTTCGGGCAATTATCGGTTAAGCGGCCCATTCTTTCGCCTCGACCTGCCGCTAAAATCATGACCTTCATGCTTCTTCGCGCTCTTGTTGAAGCGTTGTAAATCTCTTCATTAATTGGTACTTATTAATCAAATCTGCTAATGGTTTTAATGTTTCATAACGTGAACACACACGGGTTATATACGCCAGTGTGCGCGGTATATCCTTTAAGTAGCCTTTTTTACCATCCCTTAATAGCAAACGAGAAAAGATACCTACTGCTTTCATATGTCGTTGAACACCCATCCAATCAAACCATTGGTAAAAACGAAGCGAGTCAAAATCATCGCTACAACCACGTTGCTTACGTTGTTGTAGAAACGCATCCAGCCAGGCATAAATTTTTTCATCTGGCCAATTTATATAACAATCCCTGTATAAAGAGACTAGGTCGTAGCTTATTGGCCCGACAACAGCATCTTGAAAATCAATCACCCCTGGGTTGTTCTTCTGTGTCACCATCAAGTTTCTTGAATGGTAATCTCTGTGTACAAAAACCTGTGGCTGCTCGAGAGCAGAGCCTGTTAAGGCGTTTTTAACAGTCACTAGTGTTTTCTTATCTTCAGATGATAACTCTACACTTAATAGCTGACTGATAAACCACTCATCAAACAAGCCCATTTCTTTGTGAAGCAACTGAGAATCATAATGCGGAATTGACAGTTCTTTCAGCGCTAAAGCATGCATCTTATGTAGAACAGTCGCAGCATCTTGGTAGAGCCCATTAACAGACATTTCGTTTAATTTATCCAAATAGCTGTCTGTTCCTAAATCACTGAGCACGAGAAACCCTTCTTCAAGCGATTTGTAAAAAATTTCCGGTGCATAAATGCCGTTTTCGCGTAATACCTCAGCTATCATGATAAAAGAGGTACAGTCTTCTTGAGCAGGGGGCGCATCCATCACAACAAAAGATTGTGCCTGACATTTAACCCGAAAATAACGTCGAAAACTTGCATCACTTGAAGCAGGCTCACAACTAAAATCATCGGTTAAGAGAACCCCCGACAACCATTTAATTAAACGCTGCTTACGCTCATCTCTTACCATAAAAAATACTCTATCAGACCTAATTAACGCAGACCGAAAGTTGCGTGTTAATATATCGAAAAAATTACATGCTATCGTTGAAGATAAGCACCATTCTATGCGATTTTATACAACTTACGTTAGACTCAAGCAAAAAGGTTCAGCCATTATCTGCTCATACAAACACTTTCTTTTAGCCCTAGTGCTTTTATTGATGGCAAGCCAGGCATTTGGTTTCAGTAACTCTCAGTGGGATTGTAAATTAGCAAATGATGGTCAAACCTGGGATTGTTCCGCGTCTACCAAACCGATTGAAAAAAGTGCCAAAGTAGATAGTCCGCAACAACCCTCTAAGGATCAAACAACCATTGCAGACAACACGACTGATAAACCAGCGCCCCCCTCTGTTCCAAGGGTTCGAGTTGCTGGCCAACCAAAAGTCATACAAACAAGCAAAAAAGCACCAACTCAGACTCAAGTCACAACATTAAAAAACACTGGCTCATGGGATTGCAAAACTGGTGAGAATGGAACATGGGACTGCTCACAAACCAGCGCGCCTTCTACAATGGTTGCCACCCTAGACAATAGACAGAGCATTGCCTTGTATGATGATAATGCAGGCCGGGTTAGAAATAATGCGCTGTTTCATCAAATGGTTAGGCAACTTAAAGTTGACCCTTGGGACACTTGTGAAGTCACTACCGACTCACTTCGCGAAAGCAGAAACAGCATTCAGCAAAATCGTTTAAATTCTGAGGTAAACATACAATCAGACTACGCCGAAGTCCTTGATAAAAGTAATGCCAAATTTAGCGGCGATGTCTTGGTTAATCGTGCTGATCAATCTATTACCGCCGACCAACTGACATATAATAATCAACAAGAAAGCGCCTCTGCTTCAGGTGATGTTTTCTACCAAGAAAATGGTTTCGCCTTGCACAGTGACCAAGCTGAACTACAGCTTGCTAAGGATACCGGGCAATTTAAAAACAACCAATTTATTCTTGAAACCACACACGCTCGCGGCAGCACCCAAACAACAACACTGGTTAACCGTAATATCACCCAGTCAACAAACGTTACTTACACCACCTGCGCACCGAGTGTTAGTGACTGGGAGTTACAGGCAAGAACACTTGAGTTGAACAAGGAAACTGGTCGCGGAACTGGACGTGACGTATGGGTTGAAGTATTTGATATTCCATTGCTTTATACGCCTTACATTAGCTTCCCTATTGATGACCGACGTCAATCTGGGGTCTTGACACCGACCTTTGGAAGTTCTGACACAACAGGCGTTGATTTCTCTCTCCCTTACTATTGGAATATTGCGCCAAACTATGATGCAACTATTACTCCTCGCATCATGAGCAACCGAGGGTTTATGCTCGGAGGCGAATTTCGCTACCTAACAGGTAGCAGTGAAGGACAGGTAGCTGCTGAAATTCTAAGCGATACTGAGACGAGCGACTTACGAGGTCAATTTTCATTACAAAACCAATCAACCATTACATCTCGTTTGAGCTCAGATATAGACTTAAACTACATCTCCGATGATGATTATTTTGAAGATTTTGGTAATAGCCTCATCAGCTCTAGTAACCGTTACCTAAAAAGCCAAGCCAGTTTAAATTACCGTGCCGATCACTGGAGCTTACTAACTAAAATAGATAACTATGACTCTATTGATGAATCCCTCTCTAGCACCGCACGTCCTCATCGCCGTTTACCTCAGGTGCTGTTTAATTTACGTGAAACAGACGTATTTGGTATCGCTAAAGTCGATATGCGCAATGAGTTTGTTTACTTCGACCATAGCTCAGATGTAGATGCCAAACGTGTAGACCTTCACCCAGGCATTAGCGTTCCTTTAAGAAACGCCAGTGGCTTTATAACCCCAAGACTAAGCCTAAGACATACCGAATATCGCCTAAACGACCAAGCAAGCACTGTTAACAGTGCCCAAAGCAGAACGCTTCCAATACTCTCTGTAGACTCTGGATTGTTTTTTGAAAGAGACCTTAATTTTGCCAGTGGCATGATACAAACACTGGAACCACGCGTATATTATTTGTACGTTCCCCATGAAGACCAAGATGATATTCCATTGTTTGATACCTCTGAATATGACTTTAGCTTTAATCAATTATTTAGAGAAAACCGTTTCTCCGGCGCTGACAGAGTAGCCGACGCTAACCAGCTTACCTTAGCAGTCACTTCACGTTTTATTGAGTCTAATACGGGTAATGAACGCCTAAGAGCCAGTATTGGTACCGTTGTTTACTTTGACGACCTTGATGTACAACTTAAACCAACCAACAAGCCTATTACCGACGATACTTCTGACTTAGTAACAGAAGTTTCCGCAAAAATCACAGACACATGGTCCGCTCGTTCAGCCTTGCAATACGACCCACATGCTGGCAAAACAGAAAAAGCAACTCTGGGTCTTCACTACCAAGATGGGGCAAATCGTTTATTTAACGCAACCTACCGTTCACGCTATGAAGGCACTACTGACTTCAGAGGAAACTCTAATGATATTGAACAAACCGACTTATCATTCAAATGGCCAATTAGCAAAGAATGGAGTACGGTTGGCCGCTGGAATTACTCACAAGAGCATAACCTAGCACTTGATACCTTCTTAGGGTTAGAGAAAGACACCTGTTGCTGGCGCTTAAGAGTCATCGCTAGGCGCTACGTTAACGACGCAATAGACGAAGAAGCTAAAGAAGGCATTTTCTTTCAATTTGAACTAAAAGGCCTTACCAGCTTTGGTGAAAAACTAGACTCTTTCCTTGAAGAAGGCATATTAGGCTACCAAATACCCGAGCAATAACGTTCAGAAAAATCACTCTCAACAGTAAATAGAAGGTTACATAATAGCAATCCAAATGTTATTTTAACCTTCTATTTAAGCCCCTTTTAACTTGTGAATCTTTCCATCATGAATAATCTTAATCGCGCTCTCTTTATTAATGCAATCGTGCTATGTAGCTTCCTTTCGCCTGCTGTCTTCGCACAAGAGTCTATGAACCGCATTGTCGCCATTGTTGATAAAGGCGTTATTTTAAAAAGCCAATTAGACGAGCAAGTTAAACAAACCTACCAACGCCTACCCGCTGAACAACGTGCCTCAATATCAAGAGACGATATTGAAAAACGCGTATTAGACCGTATGGTACAAACCGAACTACAACTACAAATTGCTAGACGAAGTGCAATGAAAATCTCTGACGCGGAAATCGAAGACTCCATGCAACGTATCGCAGCCGCCAATAAACTTTCAACAGAAGAATTTTTAGACGTTCTACAAAAAGATGGCGTTACGCTGAAGTCTTTTAAGAACTCAATTAGAGATCAGATGTTAGTCAGACGTGTACAAGCAAGTTATGTACATCATGAAGTTAAAGTTTCAGACCAAGAAGTCGCCAGTTTTCTAAACTACCTAGAACAAAGCGAAGGAGACCAGTCTACAGAGTATCATTTAGGACATATCCTCATTGCTACGCCTGAAAACGCATCACCACAACAAATAACAACCGCTCGTAACAAGGCAGAAAAAATTATTACTAGCCTTAAACAAGGAAAGAAATTCTCTACGCTGTCCATTGCAAATTCAGACGCCAGCAATGCATTGGATGGTGGTGACCTTGGGTGGATGAAATTAGCGCAAATGCCGTCATTATTAACGCCCTTCGTTGAGAAAATGCAAGTCAATGAGTTTTCAGACCCTATTGAAAGCCCTAGTGGGTTCCATATTATTAAACTGTTTGGGACACGTGGCCAACAAAAGGTAATGATTACTAAAACACATGTTCGTCATATTCTTATTAAAATTAATGCATTGATTACCGATCAAATTGCGCAGGACCGATTGCTCAATCTTAAACAGCGTATTGAAAACGGCGAAGACTTTGCTGCATTAGCAAGAACAAACTCCGAAGATAGAGGGTCAGCCATTAATGGCGGCGACTTAAATTGGGTGCAACCCGGTGCTCTGGTGCCTGCTTTTGAAGCCGCCATGAACACACTCGAGATCAATGAAATTAGCCAACCTGTACAAACCCAATTCGGCTGGCACTTAATTCAAGTGTTAGGTCGCGAGGAACAAGATAACACCCAACTGATGCGCGAAGCTCAAGCACGTTCTCAACTACAAAAACGTAAAGCAGATGCTGCGATTGAGTCGTGGTTAACTAAGTTAAGGGATGATGCTTACATTGAATATCGCTTGGATAACTAATTATCTTTTTTATCCAGTGATCATGTAATCATGCCATTACCTCGAATTGTTATTACACCTGGCGAACCTGCCGGTATTGGGCCTGATATTTGTCTGCAAATCTGCCTGAAACCATGGCCCTGCGAGCTTATTTTTGTCGCTGACCCTAACCTGTTAGCCCGTAGAGCTACTGAACTAAACCTTTCCATCGACATTCAACAAGCAGACCTAAGGCAAGCCTCTAGCGCCCATAAACCCGGCACTATGAACGTGTTTCCAATTAAACTCGCTAAGCAAGAAATTAGTGGGCTCTTGGATGTCAGCAATGCCGCGTATATCGTTGAAACGCTCAAAGCCGCCGCTCAACTTTGTCTCGACAATCAATGCCAAGCACTCGTTACTGGGCCTGTCCAAAAGAGTGTTATTAATGATGCTCATATACCCTTTTCTGGCCACACTGAGTTTTTAGCTGATTATTGCGGCAGCTACCCAGTAATGATGCTAGCGACCAAAACCTTACGAGTTGCTCTTGCAACAACGCACCTTCCACTAAGCAATGTTAGCGCAGCCATTACCCCTACTTTACTGGAAAAAACGATTACAATTTTAAACCATGATCTTCAACGGCAATTTGCCATCGCCAACCCGCGAATCGCCGTCTGTGGGCTCAACCCCCATGCAGGTGAAAATGGTCACTTGGGCAATGAAGAAATTAACACCATTATTCCTTCACTTGAAAAATTACGCCTAAATAATATCTGCCTGACTGGCCCCCTGCCGGCTGACACCGCGTTTACACAACCCGTGCTTGAAAAACATGATGTGGTGTTAGCAATGTACCATGACCAAGGCTTACCAACCCTTAAGTTCTCTGGCTTTGGCGACGCTGTTAATATCACCTTAGGTCTACCAATTATTCGCACATCTGTTGATCACGGCACAGCTCTTGATTTAGCCGCCACAGGAAAGGCCAGTGCAAGCAGTTTAGCATCTGCTTTAGACACTGCCATACAACTCGCACAAAGGTCAACCCTTGAACAAACAACATAAAGCTCGTAAACGCTTCGGCCAGAATTTTCTACAAGATAGCCAAATTATTCATCAGATAATCATGGCCATAGACCCTATCGCCACTGAACACCTTGTTGAAATTGGACCAGGTCAAGGCGCTATTACAGAACCACTCCTTGATGCTCAATGTGAGCTTGATGTAGTAGAGTTGGATAGAGATTTAGTAGAGCAACTAACTAGCCGCTTTTCTCATATCGACCGCTTTACCCTTCACAGTGCAGATGCCTTAACCTTTGATTTTGCTGCTTTAGACCATGGCCAGCCATTGAGAGTTATTGGGAATTTACCTTACAATATTTCAACGCCCTTATTGTTCCATCTATTAACCCAAGCCTCGCATATCAAAGATATGCATTTTATGTTGCAAAAGGAAATTGTTAATCGGCTTCAAGCACAGCCTGGCAGCAAGCAATTTGGTCGCCTAAGTATCATGGTGCAACTTCATTGTCAGGTTGAAGCACTATTTGATGTCGAACCAGAATGTTTTCACCCACAACCTAAAGTCATGTCGAGTATCGTCCGTATTACTCCTTACCGCCAACAAAAATACCTGATTGATGATATGCAGCTATTTGAAACCATAGTAAAGGCCGCCTTTTCTCAGCGTCGTAAAACCATTAAGAACACATTAAAAAATATTTGTGATGACAACGCACTTGACGCCGCTAACATCGCCCCCAGCCTTCGTGCAGAAGCCCTGACAATTGATGACTTCGTTAACCTTAGCAATCAACTCAGTCGTGCTTAAGTTAAATTATTGAGCAACCAACGCTACTTCAACAGGATATATCAGCTGTATTACGTGGTAGGACAAGTACAAGTAACAAAACGTTAATAATAAACTCACACCCAAACTCTTTTGTATTGTTTGTCGAATAATATTTGCCAGCACAGCAAAGCTCCAACAAACAATTAGAAAGACGACCAAACCTAGCACGCCGGTTGAGCCTTCATTACCAGTCATACCACCCATCAAAAAAACAAATGGAGCACTGATTACGGTAATTAAAGCACCGCTTCCGTAAATCGCTGTTACTGATTGATTAAAACGATTCTTGAGTGCAAAGAAACTCAATAATATATAGACGAATAAGCCCAACAATATGGTTTCAATGAAGGATTGAACAACTGCCTCACCGAATGCCATAGAACTTGAAAGCAGTAAACTACCTGATAGAAAATAAATAAAAAATACGGCTTTCAATAATATTGTAGAGTCCGGCACATCTTGCGGCCCTTTCTTGATGAGACAAAGATCAACAAATAGCCGTAACACTGTTTTAAAATCATTATTCATGCCGCAAGTATGCTGTACCATAGGCGTTTATTCAATGCGCTTTGTGTAAATCGAAATGAGATTAAGTGAAAATGATCAAATAGAGCTCAGGATTATTGAACTCAACCAAGAACATCAAGATTTACACTATATCATCGACCATTTAAGTGAAGAAATTCAGCCTGATCAACTGAGGATTCGTCGATTAAAAAAAAGGCGACTATTTATAAAAGATCAAATCGTACACTTGAAAAGCACCTTAATCCCCGACATTGATGCCTAATGGAAAAAATTAGTTACGAACAATACCTACAACTGATTGACGGTGCGCAGGTAATAGAAAAAGATGGCGCCGGTATAAAAGTACTGGATACTCAGCAAGGTGAAATCATTAAATTATTTCGCCGAAAACGATTCTTTTCGACTGCTCTTTTAAAACCTTACGCGGTTCGTTTTGTAAACAACGCTCAACAGCTTGACACCCTTGGTATTCCAACGGTTAAAATTAATCGACTACTTTGGTGTCACAGCATTAAGCGTCATCTCATTGTATACCAACGCTTAGACGGCTTATTACTGCGCGATGTCTTAAGCGATAGCACACTCAATAGCGATGCCCTCTTTCGACAATTTGGAAGCTTTATTGCCAAGCTACACAATAAAGGAGTTTATTTCCGCTCTGCCCATTTAAAAAACATTCTTGTTTGTCCTAATGGGGACTTTGCACTGATTGATATTTCAGATATGCAAATCAAGAAAAAAGCCCTCAAGTTAACGTTACGCATACGGAATTTTCAACACATACTTCGTTATCAGGCAGATAAAGACTTACTCAAAAAACACACTGAAGCCTTTCTTTCAGCTTACCTTGAGGCCAGCCCGTTAAACAAAACCGATGCAGCAGCTCTAAACCGTGGCTTACAGTCTAATTTGAGTAATACATCAGCGACGTAAACAAAGTACTGCAAGAACACATCACCTAGTCGACGTTATGTTTTCTCACTAAAATATCTTCCATCACTAAATATTCCAAGTCAGACCCATAAAACATATTTAGGGCATCGGTTGGTGAACACACCATTGGCTCTCCACGACGGTTTAGCGAGGTGTTTAACACAACCCCATTGCCGTTGAGCTTTTCAACTTCGCTAATCAGCGAATAATAACGAGGGTTAGTTTTTTCAGTGACAATTTGTGCCCGTGCTGTTCCATCTTCATGCACTACTTCCGGAATACGTTGTTTCCAACTTTCTGCCACATCAAAGGTAAACGTCATATAAGGGCTTGGGTGATCGGTTTGCAATATATCCTCAGCCACTGTATCTAAAATACTTGGGCAAAAAGGTCGCCAACGTTCGCGGTATTTGATCTGTGCATTAATTCTATCTGCCACACCTTTACTACTGGGGTTGCCAATAATACTTCTATTGCCTAACGCACGAGGGCCAAACTCCATACGGCCTTGGAACCATGAAATAGGGTTACCCTCAGCCAACAACTTAGCTGTGTATTGCGTCGTATTTTCCAACACTTCATACTTTGGTTTATTCGGGTGATCTAAACAGGCCTGAATACACTCTTCATTGGTGTATTTTGGCCCAAGGTAGACATGTTCCATTTTTTCAATCTCATCGCCTAATTCTTGAGCCGCATAACTCGCCGCACCAATCGCTGTTCCTGCATCACTTGCAGCAGGTTGTACAAACAGTTCCTTAACATCAGGTCGAGCAATAATGCGCTGGTTCAATTTAACATTAAGAGCAACTCCACCGGCGTAACATAACTTGCCAGTTTCTTTTAAGGTGTCGCCTAGATAGGTATCAATTAGGCCCAGCGCTACTTTTTCAAGCAAGGCTTGAATGCTTGCAGCATAATCAATATACGGGTCATCAATCTCATCACCTTCACGCTTTGGCCCCAGCCACTCAATCAACTTTGGACTAAAGAAATAGCCTTTGCCATTTTCTTTATAACGACGTAAGCCCAAGCAATTAACCAACTTAGTATTCACTCGGAAATCCTTACCATCGGTTTCAATTAAACGTGAAAAATCAAACCGGGAAGGGTCGCCATAGGGTGCCATCCCCATTACTTTAAACTCGCCATCAAGCATTTCAAAACCGAGAAATTCGGTAATTGCGCCATAAACACCGCCCAGTGAATCAGGATCATAAAATTCTTTTATTTTATGAATTTTTCCATGTTCACCGTAACCGAAAAAGGTGGTTGCGTATTCACCTTTTCCATCAATGCCAAGAATAGCTGTTTTTTCTTTAAAACCACTTAAGTGATACGCACTACTCGCGTGCGCTAAATGATGTTCAACTGGAACATACTTAACACGCTGAGAGCCAATGCCAAGGTCATCGAGCATTTTCATAACACTATTGAAGTTACGCTCATATCGACGGTTACCATTAAACAATGCCATCAGCGCACGATCCGGCGCATACCAATGCCGTTTTGCATAATGCCATCTCGCTGGACTAGATAAGCCTATTTTCGCGTACGGAAACGCCACTACGTCGACATCGCTTGGTTTAATACCCGCGTACTCTAGACAGAACTTGGTAGATTCGTAGGGAAACTGACCTTTTGCGTGTTTATCTCGTAAAAAGCGCTCTTCTTCAACCGCCGCAACTAATTTCCCATCAATATATAACGCTGCTGATGCGTCATGACTAACTGCACCCGACAAACCTAAAACTATCATAAATAATCCGTTTTCAATTCCTGTTATTTCACCTAGCTTGGTGATTCTTTTTGCAGCATTTTACAGGATCCAAGGTTCTTGCTGTTTATAATTTCAACCCACAAGACAGCCTTTTCAGCGCCCATTAAATTTATTTTTTATTCAGCTTATTCCAAAGCCGTTGTGAACCATTGCTCAAATAGCTCTCACCTTGGTAGGTCTTATAAAATGCTAACTTATCTTCATCACTCCACGTCTTAGCATGTCGTAATAAGGTATCTAAATCCCTATACATAGCTTGCTTCTTTGTCAGCACTTTTTTTACTTTTTCCAAGTCTATAACGCGTAAATCCACCCCACCCGCTGCTAATTGCTTTGCGAAAACATGCTTTGGATATAAACAGTTATGCTGAAACTTATGCTTATGCATGCTATGGAGTAGTTCAGCCAGTTTTTCAAATAGTGCCGTTTTTTGTTGTTCGTTTGCTAACAGTGCCGAGCCCATCCTATAGTCTTCGGACGATAGCGGAGCATAACCAGACAATTCCTCGGTCATAATAAAAGCACGTTGATGCCCATCTTGCTTCCATTGTTCAAAAAAAACGACTTCTAACGATGGAATATTATGCTGCTGAAAAGCACGAATAACATTGAATTCTCTAGCAAACGTGGAAAACCCTTTAATGGGGTGCCCCAGTGTACGCGTCACATGGTCCTCTTGACGTTTTAAAAACACCCCGACTGAACCACCTAGCGGCAACTTTAACTCAACCCTAGAAACTCCGCTCCAACCACCTCGGCGGTAATTGGGCTCTTCAAACCAATCTGCTTTCAGCGCCCATACTTTTTCATAACTGTCTAAGTCATTAAAAACGAGTATGTCCCGCCATTTTTCAGCTATATAATGTTTCATTTGATCACCAACTTACACATCTAATGTCCTCTAGGAAATCATTATATCGGTATATTTTTCACGGTACTCGATTAAATATAGTCCCTCAATACCGCTCCACTTTATCGACTATCGGGCTCAATGATGCATCGAACTGGCTAACGTTTAATACTGGTGAAACTTTATCATCAGGCAAAACCACCTGCCTAAAAATTACTCTGCCAAGCAATCAAGGAGTTTTTTATTTCAAAAGGTATGTCTATAAAAAAAATCGCTGGGAATTTTTCTTACGCCGAAGCAAAGCCGCTAATGAGTCAATTAACTACCAACGTTTTAAGAACATCGGCATTCCAACCTTAGATACCATTGCCTTATATGAGCAACGCTCCTTTGGCCGCTTAGAGGCTACTTGCATCGTGACAAAGGAACAACCTAATAGCATGCAATTAGATCACTTTTTCAAAAAAGTCCTGTTAAAAATGCCCAACCGTGAGCGCAGACTTATACTTAATAGTCTTAAGGAACAATTATTCCAACAAATAAGAACCGCTCATAACACAGGGCTGTTTCATTTAGATCTCAAATGGCGGAATATCCTTATCCAACAAACAGGACAGACTTACACACCTATTTGGATAGATTGCCCTCGAGGGATTCAGCGTAAATTTTTTAATTACCGCCTTAAGGTGGCCGACTTAAGCGGCTTAGCCCGCAAAGCACTCTGCTTCTTTACCACCCAACAATTATACAGAATGCTTTATTCTTACCTTGGTCCCTCCGCATCAAAAGCAGAGGCTAGAAAGCTGTTTTTGGATATTGCCAAGCATTTAAGCCGCCGCCCACCTAAAAAGATAACGCCTTAAGCTTTTATCGGTTTAGCTTTTAAGATCCGTGCTTTTCTTTTTACTGCAGCCCAAAACTTTTTGTTCCCGGTTAATTCTTTAGTCGCTTTATTCCCAGTGTAGTGATAGATAAAGTAAAACAAATCCTGACGACTGAGGCCAAGATCCATACTTGAAAACCACAAAGCGGCCAAATCTTTTACTAACCAGCGCATCGGCGTTTTAGCTCTTATTTGTACCCGATGTAAGTCTATTAAATAAAGATCAACATCTTTATTGCCATTAAAAACTTCAAGTTCATTCTCTTTCAATAAAAAATGGCAAATATACAAATCTCGATGATTAATGCCATTTTCATGCATTTTCCGCGTTATGCTAGCCACACATCTAATCAATGCTCGCTTTAATTTTAGCGAAGGCTTATCTACTGCCCAATTTGCACAGAAATCTTCTAAGCTTATGGCCGGTTCAAGTGACCGTGTTAGCACAAAGGATTCTTGCTCGGCGATATTCCACCCACGCCGCCCATAAGCTGCAAGTGTCATCGTCTTAATGCCAAGCTTTGTTAGATCACGAATGGCATCATATTCATTTTCGGCACCCAATATAGGTAAACGCCCCTGAATAATGTTTTTTAAAATCTCCTTCCAACCAACACCGTGGTGAATTTTTGCAAAGTAAAACGTCTCCTTAAGAAGAAACTTAAATGTTTTACGTCGCGCCACTTGTCGATACATTTCACCGTCAAGTGCCATTAACTGATCAAAGCTAGGGGTGTCGCCCCAATCTTTTTGAAACTCTTCCGTTACTTCAAGTTTCATTCCGTTTCCTATTTATGACAGTTTCAATCGCCTCTACTGCTTTTTCAGGCATGCTGTATAAGTCTTCTTTGTTTGCAAATGCTAATGCATGGTCACGCCGTTCATTGGTTTTACCATCCGTTAGCATGCTCACTAACTGTTCATTAAGTAACTGCTGATTAAAGGGTGACGACATTACTGCACCTGCTTTAGACTGCGTAACATACTTTGCATAACCACACACATCCGTTACCAACATGGGTAGACCTGCAACCATTGCTTCTAAAATAACCGTTCCCGTATTCTCCTTACGCGCAGGATGTAACAGCAGATCAGCCGCTAATAAAAAATCAGGCACATCTGACCGCCCTCCCATTAAGTGAACCCGTTCACTTACCTTGTTTTCTCGGGCCAAACGCTCATAGCTAGAAAGGTCATCTTCACCAACAACCATTAAAGACGTTTTACTCTTCAACCCTTCAGGTAACGCCGCTATTGCTTTTATCGCTCGGTCAACGCCCTTGGTTTTAAACCCAGTTCCAACCATCAAGACCATTAAATCTTGCTCAAGCATGCCTAGCTGTTGACGAAAAGCTGCCCGCTTACGAAGTGCATCTAATGGTCTACGTCGGTTGATATCAATGCCTGGCGGTAACATCACTAACCTTTCAGCAGCAGTCTGGTAGTGCTTTTTAAACAGTGCCATTTGCACATCTGATATCATCAAACATACCGTACGACTGGGTGCTTTGAAAACAGCTTTTTCCACCCCAGCGTAAAAACGATATCGCGGATTGAGTTTATTGAAAAACGACCGGGCAGAAAAGCGATCGATGTAACAAGGATCCGCGGCATAATACACATCAACACCGGGAATTTTATTAAAACCGATCACTGCCTCATACGATTGTTGCTCCAACCTTGATCTCAATTGCCGGTGAAAGTCAGCAACTTTGGCATGATTACTCCACCCCGAGGAACGCAACACAGAGACATTATAGCCAGCCTTTTGATCACCTTGCCATTCCATTACATACACATCAACTTGGTAACCTTTTTCAAGGCAAATATCCGCAATACGCATAAAATCACGCGCTAGTCCGCCGTACGGGAAATACTTATAAAGTGCAAAAGCTAAACGCATGGAAGCTAAAATAAAATCCTATTGAATTAAAATAATTTTACCCCTAAACACCCTAGCAATGGTCAAACTATGCGTTAAAATGTTGGATTGTTAAGCGCAACGGTTAAACATTGAACAAGCAAACTAAAAAAGCCCCATCCAGCATTAAAATTTACTTAAGGCTGCTTGAATACGTTTGGCCCTATTGGAAGCCTTTTTCCGTTAGCCTATTAGGTTTTTTCATTTTTGCCCTCACACAACCTGCGCTTGCTGCCTTGATGGAGTACTTAGTTGATTCACTTCAAGCTGAACAACGTGATGAAATTTACTGGGTTCCGATCGCAACAGTTGGTATTGTTTTTTTTAGGGGGATTGGTTCATTCCTAGGCAGTTATTATATTGCTAAAGTTGCTAATAACGTTGTACATACCTTACGTTGCAAAATATTTAACAAATATACCCACTTACCGCACGGATTTTTTGACGACCAAAACTCAGGACACCTTCTTTCTCGAGTGACCTATGATGTTCAGCAAGTGACTGCTGCAGCCACGGATGCCGTTAAGATTATTGTTCGAGAGGGCCTTACTGTTATTGGTCTTCTTGGCTACTTAATGTACATGAACTGGATGCTCTCTCTTATTTTCATAGCGATAGCGCCCATCATCGGGCTTCTTGTTAATTACGCCAGTAAGCGATTTAAAGCGATTAGCAAAAACATTCAAACAACAATGGGAGACATTACTCACGTCTCATCAGAACTCATCAAAAACTATCGCGTCGTTCGTAGTTTTGGTGGTGAGGATTACGAAAAAGAACGTTTTACTAAAGCCAGCCTGTCAAATTTTAAACAAACCATGAAAATGGTGCAAACTGGTGCCATTAACACGCCAGTGCTTCAACTCATTGTTGCTTGTGCGCTGGCATTAATGATCTACCTGGCTCTGCTTTTAATGACTAACGCCTCTCCTGGCGAGTTTGTAGCCTACATTACAGCGGCAGGTTTAATACCAAAACCCATTCGGCAGCTGAGCGAAGTGAACGCTAAAATTCAAAAAGGCATTGCCGGTGCCGAAAGCGTCTTTAACGTGTTAGATGAAATCCAGGAAGATGATCATGGTCAATACCAACCCAGCCGTATAGAAGGGAAAATTGACATCAAAAACCTGAGCTTTAGTTATTCAACCGGGCAAAAAAACATATTAAAAAATATCAACATTTCAATTAAACCTGGGACAACTGTTGCCTTAATAGGTCGCTCAGGCAGTGGAAAAACAACCTTATCTAATTTAATACCACGATTTTATAATCATCAACAAGGGGAAATTCTTATTGATGATGTGGACGTTAACGATTACAAACTTGCTAATTTGCGCGAACATATCTCGTTAGTCACCCAAAATGTTACGCTGTTTAATGACACGATTGCCAACAATATCGCCTATGGCACTCTGCAAAAAAAACCTCTTGAGTTGATCAAGCAAGCCGCCAAAGAAGCCAATGCCTATGAGTTCATTGAACAACTGCCTGACGGTTGGGATACATTAGTGGGAGAAAATGGTTTAAAACTGTCCGGTGGGCAACGGCAACGTATAGCGATTGCAAGAGCCTTACTAAAAGATGCGCCTATTCTCATTTTAGATGAAGCCACATCTGCCTTGGACACTGAGTCAGAACAACTGATTCAAAATGCACTTGAAAAAGCCATGAAGAACCGTACTACTATTGTCATAGCGCATAGACTCTCAACCATTCAAAATGCTGATGAGATTTTAGTGATGGACCAAGGTGAAATTATTGAATCTGGAACGCATAGCAGCCTATTAGAAAACAGCGGGCTTTACGCAAAGTTATTAAAAAACCAAGTAAATAATACTTAGACATATGAAGGAAAAAATTATTCATTCGCTAACCAACTCGAATGACGCCACTCAAACTGAGTTACGAACCCTTCTCTTTTTTACTGTCGTTATAAGTTTACTTTTATCGTTGTCTCAATTGATAGATGATTCCGTTATCAATAGTGACGGAATATTTTATTTGTATCTAGCATCACTCATTCAACAAGGAGGGTGGCAAGCTGCAACAGAGGCCTATAACTGGCTCTTTTACCCTTATATTATCTCACTAGTTTCTACACTGACTTCACTTACTTTAGAGTCTTCAGCTCATGTCTTGAATGCATTATTTACAGCGACTACTTGTGCCGCATTCATTCTGCTCATTAAAGAGTTTGGTGGCAAACAAAAAGTACACCTGTATTGTGCTAGCTTAATTATTCTCTGCTATCCAAACTTAAATGAATATCGTAACCTAATCATCCGAGATCATGGTTATTGGGCATTTTATCTACTCAGCTGCTATTTTTTTATTAAAGCCTATAAAAAACCAACACTAAAAACTGTTATTTCTTTAGCATTATTCACTTCTATAGCTGCTTTATTTAGAATTGAAGGTGTCATTTTTATTATCACCTTACCGCTACTATTATTACTTCGTCATATTTCGTTAGTACAAAAACCAAACTCTCTTACAATTTTAATACTTGCGGCTACTTTACTGAGTGTCTTTGCCTACAGCAGTACTTATCAACCTTTAAACGTCAGTGGCTTCACAAAATTCAACCAACTTCAGCAAGCCCTTACATCCGCTATTACAAGTATTTCATCTGCTCTTAGTTCAACCCAAACATTCATCAATACACTTTCTCCCCAAGGCTTTTCTAATGACTATGCCCCTGCTCTTCTTATCTTCTTTTTCATACTTGTTTTATTAACTGAAATAGTTAGCGCAACCAGCCCTCTTTATGCCCTTGCCTTAACGTCCATCTTTTTCTTAAAAAGAACAGTCTTAAACCGCCAATTAATATGGCCATGGATTTACCTAATAGCCATTAACATTATTATTTTATGTGGTTTTCTAACGTCTACATACTTCCTCGCAGGGCGCTACCCAATTCCTCTTGCTCTAATACTCATCATTCCACTACCCTTTTTAGTTCAATTAGCTTACCAACAACTACAAAAAAAAGCTTTTTCAACAACACAAACGTACATAGCAAAAATTACGCTCGTATTCTTTATAGTCTTAACTTTTGATGGGCTCATATCAACGGGCGTCAGCAAGGATTACTTGAAGGATGCAGGCCGATGGATTGCTGCAAATAAAGACAAAAACGCTTTATTATTCACCAATAATCAATTTGTCAGTTTCTATGCTGGCGCTCATAATGGAAAACGAATTAACGAACCTAGCTTTAACACCGTGATTCGAGAAATAAATAATGGAAAGTTAAATCAGTTTGACATTTTGGCTGTACAAATCAGCCGAAAGAACACTGATGGCGCCTCAAGCTTGCTTACTTCATTAGCTATCGAACCAGTAAAAGCTTTTAAGAACCGTAAAGGTGATAGTGTTTTTATTTTTAAACCATAAATTATTAATGCTTTTTAATAACTACGAGTTTATTTTTGCTTTTCTACCCGTATCAGTCATGATCTTTATTCTATGTTAACGGGTTGGCAACAAGGAGCTGACATCACTTTAGTTTATTTCATGCTCACTTTTCTTTTATGGATAGTGGTGTAGTGACCGGTTGAATCCATAGGTGCTTTAAAGCGATACGCTGCGATAATGGCCCTGAGTACATCAGCCAAACTCTTAAAAAATGGACAGTAAACAGGAAATTACGTTACTTTATGTTCAGCTGGGCAAACCAACTCAGAATACCTATATTGAACGATTCAACCGAACAGCTCGACATGAATGGTTAGATTTACACCTATTTGAGTCTATTGAACAAGCTCAATTATTAGCCACAAAGTCGCTTTGGTCTTACAATAATGAACGTCTGCATACAGCAATTGGGGCGTACCGCCTAGACGTTTAATAAATGCAGCATAACCTCTACTTAAAACTTCGGTTACTTATGGGGGGGGGATTACAACAAACATTAGGACTAATTCTTTGTAAGCGACTACAAAATAATTTCGGCATCTAGGCCTATCATCAACAATCTTAAAAACTTATTCCACCTAACCCTGTTCAATAATGAAAAAAAAACATCATAAAAAAATTTTAATTCTTGATGGAATTAGCGGCGTCTCTCTGGCTAAAGACATATCAGAGTCCATTATATCTGCTGGCATACATTGCGACTACATTGATTGCGCTCAACTTAAGAAAAAAAAGTTTTACAAGCCAAGGCAGGCTATCAATAAGATCATTCAGAAATCTTTATTTTCCCAAGAGTTTTACTATACGCCAAAAATACCCTCTCAAATTTTCGCACAAGCGATTGAAGCCAGCCAAGCTAACATTGTTTTTGTAGTCGGCTTTTTATACCGTTTTATTGATATCGAATACATTATTCATCTAAAAGAAAAACAGGGGTTTTCCTTATATTTATACGATACAGACAGCTGCAACCTATTTTCCAGAAGAAGAGAGTTACTGTATTTTATCAACCAAGAGTTCCCCATCTATGACCGTGTATTCTCTTTTTCATCTGTAATGGCAAACTTCAGCAACAAGCTAAATAAAACTGAAGCTTATTACTTCCCTTTTGGTTCAAAAGACATCCCGCCGCCAACAAACAAGCAAAAAGAACACGATGTCTTTTTTATTGGCAGTGCAGACTTAAGACGAATATTTCTGCTTGAAAAACTCACTAAACATAACACCGTTATTTATGGGAGCCGCTGGGGAAAAAACTGGTCAGTTATTTCCTCACAGTTGCAAAAGAAAATTATTGAACAAAACTTATGGGGCAAGGAGCTCCACCAACACCTTCACCAAAGTAAAATCATCCTAAATATAACCCGATCAGGTTTTTATGGCGTTGAAACTGGGTTAAACCTAAGAATATTTGAAACACTAGCAGCAGGTGCATTTCTATTAACCGACTACTGTGACGAGTTAGCCGATCTATTTACAATTGGCCAACATATTGAAGCATTCAAGTCATCAGAAGAAATGGTTGACAAAGTTGATTACTATATTAAAAACTCCGACAAAAGAGAGAAAATAGCGCGTAACGGCCTACAGCTATTTCATGAAAAGTTTAGCTGGGATAAGCGTGTAGCAGAACTTCTACCGCTCCTTTAACAAAAGGACTAAACTGATATCAAACGATTAAAGCTCTTAGCCACAGCCTCAATAGAAAAATTCTTATGTACACGACTAAAGCCTTTTTCCACTACGATACTGCCATCAACTCGCGCTATAACCCTAATAAATAACTTAGTCAAAGCAGCTGAATCCGCAAACTCAAACAAATAACCCGCATCAGAAACCACTTCGCTTGCCCCACCGCAGTCACTCGCAACGACAGGGACTTTAGCAACCATTGCTTCTAATAAAACCAAGCCAAAAGGCTCCTTATCGGATGATAAGGCAAACAAGTCGAAAGCTTTATAATAGTTAACCGCATCTGGTACTTGACCTAAGAATAATGCTTGCTGCTCAACCCCTAGTTCCCGAGCTAAATCTTTTAATTGTTGCTCTAAGCGACCAGTACCGAGAATAACGAGCTGGCTATTGGCGTACTGTTTATGAAATTCGCTAAACGCACGTATCAACGTCGCTTGGTCTTTATCTGGGTGTAACCGCCCAACATTACCAATTATAAATGCTTGGTCATTTAAGCCTAAAAAGGCTCGTGCTTTTTCCTTATCCAATTGCTTAGATGCAACCGCGGCTACATCTATCGCGTTATATAGCGTTTGCACTTTATTCCTTGGAAGCAAAGGCATTGAGTCCCTAATATCATCTCTAACAGCATTAGAAACACCTAGTATTATTAAACGCTTAGCAACTAGGGAAAGAAGCAACCTCCGACCCAAACTTTTAAATGCGCCAAAAGCATGTATAACCCCCACCCGTTTAAACTTTAAACCTAACAAGCACACCATTGTTGCTAAATAAATGGCCTTATACCGATGGCAAATAACAAGGTCAAACTTCTCATGTTTTATAAGTTTATAAAGCTTAACTATCAGTCCCAACTTCATCCCTTTTAATTGTTTTGAATCACACCCCCAAAATATCACTTTAGATGCTTTTGTCGTTTGCTTTACCTCACCCGATTCATTACCTGTCAAGTACAACGTAACAACTTCATTAGTTTTATTTAACATTGACTCATATTGCTTGCTCACACCTAAAAATGGTGCGTTATACCCATGTGATATTTGAAGTATTTTCATTTCACTTAAACTACTGTTTTTGGAGTTAGTCTGAACTTTTCTGAATTTCATACATATAATATTCTGCTAGATTTAGGCTGCCAGTATACTTGTGCCAAAGGCAACCAAAAAATAAACCACAAGCTGTTCGGGTTTGTTTTTAACCCTCTACCATCAAAAAGCAAGTCAACAACTCCCGTTAATAAGCCAAATCCCATTAACAGTAACCAAGTAATAATGATAATGGCAAAGGGGCAGATATAACGACCAAACGCTTGATCTTTTATTAACGAAGGGGCGGCCAATAAAACCAATAGATAAAACCCAATATTAGCTAATTTAGAGGTTGGCGCTGCATACATAAAGAAAATAAATGCCAGTAACGCATAAGGAATATTGTTCAATAAAAAGCGCTGGAATCCACCTGCTTCTCATCTATTTAATGAATCGTCCTGCATAAAACCGTTCTCTTATAATTTTATAGCCATGCTTTTTATAACGCCTTTAGTCGTCCGCCAGCAATTTGTCAGTAAGATCTGAAAAATAAGGGTTTACCTTCCACTGGTCTGGCCAGCTAATTTGAAATCGTGCGATATCTTTCTTAAATTGTCGCCAAAAATTGGCAGGCGATTGTTCTGCATTCAAGCCATCTAAGTCAATAAATAAAGGTCCATCTTCAGGACATAAAATATTTTGTGCTTTTAAATCGCCATGACTAATCTGACTGCGTTTTAATAGTAAAAACAAGTTCACTATTTTTCTTGCCCAGTGCTTTTTACTCTCATCATCATATAGATCACTGTCATAGATCTCCCACGCCTGAGGCGCGTCAATATATTCTGATAATAAATAAGAACGTCGCCTTAGCGGCCCGCAACGTTGCTCAATCATCACGTATGATTGCGCGGTCGGTATACCTAGCATTTCTAATAAAAGCCCATTTCTCCATGATACCGCTGCTCTTGACCATTTCAAACCTCTGATCAGGCTGTGTATCGGTTTTTTAATGTTATAGCGTTTTAATACATAGGCTTGACCGGCAATATCCACTCGAGCAACGGTGGCTGTACCGCCGTCTTTCAACAGCTGGCCGTTATCGATTAAGCCGTCTAAATCAGCCAGTGCTAAGGCCATGTCCTTAGAATAAATATTTCTTTTAGCCATTAAAAATCGTAACGTATTATGTTCGCTGATATAGTCCGTACAGGAACGAAATACCTTTTTATTAATAAACTTTTTTTGCCGCCAACGTCGCTGCTCGATCAATGCTTGCTGCCAAGAGCCTTCATTCAGGTTTTGCCATTGCGGTAAGTTTTTCAACACCCTTGTTAACAGCTGAAATGCCTGCTGATCCAACGTAACCGGTAGCTGAGCATACAGTAACGCCAAATTTTTAACGGCTATTGGCTGACTGAGAGGATCGTTTTTTTTACTGATATCACCTGCATCAATCAGGTACACTTCACCTTGACGGTATAAGAAGTTATCTAAATGAGCATCTTTTATTTCAAACCCTGCTTGCTGACAGGCCAACATTAGCTCGGTGATTGCCAGTAACCTAGCTTCAAACTCTACTGGCTCAGGCTGCCTCCAAAAAAAAGATGATAATGTTTCAGCGTCCTCAATATATTGAATAATCAACAACCCATAGTCAGCTTGTTTCTCACTATAAAGCACCTCAGGTGCGCTAATGGACGACTTTTTCAAAGCCTGTAGTGTTAGCGCTTCCTTCATTAACTTTGCATTAAAACCAGGCCCATAGAAAAGCTTCGCTATCACAGGTTTTCCCTGCCACATCGCTCGACAGGTTAAACGCCTAGTCGGCAAGTGTCTTAAACATGTATCTAGTTGCAACACCCCATGCTTACTTGTTAGCTCAAATGCTTCATCAGGTTTTTTTGCCCACGCATCAAGCGCACTCACGGTGATTAACGTGTTTGTATTCATAGCATTAGATCCTGTAATTTTTGCCAAACCAGTTCCGCTGGTAAGGTTTGGTAACAAGCCGGCACCACCTCAGCTGGATGCTTATATTCACAGGCTTTTTTTAAGCAGGGTGAACAACTGAAATCAGCTTGTAAGCTTATATTTCTTGCCCCCATACTGCCCGTTAATGCGGCACTCGTTGAACCATAAATAGTAACAGCCGGTATACCACAGGCCGCTGTTAAGTGAGCCAATCCGCTGTCCACACCCACCACGCCATTGGCATGTATTAACACTGAAGCTAACTCTTTAATTGATGAACGAGTCAACACCTGTACAGCACTTGATGTAGCGGCCATGTCTTCAGCACGTTGCTTTTCATGCTCATTCCCCCAAGGTAAATAGATTGTAAAACCTTGCTTTTCAGCCAACTTAATCAGTCCCTGCCAATATTCAATAGGCCAGTGTTTACTCGCCCACGTCGTACCATGAAGAAACACCAGATAAGGCTTTATTAGTTTTTTAGAAGAAGGGAGTCGTTCCTTCCCTAGACCATAGTCAGGCGGGTCTGTTGGTTCAGCATAAGCCAGACTTTTGGCAAATAACTGTCTAACTCGTGTAATGGCGTGTTGACCTTTTTTTACCTCTATAGCTTGCTGATAAGCAAGGGCAGCCAATGGTTCTCGGCAACTGCTTTTTGCTAAACCGTAGCGCTTGCCTTTAGCAAACCGACTTAACACAGCGCTTTTAATTAATCCCTGCGCATCAATCACCAAATCATAATGCTGCTGTTGAATAGCTTTAATACTGGCGCGAATTTCCGCACGAGATGCCCATAGGTTGTTGCGCCAACGACGTATTGAGACTGGAAGAACGCGGTCAACACTCGGGTGTAAACGAGGAATGTCTTGAAACGAGTCTTCGACCACCCAATCAAATGAAATACCTGGAATAGCTTTTGTTGCATCGCTTAAGGCGGGCAATGTATGAATAACATCGCCCAACGATGAGGTCTTAACGACTAATACTTTCATCTGTCATCAATGAGGAAATACCCAATAAAGTGGTCACCCGATCAGCTGATATTTTGGTTAGGCAATCTAAATGCCCCAGTGGGCACTCTCGCTTAAAGCAGGGCGAGCAAGCTAAGTTCAAACTAATAACATCTGCCTCTGGGTGCAAAGGTGGGGTAAAATTTGGATCGGATGAACCATAAAGCGCAATGATTTTAATATTAAGAGCGGCGGCAACATGCATTAAGCCAGAATCATTGCTGACGACCGCATCACAAAGTGACATCAGGTCTAACGCTTCTGTTAGGCTTGTTTTTCCAGCAAAATCACGGCAACCCCCGCCACTTAACTCATTAATGCTTGTTGCCACTGCTTCGTCTTTTGCCGAACCGAATAGATACACTTGCCAGCCATTTTCTATAGCTTTTTTTGCCACCTCAGCATAATGCGTTTCAGGCCAACGTTTTGCCGGGCCATATTCTGCCCCTGGGCAAAGCCCAAGTATTTTCCCTGCCTTGGTGGGCAATAAAAACGTTTCAGTTGTTTTAGCAACACTCGCTGGATCAACTAATAAACGTGGCTGTGGGATAACGGGCAAAATAGCACACGGTTCGGTAGCCAAGGCCACAAAACGTTGCACTGTTTTAGTCAAAAAAACTTTATTAAGTTTCCGTGTATTATTCAGTAAGCCCCAACGCATCTCACCCCAAAAACCAGTACGCTTAGGTATATTGGCAAAATAAGGAACTAAGGCCGATTTCCATGAGTTTGGCAATACAATCGCTTCGTCATAATTTTCATCACGTAGCGATACACCCAAATTTTTGCGGCCCTTGAAATTAAACTGTCCATGCCCCAATGGCATAACTATCGCTTTACGTACTTCAGGCATCCGCTCCATCAACGCTAATGACCATTGCGGTGCCAGCACATCTATTGAGCAATGTTGATATTGCTCTTTAAGTGCTATAAATAAACTTTGTGCCATCACCATATCGCCGACCCACGAAGGGCCTACGATTAGTATGCGATAAGGGTTACTCAAGCCTATTATACGTAAGTTAGCCAGTCACTATGCTGAGCGGAGCGACCTTGGACGGCATCAAAATACATTGTTTGTAAGCGTTCGGTAATTGGGCCACGACCCCCATTGCCAATGGTTCGATCATCCACTTCACGAATAGGGGTTACTTCGGCGGCTGTTCCGGTAAAAAACGCTTCATCGGCGACATAAACCTCATCACGTGTGATTCTTTTTTCAACGACTTCTAAGTTACACTCTTCAGCCAGTTGGAAAATGGTTTCGCGCGTAATCCCTTCTAATGCAGAGGTTAGGTCGGGCGTAATTAACTTACCATTGCGTACAAGAAAGATGTTTTCACCGCTGCCTTCTGCCACATAGCCTTCGTGATCGAGCAACATCGCTTCATCGTAACCGCATGAAATAGCTTCTTGCAGCGCCAAAATAGAGTTCATATAGTTTCCATTTGCTTTAGCTTTGCACATCACACTATTCACATGGTTTCTGATATAAGAAGATGTACGAATGCGAATACCTTTTTCTATACCGTCTTCAACAAGGTATTTACCCCATTCCCATGCCGCAACCATGACGTGAACTTTCAGGCTATCGGCACGTATACCCATTCCTTCAGAACCGTAAAAACACATCGGACGCAAATAAGCAGACTTTAACTTATTTTTAGCCACTGCCTCGCGCTGCACCTGGTTTAGCGTAGCTTTATCAAACGGAATTTGCATATTTAAAATATGAGCCGAGCGGAACAAACGGTCAGTATGATCCTGCAATCTGAAAATAGCGGTGCCTTCATTTGTTTCATAGGCACGTGTGCCTTCAAACACACCCATACCATAATGCAGAGTATGCGTAAGCACGTGGACTTTGGCGTCGCGCCAATCTACCCATTCACCGTCCATCCAGATGACGCCATCTTTGTCATCCATTCCCATAGTTAACTCCTAATTTATTTGTGAAACTAAACGACAATTCGTTTAGTTATTTATCATTATTTCATCCCAAACTAACGCCACCTGCCGAACCTGCTCTTCAACCACATCAACTGGTACCATTGTTGGCTGTTCTGCTAATGAAGCATGATGCGAGGCTTCTCGATAGGCTTTGTATGCCCCATCAAGATTCTGCTGTTGTAACGTCGATAAGAAACCAATCTTGTTCAATTCATGTAACAGACGAATATTGTCTGTATACGTTAATAGACTGTCATGTTCATTAGCATTAGCCAATACACCGAATTGTACAATAAACTCAATATCGACAATACCTCCAACACCATGTTTAAGATCAAAAAAGCCCTGCTTTTTAGTCAGTAACGTTGAACGCATTTTTTCTCGCATTTCAACCACCTCATTTCTCAAGGTTGTTATATCTCGTCGAAGCCCTAACACCTCACTTCGAATCTTGTTAAATCGCTCAGCTACGTCAGAACATCCAGCAACAAATCGCGCACGTACTAGAGCCTGATGTTCCCACGCCCATGCGTTTTTTCGCTGATATTGCTCAAATGATGACTCACTGCTAACTAACAGACCAGAATTTCCATTCGGCCGCAGTCGTAAATCCATTTCATACAATAAACCAGAAAAAGTACGCGTTACCATGTAAGTAATAATTTTTCGCCCCAAGCGCATATAGAACTCACCCAATGAAATCGCACGATCACCCACTGTCATCTCATCTATTTGAGCCTCTTTATGCAAAAAAACCACATCAAGATCTGACCCAAAGCCCAGCTCAATACCCCCCATTTTTCCAAAGCCAATCACCGCAAAACCACTCACCGACTGCGCACTTGCATTCGCGGGCGTTCCATATTGTGCACAGATCGATTTCCAACTCAATGTCACCACTTTTTCAACAATGACCTCTGCTATCTCCGTCAGTTTATCGCTCACCACCATTACCGGCAAAGTACCTGTTAAATCTGAGGCGGCAACATGTAAAACACTGGTTTGCTTAAACAACCTTAATGCTTCCATCTGAGCTTCAATATCGTCCGAGTCTATAGATAATAAGGCATTATCTAAATCAGCTTGAAGCTCATCTTTTGACGGCACCTGATATAAACTATGAGGATCAATCAATTCATCCAATAGAATGGGCGATCTTGTCACCTGCGTTACAATCCAAGGGCTCAATATCGCCAACCGAGTTAACTGATTAAAGACGCTTGGGCTTTCAACCAAAAGAACTAAGTACGCAACACGGTTACAAATCTTTTCAAGCATAGCCAAAAAAATAAGCACTGTTTTTTCTTCTGGCTCCACTATGAGTAAACGCTCTAACAACATGGGCAATAACCGAACGATATATTGCCGACCTTTCTCCTGTAATTGTCTAACCGGATAACTGTGGCAAAAATGGATAATGCCTTTTCGCGTTTCCTCACTCACTGAGCCACCTTTGGCGGCTAAAAAGCTATCCAGCCCCTCCTCAGTTAAGTCTAACCAGTCGGTATTATCAGTTTGTTCGGTAGGCTCATCAAAATCGACCAGCCTGTCAAAATATTGATGTACTCGCTTCATCGTTTGTTGTGTTTTTTCAAGCAGCTCAAGCCAGCTTGAAAAGCCCATTGAAAGTACTAGCCGCAGCTGGTTTTTAGTATCGGTGGGTAAATCATGTGTTTGCCGATCATCTATCTCTTGAATATGATTTTCTAAACGACGTAAGTAGCGATAATCTTCGCTAAGTTCTTGCGCTGCTAATGGTGAAATTTGATTCCTATCAGCCAATAAGCCTAACACTTTCAAAATACCACGCGCTTGCAACGCTTTATCCCGACCACCTCGAATCAGCTGGAACGCCTGGCCAATAAATTCAATTTCCCGAATACCACCCGGCCCTAATTTAACATTATGCTCAACACCCTTTTTTTGTAACTGCGCTTCAATCTGTCGCTTCATCACGCGAATAGAGTCGAACACGCCATAATCTAAATAACGGCGAAAAACAAAGGCCTTTATCATCGTCGTAAGTTCAGCCTTACCTTCTTTACTTCCGGTTATCAGCCGTGCCTTCACCATCGCATAACGCTCCCACTCTCGCGCATGGCTTTGGTAATAAATTTCCATGGCATCGTGGTTTAGCACTAATGCCCCACTTTCACCAAAAGGGCGTAACCGGGTATCTACGCGAAAGACAAAACCATCCACTGTAACCTTGTCTAGCAAGCGAATAACCATTCTGCACATTTTAGTAAAGAACTCTTCATTACTTGTAGACCGTGTACCATCGGTTTCACCCCTTGATGGGTAACAAAATATAAGGTCTATATCCGAGGAAAAGTTAAGCTCCTTCGCGCCCAGTTTCCCCATACCAATCACTATTAACTGCTGCTCTTTGCCTTGCTCATCACGGGGAATACCCGAGCGTGCACAAGCCATCGAATACGCCCATTCCACTGCACATCGGATCAACGCATCAGCCAATGCAGACAAATACTGCAAAATTGAATCGACCTCAGCGCCAGCGAGATCAAGCCAAGCAATCTGTAACATGTATTGATTGCGAAACTGGCGAAGCAGGCGCATCATAGTCGCTTCATCAGTAACTCCATCGACCCTGCCCGTTAACTCTTCAAATAGGCTATCAACACACCAGTTAATTGGGTCCACCCCTTGCAATAGCTTCTCGCTTATCTCAGGAAAGCGTACTGCTTGGCGTTGAATAAACGAACTACTCGCCAGAACTCGGCCAGCTAAATGAGCATCCATTTCTGCAAGCCTACGTTGATCAAATAAATCCGGCAGCTCACTGACCATATGAGTTATATCTGCATGCAATTCGCTAGGCAATTGAGCCAATAATTCACTACTGTCTAATATTGTCATAAAGTTACTTTAATCGTAAATATCTCTGTCATAGTCTAATATCATATCCTTTCTATAAATTTAGTCTAAAATCATTGTACTTCTTTACACCCTAGTCTATAACGGGGTATTAAATCAAAACTCAATAAAATCAATCATCTATATAATGAACATTGTTATTTATAAGGTTACCCATATGATCATCGATTTAGCAGTACAGGTTGCTAAAAAAAACCACTCAAAACTCTACTGCTACGTTACGGCGCCTTAAACATAACTAAACCAATGAAAGATGATATGTTTAACCAAAAGGGTTTCTTAATAAATGAACAAACGTCTTCTGCTAACTCTTCCTCAATCGTAGAGCCTCAAACAACTTCAAAGATTAAAGAAAAACTGGGCATCGGAAGAGATTTCTTTCAAGCAACGATGGAGTCAGTGCATGAAGGCGTTATCGTTACCGACCTCAACGGCATCATTCACTATAGCAACCCCGCTGCCCATAAGTTATTAAACACTCAACAAAAAGACTGTACCCACCAAGCTATTGATGAGGTTTTAATATTAAAAACCAATGAATCGTTGCCCATTGAGTTGGTTAATATCAATAAAGAAACGTTGGAAGCAAAACAACAAGTTGCTTTTATTGAGCACGAAGATGGCAACAAATCTACGATTGAGTGGTCTCGCACTTTTATAACCAACAAAAATGCCGAACGTTTAGGGCTTGTCTTTACTATTAACGACATTACAACGGCCTATCATTTAACCAACCAATTAAAGCATCAAGCCTCTCATGACTCATTAACCGGCTTATTAAACCGTGGTGAATTTAGCCGCCGCTTATCAAACTGCCTATCTGCAACTCAAGAAGCCAATATTAGACATAGTCTGATCTTTATAGACCTCGATCAATTTAAAATAGTTAATGACACCTGTGGACACCAAGGTGGCGATCAATTACTCAGGCAACTCTCCTCCATTCTTTCGCCTTTAGTCCGAGGACGAGATACCTTAGCAAGACTTGGTGGCGACGAGTTTGCCATTTTATTGGAAGCGTGCCCGAAAGAGGCTGCACTTAAAGTGGCTAACGACGTCTTATCCACCATACAAAAGTTTCGTTTCACCTGTGATCATAAAACGTTTGATATCGGCGCCAGTATGGGCATTGCACACTTTTCTTCCGGATTACAATCTGAAAGTGACCCACTAACAGTCGCTGATGCTGCTTGCTATAAAGCAAAAGAAGAGGGTAGAAACTGTATTATAGAAATGGATATCTCAAATGTTCAGCAACAGCCGGGCATACCTCAACACCAAATGCAATGGCTTAACAAGCTAAACACTGCGCTCGACACCGACCAATTCATTCTCTATCAACAAAGAATAGCCCCAACCAACCCTGGTAGTAACCAATCTTTACATTACGAAGTCCTACTCAGAATAAAAGATAATGAAAGACTCATCAGCCCCGGCGCTTTCTTACCACCAGCTGAACGTTACGGGCTGATACACCGAATTGATCATTGGGTCATTAAAAACACATTGGCATGGCTGTCTGAGCACCCTGATGTGTTAGCGAAAACAAAATTATGCAGCATTAACCTATCAGGCCTATCGTTGTCAGACGAGGATCTTTCCCATTATGTCACTCGATACCTCAAACAATATGCTATTGATTGTAAAAAAATATGCTTTGAAATAACCGAGTCATCGGCCATTCAAAACTTATCGTTGGCATTTGAGTTCATACACAATATGCACGAGTTGGGCTGCTCTTTCTCATTAGACGACTTTGGTACGGGCATGTCATCCTTCTCTTACCTTAAGCAATTACCCGTTAATCATTTAAAAATAGACGGTAGCTTTATTCGTCATATTGAGTCCGACCCCATTGATTTAGCGATGACCCGCTCCATCAATGAAATTGGTCATGTTATGGGCATGAGTACAATTGCTGAGTTCGTTGAAAATGAAGAAATTTTTCAGCTGCTTAGGCAACTCGGGGTAGATTATGCTCAAGGCTACCACATAGCTAAACCCGCACCCCTAGATGAACTGCTTGATCACCTAACTTAAAGCCTTACCATTTTTAACCGCAGCGCATTGGCAATCACTGATACAGAGCTTAAACTCATCGCTGCGGCGGCAATCATCGGCGACAATAAAATCCCTAAGAAAGGGTACAACACGCCTGCTGCAACCGGCACACCTAAGCTATTGTAAAGAAAAGCAAACACAAGGTTTTGCCTGATATTTTTCATCGTTGCTTTACTCAATTTACGCGCGCGGACGATACCTCTCAGGTCACCCTTAACTAGTACAACTCCAGTGCTTTCAATAGCAATATCCGAACCGTTGCCCATTGCAATACCTACATTTGCTTGCGCCAGCGCGGGGGCATCGTTAACACCATCCCCAGCCATCGCTACCACATGGCCATCAGCTTGAAGACTTTTAATAACATCCGCTTTTTCTGCCGGTAAAACACCCGCTTTAAATTCATCAATCCCCAACTGATTGGCTACCTGCTCAGCTGACCCCTGCTGGTCACCCGTTAACATCACGACTTTTACACCAGCTTGGTGCAGTTGATCTATCGCCTCATGTGTTGAAGGCTTTATTTCATCCTTTAATAAAAACACTGCACAGGCCTGATCATTTACCGCCATATACAATAAAGTTTCTCCTGCACTGTTATCAGATAACGACAAGCTATTAAAATCACCCGTATCGATCCCGTTATCATCGAGAAAACGTTTATTCCCTAACAATACAGACTGCTGATTAATCTCACCAGACACTCCTTTTCCAGTAGTAGCATTAAAATCAACCACCTCAAGCAGAGTTAACTCTTGCGCTGCATTCACAACCGCCTCCGCCAGTGGATGTTCACTGACTTTTTCAAGGCTTGCCGCCAATAAGAGCGCCTCATCAGTCGTCATCTTCCCTAGTGTTTTGATACCCGTTACACTGGGCTTCCCTTCTGTTAATGTGCCGGTTTTATCAACCACCAAGGTATCCACCTTTTCCATCAACTCTAACATTTCAGCATTTTTGATTAACACGCCCATGTTCGCACCACGTCCCATACCCACCATAATCGACATCGGTGTCGCTAAACCTAGGGCACACGGACAGGCAATAATTAACACCGCAACGGCATTAACAACAGCCAAACTTAGCGCATATTCGGATGCCAAGGCATACCAGGCAAAAAAAGTCACCACAGAAATACTAACAACAATCGGGACGAACCACGACGCTACAACATCCGCCACACGCTGAATCGGCGCACGACTACGCTGTGCCTCGCTAACCATATGAATGATTTGTGACAACAACGTCTCATTGCCCACGTGCTGCGCCGTTAAGGTAAAGCTGCCAGTGCCATTAACTGTACCGGCAATAACTGAGTCTCCTGCTGTTTTCTCCACCGGCACAGGCTCACCGGTGACCATCGACTCATCTATTGAGCTACCGCCATCGAGTAAAACACCGTCCACAGGCACTTTATCGCCTGGGCGAACACGCAGCACATCACCGACAACAACATCTTCTAATAAAATTTCCTCTTCATCGCCATGCCCATTCACCCGTCGCGCTGTATTAGGTGATAGCCCCACCAACAAATGAATTGCTTTGTTGGTTTGACCGCGTGCTTTTAATTCCAACACTTGACCCAACAATACCAAGGTAATAATCACTGCAGCCGCTTCAAAATAGACAGCAACAACACCCTGTGCATTGAACATTGAGTCCGGAAAGGCATTAGGGAAGAACACCGCCACGAGGCTATACAGCCAAGCGACGGTTACACCCAAGCCGATCAAGGTGAACATATTAAGGTTCCATGTTTTTATCGACTGTACGGCGCGTTCAAAAAACGGCCAGCCCGCCCATAATACAACCGGGGATGCCAGTAGTAGCTGAATCCATTGCCATGTTTTGGCCGATAAAAATGATAAAAACAAATCCCCTACCACCATTTCTGACATGGCTATAATAAATAACGGCACTGTAAATATAAGACTAAAGGTAAACCGTCGACTCATATCATCTAATTCTGGGTTTTCCTCTTCCAAAACCACCGTTCGCGCTTCCAAAGCCATACCGCAAACCGGGCATGAACCCGGTGACTCTTCCACCACCTCCGGATGCATAGGGCAAATATACTCGGTCTTTTTAGATGGAGGCACAAAGGCCTCCGGCTCCAATGCCATACCACATTTTGGGCAAATACCTGGGCTATCACTTTCAACACCCGGACACATTGGACAGATATATTTTGCCCCCGGAACAATCTCAGCTTCAGGCCGCGGCTGACCCGACAGGTACATGTCTTGATCTTTGTTAAATTTTATCAGGCAGCCTTCACAACAAAACCCATACCATTGGCCCTTATATTCCGTCTGATACTGAGTATCTTTAGAAACATCCATGCCACATACAGGGTCTTTATGGCTCATTCCCTTCTCCTGTTGAGCTTCATGACAACAATCATGCATGTTAGCAACTCCTCATAAAAAAACTGATCAAGATTATTGATAAACTATATTCACACCTCTAAGGCTTTAGCGTTCTTCCAGACCACAAGCCCTGTTGCGATAATAATGACATGAATAACCAGCGTAATCAGTGCCACAACAACATCCTCATGGTTCATCGCACTGTAGATATCCCAAATACCAAAGATCGTTTCTGTGATAAACACCACAGGAATCAGCGCAGGATAGTAGCGCATTGGGTTTCGTGCGCCAGCAATCAACACCACGCCTATTGCTGCTAAACCAAGCCCTACAATCAACCAAGCATCTAGCAACAATTGAAATATAACCTCATCTTGATATAGCTCAACACCTGGATACATCAATGGTACTTGCGGCCCCCAAAGGCTTGGCCACAATAACACCAAGTTTAATATATAAAAAATACCAACACCGACCATCCAAACTTTTAAGCCTTTCATCAGATTGCTCTCCTAGATTTTGATTAATTTTTTAAAGCACGAATACACTAGCATTTACTTAACAATAATCAAAGAACGGCGTTACAATGAAACTAAGCATATTGATGCTTTTAGTAGACAATGACCCACATTTATTTTGGGATTTTTAACTAACGATAATTATAAGGAATAACACGTATGAAACTTTATTACTCCCCAGGATCATGTTCTTTATCTCCACATATTGCTATTCATGAAGCAGGTTTAACAGCTAAAACAGAGCTAGTAAAAGTAGACTTGCAATCACACACTCTCGAGAATGGTGATAACTATCTTGACATTAACCCTTGCGGTTATGTGCCTGCGTTACAGCTTGATAGCGGTGAGTTTTTATTCGAAGGTCCTGCTATTGTGCAATACATCGCAAGCTTAGCACCTGAAAAAAACCTAGCACCTGCTGCTGACACGTTTGAACGTGCAAAGTTACAGCAATGGTTAAACTTTTTATCAACAGAATTACATAAAGGACTTGCGCCTTTATTTAACCCTGCTCTTTCTGATGATACAAAAGGTGTTTTTATTGAAGGTTATAGCAAGCGCCTAACTCAATTAGTTGAGTCAATGGGTGATAGTGAGTACCTAGTAGGTGATCAGTTCTCAGTAGCAGATATCTACTTATTCGTTATCTTAAGCTGGCACCCATACTTTGAATTTGATGCCTCACCTTGGCCATCACTTAAAGCATTCCAAGAGCGTATTGGCTCTCGCCCTGCTGTACAAGAAGCACTTAAGCATGAAGGTTTAGCTTAAGTCTTAAGCAAGTAATCGAGGTGCCCATAAGGCACCTCGGTTATTTCATTACAATTTAACGCAAACATTCCGTGTTTCAGTATAAAACTCTAAGGAATGAACACCACCCTCTCGTCCAATACCTGATTGCTTAGAGCCACCAAAAGCGGTTCTTAAATCACGTAAGAACCAGCTATTAATCCAGGTAATACCCACATTAATTTTGGCAGCCACGCGGTGAGCGCGTGACAAATCCCGTGTCCATACGGTTGTTGATAAACCATATTCTGTATCATTGGCCCAGTTAATCACTTGTTGCTCATCGTCAAATGGCGCAATGTGGCAGCAAGGGCCAAAAATTTCTTCCTTCATGACCGTTGCATCTTCTGCAAGCCCTGTCCAAATGGTTGGCTCCACCCAAGCACCCTCTTTTAATTCTTCTGGCATGCTGGGAACGCCACCTCCCGTGACAACTGTTGCGCCTTCCTCAACTGCTTTTGCATAATAAGACAGTACCTTTGCTTGATGCTCATGGCTAATCATTGGGCCAAAATTACAGTTTTCATCATCCGGCCTACCGTGGCGCACTTTTTCGACTTTTTTCTTCAGTGCTTCCACAAATTTATCAAAAATGGGCCGCTCAACATAAACACGCTCCGTGCCTAAGCAGACCTGTCCAGAATTCAAGAATGAGGACTTGTATATCCCATCAACCGCTTTATCAAAATCACTATCCGCAAAGACAATACCCGCATTTTTACCACCCAGCTCAAAGGAAACATCTCGCATCCCCTCCGATGCGGCTTTCATAATAGCCGCTCCTGTAGTCGTTTCACCGGTAAAGGTAATAGCGTCTACCTTTGGATGATGTGTTAAATACTCACCGGCAGAGTCAGGCCCAAAACCGTGAACAACATTAAACACGCCTTTTGGTACGCCTACTTTATTCATGACTTCACCCAATAAAGCAGTGGTTAATGGCGTCTCTTCAGAAGGCTTAACCACCACTGTATTACCACAAGCCAGCGCAGGCCCTACTTTCCACGTCATTAACAAAAAGGGCGCATTCCAAGGCGACACCACACCAACAACCCCTTTTGGTACACGAATAGCATAGTTCAGCGCACCTAAACCATCCGGCGTTGTCGTTTGAAATGACTCATTCGGAACATTCTTAATGACATCAGCAAAAATTTTAAAGTTTGCCGCGCCTCTAGGAATAAACGCATGCGTCATAATACTTTTAGGTTGCCCCGTATCTGCCATTTCCGCTTCTACAAAATCATCAAAACGTCGGGTAATCTCATCGGCAACACCATATAAAATCTCAACGCGTTGCTCCATGGTAAAAGCTCCCCATTCACCATTTAAAGCGGCACGCGCTGCGTGGACTGCACGATCAACATCAACCTTACCCCCTTCAGATACCTGAGCAATAAGGCGCCGGTCAACAGGGGAGCGTTTTTCAAATGATTTACCGTCAACAGCGGATACAAACTCGCCATTTATGAAATGATTAATATGTTGCATATGCCTTCCTTAAATAGTTAACTGAATGATAAAACAATTTATTCTACCGTGGCTAAATACACCACGCATTGATCATCATCAATCATAGTCTTTAAACGACTTAAAATTAATGTCATCAAAACACAAGCTTATCTAAAATAAGCCAATATCTGAGTTTTAATACCTTACTTTAAAGCTTTAAACCCTGCATTATCAAACAACCTGTCGCTCAAATCTAACTAAAGATAGATTTTTTTAAATTTTTTAAACTACAATGACTTTAATCAATATTTTATTCTAAAGAACTTAAAAATCACTTTTGGAGAACAGTAATTCATGAATAATGAGGAAAAAAGCACGTCTAATTGGTCTATCAATGAGATCAAAAAGTTAGTCAGCGACAAAAACGGAATTATAGATGCACGCATCTATAATGATGAGGCACTCTATGAACTTGAGCTTGAACGTGTATTCGCTCGTTCATGGATCCTACTTGGACACGAGAGTCATGTTCCTAATACCGGCGACTTCCTAAACACTTATATTGGTGAAGACCCTGTCATTCTAGTGCGACAAAAGGATGCTAGCCTTCGTGTTTTCTTAAACCAGTGCCATCATCGAGGCATGAAATTATCCCGTGATGACGCAGGCAACGCCAAAGCATTTGTTTGCACATACCACGGCTGGGCTCACGACATTTCTGGCCAGTTAATTGATATCCCCTTCGAGAAAGAAGGCCATTGTGAGCCCCTAGATAAATCAGAGTGGAGCCCCTTGCAAGCACGTGTTGAAACCTATCGCGGACTCATTTTTGCCAACTGGGATGAACAAGCACCTTCGTTAGACGAATACCTATCTGACTCAAAACCTTATATCGATGTGATGTTTAACCGAACCGAGGCAGGCACAGAAGCCATCGGCGGCATTCAAAAATGGGTTATCCCCACCAACTGGAAATTTGCTGCCGAACAATTTTGTAGCGATATGTATCATGCTGCCACTATGTCTCACTTATCTGGTTTTACCGCTGGTTTACCTGAAGAGCTTAACTTGAACGATATTGATATCCCAACTCAAGGCAACCAGTTCCGCGCTAAATGGGGCGGTCATGGCACCGGGTACTATGTAGATCAACCCGGTCTTTTGCAGGGCATTATGGGCCCGGCCATTACTGAATATATTACCACCAGCCCGCAGGCCGAGATCGCTTCAAAACGCCTAGGTCCTATGTTTGGTCAACGTATGATGGGGCAACACATGACCATCTTCCCTACTTGCTCCTTTTTACCGGGCGTTAACACCATCCGTACTTGGCACCCTCGTGGCCCTAACGAAATCGAAGTATGGGCATTTATTGTGGTTGATGCTGATGCACCTGATCATATTAAAGAAGAGTTCAGAAAACAGAATATTCGCACCTTTTCTGCCGGTGGTGTTTTTGAACAAGACGATGGTGAAAACTGGATTGAGGTTCAAAAGCTTTTCAGAGGCAATAAGGCTCGAAAAACTAAGCTTAATATGCAAATGGGGTTAGGTGACTCAACTACCGATCACCCTGACTTCCCTGGCCGCATTAGTGGTGTTTACAGTGAAGATGCCGCTCGTGGCATGTATCAGCACTGGTTAAGAATGATGACTGAGCTCAGCTGGGACACCTTAAAACCTTAACTTTAAGAGCTGATCTTAACCTAAAAATTACTTTTGGAATCGACTATGGCCTCACCTATTAACATTAAAGAAATTATTTCAAGCCCTGCGGCTGACCTTGCACTACAAAACGAAATTGAGCAGTTTTATTACCGCGAAGCGCTACTATTAGACAACATCAAATACGAAGATTGGTTTGCCTTATTAGATGACGACATTCACTATTATATGCCCATTAGAAGAAACGCTATGCAACGACGTGGACGCGCTCGAGCTAGTGATTTAGTTGAATATACTAACCAGCATGAATTCGCTCATTTCGATGAAGACAAAACCACAATGAACGGACGTTTAAGAAAGCTTCTCAGTGACTTTAGTTGGTCTGAAAACCCAGCTTCGCGAACACGTCACACCGTTTCAAACGTGATTATTACCGAAGGTGAACAGAAAGACACCTTCAATGTTTGCTCATCATTTATTGTTTATCGAAACCGCTTAGAAACGCAGGTGGATATTTTTGCAGGCGAACGTCACGACGTGCTGCGCCGCTCAGATAATACATTAGGCTTTAAAATAGCCAAACGTACCATTTTAGTAGACCAAAGCACCATCCTATCAAACAATATTAGTATCTTTTTCTAGTTAGATAGAAACCAGACTACCATGAGGTTGTTGCCAATATTCGCAGCGACCTCATGGCATAATAAACTCTGCTCTAAAATACCCTTGATCCAAAGAGTAGCCGAACCGACAGCCAGATTCTTTCGGCCTTAGCGCATCACCACTAAACCCTCATATACCTGCCACAGCAACCGCTAACGAGCCAAACATTAGCAAACCGCCTGCTAGTCGACTAATTAATTGTTTACGCGTCAGTTTTTCCATTTGGCTCAAACCAAACCGGGCTAATACATAAACCACACCTACGGCAATAAAGCCTCTTGACGCTTGCACAATATTTATCATCGTTGCCTCTTCCGATAACTTAAACGCATACATCAAAATAATAAGCCCCATGAAGTGCGCTAACGCATATATAAGCAATGATTTACCAAACGGTTTTGAAACCTTCCAGTCATTTTTAAACAAAATTGGTGAAAGTGGCATTAATAATACGGCTGGAACAACAAAAACAAACACCGCCAATTCCAACCCCCCCATGCCATTTTTCAATACATGGACGACAATTATATCGGCCAAGGCAAAGAAGAAACACGTTAACAATACAAAGAACAATGCCAACGGCGAGCCATGTAATTTACCGTCATTTAAAAAAAACAAACTAACGAAAGCACCTAGCCCTGCAAGATAGACACTCGGCGGATAGGTTTGTTCAAAAAACAGTACCGACAAGCCAGCCACTGCAAAAATTTTACAGCCCAACATCGGCACTACAAATGACGCATCACCATGCCGCATTGCATTGAGATAACTTGTTTGTCCCAATAGCACGAGCACACACATCGATAAGACTAGCCAAAACTGCTCCCATAATTGTGCTAAATCAACAAACGGCAATAATAGTACCGCTAGAAACCCCACTGCATACTGACTGTAAAAAGCTAACTTTTGGCGATTCAAAGAATGCGCTAAGAACTGTTTAGTATACGTAAAGCTAAACGCATGAAAAACAGATGCCAGCAATGTTAGCCAGACATAGGAGGGGATAATTGATATCAAAATGATGTCCTAGGTAGGAATAAACCAGAATATTATTACAAGCTAATATAATACCAATATTCAGGCTCTGTATCAGCTTTATTAATGACAGTTTACCTTAACATCCGTATCAATATGACTGACTGTGATTCACTACTCATTCGCTAACACTTTTAATACTTAAACAGCATATACAAATTTATTTAATACGAACCAACCATGCCACATTAGCCCATAACAACAAGGCGCTGGGTTAAATGAAAGAGCGACCTCCTTTAATATCACCTATCTCATTTAAATTTTTCATGGCGCATTAAAAAAGCTTATGAGCACATCACCCATAAGCTTTTTATAAAACAAGAAAAAGGCTAATCCTTATTAAAGCGATCTAGCAAAGAGCCAGCAGCTGCCTTTAACAATAAGGTATCTGCTCCAATCAAGAAAAAACTAGCTCCCATTTGTTGGTAGCGCTCTGCTTGTTCAGGATCACCACAATAAACACCCACCGGCTTTCCAAGTTCATGAACACGCTTAATTGATCGCTCAACGACCTTACAAACTTCAGGGTGTCCAGGTTGACCTATATAGCCCATTGCAGCCGCTAAGTCTGCAGGGCCTATAAACACCGCATCTACACCATCAACTTGAGTAATCGCATCAAGATCCGCAATGCCTTCTTTACTTTCTAGCTGTAAGACTAAACAAATATTATCGTCTGCTTGTTGAAGGTAATCTTTGATGCTCCCCCAGCGAGTTGCTCGGGTCAAAGCCCCTCCCATACCTCGCACACCCTTTGGTGCATAACGTACTGCGTCAACTATTTGCTTTGCTTGTTCAGCGGAATCAACCATAGGAATAAGCAATGTTTGCGCACCAATATCAAGCACCCTTTTAATATCGCCAACATTATGATCTTGCAAGCGAACAACTGAGTTAACGTCATACGCACTCATCGCTTGCAGTTGATGCATAATATTTTTGATATCATTCGGGCCGTGTTCGGCGTCGATCAACAACCAGTCAAAACCGGTCGTCGCCATCAGCTCTGCTGCCGTAGAATCGGCCAGTGCCATAAAGGCGCCCAGTTGTTTTTTATTCGCCTGTATCGACTGCTTAAATATATTCTTTGTCATCGGTAATGACATATTTCTCTACCTCTTAAATATTTAATTAGACGAAACGGAATCCAATGCTACCCAAAGTGCCAAAATCAGCATGAAAAGTATCTCCACGTTCGACTGACAAAAGGCGCGTAAATGAGCCACCTAATATCACTTGCCCCGGTTCCAGCGATATACCATGCGGAGCAAAACGCTTTGCCAGCCATACAATCCCATTACCTGGGTGATTAAGCACGCCCGCAGAAACGCCCGTTTCTTCGATTAAACCATTACGCGAAATGACACCACCTATCCATCTTAAATCAACATCCATTGGCTTTACTGGTCGGCCACCAGTAATTAAACCAGCACAAGCAGCATTGTCCGCAATAGTATCAAACACTTTGCGTCGTTTGCCGGTTTCTGGGTCTACACGTATTACCCGTGAATCAACTATTTCTACAGCTGGACAAACATAGTCAGTAGCTTTCAGCACATCCGTTAGCGTAATATCTTCACCAACAAGGCGTTTCCCTAAAACAAATGCTATCTCTACTTCAACCAACGGCGCAATAAAACGGTCAAATGGAATTTCAGAGTTATCTGAAAATACCATATCATCCATTAACGTACCGTAATCAGGCTCGGTTATTTGCGATGCCATTTGCATAGCACGGGATGTTAAACCAATTTTTCGCCCTACAATTTTTCGCCCTTGAGCCAACCTAATTTTTGTCCATTCAGCTTGGATGGCATAACCATCTTCAATGGTCATTTCAGGATACAGCTGAGAGAACTGCGGGATAGTCTCACCACTGGCTAGCGCTTTATCAAGCGCTAGCGCAGAGGCTTCTAATATTTTTTGGTCTAACACCTGATTTCTTTACCCAAGAAGTGAGACATAATAATTGGATACATACCGTCCCAACGTTGTGTTTGAGCCCAGTGACCACAACGATCCAATACATGTAGCTCAGCACGTTTCAAATGCTGTAAGAAGTACATGCTAGTTTCTAGTGGTACCACTTTATCTTGACGACCGTGAATAATCGCCCATTCATGGTCCATAGAAGCAAGGATAGGTGGTGGAATAACGAGCACTGTATTCATCTCTTCATTCATCGCTTTAAACATTACTTCTTGAATAGGACGCATTTTAGGGTCCATTGCTTTATCAAAACGATCTTGCATCACTGCTTCTAAATCTTCAAAGATACTTGGATCATAAACAAAGCTTTGAATTAACTCACGGTAACGCGCTTTTCTTGGATCATCATAAAAAGTCATCATACGTGTAAGCGTGGATGATTTTTCGAATGGCGCACCGATAGCGCCCATCAACATACACTTATCAAAACGATCTGGCATTTCAACAACACACTGCATAGCAAGCGCACCACCCATTGAATTACCAATAATATGTGTTTTTTCAATGCCTAACTCATCAAGCAAGCCTTTAATTTGTTCCACTCGATAGCCCATCCATCTAGCAATTTTTGTCGGCACTTCTTTCGGTAATTCTGATTGGCCGAAACCAATCGCATCCGGTGCAATCACATAAAAATCTTTTGCTAAAATAGGAGCACATTGCGCCCAATTTGACATCGCACTGGCTCCTGGGCCTGCACCATGTAATAACAATAGCGGTGGATTTTTAGGGTTTCCCGCAATAATGCAGTTACTTGCAAGCTCCCCAGAAGGGATCATTTTCTCAACCATTTCAAAACTCATATTTCTCTTCCTCTATATTAATTTATAAAAAACTTCTACAACTCTAAAAACGATGGCCCTTAAAAGGCCCATTAGTTTATTCACCACTATAAAATAACAGTATTCATTTAACGTCTGCTATAACACTGGTCCACCACGTTTAAGCCAATCTTGCATATCCCAATACTCACGCCACGAACTTATTTTGCCATTATTATCAAACTCAAATATACCTAATACTGGCAGTTCTTCCATCATCGTGCCATCTTTAAAAGCAAAGGTATCGACTCGTTCGGTTACAACACGCTTACCATCTGCCACCAAGGTTAATATTTTAAATTCAGTGCTTGCTGTCATCTTTAAAAAACCTTCTACAGAGCCTGCTATTTGCTCGCGGCCCTTTAATGGCCCTAGCGGTAAGTTATGGTAAACAGCATCATCACTCATTAACGATAAGATTGTATCCTGATCCATTTCATCCCAAGCCTCACAGAATCGCTTAACCGTTTCCTCATTATTGGTTACCAGCATACCCCCTCCTTCTTATTTATGAGAACCGCGCTTTTCATACCACTTAGGGCTAGCATTCAACATGCACGACATAAAACGCAGATGTTGGCGACTCAAAAGAAAACTAACACTTGTTATTTTTACAGATCAGCATAATGCTAACCACTTACAGCGACTAAATCAATGCTTTTTATGCTTGAGATTTAGTAAAAATCTACTCTTAACTTTAATCTAATTCTCAAGTCGAAGTAAAGCTAGTTGATTCTCCTCATTATTGTATTTTTTTTAAAACTTTGGCAGGCCATCATCATTCAGCTGTTCTTGTTTTAGACTGAGCTTTTAAAAAGCAATGTCAGCTATAGTTTCGATAGAACCAAGTTACCTATATGATCAACCTGACATTGCCAACCAGCGGCTAGGTACGTGGTTGCCACCTGTTCAACAATGAGCGCTTCCCCATTAATTACGTCATTCGACATTAACTCTTTTCGTTGGTAAATGTGCATTCCATCATCCATTTCAACAGGCACCTTACCGTCTTTATCACGTGAACACTGTTCAACTAACCTAGGCTTCGGCATTTCACCCGATAATGACACCCTCAGATTAACTAATTCAACGGCCAGCTCTAGATCATGCCCATAACGGCTCTTATGCATCGTATGAAAGTCTTTAGTCACTGTCGCCGAATCACTCCATTGTATTGGCAACGTATACGACTGACCGACATACCTTAGATCAACCAGGTAGTTTATTTTTATATCGTCTAAGGACACGCCTTCCGCCATTAATTCTGCTTGGCCTTGCCTCACTAAAGTTAAAAAACCATGCTCTATTTGCTCAACAGCTACATCATCCAACCGCCCTAGTAAGCTTCGGGACAACTCACGCGAGCGTGGCGCTGCTAACATCCCAAAGGCAGACAGCACACCCGAGTTAACAGGGACTATGGCTGTTTGCATTCCCAAAGCCTCCGCTAAAGCACACACATGCAAACTGCCTGCCCCACCAAACGTCATTAAGGCATAAGGCCTTGGATCAATACCACGCTGAATTGAAATAACACGTAACGCTCGTGCCATATGTTCATTCGCTAACTTAATAACCCCTTGCGCTGCCTCTTTAGGTTCACATCCCAAGTCTGCCGCTAAGCTCTCCATTGCTTGATTTGTCGCCTTTATATCTAAGGGCATATCACCACCAAGAAAATAACGCGTATTAATTCTAGCCAAATATACATTGGCATCCGTTACTGTTACTGCCTGCCCGCCTTTGCCATAACAAGCTGGCCCAGGTGAGGCACCCGCAGATGCAGGTCCAACACACAGCAACCCACCTGCATCAACAGATGCAATAGAGCCACCGCCTGCACCAATGGTATGCATATCCACCATAGGAACCGCAACGGGATAACCCTCAATTTGCCCCTCGTTTGTTAACGCTATCGCACCATCTAATAAGGCCACATCCGTAGACGTCCCCCCCATATCCAACGTTAACAGACGATCAAACCCTGCTTTTTCACCTATATGTAATGCGGCCATTAATCCACCAGCAGGGCCAGACAAAAGCATTCGAACCGCTTGTTTACCTGCCTGTTCTGCCGCTATCGTTCCACCAGAGCTTTGCATCACAGAAACGGATGATGCTTTAACTGCTGCTCTTAGTCTATCTAGATAACCAATGACTAACGGCCCAACATAAGCATTCAACCAAGTCGCCATACCGCGTTCATATTCTTTATATTCAGCCAAAACCAGCGATGAACGCGATACAAATAAACCTTCAGGCATGGCCGCCTCTAATCGTCTTTCTGCTGCATCATCTAAAAAAGAGAATAATAAATTAATCGCAACTGCTTCTGGTTCTAGATAATTTATTTTTGAAATCAATGTTGCGATCTGCTCATCGCTTAGCGGTTCAATCACTTCACTCTGCGCTGAGACACGCCCGCCCGTTTCCAAACACAAGTTTGAGGGCACCGGCGGCTCTTCCGGTTTTGGGTTTAAGTTGTAAAGCTCTTTCCTTGCTTGGCGACCTATCGTTAACATATCCGCTAAGCCATGGTTTGTCACAAAGCAGCAACGGACACCTTTTTTTTCTAATACAGCATTAGTCGCCACTGTTGATCCATGCACAATCAACAAACTTTCATTATCAACGCCCAAGGCATTAATGCCTTGCAAAATAGCTTTTTCAGGAGCCTCTGGGGTTGAAAGCACCTTATGAATACGCACGCCTTGATCGTCTATGTAAACAAAATCGGTGAAAGTGCCGCCAGTATCTATACCTAATAACATGAAAAAAGCTCAACCTTTTAAACCTGTATTTTTACATGCCTCTATAATAGATTCACCCCTATTTATCTGACCATCGTTGCTTGAAAGGAAGTCAGGCACATATTAGACTCCTTCGTTTAACCCCCTAAACTAAGATCACAGATACTAAATTTGATGAGCAGCCTAATAGAAGTTAACCATTTATCGCGTCAATTTGGTCACCATTGTGCTGTTGACGATGTAAGCTTTTCGCTTAATAAAGGCGAGGTTCTTGGCTTTTTGGGGCCAAATGGGGCTGGTAAATCAACCACCATGAAAATGATTTGTGGCAACTTAACACCCACCGTCGGTGAAATTAAAATTAATGGTTATGACATTATCGACCAACCCAAACTTGCCAAAGCTGAATTAGGGTTTTTGCCTGAAATACCCCCTGTTTATCCAGATCTGACGGTAGATGAATACCTGCGCTACTGCGCCAAACTGCATGGTTTACGTAAACACGCCATTAAACTCTCTGTAGAACGTGGAAAGCTAAAATGTGGTTTAAGCGACATGGGGCATCGTTTAATTGGCAATTTATCAAAGGGTTATCAACAACGCGTTGGTATTGCTCAAGCTATTTTACATAACCCATCGGTGATTATTTTAGACGAACCCACGGTTGGCCTAGACCCTATTCAAATTTTAGAAATTCGTGAACTCATTCGTGAACTTGGCAATGAACACAGTGTCATTTTATCCACTCATATACTGCCCGAGGTTCAGCATTCATGCAGTAGAGTACAAATCATTCATCACGGAAAACTGGTATTAAATGAGCCTGTTGAAGGCTTATCTCGCAGAATGACGTCTTCGAGCTTAATAGTGCGCTTTCGTCAACAACCGAACGAGGAAGTACTGCAAAACGTGCCCAACATAACAGCCCTTGAAGCCCTCGACACCGGGCAGTACCTGATTCAGCATACCCAAGGCACTAGTATCTCAGAAACGATAGTCGAGCTGTCGGTAACAAATAACTGGGGCTTGCTAGAGTTGACACCTCAGCAACACGATATGGAACAAATTTTCCTTTCACTCACTCAACATTCAAATAACCATGAATAGTTTCACGATTGCCAGCCGAGAACTGCGCAGTTTATTTCTGTCACCACTTGCGTGGACCATTCTCGGTGTTAGCCAGCTTATTTTGGCCTACATGTTTTTAACACAAATTGATTATTATTTAGCGATACAACCCAAACTTATTGGTATACCGGGTGCGCCTGGCGTAACCGATCTGATTGTCGCACCGCTGTTTGGTAATGCTGCTGTCATCTTGTTACTTATTATTCCACTGCTAACCATGCGAACCATCAGTGATGAACGCCGCAACAAAACCATTAGCTTGCTGTTTTCTGCTCCCGTCAGTCTAACTGAAATTGTGCTTGGTAAATTCCTTGCCATTTTTGCTTTCTTACTGATTATTCTTTTATCCATCACCCTAATGCCGCTCTCGTTATTGACTGTAGGCGAACTCGATATAGGCAAGCTTTTCGCCTGCCTGCTTGCCATGGTCTTACTGATGGCTTCGTTCAATGCGCTAGGGCTTTACATGTCTGCTATTGCCTCTCAACCAACGGTTGCAGCAATCGGAAGTTTTGGCGCTTTATTACTCTTATGGATTATTGATTGGGCTGGTAACAGCAGCAGTGTGCTTGAATATATTTCTATCATGCGACATTTCGAAAACTTACTACGCGGCTTAATACACTCGACTGATATTTTTTACTTTATTTTGTTTATAGCCGGGTTTTTAATTCTCAGCATTCGTCGATTAGATAACGACCGTTTACAAAAATGAAAATATCCCGCAAAGCACACCAATTTATTCGGCTGCAAAATGTCGTTTTCACACTTTTATTTCTTGGCGTACTTGGCCTACTCGCTTGGCTAAGCACACAATATACCGCCCAATTTGATTGGACAGCCAATAGTAGAAATTCGTTATCTACCCCGAGCATCCAATTACTGAAACAATTAACACACCCCATAGAGGTAGACGCGTACGCCACTGAAAATGATATTTTGCGCCAACAAATCTCTGAGCTTATTGATAAATACAGCCACCATAAAACAGATATTACATTAACCCTTATTAACCCCGATATACGCCCTGACCAAGCACGTGAAGAAGGTATCACCGCCGATGGTGAGTTAGTGATTCGCTATAACGGTAAACGCGAATCACTACAACAATTAAACGAGCAAGCCTTTACCAATGCCCTACAAAGGCTTGCTAATAGTGATCAGCGTTGGGTTGTTTTTCTCACCGGGCACGGCGAGCGCAACCCAGCAGGCCATTCAAATTATGACTTTGGCCTATTCGCAAACGAATTAAAAAACAAAGGCATTAATAGCCAAACCATTAATCTAATGGATACGCCATCCATACCAAACAATACATCCTTGCTCGTCATCGCTGACCCACAGGTAAATTACCTAGCCGGAGAAATCGACGTGATAAAACAATATCTTGCTAAAGGTCGGGCATTATTATTGTTGGGCGAACCTAATCAATCCGAACCTCTTAAGCCTTTAACAGAACTGTTAACGATTCAAATCTTGCCCGGCACTGTGGTCGATGCCACTACCCAAGTCTTTGGTATTGATGACCCAACCTTTGCCTTGGTCACCGCATACCCTAACCATTTAGCAACCAAACATTTAAAGGCTATGAGCTTGTTTCCAGGCGCCGCTGGGCTCAGTCTATTAGCTAACAGCCCTTATCAAGCCGCCCCCTTATTATCTACGCTGGAACGTTCATGGACAGAAACAGGTGATATTGAAGGGCAAATACAATTTGACCCCGATACGGATGAAAAGCAGGGCCCCATTACAATTGGTTATGCGCTGAATAAAAAAGATGACAATACCAAAGAGCAGCGCATTATTGTTTTGGGCGATGCGGATTTCTTATCCAATACTTTTCTTGGTAATGGCGCTAATTTAGACCTTGGTCTTAGCCTAATTCAATGGCTCAACCACGACGACTCCTTTATTGATATTCCTGCAAAAACAGCGCCCGATACCACACTAGAAATAAGCCAACAGTGGTCGCTTATTTTTGGTCTTGGGTTTTTGTTTCTGCTACCGGCCCTCTTTATCGTCAGTGGCCTGCTCATTTGGCTTAAACGCAAAAAACGTTAAGCTATGAAAAATCGTCTACTTATCAACTTGCTACTAATTACCTTAGTGGTCTGTCTAGGCATGATTGCGTGGCTAAAGCCCGGGCATGAAGCCCCTAAAAAAACCAACCTAGCTGGGTTAGACATCAACACTATTCAGCACATTAAGATCGAGCGAACAGCGGCTAATACCATCGAATTAAAGCGCCTACAAAACCAGTGGTACTTAACCCAGCCTGTCAACACACTAGCCTTAGCAGGCAAGGTAGAAAGGTTACTTAAAATATCTCAGATCAAACCAACCACTAGCTACCCATTAGAAAAACAGCCACTCAGTCAATTTGGCCTAGATACACCAACAGTTAAGGTCTCTTTTAACAAAAAAACACTCAATATTGGCAAAACAGAAAGCGTTCAATCACGTCGCTACGTCAGCAACGACACACAATTATTTTTATTAGATGACACTTTTTTACATCATCTAACCGCGCCTGTTGATGCTTATATTGACACTCGGCTGATACCCAATAACGGTCAGATTATTGGCTTAAAAACACCCGAGATAACGCTTCAACGACAAGAAGATAATACTTGGAAAAATATCCAATCACCCACTGACGAGCTCTCATCAGACGCGGTTCAAATGCTTCTCGATGAATGGCGATTTGCCCGCGCTATTACTGTTACTACAAAATTCGACGCCACACCTACCGAGCAGATTATTATTTCTCTCTACGAGCAGCCAAACTTGACCTTTCATTTAATAAAGCAAAAAGACAGCGTCTTGCTAGTCTCCAATGATAAAAAACTTGCATATCAGTTTAGTGATACAAAATATAAGAAAATGACAACTCTACCGAGATTGGAGACACCCAATGCCTGAGTTACCAGAAGTCGAAACGACTCGTCGCGGAATTGCCCCTCATATTGAAGGCAAACAAGTTTCACAGGTCATTGTCCGACAAGCAAAATTACGTTGGCCCGTTAGCCCAGAAGTTTCCACCTTATTACCGGGTCTTTGCATTAACCATGTTAAACGTCGTGCAAAATACCTATTGCTTGAAACCGATAAGGGCACGTTAATTATCCACCTAGGCATGTCGGGTAGTTTACGCATCGTTCAGGCTTCAACGACACCAGAAAAACACGAGCATATTGACATTATTTTTAGTAATAACACCTGCTTGCGCTATAAAGATCCGCGCCGTTTCGGTTCGCTGTTATGGTCAACAGATGTCATTGAAAATCACAAATTAATACAACACCTTGGGCCAGAGCCTTTATCCGACGCATTTAATATTGACGATTTTTATCCAAAGGCTCAATTAAAAAAAACACCCATTAAAAGTTTTATTATGGATGGGCAAGTCGTTGTCGGCGTTGGTAATATTTATGCTAGCGAAGCATTATTTCAGGCAGGCATTCACCCTAAACGTGCCGCTAACAAAGTTTCTAAAAAGCGCTTGATTAACCTCGTTTTTGCCATTAAAAAAATCCTAGCGCAAGCTATACAACAAGGCGGCACAACGTTAAAAGATTTTGTTAACAGTGACGGCAACCCTGGTTATTTTCAACAAACACTTAATGTTTACGGGCAAAAAGACAAACCTTGCCCAAGGTGCAAAGCACCCATTAAACAAATCATTATTGCTCAACGATCGACCTTTTACTGCACCCACTGCCAACGTTAAATACTTGACGAGCTAACGCCTGCCAATAACGTTTTTTAATTCTTTATTAGGCATACCCTCCTAATTCCTATAGAGTTATAGCTCTAAAGGGAGTTTGCTTGTTTCAGTTAAAAAATAAATTTATTAACCAATTATTCGGCAGTTTTATGGACCTGCTGCCAATTTTTTCAGTGGTTCTTTTTTTTCAGTTATTTATTCTGCGCCAACCCATCCCCAATATAGCGGATATAGCTATTGGTACAGCTTTTGTTGTACTCGGCTTAACGCTGTTTATTCAAGGTCTTGAAAAAAGCCTATTCCCCATTGGTGAGACCATGGCCTATGCGTTTGCTAAGAAAGGTAGCTTATTGTGGTTACTAGTCTTTGCCTTTTCATTAGGCTTTGGCACCACTGCAGCCGAACCCGCCTTAATTGCTGTTGCCGACGAAGCAGCACGTATTGCAGCGGAAGGTGGCATGATCGAGAAAACTAACAAAGCAAAAGAATCTTATGCTTTTGGTCTTCGGTTTACCGTTGCCTTCTCTGTGGGCTTTGCCATTTTGTTAGGGGTACTAAGAATTATTCGTGGCTGGCCTCTGCATTATTTGATTATTCCAGGCTATATCGGCGTTGTGGTGATGACTTTTTTTGCACCCGAATCAATTATCGGTATTGCCTACGATTCAGGTGGCGTTACTACGTCTACTATCACAGTCCCCTTGGTAACCACTCTCGGCGTTGGCTTAGCCTCAGCCATTCAGGGCCGCAACCCAATGACTGACGGTTTTGGCTTAATTGCCTTTGCATCACTCACCCCGATGATTTTTGTGATGGCATACGGGGTCATTTTATAATGATATTGCTGGCGGAATTGTGGAGCACTTTCTTAAGTACCTTACGTGATGTCGCGCCAATTATTTTTGTTATCCTTTTCTTTCAATTGGTCATTATCCGACGACCATTTAGTCATTTGAAAAACTTAATAACCGGAATGGTTTACGTAGTCCTAGGGATGACTTTCTTTCTTGTGGGTTTAGACAAAGCCCTTTTTCCTTTAGGCACCAGCATGGCCGAACAATTAACCAGCCATGACTTCATCAACCCAACAACCGATCAACGTATTTCTATTGCTTGGCAAGACTATTATTGGGTTTATATTTTCGGGGGCTGTATTGGCTTTGCTACAACATTAGCAGAACCTGCTCTTATTGCTGTTGCTATCAAAGCTCAACAAATTTCTGGTGGTACTATTAAAGCTTGGTACCTAAGGTTGGCTGTGTCTATTGGTGTTGCAGTTGGTATTTCACTAGGGACATTTCGAATTGTAAGCGGCATTGATTTATATATGTTTATTATTGCTGGCTACGTCGTTGTCATTATCCAGACTATTTTTTCACCAAAACTCATCATTGGCCTTGCTTATGATTCAGGTGGCGTTACCACATCAACCGTCACCGTACCGCTAGTTACCGCATTAGGTATCGGTTTAGCTTCAAGCATTCCTGGCCGAAACCCATTGATGGATGGTTTTGGCCTTATTGCCTTTGCCAGCCTATTTCCCATCATGACTGTGTTAGCCTACGCACAATTTGCTGAGTGGATAAATCATCGCGCACAACTTAAACAAGCAGACCAAATAGGAGAATAAAATGCACTTTAAACTCATTATCGTCTTTGTTGATGACAACAAAACTGACAAAGTCCTTAAAGCGGCTAGAGAAGTAGGCGCCACCGGCGCTACTATTATCAATAATGCACGCGGCGAAGGTATTAAACAGCAAAAAACATTCTTGGGTCTAAATTTAGATACTCAACGAGATGTTTTGCTTTTCTTGGTCGAAGAACATTTAAGTCGAAAAATTATCGAAGAGGTATCACGAGCGGGTTTATTCGATGAAGAACCGGGCAGCGGCATCGCCTTACAAATAGATGTTGAAGATGCTATTGGCGTGCTACATCAAGCAAAAAAAATTACCCAATCAATAGAGACAGAACTATGAATGATGCAAAACTTATCACCGTACGCGATGTGATGAAAACCGAGTTTTATATGATTGATGGAACAGCCACCATCACAGAAGCTATTAGAATGATGAAAAAAAATAAAACCTCGGTTTTATTTGTCGATAAATTTCACGAACATGATGAGTATGGCGTGATTAATGCGGGCATTATTGCAAGACTTGTTTTGGCAAAAGATAGAGCACCCGACCGTGTCAATGTATACGAAATAAATGAAAAGCCACTCATTAACGCACACCCCGACATGGATATTCGTTACTGTTCTCGTTTATTTGCGCGCTATAATTTGATGCGCGCACCGGTTATGGAACAAGGCAAAATTATTGGTGTTGTTAGTCCTATTCAGCTAGTGCTTGATGGTTTATGTGAAATTACTGGCATTTGTTAATTAGCCGTATAAAAAGCTCATCAAAAACGCAGCAACGCGATTTATTTTGCTGTGCTTAAAGGTACTGACTCAACAATAGCTGCCCCAGATCCTCTACGGTCACTGGCGGCAACAAGTTTATTAGACTTTTTATCCCACAAGACTGCGTGCATATTGCCATAATGCCTTCCAACAGACTTTAGTTTGTGGCCTTTTTCGGTCAACTCCAGCAAAGTTTCTGCTTTAAAAGTATCTGGCTCATGTTGAATAACATCCGGTAAGTATTGATGATGATAACGTGGCAAGTTGACCCAAGATTCAGGACTATGTCCTTGCTCGGCATCCAAAATACCCAATAACACCATACTAATAATTCGGCTGCCTCCTGGTGTACCCAAAACGCCCACTTTTTCCTCTGTTTCAATAAAAGTTGGAGACATGCTCGATAACATTCGCTTACCTGCTGCGATTGCATTTGCCTCTCCGCCCACCAAGCCGTATACATTTGGTGTGCCTGGCTTAATAGAAAAATCATCCATTTCATCATTCAACAAAACACCCGTCCCTTGAGGCACAAATCCAGAACCAAATGGGTAATTAATCGATAAAGTTGCCGCCACACGGTTACCCCTTTTATCGATCACAGAGAAATGCGTTGTATCATGTCCTTCAATTTCGTTTAAACCACTAATGTGTTGACTGGGTGTAACCTCATCTAGCCTTAAATCTTTAGAGATAGTATGGGCATACGACTTTTCACTCAGCTCACTTACTGGCACGCTGACAAAATCACTATCGCCCATGTGTAATGCACGATCACGGTACGCTCGTTTCATTGCTTCAACCACAACATGAATTCGTGTGGCTTCGTCCATCGTTGACAAGTCATATTGTTCTAAAATATTTAGCGCAATAGACAACACCAATCCACCCGATGAGGGCAAAGCAGCACTGGTCACCTTGATATTTTTATAATGCGCAACCACCGGCAAACGCTCTTTCACTGTGTATCGAGCCAAATCCTCTTTGGTCCATATGCCCCCAGCTTGTTGCACACCTTTTACTAACTTATCTGCAAGCTCTCCACTATAAAACCCATCAAAACCTTGTGTTGCCAATAACTGCAAAGTATTAGCTAAATCGTTTTGTATAATGTTTGTGCCCAAGGCAGGTACCTTTCCATCACTTAGGAAAATAGCCTTCGCAGAGTCATTTGACGCTAAAACCGCCTGACGAAATTTAGCCAATCGCTGGTAATGCTCGTTAACTAAAAAACCGTCTTTAGCCAGCTTTATCGCCGGCTGCAAACTATCCGACAGTGCTAATACTCCATAATGCTTTGCTAAATGATCTAAAGCAGCTGGTAAACCCGGAATACCGGCAGCTAATGCCCCATCGACCGAGGCATTCTTAATTGGCTCACCCTGACTGTCTAAATACATATCACGTGTGGCGGCCAAAGGCGCTACTTCACGCCCATCTATCATCACTTGTTTACCATCATGTTGGCGATGTAATAACCAAAATCCACCACCACCCAGTCCAGAACCGAAGGGTTCGACAACTGCCAGTGCCGCACTAACGGCAATGGCTGCATCAAAAGCATTACCTCCTTGGTTGAGCACACTAAGTCCTGCTTGAGTTGCCGCCGGGTGTGCACTTGCTACTGCTTGTTGATGCAGCTGTGTGGCAGGGGTTGCATACGCTGTTATTGCAAATAAAATACTGGTGAAAAAAAGAATTTTTTTCATTTTTTTAATCCTCATTTGTCGCCATTAATTGCTGATATTTCAATAAAAGCTGATCGTTAGTTTCTTCGTTATTCGGATCTTTTGGTATACATTCAACGGGGCAGACTTCCACACACTGAGGCGTATCAAAATGCCCGACACACTCTGTACAAAGGTGAGAGTGTATTTCGTAAATTTCTTCGCCCATAAAAATCGCATCATTCGGGCATTCAGGTTCACAAACATCACAGTTGATGCACTCATCGGTAATAATTAATGACATTTTTCTAATTCACCTTAGCTAAAATAGCTTTTTCAATCTCATGCGGAACAAAATCACTGACCTGCCCACCAAGCCGTGCAATATCGCGCACCAAGGTCGAGGAAACATCACACCAGTCAGGGTCGGTTGTTAAAAATACCGTTTCTAATGCTGGCATCATTTTTTTATTCATACCTGCCATTTGTGATTCATATTCAAAATCCGCAATGCTGCGAATGCCTCTAACAACAATATTGGCTTTATGTTCTTTTGCTAAATCAACCAGCAGGCCATCAAAAAACACCACGTCAATATTGTCATATTCACATAATGCTTGTTTTGCCATATCCAAACGCTCTTGGCTTTCAAATAAAGGTGACTTACCTGCACTTTTTGCAACCGCCACCACTATCGTATCGAATAATTTGCTGGCTCGCTGGATACTATTAATGTGTCCATTTGTCATCGGATCAAACGTTCCAGGGTAAATTGCTTTTTTAATCATTTGCTTCTCGATGATATAGGTAATAGGCCACTTGACCTGTTTTTTTTTGTCGGTGCTCTGTCCAGTTTTTTGGCAGAAAATCTAAATTTAGCGCGTTTTCGCATTCCAAATAAATAACAGCATCATCCGATAAGCAGCCACTTTCTTCAAGCCGTTTCACGCATTCACTAAGTTCACCTTGCTTAAACGGTGGGTCAAGAAAAACAACATCAAATAGCGCATCTGTTTGTTTACGCTTATCGTTTAAAACATCCAACGCCATTCGTTGCATTAATTGAATATTATCTGCTTTTATCAGTTCTTTATTCGTCCTTAGTGCCTTTATTGCCTTAATATCTTTTTCCACCATTAAAACAGAACTCGCACCACGCGATGCCGCCTCAAACCCTAATGCACCACTACCTGCATATAAATCTAAACAATTAGCTTGCGGTAAGTAAGGTTGCAACCAGTTAAATAGCGTTTCACGAATTGGGTCTGTAGTTGGACGCAAACCGTCAATACTAGGAAATTCGAGTTTACGCCCTCGCCATTGTCCACCAATGATACGAACACGGTTTCCCTTAGCAGCCATTAATCTTTTTGTACGACAGATTGGCCAGCAGTTACCATGACCATTTTTTCCATCTTCAGATGTCTTTGGAAAGCTTGTTTTATTTGCTGCTGTGTGACCGCTTCTATTTTCTGCATATAGCTATTTAAATAATTTAAGGGCGCACCACTAACAACGATTCTCACCACATTTCCTAACAATTTTTTATTGCTGTCTAACTTAAGCGCGAAGCCCCCTATGATATTTTTCTTAGCGGCCATTAGCTCTTCATCTGTTGGTCCGTCCTGTATAAAAGTTCGCAACGTTTGTTTAACAGCCATTGACGCTTCCTTTGCTTTTTCATTACGTGTCTGTAGGCCCATTACAAATGGCCCCTTTTGAATCATCGGGTGAAAATAACTGTAGGCACTGTAGGCCAGCCCTCTTTCTTCACGAATTTCTTTAACAATGCGTGAGCTAAACCCGCTGCCACCGAGAATATGGTTACCCACATACAATGGAAAGTAGTCTGGATCATTATGCTGTAATACCGGCAAACCATACAGTAAGTGCGTCTGCTCAGATGGATATTCTAGATGAATAACCTTACCTTTTTGCGGCGTCAGCACCGCTTCAATCGGCGCCGCTTTTTTACCCGCTAACAAATCAACCACCAACTCCTCCACCATGCGTTCGGCCTGATCACGCGAAATACCGCCGACTAAAACAACCGCAAGGTTATTGGCTACATAATACTGCCGATAAAACTGCTTTAAGTCGTTAACTTGAATCTCTTTCACCGTACTTTCGACACCTTGTATTGCATGCGAATAAGGGTGGTTTTTATATATTTCTTGGTAGAGCGCCAATTGCCCCAGTACTCCCGGTGACTCTTGGCGCTGCTTAATCCCCAGTAATGTACGAGCCTTAATTCGATTAAAGTCCTGCAGAGGAAAGCTCGGTTTGCTTAATACTGCTTTCAATAACTGCCACGAGGTTTGTAGCGCTTTTTCATCTGTTAAGCTTCGGTAACTAATTGTTGTTAAGTCACGCGATGTTGATGCGCTGAGTTGCGCCCCAACACTGTCTAGTCGCTCTGCAATATCTTGCGCATTAAGCCCCGCTGCACCTTGAGTCAGTAAAGCACTGGTTAACGCTGCCACGCCATTTTTATCTCCGTCCGCTGAACTGCCTGCCCGCAAGACTAGTTGTGCGTCTAAAATTGGCAACCCTTCAGTTGGCACAAAATATACCTGAACGCCGTTATTTGTTTGCCAATGTTGAATACTTGGGAGAGCCAGCGATAACGGGCTGAGTAACAACAGAACACTACTGACTATAACCTTTATTTTAATTTTCATTAGCGTCCCCCATCGGCAGCATATGAACGACTGTTAAATGATCTTCAATCAAATATTGTTGTGCAACGGCACGAACTTGCTCAGCCGTCACAGCGTTTACTTTTTCAACATAATCATGCGCTTTTTGCCAACCAACACCTACAGTTTCAAGCATACCCAACTGCATCGCCTGATAAAAATTGGAATCTTTTTCATACACCGATGCCGCTATCACTTGCGCTTTAACCCTGTTCAATTCTTTTTCCTCAATTAAATCCGTTTGCAAGTTTGCTATTTGCTCCACTAAGGCCTCCTCAAGCTGTTGAATGCTTTTATCTGCAGCCGGCGCACCATCAAACAAAAACAATGTCGGTAGCCGAGCATTCATGTCGTACCCTGCACTGGCACTGGAGGCAACTTGAGAACCCCGTACTAAATTTGAGGGCAATCGTGCACTACTACCGCCGCTTAAAATACCGGATAACACCTCTAATGCGTACACATCCTCTTCATTCTGCACAGTGTTGAGCACAGGTACTTTGTAGCCCATCAATAAATAAGGGACTTTAGCATTCTGCTTCACAATACTACGTCGCACACCCACCTGTGGCACTTCTGTTCTTTTTTTAACCGGCTTAAACGCGACCGCAGGAATAGGCTCAAAATATTGTTCTGCCAACTGAAAGACCTGCTCATGCTGAACATCACCGACAACCACCAGTGTTGCGTTATTTGGCGAATACCACTGTTTATACCAAACCGCTAAATCCTCTAGTTCCATATCTTTTAAGTCCTGCATCCAACCAATGATAGGGTTTCGATAGGGACTACTGGTGTAAGCCAGTGCTTTAAAGTATTCGTACGCCTGACCTCGTGGTTTATCTTCAGTACGCATACGGCGCTCTTCCATAACCACTTGCAGCTCTTTGCTGAACTCCTTTTCTTGCAACTTTAAATTTTGCATCCGTTCTGCCTCAAGCCGCAGACTTACCTCAAGGCGTGAGGCCTCCATGGTTTGAAAATACGCCGTATAATCAGCACCGGTAAACGCGTTTTCACGACCGCCATTTTCAGCAATTATTTTAGAGAACTCACCCGGCTCTAGGTTTTCTGTTCCTTGAAACATCATATGTTCTAGTACGTGCGATACACCGGTAATACCATCATGTTCGTAACTGGCCCCGACTTTATACCAAATTTGCGACACCATAACGGGTGCTCGCCGATCTTCTTTAACCAACACTTTTAAGCCATTTTTTAGCACTTTTTCGTGTACCATATCAGGCAGAGTTTCTGGCGAAGCAAAACTGTTCAGCGAATAAACGATATTCAGAATAAAAAGTGCCACAAATAACTTCTTCATTTAGTTCTCACTTAACTTTAAAACGAATTTAGAATAGGGATTTTACGATAAAGTTCCCACCAATAGACACAATATCATGTTTGGATTTGGCAAAAAGAAAGATACCGACACAACTAAGCAGCCGCCTGTCGAAGAACCTAAAGAAGGTTTTTTTGGCCGCTTAAAAAACCAGTTAACAAAAACACGCAGCGGATTGACCGGTGGTTTAGGTAATTTATTTTTAGGGAAAAAACAAATCGACGACGATTTGTTTGAAGAATTAGAAATGTTACTGCTAACAGCTGATGTCGGCATTGAAGCCACTCAACACATCATTTCAAATTTAACTCAGCGAGTTGCGCGCAAGCAGCTAGCCGACCCACAGGCTCTCACCCAAGCACTTCAAGAAGAGATGCTATCGATCCTTGAGCCAAACCAACAAGCTTTAACCATTCCTGACAGTGACGGCCCTTTCGTTATCTTAGTGGTCGGCGTTAATGGCATGGGTAAAACGACGACCATTGGTAAACTGGCTAAACGTTTACAAGCCGAGGGCAAAAGTGTCATGTTAGCGGCTGGCGATACATTTAGGGCCGCTGCGATTGAACAATTACAAGAATGGGGGAAGCGTAACGACGTTGAGGTTGTTGCTCAACATACTGGGGCTGACTCTGCTTCGGTTATTTACGATGCCTTTGAGAAGGCAAAAGCGCGCAACATTGACGTCTTACTGGCAGACACTGCTGGCCGCCTACATACCCAAACAAACCTAATGAATGAGTTAAGCAAAATCAACCGTGTTATTAAAAAACTGGATGACAGCGCGCCACACGAAACCATGCTGGTTCTTGATGCAGGCACCGGACAAAATGCCCTCGCCCAAGCTAAGAATTTTGATAAAGCCACCCCACTAACTAGCATCACTCTTACGAAATTGGACGGCACCGCAAAAGGTGGTATTATTTTCGCCATTGCCAATCAATTCAAACTACCCATTCGTTTTATTGGTATTGGTGAAGGCATCAATGACCTACGTCCTTTTGATGCCGCCGAGTTCACCACGGCTCTATTTGAAAAATCTGAAACTGACCATTAGCGCTCATGCTTCAATTTATCAACGTCAGCAAACGTTACCCTGGTGGTGCCGATGCGCTTAAAAACGTTAATTTCGAGTTAGAAAAAGGCGAAATGGCCTTTCTTACCGGCCACTCTGGTGCGGGTAAAAGCACCTTACTAAAACTTATCGCGATTCTTGAACGTAGCACGCAAGGTCAAGTGATGCTCGACAACCAAAACATTGGCCGCCTTTCCAAACGGCTTGTTCCCTATGCTCGGCGTAAAATTGGCATGATATTTCAAGATCATCGTTTACTGCATGACCGTACCGTTTTTGATAATGTCGCCTTACCTTTAATTATTGCTGGACTGGATCGTCATGAAATTCAACGCCGTGTTCGCGCAGCGTTAGATAAAGTCAATTTACTTGGAAAAGAAAAGCGCTACCCCATCACTTTGTCTGGCGGTGAGCAACAACGTATTGGTATTGCACGGGCAGTTGTTAATAGGCCGCCAATGATTTTAGCCGATGAACCAACAGGAAACTTAGACCCTGCTTTATCCGAAGAAATAATGCAATTGTTTGAACAGTTTAACCAAGTGGGCGTGACTGTACTGGTCGCAACTCATGATATTGCCCTTATTGAACGCATGAATTATCGAACATTAGTACTTTCTCAAGGTGAAATAGTGAGCAATCATGGCTAGTCGTCGACAAAACGTACAAAGACCTACTAGTCTATTTAGTTTACGTGCTTACGTGCTAATTCACTTGCATACTTTTTTTGCCAGCCTTGGTCGTTTTTCAAGAGCACCCTTTAACTTTATGATGACGGTCAGCGTCATTGCCATAACATTATCCCTGCCGTCCGGTTTATTAGTTTCTATTAACAACCTTCAATCACTTAGCGGGCAAATTGACTTAAACAACAATATTTCATTATTTCTTGATCAGTCGGTCAACCTTGAGCAAGCGTCCAAACTCAGTCAGGCACTACATGAACATGATCAGATCACCCAATCACTTTTAATTAGTAAGCAAGCAGCTCTAGAAGAGTTTCAGCAATATAGCGGATTTGGTTCAGCCATTAGCGCACTTGCCAGCAATCCATTACCGCATGTTATCCAAATCACCCCTATTATTCAGCTAAACAACCGTGAGGCACTTGAGGCCCTGGTTAATGAACTTAAACAACGAGCCGATATCGAACTGGTCCAACTGGATATGGGCTGGCTCGACCGGTTAAATGGCATCCTCAACATAGCCCAGCGTGGTGTTAGCATTATCACTGTATTACTGGGTTTTGCTGTACTCTTAATCGTTAGCAATACTATTCGATTAGAACTGCAACACCGTCGTGATGAAATTGACATCACTCGACTGGTGGGTGCAACACGCAGTTTTATTATGCGCCCATTTATCTATAGTGGTTTTTGGTATGGTTTTCTGGGTGGTATTTTCGCTTGTTTGCTGGTTAATTTATCTGTGTGGCTAATTGATGGTCCCACCAGTTCTTTATCTGCTTTATATAATAGCTCGTTCAGCCTTAGCTTTATGCCTTTAGGGCATGCTATTTTATGGGTTATCTTCTCTATCAGCCTTGGTATTATTGGTTCATGGCTGGTTGTTAGTCGATACTTATCAGAACTAGAAAACTGAGTATCATAAAGCCTTTAAATTGCTTTATAAAATGAACCTTTGTTATACTTGCTGGTCTTATATTGTGAGTGTTAAGTTATTCAAGCACACAAAAGGAGGGATAGTATGACTCATGCTTTAGCATTACCTAATCAATTATCAGCTGGATCTTTAGATGCTTATATAGCCTCTGTTTCCTCTGCGCCTGCGTTAACGGTAGAGCAAGAAAGAGATTTAGCAAATCGTTTACGAAATGAAAATGATTTAGAAGCTGCTCGCATGCTCGTTTTATCTCATATGCGTTATGTTATCCATATTGCCAAAAGCTATAGTGGCTATGGCCTTGCACTGCCAGATCTCATTCAAGAAGGTAGCATTGGCTTAATGAAAGCCGTTAAACGCTTTGACCCTGACATGGGGGTTCGTCTTGTCTCGTATGCCGTACACTGGATTAAATCTGAAATTCATGAATTTGTAATCAAAAACTGGCGTATTGTTAAAATTGCGACGACAAAAGCTCAGCGCAAACTGTTCTTCAACTTAAGAAAGCACAAAAAGAACCTAGCATGGCTAGACGAAAATGAAGCCGACGCTATTGCAAATGACCTAGGTGTCGATAAATCTGCCGTTTACGAAATGGAAAAGCGTTTGAGCAATTTTGATATGGCTTTTGACGGTCATCAAGATGACAACACAGAATCAGACGAATTGATTCATACGCCTGCGACATTTGTGACTAAAGAAGAACACGACCCTGCTACTTTACTAGAAACATACAACGAAGAGGCTCACGATGCTTCTCGCTTAAATACTGCCCTTAGCAACCTTGACGATAGAAGTCGATCAATTTTAGCAGAGCGCTGGTTAAGCGAAAAGAAATCAACTTTGCATGAGTTAGCAGATAAATATCAAGTCTCTGCTGAACGTATTCGTCAATTAGAAAAAAATGCGATGAATAAGGTAAAGCAAGAATTAATTGAGTATAGAGCCTCTTAAAACCGCCTAAAGCCCAAGAATCTCACCTTGGCTTTAGGCGTAGAGTCAGCTGTTTCCCGACTTGTATCATCTCGACCTGCTTTAAAAAACTCATCCCTAATAAAACAACCTCACCATCCATATGTGGGTTGATATGTGCCGCAACATTTTTTAGTTCAATCGACCCAAGGCTAACCGACTCAAGCGTAACCCGATACACCACAATATCACCATTGGCGGTTCGCGTTCTTTGCGGGTAACCTTCCGGCAATCCCATCTGTTTAGCAACTTTAGCGGGAATACTGATATTGGTGGCTCCAGTATCCAAAACAAACATAACCCAATGACCATTCAATTTGCCATTCGCTACATAATGACCTTGTTTATTTTGTTGTAACGTTACCTCAGCCACACCATCCAAGTCATAGATAACATCAGGGCGCTCGTTGGGGTTCGCTTGCAAGTCAAGGTATCGATCGAAGCCTATCACTAACATGGCTAAAAGGCCCAACCATGTTAGCCAAACCATTATTTTTGAAAGCTTAGTATTCGGTTCTACACTTTTCATTAGCAAATATTACACACACTTACGGCTCACCGCATTATGACAGGTAGTTATTTAACTCGCTGTATGTGTAACGGTATTAAATATTTTGCCTATTTAAATCAAAGATAATGATCGATAAGTAAGGCGGCGAATAACAGCATTAAATATAGAATTGAGTATTTAAATGCTTTCATTGCAATAATGTCATCAGCTGTTTTCTTAAGCAGCACCGCATAATATAAAAAACCGAAACCTAAGCCGATAGCACTAACCAAATAGAGCATGCCACTCATGCCTGTCAAATACGGCAATAAACTCACTAATATTAATAAAACCGTATAAAAAACAATGTGTAACCTAGTAAATTCGGCGCCATGAGTCACCGGTAACATCGGAATATCTGCTTTAGCGTATTCCTCTCTTCGCGCAACAGCCAGTGCCCAAAAATGTGGCGGCGTCCAAATAAAAATAATTAGGAATAACAATAAAGCATGTGGGTCAATTGTCGATGTAACCGCACTCCAGCCCAATACAGGAGGCGCTGCACCCGCAGCACCACCAATAACAATGTTTTGCGGTGTAGCATGCTTCAAATAAACGGTATAAATAACTGCATAACCAATTAATGAAAGAAAGGTTAAAAAGGCCGTTAACTCATTTACCAGAAAGATTAGCACTAGCATTGCAATAGCACCAATCGTAAAGGCAAATCCAAGCACCTGTGTACCGTTCAAATCCCCATGTGGTAATGGTCGCCCTTTTGTACGAGCCATTTTGGCATCAAATTTTTGATCTAGGTAATGGTTAATCGCTGCTGCTGAAGATGCTGCCAAACCAATTCCAATCGTGCCGAATACCAATGGTTGCCAAGGCACCATGCCCGGCACTGCTAAAAACATTCCAACCACTGCTGTAAAAATAATCAGCAGGACTACCTTAGGCTTACATAATTCGTAATAGCTTTTCCAACTAATAGTGTTAGTTGAATCATTAATCATCTGTTCACTCAAAATATAACCCTAAATTATAGTACTGGCTTACCAAGCCTAAATCTTACATACACTACACTTAATAAAAGTAATGCTGCTACTGCATTATGCGCGACAGCAACGTGTAGAGGCAAATTTAGCAACACATTTAATATGCCCAGCATTACTTGCATAAATAATAGAGCACCAAGCATTATTGCTTCTTTGACGGCACTTAAACGGATCAGTAAATATATCAAGAAACTAAATAATATAGTTGTTATTAAGGCGCCTATACGATGCACCCAGTGTATAGCTGCACGCGCTTCATTACTTAACACACCAAACTCATAGTCCACACCTAAGCCACGCCATAACACAAACCCTTCTTTATAATCCACAGCTGGGTTCCAGCTAGTACCAAAACAAGTCGGAAAGTCTGGGCAAGCCAACGCTGCGTAGTTTGTACTTGTCCAGCCGCCTAAGGCAATTTGCACGACTAATACTAACAGAGCAACTGATGTAACACCCCTGACAGTGTTTTTTTTGTCTGTCTGTGCTAACCGTTTTGTCTGAATACGCAGCAACAGCAACAATAACAAACTAAGTGTTGCTAACCCACCGAGCAAATGACTCATAACAATCGCCGGTTTAACCAACAAAGTTACTGTCCACATTCCAAGCGCCCCTTGAAACATAACTAACAATAATAATAACGTCGTTAAGCCTCGCTGACCAAGCTCTGGTTGCCTCCAAGCCATAATCGTTAATATTAGTATTACAAGACCTAGGCCACTAGCAAAATAACGGTGTATCATTTCCTTCCACGCTTTAGATACCTCTAGAGGGCGCTCAGGGTAATGTTCAGCGGCATGCGCAACACCTTCATGCGATTCGTCGACAATGAGGCTTCCGTAGCAACCAGGCCAGTCTGGGCAACCTAGCCCTGCATCTGATAAGCGAACATATGCGCCCAATACAACGACAAACAAGGCCAAGAGTATTGCAAAAATAGTTAAGTTTCTGAACATGTTTTTAACCTATTTGGGAGGCCTTAAATAAAAGTTTAAGGTCTTTTTGAATACCATATGGGTCTGCGTCTTGCGAATATTTCATCATGATGTTCCCAAGAGGATCCAACAGCAACATATCACCATCGTTGATGTTTTTAACATTAGCTTGTAACTTTGCAAGATGCTGATCACTCCAACGTAAAACAAACAACTCAGGAGCCTGTGAAAGAAACACATTATCTTGATGTTCGGATTTGTCTAAATATACTCTTTTTAATCGCTTCGCATCTTTGTTTAACAATACGTGCAGTTGTTGAACAATATGAACAGACTGTTCACACAATTCAGAACACTCCCCATCCGTATCAATATGCACAAGAACCCATCGCCCCTTCAAGTCCTTGATCTCATCTTCTGAACCAACAAAGTAGTCACTTAATTCAGAAGGTATTGCTGGTACAATTAATTCACCATAGTTTTTAGTACTGCCACCGTCAAGCCATTGTGGATTATTGAACAATAGCCAGGCCGTTAAAACTGGCACAGCAAACATACTTGCAATAAATATAAGTTTAAGTCTATTTTTAATGACGTTATCCATTCTTTTTTCTACCTAGTTTTATGGTTAATACAAAATAAATAATGACCCAAGCCGTCGCTAAAGCAAACCATTGAAATGCGTAGCCATGGTGTTTTTGTGGGCCCATCTTCATTGGAACCCAACGACGATCATAGCCATTAGGTTCTTGTTGGTTTAATAACAGTTGATATGGCAAAACAGTATAACCTAAGCGTTCCGACACCTTATCGACATCAATTAATTGCGTTACCGAAGGCCAACCATTAGACAGTGTATCTGCTCCATCTAGCTTTATACCAACACTGGGGAAATGATCTAGTTTCCCACTAATTGTAACCCCATTAGCCGGTAAACTGACATTTGGTAAAATATCTCTAGTCGGTCCAGCAGGCACCCACCCTCGATTCAATAAAATTGCTTCTGAAGCATTTAATTTTAAAGGTGTTAATACAAAGTAGCCCTGTCGACCATCTTTCACTTGATTATCTATTAAAATTTGTTGATCTGTGTCTAACAAACCAGTTGCCTTAACTGGCCAGTAACGTAAGCCTTTATTAGCTCTCAACTGCAACGTTGACAACTCAACAGACTCCATGTTCATTCTGATGGACTGCAAATCTAATATATCTTGCTTTTCTTGAGCTCTATTAAGCTGCCAATTACCCAAACTTAGAAGCAATAACAAAACCAATATGGCAAGTATTGTTAAATATATATTCGCTTTGAATTGCATAATAAAATATTGTTAGTCTTTACACTAAGTTTAAATGACAATAGGAACATTATAATTTGAGAAATATGCAATGAACCCCTTCATTAAATACCTAATTGTTTTTACATTATGCGTCATTATTTACAGCCTCTTTAAAGCTTTCTACCATTTGTCTCGTAGAAAATCTTCCCCTAAAGAAGTGGTGAAGTCACTCGCAATACGAATTGGCCTATCATTAACGCTATTCATTTCATTATTATTATTTTCTTATCTTGGCTTTATTAAGCCTCATGCTGCCATACCCACCCAGCAAAGTAATCAACAACCATTAAATCAATGACAATAAAAAAGGCGCTATCTTGTAGCGCCTTTTTTAAATAAACCTCAGTCTCTATAGCCAATAGACAAAGACAAATAATCCCAACCAAACCACGTCAACAAAGTGCCAATACCAAGCCGCTGCTTCAAAAGCAAAGTGATTTTCTGGCGTGAAGTGTCCCTTCATGCTACGAAAAAGGATAACTGCGAGGATAATAGCACCCATTGATACATGAAACCCATGGAAACCAGTCAACATATAAAAAGTAGACCCATAAACGCCCGAAGCCATGGTTAAGTTCAAGTCATTATAACCGTGACTGTATTCAAGGGCCTGTAAAGCAACGAATACGAAGCCCAAAATAACCGTTAACGCCAATCCGATAATAAGTTGTTTACGTTTATTAGCAATTAAACCCCAATGTGCCCAAGTCACCGTCACACCACTTGTTAACAGAATAAGTGTGTTGATCGCTGGCAAACCCCATGGGCCCATTTTCTCATATTCACCACCTACATTTGCTGGTCCATTTGTTGGCCACATCGCCTCAAAGCCATCCCAAATATATTCATTGGTACTCGCTCCTGAGCCTTCGCCGCCTATCCAAGGCACTGAAAATGTTCGAATATAATACAAAGCACCAAAGAATGCGGCAAAAAACATTACTTCAGAAAAGATAAACCAAACCATGCCGCCACGAAAAGAAGCATCTTCATTGCTTTTATAAGCACCCGATTCACTTTCATTAATAACTTCGCCGAACCACCCAAACATCATATAAACCAAGACTAAAAAACCTACCGTCATGATAATAGATGCAGAAGGAGCATTATTTAGCTCGGCAGCAAAACCACCAAAAAATAACATCAAACCAATGGAGCCAATAATCGGCCATTTCGCATCGTGAGGTACGTAATACGCGTTTTCAGAAGACATAAATTTACCTATTCTAATTATTTATTCTGTAAGGAACATAAAAGAACCTAAATAAAAGCTTAATGCCATAGCGACCAAAATAGCCACTGTGATTAATTTTTTTTTGCGTTGTTCTTTCATATTAATAATGCGTCTAGCCCTTAAGCTAGACGCTCATACCTTTATTTAATTTCAGGTGCCGTTGAAAAACTATGATACGGCGCTGGAGAAGGCAATGTCCATTCAAGACCTTCAGCTCCTTCCCAAACTTGATCCGTTGCTTTTTCCCCGCCTTTGATTGTTTTATAAACAATGAAGCAGAAAAATACTTGCGACAGGCCAAAGGCAAAACCACCAATACTCGACCACATATTAAATTCTGCAAACTGAACTGAGTAATCAGGAATACGACGAGGCATTCCAGCAAGCCCTAAAAAGTGTTGAGGGAAGAACAATACATTCACAGATATCGTAGATAGCCAAAAGTGCCATTGGCCCATTTTTTCGCTATACATATTGCCTGTCCACTTTGGAATCCAATAATAAACAGATGCCATGATTGAATACACCGCACCGGTCACCAATACGTAATGGAAATGAGCGACAACAAAATAGGTGTCATGGTATTGAAAATCTGCAGGGGCAATCGCCAACATTAAGCCTGAGAACCCACCAATCGTAAACATAATGACAAAACCAATCGCAAATAACATGGGTGTTTCAAATGTCATCGAGCCTTTCCACATAGTGGAAATCCAGTTAAACACTTTCACCCCTGTTGGTACCGCAATCAACATCGTTGCGTACATGAAAAACAATTCACCTTGCAGCGGCAAGCCCACTGTGAACATGTGATGCGCCCAAACAATAAATGAAAGGAATGCGATCGACGAGGTCGCGTATACCATTGAGCTGTAACCAAATAGAGGCTTACGAGCAAACGTTGGAATAATCGCAGAAATGATACCAAAAGCTGGCAAAATCAAAATATACACTTCTGGATGACCAAAGAACCAGAAAATATGCTGGAACAACACAGGATCACCACCACCCGTTGCACTAAAGAACGTTGTATCGTAAAAGCGATCTGTCAAAAGCATTGTGATTGCCCCTGCTAACACAGGCATTACGGCAATTAATAAATAGGCTGTAATGAACCAAGTCCATACAAATAAAGGCATTTTCATCAATGTCATGCCAGGAGCACGCATATTAAGGATGGTAACAATAACGTTTATAGCGCCCATCACAGATGAAATACCCATCATATGAATCGCAAAAATCATAAATGGAAAGCCGTTACCACCTTGTAGTACTAACGGTGGGTACATAGTCCAGCCACCTGCTGGCGCACCACCATCCATAAAGAATGTTGCCAATAGCATTGTAAATGCAAAAGGTAGTATCCAAAAACTCCAGTTATTCATCCTAGGTAATGCCATATCAGGGCCGCCAATCATAATGGGCAACATCCAATTGGCTAAACCCACAAAAGCCGGCATAACAGCACCAAAAATCATGACTAAAGCATGAACAGTTGTCATTTGATTAAAGAAGCCTGGATCAATAAATTGTAAACCTGGTTGAAATAATTCCAAGCGTATAACCATTGCCATTGCACCACCAACCATAAACATCACTAGTGCAAATACTAAATACAGTGTGCCAATGTCTTTATGGTTTGTTGTTGTTACCCAACGCATAAAGCCTTTTGCTGGACCATGATCGTGGTGATCATCATGTGAATCTATAACAGTCGCCATTATCTGAATCTCCTAATTATCTTTTAAGTCTCTTGGATTAAGCGCGTCAAGTGCTGCTATTTTCGCTCCCTTAACCCCTGATTTCTGTTCGGCTAACCACGCTGCATAATCTTCTTCAGATTTGACTTCAACAACGATAGGCATAAAACCATGGTCACGACCACATAACTCAGCACATTGACCTCGGTAAATACCTGGTTTATCCACTACAACCCAAGCTTCATTAATATAACCAGGGATCGCATCTTTCTTCCAGCCAAAATCTGGTACCCACCAAGAGTGGATAACATCACTTGCTGTTAATAAGAAACTTACTTTTTTGCCCACAGGCAGCACCAATGGGTTGTCGACATTTAACAAGTAATTCTCAACAGTGGCTGGATCAATTTCTGAACCAACTTGACGTGCTTCGTTACTGGCAACATCTAATGTGCTAAAGAAGTCTACGCCTTCACCGACATACTCATAACGCCATTTCCACTGGTAGCCGGTTACTTTGATTTTCATATCAGCTTCAGACGTGTCATGCATTTCAATCAACACTTTCGTCGCTGGAATAGCCATAACAATCAGAATGATGAATGGAATAATTGTCCACACCAATTCTGCCGCCATGCTTTCATGAAACTGTGATGCCACTGCACCGCGTGATTTACGGTGATAAATCATCGAATAAATCATCGCACCAAAAACAACCACGCCAATCGCTACACAGACCCATAGGATCAACATATGCAAATCATGAACTTGCTTGCTCGTCTCAGTTACACCCACCGGTAAATTCAACCCATAGTCCGCCTGGGCGATGCCTGACATCAACGTCAATACAGTGCCACCAGCAAAAAGTTGCTTTAGTTTAATCACAGAAACTGCCTCCCTTATTTTTTATCTTTCAAAACTAATTTGATATTGACACGATTAGCATTTTCAAATGTCGCATCACCAACTTTTCGTTTACTTTTAGTTACAAAAGCATCCGACCTCAATTTAATGTTACTACCTTGTAAGACAAGGTCTCTGGGCGTCAGTTATATAGTGACGTCTCCAGTAATATTTATTTAACAACTAACGATTTTACTTTTATCCGAGTGAGTTCGTTCTCCTTCACTCACTTAAGATATACAAAGTAAAATCAATTAAAAATATATAGTATTTTCAGAATACCCATGAAAATCTGAGTGTTAGTGTCAGGCATTCTATCAATGACTTCTACCGACTTTACCCATTAATTTTCATCTATCCAAGCATAAGACAGTATGGCCTCGCAATTTAACGAAATTCAATCAAATAATCAAGTAGACCCTTTATCTTTCTTTGATCCACAGCACTCTTTTTTTCTTTATCTGGTTGATATTCAATATTGCCTATAAATTTAGATTTCATTCGCTGCTTTAATGTCCGTATATTTTCATTTATCTCCATAAACTGACCGTTTAGGTCATTACCGATCCAACCTGCAATCCGACACCCCTTGTTCAAAATTGCAGCCTCGGTCAATAACGCATGATTAATACACCCAAGCTTTAAACCAACGACTAGAATAACCGGAGCATTAAGCGCTAACGCCAAATCATCAAAACCAAGCTGATCATTTAGCGGAACCATCCAACCTCCGGCTCCCTCCACTATCACCATATCAGCTGCCAACTTATGTTTTGCGTAAACCGCCTCAATGTCTGGCAAGTTAATGACCATGTCTTCTTGTTCCGCCGCAATGTGCGGTGCTATGGCTGGTTCAAAACAATAAGGGTTTACATCCGAATAGCCGAGCCCTGCCGTAGATTCCCGCAATAAATCAATTGCGTCTTCATTTTTAAATTGACCATCCTGCCATGTAGCACCAGCAGCAACCGGCTTAAAACCAGACACCGTCAACTGACGCTCTGCTAAACCTCTTATTAAGGCAGCCGCGACATAAGTTTTTCCAACATCCGTATCGGTACCCGTAATAAAAAAACTCTTTAACATTAAACTTTACTCACCTTTTTTAGCATAAACATAAACTGCCTGAAAAGTGGCAGGGACCCCTTGCTCTGTTCGTAAACTTTCATACGCTTTGAGCATAGCCTTAAATGATTTAACACCTGTTAAACCAAGCCGTCGTCCTTGATTCATATTGTGTGCTCCCATCCCTTTCAGGCTTACCATCAATTGTTTTGGTGATGAGTAATAATTCACAATATTATCCGTCAGTATCGTTATGTCGTAAAAACCAGCACGTTGAAGCGCTTGCCGAATCACTTCTTCACCCACAAACGAATTAACGTGTACCGCCTTATCACTTTGCTGCCATGAGCTTTTTAACTCAGTCAATGTTGCAGGCCCAAATGTGCTGAACACAAACAAACCTTTCGGCTGTAACACCCTATGTGCTTGAGCAAACACTTTCTCCAAGTTTTCACACCATTGAAATGCCAGATTAGAATAAATCACATCCATAACGCCATCATTCAGTGGTAACTTTTCAGCATCGGCACATATAACGCCTTTCGCCTGCGAAGTCCCTAAATAATGACGTGCATGCTTCAACATACCAATTGCAATATCTAAAGCATACACATCCTTCACTTCATTTAACTCAAATAATTTCTTGGTTAAATAGCCCGTTCCAGCGCCAATATCAAGAACACTTTGATTCGCATGATTTTGAGCTTTTTTGTGTAAAAGTAAGCGATCACCAATCAGCCGTTGAAGAGAGGTATGTTCGTTATAGTTTTGTGACGCTGAGTCGAATGATTGACGCACCATTTCTTTACTATAAGTAACTTTTTGAAACCCGCCAACGCTCATAACTCCCTATCTCCAGCAGACATAAATCGTACTAACTCTTGTGATACCTCATTCGGGTGTGACAAAAAAGGAACATGTGTGGCGCCCTCTATGACACACACAGCAACACGAGGATTAATTTGTACGAACTCATCTGCTACCTCAACTGGCACCAATTGATCCTTCTCCCCAAGCAACAGCATAGTCGGACAGTTTAGTTTTTTTAACGCAAGCCGATAGTCAGCCTGAGATAAAATATCCAAACCGCTAATCAATCCTTTTGTTGATGTTTCACTGCGCACCTGTAACACCGACTTTAGAAACCTCTCGATTGTTTGAGATGGTTCACCACCATCTGTTTGCAATTTAACAAAGCGTTTCATAGTTGGCAGCGGCTTTCTTTTCAAGTGACTAGAAAAAACATCAAATACTGCTTTAGATTGGGCAGGCTGCCAGTCGGCAGATTGTACGAATTTTGGTGTGCTCGCCAACATGACAAGCCGATTAACACGCTTCGGGAAGTGATCTGCATAAGCCAAGGCAACCAACCCGCCTAACGACCACCCCAAAAAACTACACTGCTGAGGTAATTGTGCCGCCATCATCTCCAGCAAGTCACTCATCTGCCATGGCTCGTTATACTCGCTGTTTCCGTGCCCCGGCAACTCAACACAAATAACACGAAAGGACTGTTCCAAAAGAGCTAACCAATTATTCCAAACCAAGTTATTCATGGCCCAGCCATGTACTAACACAAGATTTGGCCCTTCACCCGATTCTTGTATATTTAATGCTGTTAACAGAACAATTCCTCCAAACCCAGCAGTAAATTATCAACTTGTGAGTCCGTATGGGTTGCCGATAACGTAATTCTTAGCCGCTCACTCGCTTTTTTAACCGCTGGATAACGAATAGCGCCCACTAAAATACCTTTCTCTTTTAAATACTCACCCGCAGCCATGACCGCCTCATTACTACCAAGAATAATCGGTTGGATAGGTGTCTGCGAAGGCATTAAGTTAAGCCCTAATTGCTCGGCACCTTTCCTAAACCTAGCGACCAAATGCCGTAACTTTTCTCTGCGCCATGTTTCTTGTTGGCAAATTTTTAAACTTTGTCTGGTGGCTGCCATTACCGCTGACGGCATTGCAGTGGTAAAAACGTAGGTACGCGCTTGTTGTATCAACGTTTCGATAAGTTCTTCACTACCTGCAACAAAAGCCCCTGATGTTCCCAAGCCCTTGCCTAACGTCGCCATCAAAATGGGGACTTGTTGCTGATTTAAGTCGCATGCTTCCAACAATCCACCACCTTTTTCACCCAACACCCCTAGCCCATGCGCATCATCAATCATCAACATTGCATTTGAGGTTTCCGTTAGACCAACCAAGCCCTGCATGTTGGCTTCATCACCGTCCATACTAAACACGCCATCACTAACGACCAACTTTCTGCGAGTTGATGAGCCTTCGAGCAATTGCTTTAACTGCCCCATATCACCATGAACAAACCGTTTAACCTGAGCACCAGAAAGTCTTCCGCCATCAATCAGCGATGCATGATTAAGTTTATCTTGGAAAATTTCATCGCCTTTATGAGCCATTGCCGATATTGCGCCTAGATTTGCCATATAGCCAGTTGAAAAAATCAACGCACGATCACGCCCGGTAAATTCTGCCAGTTCTTCCTCAAGCGCATGATGTTCGGCACTATGGCCACAAATCAAATGCGCAGAACCACTTCCAACACCGTAACGTTCAGCAGCTTGTTGAAATGCTTTAATAACCGACGGATGATTTGCTAACCCCAGGTAGTCATTGCTCGAAAAGTTATCGAACATTTGCCCAGCCATTTGAACACTTGCACCTTGAGGACTTTCAATTGTTTTGCGCAAGCGATAGCGCTGCTGACGCTTTAACTCATCGAGCTTTGTTGCTAACTCCCAAGGATCCATACAAAAAACTACACCGTTGCAGGATAAATACCTAATCGCTTAAACAATTGATGGTCTGCACTTTCTTCTGGATTTTCTGTGGTTAACAGTTGATCACCGTAAAAAATGGAGTTTGCGCCTGCAAAGAAACACATCGCCTGCATTTCATCGGTCATATCAGAACGACCAGCAGACAACCTGACTTGAGAAGTTGGCATTAAAATTCGAGCCACTGCGATCGTTTTTATAAATTCAAGCGAGTCTATCGCCTCGGCACCGTCTAATGGCGTTCCTTTTACTTGCACTAATTTATTAATCGGTACGCTTTCTGGCGGATGCTCCATGTTCGCTAATGTTTGCAACATCTTTGCTCGGTCATCACTGGCCTCACCCATGCCGACAATTCCGCCGCTACACACGTTAATGCCGGCATTTCGAACCGTATCAATCGTATCTAAGCGATCTTGATAGGTTCGCGTCGTAATCACCTCTTTATAGTAGTCTTCTGACGTATCAATATTATGATTGTAATAATCCAGCCCAGCGTCTTTTAACTGTTGCGCTTGGCCATCTTCCAACATTCCCAAGGTAACACAGGTTTCCATTCCCAAGGCTTTTACCTCTTCAACCATTTTGGTGACTTTATTTAAATCACGATCTTTAGGGCTACGCCATGCCGCCCCCATGCAAAATCGGCTTGCACCATTCGCTTTAGCTTCTTTAGCCGCATCAACAACTGCTCTAATTTCCATTAATGCTTCTTTTTCCAGCCCCGTATCGTAACGAACACTTTGTGGGCAATAGGAGCAGTCTTCAGGGCATGCGCCCGTTTTAATACTCAATAAGGTGCTAATTTGAACCGCATTTGGGTCAAAATTCTCACGGTGGATAGTGTGTGCTTTAAAAAGCAAATCGTTGAATGGCAAATCAAACAGTGCTTGAATTTTCTTTAACGGCCACGTGTTCCTAACTATATTAACGGCAGCTTTTTTTTGCTCGCCAATCGCTTCTGATGCTATGCTCATTCAAAAATACCTTTTCAACTGGATATAAATTGACAATGGTACATTAGGTTAAAAAGTTGTCAAAATTAATTTATACAAAAATGGACAACTGGTCAAATATTATCCAATTTAACCTTTACCCGCCCACTTGTTTTATTTGTGATCAGCCAGGGCATAATGCATTAGACCTATGCACTGAATGCCTACAAGAACTAAAGCCATCAACACACGCATGCCCAGTCTGCAATATAGAGCTCAGCGCTGTATCATCCATTTGTGGCCGCTGCCTACAAAGGCCACCCTGTTTTGACCATGTATTTTCGTTATACCGATACGAAGGTATTGCACAATTTTTAATTAAGTCGTTAAAATTTCAAGCAAAATACAGTTGCGCAAGAACCATCGGGCACTTAATGGGGCAGCATTTCAAAACTCTCGAAAAGCTACCTGACGCCCTAATAGCTGTTCCACTACACCCAAAACGCCTAAAAGAACGAGGGTTTAACCAAGCAGAACTTATCGCTCAACATATACATAAAGAGCTTAACATTCCTCTGGTTTCGCCCGACCTGACTCGAATCATTAATAGCACGAGCCAAACCAGCCTTAAAGCCAGCGAACGTCGAAAAAACTTAAAAAATGCTTTTTGCTATGAGCCATCAATAGAACTTAGATCCATCGCTGTTATTGATGACGTGGTCACGACTGGATCGACAGCAAACGAAATTGCCAAAACGCTGAAGAAAAAAGGAGTGCAACAGGTTGAAATTTGGGCTTTTGCTCGGGCTTAAGCAACAATACCTTTTACTGCATAGTCCGCAGCTATACCTACAAAAACGATTAAACCGAGCCAGTTATTATTTAAAAACGCCGCCATACACTTTGAGCGATCTCGATCTTTGATCAAATACTGATGGTAAATAGACAGTAAAAACGCAATGAAGACGGCTGTAAAATAAAGGCTGCCCAAATCTGCTTTTTGCCCAATCATAATCAACGCTATAAAAAATAATAACTGGAAAAAACCAATCAATACTTTATCCAAATCACCGAACAAAATGGCCGTAGATTTAACCCCAATTTTTAAATCATCATCACGGTCAACCATTGCGTACATCGTATCGTAGATCACTGCCCATATCACTGTAGCGGTAAAGATCAGCCAAGCCATCGCAGGCACAGTATTTGTTTGAGCAGCAAAAATCATAGGAACGGCCCAGCCAAATGCCATGCCTAAGAATATTTGCGGCAAATGAGTATGGCGTTTCATAAAGGGATACAACGAGGCTAAAAAAACAGCACCCAATGATAAATAAATTGTCAGCGTGTTCATCAGTAACACCAACAGCGACGACGCAAAAACCAAAACAAAAAATAATTGCAATGCTTCAGTGGGCTCTACTTGCCCTAAGGCTAGCGGTCGATCTTTTGTTCGCAACACATGCGGGTCAAGTTTTCTATCTGCATAATCGTTAATCACACAGCCAGCCGAACGCATCAACACCACGCCCAACGTAAACACGATCAAAACCAGAATATCCGGCTTGCCATTACTGGCGATCCAAAGCGCCCAATACATCGGCCAAAGTAATAATAGGCTACCAATTGGCTTATGCATGCGTGTTAAACGCCAATACGCCTCAATGTTTTCTTTTTTTAATTCTAATTTCATCATTAATTAAACAAAGCTGGTAAAAAAAACTCGCTAACCAAAAACACGTGTTTATTAAGCTGATAAGCATTACGACGTGCCCAGATATGCGGCTGACCTTCAAGCATTTTTTGAGTTTCTAGGTTTAACTGATGGCAGCCAATTTTAGCCAGATCAAGCCCTACTCTTTTTAACCTTGGGTCACTAAAAATGACTTCGCCCAGCGGTTTGTCCCCTAGGTGTGTTAATTCTTGCAAGTGATGGGCAGCTTTTCTTGGCAAAGTGGTCCGTGCAAATACAAACGGTTGATTATTAATATTCAGCTGCACCTCACGAATAAGCGCATACCGATACGGGCGCTGATTTAAATAGCGGGCATCCGCCAATAAAGGTTTTGCCAGTCCTTGCCCTAACACATTGACACTAAAAGGCTCATCAAATGTATTTTTCATTCGCACAGTAAGTGAATTAGGCTCTAATAACCAGTCTACCACCTGTTGCGGCATCGAGTGTATTGGCCATCGGCTTAACGCACGCCATACGGGTTCTTGTAGGAAAAAGTTATTAATGTTCTTCAACACAGCCTGACTCAATTAAACTTGTGCATATTCTACTGAATTCGCTATCCAACGGTGAACTAATGGCTCAACTAACTCCGGCTGTATTCGCAAAACCTCCTCCGCAGACAGTGCCACTTGATCTAACAACTCAGCATCTCGCACTAAGTCAGCCACTTTAAACCGCATAAAACCAGCCTGTCGCTGACCTAATATTTCCCCTGGACCACGCAATTGCATGTCTTTTTCGGCAATTTTAAAACCATCCGTTGTTTCACGCATAATTGATAACCGCTCACTGGCATTTTTTGACAACGGCGCCTTATACATCAGCACACAATGACTTTCTCGTTGCCCCCTGCCGACCCTACCTCGCAGTTGATGTAGTTGCGCCAAGCCCAAACGTTCGGCATTTTCAATGACCATTAGACTTGCGTTAGGTACATCAACACCTACTTCAATAACCGTTGTCGCCACCAGAACCTGTAATGCTTGCTGCTTAAATTGCATCATCACAGTCTGCTTTTCTTGTGCTGTCATCCGACCATGTACCAAGCCAATTTTCAACCTTGGTAAACACTCTCGCAGCAAATCAGCCGCTACTTCAGCTGCCTGACACTGTAAAGCCTCCGACTCTTCAACCAGCGTACAAACCCAATACACTTGCCGGCCATCCTCAACCCCTTTTTCAATTCGCTCAATAATTTGTTCTCTTTTAGAGACCGGAAGCACCGCCGTGGTCACTGGTGTTCGCCCGGGTGGTAGCTCGTTAATAATCGACAAATCTAAATCTGCATACCCTAACATTGCTAGGGTTCTTGGAATGGGGGTTGCTGTCATCACCAACTGATGCGGATAAACCCCTGTCTTCGCTCCTTTATCGCGTAACGCTAATCGTTGATGCACACCAAACCGATGCTGTTCATCAATAATGACTAGACCTAGGTTTGCAAAGATTACTTTTTTTTGAAACAAGGCTTGTGTGCCAATTACGATGTTAGACCGACCTTCGGCAATATCGGCAGTAATTGACTCGTATGTTTTACCCTTATGTTGCCCAACAAGCCAATCCACTTGAACACCTAGATCTTTTAGCCACAATTGGAAGTTTTTGAAATGTTGCTCTGCTAATAGTTCTGTTGGTGCCATCATTGCTACCTGATACCCCGCCTCTGTAGCTGCTAAGGCAGCACACGCTGCAACCACTGTTTTCCCTGAACCAACATCCCCTTGTAATAAACGTTGCATCGGGTGTGAACGTGCCAGATCTGACAATATTTCTTGAATCACTCGGTTTTGTGCATTAGTCAGCTCAAAACCCAATGATGTTAAAAAACGCTGTCGACTTTCCCCAGTCGATTTAAAACTCGGCGCAACATCACAACGAACGCCTTTTTTTAACCGACTTAAACTAAGGTGATGAGCCAGTAATTCTTCAAATATTAAGCGTTTAAATGCCGGTCGCTGACTGGCATCCAAGCTTGGCATTGTGTCTGGGTAGTGTAATTGCTGCAAACTGTCTACTAACGTAGGCAGACCGCGTTGACTCAACATGGACTGCGGCAAACAATCACGAATGCCCATCCCTTGTTGAAGGAGCAAAAAAGCCTGCCTTATCAGTTTCCTAAATGATGCTTGATGTAAGCCATCTGTTACTGGGTAAACCGCAAGCAAACCTTCTTGAATTACACCGCGTTGCGCTTCATTAATCAGCTGATATTCAGGGTGGACCACATCAGCAATCCCTTGTTTACTATAAGATTTAATATCACCAAAACAACGTAGCCACTGACCACGCTGCATAGCTTGTTTTTGACTGTTTGAAAAGTGAAAAAAACGTAATGTGACAAAGCCCGTCCCATCACTCAAGCGAACGAGCAAAGAGCGTCGCCCCCTAAAAACCACCTCTGCTAACTCAACTTGACCTTCAAATAAAGACGACTCCCCTGTTTTCAACGAGCCTATCGCAACCACCTTGCTTCTGTCTTCATAACGAAATGGCAAATGAAACAAGATATCTGCAACACTCACGATCCCTAGCCGACTTAATTTTTCGGCTACTTTTTCGCCAACACCTTTAAGGTAAGTTATGGGCAAATCATCCAAATAACTATCCACCACTATGACAGCCTTCTATGCAATAGTATTAATCGTCAACCAATACCATGACAGCGTCCATTTCAACACGACTATTTTTTGGTAATTCAGCCACGCCTATTGCCGCTCGTGCTGGGTAGGGCTGCGAAAAGTGGGCCGCCATTTTTTCATTGACCACCGGAAAGTCCGCCATATCAGTTAGATAAATATTTAGTTTTACAATATCTGCCAAACCACCGCCTGCCGCTTGTGCCACAGCGGTTAAGTTTTTTAATACTTGTTCAATTTGCTCTTCAATGCCGCCGCTAACCAGCACCATAGTTTCTGGCAATAGTGGAATTTGACCGGATAAATAAACCGTTTGGTCCACCTTAATCGCCTGCGAATAAGTGCCGATAGCATCTGGTGCTAAATCTGTATGAATGACTGTTTTTTGCAAAGCGCCCTCCTTAGTTCCTAATTCGTGCTATTTTTATAACCGATGCAAGTGCATGTAAACGACGCATCACCCTTGCTAAATGCTTCCTGTCCCGTACCGTTATGGTAAAAACATCACTAGAAGCATCTGCAGAACGTGAGGCTATTTTGATGTTTTCAATATTACAATCATACGATGATAATATTGACGCAATCTCTGCTAAAACACCCCGCTCGTTCTTTAACTCTAAGCCTATATCGGAACTAAACTCGCCTTCCACAATATTGGCCCACTGAACACTTAACCAATTTTTGTGTTTGCGTTTATATTCCCGTGTGTTTTTACAATGCACCCGATGTACCACCACACCACGCCCAGGGTTAAAGAAACCAATAATTTTATCGCCTGGAATTGGCCTACAGCAGGTACCCAAATTAATCAGCATCCCATCTGCACCGTGGATATTAAGCGTGGCTGTTGCTTGCTTACCCTTGGCAATGTCGATGAAGGAGTCTTCATCCCCAGCTGCTGCAATTAAATGTTGCGCAACCAACAAAGGCATTCGATTACCAAAGCCCAAATCCATCAATAAGGCATCAAGCGAACCAATTTGCTGTTCGCTTAAAAACTTTTGTAATTGTTCAGGGTCAACATCATCAAAATTTAAGCCGACACTTTTAAACTCTGCATTCAACAGTTGACCACCAAGACGAATAGCATCACGCTCTTTAAATTCTTTAAGGTGATTTCGAATAGCGTGCCTTGCTTTGTTGGTTACAACAAAATTTAACCAATTGGGGTTACAGACTGCGAAATCACTGGTCATAATTTCAATAGTTTGGCCATTTCTAAGCACTGTGTGCAACGGCTCCATTATTCTATTTATCTTCACGCCAGCACACGCCATACCAATATCGGTATGAACCGCAAAGGCAAAATCAACCGCCGTAGAGCCTTTAGGCAATTTAACAATTTTGCCTTTCGGCGAGAACACAAAAATTTCTGTCGGAAACAGATCCACCTTTAACGTATCAATAAACTCAAACGAGTCATCAGAACCCTTTTGCGTTTCTAACAGGTTCCTTAACCATTCATGCGCTCTCACTTTTGCATCATGCGCAACATCTGTTGTTTTATAAAGCCAATGTGCGGCAATCCCTGACTCAGCCAAACGATCCATTTCTAAGGTTCTAATTTGAAGCTCTATTGGCACTCCAAAGGGACCAACTAATACGGTATGTAATGACTGATAACCATTCGTTTTTGGCAAAGCGATGTAATCTTTAAACCGACCCGGTACCGGTTTGAATAAATTATGCAGCAAGCCTAAGGCTTGATAGCATTGCTCAATTGTCTCGACAATCACCCTAAAGGCATACACATCAAACACTTCGTTAAAGGGTATGTTTTGCCGTTTCATTTTTCGATAAACGCTGTATAAGTTCTTTTCACGCCCGTAAATAACGCCCGGAAAGTCGGTGTCTAAAAACTTTTCTACCAGTAATTTCTCTACTTTATCGACGACCTCTTTTCGGTTGCCTCGAGCTTTTTTAATACTTTTATTGATAATCGCTCTGCGACGAGGGAACATTGCTTCAAAACTAAGGTCTTCTAATTCAAGCCGAAACTCATGCATCCCTAGCCGATGTGCAATAGGCGCATAAATATCTAATGTTTCTTTGGCAATCCTCCGTCTGCTAGCGGGTTTCATCACCTTAATTGTTCGCATATTATGCAAACGGTCAGCTAATTTAATAATAATCACTCGCAAATCTTTTGCCATTGCCAAAAACATTTTGCGCATATTTTCAGCCTGCGCTTCTTCACGAGTTTTAAAGTTAATTTTTGTGAGTTTACTCACTGCATCAACAAGGCCAGCAACATCATCATTAAATAACGACGCCAATTCCTCATAGGTCGTGTCTGTATCTTCAAGAAGATCATGCATTATGGCAGCCATAATGCAGTCAACATCCATTTTCATATGACTTAAAATGAGTGCGACAGACACTGGGTGACAAATATAATCTTCACCACTCAATCGGTATTGTCCAGCATGTGCTTCACTGGCCACTTGGTACGCCTGATGAACCTGATCCAATTGCTCCTGCGATAAGTACTCAGACAACACTGACATTAGCTCTGCTAACAAGGCCGTTTGCGGCAATTCAACGTTTTCTTTTTCTACATCCATCTACAATTATTTTCTTTTTCACATAAAAAATGCCCATGAGAGCATCATGAGCATTTGAGTCTATCACCAAAACTCTATTGGCGAATAGGCAGCGTTTCTAATTTTTTAGTTGGCCAACCTTAGTTTTCTTCAACAGTCACTTGCTCAGTTGAATCAGCGTCTTCAATAAACAGCTCTTCAATCGGTGGATTATCAACCAAGTCCAACGCTTCTTCGGTGATATGACCGGCTGCGATTTCTCTCAGAGCAAGAACAGTTGGTTTATCATTTTCAAGCTCAAGGCTTGAATCAGCACCATCCATTATCTGGCGCGCACGTCTTGAAGCTAATAAAACCAACTCAAAACGGTTGTCTAATTTTTCAAGACAGTCAGAAACTGTTACACGTGCCATTTGAACCCCTTTTAAATATGAAATAATTTGAATAGTCGAACATTATACTATATTTTTAAATAATTAATTAAGCAACTGATTAATCAAAGCCGAGTGGGTGAGTTTTCCCCTTTTCATGGCTAATCGTTGAGTCTTTACAATCATGGCTAGCTCGTCCAAAGCCACTTCAAAATCATCATTGACCACCAAGAAATCATATTCTTCATGATGCACCATTTCATCCACTGCTGTACGCATTCGCTTATTGATAACCTCGTCGCTATCTAACCCACGTCCTCGCAACCTTTCCTCGAGAACCTGCTTGGACGGTGGCAAAATAAATATTGAACAGCTATCCTTCATCACACGGCGAACTTGTTGCGCCCCTTGCCAGTCAATCTCTAGAATAATATCCACCCCTTGTGCTAACTTTTCATCAACCAAGCGCTTGGACGTTCCATACGAATTGCCAAAAACGGTCGCGTATTCTAAAAAGCCATCTTGCGCAACAACCTGTTGAAAGCCTTCCTCGCTGATAAAGTGATAATCAATACCACTCACCTCACCTGACCGTGGTGCTCTCGTTGTACTTGAAACAGACACCTCAATATCTGAGAGTGTCTCTAATAACGCCTTCACTAAACTTGTTTTACCAGCCCCCGAGGGTGCAGATACGATAAATAATTGCCCTGTTCTCGTCACTTTTGTCCTTTATTCTATGTTTTGAATTTGTTCTCGCATTTGTTCTATCAGAACTTTTAACTCAACAGAAACATTCGTTGTTTGGATATCTGCCGACTTTGATCCCAAGGTATTCGCTTCTCGATTAAGTTCTTGCATCAAAAAATCTAACCGTCGTCCAACCGGTTCTTCTTGGTGCAAAATCCTACGTACTTCCTTAACATGTGACTCAAGCCTATCTAGCTCTTCTTCAACATCCATTTTTTGTAAAAAATAAACGAGTTCTTGCTCAAGCCTTGCTTGCTCAGGCTCATCCATCAAGTCTTTAATTTTCTTTTCTAGCTTTTCACGCAGTAAGCCCTGCACTTCTGGTAGCCGTGTTTTAGCTATGTCCATTTGTTCTTGAATCAGCTCACAACGCGAATCAACCATTTCCAATATATTGGCGCCTTCTCGTTCACGCGAGTCAATCAATTGCTCTAACGCCTGATTTAATAATAACATCGCACCATCATGCACTGGCTCTAAGTCCTCCCTTACCTCTGCTTGCACACCCGGCCAACGTAAAATATCTAACGCAGACAGCTTCTGAAACTGTTCCATATTCGTTTCGATCTTCGAGGTTGCTGTTAGCAACTGCTTCAAGCGTGCTTGATTTATTTCAATGCTTTCTTCGCCTTGCTTTTGTTTTCTGTAAACCAAGTTACAATCAACTTTGCCACGCTTTAGCCGCTTGCCAACTGCCTCACGAACTAATGGTTCAATCGTACGAAATATTTCAGGCAACCGAGGTGAAACATCTAAATAACGATGATTAACTGACCGAATCTCCCAAATCAACGTGTATCCTTCAACTTCACACTCACTACTTGCAAAAGCAGTCATACTTCTTATCATTTTGTCGCCTATACTTAACGTTAAACAATAAATATTAGGCTGTTTTTAAAAAGATTAATACCCTGATGACAAAAAACACCTTCTCACTTCCTGCACACGCAACAACAAATCATACCGAGACCTTACCCTCTGGCACTGTTGTTGATGAATATATTATCGAACGCGTCATTGCACAAGGCGGTTTCAGCACCGTCTATTTAGCTCGCCAACTAAAAGATCAGCAACAAGTTGCTATCAAAGAATACAAGCCTAAACACCTAACTAGACGCGATGGCAACGCTGTCATGCCTATTGACTCGGCGGCACTAAACTTATTCCAACGTGGCCGCCAGTTATTTATGAAAGAAGCCACCTTATTAACAACCCTCAAACACCCAAACATTGTTAGCGTGCTTAATTTTTTCCTCTGCAATAATACCGCTTACTTAGTGATGAATTATGACTACGGTATAACCCTTGGAAATTGGTTAAAAGATTCAACAAATATCGCGACCACTGAGTTTTTACTGGACGTTTTTCTACCCGTAATGCGATGTATTAAAAACATGCATAACAGAGGGTTACTTCATCTCGATATTAAACCCGATAACATTCTATTAAGACCCTCATGCAACCCTCTCATCCTCGATTTTGGTTCAGCACTGTCTTACAAAAACCAACAACAGCTAAATTCACATAGCATGACAAAGGGTTACGCTGCACCAGAACAACACGAGCAAAGCAAAACACTAGGCCCTTGGAGTGATTGCTATGCAATAGGCGCTAGCATGCGCACTTGTTTAGATAGAACCGCCCCTATAAGCTCATCAGACGTTGTCGCTATTGAAAAAAGGCAATCGGCCCACCGTCTTTATAAGAAGCAAATTAATGAAAATATTCTTTACGCTATCGACTGGGCCATGCAAATGTCACCCTCTAAAAGGCCCCAGTCCATCGACGACTTATTGAATATCATAAACTACCGCCAGAATTCTTAATTCAGTCAGATAAAGTGATTTTTCTGGCCTATAATGCGCATATTATCAAACGTGGCATTTTCAACGTTGCCCGTCATTCAATATTATTATCATAGGAAAAAACATGAGACCCAGTGGACGTAACCCTGACCAACTTCGCGAAGTAAAAATAACAACCAACTTTACGATTCACGCCGAAGGGTCTGTATTAATTGCCTGTGGTGACACCCAAGTCCTATGCACCGCTTCGGTTGAAAGCCGTGTACCAAGGTTTTTAAAAGACAAAGGTCAAGGCTGGGTCACTGCTGAGTACGGCATGCTTCCGCGTTCAACACACAGCCGTATGGGTCGCGAAGCTGCGCGCGGCAAACAAAGCGGTCGCACACAAGAAATTCAACGTCTCATAGGTCGTTCTTTGCGTGCCGCCGTTGATCTAAACGCACTAGATGGCTACACGATCACTATCGACTGCGATGTTCTTCAAGCAGATGGCGGGACACGCACCGCCTCTATTACGGGGAGTTTTATTGCTTTGTCATTGGCTATTGAAAAATTACTCGATGAGAAAAAAATCAAGAAAAACCCAATCCATGGTCAAATTGCTGCTGTCTCTGTAGGCATTTTCAACGGCGTGCCAGTACTAGACTTAGACTACCCCGAAGATTCCGAAGCGGAAACTGACATGAATGTCATTATGAATGAAGCAGGTGCCTTCATCGAAGTTCAAGGCACTGCGGAAGGGCATGCTTTCCGTCGTGAAGAACTGGATGAAATGTTAAACCTTGCCGCATCTGGCATTAGCGAATTAATGCAGCAACAGCGTGACGCCTTAGCAAAATGATCCAACAACTTGTGCTGGCCAGCAGCAATAAAGGGAAAATAGCAGAAATTCAGGCGATGCTTAAACATCAAAACATTGAGATTGTTTCACAATCACATTTTGATGTGCCTGATGCCGAAGAAACCGGCACTACGTTTATTGAAAACGCTATCATTAAGGCTAGACAAGCAACAAAAATTTCAGGTTTACCTGCCATTGCGGATGACTCTGGACTAGAAGTTGATGCCCTTAATGGCGCGCCTGGCGTCTATTCTGCCCGTTATGCAGGCTTACCCAGCAACGATAAAAAAAATACCGCAAAGTTACTCAATGCGTTAGCCGACGTAGCTCAGGAAAAACGTACAGCACGCTTTCATTGCGTGATGGTTTTCATGGCACATGCTAATGACCCTTCCCCTTTGATCTCTCATGGTGTTTGGGAAGGGCGTATCGCATTTCAAGAAAATGGCGATAATGGTTTTGGCTATGACCCCGTTTTTTTTACCCCTGAACACCAGTGCCTCTCTGCTGAGCTAGCGCCCTCTATCAAAAACACAATCAGTCATCGCGCCAAAGCATTGAACCAACTCATGCCTCAAATTTCTGATTACTTCACGACGCAAGCATGACAAAAGGCTCAACAGATTATAGCCTCTATATTCATATCCCTTGGTGCATTAAAAAATGCCCCTATTGTGACTTTAATTCACATGAAAAAAAAGGCGACTATAACGAAGAACTGTACGTTAACGCGCTGATAAAAGATCTCTCAACCGAAATAGAAACTGTTAACAATAAGTCATTAAAAAGTATCTTTATCGGTGGCGGCACACCCAGCCTCTTTTCCGCTGCTAGTATTCACCGCATTCTAGAGGCAACCGATAATGCGCTGGGTATTAATAAACAGACTGAAATTACCTTAGAAGCTAATCCTGGTACAGCCGAAGCCAAGAAATTTTCTGACTTTCACGCAATTGGTATTAACCGCCTATCCATTGGCGTGCAAAGCTTTAATAACGAACATTTGAAAAAACTGGGCCGTGTTCATGATGCTGAGCAAGCGCATAATGCCATCCAACTAGCACAAAAAGCTGGTTTTAATAGAATCAATCTTGACCTCATGTTTGGCTTACCCGGCCAGAACATCCAACAAGCCATTGACGACGTTGAAATGGCACTAAGTTACCACACAGGCCACCTGTCTCATTATCAACTCACCCTTGAAAAAAACACCTTATTTTATAAACACCCACCAGCGTTACCGCATGATGAGTTAATTTGGGATATGCAAGTTGCCTGTCAAACAAAAATTGATAACGAACTTAACCAATACGAGGTATCTGCCTATGCTGCCGAGGGGCAGCAGTCTCGTCATAACCTAAATTATTGGCAATTTGGCGACTACATTGGAATCGGCGCGGGCGCACATGGCAAGTTAACCGATGAACAAGGTACTATCTCACGCTATTGGAAAAAGAAACTGCCTCGAGACTACATCAAGCTGGCGGGCACTCAAGATGTTATAGGTGGAAAAAATATCGTTAAAGACGCTGAGTTACCTTTTGAATACATGATGAATGCTTTGCGCTTAAAATCAGGCTTTACAGTTGACCACTATCAACAACAAACACATCAAAACGCTTACCAAATACAAGCCATCTTAGACTCACTGGTTAACAAGAAATTATTACAGCGGAACGCTTCAAGCTACCGCTGCACCGAGCAAGGATGGAACTTTCTAAATGATACCGTAGAACACTTTTTACCCAGCGAATGAACGAATTACTGATCAACAAAACTTACAGTTGCCCATACTGCGGAGAACGAATCGATACCTTCATCGACACCTCTCAAGGCAACCATCAAACAGTCGAGGACTGCAGTGTCTGCTGCCGCCCGATTGAGTTAAACATAGAAATTGATATCAGCAGCCAAGAAGTTAACCTAACTGCACAAACTGATTCAGAATAATATCGCGCCAAAAGATTGCTTCGTTCCTACGAAATAGAGCACCTTTCAGTATAAAATAGCCCAACATTAACCCAGATAATCAGACCATGAAAAATTACAAACGCGAGTTTATTGAATTCGCCCTGCAATGCAACGCACTCAAATTCGGACAATTCACCCTAAAGTCTGGCCGAATTAGCCCTTACTTTTTTAACACCGGGCTATTTAACACGGGCTATCGTTTACGAAAATTAGGGCATTTCTATGCACATGCCTTGATAGACTCTGGCATGGATTACAATATTTTATATGGCCCCGCTTATAAAGGCATTCCACTTGTTTGCGCTGTGTCTATTGGCTTATCTGAGGTGTCAAATCAAGATATACCCTATGTTTTTAATCGTAAAGAAGTCAAAGACCACGGCGAAGGTGGCTTGTTAGTCGGCTCAGAACTGAAGGGTAACGCTATCATTGTTGATGATGTTATTAGTGCCGGAACCTCGGTTAGAGAGTCTGTCGATATTATTCGATCAGCTAATGCGACTGCATCCGGTGTTCTAATCGCGCTTAATCGGCAAGAAAAAGGTCGTGGCGACACCTCAGCAATCGACGATGTAGAAGAAAGCTATGGCTTTAAAGTCGCTTCTATTATTGGCTTAGCAGACATTATCGATTACCTCAAAGAATCAGCTGAACCTGAGCATTTAAACAGTATTCTTAAGTATCAAGAAACTTACGGGACTGGCTAGCCCCCACCACGAAGAAACTTAAGCAAAAACACGTCCATAAACTGCGCTTGCTTTTCATCATCCATCGTTGAAAAGTCAAAGCTCACGGGCAACATTGGTAGGCGCGTAGAGGATACTTTATGCGTACCCTCATGACCTAAGCTAAGACGCGCCTGTTGATCAGCTACTGTAAAGATAATGAGATTTTCATCGCGTTTATAAACCAATTTATTTTGGTTCTCGAGCAACGAAAGAAACTCTTTGCGCGAGAACCCCATGTCTAATGTAAATTGTTTTTTTTTTAAATAGTTTCATTATTCAGCCTCACTTGTTGTCAACTCAAAGAACACTGGCTTTGCTGTTCAGGTTGCAACTTTTCGATTCATCACACGTTCCTTTAAAGCTAAAATAAAGCATAAAAAAAGCGAGACTTTTGTCTCGCCCTTTCTATTAGCACTTTGATCAGCTAATGGATATCAAACGCCGATGAATGCCATTTATCTTATAACGTCAGTCGTTATTTTGCTGGCATCGCTTTCGCCGCATAACCTTTCATTTTGTCATACCCAGTCCAGTTCGCATCTTGATAAGTAATAGCATCCGTTGGGCATGCTTTTGCACACTCTGGGTCACCGCCACATAAATCACATTTAATCACTTTGCCACTGTCTGCATTATAGTTAACCGTTCCGAATGGGCAGGCAATCGTGCAAACTTTACAGCCAACACATAAATCATTAACAATTTCTTTTGCGCCTGTTTCTTTATTCAACTGAATCGCTTCAACAGGACAAGCATGCATACACCACGCTTCATCACATTGGGTACACGTGTAAGGTACAAAAATACCTTCTTCATGAAATGGGAAGATTTTAATTCTGGATTTTGCTGGGTTAAAAACACCCTCGCCTTCATAAGAACAAGCCATTTCACACTGCAAACAACCCGTACATTTATTTGCGTCAATAACTAATGACATCTGCATAACACCCTCCTGTGGGTTCTATTTACTTTTAATAACATTAACAAAAAATTTATACCGTAAAGACATAAGGCCTAATTTGATTGGTAAAACTTACCTCTTTGCCACACTCACACTTAACCGCCCGTAACACTCATATGTCGAAAAATAACAGGTTGTTCTGTCATATCAAAATCATGCCCTTTAGGCTTTATGTCCATTGACTCTATAAGCGCTTCTTTGACCTTATTTAAATCTGTTGGGTTCGCTCTTAGTACCTGCTTTAAATCCATTGAGTGCTCTTGCCCCAGACACAATAACAACAAGCCCGATGCTGTAACACGCACTCTATTGCAAGTATCACAAAAGTTATGGCTATGTGGAGAAATAAAACCTACCAAATTATCATAACCTTTTACGCCGTAATAACGTGCTGGACCACCCGTATTTTTTGTACTTGGTAGCAATTCAAATTGTTGTTCTATATCGCGCTTAATTTCATCACTAGAGTAATACGCCTCTTGTCTCGAGTGACTTTCTATGGCCCCTAAAGGCATTTCTTCAATAAAGCTGATATCGAGCCCCTCTTTCATTGCAAACTGAACTAAGCTGTTTACCTCATCGTGATTCCTATTTTTAAGAATCACCGCATTTAGTTTAATTTTTTCAAAGCCCGCTTTTTTAGCAGCTTGAATACCTTCTAAGACAGTATTAAGGTCACCCACTCGCGTTACTTTTTTGAATTTATCCGCATCAAGACTATCTAAGCTGATATTGATTCGTTTGACGCCAGCCTCTTTCAATGGGTGTGCTAATTTAGTTAATTGCGAACCATTTGTCGTAATAACTAATTCTTCCAAGCCCTCTAACTTAGCAACATCTGCCAGCATATTGACGATATCTTTTCGTACCAAAGGCTCACCCCCTGTTATACGAATTTTCGTCACGCCCATTTCTACAAAAGCCTTCGATAAACGAGTTATTTCCTCTAAGCTCAATACCTCTTCGCGCGGTAAAAACTCCATATCCTCGCTCATACAATACACACAGCGAAAATCACAACGGTCTGTCACAGAAATTCGCACATAGGTGACTTGTCGACCAAATTTGTCGATTAACTTATTTGTGTTTATTATTGGCGATACGGCATTCATACAATCTAAACTGCTTCTCCTAATTTTTCTTAAGAAACTCCCGCACTTCAAAAGGTTACGAGCTTCTTGAGAATTACTTTCAATTGAAAATTATTCTCATTTATAATTAATGACTTACAGCCACATTCGTACTTTGTACACCTTACCGCAGTTTAAATTTATAGGTCAATAAATTAGTTCATAAAGCTAACTCCAAACTAGGGCTTTTATATACCTCCCAAGGCCTATTTCATCATTCACTTCACCTTCACCGTAATTAAGATAAACTAGCTTCTATAACAATTATTACAACAGCCCCCTTTACTATAGATGCGACTATCATTAAAAACATACCTCACCAGCTACGTACTGATTACTGCATTTATTTTATCTTATAGCGCTGTCGCCGATACAGGCACGCCGATAAAAATATCTGTCCTTAAGTTTGGTACTGTTAACTGGACATTAGAAACCATAAAGAAAAACCGACTTGATAAAAAAAATGGTTTTGAACTCATCATCCAGCCTTTAGCCAACACTCAAGCGGGCAAAATTGCACTGCAAGCAGGTGCCGCCGATATTATTGTCTCAGATTGGACATGGGTTGCGCGCCAACGCCAATTCTCATCTGATTATTTATTTGCCCCCTATTCATCCGCGGCAGGTTCTATTATGGTGCCTAATGACTCAGCTATTCATTCCATCAAGGATTTGAGCGGTAAGAGATTAGGGATCGCAGGAGGCGAGCTAGATAAAAACTGGCTGTTACTCCGAGCATTAGCATTAAAAAAAGGCATCGACCTTCAAACAAGCCTCGATACATTTTTTGGCGCCCCACCGCTGCTCAATAGCCTCATCAAACAAGGCCAGTTGGACGCCCTAATCAATTATTGGCACTATAGTACGCGTTTAAAAGCAGATGCTTATCGTGAAATTATTAATACGCATGAGATTATTCAGCAACTCGGTATCAACAAAACCGTTCCCATCCTTGGCTACGTTTTTAGTGAAAAATGGGCACGAGAGCAGTCAATCAGCCTCAATAATTTTCTCACCGCTAGCCATGATGCCACTCAGCTCTTATGTACTTCCGATAAACACTGGAAAGCCATCTTGCCGCTAACCAAGACACACAACACACTGACTCAACAACTGTTACGCAAGAGTTATTGCGAAGGACAAATTAAAAAATTTTCAGCTGAAGAGAAACAAGCCATTGCTGATATTTACTCTATATTAGCCGATATTGGAGGTGAAAAACTTGTCGGGACAGTCAAGCAATTTGACCCTAATTTATTTTGGAATAGCGGCCATTAATTAATCAACCTCATGATGCTACGCTCCTCATTCTTAAACTCGGTGTTATCATTAGGGCTGCTGATATTAATTTGGCAACTTGCCGCGGTCACATTTAACAGCCCCGTCTTACCCTCACCTTTACTGGTTTATAAGACACTGGCACATGCTATTCAAACCCATGAATTACCACATCACCTTGGCGTAACTTTATATCGGTTAATAATTAGTTTTTTTCTGGCCATGCTTATAGGAACCGCCATTGGGATTCTTTTAGGGCGGCACAATTCACTCAATCAATTTTTTGATAGTTGGCTAATCATTCTGCTAAATATCCCTGCTTTGGTGACTATTATCTTGTGTTACATTTGGTTTGGTTTGGTTGAAACAGCTGCTATTTTCGCTGTCGTTATCAACAAGATTCCCAACGTTATCGTCACCATTAGAGAAGGCACTAAAAACCTAGATGAGCACCTTATGGAAATGACTAGGGCTTATCGATTTGGGCGCTACAAGACATTGCGTCATGTAATTCTCCCCCAGCTCTTTCCTTACATTATGGCTGCCGCCAGAACCGGCCTTGCTCTAATATGGAAAATAATTTTAGTCGTTGAAATGTTAGGCAGAAGCGATGGCATGGGTTATCAAATACACCTGTTTTTTCAACTTTTTGATATCCCCAGCATTATGGCTTATACCGTTTCTTTTATTATTGTTATTCAATTGATAGAAAGCATGATATTAAAACCCTTGGACAAAAAATCTCAACGCTGGAAATAACGTACGATGAGCTCTCTTACTGTCGATATAAAAAAGAAGAACTTTCCAAAAAGTGGGCTTAAGGAAACGTTCACCGTCATAGAAAACCTTTCTTTCGATATAACAAATAATGAGTTTGTCTGCCTTGTCGGCCCATCAGGCTGTGGCAAAACAACGCTGCTTAATATTATCGCGGGCCTTGATAGTGATTATGACGGTACTATTAATAATCAAAGCAGCAAGCTTCGACCCAGTTACGTTTTCCAAACTCCCCGTTTATTACCATGGCGAACTGTCTTGGAAAACATTCAATTAGCAACCCAGCCCGATGCTTCTTTAGCCAGCATAATAAAAACTCTTCAATCCTTAAACTTAGGCGACCATCTACATAGCTACCCCCATCATTTATCACTGGGAATGCAACGACGGGTTTCACTTGCAAGAGCTTTTTGCTTACCAAGTAACTTGTTGTTAATGGATGAGCCTTTCGTTTCGCTCGACCAGGCCAACGCGAACAAAGCCAGAGGGGCTTTATTAAACTTATGGCATGAAAAACCAAGGTCTATATTATTTGTTACCCATGATTTAAGCGAAGCGATAACACTAGCCGATCGCATTTTATTTTTATCCGCCCCCCCTAGTCATATTATCGCCGAGGTCAACATTAGCCTGACGAGAACTGAACGCACACCCAATCAAGTTAACGCATTTAAAGAGCATCTGAAAACCAGCCAACCAAACATTCGCCCATTTCTATAAGTTAAACGCCTAAACTGGCTATAAATATATGACGTCTGTTTTCTTAAGAAACTCATAAACAAAAAAAATCCGCTACCAAATTTGGCAGCGGATTTTTATGGCTATTAAACCATCCTCAAAAAGAGGACTTCTCACAAATAGTCAAGCAATTAGTTTCACTTTAAGCTGCTTTTTTAGCTGCTTTTTTTACAGTGTCTTTAACTTCTTGAGTTACTACTGAGTTGCTTTCTTGAACAAGCTTAATCACTTCTTCGTTATAAGCCTTAACCTCTTCAATCAATTCTTTACTCTCAGCTTGTACTTTTTCAAAGCTACTTTGGGCCAGTTCAACCTGATCTTTAACAAAAGCACTTAGGCCTTCAAGATCTGTAATGGCAGTAGCCGCTTTAATGCGTGCTTCAGTGAGAGCAACATATTCTTTAGCTGCAGCTTGTTGTGCGGCAATAGCTTTTTCGAACTGTGCTTTATTTAATTCAACTAATTTTTTTGCGGGAGCGAATAAAGTTTCTAGATTATTTAACATGTCATATCCTTTTATTTTTTTTAAGGTATAAGCAATAACTTCTTCTTTGCTGCGTTGGATTATACAGTGTTTTTATTGCAGTGCAACACTTATTTAATTATCGCATTTTGCACGCACTGTCAACACCCCTTGAACCACTAGTGGTATTAGTCCCCTTACTAAATATTTATATTGCAGTCTTAAAAGAACATACGCTAACCTCTTTGGTTAACGTATCATTAACGACGACGATATCCATTTAATAGTCTCGATTATTCAGCGTAATGAATGGTAAAAAAGTCTTATTTAACCAAAAAAGAGCAGTGTTATGTTTATCGCAATGAACCGCTTTAAAGTAAGCCTTGGCAAAGAAAACGAGTTTGAAGAAGTTTGGCGTTCACGCGAATCTCGCTTAAATGAAGTCCCTGGTTTTAAAACATTTCACCTTTTACGTGGCCCAGCACTTGAGGATCACACCCTATTTGCCTCACATACAACATGGCAAGATAAAGCGGCTTTTGATGACTGGACTCACTCGGACGCGTTTAAACAAGTGCACGCTCAAGCCGGGCAAACAAAAGGTTTATATATTGGGCACCCTAACTTTGAAGGGTTTGAAGTCGTTTTATAGCTTAGGTGGTTTAGTTGTTTTTTTTGTTACATCAGTCTCGTCTTCCCGCTTGAACTCACCTTCGATGATATCCCCATCCAACGCGTCTTCACGGCTGTCTTGTTGAAACGGGCCATCTTGTTGGAAAGAGGCTTGGCCCATTAACGAGCTCTGCAGAATAGAGCGCGCAAAGCGATATCGTAACGACGGCACTAAACAAAGAAAACCAATAATGTCCGTCAAAAAGCCTGGTGTTAACAGCAAGGCCCCACTGACCAGCAACATAGCACCCTCAACCATCTCCACTGCTGGTACCTCAGCTCTAGACAGGCTTGCCTGTATGCGCTGTAGTGTTGCTAGGCCCTGCAATCTAAACAGGTAAGCACCTAATACCGCTGTCAGCAAAATCAACACAACGGTAGGAAACGCACCGATTATGCCTCCCACTTGAATGAGGAAATAAATTTCCACCACAGGGACAACAATTAAGAGTAACAAAAATACAGAAAAGGGATTCATAGCCAACAGCTTACACAGGAACGATGCCTTTGTAAAAACTGGCATACAGATAAACAGCACAATAACAACATTAAAAAGAAAGATATCAGGAGCTCTTCAGGTCCTAATCTCTATGCAAAACAAAATCAGCTCCTTTGTATTACCGGTGGCGTTATAATGCCTACAAATAACAATGAACAACAAGCACCTGAGCAATGCTTGATATTTCAAGTTAGCATACTGACCCAATCAATTACTCAATGAAAACAAGAAATGTAATTATTTTATGTCTTCTCCTTTGCGCTGTATTTTCTACATCAATGGGGCTTGCAGCTGAGGCAGACCTTAATAAAAAAAATATTACCGATACAATAGGTGATTTATTTGATCGATTCAGCACTTCCCCCTCTGATGCATTACTGGAACCAGACGATGCCTTTAAATTTTTTGCAGAGGTAAACGACCAACAACACATTATCTTAAATTGGCAAATTGCTGACGGTTATTACTTATATCAACAACAGGTTGAGGTAACAGTAATCAACCCTCAAGGCGTTCAGTTAGAAGCAATAAAATTCCCAAAAGGCAAGCGCAAAGTAGATGAGATATTTGGTGATACGGTGGTTTATTACCATGATTTACAACTCACCCAACGCTTAACCAATCCACTTGTTAAACCCACAAACGTAACGCTCAACATTCGATTTCAAGGCTGTGCTGATATTGGGGTTTGCTACCCGCCCATGAATAAAACGGTGAGCTTATCCCTGCAACCGACAAACCACCTAAATATTACCCAGCCGACAAAACCTACCCCTAGCAATATTTCGGAACAGGGCAGAATCGCCAAAGCCCTTGTGGACAATACCGTTTGGTTGACCGCTTTAACCTTCCTTGGGTTTGGTCTATTACTCTCATTGACGCCTTGTGTATTTCCCATGATCCCTATTCTGTCTGGCATTATTATTGGGCATGGCAAAAGCCTTACTACACGTAAAGCCTTTTATTTATCCTTTAGTTACGTGTTTGCCTCGGCAATAACGTATGCGCTTTTCGGCATATTAGCGGGCCTGTTTGGTAGTAACTTACAAGCCACCTTTCAAAACCCTTGGATTCTCAGCATTTTTAGTGGGCTTTTTGTGTTACTCGCTTTATCGATGTTTGGCTTGTATCAAATACAGCTGCCTAATGCACTCCAAAGTAAACTATCTCAACTGTCACAACACCAAAAACACGGCTCCTTATGGGGCAGTGCAATCATGGGTATTTTATCGACACTTATTGTTGGCCCCTGTGTTGCTGCGCCACTCGCCGGGGTGTTGATTTATATAGGACAAACGGGCGATGCTGTATTAGGCGGCCTTGCACTATTCTCGTTAGGCATCGGTATGGGCATTCCCTTACTAATTATCGGTGTTTCTGCGGGTAAATTATTACCTAAGGCCGGGCACTGGATGGAGCCCATTAAGTACTTCTTTGGGGTGTTATTATTGGCTGTCGCTATCTGGCTTGTAGAGCGCATTTTACCGGCCAGCATCACACTCCTTTTGTGGGCAAGCTTATTTATTATTTGCGCCATTTACCTTAAAGCACTGGATCGGTTACCAGAAAATTCTTCGGGTTGGCAAAAACTATCCAAAGGAGTCGGTGCTATTTTGATGATCTATGGTGTTATTTTAATGCTCGGTGCAGCCTCCGGCGGAAGCAACCCCTTAAAACCTTTAGCCAACTTTAGTCTTTCGCAAAAAAATAACACTCTACAGCATAGCCTGCCATTTAAGAGAATCCAAAATATTGACGACTTACAGGCTGCTTTACAGCTTGCCTCTCAAAACAAACAATTCGTCATGTTAGATTTTTATGCTGACTGGTGTGTTTCCTGTAAAGAAATGGAAGCCTTTACCTTTAGTGAACCATCTATCCAACAGGCTTTAAAAAACACCCTGCTATTACAAGCAGATGTCACCAAAAATAATGATGAAGATCGAGCATTATTAAATGCTTTCTCACTTATTGGGCCACCAGCCATTTTATTTTTTTCGCCTAACGGCACTGAAATAAAACAACATCGAGTCATCGGCTATATGGCAGCTGACGATTTTCTAAAACAACTACAAATACTGAAATAAATGAAGAAGAAGGCTCTATTTTCAATTGGTTTTATACTTATCTTCGCTACTGTTGCTATCACTTTGTTTAGCAAGAACCCTTTAACTATTAGCTCTAACGACACGACAGCTACTCAGCAGCCCCCAACCATGCGGCCAGAGTTTTCTTTCCCCGACCTTCAAGGCCAGTTACGAAACATAAAGGAATGGGACGGCAATTATATCGTGCTTAATTTCTGGGCAACTTGGTGCCCACCTTGTCGTGAAGAAATCCCTGAATTCATTGCCATACAAAAAGAATATGGTACAACCAACCTACAGTTCATTGGAGTTGCCATTGATAACACGGTCTCAGTTAACAAATTTGCTTTAGAAGTAGGCATCAACTACCCAAATTTAATTGCCGAAATACAGGGTCTGGATCTAGCAAGGCAATACGGCAACACCATGGGCGCCCTTCCTTTTTCTGTTATTATCAACCCTGAAGGCCGCATTATTACTCGTCAAGTAGGGCTTCTTGAACGATCCAAAATTCTTAAATCCATTCAGCTTTCAAAAGGCTAACTCCTGCTAACTTGCTTATATTTGTCTTTATCTTTCGCGAAATAACATTTTATATAGACTTTATCCAAAAGCTTTGGCAAAATCCCCCCTTATTGCAAGATGAAATTGCATAACCAATTATTTTTAAGTTAGTACATTATGGCAATTATTTCAGTCATCAACGGCCCAAACCTAAATATGCTAGGCACACGAGAACCTGGGATTTATGGCGCTCAAACTCTCGCTGATATAGAGCATTCCTTAACTCAGCTGGCCGAACAACACGGACACGAATTGCTTTTCTATCAAAGTAATGCAGAGCATGACCTTGTTAATAAAGTACAACAAAGTAAGCATGATAAGGTTGCTGTTATCTTATTAAACCCAGCGGCTTTTACGCACACTAGCGTTGCCTTGCGTGATGCCCTATTAGCAAGCGACACACCTTTTATTGAGCTTCACTTATCAAATGTTCATGCTCGCGAGTCATTTCGCCAACACTCTTATTTTTCAGATATTGCCAAAGGTGTTATCTGTGGCTTCGGCCCCGACAGTTATAAATTAGCGCTGCTTGCAGCTCTCCCATTAATACAAAAACCATCAAGAGATTAATTATGGATATAAGAAAAGTTAAAAAACTGATCGAACTCATCGAAGAGTCAGATATTGCAGAAATTGAAATTCACGAAGGTGAAGAGTCTGTACGTATCAATCGTTACTCTTCAACACAACCTGTTGCCGTAACACAAATGCCTGCACCTGCTGCCTCTCCAGCCGTTGCCAGCGCTGCGCCTCAAGCAGCTGCAAGCGACAATACTGAACAGCCGTCTGGACATGTTATTACTTCTCCAATGGTCGGCACGTTTTATGACGCACCTGCGCCAGGCTCGGCCCCTTTCGTCAAAATAGGTCAATCCGTTCAAAAAGGCGATACCTTGTGCATTATTGAAGCAATGAAAATCCTTAACCAAATTGAAGCGGACAAATCTGGTGTTATTGCATCAGTGTTGACTGAGAATGGCCACCCAGTCGAATTTGATCAGCCACTTTTCATCATCGAATAACCGCCCCTGAGACGAGAAAAATATGTTCGATAAAATTCTTATTGCCAACCGTGGTGAAATTGCTTTGCGTATTTTGCGTGCCTGTCGCGAAATGGGCATCCAAACAGTTGCCGTTCACTCCTCTGCCGACCGTGATTTAAAACACGTTCGTTTAGCAGATGAATCCGTTTGTATTGGCGGTCCTTCATCTACAGAAAGCTACCTAAACGTACCCGCCATTATTAGTGCTGCAGAAATTACCGATGCCCAAGCTATTCACCCCGGCTACGGCTTTTTGTCTGAAAATGCGGACTTTGCTGAACGCGTAGAACAAAGCGGCTTTACATTTATTGGCCCTCGCTCGGAAACAATTCGCCTAATGGGTGATAAAGTCTCAGCGATTGAGGCAATGATTAAGGCTGGCGTGCCTTGCGTTCCCGGTTCAGATGGCCCGTTAAACGATGACAAAGAACGAAATGTCAGATTAGCCCGTGATATTGGCTACCCCATTATCATTAAAGCTGCTGGCGGTGGTGGTGGCCGCGGGATGCGTGTGGTTCATACAGAAGCAGCCCTTTTGAATGCCATTTCACTGACCAAAACCGAGGCTAAAAACTTTTTTGGTAACGATATGGTGTATATGGAGAAATTCCTTGAAACGCCACGCCATATCGAATTCCAAGTGCTGGCCGACCAACACGGTAACGCCATTCACTTGGGAGAACGTGATTGCTCAACTCAGCGTAAGCACCAAAAAGTAATTGAAGAAGCGCCCGCAATTGGCATCAGCGAAGAGGTTCGCCAAGAAATTGGTACTCGCTGTGCGAAAGCCTGTACAGATATTGGCTACTATGGAGCAGGAACCTTTGAGTTCTTATATGAGAAAGGTGAATTTTATTTCATTGAAATGAATACACGGGTTCAAGTAGAGCATCCAATTACAGAAATTGTCACTGGTGTCGATATTGTTGCTGAACAACTGAAAATTGCCGCTGGTCTACCACTTGGTTACACGCAAGATGATATTAAAATTTCAGGTCACGCTATTGAATGTCGTCTAAATGCTGAGCATTCTGAAACCTTTATGCCTTCACCAGGGAAAATCACACAGTTACATATCCCAGGCGGTCCTGGCATTCGCTTTGATAGCCATATCTATAACGGCTACACCGTGCCTCAATACTATGACTCGATGATCGGCAAACTGATCGCATCAGGCCCCTCTCGCGACTCTGCACTTGCTCGCACAAAAACAGCTCTTAACGAAACGGTTATTGATGGCATTCACACCAATATCCCGTTATTAAAGGACATTGTGGTCGACAAAGATTTTGCCTCAGGCGTCTATAATATTCATTACCTTGAAAAGAAACTGGGGATGTAATCGGCATGGCATGGCAACAATTGACCATTGCAACAACTCAAGAGTTAGCCGCAACGATTGAAGGCTTATTAGAAAACCTTGGCGCTCTGTCTGTGACCATCACAGACAGAGCCGACCAACCTATTTATGAGCCGCCATTAAATAGCACGCCTCTATGGCAACATGTCTCCATTACAGGTTTGTTTGACGAACAAGACGACCTTAAAAATATCGAGCAATTTTTTAACCAACAACTTGGCCATCAGGGCGAGTGGCAATTAACTATTGAGCGTCTAGAAGACCAAGTCTGGGAACGTGTTTGGCTTGAAAATTTCCAACCCATTAAATTTGGCGATAACTTTTGGGTTTGCTCTACCGAACATGACATTGCAGATTCCAATGCAACCTTATTACGACTCGACCCTGGTCTAGCATTTGGCACCGGCACACACCCTACGACCGCCCTTTGTCTCGATTGGTTAGCCAAACATGATCTTACAAAAAGCAATATTATCGACTTTGGATGTGGCTCTGGCATACTCGCTATTGCAGGTCTTTTATTAGGTGCAAAAAGTGCTATTGGCATAGACATTGACCCTCAGGCACTTATCGCCACAACGAGCAATGCCGAACAAAACAATGTACTTGATAAAGTCAAAGTTTATGCCGCTGATCAATACCCTCGAAAACCCCAAGCCATTGTTATTGCGAATATTTTAGCTGAGCCGCTTATCTCACTATCAAGCGATATTTCAGCCTTAGTTAAACCCAAAGGCCATTTATTATTGTCTGGCATCCTTAGCGAACAAGTAACGCAAGTTATTAGCGCCTACCAACATGAATTCATCTTCTGCCCTGCCACCATTAGAGACAATTGGGCTTGCCTCCATGCCGTTAAAAAAACTTGAGCAATGCCTTATGCACTTTGTCCTTTTTGTTTTAGTACACTACATGTCACCCCTGAACAATTAGCAGTTAAGTCAGGCGTTATTCGCTGCGGCCATTGCCATAAAGTATTTAATGCACGGGAAAATGAACTCAGCGCCGATATTGAGCGAACTGTTCCCATTAAGCCCAATGAAGACATCACTCAGTCATCGACTGCTACCCAAGAGCACTCGTCTGAAGCTGATTCTCCTCCAATTATTGCGGCATGGGAGTCTACAAAAACCACCCATCACTATAAACTGCCATACGGTCTGCTTTCATTTGTATTAGTGTTAGTGCTTCTCACTCAAATTGCCTTCATTGAATCAACACGATTAACTCAGAACACACAATTACAACCCTTCTTCAAAAAACTCAATAACACCTTCGACTTATCAATTCCTAGCTACCAAAACCTGGATGAAATTCACATCATTGCACGCCAGCTTACGCCTCACTCAAAGCTAGATGAGCTGCTGTCTTTTCAACTCACGATCAAGAATTCCGCCTTAGCCGAACAACCCTATCCAAGCATAAAATTGCTACTAACATCGACTCTCGGTGAGCCAATAGCTCAAGGAGTTTTCACTAAAAATGATTACCTAGCAGACAGTGAAATCAATGATTATTTCGCACCTCAATCCCTAAGGAACATTACGCTTACCTTCCAAAAACCTAGCAAAACTGCCTTTGGTTTTGAAATATCCTTTCAACCTTAAGGTAAAATGCTTGCGATAAATCGCCGCTAAGGATTGACTCAAGATCAGACAATAGCGACACTAAACACCTGAGAGTGTCGCATAAAACTCTCAACTCAACCCCTTTAAGTTCTTATGAAAATTGGTCCGTATACATTAAGTAACAACTTAGTCTTATCCCCAATGGCTGGAATAACCGACAGACCTTTTCGTCAACTTTGTCGGGAATTAGGCGCTGGCTTAGCGGTGTCTGAAATGACTGCGTCAAACCCAGCTTTACGCAAACACCGACGAACCTTATTAAAACTCGATCATAATGGCGAGGACGAGCCTCGCTCGGTACAAATTGTTGGCACAAATCCCAAAAAAATGGCTGAAGCGGCTCTCTTTAATCAAGCCAATGGCGCACAAATTATTGATATCAACATGGGCTGTCCTGCTAAAAAAGTATGTAATGTCGCTGCTGGTTCAGCCTTATTAAGAGACGAACCTTTGGTTGAAGAAATTTTAAAGTCTGTGGTTTCTGCCGTCCACATTCCGGTAACGCTAAAAATAAGAACTGGCTGGGATCCACTCAGTAAAAACGCCCCCACCATTGCTAAAATTGCCGAGCAAGCCGGCATACAGGCCCTTGCGATTCATGGTCGGACACGTGCTTGTAAATATGATGGAAACGCTGAATTTGACACCATTAAACTCGTTAAACAATCCATCAACATTCCGGTATTTGCCAATGGAGATATAACTACCCCTCAACGAGCACGTGACGTATTACATCACACCAATGCAGATGGTCTGTTAATAGGCCGTGGTGCCCAAGGGCGACCTTGGATTTTCAGAGAAATTGACCATTTCTTGAAAACAGGCGAGACCTTAGCGCCACCTGACTTTGAGGAAATAAGACAGGTTGTTATTCGCCATATTACGCAGCTACATCAATTTTATGGTGATATTATGGGCGTCAGGATTGCCAGAAAGCATATAGCTTGGTATTTTAAACACCTAGATACATCATTACTGCCTCTTGTTAAGAAAAGTTTTTCCATCCAAGAGCCTCAGCAACAACTAGATTTTATGGATAAAATTTTTCATGCCCTTACACAAACACAACACCAAGTAGCATGAGTTTAGATAAATCAAAACAACCTTTATGTCACCAAGTGACACAAGCACTCGAAAACTATTTTGCACAACTTGACGGTCAAGAAGTCGTTGACCTACACGCACTAGTCATCAGTGAAGTTGAAAAACCATTATTTGAAGCGGTGCTAAACCATACTAAGTCTAACCAGTCTAAAGCTGCGAAGATGCTTGGTTTAAGCCGTGGCACACTGAGAAAGAAATTAGCCAGCTACAACTTGGATATTTAACCCTAGTTCAGTTCTAAGCCGAGTAGCAAAAAGCTCAGCAAAAACATACGACTTTCTATAGAATACCCTGTTTTCAGATAGGCCAATTAGGCCTGACACTCTTTCACAAACAGGTCAAAAAATGAGCAATAAAATCACTCGCGCTTTAGTTAGCGTTTCCGATAAATCAGGCATTATTGAGTTCTGTCAACAATTGAGCAGCTTAGGTGTTGAAATCATTTCAACCGGCGGCACCGCTAAATTACTACAAAACAATAATATTCCTGTTGTAGAAATCAGTGATTACACCGGGTTTCCAGAAATGATGGATGGCCGCGTCAAGACGCTGCACCCAAAAGTTCATGGTGGTATTTTAGGTCGCCGTGATATTGACCAAACCATTATGCAAGATAATGATATCAAGCCGATCGACCTAGTTGTTGTAAACCTATACCCCTTCCAACAAACAGTGGCAAACCCAGATTGTGATCTTGCAACGGCCATCGAAAATATCGATATTGGTGGGCCCACTATGATTCGCGCTGCGGCTAAGAACCATAAAGATGTCACCATTATAGTTGACCCTAATGATTACCAACAAACCATTGAGTCTATTAAGGCAACTGGCGGAGTCGATGCGCCTAGTCGTTTTAATTTTGCCGTTAAGACGTTTGAGCATACTGCTCAATATGACGGCGCTATCGCAAATTATTTAGGGACCATTCAAGAATACGGCGATAAAGCCGACTTTTCTCGTACTATCAACCTACAATTTAAACAAAAACAAGTGATGCGTTACGGTGAGAATCCTCATCAAAAAGCAGCCTTTTTTACCGAAGAGGCCTCTCAACCCGGCACAATTGCTTCAGCAGTTCAGCATCAAGGCAAAGAGTTATCCTATAACAATATCGCCGATACCGATGCGGCGCTTGAGTGTGTTAAACAGTTTGATGATTCGCCAGCCTGCGTAATCGTGAAACATGCAAACCCCTGTGGCGTAGCCCTTGGTGATAACATTCTGGACGCATACAACCGAGCTTACCAAACAGATCCTGAATCTGCGTTTGGCGGCATTATTGCGTTTAACCGTCCACTTGATTTAGCAACAGCTAAAGCCATCACAGATCGTCAATTTGTTGAAGTCATTATCGCCCCAGGTGTTAACGAAGATGCCTTGGCCGTCATCGCTGGCAAGAAAAACCTTCGCCTACTGGACAGCGGACCATGGGAAAAAAGCGACGAAGATCGCTATGATTTCAAGCGTGTTAATGGCGGCCTACTTGTCCAAACTATTGATAAAGAGTTATTCACAGATCTAACCGTTGTTACCAAACGACAACCCAGCAAACAAGAAATGCAAGATTTATTGTTCAGCTGGAGCGTTGCTAAGTTTGTTAAGTCAAATGCTATCATCTACGGCAAAAACAACATGACTATCGGCGTAGGCGCCGGTCAAATGAGCCGTGTTAATTCTGCGAGAATAGCCGCGATTAAGGCTGAACAAGCAGGTCTAGATGTTACTGGCTCTGTCATGGCATCTGATGCATTCTTCCCCTTTAGAGATGGCCTCGATAATGCTGCTCAAGTGGGTATTCGAGCAGTGATTCAACCTGGTGGGTCAATGCGTGACGAGGAAGTTATTCAAGCGGCTGACGAGCACGATATTGCCATGGTCTTTACGGGCATGCGTCACTTTAGGCACTAATCAAGGAGTTCTATAATGAATGTACTAATCGTAGGCGGCGGTGGGCGTGAACACGCCTTAGCGTGGAAAGCAAAGCAATCTTCTAACGTAGATACGGTCTATGTAGCACCCGGTAATGCAGGCACCGAACAAGAACCCGGCATTACCAATATTGACATTCAGGCTGAAGATATTGATCGCTTATTAACCTTTGCCTTAGAAGAAAAAATTGAATTGACCATTGTTGGCCCCGAAGCTCCGTTAGTGGCCGGTATCGTTGATCAATTTACCGCTAACGGTTTACGTTGTTTTGGCCCGACCCAACTGGCTGCACAACTTGAAGGATCCAAAGCCTACTGTAAGGACTTCTTAGCACGCCATAATATTCCTACCGCTGACTATCAAAGCTTTAGCGATATCGAACCTGCTTGCGACTACATTCGCAGCAAAGGCGCTCCTATTGTTGTAAAGGCTGATGGTTTAGCCGCTGGCAAAGGCGTTATCCTTGCGGAAACTGAACAAGAAGCCATTGACGCGGTCAACGACATGTTAGCTGGCAATGCCTTTGGTGAAGCAGGTCATCGCGTTGTGATCGAAGAATTTTTGCTCGGTGAAGAAGCCAGCTTTATTGTCATTGCCAATGGTAATCAAGCACTGCCCATGGCCTCATCTCAGGACCATAAAGCACGTGATAATGGAGATTTAGGTCCTAACACGGGTGGTATGGGTGCTTACTCACCTGCACCTGTTGTAACACCTAAAATGCATGACCTCATCATGGATACCATTATTCAACCAACATTGGATGGCATGATAAAAGACGGTATTCCATACACCGGGTTTCTATACGCAGGCGTAATGATTGACGCTCAAGGAACACCCAAAGTACTTGAATACAATTGTCGATTTGGCGACCCAGAAACCCAACCCATCATGATGCGCTTGAAGAGCGACCTGACTGAGCTGTGTAATGCCGCCCTTGATAATAAATTAGATACCATCTCAGCTCAGTGGGATACTCGCACAGCTATTGGCGTGGTTCTTGCCGCTGGTGGCTACCCTTTCGACTATCATAAAGGTGACATTATTACTGGTATTCCAACGGAGACCGATGATGCTAAAACCTTTCATGCTGGTACCAAAATGAGCAATGGTGATATCACCACTAATGGCGGCCGTGTCCTGTGCGCCTGTGCCCTAGGTAACAGCGTACTCGACGCGCAATTAAAGGCCTATGAGACGGTCGGTTCAATTCAATGGGACAATGTATACTTCCGAACTGATATTGGCCACCGCGCTATAAAGCGCGAACAATCGGCCTAGCCTAATAAAATATCAACACGCAAAAAAAGAGCGTTTAAATATAAACGCTCTTTTTTTGTTTCTTAAAATTATTAATTGCTAACGCTTCATTGAATCAAAGAACTCGCCATTTGTTTTTGTTTTCTTAAAGCGTTCTAACAAAAACTCAATCGCACCCATTTCATCCATTGGATTAAGAATTTTGCGGAGAATCCAAGTTTTTTGAAGGATATCAGCGTCCACTAAATATTCTTCTCGACGTGTGCCTGAACGGTTAACGTTAATCGCTGGGTAAATACGTTTTTCAGCAATTTTACGCTCAAGATGAAGCTCCATATTACCCGTGCCTTTAAACTCCTCGTAAATCACATCGTCCATACGCGAACCGGTTTCAACGAGAGCTGTTGCAATAATTGTCAAACTACCGCCTTCTTCAATATTACGTGCCGCACCAAAAAAACGTTTAGGACGTTCAAGTGCATTAGCATCCACACCACCAGTCAAAATTTTACCTGATGAAGGCGCTACAGTATTGTAGGCTCGACCCAAACGGGTAATAGAGTCTAACAAAATAATAACGTCTCTTTTGTGCTCCACCATTCTTTTTGCTTTTTCAATAACCATTTCGGCCACCTGAACATGGCGAGAAGCAGGCTCATCAAATGTACTGGAAATCACTTCACCTTTAACGGTACGTGACATCTCTGTCACCTCTTCAGGCCGCTCATCGATCAATAGAACCATTAAATGGCTTTCTGGATTATTTGCAGCAATAGAGTGCGCTAAATTTTGCAGAATCATGGTCTTACCAGCTTTAGGCGGTGACACAATTAAGCCACGTTGCCCCTTACCAATGGGTGATACCAAGTCAATAACACGGGAAGTTAAATCTTCAGTGGTACCATTCCCCATTTCTAAAGTTAAACGTTCATTGGGGAAAATAGGCGTTAAGTCCTTAAACGCTATTTTGTTTTTTGCATGTTCTGGTTTTTCATAATTAAGCTTATCGACCTTCAATAGTGCAAAGTAACGCTCACTATCTTTAGGTGGGCGAATTTTTCCCGAAATGGTATCCCCCGTTCTTAAACCAAACCGACGAATCTGACTCGGCGAGACATAAATATCATCTGGACCCGCTAAAAACGAACCATCTGCCGACCTTAAAAACCCAAAACCATCTGATAATATTTCAAGAACCCCATCACCATATACATCATCGCCTTTTTTGGCTATTTTCTTAAGAATTTGAAAGACAGTGGTTTGTTTTAATGATCGTCCAGTGTTATCAACACCAAGTTCTTTCGCAAGTTCAAGGATTTCAGTTGCGGGTTTACGCTTCAGCTCAGTTAGGTTCATATAGATTTAAGGTTGGAATAAAAAGGTATAAACGTGCACATTTAGCACTAGAGGTTTTTTAATTGATTTTTTTGATTGTTTGCACGGCAAGTGGCGTGCTTAAGGGGTTCTTACTTATGGAAGTAAAGGTAGCATTAAAAAACACCCTCGTCTACCTTTAAGGCGAAGGCGTTGTATTTTTTTAGATATTACTGTCAATAAATGCTGATAATTGTGATTTAGTCACGGCTCCTACTTTGGTCGCTTCCACTTCACCAGCTTTATAAACCATTAAGGTTGGAATGCCTCGCACACCAAAACGCCTTGGCATCGCTGGGTTTGAATCTATATCCAACTTAACGACTTTCAACTTACCGGCATATTCGTCTGCAATTTCATCGAGGATCGGTGCTACCATTTTACAAGGACCACACCATTCAGCCCAAAAATCTACTAATACTGGTTGTTCAGACGCCAAAACGTCCTGTTCAAAACTATCATCGGTGGTATGAACTACATTTTCACTCACTATTTATCTCCGTTCGGTTAATACTACGCACTATTACATCATAATAGAGTACGATATCAGATGCATAGCTTACCATGAATATTTCATTCCTAACTAAACTTCCAATTCACTCCTCTATTTCTTCAACAATTACATAACTTATGTCCGACACCCATCTTACTGATACTCAATTTTCTTCACTTGGGCTCACTGCCCCTTTAATTCAAGGTTTAGACGAGGCTAATTTCATAAAGTGCACGCCTATTCAGGAACAAACCTTACCCATCAGTTTGCTCGGCAACGATGTCGCAGGACAGGCGCAAACAGGCACTGGAAAAACCATTGCTTTTTTACTCGCCACGTATCACACCCTACTAACAAAAACGCCTGCCGATAATAAAAAAGGTGTTAGGGCGCTTATTCTTGCTCCAACGCGTGAACTGGCGATACAAATTGCAAATGATGCAAAAATTATTGGTAAACACACTGACATTAAAGTCGGCCTTGCCTACGGTGGAACAGATTACGATAAACAACGTAAAACCATAGAGGATGGTGTGGATATTTTAATTGGCACCCCGGGACGAACCATCGATTTTTTCAAACAAAAAGTATTTAACCTTAGAAACACCGAGGTCCTAGTACTAGATGAAGCAGACAGAATGTTTGACCTTGGGTTTATAAATGATATTCGCTATTTATTACGACGATTACCTAAACCTGAAAACCGTTTAAACTTATTGTTCTCGGCAACACTTTCGTTCAAAGTTACCGAATTGGCTTACGAGCATATGAACAACCCTGTAATGGTTCGCGTTGAACCCGAACAAATAACTGCAAAACAAGTGGTTGAGTCTGTTTATTACCCTGCTGATAATGAAAAAATTCCCTTACTTCTTCATCTGCTGACAAATGAGAAACCCGAAAGAGGGATTATTTTCATTAATACCAAGCACACTGCAGACCGTTTACATCGTTACCTAAAGGGCAACGACTTTGATAACGCCGTGCTTTCAGGCGATGTACCACAAAAAAAACGACAAACCATTTTAACTCGCTTTCAAGACGGCAAACTACCTTTATTAATTGCCACTGATGTGGCCGCTCGTGGATTACACATTCCTGCTGTTAGTCATGTATTTAATTTTGACCTACCTCAAGATGCCGAAGACTATGTTCACCGAATTGGTAGAACCGCCCGCTCAGGCGCCAGCGGTAAAGCCATTAGTTTTGCCTGTGAAACCTATGCTTACTCACTGCCTGACATTGAAGCCTATATATCACACAAAATTCCTTTCGAAAATATTGATGGCGCCTCCTTACCGGATGTTAAACCAGCTACTAAAAGAACCGCTAAACCATCTACTCACAAACGCCCAGCAAACGCTCGAACACAACAAAAATCACGCTCACATAAACGGTAATTAAGCCGTTTATTTTGGCTGAATAGCGCCAAGACTTTCGACTGCTAAATAGTCATGTACGATACGCGGTGGCTCAGCGCTATCGGGTTTAGTAATAGCGACGATGTATTGAATGCCAAATGTATCGGCTGCCTTCAACACACTTAAACTATCATCCACCATCACGGTTTTAGATTTATCAAACTGCTCCAGCTGATGAAAAGCATGCCAAAAACTTTGCTGCTCTTTGGGGTAACCAAAATCATGCGCAGAAACAATCGCATCAAAAAACTCTACCAAACCTGTTTTTTGCATTTTTAGGTTTAAACTCTCTGCATGTGCATTTGTTACCAACACACAGCGTTTACCCGATGCTTTTATAGCTCCTAAAAAATCGCGTGTATGCGGCAATTCTTTAATATGTTCCTGTGTTTCAACTTTTAGCTTAACAATATCAATACCTAATGCCTCGCTCCAATAATCTAAGCAATACCAATTTAACAAGCCTTCTTGGGCTTTAAAAAGAGGCTCTAGCTGTTTAATTGCTTCATCAAATGAAATACCTTCCTTATTAGCAAAATAATCAGGCACAACACGTTGCCAAAAATGGTTGTCGAACCGTAGATCCAACAAAGTACCATCCATATCCAATAAAACAGTTTCTATTTCCGACCAATTAATCATCTGGTAACCTAACCTTTACAACGTTAAACTTTTCGACTTACCTTCAAAAGGCATACCGGTATGTTAAACCATTTCAGCAAACGCTTATCCCTTTTCCTAATAAGTGGTTTATTGCTTACCATCAATGCCTCTCAACATTCCCCCACCCATGCTATTTAAGCGCTAATAAACAGATACTTACACAATAACTCAACTCACTTATGAACAAAGCTAAACGCCTAGAAATATTCGAGCGACTCGCTCAAGCTATCCCTGAACCTGAAACCGAACTTAATTACAGCTCACCTTTTGAGCTTTTAATTGCAGTTATCCTTTCTGCTCAAGCTACCGACAAGGGAGTTAACAAGGCGACCGATAAATTATTCCCTATTGCCAACACGCCTGAAGCTATTTTTGCACTCGGTGAAAAAGGACTCAAAGAATATATTAAAACTATCGGGCTTTTTAACACCAAAGGCAGCAACGTTATCAAAACCTGTAAAATGTTAATGGAACAACATAATAGCCAAGTCCCTCAAACTCGCGAGGAACTTGAAGCCTTACCGGGCGTTGGGCGAAAAACGGCAAACGTTGTTCTAAACACTGCCTTTGGTGTTCCGACTATCGCTGTTGATACGCATATCTTTAGGGTCAGTAATCGCACTAAAATTGCCACCGGTAAAAATGTCTTAGAGGTTGAAAAGAAACTTGAAAAAAACGTACCAACAGCACACAAGCTTGATGCCCATCATTTACTGATTCTTCATGGTCGATACACGTGTATTGCTCGAAAACCACGCTGCGGTTCATGCGTCATTGAAGATCTATGTGAATTTAAAGACAAAACCATCTATTAGATCATTTTTAAATCAACCTTATTAATTCTAGTAAAACTAAAACAAGCTGTAAGTTTTTTAAACTTTGCTTGGTCTATTAAAGCGCATATAGTAAACCGGCTTACTCTTGTCGGTACTGCAGACAAACGCACTGAAATAAACAGTGACCCGAGAATAAAAAAACAACAGGATATTCTTATGAAAAACCCTACAAAAAAACCAATCATCACCGCGTTAGGGGCTGCCTTTGTCACCTCAATGGCATTTACTCCAGTCGTAAACGCAGACACAAACCCATTTGGCGCAACTGAATTAAAAACTGGCTACATGGTGCTTGCCGAAGGTAAATGCGGTGAAGGCAAATGCGGTGAAGGTAAATGTGGTACTGAAAAAGCTGCTGACAAAGTAAAAGAAGCAAAATGCGGTGAAGGTAAATGTGGCGCTGAAAAAGCTGCTGACAAAGTAAAAGAAGCAAAATGCGGTGAAGGTAAATGTGGCGCTGAAAAAGCTGCTAACAAAGCAAAAGAAGGTAAATGTGGCTCTAAGAAGTAACGCTAGCTAGCAATGATTAATACCTTTCCCGTTCATGGAGTTGGGCTTGGATTAAGGCGGGCCTTTATAGGCCCGCTAGTTGAAAAGCCGCCTAGCAATATAGATTTTTATGAAATCGCTCCTGAAAACTGGATAAAAATCGGTGGTCGATATGGTAAGCAGTTACGCGCCTTAACCGAACAGTTTCCTTTTGTAGCACATGGTTTGTCACTCAGCCTAGGTAGCCCAGACCCACTAGACGTTAAGTTCATTCGCGACATTCGAGATTTTATTAAACTACATCAAATTAAGGTTTATACCGAACATCTCAGCTATTGTAGTGATGGCGGTCACCTATACGACCTGATGCCCATCCCGTTTACTCAGCAAGCAGTTGAATACGTAGCTGAGAGGATTCTCTACGTACAAGATATTCTTGGCCAACAAATTGCCATTGAAAATGCCTCTTACTATGCTGCCCCTGGTAAGGAAATGGAAGAAATTGATTTCATTAACGCAGTGATAAAAAAAGCCGATTGCAAGTTACTGGTCGATATTAACAATATATATGTCAACAGCGTAAACCATAAATACAGTGCGGAAGAATTTTTGAAAGCACTACCCGGTGACCGCATAAGCTATGCACATATTGCAGGACACTATAACGAAGCCGACGATATTATTATTGATTCTCACGGTGCTAATGTCATTGATCCTGTCTGGCAATTACTCGATAAAGCTTACGACAATTTTGGCCTATTTCCCACCCTATTGGAGCGCGACTTTAATATTCCACCACTACCTGAGTTACTCGACGAGGTTAACCTTATTCATCAAGCCCAATTAAATTATTCACCCCAATCAGGTCAAAAACGTGTCGCAAAATAATGCGCCTTCTTTCATGCAAACTCAACATGCGTTCACCCGCTATATTCGTGACCCAAAAAATGCGCCAAAACCGAGTGATATTGAAGAACGACGCATAAATATATACCGCGACCTTCTGTTCACCAATATTGCCAGCGCGCTTAGTGATGGATTCCCGGTTGTTAAGACTATTTGCTCTGAACAACAATGGGAAAATATCTGTAGAGATTTTTATCATCGTCACCCAAGTCAAAGCCCCTACTTTTCTGACATTCCCCAAGAGTTTATCCACTATTTAGAGCACGAACGCACAAGTAATTCAGACGCCATTAATGATGCTCCATTCCTACTAGAGCTAGCTCATTATGAATGGCTTGAGTTTATCGTTTCCATTGCTGACGATGAAGCCTACCCTCCCATTAGCGACCCTTTCAATCAAGCTTTAACCGTTGCGCCAACAGCCTTAGCTGCTGCCTATACCTACCCCGTACATAAAATTTCGCCTGACTTTTTACCCGCCGAACCACCCGATCAGCCAACATACCTAGCCGTTTACCGCAATATTGAGCACACAATATGCTTTTTAGAAATAACACCAACAACACATGCCTTGCTTATCGCATTAGCCGACAACACAAGCCAATTAACCAAAGACATTTTGTCAACATTAGCTAAAAACCTTCAACACCCAGACCCTAGCGTTGTTATACAAGGAGGGCTATCCATAATTAATGACTTTATTCATCGTGGTATCGTCGTTTCTACCCCTAATTAATTTAACCCTCAGCACTTAAAACGAGCTTGCGATAGCCGCCTGAGCTATTTTCAAAACTTTTTAACCCGCTAATGCCTGCTTTTTTTAAGTCCTTCATCTTTATTGCTTATAATGTTCCGTTATTCAAATAAACCACCCATTGATATGAGCAACTCTTCTCTTTTTGATCAAGCACAACAATCTATTCCTGGCGGGGTTAACTCACCGGTTCGCGCCTTTAAAGGTGTCGGTGGAGACCCTGTTTTTATCGACCATGCAAAGGGCGCATACCTTGTTGATACTAACAATAAACAATATATCGACTATGTTGGTTCCTGGGGCCCTATGATCTTAGGCCATAGCCACCCCGATGTTGTTAAAGCCGTCCAAACAGCGGCCGAAAAAGGGCTTAGTTTTGGTGCACCCACCATTATTGAAACCACGATGGCAGAAAAAGTGTGCCAACTAGTACCGTCCATTGAAAAAGTACGCATGGTCAGCTCCGGAACAGAAGCCACCATGAGTGCTATACGTTTAGCTCGTGGTTACACAGGCCGTGACAATATCATTAAATTTGAAGGCTGTTACCACGGTCACTCCGATTCATTATTGGTAAAAGCCGGTTCTGGCGCACTCACTTTTGGCGTTCCCAGCTCACCGGGTGTACCAGCCTCACTGGCCGACCACACACTAACGCTTCCCTATAATGATGCTGAAGCGGTCTCGCAATTATTAAAAACCAACGGCAATGACATCGCCTGTATTATCGTCGAACCAGTCGCTGGCAATATGAACTGCATACCTCCAGAAACCGGCTTCCTTGAGTGCTTACGAACATTATGTGACCAATACGGCATTGTGCTGATTTTTGATGAAGTGATGAGTGGCTTTCGCGTCGCGCTTGGTGGCGCACAACAAGTGTATGGCGTAACGCCCGATTTAACCACACTAGGCAAAGTCATTGGCGGTGGTATGCCTGTCGGTGCTTTTGGCGGCCGCGCTAAAATCATGGCTGAACTTGCACCTGATGGCCCTGTCTACCAAGCTGGCACCCTATCAGGCAACCCCCTAGCTATGTCTGCTGGGCTCGCAACACTTGAGCTTATTAGCCAACCTGATTTTTACCACCAACTATCACTCCGTACCACGCAGTTATTGGATGGTCTAAACAACATTGCTAAAGAAGCCAACATCCCTTTTTCTACCAACCAAGTGGGCGGTATGTTTGGCCTATTTTTCTCTGAGCACAAAAATATTCGCCGCTTTAGCCAAGTCATGGCATGCGACCAGGCACGCTTCAAACAATTCTTTCACCTTATGTTAGAACAAGGGATCTACCTCGCCCCTTCTGCCTTTGAAGCTGGGTTTGTCTCTGCTGCGCATAGTGAACAAGATATTAACGACACACTTCATGCTGCCAAGGTCGCCTTTGAGAAATTAACATGATTGACACATTAAAACCTGGCCAAACCTATAAACTCACCCAATACGAAAAACTAGGTGGTGAAACAGGTATTCGTCAACTTGTTAAGTACTTTTATGAGGCCATGGACAACAACACTGACGTTAAAACAATTCGTGACATGCATGCGGCAGATTTAACGGAGGCTGAAGACAAATTATTTCTTTTTTTAAGCGGGTGGCTCGGCGGCCCTTCGTTGTATATTGAAAAATATGGTCACCCACGATTACGAGCGCGCCACTTACCTTTTTCCATTGGCATTAAAGAGCGTGATCAATGGTTACACTGCATGGATAAAGCTCTCCACAAAATGAATATCGAAAAAGCCATGCACGATGAATTGATGCAAGCATTCTTTAACACCGCAGATTTTATGCGCAACCAAACTGAGTAACAACTGAACTGAATGTTTGCCGAACTGCTTGACACCTTCACACAGCTAATTAACCAGCACCCAACTTGGGCAGGCCTTATTGTCTTTCTAGTTGCCATGGTTGAATCACTGGCTATTATTGGGGTAGTTATACCAGGTGTCGCTATTATGTTTGGAGTCGGCACACTTATTAGCAATGGCACATTAGATATGGCCAGCACTGTTATGTGGGCGGCAGCAGGCGCATCATTTGGCGACGGGCTAAGCTTTGCATTAGGTAAGCACTACGATAAAAAAATTTACACCATCGCTTGGTTTAAAAACAATCCGGATGTATTAAAAAACGGCCACGAATTTTTTGAAAAGTATGGCGCAATTAGTATTTTGATTGGGCGTTTTATTGGCCCTATTCGCGCGATTATTCCACTTATTGCTGGTATTTTAGACATGCCTACTAAACATTATATTCCTACTAACCTTATTGCTTCGGCTTTATGGGCGCCTGCTTATCTCATACCCGGCTTTTTTTTTGGAAAATCGACGACCCTCATCACCACTAATCTTGAGAATGGATGGCCTTTCATCCTGCTCTTTGCTGTGCTTATCTGGGCTTTTTACAAAATACTCAAACAACGCTAATAAACTGATGGCTTAACCCTTACTAAAACCCGTTAAGTCGACTATCAAAAGCCAACCCATTGCTTGTCAGCCTTTATAAAACAACCACATTTCTAAATAATAAATCATCCATCTCTTTTGCTGGCATTGGTTTGTGAAAATAATACCCTTGAAAAACAGAACACCCGTGATAGGTTAAAAAACTCAATTGGCTTTCCTTTTCAACACCCTCGGCAACCACATCCAAGCTCAAACTTTTAGCCATCGCAATAATCGTAGCGGCAATTTCCGCATCCGATTGATCGACGTGCAAATCTCGAACGAATGACTGATCGACTTTTAATTCACTCAGCGGCAGCTTCTTCAAATACATCAGCGACGAATACCCCGTGCCAAAATCATCCATCGAGATTTTAAAGCCGAGATCTGTCAACGCATGCATTTTATCAATAGTCAGGTGTATATCTTTAACAGTAATCCCTTCTGTTATCTCCAACGTCACATAACTTGCAGACACACCTGTTTCATTCAATAAACTTGTTATGGTCTCGAGAAAATTATCCTGATCAAATTGATACGGGCTGATATTTATCGATAATCTAAAATCTGGAGCGATGTCTGCTTGCTTCCATTTTTTCAATTGCCCGAAGGCTTCTTTTATAACCCACTCACCAATCGGTAAAATAAGACCTGTCATTTCAGCTATTGGTATAAACTCCGACGGGGACACCATTTCTCCATCTTTTTTAAACCAGCGTAACAAGGCCTCAGCCCCTAAAATTCGACCAAACTCATCTACCTGCGGTTGATAATATAATTTAAACTCATTAGCACTAAGAGCATGTCTTAAGTCCGTCTCCATTTGCAGCTTAGCATCTGCATCTGTTTGCATCTCAAGCTGGTAAAAACGATAACCATCACGTCCACCTTCTTTAGCACGATACATTGCAGTATCAGCCTGTTTCATTAAACCTTCCGGGGTCGTGGCCATATTTGGGAATGTGGTAATGCCAATACTCGCTGTTAAGTGATAAATTTCACCTTGGATAATGAATTTTTCACTTAAAACATGTCGTAACTTCAACATTAACGAATGAATTTGGTTAATAACCGCCTCTTCAGAATCTTCCAGTTGGCCTGATAAAATAACAAACTCGTCTCCACCCAATCTAGCAATCGTATCCACCCCACGAAAAACATGCTTCAAACTAGCGGCTACTTTTTTTAATAGTTCATCCCCAGCTGCATGACCACGTGAATCATTCAGTGTTTTAAAGTTGTCTAAGTCAATAAACAGTAACGCACCGTGCCGGTGTTCTCTGATAGCAATATCGAGAATGTACTCCATGTGTTCTGTTAACAGCCGTCTATTCGCAAGGCCTGTTAATTCATCATAATAAGCCAGCTCCTGAGCCACTTTTTTTGATTGCTCAACCTCATTCAACGTTGCATTCATCCGTTGCAATAAACTATTAAAATGCTTGGCCATTTCAGCATACTCACTGCTATCTGCCTTATTGACGAAGATTGTCTTGGCATAAGCCTGTTTAAGTGTAATGTCTTTGATATCCTCCATTAAATCTTGTAGCGGCTTGACGAAAATACTTTGTAACCAGATGGACAAGAAAATAGCCAAAACAAACGCGATAGGAATTGAGATCACAATCAACTCCTTTAGCGCTATTAGAAGCTTTTCAGAACTATCAGTAGAAATGGCATAAGTGACAGCACCTACTTCCTCATCTCCAGACACTACAATACTTTTGTATAACAGTAGGTTGTCGACTGCTTTTATTGTATCCGGCTCAACAAGTTGAATATTTTGATGTGCTTGCGCAGATTTTGAATAATGCAAAATAGTCTGCCCGGAAGCTCCCGCAAGGTCGGCATGCTCAAGAACAGGAAACTGTTGCCATTTGCGCAATAATTCCTCACGCAAATTTGGAGCCCCATTCAATACCAAGGTAGCATAATCATTTTCTAAGACCTGAGTGATAGCTTTCAGTTCGCTGACTGACTCTTTAGCATACTCAGCCTTTTCATGTTGATAGGCAAACACAGAATAAAAAACAATCAGTGCTGACGCCATCACCATCATTAACAAGATAAATTGATACCTGACAGGGAGATAAGAAAGCTTCACTGTATTTAACAAGCTTATCCCCTTTAATTAATTGCTTTTTGTAGTAAGCCGACAGAAAACTGCTGCCACTCAAAAAAGGGGGTCAGATTGGCGCGCACAGGTACAGCTATTAGGCAACGACCCACATGATTAACAGCCGGCCATCTAGCATTGCTCTCATAAGCGGCCACCATTTCAATCTCCCATGCTTTCATCTTGTGCGTGCAATTCACCAATGGCTTTAGAGCTTGAGCAAGCATTCAAGCATAAATATTGCCCCTGAAAAAATCTATCCAAACCAAACAACGAGCAAGATATTCTCGATCGCTCATTGCCTTCATTACTCCTTGTTTTCACACACATACCCAAAACCACCCGGTCATAAATTTTTTTAACCTTTAAAATATAGCAGATAAAAACTCTTCCACAAGTCGATAAACAAAGGCAATTTAATGAGCCGATAACAAACCCAAAATCACCTCTAATCGCTCGGTAGGATTGTCTATTTCAAGCAATCGTTGGCGCATAATATTTTCCATTGGAAATACTTCTGTTAGGCGGCAACTTACCCAGTTTGCATCTTTAAACCTTGTTTCATCCAATGAGTTATTGGGCTGATGCTTATTCAGTATCCTTTGTAACATCGTAATTAACTCAGAGCACTCAGCAGGAATCGTTGCGCCCACAGGTTCCTCTAAAATTTTAATACTAGCTGTTCTTAACTGTTGATCAGACACTTGGCTATCTACTATGCTGAATCGTTGACAACCTAATGCCTCAATTTGCAGCACGCCATCGGCTGACTGATCCCAATTGATGATTTTAGCTAATGTGCCTATTGCATAACACTTGGCTGCATCACCTACCTCATGACCATCTTCAATCATATTAACGCCAAAAGGCATATTTTGTTTTAAACAACGGCTCACCATATCGAGGTATCGCGTTTCAAAAATTCTTAGCGACAAAACCCCTTCTGGAAAAAGGGCTACGGATAATGGGAAAATAGGGACATTGTTTGTTGAAATTTGCATGGCCGTGTTACGAATTTAATCTGTCTTCAATTATTTGATGAATACCGCTAAAACTACCATTGCTCATAAATAACACATGGTCATTTGATTGCACAACACTAACGATGGCTGCCACTAAATCATCAATGGTTTTAAAAAGCCTAATATTGGGATAATTACCCATCTCCATTTGCCAGTCCATCTCATCCGGCATAAAAACAAAAGCAAGGTCTGCTTGCTCTAACGAGGGTAACAAGGTCTCTTTGTGCACGCCCATTTTCATAGTGTTGGATCGTGGTTCAAGCACCGCTATTATCCGTTGATCTGCAACCTTTCCTCGCAAACCCGCCAAGGTGCTAGCAATGGCCGTTGGGTGATGGGCAAAATCATCGTACAAGGTAATATTATTTACAACCGCTCGAACTTCCATTCGACGTTTAACGTTTTGGAATCGCGCCAGCGCTTTAATTGCGGTGGCCGGCTTAACACCCACATGAGCTGCCCCTGCAATAGCAGCTAAGGCATTTGATACATTGTGTTGCCCGCTTAAGCTCCAACACACACGCCCCATAAAATCACCTTGATAATACACATCAAACTCGCCTTCACCTGCGTCAAGGTTATCGGCAAACCAAGTCGCTTTAGCTGATGACTGTTTAGCAAATTTTTCTACCGGAGACCAGCAACCTTGTATGAGCACCTCGTCTAAGTTTTCATCACCGGAAGGGGAAATCAACAGCCCATTGTTTGGCACCGTTCTTACCAAATGATGAAACTGGCGTTTTATCGCACCAAGGTCATCAAAAATATCAGCATGGTCAAACTCAAGGTTATTTAAAATACAGGTCTTTGGCCGGTAATGTACAAACTTCGAACGTTTATCAAAAAAGGCCGTATCATATTCATCCGCTTCAATCACAAAGTAATCAGATTCTCCCAACTTAGCAGATATAGCAAAATTTAGCGGCACACCACCTATTAAAAAACCTGGTTTTAAACCAGCGTCCTCTAAGATCCACGCTAACATCGAACTGGTTGTCGTTTTGCCATGCGTGCCAGCGACAGCTAACACCCAATGATGTTGCAATACATGTTCGGCCAACCATTGTGCACCTGATGTGTAAGGCAGATTTAGGTTCAACACCGCTTCAACCTCTTCATTGCCTCGCGACAGTGCATTACCTATCACAACAATATCTGGCTTTACCCTTAAGTTATCAGCACTATACCCCTGCATCAACTCAATCCCTTCGGCTTCAAGCTGAGTACTCATGGGAGGGTAAACACCTGCATCTGAACCAGTAACGGTATGGCCTAAACGTTTCGCCATAACGGCAAGCCCGCCCATAAAGGTGCCACAAATACCTAAAATATGTACTCTCAATTCACGTTTTCCTAGATAATATCGCTGAAGACCATCTTACTTCAGATACTGTTTATATTTGAAGGTAAAGGCCAATTTATTATGAACAACCACCCACATTGGGCAAACGCTATTATTTATAAAACCATGAGTGATATAAAACGTCAAAAGATTCAAGTCGATGTAGACACTACTTACATCGCCTCTTCATCTGAACCAGAAGCAGCACGTTACGTCTTTGCGTATTCTATAACAATTAAAAATACCGGTAATATTGAGGCACAACTCTTGAGCCGTCATTGGATTATCACTGATGCTAATGGCAAAGTTCAAGAAGTGCATGGCGAAGGCGTCGTTGGCGAAAAGCCTCACCTACAACCAGGCGAGTCTTTTCAATATACTAGCGGTGCGGTTATTGAAACATCGGTAGGTGCGATGCAAGGCAGTTATCATCTACAAGATGCTGATGGCGAAAAGTTCACCGCTACCATTGCGCCCTTTTCTTTATCCACTCCAAGAACCTTGCACTAAGGCGCTGTTATGACAACCTACGCCATCGGTGATGTTCAAGGTTGTTATGATTCTCTTCGCCGGCTATTGGATAAAATTCAATTCGATCCTAACAAAGATCAACTATGGTTTGCTGGCGACCTCATCAATCGAGGTCCCAAATCATTAGAAACATTACGTTTTATCATCTCGCTAGGCGACAGCGCCCACAGTGTATTAGGTAATCATGAATGCCATTTTTTAGCATCCGCACGTGGTCACAAGAAAGCACATCGCACAGATACATTTGCTGATATTTTAGAGGCTCACGATGCCGACCAGCTTATTCACTGGGTTCGGTCGCTTCCATTCTTACATCACGACAAAACACTCGGCTATACAATGATTCACGCAGGCTTGCCTGCCCCATGGACACTTGAAGATGCTAAACGATATGCAAAGGAGCTGGAAGCAGCCTTTCAGAACGATTTATTCGATCCCTTTTTAGCAAGTATGTACGGTAACAAGCCTACCCACTGGGATAACAGCTTGTCAGGTCATGCACGTTTGCGCTTTATTATTAATTGTTTTACCCGAATGCGTTTTTGCGATGAACAGGGACATTTAGAGTTTAAAGAAAAAGGTTCGCCAGCAGATAGTCCGACTCACTTAATACCTTGGTTTGAAGTACCTAAGCGGCAAACAGCCCAGGAAAAAATAGTGTTTGGTCACTGGTCAACTTTAGGCCTCAATAAACAAAACAACGCCTTTTGTTTAGACTCTGGCTGTCTTTGGGGTGGCCAATTAAGCGCCATGACACTGGATGGAACTGAGCGCATAATCTCGCTAGATTGTGACGCTTCATTAGAACCTTATTAGATTCGTCGATAGGTTATAAATGAATACGGGTAAGCGTGCTTTTCGTCCGCTTCATGCTTAACCTGCTCAACGACCTCCCAATCTTCGGCTTTGATCTCAGGAAAAAAAGCATCTGCTTCAAAATCTTGATGGACCACCGTTAAATATAATGTCTCTGTCACCGGTAACATTTGCTCATAAAAACTTGCGCCACCAATGACCATCACATCATCAAATTCTTCCGTCGCCTCTAACGCTGCTGTAATTGAATGAACAATGACAATACCCTCAGCCGTAAAGTTATTATCACGGGTAATAACAATGTTTTTTCTGCCCGGTAATGCCTTTCCTATCGATTCAAACGTTTTACGCCCCATTAAAATAGGCTTTCCCATGGTGACCGACTTAAAATGCTGAAAATCTTTAGGTAAATGCCAAAGCAGCTCATTATTTTTCCCAATGGCTCTGTTTTCAGCCATTGCAACAATCATAGAAATCATTAAATCGCGACCGGTGCTTTAATCCCAGCATGGGATTGATAACCGATGATCTCAAAATCTTCATACCGATAATCAAATAATGAGGCGGGCTTTCTTGCTATCTGTAATTGAGGCAACGCTAAAGTATCACGTGATAGCTGTAAATTTGCTTGTTCAAAATGGTTGCTGTAGAGATGCACATCTCCCCCTGTCCAAACAAAGTCACCAACCTCTAAACCTGCTTGCTGAGCAACCATATGGGTTAACAAGGCATAGCTGGCTATATTGAACGGCACCCCTAAAAAGAAATCAGCTGAGCGCTGGTACAACTGACACGACAGTTTCCCATTAGCGACATAAAACTGAAACAATAAATGGCATGGTGGTAAGGCCATATCCGGTATCTGCCCCACGTTCCATGCACTCACTATCATTCGGCGAGAGTCGGGGGTGTTTTTAATTTGCGCCAACACCTCACTGATTTGGTCAATATTCTCGCCAGAAGGAGTTGGCCAAGAACGCCACTGGTGACCATAAACTGGGCCTAAATCACCCTTATCATCTGCCCATTCATCCCAAATACTCACCCCGTGATCTTTCAAATAGCGTGTATTTGTATCGCCATTTAAAAACCATAACAGTTCATGAATAATAGATCGCAAGTGTAATTTTTTAGTTGTTACCAACGGAAAACCTTTCGATAAGTCAAAACGCATCTGCCGACCAAACACTGACCGCGTTCCAGTTCCCGTTCTATCTTCTTTATCTGTCCCGTTATCGAGGATATCTTGCATTAACTCTAAATATTGTTTCATTAACTTAGCCTTTTTGTTTTGCTTTCAGCATTAAGACGGCTCCTAACAGCAACATTGGCAAGGTCAAAATTTGCCCCATGGTTAGCCAACCAAATGCTAAGTAGCCTAAATGCGCATCGGGTAGCCGGACAAACTCAACCGCAAACCTAAAGGCGCCGTAACCGATTAAAAACAGGCCCGACACGCTCATCCTTGCTCTTGGTTTGCTTGAATAAATCCATAAAATAAAAAATAGCACAAAGCCTTCTAGTGCCGACTCATACAATTGTGAAGGGTGCCTAGGCATATTACCTAACCCTGGCACTAGCATGCCTAGCGCAAAATCAGTCGGTTTACCCCACAACTCCCCATTAATAAAATTACCAATTCGTCCCGCCCCTAAACCAATCGGTACCAAGGGGGCAATAAAGTCAGTCACTTCAAAAAAGTGATGCTGGTATTTTTTGCCAAACAGGTACATGGCAACAAGCACACCTAATAAGCCACCGTGAAAAGACATCCCGCCTTGCCATATTTTTAACAAAATAACAGGGTTATCGATAAAAGCAGGGAAGTTATAAAATAACACATAGCCAATACGGCCACCCAATACCACACCCATCGCCGCGTAAAAAATAAGGTCATCAATTTGCTGAACACTCCAGCCCACCTTTTTAGCCCTATACCGACCTAACAACCATGCCCCCACAAACCCAACAAGGTACATAAGGCCGTACCAGTGAACAGCCAACGGCCCGAGGTTGATCGCAACGGGGTCTATTTGAGGGTATACCAACATATTATTTAATCCTTAAAGGGTGAACATTTTAGCGTGCGATACAAACAACTGAAAGAGTGGCATCACACTGAACAAATCATTAAACGGTTTAGACGCCACCATAGCAATAAAAAAGCACTAAACTTTGTGGCATATCCATTTTTATCATCCAATGATGTCCTCTGATTACAAAGTAAGGGCAAGTAACGCGATATTCCTTATCTAGCTATCAGCAACGTTAGTGCTAACACTCATCCTTATAGCAAATCATTGGAAAACAAGATGAATAGAACTACAAAAAATAAAAACCTAAAGCCCAGCCCTCATCGGCACGGTGTTCAAATGTAGTCAACGTAGGCATTGGTCAAATACGCTGAATTCACATTCCAAGTGCAACACCTAAGTTAAAAAAGTAGACATCGCAGGAATCTGATAGATTTAAATCACCAAAGTAAAAAAAGAAATCACAAAAAACACAGCCGAGAACAGCATAAAAAGTAACGATTACTTTTAACCAAAATAACAGTTTATGACAGCCATATCATACTCAAGAACTTACCCTTTCAGGATATAAATTTATGAAAAAGATAATTTCAATATACGACTATTTAGTCGGGGGGAGCTGAAATCTTCCGCGGATTATATCCCTCTGATCCTACTCCGTATTATCCACTTTTGAGAGTTTTGGCAAGCAGGAACCGAGAAGCTTCTTGAAAAAAAACTGTTTTGGCGAAGTACCTTGGGCTGAATGACAAGTGGGCTTTCCTTTCTCATTGTATTTACTGTCCTTAGACATTAATTGACCTGCTTCGATGCAGGGAGAGTTAATTTTTTCAGTGATGCTACTGCTTGGCTTATTTACTCGTTTTACGGCCTTATCCCTAATAGTCATAGTCGTGGTTGCCATAATATCTGTGCATTGGCCATCTCAATGGGCACTTTCAGTGATTTATGGCAAGGCTATGTCAACCACTTATGGCTATGGAAATTATAAGCTACCACTTCTATTTATAATTATGCTACTCTCTTTGATGTTTAGTGGTGGCGGACGTAACAGCTTGGACCAGCTCTTACTAAAACTGACGAAAAGGGATGATTCCAATCACCCGTCAGATATGATTCTAACTATAGGCTGTGGAGCCTTGGCACTTGCCATATGTACTATCCACTTTTTTCCACCATCGGCTTTCTTCTGGCTGGAGTATCGCTGATTTGCCTTGTTCGTCACAACACTATCCATAAAAACGACTAAAAAATTGGGAGTCACTATGGCCGCTAAGAATGTATGTGAAGTTTTACTAGATATACTCGCTGAGGTAGGAGCACGTCAAATATTTGGAGTAACTGGTGACGCACTCAACCCCTTTCTTGAAGCGATGCGTGGCGACAATCGGTTTGAATGGATTGGTGTTAGGCATGAAGAAAATGCCGCTTACGCAGCCTACAGTCAATCCATACTAACGGATGGCATTGGTATTTGTGCTGGTACAGTTGGCCCCGGCGCACTGCACTTAATAAATGGCCTCTATAACGCGAAACGAGAATCTGCTGGGGTCATTGCGATTACTGGACAAGTTGCTCATAAGGAAATGGGCACTAACTATCATCAGGAAGTAAACCTACAGAAAATGTTTGATGATGTCTGTGGTTTCCAAGCCATCATCCATTCACCAGAACAAATGCCACGACTAGCTCAAATAGCCGTACAAAAAGCTTTGATTGACCGTGAGGTCGTACGCATTGAATTACCGATTGATGTTTCGAGTCAACCAGTACCAACAATGACAATGCGGCATAACTTACTGACCATACCGTCACGACTACTTCCACCTGATAGTGAAATACAGAAGGCAGCTAAAGCAATAAACTCTGCTAGTAAAATTAGTTTGTTTTGTGGAGCTGGTTGTCGTCTCGCTAAGGCTAATATTATAACCTTGGCGAAAAAATTAAACGCGCCGATTACTCACACTCTCAAAGGTAAAGATATCTTTGACTACGATGACCCCAATGTAACCGGCATGACTGGCCTAATCGGAAATCCTGCGGGTTACCATAGTGTACTAGATGCAGACGTGTTAGTAATGCTAGGCACTGACTTCCCTTACGAATGGTTTCTCCCAGAAAACGCCACAATTATTCAGGTGGACCAATCTGTAGAAAGACTTGGTCGGCGTGCGGCCGTCGATATTAGCTTGCTGGGAACTGTTCAGGATACTGTCTCAGAATTATTGCCATTTATTGAAGATAAGACTGACACCACCTTTTTGAATAAACAGTTCGAGCGCCGTGATCGTTGGCTAGCACTGATGGATAAGCAATCTGCTCTATCCAGAACCGAAAAACCATTACACCCTCAGTTATTCGCCAAAGCTATCAGTGACCTAGCATCAAATGATGCTGTTTTCGCCGTCGATGTTGGTGAATGTACCGTATGGGTTGCCCGGCAAACACGCCTTAGTAAAAACAGGCGCTTGGTCGGATCATTTAATCATAGCTCCTTAGGCTCTGGCCTGCCTTCCGCATTGGGCGCTATAGCGCTAAACCCTACACGACAGGTCTGGGCATTTTGTGGTGATGGCGGATTCGGCATGGCCATGCAAGATTTTCTAACAGCCGTACGATACAACTGGCCACTTAAAATTATTGTGTTCAATAATAGTCAATTAGGGTTTGTCAAAATGGAAATGGAAGTCTCCGGTTATCCGTATAACAATACCGCTACTGATCTTGTTAACCCTGACTTTGCTGAGTATGCCAGAATCTGCGGCGGAGAAGGTACCAGGGTTACCGAGGCGGACCAAATAATCCCTGCTATTAAACAAGCACTAGCATCACCCGCACCTTTCATCATTGACGCTGTTGTTAGCCCTGGAGAACTAGTTATGCCACCGCATATTGATTTAAAACAGGCATGGGGGTTCGGTATCTCAAAAATTCGCGAAGGCATTTTAGGACTCAAGGGCGACCATACCCAATGGAGCAACTGGAAAAAAGAAATTGATTCTAGTCTCTAAAAATTATTTAGACATATCATTCTGCGCAACACACCTTTTTTCTGTCAGTAAGCACTAAGCTAATTCATTCAAAGGTATATTAATGGCACGCACACTCTATTTCATAATCTCTATTTTGGGCCCGCTACTCACAATAGCTGCATCACAGTATTGGGCTAGTGCTTTATGGTTATTTGTTTTCTTAGTGCCCTTCATACTTATCGGTATATATGATCTCACGCTTACTAAACACAATGTGCTCCACAACTATCCGGTAATAGGGCACCTCAGATATGCGCTGGAATTTATTGGGCCTGAAATACGCCAGTACTTTATTGAAACAAACCAAAGTGGCAGGCCTTTTAACCGAGAAATTCGAGGCCTGGTTTACGCCCGTTCCAAAGGTGAACAAGACACACAGCCCTTTGGAACACAGTTTGATGTTATGGAAAATGGCTACCATCGTGCAAACCATTCCCTTTCTCCTAAAAAAGTTAGCGAACATCATGCCCGCGTATTAATTGGCGAACATACCTGTGAACAGCCCTACTCTGCATCTCGACTCAATGTATCGGCCATGAGCTTCGGTGCACTTAGTTCTAATGCACTACGCGCTCTTAATGCGGGGGCAAAGAAAGGTAACTTCGCACACAATACTGGCGAGGGCGGCTTGAGCCCTTACCACCTAACAGAAGGTGGTGATATTATCTGGCAAATAGGGACTGGGTATTTTGGCTGTCGCGATGCCGACGGTAATTTTGATGAGGCGCTATTTAAAGAAAACGCAGCTAATACCTCAGTAAAAATGATCGAGATAAAATTATCCCAAGGAGCCAAACCGGCACACGGAGGTGTTCTTCCAGCCGCCAAGGTTACTGAAGAAATTGCCAGCACCAGAGGTGTTGAGGCCGGTAAAGATGTAATTTCACCGCCAGCACATTCAGCCTTTTCAACACCCGAAGAATTAATCAAATTCATTGCGCATCTACGAAAAATATCAGGAAAACCTGTAGGTTTTAAGCTTTGTATTGGCAACAGGATTGAATTTCTAGGTATTTGCAAAGCGATAAATGAACTGGGCATCACCCCCGACTTCATTACGGTTGACGGTTCAGAAGGTGGAACGGGAGCCGCGCCAATCGAGTATACAGACCGCCTTGGTACTCCCCTTAACGAAGGACTTGTCTTTGTAAATAACTGCCTGATAGGGATTGGTGTAAAAGATAAAATAAAAATTATTGCCAGCGGAAAAGTTGCAAGCGGTTTTGATATCATCACCAAGATAGCCCTTGGTGCTGATCTCTGTAATTCAGCTAGAGCAATGCTGTTTTCTCTCGGTTGCATACAATCTTTACGCTGCAATACCAACACATGCCCAACGGGCATCGCTACCCAAGACCCCATACGAGCTAAAGCAGTAAACGTTGCCGAAAAACACATTCGTGTCGCCAACTATCATAATGCCACTATAAATAGCTTTTTGGAAATTGTCGGTGCAATGGGCTTCGACGACCCTAACAACCTTAACCCGAAGGCCATTTATCGCCGTACAGTAAATGGAACAGAGTCTTCCTTTGCTGAAATTTACCCACCTGTGTTGCCAGGCCAACTGCTGACCTCAATTGATATTCCTGAATATAGCTACAATTGGAAGCTAGCAAGTAGTAAAAGTTTTAACCCTACAAATGGACTTAGAAATTAAGGTGATGGATTCAGGTATTTCCTGTATTAACCACAGGCAACAAGTTGTTGATAAATTAAATTATCGGCCTGGAAAATGTTTAAACTTCAGAACACCTTATGAGGTCTTCTTTAAAATTAAAACTGTGCACTTAGAATGTGAATTCAACTACACTCATGCGCTCTTTCAGAAGATGGCACGCCTAACTTACAAGAAAGTAACGAGTTTAGAAGTGCCGGTGTGTTAATGAAAGCCATTGCTGATGAAGCCCTATCTTGGCGACAATCACTTGAAGAAGGCCTACAACCAGCTATTGTGGCCGTTCTACAAGGTGGCATTCAAATTGACGTGTTAAAACTCTCTCAAGTCAGTTTCCACGGTATTAGAATTGAAGGCAAAATGGGCGGAAATAGCTGCGTGATGTTTGCTCACCAATCCAGTGTACAAATGCTCTGCCACGCGATAGAAATAAAAGAAGAGGCGCCCCAACGATCCATCGGTTTTATTTGGCCTGATAAAGAAGTTCACATATAAAAAAAGCGGCATGTAAGCCGCTTTTTTTATACCCTTTTACGCTCTACCCGAGCAACGGCGCAATAACCAAACTTACAATCGCCATTACATTAATCAATATATTCATTGAAGGGCCTGATGTGTCTTTAAAGGGGTCGCCTACCGTATCACCTACCACTACGGCAGTATGGGTATCAGAACCTTTACCGCCTAAATTTCCTTTTTCAACGTACTTTTTAGCATTATCCCAAGCTCCACCGGCGTTCGCCATCATCAATGCTAACAACACGCAACACAGTAATGCGCCTGATAACATACCACCTAAGGCTTCGGCGCTTATAAAAAAACCAACCAAAGGAGGTGCACTCACTGCAATCACACCGGGCACAATCATTTTCTTAAGTGCCGCTGTTGTTGCAATATCAACACAACGAGCAGTGTCTGGCTCGGCTGTTCCTTCTAATAATCCATCAATCTCTTTAAATTGGCGACGAATTTCCTTAATCATCTCAAATGCCGCATCACCGACAGCTGTCATCGTCAATGCAGCAATAACAAACGGAATAACCCCACCAATAAATAAACCAATTAATACTTGCGGATCATTTAACTGCAAAGAGAAATCTGGCACATGTACCGATACTGTTTCTATAAATGCAGTAATAATTGCCAAGGCCGCTAATGCCGCTGCACCAATAGCAAAGCCTTTACCTATCGCTGCTGTTGTATTACCCAGTTCATCTAACGAATCTGTAATTTTACGGGTTTCCTCGCCCAAGCCCCCCATTTCAGCAATACCACCGGCGTTATCTGCAACGGGGCCATAAGCATCTATGGCCATAGTTATGCCAACAGTCGCCAGCATGCCCACCGCAGCAATACCCACACCGTATAAACCAGCAAAGTGGCTGGAAACCGCAATCACTCCACAAATACTAAATGCTGGAATAGCCACTGATTGCATACCAACAGATAAGCCTGTAATCATCACGGTTGCAGGGCCCGTTTCGCCTGATTTAGCGATATGTTTAACCGGCGCTCCTGCAGTGTAATATTCTGTCACTAAGCCAATTACCATACCACCTACTGCACCGGCCAAAACCGCTACCCAAACATAATTACTCACATCCATCATCAAAATAAGTAGCAAAGCCACAACAATAAATAAAGCAGATGCCCCCATAGTTCCCATACGTAGTGCTTTTTCTGGCGACTTGGAAGCGTTGTTTTTAACAATAACAATACCACCTATTGAGCAAAGCAAACCAATCGAGGCCAATGCCAAGGGTAAAAACATTAAACTGGACTGTGCGCCCAGCTCTGACAGCAAAACAGCAGACATCGTTGATGCAATCGCAATGGTCGCAATCATTGATCCGCAATATGATTCAAAAATATCTGAGCCCATGCCAGCAACATCGCCCACGTTGTCGCCAACATTATCAGCTATCACGCCCGGATTACGCGGGTCATCTTCTGGTATGCCCGCTTCAATTTTCCCCACCAAATCCGCACCAACATCTGCACTTTTAGTAAAAATACCGCCACCAACACGAGAAAACAGCGCAACAACTGAGGCGCCCATCGCAAAACCATGTATAGCATGTGAGCTTTCGGGGTCACTGCCAAAAAATAAATACATCAAGCCTAAACCCATTAGGCCAAGAGAGGCTACCGCTAGCCCCATAATTGAACCACCAAAGAAAGCAACTGAAAGAGCTGCTTCGGCGCCATCTGTATGAGCGGCCGTTGTTGTTCTAACATTCGCTTTGGTGGCTGTATTCATACCAATATAACCAGCCGCACCAGAGGCCAACGCGCCCACTAAGAAGCAAAGTGCTGTTGCCCAACCTAAAAATATAAATGTTAAAACAAATAAAGCGGCCGCAAAATTAACCAGCATTTTATATTCGCGCTTCATAAAAACCATTGCGCCTAAATGAATTTGCTCAGCAATTTTTGCGACAACACCCTCACCTTCCGGGTACTTCATTACCAAGCTATATACATATTTCGCTGCATACAAACCAAAACACCCAATAATAGGGGGCAATAAGTGACTCAACTCCATAGTTTTCTCCTGATGATTATTCTATTTCCCGTTGATTAGCTTCATAAAAACACCACGCCTTCTCTTTTTTACTCTGCCTACTGGTATGGTGCAAGCAGAAAGCTTAATTAAATCAAATCCTCCCTGTATAATGCGGCACAACATTCAATCCAACATAAAAACATAGGAAAAAACATGAGCCTTAACCTAGTCCCTTCTGGGGAAGATCTACCCCATGACGTTAACGTTATTATCGAAATACCCTCTCACTCTGATCCTATTAAATATGAAGTCGACAAAGAATCTGGCGCATTATTTGTAGACCGATTTATGGGCACTGCCATGCATTACCCATGTAACTATGGATACGTGCCGCATACACTTTCTGATGATGGTGACCCAGTGGATGTGCTCGTTATTACACCCATTCCTTTGATGAATGGCTCGGTTATTCGCTGTCGTCCTATTGGTGTTTTAAAGATGACTGATGAAGCAGGTGAAGATGCCAAAGTATTGGCTGTGCCTGTATCAAAACTGACACCCTTGTATGATGATGTTAAATCCTATGAAGATATCTCACCGGTTACCTTAAAACAAATCGCTCACTTTTTTGAACACTATAAAGATTTAGAAGCGAATAAATGGGTAAAAGTTGAAGGATGGGAAGGTGTTGATGGTGCCGCCAAAGAAATTACAGAAAGTGTTGCTCGTTACAACGCTATAGAAGAAAAGCCTAACTTCTAAACGGCTTGTTCTGATCAATAACCGCTGGTGTTTTTTTCAACCCAGCGGTTTTTTTCTGCCTGCAAAGCGGTAGAACTAAGGTTCTCTTTTTTCCAAAAAGGTGCCTTACTTTTTAAATCTTCCATAATAAAACGACTCGCCTCAAACGCATCTTTACGATGTACCGACCAAGCAGCCACCAAGACTATAGGATCATTTGGCAATAGCGCCCCTACTCGATGAATAACTAATGTTTCCAGCAGGTCCCACTGTTTTTTTGCCGATTGAACGATCTTTTCCAAGTGTTTTTCGGTCATTCCAGGATAATGTTCAAGAAACATTCCGTTGACGGCATCTCCCTCGTTCATATCACGCATCGTTCCAATAAAATTAGCACAAGCACCAAACTCACCTTCTCGCTTCATTTCTCGCTGAAAGGTTGCTAACTCATGCCAAGGGTCAAACGCTTTTTGAATAATTTTAATCATTCTCAACCACCCGTAACTGGAGGAAAAAAAGCCACTTCATCGCCAGCATGTACTAACGAGTCCGCTTGAGCATATTCATGATTAACCGAATACAGCACCTGCTGGGATACATCGTACCCCTTGCTCACATGCTTCCAAACATCTTCGACCGTTTTTAGGCCGTCAATATTAAGCTGTTGCTCGCTACGCCCGAACAGCTCTTTTAAACTGGCAAAATAAAGTACTTTTACAGACATCGCTTCTTCATACATCTGACTATTTGATTGTGTCATAATTGATTATATTATCATGTTAACAAACGAATCGAGCCACTAGATTATGTCTGAACTCACACATTTTAACACCGCCGGTGATGCTCATATGGTCGATATTAGCGCCAAAGCCGATACCGACCGGACAGCCGTAACTGAAGGCTTTATTGAAATGAGCGCTGCCACCTTACAACGGGTGATGAACGGCGATAATAAAAAAGGCGATGTGCTGGGTATTGCACGGATCGCTGGCATTATGGCCAGCAAAAAAACAGCTGACCTTGTGCCCTTATGCCACCCCTTACCAATTACCCATGTGGACATTAAACTGGAACCTGATACGCAAAATAACTTGATTGCTTGCCAAACCACCGTCACCACATTGGGCAAAACAGGTGTTGAAATGGAAGCCCTCAATGCTACTCAGGTAGCCTTACTGACAATTTACGATATGTGCAAAGCGGTTGACCGCGGTATGACTATTCAAGGTGTTCGTTTGCTTGAAAAAAAGGGCGGAAAATCAGGTCATTGGAAACGTGAGGAGCCATAAACATGGACTTTGAATTACATCCAAGGCTTGCTGAAGATTGTTATTACCTAGGCGATTTTCCTTTGTGTGCACTTTTACTGAGCAAAGACGCCAATTACCCTTGGTACATTCTTGTGCCCCGACAAGCAGGCATTGTCGAAGCATTTCAGCTCAATAAGCAGGACCAACAAACACTACAAGATGAATCCTTACAATTCAGCCAAGCGTTAAGCGCAGCCTTTTCCGCTGACAAGATGAATATCGCCGCATTAGGAAACATGGTCCCGCAATTGCACCTTCATCATATTGTTCGTTATAAACATGATGCCGCTTGGCCAAATCCTATATGGGGCCATGTGAGCGCTAAACAATACACCCCTTCTGCATTACAAGACCGTATTCAAAAAACACACCAATTGCTCGGTCAGATGCACTTCACCCCTAACTTACAAACCAGCTAAAACAGGGCTTATTTTGAACCAACAAACCACCGCCATCTTATTAGCAGAATGTCCTGATCAAGCTGGCATTATCGCAAAAGTTACCAATTTTCTTACTAAGAATAATGGCAATATCGTCGATTTAGAACAACATGTCGATACTGCAGATAAGCACTTCTTTATGCGTGTTGAATGGCAACTAGAAAACTTTTCTATTGACCGCGAACAGATTCAAAAAACCTTTTCGGAAGAAGTTGGCTCGGCGCTTAATATGAACTGGCAGATAGCATTTTCTGACATTAAACCTAGGCTTGCACTGTTTGTTTCACAGCATGGGCATTGTTTGTTCGACATTCTTTCTCGCTACCAATCCGGCGAGTGGGACGTCGAGATCCCCCTGGTCATCAGCAATCACAAAAACCATCAATCACTTGCTGAAAACGCAGGCATTGCTTTTCATCACATACCCATCACTGCCGACAACAAGCAGCAGCAAGAACAGGCGCAACTTGACTTACTTGCCAAGCATCAAATAGACACTATTGTGCTGGCTCGTTATATGCAAATATTAAGCGCCAACTTTATAGACCATTACCCGCATCAAATTATTAACATTCACCATTCTTTCTTACCCGCTTTTCCAGGCGCTAGGCCGTATCATTCAGCGCATGTAAGAGGGGTCAAGATTATTGGTGCCACTAGTCATTACGTCACCACGGAACTAGATGCAGGCCCTATTATTGAACAAGATATTGTACGCATCAGGCATAACGATAATATCGAAGATTTAAAACGCAAGGGCCAAGACAATGAAAAAATTGTGTTATCTCGCGCTATCCGACATCACCTAATGCACAAAGTATTAGTTTACAAAAACCGTTGTATCGTATTTGTTTGAACAATTATTCAATAATAAAGAGGGCCGACCAAAGACTTTTTGGCTCTATCAAATATGAAATCTCTGGCGACCCTACTATGTCTGCCGCACGCCATTGCACGCATTGCCAGAAAACCTCAAGAACAGCATATTCTTTGAATATAGTTGTCGCGTCAAATCAATTTAGCGTTGATGTTGACACCTTACATAGATAAAGGTGACAGTGGCCAAGATTTACGCCGTTGTTTTTGTAACCGATGTGGCTCTCCTCTATACTCAGAAGCTGATGCAATGCTTGATTTAGCGATTATAAAAGCCGTCACCTTAGATGACACCCGTTCTTTTAAACCTGCCATTAATATTTTTTTCGATCTAAAATGGCATGGTTAAATGATGATGCTGAAACAATCGAGTTTGAGCAAATGCCGCCAGCTGGCTAAAATACTAAGTTTTTTTAGCCAACAACGTTTGAAAAGTATCACTCAAGCTCTGCAGCACATCCAAGATACTATCGAATTGCTCACCATCACTCGCCTCAAATACTACTTTATGCTGAGCTGAGGACATTACAGGCGATAACGTTCTCTTTTCTAGGGTAACCCCATCAGTAGTTATTAATGGAACAGTTACCGACATAGTGCTTGGCGAAAACTCAAATAGTTCATCTAATGGGTAACCCTCACCCACTATACTTGCGAGCCTAAGCCTAAAGGCTTGCACCCCATCAAATAGTATAATTTGTCCCTTCCTGATTAATTCATCTACTTCACTTAAAGCGCTACCAACAACGGCATTATCTGCCATATTAACAGCCACATCTTCTATCATTGCTGATGTTAGACTGTCCAAACTGAACGTTTCTTCCAATGAAGGCTTTATATCAATATATAAAACCCCATAACGAACCAGACCTTGTGTTTTCTCAATATGGCAAATAACCGCACTGCCTTCTATCGTCCTATGCCCGAAAGATAACTGAATTTGTATTTTCTGCAACAAATCCAATTTTAAGTTATCGCTCGAAAAAGCCAACCCATTAAAACTAACATCAACCGGTTTACAATTGATGAACTTATCACCTTCAGCCAAACCAATTTTTTTTACCTTAATTTGTAAATCAGGCAAATGTAAACGTTTATCTTGTCGACGGTTATCCATGTCATTGCTCGAATAATTTAATTTTATAAAAAAACCTTCTAAGTCAAAGACTAAGAAGGTTTCGTTTTAACTTAAGTAAGAATCAACCCAAACTATGCAGCGGTACAAATCCAGCTATTACCCGCCGTTGCAGGATAAGCTGTTTGATTATGTCTACGCATTGAGCCTGAAGCACCATCACCATTGTCTATTTTACGATCGATTTCTACGGCTACATCATTAGGTACGGATGTACAAACAATAGCTCCTGATAAACCTGCATAATTTGAATCGACAAATGTTTGCTGACCGTATTTATTTAAAAAACGACCATTTGCTCCCGGTGTATAACCTGCAAGTAAATTAGCGCCTTCAAGATGCTGCCATACACGGGCGTTACCCTCTGCACGACTAATATCGCCATTACCATTACCTGCAGCTAAACCTGCGACACCTGTATTAGCTGCCGCGTTAGCATCATCACCCGGCATTGCCCCATACTTATCCTGGTAGGTATTAAAAGCCGCAGAAATACCATCTATTTGCTGCATTTGTGATTTAACTTTAGCACTCTTAATCATTTCTTGGCCTTTTAGTACACCGCCTAATAATAAGCCGATAATCACCAGTACAATAGCTATTTCTACCAATGTAAAACCCTGTTGCTTCGTATTCATATCTTTACCTTCAATAATTAAATTCATTAACCTGCTATGGTTATTCTTAAAGATAGTTGATGTTTTCTAAAGTACAAGCTTTTAAGGTAACTTATTTGCAGCAACCATTTTACCAATTAGGTTATTGATATTTATCCAGCCAACCAAATCATCATACCCTTGATTTATATGGTTTTTATCAACAAAGCTAGCGTCATTATCTGAGTTTTCTTGTTCATTTACATCGCCTGCTGCCACCCAATTATCACCGTGTGACACAATAACCACAGGTACATTAGCCGCTACTAAAGCACCTGCACTGGTTGCCCGAATAGTAATGTTACCCGTTGAACACATTTCAAATGAAATACCCGGTACATTGGCATCAGGGCAGCCTGTACCATCGGTATTATCAGCAAAACGCGTATCCACTCGGTAAGTGAGCGGTTGCTTCCATGCATCAACCGAGTTAACGCCTAGCGTAACCCAAGGCACTGAACCACCAGCACTACTGCAGTTACCCCCTGGGTTATTCTCTTGACCATCTCCTGTTGTATCGGGGCATGGCACTCGGCCATTTCTCAAGGCAAATCCAATAACAGCCTCTTTAGTTGTTTCTATCGTTTGTACCGTTTCACGACGATCCATATTGTCTAGCTGGATTTGTAACGGCCCCATAATGCCACCAACAATCAACCCAAATATCAATAAAACTATCGCTATTTCTACGATAGTGAACCCTGTTTGTTGATTGGTTTGATGAAGCTTCATGGCATCCTCGCGTATACGTTTGCAAAATTTTGGGGGCTAATCCATATTAATGCATCGTTAAAATTGGCTTGTGTATTTGCCTGCATAAAGACAGACGCTGTGCTGGTTGGCAATGCATTATTACCAGGCACACCCGGGCCAGTGTAGGTGCCGTTTGCATTGTTAACATTATTAAGTGTGTCCAACAAATTAGATGCTGCATTAATTGGCGCTCCAACTGATGAACTACCACAGGTGGTTTTAGCGCCTCCACCTATGCTTCTATTTTGACCTGCCACTAGTTTATGTGGAGCAAATACAACAGCCAAAGCATAGCTAGCGGACGAAGTACCTACAATAGCGGAGTTGCTTGCATTATGAATAACGAAATGCCCCTGAGTAGGCGGTAACTTACTTAAAACTGATGCTGGGTTTATCTTATAGTTACCTGATACCACATAGCGCAAACAGCTTTTATTTTTATCATAGAGTGGTTTTTCTCCCAGTGTCTGCCATGGCAACCAGCCTTCTGCACTTTCTCCAGTTAAGCCACACGGCTCATTGGCCAAACCATCGCCTGTTCTATCTGGACAAGGCAAGTAGCCAATACCTGGCGAAGCTGGCAATCTATCTGACAATAACGCATAATTAATAAGTGCCTCTTTCGCTTTAGCTAATGCCTTACTCGTTTTCTTATCCCGCGCGATATTAAGTGAGTTTTTATCTAGCCCAAATAGCAATACGGATGAAATCATCAACGCCAATATAGTGATGATGATGATTAACGCCGCGCCTTTTTGTTTGCTATTGGAACGCATCTCGAATGTCACCATTATCAACATTTAATGCTTGCCCCGCCTTAAACGGTATTTTAATGTTGGGCTCTTTTACTGACAAATCAACTAACTTTGTGGATTCATTTAAACCGTTTACGACGATATTGTTTTTGTCTAATGATCCATTGCCTACTTGCTGGCCATTCACCCAAACAGTCCCCTTATGTTGACCATCTTTGCTATTAAAGTAAAAACCATTCACTTTGATTTCTGCTACCGGCGTTGTTTCGCCAATTATTGTTTGAACACCGCTTGAACGAATTAAATCGATTTTTGCGCGCTGCTGAATGGATAACATTAGATCGCCTATCGCCCAACTAGTTACTGGCAACACGACCAAAAAAAAGCATACTAAACAGCCATGTCGTTTATTCATATATCATCACCCAAGTCTATCTCTTCATCGCCTGATTCAACTTCTGAATTTTTTACGTTATAAAAACCTAGCTTGCAAACAAGTCCAACATTTTTTGTTAATTCGGTTACGTTTACCGAAGGCTCTCTTGTTAATTGACAAGACTTCACAATAAATGCCTCTTTAGCGTACGATGAGAGCTCGTTCGTTATACTAATTAAGTCAGCATCATGCAAAAGCCCTGCTTCAATAATCACGGTCGTTTCTAATAGATTTAATTCTGCTGGAAAATACGCCCCTGCGCTTTCAATTTTATGTTGAGGTGAAATCGTGTATTTAAATTCGGTTAACTTAAGTTTATTAGCCGCTCTCTTTAATGCTTCTACTAATGCCAGCCTATCCTCATCGCCATAAAAGCCTTGAGCCTTTAACGCTTTAAACGATGCACCCACCTCTTTTAATAGCTCTTTGCCTTGAATATAATCACTAAGATCATGACTTAGTTGTTCATGCTGTTGGTTTATTGCCTGCTCCTCTGTAACAACGTCTTGATAATCACCCCAGAAAATAACTACCAAAATCAGTGCTAGAGTGATCGAACCCATTAGGAATATTAGCTCTAATTTAAACGACTGCCAGGTACTAGTTATTTCTGTATTAATCATAATTTCATCGTGAGCAATAAGGTAAATTCAATGGGTTTTCCATTTTCAGATTCAGTACTAACCGTCCTTTCCATTGAGGCATTACTCTGAATATTAATTGTTGCGGAGGTTTGCTCAACCTCTGTTATTTTTCCATGATTAAGCAAAGATTCTGAGAAACTATTCACACGATTGACCAACTTTCTGTCACTTAACGATGGAGGAAGTCCTAACTTGATCGCGAATTTCCTAGGTTTCTTTATTGTGTCTAGCAACGCTTCTTGTTGGTCTTCTTGAGTATTACTTTCGTTAGACTTTGTTGTCACCCAAGTAATTTCCAGGATAGAAATATCATGAAAACCAATATAGGCTTCTGCAATCACCCCCAACGCATCTTCTGGCGCATATTGATTGTTAGATAGAGCATCATAAGCATCGACAACGCTTTTCATTAACTGTGGTGAAATCTCCTCTCCAGATAATTCCGTGCCAATATCTTCATGTTGACTATTTAACGCTTCAATTTGGGCCTGTAAGTACTTAACATCTTCTTTGCTGTTTTGAGCACCCCACCATAACCCTGCCGATCCTATAACAGCCAATAAAACAATCGCCACCGATGTTCTTTTCAATAGGCTGCTAACATAATTTCGTTGGAATTTTGCACACAAGTCTTCAGGCTTAAAATGTGGTTTAACCTGTTTGGTTACCGCCAAATTTGTTAACAATTCCGGTAAACTGAGTAACGACTTAGGTCGTTTTAACCCTAGTTTTGATGCTAATTCGTAAAGATCAACATACCTAAATTCAATATTGTTACCCGCTTTATTACTTAAAAGTTTACGATTTTCATGCTCCCCCAATGCACCTATAACATTTAAGGTATGGTTTACCCCCAAATGTTTGGCGCCATTAAGAAAGTGATGCATACGCTCAATCTCAGTCATTAGCGAAACCATTGCTTCGTCTATATCGCCACCTTTTGCCCGTGTGACCCGACTAATGACTATTTCTTTATTTTTAGTAAATGTTTGCCTATATGACCGGTCTGATTGTTGCCTGCCTAATACCCTAGAAATCGTCAAGTATTGCTGTAGATCAGGTAGCACTTTCTGAATTTCTGTTCCCAAAATAGATATTGAATAGACACCAGATACAGCGTATTCGTTTTCAATCAATAGACTAAAGACGTCCTTTACCATTTTTGGCAACTGCATACCCATCATTAGGTAAACATCATCTTTTCGCCCTGTTTTCTCACGCTTAACGTGCGTTTTCCATACTAAATCAGCGCCTGGGAATAATGATTGCTGCTTCCTGGCTAATAAAAGCTCTCCATCTTTACCCCTCACATGCGGAATTGACTCGTGTTTATACTCTTCACCAATCAAGTCTAAAAAAACGTCGACATTAGTCTCTTTATATTTTTCAAGAATCGTCTTACATTTTTCTTCAAAATTTTGATTAGATGCGTACTCTTCTAGCAATAACTCGACGCCCGATGAACCAACGGTACAAAGCACAATGGTTGAATCACTTAAATAAATGGCATATTTTTTATTCATCAGAGCTCTAGTCCTCCAATCAAATCATAAATGGGGCCTAACACAGACATCATTACCCAGCCTAAAATAACACCCAAAACAACGGTCATTGCCGGCTCTATCATGCTCTGCAGCTTCTCAATTGAATCTTCTACATCCCTATTAAAGAAATAACTGACATTCACTAAAGATTTATCAATGCCACCTGTTTGTTCACCAACTCGAATCATCCGCATAACAAGCGGTGGGAAAAGCTCAGTTCTAGAAAATGCATCGGCAATACCCGCACCTTCTGTGACCTGTGAGCGGATAAACTCTATTTCACCAGCAACAAACTCATTATCAACCACGCCTTTGGTAATCTTTAAAGCATCCAAAATACCGATGCCAGAACGGTACATCAACGCAAAATTGGTCGAAAAACGCGCTAATATAATTTTTTTTAATATGGGGCCCAACCAAGGTATTTGTAAAATATTTTTATCGAATAACAGCCTGGCTTTACTGTTTTTATTAATAAGAAGTTTAGTAACAATAAATAGCAAAACTGGGGCTATTAATAACATATACCAATACTCCACAAAGAATTCCGATACGGCAATTAATGCGATGGTATGGAAGGGCAGTTCACCGCCCATTTCAGTGATAAACCCAACCATTTGCGGTACTAAATAAATCATCATAAAACACAGCACGCCAAACACAACTGTGCCAACAAACATCGGATACATTAATACTTTTTTAGTTTTAGCAATTAATTCATCTTGCCACATCAATGATGTTTTAAGCTCTCCGAAAATTGAGACCAATTCACCACTCATTTCACCAACCCTTACCAGCTCAACCATTAAATTACTAAACACCTTACCGTATTCAGCCATGGCATCTGACAATGATTTACCACTTTCTATTTGGCTAATTAGTGAATTAATAACGTGTTTAAATTGCGTTGGTTCTAATGCATCTCTAAAATCGACAAGTGCTTCTATAATTGGAATGCCTGCTTCGAGCATTTGTTCCATATAAATATAAAAGTCGATAATATCTCGCCTTGTTATCTTTTTTTTTCTTGCAAATAGTCCCGCAGACCTTTCTTTTGCGGTAATTAGGACTGTCCCCGTTTTTTCTAACTTTGATTCTAGATCATAGATATTTAACGCATCTTGGCTACCACTAATTCTTTTGCCGTCATGCCTAACCGCTTTATAGCTAAAAGTGGCCATATTAGTTCGCTAATCTCGAGGTAAAGTCTACAACCCGTGATAATTCATCTAAAGTCGTCCGACCCTTAAGAACCTGCGCAATCCCATCATCTGCGAGTGTGGTATAGCCCTTTTCTTTAGCTGCCTTTAATAGTTCACGTTGAGATACCTTTTTGACCACGAGTTCATCTAAATCCGTATCCATTCTTAAAATTTCTAATAATGCGATTCGGCCTTTATACCCCGTGTTATTACATTTTTTACACCCTTCTGCATGAAATATAGTCGTTAAATTTTGCCCACCATCGCCTAACAGTTTCTTTTCTACGTCCGTAATAGGCTGTTCAGACTTACATGATTTACACAGCCTTCTTATTAAACGCTGACCAATAACACCAATAATATTACCCGCCATAATGTCAGGCAATACACCTATATCGAGTAAACGCGGAAATGCGCCTATTGCTGAATTTGTATGTAATGTAGAAAATACTTGATGGCCTGTCATAGCCGCTCTAAAGCCCATTTCAGACGTTTCTAAATCTCGCATTTCACCCACTAAGATGATATCTGGATCTTGTCGCATTAAGGACCTAATCCCATCAGCAAAATTCATTTTTGAGGAATGTCCAATTGATGATTGCCTGATCATTGGAATTGGATATTCAACAGGGTCCTCAAGCGTCATAATGTTTACTGATTCATTATTTAAATAACTCAACATTGAATAAAGCGTTGTTGTTTTACCGCTACCCGTTGGCCCCGTTACCAATATAATCCCTTCAGGTCTAGCCATCATCAATTTCAATAATTGACGGTTTTTTTCTGCTAAATCTAAGTCTTCCAACGGAACAATAGATTTTTCTCTATCTAAAATTCTTAATACAAAATTCTCACCGTGAATAGTGGGTTGCGCTGCCACACGAAAATCAATCGGATGGCCTGCCACTTTCAAATGAATCCGCCCATCTTGTGGCGCTCTTGTTTCTGCTAAATCCATCGTTGACATCACTTTTAAACGAACAACGATTGATGACCAATACTTATTATGCAAACTTCGAACTTGGTGTAACACACCGTCAATTCTATAACGAACCCTTAAGAAACCTTCTTCAGGCTCAAAATGAATATCAGAAGCGCCACGTTTTACCGCGTCCGTGAGAAAAGCATCGACTAACCTTACCAGTGGGTGAGTATATTCTGATACAGCTATGTGTTGACTAATGGCATCATACTCGCCTGTTTCAATTTCTCTTAAAATGCCATCAATTGACAGCTCATAACCATAAAAATGGTCAATGTTGCTTTGTATCTCTTTAATACCAGCCAAAATTGGCATGACTGTAATATTCGATGGAATAAGAGATTTAACTTTATCTAGCGCTAAAATATCAAACGTATCAGCCATTGCTAATTGCAACGTTTTATTTTCAGCATTAAAATTACAAGGTAAAACATTTAGCTGTTCTGCTAATGCTTTATCAACCAGGGTAATTGCATCTTCATCTGGCACCACTTCCGCCAAATTAATGCTCTCATCACGTGCCCCATCGCTTAAAACTTCTTTCAGTAAAGTTTCTGTTAAGAAACCCATATCTATTAAAACCTTGCCTATCTGGTTTCCGGAAATTTTTTGTTCTTGTAAAGCGATTTTAAGTTGGTCCAGTGAAATAATACCTTTATCAACTAACTGATCTCCTATCCTTTTTTTAGGCTGAGAGTCACTCATTTTGCACCCCTTAATTCTTGCAACCGATTTTCAATTGCAGTTATATCAACGGGGTCAGAAGCATTTTTGTTTAAATTTATTGCTTTTTCGTAATAGCTGGACGCCGCAGACCCTTTACCTAATTGGTCCAAACTAACAGCTAAGTTATAAGTAAAGAACACACTGTTTGGTTGTAATGAATACCCTTTAAAATAAATTTCTTGCGCTTTAGCCCACTTAGATTGCGCAGAAAGTGATTGCCCAAGTGCCTTTAAAACACTTATGTTTTTGGGATGTTTACTAGATAACTCTTCCAATATCTGTTGTTTAGCTAATGGTGCTTTATTTGAATAAATTTGTAATAACCCTAGCTGTGCAACTACGTTCGTTTGTTCTTTAGCAAGCACCTTTTCATACAGTGTTATTGCATTTTGTTTCGAACCTTCATGGACTTCAATATTGGCTAGCCCCAATAAAGCATCTACTTGGTTTGGCCTTGATTTAAGTACTTTTAAATAAATAGACTTTGCTTGGGCTAGCTTACCAAGTTGCATTGCTTTATAAGCAGCGTCTATTTGAGTAAACACACCCACTGAAATAATTCTTTTTTTAATTTTTATACCCGTGCTAGCGCTAGGCTTTGCAATCTCATCCTCTGATATTAGTGCTAATGAAGATTTTTTAATATTTTCAACTGGTGTTGTTATTTTATTAGTCACACCGGCCAGCGGAGGTGGCGTAGGAGTTGACTGCATATTACTGACCTCCTCCAATGCTTCACGTTCATTTATTAACGGATCACCTTCTATCAACTGCTCAGAAAAATCACTTGTGGACTCATTCTCAAACAAATACCACATACTGGCTGCCAGTAAAACAATAACCAGAACGGCTAGCCCTATTAACGTGTATTTTTTATTCCGGCCCTTGCTCGAAGGCACATTTCCAACCGCAAAAACATTTAAACTCGAATCGAGAGGTAGCCCATCCGTTTTGTCTTCACGTATTTTTTTATTTTCATTACTTGGTGTTTCTATCGAAACGTCTATTTTCTTTTCAACCAACGAAGGAATTTCTTTGGGCTCAGAAACCTTAATTTCATTTACTGGCACAGAAGTAAGTTCTTGCTCAACAGGCTCATCTAAAATAAACTCTATCTCATCAACTTCACTCTCTGGTAGATCTTCACCATTAGTACTTTCAGCGTTCTTTTGTTTTTCAGCCTGTTTTAAGGCATCTAGCAACAGGCTCATTTTGCATTACCTGACCTTGAGCTTTCTTCTGCATTTTCAATATAGTGTTTATATTTGGCAAACTCCCCACCGAGCGACGGTTTATTAGCAACGATTGGCTTTAGGAAGATAACCAACTCAGATTTAGACGCTTTATTGTCTTTATAACTAAATAGGTCCCCAACAAATGGTAATTTTGACAACTGAGGAATACCATCTGTACTTTTACTGCGGTTATCTTTCATCAGGCCGCCAATGACAGCAACATCCCCATTTTTTATTCGTAGAATGGATTCAATTTCCCTCACGGACACTTCAGGAATCAAACTTTCCACATCACCTAACGCTGGATTAGGGTCTGAAACAAACCGCAATATACGAGAAATAGTGGGTCTAACGTTTAACGTTACCTCATCACTTGAAGATATCTGAGGAGTCACACTCATCACTAAACCAACAGGCAATGTATGAATAATGGATTCAAATGTGCGTATTGTGTTGTTATCATTTGTTTCAGTCTCAACATTGATCGTAAAATACACGCGGTTATCGACCACTTTTAACAAGGCTGTCTGATTATTAAGTGCCATAATCTTTGGTGTTGATAATATTTTTGCATTACCAAACTGGTTTAACATCCTTACCGTTGCAGTAACATTAAACTTATCACCCGATGCTACATACTGAAGTGCTGTAGTAGGTGCATCTAATAGATTATTACCGGTTAATGTTTGCTCAAAACCAAACCCGTCGCCCGCGGGGTTTGTTAGTAAACGACTCCAATCAACACCAGCCTGATAGTCATCATTCAAATCAACTTCAACAATAGTAGCCTCTATAAAAACCTGTCGTTGAACCCCCTCTAACGCAAGCTCTAAGTAGTTTTCCACTTCACGGTGTTGGCGCTGAGTTGCGAAAACACTAATCATTCCACTTTCAGGACTAGCCATAACTGCCTGCCTACTAGTCCTCATTGTTTCCGTTTCATCGCCCTCAGCAGGCGGCCCTTCACCAGCTTGACCCACTAATGCATCAGTTGTGCCTTCTAAGACCTCAGTCACCTCTTCGGTAGCGTTATTCTCCGAGTCGTTTTGCCCAACAATATTTCTAATATTATTAACAATCGTCGTCCAGAATCGATGATTTGAATTATTTGTGATACTAGTGTTAGAGGTATTACCAACGGTAGACTCCGACCCTGAACCACCGCCTGTAGAAGATACTTCTGTAGCAATCGCAATGGTTGCTGTGCTACCTCTATCCATATTCACATAACTAACTTCGTAATGTTTAATGTATGGTGCATCTAACTCAATTTTCACTATGGTGTTTACTACGCTATAGCGAATATCAACTTGATGACTTATTCTTTCTAAAATTTCTTCGAACGTCTGATCTATAGCGTTTAATGTTACCTCCCCTGATACATCTTCAACTATATCGATATTGATATTCGCATCACGCGCAATCGCAAACAACAGCTCTCGTACTGGCACATCATTGACAACGACCGTAAATACTTCCATTTGTTTTTTAGCTGAAGGTTTCTCAGGCAATGGAATAGATTCCAATACCTTTGGAGGGCTGCCAACCGGTTTAGGTGTTTCCTGGATATGTTGATCGGATGGTTTAAAAGAAACCGTATTACATGCCGATAAGGCAAGGAGCATAAAAGTAGCAAGAGCTATTGATTTCATTTAGTTAACACACTTTGAAATTATTAATTTTAAACAAATTGTAGACGATGAAATGAAAAATACAAGTTAATAAAAAAATTAACTCTAGTTCCTATCATACTGATTTTAATAATTAAAACCAATTTGATCTTATTTCTTAATATTAACAATATACGGCTTATATTTACGCATAGCGGGCGATAACTTTTTTAACGCCAAATTCGCTTCAGAGTAGGTTTCAAACCCATCGTAGTAAACAATATAGATATTGTCGTCAGCCTTATTAACAAAAATTTTATCTTCAATACGTGGAGATGATACAGAACGCATAAAACTCTCAACCCTTTTAGCAGAGCCAGTAGGTTCGGTCATTAACCTTATTGTATAAACGTTTTTTGTAGTTTGTCTCCATAAGTTAAAAGCGCTAAGACGTGATTGTAATAAGTTGTCCGATAAACTTGCCTGAATGCCCATTTGCTTTTTCTCGTCCGCGTTGCTTTGATGGGTGATAATTGACCGTTTTTTAGGCACCTCTTCAATTCTCGTCACAGTCTCCACAGCGAACCCTTGGCTCTTAACAAGTATAAAAAAATATGCCATAGCAAGAATACCTACGGTAACTAAACATGTTAAAGCTACATATTTCAAAGCTTCTGACTTTTTATGACCTTTAATATTGTCTTTTAATGCTAACTTAACGTGCTTAACCTTTACTACTGGGCTTTTTTGTAAAAAAGCTGCCAGCAATGATTTATCTGCCAATACATTTAGCCTTCTTAACGTGCCATCTGCATATTTTGTTAATAGTTTTATTGCATTCTTATCAAAAATCCCTCGGCCTTGATGCCCTGCCTTCTCAAGGCGAAAGTGTAAATATTTATCGGTCATTTTCCAATCCAACGGACTGAGGTAAAAGCTATAGATAATTCTTTCTCGAAGCTGTCTAACACTCGGGGTATCAATATGTTCATCCAACTCAGGCTGGCCAAAAAGAATGATTTGTAATAATTTTTCTGTTTCTGTTTCTAAATTACTCAGCAAGCGAATTTCTTCCAAGGTTTTAAGGGGCATTTGTTGTGCTTCATCCACCACTAAGACAACTTTTTTTCCTTCTTGATAAAAATCCAATAACTTTTGTTGAAGCACATGTAGTATTTGAATAGATTTATCGTTGAGGTCAACTTGTAAACCTAGATCATAAGAGATGGCATAAAGTACTTGCTCTGCTTCTATGCTTGGGTTTAACAAATAGACAAATACTGTATTATCCGGCACCTTGTTAACCAACATACGGGATAACATGGTCTTGCCGCTACCCACTTCACCAACCACTTTGATGATTCCCTGGCCTGAATTCAAGGCATATAACACCGCATCCAGCACATCACCACGCTCAGCACCTTTGAAAAACAGAGAGGTGTCTGGTGTAATACCAAAGGGTTGTTTCTTTAAACCAAAATAATCTAAGTACATTTGTTATTTTTTAACCAAACTTTTGAATGAAAAAATAAACCTTATTGAATGTCTGCAGCCTGTCGAGCATTAATTGACTGGATAAATAACTTGATGGTAAAGGCTCAAATTGGCATAACCAATAAAAAACAGCTACACCCATTAACACCGCGATAATACTCAAAATCACCATTATCATTGAAAACTTTCTATTCCCGTCACTCAATATTTTCCCCCAAAAAGCGCAATAAACCTTTGTAATCAAAAGGCCAGCCTAAATCAGCAGTCAGCCCATTTTGTTTAATAACGGGAATGCGCGTTCCGTATTGCTCGATTAAGGAGTCAACACAGACTATATCAACTATTTCCACTTGATATTGATCTGGATAATCACTCAATAGTTGCTGAAGAAGTGTTTTTGCATCCTCACAAAGATGGCACCCCTCCGTTGTATAAAACGTTAATTCAGCTATCATCTGGATCGTAAGCAAGGCTTGGAGCTAACCAGCGTTCTATATAGTCCAAACTTTCGCCTTTACGCTGCGCGTAGTCTTCCACTTGGTCTTTTTTTAACTTGCCGACGTTAAAATACTGAGCATCAGGGTGCGCAAAGTACCAACCACTCACTGCTGCTGTTGGGTACATGGCGAAACTTTCAGTCAACTCAATACCCACTTCTTCAGTCGCATTTAATAATGAAAACAACGTGGCTTTTTCCGTATGATCTGGGCACGCAGGATAACCTGGTGCAGGACGAATACCCTTGTATGTCTCTTTAATTAAATCGTCGTTTGTTAACGATTCATCCGCCGCGTAACCCCAATACTCTTTTCTCACTTGTTGATGCAAGCATTCTGCAAACGCCTCCGCTAAACGATCGGCTATTGCTTTGATCATAATGGATTGGTAATCATCGTGCTCTGCTTCAAATCTTTTTACGTGCTCTTCAATACCAATACCTGCTGTAACAGCAAATGCGCCGATATAATCATTAATACCTGATTTTTCTGGCGCTACTGTGTCGGCTAAGCAATAGTTTTTACGCCCTGGCGGTTTGATGTTTTGTTGACGCAGCTGATGCAACACTGCTGTTTCGTTTGTACGCGACTCATCTGCATAAACCACTACGTCATCTACCCGACTATTCGCTGGATAAAACCCAAACACCGCGCGCGCCGTTAGCCATTTTTCATCAACAACCTTCTGCAACATGGCTTGCGCATCTTTAAATAAATCACGCGCATGTTCACCAATAATTTCATCGTCAAGTATTTTTGGATAACTGCCCACTAACTCCCATGTTTGGAAAAATGGCGACCAATCAATAAATTTAGCGATCTCTTCTAATGGAAACTCATTGAGTACTTTTGTACCTAAGAAGCTCGGTTTAACAGGCGTAAAGCTAGCCCAATCAATCTCTGTGGCATTATTGCGCGCATCTTCAATATTCAGTTGACGTTTGGTTGATTGGCGGCCTTTATGTCGCTCACGTACTTCTGCGTATTCATCACGAACTTTTTGCTGGTAATCATTGGCCGCATCTTTATCCATCAAATTTGTTAGAACGCCCACCGATCTAGAAGCGTCGGTCACGTATACACTCGCTCCGTGATAGTTCGGTTCGATTTTAACCGCTGTGTGCGCGCGTGATGTTGTTGCGCCACCAATCATTAGGGGCATCTTAAACCCTTGTCGCTCCATTTCTTTCGCCATATGCACCATTTCATCAAGTGATGGCGTTATCAAACCGCTCAAACCAATGGCATCAACCTTATGTTCACGCGCTTGCTTTAAAATAGTATCCGCAGGCACCATGACACCCAAATCGATCACCTCAAAGCCATTACATTGCAACACCACACCGACAATGTTTTTGCCGATATCGTGCACGTCACCTTTGACAGTCGCCATTAACACCTTGCCATTACTGCTAATAACATCGCCCTTTTCTTCTTCCATAAATGGCATAAGGTAAGCCACCGCTTTTTTCATGACGCGGGCTGATTTAACCACTTGTGGCAAGAACATTTTGCCTTCGCCAAACAAATCACCCACCACATTCATGCCGTCCATTAACGGGCCCTCAATCACATGCAGCGGGCGATCAACTTCTTGGCGAACCAGTTCAGTGTCTTCTTCTATAAATTCGGTAATGCCTTTAACGAGTGCGTGCTCTAATCGTTTTTTTACGGGCCATGAACGCCATTCAGCGGCTTCTTTTACGGCCTCTTCTGAATCACCATCAAGGTATTTTTCAGCAATGGCTAATAAGTTCTCTGTCGCAGAGGTACCGCTTTTAGGTGTCCGGTTTAAGATGACATCTTCGACACTCTCGCGTAGCTCATCAGGAATATCGTCATATACTGCTAGCTGCCCTGCATTGACAATGCCCATATCCATGCCTGCTTGAACCGCATAGTATAAAAATACCGCATGAATCGCTTCCCTGACTTTGTTATTTCCTCGAAAGGAGAAGGACACATTCGAAACACCACCAGACACCATAGCATGTGGCAAAGTTTGCTTAATAACACGTGTTGCTTCAATAAAATCAACCGCATAATTATTGTGCTCATCGATGCCTGTGGCAATGGCAAAAATATTAGGGTCAAAAATGATATCTTCGGCTGGGAAGCCAACCTTTTCAGTCAGCACTTTATAGGCACGTGTACAAATTTCAACTTTACGTTCAAATGTATCTGCTTGCCCGGTTTCATCAAACGCCATCACTATCACTGCCGCGCCGTAACGCATAATGGTTTTAGCTTGATTGATAAAATTTTCTTCGCCTTCTTTCAGACTAATCGAATTGACGATCGCTTTGCCTTGCACACACTTTAAACCGGCTTCTAAAATATCCCATTTAGAAGAATCGATCATCACGGGAACCACCGATATATCTGGCTCTGCCGCTATCAAACTTAAAAAACGTATCATCGCTGCTTTCGAATCCAACATGCCTTCATCCATGTTGATATCGATCACCTGAGCGCCACTTTCCACCTGCTGACGCGCTACATCGAGTGCTGTTTCGTAATCTTGCTCTTTAATTAGGCGTTTAAACCGAGCCGAACCGGTCACATTCGTTCGCTCACCCACATTGACATACAGAGAGTCTTTAAAAATATTCATCGGCTCTAAGCCAGACAATCGACAGGCAACCTCAAGCTTCGGTATTTCCCTTGGTGCACTATCGCTCACTGCTTCTTTCATTGCCGTTATGAATTCAGGTGATGTTCCACAACAGCCACCAATAATATTCAAGAAACCACTTTGCGCCCACTCCCGAATATGGCCGGCCATATCGTCTGGTGTTTCGTCATAACCACCAAACTCATTCGGTAGACCTGCATTGGGGTGTGCACTGATATACGTATCGGCAACACGAGACAACTCTTCTACATATTGGCGCAACTCTTCAGCACCAAGAGCACAGTTAAAGCCAATACTAATCGGCTTGATATGTCTTAGCGAATTCCAAAATGCTTCGGTTACTTGACCTGACAACGTTCGACCGGAGGCGTCGGTTATTGTGCCAGAAATCATGACTGGGTATTCAACATCATGTGTTTCAAAATACATTTGAATCGCGTACAGCGCCGCTTTCGCATTGAGCGTATCAAAAATGGTTTCTACCAAGATAATATCGGCCCCACCTTTTATCAGCGCATCAATTGATTCTGTATAAGCCTCCGCCAATTCATCAAAGCTGATATTTCTAAAAGCAGGATCGTTTACATCCGGCGAAATACTGGCCGTACGATTTGTTGGGCCTAAAACACCTGCTACAAAACATACTCTGCCAGGGTATTTTGCCTCAATCTCATCTGCCGCTTTTCTTGCAATACGAGCCGATTGTTCGTTAATTTCATACGATAACTCTTGCATATCGTAATCAGCCATAGCAACACGTGTTGAGTTAAAAGTATTCGTTTCAACAATATCCGCACCCGCTTCAAAATAAGCCAAATGGATAGCACGGATAGTATCTTCTTGAGTTAACGATAATAAATCATTATTGCCTTTTACATCGCTTGGCCAGTCAGCAAAACGCTCTCCACGATAATCACTTTCGTTAAAGTCATACGACTGAATCATCGTACCCATAGCGCCATCCAGTAATAAAATGCGTTGCTTTAATAAATCTAACAGCTGTGTGTGTTTTTCTGTTTGTGCCATTGTTTCGGTACGTTTTTTTTAAATAATCAGCCATTTTACTCGTTTGCTACTGAACAGGCACTTGTTGTTATAAATTTATTCCTCTACCATCCTTTTTAAATGTAAAACGCACCCCACTCTTTTGTCTCATTCGCCAAAAAATCTAGACACAAAACCTGCCGTACTAACTATTTCTGGGCATGACCCAACTGGCGGCGCCGGCATTCAAGCCGATATCGAAGTACTCACCCATTTTGGCTGCCACCCTTGTTCAATCATCAGCTGCTTAACGGTACAAGATTCCAGCACGGTTCATCGTTTAATACCCTTAAAAGCGGACGATATCATTGAGCAAGCTAAGGTGTTGTTTGATGATCTGCCTATTGCTGTTATCAAAGTTGGCTTAACTGGGTCAGTCGACGCCGTTAAAGCTATCGTCAAGATCATTCAGTTACACCCTAATATTCCTGTGGTTTTCGACCCCGTCCTTGCTAGTGGCGATGGCACATCATTGGCCAATATTAAACTGCTCGATGAAATTAAAAATACGCTTCTTCCCCTCACAACCGTGTTGACACCCAATACTATCGAAGCGGCTCAACTTTCTGGTTTACAACACGATAACAATGAAGAAAGCCTTGGCAAAGCACTGCTTAACACAGGTACAAATTACGTTTTAATAACGGGCGGGCATTCACCAGGGGCGGTACTGCGTAATCACTTATTTTTTAATCATGAAAAACAAATAACTTATGAATGGGAACGCCAAAGCGGCCACTTTCATGGTACCGGTTGCACACTGGCCTCAGCCATTGCAGCCTTAGTCGCGCAAGGTCAATCAATACCCAATGCCGTAGCGTTGGCACAAACATATGTTAACCAAGCCATTAAATTAGCTAACCGAGTTGGTAAAGGGCAACTTTTCCCCAATCGCATTCAGCAATGACTCCGTTACCTAAAAATGGCCTATACGCTATTACACCAAATGTAGCCGAAACAGCTTTATTATTAGAAAAAGCAGAACAAGCACTTCAAGGAGGTGCAAGCCTTCTGCAATACCGAGACAAAATCAGCACGCCTGTTGAAACACTGCTGCGAGCACAGGCTATTCATCAATTGTGCTTAAATTATAACGTTCCATTGATCATTAACGACAATCCTGCCCTTGCACTAGCCTGTCAGGCAGAGGGTGTCCACCTTGGTCAATCAGATGGCAGCATTCTTGAAGCGAGACAACGATTAGGCAAGGATGCACTTATCGGGGTGACTTGTCATCACCATTTATCGCTTGCCTTACAGGCTCAAGAACAGGGTGCAGATTATGTTGCATTTGGTCGATTTTTCAATTCAACCACAAAGCCCGGCATTCCTTTAGCAAACCTTAAAACCCTACAGGATGCGAAAGCTGCTTTATCTATCCCCATCGTTGCCATTGGCGGCATTCAACACAACAATGCAAAAGCACTGATTAATCAAGGTGCAGACTTTATCGCCGTTGTAGAGCAAATTTTCAGCGCAGATAACATCAGCGAAAGCTGCCAACACTTCAGCGCTTTATTTTAGTATTGCAGTGCCCACCTATCCACGACCTGTAGAGCATTTGCATCAGCTGCCACTAACTCACGCGCGCAAGTCAATAGTATTTGTTGGCTCACGATAATTCTCTTTAACTATGCTCTGACATTCAAAATGCGCATATTACGCTCTTTCATTTCTAACTAAACCTCGTAAAAACCCGAAGAGTAAGGTTCGGCGTTTGTATTCTAAGTACTACTTGGGAAGTCGCATCACCGCTTTAAGTGTCACGCCTTTCTCTGAGTCTTCCGCTGCTTGGTTTATTTGATCAAATTCGTAAAATTTTATTAATTTATCAAATGGAAATTTACCCTGTTTATACAACTCGATTAAGCGTGGGATAAAAATATCAAAGTTAGATTGGCCTTGTATAATCCCTCGTAGCGTTCGGTTATCCAACATAAAACTAACATCTACAGGTATCGTTACACCTAGCGCTGGTGAACCCACGATGCCTATTTCACCCCCTGGTTTTGAACAAGTAATTGCTTGAACCAATACATTTGGAACCCCGCTTGTTTCAAGTACATAAGCAATACCTGCCCCACCCACTATTTTCTTAATTTCCTCAACAGGGTCTACCTCAGCGGCATTAATAACATGGGTCGCCCCAAGCTCTTTTGCTAACGCTAAACGGTTTTCCTTTACATCAACCGAAATTATCGTTGTACAGTTTGCAATAACAGAGGCCATAACAGCCGATAGACCGACTGCACCCGCACCATAAATAGCAATTGCACTTCCTGCAGGTGGGTTCAAGGCATTGAGTACCGACCCTGCACCTGTTTGCACGCCACAACCCAACGGCCCCAATAGCTCCAATGGGACGTCTTTAGGCACTTTTATGGTATTTCTTTCATAGGATAGTGAATAGCTAGCAAACGATGATTGGCCAAAAAAACTCGAATCGATTGCTGCCCCCGAGTGATCATGAATCGTACAACTACCATCGACTGCTCGACCTAAAAAGTTCGGCTCAAATGCTGCTTCACATCGCGCAGGCTCACCATTCAAACAAGCTTCACAGTGACCGCAGGTATAAAATGTAAGAACAACATGATCGCCCGGTTCAACCTTCGTCACATTTTTACCTACTTTTTCTACAACGCCAGCCCCTTCATGACCAAACACCATGGGCAAAGGAACGGGGTAGGCTTGATCACGACAGGTTAAATCCGTATGACAAAGCCCAACTGCGACTATTTTTACTAAAATCTGATCAGCTGATACTTCTGCTAACTCCAACGATTCAAATTCAAAAGCCCCTTTACTTCCCCTTATTACTGCTGCTTCTATTTCCATGGAATGATCTCCTTTAGGTGATTATTATTTTTTATAAAATGCTAGTGTTAAAAATATGAATGAATGCTTTGCCTACCTAGAGCAAGCTAGAAAACGTTGTGCGTTAACAGACTGAAGGAGCGACATATCATGCTCACTAAGCCCCAAAGATTGTATCCGCTTGCCGGGCGACTTCTCACGAATGACAAAGGGGTAGTCAGTACCCACCATGAGTTGCTCTATGCCAAATGAGTCAATTAAATACTGAAGTGTTTGATTATCGTACACCAAGGTGTCGTAGTAGAGTCGTTGTGCAATATCTATCGGCGATTCATCAAATAGATCACGCCCCATTGTTTCCCACCCTTGCATCATTCGCGGCAACATCATGGCAAAACCACCGCCACCATGACTTAACCCAATACGTAACGCTGGGTACTTGGTTAACATTCCCCCGCTGACTAAAGAGGCTGCCGCGAAAGCTGTTTCATTTGGAAACGCTACCAAAGCTGACATGGCTGGCTGGCCTATAACTCTTTCCACCCCAGCTGGGTGTAACGGATGAATAAAAATTGATAATCCATTCTCAACCGCTGCCGCAAAAATGGGCTCAAAGAAAGGGTCGCCAATGGGCCGTCCATTAATATTTGTACCCACCTCTATACCCAATAAACCATAATCAGCACGTAAACGTGACATTTCACTGGCTGCACGCTCAGGGTCTTGCAAGGGAACCATTCCTAATCCATAAAAGGATTCAGGAGAACTATTAACCATGTTAGCAATCGTATGATTCATATGCCCACACATACGCACAGCATCATCCACATCAAACCAATAGGATAAAAGCTCAGGCATTGGCGACAAGACTTGTCTATCAACCTTTTCCACCTGCATATCAAGCAGACGTTGAGAGGCATCCCAGCTATGATGACTGACTTCTCGAAATGTTTTGCCAGCAATTAAAACTGACCGATGATGCGGCTGATCACAACAGCCCATTGATGGCCATCGAGTGGCTACATTATTACCAGAGTATGCAGGGAAATACTCAGGAACCACATGCGTGTGTACATCAATAATCACTTTGAACCCCTATAAGGCTAATCTGGTTTTTAAAGTAACTGGCCTATCAATTGTGGTTTAGCCGGTAAAATATCGCCACCCTGAGCCCAATCTTCTTTCGGTACACTTCCCCAATAATCACCAGAATCTGGACGAGGCTCTAACGACCTTGGTTTCCGTGGGTTTTCTTCAGGAAATTCTTCCATGCCAAAACTGTATTCAACCGTCATTCCATCTGGATCTAAGAAATAATAAAAAATACTGCCTGAGGGTGGATGCCGTCCTGGCCCAAATACAATAGGAATATTATTTTCTGGCATTCTATTCAGTGCGCGCCCAATATCATCCATGTCTGTCACCATAAAATTAACATGATGCAAGCCTGGTCTATCGCCTCTTAATTTCGCATTACTCACACCCAACGTATGGTGGTAAGGGTTAGGAAAACACCGCATAAAGTTTATAAAACCATCAATCGAGTCAGAGGTATCAAAGTTCATGACTTCTCTAAAGAACTTGATCGAGGCATCCCAATCAGAAAAACTCACGACCACATGACCCAAACGGGCAATTTTACTGACGGTTGGCTGATAACTTGTTGCTCTCTTGTATTGCTGGTTATAGAGTTCAAAACATATACCATCATTAGGCTCTATAAAACGTAATGTTCGTCCTTGGAAAATCCCCTTACTTTCTTCGGTTGGCAATTCATAAACATCGAGGCCATGCTTTTTAAACGTATCAACCGCGTTATCTAATTCGGCATCACTCTCCATTTCCCATGCAATGCGCTTTAACCCCGCAACATCATTTTGATAAAGCACTAGATTATGATGGTCATCACTGCAAGAGAAATATGCCACCCCCTCTTCTTGCAAGTTAAGCTGCAAACCAACTAAATCACGGTAATAAGTAATAGACCTTTCCAGATCGGTGACACCCAACGCAACATAACCTAATTTTTTATAACGGATCATTACTTTTCCTTTTGTGTTTAAACCTAACGGCTGACTTAATTAAAGCCCTTTCATTGAAATAATAATGACCTTAACTCAAGCTTTTAAAGCAAGTAATGAAAAAATAACATCCGTTAGTTATTTTATTTTGTGCTAGGGTATTGATTTCAATAAAAATAAAATCAATCGTTACATGAGGGAGTTATGGATTATTTACGATACTACTTCGGAACCATTCTTGTTTGCATTGCTATTTGGGACTTTGCTCATGGAGGCCACTGGGTTTGGGTCGGCGTCGGGCTGCTGATACCCATCACTATTCTTGATGTTTTAGCCAAACCCGATCTGAACATGCGCAAGATAAATCACCCGTTTATCGTCAATATCCCTCTGTACCTTCACCTCTTCTTTATGATTGGTTTATATGCAAGCTTTGTACATTGGGTCAACACGACGGTCCAGGCTTCAGGCTCTATCCCTGTTATAGATATGGTCGGCGCAGTACTTTCTCTTGGATTGTTAGGCGCTATGCCCAACGTACCTGTTACCCATGAGTTACTACACCGCAGAGATTATGGGCGTTATTTTGCCACCTTATTAGGTACTTTTTTTCTAGACCCCACTCGTGACGTTGCTCATATCCACAACCACCATGTTAACCTAGCAACACCTCAAGACTCTGATACCGCAAGACGAGGTGAAAACATTTATAGCTATATGTTTAGGGCCTCTTTTGGCAGCTATAAAGACTTTATTCATGCAGAACGTGAAAAGAGTAAAAAAACTAATAAAAGCATATGGTCTCCGAGTGGTCGCTTAGTACGTGCTATCGTCCAAGTGTTTATCCTCATTGGAGTCGTTACTTGGTTCGGCGGCGTTTATGCGATGGTGATAAGCATTTTCGGCTTAATGCTAGCTAAACTATTTGCTGAGGGTTTTAACTACTTCCAACACAATGGTTTAGTTAGGGTTGAGGGCCAACCTTATGAATCACGTCATATTTGGAATCACTTGTCCTACATTATTCGCCCGCTCGCATATGAAATTTCAAATCATAACGATCATCACCTAGACTCATATATCCCATTTTATGAACTAAAACCAACACCGGATGGCCCACAAGGCCCAAGCATGTTTTTATCCTTCAATGCAGCCTTAATCCCTCCCATTTGGTTTAAGTTTTTTGCTCAACCTAAACTCAAAGAGTGGGATCTGACCCGCGCCACACCTGAAGAAAGAGTGCTTGCAAGGGAAGCTAATAGAGCAGCTGGTTGGCCTGACTGGCTGGGTGAACCAACAGAAGAAACTGTCAGCGCGTAATTTTTCCTCTTACTCAAAAAAAACCGAGTAGCAATCTACTCGGTTTTTTTGAATAATAAAGTAGCCTAATTTAGTTTAGCGGATCAATCACATAACACCGCTAATTATTCGTAGTAACAATCGCCACAACCTTTTGAAAATGAAGCGCCACTAGGCACATGATCAGTTCTTATTGGCAAACCAAGGCTGAAACGACGTCACTGCCTGAGAACATTATATTACTTACTCAATTTTAGTCAGCATTAAATAGCTAGCACGCTCTAGGTTAAAACGTCATAGAAATTAACGCGCAGCATAAAATAAATATAACTAATGCACAGGCAACAATGCCATACCAATACAAAAATATCAGACATAAAAAAACCGGCGCTATATATAACGCCGGTTTCTTAATACCCTACAGGTGACTACTTAGGAAGACGCATAATAGCTTTTAGCGTTGTTCCTTTTTCTGAGTCTTCTGCTGCCTCGTTAATTTGCTCAAGATCATAGAACTTAATCAATTTATCAAATGGGAATTTACCTTGTTGATAGAGACTAATTAACCGAGGAATAAAGATATCGGAATTTGATTCCCCTTCCACAATTCCACGCAATTTACGGTTAAATAACATGTGGTTAATATCTAAAGGAACCGTTGTACCCATCGCTGGCGCTCCAACAATACCAACCTCACCACCAACACAAGATGACATAATCGCTTGAGATAGCACGGGGCCTACACCACTGGTTTCAAGCACATAAGCGATACCTGCACCACCGGTTAATTTTTGAATTTCTTCAACAGGATCAACCTCTAACGCATTAAGAGTATGCGTCGCGCCTAATTCTTTAGCTAACTCCAAACGATCAGGGTTAACATCAATTGAAATAATGGTTGTGCAATTAGCTACCACAGCACCCATCACAGCTGAAAGGCCAACCGCCCCAGCACCGAACACTGCAATCGCACTACCCGCAGGTGGGTTTAACGCATTAAGCACAGAACCTGCACCCGTTTGTACACCACAACCTAACGGGCCTAATAAATCAAGCGGCGCATCTTTCGTTACCTTAATGGTATTACGCTCGTATGCTAATGCATGCGTTGCAAAGGAGGATTGACCAAAGAAACTACAACCAACCTCATCACCAGCATGATCGTGAATAGTACAACTACCATCAACAGCACGCCCCATAAAGTTAGGACCAAAAGAGTTTATACAACTTGTAGGATCGCCTGTTAAACATGCATCACATTTACCACAGGTGTAAAAAGTTAAAACAACATGATCGCCTGGTTCTACTTTAGTAACATTTTTACCTACTTTTTCTACTACACCCGAACCTTCGTGCCCGAATACCATCGGAAGTGGTACTGGATAAAGCTGGTCACGACAGGTTAAGTCGGTATGACATAAGCCAACACCAACAATTTTAATTAAAATTTGATCATCAGATGGCTCTGCTAACTCAAGTGTTTCAATTTTAAAGTCACCCTTACCTTCCCGGACCACTGCTGCTTCAATCTTCATACACGTTCTCCTGAATTATTTTTACGTTATAAAAAAAAACAAAGCCACCTACTTGGTAGCCAATTTATCAATGGCACTATAAAAACATCATCTTTTTCTATCGTCAAACAATAATTGAGCTAATCGAGACAATTATCATTCTCTATATACTTTTAGCATTTTATTGCTTTCCAATACTGCATAAAAAAGCCTAGGCGTCACCTAGGCTTTTTACTACCATTGTTATGTAAAACTTAGTTCTTACAACTTACCATTTGTAGCTCGCTGTGACATAAAGATTGCGTCCTTGGCCTGGTATTTTGTCACCCACTGCAACATCTTCATTATTCATTGCCCGATTAACAGCTGAGGTATGATCTTCAAAATCTCTATCTAAAATATTTTCTACCCCCAACCCAACTTTAAGGCCTGCAATAGGTGCTATTTCACCACGAACATGCAGCAGCCCATAACCGGCTGATTTTTGCTCACCATTATAAGCAGCTACGTCATTTTGCGCACTGTACGCTTCGAGCTCTGTGGCTAATGACCAGTTATTTTGTTCGAACGTTAATTGCGTTCTCGTATTAAAAGGTGCTATCCGATAAAGATTATCTCCACCTCCATCACGGCGACGACCGCGCACATAACTGACCGTTCCATCCAAACGCCAGTCTGTCGTAAGTTCATAGCCCCACTCCACATCCACACCATACAGTTCAGCATCTACGTTGCTGAACTGTAACACCGTATCTCCGCCAAAAATACTGTTCGCGCCATCTGCTACAATATTTGCAGTTGTGCCAGTGACTTGCTCACCTTGAATATAATCATTCACACGGTGATAAAAAGCACGCGGCGCAAGGTATAACTCGCCAGCAGCATATTCTAGACCCAGCTCAAACTGATAGGCCGTTTCAGGCTCTAAATTCACATCGCCGATATACACTCGGTTATCCGCTAAACCACCCGTGGCTTCTAACGGTATCCATAAATAACGTTCTTGATAACTGGGAGAACGCATTTTACGTGCAAAACCTACTTCGGCTGTTAATTCGCTTGATATCGACTGCCTTAAAATAACATCAAAATCCCAGTTATGATCTGTTTGAGAACGATCTCCCTCATTAAAGCTATCAACCAATTCTGTGACTTGAGGCCCGATCATCATCATATTCCCGTACATGTGGTGCCCCACTTCGTCTGAGTCCATTTTAACTTGGGTATATCGAAGGCCTGTTTCAAGCTCTAAACCCTGCTGGACGTCACCTTTCCATTCTGCAAACCCACTGTAACGATTGCGTTCAGCGCCGTTAAAATTATCCACGCCAAACATTGGGTTATTCGGATCAGTAATAAAACCGTCATGCGTCGATTGATCGCCTTGCACACCAAGGCTAAGGTGACCGTTTGAAAAAGGCATTTTATAAACAGCCGATAAGCCACCCCCATCAACTGTTGTTAGGTTTTCACGGGTGCGGCTACTACCTGCCATGGCGGTCATGTTCGTACCGTTAGAACGTAAGCTAAAGTTATTCATTAAATGACGCATATCTTGATAATAGTAATCGATTTCTAATGAACGATTGTCAGCTAACTGGACACTGTAGTCAGCAGAAAATATACCGCCTCTAACCCAGATGATATCCATCGGTAAAGAAGCGGAGCCAGTATGACCGGTATCATTATTACTGTAATTAAACCCTAACTCATGAGCACCAAATTTTGTACCATAACCAACGGTGTAAGCATCACGATCATATTGGCTAGGGTCAACTGTACGACTACCGTCAAACTCATAGTCATCGCCTTGTTCTTTGCTAATACTCGCATAAAAACGATGGCTATCATTCGAATATGCACTCAACACACTGCTGGTTAAGCCGTTATCCACCTCACTAAACCCCAGTGACGCTAAGCCATGAAACTCAAATTCTTCACCATCGGTGAACTCTCCTTTACGAGACTCAGCGATCATTGAACCACCTATTGTTTCAATCCCGCTACTGATCGGCGCAATACCGCGATACACAGTCAGCTTATCGGTTAATGCTGCTGGTATATGGCTTAATGGAGGATCCATGCTGTTTGGCCCAACTTCTTTCCAAGACATGCCATCAACCACTGCATTAATACGACCACCAAATTGACCTCGGTATGAGGCTATACCGGTTAGCGGACCATTACGGTTAACATTAGCGCCAGGCACTCTTTTTAGAAGCGCAGCAGTATCTTTAAATGCTAACGATTCTGGTGCAATCCCGAATGCGCCCGGACGCATGCTAGCACCTTCTACAATGATTGTTTGATTTGTATAATCAGCCGCCTTAACTGGCAAAGCTGCAATGACAGCTAATGATAATAAACTTAATTTAAACCGTTTCATAAACCCTCTAATTAGTTTTTGTTTTTTTACAACAAGGTGGATTTTACCAATGAATCGGTTTTCTGAAATGTGACAAATTGTCACACCTCTATAGCGTCACACAAAAATAAACGTTAAAGCCTCTGCGACAATTTGCCACATTCTCAGGACTCACATATCTCGGTAAGCTATCAGCAACTCTTAAAAGCTGATTGAGTAATTTTTACTTCAAACATGCTGATGCCCTATGGGCATAAAGCAGCCCGAATCTCCCTTCTATGGCTGCTTTTTCGACCTCAAATCTATTAAGAGTTCTTTATCGCCCTCTGTATCCCAGAGGGCTTTTTTTGACTATAAAGATTAAGAACGTTTCCTAGCCGCAATTCGCATGCGTAATGCATTTAATTTAATAAACCCTTCTGCATCTTTTTGATCATATGCGCCGCCATCATCTTCAAATGTGGCAATGTTTTCATCAAATAAACTATTAGAGGCTGATTCACGACCCACAACAATCACATTTCCTTTGTAGAGTTTCAAACGAATTCGTCCATTTACCGTAACTTGTGACGCATTAATCATTGTTTGCAACATTTCACGCTCTGGACTCCACCAGTAGCCGTTGTAAATAAGGCTAGCGTAACGTGGCATTAATTCATCTTTCAGATGGGTCACTTCGCGATCTAATGTTATCGATTCGATGGCACGATGCGCTTTTAGCATGATAGTGCCGCCTGGGGTTTCGTAACAACCACGCGCCTTCATACCCACATAACGGTTTTCAACAATATCTGCACGGCCAATACCGTTTGCCCCACCTATTTTATTTAATTCCGCTAATACGGTAGCCGGTGACATCGCTTGACCATCAATCGCTATAATATCACCACCTTTATACTCCAGTTCAATATAGGTCGGCTCACTGGGGGCTGCTTCTGGAGAAACAGACCAACGCCACATGTTTTCTTCTGGCTCAACCCATGGGTCTTCTAAAATATCCCCTTCATAAGAAATATGTAGCAAGTTCGCATCCATCGAATAGGGCGACTTTTTACCACGTTTCATTTCAACGGCTATCCCCGCTTTCTCAGCATACGCAAGCAATGAATCACGCGAGGTTAAATCCCACTCGCGCCAAGGCGCAATAATTTTCACATCTGGCTTTAACGCATAGGCACCAAGCTCAAAACGCACCTGATCATTACCTTTGCCGGTTGCCCCGTGTGAAATGGCATCCGCTCCTGTCTCATTAGCAATTTCAATTAAGCGTTTTGAAATTAGCGGGCGAGCAATAGATGTCCCGAGAAGGTATTCACCTTCGTAAATTGTATTCGCTCTAAACATTGGAAAAACAAAATCACGGACGAACTCTTCCTTTAGATCATCAATGTAAATTTCCTTAATGCCGTAGGATCGTGCTTTTTCACGGGCTGGCTCTACTTCCTCACCTTGACCCAAATCGGCGGTAAACGTAACCACTTCACAATTGTATACATCTTCTAGCCATTTAAGGATAACCGACGTATCTAATCCACCAGAATAAGCTAAAACAACTTTATTGACTTCTTGCTTTGACATGAGATCACTCGCGACTTAAAAATAATCCGCGAATTATACCCGATTGCATGACCACTTGGCGCTACCCTGAAATTGAAATATCCACTCGTCTGTTTAATTGACGCCCTGCAGGGTACCTATTACTAGATGTAGGGCGACTTTCACCATACGCCTTAGTCACTATTTGATCTGACTTAACACCCTTTGATAAGAGGTATTTTTTTATTACCTCAACACGCTTTTTGGAGACTGCCATATTAATCTGACGAGGACCTTGACTATCACTATATCCTTTAAGCACTATCTTCCCGTCTGGATGTTGTAAACGCCTATATTGTAATAAGTAGTCTAACTTTTTATTATCACGCTCATTTAAGCTGACTGAACCGGACCTAAAGTAGATATGCTTAAAAGGCTCAGGGCCAGCCACTTTCATCCGCACACTGGCGGCGGGTGTATCTAATGCTTCGGGGTCATCTAAGGCAATAACCTGCTCTTCAGGCATTCCTTCGTTAATTAAGAACTGGCGTAACGCCTGAACCCGCCCATCATAAATGCGCCGACCGTCTTTGACAGAAAAATCTTCTGTGCCACTAACTAAGTCAATTCTTTCTGACTGACCAGCTTCTTTTACATACGTAACCGCTTTGCTTAACAGCTTGCGGTTTTTATGTGTGATTGTTGTACTTAAATAGTTGAATAACGACAATTGCTGGTGCACATCGTCCCTGCTAAAGGGGAGTAGATTTTGGCGGCATGACTCAAATTGCGCCATCACATCCAAAAAGTTAACCGATGATATCGCTACGTTAACCTGCCCACCTTGATTCGCCTTATAACTAAACTGTGGAAAACGGCCATTGGATAGTTCTTGTAACATACGTTCTGATACATCACTTTGAACCACCAATTCTTTGGTTTTCGTTTTAACCTTTGCTAATTTAAGTGAGGGCGCATCGTGCATCCATACAGGTGGCACAGAGCTCAACATAGCCGTGTGAATTGGTGGCACGTATGACTCTGCTTTTAAAATAAAATTAACACGCTCACCTGACTTTTGCTCAAAAACACCCACACCATATTGTGGAATAACATGCGTTATATAACACCCAACTTTGTTACCAGAGAACGTCCATTGTGAATGCGTAACTGGCGCCTGATACTGCTGAGCAAAGGTGCTCGCACTAAACAGCATCATTGCCAGTAAGAATATATAGTGTTTAATCGTCTTCATACCGCCTATATCGGCAGATAAAAATAGAACTTTATATTTTTCTTCTAACTTAAAAAACTATTAAGCAACGTCATAAATTCCACCGGTGATTCAATATGCGGCCAATGGCCAGACTTAGCTATGGTTTGAAATTCGGCGGCTGGAAACATTTCTTTCGTCGGTTCTCGGTAGCGTGACGTCATATAGGTTGATTGACCACCATTAATAAACAACGTACGATTCGCATACTGCTTCTTAAGGCTATTTGCTGGAAACCCCATAATATCAGGCATGCTTTTTTCAATGCTCGCAAGGTTAACTCGCCACTGATAACCCCCTGATGTATTCGCCACCAAGTTTTGCAGTAAAAACTGTCTTAAACTGGGCGTACTTAGTTTTTCAGCTAAGTACTGATCAGCTTCTTTTCTTGAGCCGACGCTGTCAAGTGGTACATGATATAGGCCCAACAACACATCATCGAAATTATGCGAATACGTCACAGGTGCCATATCCACAACAATTAATTGACTCACCTTTTTTGGCTCTGAGAGGGCCAGTTGCATCGCAACTTTCCCACCCATGCTATGGCCTAGTACCACCGCTTCTTTAATGTCTTCAAGCGCCATAAACGCTAGCACATCAGCCGCCATTGATTCATACCCCATCTCATCAGCATGTGGAGATGAACCATGATTACGTAAATCTAAGCTGTATACCGTGTCGCGTTCTGCCAATTGCTTTGCAATTCCCTGCCAATTACGCGCGCTACCAAATAGCCCATGTAAAATAATTATCGGCCTACCCGCTTCACCGTGTCGTACAAAATTCAGTGATACGCTCATCGCCTGACCCGACTTATTTCTTTTTAACGTATAAGTCGGTAATTGAACCCGCCTGCATTTCTGCTGCAAAACACAAGGTCTCAGATAAGGTCGGGTGTGGATGAATGGTTAACCCCATATCGTCAACATCCGCACCCATTTCCAATGCTAAAACCGCTTCGGCAATTAATTCACCTGCGTTAGTGCCAACAATACCTGCACCTAAAATACGTTTTGTTTCAGGATCCCAAAGGATTTTGGTCATCCCTTCATCGCGGCCAATGCTCAAGGCGCGACCACTCGCTGCCCATGGGAAAACAGATTTTTCGTACTTAATACCATCCGCTTTTGCTTTTGTTTCGGTCAATCCCATCCATGAAATTTCAGGGTCGGTATATGCTACCGATGGAATCGTCATAGGGTCAAAGGCTGCTTTTTCACCCGCTATCACTTCAGCGGCTACTTTTGCTTCATGAACTGCCTTATGCGCTAACATAGGGTTACCAACGACATCACCAATCGCAAAAATATGTGGTACGTTGGTTCTCATTTGCTTATCGACCGAAATAAAGCCGCGCTCATCTACATTCACACCGGCTTTATCTGCCGAAATTAAACTGCCGTTAGGACGACGACCTACAGACATCAACACTCGGTCATATACCTCTGAGTCGGGCACACCTTCGCCTTCAAAGCTTACTTTCAAGCCATCATCTGTTGACTCAATAGCCGTTACTTTTGCTTTCAAGTAAATATTTTCAAGCTGTTTCGATAATCTTTTATGTAGGGGCTTAACAAGGTCTTTATCACAACCGGCTACCAATTGATCCATTAATTCAATCACACTAATTTTTGAACCTAAAGCATGATAGACCGTCGCCATTTCTAAACCAATAATACCGCCACCGATCACCAACATTTTTTCAGGAACATCGGCCAGAGCGAGCGCACCTGTTGAGTCCATCAGACGATCATCGTCGTACGGGAAACCAGGGATTTTAATCGGCTGCGAACCGGCTGCAATAATTGCATTATCGAAGGATATCGTCTGGCTACTGCCTTCATTTTCAACCACAACAGAATGACTGGATGCAAAATTCGCATACCCTGTCACAACCGTAACATTTCGTTGTTTTGCTAAGCCTGCTAAGCCACCTGTTAAGCGCTGAATAATGTTCTCTTTATTGCCACGAATGGCATCGATATCCAACGTCGGAGGTTCAAAAGTAACGCCATGTGCTGACATTTCTGCCGCCTCATGAATAACCTGCGCTTGGTGCAATAGTGCTTTTGATGGAATACATCCAACATTCAAGCAAACGCCCCCTAACGAGGCATGGCGTTCTATAAGCGCCACTTTTTTGCCGAGGTCAGCTGCGCGAAAGGCCGCCGTGTAACCACCAGGACCTGCGCCCATAACCAGTACATCCACATGCAGATCAGCACTTTCATTTGCGCTTACAGGCGGCGTGGAAACAGGTTCTGCCACTGGAATATCGTCAGCAGCTGACGAGTCCTGCGTCGCCATAGCCTCAGATGCTTCAAGCTTTATCAATAAATCACCTTCAACCACTTTATCGCCTAATGCAACCATTATTTCTTTCACAACACCGGCTGAGGTACTTGGAATATCCATCGACGCCTTGTCGCTTTCCAAGGTCAAAAGACTGTCTTCGACCGCAACGCTATCACCCACAGCGACCGGAATATCAATTACCTCTACGCCGTCATCAAACTCACCAATGTCTGGAACTTTTATATCTATTAGATTAGCCATCATATCCTCCTACAACAACACACGACGGATGTCATTGAGATAACGTGAAAGCGCTACCATAAAGGAGGCAGCATCCGCACCATCTATCACGCGATGATCATAAGTGAGATCTAATGGAAGCATTAAGCGGGGGATAAATTCACTTCCATTCCAGACTGGCTGCATCTCTGCACGTGTCGCACCTAAGATCGCCACTTCGGGGGCGTTAACAATAGGTGAAAAAGCAGTACCGCCAATTCCACCTAGGCTTGAGATCGTCATACATGCGCCCTGCATTTCCTTTGGAGAAAGCTTACCATCCCTTGCTTTTTTACTGATCACGCCCATTTGTTCAGCCAACTCAAAAATACTGACCTTATCAACATCTTTAAAGACAGGTACAACAAGCCCATTTGGTGTCGCAACAGCTATACCAATGTTGTAATATTTTTTATAAATCAAGCTATTACCATCTGGCGATAACGAGGCATTAAACTGTGGAAACTCTTTTAATGCAGCCACTAAAGCCTTCATCATAAATGCTAAAAACGTGACCTTCACACCCCGTTTTTCAGCATCTGCTTTTAATGATTTACGGAACGCTTCCATATCAGTAATGTCTGCTAGCTCATGATGTGTCACCATCGGCACATTCAGCCAAGCACGCGTTAAATTCGTGCCTGTTAAGCGCTTAATCTTACTGAGCGGTTTTTCCTCTATTTCACCAAATTTTGTAAAATCAACCTCTGGAATAGGTGGAATCCCCGAGCCAACTGATGAAGACGTCGCTGATTGGCCGGCAATAATTTGCTTAACGTGTTGTTTAATGTCTTCTTTTAAAAGCCGGCCTTTAGGCCCTGTTGCCTTGGTAACCGTTGATAAATCAACACCCAACTCTCTTGCAAACTTGCGTACCGTTGGACTTGCATGAATATGTCCCATTGGTTTTGAAGTCACCGGTGCCGCTGCAACATTGGTATTGGTATTCGTTTGCGATTTCGGCGCTGGCTTTGCCGGCGCTTTTTCTTCTGCTTTAGGCTCAGACTTTGCCGGACTCTCAGCCTTCACTGTTGGAGCCGCTTGGCCGGATAAAACTACAATTAAATCACCTTCTGAGACTTGCTCACCGACGGCGACTTTAACCTCTTTAACGGTACCTGCTGAGGTCGAAGGAATCTCCATACTGGCTTTGTCACTTTCTAAGGTTAACAACGATTGTTCTTCTTCAACCACATCGCCGACAGCGACATTCACTTCAATAACTTCAACGGCATCAAAGTCACCAATATCTGGGACATGAATATTAATTTCGCTTTCTGTTACTTCTTCTTGTACTGGTTCAGCTGCTGCTTCTTGAGCTGGTGCCTTCGCTTGCTCTGACGAGTTAAGCTCTTTTAGGCGAACGACAACAGTGCCTTCTGCCACAGAGTCGCCAACCGTCACTAAAATTTCTTCGACCACCCCTGCTGCTGATGAAGGGATTTCCATACTTGCCTTATCACTCTCTAACGTCAACAAGGCTTGTTCTACCTCAACTGAATCACCGATAGAAACTAAGACTTCAATAACCTCAACAGCATCAAAATCACCAATATCTGGCACCGCTACATCTATTAAATCACTCATTCAATTCTCCTATCGCTCGCTCTACACTAACCATGGCGCAGGTTTTTCAGTGTCTATTTCATATTTTTCTATGGCCTGCTGAACAACCTCAGCCTTAATTTGCCCTAAGTCTACCAGCGCATTTAGTGCGGTAATGGCAACATAATAACGATCAACTTCAAAGAAACGACGTAGGTTCTCACGAGTGTCTGATCGACCGAAACCATCTGTACCCAATATTGAACAATGCTTGCGAATAAATGGGCGAATTGAATCTGCTAATAAACGCACATAGTCTGTCGACACAATAACGGGGCCTTGACGTTCATTTAAACATTCAGACACATAAGGTATCCGTTTTTCTTGCGTTGGTTTCAAGCGGTTTTCACGCTCACAGGCTTGTCCCTCGCGGGCCAGCTCCGTAAAACTGGTACAACTCCACAAATCAGCTTCAACACCCCAATCAGTTTTCAATAGTTCTGCCGCGGCAATCACTTCGTTAAAGATCGTGCCAGAACCCAATAACTGCACACGCAGTTTGCTCTTCGAAGCCCCTTCTTTAAACAAGTACATGCCTTTAATAATGCCTTCTTCTGCACCGTCTGGCATTGCTGGGTGCGCATAGTTTTCATTCATAACCGTTAGGTAATAGAAAACATCTTCTTGCTCTTGGAACATGCGTTTTAAACCATCATGCGTGATGACGGCTAATTCATAATTGAACGTTGGATCATATGAAATACAGTTCGGCACAGATGAGGCCCATAACAAACTATGCCCATCTTCATGCTGAAGCCCTTCACCATTAAGTGTCGTACGCCCGGCTGTTCCGCCTAATAAGAAGCCACGTGCACGCTGATCAGCCGCAGCCCATATCAAGTCACCAATGCGCTGAAAGCCAAACATTGAGTAAAAAATATAGAACGGGATCATTGGCACATCACTGGTTGAGTAGGACGTACCTGCTGCAATCCAGTCACACATTCCACCGGCCTCATTGATGCCCTCTTGCAATACTTGACCGTTCTTATCTTCTTTATAAAACATCAGCTGATCTGAGTCTTGTGGTGTGTACAACTGACCCACGTGCGACCAAATACCTAACTGACGGAATAAGCCTTCCATACCAAACGTACGCGACTCATCTGGCACGATAGGCACGATACGTTTACCAATCTCTTTATCTTTCAACAAAATGTTTAATAACCGAACAAAAGCCATCGTGGTGGAAATTTCACGGCCTTCCGATGTCCCTTTCATCATCGGCTCAAATACGGCTAAGTCTGGAATCGTTAAAGACTCTGACTTTTCACGACGCGCAGGTAAGTAGCCGCCTAAATCTTCGCGCTTCTTCTTCATGTACTCTTGTTCTGCCGAGCCTTCTGGAAAAGTAAGATAGGCAAGATTATCAACATCTTCATCAGAAATCGGTAGCTCAAATTTATCTCTAAAGTGAAGCAATGAGTTATGACTCATCTTCTTCTGCTGGTGCGTGGTATTTTGCGCCTGACCTGACTCACCCATGCCATAACCTTTGATGGTTTTTGCTAGGATCACAGTCGGTCTATTAGTTTCTTTGCAAGCTGCATCATACGCAGCATATACTTTAGCGGGATCATGTCCACCACGATTCAAATCCCAAATATCTTTATCGGACCAGTCAGCCACCATTGCTTTTAGCTCTGGCGTATTAAAGAAGTTCTCACGTACATAAGCCCCATCTTTGGCTTTCATGGTTTGGTAGTCACCATCAACGCACTCCATCATACGTTTACGTAGATGACCTTCAGTATCACGTGCTAACAGGGCATCCCAACGATTACCCCAAACAACTTTAATGACATTCCAGCCAGCGCCTCTAAACTCTGACTCTAGTTCTTGAATAATTTTCCCATTACCTCGAACCGGCCCATCTAGTCGCTGTAAATTACAGTTGATAACAAATACCAAATTATCAAGATTTTCACGACCAGCCATACCAATGGCACCTAAGGATTCTGGCTCATCGGTTTCACCATCGCCCAAAAACGCCCAGACTTTTCTCTCTGAGGTTTTAGCAAAACCTCGGTCTTCCAGGTATTTCAAAAAGCGCGCTTGGTAAATCGACATGATCGGCCCCAAGCCCATTGAAACCGTTGGGAATTGCCAAAAATCGGGCATTAACCAAGGGTGCGGATAAGATGACAAACCACCACCATCAACTTCTTGACGGAAGCCGTCCATCTGCTCTTCGCTCAAACGACCCAGCATAAATGCACGTGCATAAATCCCAGTTGCTACATGTCCTTGCACATAGACTAAGTCTCCGCCATGCGTTTCACTCGCTGCGTGCCAAAAATGGTTATAACCCACATCATATAATGTGGCTGATGATGCAAAGCTGGCAATATGCCCACCAACATTAGTATTTTTATTCGCTCGAAGCACCATCACCATGGCATTCCAACGAACATACGAACGAATTTTATGCTCTAAGGTTCTATCACCAACATATTGCGCTTGTTCTGCAATCGATATCGAATTGATATACGCCGTTGCAGCGCTAAACGGGATATCCGCTCCTGCAGATCTGGTTCTCTCTATCAATGTTTCAAGTAAAAAATGGGCGCGATCTTTACCCTCATGTTCAATGACCGCCTCAAGTGCCTCAAGCCACTCGTTGGTTTCTTGCGGATCCGTATCATTCGCATCGGCGATGAAAGGGAAGTTATCGGTAGGCATACATACTCCAAAATGAATCAAATATTAAAAAAACCAGCATCTGTTTACATTCCCACAAATACCACTTTCTAAACTATACTCACTAACAGGCACATTCGTTATATAACGAAAAATGGCATATAACCATAATGAATGTTATTCACTCTGATACCTAAGTTTTCAGTCTATGCCTATGATAACCATTAATTGATTTAATCTTCAAAAAAAATAGACCTTTAATTCCCATGAGAAAAAAAAACCGTTTAATTTTATCCATCCTTTTATTGACTCTCTCAAACCCAACCTTTGCTGGAAAACTATATAAGTGGGTTGATAAGAATGGAAACGTATCCTTTTCGGACAAAGTGCCACCTGAAGAATCAAGGCGAGAACGAGAAGAACTAAATGAAGAAGGCCGCACCATCGCTGTAAAAGATGCTGCTAAAACCCCGGAAGAAATTCAGCGGCTGAAAGAAATCAATCACTTACAAGCCTTACAAAAAGAGCTCTTACAGTCACAATTGGCTAAAGATAGCGCTTTATTAAAAACATTTCGCTCAGAAGAAGATATCGACACGCTGGCAAACAGCAAACTTGAGATGCTTGATTCACATATAACAATCGCTACAAGTCAGTCTGAGACACTTAAAAAACAACTTATTCTTCACCAAGCGGCGGCTGCAAATTTCGAACGTTCAGGAAAAAAAATACCGCAAAAAAACCTTTCTAACATTCAGTCTGCTCAAGCACAATTTGATAAAAATCAACAAGAAATCGCTGACTTTAAATTACAAAAAACACAGTTAAGCGAACAACTCGCGAACGATAAATTACGCTTCAACGTATTAAAAACTCATTCAGTTGAAACACCTACCATTGATTCAGAAACCATTCCTAGCCTCTTTCTAGGCCAGTTAACATGTGACGCAAATACCTGCGAAACACTATGGGACAAAGCATCATCCTTTATCACTGACGCTGGCGCTACCATTGTGTATCGCTCGGATGAACTCATCCTTACCAGGACACCAAGGCTTAGCAAAGACATCGGCCTTTCATTAACTAAAGTTAACAATAAAGCCGAACTAAATATTATGCTGGATATCCGTTGTGCTAATTCAAAAGGCGGAAAAGCTACCTGTAAAAGCGAACAAACTGCCCAGCTCATCGAGCAATTTAATCAGCTAACACCTTAACTTCTAACCAGTAAAGTACCCATACCTTTATCAGTTAATAGCTCTAGCAAAACAACATGTGGAACACGCCCATCAATAATGTGGGCGCTGTTCACACCACCATTCAGCGCATCCATCGCACATCGAATTTTTGGTAGCATGCCACCAAAAATGGTGCCATCGTCTATCAACTTATTTACCTCATCAATAGACAAGCCTGTTAATAATTCACCTTCCTTACTTAGCAAGCCTGATGTATTGGTCAACAACAACAGCTTTTCTGCAGATAAAATTTCGGCCATTTTCCCCGCAACAAGATCCGCATTTATATTGTAAGAAGCCCCATCCTTACCCACGCCAATAGGCGCAATAACAGGAATAAAATCACCTTGAACCAGCATATCAACAACTGCAGAGTCAATGCTATCAACATGACCAACATGTCCCATATCTATCAGCTCTGAAGCCTCTTCTGTTGCTGCTTCTTTACTAGAAATTTTCTTCGCTCTTATTAAGTCACCATCTTTACCTGTTAGGCCAACAGCTGAGCCTCCATGCTGATTGATAAGACTTACAATTTCTTTATTAACTAAACCGCCAAGCACCATCTCAACAACATCCATCGTGTCACTATCTGTCACGCGAATACCATCTACGAATTGGCTTTTCATACCCAATTTTTCGAGATGACGACCAATCTGTGGTCCACCACCATGAACAACAACCGGGTTTAAACCCACCTGCTTTAGCAACACAATATCTCGTGCAAAACCACTTTTTAAGTCTTCGTCCACCATGGCGTTTCCGCCATATTTGATGACAATGGTTTTACCCGAGAATTTTTGAATATACGGAAGCGCCTCACTTAAAACGTGCGCTGTCTGAATTGGATCAATTTTATTATTTTCCATCATGCCTCATCTACAAATCATATTGATAAATAGTACGGTTAAAAAGGTAACGCTATGTCCGCATTAATTTTCAACATTTGTTCTCTAAATACATCTTTTATACGCTCTAACGACACCTCATTATCCGCTTCAAAGCGCAATACTAACGAAGGCGTTGTATTCGATGCTCTGACCAGCCCCCAACCATCTTTAAATTCAACACGGATACCATCAATGGTAATAACCTTAGCTTCGTCAAAGGTTGCCTGAGACTGCAATTTTTCAACAAAACTGAAGTTTTCACCTTCTGCCAAACTAATATTTAATTCGGGGGTGCTCACACTGTCAGGTAGTTCTGCAAAAATCTCGGCTGTTGACCTAAACTCTGCTGTCACAATTTCTAATAGTCGTGCGGCGGTATATAAAGCATCATCAAAACCAAACCAACGCTCTTTGAAAAAGATATGCCCGCTCATCTCACCTGCAAGCTCTGCTTTAGTCTCTTTCATTTTAGCTTTAATCAGTGAATGCCCTGTTTGCGACATAATGGGCTTCCCGCCATGTTTGGCAATTACTTTGGCAAGGTTCCGTGTACATTTCACATCATAAATAATGTCCGCGCCTGCTTGTCTAGATAGCACATCAACCGCGTACAACATCATTTGCCTATCCGGCCAGATAATATTGCCATCCGAGTCAACCACGCCTAAACGATCGCCATCGCCATCAAAAGCTAAACCCAGCTCCGCCTCTTCCTCACGCACCTTGTCGATCAGCGTTTGTAAATTCTCTGGCTTGCTCGGGTCGGGATGATGGTTTGGGAAATTACCATCAATCTCACAATACAACGGAATCACTTCACAGCCTAACGTCGACAGTAGCATTGGGGCAGCCTCTCCAGCCACTCCATTACCGCAATCGACCACTACTTTCATCATTCTGCCTAAACGAACATCGCCAGTAATAGCACCAATATATTCAGGTAACATCATTTGCTCTTGGTAAGCGCCTTCACCAGTTTCCAAGTTATCTTGCTGAATGCGTTGATATAACTGCTGAATCGCCTCGCCTGACAAAGTATTACCCGCAATAACAATTTTCAAACCATTATAATTTGCTGGGTTGTGGCTTCCCGTTATCATTACCCCTGATTGGGTGTCCAGTTGATGAGTTGCAAAATACAAGACGGGGGTTGGTACTTGACCAACATCTATCACGTTGCACCCCGCAGTTTGTATGCCTTTGGATAATGACTCACTTAACTTTAGACTATGTAATCGGCCGTCTCGAGCGATCACTATTGTCTTTTGGCCTGCACTTAACGCCTCGCTAGCAATAGCACGCCCAATAGATAAAACACCGTCCTCAGTCAATGTTTCGTCAACAACGCCTCGAATATCATAAGCCCTAAAAATAGACTGTGCTAAACCCGTTTCCATCACGACCTCAATTGCCTCATCTTTCTCCATGGTTTGGCTATGTGATAAATCACCACCATCACCAATTTTCTCATTTATACTATCTGAAATTTTTTTACGAGCTAACGCCTCACCCTCATCTAGGTAAGCATACTCGTCTTCAACACCTAAAGACTCAGCAGGGCTCTTCTTTATTCTTGCCTTAATTGAATGAAACACTCCCTTATACTTACTTTTGTTCTTTATAGCTGCCACTAAGAAGGCCAGTGCTAACATGCAAATCACTATTGTAAAAAGGTATGCAAACAGCTCATTTTTATCAATATAGGGTGCCAACGCATTCTTTTTGACAACTATTCGCCAAGGCGTACCTTTTATGACTATATTTCTAACTTCCACACCCATGTGATGTAATGATTCGCCACCATCAGCAAGCTTCAAAGCACCTTGTTTAAGAGTTAGAAACCCACCTTTTTCATTGGCTATAGCAGATTTAAATGTATCCTGAATAGCCGATACCGGAAATGCGGCCAACACAACAGCTCGTAACTGCTCACCTTCTAGCACAGGGACTGCCATTGCAATATGCTGGTGATCTGTCCCCATCATATAGACTTCAGGCATTTGAGCTTTCTGAGATGCTTCAACTTTTCTAATCAAGTCTAACCAAGCATACCCCAAAGGTGGCTTGCTCATCGTATCAATCTGCATAAGACCTGGCCGAACAAGTCGCAACGACACCAAATCATCTATCTTCTGTACATACTCATTCACCCAGTTTATTGCTACCGACTCGCCCTTACCCAAACTAGCCAGTAACTCAGGCTTCTTCGCCGTTCCCTCTATAGATTGACGCCACACACCCACTTTTGACGACAAAATGCTACTCACCTTTTGAGTACGTTCTATTAATTGATCAACTTTCTCAATATTTTGCTGTTCAATTTGATTTAGATAAACGTAGTACCCTCCACCCGCAATGGTAACGAGAAGCATCAAAACAAGTACTGTTTTATAGATCATCTATTTACCCTTTCCCAGTGTGACCAAAACCACCTTCACCACGATGGCTGTTATCAAAATGATCTACTTGCTCAAACTCAACTTGTTCCACAGGCACAAAAACCAATTGTGCAATCCGATCCCCAACCTCAATATTAAAGGCCGTATCACCACGGTTCCAACATGAAACAAATAACTGCCCTTGATAATCAGAGTCAATTAAACCAACTAAATTACCCAATACTATGCCATGTTTATGCCCCAAACCTGATCTAGGCAAGATGACTGCCGCCAAATTAGCATCGCTGATATGAATAGCCATTCCGGTTGGAATTAACGTTGTTTGCCCAGGCTTCAGCAATAATGATTTATCCGAACATGCACGTAAATCCAACCCCGCAGAACCACTTGTCGCATATTCTGGCAAAGGAATTGATTGACCTAAACGATCATCCAGTAATTTAAGTTGTATTTTTTTCATGATACCTTTTTGCTATTAATGTCACTAATTCACGAGCCAATTCAGACTTAGGCATGTAGCCGAGCTCTTGCTCACCACCTTTCCAGTAGACCGATAAGGCATTATTTTCACTGTTAAAACCAACGTTTTTCCGGCCTATCCAATTTGCCGCAATCATATCCAATGATTTTTTTTCTAACTTGTCTTTAGCATACGCTTCTAAATTATCCGTTTCTGCCGCAAAACCAACACAAAACGTTGCACTGCCTTGTGTTGCGACACTGGTCAAAATGTCTATTGTTTTAACCAGAATTAGCTGCATCTGAGATGCGTTTTTCTTTATCTTATTCTCGGCAATTTCAACTGGGGTGTAATCCACAACTGCAGCTGAGGCAATAAAGATATCGGCTTGTGCCGACCTTGAAAGCACAGCATCCGCCATCTCGCGCGCACTCACCACATCAATTCGTTCCACACCGGACGGTGTTGGCATATATACAGGCCCCGCCACTAACGTCACGTGCGCACCCGCCTCTACACAAGCTTGCGCCAATGCAAAGCCCATTTTTCCAGAACTGTGATTACTGATATAGCGAACAGGGTCAATGTTTTCTCTTGTTGGCCCTGCGTTTAATAAAACATTTAACCCTGCCAACTCGCCTGTTTGAAAATGTTCGACAACGGCTTGCGCCAAATCTTCCGGTTCGAGCATTCGCCCTAAGCCAACCTCACCACAGGCTTGCACGCCTTCGCCTGGCCCTAAAATAACCACGCCTTGAGACTCAAGCTGACGGATATTGTTTTGTGTATTTTGATCATCAAACATCGCACGATTCATTGCTGGCGCTAACATCACTGGTTTTTCTGTTGCCAGCAAAAGCGTTGTCAACAAATCATTCGCCATACCGGATGCTAAGCGAGCAATAAAGTCTGCGCTGGCTGGGGCCACTAAAATCACATCAGCCCAACGAGCCAGGTTAATATGCCCCATACCTGCTTCTTCTTCGACATCCATCAATTGAGTATGCACCGGCAAGCCTGACAGCGCCTGAAACGTTAACGGGGTAATAAATTCTGTTGCCGCTGGGGTCATCACAACACGCACCTCAGCACCCATATTTTGACATTGGCGCAAAATTTCGGCGGCCTTATAAGCGGCTATTCCGCCCGTCACGCCCAATAACACACGCCGATACTGTAATTCATTCACAATATTTTCTGCATCTTTATTAAGTAATACCCCATTATGTCACACAACACGATATATTCTATGATCCAAGCCACTATCATTATCAAGGATTGATTATGTCTATTACTGACTGGCCTGAATTGGAAAGGCCCCGTGAAAAATTATTAAGTCGAGGCGCCGCCTCACTGTCCGATGCAGAACTTCTCGCCATTTTCTTACGTACAGGCACTCAAGGCTTGACCGCTGTAGACGTATCTCGCCGCCTTCTCAAGCAATTTGGCTCATTAAACTCGCTGATGCACGCATCGCAACCTGAGTTTTGTCAGGGGCATGGGTTGGGTAAGGCTAAATATGCACAATTGCAAGCCGTGCTAGAAATGGCACGTCGATATTTACACGAAAATATCCGCCATAAAAACGCGCTCAACACCCCCGATGACACCAAACAGTTCTTAAAAAGCAAACTAGCTCATCAGCAAAGAGAGGTATTTGCTTGTCTCTATTTGGACACCAAGCACCACGTTCTTGCCTTTGAAGAATTATTCTTTGGCACTATTGATGGTGCTAGTGTACACCCACGAGAAGTTGTTAAAGGCGCACTTGCTAACAATGCCGCAGCAGTAATTTTTGCTCACAACCACCCATCAGGGAATCCAACACCCAGTCAAGCCGATATACAGATTACCCACCAATTAATCGAGGCATTAAAGTTAATCGATATTCGCGTTTTAGACCATTTAATCATCGGCAGCGGCGATGCCTCCTCACTCACTGAACTAGGCCATATCTAAGAATAGAAACGAATTTTTTCTTTACTCAATTATCATATTCTGGTATAAATTCGCACCGTTTCGCAGTAAGTTGCCAATCAATTAATTTTAATAGAGGTTTTATCATGTCTAAAGTATGCCAAGTCACTGGCAAGCGCCCTATGTCGGGAAACAATGTTTCTCACGCGAAAAACAGAACTCGTCGTCGCTTTGAGCCGAATCTTCATCACCACCGTTTTTGGGTAGAAAGCGAAAATCGTTTTGTTCGCTTACGCGTTTCAGCAAATGGCATGCGTACAATTGACAAAAATGGCATCGACGCTATTTTGGCCGACATTCGCTCACGTGGCGAAAAAGTTTAAGGACTGAAAAATGAGAGATAAAATTAAATTAGTTTCAAGCGCTAAAACAGGCCATTACTACACAACAACAAAAAACAAACGTAATATGCCAGAAAAAATGGAAATCAAAAAGTTTGATCCAACCATTAGACAGCATGTTATGTATAAGGAAGCTAAAATAAAATAAGTCTGAACCAATCAGCACTTAGCTTTCTGCACAGGCCATAGTCTGCGCAAAAATACCTTAAAAAGCCCGTCAAATTGACGGGCTTTTTTCGAGATCAAGTAATGCAATATAAGACATTCCGTCTTTTTCAATAAAGCTCAATGCCTTTAACCACTTCCCGTTACATGGCCCAGCAAAACACTCGCCATCTTGTGTTTTAAACATCGCCCCATGAATAGAGCATTGAATATATAAACCAGTTCGACTTAAAAACTGGTCTGGCATCCAGTTCAATGGCGCCCCTGTATGGGGACAGTTATTCTTATACGCTCTCAGCGTCATGTCTTGCTCGCGCACAAAAAAACCACTGCAAGCACCTTTATCACCCAAGTCGACTTCAAATGCTCTGGAACTTAGGCTTGCTAGCGTTTCAACTTCAACCGCAGCCACATATTCAACACCATCTTTTTGTATTATTTCCACCAGCCCTTTTTCTTTTCTTTTTGTGTTTTCTCAGGAAGCACTTCTTGGTTTGCTAACGTTTGCATCGTCAAGATCTTTTTCTTCAGCGCCAAATTCATTTTTTCACTATTTTCTACTTTTAGCTGCATTGCTTGGATATCTTTTTCTGTTTGCTCCCGAACTAAATCTAGCTCTGACTGAAGTGCTTTAAGAGCATTTTTCTCTTCTTCACTGGGTTCTTCTACTACATCGCTAGAGGATGTCTCTAGTTTTATCTCAAGATCCAGCAACATAGTTGACGCCTCATCTAACTGTTTTTCCAACTCTTTTATTCGTTTTTCTGCTGGACCACTCTCGACCGCACTAGACGCATTTCTTTCCATCTTTTCAAGTTGATGCTTCAACTCATTATTGTTGTTATTAATATCCGCCAGCTTCTCTTGCAGGGCCGCTTTTTCGTGCTTATCGGTCTCAAGTGAGCTCATCAGCTGATCTAACCTTTTTAATGTTTCTTTCTCTGCATTTTGCGCCGTTAATAGTTGCTCAGTTAACTGAGCAGTTTTTTCATCTGCATCATTATGCGCTTTGATCAACTGTTCTTTTTCCACTTTAAGGCTTTTTAGCGATTGCTCCAGCTCAGCCATTTTTTGCTGTGATACGTTAACAACCTTATCACCCGACAATTTAAGTTGCTCTAACTCTGATAAGGCGACGCGCATTTCTTCTTTTTCACTAACCTTGGAAGATAAGTTTGTTTCCGCTTTTTGTAGAGCAATACGCTCTTTTTGGAGGTCATTTTCTGTCTGCTGAAGCTGGTTTTCTAACGCCTTTAACCGCTCTTCAAACATCCGTTCTTTATCTTGCTGTTTTGACACTTGTAGAGCTAAAGCATTGTTCAGTTCCTCACAACGCTGCTCAGCGCTATCCGCTAAAGTGCTCATCGCTTTATGCGCCTTTTTAGACGTCAACAACTCTTCTTCCAGTTCTTTTTTTAGCGATACAAACTCATCCATCTCAGTTTGTTTTAACTCAACCGTTCGTGTTAATTCCACAGACTCATTGCGCGCTTTTTCTAGCTGCACCAATAATTCTCGTTGATCACCCGTAGCATTCGATAAAACTGCTTCTGCATCAAATAGTTTCTGTTGCAACTCATCTTTCTCAGCTTGCACTGACATCAGCTGCCCTTCGCTAAGCTCCTGCTGCTGTTTGACTTTTTTTAGCTCTGTGTCCAATTTGTCAAGTTGTTGCACATGAGCTTCATCGAGCTGTCGCGTCTGTTCGAGTAATGACTCTTCTAATGCTTTCAACTGGCCTTCGAGCTGCTCTAACGAGTCTGCTAATTTAGCATTCTTAGCATCCTTTTCTTGGATGATCATTTTCGTTTCTTGACGCTCTTGAGACAGCTCTTCGGTGACTTTTTGTTGCTCAATCACCAGGCTATCAAGCTGAGATTGAGTGGTTAATGACGCTTGCTCTGCGGCTTCTTTTTCTGACGCTAACTTATTAAGTTCCTGCGCGCTTTCAGCCTCAGCTCTTTGCAGCATTTCCAACTCGGCTTCAAGCATATCGGCCTTTTGTTGTAACTGCCTAACATCACCCTCTTTTTCCTTAGTCAACGAATTAAACTCTACGTTTCTTTCTTGAAGTTTTGATTCGGCCTGCTGTAGCAACTTCGTTAAACGTAATACTTCAGCTTCTCCGCCTTCACGCAGCTCTTCAAGCTTTTCTTGCGATTCATCTAACTGTTTGCTTAATTGTTGCTGCTTACCCTGCCTCTGCGCCAACTGTTTTTCCAAGGCTATTAGGCTTTTTTGGATAGCTTCCTTTTCACTCACTTCGCGATTCAGTTGCTGCTCAACATCTTGTTGCGTTGTTAGTGCTGCTTTGGCATCATTTTGCGCCTCGGCAAGGCGCTTCTTCAACTCATTCTCTAACGATTCTTTGCCTGAGCTTATTTCACTCAGAGAGCTTTCCAGGGCAATCACCTGCTGACGTAGTTTTATCGCTTCTTTTTCAAACTGTTCTGTTCGAGCCTCTGATTCATTAAGCGACTCAGCCAACGCCTTTTCTGCTTGCGATTTTTGTTGTTTAAGACTGTCAACCTCTGTTAAGTAGTTATCTTCGTTACTCTTTAGCTCATCGGTCAATTCTCGCAATTCATTTAACTGTTCAGCTAAAACTGTTTTTTCAGCCAACACATTCGATAAATGACTGTCCGACTGTGCTAGCTTTTCTTCTAAAGCAGCTTCCTCAGCATTCATTGCAACAGACTGTTCACGCCATTCAGCCAACAGCGTATCTTTTTCTAACACAGCGGACTCTAGGTCCTCTCGTTCTTGACTAAACGCCTCAAGTTTTTTCTCTGCCGTTTCTAATACCTTCGTCAAAGCCTCAAGTTTAGTTGTCTTTTCATGCAGGGTTTGGTCGTACCCCCTGCTTTTCTCTTTCAACGATTCACAGGTTTCCGCCAAGACGCCTAACGCCTCTGTTTGCTTTTCTAACGCTGTATCTTTTTCTTCTATTTGTTGTGTTAACGCGTTTATATCGCTTTCAAGCTCTTGGCGACGCGCGTCAGCCTCTGCTTTATTTTTTTCTATCGCATCGTTTTGCTTTTCTTTTAACTGCTCTAGTTCATGCCTAGTCTGCGAAAGTTGGTTCTCTAATTGTGTTTGCAACTGGCCCGAGCTCTTTATAGTCGAACGCATTTCAGACAATTGGGAATTTAGCTGCTGAATTTGATTATCTTTCTCTAAGTTAGCCGCTTCCTTATCACTAATCCGCTGTTTATTTTCTTCTTCCAGTTTAGTTTGAGATTTAAGTAACGCGCCCATTTCGCGCTCAGTCGCCTCTACTTTTTCTTCCAAGGCCTTTTTTTGGTTTCTTAATTCGATGGCTTCTTGTTTTGCCATCGCCAACGTTTCCTTAAACGTTGTTGTCGTTTCTGCCTCTCGAGTATTAATATCACTGATCGTTCGTTTAAGCTCATCGAGCTCCTTATCCTTCGCCTTAATGTCTTCGCCTAACAGGCTAAGCGATTCACGAGAACTCTCCATCGCTTGCTGCGCCTTATCCAGCGCTAGGGCTTTATCTTCCAGTTCTTTTGAAAGCCGCAAACCTGCTTCTTTTTCAGCAAGCAGCGCCTGGCTCATTTCCACCTCACGGTCACCATGACCATTGCGCAGTGCTAGCAGCTCGTCTGACACACGCTTTGATGATAATTGCAGCTCAGCGACTAGGGCTGCTTGTTGCTCATATTGTTGCTGTAGCCCCCTACGTTCTAACTCAAGCTTATTGGACCTTTCATTTGATTGCGCGCATAATTTTTCAAGCTCTGCTATTTTACGTTGCGCCTCTTCTAACTGCTTAGTATTCAAACCGTCAGCATTACTAACCGTCGCACCTTGACTCACATTTGATGCTGTCGCAACGGCTGATAACGGCACCTCTTTTAAGGACAATTCTGATGCCTTTTGCTTGCTCTTACTAGTATGCTTGCTAGCTATTCCCCCCTTCAAAATCAGCGCATTAAAACCAAACTTCAATAGTAGAAATGCTGCGGCCTCACTGGTTCGACCATTGGAACAGACCAATACTTGTAATTGATCATGGCGCAACTCAGCGATTTTCATTCGTAACGAAAAGAAGGGGATATTTACACTGCCTTCAATATGATCATCAACATACTCATCGACCCCTCTTACGTCTAACCAATTGGCACCAGCACTGACTTTTCCCTGTCCTTCTTGAAAGTTTACGTATTGCAAAACCGGCTCTTTAACCAACTTAATGAAATTAGCTTTTGATAACCGAAGCATTTGTCCCTTGCCTTTCATTTGAACCGTTACATTCCTAAGGTTCCCCGATAGCAACGCATCTTCGCCAAAAGCATCACAACTGTGTAATTCACCCAACTTAATTAACCGCGCGCCCTCAGCAGGCTGACGGATCAATTCACAGCTACCTGACTTGATAATATAATAAAAATCCGCCTCGTCTCCTTGTTTAACAACAACGTCTCCAGGTGAAAAAGTAACCTCTTCCATTTGCATCATTACTTTTTGTAAATTTGAGGCTGGCAGCCGTTGAAATACTGGCGACTGCAGCATCGTTGTCATCCAGTCCCCACCATGATCGCCAACCTCATCAACCAAATAAGTTTGCTCGTCCTCACCAGGGTTATCTATATCCAGCATATAAGTAGGAACACGCAAAATGCGCGCTTTAGACTTCGTCACCGCCCGAACTTTACGGGGCAATTGGTGGGCGATTGCAAAACGCGCCACTTCCGAACCTGTTACGATGGTTTCCATTTCCATCTCACCGGCAAATAAACTAATCATTCCGCTAATTAAATAGATGAACTCTTTAGTCTCATCACCTTGCTCAAACAACACCACTCCCTTGTCACACTCTTCGATATGGCATTCATCACATATAGTTGAAAAGTGGGCACTTGGTAAGGTATTTAAAGGAATAAAATTCCTTAAAATAGCTTGATTATCTTGATGTGGTCTCACGCTCATTTAATTTGGTTTGATCAATTAATTATCTATATATACAACACAGTGTAGTGCATGCAATAAAAATGGTCTGATTTCAACATTAGAAATTAGTGTTTTCCAATTACGTCACACTTGCTCCACTTTTTTCAAAACGCTTTTAAAGCGTTCGCAAAGAAGTTAGCATTTTCAGTTAGAATACGTCCAATCAAGGTGACTCATCAAGGATAATACATTGAAAACAAATCAGTTCTCGGCCACTAATTTTTTCATTCGTTTAGCCATTGCAACAGTACTCGTCTTTGCAAGCTACAACCCCGCTGGCTTATCTTATTACCATTGGGTCGTCACAAAAACACCCGATATAACACCCCTTATGGCACTTGCCGGGCTGATTTTAATAATTGGTTGGGTCATTTATATACGCGCCACTTTACGCTCCCTTGGTGCTATCGGCATTGCCTTGGCAATTGCTTTTTTTGGCACCATATTCTGGATGATTGTTGATTGGGGGCTTGTGCCAGCTGATAACATCGATGCGATCACTTATATTATTCAATGTATTTTATGTTTTATTATGACAACAGGTATGTCTTGGTCACACATACGTCGTCGTATGAGCGGACAAGTTGACGCCGACGATGTAGATCAATAGCATAGAGGTTTATGATGTTAAGACTTAAACAATTTGTACTGATCGGTTTATTAGTCCTTGCTACGAGTTTACCTACGCACGCTGCACTGCCTGCTTTTATAGGCGAAAAACCACTGCCTAGCTTAGCGCCCGTTTTAGAAAAAGTAACGCCTGCTGTTGTTAATATTGCCACTAGAAGTATGGTTCAACAGCACGAAAACCCTCTATTACAAGACCCTTTCTTTCGACGTTTTTTCCAGCTCCCCAACACACCAAGAAAGCGTTCCACGCAAAGCTTAGGTTCAGGCGTCATCGTCGATGCAAATAAAGGACTTATCATTACTAATCATCACGTTATTGATAAAGCCGACAAAATAACGGTGACTTTGCGCGATGGCCGCTCATTTAACGCCAACGTGGTCGGCAGCGACCCTGATTCTGACGTTGCGGTTATTCAAATTAAGGCCGATCGGCTCACCGATTTACACATCGCCAACTCTGACCTTTTACGGGTTGGCGACTTTGTTATTGCCATTGGCAACCCGTTTGGCCTTGGGCAAACCGTCACTTCAGGTATTGTTAGTGCGCTTGGCCGCTCTGGCCTTGGGATTGAAGGTTATGAGGATTTTATTCAAACAGATGCGTCTATTAATCCTGGTAATTCTGGTGGCGCGTTAATTAACTTGAAAGGTGAACTGGTGGGGATTAACACCGCCATCCTGGCACCGAGCGGCGGCAATGTTGGTATTGGTTTTGCGATCCCTAGTAATATGGCCGTTAGCCTAAAAGACCAATTGGTTAAGTTTGGTAAAGTCAAACGTGGGCAGTTAGGTATTAGTGTTCAAGACTTAACCCCTGAACTGGCGAAAGCATTTAGTCTTAGGGTCAAACATGGCGTTATTATTAGCCAAGTTGCTGCCAACTCCCCGGCAGAAAAAGCCCGCTTACGCCCCGGCGATATTGTGTTAAGCATAAATGGCAAACCGATAAAAAATAGTGCCAGTTTACGTAACAGCCTAGGACTGCTAACTATTGGCGACAATGCCAAACTACAAATTTTACGTAACGGCAAGCAACTACCTGTCTCTATCACCATCGCTCAACATGAAGTGGTTTCTATCGATGGGGCGCGTATTCATAATCAATTGGTCGGGGTAACACTGTCTAACTTATCTGATGGTGACCAACTGTACAACATCAAACACGGCGTCAAAATTGCCGACGTCGCAACCAACTCTATTGCTTGGCTAAACGGTTTACGTAAAGGTGATATCATTAGCCAAGTAAACCGCATTCCCGTTCGTAACATCCTTGAACTAACCAATGCCATCAAACAACGTAGATCCAACTCGCTACTACTGAATATTCAACGCGGTAATAGTGCCTTCTTTTTACTTATTCGGTAGCCAAAATGCCCACAAATTCTCGTCAATTTATTCCACTTAATATCGCCATTATGGTGGTCTCAGACTCGCGTACAGAAGAAACCGACACTTCTGGAAAAACACTGGTTGATCGACTCGTCGATGCAGGCCACCAGTGTGCAGAAAAAGTTATTGTTATTGATGATATCTACCAAATTCGCGCAAAAATATCCGCTTGGATTGCCGACCCAGCTATTAATGCCATCATCACCACTGGCGGCACTGGCGTCACTGGCCGTGATGGCACGCCTGAAGCTGTAAAACCTTTACTAGATAAAGAATTGACAGGCTTTGGTGAAGTTTTTCGCACACTTTCATACGATGAAATAGGTACCTCAACCATGCAATCAAGAGCCATTGCTGGCGTTGCTAATGGACATTATATTTTTTGCGTACCCGGCTCATCAGGTGCTTGTAGAACCGCATGGGACAAATTAATTAGTGCACAGCTTGATTACCGCACACGGCCCTGCAATCTGGTTGAAGTAATGCCACGTTTACTAGAAAAGTAACACCTTATGAAAACCTTACCGTTTATCACCTTAGGGGCCTTCTTTGCTTTCTTGGCCGTAGTAATGGGAGCCTTTGGAGCACATGCTGTTAAAGGCAGCTTATCGCCTCATTATTTAGCCGTTTACCACACCGCTTCGGATTATCAAATGTGGCATGCCATCGGCCTGATTCTCATCGGCGTGTTACACCAAAACAATCCATCTAATTTATTACGCATAGCGGGTTGGTTTATGCTTGCCGGGATGCTAATTTTTTCTGGCAGCCTATACATCCTCAGCTTAACAGGCATCACCATTCTCGGCGCAATCACACCCATTGGTGGCGTTGCCTTGCTCATCGCATGGTTACTGTTTGCCTACCACTCCTTTAAATCAAAATAACCTTATGTCTACTTCCGAACAAAAAACTATTTACTTAAAAGACTATACCGTTCCTGAGTTCCTAATTAGCAAAACTGAGCTTCATTTTGACTTATCGGCTGACAAAACCCTTGTCAATTCTCGCCTCAATATTTACCGTAACCCTGATTGTAAAAAAACTAACCCTGATTTGGTATTAATGGGTGAAGAGCTAACGCTTATTGACCTTAAAGTTGATGGTGAAAGACTTCACCCTGAACACTATACACTCGATGATAAAACACTCACTATTCACAACCCTAGTGCTCGTTTTGTTTTAGAAATCAGCAATCACATCAACCCAAGCACCAATACAGCGCTTAGTGGTTTATATAAATCAAACACCATGCTCTGTACCCAGTGCGAGGCCGAGGGCTTTAGACGTATTACCTGGTTTTTAGATAGGCCAGACGTCATGTCTATCTTTAGCGTCACGATGGTGGCCGACAAAGATGAATACCCCGTTTTATTATCCAACGGCAACCGCACTGGTAGCCCAAACATTGCCCTAGCAGATAATAAACACGCTGCCCGTTGGCATGACCCTTTCCCCAAACCTAGCTATTTATTTGCGCTTGTCGCTGGAGATTTAGCTTGCTTAAAAGACTCTTTTACAACCTGTTCGGGGCGAGAGGTTGCGTTAGAAGTGTACGTCGAAGAGCATGATTTAGATAAGACGTCACATGCCATGCAGTCTTTAAAAAATGCCATGCGTTGGGATGAACAAGCCTTTGGTCGCGAATACGACCTTGATATCTATATGATTGTTGCTGTGAGCCATTTCAATATGGGGGCAATGGAAAATAAGGGCCTCAATATTTTCAACACAAAATATGTTTTGGCCAGTGAAAAAACCGCTACTGATGCCGACTTTGAAAATGTCGAAGCTGTCATTGGCCACGAATACTTCCATAACTGGTCCGGCAATCGCGTTACCTGTAGAGATTGGTTTCAACTGAGTTTAAAAGAAGGCTTTACCGTTTTTCGCGATCAACAGTTTACCGCCCATCAAACTTCTGAAGCGGTAAAACGTATTAAAGATGTCAATATGCTTCGCACACATCAATTTGCTGAAGATGCGGGGCCATTGTCACACCCTATTCGCCCCAGCTCCTTCGTTGAGATCAATAATTTTTACACCCTTACTATCTATGAAAAAGGTGCTGAAGTTGTGCGAATGCTTCATACATTGTTAGGTGAAACCGGCTTTAGAAAAGGCTGTGACTTATATTTCGAACGTTATGATGGACAAGCTGTCACCACCGAAGACTTTGTAACTGCCTTAGAAGATGCGAATAACGCCAACTTTGAGCAATTTAAACAGTGGTATAGTCAAGCAGGCACGCCGACGGTTACAGTAACAACAAGCTATAACCAAAACGAAAAAACCTACACCGTAAGTTTCGAACAACACAATAACTCCCCCTCAACTCAAGCCAATAAAGAGCCTCTAGTCATCCCCATTCGACTGGGTTTACTCGATGACAACGGCAAAGAACTTAACCTGCATGGCGAGCAAACATCAACGGTTCTTGAGTTAACTAAAGCGGAGCAATCATTTACTTTTACTGATATTAATACAGAGCCCACCCCCTCTATACTCCGTGGATTTTCAGCACCGATAAAACTGCAACAAACACTTAGCATTGAACAGAAAATCCATTTATTTCAACATGATAAAGATGCCTTTAATCGCTGGGAAGCAGGACAAAACTGCCTAAGCTATTTTATTTTTAAAACCTTTGATGCGATACAGAACCATCATAAGGTACCGCCCTTACCCGATGAACTGGTGGGTACATTCCGTGCCATTTTGCAACAGCCTTTAGCAGATCTAGCTTATCAATCATTATTATTAAGCCTTCCAAGCAAAGCTTACCTGGCCGAACAAATGAGCACTATTGATATTGATGCCTTATACCAAGCACACCGCATTGTTAAGCAAACCTTAGCCTCATCTCTACAAGACCTATGGCTAGCACACTATCACGCTAATCATCACGTAGGCGCTGGCACCGATTCACAAAGTATTGCTCAACGGTCATTTAAAAACCTTTGTCTCGATTATTTAATGGCGTTAGAAACCGATGAGGTTCGTTCAATGTGTATTCAACAATTTGAAACGGCTCGGAACATGACCGATCAAATTGCTGCGCTAGCCGAATTAAGCCACCTCGATACCTCACTCAATGTGAGTTATTTTGATGCTTTTTATCAACAGTGGAAAAATGAAGACCTGGTCATCGACAAATGGTTCGCCTTGCAAGCTTGTTCAGAAAAAACCGACGCATTACACAGCGTAAAAAAGTTAACTCAGCACCCAGACTTCGACATGAAAACACCCAATCGAGTTCGGAGTGTGATTGGCGCTTTTGCCACAGCCAACCCTTTGCACTTTAACGCAATAGACGGCTCTGGGTATGAATTTGTAGCCGATAACATTCTTCTGCTGGACAGCATTAATCCTCAAGTGGCGGCTCGATTAGCTAATTCACTAAGCCACTGGAAAAAATTTGATAGTACGCGACAACAATTGATTAAGGCGCAGCTATCGCGCATACAAGCTCATACACCACTATCAAAAGATGTGTCTGAAATTGTTTCTCGTAGCCTAACCGCTTAATTCACTGGGCTATCGCTACAAAGGACTGAATCCCATAGCATGCGATCGCTAAATGAAATCCACATCCAATCATACTATAGCCCACTAGGTGAACTACTGCTTGGCTCCTTTGAGAATCAACTATGCCTATGTGATTGGCAACAGCGGCAAAAACGGGCGAGCATTGACAGACGCCTACAAACGGGTCTAAACGCGCATTATGTCAACAAAAAAACCGCTATCATCGACACGGCCTTTAAGCAACTCAATCGCTACTTTCGCCAAGAATTAACACAATTCGACTTACCCATTTTAATGGTAGGCACTGATTTCCAACAACGCGTATGGCGCAGCCTACAAACCATCCCATACGCTTCAACTACTTCTTACCAAACAATCGCTAGCACTATTCATAATAAAACGGCTGTTCGTGCTGTTGCTAATGCCATAGGCGCTAATGCTGTCAGTTTAATCATTCCTTGTCACCGAATCATTGGCAGCCATGGCAGCCTGACCGGTTATGCGGGAGGCTTAGCGGCCAAAAAACAGTTATTGGCCTTAGAACAAAATCAATAAAGCTTCGTCACTGTAAAACACCTATTATTCGGTTTACTTTTTCAGCGCATACAAAAAATGAACTACAGGCTCCCACGAAGCTGTAAAATACTCTCACCAACCAGACCAAACCATTCTAGGAACCTTTGTGACCAATAACGATATCTTACGCCGCCTTCGCTACACCTTCGATTTCAATGATGCAAAAATGATCGATATTTTTAAACAGGCAGATCACGAGGTGACACGCGAGCAAATAAGCAACTGGTTAAAAAAAGATGACGACGAAGCTTATGTAAGCTGTGGAGACACCTCATTTTCAATATTTTTAAATGGGTTGATTATCGACCGACGAGGAAAACAGGATAGGCCCACACCTGAGCCCGATAAAAAAATCACTAATAATATCGTGTTACGTAAACTTAAAATCGCCTTCGACATGAAAAATGAAGACGTTTTAGCGCTGTTATCAAACAATGGCGTTTCCATTAGTAAACATGAGCTAAGCGCATTTTTTCGTCGCACAGACCATAAACATTATCGTCCTTGTAAAGACCAAGTCCTACGAAATTTCTTGCAAGGCTTACAAAACAAGTACCGGCCCAGCTCAGCCAAAAACTAGTAAATTAGGTGTTTTTCGCCACCCTTAAACGGTCAGCAAATGCATACAGCATAGCGGCTGTTGCACCCCAGATTTGAAAGCCGTCGTACATCAACTCCCAATACATCCTATTTTGACCCTTCCAGACAACTTCTTTTCTTTCATAACAAGACTGGTCTGCCAAGATTGATAGTGGCACCTCAAACACATCAGCCACTTCAAACTCATCAATATTGAGAGTAAACGAAGGTTCCACAAAACCCACAATGGGAACGACTTTAAAATTAGTTACCGTTAAAAAGGGCTCGATAATTCCGGCCACTTCTATTAAGTCCTGTTGAATCCCCACTTCTTCCTCGGTTTCTCGTAATGCCGTCTGTAGTGGCGAAAGATCAATGCTGTCAGCACGTCCTCCAGGAAAACTAACCTGTCCAGCATGATTATTAAGATGTTCGGTACGCTTAGTTAGCAAAACTTGCCATTGATCACGTTCAACCAAAGGAATCAGAACAGCTGCATTACGTAAACCATCTTTACGCTGTTGCTGCGACCAACCTTGAAGGCTGCTTGCCGGCTCTAGGCATTGAATAATCTGTTCTCGTTTCATTTCACACCCATGGCTAAATGGTTAACGAGATAACGGTCTTGTAATATCTGCAGACCTAAACTTAAAACAACCGGACTGTCTATCCTGAAAATAAAACTCTAGCGATTTACGCATGGTTTCAAAAGCCAGCTCATCCCAAGGAATTTCATGCTCCGCAAATAAACGCACCTCTAAACTTTCTTCACCACTTGAAAACTCTGGCTTTAATAATACTGAACGATACATCACATACACTTGGTCAATGTGTGGCAAGTTAAAAACCGCGTATAGCTCTTCAGTTTGGACAACCGCCTCGGCTTCTTCCAAAGTTTCTCGTACAGCCGCCTGCTCGGTCGTTTCACCCAGCTCCATAAAACCTGCTGGCAATGTCCAGAATCCTTTTCTAGGATCAATAGCGCGCTTACATAACAAAATTTTATCTTCCCAAACAGGAATACAGCCGGCAATAATTCGTGGGTTTTGATAATGCACAAGGTCGCAGGCGTCACAAACATCCCGAATCTGGTTATCCCCCTCGGGCGTTTTTGACTCCGTCTTATTACCACATTCAGGGCAATACTTTATCTGTGGTCTAGGCAAGCATTTCGCCTATTAATTGATCTTCTAACTCAATTCGGTTTGCCAGATTTTCACCGACTGAGGATAAGTCGCTAGCCAATTCATTTAAAATCATTGCTGGCGTTAACGTCTGGTACTTGTCATTAAAGTCTAAAACAGTTTCAGTAGCTTTAGAGATACTTGGGTAGATGCGCTCAGCGGCGGCCAGTACAGACTTACGTCTTTCATTACCCGCTAAAATGCGTTGATACACGCCAAAATGTCCTAATGAAATATAATCAACCGTCAACTGACAAAAATCTTGAAGCAGTTCCTCGATTGGTTTTTGGCCTTTATGTTCCTCAATGCCCGATACTGCACAGTAAGAAGACCAGACTTGTTTTCGTTCTTCGAGTAACTCACGGATCAAACCACTTGTTTGGGTTCGTTCCTTCTTTTGAGCCATACTTTCGTTAGACATATCCCTATCCATCATGTTTTTTTTGTAAAGAATACTCTATGCCATTGTTTACTTTTCGACAATATATAATTCCAGTATTTAGCGTTACCGATTTATTCTTTAAAAACCCTATCTGAACTGCTCAGCGTCAGCGTTTTAGTGGCTTGTTATCGCCAATGGTTCTCATAATAGCTAGCCATAACAGCGCTAGAAACGACTACAATGGCATGCGCCTTAATCATTATTTTTCGTTAACCTTAACACTATGAATATTAAATTTCTCTCTAGCATATCTAAGGTATCAGACACACACTGGAACAGTGTATTTGAAACTGATTATCCGTTTATTCAACATGCTTTTTTATCTGCACTTGAACAAAGCGGCTGTACCCAAGCTTCTACCGGCTGGACCCCTCATCATATAATTGTCACCGATAGAGATGACATTATCGCTGCCATGCCTTGTTACCTTAAGACCCACTCGTACGGCGAATACGTTTTTGATTGGGCTTGGGCCAATGCCTATCAGCAACACCAACTACACTATTACCCTAAATTATTATCAGCCATCCCTTTCACACCATCCACAGGCCCTCGTTTAGCTTTTCACAACCGCATTCAACTGACACAAGAAAAACAGACCATCATTAAAAATATCCGACAGGCTGCTCTCGATTCAGTTTCTTCAGTGGGGTTATCGAGTTGGCATGTGCTTTTCCCTGACACCGAAATGTCTTCCTTACTGGAGGACTCCGAGTATAAACAACGCAGTGGCATTCAATACCATTGGTTCAACCATCACTACACGTCTTTCGACGATTTCCTGCAAACATTTAAATCACGTAAACGCAAAACATTACGTAAAGAACGGCTGTCAATTACTCAACAAGGTATTGAAATGACGGTGGTCGATGGTCGTGATATTAGCAAACAATTAATGGCTGAATTTTATCGTTTTTATCATTTCACATACTTAAAGCGTAGCGGGCAACAAGGCTATTTAAATTTAGAATTTTTTAACTTATTACTGTCAACCATGGCTGAGAACTTGGTGATGTTTTGCGCCCAAAAAGACAATAGGCTCATTGGTGCTGCACTGTGTTTTAAAGATCATCAAACACTGTATGGTCGCTATTGGGGCTGTGAGCAAGAATATGAGTTTTTACATTTCGAAGCTTGTTATTACCAAGGCATTGAATACTGTATTAATCATAAACTCATGCGCTTTGACCCGGGCGCTCAAGGCGAACATAAAATCTCACGTGGTTTCAAGCCCGTCAAAACCTTGTCAAACCACATGATATTACATGCCGAATTTCGTCAAGCCATTGAACAGTTTATTGACGATGAAAAAATACAGGTTAACGCACAGATAGACCACCTCACTAGTTTCCTACCTTTTAAATCGGCGTCGTTATAAACAAAACATCAAGCATTATCAATGAAATACGCGCTTTTAAAGAAGGGCTTAAACGTTTATTGCCAACCAACACTAACCTTCAAGACAAACTTGAAGGCACAAATACTGCCAACTACTTATAAATTGTGGCGATAACAAAAACCTTCACGAAAAAATAAACATTCGAGCAGATCTGACAAGCCAACAATTACAAAAAAACTTAATCTATTCTAAAGTCCGGCATATCGCTGTCTAAAAACCACTGTTTTGACTCCTCATCGAACCACCAAACTTGAGTATGTTTTACTTGATAGACACGCCCTGTTTCATTTTGAATATAACCAAATAATGCCTGCGCTATGATGGTGTCATCCTCCTCGTTGGGCACAGAACCTATCAAATCATAAGAAGTCACCGTAATTTTATTAAGCCCATCAATTGGAGCTAATTTGCGCGCTGGATTTCTATAACGAATAACACTTGCCGCCGTTTCATACGACTTCCAGCGTAACGCTTTCATAAACAGTTTTTGTTTAGCATCTAGATGCTCTAACTTTTTTTGCTCTGTTATATGCGCGCAAGCCGACAGCATCAGTATTAGGCCAACACAAACCCATTTTATATTTTTCATTCAACGCCTTACTCTATATCTAACGTCAGTCTATTATGCCTAAATTGTCCTTTTTCTGTTGCAGTCTTAGTCTATTTTTAACGGATAAACAATGTTTTTACATTAAAGAATGCTAATATTCAGTTTGAGAAGCCTTCTTTGACGGCGTATACTTAGGCAGCTAGCAATCAATTCAAGCATCATTACGGAGACCCCCTTGAGTAAAAAAATACTTTTACTAGCCATTATTATTATCGTGATATTTGGTGGCTTATTCGGTTCGAAATTCCTTCAAATCAACAAAGCAATGTCATCCCGCAAAGCACCACCGCCGCCTACAGTAACAACGGTCGAGGTGATTAAAGAACAGTGGGAAAACACCTTGTCATCTGTCGGCACCATTAACCCTGTACGAGGCATTGTTTTAAGCAATGAAATTGCAGGCATCATTTCCGTTCTGCACGTAGACTCAGGCGCCACTGTGAAAAAAGGCGATTTGATTCTCGAGCTTGATACCTCAACAGATAGAGCAAACCTTGATGGTTTAGTCGCAGCTGAAAAGCTTGCGACAATAAAATTTAAACGCCAGGTCACTTTGTTAAAAAACAAAGCAACCTCCCTATCTAGTCATGATGAGGCCCGTGCCGAATTAGACATCGCAAAAGCAGCCGTTATTTCGCAACAAAGCATTATTAACAAAAAGAAAATACGTGCTCCATTCTCTGGTGAAATAGGTATTCGACTTGTCAGCCTTGGACAATACTTAGACAAAGGCGCTCAAATTGCCCAACTCGTGTCCTTATCGCCCATCATCGCCGATTTTTCATTTCCTGAACGCCACTTTGCACAACTTAAAACAGGGCAATTGGTAAAGGTTAAGGTTCAAGCTTACCCCGACGAAGTCTTTACAGGTAATATCCAAGCGATAAACCCAAGCCTACATCAAGAAACCCGTTCTATTGGCGTTAGAGCCACTATCGACAATCCCAATGAAAAACTTAGAGCAGGGATGTTTGCTGAAGTAACCGCTATTACCTCAAAAGCCAGTCCCGTTTTAACATTGCCTGAAACCGCTGTTTTATTTAATACCTATGGTGAGAGCGTTTATGTCGTAAAACAACAGGACGGCCAACATAGTGTTGAGCTACGTAATATTGAAACCGGCGCCCATCAAGAAGGCCGCGTTGAAATAGTTAAAGGACTCCAACTAAACGATATAGTCGTTAATGAGGGTCACGTAAAACTCAGAAACGGTCAGGTAGTTACCCTTTCCAATAACCAACAATAGGCATTGCTTTGAACTTTACCAGCATCTTCGTTAAGCGACCTGTATTAGCCAGCGTTGTTAGTTTAATTATTTTGGTGTTGGGCTTGCGCTCAATAGCTTCACTAGAAATACGTGAGTACCCAGAAACCAAAGATACCGTCATCTCTATTACTACGTCTTACCCTGGCGCTAGTAGTGAGCTTATAAAAGGTTTTATTACCACTCCCTTACAGCAGGCCATTGCCCAAGCTGAGGGAATAGACTACCTTTTTTCTTCCAGCACACAAGGTCTCTCATCCATTGAGGCTCATATGCGCCTCAATTATGACGCTAATGCCGCAATAGCAGAAATACAAGCCAAGGTGGCTAGTCAAAGTAGTGTATTACCTCAAGAAGCACTAGACCCTATCATCACCTCCAAAACAGGGTCTACCACTTCGCTGATTTATATCGCTTTTGTTAGTGACACCATGAAAGATATTCAAATCGCCGATTATCTATTGCGTGTCGTTCAACCACGATTACAATCCATTGAAGGTGTTGGCCAAGCAAGCCTCTTAGGCAATAGCACATACGCAATGCGTATTTGGCTAAAGCCAAAAAGGATGGCTGCTTTAGGTGTGAGCGCTGAAGATGTCTCTGCCGCCTTACGCAGAAACAACTACCTTTCCAGTGTTGGTAAAACAAAAGGCACACTGGTCAGTGTTGAGATGGGCGCTACAACCGATGTCGCTAAAGAAGAAGATTTCTTAACACTGGTCGTTGGCAAACAAAACGACACCCTAATTCGTTTATCTGATATAGCCGATGTTGAACTTGGCGCCGAAGGTTACGAAAGCGAAAACCTCTACAGTGGAAAGCCTGCTGTTTTTATGACGGTAGATCAATCGCCCGACGCAAACCCGCTTGATGTAGCTAAACGGGTTAACCTTGCCATGGTAGACATTAATAATAACTTGCCCGAGGGACTTGTGTCTCACATGCCCTATGATGCGAGTAAATTTATCAGCGACTCCATCAACGAGGTAGGAAGAACCTTACTTGAAGCCATCAGCATTGTTATTGTTGTTATTTTCCTATCGCTAGGCACCATGCGTGCTGCGTTTATACCGGCAGTCACCGTTCCTTTATCACTCATTGGTGCAACTTTCATTATGCTAGCGTTTGGTTTTTCATTAAACCTACTGACCTTGCTGGCGATGATCTTAGCAATTGGCTTAGTGGTGGATGATGCTATCGTCATGGTTGAAAATATTCACCGCCATATCGACATGGGAAAACCACGTATTCAAGCAGCCATAGATGCCGCAAAAGAACTCAGCTTGCCTATCATCGCAATGACAACTACCCTTATTGCCGTCTATTTCCCTATAGGCTTTATGGGTGGATTAGTTGGTACATTGTTTACTGAATTTGCTTTTTCTTTAGCTGCTGCTGTCCTTATTTCTGGCATTGTTGCGCTAACACTCGCTCCTATGCTGAGTGCTCGCATTCTAAAAAGCTCTGAAAGTGCCGGCCGATTTGAAAAGTACGCTGAACACTTTTTTGAAAAATTAGCCAGTGGCTACAAAAAAACTGTTTCGCCTTTATTATCAACCCCATCTATTCCCGTTATATTTGGTTTGGTTGTGTTATTAAGCCTTTACCCGATGTACCTGTTATCAAAATCAGAATTAGCTCCCATTGAAGACAGGAATTTGCTTATCGCGATGGGTACGGCACCGCAGACATCTACTCTTGACTTTTTACAACAACAAGGCAAAAAGCTATCAGATATTTTTGAAGCCATGCCTGAGTATGATCATAGCTTCATCTTGCTGGGGCTAGGGAATGATACGACTAAATTACTTGGCGGCCTAAAAATGGGCCATCAATCCACCCGCGAACGTACTCAGATGGAGATACAGCCCGAGCTCCAACAAAAAGTGGCCTCGCTTACAGGTGTGAGAACAGCTGTTGTACAGCGACCAGGTCTTCCAGGCACAGGCGGTGGACTGCCTGTACAGTTTGTTGTTATTTCTGACGCTGATTATAGTCAAATTAGTGATGTAACAGGTGAGCTGATTGGTAAAGCTATGCAAAGCGGCAACTTTATTTTCTTACAAAAAAGCATAGAATTTGACAGACCTAAGTACAATTTGATGGTTGATAAAGACCGTGCAGCAGATTTAGGGATCAGCATGGAAGAAATAGGCCGTAACTTATCGGTTTATTTTAGTGAAGGTTATGTGAATCGCTTTAGCATGCAAGAGCGAAGCTATAAAGTGATTCCGCAAGTAGCCGATATTAGTCGCTCAGATATTGAAAAACTTGATAACATTTACCTAAAAACCTCATCAGGCAAGAAGGTTCCTATCAGTTCAATCGTCACCGTATCAACGCAAGTTGAACCGGCTAAACGCACACAGTTTCAACAACTTAACAGTATAACTATTGAGGGCTTATTACGCCCAGGTGTGACCATGGGAGATGGCTTAGCTTATCTTGAAGAAGAAGCTCAAAAATCTTTCCCTAGAGGCTTTAAGTGGGACCACACGGGTAGTTCACGACAATACAAACAGCAAGGTAGCGCGCTTGTTCTAACTTTCTTTATGTCATTGTTAATTATCTACTTAGTACTAGCCGCCCAATTTGAAAGTTGGCGTGACCCGCTTATTATTTTAGTGTCGGTGCCTTTATCGTTGGCCAGTGCAATGGCTTTTATTATGCTAGGGGTCGCAACGATGAATATCTATACTCAAGTTGGGCTTATTACCTTAATTGGGCTGGTCGCTAAAAATGGTATCTTAATTGTTGAGTTTGCCAATCAATTACAAATTACGGAAAAGCTTTCTATTCGAAATGCCGTTGAGGAGGCAGCTACAGTACGTTTAAGGCCGATCCTAATGACAACTGCATCGATGATTGTTGCGATGGTTCCGCTGCTACTTGCATCAGGCCCTGGTGCGGTTAGTCGGTTTGATATTGGGTTAGTTATTGCTACTGGCTTAGGTATAGGCACTATATTTACACTTTATATTCTGCCTGCTTTTTACTTGATTTTTGCTAGGGATCACTCAAAAGGCAATGATTAGAGCCATTCTACTGCGTTGCTGGCAAATTCCTCGTCTGGTATATCAGTCGCTGTACCAGCTAAGACGGCCATCGAGCCATTTTTCAATGGCTTAACCCAGCCATGTAAACCGGCATAATGGAAAGGTAGGGTTTTATCTAGACTGATGTCTGGCATATAAATAATCGTTATGGCTTGCTGATGGTATTGATACACCATGTGCAAGCCATAACTATCTCCAATAGGGCACTTTTTTGCAAAGCTAATATTTTTAGCTAACCTCACCCGTATACCAAACTCTTTACTCAACTTTATGAGCTCTTGCTCATTAAGCGGGTAAGCCACATGCGTTGAAGATGCCCCATCGTGTGAAAAGTGTTCGTAAACTAACTGATCTATTGGCAACACTGACTCTTCGTTTTGCGTTGGTATAAACGTTACCAAGCCTACCGCTAATAGTAACGATGCCGCAAAGGCAATCGGCTTCATTTTAGTCGCACTCCAAAAAGGTGCCTTATACACATAGTCTCTTATCGAATGCTTTAAACCGCTTGGAACACCTCGGTTAACAACCTCTTTTAATTGCTGCTCAAACAAGTTTTCTTGCGCTGCAAATATTTGACACTGCTCACAGGATGCTAGGTGCTCTTTGGCCTCTGTCCCAACCTCATTTGCTGCGACTGTATATTCAAATTTAAAATCATCACATTTCATCATTCACCTGCCCGGCCCGCTTCGGGCCTTAAAACACTTCTTAACTTCTGTTTTGCCCTAAACAAACGGGTCATGGTCGCACTTTTAGAAATATGACAAACCGAGGCGATTTCTTCACAGCTTAATCCAACAATTACCTGCAACAACAGCGGCTCTTTATATTCATTCGCAAGCTCATTCAATGCCTGCTTAAGAGCAAACGCGTCAGGACTCGTATCATTGTCTACATCCCTCAAACTCAACATATCTATATCGAAATCAACTATCTCCGGCCGGAAGCGTGCATATTGACGGGCATGTTCATTTCGCAAGATCGTCATCAGCCACGCCTTACTGGATAAACTATCACGTAATTTATCCAATGACTTCCAAGCACGCATACAGGTCTCTTGAAGCAAATCTTCAGCCATGTTTTTATCGTGACATAGCCAAAGCGCGTAACGAAAAAGTTCATCACTATATGCCAACACTAAGCGCTCATATTCCAGTTTTTTACGTTTCTGTTGCAATATTAGACCTCGATAGCACCGGCTATCTTTCAAGTTAAAAAATGATGCCACACCCAGCAGAAAATTCTTCCTGATTAAATATTATCATCTTTGACAACCTTATTCTGGTACACCTACACCAATAACACAACGAATGGTCAATCTCACGCTATGGCTAATAATTAACACATTAAGCTGAACAAAAAGATAGTGATAAACATTGATAGTCTAAACAAATAACAGGAATATAAAGACATTCACGGCAACACTTAACTTGACCTTCTTATTTGTAATAATTTAGCTGAAAGGCGCCTTAAGCCCTATACACAAAGACTTCTTATTCACAAGCTAAAAACACTAGATTAGTCGCCATAAACATATTGCGACGCAATGATTAAAATAACCCTTGCATTATATAACTTGTTGTTTTTTATAGATATGTTAACAATGGTTTATTTTGTTACAATTTGATGTCAGCCCTTTTTGCATGGGCTTTGAGAGCTATTATAAATAGATAATCCACATAGTTATCCACAGAAAATGTGGATAAAATAAAAACCATAGTTAACTCATTAAGTTAGCGATTTATTGTAGATTTTTTTAATCTTTTCAGGCTAACTGATACAAAACAAATAACGCTTTTACTTGATGTCTGATTTTTACCTCAATATTGCTGTCGACACCCCCCTGCACCGTATTTTTGACTATCTCCCGATAAAAAATTCGGCTCGCTCTGATTACCAAATCGGCCAGCGTGTTTTTGTTTCCTTTGGCCGATTAAAAAAAATTGGCGTTATTCTTAACATTTCTTCGTCAACCGAACTTAGCCGAAAACAACTCAAACCCATCTCCCAATTAATTGATAGACAGCCTCTAATATCGCTTGATGACTTAAAACTATATAAATGGGCTGCTAACTACTATCATCACCCTATCGGCGAGGTGCTTGCTCAGGCCTTCCCAAAACAGCTTCGAGCCGGATTAACACCCACTATAGAGCTCACCACGCGATACGCATTATCCAAACATGGCCTGACACTCGATGAAAATTCCTTAAAACGCTCCCCAAGGCAGCTAGGCTTATGGCATCAACTAAAAAACGCCGATGCACCTGTTGATCGTGATTTCTTTTCCACACTTGACTGGAACTGGCGCTCGCCCCTTAAAAGCATGATCGAGAAAGGCTGGGTCACTGCCTCACAAGAACACAACACAGCCACACACTCTCCGACCACACCTTTATTTGACCCAAACCCGGCCCAACAAACTGCCATCGACTCAATTGCTAAGGCACTCGAAGGCTTTCAAGTATTTTTATTAGATGGCGTCACCGGTAGTGGAAAAACAGAAGTTTATCTTCGACTTATTCAGCACGTCATTAGTGCTGGAAAACAGGTGTTAATTTTATTGCCTGAAATCACCCTAACACCTCAATTAGCTCAGCGATTTAGGCAACGCCTAACAGCACAGATGGTCATTTCACATTCCGGCCTTAACGACACTCAACGAGCTCAAGCCTGGCTTAGATTAAAAGAAGGCCTTGCCAATATATTGCTGGGCACCCGCTCGGCAGTATTCACGCCGATGCGTACGCCCGGCCTGATCATTATGGACGAGGAGCATGACATATCATTCAAACAGCAAGAAGGCTTTCGCTATTCCGCTCGAGATATTGCTGTTATGCGTGCAAGAGACTACAGCATCCCTATCGTATTAGGCACTGCAACACCCTCGCTCGAAAGTCTATACAACGTACAACAAGGTCGTTTCAAACAATTAGTGTTGCCCGAGCGTACCGCAGGTGCCTCACACCCTGATATTCGTTTATTAGACTGCCGAAACCAAACGTTAGACAATCATTTAAGCCAATCGCTTTTAAAAGCGATTGGCAAAACACTTGAGCGGAACGAACAAGTCATACTCTTTGTGAATCGCCGAGGCTTTGCACCCGTGTTAATGTGTCATAGCTGTGGTTGGGTTGCACAGTGTCGTCGTTGCGACTCTCGTCTAGTCATTCATAAAAATGCCAATTTACTTCGATGCCATCATTGCGGAGTTGAACATGCCATTCCGAATACCTGCCCATCGTGTCAACAAGCAGAATTATTTCCATTAGGGCTTGGGACTGAGCGCGTTGAAGAAACATTGAGCTCGCACTTTCCTGACACCCCTGTGAGTCGAATTGACCGCGATAGCACACGACAAAAAAATGCCATGCAGTCAGTCATTGACAAAGTACATGAAGGCGGCGCTCAAATTTTAGTCGGCACGCAAATGCTTGCTAAAGGACACCACTTCCCAAATGTGACCTTAGTAGGCATTGTTGATATTGATGCAGGGCTGTTTAGTTGTGATTTCAGAGCTAGCGAACGTATGGCCCAGCTTATTACCCAAGTCGCTGGCCGTGCAGGACGCGAAGAAAAACTCGGCCGGGTACTCATTCAAACCCACCACCCCGAGCACCCCTTATTAAACACCTTAATCACGCACGGCTACACGCGTTTTGCAAAAGAGGCACTGGATGAAAGGCAGCAAGCCCAATTGCCCCCCTACCATTATCAAGCTCTATTACGAGTGAACGCCATCAATGAACAAGCGGTTCTAAACTTCCTAAACGATGCTAAGGAGTTGATCTCTACGATTCAAGCACCGCTGATTCAAATTCTAGGCCCCGTTCCAGCCCCCATGCTAAAAAGGGCGGGACGGTTTCGCTATCAATTATTAATTGAATCGGCCCAGCGAAAACCCCGCCATCAATTTTTACAGCAGCTTTTACCGAAACTTGAAAAACTCAAATCCTCGCGTAAGGTACGTTGGTCCATTGATGTTGATCCCATTGACTTGTTTTAACAGCGTTTAGACTTGCAAGTTTTACCCCACAAGCGATAATACGCAATGACAACGGTGTTCAACACCGAACAGCTATTCAGCGCATCAATCAACGATCTAAATTTACTATGAAAACACGTTTGGCCTCTTTGCTTCAGCAAGCCATTTCATCGCTACAAACTCAAGGCGAATTGCCTGAAGAGTTAACGCCTACTATCAAAATTGAGCATACTCGTGACCCATCTCATGGTGATTACGCCAGTAACGTTGCAATGATGTTGGCAAAGCCTGCAAAAAAGAACCCTCGCCAAATAGCCCAAGCTATTATCAATAGCTTGCCAGAAGACAGCGACGTATTAAGTGTTGATATAGCCGGCCCAGGCTTTATTAATTTTTTCATCAACCCGCTTAGCCAACACGCCGTCATCAAACAGATTCTTGAACAAGGTTCTCGCTTTGGCACCTCCAATATTGCCAAAGGTAAAAAGGTACAAGTTGAATTCGTTTCAGCGAACCCAACCGGGCCCCTTCACGTAGGGCACGGAAGAGGTGCGGCCTACGGTGCAACCGTTGCTAATCTACTGACAGCCATTGGTTACGATGTCCATCGCGAGTATTACGTTAATGATGCTGGCCGCCAAATGGACATCCTAGCTACCAGCGTATGGCTACGATATTTAGAACTTTGTGGTGAAAGCATCCCGTTTCCAAGTAACGGTTACAAAGGTGGCTATATTGCTGACATTGCAACGCTGATTAAACAGTCACATGGCCAAACCTTTAACATGCCTGTCAGTGATGTGTTTCTTGATATCCCCGCCGATGAGCCTGATGGCGGCGACAAGGAAAAACATATTGACGGCCTTATTGCGCGTGCTAAAGAGTCCTTAGGGGATAAAAACTACCGCATTCTTTTTGACGCCGCATTAACATCCATTCTCGGCGATATTCGTCAAGACCTTGAAGACTTTGGCGTTCATTACGACGATTGGTTTTCAGAACGCTCACTTATGGACAAAGGAGCCATTGATCGAGCCATTGAAAAGCTTAAAGCTTCTGGCTATATGTACCAAAAAGAAGGTGCTTGGTGGTTTAAATCAACCGAGTTTGGCGATGAAAAAGACCGTGTTGTTATTCGCGATAATGGCTTAACCACGTACTTTGCCTCCGATATAGCCTATCATTTACACACCCTCGAACGTGGTTACGATATCATCGATGTCTGGGGCTCTGACCATCACGGCTATGTGCCACGTGTTAAGGCCGCTTTGCAAGCAATGGGCGCAGACCCCGAGCGTATGAAAGTCTTGCTGGTCCAGTTTGCCGTTTTGTATAAAGGTGGCGAAAAAATGCAAATGTCGACCCGTTCTGGTCAATTTGTAACACTTAGGGAGTTACGCGATGAAATCGGCGCTGATGCTGCACGCTATTTTTACGTCATGCGTAAAGCCGAGCAGCACATGGATTTTGACCTTGATTTGGCTACCTCGCAGTCCAATGAAAACCCCTTATATTACGTTCAATATGCTCATGCGCGTGTTTGTAGTGTGATGCGATTACTGACAGAAAAAGGCCTCAACTATAGTGCACAGGAGGGTTTAAAGCATTTAGATCAATTAGCGCAAACGCACGAAACCAACCTGATTGATACCTTAAACCGTTACCCAGAAAAACTGACGCAAGCCGCTCAGCAATACGAACCACATCAACTTAACCATTATTTACGTGAACTTTCTACGCAGTTTCACAGTTATTACAATTCACACAAATTCATTGTTGATGATGTAGCACTGATGCAAGCTCGCCTAGTTCTTATTAATGCAACAAAGCAAGTCCTAGCCAATGGTTTACAGCTACTGGGCGTTAATGCACCGGAGTCCATGTAGTGCCTAGAGATTACAAAAACCGAATTAACAGCAATAACGCGCGTAAAAAAAAACGCCCTATTCCCGGTTATTGGTGGCTAATTACTGGCCTATTAATTGGCGGTTTTGCGATGTTTTTATCTGACTTGGAAGAAGCGCCAAATAAACCCGTTACTGATGTGAAGCGACCTGTTAGCCAACAAGACGTACGTGATGTAAAAAAGCCCATCGCAACAACTGCAAAACCCATCGACAGCACTAAACCACGTTTTGATTTTTATCAAATATTGCCCGACATGGAAATTGTTATTCCTGAGCATGAAATTGAAGAAAGGCGTCGGCTAGAAGGCACTGGAAAAAGCAAACCTGGCACCTTTATTATTCAAATAGGTTCTTTTAAAAAAGCTCAGCAGGCTGATACTCTTCGCGCCCGCTTAGCATTGTTAGGTATTGAATCGACCGTACAAACAGTAAACCAAAGCGGTAGCATTTGGCACCGAGTTAAATCAGGCCCGTACACTTCCTTTAGAATGGTCGATAAAATTCAAAATCGCTTGCACCGCAACAATATAGACAGTATCGCTATCAAACTAAAATAACGTGTAAATCAATAGACCAGATGCAAGTACATTCATAACATGGATATAACAAAGGTCTTTTATCGACTGTTATTTTCCCTTAGCCTCTGTCTTTTAGGGCTGTTTGCCTTAGTGTGGTTTAGCACATACCACCCACCAGCTCTTCAACAAGAAGCGGTATACTGCGGCGAAAACACACCCCGTTTAACGGCGGGCCAAACCCTTAAGCTGTATAACCAAAATGTTCAATTTATGGCGGGGAAAAACTATGTTTTTTTCTATGACCTACCTAATAATACCGGTCCCGACGAACGCCCTTCTAGCGACGACATCACAAAAACCCTGAAGGGTTTAGCCAACCTAATTACACAGCAAAATCCGGATATTATCCTCTTACAAGAAGTCGATGAAGGTGCTCAGCGAACAGATCATGCCGATCAATTAGCTCAATTACTTGAGTTGCTTCCCAGCGATTATGCCTGTCATACCAGTAGCTTTTATTGGCAAGCCCGCTATCTCCCTCACCCACGTATCATGGGCGCTGTGGGCACCAAGTTGAGTATTATTTCAAAATACAAAATAACCACGGCTACACGCACTCAACTCAGCCTTATCCCACAAGACCCCATCACGCAATTATTTAACCTTAAGCGTGCCTTACAGGAAGTTCACCTGCCCATAGAGGGTGCAGATAAACTGGTGCTTTTAAACACTCACTTATCCGCCTTTTCCAAAGGCACCGACACCCTTGAACGGCAAGTAACACAAATTAATCAACGATTACATTCGCTTAACAAGACTCAAACGCCTTGGGTTCTTGCTGGCGATTTTAATTTACTGCCGCCTAATGCCTATCCATTACTCGCACAAGAACAACGTCGCAATTACGATCAACAATCTGCAATAGAAACCTTGTACCAGCAACATTTAGCGGTACCCAGCCTTGCAAACACGCAATCCGAGCAACGCAAAGCATGGTTCACCTATGCCCCCAATAGTTCATCAAGCCGAGACCCTGACCGGACAATCGATTATTATTTCTACAGCCCAAATTTATCTGTACAAAATGCGTTTGTAGAACAAGCTCAGTCACTCACTTTATCTGACCACATGCCAGTAATTGCTTCCTTTACCTTGCCGTAAAAACGATTAAAATGCGCATAGCGCTTAAGTTTTTACCGCTAAGGACCCAGCCTTCTTAGTTCGTTGCAAATCAAGCACCACTAGCCGACCCACCTTAAAAAGGATATCCATGCCACAACTCAATAACTATTTCGCGACAACCGCCAAAGGCATGGAGCTGATCTTAGCCGACGAACTGGAACAAATCGGCGCCTTGCAAGTAAAACCAGCTGCCGGTGGAGTTTATTTTGAGGGTGAATTGGAAATGGCTTTACGCGTTTGCCTATGGTCTCGCCTTGCTAATCGCGTCTTAGTGCCCTTGGCTCGATATGCAGCACAAACACCTGAGCAATTGTATGCCGGTGCCTTAAAAATAGATTGGTCCAAGCACTTCGATGTCTACAACACTTTTGCCATTGACGCTTCTATTAGACGTTCAAAAATTAACCACTCGAGATATGCCGAGCAAGTGATCAAAGATGCTATTGTCGACCAATTTAAAGAAGCAACAGACGAGCGGCCAAACGTCCAGCGTGAGCAACCAGACATTCGCATTAACGCATATATCAATGAAGATAAAGTAACGCTTAGCTTAGACTTATCTGGCGACAGCTTACATCGTCGTCATTATCGTACTGAGTCTGTAGAAGCGCCATTAAAAGAGAACCTTGCCGCGGCTATTTTAATTCGCGCAGGCTGGCCAAAGATAGCCGCCGAAGGCGGTGCTTTATACGACCCCATGTGTGGATCAGGCACTTTTTTAACAGAAGCCGCCATGATGGCCGGCGACATTGCACCTGGCTTGCTGCGTGAGTATTTTGGCTTTCAAGCATGGAAACACTTTAACCCCATAATATGGCAACGACTGATAAAAGAAGCCGAATATCGCCGAGAAAAAGGCCTACATAACATCCCACCCATCACCGGCTCTGATATCAGCATCAAACACGCTGGCATTGCTAAAGCCAATATTAAAGCGGCTCATCTTACTGACGTTATTAAGGCCACCAGCTTACCGCTTACAAAAGTAGCCCCCGATCCGTCATGGAAACCTGGCTTGTTTATCGTTAACCCACCGTATGGTGAGCGACTCGGCGACATTAAACAACTCAAACCCTTATATCAAGAAATTGGCAGCATCCTAAAGGCCCGCTTTAACGGCTGGCACGCCTCTGTGTTTACCGGTAATGTTGAACTTGCATTTAATGTTTCATTAAAGTCACATAAGTCGTACCAACTATTTAACGGCGCTATCGCTTGTAAAGTCTTTAACTTTTCGGTGACCCCAGAACGGCACTTTGAAGGACAGCATGCCAGTCAGCAACAACACATTGGCGACAATTTAAAAAAAGCCTTACTACCGACACCCGGTGATTGGAGCGACGGCGCTACCATGCTGGCAAACCGCCTGCGCAAAAACATTAAAAAACTCTCCCCTTGGGTGAAGAAAAACAACATCCATTGTTACCGCTTGTACGATGCAGACTTACCCGAGTACGCATTGGCCATTGATGTTTACCAAGGCGAAAAAAAGTGGGTACATGTACAAGAGTATGAAGCCCCAAAAACCATTGATGAGGCTAAATCTATTCTACGTCTTCGTGATGCCTTAGCCGTTATGCCAGAGGTATTAAACATCCCTCCCCAGCAATTATCACTGAAAATTCGCCGTCGCCAAAAAGGTCGCACACAATACGAAAAACAAGGTACCGATGGTGGTTTCCATGAAGTCAGCGAAGGGCAGGCAAAGTTTCTCGTCAACTTCAAAGATTACCTCGATACAGGTTTATTCTTAGACCATCGCCCCATACGTTTTTGGATTGGCGAACACGCCGGCGGTAAACAGTTTTTAAACTTATTTGCCTACACAGGCGCGGCAACTGTACATGCGGCACTGGGCGGTGCCACCACGTCTACAACTGTAGATATGTCAAAAACCTATTTAGATTGGGCAAAAAATAATTTTGAGCTAAACCATTTAAACTTAGACAAGCACCAGCTTATTCGAGCTAACTGCATGGAATGGCTTGATACTGCCGTAGAAGAGCAAAAAAAGTACGAGCTTATCTTCATTGACCCACCCACTTTTTCCAACTCAAAACGGATGGACAATGTGTTTGATATTCAACGTGATCATGTTGAATTAATTAATAAAGCGGCAAAGTTACTAAGCAAAAAAGGCACAATGATCTTTTCAACTAACTTTCGAAAGTTTAAATTAAACGAAGCCTCGCTCACCCACTTGGCTGTTCAAAATATTAGTCAAAAAACAATATCAAAAGACTTTGAACGAAATCCAAAAATACATTATTGCTGGTCACTAACACACCGTTAACCCGTTTTAAATATTCAAAAACGTACACGATAAAACAGCTTGCTTACTCATTTTACTGTTAGGCCAGTTTATTAGTCGCTGGTTTTGGCCTGATTCTCGGTTTATAAGGCCTACTCCCAAATATCGAGTTTTTCGTTCTTCACAACGCTTTATTCCCTTATGTAACGGTGAATAAAGCCCAGTCTCAGGGTATTTCCTCATTCTTGCGGGCTTTAGTTTATAGGCATATACTGGATAGTCCTACGGGCAAACCATGTAAAAGGTATCGCTATGACAGTTGATGTTATTTTAGATTTACAAGTTAACCCTGAAAACCGAGAAGAGCTATTAAGCGTTTTTATGTCGATCCTACCCGACACACGTGCCTTCAAAGGCTGCCAAAGTGTTTCGGTAACCAGTGATGAGGACGATAGACACCATATTGTTTTACTTGAAAAGTGGGACCAACGCAGTGACTACGAAAGCTATATGGCCTGGCGGACGGAGCGTGGCGATATTGATAAACTCGCCAATTTATTATCATCACCGCCTACTACCCACTACTTGACCACTGTCCCAATCTAACCCCACTCGACCTAGTGGCGGAATACCCTTAAGGCCGATAAATCGTTCATACGTATGAACACGATAATTTTCTGCCCGCCAGTATACAATCAACCAATAACCATTACGTTTAGCCCCTATTCCTCAAATCAATGTTTCATATATTTTTTTTAAATTCGCTCGTTGTCGCCATTGCTGTGATCATCCATTACGAATTTTTATACCGTGTTTCTCGATATATCCCAAAAATGAAATTAAAGCATCGACTGAGAATACTGTTTGGCGTTTTTACTGCGCTTATTGCGCATGCGGTAGAGGTTTGGGTCTTTGCCTTTGCGTTTTACTTTATGCATCATGCTGAAGGCTGGGGGCATTTAGAAGGCAATTTTGATGGTAGTTTGCTTGATTGCACGTATTTATCTTTCACCACCTTTACAACCTTAGGCTTTGGGGATATTCAACCCATCGGTGATTTGCGCCATTTAACCGGCTTAGAGTCATTAACCGGACTGGTATTAATCACCTGGACGGCCTCATTCTTATATTATGAAATGCAACGTTATTGGGATAATCGATGACGCAGTAATGTTAACCTTCGGTCACGCCGCTCTTTGGCAAACACAGCGTCAATAAAGCGTCTTGATGCAAGGAAGCCATCTGTTTTAATCATTTAAACTGTCAACGACCTGTATAATTGCCAGCACACCGAATATTAGGAGTACACCATGGTTACGCTAGGAAAAACACATCAATTAGAAGTCATCAAGTCGCTCGACTTCGGCTTTTATTTAGATGCTAAAGAATTAGGTGAAGTTCTCCTGCCAAACAAGCAGGCTCCAAGTGATTTAACCGTTGGTTCGTTGATTTATGTTTTTTTATACCTCGACTCAGAAGACCGCCCGATTGCCACCACAAAAAAGCCCAAAGCTCAGGTTGGTGAATTTGCCTACCTAACAGTCGTGGCACGTACACATGTGGGTGCTTTTTTGGACTGGGGGTTAGAAAAAGATGTTCTTGTACCATTTGCTGAACAACATCGACCAATGGATGTTGGCAAATCCTATTTAGTCTACTTATACCTCGACAAGAATGATGGGCGCATTGTCGCTTCATCAAAAATAGACAAGTTCATCGATGATGAAGCACCTCATGACTTTACCCCACAACAGCAAGTTGACCTTATCATTGCGAACAGCACCGACTTAGGCTTTAAAGCCATCATTAACCATTCACATTGGGGGGTTTTATACAAAAATGATGTCTTCCAAAAATTAAGTTTCGGGCAATCAAAAAAAGGGTTTATTAAACGTATTCGACCCGACGGTAAAATAGACTTAAGCCTCCAAGGCGGCAAAGAAACACGCGATAAATACAGTAAAATTATTCTTAATTATTTAAAAAAGAACCATAACTTTGCACCGGTTCACGATAAATCCAGCCCAGAAATCATCTCTGACACCTTCGGGATGAGCAAGGGTGCGTTCAAAAAAGCCATTGGTGGTTTATATAAGCAGCGCATTATCAATATCGAAAAAGATGGCATACGCTTGCTAGAAACAGATTCTTAAACTCAAGACAAACTTATACTTATGAGCATTACTAAAAAGTACACTTTTCAAACTTCCGCAGAAAAAGATAGCTGGAGAGCCGACATCATTCGTCGCGCCAGTTCAAAAAACACGGTTATTTCAAAAACCCAAACGGGGTTTAAATCAGAAGCTGAAGCCGTCCAATGGGCAGAAAAAGAACTCGCCTTGTTTTTAGAAAAGCAAAGCGCTCGAAACAAGCGCCAAGCAGATAAACGCACCTAACTAATACAGTTAACAGCGATTAGATGGGACACGATATTCAAAATATTCCTCTGTTAAATCTAGCGCTATCTTTTATCCCTATTCTTTTCGCCTTGGCTATTTTGTGTAAATGGTCATTAGAGTCAAGCAACGCACTTTATGCCCTGGCACGCATGTTGGTTCAGTTGCTTTTAGTCGGCTACCTGTTGAGCTACATTTTTAACGCTGATAATGCTGCCATTGTTATCACTGTTCTAGCTATTATGGTCTTTGCCTCCAGCTGGATTGCTCTAGGCACGATCCCGATAAAGCGTAACCTATTGTATAAACAAGCCTTTCTCTCCATTATTGTTGGTGGTGGTTTTACCCTGCTGGTTATCACTCAAGGTGTACTTAATTTAAAACCATGGTATTTGCCTCAAATCATCATTCCATTAGCTGGAATGATTTTCGCCAATGCGATGAATAGCGTTAGTTTAGCCGCTGAGCGTATCCATGCAGAAATAGATCGCCATGTCTCTTACTTGGAGGCGCGGCGTATTGCACTTCATGCCTCACTGATCCCGGTTATAAACTCGCTATTTGCGGTTGGCCTAGTCTCTTTGCCGGGCATGATGACCGGGCAGATACTATCTGGGGTATCACCACTGATTGCTGTGCGTTATCAAATTATGGTGATGTGTATGATTTTCGCCTCTTCGGTACTCTCGGCTGCCATTTTCCTTGTTTTGGCTAAACCAATATTTAGCACCCGTTTTACTAAACCGCAATAAAGTTCATGTTAGTCATCACCCCTCATATCACCCTTGCTGATGATGAAATTAAGCTTACAGCCATCCGCGCGCAAGGAGCTGGGGGGCAAAATGTAAATAAACTCTCATCGGCCATTCATTTACGTTTCGACATTAACGCATCCTCCCTGCCTGAGCTTTTTAAACAACGATTATTAAGTCGACAAGATCACCGTATTAATAATATGGGTATTATCATCATTAAGGCTCAGCAATACCGCACCCAAGAAAAAAATCGTGCCGATGCGCTAGAACGCCTAAAACAGATCATAAAAAGCGTAACGGTTAGTCAAAAAGCTAGGCGAGCAACCTCGCCTAGCAAAAATGCTAAGAAAAAACGGACTGATAATAAAACTCAACGCGGCCAATTAAAAAAGCTACGTGGCAAACTAACCGAATAACCTAAAATCATTAATCGCTAAACACCCCCTTAGTCCTTTTAACTGGCCAATAAGACAGGTAAAAACTTATAATGGTATTTCCCCCATTAGCTCACACAAAAGGATCTAACATGAGTGCTTTACCTAATTGCCCCCAATGCAACTCAGAATACACCTATGAAGACGGGACTGTGTATATCTGCCCTGAGTGTGCTCATGAGTGGTCCGCCAATTCAAGCGAAACCGACACTGACGAATTAGTCATAAAAGATTCAAACGGTAACCTTTTACAAGATGGTGATAGCATCACTGTTATCAAAGACTTAAAGGTTAAAGGCTCTTCATCTGTTGTAAAAGTCGGCACTAAGGTAAAAAATATTCGCTTAGTTGAAGGGGACCATGACATTGACTGTAAAATCACTGGTATTGGCCCAATGAAGCTGAAATCTATATTTGTAAAAAAAGCATAGCCGTTATATATTGCCTAGTTGTTTAGAAGGACTCTAAAATCAGCTGTCGGTATTAACCTTCGGCATATATTCCATTTCAATAAATGAAAAAACGGCAGCAAGTCTTAATACCTATTGCACTGATAAGCATGATGCTTATCAGTCAAATGGCTGCGCTTGCCCATTCTGTAGAGCATTCCTTTCACAAAGCCAGCCATTCGTGCACGGTATTTGTCCAGTGTGAAAAGTCTAGCAATGGACTCGTTTCGGCTATTCGACTCCCCGCTGTTCCACTATTGTCTAAAACACATGTTGATGGTATTCCCACTCAGCAAGTTCCTCTACTAAAAACAGCTTATTTCGCTCGCGCACCTCCCTTTACTTTCTTGTAAACCACATTTTAACGTTACGCGATGGGTTGACCTTGCGTGACTACCTTTTTGTTACAGGAGAATTACTTATGCGTAAAGCATTTACTATGGCTGCAATAATCGCCAGTTTACTTATTTCTAGCCCGGCACTTTCTAACACTGAAATTGCCTTATTAAAACAACAGCTAGACACCCTTAAAAAGAACTATGAACAACGCATTGAGGCCCTTGAGTCTAGATTAATAGAAACCGAAAAAAGAACGCAATATGTCGAACTCAAAACACAGGAAGCAGCAGTTAAACCGAAACAGAGTAGCTTCCTGACCCAAAATTCTTTCAATCCAGCCATTAGCCTTATTCTCGATGGTCGTTTTGCCGACATGGGCAATGACCCCGATGATTACGCATTGCCCGGCTTCATGCTCGGTGGCGAATCTGGCCTAGGTAGCCAAGGGTTTGCAGTGGGCGAAAGCGAACTGGTCATGAGCGCTAACATTGACAACACGTTTTATGGCAAAGCCACTCTTGGTTTTCATAATGATGACGGTAGCACCGAAGTAGACCTAGAAGAAGCCTATATACAGACATTAGGTTTAGGGAATGGCCTAACTATCAAGGCCGGTCGTTTCTTTTCTGCCATGGGGTACCTGAATGAACACCATGTTCATACTTGGGATTTTGCCGATGCGCCGTTAATTTATCGCGGCTTATTTGGCGACCAACTTAGGGATGATGGTATTCAACTAAGTTATATAGCACCGACCGATACTTTTTTACAGTTAGGCGCAGAAATTATGAGTGGTAGCCAATTCCCATCCGCTGGCGAGCAAAGTGGTATTGGCGCAGCAACAGTATTTGCTAACATCGGTGGTGATATCGGCATCGAACACAGTTGGCAATTGGGTTTAAGTCATTGGCAAGCTAATAACATAGAAGGTCGTACAGGTGGTGGCCACGCCCATGGTGAAGACGATAGCGCTGAAGAAACCCCATCTTTTGATGGCGATAGCAAAATAAACGCTGTTGATTTTGTCTACAAATGGGCGCCCAATGGTAACCCTAAAAACCAACATGTTAAGGTACAGTTTGAATATTTTGACCGTAAAGAAAACGGCACCATTAGCATGCTAAACAGTGGCCCACCTCTAGAAGAAACCAGCTTCGACGGCCATCAAAAAGGCTGGTACGCACAAACTATTTATCAATTTAAACCTCGGTGGCGAGCAGGGCTTCGTTATGACCAGTTAGAAAGTGATAACACTGGCTTCGATGACGATGTGTTAATGGAAGCAGGCTTAGATAGCGACGGTTTTAAACCTAAACGTATGAGTGCAATGATCGAGTGGTTACCGAGTGAATTTTCTAGGATACGGCTGCAATTTAACCGTGATAAATCCTACCAGGAATCAGATGATCAGATTTTCTTACAATACACTACTAGCCTAGGCAGTCACGGCGCTCATCAATATTAAAAACAAATCGCACAGGCCTTTTGTGCCTGTGCGACATTCATTTGTTTGGAGACAATTATGTTACATCCATGGAAAAAAACATTTATTTTATTACTCACTCTGCTCAGCCCATTTTACGCCCATGCTGAACTCAATATATTTGCATGTGAACCTGAATGGGCAGCGCTAACTAAAGCTCTCGGTGGTGATAAAGTGCACGTCAACAGCGCTACAACTGCGATGCAAGACCCTCATCATATACAAGCACGCCCCAGCCTGATTGCCAGAATGCGCCGCGCCAACCTGTTAGTTTGCACAGGTGCAGACCTCGAAACAGGCTGGCTTCCTTTATTACTACGTAAATCTGCTAACCCTAATGTGCAGGTCGGTCAAACAGGCTATTTTATGGCTGCTGACTACGTTAGCCTGATGGACAAACCAACCGTGCTTGATCGTAGTCTCGGTGATATTCATGCTGCCGGAAACCCTCATTTTCACCTAGACCCTAAACGCATCGCTCAAGTCTCCGTGGCCTTAGCTGACAGGCTAGCAATGATTGATCCCTCTCATCAAGCATATTACCAACACAACCTAGCAACCTTTACTCAGCAATGGCAACAGGCAATGCAGCAATGGGAACAGCGAAGCAAACCATTACGCGATAAACCTATCGTTGTAAGCCATAATAATTGGGTCTATCTATCAAGCTGGTTAGGTTTAAAGCAAGTAGCAACTCTAGAGCCAAAACCCGGTATTCCAGCAAGTAGCACTCACCTTGCTAAGGTACTAAGCACATTGAAAAAAGAACCTGCTCAGATGTTACTTTATGCTAGTTACCAAAGTGATAAATCGGCACGTTGGCTAAGCAGTAAAACGGCGCTTCCCGCCATTGCTTTACCCCTCAGCCCTGATAATAATGAAACTCTAATTAATTGGTTTGATCGACTCCTCAGTCAATTATTAAATGTTACATCATGAACATTGAAGGACTTCAACTTTCGATTATTGGGCCGGCATTTATTGTCGGCCTACTGGTCCTCACAACACATGTCCCCCTTGGGCAAGAAGTTCTGAAACGCGGCATTATTTTTATTGATCTAGCTATTGCACAAATGGCTGGTTTAGGGGTTATCGTAGCCTGGCATTTTGGCTGGGAAGCACATGGCTGGGAGGTTCAAGTCGCCGCTTTATCTGCTTCTTTAATCGGCGCATTAGGCTTAAGCTGGGCCGAAAAGCACTGGGGAAAACACCAAGAAGCCCTTATTGGCATTAGTTTTATCTTAGCCGCTACCGCTAGTATTTTGCTGCTTGCTAATAACCCACATGGCGGTGATTCACTGAAAGACTTACTGGTCGGTCAAATATTATGGACCACTAGCGATCAACTTTTACCTACGGCCTTGGTAACCTGCTTAATTGTCTGGCTATTATTTAACTTTCGAAACCGCTTAGGTAATCTTGTTTTTTACATTTTATTTGCGTTAGCGGTTACCAACTCTGTTCAACTGATCGGGGTGTATCTAGTGTTTGCGAGCTTAATTATTCCTGCACTGGGTAGCCTGGGGCATAAAAAACCACTCTTAATTGGTTTTCTCATTGGTGCCAGCGGTTATGGGTTTGGCTTAATTGGCTCATCATTATTTGATTTACCCAGCGGTGCTGTTATCGTCTGGAGCATTGCAATAACTGCCTTATTATTCAAATTTATTGTCAAACCTTCTTCACAGCAGCTTAATTAACAATTAAGCGCTCATTAAAGACCTAAAATGTAACTGTTCTTCAGCCAGTTCTTAACTTTAACTTTCAACGGAGGCTCTAGTATTTGAAGAGCCTCCATTTCTATCAGCATAGCCCATTAACCGCCATTTAAGGCTGTGAAAACTACTGGCTAGGCTAGCCTTAGCAAGCTGTTTTCATAAGCTAACTAGAGACCCAGCACGCCAATAAAATTTATATTCTTGTGTTGACATAAAAGATACGGCATGAGATATTGTGCACTGCATCATTTAACAAAGGAACAGATTATGACAGCCATAGATGAACTAGAAACCAAGTCTAAAGAGGCCATTACACACGCAACCGAGCTAAACGAAACGCTTGTTGAAGGTGCCTCTAAAGCAACAAAAGAAACAGGTATTTTCTATAAACGAATTATTGAAGGCAAACCAACAGACCTTTATCACATTACTAACGCTTTTAAGAAAATAATGGCAAACAACCTTGAAGCAACCCAAGAATTTTTTAACTCATTTAAAAAATAAATGACCGCTTCGCTGTAACAATAGCTAATATGAGTCGTGTATTTCGCGACTCATATTAGCCAATACTGTTAACCAGCCGTTGATAACGGCTCGGTTAGCTTTAGGGCTTAATGTCGTCATTGCACGACGATATAGGTCGTCCTACACCCCTTTTATAACAACTTCTTTAAAATGAGCCGCCAAACTGTTCTGCATACTGCATTTTGAGCTCATCTAGCGTCACAACATGGTTTTGCGTACCCGCATGGGCTATTTTAATCGCCCCCATTAGCCCCGCAATACGCCCTGTTACTTCCCAATCCAAGCCATTCATCAAGCCGTATAGCAAGCCACCGCGATAAGCATCACCACACCCTGTGGGGTCGACCAATGCTGTTGCTTTTGCAGGCGGAATATCGATACGCTCCGTCTTGGTATAAACCAACGACCCTTCTGCGCCTTTAGTAATAATTAATGCCTCTACTTGCTCAGCTATTTCATGTGGTGAAAGGCCCGTCTTTTCTTGCAACATCGCCGCTTCATAATCATTTAAAGTCACCCATGTTGCTTGTTCAATAAACGTTTTTAATTCATCGCTATCAAACATTGGCATACCTTGACCCGGGTCAAAAACAAATGGAATACCCGCTTCAACAAATTGCTTAGCATGTTCAATCATCCCTGCTTTACCATCCGGGGAGACTATTCCAATGCTTATATTCGCATCGCTAGGCACCTTGTTAAGCTCGGAGCGTCCCATTGCGCCAGGGTGAAAAGCAGTAATTTGGTTATCATCCATATCACTGGTGATATAAGCTTGACCGGTAAAGTCATCTTCCAGCACTTTTAGATAGTCTTGCTTTACGCCTGTTTTAAGCATCCATTGCGCATAAGAAGCGAAATCTTTACCCACTGTTGCCATGGGCAATGCGTTTTCACCCAACAAATGTAAATTATAAGCAATATTGCCTGCACAACCACCAAACTCACGGCGTAACTCAGGTACAAAAAAGGATACATTCAACATATGTACTTTATCGGGCAATATATGGTGTTGAAATTTATCAGGAAACACCATAATCGTATCAAATGCCATTGAGCCACAAATTAATGCTGATTGAGGCTTAGCGTTCATGTCAGCACCCGCTTCGGCATTTATATCCTTTGACTCTACAGCACTCATTGGTTTAACTCCTGCCATACTACATCCAACTGTTTAACCGCTTTGACATCATCTAAGCGTCTTACAGGTAGACTATAAGGCGCATTTTTTAAGCTTTCTGGCTGCATTTTTGCCTCATCTAAAATTTTCGCCATCGTGTCGACAAATTCATCGAGCGTTTCTTTAGCTTCAGTTTCTGTTGGCTCAATTAACAAACACTCAGGTATTAACAATGGGAAGTAGGTTGTTGGCGCATGGAAGTCATAATCCAAGAGACGTTTCGCCACATCCATCGCCGTTACATCAAGTTCTTTTGCTTGTTTTTTAAGCGTTAGAATAAATTCGTGTGTAGCACGCCGCTCAGGGTATGCAGCGTCATAACCTGCCGACATTAAACGTTTCAATAAATAGTTTGCATTCAAGGTCGCAAAGTCTGCAACACGTGACATCCCCTCTCTACCGAGCATTTTTGCATAGATATAAGCTCGTAACAAAACACCCGCATTACCTGCAAAAGCAGACAAGCGACCAATCGTCTTAGGGCAATCTTGTTCATCTAATAACACGTACTGCCCTTCTTTCTTACCAACAATTGGTACTGGCAAGTACGGTTTCAAGCGCTTGCTGACGCCTACTGGCCCTGCCCCTGGCCCACCACCACCATGTGGTGTAGAGAACGTTTTGTGCAAGTTCATATGAATCACATCAAAACCCATATCACCGGGGCGTACTTTACCCAAAATGGCATTCAAGTTAGCCCCATCGTAATACAACAACCCCCCGGCATCATGCACAATGCCAGCGATCTCTTTTATTTTACGATCAAAGACACCTAACGTACTTGGATTTGTCAGCATAATGCCCGCAGTTTGCGGGCCAATCGCCTCTTTTAGCGCCTCAATATCAACATCACCATTCTTTCCAGTGGGGATTTCTCGCACTTTATAACCACACATAACAGCCGATGCTGGGTTAGTACCATGTGCCGCATCAGGGACTAAGATTTCACAACGCGCCGTATCGTTACGCTCATCGTGATAGGCTTTAATCATCGCCACACCCGCGAACTCACCTTGAGCACCCGCCGCAGGAGACAAAGAGACTGCCTGCATCCCTGTAACCTCTTTTAACATGCCTTGTAGTTCATACATGCACGATAAAAACCCCTGACCGTGCAAGCTAGGCCCAAGTGGGTGCCGCCCAGTAAATTCAGGTAAACTCGCTAGCGTATTGCAGGCACGTGGGTTGTATTTCATCGTACAAGAACCCAACGGGTAAAAATGCGTATCTATCGAGAAGTTTTTCTGAGATAAGCGCGTAAAATGACGCACCACCTGCATTTCTGAAACCTCAGGTAAATTTGGCTTGGAGGTTCTTAAGGCGTCTGCAGGCAATGAAGCCAAAGCTTCATTATCTTGCGGCAACTGAGCGTTTGACGCCCGCCCACTGTGCGATTGCTCGAATATCAGCATGTCAAATTTATCTCTTTTATAGTGCGGCTAATGCTGTCTCGTAATCCGGCTCATCGGCAATTTCAGCCACCAATTCTGACGTTTTTACATTATTGTTTTCATCTAAACTAATTAACGCTCTCGCTGTAATACCTTTCAGCGGTCCATCACCAATCAGCACACCATAATCTTTTGCGAAGTTACGATCGCGCATCATTGACAAGGTAACGACATTTTCTAAGCCCTCGTCGCCACAAAAGCGCGACATTGCAAATGGTAAATCCGCCGATACAACAAGAATCACTGTATTAGGGTGGCTCTTAGCGTATTCATTCAATTTTTTGGTTGATAGCTGACAAGTTGGTGTGTCCAAGCTTGGCACAATGCTAATTATTTTCTTTTTACCGGCATAATCTGCGAGCGATACATCGGCCAACTCTTTAGTTGTTAGGCTGAAGTCTGGCGCGTTTGAACCCACTGCAGGAACATCGCCGTTTGTATGAATCTCATTACTTTGTAGTGTAATTGTTGCCATGGTTATTTCTCCTATCCGTTTAATAATGTATCGAGCGTCGTTGCAAATTGCTCAATGTCGTTTTCTGTGCGTGTTTCAGTAGCACAAACCATCAAGGCATTACCTAATTCAGGGTAATGCGCAGACACTTCAAAACCAGCCAAAATATGGTGCTCTCGCGCCAACGTATCAATTAATTGTTTAACGTCCATGTCCAACTGAAGAACGCACTCATGAAAGTTGGGAGCATTAAACACTGTTTTCACACCCTTTATAGCTTGCAAGCGATTGCGTAAAAGTTGGGTGTTTTTATGTGAATTGAGTGCTACTTTTTTAAGTCCCTCTGGACCAAGCAAGGACATATAAATAGTTGCCGCTGTTACCAATAACCCTTGGTTTGTACAAATATTTGATGTCGCTTTTGAACGCCTAATATGCTGCTCGCGGGCCTGCAACGTTAAGGTGAACCCTTCTTTACCATCTAGATCTGTTGTCCGACCAATAATTCGACCAGGCATTTGTCTAACATGCTTTTGTTTACAGCACATAAAGCCAAAATACGGCCCGCCTGACGCTAACGGAACACCCAGTGGCTGGCCTTCCCCACAAACAATATCAACACCTGTTTGCCCCCACTCACCTGGTGGTTTTAACAATGCCATGGCTACTGGGTTAACCACAGCGATTGACAGCATTTTATTCTCAGCTGCCCATGCAGTTAAAGCATCTACGTTTTCTATCACACCAAAAAAGTTAGGCTGGGGAATCACCAAGGCAGAAAAATCTTCGCCTGAAAACGAGTCGAGCGCATTTAAATCAGTTTGGCCCGTTTCTGAATCATACGGCACGGCCACCAGTTCAATATCTTGATTGTTGACAATCGCCTCTGTTACTGAACGATAAACAGGGTTCGTCGTCACCGGCATTAATATTTTTCGTGATTTAGACTTTTTATTCGCACGCACCGCCATTAGAACAGCCTCAGCGAGTGCCGAAGCACCGTCATACAGCGATGCATTTGATACATCCATGCCCATTAAACTGGCCATCATCGACTGAAATTCATACAACAACTGTAAGGTTCCTTGCGAAGCTTCGGCTTGATAGGGTGTATACGCACTATAAAACTCACCACGCGTGGTTATTTCCCAAACAGCAGCAGGTATATGGTGTTCGTAAGCACCGGCACCTAAGAAGCATAGTGGTAAGCCATCTTGTGCCGCACGGTCTCGAAGTAGACGAGTCACTTCCATCTCGTTCATACCTTGTGGGATTTTCTCTAAATCACCACACCGTAAACTTGCCGGGATTTCATCAAACAAGTCTTCAATACTATCCGCGCCAATGACCGATAGCATTTGTTCGATATCTTGCTCTGAATGGGGAATAAAGGGCATATTATTACTCGTCGTCGATTAAGTTTTCGTAGCCTTCAGCAGCCAATAAATCATCCAGCTCACTGGCATCAGTCGGTTTTACGACAAAAATCCAACCCTCGTCATATGGTGACTCATTAATTGCTTCTGGACTATCTTCTAATGCGTCATTAACCGCTACAATTTCCCCTGTTACGGGGCTATAGATATCTGACGCCGCCTTTACCGATTCAACAACGCTGCACTCATCGCCTTTACCAACAGCTTGGCCAGCCTCAGGTAACTCAACAAAAACTAAATCTCCTAATAGTTCTTGCGCATGATCGGTTATCCCAACGCGAATATTACCATCGGCTTCCAGTAATGCCCATTCATGAGAATCCGCATATTTTCTATCATCAGGTGTATTTGACATGTTTTTTCCTCTCTTTGTCCCCAAGGGCACTTATTTCGTTTAAGCGATCATTTCGCTTGATGTTGTTATAACGTTACCTGTACGTCCCCATGACGAACAAAACAAGGGCTGACTACCCTTGCCGTTTTAAGTTTGCCACGAATATCAATTTTACATGTTTCAGCAATATTTGCTGGTACACGTGCCAGCGCAATAGAACGTTCCATTGTCGGCGAATACCCGCCACTGGTTATTTCGCCAGTAGAGCCATCTTGCAAGACGACTTTTTGATGCCCTCTGAGAATGCCTTTATCTTCTAGCAGCAGACCTACAAACTGATCGCTGACACCGTTAGCGTTTATCGTTTCAAGCGCTGAACGGCCAATAAATTGACGGTTTTCAGGTTGAAAGGCTACCGTCCATGCTAAGCCAGACTCTAGAGGATGTTTGCTTTCATCCATATCTTGACCGTATAAATTCATACCTGCTTCCAGCCTTAACGTATCTCTTGCGCCCAAACCACACGGTTTAACACCCACTTCGATTAACTGTTTCCAAAAACCTTCTGCTTTCTCTTCGGGCAGTATAATCTCAAAGCCATCCTCTCCGGTGTAGCCGGTTCTGCCAATAAACCACTCACCATACCAACAGGCACTAAATGGTTTAATTTCAGCTGCCGACAGCCCTAACCGCTCCGGTAATAATGGGCAAACTTTTTGACGAGCCTTTGGACCTTGTACTGCAATCATTGCCAATTGAGGCCGCTCTGTCACGGTCACTTCAAATGTGTCGGCTTGCTTTTCAATCCACGCTAAATCTTTCTCTCGCGTTGAAGCATTAACCACTAGACGATAATTATTATCGTCTAAAAAATAAACAATAAGGTCATCAATAATGCCCGCTGCTTCATTCAGCATGCAACTATATAAAGCTTTTCCCTGTCGAGTTAGCTTCGCCACATCATTCGCTAACAGGTATTGTAAAAAAGCTTTCGCTTGCGCGCCATTAATATCAATAACAGTCATATGCGACACATCAAACATGCCAACCGATTGTCTGACCACATGGTGTTCATCTATTTGCGAACCATAATTTACTGGCATATCCCAGCCACCAAAATCCACCATTCGGGCACCCAGTTCACGGTGCGCATCATTTAAAATTGTCTTTTTAGTCATCTAATTTCTCCGCACAAAAAAAGGGCGGCACGCGGAAACCACATGCCGCCCCTCTGTCCAAAACCTGAAAGTTTAAGAGCTTTTGCCCTCTTGCCTCTTCGGTGGGCTAAACGTATCCGCCTAACCTCTCTCCAGAGTCAACTGATTACCGGCAAGCCGGTAAATTCTCTTATGGTCCATTTGCCTGAGCGATTCCGAGCGAATTGCGCCTTCGGCGTCGGTGTTATACCGATCTCTCCCAAAAGAGGTTAATTGATAATCCATTGTACCCTGCTAAAGTCACTATTTCCATCAACAAAAATTTTCAAGCCATCGGATCTTTTTGCCCACACTGAAAAATAGTGTTACTGTTTCACCCACATTAAAAAGAATGTATGCGGTCCAACTTAGGGGGATTAATAATGAAATTCAACCAAGAACTCATTGATGAACTTAACATCCTTATACAGTACGATCTTAGCAATACCGAGCAGGGCATAAAAATACATCACGACGCTAGCCCAGCAACTATTGATGCCGCCGCTCGCTTGTTCAATAAAGGGTTAATCGACAAAAAAGATGGCGGATATTTAACGTCTATTGGCAGAAAGGCGGCCGAACACACACTGTCTATTTCGGGCCTACTGACAACTGATTGAACTTAAACCCCCATAGCATATTTGCAAATTTGGTTTTTCAATAACGCCGACTGGTTAATCAAACCCATACCCGAACTTCTAGTCAGCTTAATAAGTGATTGATCTGCAGCGAAAAGCCGTTTAAAGCCATCCATAATGCCCATCATTAACAAATTGTCGCCCTTACGCTGACGCTCATAACGTCGCAATACCTGCTCACTGGCTATATCGCGTTTTGCTATATGTGCTTTTAACACCACATCGGCTAATACCGTAGCATCTTTGAGCCCCAAATTTGCGCCTTGCCCTGCAAGCGGATGAATGGTGTGAATCGCATCACCAATCAAAACCATTCTCTGCTGACAATATTGCGATGAAAACTGTAACGCTAATGGAAATGCTCCGCGTTGGCTTACCAACTCAAGCTTACCAAGCTGCTGCTCAGACGCCTCTACTAACTCTCTACAAAAATCCGAGTCCGACAAGGCTAAGTAACCTTCTGTTGTTTCCACCGACGATGTCCAAACAATAGAGATCAAACCATCGCGTAAAGGCAATAAAGCTAAAGGACCTTCTGGCAAGAACCGCTGCCAAGCAGTATTTTGGTGTAGTTTTTCCGGTTTGATTATCGCCACCAGCGCTTTTTGCTGATAACTCCAACCATAGTGTTCTATTCCACTTAGTTGCCGTATTTTAGAATTTGATCCATCAGCGCCCACCAATAGCTGGGCGTTGACCTGGGTATTCTTTGACAACTGAATCGACACACCATCTTCATTAGTCTCAAAACTCATCAATTGCGTTAATTTAAAAACATCGCAGCTTTTTAACAGCTGTAGTTTTTTCCATAATGCTAAGACAGTAATGCGATTTTCCACCACCGCACCCATCTGCATTTCACCAGCCTCGGCCGAATCGATGGCTAACTCACCACTACCGAAATGATCCCACACATACATTTTTTCAATTGGCTGCTCACCCAATTGAACAATCTCGTCCCAAACCCCTAATGATTTAAACACGTTAATCGAGGCAAGGGTGAGTGCAGAAACACGTAAATCATAACTCTCCTGAGGCCATTCAGCAGATGGATCGCCAGCATCCACCAGGGCAACCGAGATGCCTTTTTCAGCCAACAAACAAGCCACTGTTGCTCCCGTTATGCCGCCACCAATAATCGCTACTTGGTATTTTTTTTCGCTCATTAACTGACCTTTAACCTTGCGATTGGAGCACCTAAGCCCATAGCCTGTCGCGCAAACTCGTTCTTCAACAAGGGGATGTTGTCCAACATTAACAAACCACTATTTCGCATCACACTCAGCGCCGCGTTATCTGTTGAAAATAATTTAATCACACTGTCGGTAAACCCTGTTATTAATGCTTGGTCTGTTTTGCGATGTCGCGCATAAACTTCAAGCACATCATCAAGCTCCTCATCTTTCTGCGCTGAGATGATCACCCCTGCTAGCATGGCTGCATCACGCAGGCCAAGATTAAACCCTTGCCCCGCCACTGGATGAAGTTGGTGTGCAGCATTACCAATCAACACTACTCGATTTGAAATATTCTGCGGAACATGCGACAGACTCAATGGAAACATTTGGCAGCTTCCCGCTAGCGACAACTCCCCTAACCACTGCCCAAAGCGTGATTGCAACCTCTGCAGAAAAGCGTCCTCTGATAGGTTTTTCACCTGTTCGGCTACACTAGACGGCTTTGTCCAAACTAACGAATAAAGCCCATCAAAATGCGGCAACATCGCAATTGGACCTTCGCTAGTAAACCGCTCATAAGCAACGTCATTTCCATCTGACTCAACATGTATTAAGCCCGTGATCGCTTGCTGATCGTAAGGATATTCTTTTAATTCAAAAGGGCCTAGTTGACGAACTTTTGACAGCCCGCCATCTGCACCAACTAATAGTTTGCAAGACAGTGTTTGCTCTTTCCCATTAACACTAACAATCACCTCTACACCGTTGTCATTAACCGTATAATCACTTAGCGTTGCCGGCGATAAAACATCTACCGTGGTAGCTGCCAACTTGGTCGAAACAACCGACTCAATGCACCTAGCCTCTACCACATACCCCAGCGCCTCAACCTGCTGGTTTTGTGCTGACAGTCTCGTTTTACCAAAATGTCCTTTATCGGAAACATGTATATGCCGTATTGGCATCGCTTCATCACTCAGCTCTTGCCAACTATTTAACTGTTCAAGAATTCCCCTACTACCCCAAGACAAGGCTATTGCTCTTTTCCCTACACTATCGGCTTGTTTTTCATCGATGGTCTTTGCCTCTACAATAGCAACACGGCGCGATGTCTGGCTCAGCGCCAAACCTAGACATGCACCGACCATCCCACTGCCAATAATAATAAGATCGTAATCAGTCGTCATTAACCTTGCTCATCAGCGACTCGATGTCTTTAATTTCTTTAGGCACACTATCAGTCAACACTTCATGCCCTTTTTTAGTGACAAGCACATCATCTTCAATGCGTATCCCCATCCCACGCCACTTTTTATCGACTTCATTAGCATTTGGGTGAATATACAAACCAGGCTCAACGGTCAACACCATGCCGGGCTCCAGCAAGCGCCATTGATCATCTAATTTATAATCCCCAACATCGTGTACATCCATCCCTAACCAATGCCCTGTACGATGCATATAATACGGCTTATAGGCCTCATTTTTAATCAATGTTGACAAGCTACCTTGCAACAAACCAAGCCTAACCAAACCTTTTGTTAACACCTCAACCGCAGCATCATGCGGGTCGTTCCAATGGTTACCGGGTTTAACTTGCTCTATAGCTGCGTACTGGGCATCTAATACTAATTGATAGAGCGCTTTTTGCTCTTCATTAAACACACCATTTACGGGGAAAGTTCGGGTAATGTCAGATGCATATTTTTTCCATTCACAACCCGCATCAATCAACAATAAATCACCATCATTTAATACGGCATTATTATCTATGTAATGCAGAACACATCCATTATGCCCACCACCGACAATCGCTGGGTAGGCTTCTTGCTGTGCGCCATGACTCATAAAACAGTGCTTAAGGTTTGCCTCAACTTGATATTCATACATCCCCGGACGACAAGATTGCATAGCCTTAATATGTGCTTTAACTGATATTTTTGCCGCCTTTTTCATCCATTTAATTTCTTGTGCTGACTTTATAAGCCTCATTTCATGCAAAATATGATCTGACGAAATAAACTCTGCGGGTGCTGATACCCCTGCCCTAGAGCGGCCTCTTACTTGCTGAGACCAATCCATCAATTGTTGGTCAAAATCAGGCTGTGCCCCCATTGGGAAATACAACCGATTTTTATTTTCCAATAAGCCAGGCAAAATATCATCGATATCATCAATCGGAAATGCATCATCTACAGCATAATCACGAACCGCGCCTTCTAAGCCCGCACTCGCCCCTACCCATAAAGCGGTTTTCTCATCATATTCTCGGCAAAATAAAACATACTCGCCTTGTTCCCTACCTGGTACAAACACAATCACCGATTCAGGCTCATCAAAACCGCTTAAATAAAAGAAGTCACTGTTTTGACGAAAATGAAATTCCACATCGCTATTACGTTGCATAATAGATGCGCTGGCGATCACCGCAATATTCCCTTCACCCACCATGCGTAAAAATTGCTGCCTTCTACGGGCAAATTCTTTTTGCTCTTCTATCACAAAGCCTCCTTTATATCTCGCTAGTGAAGCGTTGGTTGTTCCGTTGATGAATCGCTATCTGGTTGCAGTTCTTGCATTAAAATTTGCACGCCCATCCGCACGTATTCTTGTAACTCCATAAACGCTTGCTCATCTGACTCATCTGAGTTGTCGGCATCTAAACGTGAAATCTCCATTAAATCTCTTAATATGCCTCTACAGTCCTCACTCCAATCTTTATCATCACCGACCCCCATATAAGCCACGCCATATAAAAAACCCTGGCACCATTCACTCATGGCAACTGCCCGCACACCAATCCGTTCCTCCTCATAGGGTAGCAACAAGTCAAAAATAAACTCATCGGTTTTGAGCAATTCCAATGTACCTTGAAACAAACCAATTAAGCCTTGCTTATCCTCATTCGTTAAGGCTTTTAGCTGATCTTCCGTATCAAATATTGCACTTATCCAACGATTAAAGTCTGCATCAAATTGCACACATAGCATGCCTGACGCCAAGCCATGTGCTTCAGACACATTCATACCAGCATCATGCTCATCAAAAATTAACTGCAAATCCTCATAATTACCTAAACGTTTCACTGCCCACTCCAAACAATTTATCAATGTGGCTATGCTATCATTACGTGACCGAGGCACCAAAACTTACCGACTATATTACTAACGGTATTGACCTTCTCAGCAATCACACCTACTATTTATCTTGTGAATAAAGAACAAAACCCAGAAATTGACTTGCAACACCTTGAGCAGAAAATTGACGCACTTGTTCAAGTGTGCCAAAACCTGCATGAAGAAAACCAACAACTCAAGAGCCAGCAAGCCGATCTCATTCAACAACGCAGTGCTTTAATGGATAAAACTGAAAAAGCTAAAACGCGTATTGAGTCAATGATTTCTAGGCTTAAATTAATGGAAATATAAGCATGTCAACTTCCACGACTGTCACCTTACACCTACTAGATAAAGAATACCGAGTCAGCTGCTCTGAAAATGAGCGAGCAGGGCTTGAGTCTTCTGCTCGGTTTTTAGATGAAAAAATGCAAAGCATTAAAAAATCCGGACGAGTAGTAGGCTTAGACCGCATAGCCGTAATGGCTGGCCTCAATATCACACATGATTTTTTAGTTGAAAACCAAAAAAAAAGCGGCGCCTCTTTAAATATTAGTGACAAAATAATCGCCCTTCAAAATAAACTAGACTTTGCCATAGACTCCTTCGGTAAATAGTTTTCCTACTTTAACTTTAATTTGCCCTATTCATTAAATTAGATAGGCTTCATACGACATCAACCGCAATCTGTTTAACCTTAGCTGCAAAACGAAGCGGCTTTACACTCTTTAGAAAACATCTTGATCAGCTGTAAAATAATAAAAATATTTTTTATCTCTCTTTAAATGTAAAAAATATACTGTTAATTTTTTTTCATAGGGTTACACTGTCAGTGCGTTTCCTGCGGTGTTCGAGTTAAGGTGAAATGCCCTTGGACCTAATTACCTACCCGGGAAGACAGATCATTTTGTTGGTGTGCACGCTCTACATAGAGAAGCCTAATGCAAATGTCCGACTCCCACTTGAACCTATCGGTTCAAGGTAGAAACCTGAATACGGCACTGGCGGGAAGCGCCCTATTTTATGACCCAATTAATACCTTCCTTAAGACAATCATTACGACGCAGGCGTAACGCTATTTCGACCTCTGATAGAGCCCGATTTGATTACAGTATCAACCAACATTTGTTAAAAACAGGGCTTCTTCTTCGCTCCTCAAGTGCTGCGAGTTACCTCGCTAATGATGGTGAACCGACACTCGATTTATTCATACAAGCTTGCTCAAAGACCCGCTGCAAACACTATCTCCCGGCTTTAAATAAGCAAAGACTTAGATTCTCTTCTTATCTATGGGGCGATCCATTGGAAAATAATCGATTCAATATCCCCGAGCCTGCCAAACAGCTCTATTTACCTGCTAAATTATTAACCAGCATACTCATTCCTTTAGTGGGTTTTGACCAGCTAGGCCATCGCATAGGTATGGGTGGCGGCTACTATGACCGTACACTCAATTTTATGTTGAGTCCGGCATGCAAAAAAAAACCGCTCTTAGTGGGTATCGCTTATAGCCTGCAAATGGTTGATACTATTAAGCCTGAAGCCTGGGATGTTCCATTAGATGCCATCGTCACAGAGCTTGGAGTGGTCTGCTTTTCAGCCAAGGCAAAACAACGCCTACTAGGCGACTCATCCGATGCATTATAAAAAATGATGATTAAATAGCTTCTAACTACGCTTAGATGCGATATATCATACGAATACTTCTTAACAACTAACGCCAATCTTTTAATCATGCAAGACGACTTAAAAAAACTAGCCGCACAAGCCGCTATCCCGTACGTAAAGAACTGCCGTATTTTAGGCATTGGTACCGGCTCAACGGTCAACCACTTTATTGATTTATTGGCTCCTCTTAAGCATCAATTTGAAGGTGCCGTTTCAAGTTCAGAGGCCAGCACAGAAAGATTGTTGGCTTTAGGCATCCCGGTTCTTGATTTAAATGCCGTGGGCACTTTAGATATTTATGTTGATGGAGCCGATGAAATTAATACGAATTTAGAACTCATAAAAGGTGGCGGTGGTGCCTTGACCCGTGAAAAGATTATTGCCGCCGCCAGCAAACACTTTATTTGTATTGCCGACCACAGCAAGTTAGTCTCTCGATTGGGCAAATTTCCGCTACCTGTAGAAGTCATTCCGATGGCTAGAAGTTATGTTGCTCGAACCATATCAGCACTTGGTGGTCAGCCCGTCTGGCGAGAAAATTTTATTACTGATAACGGCAACGTCATTTTAGATATTCACCGTTTAGATATTTTAGAGCCAATGAAACTGGAAAACACACTCAATAACATTACCGGTGTTGTAACAACAGGCCTATTCGCTAACCGGTCGGCTGATACTGTTTTGCTTGCCAGTGAACAGGGGACCCAAACCTTAACGCTTTAAACCAAAGCCTCCAGGACATTTATTTCAGGCAAAAAAAAGGGGCTAAAAGCCCCCTAGTTTTTATTTTTATTATTATTTTTTATGCAGCTCTTCTAACTACAAAAGAAACTGTCTTTCCCCTCTCCTTGCTCTTAAAATGAATAATACAGTGTTTTTGCAAAAAAGCAACAATATATTTTTTTTAACTAATTGATTTTATTATAATTTTATTGCATTGCAACAAAAAAAATGATTGAAGTCAATTTTAAACAACAGCTTAATAAAGTTATTATATATTTATGCTAATTTAATATACCTATAAATTCTGTCAAAGAACGTACCCCTGCATTTAGCTCAGGTGCGTTACGAATGATAAAAATACGGCGCAATAAGGTTTTACATCATGCTTCTACCAAGCTGGATCAAGACGTACCAAACCGCTCAATTAAAGGGGGATTTAATTGCTGGCGTCATTGTTGCTATTGTCCTTATACCTCAATCTATGGCCTATGGTCTGTTGGCAGGCCTCCCCGCCGAAGTAGCCCTGTATTCATCCGTTCTTCCAATCATTTTATACGCCGCTTTCGGCAGTAGTCGAACATTGGCCATTGGGCCGGTCGGTATTATGTCGTTAATGACAGGCGCCACTATCGCCGAATTAGGCATCAGCAATATTGACGAAGTAATAAACGCAGCAAACACTCTGGCTTTATTAACTGGCATCATCTTGCTATTAATGCGAGCAGCTAGGTTAGGTAGTATTATAAATTTTCTAAGTCACCCCGTTGTTTCCGGGTTTATTAGCGCCTCAGCTATCATTATCGCCTTAAGCCAGGTAAAACATATTGTTGGTTTAAACATCACCGAAGGGCTCGCCCCTTACCAGGCTATAACCCATATCGTTACCCAACTTCCCCAAGGACACCTAGCAACAAGCATCCTCGGAGTTTGCAGCTTAATGCTTCTATGGTGGTTTAAAGGCCCTTTAGCAAACCTCTTAAAGAAAAAAGCATTTAACCCTAACAGCATAAAGTTTATATCGAATTCTGGCCCTCTTATTGTTGCCGTTACTGGCACTCTTGTTGTTTATTATTTCCATTTAAATACACGATTTGAGGTATCCGTGGTTGGTTATATTCCACCAGGGCTTCCTCATATTATTCTGCCTAATTACGATGAGCAACTATTTAAACAACTCCTTCCCTCTGCCCTGCTTATCGCTTTAATTGGTTATCTAGAAAGTGTTTCTATTGCAAAATCCATGGCAGGGCAGAAACGACAAAAAATCGATGCGAATAAGGAACTCTTAGGACTCAGTGCTGCCAATATCTCATCAGCTCTTAGTGGTGGCTATCCAGTAGCTGGAGGATTTGGTCGTTCGATGGTTAATTTCACCGCCGGCGCTAACTCCCCCTTGGCGTCTATTATTACGGCTTGTTTAGTTGGTTTGACTCTGTCTGTTTTAACACCCTTATTCTTTTTTTTACCAAAGGCTGCACTCAGTGCAGTTATTATATTTGCCGTACTACCTCTCATTGACACACACACCCTTAAACACACATGGCGCTACGACCGTACAGAGGCCACTTTGATGTTAATAACTTTTCTTACTGTGTTATTTATTAATGTAGAAAGCGGCATTCTGGCTGGCATTATTATCTCTATTGGCTTATACCTACATAGAAGCAGCCAACCTCATATTGCTGTAGTTGGGCAAGTGGGAAACTCTGAGCATTATAGAAACATCAAGCGCTATAAAGTAAAAACGGATAAAGAAATTCTTGCCATACGCGTTGACGAAAACCTTTATTTTGCTAACACAAACTACCTTGAAGACAATATTATGGGGTTGGTTGCGGACAACCAGTCGATTAACCATATTGTACTTATTTGTCAGTCGATAAGCTTCATTGACACCAGCGCGCTACAATCCTTAAGTGACATTCTTTACCGACTTGAAAAAGCCAACATTCAGCTACACTTAGCTGAAATAAAAGGTCCGGTTATGGATAAGCTGAAAGATACTGAGTTTCTAAAAAAGATAGGCATGGAAAATATTTTTTTAAGCACTCACCAAGCGATAACGACATTACAAGCGCGCCGCTAACTACGCCAAACATTTAAGGATTATATTGCCCGCTCACTCAAGCATTGGTTCCTTCCTAAACTTTTAGCTTTATACAAGGCCTGATCAGCCCTTCCATAAACATCACTTACCGTATCTCCAGGAGCAAACTCGGCACAACCAACAGACATTGTTATTGTAAGTCGTTTACCTTGATAACCAAACTTACAATCTTCTACACTTTTTCGAAATTGCTCTAACCTTTTTAACCCACTATCAAGGTCACTACCTGTAAAAATAACAGCAAATTCTTCGCCGCCAATTCGACCAAAGAAATCACTTTCTCGTACCTGCTTATTAATTAACTGGCTAATCGTGCATAACACCTTGTCACCTACAGAGTGCCCATACGTATCATTAATTTTTTTAAAACGGTCAATATCTAACACCGCCAACACCAAAGGCTCTGCATTTCGTTTCCAGCGCTCGTACTCGAGCCTAATACGCTCATCAAACGCTCGCCTATTTGCAACCCCAGTCAACACATCAACCAGTGCTTCTTTATGTGCCTGTATTAGCGATAATTTCAGCTCTTGAACTTGTAACTCCATTTTTTTTAATTTATTCGCTACGGAAAATGCATACCCTTCGGCTTCACCTACTCGACACCTTTCTACCTCGGTAAACTCAGAGACTGTTTGACTAAACTCAGCAAGCCGTTTGGTCAGCAAGGTCTTTAATAACGCTAAATTATCTGCTTGCAACACCGACTCTTGCAATGTTTTAACCTGACCACCCATCAACTCAGTCAACCGCCATCGATCTTTTAATTCATCTGCTTCTTCAGCTCCTGCTTGCCTAAGATCTGAAGAAAGTTCAGCCAACTTATGAATAACTGTTTCAACAAGCCCAGAGAACTCAACAATAAGCTCATTCTTGTTTACGATGCCGTTTCCTAGCACATCAAAAGTTTCTTTATGAAAAGTACTAAGGTCAGATAAGTTGGCAATCCTCTCAATATCTTTATGTAACCCAGCCACCTTAATCGACTCTGCAAGCCCGGCGTCTAATGCTTCAAGACTTCCTAATTGACGTGTTAGATCACCCTTTAATCCGTTTAAAGAAGCTTTAATTGAAGGACCACTATTATCAAAAAGCGCCCCAACTATTAAATTAACGACTTTTCGGGTAAAAGCTTTTAACTCATTTGGAGTACGAATCTTAGCGGCATCTTTTTGCAAGATCTCAACATCATCACCCAATACATCTGACATTTTTAAATTTTCTAACAGAATATCTAACGTGGTAATTGCTGAACGTAAATCGTCTTTATCAAAATAGCTTATCACTAAGTCTCTTACACGACTTAATGCTTCAACAGGTGCTCCTTCACCATTGGGCGTATTCCTAGGTAACGAGTTAATCGCTTTATCTATTGCCTTATGGTGCCCTTTAACTCCTTTTAATATCGACATTAGCACTTGATACAACGCCTGAATACTATCCGTCGCCTTTTGCTCGGACTCATCCAGCTCTTTTAATGCACGCCTATACTTCTCTTTATAGTCTGCCATCAATCAGTATCTAAATAATCATGTTTGAAGTATAGACCAACCGTTAAGAAAGATATCAACATACCGATTTCCTTGCTTTTTGCACAAAAAAAAGCCCATTTAATAATGGGCTTTTTTTTAAAACAGTAAGAACTTTCGCCCTTATTTGAATCAATACGATTAACGTTTTGAGTACTGAGGACGTTTTCTCGCCTTGTGAAGACCAACTTTTTTACGCTCAACTTCACGTGAGTCACGTGTTACAAAACCTGCTTTTCGAAGGGCAGGACGTAACTCGCCATCAAACTCCATTAATGCGCGTGTAATCCCCAATCTAATAGCACCAGCTTGACCTGATGTTCCACCACCTTTTACAGTGATAAGAAGGTCAAATTTCTCCATTGCTTCTGCTGTTTCTAGTGGCTGACGAACAATCATACGATCAGTTTCGCGGCCAAAATAAGTATCTAGCGTTGCATTGTTAATTTTAATCTCGCCTTTGCCAGGACGTGCAAAAACACGTGCAACTGAACTTTTACGACGACCAGTTCCATAATATTGGGTTTGTGCCATGATAATAAACTCTTGTTATAGTTCTAATGTTTTAGGTTGTTGGGCTTGATGCGTATGCTCAGCGCCAACAAATACTTTCATTTTCTTGAACATATTTCGACCCAATGTGTTTTTCGGCAACATGCCTCTAACAGCTGATTGGATGATACGCTCTGGGTGTGTTTCACGAAGCTTACCTAAAGAAACAGACTTTAAGTTACCAATGTAACCTGTGTGATGATAATACATCTTGTCTTTTTCTTTATTGCCTGTCACACCAATTTTTTCAGCGTTAATGACAACAATGTAATCGCCCGTATCAACGTGAGGTGTATATTCAGGCTTATGCTTACCGCGTAAACGGCGTGCTATTTCTGTGGCTAAGCGCCCCAGCGCTTTACCTTCGGCATCAACAACATACCAATCGTGTTCTACTTCTTCTGTTTTTGCGCTAAATGTTTTCATTTCTTAATTCCACTCACTCGAGATGCGGGTCTATCAAAGAGCCGCGTATTCTATCTATTTTTTATCTAAATCACAATGTTAAGTTACAAAACTTTATAAAATCGAACTAAAAACGTCTAATGAAGCACATTCGCAATAGCACATTGTGGTTTATAACCAACCACTGCTTCTGATAATACCGCTCTAATTTCAACATCATCATTGTCATTAATCGCTTGCTGCAAACGTCTAATAAGAACATTCAGCTCTTCCCAAGGAATCATACTTTCATTAGCCCGCATGATTTTTTCGTGGTCTGTATTTTTCACATCATTACCGATCAATAACTCTTCATACAGCTTTTCACCCGGGCGTAACCCGGTGAACTTTATTTCGATGTCTCCGTGCGGCGTATCATCTCCTTTAACTTCTAGTCCACTTAAATGAATCATTCGCTTTGCCAATTCTAATATTTTAACAGGATCGCCCATGTCTAAAACGAACACATCGCCACCTTTTGCCATGGCACCCGCTTGTATAACCAATTGGGCTGCCTCAGGGATTGTCATAAAGTAACGAATAATTTTAGGGTCCGTCACAGTCACTGGACCACCTTCTTTTATTTGCTTCTTAAACAGAGGAATGACGGAGCCTGACGAGCCGAGCACATTGCCAAAACGCACCATCGCAAATTGTGTTGCAGATACGCCTCTATGCTTATTACTTAATGCCTGCAAAACCAATTCAGCCATTCTTTTTGAAGCCCCCATCGTATTAGTAGGCCGCACAGCCTTATCTGTTGAGATCAGTATAAAGTCCTTAACCTTCGACTTTAATGCTGCCTCAGCTGTATATAAGGTCCCCAGAATATTGTTTTTAATTGCTTCTCTTGGGTTTTGCTCAACTAATGGCACATGCTTATAGGCTGCTGCATGATATACCGTTTCAACGTGCGCCGCCTGACAAGCTAATAAAACTCGATCTGAATCCGTTACCGACCCCAAGACAGGCTTAATGACCACTTCTTCGCTGATCGGCTGACTTTTTAAATCATGCTCTATCATATAAAGAGCAAACTCACTATGCTCAAATAAAACAATCTCTTTTGGCTTTTGCTGCAAGATTTGACGACACAGTTCAGCTCCGATTGAGCCACCCGCTCCCGTTACCATCACAACTTTATTATGTATGTTTTTCGCCATCAAAGATTTATTAGGCAATACCTGATCACGGCCTAATAAATCTTCAATTTCAACGTCTCTTATATCATCAACCGTTACTTCACCCTCGGCAATTTCAGCTAATGTTGGTAACGTTTTCACTGTTACCGGATAAGGCTCCAACAAAGCAATAATTTGGTTACGGCGAGACCGTGACACTGAGGGCATCGCCAATAACACATCCTTCACTCCATAGCGCTCAATAAGGCGGCTCAAATGTGAAAAGGGGCGCACACGGATATCTCGAATTTGTCGGCTATGAAGTGATGTCTCGTCATCAATAAAGGCCACCACTTTCATACCGTTTTTTATACGTAACTGGTCTAGCACTTGCGTACCCGATGAGCCTGCACCATAGACAACCACATTACGAGTTGCACTTACATTTGCAGGAACCGCCCCTGCTAGCCACCAACGCACCAACATCCTGCTTCCACCCACTACAAATAAGGTCACCAACCAATTGATGATGTGAACAGAGCGCGGCACGACTTCAATGTTCGCCAACACAACAAAAAAAGTAATAAGCAAGCTATAAAGAGAAACCGCCTTAACCACAACCCATAAAGAGTGAAAGCCAATATATCTAATAATCGCTCGATACAAGCCCAATCTAATAAAAATAGGTGTTGCTATAAAAGGCGCAACAGCAAACAACCAAATTACGCTGCCTTCGGGCCAATAAAACTCACCTAGCCGTAGTGAGAAGGATACCCATAAAGCCAACGTAATAACAATAAAATCAAATAGCAGCGTAACCGCACGCTTTATCCGCCTGCTTCGACTAATGAACCAACCTGGAAGTGAAAAAATATCCATATTTAACTCACACCTCTACCGACCTACTCCTAAATAATAAAACCCGTGCTGTTTAACGACCTCTTTATCAAAAACATTCCTCCCATCAATGATCAGATGATCATTCATGCATTTAGCAAGTTGCTCATAATCAGGTGACCAATAAAGTGACCATTCTGTAACGAGTAATAACGCATCGGCACCAGCTGCTGCATCCATCGGTGTTTTACAATAACGGATCAATTTTTCACCTGTATAATAACTTTTTATATTTGGCATTGCTTCTGGGTCATGAATATTAACTTGAACCCCTTGTGCAACCAGCGCATTAATTATTTTTATACTAGGTGCATTATCAATACTGGCTGTCCCTGGCTTAAATGAACACCCCCAAATTGCAACCACTTTATCTTCCAAAGCACCATTATAGTGTTGCCACAATTTTCTGAACAGCAACTCTTTTTGCACTTCATTTTCGTCAACAACTGCTTTTAAGAGTGATTGCTGCTTCTGCTGTTGAAAAATGCCAGAAAACTTAGAAACATAAGCATGGAAGTTCTGCCCTCCAAAACCACAGCCCGGCGACAAGTAATGCTCACCGATCCTTGTATCAGCCCTCATTCCTTCTTGAACAACGCTAATATCCACACCTAACTGATCTGCCAGATTAGCCAATTCATTAACATAACCTAAACGAATAGCGAGCATGCCTGTAATAGCAAATTTGGTAAATTCAGCTTCACGAGTTGTCATTAACTGCAGTGTATTCAAGCCCTCACTAAACGGCCTTAATAAAGCTCGAGCCTTAACTAATGCCTTATCATGATCTAGCCCCAAAACGATCCCGTTAGGTTGACTAAAACCCTGGATCGCCGAACCTTCTTGTAAATTATCGGGGATATACACCACATAGCCTTTCCCTTTTAATCGAGTTTGCAGGTCACGTGTCGCTCCCACCGCAAAGTTACATTGATTAACGACCAGCATATCATTTTGAGCTGATTGAGAAAGCCGCTCCATCACTTGCTCAGCCTTGTATTGCTGGTCTGGCTGAAAGGCAAGCCAATGAATATTAGCCTCTGACTGCACTCCTTCGTTACGCCGACTAAGTCGGCCACTACTAATCTGCGCTTCTAACTGTTGCAATAAATTCGGCTCATCACGAACCGTCGGAATCTTTCCTAATTCACCTTGCGACACACCGCAAATAGCTACATCATTTCCTACTTTAGCTAGGCATGTCGCCGCAACCCAGGCAGAAAGCCCCACACCATACACATTAACTTTCATACTGAGCCTGTTGACGTTGAACACGCTGAATCAATCCCCTAGTAGATGAATCCAGATCCCCACTCACCTGTGACTGAAACTCTGGTAATAATGATGAAGCTAGCTTTTTGCCTTTTTCCACGCCCCACTGATCAAACGGGTTTATTTCCCAAATCACTGACTGCACAAACACTTTATGCTCGTATAAGGCGATCAGCCCACCAAATGTTTCCGGCGTTAATTCATCCAACATAATCGTAGTACTCGGCTGGTTACCGTCGTAATGCTGATAACCTAAATCATTTTCCGATTCGGCGCCCAAGGCCAGAAGTCTAGATTGCGCCAAGCAATTAGCAAGCGATAACTGATGTTGCAATTGAAGCTCTTCACCTTCACCCTCATAGCGTACCGCTGTGGTAATAAAGTCGCACATCACCAATTCAGTACCTTGATGTAAAAGCTGATAAAACGCGTGTTGTGCATTCGAGCCTACTTCACCCCATAGCACTGGGCAGGTCCGGTAATTAAGCCGCTCTCCCTTGGCATTGACACTTTTTCCGTTACTTTCCATTTCCAACTGTTGTAAATAAGATGGTAAATGTGAAAGGCGCCCATCATAAGGCAAAATTGTGTGTGCATGAATATTCAAAAAGTTAATATTCCAGACGCCAACCAAGCCTAATAAAACGGGCAAATTTTTATCAAAGCTCGTCTCTCTAAAATGCCTGTCCATTGCATGAGCACCTTTAAGAATAGCACGAAAATTTTCCACACCAACTTTAAGCGCAATAGGCAACCCTATTACTGACCACAAAGAATATCGCCCACCAACCCAATCCCAAAATAATAATTGGTTTTTCTCGGGAACTCCCCATGATTGTGCCGCACGGATATTCCCAGTTGCTGCAATAAAGTGATGTTGATTAATTAAATCAACAGATTTCCCACTTGCTTTTAACAACCATTCCCTAGCAGTATTTGCATTTGCCAAGGTGTCAATTGTGCTAAATGTTTTAGAGGCCACAATAAATAATGTTGTCGCGGGCTCTAATAAAGGCAGTAGCTTTTCTAGTTCACTGCCATCCATTGATGATACAAAATGGATATCAAGTTGCTTGCTTTCAGCAGGCGTATATTGCTCTAATGCATCACAAGCCATTAACGGCCCAAGGTTTGAACCTCCAACCCCAATATTTACAATTGACCGAATAGGTCGACCATCAAAACCTCGCCACTGAGCCTGCTGAATCTGCCTAACCAATAACGCCATTTTTTCTAAAGAAGCATGGATATCTTCCGTAATAACCCGGTCATTAACCCTAAGGGTTTCCTCTATGGGGAGCCGTAACGCAGTATGCAACGCAGAACGCCCCTCCGATACATTGATTTGCTCTCCAGTAAATAATTTCTCAATCCATTCGCCCAGCGCTTGCTGCTCAACTAAGGCTGTTAATTTACCCAGTGTTTCTTTGGTAATACGCTGCTTAGAAAGGTCTAATAAAAAACTCTCGGTAGAAAAACTAAACTCACCAAACCTATCAGCCTCTAGACGAAATAGCTCAGCTAGGTGCAAGTCCTTTATTTCCTCAGCGTGTGACTGAAGATCAACCCATGCTTTTATCTCACCACTATCCATGTGCGCTAGTTAACGTGCTGATAAACTGTCTCAAACCGTTGGCCGTGTCACTATGCTGTAAACCATACGCAAGATTAGCCTTTAAATAACCCAGTTTTTCCCCACAATCATACGTATCGCCCATCATTTTATAAGCCTCAGCCGATTCCAATTCCAATAATGCATCAATAGCATCCGTAAGTTGGATTTCGCCACCTGCACCAGGTTTGCCTTTAGCTAACAAACTCATAACCTTCCCGGGTAAGACATAACGGCCGATGACGGCTAAATTTGATGGCGACTCGTCTTGATTTGGCTTCTCGACCAGACCCTTAATAGTTATGGATCGGCCACTCTCTGGCACGATACCTCCGCAATCAGCAATGCCATACAAGTGAACTTTATTGTCGGGAACTTCTCCGACCATAATTTGTGCCGCCCTCTTGTTTTCAAACTCAACGACCATTCTCATTAGGTCAGTCGTTTTATCGCCCCCGTTATTCACCAACACATCAGGTAAAATAACCACAAATGGCTCGCAGCCAACTATGCTCGCCGCACAATGTACAGCATGCCCAAGACCTTTCGCTTCGGGTTGCCGAATTGAAATAATCGATACATCTGGGGGTACAATATTTTGGATGGTCGCCAACAACTCCGCTTTATTTTTACGTGCTAACTCAGCCTCAAGCTCATAATGCGAATCAAAGTGATCCTCAATTGCTGATTTACCCGCACGCGTCACCAAAATAATTTCCTTTATCCCCGCAGCAACAGCTTCTTCAACCACATATTGAATAACCGGCTTATCAACTACCGGCATCATTTCTTTCGGGATCGCTTTACTAGCAGGTAAAACACGAGTCCCTAATCCCGCAACTGGAATCACTGCCTTTTTAACCTTCAACACCCACGCTCCTTGAAATCACCTTTTAAATAAGTAAGTCTATCAAAGAAACCAAAATATTGGCTTTTTTTCCTAGCTAAGTTTACCCAATGAAAACACATTCATTTAATCGCTGGACCACTATTACCATTAGTGGGAAACACCGTCCCTTTTAAGCACTTTGAGAAACGTTAACCAAAGGATATAAATATCGAATAAAAAAGAGCGTCGATGCATGTACTCAACATCCAACTCTACTTTTTGCGATATAGGCAATTCATCACGACCATTTACTTGTGCCCAACCGGTTAAGCCTGCCACTAACTGATGAACACCTTTTTCTGTACGCAAAGCAATTAAATCATCTTGGTTAAACAACGCAGGCCGGGGGCCAACAAAACTCATATCACCCTTTAAAATACACCATAGTTGCGGCAGCTCATCTAAACTTGTTTTACGCAATAAATCGCCAATGGGCGTCAGTACACTTTTCGGGTCTTTTAATAAATGAGTGGCAACGGCGGGCGTATCTGTTTTCATGCTACGGAATTTAGGCATTTTGAAAATAGTATTGTTAATACCTACTCGATCAGACCAATATAACGCTGGGCCTTTCGACGTTACTCTAACCAAAATTGCCACAATACAAATAGGCACTAAAAGAACAGCAGCGGCATTAATAGCCAAAAACAGGTCAAACAGTCTTTTCATTTAAATACGCATCCGCTATTTTCTTCAACTGTTCATCCATTGTGATAACCGGCTTCCAGTCAAGTAATTCTTGAGTTTTAGAACTATCAACCCGCAAAGAGCTAAATAATCGATCAGCAATATCAGCTTTCCCAACCAACTTCGCCACAAACTTCATCCAATTAACTGGAATGGGCAACAAAAAAACTCTTTTATCGAGAGCTTTTGCTACCTTCTTTAGCAACTCAGTTGTCGACACATCTTCGCCATCTGAAATCAAAAAAACCTCATTAACCGCCTTTGGATGGTCAATGCAATGAATAATAAAACTCACTAAATTATCTAATGCCACTAAGGAACGTTTGTTGTGCACTGCGCCTAAGGGAAGAGGGAAACCGCTATTTACCCATTTCATCATTGAAGCAAAGTTAGCTCTAACATTTGGCCCGTATACTAAAGGTGGGCGAATAATAACTAACTCCATATCAGTTATTTTCGCTATTGCTGACAAAGCCTGTTCAGCCTCATACTTCGATAAAGCATATGAACCTCTTGTTATGCAGTCATCATCCGGAGAAAACCTAGACATTCCATCTGTAAACTCTCCATTTACCTTGACTGTACTTAAAAATATAAACCGTTTTACACCTGCTTCAACAGCTTGTTCCGCTAGATTCAAAGCACCATATTTATTGGTTTCTCTATATTCAGCAAGAGAACCTAATGGTTCATCTACCATCACATGAACCCGTGCAGCAAGATGAATCACTATATCGACTTTTTTTAACGCTACTGCCCAATTTGTTTGAGCATTTATCGAATCAATACGCACCTTTTTAAAACCATGGAACCCCTCGCTTTTGGAACGAGTCGCAATAGTGACGTCATAACCCTTTTGTAAAAGTTCGTTACAGAGTGAAGAACCCACAAAGCCGTTAGCTCCTGTTACAAGAACCTTCATATTCGTTCAACCTCAATGTAATGAGAGGATTTCTGAAAGAAATTCTTTTCCACTAGATGCCAAAGTAAAAAAGCCCCTAGCAAAATTATAAGAGTCGTTACAAATAGCATCTCCCATGGGTTTGCATTAAATACAGTATACGAGGCCAACAATTGTAATACAGGAAAGTGAATAATATAAATTCCATATGAGAAGTCACCATACTTCCCAAAATTGCCAAGATATGGCATAACTCGTGCCACATAAATAACAATCATACCCAATGCTATAGGTTCAATGGTCAGCCAAGGCAGCCACTGCTGATAAATAAAAACCACAATAGAAAGCAACAAGAGTTTTGCTGCATATTTGCTTATCCAAGCAAAATAATAATATCCAATTGCACCTGAAATAAAATACACAAACTGCCCTGGAAGTTGCCGTTGTAATTGCAAATAAAACTCTGACCCCGTTTTAGCTGCCAACATATGCATGCTCACCGAGTAAAAAACGGAACAAACATATAAACCAATAATCATAGGTAATCGCCCGAACTTATTAAAAGCCCATACAATTAACGGCACGCTTAAATAAAACATCACCTCGACTTTTAGTGTCCATAACGCACCGTTAATTGCCTCAATTTGATTCCCCTCAAAAACTCCAGGTAGATTTGGCTGTATGAAGTTAAGGAATAATAAATTAGCAAAAATATATTCTAGAAGAGAAATCGAGAAGTAATCACCCAATGAATACGTCGAGATACCTCCCCCTAAAATGACACTGATGATAATTACAAAAAAATAAGCCGGGTAAATTCTCTTGGCTCTTTTTAAAAAATAGTTCTTTGCATTACTTGAGTTCTCATAGCTCATAAAGATCAAAAAGCCACTGACTATAAAAAATGCCTTAACCGCTAGGCTCGATGAAAAAAACCGACTCAACACTACTAAGTCACTAACGCCTGTTAGCGCGTACGAATGTACTAAGAAAACGATAAATGCAAAAGAAAACCTTAATACATCAAAATTATTCTGTTTTAGGGTATTCATGAAAAACAACTGGCTGGTAGCGTTTTTGCGAGCATCTTCATATTTTTTAATATTAAAAAATCCACCTATTTTCCGTATTTTAGTCGCCAATAATCACGTGAGCACAAAAAACGTATCATGCTAGCTAGGTGCCAACGAAAATATTTAAAACTGCGATGACTACTACGTTGAGCATGATGAACCACTTTAGCATCTGGGCACAGCGCAACTTGGTAACTACTCAAGCGCAACCTTGCGCACATATCAACATCTTCATAATAAAGAAAGTACCGCTCATTAAGCCCATACATTGTTTTATACACTTTGGAGCGGAACAGCATAAACATACCCCCCACCCAATCAGGAAATATAACTTCTTTTTTTACTTCGTAGTCACTACCCTTGCAGCCACCTAATGCCTTGCAAAGTATCTTTAATGGCGAAGGAAAAAAGCGCGCATTATTATCCAGCACACCATACTCATTAAAGACCAAGGGCGCTACCACTCCAACTGAAGGGTTTTCCAAACAGCTGATTAAAGGAACGAAGGGGTTATCATTAATCCTTATATCTGGATTTAAAACACAAAAAAACTGCCCGCTCGCTCGAGAAAAAGCCCTATTGTGATTTTCAGCAAAGCCACTTGGCTGCTTATTAGAATGGATAGTAATGGGGAAAAAATAATTCTCAGCATCAACATCGAAATTTTCCGCCAAGTTTAGTGTCAATAACACTTCTATTGACATTCCTTTACATACGCTTTCAATGTCTCCCAACAATAACTTAACAAGACTACCTTGAAGGTGACTCACAATTGAAATAGAAATAATTGGTGGTTTATTCAGCATATTAGCAATACCCCCAATAAGTACTTTATTATTGCAACTGAAACTTCATAAAACCTAAAAAACTCTATCATACTAGCCTAGCTTGCTTTTCTTTAGAGGAGAATTGTTTCCAGAAATCATTCAAACCTAAGAAGTGTAAAACCAACCAAACTCATAAATAACTCCTCAGTCTACGCAGTATTCTATATACCACCCGAGAAATAACCCCATGAAGGCTAACTTGCTGTGTCATCCACGCCGCCCTTTCATCACTTAATACATCATATTCGTTCGATAATGCAGCCGGAGTGTATTTACTTCCTTCCTCTGACCAGCTCACCTTTGGTATATGACAAGACTCATATTGTTTCCGCGCCAGTCGACTATGCCGCATTAAAACTTCAGGTGTCAGTGATGAGCAATAGGACAATAATTTTTCAGGATACCTCCAACTGAACACCTCAGGGTAGGCAAGGTCAATCCCTGCTAAAACCCGAGAAAATATATGCTCATGCAGAGCCACTGGGACCCCTGCCCCCATAGCCTCAACCAATGTTAACCCTCCGCCATAAGGAAATGATGCTATATACAAATCAATCTTATACTTATGTAATGCCCCCCAAATATTAGATTCCCAGGAAATATAAACAAAACGCTCCTTTGCAATACCCAAACGCTTCATTCCTCGCCAAACTCTATACCTAGCCCATGGGGAAAGTGTTCCAATATGAACATGCCGACCCCCAGTTGTTTTCAATAGCTCAGGCACCACATCAAGATAACTAATGAAGTAAGGTATTTCAATTTTATTTGCCCTACCAACAGTACAAGTAGTAAGCGTACCATTAGCCATAAAGGGCTGGTCACTAGGCCGCTTACCTTTATCCTCAATCATTAACGGCATATAAACGTTCTCGATCCCAAGCGCATCCCTACAATGGTGAAAACCCATTGGGTGGGGATCAATATGTTCAAGATGCGACAAGTACACACCAAGGCTTAAGTGATGATCACCATGATGATAAAAACTAGCATTGAGCTTCATCTCAGGCTGAATTGCAGCCACAGCAACGCAATCTTGATGATGATTGAACAAAAAAACTCTTTCTGAGTTAATTTCAAGTAGCTGCCGCTGCAACCACCCCAATCGTTTTTGAAGGCTCAGCTTCGGCGCTTGTTTAAAAGTTATGCTAGCTCTTCTTTCAAGCCCTCCAGTTAGAAAGCTAGGGCCTGATCGCCCCGCTAACTCTGTTGACAATAATACATGCTCTCCCTCTGGTCGGGCTTTAATAAAGTCTTCAATAACTCGTGTGTGCCCTCCAGACTTCTGTAGTTTAGTAACAATATAAACAAAGATTGGCTTATCTGCTTGCTTGGGTTCTATGCATCCAAGCTCTTCCTTAATACTTACTAAATTAGCCTTACCTATACGCTGACACAAATCATCTAACGTTTTAGAGCCAAAAACCTGCGAGACACAGAGGGGTTCGGTAAAAACACGCTCTACAAAGTCATGAATCAACCGTAATGCTTGATCAAAGTCCCCTTTATTCGTTAAAACAGAAACTGTTTCATGCAAAGAGCGTATTGAGGACCTGCCTTTAAACCTCACTTGCAATGTCTTAGCCATACAGTGCTGTCATCAAATTTTTCAATCTGGTAATCTACAATCATTTTTAAGCCTCTACCTGTGGCTACGGGGTGTCCAACTTAATAAGCCTTAACTAGCTTAGTCCCTAGTTTCAAACCGGCTATAATATCTTCTGGTGAGTTCCACATCATCACATCTAATATCGATAAATTAGGCTCATAAGTATTTAACGAGGTATCATATTTAAACTCTGAAAATTCAGCAAAATACAAGAGCACACCTCTCTTTTCAAAGTCCAGCACATCAAAAAGACCTTTCCCTGCAGATGGGTTGACATATTCAGACGCACCAAGAGATTCACAAATATATGGTGCCCAATCACCAGGCCCCATGTTTTCTGGATAAACAAGATCAAGCTCAGAACATATCTGGTATGAAAACGGAATTTCCAAATAATCACATACTTCACTTAAAGCACTAACATTTAAGTTCACAAGTGAATCACTTAGGCAATTTTCAAATACTCGCTGAACCAACTGACTCACCTTGTAAAAATATGGAGCCTTTTTTTTATAGTGAGACAGCTTTCCAATAATTGATTTCTTAGTGTCTGCCAAACTCAATACTCTAGCCTCTGACGTTTTAATTGAAGCAGAGGAATTAGAAAGCGGAACGTTTACATACTGCCAACCAGTTTTAGGGTGCAAAATACGGTTCCTGCTCATCCAAGATTTAGGTGTATATTGAGTAACGTCAAATACTACCCATTTATCTACTGAAGAAATCAGAGAAAAATGCCCTAGGTATGGGAAAAAATAGGGCTGCATAATACCAAGCCTCATTTACTCCCACCTTCTAATAACGCCCGCAAAGATACAGAATTGTAATGGCTTTTATTAATGATTTCACTAATCACTTCTACTGCATTGCTATCAACCATTGCGCCAATTGGCAGTTGGATGCATGAGGCACACAGGTGATCTGTGACCGGTAAGCTATCTTGATAACTCGATAATTTATTTTGATACTCAATGCTACGGTGAGCACCTGGATAGAAGTAACGCCGCGCATTCACATTTTCGGCCTTAAGAATTTTGATCAATGAATCTCTCGACAACCCAAAAATACTTTCATCAACTTCGCAAACAACATACTGGTAGTTTGAGAACGTAACACCGGCTGGCTTTACCAACTTAATCCCAGGAGTTCTCCTCAAGCCCTCATCATACATACGAAACAAGCCTTCATTATTTTGTTGATTCTGAGGGAAATCCTCAAAACTCATAAGAGCGATAGCGGCTTGTGCTTCTGACATCCGGCCATTTGAAGTCTTCACAACAGGCACAGACTTACCGGCTCCATAACTGCTTCGAATATTTCTTAAGCGCGCTGCAAGCATGCCATCATTGGTGCTGATACACCCACCTTCCGTTGCACTTAAAACCTTGGTTGCATGAAAAGAAAAAACCTCGAGACTGCCAAACCCTCCAATTTTTTTCCCATCTGTCTCGCACCCGAAAGCATGAGCAGAATCAAAATATAACTTTAACCCCCTGTCTTTTGCATAGTGCTCCAACCTCTCCGGATCACATGCACCCCCCCACAAATTCACACCCATAATAGCAGAAACATGTTTATCAATTAATGAATCTAATTTTTCAATTGCTAGTTGGTGAGTACCAGGATCAACATCACAGAAGACTGGCTCAACACCAGTCCAGCTCAGTGATTGGGCAGATGCAATAAATGTAAATGAAGGCAAGATTACTTTTCCAGAAAGCTCTAATACCTCTACTGCCATCATCAACCCTATAGTTGCATTCGTAACACAGATTACATGTTTGACACCAAGAAAATCCTGAAGCCTTTCCTCTAATTTTTGAACTAATGGCCCCTGATTAGTGTAGTAACGTCGTTCAAAAATACCACGCATTTCAACTTCATAGCGCTCCCATGAAGGAAAGTAAAGCTGCCCAACAGGCAAAGGTTTGTCAAATGCCGCAGGACCACCGTACAAGGCAAAATTATCTTTTTTCATGTTAGCTTGCTTCTCTTTCTTCTAGTCGACTGGCAATTTCAACTCCATTAGAACCAATAAACTCCAAAATTCTAATAACTTCACCAATATCACCTAATTCCACATGATCTCCGCATGGTAAAAGCATAAAGCGCTCAGAAAGAAGGTCCGTTTCACTGAGAGATGCGGGAACATGTGGGTAACTCATCCTTTTACGATGTAATGGAGGTGAATAATATGCACGAGCAAGAACATTCTCAGCATTCAAAATATCGACAGTTTCATCTCTCTTTAGTGGCCAACTATCAAGTAACTCAACTACCACGTTTTTATAACTAGTACTGAAGGATTCATCGAACTCAACCAAGCGAATGCCAGGTATCGCCTGCAGTTCTGATTGATACTGTCGGTAACGTCGTTTATTCCTAGCTGCCAATTGAGAAATTTCATCTAGGTTAGTAAGCGCCATTGCCGCATGTATTTCATTAAGCTTTGCATTGAGACCCCCAGCAACCGCACAGTTATCCTGCCCTTCAAACCCAAAGCTTCGTAATAACGCCAACCTTTGAGCTAATTCCGAATTATTGGTAGTGACATAGCCACCTTCGAAGCCATTCAACAACTTACTGGCATGCATTGAAAAACATTCCGCATCACCAAAACTGCCTACTTTGCCAATACTTGTTGACTCGTACACAGACTCAACTGAGTCAAATAACACAGGAATACCGTGTTCTAGGCCAAGGCTGACTAACCCCTGAACATCACAGCAATTAACAAGGGGATGCACTGCCAGAATCAGCGCAGTTTCACTATTGATACACTCACCTGCTGTATAGCGGTTCATAGATAATGTTTTTGGGTCAACCTCACAAAAATGAGGTTTCAACTTAGCCCACGCCGCAATATCTGCCATTCTACGGTATGTCAAAGACGGCATAATAATTTCGCTCTTTCCCTTAAGTCCAAGCGAAGTAATTGCCAGCACAAGCCCCCAAAACCCGCTACAGAAGGTGACACAAAATTGGGTATCGTGAAATTCAGCAAGGCGCTTTTCCAACAGCTTTACTAAAAACCCGTTATTGGTATAGTGCTGCCGCTTAAAGAACTGCTCAGAATAGTCCAGGAAACTGTCAAAATCTGGCTTAGCCAGACTTGATGTAGACTTAGGCTCTGTAAATAAGCACCTACCACCAAAAAAAGCCAAATCATTAAGCTTCTCTTTCCTGCTAACTTGTATATCCATAGAGTCTCGAAAAAATAAAATCAATATATCATTGATTCGAAAATTTTATAAATAATTCATTATTTATAAAACCTCTCTAACTCCGTACCTCTAATCTCATCCAAACATTCCGAAGCAATCGCCGGGTCAAGCATTTTTTCCCATTTGTTATTTAGTTTAGGATCTTTGAACACAGAGTGCTGGTGATCGTCATGCCGACTATGTGAAAACTCAATAAAATCATGAGTCTGAGACCCATATGGCACTTTAAAAAAACAAAAAATTTCTCTGATATAGTACCGAGTATCCCGCACAAGGTCCTCGTAACGTATGATTTTATACCGATCTGGATACTGCTCACTATGTCTAAGAGCTTTTGTAGTAACTTTCTTCCAGTCATCGAACCCCCAAAACTCACCCGGACCAGTTTTTCGACATTGACCGGTTCTCCACTCCGCTAATGGATCCGCATTCAAAGGAAATTCATTAGAGTTACTTAACCAAGAGTAAAGAACCGCGCAAGGATTACGTACTATATATATAAAACGGACCTGAGGATTTAACTTCAAAATGTTAGGCGTTAAATTATGAAATCGATTAGATTTAATAATTAAGTGCTGAGGGTTTTCATTTTTCTCTTTAAAAGAAGGCACCAACCCATGTTTACGGAGATGCTCCTGATCTAGAAACTCAGAACTTGTCTGATAGAGTTTGGAAAAGAGCTCCCCCCATTCTTCCGCTGAACTATTTTCGTCCAAACTATCCTTAAATTCATATGAAAACAGTGGGCAAGACTTTAGCCTGACCTCCGGTGACGATGCAAGAATTTGCGAAAGCCAAGTAGTTCCAGAGCGCGGCATACCTGATACCCACGCAACCTGTATTTTTTCCATCGCAATATTCACTTTGTCAAAATAACATCGTAGCGGTAATGAGCGGCATAATACTGCTCGGGCATTATATGAATAGTCGCCTTCCAACCACAGTGTTTCGCTAGTGAGATAAACTCTTCTTGAGTACGCCAAATACCAATGGCAGTATCAGGATCGCTCTCATTGTCAGGAGTGAGTTTTCTATCCCCATAAAACTTTTCTAACAAGCTCTTATCAGGACAATTCCCGATAAAAACGCGCTCTATATTCGGGAATTTACTATTAAGCAAGCACAGCATTGCTTCTGCTCTTTCTTGCTCAATAAAGGGAAATGACCCATAACAAACCATTTTAGAAAAATTACACGGCATTATTGGATCTTCGCAAAACTCAATAACGTCCTGCAAATGATACATTTGATCGGGCGGGTTAGAAAAATACCTATTTGCTATTGAAATTAGGTGCTCAGAAAAGTCCACCCCTAAGCCACCTTTACAGTGCTTAAAAAGCAATGTACTTAGCGCCCCATTACCGCAACACAAATCCAACAGCGTATCGTCTTCATTTAATTCAAGGCTTTTCACTACCGCCTCAACGATCATATCAATCTGATCTTGCGCAACCGGTTCACCGTTCACAGTTCGTTTAACCTGCCCCCAAAAATCATCAGGATTACAGGTTTTGGGGTGCTCTTTATAAAAGCTAAATTTTTCTTTACTCATTAACCGGCCCTGGAAAAAGCTTTTTCAACTTCCCAGAGTTACGCCACACTAACTCTAAGTACAGATAAACTTTATATTTAAAAGGCAATGAACGATATATATATTTCTTCAAACTCTTATTTATATTCTCTTGCTTATTTTGGGATTTGCTAGTCCATACACCTTTTCCGGTGACGCGATAACAACTCATGACCTCTGGAATATTCTTCATTTTTCCACCACTGTCTAGCATCATATGTGACAGCATCACATCCCCATGCGCATATTCCTTTTTGAAACCTGGAGGTAAAAAAGTGTCATTATCAGAATAAATATTACGCCAAATTATACTGGTGGTATGTACATACTGTGCATATTTGTGATTCAGCAATATCAAATCAAAAAGATTCCAAGTATTTCGAGATGGCTCAATTATACTTTCATCGCCGGTAACTTCATTTTTCATTATGGTATTACAACTACAGCCAACATAGTCAAGGTGACTATCAAGAAATCCGATCTGCTGTCTCAATTTATCAGAGCTAGTCCAATAATCATCACCGGCTAATAAACACCAATACCTCCCTTTTACAGGGGGGCGATGATATAGAAATGACTTTTTCCCTGAGCCCAAATTCTCAGGGCTAGTATAAACTTTGACCCTATCTGGGTATTTTTTTTCGTAACTGCTGGCTATTTCACCGCTTCTATCAGTAGAAGCATCATTTAGGCAATAAATAACACTCTTATATGGCATTACTTGCATTAGCGCACTTTCAATAGCCTCTGCCAGCGTATTCTCATGATTATAGATGGCCATTATGATACTAATATCTTCTGACATCACTACCCTCATTTCTATGTATGAATTTCATTTATGTCTACTGATCAAATACGTTATGAAACGTCGCTCTTAGCTGAAGAACTCAGAAAACCATAAAGACTTTTAGTGATGCCCTCCTGCGCCACCGGCTCAAGAACAGGCGACATTGGTAAACTCAACACTTCATCTGCTAACACCTTAGCAAGAGGCAAGTGATGACCATTAAATCCTGGGTAACACACTTGCAGGTGAGGCGGTACTGGATAATGAATGACCGTTGAAATACCATGATTCTCAAGATGCTCTTTTAATTTATCTCGCTGCTGGCAACGAATAACAAAAAGGTGCCATACTGGCTCTGCATATTTTGGCACATATGGTAAAACAAAACCCGCGCCATCTAATTTTTCTAAATACTGTCGCGCTACACCTCTGCGTTGCTCGTTCCATTGATCTAGTACCGAAAGCTTTACTCTTAAAAAAGCTGCTTGCATTTCATCTAGTCGACTATTCACGCCGACCACATCATGCTGATACTTAGTTTCAGAACCGTAATTTCTAAGCAATTTAACTTTATCAGCAAGGTGCTGATCATTTGTTAGTATGGCGCCTCCGTCCCCTAATGCACCAAGGTTTTTTCCTGGGTAAAAACTTGTGGCTGCAGCATGCCCCAGTGACCCAACTCGCCTACCCTTATAGCGAGCCCCTTGCGCTTGCGCAGCATCTTCAATGACAAGAAGACTATGTTTGCTTGCTAATTCATTTATTGGATCCATATCTGCCGATTGCCCGTACAGGTGCACAGGGATGATGGCCCGCGTACGGCTAGTAATCGCCTCTCCAATTAACACAGGGTCAATATTATGCGTGTCTATATTCGGCTCTACTGGAACAGGCGTTGCCCCACACTCAGTTACAGCAAACCATGTAGCAATAAAGGTATTAGAAGGTACAATGACTTCATCACCTGCTCCTATGCCATAAGCTCTCAGCAAAAGATGGAGCGCCTCAAGCCCATTCCCAACGCCAACACAATGCTTTACTTCACAGTATTGTGCAAATTCGCTTTCAAATGCCTCAAGCTCACCTCCCATACTAAACCAACCAGAGTCCATTACACGTTTATAAGCTTGATCTAATGGCTTGCGAATAGTTTGATGCAATTGTGCAAGGTCTAAAAAAGGCACCTCCTTCATTTAACCACCTTTTTAGATACATCAATAAATTCGTTATAATCTCGATAGTAATCTAGCTCATCAAAATATTCTGAGGCTAAGACCATGCATACTGCACCAGATGAGAAGTTATCGATATCACGCCAAATCATCGGGCAAATATAAAGCCCCTGATAACTACGGTTTAAATGTACTGTCTTTTTTGAAACCCCATCATCAAGATGAATGTCAAATGAGCCCGACATAGCAATAACTAACTGGTGTAGCTCTTTATGAGCATGCCCACCGCGTTCCGATCCCCCCGGAACATCATACAAGTAGTAAACACGACGAATATCAAAAGGGATATGCTCTCCTCCTTCGACAAACGTTAAATTACCGCGTGGATCATTTATTCGCGGCAAATCAATAATAGAACACTTCTCAATCATTATTCCTCTCCTTCTCTTTCAGACCAAGTACTGGTCTCTGTATTTGGGTACCCGCGTGTAAAATGTTTCGTCCATGGATACGCAGACCGATCTGATCCATCCCGCAATTTAATTTTTTTTGCTTCTCCAATTACACGTGCTGGTACACCTGCTACTACCATATTCGCTGGCACATTTTTTGTAACACAAGCTTGAGCCCCAACAAGCGCATGACGGCCGATTATCACGCCTGGAAGAATTACCGACGCAGCAGAAATACTTGCATAGTCTTCAACCGTACAGCCCAGCAGCACATTACTGGGAGGTGTAGGGTCATTAGTAAATACAACATAAGGTAAAACCCAAACAAAATTACCAATGATAGTTTTTTTTCCGACAAAAACATTTGACTGAAACCTCACGTAATCTCCAACAGAGCAATCACCCTGAATTTCGCTCGACGTGCCAATTTGAAAACCCTTTCCAGCTACTGTCCCCTCTCTTACCGTTACCTGATGCCCTGTAACCAAACCTTCTCCAAATACAGATGATTCATAGAAAGTAGAGTGAGAGCGAATTAATGCCCCCGTCCCAATAACTAGCGCCCCCCCATCACTTAGCGGGGTCTTTATTCCAAGCTCACAATACGCCTCTACTTTTACCTTACTTCCCAGAATCACATTATCATGAATAATACAAAATGGTCCTACCTGAACGCCTTCTCCTAATATCGCTTTGGGGGAAACTATTGCTGATGGATGTATGTCACTCACTCTTCCTCCATTGCATTCAATAGATTGAGTACATCGTGGGCCTCAATATAAAAATCCCCATGTATCCCAAGGTCTAGGTTTTGGTGCATTTCACCTAATACATAAAACACTTTTAACTTGAGTGGCGACAGCATATTTACCCAATACCTGTATATCATATCCTTGTTCTTAGCCATTAAAACAGCCACTTTGACGCCTGACTTACAAAAAATTGCATTCGCCAACGCCGCACCTGTTGGGGCAATAACTTGCTTAGCATGACTAAATAACTTCACTTGCTGTATAAAACTTAACTTCTCCGGCTCGACAACCACAAATCCTTTCCCAACCAATATTTTTTCAACTTCAATAGTGTTCACAACCTTTCTCAACCCTGAATTTCGCTTTAAAAATATCTTCTCTGGTGAGGCGGCACCCTTCTCGGCACAAAAACCTGAACCACTTATAGTCTCTCGAAGCAAACTTAAAGCATAAGCGCTAAAAACTCCTTGCGAGAACTCCATAAATTTATTTTTCCTCCGGTCAAATGGCACATAACCAACCACCGAGGTGACAAAAAGCTCATCAGCCAAAACCGCTCTTCCTGCAGGCAAAACTAAAACCTCTCGTCCAACACCTACCACTAACTCAAGAGAGCTCATAATATTTTCATGCAGCCCGTCATTTACAATAAGGGGAACATCTTTATATGAATCTTCTAAACAAAAAAGCATTATACGAGGCAACACTTCAGTTAACCAGTGAGCATAATTCTCAGCACACGCGTCGACAAACACCGCTGCTCGTGAAAGCCGAATGGGATCCTGATCTTCCATGAGCCATCTAATTTGGTTTTTTTTTGGAAAAACCTTTACCTTACAATGAAGCTCCTCACTGGTTAAGTCGCTTTTACAATCATACAGGTCATGATGTATCACTTCAGCGCCCACAAGAACCATATTTGTGCCACCATAACAAGTGGCTTCTTGCAAAACTTTAATAGATAGTTCTGGGAACACGAGGTGGTCTCCCACTGAGTCCAGGTATTCCTTATGTTTTACGGGGTAAACAATTGGTTGCGCTAAGGGTATAGGCTCAAAGTCGTATAATTTGTGAGAAAATATAGCGTTCTGTTCCACATAATCTCTTTGCTTGCTTAAAGACCGCCGTCTTCTATGAGTACCCCCCAACAAACAACATTTGTAAGCGTTTTCCAGATTCGAATACAAACTCAAAGATGCACCCCAAACCCTTCGGACAACAATACGAATCAACCTAATATGCTTAAGCTTTTCTCTATAAAAAATAGCCAATTTAGTGGCCCTAATGCTTCTGGTAGCACCTTGAGGACTATCAACTTTAATAAGCTTCATTTATATATTCGCTCAAAAATTAATTAGTTTTTTAACAGCTACTTGATAAGTTTCTAGCGATAATAAAGGTAGTTTCCATAAAAACCTCATCCCCTGTGCTCTCACATTTACCACTCGTTCTTAGCTTTCAATATACTCGCGCATCCCCATACCTTCGATACAAGCATAAAATTCATCATAATTTTTAACTACATCTTTGACATTAGGTATCATGATAGAAAAATCAGACCCTTCGGGAAGAACATTATCCACACCTAGGAATTCAAAAATTTCTTTGAAAAACTCAGGGCGGTTATTTAAAAAATCCTCGTAATTAATTAATAGTGAGTCAAAACCATTCCCTTCAACCATCTTTTTCTGCGAGCGTATTGCGTGCAACTCTCCTTCTATCAGACTCTTAAAATTATTGAGATCCAATTCATATAATTGACCATCCGACTGATAATTTTTAGCATTAAATTTTTTACGTTTATTTGCAATTACACCCGAGAGCACCTGCCTAACAACATTTTTTCTCTCAAGGTAGATCACCTTATAGTTCCGTTGCTTTAACAAAGCTATAAAGCCGGGAATCTCTGCTACTTGATGCTCTAACAACTTAAAACCCAGTACCTCACAACCTAGGTTAACACCATGATTCTCAAGTTCATCCAAATACCGATTCACCCTACGAATATTAAGTGGATTATAAATTTTTTTCAAAAAATTCACTTTAGATAAAAGCCTACTTTTCTTAAATTGCTTTAACCATAAAGCAAATATTGGAAACCATTCTTCATTAAACCCGTACTCTTCAAAAGATGTTCCATATTTTTGATACAAAGCATATAAAGGAGTCACCCTAAGACTAACAAAAACCTCCTGCTTACAAGAGATATCTTGATGCTGATTGGTTTCATCCACTATTGCCGTTGACCCAGTCCTACCACGAGTAAGAATCACAAACTTAGTTAAACTCTTAGCACTCACTACACATAACCCCTAAGTTATTTTTAATACGATTGATTATAGGATATCAAGACATCATCAATACCCCCTTCTACACACATGCCTTTTCTATCTACCCATAAAATTCGGTCACATAGATCTTTTAAGGTTTTTTCATCATGAGAAACTATAACCACTGTCTTATTTGATGATATCTTTTCTCTCATTGCTGCCGCAGATTTCTTTTTGAACTCTACATCCCCCACACCTAATACCTCGTCAACAAGAATAACATCAGGATCCATTTGGTTTGCAACTGAAAAACCTAGCCTTGCCCTCATTCCAGTGGAATATGAATTCACAGGTTGATCTATAAATTCACCGAGACCTGAAAACTCGATTATTTTTGGCATTGCTTTCTCTATCTCAGATTTATTGATACCAAGCAGCATTCCACTTAAAATAGCATTCTCTCGGCCTGTTATATGCGGCAAAAACCCCACCTGAAGACTTAGCAAAGATACCGTGCTTTCATTGTGAGTAATAACACCTTTATCTGGTGAAATAATACCCGCCAAAACCTGTAACAAAGTGCTCTTGCCGGCACCATTTCTACCAATGATGCCAAGCGTTTCACCTTTATATAGGTCAAACGTTATATCATTCAGCGCCCAATATTTATTCCACCTAAGCACTCCTGCTCGTCGACGATATGATACGCCCACGTTTTTTAAACTTATAATCGGTTCAGAGTTATACATAGCTCATTTATATTAATATTTTAGGGTAAACGCGATCATAATGTTTAAATATATGGTAAGTGACATAAAGCAGCAGTATTGAAAGAAAAAGAACGAGACCCAGCATTATAAAGTTTGGCCAATTCCCATTGATTAAAATAACTCTATAGCTTTCAATAATTACCGCCATTGGGTTTAAGGCAAGATATGCCTTTACATTCTCAGGCACCAACGAGATATCAAAAAAGACTCCTGAAATAAAAAATAACAACATAAGCACATTATCTAATATCAACTTAATATCTGGCAGCAATGGGACAACAGACGCGACAAAGCCAGCTATACAGGCTATAAATAAAAACTGAATAATTATCACTAGCGGTAAGCTTAGCCATGCAAGTGCCGGAACAACTCCATTAAGCAACAAAAATAAAACAAACAAACACATCACAATTAAAAATTTGATTGTGCCATTAAACAAAATACTCACTGGAAGCAGATATTTAGGGAGGTAAACTTGCCTTATTAACGCAGAATTTGACGTTATAGCATTAGCACCCCCGGAAACAACACTTCCAAACCACTTCCAAACGATCAACCCACATAATAAAAAAGGGATAAAGCCCGGCCCACCTCTTTGAAACACCAGCTCAAAAACAATATAAAAGGCAACCATATAAAGTGCCGGCTCAACGATCCACCATAAAAACCCAAGGTAGGAACGGCTTGACTCTGCTTTTAATTCAGACGTCGCTTTATACCAAATTAACTCCCAATAAAACCTATTCATTTTCAATGTATTTTATAAAAAAAATATTTTGCAGCGTCAAAACCAACTCCCTTAGCATTATTTTATGACATTATTAGTTTTGCATTGAACTCTCGGTCTATTATCAAGCGCCGAATGATGCGGCCCTCATGCTACGGAGCATAATAATCTATCGTCGGGCACACAACATCAGCACCCTCACTTAAGACAAAAAAGCCAGCAACAACCCATAATTGTTTTTTTTACTTCCTACAAACAACACACACTAAACAAGGCTGACTTAATAGCTTTTACATCCAGCATCTCTGCACCTATCATTCTCACGATACACCTCCTTAAATATGCTACTTACAATTTCCAACACTTTTAACCAAGCGCCTTATTTTACACCATACCTTTGCTCTATTTTGCAACAGCACAGCTTTAAAATAGCCTGACGCCTAGTATAAATTGGGAAACCAGCAGACTTATCGCTTGAACATCTGCTAACTATTTATAGCTCATTAATAACGAGCCTCATTAAACGCTACTTTGTATTACTCTGAAGTAAATAAAGGCTCGAGTTCTATGCGGTCTACCACCGAACAGCCGTGGTTCTTGACCATCTCTAGCGTAAACCTCCTCGACAACCCGATTGGAGGATATTCTATCACCAAAACCTAACTCGTTAGGCCAAGCCCATGACTTTTCCTTTATTTGCTAGGTAAGATAATAGCCTGCTTACCATAGACAGTCGGCAAGAAGAGCCCTCATTCTCGTATTTAAAAGCCGGCAATTTTTTGCAAATACTGTCCATATCCCATTTTAATAAAAGTCTTTGAACGTGACAACAATTCCTCCTTATCAATCCAACCATTGCCATAAGCAATCTCTTCTAGGCAAGCAACTTTGAGCCCTTGGCTCCGTTCAATTGTTTGAATAAAATGGCCCGCCTCCATAAAGCTATCGTGCATCCCTGTATCTAACCATACAAATCTGCGCTCTAATCTGTTACTTACAGATCACCATGCTCCAGATAAGCATTATTAACTGCGGCAATTTCTAACTCTCCACGGCTCGATGTTTCACTCATTTCATTTATGTAAAAAACACCCTAAATAAATAATGGGCTCAATAACACACCACAAAACCCAAATAAGAAAGCCCAACCTCAGGCTTATATCAACACCGGCTTTATACCAAATTACCTCAAAACAGTTAATTAAATAATCTAGACATAATATCCCAGACTCACACCAGCTAGGTGACATATAGGGACGCCTTACCTACGGATAGTTTCTCACCCAAACAGTTCCGCAGATTTAAATACCGGACACTGCAGGTCTTTGGCCGATAAAAGCGGATCGACGCCTACCGGCCAATGAATATTTATCGAAGGATCGTTCCAAATAATACTTCTTTCAAATTCTGGCGCATAATAATTAGTTGTTTTGTATAAAAAATCAGCGCTATCAGAGAGTGTTATAAACCCATGAGCAAAGCCTTCTGGCACCCACAATTGTTTTTTATTCTCTGCTGATAACGTAACGCCAACCCATTGCCCAAAAGTAGGTGATGACTTTCTAATATCCACCGCTACATCAAACACCTTACCTTCTACAACTCGAACCAGCTTACCCTGTGGTTGCAGGATTTGGTAATGCAAGCCGCGCAGCACACCTTTACTGGATTTTGAATGATTATCCTGGACGAACTCTACTGCGTGGCCTACAGCTGCATTAAATGCTCTGGCATTAAAGCTTTCAAAGAAAAAACCCCGCTCATCACCAAATACTGTTGGCTTGATGATCTTCACGTCTGGTATATCTGTTTCTATCACCTTCATCTCTGTGCTTTTATATGTAGTGTTTTATCCGCAATAAAGCACCAACCCAATCACTTTGTTTGATTCCAAAAACTTGATTAATTTTGCCACAATCCAATGCTGAGTTCGCTGACCGTTTTGCCGCAGTTGGATAGCAGGATGTTTCTATCGCGCTTAATACTGGCGAACATTCCATAATCCCCTGCTCCTGAGCTTCCCTAAAAATAGTTTCTGCAAACTGGAACCAACTAACATGTGGTGAGCCGCTATAGTGGTACACACCCCAGCAACAATTCGCATTAACTTCTATTTGACTCACAATCTTAATGAGTGTTTTAGCAACATCCCCAGCAAAGGTTGGCCCACCAAACTGATCAGCAACGACACTCAATTGTTTTTTTCTTGGCTCAAGCGGAGCATCGTCTTAACAAAGTTCTGCCCATGCTCGCCAAATACCCACGCTGTTCGAAGAATAATATGCTGAGGGCAATGTTTGATTACTGCTGCTTCACCGGCCAATTTGCTTACACCATAAACGCCATTAGGTGCAACAGCATCTGATTCGCTGTAGAGCCCCTCTTTATTTCCAGAAAATACATAATCCGTGAAATATGCAGTAGTGCTGCGTTGACCTTCTACGCAGCTTTAGCCAGGTTTTCAGGGCCTTCTGTGTTTACTTTAAAAGCCAATTCAGATTAGGATTCAGCACGATCCACAGCCGTATAGGCCGCTGCATTGATAATAACATTTGGCATAAAGCTCTGAACTACAGCAATTACGGCCTCTCCATCACTGATATCTAGATCATTTCGTCCACATGACAATAATGTCCATGATGTTTCTTTTAGCTGATTTTCAAGGTAGTAAACAACCTGCCCCTGACAACCCGTAAGAAGCACTCTCATTCAGGTGTTTTGATATTCGCTATTTTACGTAAATACTGCCCATACCCTGTCTTAATAAATGTTTCAGCACGCTTTAGTAATTCTTCTTTACTAATCCAACCGCTGCGGTAGGAAATTTCCTCTAAACAAGCCACTTTAAGGCCTTGCCGATGCTCAATAGTTTGTATGAAGTGCCCTGCCTCCATAAGACTATCATGCGTTCCAGTGTCTAGCCATGCAAAACCTCGACCTAGCTCACTCACCTGCAAGTCACCGCGTTTAAGGTAAGCGTTATTGACCGCTGTAATTTCTAGCTCTCCACGGCTCGACGGCTTAACTGACTTTGCAATATTAATGACATCGTTGTCGTAAAAATAAAGCCCAGTTACCGCATAGTTTGATTTTGGATTAGTTGGTTTTTCCTCAATGGATAAAGCATTACCTTCATCATCAAAATCTACAACACCAAACCGCTCAGGATCATCTACCCAATAACCAAATACAGTTGCACCTTTTTTTCTAGTGGTCGCTTTTTTTAGCTTTTCTGAAAATGACTCACCATAAAAAATATTATCGCCCAAAATCAAGCAGACACTATCATCGCCAATAAAATCTTCACCAATAATAAACGCCTGCGCAAGGCCATCTGGCGATGGTTGAATGGCATAACTAAGCTCAATACCATAAAAGCTACCATCTCCTAGAAGCTTCTCATAGTTTGGTAAATCTTCCGGCGTAGAAATAATAAGCACCTCGCGTATACCCGCTAACATTAATACAGATAACGGGTAAAATATCATCGGCTTGTCATAAATGGGTAGTAACTGTTTCGAGACTCCCTGTGTGATTGGGCGCAAACGCGTACCTGAACCGCCTGCTAAAATTATTCCTTTCATTACTTACCCCCTAACCTTTCACGCTGATAACTGCCATCTTGAACATGCTGACACCACGCTTGGTTATTCAAATACCATTCAACTGTTTTCTTAATACCACTTTCAAAAGTTTCTTGTGGCTTCCAGCCGAGCCGTTGATCTATTTTACTCGCATCGATGGCGTAGCGCATATCATGCCCTGGTCTATCGGCAACATAGGTAATTTGATCTTCGTAATAACCATCTTTTGGAACAAGCTCATCCAACACATGGCAGATTGTTTGCACGACTTCAATGTTCTGTTTCTCGTTGTTACCACCTATATTATAGGTTTCGCCCGCTTTACCTTTAGTTGCAACAAGCACTATGGCCCTAGCGTGGTCTTCAACATACAACCAATCACGAATTTGATTACCTTTGCCGTAAATAGGCAACGGCTTGCCTTCTAAAGCATTGAGAATGACCAACGGAATGAGTTTTTCGGGGAAGTGGTACGGACCGTAATTATTTGAACAATTTGTTATGATCGCTGGTAAGCCGTAAGTTCTTTGCCAAGCTCTAACAAGGTGATCCGAGCTTGCTTTGCTGGCAGAATACGGTGAACTTGGCGCGTAAGGTGTTGTTTCTGTGAAAAGTGGCAAGTGATTGGAATTGAATTTCTCGTCATCTGGGTGCGGCAAATCGCCATACACTTCATCAGTTGAAATATGATGAAACCTGAAGCTCTCTTGTTGCACGCTATCGAGCTGGCGATAATAACTACGAGCTTGCTCCAACATTATATAGGTGCCGACGATATTCGTCTGAATGAATTCACCAGGGCCATCAATAGACCTATCCACATGTGACTCTGCGGCCAAATGCATAATAATATCTGGCTGATGATACTCAATAACACGCTTTACCTCCTGCGCATCACAAATATCAACACACTCAAACGTATATCGTTCACTACCACTCACGCTTGCCAATGATTCTAAATTACCTGCATAGGTTAATTTGTCGATATTCACAACCATATGTTCCGTGTCATTTATAATATGACGGATAACCGCTGAGCCAATAAAGCCTGCCCCACCAGTAACTACTAATCTCATATTCATTCCTAAATAACCCTGCTGGATTGCTGAAACGACCACCTATAGGCCGTTAAAAATCCAAAAAAATCTTGGATTCTACTTTAAATAGCTTAAATAACTAACCTATTTACACGTTGGTTATTTTTAATCTGCCGCTCAAAAATCTCATCAATATCTTCTTTGCTCTTAAATTGATACCAGGTTTCTTCGGGATAAATAACCAGCACAGGGCCTTGACCACAGCGATCTAAACACCCTGCATTATTAACCCTTACACCACCTGGTCCTGCAATGCCTGCTTCTTTTACTTTCTTCTTTAAGTAATCACGCATTTCTTGTGCATTATGGTCTTGGCAAGATGCACGACCATCGCTTCGCTGGTTGGTACAAAAAAAGATATGCTGTTTATAGTAAGCCATATAAGTTTATTTGTTAGCTAATGGATGAAACAATAAAAAAAGGATTCAGTAAATTTTGTTTATTATATACAAGCGGTTTTGAGATCTCACCCTTATTAAACTCACATACCTTCATTCCAGCGCATAAAACAACCGCGTGTGCCGCAGCCGTGTCCCATTCCATTGTTGGTCCTAGTCTTGGATAAATGTCAGCTTCACCTTCTGCAACGAGACAAAGCTTCAAGGAACTACCAATGGATACTAGCTCTTTGACTTTTTCTGTTTTTATCTCATCAATGAATATTTTTGTTTCATCAGACAGATGCGAACGACTAGCTACTACTTTATAGCTATCTCGCTGCTCAGCTCGTTTTAACGGTAAAGCTTGCCCGTCTTTAAAGGCCCCTTCGCCTTGCTTAGCCCAATACATTTGCCCCAGCGCTGGCGCATACACCACGCCTAAAACAGGCATGCCTTGATTTATTAAGGCAATATTGACGGTGAACTCACCATTTTTTTTGATAAATTCTTTAGTGCCATCTACAGGGTCAACCATCCAGAAGTAGTCCCAATCCTTTCTATTCTGATAAGGAATATTTTTGCCTTCTTCTGACATAAGGGGGATTAGCCTGTTATTCTTTTGATCCAGCTCTTTTAAGCCTTGCTCTATAATCTTATGCGCCGCCGTATCGGCCTCAGTCAGTGGCGATTGATCCGCCTTAAACTCAACCTCAAAATCTTTTTGATAAATATCCATAATGGCATCACCTGCTTTTTTTGCGAGTGCCACAATGTCTTCTATGTTTATATTATCTAACATTTTTAAATATATGCGTTCTTTTTAAGGTAAGCCACAACTTCCGTAGCCGCCTCTTCAATACTAATGCCGTCGTTAACAACATGCAGCTCAGGGTTTACCGGCACCTCATAAGGTGAGTCGATACCCGTAAAGTCTTTAATCTCTCCTGCACGCGCTTTTTTATATAACCCTTTAGGATCTCTCTGCTCACAAACCTCTAATGGTGCATCAATAAACACCTCCACAAACTGGCCTTGCATGGCCATATCTCGCACCATTTGACGGTCCTTAGCAAACGGGGAAATAAACGCAGTAACGACAACCAAGCCTGCATCACAAAACAAGTTAGCCACCTCACCTACGCGGCGGATATTTTCTATTCGATCTTCTTCACTAAAGCTAAGTCCTTTATTAAGCCCTTGCCTCACGTTATCGCCATCGAGCAAATAGGTGTGCTTCTTCATCGCAAACAGTTGATTTTCTACTGCATTAGCAACCGTTGATTTACCACTACCACTTAAGCCGGTAAACCATAAAATACAAGGTTTTTGTTTTTTTAAAATAGAGCGCTGCTTTTGACTAATATGATGCTCATGCCATACCGTGTTTGTACTCATTTATTTACCCTTATTTGATGTAATGCTTTTTAACGTACTTAACAATTACTTCAACTGACTTGTCAACTGACAAAGCATCCGTATCAACGACTACTTCGGCATGCTCAGGTTCCTCATATACCTCATCGACGCCAGGAAAGTTTTTAAACTCCCCACTTAAGGCTTTTGCGTAAGCACCCTTATGATCACGCTTTTTACACGTTTCGATGTCTGCCTTTACGTAAACAATAATATTATTTCTGACCATTTCACGAATTGCTCTGCGTGATTCTTTATACGGTGAAACAAACGAGGCAACAGTTGACACTGAATTGTTCTGCAAGGTACAAACAAGGTTGCCAATACGGTGCATATGACGATTTCTATCGTCCCTTGTATAACCAATATTCGGGATGAGGTCCCGAATATCTTTTGAATCTATCCGCTCAATGGGGATATCAAGCTTTTCAAGTTGCTCAAAAACTTTATCAGCAATGGTCGTTTTGCCACTCAGTGGTAAGCCGGTAAACCAAAGATTAAAAGGCTCTATTCTTTTTTTCCCCCAGCGCACTTTTAGCCAAGCCTTTTCGTGCAGCCAAAAAAGTCCAATTTTTAAAACACTTTCCAGCAACCCCGTTGCAATAGCAAGATCCAGTCGACCAAAAAACACGTAGACAATCAGCATCGTTGTTGTTGTCGCAACAATACGCCACGTCACCCCTTTGATAAGAGAGCGCTTATTCGTTTCTTTATACATCCGTGTATTCTACGTCCTATCCCTAAGAATTTTCATTAACTATTTTCGTTAACTTATCGGCCTTCGCAAGCCGGATTATGAGCCCTGCTTCCATGCAGTGACTAACACCAAGTGATTCTTTACGAGAGCAAATCATCAATCGATCGACAGCCCCATTCGGGAAAGTGCTGTCTAATCAATACATTTAAATCTTTTTCAAAAGCACTGTATTCTTTTGCTGATTGGCCGTTTGCGGCAACAGTAGATTTCTCTTGAATCATACCCGCCGCTAACGTGGCGTGGGTGTACTTATCAATCACAATAAAGCTACCCGTTCCCTTTACATCGGCATATGCGTCAAAAGCAATCGCTTGCTTCAGCGATAAGCGGCAACGAGCAATTTCATTGAGTTGCAATTCACTGGCTTCAATTTTTTCTAATGTATTAACATCGACCTTATGATGAATCTGCTCAAACCTACCTGGCACAACATTACTAGCCCTTTTGATTAGGTAATCCACCCCTGTATTCATCGCCGTTTCATTCATCCACACCAAGGTGACATCTAGCTGGTCAGCGACGTCTGGAAGATCAGTCGTTTTCACAATCATATCGCCACGACTAATATCCACTTCATCTTCAAGCGTCAAGGTGACCGCCATTGGCGCAAATGCTTCGCTAACATTCATTTCGCTTTCACTAACTGCTGGCTGAATTACCTGTTTAACTACTGATGTTTTTTGCGATGGCAGCACGGTAATGCTATCACCCACCTGGACACTACCCGCCGCAATGGTGCCGCAAAAGCCTCTAAAGTCCAAGTGTGGACGGTTTACGTACTGTACTGGTAAGCGGAAGTTTTCAAGATTTACCGTATCTTCAAGCGGAATCGTATCGAGCTGCTCCATCAACGGCGCATCGGTATTCCATGGCATATTTTTGCTGGCATTAACAACGTTATCACCAGTCAACGCTGACACGGGAACAAACACAGGCGAGTTGATACCTACCTCTTTTGCAAACGACTGATACTCGTCTTTAATTTCATTAAAACGCTGTTCGCTAAATTCAACCAAATCCATCTTATTGACGGCTACCACAATATGCTTAATACCCAACAAACTTGTAATATAGCTATGACGTCGTGTTTGTGTTTGCACACCATAACGCGCATCAATGAGAATAATCGCTAAATCGGCTGTAGACGCACCGGTTGCCATATTTCGCGTGTATTGCTCATGCCCTGGGGTATCTGCAATGATGAACTTACGTTTGTCCGTGGCGAAAAAACGATATGCCACATCAATTGTAATGCCTTGCTCACGTTCAGATTGCAAGCCATCAACCAGTAAAGCCAAATCAACCGCTTCACCTGTTGTACCGTGCTTTTTAGAGTCATTATTAATTGCCGCCAACTGATCTTCAAAAATCATTTTACTGTCATGCAGTAAACGTCCAATTAACGTACTTTTCCCATCATCTACGCTACCACAGGTAATAAAACGTAATAATTCTTTGTTTTCATGTTGCTTCAAATACCCCTCGATATCAGATGCAATCAAGTTATTTTGCTCAACAGCCATTAGAAATACCCCTCAATCTTTTTCTTCTCCATCGACCCTGATTCATCATGGTCTATCAATCGCCCCTGGCGCTCGGATACTTTGGTTAGCAGCATTTCTTGAATAATTTCAGGCAATGTTTCCGCTGTAGACTCCACTGCCCCTGTTAGCGGGTAACAACCCAGCGTCCTGAAACGCACCTTCTCCATCACCGCCTTGTCACGTAACTCTTCAGGCATACGCTCGTCATCGACCATTATTTTGGTTCCACCGTACTCAACCACTGGGCGTTCTTTTGCAAAATACAAATCAGGAATAGGTATCCCTTCAAGGTAGATATATTGCCAAATATCGAGCTCAGTCCAATTAGATAACGGAAATACTCGAATCGACTCCCCTTTTTGATGGCGCCCATTATAGGTATCCCATAATTCTGGGCGTTGCGCCTTTGGGTCCCAACGGTGATTTTTATCGCGGAATGAATAAATTCGTTCTTTAGCTCGTGACTTTTCTTCGTCACGACGAGCGCCGCCAAACACCGCATCATATTGATAACTATCTAACATCTGGCGCAGGCCTTCTGTTTTCATGATATCGGTATGCATCGATGAGCCATGTTCAAATGGAGATATGTTTAGCTCCTTACCCTTTGGGTTAATATAGACAATCAAGTCCATACCTACTTCTTTGGCCCGCTTATCCCGAAACTCGATCATTTCTTTAAACTTCCAAGTGGTATCCACATGCACCAAAGGAAACGGTGGTTTGGCAGGAAAGAACGCTTTTTGTGCCAGATGCAACATCACCGAAGAATCCTTACCTACACTATAAAGCATTGCCGGGTTATCAAATTCAGCAATCACTTCACGTATAATATGCACAGACTCCGCTTCTAAGCGCTTCAAATGCGTCAGTTGTTTTTTACTTATAACCATAATGTTTATTTAAATAAAATTATATAATGTTTAATTATAACGAATTATCCGCACTCTTGCCTATTTTATTATTTTGACAAACCAAATCAACTATACCGATACAGACCTTTGCGTTAAGTGTGGATTATGCCTACCACAGTGCCCCACGTACAATTTAACTAAAAATGAAAACGAATCACCACGTGGCCGCCTAGCCCTCATTCAAGGTTGGTCAGAAGACCATCTCGAACTAACAAACACGCTTAGCGAGCACATTGATAACTGCTTAACGTGTAGAGCCTGCGAACAAATGTGCCCCGCCAAAGTACCATATGCTAGGCTCATCAACGACTTTCGTGGCGACACAAACACCACCGAGCATAATAAATTAAGCCTGTTAGAACGCTCATTCATTAGTCGCCTCAAAGGACAATACAGGAAAAGTCTAAACTTTTTTCTGCGTTTTTATCAGAAAGTTGGTTTAAGTAAACTCCCTTTACAACTAAATACTTATTTGCCCGCCAAAATTTCCTCTAATCAGTTTAACGAAACATACCCGACATTGGTTGCAGAAAGGCGAGGGCACGTTGCGCTCTTTACTGGTTGCGCCACAGAGGTGCTTGATTCTAAAACACTAGAAGATACTGTCTTCCTTCTTCAACATTGTGGCTTTGACGTTTCCATTCCCCCAAACCAATATTGTTGTGGCGCGATAGATTTACACGCTGGCAATCATCAGCAAGCACTAAAGCTCGCCCAAAACAACCAAAACACGTTTGATAATACACACTACGATGCCGTCATTACGGTCGCCAGTGGTTGCGGTTCTACCTTAGCCGAATATGACCATGCTCTATCAAAAAAAGTCGTTGATATCAGTGATTTTATTGCGCCTTATTTAAGTACACTCACATTCAAACCACTGAAAGCATCGGCTTGGCTTCACACCCCTTGCACCTTAAAAAATGTTCACCCCTCAACCACCGATATTACTGAACTACTTGCTAATATCAATGAATTAAACATCCGCTCTTTCGAACCCAATCAAATGTGTTGCGGCGCGGCTGGTAGCTACATGCTCACCCACAAAGAAACCGCAACCACCCTACGCGATCAAACCATTGCTCCTTTAAAAGATCACACAATTGATTATTTACTAACCAGTAATGTAGGCTGCGCACTGCATATCCGCTCTGGTTTAAAACAAGCAGGGCTTAACACCACCACCTTGCATCCGGTATCATTACTAGCACAACAACTAAAGGTATAACCATGCAAAGAGCTTACTCCACCGCTGACAACCTCATTGCTCATGCCGACCGTGTGTTACGAACCTTAGCGGGGCATGCTAAAACAACAGGGCGAGAAAACCCGTCTGACGCCGTCGAAGATAACGACCTTAATGAAGACGAAGCTAAATTATCAGCGCAACTGATGCGTGTAAACCATGCTGGCGAAGTCGCTGCCCAAGCCTTATATCAGGGTCAGTCATTAACTGCTCGCAACAAGGCCGTGCAAGAAAAACTGACCCAAGCTGCCGAAGAAGAAAATGATCATCTTGTTTGGTGTCGCAAACGTCTTGACCAGCTTGGCGAAAAAACCAGCATTCTAGACCCTGCTTGGTATTTGGGCTCTTTAGCCATTGGCGCCACCGCCGGTTTAGCCGGCGACAAATGGAGCCTCGGTTTTTTAGCCGAAACAGAGAAACAGGTCGTTCAACATATTGATAGCCATCTCGAAAAGCTACCCGACAACGACCATAAAACCCGTGCCATCCTTGAACAAATGCACGAGGATGAAAACCAGCACGCCACCAGCGCCATCGAGCAAGGCGGGGCTGAGTTACCTGCCCCCATTAAACAAGGCATGCGGCTTGTTTCAAAAATCATGACAAAAACATCTTTTTGGGTTTAGTCTTAAATGAGCAATAACTGGGAAGACCTTGTCAATTTTGACAAGCAACACATTTGGCATCCTTATACCAGCCTAAGCCACCCAACACCTGTTTTCCCCGTAAAATCAGCTTCTGACGTTCGATTAACGCTTGAAGATGGCCGTGAATTGATTGATGGCATGTCATCTTGGTGGGCGGCCATTCATGGCTACAATCACCCCACTTTAAATGCCGCTATTGAAAACCAACTCAAATCTATGTCACATGTGATGTTTGGCGGCTTAACGCACAAACCTGCTGTTGATTTAGCAAAAAAACTCATCGACATCAGCCACGATGATTTACAACATGTATTCTTTGCCGATTCTGGTTCAGTCGCCGTTGAAGTTGCAATCAAAATGGCCCTTCAGTATTGCTCATCACTAGGCCAACCGCAAAAACAACGCTTATTAACCATTAAAAATGGTTATCACGGTGATACTTTTGGTGCGATGGCCGTTTGCGATCCCGATAATGGCATGCATCATCTATTTAGTAACGTTCTCGCTCAACACCTTTTTGCAAAAAGCCCTGATTGCCGAGACCAAACTACATACGATCAAGCCGCCATTGATGATTTTGAGCATTTATTAAAAGACAATATAGGTACTATTGCAGCCGTGATTATAGAACCGCTGGTGCAGGGCGCAGGCGGCATGCGGTTTTATAGCTCCGCCTATCTTAAAAAAGTACGTGAGCTGTGTGATGAGCACGATGTACTACTGATTCTGGATGAAATAGCCACTGGATTTGGCCGTACTGGAACCTTATTCGCCTACGAGCAAGCGCAAATTGCACCTGATATTTTATGCGTCGGAAAAGCGCTAACCGGCGGTTATGTAAGCCTCGCTGCCACGCTGTGCTCCAGCAAAGTAGCCGATGGTATTGGCGGAGGCCAACACCCAACCTTAATGCACGGTCCAACGTTTATGGCTAACCCTTTAGCCTGTGCAGTAGCTAATGCCAGTTTAGAGGTTTTATTGGCTTCGCCCTGGCAAACCTCGGTACAGAGGATTGAAAAACAATTACAATCTGAACTAGCGCCTTGTTCACAACTGAGCGCTGTAAAAGAGGTTCGTGTTAAAGGCGCGATTGGTGTCATTGAGCTGCATCAGCCCGTTGATATCGATTGGATACAACCCCGGTTTGTAGAACTCGGTGTATGGGTTCGTCCTTTTTCAACCCTCATCTACGTGATGCCCCCCTATATTATGACGACAGCTGATTTGTCAACACTAACATCAGCTATGCATCAAGTGGCCTGCGACATCGATACAATTAATGACCAACCAAAGGCGGGTGGCAAATAATTTGCACCGTTACGCCGCTAGGATCATAACAATAAAAACTTTTTGCGCCATCACGGTGTTTGCGTGGTTGAGTTTTCATTTTAACGCCATGATGTTTTAAAAACTCAAACCAATCATCTACATCGTCTTCTCGGTCCAGAAAAAAGCCAATATGGTCTAATGCTGGAACCCCTGCCTCTTCTCCTGTAACAACATGCAGGGCCAAGTTATCATTCCCTGAGGTTAAATAAACGTTCTGTTCATCTGGTCGCCATTCAACAGACATTCCCATTAACTCAACATAAAAATGCTCAGCGGCTACTAAGTCTTGTACATTTAACGCAACATGCCGTAAGCCAGTTGTTGGATTAGGCCGCTTCATTAGGCAACATCCACAATTTCATAATCATGGGTTATCTCAACAGCCTTACTCAACATAATAGAGGCCGAGCAGTACTTTTCAGCTGATAAATTAACAGCACGTGCAACAGCTTTGTCGGTTAAGCCCTTACCAGACACGATAAAATGAACGTGAATTTTAGTAAACACCGCAGGGACCTCTTCAGCACGCTCAGCATGAATTTCTGCCACACAATCGGTCACCTGTTGACGCGCTTTATCCAAAATCATTTTTACATCAAACGCTGTACAACCGCCCATACCAGTTAACAACATTTCCATTGGCCGAGGCCCTAAATTTCTACCGCCATTTGCTGGCGCACCATCCATTACAACGGTATGCCCACTGCCTGATTCGCCAAGAAACATCGCGCCTTCAACCCACTTTATTCTTACATCCATTTTCAAACCCTTGTTTTAATTTTAGGCGCAAAGAATATCATAAAACCAGCCAGCAACATGACGTTTGCTAAACCGACCATCAAAAGGCTTACGACGTAGGTTATTTCAAATAATCTCTGTTACACTTTGGGGAATGAGCACAAAAAAAAACCTTCTTAATTTTTCTGGTATGTCGGATGAAACCTTTGCTAGGTTTATCCGCTTTTGCCACCGACACGAATACCCGAATAAAACAGATATTATTCAGCCCGGCGATGAGATAAACACTTTATATTATTTTATTGAAGGGTCCGCCTACGTATGCATCGATGAAGTCGATGGTCACGAATTTATTCTCGCCAATTTAAGTCGCGGAGACTTCCTTGGCGAAGCGAGTTTTTTTGAACCGACCCTGACACGTGACAAACAAAACGTTTACGTTCAAACCTCTTCTTCCTGCCAGCTTGCGGGCATTAGTTATAACCGCTTAAACTCTTTACTTAAGAATGAGCTCCAAGCAGATAGCAAAGAAATTATTACCGTACTAGGCCGCCAATTGGCCAAGCGTCTATTGCAAACCAGTCGCAAAGCTGGGCGTTTAGCATTCTTAGACGTCAGTGGCCGTGTTGCTCGAACATTAATCGACTTAACCGAGGCCCCTGAAGCGATGACCCATCCCGATGGCATGCAAATTAAAATTACGCGACAAGACCTAGGCCGAATGGTCGGCTGCTCACGTGAAATGGCTGGTCGGGTTCTAAAAACAATGGGCGAAGATGGATTGATTGAAGTCAGCGGCAAAACAATCTTGGTAAAAAAGGCTCGCTAAGCAATTAGCCTTTTTAAGGCCTCGCCAGGATCATCGCAACGCATAAAGGCCTCACCTATCAAAAAGGTATGCACCTGATGCTCTTTTAACATGCTAATGTCTTCAGGTTTGTGCAAGCCGCTTTCACTCACAACAATAACTCCATCAGGAATATGCTCCAATAAGTCCACCGTGGTTTTTAATGACGTGTCAAAGGTTCTTAAATCCCTGTTATTTATGCCAATCAAGGCTAAATCCAACCGTAACGCACGCTCTAACTCATCCGCATCATGAACTTCTACCAGCACATCTAAACCTAACTCGCCAGCTAATTGATACAAGCCCTGTAATGTCTCATCATCAAGCGCAGCAACAATCAATAAAATACAGTCTGCGCCGATCGCACGAGCCTCATACACTTGATAAGGGTCTACAATAAAGTCTTTACGAATAACCGGCAGCTTGCACGCTGTTCTTGCTTGTTTTAAATACGCTTCTGAGCCTTGAAAAAAATCCTTATCGGTCAGTACCGACAAGCAAGCAGCACCACCTGCTTCATAGCTGGCTGCTATCTCAGCTGGGTTAAAATTCTCGCGCAACAAGCCTTTACTCGGTGACGCTTTTTTTACTTCAGCAATCACCGCGGTTTCACCGTTACTCAGTTTTTTCTTAATCGATTTAACAAAACCACGAACCGGCGAAGCCTGTGCAATTTGCTGCTTTAAATCATCAATGGAAAAACGCTCAAGCCTCTCGGCAACCTCTTGGTGCTTACGCGCTACTATTTTTTTTAGAACGTCGGGGGTATCACTCATCTTTAAAGCCTTGTGTTTTCTCTTTTAGTTCAGCCATTTTTTGCAAAGCTTTACCATTGTTTATGGTCTCAAGCGCCAATGCAACACCAGACTTAATGCTGTCTGACTTACCACAAACATATAATGCGGCACCCGCATTAAGCGCAAGCATGTCCGCCGCCTTTTTACCTTCTGTTGTTTTTTGTAAGCCCAGAGCATCGTTTATTAAAGCCAGTGACTCACTAGCACTGTTGACCGTTAAGCCAATTAAGCTTTGACTCGCAACCCCCATTTCTTCAGGCGTTATTTTGTATTCAACAACATGTCCATTTTTTAATTCTGCGACGTATGTTGGAGTGGCTAAACTAATTTCGTCCAACCCATCTTGCGCATGCACCACAAGCACACGCTCACTGCCTAATCGCTGCAAAACATTCGCGATAGGTTGGCATAAAGCTTCGTTAAACACCCCTATCACCTGCGACTTTACGCCAGCTGGGTTTGTCATTGGCCCCAACATATTAAAAATGGTTCGTTGAGATAATTCTGTACGCGGCCCAATAGTATGCTTCATCGCACTATGGTGAGCGGGGGCAAACATAAAGCCGATACCCACCTGTTGAATACACTGAGCCACCTGCTCTGGCGTTAAACTTAGGTTGATGCCGGCTGCTTCTAGCACATCCGCACTACCTGTTGAACTGGAAACCGAGCGATTACCATGCTTGGCCACTTTCGCGCCGGCTGCTGACACAACAAAAGCACTTGCCGTTGAAACATTGAATAAATCTGAACCGTCACCACCTGTTCCACAGGTGTCAACTAGAAAATCACCACTCACTGGCACAGTTGCTGCCAACTCACGCATCACAATAGCGGCACCTTCAATTTCGTCGAGCGACTCCCCTTTCATTCTCAATGCGACTAGAAAACCGCCAATTTGCGCCTCTGTTGCTGCACCTGACATAATCTGGCGCATAACATCGATCATCTCATCGGTAGCAAGATCTTGATGGTTAATAGCTGTTTCAAGCCCTTGTTTAATATCCATTGTTCAGACCTTGTATAAAAAGTTGTTTAATAAATCATGCCCGTGTTCAGTCAAAATGGACTCTGGGTGAAACTGTACACCTTCAACCTCTAACTCTCGGTGCTTAAAGCCCATAATTTCATCCATTTCACCTGTTTCCGTTTCCGTCCATGCTGTTATTTCCAAACAGTCTGGTAAGGAGTCTTTTTCCACCACCAATGAATGGTAACGTGTGGCTTTAAATGGATTACTTAAACCAGTAAAAACGCCGCTATTATTGTGGTGCATATCCGATGTTTTACCATGCATAATTTTCTTTGCGTGAACAACCTTTCCACCAAAAACTTCACCAATACTCTGGTGCCCTAAACAAACGCCTAAAATCGGCACAGAACCAGCCATTTGCTTAATAAGTTCAACAGAAATACCCGCTTGAGTTGGGGTACAAGGCCCCGGCGAGATCACTAACCGATCGGCCTGCATCGCAATTACTTCATCAATAGTCGCTTGGTCGTTGCGCACAACATGCACATCGGCGCCTAGCTCAGCAAAATATTGCACCAAGTTATAGGTAAAGGAATCATAGTTATCAATCATCACTAATTTACACGTGGCCATTAACCTTCACCTTCTTCTAAACCATGTTTTGCCATCGCCACTGCTTTAAAAATAGCCCGTCCTTTATTCATTGTTTCTGCCCACTCGTTCTCTGGCACAGAATCATGCACGATGCCTGCGCCCGCCTGAATATTCAACTGCCCATCCTTTATCACTGCTGTTCGAATAGCAATGGCTGTATCTAAATTTCCCGACCACGACAGGTAACCAACAGCACCCGAATAAATGCCGCGCTTAACCGGCTCCAACTCGTCAATAATTTGCATTGCCCTCACCTTTGGCGCACCACTAACGGTACCCGCAGGAAAGGTCGCTTCCAAGACATCAATAGCATTAAGGCCAGCCTCTAGTTGCCCTGTCACATTCGATACAATGTGCATAACATGAGAATAACGCTCAATGACCATTTTATCGGTTAATTCTACGGTACCTGTTTTGCAGACACGCCCCGCATCATTACGGCCTAAGTCAATCAACATTAAATGTTCGGCGCATTCTTTAGGGTCTGCCAGCAACTCTTTCTCCAAGGCCTCATCTTCTTCACGTGTCGCACCTCTCGGGCGGGTACCGGCAATGGGTCGAACCGTTACCTGCTCATCTTCCAAGCGCGTTAAAATTTCTGGCGATGAGCCAACAACATATGTATCGTCTAAGTTTAAATGGTACATGTATGGAGATGGGTTCAAGCACCGTAGTGCACGATACAAGTCTATTGGCGGCTCTTCATAAGGGATGCTCATCCTTTGCGATAAGACCACCTGCATCACATCGCCTTCAACGATATAGTCTTTTACCGTTTTAACCGCTTCTTGAAAGCCTTCTTGAGTGAACCCCGAAACGAACCCAGACTCATCAATCGCTGGTGATTGACTTTGCCCAAACGTAGAGCGTATTTCAGTAGTATTTAATTGAAGGCTAAGCTCTTCAAGACGACTCAAACCATCTTGGTAGGCAGTCTCCAGCGTTGGATCAACGTGAGTCACAATCATTATTTGATTGTTAACGTTATCAAAAATCAACACTTCTTCAGAAATCATTAATAAGATATCTGGGGAACCTATTGGATCTTCTTTTTTATTTTGCTGGCTGTTTTCTGCGACTTTTGGCTCGATATAATGAATAGTCTCATAACCAAAGTACCCAACCAAGCCGCCACTAAATCGTGGCAGGCCATCAATATCCGGTATATTAAATGTCGATGCGTACTGTCTCACCCAATCTAAAGGGGCATCACTACTGAGGCTGTTTGTTAGTCGACCATTCGATTCCAAGCGAATGTTGTTACCCGATATTTTAATCACTTCGTTACACGGTAGACCAATAATCGAGTAACGCCCCCAATTCTCGCCACCTTGTACAGATTCAAAAAGATAACTATAAGGCCCATTAGCCAGTTTCATATAGGCGCTTAATGGGGTTTCTAGGTCGGCCAAAATCGTTTTCATCAGGGGAATTTTGCTATAGCCCTGATCGGCATATTGTTTAAATTTTTCGGGTGTCATCACACGGTCTCTTAATTACTTCATCAATGGTTTTAATGCTTCTGCTAAATCATTCAGCCGAACCGCCATCGTTTTTTCATTAGTTTTACATCACCCATATTTGGCACCTTCTCTTATGCGGCTTTTTCCAGCAACTGCGCTATTTCTGAAAAGTGTTGTATGACAACATCAGCACCTAATTGATGCACATCATCCTCACCGTGATAACCGTAACTGACACAGATGGAATAAAAACCAGCTGCTTGGGCCGCTATAATATCATTGACCGAATCACCCACCATAATAGACTGCTCAGGTAATACGTTAAAAAACTTCGCCGTCTCTAATAGTGGCATCGGGTGTGGTTTTCGGTGCTCAAAGCTATCACCGCAGACAACTTTATCAAAAAATTGGCTCAGCCCTATTTCCTTTAATAAAGGCAGCGTAAATTGTTCTGGCTTATTAGTAATACAGGCCATAGCTATTCCTGCCCGTTTGAAAGCAGCTAATGTGTCTTCCACCCCATTATAAAGCTCACTGTCGGTATTTAGGTTATCTGCGTAGTGCTTTAGGAATATTGGATAGGCTTTATCAAACAAGTCTTTCGGTATATCGCCATTAATATCCCCCGACAAGGCACGTTTTACTAGTACGCGTGCGCCATTACCAATCCAGCCACGCACGTTGTCTTGTTGTTGCGTTGGTAAATTTAACTCCGCCAATGTTAGTTGCACTGCTTTTGCTAAGTCAGGCACGCTATCCAATAATGTGCCATCTAAATCAAAGGCCACTAACTTTGTTTGGCAATTGTCACGCAATGTTTTCAAGCAACTGCCTTTGCTATTTTCTCACGCATAGCTGCAATAGTTTTTGCATAATCATCGGTGTTAAAGATGGCCGAACCAGCGACAAACATATCTGCACCGGCAGCGGCAATTTCACCGATATTATCAATCTTTACACCACCATCTACTTCAAGCCGAATATCAGCCCCACTCACATCAATACGTTGACGAACTTGACGTAATTTCTCCAACGTAGAAGGAATAAAGCTTTGCCCGCCAAAGCCTGGGTTTACCGACATCAATAAAATCACATCGAGCTTATCCATCACGTGATCTAGATAACTTAATGGCGTTGCTGGATTAAAAACTAACCCTGCCTTGCAACCTAATTCTTTAATGAGGCCTAAACTGCGGTCTATATGTTCAGATGCCTCAGGGTGGAAGGTAATATAGCTAGCCCCTGCTTTTGCAAAATCAGGAATAATTCGGTCTACTGGTTTGACCATTAAATGGACATCAATCGGTGCAGTTACGCCATGATTGCGCAGCGCCTCACACACTAATGGCCCAATGGTTAAATTCGGCACATAATGATTGTCCATCACATCGAAATGCACGACATCTGCACCTGCAAATAGCACATTGTCGACCTCTTCGCCCAAACGAGCAAAATCAGCCGATAAAATAGACGGTGCAATTAAGGGTGTTTTCATTTCTTAAGCAACTTTTTAATAAAGGAAGAAGGGTACCCGAATTTGCATTTTATTTCATCTCCATTAGCCCTATAGGCCTTACATCGCGGCTTATCTTAACCGCCTAATAGATAAAAACTTTTGTTCTGCAGTAATGTGCATTTCAAACACACCATAAATTCCATCATGCGTTAAAAACTGTCGCACATTATCTGCCGAAAACTCTATTCGTCTTCCGTCGCTAGCGATGGTTGAGATTTTGTTCGCATGGCCTTTATAAACAGATAAATATTTTTCTGCTGAAATAGCCAATTTAAAGATTAACCGTTGATCTTGCATGCCCGTATTTTACCCATGTAAAAACTGTTTTCATATCTGACAAAAAACCATTGTATGAATTAGCAGTGCTAATACCTGCTTTAGTCTAGATTTTTTACGTACACTAATGCACCATGAGCACTTCAATTCATTCACATAATACTTCTCAACCATGCCTAAAAAACTATTACCTTTTTTAGCATTCAGTTTTGGTCTACTTGCTAGCGGTTTTGCATTTTGCGCAGACTTAGACAAAGAAAAGCGCATCGCAGAAAGCGTCAAAGACAGTATTATCATTGGCGACATACTGACTTTAAAAACCGACAGTGTCGAGTTTTTGGGGCTACTTAATAATGAAGAGCCTGAACAGTTGCGCGGTAGTATTATTATTTTGCATGGCATGGGCTCAAACCCAAATGCACCACAAATCATTCGACCATTGCGTAGTCAACTGGCACAAATGGGCTGGGTCACCGCATCCATTCAACTCCCAATGGCTTCTGATGATGCCTCTATTAACGATCATTTAGCTTTAATTAAAGAAAGCGGCCCTAGAATCGAGTCGACCTTAAACTACATGCGTGAAAACTTTGACAACCACCCTTGCGTATTAATAGCACATAGCTTGGGTGGCATTATGGCAACAAATTTTCTAGCCCAACAAGACAAAAAAGCCTGTGATGCTCTTGTACTAATTGGCTTACCCACCTTGGCCTCTGACTTACCAGAAGCTCAAGCAACTGAACATTTAAGGGACTTATCCATCCCTGTTCTCGACATCTTTGGCAGCCAAGACCTTGATAATGTAAAAAAAACCGCTCCTATGCGAAAATTAGCGCTGGTTAAGAGCAACCCTCTTAACCGTCAAGTTGAAATCTCAGGTGCCGACCATCTCTTTACTGGTTTAAATGACACCTTGGTTTTATCGATACATAATTGGCTTATACACGTTTTTAAACACCCTCTTCAATCACAATAAAAAAGGAATACTCATGATCTCTCTAGCAATTAGTCTGCACGCTTTATCTTCTGTTATTTGGGTAGGCGGAATGTTTTTCGCTTACCTTGTTTTACGCCCCAGTATTGCCACCCAACTTGATTCTCCTCAACAACTCAGCTTGTGGTCCACTGTGTTTGCCAAATTCTTCCCTTGGGTCTGGGTTTGCGTTGTACTACTACTTGGCACAGGTTTTTGGCTTATTTTCAATAAATTTGGCGGCATGAAATATGTTGCACCCTATGTTCACCTCATGATGAGCATGGGTATCATTATGGTGCTTATTTTTATGCATATCTTCTTTGCACCTACACGTAAATTAAAACGCGCCGTTACTGAACAGAACTGGGAAGGCGCGGCTAAAAGCCTAGGACAAATTCGTCTGTTAATTGCCATCAACCTTATCATTGGGCTGAGTGTTATCGTTATTGCTACCGCTGGCCGATACATGGTTGGTTAACGCGGACCTTTTGAGCAAAACCCTATCAATTAAAAAAACAACCTGTCTTATGAACAAAAGTTTAGTCACCAATTTATTGGCAGTTGGCATTATTATCGCTAGTTTTTTTACCCCGCTATACACTGAGAATATTAGAGCCATTGGTGTTTTCGCGCTTTCTGGCGCAGTTACCAATTGGATTGCGGTTCATATGCTTTTCGAAAAAGTACCTTTTCTATATGGCTCTGGCATTATTCCTGCTCATTTCGAAGAGTTCAAACGCGGCATTCAAGACCTGATCATGCGGCAATTTTTTACGCAGGAAAATATACAACGTTTTCTACAGCGTGAAGAAGATGCCGCCCAACAGCTGTTTAATGTTGAACCACTTCTTGATCGGCTTGATTATGACCAACTCTTTCAAGGACTGGTTGATGCGATTGCCGAGTCATCCTTTGGCAGCATGCTAGCCATGGTTGGTGGCGTTGCTGCGCTCGACCCTTTGAAAGAACCTGTGTGTAAAAAGATTCGCTTAACACTTGCACAGATGACCCAAAGCCCAGCATTTATCGACGCCATACATGAAGGCATTAATGCTCAGCAAATCAGCGGTGATTTAATCGATGACATTGAGGCTATTGTCGAAAAAAGACTAGATGAATTGACACCCGATATGGTCAAAATCATTATCCAGCAAATGATTAAAGAACATTTGGGTTGGTTAGTGGTATGGGGCGGCGTTTTTGGCGCGATGATCGGTTTTGTGTTTAGCCTTTTATAACAAACCGGTCACACCAATAATAGGTTACTCAGCAACCCGTAATACTAACGCTACGCGCCTATTTTTACTGCGCCCCTCGTCCTTTATATTGCTAGCTATCGGCCGAGTATCTGCATAACCAATAGCGCTTAATCGTTGTGGAGCAATACCACGACCGATTAAATACCGCGTGACACTCGTCGCTCTTGCAGATGATAACTCCCAATTTGATAAGAACCTTGGCGTAGAAATCGGCTGATTATCTGTATGACCTTCCACCAGAATATGCCAAGGGCGCTGCTTTAACATCAGCGCTATTTCATCTAGCACCCGCTCACCAGAGCGGCTTAACGTAGCATCTGCAGGGAAAAATAAAATACTATCGCTCATCGCCAGCTTAATAATATTTTGCTCTTCTACCACGCTCACCCGGTCTTTTAAATGACTAAGGTAAACCTGATCTAAAAAGGCACCGTTATCAACAGAGGGAGATATTTGCATGGCTTTAGCTGCCCGAGACTTTTCCTCTGCCGACTGAATGCCTTGTTGTTGATACCCGAGCAGCAAAACAAACAGTGTCACCATTAATAGCAATAGATCAATATAACTTACCGCCCACGACTCATTGTCCTCTACTGGAAGCAGCGTTTCACTAGACTGTGACCTTCGTTCAATCGACATGAGAGGCCATTAAAGGTAATAATTTAGACAGTCTACTTTTAGTGGTGGCTCTTTTTGTTTCAGGTTTTGTGTCTGCTGGTATTCCGTGTGCTTCTAACATGTCACGAATCACAAAAGGGTGTTTCTTTTGATACACCATCACCAAGCCTTCTAACAATACATTAAGGTGCGCGGCATGCTCTGCCGTAACTTTTTCCAATTTAATCGCCAGTGGTTTACATACCAAATTAGCAACAACCAAACCATATAATGTTGTCAGCAGAGCAAACCCCATTGTGACACCGACTTCATCCAAGCCTACATCGCCCAAACCATAAAGCATATGTATCATACCCAGTAAGGTTCCTAGCATCCCAAACGCAGGGGCATAACTCGACATTAAACGTAAAATCTGTGATTTTTCCTGATTGACTACTAGCAAACGAGCTCGCTCTTTTCGCAGGATAGTATCAATATCTTCTAACGAGGTTCTATCAAGAATAAGCTGGACGCCTTTCCTTAATAACGGCTGTTGCGCCAATTTAATTTCTTGCTCTAGCACTCGCAGTTGAGAGGAGCGATACAACTGCGCACAACGGAGCAATTGTTTAAACTCCGCACGCCCTTGAAACGCTTTTTCTTTCCCTTGAATAATATCAGGCAATTCGCGTAACAACTGCACTACTTTATGTTTCGGTTTGCTAAGCATCACAGCACATAAAGTACCACCTAACACTACCAGCAACCCAGGGACATTGATCAACGCAAACAAATGGCTAGGGGAAATCAACACAACTACCGAACCTAACAACATCAACAGCGTTACATTAAAAACCGACAAAAATCGCATCATCTAACCCTTTATTTATTAATCTTAATAAAAACAAAGCAATTGATATGCCTATTTATTTATTACATTAAAAAACAACTAGTTAGGAATTTTATTTACTTAAATAACTTATTTTATCTAGAGCAAAGAATATAGTCCCGGCAGCCGTTTGCCGGCCAGGCAATACTAATCGCGGAAATTCTTAAACTGTAATGGAATACCTAAGTCTTCCGCTTTTAATAAAGCCATTACCGCTTGTAACTCATCGCGCTTCTTACCCGTTACACGAACTTGTTCCTTTTGAATTTGCGCTTGGACTTTTAATTTTTTTTCTTTAATTAACTTGGTTATTTTCTTAGCCGATTCGCTATCCAAGCCTTCTTTGATAATCACTTTTTGGCGCACCCTTAAGCCTGATTCTTCGGCCTTCTGTACGTCCATACAGTCAACATCAACACCCCGACGAGATAATTTTATGCGAAAAATATCCAGCATCTGACCCAATTGAAATGTTGATTCACCACTTAGAACAACCTCATGTTGAGCTAATTCAAAAGAGGCATCAGTCCCTTTAAAATCAAAACGCGTACTCACTTCTTTGTTTGCCTGATCAACCGCATTGGTTAATTCGTGTGTATCGACTTCTGAAACCACATCAAATGATGGCATAGCACCTCCTGTTCATTGGATTAAAATACATTTAATTTTAACGAGTAGAGTCGTAGAACAACAGTTTTTTATCGCCCCACAAAGGCGTTAGCTTGAAAACACCTTTAATTGCAGTTCATCCAATATCGACAGCAATCCATCTTTGATCTCACGAAGTTCTGCACACTTTTCTTTTGCTTCTTGCTTATGATGCGCTTTATACAATTGTATAACTTGGTCGCCTACGCTGTGTAAACGCCGATGCAGCTTGTCTATAGCTCCAAAGTTGGCTAAGTGACCATACTGCTTTAACCCATCTGAATGATACCAAGCCCCAAAACGGCACCTATTTTCATCACTTAGTAGCGCTTTTTCAGCAGCTAATGTTTCGTCTTCAATTGGGTTCAGTACATTATTAACCCATTCACGAATGTCGTACTGCGCTACCAATAACGGAAACACCTTGAGATCCCATTCCGTTTCTGACCAAACGCTCCATCTCGCATCGGGTGTGAATTTTTCTGACCAAGCCATTACCGCTTCTGCCGGCATTGCCTTTGCGATCCATTCCCCTTGCGCAACATCACAACCTAAACGCATCAAGAGCCCTCCCTGCTCAGCGGTTTCGACACCCTCTGCTAGCACCTCTCGTTCAAATGTCGTCGCTAAGCTTATAATCGCCTGCACAAGCGCCAAATCTTCTTTATCATCCAAAATATCTCGGACAAATGATTGGTCTATTTTTAGCCTATCGGCAGGTAATCGCTTCAAGTAACCTAACGATGAGTACCCTGTACCGAAATCATCCAACGCAAAACGCACACCTAAGCCTTTACAGTTGTTAATAGCTGCCTGTACGTGTTGAATATCCCACAGCGCTGCCGACTCTAGTATTTCTATTTCAAACTTATTTGGCTCCACATTGGCGTATTGCTTTAAGCTATCTCTCAATCGTCTATAAAAACTAGGCAAATGAAAATGTTTTGCTGCAATATTGACGCTTACCGTCCACTGCTTACCCTGTTTTTGCCAAACCGATAGTTGCTCTAATGCTGATGCTATCACCCATTCGCCCAAGCTGATGATTAACTCATGCTGCTCGATAATTGGCAAAAATTCCATTGGTAGTATCAGGCCTTTTTCAGGGTGTCGCCATCGTAGCAAACCCTCCATACCAACAACCTCAGCGGTTCTCATATTTACTTGGGGCTGATAATGCAGCTCAAACTCACCAGCCGCTAGTGCGCGCTCAATTCGCTTAATAACTTTTTCAGAATCATGCGCTTTTTGGTTCTGCTCCACATCAAACCAATGAATTCTATTTCGGCCTGATTGTTTAGCGTCATACATCGCCTGATCAGCTTGTCGCAATAACGTATCAGCATTTACTTTTTCACCCGAATAGTTTGCCACGCCAATACTGCAAGAGATTGCTATGGTTTTATTATCAATCCGATAAGGCGCAGACACCGCAGCTTTTAAACGATACAAGGCTTGCACTAACGCTAGTTTTTGACTTACCTCACCGATCAAAATAACAAATTCATCACCACCTAACCGGGCAACAGTATCCTCCTGGCGAAGTTGTTTTTTCAGACGGCTTGCCACTTCAATTAATAGTTTATCCCCTACTTCATGGCCATAAGTATCATTGACCGGCTTAAACTCATCTAGATCCATCATACAAACAGCCAAATTAGTGCCATGTCTCGATGCCAAATGAAGCGCCTGCTCAAAACGGTCTGTTAACAAGGCCCTATTAGGCAAACGTGTCAACATATCGTGCGTTGCATGCCATATCATTTCTTCACTGTAAGCTGAATGCTCGGTTGTATCGACGAGTGTAATGACACACCCCGTAGCAAACTCACCTGCCCCCTCTAGAGTAGACATCTTCCCTTGCACAGGGACTCGTTGACCGCCTTTCGTCACAAGCATGACATGACGAGGGAGCTGTTCAACACTATTAAACGATCTACCTTCATCGCTAGAGTAATAACTCAGCAACGTATTCGAGGCTTTTTTTACTAAACAAACCACGCGTTTAACCGGCACGCCTATCGCTTCTGAGTAATTCCAACCGGTCAATTGACAGGCCGCCTCATTTATATACGTCACCAGACCATTTTGTGATGCCGTTATGACTGCGTTATCGACGTGCTTCAACGTTAATTCGACGTGTTCTTTTTCAACCTGAAGCGCATTTTGCCAGCGCTGCTGGTGTGATAAGTCAACCAGCGTCACCTGATATAAGGTTTGGTCGGACAAATCTAACAAGCTCATCACCATTTCCACAGGGAACTCGTCATCGCTATCAAATCTTTTACAGATGCATTGAATATTTGCACTACCTTTTGAACTAGCCTCTTGCAGTAAATGGCTAAAAAGTTCTTTTGAAGCAACCCCATTCGGTTGACAGTCTGGCGCCAGCGAAAACAAATGAAGACCCAGTAACACATCTCGAGAAGCTGCATTAAACATCTGCAGCGTGGCCTTATTTAATTCAATCAAGCCGTCATCACAGTACACCATCATTGGGTTAAGGTTTAAATCAAATAATTGCTGATAATGACGAACATCATCGCTAAAGTATTGCGCCTCTCTCGTTGGTATTGATTGCAGATTGAGATTTTGTTCATCCATAAACGTTAAACCCTTAGCCATTCCATGGCGAAGCCTTATATATTTAGTGTATTGTCAATTGAATATAGCTCAAACATTAAAAAGCTCAAGCTGCCTTTCGAAGGTCTCTGATGGTATCGTAAGCTTCTGTGATTTGCTGCGTCTTTTCTTTTGCTATCTTCATCATCTCATCAGGTAAGCCTTTTGATACCAATTTATCGGGATGATGTTGGCTAATTAAGCGTCGATACGCTTTTTTTACTTCCGCATCGCTTGCAGACTCACTCACTCCCAGAATAGCGTAGGCCTCTTCTGGTGTTGATCGGCTTTGTTGATGCGCGCCCCGTCGTTGACTCGCTCCCAACATACGCTTTAGCTGCTCATATGCAAACCGAGGAATACCTAAACGTCCACAAATATGCGCTAATATTTGATCTTCCGCATCATCTAGCTCTCCGTCTGCATAAGCTGCTTGAAGCTGCACTTCAATAAACATGCGAATTAAGTTCTTTTGCCGCTGGCAGGCCTGTTTAAATTCATCCAGCTCGGCATCTAAATTAAACTCAGGGGCTTTTCCGCGATTAAATTCATTAACAGCCTCTTTTTTCATCGCCGCGGATAGCTCCATTTGAGCCATTACCTGCTGAGCCATTTGAATTTCTTCTTTAGACACCTGCCCATCCGCTTTAGCAAGGTGCCCCATGATCGCGAATGTAGATTTAAAAAATATCTTTTTTGTTCGTTGCTGGCGCTCTGGATCAAATGGATTCTGTGCCATACCTGTATCAAATTTATGACCAATATAGACACCCAGTAGCGCACCTAAAGCACCAAACGTCATATAACCAAAAACAGCGCCTAATAATTTACCCGTCCATCTCATCGTTTCACACCTTTTACTTGCAAAATTCTTAATAAAATTAGATCATTAGCAGCTTTTTTACTAAGCATACTAAATCAAATGACTATTCCAGCTTCCTTACTCGATGCCAACCTAAACAGCCTGCCACTTATCCATAAAGGAAAAGTTCGCGACATTTATGATATTGATGATAAGCACATGTTAATTGTTACCACCGATCGTTTATCTGCGTTTGACGTTATTCTACCCGATCCTATTCCTGGCAAGGGGATTGTGCTAAACGAAGTCTCCAATTTTTGGTTTGAAAAATTAGCCCACCTAATCCCTAATCAATTATCTAAATTAACACTTAATCAAGTATTAGATGATGAGAAAGACTGCCAGCGCCTTGAAAAACGTGGGATCATCGTAAAAAAACTAAAACCACTACCTATTGAAGCTATCGTTCGTGGCTACCTAATAGGTTCTGGTTGGAAAGACTATCAAAAGTCAGGACAGGTATGCGGTATTCAATTACCTGAAAATTTACAACAAGCCTCACAACTCTCTGAGCCGCTTTACACACCTTCAACTAAAGCAGCAGTTGGCGATCACGATGAAAACATTTCTTACGCAGAGACTATTCAACTATTAGGTGAAGATTTAGCGAAGCAAGTGCGTGATATCAGCTTAACCTTATATAAAACGGCTGCTCAATACGCCTTAGAACGTAATATTATTATCGCTGATACTAAATTTGAATTTGGTTTAGATGACAATGGCGTGCTACACCTTATTGATGAAGTGTTAACACCTGACTCATCACGTTTTTGGGATGCAAAAGAATATAAAGTGGGCACAAGTCCTGCAAGCTTTGACAAGCAGATCGTTCGTGACTACCTAGAAACCTTAGATTGGGATAAAACAAACCCAGGACCTACCTTACCAGCGGAAATCGCAAATAAAACAGCGGCTAAATACCGCGAAGCACAAACACTATTAACTGAGTAAGGTTTCTTTCAAATACAAAAAAGGGCGCTTAAGCGCCCTTTTTTGTACCACTTAAATATGTCGTTTATTTATTAGTAAACTCTGGATATGCTTCCATACCACATTCACTAAGGTCAACACCTTCATATTCTTCTTCAGCTGAAACACGAATACCCATTACAGCTTTCAACACACCCCAAACCACAAGGCTTGCAACAAACACCCAAACAAAAATAGTTGCCGCACCGATCAACTGACCAGAAAAGCTTGAACCATCGTTTGTTAACGGCACCAATAATAGCCCTAATAGGCCACAAGTACCGTGTACTGAGATAGCACCTACAGGATCATCTATTTTTAATCGATCAAGTGTCACAATTGATAAGACAACCAAAACACCGCCAGCTGCACCAAATAAAGTAGCTTGCAACGCAGTCGGTGTTGAAGGCTCAGCAGTAATCGCAACAAGTCCTGCTAATGCACCGTTTAATAACATCGTTAAATCAGCTTTACCAAACATTATTCTGGCCATGATTAATGACGCCATCGCACCACCAGCGGCCGCAGCATTCGTGTTTAAAAACACCATCGCTACGGAGTTAGCACTCGCGATATCACCTAGCTTCAACACAGAACCACCGTTAAAGCCAAACCAGCCCATCCATAAAATAAATGTACCCAATGTAGCTAGGGGTAAGTTTGCTCCGGGAATAGGGTGAATTTCACCATTAGCTCCATATTTTCCTTTACGAGCACCCAGCAATAAAACACCTGCTAACGCTGCAGCTGCACCAGCCATATGTACAATGCCTGATCCTGCAAAATCTGAAAAGCCAAGGTCGCCTAGGTTATACATGCCAAAGACATCTGCACCGTTCCATGTCCATGAACCTTCCATAGGATAAATCACGCCTGTCATCACGACAGCAAAGGCCAAGAATGCCCATAACTTCATACGTTCAGCAACCGCACCTGAAACGATCGACATTGCTGTAGCAACGAACACCACTTGGAAGAAAAAGTCTGAGGCATTTGAATATACAGAACCGCCATCAAACCCGGCTTCTTTTGATTCTGCTAAAACAGTAGCTGTCAAAGCATCAGCAGTTGCAGCGCCGTCTAGCTCAATACCACTTAACATGGCACCGCCACCATACATAATTTCATAGCCATACACTAAATACATAATGCATGAAACAGCAAATAACGCTACGTTCTTAGTTAAAATTTCTGCTGTATTTTTTGAACGAACAAGACCTGCCTCTAACATTGAAAAGCCAGCTGCCATCCACATAACAAGCGCACCACACATTAAGAAATAAAACGTATCTAGCGCATATTGTAACTCTAGTATTTGATCCACGTTGAGATCCTCCAATTATTTAAATTAAAGCGCTTCAGCGCCAGTTTCACCAGTACGGATACGAACAACTTTTTCAAGCTCAGTTATGAAAATTTTGCCGTCTCCAATTTTTCCAGTGTTTGCCGCTTTAATAATTGAATCGACTGCTTCCTCAACTTGCTCATCTGACAAGGCAATCTCAACTTTTACTTTAGGCAAAAAGTCCACAACATACTCAGAACCACGATAGAGTTCCGTATGACCCTTTTGGCGACCGAAACCTTTAACTTCAGTGACGGTAATGCCGGAAACCCCAATATCAGATAACGCTTCGCGAACATCATCTAATTTAAAAGGCTTTAATACAGCTGTTACTAGTTTCATTATTGTTCCTCTTTTCTTTGATGTCTTATTGACGGGGATAATAATGCATAGGGCATGCCATATTTAAAAAAACGTTAATATTCAAATAGTTAACTGATAAAAAGCCGAGCGAGGAAAACTCTAAAATCAAATATTGCCCCATATTAGTGCAGCCAATGAACCAGCTATAACCAGTTTATTATTTACGTTGGGCATAAAAAAACACCCCTCAAGGAGGGGTGTTTTTAAACTGCTTAACTCATTACCCGTTAGGGTAAAACAAGTTAAATAAGCAGAGAAGCTCTGCTTGAACTCAGTCTTATAGAGACTTAGAAACAGTTAATACATATGCAGCATCGTCAGATGCACCACGTGCATCGCTTACGTTGTCTGAGTTAGTATCAACATCTGTGTAAGCAACTTCTACATCAACACCCATGTAAGTAGTAGATGCAGCTAATTTCCAATCCCAGTAGTCACTTGAGTCAGCTTGTAAATCATAGTAGCCAACATGAGCAGCAAAAGCGATACCGTTGTACTCGCCAAGATCAAGACCTAGGTCTGTGTAGTTACCTGAACGGTAATCACCAAGGTCATCGCTGCCTAAATCAACACCAAAATACTGAGTCAAAGAAGCAGGACCCATTGAAAGACCTACATAAACTTCCGTGAAATCTGTCTCTGTTCCTGATGTTGGGTATGCGTAATGGACAGCACCAATATCAACACCAACGCCATTGAACTCACCAGCCCAACCAGCATAAAGGTCTAACTCCATACTTTCGTCAGAATCAGAACCAAAATCAACATTTGAACCCCAAGCACCCGCATATATACCGTTACCAAAGTCCGCATCAAATCCACCTTGAATCGCTGGTGAACCGTCAGTTTGAGACATACCACGCCAGATATAGTCTGTTGTTAAAGCAACGTTGCCGCTGATTTCGATAGCACTTGCTGCACTTGAAGCAACCAATAAGCCAGCAACTGCAGTTGTTTTTAATAATTTCATTTTCATTCCTTGTTGTTGATAAATTATGATACCGTCCAAGCTTTAAAGTGTTTTTTGCATAAACGGTATTTGTTGTTATTGTAGCACAAATGGCCAAAATCAAGCTTTTTTACTAAAAAAAAAACAACAAAACCGCACTAATTACGGCCTTTTTTGTTTTTCACGCACCTAACCGGTGCATTAAATAAATTTCATATACCCTATATAGCTATGATTAACCCAACTATAATTGAAAGCATTACCCAGTCGCTGATCGACCACTTACCCAACGACCTTGCAAGCATTAAAAGTGAAACCGAAAAAAACTTTAGATCAATTTTGCAACAACAGTTTGCTAAGTTAGACTTAGTTACGCGTGAAGAGTTTGATGTACAAAGTGCTGTGCTTGCGAGAACACGTGAGAAGTTAGATGCGCTTGAACAAACTCTTAATGAATTGACGAAAAACAATAACACCTAAAGCTTCCTCATTAAATCATGCTGTTAAGGAAAGGATTCCACCATGTCACTAGCTACTACTCTAACGCGCAGCTCCACTGGCATTAATGCGCCATTAGTAACCGTTGAAGCGCACCTAGCAAACGGTTTACCCAGCCTAAATATTGTTGGCTTACCTGAGGCGGCTGTTAAAGAAAGTAAAGATCGCGTACGCAGCGCTATTCTCAATTGTCAATTTGAGTTTCCTGCTAAGCGCATCACCATTAACTTAGCACCTGCTGATTTACCCAAAGAAGGCGGGCGATTCGATTTACCCATAGCGCTTAGTATTCTTGCAGCCTCTGGCCAGATACCCAACGACAAGCTGCTTGATTATGAGTTTCTTGGCGAATTATCGCTAAGCGGTGAATTAAGAGCCATTAAAGGCGCATTACCCACAGCTATAGCCTGCCAAACAAGCCATCGAACACTCTGCTTACCCACCCATAATCAACACGAAGCAGCGCTCATCTCAAGTGTTGATATTATTGGCGCCCCCCATCTGCTAGCTGTTTGCTCGCACCTTCATGGACAGCAAGAACTGCCTCTTTTTAAACCTAAAAATGATGTAACCTCTCCCTCAATAAATACTCTCGACTTTTCAGACGTTCACGGTCAGCAACATACCAAACGCGCACTAGAAATTGCCGCTGCTGGACGCCACAGCCTATTAATGCTTGGTCCCCCAGGAACCGGCAAATCAATGCTTGCTGCTCGATTACCAAGCATCTTGCCGCTACTAAGCGAAGAAGAGGCCATTGAGACCGCCTCAATTTACTCTATTAGTCAGCACAACCTGGATACTCACCAGTGGCGGATGCCTCCTTTTAGATCTCCTCACCATAGCGCTTCATCTGTTGCTTTGGTCGGTGGTGGCAGTTCGCCAAAACCCGGCGAAGTATCGCTCGCGCATCACGGCGTTTTATTTTTAGACGAACTCCCCGAATTTGACCGTAAAGTCTTAGAGGTATTACGCGAACCTATTGAAAATGGAAAAATATCCATCTCCCGCGCTAACCACCAAACAGAATTTCCTGCTCGCTTCCAACTTATCGCCGCGATGAACCCATGCCCTTGCGGTTACCTTGGTGATACTTCTCAACGATGCCAATGTAACCCTGTTCAAATCAGCCGTTATCGAAACAAAATATCCGGCCCCTTGCTCGACAGAATTGATATGCATATTGAGGTACCCCGTATTTCCAGTGAAATGCTACGTAAAGGCACTAACGGAGGTGAGCAAAGTAGTGCACAAATTGCTTTACGGGTGCATCACTCGCAAATAAAAGCACTAAAACGACAAGGTCAACTCAACGAATTATTATCCACTGCACAGATCAAACAACATTGCCAAATAAGCGATGAAGATCATCAGCTACTAGAGCAAGCAATTGAAAAACTGGGTTTATCGCACCGTGCCTATCATCGCATTTTACGTGTCTCGCGAACCATCGCCGATATGGACCATCAAACTAATATTCAACGCCACCACTTAACTGAAGCCTTAAGCTATCGCCGCATGGATAAACGCGTCACATAAAGCGCTGAAAATATCATAAAAAACGAGTAAAATTTGCTCCCAAACTCATCTTTTAAGTCGCCGTGCCCAAACTAAACCCAGAACAACACAAAGCTGTTATCACAACGGACACCCCCTTACTTGTTATTGCAGGTGCTGGCAGCGGAAAAACCCGCGTCATTACCGAAAAAATATCACACCTTATTAGTAACGGTGTTGAAGCCAAACATATTACCGCCGTTACCTTTACCAATAAGGCTGCAAGAGAAATGCGTTCACGTGTTGACAAACTCTGTTCGTCAAAAAAAACAAAAGGCATTCGCATATCAACATTTCACTCCCTAGGTCTTGATATTATTCGCAAGGAGTATCAAACACTTGGCTTTAAAAAGAACATTAGCATTTTAGATGAACAGGATAAATTTAAGGTCCTACAAGATATTTTAGATAATAGCCAACATCAGTTAGATAAAGCTCAAATATCCCCCCTTTCGTGGCAAATATCCGACTGGAAAAACCAAGCTATCTTGCCCGCACAAGCCATGTCTTTAGCTGAAGACGCTCAACAGCAGTTTGCTGCTGCATTATACGAACAGTACCAACAATATAATCGTGTTTGTAATGCCGTGGATTTTGATGACTTGATCCTCACGCCGCTCATCCTCTTTAATGAGCACCCCTCTGTTTTAGAAAAGTGGCAAAACAGTACTCGTTACCTTTTACTCGATGAATATCAAGATACAAACACCACGCAATATGAGTTTTTTAAGCATTTAGTTGGCGCCATAGGACAATTCACCGTCGTTGGTGACGACGATCAATCCATTTACGCGTGGCGAGGGGCTAACCCAGAAAACCTCTTCACACTAAAAAAGGATTTCCCTAGATTAGAGATCATTAAACTCGAACAAAACTATCGCTCTAATCAACGTATTTTAAAAGCAGCTAACCAACTCATTAGCAACAACCCGCATTTATATGAAAAGAACCTTTGGAGCAACATTAAAAGTGATGAGAAAATTAACGTCATCAGATGTAAAGATGAGTTTTCGGAGTCACAACAAATCGCGGCCGAAATTTCTCGTATAAAATTTAAACACCGGGCCAGCAATGCTGACTTTGCTATCCTCTACCGAAGCAACCACCAAGCAAGACTGTTAGAAAAAAGCCTACGGGAATTATCGTTACCGTATGCCATCAGCGGCGGCACTTCATTTTTTTCCCATGCTGAGATAAAAGACACCCTGTGTTATATCAAACTGCTTATTAACCCAGATGACAACAGTGCTTTTCTCCGAGTTATTAATACACCCCGCCGTGAAATTGGCACCAGCACTGTCGAAAAACTCGCCCTTTATGCCAATAGTCGCCACATTAGTTTATTTGATGCTTGTTTTGAAATAGGGCTTGAACAACAGTTAAACGAACGAACCTATTACAAACTGCGCTCTTTCTGCGACTGGATTGTTAGCTTATCTGATAGAACACAACAAGAAGACCCGATTGCCATCCTTCATGAGATGCTTCAACACATTGAGTATTACGATTGGATTAAAACTCACGCCAATAGCGACAAACAGGCAGAAAGAAAAATAAACAATGTATTAGAGCTAATAAAATGGATTGAAAACAGCGCTAAAAAATCACAAGAAGAGCGCAGCTTGGGCGATATTGTGTCACGCATGATGTTGCTCGACAGCTTAGAGCGCAACGAGGAAGAAGAAAAAACTGACCAAATAAAACTCATGACCTTACACGCCGCAAAAGGACTTGAGTTCCCTTACGTCTATTTAATTGGCATGGAAGAAGGCATCCTGCCTCATCAAAACAGCATTGATACTGATCAAATTGAAGAAGAACGACGACTGGCTTACGTTGGCATTACAAGAGCCCAACAACAGCTCACCTTTAGTTATTGCGCGCAACGAAAGAAATACGGTGATGTTTCATCAACAGAACCCAGCCGTTTCTTAACCGAACTGCCCGTCGACGATTTAGATTGGGCCGCCGTCCAAAAGAAAAACCCAGAAGAACAAAAGAAAAAAGGCCAGGAAAGCCTGGCCCTTATGAAAAGTTTATTAAATTAAATTACTGACTTCTCTCAACCATATAATCAATAGCTGCGGTCACATCTGCATCAGATAATTGAGCAGAACCACCTCGTGCAGGCATGCCTTTAAAACCTTTGGTCGCGTGCTCAAAGAGCACTGATTCACCTTGTGCAATACGAGGCGCCCAAGCTGCCACATCACCTGTTTTAGGTGCGCCCGCAACCCCTGTTGCATGGCAAGCCATACACGCCGTATTATAAACTTGCTCTGCGGACATAGGTTCCTTTGCAACCACCACTGGCGGCTCAACAATTGGACTAGCTTTTTTAGCTTCGGCTAACGTTGTTGCTAACTCACCTAAAGGTTTAATTCTATCTAAAACCTTTTTTTCTGCTGCTGCAGACATTGGCTTCTCGTCAACCAAACCAATCGCTACAAAAGAAATTACAATAGCAATAATAACTAACACACCTATCGTGACACCTAGGTCACTTAAAATTTTCTTATCTTCACTCACGTACTAACTCCAATTTAGTGATATTTTTTCAGGATTATAAACCCTTAGCCTATAAACCCGAAGAAAAAACAGTTCAATCTTTTATCAACATATCACGTTATAATACTGCAACAATATACAAAGCGCTCGTAGCTCAGCTGGATAGAGTGTCGCCCTCCGAAGGCGAAGGTCGTGGGTTCGACTCCCGCCGAGCGCACCAAATTTTTCCTGTCGCAATAACTCTTGTTATCTAACTCCCCATGTAAAATAGTCGCCATAATTCGGTCTTAATAACATTTTTACCAAACAAAACTTAATAGCGACGAAACCATCGAGGATTCCGTTGGTAGACACACACTAAAAAAAGGAATTAAAGAAAAAAGACCGTTGATATTAAAATATTTCGAATCTCTCGGTAAGTCATATTATACGTCACTCATACAGCATACAGCCTTATGAAAACACTTAAGCATAAATAAAACTCAACAACCAGCAAACCTAAATATTAGAAATAAACACACAATACGATCTAACCAAAAATGCTAAACGCCTATCTGCTAGTCAATCATTTTATAGTTAATAAAAATCAAAGAACCATCCATCAGGAAAATGCGAGACATTTTAAAGGTGCTTAAAGCACATTTCAACACATGCTTTTATACGTTTAACCAACCACCTTCGCAATAATCGACCACTTCAATCAAACCAGCCTACTATCTTTAACCTCACATTACTTGCTCAAACCTATAACTCAAGGTAAGTCCATGGGTTCTGATTCGCTCAACACTTGGTTAAGGTCAAAATTTATATTGACATTTAAAACCGATGCCACCATGTCACCATCACCATCTGACGCAGTAACATGAACATCGATACCTACATCTACATCATCAGCCCCATCATCAATTGGGCCCAGTATGCTAATTTGATAATCACCTTCTAAAATCCCATCAATTCTAAGCACCTCATCACCATCTGCAAGACCAACGATTTGATCATTAACCCCATCATCATCTGTATCTTTAGGCTTAAAAACAATATCGTTACCATTTGATTTAACCACCCCTGTTGACTCTATATCGGTAACATCAAAAGTAAAATTAAGGGCTTCACCAGCCCCCGGCCCATCAGCGCCAAATGAAACTGACTCCACCACGTCACCTGTAACAGTAACCTTAGTCCAGTCCACATTCGTATTCACATCATTGTAATCACCATCACCATAGGGGATTTGCAAATCTTCCCAATTTTGATTGCCTAGTAATACATTATCTTCCATATGATTTTGACCATCTTTATTGAGCTCTGCAAGATCAAATAGAACATGAGAGCCTCTACCCAAAAGAGGTGTCGCGCCTGCAAAAGCTTGCCACTGCCCACCTACTTCTTGAAACGTAACTGTCTGATTATTATCTATCTTGTTAAGCTGATCCCCATTAGGAATCAAAAAATACCCTATCTGCTCTTGACTATAACCAGTAACCGTTATTGGATCGAACCCAGCATGAGTATGGTGGACATCAGCGGCAATAATGACCCCAGAAGTTGGGTAATTGGAGCTAACCGTTCCATCAGGGTTCAGTGTTTTAACATAGTAGCCATAACTATTATGGTAGCCTGCCGAACTGACCTCATCATGATTAACAATTGTAAACTCAGAGGCCTCTGCACTAGACTGCCCTTTCACAAGAATAGGGCCATCATCATTAATAGCAATATCTAGTTTAGTCATTGCTGATGCCTTTGGGTTTGAACCTGAGACACGCACAGAAAAAGACTCACCTAATACTTGGTCATTCACACCTGTTACATTTGTGCCGGCATGCATTACATTATTCTCTAGCGTGTACCCCCAACTATAGACACCACCAGATTCACTGATAGTTAGAACACCATTATTACCTTGTATAACACTACCATTGCTCACAACTACCCAAGCACCATCTTTGCCTTGAACTTCAATTTGTCCAGGTGTGTTACTACCTACATCATAAGTAAACATGCCCGTGGTTGTTTCTGACCCATCACTATTATTAGTAGCATCACCGTCAGATAGTTCACCTGTACCTGTCTCCAAGCCTCGCTCATCAACCATGCCACTTGTCACGCTAATTGTTGGCACTTCATCCAGCTTCTCAGGTTCATCTTCAACAGGGGGTAGCTCTTCATCTGGTTGTAAAAATTCTTGGCTTATTCCAGTTGTATCGTGCCCTGATGTTACTGGCGCCTTTGGATTCAAATAATCCACACTGACAATGCTATGACCATTATTATCGCCTATTTCACCGGCCGCAGGGGTACCAGCTGCTGGAGCTAGCAACTCAGTTGTTGGGTCAAAATCTGAGTCTATTAGAGCATCTTGTAGCGCAGCTACTTCATCTTCTGCGCTTAAACGGTTTTGTGTTCTTAGTTCGCCATCGAAATTAAACACATCTTCATCTAAAACGATACTCGAATTACTAGCCAAGTCCATGACAGTCCCATTAGAAAAAGTAATTACGATGATACCGTCGCCTGTCATCACCTTTTCGTTTTCAAAGACGGAATCGCCCACACTTAAAATTCGGTCGGAACCATCTTCTGCGACTGCTTTCACTATGCCTGTTACTGATTGTACTGTACCTATATGATTAGCCATGACTTCCTCCATTTCGGGAACCCTTTAATTCACCTTCTACACATTGAAGCCAAAATTAAGAGTTGTTTGTATTTGCTGGTTATTCATTGTCTTTATGGACTCTCGTTGTACAAGTTGATCCATTACACCCTTGTTAATAACCACATAATTTTTCGAGCAACTTAGCTGTTAGTCGTCTTGTTATCCAAGCCTCACCTGCATTAATAGCCTCAATTAATTTGCTAGCGTACTCCCTTAAGCGATCTAAATTTTGGTACCCTATTGCACCAGCAATCAAACAATTTAGTACCTCTTTGTCACGTAGAGCATCTCCAATAACAATTATTTTGCAGTGAGAGCACTTTGCACGAAGCGCTTTTATATAACTTACCGTCTCAATTTGCATAAAAGAGTAATCCAACAACACCACCAGTGGCTCACTTTCGGTTACCATATTTAGGGCCTGGGCTTTGTTGTTAGACACAACCGTATATACTTTCTCATTTAAGAAAGCTTGTTTGATTTGGTCTCTTTTCTCAATTATCAATACGTTTGTCATTCTGTTTCAACTAAAGAAGACTCTATAAACAAAAGCTTAGCACGTATTTAAAATTTAACTACTGTACGAAAGTATTAATTATAACTTCCTCGAGATTAAAAAATATTATCGTCTTCGCCTATTAAATTACTAATATCATTAACATCACGCCTCAATTTCTTTCTTGCATTGAGTTTACTTTGTACAGCCTCTGGAAGCTCTGTAAACACAAAAACCTGTTTCTCCATCAGCATATCTACTAAGTCTTCCACCACGCGCGCCATTTCAACATCGGAATTGTCTAACGACTTCTTTAAGTCATTTTCTTTTTCGAACCGCCGAAGAAACCTAACAACTTCTATATGATCCAGCTCAAGCCATTCACTCTCAGGGGTGAAGGGAGACTCTCTCAGCTCAACAACTTCACCTTCAGAATTACGATTAACGTAAGGCATTTTCAGCTCCATTTGCATTATTTTATTTTTGTTCTAGTATCACTAAACACAAAACATTAATCAAACTTAACATACTCAAAAGAATGTTAACGACTCACGATAAGACAAAATGACAGACACAGCCCGAAATGAGCGATTAGAAAATATGGCAGGTATAACTAGCCAAGATGACCCATTGTTACTGGCATTATTATCTGTATGTAAACTACTCAATAGACCACACTCTGCTGACTCGTTAACGGCTGGCTTACCGTTAATTGACAACAAGCTGAATGCTTCACTTTTCATAAGGGCTGCTCAACGAGCCGGCTTATCAACAGGGCTCATTCGCCGCCCATTAGCTGAAATATCCAACCTAGTTCTACCAGCCATTTTACTTCTCGAGGGCAATAAGGCCTGTGTTTTAATTTCTAACAATGATGGTAATTGCACTATTATTTTACCTGAAACCGACAGCGGTGAAAAAACAGTCTCCTTAAACGCATTGGATAAAACCTATACTGGCTCCGCTTTTTTTGTTCAAGTAGAACACAGCTTTGATAGTAGAACAGCCAACTCAGTTATTCCTAAAGCAAAACATTGGTTTTGGGATGTTATCTTTAAGTCTTGGCCAATTTATAGTGAGGCGCTAGCCGCTTCGTTACTCATCAACTTATTCGCCCTAGCCTCTCCACTGTTCATTATGAACGTATACGACCGTGTCGTACCTAATCATGCACTTGAAACATTATGGGTACTTGCAATTGGGGTTATTATTGTTTTTACCTTTGACTTTATCATGAAAGCGCTTCGAGGCTATTTCATTGACGTTGCAGGCAAACGATCAGACATTATTCTTTCAGCGACCATCTTCGAAAAGGTTATGGGCATTAAAATGGAAAACCGTCCTAAGTCTGTCGGTGCTTTTGCCAATAACCTTAGTGAATTCGAATCATTCAGAGATTTTTTAACTTCTGCCACATTGACCACTTTAATTGACCTCCCTTTTTTATTTATTTTTATTGCGGTTATTTATATGATCGGTGGTCACTTAGCGTTTGTGCCTCTAACTATTTTGCCACTGGCTATTTTGGGTGGTATAGCCGTGCAAAAACCACTTAAGAACACTATCAACGAGCTGTTTAAGCTCTCTGCTCAAAAAGGCGCCACATTGATCGAGTCGCTTAACAATCTAGACTCGATCAAAAGCTCTGGTGCTGAAGGTCAAATGCAAAGCAAATGGGAACAAAATATTGGGCAGATTTCTCGCCTAGGCCTTAAATCACGCTTTTATTCCTCAATTGCCGTTAACTTGACGACATTTTTAACCCAGATCGCCTCTGTATCGGTAGTTATATTTGGCGTGTATAAAATATCTGAAGGTGTGCTTACAACCGGTGGGTTAATTGCCTGCACCATCTTAACAGGCCGTGCACTGGCACCTATTGGGCAGGTTGCCTCGTTACTAACCCGTTACCACCAAGCTCGTACATCACTGGATACACTGACTAATATGATGTCGTTGCCGGTTGAGCGCGAACCGGGTAAAAAATACTTACACCGCCCAACGTTTAAGGGCGACATTGAGTTTAAAAACATCTCCTTTAGCTACCCCGAACAGCCGATTAAAGCACTGGATAATATTTCATTCAAAATTAAAGCTGGTGAACGAATCGCCTTTATCGGCCGTATTGGTTCTGGCAAAAGTACTATCGAAAAACTAATGCTCGGCATGTATGAACCTCAAGAAGGTTCTATTTTGATAGATGGAACAGATATTCGGCAAATTGACCCGTCTGACCTTCGTCGCCAAATTGGTTATGTGCCGCAAGATATCTCGTTGATGTTTGGTAGTGTTAAAGACAATATTACAATGGGTTCACGCTACGCTGACGACACTTCTATTTTACATGCTGCTGAAATCTCCGGTGTTACCCAGTTTGTCAATCGTCACCCAGAGGGGTTTGATATGCCCGTTGGCGAACGAGGCGCTTCTTTATCTGGCGGACAACGTCAAAGTGTAGCCGTGGCTCGGTCTTTGTTACTATCGCCACCTATTTTCATTATGGATGAACCCAGTAATTCTATGGATAATAGCACTGAGGCGCGCTTCAAAGAGAAACTATCAGAGCAATTAAGCAACCAAACCCTTATTTTAGTGACCCACCGAGCCTCTCTATTATCGCTGGCAGACAGACTTATCGTCTTAGATGGCGCTAAAATTATGGCCGATGGCCCTAAAGACCAAGTGCTAGAAGCATTGAAAAAAGGACAAATCAAGGTTTCAAACTAGTGATGTTCAATAAAGCCTCAGACATTAAAAAGAAATATAAACAACACGCCGAAAACCAGGCCTATGTAACCGACGTGAATGCAGCCAGCTTATATGGTGCATCCATTCAAAGTCACTTAATTTTATGGGTCAGTTTTAGTTTCATCATCATTGCTCTTATTTGGGCCAACTTTGCCGAATTGGATGAAGTAACACGTGGCTTGGGCAAAACAACCCCCTCAAGCCAGATTCAAATTATTCAAAACTTAGAAGGCGGCATTCTAGCTGAGATCCTTGTGCGTGAAGGTGAAACTGTCGAAAAAGGCCAAGCACTGTTACAACTCGATGCTGTTAGGTTTGCATCCTCCTTAAATGAAACGAAACTCAAATATCATGAATTATTGGCGGCAACAGCTCGACTAACTGCTGAAGTCAACAATACAGATCTGATTATTCCTGCCGATGTGTTAGAAAACGCACCTGATATTGCTAAAAATGCTGTGCAACTCTTTAAGTCTCGTCGTAATGAGTTAAACGCTACAACCCAAACAATTAAAGAACAAATAAACCAATATTCCCGAGGCTATGCTTTACTACAAGAAGAATTAGAAATGTCTGCTCCATTAGTTAATGAGGGTGCAATGTCCAAAGTAGAACTTTTACAAATCAAACGAGAGGCCAACAATATACGGGGCCAATTAACAGAAGCCAAAAACAAACTACATGAAACTAAGGTACGCTTCCAAACCAAAGCTCTTGAAGAGTTAAACCAGACTAAAGCTGAGCTAGATAGAACCAGTGAGTCGACATTTGCGCTAGAAGACCGGGTAACACGAACGCGTGTTGTTTCACCAGTTAACGGTGTTATTAAGCAATTAAAAGTGACCACAATTGGTGGTGTCATTCAACCCGGAATGGACTTAGTTGAAATTGTCCCACTTGATGACCAGCTATTAATTGAAGCGCAAATTAGGCCTGCCGACATTGCTTTTCTTCATCCTGGACAAAAAGCTATGGTGAAGCTAACTGCATATGATTTTTCTATTTATGGCGGACTTGAAGCAGAGCTCGAGCATATTAGCGCCGACAGCATTACCAATGAAGAAGATGGCGAAAATTACTACATCATTCGATTACGTACGAAAAAGAACTACCTTGAAAAAAATGGTGTAAAACTAAGCATTATTGCAGGCATGACAGCAGATGTTGACATTTTGACTGGCAAAAAAACAGTGCTGGATTACTTGCTCAAGCCTATTCTAAAAGCGAAAGAGCGTGCGCTCAAGGAGCGCTAACATGTGGTTTCCAGACAATCATATTGACTTCAAGCGACTACCTCAGGCTGTCAATTATATAGAGGCGAACCAATGAACCGTATCGCTATTTATTCAGACGACCCAGTTATCGTTAAACACTTATCGGACGTTTTATCCAATCATTTCGACATATTCACAGTCACCAATACACAGGAATTAAGCAACATTTCATTTGCGCTTGTTGACTCACAAAAAGTCGATACTGACATTGATTTAATCACAACCATAGAGTCATCTTCAGCGCGCCTACTAATTGTTGGTGGGGACTGGTCAGAAAACCAACAAGTAAATGCCTTCGTCCATGGTGTAGCTGGTTATTGCTGCCAGTCTGACTCTCCTAAACTTATAGTCCACGCAGTAACCTGCCTATTACAAGGTGATACATGGATACAGCGCCACCTTGTACCACTTATTATCGAGGCCTTGATAAAAAAGAATTCTAAAAGCGAGAACAACCCTATTAATATAGAGCAGGTTAAATCGTCACCTTTACTGGCCACATTGTCTTCTAGAGAAAAAGAAGTTGCCAAGATGGTCAGTGAGGGCGAAAGCAATAAATTAATCGCAAACAACCTAAATATTTCCGAAAGAACTGTTAAAGCTCATTTGACGTCAATTTTTAAAAAACTACAAATTCCAGATAGGCTACACTTAGCCTTATTGATTAAAGAATTATGATTGACCTTATTCTGCTCGATACATTAGATTTCAATCATAGACGGTTAATTAACCGCGTTTTAAATACATAAAATTTCAAAGAGAAAAAAAATGAACGTAAAATTAAAAATCGCCATCAGTAGCATTCTCGCCTTAAGTTATAGTTCCGTATACTCAGAGACATTACAAAACGCAGTTCAACATACCATCAATGAAAACCCGCAAATTCAATCCGCCAAATCTGAGCGTTTAGCCGTTGAGCAAGAAATTAGCCAGGCAAAAGCTGGCTACTTTCCTACTGTGGATATTACCGTTGGTGCTGGTTGGGAACGCTCTTTTAACTCTTCAACAAAGGCAGATGGCTCTGAGTCCAAATCTCTTGGTAGAGATGAAGCCTCTATCCAAGTCAGACAGATGATCTACGACGGGTTTGCGACGGCTAGTGAGGTTAACCGCCAAACGGCTAGAACAAACTCTCGTGCTTATACAGTTTTTGGCCAAGCAGAAATTACTGCCCTCAACGCTATTGAAGCCTATATTAATGTTTTACGTCGCGAAGAACTATTGGCATTAGCTGAAGAAAACTTAGCGGTTCACCAAAGCACCAACGAGCAAATTTCCTCTCGGAGCAGTCGTGGCGTTGGTCGTAGGGCAGATGTGGAACAATCAACAGGCCGCTTATCGCTAGCGCAAAAAAATGTTTTATCCGAAGTAGGTAATTTAAAAGACGCCCAAACCGCTTATCTAAGGGTAGTAGGCCGCTTACCTTCCGAACTAGAACCCATCAATCCGCCTGAAAACGCCTTACCAGCCACCTTCGACCAAGCGGTTGATAGTGCCATTGCTAACCACCCAATTCTAAAATCAGCAAATTCGGATATTAAATCCGCTATTGCACAGCACGCAACAGCAAAAACGGCCTTTTTACCACGTATTGACCTTGAGCTCAGCGCCACTCACGACAAAAATATTGATGGTATTGAAGAGGTCAATGAAGATGCCGCTGCAATGCTACGTTTACGCTACAACCTTTTCAACGGTGGTAAAGATGCTGCTCGTCGTAAAGAAACCGCTCAACTGATCAACCAGGCAAAAAGCATCAGAGATAACACGTACCGTCAAGCCGTAGAAAGCATGCGATTATCATGGATTGCCCATCAAACGGTAAAAAACCAAATGGCATTTTTTGAAAGCCACCGTGACTCAAGCATTAAAAGCAGCGAAGCCTACCAAAAACAATTTAATATTGGCCGTCGTTCACTATTAGATTTATTAGACTCTGCTAACGAAATGTTTGTTGCTAAAAGCGCTTACACTAATGCTAAATACGACGAGCTATTCTCACAATTCAGAATCCTTGCCAGCGCAGGCGCACTGAATAATTACCTCAATATTGCATTACCCGAAGAGACTACCGTCTTACCCGAGGTTCAACCTTGGATTGGCGCCTCACAAAGAGGAAAAGTAACACCTACTTATTCAGCAACCCCTGAGTAGTTACTAACGTAAACAAACTAAAAAGCCATTAACTTTTGTTGATGGCTTTTTTTTGACTTACTTTTAAAACATATAATCCAAATTCCTATTAGAGAACTAGAATTTATTAACTCTCATTCTGCTTTTCAAACCTCCCCATTTATTTAAACGATCCGAACCTCCCAATTTCTTTCCGGTCCCTCGCGACTTTGCCAACCATAGACCCGAACCGTTAAAGCTATAGACAGGTAATAGGTCTCGCCGCATAGATGCCGGAGAAATAGCTGGTTTTAAATTATCTAACACCGCTGGAATACTGCCTGGTTTTTCAAAGTACGTCAGCACCATATGTGCTTGATCCAACTCAATGGCCTTCACATAGGTGATTCGCATCTTGCTGTCTGGGACACCCAACTCAATAAGCGTAAAATACTTAGCAATTGAGTAATCCTCACAATCCCCCGCCCCTTTAGATAAGGCTTCTAATGGTGTTGCCCAATAATCAACTAATCCCCATAACTCATCATCATCCACAAACTCAAGCTGTTGATTAAAGAAGTCATTAACCCGTTCCAGTTTTTCTTTTTCAGGTAGATTTTTTGCCGACTGAATCAGTCCTTGCCAGGCTAACACCCTGTTTGACGCATGCTTACCATATTTCATTTCCACCTTGGCGATAAGCTCTGAACTAAAATCTAGTCCCGCTGGAGAGACCACAACAACCACCAAGCAAAACAAAAAAACGATAAGCTGTAACCAAGCGCTGCACGGACGCTTAGAACCCCTGTTGGCAAACGCTTGTTGGCAGATCGTGTCCATATAGCAGATCAATCGTTTTATACGACTAACGACTAGCGCCTAAAACACCCATTTTTGTTAAACAGGCAATGTCTTCATCGGCCTGAATATTCTCTGCTAACACCTGAATATCTAATAACTCTCCTATTTCAAGCATTGTTTTTATAAACTCACGTTTCTCAACATCCTGCGCAATACCGTTACCAAGGTCTCGGGCCAGACGAATATAGTCAGGTTTTAACTCTTTAACTGCCTGGGGCAACATTGACTGCGTCTCGAATCGCTTAATAAGAACCTTGGCATTATGTTTACGTATAAAGTGAATAAATTCTTTATACACACCGATCTCTTTATTAACGGCATACGCCGACAAGCTAAAAACTAACTGACCTGCAACCGCCTGGTTTTGATTTAACAAAACTGTCAACCAGCCCCTAAAATCACTACTCTTTACCGTTCTGCTGGATAAGTTAATGGCTATTTGATTGGCAATATTATTCTCTTTGATATGATCAATGACTCGAGACACCACCCCTTTATCGAGGTCTACAATCTTTACAAACTTTTCGGCTATCGAAACAAAGGTGCCAATTGAAAGCACATCACCATTCTTATCAAGTGCTTCAGAAAAGGCATCTTGCATCAACACATCCGCCGTCTGGAGGTTCTCCGTTGTGCTGACATAGGAGACTTTAAAGTCATCATTATCAACAATATCAAACACCAACTCCTTCCATTCAGCCATATCCTTCGCTCGATCTTTACCTTTTCGAAGGTAGTAGCTATTAGCACCAATAAGCTGCGCTTGTTCATACGCTTCATTAGCAGCCAACAAAATATTGTTTTTCGGACTAAATGGGTCAAAGGCCGCAACGCCTATATGTGCGATATCTTTTTTATTATATTGCTCGCCCAATTCAGTAAATGAAGTGCTTAATGATCGAGCTAATCTTTCTGACTGATCAACTGTTGCACCGCGCATTAACAACACAAACTCTGAACCAAAAAAACGATATGCGTCGATATCCACCGAAGAGTCAACGCTCGTTTTTGATTTTAATATTTCAGCAAAATCCTTAATAAATTGATCTATCGTATCAGGGCCTAACTCTTTGACTAAACTTGTTAAAGCATCTATTTTTATCATAAAAACAAAAGCCTCTTCATGTGAGCTTTGCACTTCTTTCAGCCTCAGTTCAAAACTGCTTTTTTTACTTAACCCAGTCAACTCATCCAGTTGAAGTTTCTTACCAATGTTCTCCAGTTTTTTGTTCAGGTTTTGAATGACACGTTCTAACTTTTTAGACATTACATTCATCGACAAAGCCACCTTTCGAACCTCAGTTGTCCAAGGTAAGCGCTTAATCATATCGAAATGCCCTGTCGATATCGTTTCTGCCATGACGCCAATTCTTTTCAGCGAAGACAAGGTTATTTGCAACACCAACAACAACAAAACAATCGATGCAGCAAAAACCATAAGCGAGTAATAGAAACTCGTTTTCACTTGCTCATAAAGTTTAAAATACGCATAGCCAGGATTAATTGTTACCGAAATAGTGCCACTGATACTCCAACCAGAACTAATTTCACTGTCGGCACGAGCTGTTTGCATGGGCACAAAATCAATAAACCACTGAGGAACTGAAGCAAATGTTTTATCATTCCTCAGTGTTACCAAACTCTGCCCTGTCACATCAACCAGCTTAATTTCCTTGTAATAACCACGATCAAATATTGCTTTCATCATTGTTTCAAGTACGGGGTCTTGAGTGTCCACCATATAGGGGCTAAGTGATAAGCCCAATGAGGTCGCCGTATCTTGCGCATGAATTTGTGACTCCCCTTCCAAATAGCTTCTTATATTGTTTACACTCAATACAAAATTCACACTGAAAATAATCAGAAATAGCGCAGAGATAAGAATCAGTAATTGTTTAGATAACGACATGCTTATACACCTTCTCAAGTAGGTTTTTGATCGGCAATGACTCAATCGTTAACGCAAGTCAACGCATCACCGCCAGACGTTCTTAACTATAGCGCAAATCTGGCATTATTCCTTAAACGTTAAGCGCCAATTGTTTCTGTTATTCTAAACAAAAGTTCAGGCTAACCCGCATTACATAGCTTATTAATCACCACTGTTTTTCAAATATGCTGACGATATGATCATTCAGCATTTATAATGCGCCCTCTACAAATTATCTGGTGATATATGACCACTAAAAATGCTTTTTACGCTCAATCTGGCGGTGTCACCGCTGTTATCAATGCAAGCGCCTGCGGGCTCATTGAAACTGCACGTCAACATGGCGATAAAATAGGCAAGGTATACGCAGGCCGTAATGGCATTATTGGCGCCTTGACCGAAGACCTTATAGACACATCGTTAGAGTCTGATGAAGATATTGCCGCCTTACGTTATACCCCTTCAGGTGCATTTGGTTCATGTCGTTATAAATTAAAAAGCTTTGAAGAAAACCGCGCTGAATACGAACGTCTTATTGCTGTTTTCAAAGCTCATAATATTGGTTATTTCTTTTACAATGGCGGCGGTGATTCACAAGACACCACGCATAAACTCTCCCAATTAAGTCAATCATTAGGACATGACTTGCGTTGTATCGGCATTCCAAAAACTGTCGACAACGATTTACCGCTTACTGATAACTGCCCAGGATTTGGCTCCGTTGCCAAATATGTGGCAGTTTCAATACGTGAGGCTGGCTTTGACGTTGCCTCAATGGCACGCACATCAACCAAGGTATTTGTACTTGAAGTAATGGGCCGGCATGCGGGTTGGATTGCCGCAGCTGGTGGGTTGGCAGCTGAAAGAGAAGGTGAGTCACCACATATTATTTTGTTTCCTGAGATTACGTTTGACCAAGAAAAATTTCTAGCCAAAGTTGAGAGCACTGTTAAAAAACATGGCTTCTGCTGCATCGTTGTTTCTGAAGGAGTTAGGAATCCTGACGGAACGTTTTTAGCGGAGGCTGGCACCCGTGATGCCTTTGGTCATGCCCAACTAGGTGGTGTCGCTCCGGTAGTTGCTGACATGATTAAAACTGCCCATGGCTACAAATACCATTGGGCTGTGGCAGATTATTTACAACGTGCCGCACGCCATATCGCCTCTAAAACCGATGTAGACCAAGCCTATGCGATGGGCAAAGCCGCGGTTGAGCTTGCGCTTAACGGAAAAACCGCTGTCATGCCAACCATTGTTCGCACCAGCAATAATCCATACCAATGGGAAATAGGTGTTGGCGAATTAAAAGATGTTGCTAATGTTGAGCAAATGCTTCCTGCGCATTACATCAGTGAAGATGGTTTTGGCATTACCCCTGAATGTGAAGAATACTTGCGACCTTTAATTATGGGTGAAGACTCTCCTCCTTACGTTAATGGCCTCCCTCAATACGTTCGCTTGAAAAACTTACCGGTTGAAAAAATACTTAACGAGCCGTTTGACCTGTAACTAACGCTACAATACTTACCTTCTATTAGACGATGACGTTACCTGCCTATTTAAGCAAACTAATTATTTCTTATTAGGCAGAAAATCACTTAGTCCTCGATTCCCTGTGAGCACTATAAGCGCTTACAGCTAGCGACTGGCCGCTCATTAACCATGCGTAATCTTGGTTACAGGATGGCGAACCAGCCCGTCAATTGATGAAGGAGGCAGCTAAATTAAGCGATAGCCCTTTAATGCCCTTATCAACCGCCTTACTCTCTATTGCATAAACCACAGTCCACATACAAAATACTATCGAACCCACACTGCTATTGCCGCGTTTAATCCATAAATAGCTGTGTTATTTGCTGCTAAACACTTATCCTTAAGCCCATGAAACTACTTAACCTCATTTCTCGCGGCATGGCGCCATTAACGCTCATATGCGCTGTGATCGCATTTTATCAACCCGCTATTTTTTTAATTTTTAAAGATTATTTTCTCTGGTTTTTTGCCGCCTCTATGTTTGCCTTGGGCGTAGTGTTAAAACCTGATGAATTAAAAACAACAATAAAAACTCCCAAACCGATCTTAATTGGTATCTTAAGCCAATACAGTATTATGCCCCTACTCGGCGCGACCGCCGCTTGGTTGGCCGGTTTACCAGCAGAAATAGCTTTAGGCGTTATTATTGTCGGTTGCGCACCCGGCGCAATGGCCAGTAATGTTATCGTATTCTTGGCCGGCGGAGCCGTCGCTTTCTCTGTCACGCTCACCACCATAGCAACATTCTTATCGCCTGCCTTAACTCCATTATTAGTTGAATGGTTAGGCGGCACTTACCTGCCAATTCCCTTTTGGCCGATGATGAGAACCATCTTACTAACGGTTTTACTGCCACTCACCTTTGGCATGCTGATTAGAAAAACCCTAGGTCAACATGCAAGGCCGCTCATTGAGTTCGCCCCTTCTATGGCTTCACTGGCCATTATTATTATCTGCGCTTATGCAGTTGCTGCTAACCACGACCGTTTAAATAGCATTACCCCTCAGTTGTTTTTAGTTATTATTTCCGTCAATGCACTGGGTTATTTACTCGGTTGGAGCATTGCAAAGTTTTCTCACTTTAGCGCCCCTTATCGCTTAACACTCGCGATAGAAATCGGCATGCAGAATGCGGGCTTAGGCGTGGCACTTGCCCTTAAACACTTTTCCCCCGAAACAGCCTTACCCGGTGCGTTGTTTGCTGTTTGGTGCATCCTAACCGGTGCGGGTGCTAGCGCTTGGCTACGCCACAAACAACGGTTAAACGCGTTAACAGACGAGGCAGAAAGAACTTAGTTTATCAATGGGTCTATTTTACTGACCGAAATAAATTAAGGACTACCCATGATTAAATGTATTAACAAACTTCAATCTGTCTTAAATAGTACTCGCTCAGTGGATTTTTTGGCACCGTTGGCATTAAGGCTCTATCTTGCACCCATTTTTTGGCTCGCTGGCACCCAAAAATTAGCGGCTTTTGATAGCACTGTCGACTGGTTTGGCAATGCTGATTATGGCTTGGGCTTACCTTTCCCCTATTTTATGGCTGCTGCTGCAACTTGGGGAGAAATTATTGGCGCCGTTCTTTTACTTATTGGCTTTGCTGTTAGGTGGGTTTCTATTCCGTTAATGATCACCATGGCTGTTGCTGCTGTGACCGTGCATTTACCCAATGGTTGGTTAGCCATTGCTGAAGGCAGCGGCTTGTTTGCCAATGAGCGAACTCGTGGCGCTGTTGAACGTCTCAACGTTGCAAAAGAGATTCTTCATGAACACGGGAATTACAACTGGCTCACCGAGAATGGTAGTGTCGTTATCTTGAATAATGGTATTGAATTTGCGAGCACTTATTTCATCATGTTACTTGTACTATTTTTTATGGGTGCGGGAAAATACCTTAGTTTAGATTTTTGGATTGCTAAAAAATTTAAGGGATAATTAAATTATGGATAGTCTATTTTCAATGAATGTTGCACTTTATTTATCAAGATCCATTGAGTTCTTAAGTGCTGCCTTTGTCTTTGCGTTGACCGCATTCCTCATACTTTCGGTTATTCTTTACGTCAAAGACCGCACGCAAAAAAAATCAACTATTTTAAGAAACTACCCGCTTATAGGCCGCTTTAGGTTCTTGTTTGAAAAGGGAGGCGAGTTTTTTCGACAATATTTCTTTGCCATGGATCGTGAAGAACTGCCTTTTAACCGCGCTCAACGAAGTTGGGTTTATCGGGCTGCAAAAAATTTAGATGCCACTGTAGCTTTTGGTTCAACCAAAGACCTACGACAGCCCGGTGCTATTATTTTCGTTAATTGCCCCTTTCCAAAACTGGAACATGAAAACGCTGCCTTAGGCCCAATCATGATAGGCCCCTATTGCAACAAACCATATTCAACGTCATCGGTTTTTAATATTTCGGGAATGAGTTTTGGCGCTATTTCCAAGCCTGCAGTACAGGCGCTTTCACACGGCGCTAAAAAAGCCGGCTGTTGGTATAACACCGGCGAAGGTGGCCTGTCCCCTTACCATTTGGAAGGTGATTGTGACCTGGTTTTTCAAATTGGTACCGCTAAATATGGCGTTCGCGATCAGCACGGACAATTAAGTGATGAGAAACTCGAATCGATTGCCCGACACCATCAAGTTAAAATGTTTGAAATTAAGCTCAGCCAAGGGGCTAAACCAGGAAAGGGAGGCATTTTACCCGGTTTAAAAGTCAGCCAAGAAATTGCCGATATTCGTGGCATACCCGCCGGTATGGATTCAATCAGCCCAAACCGTCACGTTGATGTTAATTCAACCACTGAGCTTTTGGATTTAATTGAACATGTCCGCCATGTAACCGGCAAACCGGTTGGCTTTAAAACCGTTGTCAGTTCGTGGCAATGGCTTGAGGAGCTGTGTGAATTAATCTGTTCTCGTGGCGAAGAATCCGCTCCCGACTTTATTACTATTGATGGTGGCGATGGCGGAACCGGTGCAGCGCCTATGTCATTAATTGATAATGTCGGACTAACGCTTACTGAGTCATTACCAGCGGTTGAGAATACCCTTCTTAAATATGGCCTTCGTAAACGTATTCGTATTATCGCTTCCGGCAAACGTATTAACCCTGCTGAGGTCGCTTGGGCTTTGTGCGCAGGCGCCGACTTTATCACCTCAGCACGTGGTTTCATGTTTGCTCTCGGCTGCATACAAGCCCTGCAATGCAATAAAAACACCTGTCCAACGGGCATCACTACACACAACCGTGACCTACAACGTGGTCTCGATCCAGCGAATAAAGCAAATCGCGTTGCTAATTATCAAAAGAACTTAGTTAAAGAGGTGTCTACTATTGCTCATTCGTGCGGTGTTTCAGGGCCAAGACGCTTACACCGGCACCACGCTCGTATCGTCATGCCAGATGGCATGTCCGTTCCATTAAACGAGTTACAGCCTTACCCTGACACCGCTATTAAATTACATTAATTGGCGTAAGTAGCTTGCAACGACTTCACTTGCAGGGCCATAGATTTTTTCTTTAAACTCTGACTCAACTTGAGAGGGCTCAAGGTTAAGCTCTACTGTATGGGCTCCGGCTTGATTAGCCATTTCTACAAAACCTGCAGCAGGGTATACATTGCCCGATGTCCCTATTGACAGAAACAAGTCACATTCGATAATCGCTCTGTAAATCTCATCCATTTGATAGGGCATTTCGCCAAACCAAACGATATCTGGTCGCAGGGTCTTTTGTTGTCCGCAGCACTCACACACCGAGTCTTCATTTAAATTTTCATAAACTGTAAATCGTTTTTCGCTCTGCTTACAAAAACACTTCAATAACTCGCCGTGCATATGGATAATATTTTTTGTGCCTGCTCGCTCATGTAAATTATCTATATTCTGCGTTACCACTAATACAGACAGTTCATTGTTTTTTTCTAGCTCAGCGATTGCAAGATGCGCCTCATTTGGTTTCACCTCGCCACTTAATAACTGCTGCCGACGCATATTATAAAAACGGTGAACCAATGCCGGGTTTCTTGCAAAGCCTTCAGGCGTAGCCACCTCTTCTATTCTATGTTCTTCCCAAAGCCCATCACTAGCTCTAAAGGTTTTAATGCCTGACTCTGCCGATACCCCTGCACCGGTTAATATAACGATTGATTTAGCGTTCTTCATTCATTAAAGCCTCATACCCTTGTTTATAAGTCGCATACCTAAACTGGTAACCGGCCTCGGCTAATTGCCGACTATCTATTCGCTTATTATGACTAGCCGTTTTATCTAATATCTTTGCACTACAAGAGGCTAACCCTCGTTTTTTTGTGATATAGCTTGCCACATTCCATTTTTCGGCAGGATCTAGGTCAGAGGCCAAATAAATACGCTCTAAGCCTTCATCATTCAACTGTTTAGTTAGCAAAAATTCAAGTACGCCGATACAGTCTTCTCGATGAATTCGGTTTGTATAATATGGAGGGACTTTTTGAATCTCTATGCCTCTTTTAAGCTGATTTATAAAGTAGTTTGAACGCCCATAAATTCCAGAAAACCTAATCACTGTTGCATGCTCATTAAACGCTAAAAACTGATCTTCAGCTTGCAACAAAAGCCGCCCTCTTTCGTCCATTGTCTCTGTTACTGACTGTTCATTCACCCACTCCCCTTGTTGCTGAGCATATACCCTTGTGGATGATATAAAAAATATCGGTAGCGTCGGGTTTTGCTGTTTTAATGCACTTAGCACCTGCTCTACCCCTATTTTAAACACATCTTTGTATGCAGAAATGTCTCGCCCTGTAGGAGACAATATATAAACAAGGCCATCAACATTAAAGTCTAACGCACCCACCTGTTCAGCATTCGTCACATCTGCCTGAATAAAATGAATATCTGAGGACTGAGTCTGCAAGGTTCTTCTCACCCCAGTAACTTCATGCCCTGTCGCCGCCAGCCTTTCAGCTAACCCCATGCCTACATCACCACACCCCATCACCATGATTTTCGCCATAATTATTCTTTTCTTTTATTTTTTTCTTCTATCCAAAGAGACATGTATTTTGTGCTTTTCATTAAATGATGTTTCAGCATAGCACCTTGAAAGTTATGCTGACGATGGGCGGCTAACTGATCTTTCACCGATATAATCCTTTCTATTAGCGGCTGCATAAACCGTGTTGATGAATAACACTGTTGCAATATATCCATACCTTGCGATTGGCATGTTTGCCACATCGACTTATTTGCATACAACTTCACTGCTAAGTCTGCAAACGCCTGCGGCTCATCTTCAACAAAACCGTTCCATGGCAAATCTCCATGCATAGCCTCTGCCCCTACTGATGAGGTAACGCTCGGCGTACCGTTCTCCATCGCATCTAATAATTTGCCTTTCAAGCCCGCTCCAAAACGCAACGGCGCTAAACATACTCGCGCACGTTGCATCACGGTTTCCACATTATCTGCCCGTCCTTTTATATAGAAACCATCTTTTTCTTTATTCAGCTGAAACGCTTTGGGGGGTGGATAGGCACCATAAATGAATAACTCTGCTGCCGATAACTGCTGCCTAATACGCGGCCATATTTCTTGCTTTAAATACTGCACAGAGTCCCAATTTGGCGCGTGCTTAAAATTACCAATACAGATAAAGCCGTTTCGCTCTTCATAGCTAGGCCAATTGTTAGCCTTATTCTGGGCATCTTTAGTATCTACCATAAAGGGGTGGTAATGAATCAAGGACTCATCCACTTTAAATACCGAGCTCAATAACGTCATCTCATAGCTTGAGATAATTAATGTTAGGTCTGTACGCAAAATACTCGCAATCTCTCGATAAGCGACATCGTTCATTAAATCAGCCTGCTTAAACTCCCTAGCTTTTTTTACTGCTATCTCACGTGCACTGCGTAAACAGTGTAGGTCTGATGTTTCCAGCATCGACATCGCTGTTGGGCAATGCTTTTCTACCCGCCAAGAGAATTGTTCTTCCACCATAAAGCGGTCATACAGAACGATATCTGGCGATAAATTGCTGATAAATACATCAAATGTAGCATCATTAACCGCAATACTTTGTCGTTTAATATTGAGCGACTCAAGCGGGTAACAATGCTCAGACGCCATTGCTGTGCAAGCATAGGTGATGGACCAGCCTTGCGCGTGAAACTGCTTTAATAAATCCATCATTCGCCGGCCCGCTGCAGACGATGTAGGCTCTGGCCAAAGAGCGGCGACAATTAATACCTTCATACGTTTATTTTATAGTGTTGCATAAAAAAGGGCCGGTAAAAACCAGCCCTTTTATTATTTACCGCGTACTAACTTATTTATTAGCTTCACGCTCTTTGGCTTCTTTAATCACTTCTTCAGCCACGTTTTTAGGACAAGGCATATAGTGAACAAACTCCATAGAGAACTGACCACGGCCTGATGTCATCGTACGTAAGTCACCAATGTAACCAAACATTTCGCTAAGTGGTACTTCAGCCTTAATACGTACACCTGTTGCGCCCGCATCTTGAGACTTGATCATGCCACGGCGACGGTTAAGGTCACCAATAACGTCACCGACGTGATCGTCTGGTGTGAACACGTCCACTTTCATGATCGGCTCCATTAGCTGCGCGCCTGCTTTAGGCATAGATTGACGGTACGCACCATTCGCTGCTAATTCAAACGCAACGGCTGATGAATCCACTGCATGGAAACCACCATCCATCAAGGTTACTTTAACGTCTACACAAGGGTAGCCCGCTAACACACCTTTTGCCATTTGCTTTTCGAAGCCTTTTTCAACCGCAGGCCAGTATTCACGAGGAACATTACCACCGGTTACTTTTGATTCAAAACTAAAGCCTTCACCGGTTTCAGCTGGTTCTAGAACATAATCAATTTTACCAAATTGGCCTGAACCACCTGATTGTTTCTTATGTGTGTAGCTATCTTCTAAGCGCTTAGTAATGGTTTCACGGTATGCCACTTGTGGTTTACCCACGCTCACATCAACACCATGGGTACGCTTAAGAATATCGATTTTAATATCTAAGTGAAGTTCACCCATTCCTTTAAGAATAGTTTCACCACTGTCTTCGTCTGTTTCAACGCGGAAGGATGGGTCTTCTTTGATCATTTTACCGATCGCAATACCCATTTTTTCTGAGCCGCCTTTATCTTTAGGTGACACAGCAATAGAGATCACTGGATCAGGGAATACCATTGGTTCTAAGGTTGCTGGGTTTTTAGGGTCACATAATGTATGACCTGTTTGTACATCTTTCATGCCTACAACAGCCACAATATCACCAGCCACAGCGCCGTCTAGCTCAATACGCTCATCGGCGTGCATCTCAACTAGACGACCAATTCGTTCCGTTTTGCCCGTGAAGGTATTTAAAACAGTATCCCCTTTATTCATTACCCCTGAGTAGATACGGATAAATGTTAAGGCACCAAAACGGTCATCCATGATTTTAAATGCTAACGCACGTAATGGACCTTTTTCGTCAACGATCGCAAAATTACCTGTTTCTTTACCTTCGTCATCTGTTTCTGGTTGAGGTTTCACTTCTGTTGGATTCGGTAAGAAGTCTACAACTGCATCCAATACTAATTGAATACCTTTGTTTTTAAAGGCAGAACCACAATATGTTGGGAAGAAGTCAAGTGCGATTGTTCCTTTACGGATACAACGTTTGATGTCGTCCATAGAAGGTTCTTCACCTTCAAGGTATGCTTCCATCAAGTCATCGTCTTGCTCAACCGCCATTTCAATAAGCTTTTCACGGTACTCTTCAACCTTATCAGCCATGTCAGCTGGAGGCTCACTCACTGTGTAGTTTTCAGGCTGACCAGAATCATCCCAAACGTATGCTTTACGTGTTAACAAATCAACAACACCTGTGAAGTCATCTTCAATACCAATTGGTAACACCATGACTAATGGATTAGCATCCAGCACATTCTCAACTTGATCAACCACACGGTAGAAATCAGCACCCATACGATCTAGCTTATTCACAAAAATAACACGAGCTACTTCAGATTCATTCGCATAACGCCAGTTTGTTTCTGACTGAGGCTCAACACCACCAGAACCACAGAAAACACCCACACCACCATCAAGCACTTTTAAAGAACGATACACTTCGATTGTGAAATCAACGTGTCCCGGTGTGTCGATAATGTTCATGCGGTGACCGTTCCACTCACAAGATGTTGCTGCAGATTGAATCGTAATTCCACGCTCAGCTTCTTGCTCCATAAAATCAGTTGTCGCTTCACCATCGTGAACCTCACCCGTTTTATGAATTTTGCCGGTTAATTTTAAGATACGTTCTGTCGTGGTGGTTTTACCCGCATCCACGTGGGCGAAAATACCAATATTTCTGTATTTGGATAAGTCAGTCATAAGTCTACGAAGGTTAAGTTAATAAAATGTTATCCAAACATCGCTTCCACGCTTACACCGAAAGTTAAGTAGTTTGAATGAACTCACTATTGTAGCACCTAAGTTAAGTCTATGAATAGACCAGAATTTATTATTAATTCGCCGCCGTCTCTCTATCCACGACTCTACCGAGTGATGGCCTTGCGCTAATTCGGTCACGGTAAGCGTCTAACTCTTTAGAGCCGGTGGGCATATCAAACGCCTTTGCCCAAAGAAGCGTCTGCGCCACTAGAATATCAATTGCAGAAAACGACTCACCTAAGGCAAACGTTTTATTCTCTAAACGCTGCGCCAATACCTTACAAGCTTTTAAAAACTCCCAACGCGCAATCTCAAGAATTTCTGGTACACGCTTCTCTTCAGGAAAAACAAACGTATGCTTTCCAGTCGTCCATAATGGCTGCTCTAACTCTGTGAGCACAAAGAAACACCATTCGTCATATTTTGCCCTTTGCTTGCTATTTGGCATTGGCACTAAATTTGACGCAGGATACTTATCTCCCAAGTACGTCATAATAGCCGCTGATTCTGTTAGTACAAAACCGTCGTCATCAATCGCTGGCACCTTGCCATCTGCGTGAACCTTTAGATAATCCTCCGCCTGCCCAGCTCCTTTTAACAACTCTATTTTGATGTACTCATAATCGACACCTAACTCTTCCAGCATCCAAACTACACGCGTGCTTCTCGACCTTGGGTAACCATATAATTTAATCATCGTGCTCTCCTAATTTTTCTTATAGCGTGTCCAGACCTCGCATAAAAAACCCGGCTAAGCCGGGCTTTTTATCTCGCTTATTTTGTTTACAGGTTGTAACCCGTTTCCTCATGCGAAACAACATCCAGTCCTTGCTGCTCCGCTTCTTCATCCACTCGCAGACCGCCGGTTAAAGCACCAACAAGTTTCAAAATAATGTAGGTGGAGACAGCTGTAAACACGATGGTTGTTACTACACCAATTGCTTGAACAGATAACTGGCCTGCTATTGTTGTAATACCATCGGCAAAACCATAACCGCTAAAAACACCTAACTGGGTGGATGCAAACACAGCAACTACTAAGGACCCTAAAATCCCCCCAACACCATGCACGGGAAAAACGTCTAATGAATCATCAATCTTCAACACACGCTTAATGTACTGTGTGGCGCCAAAACAAACCATTCCCGCCAACAAACCAATGATAAGCGCACCACCTGGGCCCACAAAACCTGACGCAGGTGTAATCGTACCTAAACCTGCAACCATCCCGGTAACGGCACCCAAAGCACTGGGTTTGCCAAATCTTTTCCACTCAATAGCCATCCAGGTAAAGGCCCCCATAGAGGCGGAAATATGCGTCACAATGATGGCCATTGCTGCATCACCATTGGCAGCCAAGGCGCTACCACCATTAAAGCCAAACCAACCCACCCAGAGCATACCTGCACCAGCAATCGTCATTGTTAAATTATGAGGAGGCATTGCTGTTGCTGGGAAGCCTTTCCTAGGGCCAATAACAAGTGCTGCCACTAAGGCCGCAACACCGGCTGTGATATGCACAACAATACCACCGGCAAAGTCATAAACACCCAATGCGCTTAACCAACCACCACCCCAAACCCAATGGGTAACGGGCACATAGACAACCAACAGCCAGATAGCACTGAATAACAGCATCGCAGAAAATTTCATTCTTTCTGCGAAGGCGCCTAGGATCAATGCAGGAGTAATAACCGCAAAGGTCATCTGGAACATTGCAAATAATGCTTCTGGAATATCGCCCGACAACGTTTCACGGCTAATACCAGAAAACATCACCCTTGATAAATCACCAATCCACGCATTACCTTCGCCAAACGCAAGACTATAACCGACAATTAACCATAATACAGACGAGACACAGGTAATCATAAAGCACTGCATAAACACAGACAGTACATTCTTAGTACGTACCAGTCCCGCATAAAACATTGATAGGCCGGGGATGGTCATAAAAAGCACAAGTGCTGTAGACGTTAAAATCCATGCAGTATTGGCACCGTTTAATTCCTCAGCACTGGCTAAAGTCGGCAAAAACAACAGACTTAAAAAGAGACGGCTATCAATTCCCCTGATCTTCATTTACAAAGCCTCAACGCCTGTTTCTCCGGTACGAATTCGAATTGCTCTTTCTAGATTCGTTACAAAAATTTTGCCGTCGCCAATTTTCCCAGTATTCGCCGCATTAATAATTGCATCAATCGCGCTATCTAACTGCTCTGTCGAAACCGCAATCTCTAACTTTACCTTTGGCAAAAAATCAACGACGTATTCAGCCCCACGATATAATTCTGTATGACCGCGTTGACGGCCAAAACCCTTAACTTCTGTCACAGTAATTCCTTCAAAGCCCGCAGCAGATAGAGCCTCTCGCACATCTTCTAATTTAAACGGCTTGATAATGGCTGTTATTAATTTCATACAAAACCTTTTATTATTAATTTAATTTTTCGATTCTGCATCAAAGCCGAGCATTCATCAACCTATTTTGGTGCAAACTGTTGATAGCCGCCTCTTAGCAAAAGCGGCTATCAATTAAAAAGCGGCAACAAGGGTTGATTAAAAGTGGCGTGCAAACTCCAGTTGAATAACATCGTCCTGGCGAAAAGGTGCAAGTGCATCATTGCTAGCAGCGGATATGAATCGCGCCTCTACACTTAATACCCAACTAACACCAATACGCCGGCTTCCCTCAAGGCTATAGAACTGAGTATTTTGGTCAACATCAGCAATAACGCCAAATAATAGCTCGCTTGACGCCGCGTCATTCATTGCTAAACGAGCACCCACAAATATATCATTATCAAAAGCAACGTCTGCACCGCGATCATCGTACAAATATTCCGCTATCAGACCAACATCAGCAGCAGATTCCATAACACCCACGAAAGTATATTCAAAACCACCTGTAAACGCGTTAAATGTTTCACCCTGCCCACTACGGTGTATCAATTCAACCTTCCAAAGCCACTCATCGAGCGTTGCTTGTACGTCTAGGCCAGTTTGATTAATAAGGTCGTAAAAAGGAACCAACGCGATACCACCCGCGGTCGCTGTAGGAATAATTCTTGGCTCACGGCTCGTGCCATAAAAGTGGGAGACCCCAACATCCCAATCATCAAACGTTTGATTCCAGCGCACAGCATAATCCACATGCTTATCCTTAGAATCAGATTGATAAGCGGTATGATCGTCTATCGCCGGTGTTGGGCGAAAACGCCCCTCTTTGCCTGAAAAAGTTCGCTCTCTAAAACCCGGCAGTACAAACAAATCAACTGTTCCCCAGTCTTTAATAAGCGACAAGTTAAGCATGGTTTGTCCAAGCTTATCTTCACCATCAAAGTTTTCAACCATATCGGACTGATTAATAATATCCACTAAGTGCTGTGATTCGGTCACCCCCCAAAACACTTTGCCAACGCCTAAGCGCACCTCCCAGTCTCGCTCGGCATGAATCCACATCAGCTCACGCAAATCTATATGTGTGCGTTGAGGATCTTGCTCATCCCAACGAAAAAATGAGCTAAAGATAAAAGCATCATCGCCATCATTCCAACTGTGATAAAACTCCGGCGCGGCTGAAAACGATACGCTTGCGTCATTAAACTGCTGCTGATCTAGAGCTGACTGCGTGAAATAGCGATACTCCCCCGCTACATACCCAGACCACTCGCTTGCGAAACCGGACGATAAGAAGGCGACCCCGCCTACCAACAGGCCGCCTACCATTGCTTTTTTAAAGCTCATTGACTTGTACTCAGTTATTAGCGCGCTCGTTTTAAGCTGCTTTTATTAAAGTCACGATCAGACAAACCTTTTTGAAACTCGTAGTTTGAAAAATCCAAGCGCGTCTCTTTTTTTGTTTGATGGTTCACCGTGTTTAATGAATCAGGGCGCCAATATTTACCCATGTACTGCTGGTAGCCGGTTGCTGTCGTCGTTTTTAACAAGGTATTTTTACGGTCATAATATTCAATTTTTAACGGTTGATACTTTTCTTTACTAATCCAAGCAATTAAACGCGTATATCCTGAATACTTATAGTTAGGCTTAGATTCAACAACAAACACCTCTTCACCATTAATGACTTCATCGCGTAAGTACAAATAGCTGAACTTTGCCACCTCACGGGATGATAAATCCTCAAAGGCAAACTCACTGCCCATAAAAGGGCCTGATTTATTTTTAGATGAAATACGCTTTACTCGTTTTAAAGCGGGCAGATATAACCATTGATCATCTGCCTCTAAAATATGCGTGAAGGATAAAAAAGCCGTGCCTTTAATATCAGCTGGCTCATCAAAAATAGTTAAGCCCTTATCGCCGTCGCCTTCTACCTCAAGGTTTTTAGATCGCATTTTTCTAATACTGACATCACCATTTGCATTCTTAAGTGTCATCACCATATCTGACGTCATATCGCCAAAACCGGCATCCCTCTTATCACCTTCTACCGCTATTTCCATGCCTTTTTCTTCCGGCGTTTGCGCGCTGGCCATTAACGGCAACAAAAGCACCAATAAACTGACTAATTTTTTCATGTTTTTTCCTTATCTAGTTTGAGTAATAAAATAGGTAACAGTAATAAATCCACCACCAAAGCGATCATAATAATCCACGTAGTTAGGGTGGCCATGTCTGAATTAAGCGCAAAAGGTGACAACATTAAAACACCAAATCCTGCACTGAGGATCAGTGTACTTATGGTTAACGCTTTGCCAACGTGGGTAAACGCATAAGTAATCGACTCTTCAGTGCTATAACCCTTTTCACGCTTAGCACGTAAATACTTACTTAAAAAGTGCACAGTATCATCTACCACAATGCCCAAGGTCATGCTCACCACAGCGGCTAAAGCCATATTCACCTCAACATAAAATAGACCCCAAAGACCAAAACCAATAATCACTGGGACTAAATTCGGCACCAAACTTAAAACGCCGACCTTAATGGAACGAAGTGCAAAAACTAGAATCATCGAAATAAGCACCAACGCCAATATAGAACCGCTAAGCATACCTTTGATATTTTTGTCTGTCAGATGAGCAAATATTAAAATCGATCCTGAGCCTTTTGCTTGCATACTCGCTGGCAAATGATCCTGCATCCATTGTTGCACACGCTGTTCAAAATCTAACAGCTCAACATTACTCATTTCTTCAACACCCACCACCAAAAGAGTGGCTGATTTATCAATGTTCACCTGGTTATTTAAATCCAAGCCATAGGGCAATGACATTTCATATAGCAGCAGATATTGCGCAGCCATTTCTCTACTTTCTGGCAACTTATACCAAGCGGGGTCATCTCCATGCATATTTTTATTCAACCGCCTTAAGGTATCGCTTAAAACATACGTATTAATAATTTCTGGTTGTTCTTTAAGCCACTGGGCAAACAGCGCTAAATGCTCTAGATATTGCGGATCACTGATGCCGCCCTTACCTTCAGCTGGTAAAGAGAACGATATTTGAAATAGGCCACCAACGGATTGATTAGCAAAATCAGAATCACCTCTAAACTCTACAGACTCATCAAAATATTTAAGAAATTGCTCTTCTGGTTTATTTAACGTAGCTGCATAAGCTGCAATGAACACAACCACTGCTGACACTAACAAGATAATATTTTGATACCGAATAACAAATTTAGACAAAGATGCTAAACGTTCTACAGCAATATCTTCCCCCGCTTTCACACGGACTGGCAGATAACTCATCATCGCTGGTAAAAACGTTAGCGACAGGCAGAAGGACACAAACACACCTGCTGCCACTAAGTTACCTAGATCATTAAAAGGTGGAGATTCACTAAAGTTCAAGCATAAAAAGCCAATCATCGTGGTGGCGCTTGTTAAAAATATAGGTTGTAAATTAATCCGTATACTCTCAAGCAAAGCCTCTTGTTTTGGAACTTTATGCTGCAAGCCATACATAAAAGTAACTAATAAGTGAACACTATTGGCGACTGCTAATACCATAATCATTTGCGCCGATGAAATAGACGCAGGTGTTAATTTTACTCCTGCATAACCGCCCAAACCTAAGGCAATAACATCGGAAAAAATAACGATCAATGTAATGCCGAATACTGCACTAATGCTGCGCAATAAAACAAACATGATGATAACCATCAATAACAAACTTACCGGCACTAACAAGGATAAATCATTCTCCCCCGCTTCAACAAAGGCATTATTTAAAAACGCTATGCCGGTAATATAAAAATTAACATTAGGGTAAGCCTTCTCAAACTTAGCCACCATGTCACGTGTGCTAGACACAACATCTTTTAGCTCTTTATCCGCGTCAACTTTTGGGTATTCAATGGTAATATTCAGTGCCGTAACACGGCCATCGGCAGAGACTAGCCTCTTCAATAGTAACGGGTCTGACAAACCGACTTGCTTAACTGTTTCGATATCCGCAGCCAGTAAATCTTCAGCTTCCTCATACAAGCTCTCAACAACTAAATCATCGTCTTCTGCATAGGTATTTTGGAAGTTTTGCAGCGAATCCACACGCCTAGAATGTGGAGTTTGCCAAGCGGATGTTGTCAGCTCTTCGAGAAGCTTGAGCACCTCTGGCTGAAAAACATCGCCTGTTTTTGGCTCAATTAAAATGAAGACGTTATCTGACTTTGTATAGGTATTTTCAACCTTATCGTAAGCCAATAATTCAGGGTTATCATCGGTAAAAAAAGCACGGTAATCATTATCAAACCCTAAATATTGCAACCCATTGCCAGCCGCTAGCAACACTAACAGGCTAACAGCAATAATCCATCCACGGTACTTAATAACCCACTGACTAAAATAGCCTTCTAAACGTTCCATCTAACGGTTTCTCTCTAACATCTTTATTAACAAATCAAACACCCTCATTAGCGTCTTGCTGCAACACCTTCGCTTTGTTGTTATCAAACTTTAACAATAGACCCGGCAAGAATAAGAAGTTTGCGGCTAGGGCAGCGACAATAATCCATACCGTTAACAGCGCCATATCGGTGGTCATCGCAAAGTGCGATGCCATCAGCACACCAAAACCAGCTATTAAAACGAGCGTACTAATGCCTAATGCTTTGCCTACATGAGTAAAGGCGTATGTAATGGACTCTTCTGTCGAATAGCCTTTTTCGCGTTTGGCACGCAAATATTTACTTAAGAAATGCACCGAGTCATCCACCACAATGCCTAACGTCATACTGACCACTACCGATAAGCCCATATGAACTTCACCGCTGAGCACGCCCCAAAGCCCAAAACCAACCCCTGCGGGTAATATATTGGTCACCAAGCTTAACAGGCCCATTTTAACCGAGCGCAAGGCCACCATTAAAATACCTGAAATAAGAATCAGTGCCAGCACCGACCCAACGATCATGCTGGTGGTATTAGTATCAGCCAAATGCGAGAACATCATCAAGGTGCCGGTACCAATGGTCGTCATTGTGCTGGGAACATTTGCTTTTAGCCAAGCCTGTGCTCTTTCCTCAAGCGCCATCAGTTCGTTATTGGTCATATCCCTGACGGTCGCGACCATCCGCGTTGCTGACTTGTCCACATTAACCTGATTATTCAAATCCAAACCATAAGGTAATGACATCTCATACAGCAGCGTATACTGCGCAGCCAAATCACGACTTTCTGGTAATTTTTGCCAAGCAGGGTCATCCCCATGCATATTTTTATTCAACCGCAGCATGGTATCGGTAAAAACAAAGACATTGATCGTCTCTGGCTGTTCTCGATACCAATCTGCAAATGCTTTTAAATTCTTAAGATATTCTGGTTCACTCACTCCGCCCTTTTCGTTGGCGGGAAGGGAGTATGTCAGCTGAAACGTGCCCCCCATAATATCCAGAGTTGCATCCGAATCAACGCGAAACTGTACGCTATGGTCAAAATACGTAGTGAAATGCTCTTCCGATGTATTCAGCGGTATCGCTGCGGCTGACAAAATGGCCACCACACACATTAACAGTAATAATGGACGATGAAATTTAATAGAAAATCTTGAGAATTTCTCTAAATAGGGGACTGCCGCATCCTCCCCGGGCTTAATTCGTACGGGCAAAAAACTCATGATGGCTGGTAAAAAAGTCAGCGAAAAAACCATCGATGCAAAAACACCAACCGCTACCAAATTCCCTAAATCTCTATACGGTGCTGATTCATTAAAATTCATCCCCAAAAAGCCAATCATCGTGGTCACACTGGTCAAGAAAATGGGTACTAAATTAATCCGTAAGCTTTCTTTTAACGCCTCTGTTTTCGCCACATTATGTTGCAAATCAAAAATGAAGGTGACCAGCATATGCACACTATTAGCTACCGCCAACACCATAATCATTTGCCCAGACGCCACTGATGCGGGTGCCAACAGAACCCCAGCATAACCACCCAACCCAAAGGCTACGACGGTTGACATAAAAATAACCAAGGTCACCCCGAACACTGCACTAACACTGCGTAATAATATGGTTAGAAATAAAACCATCACCACAAAACTGATCGGGAAAAGTGTTTCCCCATCCCCTTGACCAGACTCAACGAAGGCATTATTCATAAATGCCATCCCTGTTATATAAAACTTTACTGTGGGGTATTTTTCTTGGTATTTTTTTACCAATTCACGTGCATGAGCCACTACTTCACGTAACTCTTCTTCAGGCTCAATATCGGGGAATTCAATCGTTACATTAACAGCTGTTGCACCACCATCTTTTGAGATAATCCGCTTATAAAGAAGTGGGTCACTTAGCGCCACCGATTTAACCCGCTGAATATCGTCCTGTTCTAATGAGCTGGCCTCTGCATACAAATCCTCTACAATAAGGTCATCATCTTCTGCATACGTATTTTGAAAATTCTGAATTGAATCAACCCTTAAAGAATAAGGTATTTGCCATGCCTCTTCCGTCAGGTTCTCAACGAGGGTTAATATTTCCTTTTCAAAAACATCGCCTGTTTCAGGCGCAATAAGAATAAACACATTATCCGATTTAGAATAGGTTGCTTCATTCTGATTAAACGCCATCAAATGTGGGCTATCGTCTCTAAAATAAACTCTATAATCCGGCGTAAACCCAAGGTATTGAACACCAAGCCCAGAGACAATGACGACTAACACGCTTAACACTATAATCGCTACACGGTAACGTATAACCCATTCACTAAAATTTGTTTCTAAACGATGCATGATTAGTCTCTTACTTTTAAACCTATAATAATTAAATTGAGCACACTGCTCAGGCGTTCTTCTAGCTGCTCTAATGTTTGATGATGCATAAAGGTGAGTGCACAAAAATTACCCAAGAAGCCGTAGTCACCAAGCCGCTTTCTATAAATTATCTATAGAGCAGCCATGCTGCTGTTAGTTTTTTAACAAAAAAAATGTGCAAATAGATAGTTCATCTTCCTTTTTATTAACAATTTCCATATTTTTCTCGCCTTAGGCCATAACCAAGGTATTAATAGCAAGGTGAGTCCCTAGCTGGTCAACTGTTAAAAGCAACAACTTCAATAATATTTGACGTACTTGAGACATAACCATATAAATTGGAAGCATACACCCCAAAGTCTTCCGTCATCCTCCCCGTTTTTTTAAACCCTAACATTAAAAAAAACGGAAAACCTAAAACTTACAAAGGGGCGAGCCCATTCCCACTGTATAGCTCTATCCCTCTAATCTATACCCAACCAGCTTTAATATTGGCTTCCTCAGCCAACTTTTTCTCAGCTTCATTAGCCATTTTTTCATCCCAAATAGCTAATTGAGGCTTAACTATTTTAGCTTCCCAAATAGGCGGCACAAATGCGCAAATAAAGCATAGCGCTATACTCGGTAGCTGTGGTGCTTCTGGGTATGGCTGCAAGTCCGTATAAAAACGCGTAGGTTTTAAGTGGTGCTCAGAGTGATTAGATATTTCGAATGAAAGCGCTCGGCTTAATGGCTTTAGTTGATTCCATGAATGTCGCGTTTCAATAGGCTCACCAATAACTCGGATCAGGCCATAATGCTGAGTATAGTTAAAGCCACCTAGCACTAGATAAAAAATAATCATAGTTAATATATACAATGGCAAGGCTTGAATACCTGCAATCGAAAACCAAATAATCAACCAAGTCGACATTAATATAACCGATTGAAAGAAACGGCTTTGAGGCGACCAAAAAGAAGTTTTAGTTTTTTTCAGACGGCCTTTTTCAATCTCAATCGAGTCTTTCATTTGTCCCCATAAAGACCTAAAGGCAAACGTATAAACCGACTCACCTCTGCGAGGTGTATCACTGTCTTCAGAAGTAGCGACCTTCAAATGGTGACCTTTAACATGCCCGAGATCATTCATCGGGAGTAAGAACACTGTGAGATACAAAGTACAGTAAAAGCGATCCAATGTACCATGACGATGCATCAGCTCATGAGCTGGAGGCAAACCACCCAGCGCAGTTAAAAAGGACAGTGAAAAAATACCACCCATAATCTCCAGCACACTACCACTCGACGTGCTCAACATATCGGCAAACATTAACCAGAGCATGACAATTAATGGTAACTGGCAATAAAGGACGAAATGCTGCAAGCCTGTCGCCCGAACATCATGCAACTGCTCATCACGAGGCAAACTTACATCCAACACAACAAGACAAATAAACGCCGCTGTGCCTAACCAAACCCAAAGGCCACCAAGATAAAACCCTAACACGCCCAACATTAACATTAACGACCCTGAAAAATAGCGTGGGGCAACCACTTTATTTTTTGTTTTTTCCATTTTCAGCTCTCCAACATCTAATGACTTATTAAAAATAGTATTTATATCATTTTTTTCTAATATATGCTCGTAACTAATACTATTGTTTACAAATATCTACTGTCTGGGGGCTCTATGCCGCAACAAGTTAAAGTCTATATAGATAACGAAGGTTTATTGGGGATGGGAGGCACCCTATAACACTAACTAAGTAGTATTTAGCCCCCTATTATGAGCGGATTATTTGACGAATTCTTATACAGGGTTAACCTAAGGCGCTGTGTTTCCAATCACTTTTTACGCCAGCTCTAACTGATTATTCAATCTTTTTTTAACTCAGCCTCTTCTTCAACGGGTTCATCCGAATCTTCCGTTGTATCAGGGCTACGCAACACCTCAACATGTCCGTCAAGCTGACCTATTTCAAGCTCTTCTTCAGCCTCTGGCTCAATGGTTGGTGTCGCCGTATTAACACTCTTTACATCTGACTCTGACTGTTCACCAGCATCATCGTCAGCACTATCTGAGTCTGCTAGCGCATCGAGATCAAGCGAGACTTCAATATCATCATTTACTTGAACCGATTCTTGTTCGCTACCAACTGTTGTCTGCACAGGTTGAACTGGCTGTACCACTGGAGCAACTGGAACTTGTGTTGATGAAAGAATCTCAGCATTTAATAACCCCACATCCAAGTGCTCTGCTGATAAGCCATAAACGGCTTCGGAAAAGGAAGCAATATCCTTCGAGTCTAAACTAAGTTGCGCTACCGCAAACTTTTTAACACAATTGGCTTCCGCACCCACCAAGCGGTCGGCGTTTTGCCCTGCTTGATCAGCTGCAATTCCCTGTGCTTTGAACGTGTTTTCTAGTGTTTCTTTTCTGCCTTGCGCTTCTTTATCGACCTTTTTAACCAGCCCTGTGATCTGACTCTGTAGGGCTTCCTTTTTCTTATAGACTTTAAACAAAAGCAAGCCAACAATCGCTGTTAAAACAAATACCAACTCAATTAATAAAATTAAAAACGACTCACTCATTTAAATACTCCGTTTATTCATCGCGTTAATATTACTCGCCGCCTGGTTTGTCACAAGCCGCCTTAAACCCCTAACGTTTTGCTCAACTGCTCATCCTTAACGGTCATTTTCTTCTTAAATAACTTAAAGCCAAAAAAACCAGCCACAGCTAACACTATATTAACAAGCAATACGACCCCGCTGGTTAAGGCCCAATTTGATGCTTCCTCTACTGACTCAACAACAGGTTCAAGCTCACCCTCTTCGCCCGCTACAATACTGGACAAATCTGGACATTGAAAAATCTGCTGCTCTGTGAGCCCCTCTTCAGGCAGCACAATACCGGCTTGCTCAAGTACTTTATCGAACACCGGGTTGATTTCCACATAATTAACTTTAGGCTTTTGTTTGACATAAAAAGACAGCGTTTCTATCCGCTCAAAGGTATTTCCAACAGCCCTAACTATTAGCTCATAAGGGCCGACCTTAAGGTTTTTTCCAATATCAACAAAAAAATACCCGCCGTTGATCATATCTAACTGCATTGGAAGCACTTCTTTGTCCCCTCGTTGATTTATAATCTCGACCGTCGCATCGATAACATCTAACAGATTGCTATTTTTCAGAAGCTTACCTTTGTCTGTCATGAGCATTCTAATGCGTGTATCGGAACCCGAAAAAATCTCTTTTGGCATGTTTTCAACAGCCATTTGCAAATTCGTGGTGATGAAGATTTCATTGTCTGGGTCAGCCGCTGCAATCAACCTCCACTCACCAGCCATTGGCTTAGTGACTGTCACAATGTCATATTTCTTTTCACGGTGCCAACTAACACCGCTTCTATTACTGCTACGTCCAAAATCCATACCCTCCGGGTCATCCAACTGGGTAGTACCAAAGCCTTTTTTTCTAAAAACAACTGCGGTGAATTGTCTTACGGTTTCATCAACTGTAAATGTATTCGCAATTAATGGGATACTATTTCTCTCAACCAAGCGTTTACTAACCCTCAGCAATGCTCGTTCTAGTTGTGCAGCTGTTTTGGCCACATCAAACCAACCGAGTGTTTCATTAGCCACTGTTTCTAAAAAATCAAGATCCGCATCATCAGAAAATCCAACCGTATGAACACTAACATCAACTTCCTTTAAACGCGCTACCTGGTAATTGAGTATTCGTTCTTTAGACGCCACATTATCTTTCATGAGTTTTCCTGACGTTACTTTTCCGTCGCTTAAAAGAACAATGTGCCGACGTGCATTCTTGTCTTTTTCTACCCAATCCAGCGAAGCCACCGCAAGCGCTTTTTCAATATCCCCTGTTTTATTAGATGATTGAATTTTTTCTACATTCTTAAGAGCCTGCGTTTTCCACGAAATACCGGATTTACCCGCTTTCATGATCTCTGTTGGCATCTCATCAAACATCCAAATACCAACGTTTGCATTATTCGGCAAGAGATTGATGAACAGTTTGAGCGCCGATATTCTATGGTTTTCTGGGTCACTTATTTTCATCCTCTCGGACACATCGACCAAGACGCGAACTTCGATGGCATTATTTTTATTAAAATCTACGGCCTGAACAGATGTGACCATCAAGGCAAAAAGTAATAAACACGTTAGGGAAAAATGCGTAATCTTTTTCATAAATTCAGTTAAGCGCTATTTAAGCAGCCGTGAAATTGGTTATGTAGGTAAAGTGTATATCGGCAAGCGTTCAAATAACTTAAATATAAACCGTGCAGCAAGAAATAGGCGCTCGCTAATGGCACCAAAATATAACAAGATTTTCTGAAATAACGTTGTTAAAGGCGCAACAACGCGCCAACAGCTCTGGTTTTAGGCGCTACGTTCAGCTAAAACTGATACCGCAGGCAAGGCCTTACCCTCTAAAAATTCCAAGAAAGCACCACCACCTGTTGATATATAAGAAACCTGATCGGCAATGTCGTACTTATCCACTGCCGCTAACGTGTCGCCGCCACCTGCAATTGAAAAACCATCACTGTCTGCAATTGCCTGTGATAATACCTTTGTTCCACCTGCAAATTGGTCAAACTCGAACACGCCCAAAGGTCCATTCCAAACAATTGTTCCGGCCGCTTTAACGATACCCGCATATTGGGCAGCTGTTTGAGGGCCAACATCTAGGATTAAGTCATCCTCTTCAACATCTTTGACTGATTTGACTGTCGCTTGTGCTGCTTCTGAAAATGTTTTACCGCAAACCACATCAACCGGAACCGGGATGCTCGCACCATTCTGCTCTGCTTTTAACATTAACGCTTTCGCCTCATCAATCAAGTCTGGCTCATACAACGACTTGCCAACCGAATAACCTTGAGCGGCAATAAAAGTATTCGCTATACCACCGCCAACAATTAGTTGATCAACCTTGTCTAACATCGAGTCCAGCACCGTCAATTTAGTCGACACTTTTGCACCACCTACTATCGCCAGCATCGGCTGAGCCGGTTCAAATAGTGCCTGACCTAAAGCATCTAATTCAGCTGATAATAACGGACCTGCGCATGCAATCGGTGCAAATTTGGCAACGCCATGTGTTGAGGCTTGTGCGCGGTGAGCCGTGCCGAACGCATCCATCACAAACACATCACATAGAGCGGCCATTTTTTTCGACAACACTTCGTCATCTGCTTTTTCACCAACATTGAAACGTACATTTTCACAAAGAATAATATCACCCGGCTGACCACTGACCCCATCCAACCAATCTTTTTCTAAGCGCACTGGTTTTCCCAACAAGGTAGACAAATGCTCTGCCACTGGTTTCAAACTAAAGGTCTCATCATACTGTCCTTCAATTGGGCGCCCGATATGTGACATTAACATCACCACCGCACCTGCATTGTGCGCCTGTTGGATGGTTGGCAGACTAGCCCTAATACGCGCATCACTGGTTACTTTCCCTGCCTTAATAGGCACATTCAAATCTTCTCTGATCAGTACGCGTTTGCCAGATAAATTTATATCTTGCATCTTTATAATCGTCATCTGAGTTCCTTTATGTTTCTTAATTCGTCATCATCGCTTGCGCGGTGTCCAGCATTCGATTTGAAAAGCCCCACTCATTATCAAACCAGCCAACGACCTTAACGAGCCGACCTGATGTCACCTTAGTTTGCGTAGCATCAAAAACACACGAAGCAGGATGAGCGCTAAAGTCTGTTGACACTGCATTTTCCTCACTATAACCAAGCGCCCCTTGCAGACTAGCACTGGCTGCCTGCCGCATTCGCTCATTAACCTCAGCGACTGTTGTCTGATTTTTACTGCTAAAGGTCACATCCAGCATCGCTACACTGATAGTAGATAAGCGAATAGAAAGCCCATCTATTTTTCCTTTCATGTGCGGCAACACTAGGCCAATAGAGTTTGGTGAATTTGTTTTAGTTGGAATCATGGGTATTTGCTCAACCATTGACTCATGCCTATCATCGTAAGCATGTAAAGTTGTGCTTAAACCGTACTCAACGCCCATCGCAGCATCTAAAACACTTACCATGTGGGCTAAACAATTTAATGTGCAAGAGCCATTTGAAACGACTTTATGTTCTGCTTTTAGATCTGCCTGGTTTACACCGTACACTATCGTGGCATCAACCTTATCATCTGATAGGGCAGAAATAAGGACTTTTTTAGCCCCTGCCAAAATATGCATATGGGCGGATTCTGCTTGAGTAAATTGCCCTGTACACTCAAGCACTACATCAATATTCAGCGATTTCCAAGGCAGTTTCACAGGGTTTGCCTGTGACGAATAATGCACATCCCTACCTGCCATCAGCAGGGTGTTCTTATCAGTAGACAGCTTTATGTTCAGCCCAGATAAATCATTTTTTACATGCTCGGCTACGGTGCTAAATGACTCAATGTCATTAATGGCTACCACCTGAATCTGCTCTTGACGGTTAGACGCATACAGTGCCTTGAGTACACTGCGCCCAATTCGACCAAACCCATTAATGGCTATACGAATACCCATGAGTTTAGAAACTTATATTAAGTTCTTTGCTGCTTCGACTAACTTTTCCGCTGTGATGCCAAAGTATTCAAACAATTCTTTAGCCGGAGCCGATTCACCAAAACGGTCTAAGCCAATCACCGCACCTTGCAAGCCCACGTATTTATACCAAAGGCTTGTTGATCCTGCTTCTATCGCTACCCTTGCTGTTACTGAGGCAGGCAATATAGATTCTTTATACGCCATATCTTGTCTATCAAAAAGGTCTGTACACGGCATAGATAGTACGCGAACCTTAACGCCTTCTGCTGCTAATACGTCAGCAGCGGTTGTCGCTAATTCAACTTCAGACCCCGTAGCCATTAAAATAACCTGCGGCTCACCTTCACAATCTTTAAGGATATAACCCCCTTTTGAAATAGCCGCCACTTGGTCAGCTGTGCGTGGCTGGTGCTGTACGTTTTGACGAGTAAAAATTAGCGCTGACGGCGTGCTTTCATTTTCAACCGCATACTTCCATGCAACAGCAGATTCAACCGCATCACACGGACGCCATACATCTAAGTTTGGAATTAACCGTAAACTTGAGACATGCTCAACCGATTGGTGTGTTGGTCCGTCTTCACCCAACCCTATCGAGTCATGCGTGAAAACAAAAATATTTCGTAATTTCATCAATGCAGCCATACGCACAGCATTACGAGCATAATCAGAAAATGTTAAAAACGTTGCACCATAAGGAATAAAGCCGCCATGTAATGCAATGCCATTTTGAATTGCGCTCATGCCAAATTCACGCACGCCGTAATGAAGATAGTTGCCGTTGGCATTCGTCCCATCAACATCTGTACACCCTGACCATTTAGTTAAATTAGAGCCAGTTAAATCAGCTGATCCCCCTAAAAGCTCGGGCAATAAAGGACCGTAACCATTAAGTGTGTTTAATGATGCTTTACGTGAGGCAATGGTTTCACCTGCCTGCTGCGCTGCCTGCACAAATGCCTCTGATTTTTCTGCCCAATCAGCACTTAACTCACCCGATAAACGACGCAATAGTTCATCAGCTAGGTCTGGGTATTCAGCCACATAAGCTTCTAATAACTCTTCCCATTGAGCTTCTGCTTGTTCACCTTTATCGTTTGCATCCCACGCATTCTTTACCTCAGCTGGAATTTCAAAGGCAGGCGCTGTCCAACCTAATGCTTTTCTGGTAGCGGCTATTTCTTCGGCACCCAATGGAGCGCCATGTACATGATGCGTCCCTTCTTTATTAGGCGCACCAGAGCCAATCACTGTTTTACAGCAAATTAACGTGGGTTTATTCGTTTCTTTTTGTGCTTGCTCAATCGCCTGCTTGATGTCATTAGCATTATGCCCATCTACATCACGAACTACTTGCCAACCATAGGCTTCAAAACGTGCTGGCGTATCATCGGTAAACCAACCCTCTACATCGCCATCAATCGAGATACCGTTATCATCCCAAAACGCTATTAATTTGCCTAAGCCAAGCGTACCCGCATAAGAACATGCTTCATGCGAAATGCCCTCCATCAAGCAACCATCCCCCATAAAGGTATACGTGTAATGATCAACCACCTTGAAGTTAGGTTGATTAAATTGTGCAGCTAATACCTTTTCAGCTAAAGCCATACCCACCGCGTTGCTAATACCTTGACCTAAAGGACCTGTCGTTGTTTCTACCCCTGGCGCATATCCGTATTCTGGGTGACCCGGTGTTTTAGAGTGCAGCTGACGAAAATTACGAATGTCTTCAATATCTAAATCGTAACCCGACAAATGCAATAACGAATATAACAACATCGAGCCATGACCGTTCGATAATACGAAGCGATCTCTATTCACCCAGTGTGGATTGGCTGGGTTATGCGACAAAAAGTCATTCCATAGTACTTCTGCAATATCTGCCATCCCCATCGGTGCACCGGGGTGTCCTGAGTTGGCTTGTTGGACAGCATCCATACTAAGGACACGAATAGCATTCGCTAGTGTTTGACGAGAAGGTCTTGGGCTCATGATCTTTGCTTATTGTTAATCGATTGATAATCAGCGCGTAACGCACTAATTTTGAAATGGTGAATTTTACACTGAAGCGTTAAGAAGATATAGCGTTAGTCAGTCTGTCTTATCTAACGTATTATCAAGTTTTTCCTTAACTTGCTGCTCATTCCATAGATCCAGTTGATTAAAGTAGTCCTCCCAAACGCACGGGCAACAGCTCCCTCCACCACAACAATCATCATTTTCTGGGCGTTTGGGTTTTAGTATTTTTTTTGGTATCACAGTCATCACCTTAATATTATGGCAGCTTAAATTAAGTTATCGATTACTCTTTTTAGAAAAAATGCCTTGGATCAATCTTTTTGCCCAACCTCATCGCTTTTACCAACCAAGCGTTAGACAAGCATTGAACGATAAATATATACTAGATGGATAGTTATTAATCATCCTTCTCAAATTCAACACATAAGGGGAACATTATGGGTAAAGTGGACGTTAGCCAACTGGTCGACAATACAACTGGTCGACAAAGTAGATCTATTTTTCATGAACAAGACATCTATGAGCAAGAACAAGAAAGAATCTTTGGCAAATGCTGGTTATTTTTAGCGCACGAAAGCCAAATTCCTGATCCAGGTGACTATTTTAGGACCTTTATGGGTGAAGATGAGGTCCTCGTTATTCGTCAAAAAGACCAATCGGTCAAAGCCTTCCTTAACACCTGCACCCATCGCGGCAACCGTGTTTGTAAGGCAGATAAAGGCAATGCCAAGCAGTTTACTTGTAGCTACCATGGGTGGAGCTTTGCCGCAGATGGCACGCTTCAATCTGTCCCGCTGGAAGAGGATGCTTATTACAATGAACTCGATAAATCCAAATTTGGCTTACACCCTGTTTGCAAGGTAGATAGCTATAAAGGGTTAATTTTTGGTAACTTTGATCCAGAATCACCGACTTTAGATGATTATTTGGGTGATATGAAATGGTACTTAGATGTTTGGCTCGACGCCATGCCAGAAGGCACCGAGTTAATCGGCTCAACGCAAAAAGTTGAATACCCTGTCAACTGGAAACTACCTGTCGAAAACGCCTGCGGCGATGGCTATCATATTGGCTGGGCTCATGCAGGTGTTATGACTGTTGCTACCTCAATGGACATTGAAAGCCTTTCTCTAGGCAATACTAAAGTAGATAGCTCAACTGCTATGGCTGGTGGTGGCATGAATGGTCACTCGATTATTTCATCTCTTGATGGGCAATCAGGTTATGCGTTCTACCCTGATCCAAGCCTACCTGTTAGCTACCTTGAAGAAAACCGAGAGACTGTTATTTCACGCCTTGGCGAAACGCGTGGTAAGCAATTTTGGGGCTCGCAAATCAACATGACTATTTTCCCCAATGTGCAAATGTTACCGGGGCTTAATTGGTTCCGTGTTTATCATCCAAAAGGTCCAGGAAAAATGGAAATGTGGACGTGGGCGATGGTTGATAAAGAGATGTCAGACGAGTTAAAACAAACTGTGCTCGACAATGTTTGCCGAACATTTGGCGCCGCCGGCATGTTTGATAACGATGATGGTGAAAACTTTGCCGCCTGTACTTCACAAAACAGAGGCCTACAAACCCGCCAAAAAGATGTATACACCAATATGGGCTTAGGCAAAGAGTACTCACACCCTGAAATGCCTGGCGTCGTTAGTGACGGCCTTGTTGGTGAACAAAACCAACGATATTTCTACCGTCGCTGGCAAGAAATGATGGCAGCAAAAGATTGGAGCGCCGTTCCAAACTACAACAGCCTAGAAGAAGCAAATGCAACAAGAGGACAAAACTAATGAGTCAACCATCTCCTTTTAAAAATGCTGTTGATGCGGACACCTACCAAACCTTCCAAACACTTCTGTATAAAGAAGCGCGTCTACTTGACCATGAAGAGTATGACCAATGGCTAGCGATGCTAACGGACGATATTTATTACTATATGCCCGTACCCGCTCGCTATTTACGTGAAGAAAAAAAGCAGGCCATCAAACCTCTCGACGCAAATATTTTTAATGACTATAAAAAACAATTAGAGCTACGTATTGCTCGCTTTGCGACAAATCTCGTTTGGTCTGAGAACCCTCAAAACATGATAAACCACGCAGTGTCTAATATAGAGGTGTTCCCTACAGAGGTTGAGGGTGAATGGAACGTTCTCTCTGTTGTTACCGTTCTTAGAAGCCGACTCGATGGCGTAGAAAAGCGCATGGTGGTATCGCGCGATGATATTTGGCGCCTTGAAGACAATAGCCTCAAACTGGCTAAAAGAAGCATGTTGTTTAATCACACTGTCGTCCCAGATAGTAACCTTAACTTCTTCTTCTAATTCACCTAAATAAAAAAACGCCTATTGTTATTTTAAAACAATAGGCGTTTCTTAGACCAGCTCATTAAGCACTGCAACCGAGCTATCTCCATTACATCATATGTGAACTCTTACTCTTTAATCCCAAGGGCCTTTCGAGTCTTTTGGAATAAAGCCCAATGCTTTAAGAAAAGGCACAAAATCGACTGCATCCCACTCTTCAATATTCAACCCATCTTTTATTCGCATAATATGAATAGCGTCTAGGTCAACATATTCATTCGTCGGTGCAACACCATTAAACTCGCCAACATGTTTCATGCGTAGTTTCATTCTGCTAACCACCTTGTCACCTTCAGCAATTTGATCATAAAAGTGTCGATCAAAATCTGTCATTAACTCTTGCAGCTTCATATTCATAATCATATGTGCATCTTTATCCAACGGTTCTTTTGCCATCGGCAAGTGGAACAAATGATCTGGGTGCAGTAAATCTCTCATATCATCAAAGCGTTTGCTGTCCATCGCTGCAAAAAACTCCCTAACAATTTTTTTATTAACCTCAGACATTCTCTCTCCTTATTTTCTTATTATTGATTCATTAGCATAAAGTAATAATAGCGTTGGGAGGGGTTATTTATTTAATAAGTCTGCCAGCCCTGCAAAGGGGTGTTGCCTTAACTCTTCTTTAGTTTTATCTTCAGTTAATGAGCCATATTGATGATCAAGTTGCCTTGAATGCTCATTGTCATGGCAGTAAACGCATAACAACTCCCAATTACTCCCGTCCTCAGGGTTATTATCATGATCGTGATCTCGATGGTGTACCGTCAACTCATGCAGCGTCTGTTGAGAAAACTCTCTTGCGCAACGACCACAAATCCAAGGGTACATTTTTAACGCTTTCGCACGGTAACCAGTATCTCGTTGCTCACGATCTTTTCGAGCATTACTAACAACCTGATCCACTGTTTTACTCAACTTATCTGTTGGCATTTATGCCTCCTCAAAAGTTCTCAACAACCGATACCAACACTGTCTTATTGAAAATACTGTTATCACTTTAATTGGTGCTTGAGTATCAGCAAACTCACCGAGGCATTCTCGCCCAAATCCAGCCTTCTTTTTCTGCTAATGCTCGTTCCTGCTTGGTTCGCGGCCCCTCACTTTCAGCACGAATAAAGTGATAACCTGCTAGCACACAAACCACTGCATCCAAAATATCATCATCGACGATAACTAATTCTTTATCCATTTCTGATACGTTCATTAACTGACTAAGACCATCAAAAATCCAGCTTCGTTCTTTGCTGATTTCTTTCTTATAACTTGTTGCCGGAAGAAGCTGGCAAGATTTCAGAGTTACCGCAGGGTAAACCTCTATCGCACTAATAGGGTCAACTAGTTCAGCGGACCAAGCCAAAGGGATTGTCGTCCCTAACTGATCCGTTAACTCATCTATTAACATCAAGGCAGCATGCGCTGTTCTAGCAATACGGTCAGCACCCACATCTAAAGATTGCTTCCCTGCTTTTTCTTTTATAAAAAAGTCTGTTCTGCGGCGAAACATCTGGTGGGCATCGGTACTCAGCGAAGCCCCCGCCATATGGCCGATTAACTCTTCGCCCAGTTTTACTGGCCAGCCTAAGGGGGAATCAAGTGCTATTAAGGTCTTAACATTGCCTTGTTCTTTTATCCAATTGGACACGACATTAGCAGCAGATTCGTTTTTAGCTACCTTTCTAGCCTTCTCTATGCTTAATATGCCGTTCGAAACAGAGCCTAACGCAAGACCCACTTTATTTGATTGCGTCGCGCAATCTATACCAATGATTGATACAGAATTATTAGTAGCCGCTAAATGCTCAGAACCTCTCGTCACTAAAACCTCTTTTCGCCAACTTAAGCGCCTTGAGTGAAAATAACGTGAAAGTTTAGTCTAATGCGTTAAACAGTAATATTCCACCCAGCACACCCAAAACCCAAGTAGTTAACGGCGCATCACCCAGCATTAACGGCGAAAAACCATCTAAGCCTAAAATAACCGCAGCTGAAATCAGTAAACTCCCACCACAAATTGCCATAATACTCTTACGGTGATTTTTAGCCATTTGCTGCTTTATTTCTTCTAGTTGCGCTGATCTCCACTTAACCTCAAGCTCACCTTTTGAAGCATCACTGAGTACTTGGTACATCATCTCTGGCAACTCTGGTAATTTTTCCCCCATCATCGGCAGGTGTTCTTTTAACTTATTGAAGGTCGCTTTTGGCCCTACTTTGTTTTTATACCATTCCTCTAAATACGGTTTAGCGGTTTGCCATAAATCCAAATCTGGATAAAGTTGTCGACCTAAGCCTTCAATATTCAATAAAGTTTTTTGTAACAAGACTAGTTGTGGCTGCACTTCCATATCGAAACGACGCGCCGTTTGAAAAAGGCGTAAGAGCAAATGACCGTACGAAATTTCTTTTAACGGCTTTTCGAATATCGGCTCACACACTGCACGAATCGCGCTTTCAAACTCATCAACACGGGTTTCTTTAGGCACCCAGCCCGATTCAATATGCAATTGCGCCACACGGAGGTAGTCACGCTGAAAAAAGGCCAGAAAATTTTCTGCTAAATAGCGCTGGTCTTCAAGCGTCACGCTTCCCATAATACCGAAATCCACCGCAAGGTATTTTGCATCATCAGAGGCGAAAATATTACCCGGATGCATATCGGCATGAAAAAAATTATCCCGAAATACTTGTGCGAAAAATATTTCCACGCCCCGTTCGGCAAGTAACTTTAAGTCAACACCTTTTTCACGCAATTGATCTATTTTGCCTATTGGTGTGCCATAGATTCGCTCCATCACCATCACATTTTGGCGCGTATAATCCCAGTACACATCGGGCACATAAAGGTGCTCTGAATGCTCAAAGTTTCGTCGTAACTGCGAGGCATTCGCGGCTTCTCGAACAAGATCCAACTCATCATGAATGGTATGGTCAAACTCTTTAACCACATCTAAGGGTTTTAACCGTTTGGCCTCACCCCAGTATTTATTAGCAAGTTCCGCCAGGGTATATAACAGACCCACATCTGAATTAATAATTTTTTCAATTCCCGGACGAAGCACTTTGACAACAACATCTTCGCCCGTATGCAATGTTGCTGTATGCACTTGCGCCACAGAGGCTGATGCCAAGGGACTAGGTGAGAAAGTCGAAAACACCTCTTCTATCGGAACCTCTAACGAGCTTTCGATAATCTGGCGCGCTAAATCATCAGCAAAGGGTGGAACATTATCTTGTAAGCGCGACAGCTCTTCGCCAATATCAGGCGGCAATAAGTCTTGCCGTGTTGATAAAATTTGGCCAAACTTCACAAAAATAGGCCCCAAATCTTCTAGTGCCTTACGAAGACGTTCACCACGCGAACCCTTTCGTTTACCTAAAAAATAGCTAGGGGATAAATAGGTTAAATAACGTAACGGCCTAAATAAATGTAAATTAAATACAAACTCATCGAGACCATAACGCAACAACACACGCTGAATTCGAATGAGCCGAAAGGCCGTTGTTGGGTTTATCACGTTACTTCCTTTTTGAGTCGTTTTCTAGGTTAAGCTTCGCCGCCATCAAGCGTTGGACTTTTGCCTCTAGCCGCTCAACAGATAATCTTAAGTCATCCACACCCGCTTTAAATTTATTCACTTCAAATTTAGAGGGCAATATATTTTGTTCTTCTCGAACATACTCTGATGCATTAATGGCGGTTGTCTTCGTTGTTTCTCGAACCCAACCCGATACATCACGAACGAGGTTTCCAAATTGATGAGCCAATACATCACCTGTTATCTTCGATAATGGCTCTTCCCAGTCAACCTCTATCGCCTTAAGAAATGTTTGGAATTGAGCAGCCAACTCAGTATCGCCCTCTATCACCACATCGCCCGACAATAAGCTAGAGGTTGATGACTGTATATTCATCATCGCCAATGCTAATGGTGTGCCTGAAATAGTGGCATCAGCTTTGCCCTCAAATACCTCTCGAATATCAAGCCCATCTGCGCTGATAATCATATAAAGGCTTAACTCTAGTTGCTGAAAATGTAATTCAATAACTCGACCTTCCATCCTAGCTAGCTGCTTAGGAACCTCTGGGTCGTAATCCAAATAACGGTTCACCGCTATTTGCAATGGTTTCAAAAAAGGGCTGACCAATGACACAACAGCTACAGCTTATATCCCGTATGAACTGCCACAATACCACCCGTTAAGTTGTTCACTTGGCAACGCTCAAAGCCGGCTTCTTCCATCATACCTTTCAACGTGGATTGATCTGGGTGCATACGAATTGATTCAGCGAGGTACTGGTAGCTATCACCATCTTTCGCAACTAATTCACCAATTTTAGGCAATAATTTGAATGAATACGCGTCGTAAATCTTGTCTAAAAGTGGGTTGGTTGGTTTTGAAAACTCTAAAATCAATAAGCGACCACCCGGTTTAAGTACATCAAACATCGAACGCAATGCGGCCTCTTTATCTGTAACATTTCTTAGTCCAAAACCGATACAAACCCGATCAAACTGATTAGAGGCATAGGGCAAACACTCAGCATTTGCCAAATTGTAGGTAATGTTTGAAATATGACCTTTATCGATCATTCGATCACGGCCTACCCGTAGCATTGCTTCATTTATATCTGCTAAAACAACTTTGCCGGTTTTTCCAACTCGTTTAGCAAACAGTGCTGACAGGTCTCCTGTTCCTCCGGCCAGATCAAGCACCACATGCCCCGGCTTTACGTTCGCGATCTCTACGGTGAAGCGTTTCCACAACCGGTGAACACCCATCGACATTAAATCATTCATAATGTCGTACGACGGTGCAACCGAGTCAAAAACTTCTCGAACCTTAGTTACTTTTTCTGCAACGGGAACATCTTTAAAACCAAAATGAGTTGTCGTTTTATCTACCATAGTAAAACCCTTATAACCGCGCTGATTTATGATGTCTGACGTTGATGGCCGGCTGCTTCAAGCCTGTTCAAATAATCCTGCCAGTTTTCTTCTTTATTCTCTGCCAATTCAATAAGAAATGGCCATGAATACAAGCCTGTATCATGCTCATCACTGAACACAAGGCGAACGGCATAATTACCCACTGGTTCTATCGCAACAATATTGACCGATTCTTTGCCAACTTGTAACACTTCTTGCCCAGGGCCATGCCCACGTACTTCTGCTGAGGGTGAAAATACGCGTAAGTATTCGCAACTCAATTTTATTGTTCTACCATCATCAAAACTCAATGACAGTTCCCTGTTTTTTTGGTCTAGCACCAAATCTGTTATCGCTACCATGTTTTACCTACAAAATATAACGCGAAAGATCTTCATCTGAAGCAAGCTCACCTAAGTGCTCGTCCACATACGCCGCGTCGATCACTTCATCTATCGGTGAGCCTGCCGGTGCGCGGAATGAAATCTCATCCAATAAACGCTCCAAAATTGTATGCAGACGACGAGCACCGATATTTTCAGTGCCTTCATTCACTTGCCAGGCCATTTCTGCAATCCGTGCCACCCCATCTTCTGTGAACTGCAAATTAACTTCTTCAGTTGCCAATAGGGCTGAATATTGCTCTGTTAACGAAGCATTTGGTTCTGTCAAAATACGCACAAAATCCGCTGCTACCAACGCATCTAGCTCAACTCGAATAGGGAATCGGCCTTGTAACTCGGGAATAAGATCTGAAGGCTTCGACACGTGAAACGCACCTGAGGCAATAAATAAAATGTGGTCTGTTTTAACAGGGCCATACTTAGTCGTAACGGTACTCCCTTCAACTAAGGGTAACAAATCACGCTGAACGCCATCACGAGAAACATCGGCACCGCCACTATCACCTCGTTTACACACTTTATCCAGCTCATCTAAAAATACAATCCCCGTTTGCTCTAGGTTTTCTATTGCCTTGTGCTTTAGCTCATCGTCATTAACCAGTTTTGCCGCTTCTTCCTCGACCATCGCCACCAAAGCATGCTTAATGGACATTTTACGTTTCTTCTTTTTATCACCCGACATGTTTTGAAACATCCCTTGCAACTGGTTGGTCATTTCTTCCATACCAGGAGGTGCCATAATTTCCACACCCACGCTAGGCGCACTTATCTCGACTTCAATTTCCTTATCGTCTAATTCACCTTCACGCAGCTTTTTACGAAATTTTTGTCGTGTTGCATCACCCGTTGTATCGCTTGTATCTGCGCTTTCAGCACGCGGCAATAAAAGGTCTAGCACTCTGTCCTCGGCTGCATCTTCCGCTCTACGTTTGACTTTTCCCATCTCGACTTCACGGGTCATTTTAACGGCAATGTCAGCAAGATCACGTATAATAGAATCAACATCTCTACCGACATAACCCACCTCGGTAAATTTAGTTGCTTCAATTTTTATAAATGGCGCTTTGGCTAAGGTTGCTAAACGCCGCGCTATTTCTGTTTTACCAACGCCTGTTGGGCCAATCATTAAAATGTTCTTGGGCGTAATTTCACTGCGTAGATTCTCGGGTACTTGTGAGCGTCTCCACCGGTTTCTTAAGGCAATAGCTACGGCTCGTTTTGCCGCATTCTGCCCTACAATATGCTTATCAAGTTCATGCACAATTTCTTTTGGTGTCATTTGGCTCATATTACTTCTTTCCCTCGGACGTTAATTCTTCTATCGTTTGGTTATGATTAGTATAAATGCAGATATCGCCGGCAATATTGAGTGATTTTTCTACAATCTCACGGGCACTCAGTTCTGTATTTTCTAATAACGCTTTGGCTGCTGATTGTGCAAAGGGGCCACCTGAACCGATGGCAATAAGATCTTGCTCCGGTTGAATCACATCACCATTACCCGAAATAATCAGCGAGTCTTTACTGTCTGCAATTGCCAGTAGCGCTTCCAACTTACGCAGCATCCGGTCTGTTCGCCAATCTTTAGCCATTTCAACCGCCGCGCGGGTTAAATTACCATGATGCTTTTCAAGCATGCCTTCAAAACGCTCAAACAAGGTGAATGCATCGGCTGTTGCACCCGCGAAGCCAGCAATAACATCCCCACTTGCAAGTTTACGAACTTTTCGAGCATTTCCTTTCATAATCGTATTGCCCAAGGTGACTTGCCCATCACCACCTATTACGACACTATCACCTCGTCGCACAGAGACGATTGTTGTTCCTCTAAAATCCACGATAATCTCTCATTTAAACTATTGACCCTTTATTTTACACAATAATCATGCCTTAGCGTGCATCCCTATTTGTTTAGCTAGTATTCATAGTTCTTATGATATTCTTACCCAATGTGTAAAACAGGGAGTGATTATTGTGGATGAATTAAACCAAATTTCTCAAACACTGGCCTTGAGCATGGGCGCAGCGTGGGGGAGCGGTATCAATTTATACGCTACACTCTTAACCCTTGGTTACTTAGCGCATACTGGTCATATTGATTTGCCGCCTGATTTATTGATTGTAGCGGACCCGCTAGTAATGACCGCTGCTGGATTAATGTATGCAGTTGAGTTTTTTGCCGATAAGGTGCCCGGCGTAGATACCGGCTGGGATACCATCCATACTTTCGTGAGAATTCCTGCTGGCGCTCTGCTAGCTGCTGGTGCTATTGGTGACATTGGCCCTGCCGCTGAAATTGCAGCAGCCATCGTTGGTGGAAGCTTAGCTGGTGCGACGCATGCTACAAAAACAGGTAGCCGTGCGTTAATAAACACATCACCCGAACCGTTCACCAACTGGACCGCCTCTATTATGGAAGATATCGCCGTTTTTGCAGGTGTTTGGGCATCCATCCAACATCCGACCTTTTTTATGGTCGGTTTAGTTTTATTTATCCTCTTGATGATTTGGGCACTACCAAAATTATGGCGCGCAATAAAACGCGTATTTACATTTTTAGGCAAGCTATTTGGCCCCTCTAACAATGATATCTTAGAGACACCCTCGGATGGTAAATTGCCAAAGCCAGACTAAACCAAAACTTATTTCTTTTTCGGCTTAGCTCTTGGGTGCGCTTTATCGTAAACCGACGCTAGGTGTTGAAAATCTAAGTGGGTGTATACTTGCGTGGTACTAATATTACTGTGACCTAATAATTCTTGCACCGCTCGAAGGTCTTGGCTTGACTCCAACATATGACTCGCAAATGAGTGTCGTAACATATGTGGGTGCAAGCGCCCTTGCAAGCCTTGGCGTTTTCGCCATCGCTCTAAACGCGACTGAATACTTCTTGTGGTTAAGCGTAAACCTGTCTTTCCGACAAACAACGCCATTTCACCCGTTTTAACCTTATCCATCCGCACTGCTAACCATTTACGAATAGCGTTGACAGCCTTCCGGCCCAACGGTAATAAGCGGGACTTACCTCCTTTTCCGTTGACAACATGAACCGTTCGGCTACTTAAGTCCAAGTCCATTAAATCTATATTCGCTAATTCACTGACCCGTAGACCCGACGAGTAAAGCAGTTCCCACATCGCTACATCACGAATTTCCAGGTCATCATTGGGGACCGCCTCTAACAGACTATTAATCTGGTCGACATCCAACACCTTAGGTAAGGTTTTCGCTGATTTCGGCGCTCGAATACCAGACGCAGGGTTATTCAACAGTACATTGGTTTTAATGAGATAACTAAAAAAGCTCCGACAGGCCGATAATTCGCGCTGCAAACTTCGAGCACTCAAGCCTTTTCGGTGTCGCTGTGCGACAAAACGCCGAACATGGTGTGGATCAAGTTGCGACCATGAAACGAGCTCATTCTCATCACAATAATTAACTAATTGAGATAAGTCACGCGCGTAGGCTTGTAACGTATTTAAAGAGAATCTACGCTCAACGTTTAATGCATCTAAAAACTGCTGACGTGCCTCAACAGCCGCTGGTTCCATCGTTACTCTTTTATCTCTTGCAGTGAGTTAAGCCGTTTGGCAACCAGCTCCCCAAGGTGCTCTAAAAACAAGGTACCCATGGTTGTGTGAAAACGGTCTGAATCCTTACTGCCTATGGCCAATATGCCATCTTGTTGGGCGACCTTGAGTGGAATCAGCGCAGCAGACTTAACCTCATCCGCTTGTTGATTAAATAATGCCTTCGCCTGTGCGTGTGTCGGCAAGCCACACTTAATCTTCTGTGACTCAAGCAAGCGTTTAAAATGCTCTAACTGAGGATTATCTTTTTGCCAGAGAACATCACTGATGGGGAAGACACTGTCGCTATTTTCGTCTACTAAGCGAATAGCAAAAAACTCTGCACCGAAACATTCTCGCAGGGTGTCATCAAGTGTTGCGAATACATCTTCCACACAACGAGCATCAATTAATGTGGTTGTTAACTGCTGCATTCGCCCGAATAAGGCATCATTTTCACGCGCAATCGCTAATAGGCCTTCAAGTTGCTTTTGAGACTTTTCGTTTTTATCTCGTAAAATTGCTAGTTGACGCATCGTAAGAGAAACCACGCCACCGTGCTGCTCTACCACTTGAATATCGTCGAGTAACTCTGGATATTGATTAAAAAAATCTGGTGTGGCTAACAAGTATTCACGTACTTGTTCAGCCGTTAACCCTTCTGTTGTTGCAGTTGCTTGTGTACTCATATATCAATCATACCATCAAAAACAAATGTCGCCGGCCCGCTCATCATTACCGGAGCCCCTTCACCTTGCCAATCAATCGTTAATTCGCCACCGGTTAGGGCAACCGTTGTTGGCGTGGTTACTTTACCCAATCGAACTGCGGCAACAACCGCCGCACAAGCACCGCTTCCACAAGCCAAGGTTTCACCGGCGCCGCGCTCATAAACACGTAATGCGAGGCTATCCGGCCCCGTTATTTCACTAAAACCAATATTCGCCCGCTCTGGGAAAAGGCTATGACTTTCCAGCGCGGCACCCACTGCCTCGACCTCTGCTGTCGCGACATTTTCAACTTGAAGTACTGCATGAGGATTACCCATTGATAACGCTGAAAACGCTACGGTCCTATCCAATACATCAACGCTGTATTGTAATTGTTGTTGCTTCGCTATTAATGGAACATTTGCCGGATCGAGTTTTGGAACCCCCATATCAACCGTTACCAACTGTTCCTCATTAACCGTTAAAACCAACTCACCGGCGTCTGTTTCCACTCGAATTGAGCGTTTATTGGTTAAGCCTTTTTGTGTCACGAATAGCGCAAAACAACGTGCGCCATTACCACACTGAGAAACCTCACTACCATCTGCGTTATAAATAACATAACGAAAGTCCGCACCCATTCTTGCCGGTTCCACTAAGAGTAGTTGGTCAAAGCCAATACCGTAGTGGCGATCGGCTAAGGCTTTAATTTGCTCGGCCGTTAGCTGAACCGTTTGGTTTATGGCATCAATAACAACAAAGTCATTACCTAAGCCATGCATTTTACTAAAGTTAATTAACAACCTGCGTCCTCAGTTTCATTCGGTAATAGTGCTTCGTTTTGCCATAAGCTTTCTAACCGTTGTCGTGCGCCAATTAAGTGGATCTGCTCTCCATCCACCATAACCTCAGCAGCACTTGGTCTTGAATTGTAATTCGAGCTCATTGTGAACCCATAAGCGCCCGCAGAACGGACCGCTAATAAATCGCCTTCTTCAATAGCCAGCTCACGGTCTTTTCCTAAAAAATCACCTGTTTCACAAACTGGACCAACAATATCATAACAAGCTGTTTTAGCTGTTGACGTTAAATTAACAGGCACAATATTTTGCCACGCTTGATATAGTGCAGGGCGCATCAAGTCATTCATCGCTGCATCTACAATAGCAAACCGCTTACCTTCTACCGGTTTAATATATTCAACCTTAGTCACTAAAATACCTGCATTTCCGGCAATTGCACGGCCTGGTTCTAATAATATTTCATAGGGCAGATCGCCTAGCTTTTGGTACAAGGCTTTTACATAGTCGGCAGGCAATGGTGGTTGCTCGTCTCGATAACAAATACCAAGACCTCCACCTAAATCCAAATGATCAATACGAATACCCACACCTTGTAACCGATCCAATAAACTTAATACCCGATCCAGCGCATCCACAAACGGCGCAACATCCGTTAACTGCGAGCCTATATGGCAATCTAAGCCCGTAATATTCAAATGCGGCAACGCATTCGCGCGTTGATACTCCATAAAGGCTGTTTCAATATCTAAGCCAAATTTATTTTCTTTTAACCCCGTAGAAATATAAGGGTGCGTTTGCGCATCTACATCGGGGTTAACGCGAATAGAAATATTCGCAATATGACCTAACTCACCCGCAATTTCATTGATACGGTCTAACTCTGCAGAGACTTCCACATTAAAACAACGAATACCAACGTCTAACGCCCTGCGTATTTCATCATGCCGTTTACCAACCCCTGAGAAAACAATTTTTTCAGGCTGCCCACCCGCTGTTAACACACGTTCTAACTCACCGATAGACACAATATCAAACCCTGAACCTAAGCGTGCTAGTACATTTAGCACCGCAATGTTCGAGTTCGCTTTAACCGCATAACATATTAAGTGCGGACGTCCTTCAAAGGCTTGATCAAATGCCTTCCAGTGGCGTTCCAATGTCGCCCGGGAATAAATATAGGTGGGGCTAGAGAATTGCTCTACGATTGATTGAACCGAAACATTTTCCGCAAAAAGTTGCTTATCTTGGTACTGAAAATAATCCATTACAAACCTAATTCTTGTGCGATTTGATTACTCGGCATATACAGCGGCCCTTTCTGTCCACAAGCAGCTAGCATGGCCAGTAACCCACAAATTAGCATCATTTTTAATAAACGCGACATTTTGTACCCTTTAATTATTTCAGTAATCGACAGTATAAACGTTTGGCATTTTTTGGCATACTCTAACCCTTTCTAGAAACCAATTGAACCTATCGCCATGCTAGCTACCCGACTTCCTGCCATTATCTCAAACCCAAACACACCTATTCGTTGTTCCGTTATTTGGCTACATGGCCTAGGCGCTAATGGCAATGATTTTGCACCCATCGTATCTGAGCTAGGTATTCAAGATGAACTAGGCATACGATTCGTCTTTCCTCATGCCCCTTCCATCGCGGTAACTATCAACGGCGGCGCTGTCATGCCCGCTTGGTATGACATTACCGAAATGGACTTAATGGAACGTGCCGACAATGCTGGCATTGTATCGTCAAGCAAAACCATTACTGACATGATCAATGACGAAATCGCGACAGGCATTGAGCCTTCAAAAATTGTTATTGCTGGCTTTTCTCAAGGTGGGGTCATCGCTTTTGACGCAGGCCTACGCTTTCCTGAAACGCTTGCAGGCATTATGGCTCTTTCAACCTATATTCCTATGCAAGATACATTGCCAACCGCTGAACAAAGCGGTCACGCTAAGATTCCAATTTTCTATGGGCACGGTGACTTTGATCCTGTGATACCAATTGAACAAGCAGACTCATCACGCCGCTTTCTTGAAGCGTCAGGCTATTGTGTTGACTGGCATGCTTACCCGATGGAACACTCCGTTTGCCCACAAGAAATTCATCACATTAAAGATTGGTTAACAACCGTGCTGTCTTGACAAGCACTGACTTTTTATCAAAAAAAAATTTCCTTCGATAACAGCACAAGCCCAATAAAGACGGAGACCCTCATTCACCCATTTCATTTGGACATCGCCACACTTTCAAACAAAACCCTAATATGATTTCCCCGTTTAAGGCTTCCTTAATATTACGTCACTACAATGCAAACCATGCATCTACTGATATAGGAACCTTATGTCATCAAACTTTAGTTGGAAATCGTTAGGCAAGCTTTACCTGTATTTTTTTTATTTCTCTGGGTTAAGCCAAATCTTAATTTATGCTGCAGGCATGTCAAATACAGTTGGCATACGGCAAGCTTTATTTATATCGACTATTTGGCTGGTTCCCAATTTAATTTGGCCTCAATATACGCGCAAAATTTCAGCCTTTATTGGCCTATTAATTTGGCCTGCCTCTCTAGTTAGCCTCAGTTATTTTTACATCTACGGGCAAGATTTTTCTCAAAGCGTACTTTTCATCATTTTTGAATCAAATGTCTCAGAAAGTAAGGAATTTATAGAATCATACCTTGATTATAAAATCATTCTCTTGGCTATCACTCATGCTCTCACGGGTATCTACTTATGGCGCCAAATAACGCCCGTTTATCTACCTAGATTAAATAAGCTCATTACTATTTGTATTGTTTCACTGATCTTTGGAGGTGGTTTTTTAAAACCCCTCATCGTTTATGGCAAAAGCTGGGATTATTCTATTAAATCATTTCAAGATAAAATTGAGCCTGCGGCACCTTGGAATATGATTGCTGGTTATTTTAAATACACAAAAGTGTTAGACGCAATGAATGAACAGTTGGCGGAAAGCACTCAAATACCGCCTCTAAGTAACCTTGTTTATTCAAATAATAAGCAAACCATGGTGCTTGTCATAGGAGAGTCAACTAACTCACAAAGAATGAGTTTATATGGGTACTCTCGCCACACAACTCCTCTGTTAGATAATATGCAGCACGAATTACTGACATATACCGATGTGATTAGCCCAAGACCTTCTACAATTGAAGCTTTACAACAAGTGCTAACGTTCGCCGACCAGAAAAATCCTGATGTTTACTTAACCAAGCCAACTCTAATAAATATGATGCGTCAAGCTGGTTATAAATCGCTTTGGATTACAAACCAACAAACACAAACAAAGCGCAACACCTTATTACTCACCTTCTCCCAGCAAGCAGATGAGCAAGTATATTTAAACAACAACCGTGTTCAAAATTCTAGCCAGCTTGATGATGGCGTCCTAGAGCCTTTCAAAAAAGCCTTAAGCAATAGTGATGGCCCAACATTTATTGTCATACATTTACTTGGGACGCACCGTAAATACAATTATCGTTACCCAGAAAGTTTCAAACAATATACTGGTCGCGCTGGTATGCCAGAGTGGGTGCCAGATGAACACGCTGAGGAATACAATGATTATGATAACGCTATCTTATTCAATGACTACGTTGTCTCAAGCTTAATTAACATTCTAAAAGACACCTCAACAAACAGCTCTTTAGTGTATTTCTCAGATCATGGAGAAGAAGTTTTCGACACAAAAGGTGATTTATTTTGTGGCAGGAATGAAGGCAAACCAACACCCGCAATGTATACCGTCCCTTTTATTGCCTGGCTATCTCCTGAATGGAAAAAAATGCATCCAACCTCTTCAATTCAAAAAACCCTAAACCACCCTTATCAAACGTCTGACTTTATTTATAGTTGGGCTGACTTGGCAGGCATAGATTTCATAGGTAATGACCCGACTAGAAGTATCTTTAATAAACATTTTATTGCTAGGAAACGTATGATTGGTTCACCATTCACCCCAAAGAAAATGATTGATTTTGTTTCTATCTCTCACAAACAAGAACTTACGCTAAATTAACCGTCAAATACTAACTTTTCTTAGGAAACCACCTTGGCCGGACAAAACTTAAAGGGTATACAACGGCTAAAAGCAGCTTGGAGCAACTCGCTGGCAGGAGTAAAGGCATGTTGGGCACATGAAGAAGCCTTTAGACAGGAGGTAGTACTGACTGGACTAGCCACCCCCTTAGCCTTTTATATCACCGAGATACCTACTGAAAGAGCCCTGCTTATCGGTAGTTTGCTACTTCTCCTTATAATAGAATTAATAAATTCTGCAGTCGAAGCAACGGTAGATAGAATCGGGCTCGAGTACCACGAGTTATCTGGAAAAGCTAAAGATATAGCTTCAGCTGCCGTATTATTCGGCAGCTTATTAGTTGCTTTAACCTGGCTTTTAATTCTACTTTAAATACAATAATCTATTGTTAACTCTCTTCTTTCACTAAACATACAAACCATGAACCTTCGGGATTTAAAATACATTGTTGCTGTCGCAGAAACAAAAAGCTTTGTTAAGGCCGCCGAACAATGCTTTGTTAGCCAACCCACGTTGAGCATGCAAATTAAAAAGCTCGAAAATTCATTAAATATTAAAATTTTTGAACGTAACAACAAACATGTTTTAGTCACCGAGATAGGCAAGCAGGTTATTGAAACGGCAAAGCGTATCTTGCAAGATGCTGAACACATCAGCATTTTAGCAAAACATGAACAAGACCCTTTCGCCGGTGATTTTACATTAGGCGCATTTCCTACCATCGCCCCTTATATTCTTCCCAAACTAATTCCACTTATTAAAAAAAAGCTTCCTAACCTGCGTTTAATCTTAGTAGAAGAAAAAACTGACATCTTGCTCCATAAACTAAAAACGGGGCTCATCGATGCAGCACTACTAGCCGGCCCTATCCATGATGAAAGCTTGATCGCAGAAAAATTATTTGATGACGAATTTAAACTCGCTGTGGCAACACACCATCCGTTAGCCGAACAAACCATCATTAATCCAGATGAATTAACCAATCAACCCTTGCTCTTATTAGACGAAGGGCACTGTCTAAGAGATCAGGCCTTACAGTTTTGCCAGCTCAGCGGTATAGATGAAGAACAAAATGTAAGGGCCACCAGCCTTGAAACATTGAGACAAATGGTCATTGCTGACACAGGCATTACGTTTATGCCTACGATTGCGATTCAAAACAATGATGACAATATTCGCTACATACCTTTTGAAGAACCTAAACCGAAACGCACTATTTATTTAGTCAGCCGACAAACAAACCCACGCACTGAGCTTATAAAACAGCTCAAAAACCTTTGTGTTAACAACAATCAACTATAGATAATACCTATTAAATTAATAATAACAATTGATTTTACCTTATCAAGCATCAAGACTAAACTATCACTTGTAGCGATAAACCAACCATTTAAACCAATAGGAGATATCTATGACACAGTTAGTACCTCAGTGCACGTTCAAAACACGCGTAAGAGATACCAGCATTGAAGGTGACAACCCTTATCGCTGGCAAGACCTCACAACAGATGACATCTTTGCTGGTAAAAAAATTGTTCTTTTTGCATTACCCGGTGCCTTTACACCCACTTGTTCAAGTACCCACCTACCGGGCTTTGAAGCCAAGTATGCAGAGTTAAAAGCAAAAGGTGTTGACGAAGTTTACTGCTTAAGCGTGAATGACGCCTTTACCATGTACCAATGGAGTAAAAACCTTGGTATTAAAAACGTGAAAATGCTACCCGATGGTAATGGTGAGTTCACACGTTTAATGAACATGCTGGTTAAAAAAGAGAACTTGGGCTTCGGTGAGCGTTCTTGGCGCTACGCTATGATCGTTGATGATGGAAAGATCACTGCTTTATTCAGTGAACCAGGAAAAGAAGACAACTGCGCAGATGACCCTTTTACCTGCAGTGATGTTGATACTGTTCTTAAGCAACTTTAAATTAAGCCTTACAAACCCCCAGCCTTTTTAAAGGCTGGGGACTCATTTCTTTAGTCGTCGTTAATACCTTAAAGCCTTAAACGTTTAGCTTTTTCTCTATGCGTTGCTTGTAATTTAGATAATGAACCATTTGCAGCGCATCATCACTGCTTGCCCCGAGTTCATAATACGGAACATCGATATCAGTAATATATATTGGGTACTTTTCTGCAGATTTTCGTGCCTGCACGATAAACCGCGATACACTGCTATACAGTTGATCACCCTGCTCAAGGCTTGAGAACACCTGATCGTTGCAATAAATATATGTCCCTTTGGTCTGTTCATCATAAACCACCCGAACATTTATCATATCCGGTTCTATCTTATCGGACACGAACACTTGCTTATGCCCCCAATGTTGGCCAATTTTCTCCAGTTTATAACACATTATTTCCGCATCAAAAGCGGTACTACTTAATTGCTCAGCACCCAGTCCTCGGCGATGAAAAACACTATCAATTAATACCCGATACGATTGCAATAATGACGTTTCGTACACAAATGTCTGCTCGTCAAAAAACATCGAACCGTTCTCATCTAAAATATAAACTTGCGCCTTATTATCACCGAGTTGACTGTAATAAAGGTTTGTATGACCTGCCTTATGATGTCTATAAATAACAGGCAGTAAGCCTTTTGGGTCAATTTTATTATCAAAATATACTGGACTAAAAACTGGCTGAGGCCTTGCTAGCTCTTCAAACAAATGATTTTCCGCTACGCCGGTGGCTGTCATTTTGCCATCGTTAACCTGCATAATATAGAACGAGCGAGCCAGCTGAATAACAAAACGTGGTGACACACCATGCGCATATTGTCTAAAAACAATCGCCACTTCTTTAAACAACGCTTGTATTCGCTTAGCGACACTCATCGCTCTGGGCGAGTTATAACTAGCACTGACCAAACGTGGAAGCACTTGTGCAGGACCGAGTGTTTTATGGTCAAAAATATCACAAAAACAATTCATTAGACCGGTTGCTGACTCGTATTTACCAATAATAACTTCGTTCCAGGAATTGCGTAGCAGCATGTCTACCGTATACACCAAGTTCCGCCGCTGAGAGCCAAAACTTAAGGCATCTGACCGCTCACTGGTTAGGTTCACCCCTTTTTCAGTGAAACTACTCATTGAATCTAAACCTGAATTAATCACTAACAGGACATCTGTCACCACTGACTCATGACAATACGCCTTCAAGTGAACCGGTTTTTTTGGCAGCGCATCAAAAAACGACTGGATCGAATGCAGTGTCTGCGCGACTTCGCGTGAACTTATCTGGCTTGCCCCCGGGTTTAAGGCAACCTTTGTTCTGCTACCGACTACGCCATTATCAACACTCCACGCTAACAAGCCAATTAAGCTAGGGGCCTGTCGTATAAATTGCTCATCGCGCCCCTCTCCCAGCCTATTTAATAGCCAGCTTGTTTGCGTATTTTTCACTACCTGCGTTAATACAACTTTAGTTTCAGGCTGTAACAAGGTGTGTTTGATCGTAGAGCGCTCTAATTTACTAGGACGTTTTTCAAACGTCGCGTTAAGCTTTCTTCCTAATAGCAGGAATTCCTCATTATCACGCCTTGATTTTTCGACTCTCTGTTTTGCAAACTTCACCAACAAGCGATAACTGTATGTCAGCTCATGAGTTAAACGCTGTTTTTCTTGTTGTGCTTGGGAAATATTCCAGCCCTTATTGTCCAACGAATGTTTAATGTAATCAGGCAACGGCTGGCATTTAGCCAGCATGTCACTAAAAACACGTTGTCGCCAATCGGGCGTAGCCGCTATACGCGCATGCTCATTAAGCTTGCTGAAAAAACAATACCGCATTAAGTTCAAACGCTCAGGCTCGTCCCTTCCAATGAAGTACGCTTCAAGCACATCATACAAAATAAGGTAAGCATCGAGTTTATTAGCGTCTGACTCACCTGCATACACTCGTTCCTTCATTAATAATGCAGCCCAATGAGAACTGGGGTACTGGTCAACATACGATTCCATTAACATCAGCTTTAATAGCGACTTATAAGGCGAGTCGATCGCCTTGTATAAGTGCCAAAATGACGCCCCTAAAAACTCTTCGGCAGGAACCTTTTCAAGCCCTCCAAAATCAATGACATCATGCTGATCAATAAAGCGCTGCTTTAATAAATTATCAACAAACACTTGATAATTGTTTTCTTCTGTTGGTGGTACCAGCCACCACACTGGGTAACGACCAGCAACATACAAGGCAGTACGGTAAAACTCTTCTAATAATAAATGATGCTGCGTACTACCACTGCTTTCTGAGGACAATGGCGTTGCTTCACCTTGTTTAAATTTTTCCGCATTCATCAAAAAGAAATGCACTTCAAGGCCTAGCGTTGTTGCCCACTTTTCAATACTACTGGCTTTTTCTTGCAACAGCGCCAAGGCGCTCGTTGATAAAGTTGGCGCATAGCACAGCCATAAATCCATATCACTGTCTTTAACATATGCAATACTGCCAACACTCCCCATCAAAAAAATGGACTCAATGCCGAAAGCACGTTTGGCTCGTTTGCTATAAACAAAGCCTTTACCCAACTTTTTAGCTTTATCAATGGAAAGCTTATCTGGCGAATAATCAGCAATACCGGCAGGCGTTTCGCTGGACACATAACCGGGCAACACAGGGTGATTAACGTGAAATAACAACGGTAATAATTCTAAGAATATTTTCTGCCGATGGGTAACAGCATCTATAGCCCGTTGCATTTTTAACTTATGAAGGTTTAAAAATCGCTGCTTGACTACTTTTAAATCTTTCTTACTAATATCACCATTCGGGCCGACAAGGCTGATGCATTTTAAATGACGCCCCTGAACAGTTTTTTTTACTGAACCAACCATCCGCTACATGACTGCCGTCAGATCGATATCATCTCGTAGTGCTTGTAACATTGCTTGAGTCGTATCCCCTTTTGACCATTCGGTTAGCCCAACCGAAAAAGAAACTGGGCGGCCATCACCTTTGACAAACAAGGACAAATGCGGCTCTTCATTAAATTTTTTTAACAATGAAGCAGCAGATTGATAATTGGTCTCGGGCAGTATCACCAGAAAGGTATGAGGATCCAGCATGCCAATTTGATCGGCCCAGCGCAGCTGGTCTTTAAGAAAATAAGCAATGCGTTTGACGCAACGCGAGAATAGTTGGCTATCCATTTGATCTGGAAAAAAATAACTGATTCTTAATAACGATAACGGGTTATCGTAACGACGACTACGACTAATATGCCCATCCAGCATTTCAACAATCACATCATTACTCATCATCCCAGTTGTTGGGTCTTTTAAGTTTAAGCCTGACAAATCATCCTGTAGTCGTCTGCACTCATTACCAATAATGACTAAGTCCGTACAATCATGAAAAAAGTAGATATCGTACTCAGGCGTCTTGATATGTTCGCGTCTGAGCCACCGTTGCTGAGTTTGCTGCGGCGGCACAGGAAAGGGGTTACCGGCGCTCAGTAACAAAGAAGTCAACTCACTACTTTTGAACGTCGTACTATCTTGTATTTCTTCTTGTTGAAGCAAAGATAACAGGTAAGGGTTAAGCCATTGAACGCCCTGCTCATTCATTACCAACACACCAAAATCTGCAACGTCTAGTGCTTGCTGTCCCCACCCTCCTGACAATGAATCAAACATCTTTTAGCTAAAAGTTACTGTTATTAGTCGTACCCTAAGTATTGCTGATTTTTTCAAAAATACTGTTTTTTCTTAGCTTTTCTTCATTCTGCTAACAACGTCTTTGCATCCATTATTGCTTGGCGTACTTGATTTGGCGCTGTTCCACCCAAGTGGTTTCGCGCACACACAGAGCCCTCTAGGGTCAACACCTGAAAGACATCATCGCCGATGTCTTGTGAAAAGCCCTGCAACTCGTCAAGCGACAACTCCGATAAATCACGGCCCGTTTCAGTACCTAAGCGCACTGCCAACCCTACAATTTCGTGTGCATCTCTAAATGCAATGCCTTTACCTACCAAGTAATCTGCCAAATCTGTTGCTGTGGAAAAGCCTTGTTTAGCGGCCTTCAGCATCGATGCTTTTACTGGCTTAATATTCGGCACCATATCGGCAAACGCACGCAAAGACCCTAAAACCGTATCGACGGTATCAAACAACGGCTCTTTATCTTCTTGGTTATCTTTGTTGTAGGCTAAGGGTTGGGACTTCATCAGCGTTAACAACGACACCAAGTGACCGTTTACGCGCCCTGTTTTACCGCGCACCAATTCAGGCACATCGGGGTTTTTCTTTTGCGGCATGATCGATGAACCGGTACAAAACGCGTCTGGCAAATCAACAAAATTAAATTGCGCGCTCGTCCATAAAACAATTTCTTCTGAAAAGCGAGATAAGTGCGTCATCAACAAGGCAGAGGCCGCACAAAATTCTATTGCAAAATCACGGTCACTAACACCATCTAAAGAATTGGCTGACGGGCGAGAAAAACCCAACAATTCTGCCGTCATAAAGCGGTCAATCGGGTAACTCGTTCCGGCTAACGCGGCTGATCCCAGCGGCATAACATTAACCCGTTTTGCACAATCTGCAAACCGTTCGGCATCACGCTTTAGCATTTCAAACCACGCCATTAAGTGATGCCCAAAGGTGACCGGTTGCGCCACTTGTAGGTGTGTAAAGCCAGGCATAATCGTATCAGTATGCTGTTCGGCCAAACTGACCAGACCTTGTTGTAAACGCTTCAACTCTGATTGAATCATCCCTAGCTGGTCACGCAAAAACAAACGAATATCTGTCGCCACCTGATCATTACGTGAACGCCCTGTATGCAGCTTTTTACCTGCCATGCCGATACGTTCGGTTAACGCCGCCTCAATGTTCATGTGCACATCTTCCAATGCAACAGACCATTCAAACTCACCCGCTTGAATACAGCTTAAGATATCCGCTAAGCCTTCCTCTATCTGCTGACATTCTTGCTCAGTTAGAATCCCCACCTTGGTCAACATTTTGGCGTGAGCGACTGAGCCTTGAATATCATACGGTGCTAGACGTTGATCAAAATCAACGGAGGCTGTAAATGCCTGAACAAAGGCGTCGGTGCTTTCAGTGAAGCGGCCGCCCCACAATTTATTTTGTTTATCTAGTGACATGTCTTTAGCTATAAAAGTGAATTTTCACCTAGTATATCACTTAAGAATCGCTTACTTTAGAACGAATAGAACATAGGCTAGCACTTCCAGCATGGACAAAAGTTCTCTCACACAACAAGCTTATTTTTTGCCGGACATGTGTCTTGCTAAGAATGTCCTGTATCTCACGCTTATTTCTCAATTACTGGCCATTATTCTTGCCTTAAATACCAGCTTTATAAGTGGTGACTTTTGGGTAGCGCTTAGTTTAAATGCCTTGTTTATTTTATGGGTTGCCTTTACATGCGCTGCTATTTTTTGCGCTTTGAAAGAAAAAATAAACCGTTGTTCTTCAACCCAGATATGTCTTCTGATGTTTTTAACCATCAACCTTACAACCTTGTTCATTACCTGGGTCATCTCTTTTTTATTACCCCAGCTAGACCTATTTGCAAGTTCCCCAAATAGCTACCTTAGTATCTATTTAAGAAATACGGGTATCAGTATTATCTTTAGCCTTATTTTATTACGCTTTCTATACATTCAATTTCAATGGCGCAGACAAATAAAGGCAGAAGCCGATGCACAACTTGATGCATTACAGGCCCGTATTCGACCACATTTTTTATTTAATAGCCTAAATACCATTGCCAGCCTAACGCGAATAGACCCACCCTTGGCTGAGTCGCTGACAGAAGACTTAGCTGAATTATTTCGAGCTAATATGCAAACATCTAAACGACTGATTCCTTTTAGCCAAGAACTTGCTTTCATTCAACAATATTTAAATATCGAGCAAACCCGTTTAGGTGATCGGTTAACCATACGGTTAGATATTTCAAACATCCCAAGCGATGCCCTCATCCCGCCGTTAAGCATTCAACCTATCATTGAAAATGCCGTTTACCATGGTATTGAAACGGTCGGTGACGGCGGCGAGCTGAATATTTCTGGCAGTATGGAAAAAAGTATTATTCGTTTACTCGTCAAAAACCCTATTGGCAATGAACACGCATCAAAGGAACGTGGCGGAAACAAGATGGCCTTGCATAATATCCGCCTTCGAATGGAGCAATGCTTCCCAGGGCAAAGCCAGTTACTGGTCAGCTCAAGCGATTTAGAATTCCAGACCCAACTTAAATTTCCATACCAAAAGTCCCTCTTATGAAAATCTTAATTGCAGATGATGAACCACTGGCAAGGCAACGTTTAAAAAGACTAGTCGATGCAATTAGCAGCCACCACACTGTCTATGCCGATGCCAGTAATGGGGTTGACGCATTAAAGCAATGCATTGATATTCAACCTGAGCTGGCTTTACTGGATATTCGCATGCCAAAAATGGATGGTTTGCAAACCGCTACTGAAATAGCAAACGCTCAATTAAAAACACGGGTAGTCTTTGTCACCGCCTACGACGAATACGCTATTGAGGCTTTTGATAAAAATGCCATTGATTATTTGCTTAAGCCGGTTAAACAAGCTCGATTAGATCAAGCCATTGATAAAGCAGCGCAATACATGGCGCAGCCCATCGATATCAAACAAGCCGCGCCATTATTATCACGACCACGCCAACACCTTTGCGCTCATACACATCATGGCCTTAAAGTCCTAAACGTCAACGATATCTTATTCTTCAAAGCTGACCATAAATACGTTCTCGCGGCGACTGCAACAGAGTCGATATTAATCGAAGACTCGCTGAAATTACTGGAGGAAGAATTCGGCACACAATTCTTTCGCATTCATCGTAATGCCCTGGTTAATACAACTGCTATACACGCTATTACAAAATCTGCCTCGGGCCAATTCGAGCTGCAGCTTAAAGGCTATAAAGAAACCTTGAGCATCAGTCGACGACACCAAGCCGAATTAAACCGTTTTCTGCGACAGAAAGACTGAGTCTCCTTAAACATGTCGCCCCCGGCTGATATAATCCGCCTATCTCACAATCCTTTGTTACCGTCATGTCTCTGATTAAAATCGCAACTCGCAAAAGCCCATTAGCCCTTTGGCAAGCTGAACACGTCGCTAAATTGCTAAAAGCATCACACCCTTCACTTGAAATTGAGTTGGTTAAAATGGTCACACAAGGTGACAAAATTCTTGACACCCCCTTAGCAAAAATTGGTGGTAAAGGCCTTTTTATTAAAGAGCTTGAGCAGGGAATGCTAAATGGTGATGCAGACCTCGCCGTTCACTCGATGAAAGATGTACCCGCTCAAGTACCAGAGGGCTTTGAAATTGGCGCTATTTTGTCACGTGAAGACCCTCGGGATGCCTTTGTTTCCAACGCCTACTCAAGCATTAACGATTTACCCCTAGGCGCTGTTGTTGGCACCTCAAGTCTTAGGCGTCAGAGCCAGCTACTTAAAATGCGCCCTGACTTACACATCAAATCACTTCGAGGAAACGTAAATAGTCGCCTGCAAAAGCTAGATAACGGCGATTATGATGCCATTATTCTTGCTGCAGCGGGTCTGATTCGCCTTGGTTTTGAGAACAGAATAAAAATGGCCCTTCCGGTTAACACATTGTTGGCGGCTATTGGCCAAGGCGCTATCGGCATAGAATGTAGGCAGGGCGACACGGCAACACTAGCGCTCATTGAATGCTTACATGACAAGCCTACAGCTATTCGTGTGCAGGCCGAACGCGCCATGAATTTCACACTGGAAGGTGGGTGCCAAGCCCCCATCGCGGGGCACGCAAGAATTAAAGGTGATATTTTACGCCTACATGGTTTGGTCGCAGAACCTGATGGCAGTGTAATGATCACTGAACAACTAGAAGGCCCCCTTGAGGATGCAGAAAAGATTGGCGTTACCGTTGCTAACCGTCTCTTAGCTGCCGGTGCTAAAGAGATTCTAGACAAACTGTACGATCATGCAGAGTAATGAAAAAACTGTCTTAGTCACGCGGCCAGCCCATCAATCAGATCACCTATGTGGCCTGTTAACGGCAGCAGGCTTTACACCAATTCGCTACCCAACCATAGCGATTCAAGCTGTTGAAAATACAGCGCATATTAGCAACACTTTATACCAGCATAGTAACTACGATTACCTGATTTTTATCAGTGCAAATGCAGTTATACAGGCCGATCGCCTAATAGATCATCAATGGCAAAAAACACCTTCTGGCATGATTGCCATTGGGCCTAAAACAGCCGACACGCTGGACCAACTCGGTTTAAAACCTGCCATTACTGCCGCTAAACCCTTTAATTCTGAGCGCCTACTTACACAGCTTCCAAGCGACCTTAAGCAAAAAAAAGGGCTCATCATTAAAGGCAAAGGAGGCCGTACTTTATTGGCTGAACAACTACAAAAACGCGGCATGACCGTTGATACTCTTGACGTATACCAACGCACATTACCTAATAATTACAAGACAAGCCGCATCAAGAAACCCGCCTACATCACCATCACTAGTCAACTGGCCTTAGACAACCTATTTCTAATCCCGCCAAGGCCTATTGGTGAGCTTAAACAACAGTGTACTTTCGTGGTCTTTAGCGAACGACTTGCCCGCTACGCCAGCAGTCTTGACTGCCAACATCTGCTCATTAGTCATGGGGCTAGCGATAAAGGCTTAGTCTCTGCCATCAGCCAAGACAAAAAACGCTAACACATTTTTCAAGCATCGTAGCTGTTTCGGCGCTATACTGAAAAGGACCATAACTGACTTTACAACCATTAGGCTCTATGTATTGAAATGACCTAATCTTTATCACTCACGGATATCTGTCATGAATGACTCATCAAAACAGGAAGCGCACACTGAAGACAAACCTAACCCTAAGGCAAGCAGTAAGCAGCCTGAAAAGGTAGTGACAAAGACATCATCTACTAATCAGCCCAAACAAAAATCAAGAAGCGCGATTGCTTGGCTGGCCATTTTTTTAGTTATTCTGGCCACCATGGCTGGGTACCTCGCCTTTAAGCAACTCACTCAACACATTAGTCAGCTGTCGAGCAGCATCGACGCACTTAAAAACGACACGTCCGGAGCTTCAAACGAACTCCAATCTAAAACCCGTCAAGTTAGCAATCAGTTATCAGACCTTAACTCACACGTTGAGCAGCTCGAGCAGTCGGCAGATGAAAGGATCACTTTATTACAACAACAAGTCGGCAAAAATAGGCGTCAATGGCTTATTGCTGAAGCTGAGTATTTAGTGAGTGTGGCCAATACCCGCTTACAATTAGCCGGAGACGTTGATACCGCCATTGTTGCTCTACAGACCGCTGATCAACGACTTAAAGAAAATGGCGACCCCCTAACATTTGCCATTCGTCAACAAATAGCAAAAGAAATAAACCTTCTCAACAGTACCGTCTTACCAGATACGGTAGGTCTTTCGTCGCAACTTTTGGCCCTAGAAGACGCCGTTTCTAGCATGGGTATTAAAGCGCCTCATGCCGGTACCGCTCAAGCACCTGAAATTGGTAAAGGTGATGCCTCCCCTATTCCAGAAAATATTCAAGACACCCTTAACGATGCTTGGGAGAGCTTCAGTAAATTAATCGTCGTTCGGCGCAGCGATAAACCTTTAGCCGCGTTGATGACACCAGAGCGCATTGAACTGATTAGAAAAAATTTAGCCTTAAAGCTTGAATCAGCCAGGCTAGCCTTAATTAACCAGCAACAAGCCCTTTACACTGCGAACATCGCCATTGCTAAAACTTGGCTAGGTGATTACTTTGATAATAACAACCCTGCTGTAAAAACGGCCCTTAAGCAACTTGATAAGCTTGAAAATACAGTCATCAAAGCTGAGCTTCCCTCTATTGCCTTATCGTTAAAGATGCTGCGCGATTTGCCCCTATTAAGCATGTCAGCCGAAGACAGTACCGCCCCTTCAATCACTATTGCTACCCCTGCTTCCATAGAAAAAAAGGATCTCAGCTCACAGCCACCAGCTGAAGAACCAGCCCCCCTCGCAATAGACAATAACATGCCAACTTCGGCAGCTCCGGAACCTACTAAAGCAGAGCAATAGAGGCAAGCACTATGAAACTAATACTTCTTCTCATACTCGCTCTAGTCATCGCTAGTGGACTTGCTTATCAGGTACATCTGGAACCTGGATACGCCCTTTTAACTTATGGGCACGTATCCATTGAGACGTCTCTGGCAGTCCTGTTGTTTGTTACATTGATTATTTTCATTGGTTTTTATTTCTCTTTAAGAGCCCTGCTCACTCTTAAACGTAGTCCCAAAAGCATCAGCAGATGGAACCAAAAACGTAAAACGACCCGCTCACAAAAAGAAATTAATAAAGGCCTGATTAATTCTGCCGAAGGCAATTGGCAGCGCTCTGAAAAACTCTTAGTCAAGCATGCTGAACAAAGTGACACCCCTTTATTGAACTACCTTAGCGCCGCCCATGCCGCCCAGTCTCAAGGCGCTTATAATCGCCGAGATGAATATTTATTTAAGGCAGGCAAGACGTTGCCCGACCAAATACATGCCATTCAACTAACACGTGCTAAGTTACAACTCGCCGCTGGTCAATTTGAACAGGCGCTTGCCACACTGCAACAGCTAAGAACAGCAACACCTAACCACCCTATTGTTTTAACGTTGTTAATGAAAACACACCTACAGTTAAACGAGTGGGAAGCTCTTTATCATTTACTACCATCCATAAAAAACAACCGAAAAATTGCTTCACAAGAGTGGCTGCCGGTTGAAGAAAAAGTGTTAACACAGTTATTTTCAAACAACCTTGAGTCTGGCCAATTAACGCTTAGTATGATTTGGAAGGCACTCGACAAAAAACAGAAGCTAAACCCTCGTTACCTGATCGCTTACACTTCTCAACTGATTCGCACAGGCGATAATGCCAGCGCTGAAGAGCTATTGATTAAGGGCCTAAATGCACAAGCAAACCCTGACTTACTGGCTCGGTATATGCAATTAACTATTCCAGCAGAAAAAAAACAGCAGCAGCTAGAAAAATGGTTACGAAAACATGGGGCCAGCAGCGAATTTTTTAATGCACTGGCGCAACTTTGCATAGAGCAAGAGCATTGGAGCAAAGCTAAATCATACCTAGACGACAGCATTTCACTGCAACCGTCTAGCTTAGCCTATCTGCTATTAGGCCAAGTGCAAGAACAGTTAGGTGACCCTAATAACGAGGCAAGCGCCCACTATAAAACGGGGCTTGAGCTGAGCATAAACGCAAACAAACTAAACCTGGCTCCATCAACAAGCCAATCCAGCTAATCTAGCCCTAAGGTTGACCATAGTTCGTCAATCTTAAGCTTAACCGGTACGCTCATTTCAATCGGCTTACCCCATTCTCGCGTGGTTTCCCCTGGCCATTTGTTTGTCGCATCCAAACCCATTTTTGAACCTAAGCCAGAAACTGGCGACGCAAAATCTAAATAATCAATCGGCGTGTTTTCAATCAACGTCGTATCTCTGGATGGATCAACACGTGTGGTCATGGCCCAAATAACTGATTCCCAATCACGAATATCCACATCATCATCCGTCACAATAACAAACTTGGTATACATAAATTGCCGTAAAAATGACCAAATACCAAACATGATTCGTTTTGCATGCCCTGGGTATTGCTTTTTAATGCTGACTATCGCCATTCGATAAGAACAGCCTTCTGGTGGTAAGTAAAAGTCTTGAATTTCAGGAAATTGTTTTTTTAAAATCGGCACAAATACTTCATTCAACGAAACACCCAAAATAGCAGGCTCATCAGGTGGCTTGCCCGTATAGGTTGAATGATAGATAGGGTTTTTACGATGCGTTATTTTTTCAATCGTAAAAACAGGAAAACGTTCAACTTCATTGTAGTAGCCTGTATGGTCACCAAACGGCCCTTCATCTGCCATTTCATCAGGGTATAAATAGCCTTCCAGAACAATCTCAGCACTAGAAGGAACTTGTAGATCATGCGTTAAGCAATCTGCAATTTCTGTTTTAGAACCACGTAATAACCCTGCAAATGCATATTCTGATAACGCATCCGGCACAGGCGTTACCGCCGCCAAAATGGTGGCAGGGTCAGCGCCCAACACAACGGCTATTGGAAAGGGCTCCCCTGGGTGTTCTGCTTGCCATGCTTTAAAATCTAGCGCTCCGCCTCTATGCGCTAACCACCGCATAATGACTTTATTGCGCCCAATCACCTGTTGACGATAAATACCTAGGTTTTGCCGTTTTGCTAATGGCCCCTTAGTGATGACTAATGGCCACGTAATCAGTGGCCCCGCATCATCAGGCCAACATGTTTGAATCGGAAAATCAGCCAAATTAACAGCCTCTCCTTCAATAACAACCTGCTGGCACACGGGTTTTTTAACCACCTTTGGCGCCATATTAAGTACTTGCTTATAAACCGGTAATTTTGCCCAAGCATCCTTTACACCTTCTGGTGGCTCAGGTTCTTTAAGTGCTGCCAGCACTTCACCGACATCCCTTAATGCACTAACAGTATCTTGCCCCATCCCTAAAGCAACCCGTTTCGGCGTTCCGAATAAATTAGCTAAAACCGGTATCGAATAACCTTTAGGGTTTTCAAATAGTATTGCTGGTCCTTCCTGTTTCAACACCCGGTCACATATCTCTGTCATCTCAAGATGAGGGTCAACCTCTTGATTGACTCGCTTTAACTCACCTAACTGTTCAAGTTTTGAGATAAAATCACGTAAATCCTTATAATCCATACTTACTTTAGACTGTTCATTATGATGAGATTATAAAGTAACACCAATATAAAAACTAAGATATGAAATACGATATAACACTGGATGCGAAAGGCTTAAACTGCCCGCTACCGTTATTAAGACTCAAGCAACAGCTTCAAAAATCTAGCCCGGGCGACATTATTAAAATGTTAGCAACCGACCCTGCCTCTCATCTTGATGTTGGCGTGTTTATTGATAAATCAAACCATCAAATGTTAAGGCATGAACGCGATGATGATATTCAATGCTTTTACATTAAAGTGGCCGATTAATAGAACTACTGCTTACATCACCAAAATGCAACAAAGGCGCTAATCAAAGCGCCTTTGTTGTTGGAAATGCTTAAATTCTAAACCCACCATGCCGTTTCAGCTGACGGGCATCTTGAAATTTTATACCCAGATACACACCAATAAGCATACTAAGAACCAATAACAACAGACTTAGTCCTGTAAAAGAAAAGCTGACGGGCTCATTATCTGTTGGCGGCGGCACCGTTTTTGTCACATTGGCTACCAACGGGTGTTGCTCATTCTCTTGCTGTAGCTGTTGAATGGTCTTTTCCGCCTTAGCCAACGCCTCTTGTAGTTCTTCAGTGATACGTTGATCGTTCTTTTGCTCATTCGGCACAACCTCTTCAGTCGGCTGATTTAATTTCGTTAATGTCGCTTCTGCACGATCTAGCTTTTCTTGAAGCTGCCTGTATTTACTTTGAAGTGAAAGCAGCCTAACCTTTGCCGGCTTTTCTTCTGATAAAAACCGTTTTTCAACCCACCCCGTTTCACCACCCACCAACTGCACTTTTACAAAGCCCTTAGCCTCACCTATTAATTCAACAGGTGTGCCACTTGGGAGTAACTGTGTAGGTTGTTCACTATTATTAGGTTCAGCATACATGCCAGCTAATAATTTATCAGTTATATGTGCTGCATTCGCCATGGCTGGCAAAAACAACAGCAAAAAGAAAACGTGCTTTAACATCTTATGCTGCAATGCCTGAATGCTTCAAGAGAGCATCTATTGTTGGCTTTCTTCCTCTAAACGCTGTAAATAATTCAAGCGCATCATCGCTCCCTCCCTTTTCTAAAATGTTGTGTAAAAAAGAACGCCCTGTTTGCTCATCAAAGATTCCTTTTTCTTCAAACAACGAAAAAGCATCGCTAGATAGAACCTCCGCCCACTTATAACTGTAATAGCCTGCCGCATAACCTCCTGCAAAAATATGTGAAAAGCTATTCGGAAAACGATTAAATTCTGGTGTTTTAACAACACTAACATCCGCTCTAACTTGTTCCAACACATCATAAATTTGCGAATCGTTTGTTGCGTCATATTCCAAATGAATTCGAAAATCAAATATTGAAAATTCAATCTGCCTCACCATCTGCATACCCGACTGAAAGTTCTTCGCTGCCAACATTTTTTCAAATATTTCCTGTGGCAGTACCTCACCCGTTTTATAGTGACCAGAAATTAACGGCATTACCTCTGCTTGCCAGCACCAGTTTTCCATAAACTGGCTAGGTAACTCAACGGCATCCCATTCCACACCATGTATGCCGGACACACTTAAGTAATCAACTTGTGTCAGCATATGGTGCAAGCCATGTCCAAACTCATGAAAGAGCGTTTCTACTTCGCCATGAGTTAGCAACGATGGGTCTTCACCGATAGGTGGGGTGAAATTACACGTTAGATACGCAACCGGCGTTTGCACCCCGTCTTTCTTTTTAAAACGGGTCACGCACTCATCCATCCAAGCCCCTCCTCGCTTATGCGGACGAGCAAAAAGATCAATAAAGAACCGACCTCGGTGAACACCTTTTTCATCCGTAATGGAAAAAAGCTGCACATCTTTATGCCAGGTATTAACGTCTTTTACTTCTGAAATATTAAGCCCATACAGTTTCTCAACCACCTTAAACATCCCTGTTAATACACGATTTGCAGGAAAATATGGCTTCACTTCTTCTTGAGAAAACTGATACCTCTCTTGACGTAGCTTTTCTGAATAATAAGCGACATCCCACGATTCAACAGCACCTTTATGTCCTTGCTTAGCAGCGAAGTCACATAAGGTCGCATAATCTTTTTTAGCCATTGGCAAAGAGCTATCGGCCAATTGATTTAAAAATGTCAGTACATCCTCAGGCTTATCGGCCATTTTGGTGGCCAACGATAAATGAGCATAACTTTTGTAACCTAACAATTGTGCCTTTTCATGTCGCAAGCCCACGATGTCTTTCATCAACTGTGAATTATCCCAGCTTTCTTTGCCAGTTCCTCGATCAGATGCCCTTGTTACAAAAGCATGATGTATGGCATAGCGTAACTCACGGTTATCTGCATACGTCATAATTGCCATATAGCACGGGAACTCTAACGTCAGCATCCAACCGTCTTGGTCCTTTTGCTGCGCTGTTTGACGGAGTAGATCCATCGCCGATGCGGGCAAGCCTTGCAAATCAGCCTCATCTGTCACCAATTGACTCCAATCATTGGTGGCATCCATTAAATTTTCTTCAAATTGGTTCGTTAATGTCGACAATTGCTGCGATATATCCATATAACGTTGTTTTTTATCACTCGGCAAAGCCACCCCCGACAACTCAAAGTCGCGCAACGCATTATCAATAATCTTTTTTTGTGCCGTGCTCAATACCTTATACTCAGCCCCTTTTTTAATCGAAAGATAAGCAAGGTAGAGCTCTTTATTTTGGCCAATTTCTGTTGAGTATTCGCTGAGCTTAGGTAAACAATTAGAATACGCTTCACGCCACTCGTCATTGTTCATCACCGAGTTTAAGTGACTGACTGGCGACCACACTCGGTTTAAATAATCATCCATCAATTCAATCGGGTGCACCAGGTTTTCCCAGCTGTATTCTTTGCCCCCCTCAAGCAAAGAAGCTATTTCTCTTTTGTTTTTTGCTAGCACCTCATTAATAGCTGGCTCAATATCGGCTGCTGTTATTTCACTAAAGTGCGGAAGCTCAAATTCTTCTAATAAAGGGTTTGTCATATTTTTATACAGTTGAAAAATAAAGTATTTTCGCATGCTTCAGTGCAGCTTCCAAGCCTCAACACTTTGCATAACGAATACTTAAACTAAGAAGCCTAGCTGACTGCCAAAGAAAACCGACACTGGTCTTTAGAAAACTAGCCCATACGCACATTCATCATCCACAGCGCCACCCCACTTATGGCAAAAAACAAACACAGCGACACCCAAGATTTATATTGAAACCTCGCGGTAAGCACTGCCTCATTTTTTGTTGAAATTAAAAATGGTTTGCGGCTACTCATTGGTCTTTCAATTATATGCTCAACAGGTCCACGGTGCTGACGGGCTAACTCCTCTGCCAACTGGTGTTTTGCAATAAGAACAGCCTTTTCCCACTCCGCTGAATCAATGTGCCCATCGCGGTCTTCATCAAAACGGTTTAATAGCATCCGCGGGTTGCTTTTCCATTGCCTTAATATCGCCGCTAAAGACTCATCCTTTGTTGGCAACGCCAGTTCCTTAAACGACTTAAAGTCACCAAGAACATACAATTGATCACCTTCATGAATGCGTTTTTCGCTATAACGGTATCGCTTAGCAAGAGCAAACGCACTTGAACTAAAGCCTTTTGGACCTGCGGTTGGAAAAGGTGAACTGCCATACCAAGTATCAGAAACCGAATGGATTACTTCAGCATCATCTGGGTTAACAATTGCCCGCCCCGTTTTACCATGCAGAGAAAACATGCCGTCACTAATACCAGTTTCAAAAAGGCTCCAACTGGTACGGCTACGCCCCCGCACATAATGCGACTGTTTCTCTTCTACTTTATACCAATACCAAACACAGCTTTGCTTCGTTAAGGGCGCAATAATAGGCTCGCCAGGTAATAATCTAGCGATGCCAGCAAACTCGTTATAACCTTGTGATGCCGACCTGATCAGTGCCGTCGGCGTGTCCTGCATAATGCGATAACGCCACAAATAACGAAAATAAAAATATAGGCAGGCCAAGGAAATTAGGCATGTAGCAATAAAATATACCCAAAACTCATCAGCCGACAAGCGTTCAATGGCCTCTGCCCACTCATTCATTATTCAAATAATTTTTTAACATTAACATCGGCCGTTTGTGACGCTTCAAACTCTAATAAATCAAAATCATTAAAGTTAAAGAATTTTGCTATCAATACATCTGGAAATTGCTCAATACGGACATTATTTAAATTCACGCTTTCATTATAAAATTCACGTCGGTCCGCGATGTTATTCTCTAGCTGACTTATTCTATTTTGCAGCTCTTTAAACGACTCATTTGCTTTTAGTTCAGGGTAGGCTTCGGCAACGGCAAATAGGTTCATGAGACCTTGCCGCATCTGTGTTTCCGCCTTCCCTAATGCCGCCACATCTGACTCGCCTAGGGCATTTGAAACGCCCGAGCGCGCCAACATAACTTTTTCCAAGGTGTCTTGCTCATGTTTCATGTATTGCCGACACGTTTCAACCAATTTTGGTAACTCATCATGTCGCTGCTTAAGCAACACATCAATGTTTGACCACGCTTTTGATACGCTATGTTTCAAGCTCACTAAGCTGTTATACAACGCTATTCCATAGCCCACTAAGACAACAATAACGGCCAATGCCATAAATCCTGATACACTCATGTCTTTCTCCCTTTAACAAATACTCACTAAAGTATAGAACAGGAAATCGCACATGCACGTTAAATCTTTTGACTCTAAAACACCGCGAATTGAAGACTCTACCTTTATCCACGATACCGCCGTTGTTATTGGAGACGTTGAACTTGCTGCCGATGTGTCTATTTGGCCATTAGCCGTTGTTCGTGGCGACATTCATAGTATTAAAATTGGTCGTCGTTCTAATATTCAAGATGGTAGCGTTATACACGTTACCCATGCCAGTGACTTTAACCCGGGGGGCTACCCTGTTGTGATTGGAGAAGACGTAACCGTTGGGCATAAGGTGACACTGCATGGCTGCACCATTGGTAATCGTTGCCTGATTGGAATGGGCGCTATTGTGATGGATGGCGCTATCGTCAATGACCAAGTGATGATTGGTGCTGGGAGTCTTGTCCCTCCGGGAAAGGTATTAGAAAGTGGCTATTTATATATTGGCTCTCCAGTCAAAAAAGCTCGGCCCATTAATGAAAAAGAAGCCCAGTTTTTAACCTATTCACCGCAGAACTATGTTCGATTGAAAAATAAATACCTTAACGAGGCAACCTAATGCGTTTCTTCAACTAAACTGAAAGGTATCATTCATTAATTATCCTAAGGGCTACTGTCATGCGTCATTTCTCGTTTGCTCGACAACCCATACTAAACCGCTCCTTAGAACTTCACGCCTATGAATTTTTGTATCGCCCGATTGAAGATGAAAAGCAACAAGCACATTCTCTTACTGCTGAGGTTATCGCTTCTTCTGCCTTAGACTTAGGGTTACAAAAAGCAGCAAACAACCACTTTGTTTTTATCAATATATCGTATGAAGATTTATTTAGCCCTCTGATTGAAGCTCTGCCTTCTGAGCAAGTTATCTTAGAGTTATTAGAAGACATTCAACCTGACGCTAGTCTTATCGAAAGAGCTCAAGAGCTTTCAGAAAAGGGGTTTACTTTCGCTCTTGATGACTTCGTGTACAGCCCAAAATGGGACCCTTTAATCGAATTAGCCTCTATTATTAAGTTTGATTTAACCCTCACCTCCATCGAGGTCAACAAAGCCTTAATTGAAAAACTCCAACCCTGTGCTATACAATTTTTAGCTGAAAAAATAGAGACCTTCGACGACTTCAATGCCTATAAGCAAATAGGCTGCGAGCTATTTCAGGGATATTTTTTTTCAAGACCAGAGTTAATAAAAGGGCGTACTGTTAGCGCTAGCACGTTTGCTATCATCCAACTTCTAGCCCATGTTAACCAGGTGGACATTTCAATGTCTGAACTCGAAAGCACCATTGAAAAGGACCCTAATCTTACCCATATGCTTTTAAAGTATTTAAACTCTGCCAGCTTCTCGTTCAAAAACCCCATTGAACGAATTAAACAAGCCATTGTTATCTTAGGTATTGATGAAACAAAGAAGTGGGCGACATTAATTAGCTTGCGCAGCATCCCTTCTAAACCCTTAGAGCTTATAAAGCATGCCTTAGTACGTGCTAAATTGGCAGAAAACATTGCCGTAAAGAACGACAAAGCACACCCAAACAGCTATTTTCTAATGGGGCTGCTGTCTACATTGGATGCCTTATTAGACATGACAATGAAGGAGGCCGTTAAACCCCTACCCTTGAAAAGTGAGATTATAGACGCCTTAGTTGAACAAAAAGGTGAGATGGGTGAGGTCTTAAAAATAATCATTAAACATGAGCAGCAACTTAATTGGCCCATAGGTGATAACTATTCAAACGACTATTTAAAAGCATGCCAATGGGCTGATGATGCTAGCTCATCCATTTAACTTTATAAGCTCAACAGCATTTCAATGCGCTTTACTTTAGCCCCTTTAAGACGGCTGAAGTCTCAGGCATAACTCCACGCCAAAGATGAAACGCATGCGCTGCTTGCTCGACTAACATACCCCGACCATCCACTGATAAGCGGGCGCCTTCTTGCATACCCCAACACACAAATGCTGTCGGCTGCTCACTATACGCCAAATCATAGCAAACCCCGTTCGGCGACAATAAACCATTTGCTATCTCAGGCAAAGAACCACTTAAACTGGCCGATGTCGCATTAATGATCAAATCAAATTGCTTTCCTGCTAAGTCTTCATAACTTGAAGACTGAATTCGGCCCAATGAAGAAAATAAAACTTCCATTGCTTTTGCTTTTGAGACAGTTCTATTAGCCAAATAAAGTTGCCTAGGCTTTGCCTCGAGCAACGGCCCTAGTATTCCACGAGATGCTCCGCCAGCACCCAACACAAGGACTCGCTGATCATCTATCTCCACCCCTAAATTTGTGCAAAGGTCAGTTAACAGCCCTATACCATCGGTATTATCACCTAATAAAGAACCATCGTCTAAACGCTTAATCGTATTAACCGCCCCACTAAATTTAGCGCGCTGTGTTAATTGGTCTACTGCTTCATATGCGAGCTCTTTCAAAGGTACGGTGCAATTAACACCTTTTCCACCAGCCTTAAAAAAATCAGCAAGCGCTTCATTAAACACGTCGGGCTTCACTTCCTGCGCCTCATAGCTTAATTGCTGCCCAGTCTGATCAGCAAACTGTCGGTGAATAATAGGCGATAAGCTGTGCCCAATGGGAAACCCAAATACTGCGTAGCGATCCGTCATTATTTTTCTTCCGTTAGCCAGCGTGCCACATCTTTTGCAAAGTAAGTTAAAACACCCTGCGCACCTGCCCGTTTAAATGCCAGTAAAGACTCTAAAACAACAGCTCGCTCCCCAAGCCAAGCATTTTGTACCGCTGCCTTTATCATTGCGTACTCCCCACTCACCTGATAAGCAAATACGGGGGTGTCAAACGATTCAGCCACCCGACGAACAATATCTAGGTAGGGCATGCCTGGCTTGACCATTACCATGTCAGCACCTTCTTCAATATCTAAGCCGACTTCAATCAATGCCTCATCGGTATTTGCACAGTCCATTTGATAACTGTACTTATTGCCTGCTCCTAACTGAGCCGCTGAACCCACTGCATCCCTAAACGGGCCATAAAAACTGGATGCATATTTCGCCGAATAGGCCAAAATTTTAGTATTCGTATAGCCCTCTACCTCCAGTGCTTCGCGGATTGCACCCACACGGCCATCCATCATATCAGAGGGTGCCACCACATCAGCCCCCGCTTCTGCATGGGACAAGGCTTGTTTTACCAACACCTCCACCGTGTCATCGTTTAACACATAACCAGTATCGTCAATCAACCCATCCTGACCATGAGTTGTAAAAGGGTCTAAGGCGACATCGGTAATAACACCTAGCTCCGGCAATGCAGCCTTTAACGCCCGAACTGCTCTTTGCGCCAAACCTTGCGGGTTCCACGCTTCCTCTGCTGAACTTGTTTTAACACTCGCGGGCGTCACAGGAAATAAGGCAATCGCAGGCACCCCTAGTGTCACGAGTTCACGCGCTTCGTCCACCAACAAATCAATACTAAGTCGCTCAACACCCGGCATAGAATCGATTGTTTGACGTTGGCTCTCGCCCTCAATCACAAATACGGGGTAAATCAGATCATCCGTTGTTAACACTGTTTCACGCATTAAACGGCGACTAAACTGGCTTGATCGCATACGTCGTTGCCTTCTGACTAGAATCGAGTTTGTTTTATTGATCTTCATTTTACCCACCATTTCAAGCTATAATCATTTTTGACATTTTAACGACTTAGTCGACAAAACACTGTAGAAAAATTAAACTGATCGACTATACTTTTTACAAACACAGATCAAAGGCCGCTTAATTAAACACCTAATAAACTTTAATTAAGTATTGTATCTTGCCCGACAATGCCTACACTAGCGTCTTTTTACAACCCCTGCCACCAGAGAGGGGCAATGACGATAAATGAAGCTGCAATAGGACAAGAAAATAATCTATTCCAGGGGATAACCCGGCACTACAAAATAAGAACAGGATATAGACAATGAACAAACTAAAAGGTTTTTTAACCGTCGGGCTCTTCGCCTTTGCATTAACAATTAGCTCATTTGCAAGCGCTGAAGACTTAAACCCTCCTCAACAAGTCATCCAAGAAACATCTGACCTGTTACACGACATCCTTCAAAAGGATAAAAGCAAACTCGATGACCTTGATTATGTTTTTCAGTTGGTCAACGAAGTACTTGAACCTCGTGTTGATTTAAATAAAATTTCTAGACTTGTTTTAGGTAAACACTGGCGTAAAGCAAGCGAAGAGCAAAAAACCTCATTCCAAAAAGAGTTCAAGGGCTTATTGGTAAATACTTACGCAACTGCCTTTAAAGAATTTGATGAATGGACCATACATTTCATACCAATGACCTTCGACCCAACAGACACAAGGCTAATGGTTAAAACTGAAATTATTCAACCTTCTCGTCCACCCGTTGCTGTTAATTACCGAATGGCCCTTAACAAAGCTGGCGAATGGAAAGCGTATGATGTGATCATCGAAGGGATTAGCATGGTAACTAATTACAAAGCGAGCTTTTCTAAAACCATCAAAAGCGCCGGTGGACTCGATCAGGTTATTCAACAATTAGCCGAAAAAAACAAGTTATCAGAAACAGACAGCCAACTTGTTCGAGAAGAAACGAGCAACAAGTCTTAATAACAGCTCTGTTTAAGCAAGCCAATCTTTAGGCTGTAAAAAAACATCATACAGTTCGCTTTCAGCTGTCCCTGCTTCTGGGTGCCAGTTATAACGCCAGCTAACCTGTGGTGGCAATGACATTAAAATGGATTCCGTACGGCCACCTGTTTGCAACCCAAACAGGGTCCCTCTGTCATACACCAAGTTAAACTCTACATAGCGGCCTCTCCTATAGAGCTGAAAATCTCGTTCCTTGTCAGTATACGGCAAGCTTTTACGTCGCTCGACAATAGGCTGGTAGGCAGAAATATAGTGGTCACCCACGCTCTTCATCAGCTTGAAACAACGTTCGAACCCCCCTTCATTTAAATCATCAAAGAAAAGCCCTCCGATACCGCGCGGTTCATTACGATGTTTTAAAAAGAAATATTCATCACACCATTTTTTATAATCGTTATAAACATTATCACCAAAAGGTTCGCACGCTTTTTTTGCCTGCCGATGCCAATGCTTTGCATCATCTTCAAAGCCATAATAAGGCGTTAAATCAAAGCCGCCTCCAAACCACCAAATTGGTGCTTCACCGTCTTTTTCTGCGATAAAAAATCGCACATTAGCATGTGATGTCGGTACATAAGGATTACGAGGGTGTATCACCAATGAAACGCCCATTGCTTCAAAGTTTCGCCCTGCCAACTTGGGACGATTCTGTGTTGCTGATCCGGGTAAGGCGTCACCTCTTACATGCGAAAAATTAACCCCCGCCTGCTCAAACACCTTGCCATTCTCTATCAGCCTCGTACGCCCTCCGCCTGTATCGCCCCCTCTATCCCATAGGTCTTCTTTAAAACCACCCTCTTCCTCAAGGCCTTCAATACTGCTACAAATGTTGTTTTGCAAAGCCAACAGGTAGTCTTTAACACGCTGGGGATTGGGTGCAGACATCAATAAAATCTCTTAGGTTAACGTAATTGCTTATTTAAAAAGGGGTCGATGATTCGGCTGGGATTCAAAAAGCCACCTACTTGGCCACTTATTGTATAAACATTTTTCGACAAAAACTTTAGACGCGCTTGATACGCCGTTCTTACTGCCTCACAACCCGACATGTTAGCACTAGTAGACACAATCGCTGTACCAGCTAACTGGCACAGCTCTTTAGCTAGGCCATGCTGTGTCAAACGAACCGCTATATTACTCCGCCCACCTGTCAACCATGCTGGCACCGATGTTTTTGCAGGCAGTAACCAAGTTGTTGGCTCCGATACCTGGTCCTTTATTTTTGACATAAGGTCATCAGATAAAGGCTGCACATAAGGTTCAAGTTGACAAAAATCAGATGCGATAAGAATCAAGCCTTTACTAACCGATCGCCCTTTTAAATCTAACAGTCGATAAACTGCCCCTTCGTTCAATGGGTCGCAGCCTAACCCAAACACGGCCTCTGTTGGGTAGGCTACAAGACCACCGGCTTGAAGTTGAGCAACAAACCGTTTTTTTTGCCAAACCGATGGCACAACCGGATTACCCTTGTTGAAGCTTTTCTTGCAGGGCTTGGTTTTTCTTAATAACAGCTTCGCCTGACGCTTTTCTATCTGCACGTACTCGTTGTGCAACGCCCTCATCAAACAAGCCGATAATTTGAGCGGCAAGATAAGCCGCATTTTTTGCACCCGGCTTACCAATCGCTACACTAGCAACAGGGATACCTGCTGGCATTTGTACGGTCGACAATAATGCATCTTGCCCTTGTAAAGAACCCGCATCAAGCGGCACACCAATAACAGGCTTAACGGTATTAGCCGCCACTGCTCCTGCTAAATGAGCAGCCAGACCTGCTGCTGCAATAAAGACCGCGCAACCTCTCTTATCGGCATCGGTAACGTAGGCATGTGTTTCTACCGGCGTTCTATGTGCTGAGGTCACTCTCACCTCATACGGAATGTCTAATCCTTTTAATACATCCAGTGTTGCCTGCATAACAGGAAAGTCAGAGTCAGAGCCCATTAAAACGGCTACAAATGTTTTATTATCTTGCATCATTTACCTTTTAATTTATTAAGTTTTAGCCATTTCTTCGCATGGCGTTACGTATGAACATTCTTGTTGTGGACAGACTTTTTCAGTGCCACGTCTTTTAGTTGTTTTTAATGTCAAAATAGGCCAATTACAATTTGGGCATGGCTCATTAATCGGCTCATTCCATAATGCATATTTACACTTAGGATAATTAGAGCACGAGTAGAATATTTTACCCTTTCGAGATTTACGTTCAAGTATTGTTCCCTTTTTACAATCAGGACAAACAACATTCGTGTCTTTTGGTTTCTCCAAAGGTTCCATATGCTTACAATCTGGATAAGCACTACAACCTATAAATTTGCCATATCGACCGGTGCGAATAATTAAATTAGATTCACACTTTGGGCATTTTCTCCCTTCAACAACTTCAGGCTCTGCAGAAGCGGCATCATCATTCAAGTTACGCGTATAACTGCATTCGGGGTAATCCGTACAGCCAATAAACCGTCCATTTCTACCCAAGCGAATCGATAGCTGTTTACCGCACTCTGGACACTTTTCCTCCAACGCCTCTTGCGTAACATCGCTACGTTGAACACTGACTTCCTTATCATCAATCAGTGTTTTAAATGGCTGCCAAAACGTCTTCATTAATGGCAACCACTGCATTTCACCTCTTGAAACGGCATCCAGGCCATCTTCTAATTTAGCGGTGAAGTCATAATCCACATAATTCGTAAAATGCTGCGTTAAAAATTTATTTACAATTCGCCCAACATCAGTCGGATAAAAGCGTTTCGTTTCTAGCTCTACATAGTCGCGATTTTGTAATGTTGAAATAATCGATGCATAGGTCGATGGCCGGCCAATTCCATGCTCTTCAAGCGCTTTAACTAGGCTTGCCTCACCATAACGAGGGGGCGGTTCAGTAAAATGTTGGTTCGCTATCACCTCTTGCAAATCAACTAGCGCACCTTCTTCCAGAGGTGGCAACATTTTTTCCTTATTGTCATCATCCTCTTTACTGTCATCTTTACCTTCAAGATACACTGACATGAAACCGGGTTTATTTACCGTTGAACCTGTGGCCCGAAAAACATAGCCCTTGCCGCAGGTTAGGTCTGCACTCACCCCATCAATCAACGCATGAACCATTTGGCTGGCCACCACGCGCTTCCAGATCAATAAATAGAGTTTATATTGGTCATTCGACAACGACCCTCTAATTTCATCAGGAATCCTTGCTGCTGAGCTTGGACGAATAGCCTCATGGGCTTCTTGAGCATTTTTTGATTTGGTTTTGTAAACCGGCGCTTGTTTAGGTAGATTCTCTTTACCATAACGCGATTCAATCAATTGACGAATTTCATCAACCGCTTCAGCCGCTAAGTTCACCGAATCTGTTCGCATATACGTTATCAGACCAATTGATTCTGAACCGATGGTTACCCCTTCATAAAGCTGCTGAGCAATCTGCATGGTCTTTTTAGTTGTAAAACCTAACTTTCTAGATGCTTCTTGCTGAAGTGTGGAGGTTGTAAAGGGGGCGGCTGGGTTACGTTTACGCTGTTTTTTTTGTAGCTTTTTAACCAATAATTTATTGGCGGCAACAGCCACAATATCGTCTTTTATTTTATTCGCATCCGCCGCGTTTTCGACACTAAACTGGGTCAGCTTTTCGCCATCCACATGTGTTAGCTTGGCTTTAAAAGATTGGTTAGCCGCCTTAGTTGCCGCTTCAATACTCCAATATTCACGACTATTGAAAGCTTCTATTTCTAATTCACGTTCAACAATTAATCTTAACGCTGGGCTTTGAACCCGTCCAGCAGATAAGCCGCGTCTGATTTTTTTCCATAACAACGGCGACAAATTAAAACCAACCAAATAATCGAGTGCGCGTCTAGCTTGCTGCGCATCAACCATATCCATTGATAATTCACGCGGCTCCTGTATCGCTTTTTGAATTGATTTTTTAGTAATCTCATGAAAAACCACTCGATGTACCGGCTTATCTTTGAGCAGTTTTTTTTCCTTCAATAACTCAGAAACATGCCATGAAATGGCCTCACCCTCTCTATCCGGGTCGGTTGCAAGATAAAGCTCATCGGCTTTTTTCATCGCCTTTGTAATCGCCTGCACATGACGCTGATTCCTTTCGACCAAAGAATACTTCATCGCAAAATCATGGTCCGGGTCTACCGCGCCCTCCTTCGGAACCAAGTCCCTCACGTGGCCATATGACGCTAGAACAGTAAATCCTTTGCCTAAGTATTTTTCAATGGTTTTTGCTTTTGCTGGCGATTCAACAATGACAAGAGCTGACATAATAAGACCTAATGAAGTTCGAATGGAGTATCGCCGTAAACCAGCTCCTCCATTTGTGAATAATGACCTTCCATGCCAGATTGACTAAACAGCACCATTAACGCGACCCACTTCACATGATCTACAGAAAGAAGCGCATCACCCAAGGCCATCGCTCTATCAATGATCAGCTCACGGCGTGTTAAGTCGATAATCCCTGTCTGCTCTAAAAACAACAAGAAGCCTTGCGCATCAACATCAAAACGTAATCGTTCTTCGGCTGAATAAACCCGGATCGCACTTTGACCAACATAGTTTTCTATCACCTGCGATGGTTGAGTCGTTAACTCACCCATCCAATCAAAGGCTCGATCAACATAGTTTTCTGTAAATCCTGCTTCCAGCAATTCAGTTTTTAACTTGCCTTGCTCAAGGGCCTTTTCATCGCCCGCATCAATATAATGCTCGAACAAATACACAAGTACTTCAAAAATAGTTTCTTTCATTTATTTTAATTTTATCTCTATTTATTCGGCTGAACACCGATAGAAAAGGCCTCCAGGCGCAGATGACACTAAACCTTGAAGCTCCAATACCAGTAACATAGACGAAATCTCTTCGGCTGTAAAATTAGTTTCTGTTATTAGTTCATCTACGGAGGTGGGGTCAAACGCAATTTTTTCAAGTAAAACAGCATAATCACCCGTTATTGATGTCTTATTCAACCTAAGCTCTTCGTTCTGCCCATCATCTTCACTGAGAGCCGCCAACGATAAGTTACCTAACTCTTCAAGTACATCTTCAGCCGTTTCAACTAATTTAGCCCCTTGTCGGATCAAATGATGGCAGCCTTTTGCAAGCGGATTGTGAATCGACCCGGGGATTGCAAACACTTCCCGGCCTTGTTCCATTGCATGTTTTGCTGTTATCAAGGTTCCACTCTTTATCGCCGCCTCAACCACCAAAACACCCAAGCTTAAGCCGCTAATAATTCTATTCCTTCTCGGAAAATAGCCCGGTTTTGGTTGTGTGCCAATTGGAAATTCCGACACCAACGCACCAGATTTAATAATTTCTTCAGCCAACGGCTTGTGACCAGCGGGGTAAACCCTATCGAGCCCTGTAGCAGCGACAGCGATTGTTTTTCCGCCGGCCTCTAAAACACCTTCATGCGCCGCTTGATCAACGCCTAATGCTAAACCACTCGTTACTGTTAAGCCAAAGGTGGCAAAGCTTTTTGAAAATGCATGCGCTGTTTTCATGGCCATTGGTGAAGGGTTTCTTGTTCCTACCATGGCTATTTGCAAAGATCCTAACAAGCTACGATTACCACGAATAAATAAAATAGGCGGCGGGTCTGGAATTTCTTTAAGCAAAAGCGGGTAATCTTCATCGTACCAACACATAAGGTGACAATCTTCACGTTTGAGCCAGTTTAAATCTGGCTCAATTTCACGCTCATCCAGGTTTTTTATTTGCTGAATAACCGCTGAAGAAAGCCCAGCCTGCTTGAGCGATGCTGCGGAGGCGCCAAGAACATTTTCCGGCGTACCAAAGACCTCCAATAACGATAAATATGTTTTAGCACCAACGCCAGTAATTCGCCATAAAGCTAACCAAGGACGATAATCAGAAGCAAGAATGCTCGTTGAAGAAACTCGCCCGTCTTCCCCGTTGGAGCTATCCAATACTACGGGGTATGAACAACATCGTGGCGGTGTATCACGCGAGAGCTTTCCATCACGAGACCATAGCTGACTCGGTCAAACACCCTAAATACCATTAACACGCCGGCCTTTTCATCCGGTAACGTCACTTCTGCGCCACCACCAGCAATGATGTCTCTAACCGTTTCGCCTGCTCGATCAATTTGTAACACATGACCCACTTCAACGCCGTCTTGTTCGCCACGGTCAATCACCACCACATCATATTTTGCTACTTTCGACACACCATCAACGATTCCAACAATTTGCCCTCTAATATTGCTCTTTGGCGCATGAGGGAAGTAGTTTTGAACAATCGGTCCTTCGATAGCCGGTAACAAACGATCACCTTTTCGTACTTCACGCGTTGATTTAGACAACATCACAGTCGCTGGGTCTCCTTTCAGCTCTACCGTCGACTCTGCGATATAGACCGCCTCGAAACCCAATGACTCCCCAGTTTCTCCATCCAAATATTCTTCGCCCTGTCGCACAATAATGTAGCCATCGGCTATGCCGTCTTGAAATGAACGGACATACGCTTTGTAGCCCGGACTTCCGAGAATATGCTCATCATCAAATGCCACTACATAAGGCGCAGACTCATACTCCTCTTCCGTCATCACTCTTGGACTATTTAAAAAGGGTGCAATGGCATCAATCGGTATTGCAGGAATGGCATCCGCTAAACTAGAACGCCGAATTGAGGGCGATAATTTTCCATCACCTCTTTTTAAAGTCAACCTTGGCACGCCATCTACAAAAGACAACTCAATAATATCGCCGGGGTAAATTAAGTGTGGGTTCGCAATTTGATCATTCGCTTGCCATATATCTGGCCAACGCCATGGCGTTTGTAGAAAACGTGCAGAAATATCCCAAAGTGTATCTCCTTTTACAACCACGTAGCGATCCGGGTGTGATGGGTTCAGCTTAATATCGTTTGCCAGTACACTCCAACTCAACAACACTCCAACCACTAACACTAATAATTTTTTCATGGCCACGATCTTCCTTTTATTGGCGATTTAATAACACTCTAAGTCTAGCTTAAAATATTGACTATTCAAAGTTTAACCTAAATTCGTTAGAATTCACTCTAAACAATTGGCCACCGTCGCATATTTCACCCCCTTCCAATATGACAAAATTAAATATTCTGCATTTTCCTGACAAACGGCTACGAACAAAAGCCACCGATATCACCGTCTTTGATGACGAATTAAGGCAATTTATTCGCGATATGTTTGAAACCATGTACGCAGCGCCCGGTATTGGACTTGCCGCAACGCAGGTGAATTACCATAAACGCCTCATTGTCATTGACGTCTCTGAAGATAAAAACGAACAGCTTTGCCTCATTAACCCAGTTATCACTCATAAAGAAGGCATTGAAGTAATGCAAGAAGGCTGTCTATCGGTCCCTGGATTTTATGAAGACGTAGAAAGAGCAGAGTCAGTAACGATTAGCGCTCAAGATGAACATGGCAAGCCTTTCGAGCTAACAGCTGACGATTTATTGGCCGTATGCATTCAACATGAAATAGATCATTTAGACGGAAAATTATTTGTCGATTACCTATCTCCTTTAAAACGCAATCGCATTCGAAAGAAGCTAGTGCGAATGGATAAAGAACGAGCCGAACAAACAACTCAATCCAACTCGCTATAGCTGGCCTTTAAACATGAACATTATATTTGCAGGCACGCCTGATTTTTCAGTGCCAACGCTTCAAGCGCTTATGGCTAGTCAGCATCATGTCTGCGCTGTTTATACACAACCAGACCGACCGGCCGGCCGGGGACGAAAAGTTCAACTTAGCCCCGTCAAACAATGCGCATTGGACGCTAATATACCCATTGAACAGCCCGTTAACTTCAAATCAGCAGCATCGATAACAACGCTAGAACAGTATCAGGCAGACCTTATGATTGTTGTCGCCTACGGTATTATTTTGCCAGACCTTGTCTTGAATACACCCAAATTTGGCTGCATTAACATCCATGCCTCCTTATTGCCTCGCTGGCGCGGCGCCGCACCTATTCAACGTGCTATTTTATCGGGCGATAAAGAAACTGGCATTACCCTAATGCAAATGGATACCGGCCTCGACACCGGAGATATGTTGTCAAAAACTGTTCTCCCTATTCAGCCCGAGGACACTTCCAGCAGCCTCCACAATAAATTATCGACCTTAGGCGCCAACGCCTTAATAGATTTACTGCCCCTCGTTGACGCACAACAACTTAGCCCGAGCCGCCAAAACAACAATGAAGCGACCTATGCTCACAAACTCAGTAAGCAAGAAGCCCTGATAGATTGGAGCAAACCAGCTGCTGACGTTCAACGCAGTATTCAAGGTTACAACCCATGGCCGGTAGCCCACACGCTTCTCAACAACAAACCCTTACGCATTTGGCAGGCAACCGTCACCCAACTTCCCACTTCCGGGCAGCCAGGAGAGGTTAACACTGAGAAAAATAAATTATTTGTTGCCTGTGGCGATTACTTCATTGAAGTTAACGAGCTTCAACCTGCTAATAAACGGCGCATGTCCGCGTCCGATTATCTATCTGCACATCACATCAACGCATTAACATTAGGCTAAGATGAACGCAAAGAAAAACACTAGCCACTCTGCCCGGGAAACGGCTGTTCTTGTTATATGCGCCGTTATCCAACACGGCAAATCACTCACCGATGCCTTAAGTTTAAGTGAAAATTTAGAGCCTCGTGAAAAGGCATTCTGTCGAGAACTTTGCTACGGCACTCTTCGCTGGCACAGTCGTCTCGATGCCATTCTCCACCTTTTATTGAAGAAACCCTTTAAAGCTAAAGACTTGGATATTACTGTACTGGCCTTAATCGGCTTGTACCAAATCATTTATCTCAGCACACCTGACCACGCCGCCGTATCAGAGACTGTAAGCCAATGTAAACGTGGAAAAAAAAGCTGGGCGAACGGTGTGCTTAATGGCGTTTTACGCAACTTTTTACGCAACAGAGAATCACTTGAAAAAACCGTTGACGAACAACCTAACCAACGCTTCTCTCATCCAGATTGGCTCGTCAAAGAAATATCAAAAAGTTGGGGACAGCAAACTAAAAAAATTCTTGCCGCAAACAACCAGTACCCGCCCATGTCCATTCGGGTTAATCAAAAAATAGTCACGCGAGACCACTATCTACAGCAATTAAGCGACAACGCTATTCACGCAACAAAAAACCCTTTCAACACAGTAGGTTTAACACTGGAAAAACCGGTCAATGTTGATCAACTGCCTGACTTCTGGCAGGGTGCCTCTTCAGTACAAGACGGCGCAGCTCAACTGGCGGCTAAACTGTTAGACATTAAAGGCGGACAACGCATATTAGACGTCTGCGCAGCGCCAGGCGGTAAAGCAGCCCATATTTTAGAACAGGCCGCCGGCACCGTTTCTCTGCTAGCGCTTGATATTGATGAAAAGCGCAATCAACGTGTTCTAGAAAACCTTCAACGATTAAAGCTCAACGCTGAGGTCATGACCGTTGATGCACTAGAAGCCGACGAATGGTCTGATGAAAAACCTTTTCAACGCATTCTACTAGATGCACCCTGCTCCGCTACAGGCGTAATCAGACGCCACCCCGACATTAAAATATTACGTCAACCATCCGACATTCCTACTCTTATCGAACTACAAAGCAAGCTATTAAAAACCATCTGGCCCTTGCTCGATAAAAAGGGTGTGCTTTTATATGCAACCTGCTCTATATTATCAGCTGAAAACAGCCAACAAATATCTACTTTTCTGGCCGAACACCCTGATGCAAAAGAAATTAAAATAAATGCTGAATGGGGTCACACTTGTGAACATGGCCAGCAAATTTTACCGGGTGATAACAATATGGATGGTTTTTATTACGCATGTTTAACAAAAATCTAATGCCGGCGATTCGCTTTTATTGTCGGCTCTCCTTCTTCATGCTTTTTTTTGCTTGCCTGCTATTACCAGTAAACCTACTGGCCGATGAAAAACCCAATATCACCATAAAAACAGCCACACTAACGCAGCAAGACAGCACTTTTTTGCTCGACAGTCTTATAGTCTATAACCTCAGCGATGAAGCCATCGAAGCTTTGCACAACGGAGTCACTCTTACCTTCAACATTGACCTTTCAATCACTGAACCTAGAAAATGGCTTTGGAACAAACACCATACAAACCTCACCCTACCCTATCAACTGAGATACCATACTTTAGCTAAAATCTATCAAGTCTCTGATACCACCAATAATATACGACTTAACTTTTCCAGTCTTTCGGCAGCGCTTCACTCATTAGGCACACTGACTGACATCCCTATATACACATTAACAAACAGCCCTCACATTAATGCCAATGCTTCTTTAAACGCCTACCTAAATATTGAAGCATTACCACTTCCAATGCGCCCTTTAGCTTATATAACCCCTGGCTGGTACTTACGTAGCAATACCTTTCAATGGCCACTAGCCCAGTAAAAAAGAGAGCCTATTTTATTCCCGCAGGTGTGTTACTCAGCCTGCTATTTAGCCTGTACTTGATGAGCCATGCAACAGAGTCTAACTCTCAATTCAATGGCTTGTTTTCTGCACTTATTCTGATCAATATCGCAGGCACTATTTTCTTATTCGGACTGCTATTCTCAAACATTCGCTGGCTTTGGCAACAGTTTTCAACTCAAGCCGTTGGTTCACGTATTACGGTACACATTGTGCTGCTTTTTTTTGCCATTTCTGTGATCCCAACTGGCATTGTTTTTTACTTTTCTAGTCAGCTCCTACACCAAAGTATTGACAGTTGGTTTGATGCAAAAATAGACACCGCGATGGAAAGCTCATTAACACTGAGCCGCCGATCCCTAGATAACCGTACTCTTTCCTTAATGAAGGAGACTCGTCAATTAGCTAGTCAGCTAGAAAGCGAACCAGATATCTTTTTATCGCTAACCTTAGCCGGCCTACGCGCACAAACCAATGCCAATGAACTCACCGCCTTTTCAAGACAAGGGCAGATTATTGCCACAACTAACATTGATCCCAGCGTACTCATTCCCAATACGCCTGACAGTTCAACGCTTCTGCTCGCCAAACAAAACCGAGAATTTATTGGCTTCGAACCTAGCTCCGATAAAGGCTTAATTGTCCGCAGCATCGTGGAAATTAAAAACACCAATCCAAGGCGCTACCTACAAGCCATCTATGAGATACCCGAAGATATTAGTCAATTAGCCGACTCGGTAGAAGATGCTTATACGACCTATCAAGAATTCAGTTATTTACGAGACTCTTTAAAGTTTAGTTTCACCCTGACACTCTCTCTTGCTCTACTATTTAGCATTTTAGCTGCTAGCTGGGCAGCCTTTGTGTTTGCAAGAGAACTAGTCGCACCGATTCGCCAATTAGTTAAAGGCACTCAAGCTATTGCCGAAGGGAATTACGAAAAGAAACTAAAAACCAATCGAAAAGACGAACTTGGCTTCCTCATTAATTCTTTTAATGCCATGACATTGCGAATATCTAGCTCTCGACAAGCAGCCTATAACGCCCAACGAGACGCGGAGAACCAACATGCTCATTTAGAAACCATATTAAGCCACCTTTCTAATGGTGTTTTAGGCTTTGACCTTACGTTACGACTTAAAACAACCAATTATGGTGCCAACCAGATTCTCGAACACCCCTTATCGGCCTGTATTGAATACTCACTTGCCGACATTGCCGCTAAATTCCCAGAATTAGAAGCCTTTACCAGTTTACTGATTGATAATTTTTCCGCTAAAGAAAAAGAATGGCAACGAGAATTCATCTTCTATATTAACCATCAAAAGAAAACTCTACGTCTAAAAGGTACTCCCTTGTATGCCGCCGATAAAACATTATCTGGTTACGTGTTAATTTTTGATGATGTTACCCCCATTATCCAGTCACAAAGAAACGCGGCGTGGAGCGAAGTCGCTCAACGTCTAGCACATGAAATTAAAAACCCTTTAACCCCGATTCAATTATCTGCTGAACGGCTACAAAGAAAACTTCACTCACAGCTCAATGATGATGCCAATAAAGTACTGAAAAAATCGACAGAGACCATCGTACAACAGGTCAGCGCCTTAAAAAGCATGGTCAATGACTTTTCGAATTTCGCACGCCCACCACAGTCCAAACCCCAAGTGATATCAATAAGCCAGCTTATCGATGACATCGCTTCTTTGTATCAAGGCCAAGTTCAACACCTTATAGTAACTATTGATAACGATTTACCCAACGCCTATGCAGACCCAGTTCGATTACGACAAGTTTTCATTAACCTGATAAAAAATGCGCAAGAAGCCATTGCTGACGACGAATTTGGAGAAATCAACATATCGGCCAACTACAATAAAGCCAATGATTCAATCGAGATTTGTATTGCTGATAATGGCCCAGGCGTAGATAATTCCGATATTGAACGCATTTTCGAACCCTATGCGACGACCAAAGAGAAAGGTACTGGGCTTGGACTGGCTATTGTTAAAAAAATCATCGAGGAACATGGCGGCACGATCATTACCAAGCCGGTTACTCCACACGGGGCTAATTTCATTATTCAACTCCCTATTACGACTCCCTAAAAAAACCTAATCATTACGGATACACTTTATGAACAAACCTCATATTCTTGTTATTGACGACGAACCCGATATTCGCAGCCTAATTAGGGATATTCTCGAAGATGAAGACTATGAAGTATCTACTGCTGATAGCGCTGTAACCGCTCAGCAAGCACGTCATGAGTGTCGCCATGACTTAATTTTACTGGATATTTGGATGCCGAATACCGACGGCGTCACCTTATTAAAAGACTGGTCTACATCGGGAGATTTATCTTGCCCGGTCATTATGATGTCTGGGCACGGCACCGTTGAAACCGCTGTGGAAGCCACGCGTTTAGGCGCTTATGACTTTCTAGAAAAGCCATTATCCATTGCCAAACTATTACTGACCATTGAACGCGCACTGGAAGCTGAAAAACTTAAACAAGAGAATATCGACCTTAAACAATATTCAAATACCATTCAGGAGCCTCTTGGCAGCAGCCCACAAATTCAACAACTTCTTGAGCAGGCACGCCGACTCGGACAGCATGACACTCGCATATTATTAACGGGCGAACCTGGTAGCGGTAAAGAAACACTCGCACGATATATTCACGAACATAGCACCAGAAAACAAGGGCCTTTTATAGAGTTGAATACAGGCATTATCACTTCCCATAATGCCTTAGAAGAATTTTTTGGTCGTGAAGACGGCGACTCTATTCACTACGGTTTATTGGAAAAAGCAAACCACGGTACCTTGTTCATCGATGAAATTGGTGACATGGACAGTGAAACCCAACACCGCTTACTGAGTGCATTAGAATCTAAATCATTTCAACGCATTGGCGGCCACGAAGAGGTTAAAGCTGATGTAAGAGTTATCGCCTCGACCCGACGAGACCTGGAAGAAGCCATTCAAAATGGTCAATTTAGAAAAGACTTATACTATTTACTGAATGTCGCCTGCCTTCATTTGCCCTCGTTAAAAGATAGAAAAGAGGATATCCCTTTACTATTAGATTTCTATCTCCAGCACTACATAAAGCGAGAAAACTTACCAAAACGTAAATTCACCATTGCGGCGCAACAATTTTTAAGCGATTATACGTGGTTAGGGAATATACGCGAACTAAGGAATGTGGTTCAACGCCTCTTAATACTAGGCATTGGGGACGAGATCGGTCTAACTGAAGTCAAAACAACGCTCGGTGAATCTGCAAGATCCGTCATAACATCAAACGACATACCAATCTTTTATGATTTACCCCTTAAAGATGCTAGAGCACAATTTGAAAAAGCCTACCTTGATTACCACCTTGATCAGCACAAAGGCAGCGTTACTAAACTGGCTGAAACAACTGGCATGGAAAGAACTCACCTTTACCGCAAACTTCATGCCTTGGGCATTGAGTTTAAAGGAAAACGCTAACTCGCGCTATCGCTGTATCCTATGAGAATTATTATTTTAGGGGCCGGTCGAGTAGGCTCTACTGTTGCCAGCAACTTGTCTAGCGAAAATATCGATATCACACTGATTGATAAAGATCAAAAAGTAATAGACGCTGTCTGTGAAAGGCTTGATGTTTCAGCCATCTGCGGCAATGTCTCTCATCCAGATGTCTTAGAAAGCGCCGGCACCAAGTATGCCGATATCATCATCGCCGCAACAGACAGCGATGAAACAAATATGACCGCTTGCCAAGTCGCTCACTACTTATTTAAGGTCCCGAAAAAAATCGCGCGCGTAAGAGCAAGAACCTTCATTGACGTTCAAGAACAACTTTTTAACCCTAACGCCATCCCAATTGACGTTATTATCAACCCCGAAAATGAGATCGTACAATTTATAAAAAACCTCATTTTGCATCCCGGCTCACAGCAAGTTTTATCCTTCGCTAACGGCGTCCTCAGCCTTGTAGAAACAAAATGCAACCGAGATTGCGCATTAGTCGGAAAATCACTTGATGATTTGACCCGTTTATTACGTGGCGTTTACGCCAGAATAGCGCTCATTTATAGAGATAGCGAAATCATCATTCCCAACTATCACACCATTATTGAAGAACACGATCGCGTTTTCTTTATTGCGCCATCTAAGGATATTCAGCAAGTACTGAGCGTACTCTTCAATCAAGATAAAGCCTATAAACGATTAATTATTGCAGGTGGTGGCCGTATTGGTCTTGGTTTAGCTAAAGAGCTTGAGAACACCTTACAAGTTAAAATCATCACTAAAAGCAGCGAAAAAGCCTACGAGCTATCAGAACAGTTAGACCATAGTATCGTACTGTCCGGCGACACTACAGACGAAGCCTTTTTGCTGGATGAAAACATTGACAGAACCGATGTCTTTTGCACGCTGACAAGCGACGATGAAACGAATATTCTATGTTCCATGTTGGCCAAAAGCCTTGGCGCAAAGGTTGTCATGAGCTTAGTCGATAGAAATGCCTATATGAGCATGGTAGATAACGGGGCCATTGATAATGTCATTTACCCTCAGCACACCACCATTGGAAAAATATTATCGCATATCAGACAAGGCGCTATTGCGAGTGTCCATTCTTTATTGCGGGGCAAAGCCGAAGCATTTGAAGCGATTGTCTCAAGTAGGGGACAAAAGAATAACCTCGATGGTCAAGCCATACGGGATGTTAAGCTACCTAACGGCAGCATGATTATTGGTTTAGTAAGAGAGAATATTTCCATTCCAGCAAGACAGGATGTCATTATTAAAAGTGGTGACCACCTGATTATTTTTGTTGCAGATAAGTCTTTAATTCACCAGGTAGAGGCGCTTTTTCAGCCGCCAAAATCCTTCCTTCGCCGATTTATTAATTAAACATGCATTACAACGTTATTAGACGCGTATCAGGTCTATTATTAGGCCTATTTAGCATCACCATGCTACCACCCATTGCCGTGTCTTTTATTTACGACGAACAAAACCACCAACCGTTTTTGATCGGTTTTTTTACTATTTTCCTAACCGGCTTTGTGCTCTGGTTAAGCGCCAAAAATGCTAAAGGAGATTTAAGAACACGAGATGGCTTCGTTATTGCTACTCTTTTCTGGGTTAGCCTTGGACTGTCCGGAGCCATCCCACTATATTTCTCTAGTCTGCCTTCCTTGTCATTAACCGATTCTATATTTGAATCCATTTCAGGCTTAACCACTACTGGGGCAACAGTTATTACAGGGCTCGATACGCTGCCAAAGTCTATTCTTTTTTACCGTCAACAACTCCAGTGGTTTGGTGGCATGGGTATTGTCGTACTTGCCGTTGCCGTCTTACCTATGCTGGGCATCGGTGGAATGCAGCTTTATAAAACTGAGATGCCTGGGCCCGTTAAAGATGCAAAATTGACACCCCGTATCACCGAAACAGCCAAAGCACTATGGGAGATCTATCTTGGCTTAACCATCGCATGCACACTGGCCTATTGGATCGGCGGCATGACATTTTTTGACGCACTAACACATAGTTTTAGTACCGTTTCTATTGGAGGCTTTTCAACCCATGACCTGAGCTTTGCTTTTTTTGACAGTACCGCCTTAAATTATATTTGCATTGTATTTATGCTTGTTGCGGGTATAAATTTCGCACTTCACTTTAGAGCAGCCAAATCACTCAGCCTTAAAGTTTATACTCATAATAATGAGTTTCAAACCTATCTCAGCATTCTCGTTGTACACACTCTGTTGATATCGGGAGTCCTACTTTTTTTAGGTCATGTTGATATTATTGAACAAACCCTATTTCAAGTCGTCTCATTCGCCACAACGACAGGGTTTACTTCCTCCAACCACGCCAACTGGCCTTTATTCATCCCGGTGTTACTTCTTTTTATGAGTTTCTATGGTGGTTGCGGCGGATCTACAGCAGGCGGGATTAAGGTTATCCGCATTTTAATTTTGCTCAAACAGCTTGGCAAAGAGATAACACATTTGATCCATCCACATGCCGACATGCCAATAAAACTTGATCAACGTGTCGTTTCAAGGCCGGTTATCAATGCAGTTTGGAGTTTCTTTTCTGCCTATATTTTATCTTTTGGTCTGTTAATGATTTTAATGATGATGACAGGACTAGACCAAATCACCGCTTTTTCAGCCGTTGCAGCAACCCTTAACAATCTCGGACCGGGGCTAGGCGATATTAGTAGTAGCTACGCAACCCTTCCAGACACAAGCAAGTGGATTGCCTGCTTTTCCATGCTGCTTGGCCGACTAGAAATTTTCACCTTGCTGGTCTTATTTAGCCCTGTTTTTTGGCGCGATTAGTGTCGGATTTACAACACAAGTGGGACCGTATCTATAGTCAGCGAGAAGCAGCTGATCCTAAACCGGCTGCTATGTTATCTCAATATTCACACCTATTGCCCAAGCAAGGACGTGCCCTCGATCTAGCTTGTGGCGTGGGCGGCAATACGTTCTTTTTAGCTCAACGAGGACTAACTGTCGATGCTTGGGATATTTCACCGGTTGCTATCAGTCAGATCGATCAGCGCAAAGGGCCTGCAGACAATATACGCACCTCGGTTGTTAATATTAACGATGGTGTGTTTGCAAAAAATTACTACGATATTGTTACGGTCTCATACTTTCTAGACCGACAACACATTGACGACATCATCACCACACTAAAGCCACAAGGGCTGCTTTTTTATCAAACATTTACGCGTGAAAAAGCGCAACCGGGCGGGCCAAGCAACCCTGATTTTTTGCTGAAAAAAGGAGAGTTATTATCCCTTTTTTCTCAACTAACACCTATTATTTATCATGAGGAGGGCCTTATTGGCGACGCTAGTAAAGGCCTTCGAAATGAAGCCATTCTCATTGCTCAAAAGCCCGCAATGCTGAAACCCCCACTCAACTAGAAATATCATTGTATAATAAGCGGCTAACGTTAATTTAGGTCAATCCATGACTAGCATCAAAAGCACCTCGCCTACCCAGGCTTACGAAATTCTTAACAACGACTCTCATGCCGTATTGATCGACACCCGTACATTTATTGAATTTTCTTTTGTAGGCCACCCCATTGGCGCTATCCACGTACCGCTTAAAAGACCACCTAACTGGAAACCTTTACCCGATTTTGTTGAACAGGTTGAAAAGCACGTCCCTTCAAAGTCAACAACCATTGTTTTAATGTGCCGCAGTGGCGCACGCTCAATGGAAGCGGCTAAATTATTAGAAGAGGCTGGCTACCAGTCCTTATACAACATGAATGAAGGCTTTGAAGGCGATAAAGATAAAAACAACCATCGAGGCAAGCTAGGGGGCTGGCGCTATCATCAACTCCCTTGGGAACAAAGCTAACGTCGCTCTATACATAACTCATATTCATATCAACCGATACTCACCCAATCAAAGGAACCTAATTTCGTGAAACAGAACCTCCGTAATATCGCCATTATCGCCCACGTTGACCATGGCAAAACCACCCTCGTTGACAAATTACTAGAACAATCCGGCACATTAGACCGTAAAAACTCTGGTACAGAAAGAATCATGGATTCTAACGACCAAGAAAAAGAGCGCGGCATCACCATCCTCGCAAAAAACACAGCGATTGAGTGGCAAGGTCTTCATATTAATATTGTGGACACCCCGGGCCATGCCGATTTTGGTGGCGAAGTCGAGCGAGTTCTTTCAATGGTTGATTGTGTCCTATTATTGGTTGATGCAGTTGATGGCCCAATGCCACAAACACGCTTTGTAACCTCTAAAGCTTTTGAACAAGGCTTAAAGCCCATTGTTGTTATCAACAAAGTTGACAGGCCAGGCGCACGCCCTGACTGGGTTATTGACCAGGTTTTTGACCTGTTCGACAAACTTGGCGCCACCGATGAACAGCTCGATTTCCCTGTTATTTATGCCTCTGCCATTAATGGTATTGCTGGCCCAGAAGCAGATGAGCTAGCCGATGATATGACCCCATTATTTGAAATTATTAGAGACAACGTTCCCACGCCTGTTGTTGATGTAAACGCCCCATTCCAAATGCAAATTTCATCACTGGCCTACGATAGCTATGTGGGTGTTATTGGTGTTGGTCGCATTACTCGTGGCAGCTTAAAACCAGGGCAAACCGTTACTATTATTGATAGCAATGACAAACAGCGTAAAGGCAAAGTACTAAACGTAAAAGGTCATTTAGGCCTTGAACGTATAGACGTTGACGAAGCATTCGCTGGCGACATCGTTTGCATTAACGGCATCGACGGTCTTGGAATTTCTGACACACTCTGCGATCCTGATCATGTTGAAGCCATGCCTGCGCTGTCTGTAGACGAACCAACCGTTAGCATGACCTTTTCTGTTAACAACTCACCTTTTGCTGGACAAGATGGCAAGTTTGTCACTTCGCGCAATATTAAAGACCGTCTTAACCAAGAACTTATCCATAACGTTGCTCTGCGTGTTGAGCCCGGCGACTCACCTGACAAATTCATCGTATCTGGTCGAGGCGAATTGCACTTATCTGTGCTGATAGAAACCATGCGACGTGAAGGCTTTGAACTAGGTGTTGCTCGCCCTGAAGTCATCCAAAAAGAAATTGATGGCAAAATGCAGGAACCGTTCGAAATGGTTGTAATTGACATTGAAGAACAGCACCAAGGACCCATTATGGAAGAAATGGGTTTACGTAAAGCCGAGCTAACCAATATGGAGCCTGACGGTAAAGGACGCATACGACTTGAATTTATGAGCCCCTCGCGTGGTTTAATCGGCTTCCGCGGTCACTTCCTAACGCTGACGTCTGGCTCGGGTATCATGACCAGTGTCTTTGATCATTATGGTCAAGTGAAAGACGGCGAAATCACCTCTCGACAAAACGGCGTTTTAGTTTCTATGGTCAAAGGCAAAACATTGGCTTTCGGCTTATTCAACCTGCAAGAAAGAGGTAAATTATTCTTAGGTCATGCCGAAGAAGTCTACGAAGGACAAATCGTGGGGCTTCATTCACGCGGTAATGATTTAGTCGTCAACCCGACCAAAGGCAAACAGCTTACTAACGTGCGTGCATCGGGCACAGATGAAGCCTTAACACTCGTTCCTCCCGTCGTCATGACGCTAGAACAAGCGCTTGAGTTTATTGAAGATGACGAGTTAGTTGAAGTCACACCTCACCATATTCGTCTAAGAAAAAAATTACTAACCGAAAACGAACGTAAACGTGCCTCACGCGCACCAAAGTCTTAATATCAGGCACAAAAAAACCGGCGGAGTAAACTCCGCCGGTTAAGTGGTCGCATTGCTTGGTTGGCAAAAAATTTGATCCTTACCAGCATCCATACTGATTGTGTAATCCTTTACACTTCCCTAGCAAACAATCCTTGTTTGGTGAGATCCTTCTCATAAATTTTCTAGCGACGTTAAAAGTATAGACCTGACATCCCTAGTAAATAATCATCTACAACCTCAATCAGGGTAAGCATATCCTTACACCCTACAACGTTTATTTCATCAAAACATATTGTCTTTCATCCACATCAGACTTACTATACTAAACCAATTCTAATATATTCAGGGTGTAGATCATGAGCTGGACTAAAAAAGTATTACGCATAAATCTAACAAACAGGACATCTTCTGAAGAACCTCTCAATATGGAGTGGGCAGAACTTTATCTAGGCCAGAGAGGGCTAGCGACAAAGTACCTTACAGAAGAAGTGGACCCAACCGTCGAGCCTCTAGCGCCAGAAAACAAGCTGTATATGGTAACAGGCCCACTAACAGGCACCATGGCTTCAACGGGTGGTCGTTACTCTTGTGTCACTAAAAGCCCCTTAACCAATGCTCTGGCTTGCTCAAATTCAGGTGGTTTTTTTGGCAACGAAATGAAATGTGCTGGCTGGGATATGATTATCCTAGAAGGCAAAGCAAGCTCCCCAGTTTATATCAGCATCGTTGATGAAAAATGCGAGATCCTGCCGGCGGATGAAATTTGGGGCAAATCTGTTTGGGAAGCCGATGAATGGCTTCATAATAAACACCAAGACCCTCAACTAAGAATCGCTGCTATTGGCCTACCTGGTGAAAAGGGCAACCTATATTCTGCTATCGTTAATGACTTACATCGTGCTGCTGGGCGTTCCGGCGTAGGCGCTGTTATGGGTTCAAAAAATGTCAAAGCGGTGACCCTTAGAGGCAGCAAAGGTGTTGGCAATATAAAAGATCCAAAACGTTTCTTCGAAGCCACCAACAAAGCTAAAAAAATTATCGCTGACAGTGAAATGACTCAAGGTCTCAGCGCCTTAGGTACCAATGTCATGATGAACCATATGAACGAAGTGGGTGCTTTACCGGCTAGAAACTGGCAAGACAGCACCTTTGACAATGCACCTAAACTGTCAAGTGAAGCGATGGCTGTGCCAAGAGAAAGTGACGGCAAGCCAAATTTAACACGAAATGCCGGCTGCTTTGCCTGCACTATATCTTGCGGACGCATCTCAACAATCGACCCAGAGCATTTCAGCATTAAAAACCGTGATGACATCCACAAGCACTTTAAAGGCAACTCTGGTGGTAACGAATATGAAGCAGCATGGGCATTGGGTTGCGATACCGGCGTTGATGATTTAGACGCCGTGACCTATGCTAACTTTGTCTGTAATGAGCAAGCTCTTGACCCCATCTCAGCAGGCGCCACTATTGCTGCAGCCATGGAATTATATGAGCTAGGCATACTCACAAAAGAAGATACCGGCGGCATTGAAATGAACTTTGGCAATGCTGAAGCGATGGTGGAATGTATTGAACTGATTGCAAAACATGAAGGCTTTGGACAAGAACTCGCTCAAAGCTCACTTCGTTTTTGTGAAAAATACGGCCGTCCAGACCTCGCTATTGTTGTTAAAGGGCAAGAGTTTCCAGCCTATGATGCTCGCGCCGTAAAAGGCATGGGCCTTGGATATGCCACATCAAACCGCGGCGCCTGTCACGTACGTGGTTACACTAACGGCTCAGAAACAGCTGGGATACCTTTCAAAACAGATCCATTAGCCTATGAAGGAAAAGCAGAACTACTGATGGCATTCCAAGATACAACCAGTGTGTTTGATTCTGCCGGCATCTGCACCTTCTCATCCTTCGCACAAGGCATTGAAGAAGTGGCAGAACAAATTGATGCTGCCTGCGAAGGCGACTGGACAGCTGAAAGACTCGGCCAATTAGGCGAGCGCGTTTGGAACCTTGAGCGTGAGTTCAACAACAATGCTGGTTTCACAGCTGCCGATGACACGCTTCCACCTCGCTTATTAAGTGAGCCTGTCAAAGCAGGCCCTGCAAAAGGTGAAGTTTGTGAGCTAGATAGAATGTTGCCCGAATACTACGAAGTTCGTGGTTGGAATCAAGACGGCACACTTAAAGAAGCAACAAAACAACGCCTAAGTTTGTAAATTATCACTTTGTATCCGACAGAGCAGTCGTTGTGACTGCTCTGTCTTTACCATATAGAACATGCCTACAATCACCCTCAAACTTTTCGCCTCTTTAGCTAAAATAGCACCTGAAAATATAGGCGGAGAAATTAGAACGGTTCCTATTCAAGCAGGTGATACCATCACCAGCATTGCCGATCGTGAAAATTTATCGCATAAGACTCTCCATTTAGTTATTTTAAATGGCACTTATATCGACAAAGACAAACGTGACTCCACACTGCTTAAAGATGGCGACACGTTAAGTCTCTGGCCTCCGGTTGTTGGCGGCTAACAGATAAACGCCTATTTCCTGCTTGCTATCCTTTCTCGTTATTGGGAAAATGCCAGCTTACTCGCAACATAGCATATACTTTAAAAATGGATAGCAGAACAGCAACTGTTAATCGCGACACCCTAGAAACCCAAATCTCAGTTTCTATTAACTTAGACGGTAACGGTATAACAAACTTTTCTACGGGAATCCCCTTTCTCGAACATATGCTTGACCAGATTGCTCGTCACGGCATGATAGATTTGGACATTAATGCCAAGGGCGATTTGCATATCGACGCTCATCACACCGTTGAGGACCTAGGCATTACATTGGGCAAAGCTGTTACTGACGCGCTGGGCGACCGCAAAGGCATTTATCGTTATGGTCATGCCTACGTACCACTAGACGAAGCTTTATCTCGGGTTGTAATCGATTTTTCTGGCCGCCCGGGACTTGTTTACGATGTCGAATTCCCTCGCGCAAGAATTGGAGATTTTGACGTTGATTTATTTCGTGAATTTTTCCAAGGTTTCGTAAACCATGCCAACATCTCTTTACATATAGATAATTTAAAAGGCCTTAATGCACACCACGTTGCTGAAACTATCTTTAAAGCGTTTGGCCGGGCTCTTCGTTTTTCATTAGAAAGAGACCCCCGTATGGAAGGCATCGTCCCTTCAACAAAAGGTTGCTTGTAACACTAAACGAGATCTAAATTATGGCCACCGTTGCCGTTATTGACTATGGGATGGGGAACTTACACTCCATCGAAAAAGCACTAAAAACCGCTTCCCCAAACGCTACTGTTATTGTAACGGCCGATAAAAATATTATTTTATCTGCTGATCACGTTGTTTTCCCTGGCGTAGGCGCTATTCGTGACTGTATGGCTGCACTACAAAAAACAGGTTTAGATGACATCATTAAACAAGTCGCACAGAACAAACCTTTACTCGGTATTTGTCTTGGTATGCAAGCGTTATTGCAACATAGCGATGAGAACAATGGGGTTACATGCTTAGGCATTATCCCTGGAAATGTTATAAAGTTTCCATCAGGAACATATGATGAACAGGGAAATGCTATTAAAATTCCACACATGGGGTGGAATGAAGTTAATTACACAAATAAAAACCCACTTTTTAATAATATAGCTCAAAACGAACGATTTTATTTTGTTCATGGCTATCATGCTAGCGAAGTGGGCGAAGAACACACCTCTGCTACCACAAACTACCCAGACCCCTTTCCCTGTGCGCTTATGTGGAAAAATATAGTCGCTGTACAATTCCACCCTGAAAAAAGCCAACATGCAGGATTGCAGTTACTTAGAAACTTCTTAAAATGGGATGGTACAGCTGAATCAAATGGACATGCTTAACTATTTTTCCAATCAAACAGATACCCTTTAAACGCAACCCTTAACACCACCAGGAACAACTAACATGATTCTTATTCCCGCCATTGATCTTAAAGAAGGTAAGTGCGTTCGCTTACGCCAAGGCCGCATGGATGATGAAACTATTTTTTCAGACAACCCTGTAGAGGTTGCTTCACGCTGGGTAAATGAAGGCGCTAAGCGGCTACACCTCGTTGACTTGGACGGTGCTTTTGCTGGCAAGCCTGTAAACGCAGGTGTTGTTCACGATATTGCGCAGGCTCACCCCGATTTAATCATCCAAGTTGGCGGCGGTATCCGCGACGAAGATACTATTCAGACCTACCTTAATGCTGGCGTACAATACGTCATTATCGGCACAAAGGCAGTCAGCGCCCCCCACTTTGTTGGTGATGTCTGTGCAGAGTTCCCTGGCCATATTATCGTTGGCCTAGATGCAAAAGATGGCAAAGTCGCTATTGATGGTTGGTCAAAACTATCTAATCACGATGTTATCGACCTAGCACAGCATTTTGAAAATGACGGTGTTGAGTCTATTATTTATACAGATATCGGTCGAGATGGCATGATGAAAGGCGTCAATGTTGAAGCCACCGCCAAACTCGCCCGCTCTATTCGTATTCCAGTTATTGCCTCTGGCGGTATTACCAATATGGATGACATTTATGCCCTAGGTAAGGTGGCCGATGATGGCATCATGGGCGCCATAACCGGTAGGGCTATTTACGAAGGCACGCTTGATTTTGCTGAAGGTGAAAAACTAGCCGAGACGTTTGCTTAATATGGCACTGGCCAAACGTATTATTCCTTGCCTAGATGTAGACAATGGCCGTGTTGTTAAGGGCGTCAAATTCGTTGATATTCGAGATGCTGGCGACCCCGTTGAAGTTGCCAGACGTTATGACCAAGAAGGAGCGGATGAAATCACCTTTCTTGATATTACCGCCACCTCGGATAACCGCGAAACCATTGTGCACGTTATAGAACAAGTTGCCGATGAAGTCTTTATTCCCCTAACTGTCGGTGGAGGTATTCGCGAATTAGCCGATATTAGCCGCATGCTAAAAGCAGGGGCAGACAAAGTTGGCATTAATAGCGCAGCTATTTTTAACCCTAACTTTGTTAAGGAAGCCGCCGAGCGATTTGGTTCACAATGCATTGTTGTCGCTATTGACGCTAAATGCGTTAGCGCCAACGGCGAACCCAAACGCTGGGAAATATTCACCCATGGTGGCCGAAAAGAAACCGGTATCGATGCCATCGAATGGGCAAAAAAAATGGTTGCCTTAGGCGCCGGTGAAATTTTACTCACCAGTATGGACCGTGATGGTACTAAAATTGGGTTTGATCTTGAACTCACCCGCGCCATCAGCGAAGCGGTTGAAGTACCCGTTATTGCCTCTGGCGGTGTTGGCACCTTAGACCATTTAGTCGATGGCGTCACTAAAGGTAAAGCCGATGCAGTCCTTGCTGCTAGCATATTTCACTTTGCAGAGTTTAGTATTGGTGAAGCAAAACAGCACATGCAAGATAATGGTATAGAGGTTCGATTATGAGCACCTGGCTTGACGAAATAAAATGGGATGAAAAAGGCCTTCTCCCTGCTATAGCCCAAGACCACAAAACAGGCAAAATACTTATGTTTGCTTGGATGAACCAACAAGCTTTACAGCTTACCGTTGAACAAGGGCACGCTGTTTATTGGTCGCGTTCTCGCAATAAACTTTGGCATAAAGGTGAAGAATCTGGTCACCAACAAATCATCAACGATATTCGCTTAGACTGCGATGGAGATGTTATCCTACTGTCTGTTGAACAAAAAGGCGGTATTGCTTGTCATACTGGCCGGGAACGTTGCTTTTATCGGCAATTAGTCGATGAACAATGGCAAGACACAGACCCTGTTTTAAAAGACCTCAAAAATATTTATTCAAAATGAGTAACATACTGAAGCGACTTGAAACCATCTTGCAGCAGCGCAAGCAAGATGACCCCGCAGCATCCTATGTTGCCAGTTTATATGATAAAGGGCTTGATACCATTCTTAAGAAAATTGGCGAAGAGGCAACAGAAACGGTCATTGCCGCCAAGTCTGGCGATAAAACACAAATTATTTACGAAACGGCAGATCTGTGGTTTCATTCACTGGTCTTATTAGCACAACAAGACTTAAGTGCTGACGATGTGCTGAAGGAACTTGAGCGCCGCTTTGGGCTATCTGGGCTAGATGAAAAAGCCAATAGAACCAAGTAGAATGATTCTTACTACAACTTTCAATTAGAGGTTACCATGGGTGGCATCGGCATTTGGCAATTAATTATTATTCTCGTTATTGTGCTTTTATTATTTGGCACAAAACGCTTACGTAACCTTGGTGGCGACTTAGGTGGCGCAATCAAAGGCTTCAAAGGCGCGATGAAGGAAGGCGAAAAAGAAAAAGACACTGATCATCAAAAATCAGTTGCTAACGACGATACTAAAAAAGACGACTCGACGCAGTAATTAACGCTTTATTGGCGTTCATTGCTGATAACGTTTTACCTTATGTCAGACATTGACCCTAACGACCAAGAAACCAGCTTCGTTTCGCACTTAGTTGAATTGCGAACGCGTCTTATTCACGCGATCATTGGTCTGCTCGTCGTTTTTTTGCCACTGGCTCCTTTCGCGAATGACATCTACTCACTGGTCGCTCAACCGCTGCTAACCCATATGCCAGAAGGCACTAGCATGGTCGCAATTGAAGTGATTTCACCCTTCCTAACACCGTTAAAGCTGACCCTAATGTTGTCCGTTTTTATTAGCATTCCATGGGTTTTCTACCAAGTCTGGCTGTTTGTGTCTCCGGGTCTTTATCAACATGAACAGCGCATCGCCTTACCGTTAATTAGCGCTGCTACTTTCCTGTTTTATGGTGGTATGCTGTTCGCTTATTTTGTCGTCATGCCGCTGATCTTCAAGTTTCTGACAGCAACCGCGCCCGAAGGCGTTGCCGTGATGACTGATATCAGCAAATATTTAGATTTCATCCTAACGCTATTTTTTGCTTTCGGCATGGCATTTCAAGTGCCTATTGCAACGTTTTTGTTGGTTAAAACTGGCGTATCAACACCACAAAGCTTGGCTGAAAAGCGCCCTTATATCATCGTTGGCGCCTTTGTTATTGGCATGTTATTAACACCACCTGATATTATCTCTCAAACCTTATTAGCTTTACCCATGTGGTTACTTTTTGAAATAGGCCTTTTAATGTCAAAAAGGTTTGCTCGACCAACCGAACACCAAACAGCCCAATGAAAACACTATTTTTACTCCTAATTATTACTATGTGCTCACCAGCATACGCAAACATGCCTTCTTTAAAACCTTGCCCAGATAAACCCAATTGCGTCTCCAGTAAAGCAGATGACGAACATGCTATTGCACCCTTTAAATTAAAACAAAATCAGCCAGTTGATCAACAGCGATTGCTAGAGGTGCTTAACCAGCTCGACAACAATATCGCTGTTATCCATGATGAGAACCATATTCATGCAGAAATCACCAGTCGTGTTTTTGGTTTTGTTGATGATCTCGATTTAATCATAAATATAGAGCAACAAATTATTCATGTACGCTCGGCCTCCCGTACGGGTTATTACGATTTTGGTGTTAACCGACGTCGCGTTGAAAGACTTCGTTCATTATTAAAACAACATGGCATTATTCTGTGATCCCTACGGCTGAACCTTTATCCTCATACCCAAAATATTGGGCGGAGTGCTATGGCGTAGCACCCTTCTTACCGACAAGCCGCGCAGAAATGGATGCGCTAGGTTGGGATAGTTGCGATATTATCGTCGTCACCGGCGATGCCTATGTAGACCACCCAAGCTTTGGCATGGCCGTTATTGGCCGACTACTGGAAAAACAAGGCTTTCGTGTTGGCATTATCGACCAACCTGACTGGCAAAGTACCAAAGATTTTTCGGCACTAGGAAAACCAAACTTATTCTTTGGTATTGCTGCCGGCAATATGGACTCAATGATTAACCGCTATACTGCGGATAAACGCGCCCGCTCAGACGATGCATATACACCTGGTGATCAGGCAGGTCGTCGTCCAGATCGCGCCGTTATTGTGTATACACAGCGATGTAAAGAGGCCTTCCCTGATGTCCCCACAGTGCTCGGAAGCATTGAAGCGAGCCTACGAAGGATAGCCCACTACGATTACTGGGATGATGCTGTTAGGCGCTCCATTTTAATTGACTCTCAAGCCGATATTTTACTCTATGGTAATGCGGAGAGAGCTATTGCGGAGTTAGCACACCGACTATCCCAAAATGAAGCCATCGCCAATATTAAGGATATTCGCGGCACGGCGTTCGTCCGCGATACATTACCGGATGGTTGGACACTCATTGACTCCACTCGCATTGACCGGCCAGGTAAAATTGACCCACACAACAACCCTTATCAGTCAGATGAAGAATTAGCCGCAGCAACCGGCGGAAAATGTCAGGTCAACAATACAAATGATTCCGACGATGGCAGCCAAGTCGTCACACTCAGCTTTTTACCTAAACACAGCAAAACTGATCGCGCTAAAACGGTTATACGTTTACCTTCATACAAAAAGGTAAAAAGCGACCCTGTTTTATACGCCCATGCTTCACGGGTTTTACACTTAGAAACCAACCCCGGCAATGCGCGTGCATTAGTACAAAACCACGATGGCAAAGACGTTTGGTTAAATCCACCACCGATTCCTTTATCCACCGAAGAAATGGACGAGGTATTTGGCTTGCCCTTTCAACGCGTCCCTCACCCAAAATATGATGGGCAGCGTATTCCCGCTTATGAAATGATCCGTTTCTCCATCAACATCATGCGCGGTTGTTTTGGTGGCTGTACTTTTTGCTCCATTACCGAACACGAAGGGCGTATCATCCAAAATCGTTCAGAACAATCCATCTTGAACGAGATTGAAGATATTCGCGACAAAACACCAGGGTTTACCGGCACAATCTCTGATCTTGGCGGCCCAACAGCCAATATGTATCGTCTTGCTTGTAAAGACCCCAAGATTGAAGCTGCCTGTAGGCGACCTTCTTGCGTGTACCCTGGCATTTGCGACAACTTAAATACAGACCACGACCCGTTAATTAAGTTATATAAAAAAGCGCGAAAAATTAAAGGTGTGAAACGGATTTTAATCGCTTCCGGCCTGCGGTATGACCTTGCAGTAGAATCACCTGAATACGTTGAAGAACTGGTAACTCATCATGTCGGAGGTTATTTGAAAATTGCCCCCGAACATACTGAACAAGCGCCTTTATCGAAAATGATGAAACCAGGTATTGGCACTTACGATCGCTTTAAAACCATGTTCGAGAAATTCACCAAAAAAGCCGGGAAAAAACAGTATCTCATTCCGTACTTTATTGCCGCTCATCCGGGCACCGAAGACGAAGACATGGTCAACCTAGCTTTATGGCTGAAAAAAAATAAATTTCAAGCCGACCAAGTGCAAACCTTCTATCCATCTCCGATGGCCACCGCAACGGCGATGTATCACACTGGGAGAAATCCGCTTAAAGGCCTCAGCTATAAAAGCGAAAAAGTGAACACCGTCAGAAAGATTGAGCAGCGTCGTTTACACAAAGCATTGCTTCGTTATCATGACCCTGCTAACTGGAAGGTCATCAAAGATTTACTGTTAAAATCTGGCAAAAAACACCTCATTGGCGAAGCCCCCAACTGCTTAATACCTAGCAAACCTGTTGGCACAAAGAACTTTAAAAAGAAAGGTGTGCAGAAGTTTGTTACTAAGCACACTAAACAAGGTTACAAACCATTGACTACTAAAAAAGGAAAAAATAAGCTTTAACCCCTTTCCTTTGGCCAAGCATTGCCAAATCTATAAAACGTACTACACTGAAAACTAATACTTTCAAGAACCGTGTTCATGGAAAGAGTACGTTTTATTATATTTTGCCTTATTTGCCAACTATCGCCCCTTTCTCAGGCGGTTGAACTTATTGCGCACCCTAGCGTACCTGTTGATACGCTATCCGCTACAGCAGCCCGTAACATCTTTACCATGCGCACCCTATATTGGCCCAGCGGCCGCCCCATAAAAGTTTTTGTGTTGAGCGATGAAAACGCTCTTCATCAACAATTTTCAAAAACAAGCCTACATGTTTTCCCTTATAAACTTAGGCGCATATGGGATAGAAACATTTATTCAGGCACAGGGGAGGCCCCCATCACCGTCGACAGTGAAGAAGAAATGCTGAAAGCCATTTCTTCTTCTCCCGGTGCCATTGGCTACGCTAACAAAGGAAATGATAATGTGCGTATTATTAAAATCGATTAAACATCGTTGCTGGGCTTTACTGGTTATTAGTAGCCAACTGCTAACCGGTTTCAGCCCCGCTCATTCTTTTGAGCCGTTAGACGACTTTCAAATACATGGCTTTGCGAGTCAAGGTTATTTTTTAACTACTGCAAATAATATATATGGTCAAAGTAGTAAACACCTTGGAACCTTAGGCCTTACAGAAACTGGCATTAATGTTTCCTTTCGCCCCCTAGATAACATACGAGTAGCTGCACAAGGGATATATCGACATGCTGGTGATGTAAGCGAAGAAGCGGGGATCGATTTTGCCTTGATCGACTGGACGATTATAGATAATTACAGTCTGCGCATGGGTCTTCGCTTAGGGCGCATCAAAAACCCTTTTGGCTTTTATAATGAAACGCGTGACGTAGCCTTTACACGACCTTCAATAACCTTACCCGGCATAAACTACGAACGCTCTCGTAACCTACTTCTAAGCACCGATGGTGCTCAAATTTATGTCGATAAAACTCTAGATATTGGTTACTTTTCGTTTCAACTTAATGCTGGAGAATTAGGTGATGATTTAGACGAGCTTGAAATCGCTATTTTGACATTCGATGCCCCCGGCCACTTAGAAAATATGCCTAGCTACATCACTAAAATTGGCTATGAAAGTATCAGTGGCGCAACACGTTTAGCATTTAGTTATGCGAATGCTGATATGGAGTACAAACCCAGCGGGCTAGGCGACTTTTTTGACAATGGTGATTTAGATTTTGAACAGTTTATCTTGTCTGCCCAACAACGTTTTGGCGATATTACCTTAACTGGGGAATACCTTAGACAAGAAAATACTTTTAAAAACTTTGGCCCTTTCTACCCTGATGCATCGCCAGTAACTGAAAGTTACTACCTTCAAGGGGATTATTATTTCACCAACCGTGTGAAAGGCTATGCGCGTTATGATGCTTTATTCTTAGACAAAGATAACCGAAACGGTAGAACCAGCGTACCTAATTCACTTCGCAGTGCTGCTTTTACTAAAGATTATATGCTCGGCCTAGAGTGGAGCCCCTCAAGCCAATGGATGATTCAAGCAGAGTATCATCGCCTCAATGGCACCGCCATTTTGTCGTTTGCCGACAACCCAGACCGACTAGCCACAAAAAAGCATTGGAGCCTGTTTGCGCTGCAAGTCTCGTATCGCTTCTAATTTAATTAGCAAAACAGCCAAAATCTTATGCGTCGAAAAAATAACTTATTTTTTAGCATCAAATGGAAAGCTCTATTACTTTTCGGCCTGTTGCTTAGCATTACCCATGCCATCCAATATGGCACCAGTTATAAGCAAATTACTGAGCAGTTTGAACGCCAGCATCATCAGGAACAACAATACCAATTATCTATCGTTAAAGCACTCATCGGCCAATCTGCAAGGCTTATCGAACAAATAGCAGAATTGAACACCACACAGCGTAGCAACACTCCCACTCAGTTTGAAGAACAGGCTATTAAAGCTATCACTCAACAATGGGGGAGCCTACAAACCAACTGGGGCTTAGTGTCTATATCGTTTTACAACCAAGAAAGCCAACTAAAGGCACTCTGGGGGTCAAACGTGACGGCGGTCATACCCAATGAAGACTTAACGAACGTCCTGAGACTAGAAAAACCCAGTTATAAGCTATTTTGCCAAATCCAATGCTACCAAATTGTCTACATCCCTGTCCTTGCTGATTCAATAGGCGAGCAGAACGCTTTATTTGTCTTTGTTCGCTCGTTGGCCGACATTATCATTACATTTAAAGAAGCAACACGTACAGATATCGCCATCCTAAGCCGCTCCTCAACTACTGAGGACAATGAATACGGGCCGCTCAACATTGTGGCTAGTACTAACCCATATAAGCTTAAGCAACTTCTTACAAATTTTTATAAGGCCCACCCAGAGCAAAACCTTGCCGATACCAACGGCAGTCATTTAGATCTAGGGCAGCAGCAATTTAGCTTACGCCTGTTTAATTTAGTCGAGCCTTCTCATTCAAATAGCCCACAGCTTCTAATCGCTACCGACCTTTCTGAAGACTATCTCTTAATTGAGCAATCTAAAAAAGAAGCGCTTTATGCCATCTTACTGGCGCTAATCGCCTCTGTTGTGATTCTTTTACCTATTTTGCTAAAGGCTACTCATCGATTAATAACGGTCAGCAATGCATTGCCTGCTCTATCTAAAGGGAACTTCCATCAAGCAAGAGTCTATTTGCAACAAACGCGTAGGCATAAATATAAAACTCAAGACGAGTTAGTCACACTCGAGCAATCAGCCACTATGGTGATTGATCAATTAGAAAAAGGCAGTCAGTTAATTAGAGAAAAAGAACAAAACCTTGTTTGGCTCGCAGACCATGACTCTCTCACCAAGCTCTTTAATCGCCGCCGCTTCCAACTTGAGTTTGAGCAGCAATTAAAGATTTCTCAACGTTATAGAAGCAACGGCGCTATTCTTTATTTAGATCTCGATCAGTTTAAATACATTAATGACACCAGTGGCCATGGCGCCGGCGACCTTTTATTAAAACAAGTCGCTGAGACCATACAACAAACTATCCGCTCATCCGATATCTTAGCTCGCTTAGGGGGCGATGAATTTGCCTTACTGTTACCCAATATTGATGCTCATGGCGCCACTCAATTCGCTCAAAAAATTATAGAAAAACTGCGTTTAATGCGATTTGAATACAATGGCACGCAACATAATATTAGCGCCAGTATTGGTATCGCTATGTTCCCCGAATATGGTTTGACTGTTCAGAATTTTATGTCAAATGCCGATATCGCAATGTACCAAGCTAAAGAAAGCGGCCGTAGTAAGTCACACCTATACTCCCAAAAAGAACAAACCAAAGAATTACTAAAAACACGCATTTTATGGAAAGAAAAAATTGAAGCGGCTCTTGCAGATAAGCGGCTTTGCCTACATTTTCAACCAATTTTAGATATTAAAACTAATCAAATCTCTCATGCTGAAGCTCTCGTTCGAATGATCGATTTGGACGGTGAAATTATTATGCCTAACAGCTTCATCCCCATTGCCGAACAGTCTGGACTCATCAACCAAATTGACTTAGCTGTTTTACAGCTGGCCTTTGAAACATTACGTTTCTTACAGACACAAAACAACCCTTTAAAACTATCGATTAACCTGTCGGGCAAAGCTTTTAACAACACCCTCCTTATTAGCACCCTTAAAGAGGGGCTCAAGCAGCAAGATATTGACGCTAAAAAACTAATCATAGAAGTCACCGAAACCACCGCTGTGGCGAACATCAATACAGCCGTCAACCTAATGAACGATATCAAGGAAACCGGTGCTAAGTTTGCACTTGATGACTTCGGCGTTGGCTATGCGTCCTTCTTTTACCTACGCCAATTACCCGTTGATTATATAAAAATAGATGGCTCCTTCATTCAAACACTTGAAAAACATAAGGAGGATCAAGTGTTTGTTAAAGCAGTGTCTGAAATATCCCAACTATCTGGATTAAAAACCATTGCTGAGTTTGTTGAAAATCAAACCATTTTAGATTTGCTTGCATCGTATAATATTGATTATGCTCAAGGCTACCATATAGCAAAGCCCTCGGCGACGCTCCCTAATAACAAACTAATCCTCAGTCACTAATCAGCCTAATATCTATACATTGACCTCGCCCTTATCGTTAAAAACCTTAAGCTTAATCGCTGGCCCAATTCTATCTTGTGTGCTGTTTTTCAGCTTTCATGGAAAGCTGCCTGAGCCTCTTATCATTACAGCAGCTATCGCTGTTTGGTGTATTACTTGGTGGGTTTTTGAACCAGTGCCGATCCCCATCACGTCACTTTTACCAATTGCTATTTTTCCACTAACAGGCGTCTTAACAAGTGAGCAAGTAGCTGCCGCTTATGGCAATAAGCTTATCTTACTATTACTCGGCGGCTTCTTACTGTCTACGGCTATTTCTCATTGTGGCGCTCATCGCCGTATAGCACTTACCATGGTCCATTGGTTTGGTAACAACAACCCGAAACGATTAGTATTGGGGTTTATGGTCGCCTCGGCCACACTTAGCATGTGGATTTCCAATACAGCTGCAACGATCATGCTACTTCCCGTTGTGCTAGCCGTCGTTGATAGCACTGACAATAAAAAGCTAGCCATTCCTTTATTACTAGGCCTCGCTTATTCTGCCAGCATCGGCGGCATCGGCACACCCATTGGTACCCCTCCAAATTTAATTTTCATGCAGGTTTATGAAGAGAACACCGGCTTGCAAATTAGCTTTACCCAATGGATGAGCTGGGCGCTACCGTTAGTGATCACTTTTATTCCCATCGTCTGGCTTTGGCTCACCCGACACCTACAGGGTACAGGCGAATTTTCCTTACCTGCTGTGGGCGCATGGACAACACACGAACGACGAGTCACACTTGTCGTTGGGCTTACCGCGTTGCTATGGATCACTCGCCGAGAGCCTTTTGGTGGTTGGAGTGGTTGGCTAAATTTACCGCACGCTAATGATGCATCTATCGCATTACTGGCCGTTATCGTTTTATTTATTACCCCAAATGGCAACAAGCAAAAACTCTTAGACTGGAAAGCAGCTCAGCAAATACCTTGGGGTATTTTATTATTGTTTAGCGGAGGCATTTGTCTGGCCAAAGCTTTTGTTGCCTCGGGTCTAAGCAACCAACTAGGTGAACAACTATCCGCTGTCACCGCCTTTAGCCTTATAGTGATGATAGCCATTATTGCGTTAAGCGTGACCTTTATGACCGAAGCGACCAGCAATACCGCCACCACAGCCATGCTGATGCCCATACTCGCCGCCACCGCCATTAACGCTGACATTGACCCCTTATTATTAATGGTTCCCGCCGCATTCAGCGCCAGCTGCGCCTTTATACTCCCTGTTGCTACTGCCCCGAACACCATTGTGTTTAGTAGTGGATACATCCATGGTGATCAGATGGCAAAAGAAGGCTTTATATTAAACTTGCTTGGCACCCTTGTTATAACAGCCATCTGTTGGTTCGTTTTACTCTAAATTGCGCCTTGCTATATTGCAGGTTCCGCCATTAAAAGGTCTACCAAAATGATGAGAGAAACACTCCAGTGATGACACTCTCTTCATTCATTGCATCGCACCGCTTAATCCTCAATAATACAACACAATAAAAACACTTACCCTACAAAGGGTATACACACCAATCAATTCACACACGGTGTCATTAAAAATAACTTGGAGGGGTGTTATGTCGGCTAATACTGACCATTACTGGACGGATAATATTCGTCTCATTTTGAAGCTGCTATTTATTTGGTTTCTTGTCTCTTTTGTGTTCGGCATCATTTTAGTTGAACCACTTAATAGCATTGAATTTGCTGGCTTTAAGTTAGGCTTTTGGTTTTCTCAGCAAGGCTCCATTATTTCTTTTGTTTTTTTAATTTTTTATTACATTAAAAAAATGAGCGCACTAGATGCTAAATACGGCGTGGATGATTGATATGGAATTACAAACACTGATTTACTTAGTGGTTGGGGCCACATTCGCGCTGTATATCGGCATTGCTATTTGGGCCAATGCAAAAACAACAGGCGATTTTTATATTGCCGGCAAAGGTGTTCACCCTATCGTTAACGGCATGGCGACCGGAGCTGATTGGATGTCAGCGGCGTCGTTTATCTCAATGGCCGGTTTAATTTCATATTTAGGCTACGAAGCCGGTGTGTATTTAATGGGCTGGACAGGCGGCTATGTACTTCTTGCCATGTTACTAGCGCCATATTTACGTAAATTTGGTAAATTTACTGTGCCTGAATTTATTAGTGATCGCTATTATTCACGTGCCGCTCGTGTCATTGCTGTTCTGTGTTTAATTTTTATTTCTTTTACCTATGTCGCGGGGCAAATGCGCGGTGTTGGTATCGTCTTTTCGCGCTTTTTAGAATTACCTATAGATCAAGGTTTATACCTTGGCATGGGCATTGTGTTTATCTATTCGGTCATTGGTGGCATGAAAGGCATCACCTACACGCAAGTTGCACAGTATATTGTGTTGATGTTTGCCTATTCTGTACCGGCTATTTTTATGGCCATACAATTTACAGGCAACCCCATTCCACAAATTGCGTTTGGTAGTCAAATGTCAGATGGCTCTGGGTTTTTATTAGATGCCTTGGATAAAACACTGCTTGATTTAGGCTTTAATGCCTACACCGAGCCGTTTAACGATAAATCAATGATCGACGTTGCCGCCATTACCTTAGCCTTAATGGTCGGCACGGCTGGTTTACCGCATGTTATTGTGCGCTTCTTTACCGTTCCTAAAGTCTCTGATGCAAGAAAATCGGCTGGCTGGGCGCTTATTTTTATCGCCTTGTTATATACCACCGCGCCAGTTGTTGGCTCCTTAAGCCGTTTAAACATTATCAACAGTATTAATGGGCCTGATAACAGCGGCACCGCCTACACCGATATGCCCAGTTGGTTTCAAACATGGGAAAGCTCAGGCTTACTCGGCTGGTTTGATCATAACGGCGATGGTAAATTGCAATACGCTGCAGGTAAAGCATTTGCTGGTGAAGGAAAGCCCGTATTTGATGCTGAACAACGTGGTACTTTAGGTGAACGCATCATTACTAATCCGTCTGAAGGCAAGGTAGTGAATAACGCACCATTTGCTAATGAAATTTACGTTGATCGTGACATTATGGTACTGGCTAGCCCAGAAATCGCGCAATTACCCAATTGGGTTATTGCTTTAATCGCTGCCGGTGGTGTTGCCGCTGCTTTATCCACGGCTGCCGGTTTATTATTAGTTATTTCCGCCAGTATTTCGCACGATTTATTAAAAAGCACCTTTATGCACAAGATCAGCGAGAAAAATGAATTACGCGCTAGCCGAATCACCTCGGCCTTCGCGATTCTCGTTGCTGGTTATTTAGGCTTACACCCACCCGCGTTTGTCGCTCAAGTCGTTGCGTTTGCCTTTGGCTTAGCTGCATCGTCCTTGTTCCCAGTGCTGATTATGGGTATTTTTAGTAAGCGCATGAATAAATACGGCGCCATTTGCGGCATGCTCACCGGGCTGGTGTTCACGATGGGCTATATCATTTATTTTAAAGGCATTTTTATAGAGCCAATGGCCGCTAATACCGCTGAAAACTGGCTGTTTGGTATTTCACCGGAAGGCATTGGTGCGATTGGTATGTGCTTGAACTTCTCCGTCGCCTTTATTGTGTCCAGCCTAACGCCTGCACCGCCTCAAAGTGTACAGAATATGGTTGAACGAATTCGGCTGCCCAATGCAGCCGCTGCCGCTCACGATCACTAAGAAGCGATAATAACGATGCTTAACACTATTTGGGTAGATGCCGACGCCTGCCCTGTTGTCATAAAGGACATTTTATTTCGCGCCGCAGAGCGCACAAACACTCAAATGACCTTGGTGGCTAATCAGCCAATCCGGGTGCCGCCTTCTGCTTATATTTCTTTTTTACGCGTTAATCAGGGTTTTGATGAGGCCGATAATGAAATTGTTAAACGAATGCAAGCGGGAGACTTAGTGATTACTGGCGACATTCCGTTAGCGGCTGATGTCATAGAAAAAGGTGGCACGGCCTTAAACCCACGTGGTGAGCTATACACAAAAGAAAACATTAAAGACCGTCTTAATATGCGCGACTTTATGGAAACCATGCGTTCCAGTGGCTTAGAAATTGGTGGCGGCCCACCGCCTTTAAATAATACGGACCGACAGACATTTGCCAACCAACTCGATAGGCTGCTCACTCAAGCCAATCGTTAACGTTCTTTTATTGTTTTAGTTCAGACACTATTAAATAGACAGTAAATCCATAGAAAACAGCCCTACCTTCACTTATTCAATCGAGAAGTCCCTATTCATTTTTATAATGAATAGGGACTTATATTATTACTGTGCCACCGCTAGGGCTTGCTCAATATCGGCAATAATATCATCGATGTGTTCAATGCCCACCGACAGCCTTACCATCTCTTCACTAACACCTACTTTAGCCAACTCCTCTGCGCTTAATTGACGGTGTGTTGTTGAGGCAGGGTGGCAAGCCAATGATTTAGCATCCCCTATATTCACCAAGCGTAAAACCATTTGCAGTGCATCAATAAATTTGCCTCCTGCTTCCGCCCCCCCTTTAATACCAAAGCTAATGATGCCCGAGGCCTTACCTGCACATATTTTTTGGCATGTTTGATAATCTGGACTGCTTGTTAAGCCAGCATAATTAACCCATTCAACTTGCGCATGTTGCTTGAGGTATTCGGCTACTTTTTCTGCATTTTCACAATGGCGCTCCATTCTTAACGCCAATGTTTCAAGCCCCTGCATCAGCAAGAAGGCACTATGTGCAGCCAGTGCAGCGCCTGTGTTACGTAACGGCACAACTCGGCAACGCCCAATAAAAGCAGCAGAGCCTAACGCTTCTGTATACACAACACCATGATATGAGGGATCAGGTTCATTCAACATCGGAAAACGCTCTTTATTGGCAACCCAGTCAAACTGGCCCGAATCGACAATCATGCCACCAAGCGTTGTGCCATGCCCACCGATATATTTTGTTAATGAATGAATAACAATGTCTGCGCCGTGTTCGAATGGACGACATAAAATAGGTGAGGCCACTGTATTATCTACAATTAAAGGCACACCATGACGATGGGCAATCTCTGCGAGCTTGGCAAGGTCAACCACATTACCACCTGGGTTACCAATAGATTCACAAAACACAGCATTGGTGTTGTCATCAATCAACGCTTCAAGGCCAGCTAAGTCATCATATGAGGCAAAGCGCGTTTCAACGCCTTGTTGTGGTAGCGTATGGGCGAAAAAATTATAGGTTCCACCATACAGTTGGTTGGTGCTAACAATGTTTCTACCCACATGAGTAATACATTGAATAGCATAAGTTATAGCGGCCATTCCTGATGATAATGCCAAGCCTGCAATCCCACCTTCCATTTCAGCCACTCGCTGTTCCAACACCGCATTAGTGGGATTCATAATGCGTGAATAAATATTACCGGGGACCTTTAAGTTGAATAAATCTGCGCCATGCTGAGTGCTATCAAAAGCATACGATGTAGTTTGGTAAATAGGCGTCGTGGCCGCATGAGTGCTTGGGTCTATTTCATAGCCCGTATGAAGCGCAATTGTTTCTAATTTCATTGAGTCTCCTCGATTATTATTTATATAAATTTAACCTACTGCAGAAGTGCGGCGTTTTTATAACGGCTATTAAAACAATTCGCCGCCCTTTTTTTTCAAAATGGCTTCCATTCGCAGACTAATTTGCACAGCAAGTATTTATGAGTCTGAGCCAACAATATAAGCCTTAACAGCTCATATCCACTAGGCGAACTGTGACTTCTAACAACACCAATTGTCGAACTAATGGTTAAGATATGTCAACCAGCGCCGCCGCAGTGCTAAACAACAAAGCAAGGACTTAAGCCATCCATCTATAAAAAAACCACCTGATTATTTATAAAGAATAGGGCAAATATTTCAAGCGGCATCAAGCCTTGTCGTTTATTAAACTGCGCTAAAACAGCCTACACTATTATAAATACTGGTATAAGTGCAGAATCATCGCCCATACATCAATATCACCAAGGCCAGGAAGCAATGGAACATGAAAAATCGGATCTTTTTTATATTAATAAGCCTTATATCGCTAACTGCTTACGCAGCTAAACCGGCTATATTTTTACTTAAAAACTACCATCAAGATATTCCTGTGACGGGTTGGCTTATGAGCGAAAAACTCGATGGTGTCCGCGGCTATTGGGATGGCAACAAGCTCATTAGTCGAGGAGGAAAAATACTCAGCCCACCGGCATGGTTTACCCAGAACTACCCACCTTTCCCAATAGATGGCGAGCTATGGACCCAGCGAGCCGACTTTGAAAACATCAGCTCCATTGTTAACAGCCAAGAGGCTGGTGAACGATGGAAACAGATTACCCATCAAATATTCGATGTGCCCAATCAAACAGGTAATTTACATAAACGGCTACAGGTTTTACAAAACTATCTAGATAAGAACCCTACGCCGTACATTCAGATCATTCAGCAAACAACCGTTAACAATAAAAAACAATTACAGCGCTTTTTACACTCTATTACTGCTAACCAAGGTGAAGGCGTTGTGGTTAGAGACCCTAATCAAGCCTATCAAACAGGCCGCTTATCTTCAGCATTGAAACTAAAGCAATACACCGACACAGAATGTACCGTGCTAAAAGTCCTCCCCGGTAAAGGACAATATCAAGGCAAAATGGGCTCTATACTCTGCCTGACTTCACAGGGTAAACAGTTAACCATTGGCTCTGGTTTTTCAAATAAAGACAGAACTAACCCGCCCCTTATAGGCAGTGAAATAACATTTAAATATTATGGCCTAACCAAAAAAGGGCGCTATCGATTTCCTGTCTATTTAAGACCGTTTAACAAACCTTAGTCACCCGTAAATCAAACAAAAGAGTTTTCCATTGCGCTTTTCATGTTGGCGTATAATTACGCCTAATCAAACACATGGAAAACACATGCCTAAAGCCAGCGATTTAAAATGCGGAATGGTTGTTGAAGTCAATGACGAACCTTATGCGGTTAAAAGTATCGACGTACGCAACCCATCATCTCGTGGAGCCTCTACCCTTTATAAGGTTCGCTTTAATCACCTTAAAAGCAAGCAAAAACGTGATGAAACCTTAAAAGGTGATGACTTTCTGAAGGATCTTGATTGCGAAAAAGCCAATTTACAGTTTTCTTATCAAGATGGTAACGCCTATACCTTCATGAATTTAGACACCTATGATCAATACACATTAGACGCTGAAGACATTGAAGAACAAGTTAAATACCTAAGCGAGGGGCTCGATAGCCTAGTGGGTATTTTGCTAGAAGAAACTCTGGTTGCTATTGAGTTACCGGCCACCATTAGCTTACAAATAGTGGATACGGCGCCTGGTTTAAAAGGCGCCTCTGCCTCTGCACGAACCAAACCAGCTACGCTAAGCACTGGGTTAGAAGTTCAAGTACCGGAGTATATAGACAATGAAGAAGTCATTAAAATAAATACCAGCACCGGCAAATTTATGTCGCGCGGATAAATTATTACCTGACAACCGCACCTTTTAACACTAAGCCCATTTGACTGAGACACCAGCATGAACAACATCCAACAACTACGCGAAGCATTAGCCACATTACAGTTTAGCGACACCATGAACATTATTGATGCGCTGTATGATTTTACACCCAGCGCATTTAGTAACGGCGAAGTTAACAATAAGGCAAATGAAAACAATGGTTCTTGCAAGTTATTTGCCTTTGCCAAGCTAAATGAGTTTACCGAGCCACAAACCTTGGCATTATTTGGTGAGTACTACCGTGATGTACTGGCTACCCCAGATGGCGATGATCACCAAAATATTCGTCACTTTATGAAAACAGGCTGGGCAGGCATTCGCTTTGACAGCAACCCGCTAACAGCAAAAAAATAACCCCGATAAAACCTATGCCTGACACCCTCTTTTCATCTTTACCCATTACATCAGCTCAAGTTAAAAACTTGAGCTCACTCGGCTATAAAAATATGACGCCAGTGCAAGCGCAAAGCCTGCCGCATGTTTTAAAGGGCAAAGATATCCTCGCACAAGCTAAAACAGGGAGCGGTAAAACCGCAGCGTTCGGCATTGGCTTACTAGATAAAATTAACCCACGCTTTTTTGGTACGCAGGCACTGGTTTTGTGCCCAACCCGCGAACTGGCCGACCAAGTCGGTAAAGAAATTCGTAAGTTGGCTCGCAGTGTGCCTAATATAAAGCTGGTACTACTATGCGGTGGCAAACCCTTTGGACCACAAGTAGGCTCACTAGAGCATGGTGCACATATTGTGGTGGGTACGCCCGGGCGAATTCAAGATCACCTAAAAAAACGCACCCTGAAGCTCGATCAGCTAAAAACCCTCGTGTTAGATGAAGCGGACCGAATGTTGGATATGGGCTTTTCTGATGTGATGACTGACATCATTAAACGCACACCTGACTCCCGTCAAACCCTACTGTTTTCTGCCACCTACCCTGACGAAGTAAAAAAAATGTGTCGCTCTATTCAACGCGACCCTATCACCGTCACGGTTGAGTCTGATCATCAGCAAAGCGTGATCGAGCAGTTGTTTTACCAAGTCAAAAAACATGAGCGCAACAATACGCTACTGGCATTATTTGAGCATTATCAACCTAAAACGGCGATTGTTTTCTGCCATACCAAAGCGCAGTGCAGTGAGATGGCTGAGTTTTTACGCGAGCATAATATTGAATCATTAGCGATACACGGCGACCTTGACCAGCGTGAGCGTGACCAAGTGCTTGTTCGCTTTGCTAATAATAGTTGCTCCGTACTGGTTGCAACCGATGTGGCTGCTCGTGGGCTCGATATTAAATCCATCGGCATGGTCATCAATTACGAACTGCCTCGCGATCCTGAAATTTACGTTCATCGTATCGGAAGAACCGGGCGTGCCGGCGAAACTGGGCTCGCCATGAGCTTATTTGCTGAACATGAGCAAGTGCGTGTAAAAGCAATTGAAGAATATCAACACAAACCTTGTTTAATAGACAGCCCTTTATCGTTGGACCGCAATAATAGCTACAAGCTCTACCCGCCAATGGTTACCATTCAAATTGATGGCGGCCGTAAAGATAAAATTCGCCCCGGCGATATTTTAGGGGCACTAACCGGCGATGCTGGCTTAGAAGGCAAGCAAATCGGCAAAATAGATATTTTTGACCGCTCCAGTTATGTGGCGCTTGAACATGAGGCTGTGCGACAAGCACTGAACTACCTCGCCAATGGGAAAATTAAAGGCCGCCCGGCTAAAGCACGGAAGGTTCGCTAATTAAAACGGATGTCTACTCTTGTAGAGCGGTTAGTAGCATTAACCGCCTACATAACGTAAACGCTTTTTAGCTTTTAGTTTATGCATATCGGTCATGATCAGCCCATCTATACAGTGTCCAAAGTTCGCATCTACATTAAAATCAATGTAGCGAACACCGCCTTCATCACATAAATCGGCGTATTGCTTGTATAAGGTTGGTACGGTGACATTCATATGCGCTAAGTGTTCTTTCATGACTCTAAAGTCGTCACTTTGATTATTGCCAGTCAGCACATTTGCCACCTGCTTTTTTATTTCTGGCCTCATAATATAGGGCGTTCGAGAGGTGGCTAAGCAATCGGCATCAGGAAAGTAATGCTGATAGAACGTCACAATCAACGCTTTAGCTAGTTCAGGGTAAGCATCACTTAAGCTAACAGGGCCAAATAAGTAGCGTGTTGATGGGTACTTCCTAAGGTAGGCGCCAATGCCATACCATAAGTGGTCTAAGCTGCGTTTACCCCAATACTTAGGGCTGACAAAACTACGGCCAAGTTCTATACCCTGTTCAAAATAAGGAGCAACTTTCTGCATGTTATAGTCAAAAAGTTCTTGGCTATAAATGCCTCGACCCTTGTCTAAATCCATTAAGCGTTTTACTTCAGCAAGTCGGTAAGAGCCTACAATTTCAAGTTCTTGCTCATCCCACAAAATAATATGGCGATAATGCTTATCATACCGATCAAGATCTCGGCTTTTGCCTGTGCCTTCACCGACACGCCGAAAAGTCATTTCCCTTAAGCGCCCAATTTCATTCATGACCGCAGAGTCCGGTCGATAATCAAACAGGTATATTTTCTTTTCATCGGCTGTTTCGCCCAGTAACTCCGCCTCTTTTAGCTCATTTTTTAGGGCCTTTCGATCACGCGGGTGAATAATGGTCTGTTCTGTTTCCAACAGGCTCTTTTTTCCTTTACCTAGCAAGTAAGCATGGCGACGAACCAATCGCGCAATTTCTTTACGTTTTAATGGCAAACTATCTATAAAACGGTATGAGATAGGAGCACCCACCTTGAAGCTTATCGTTTTCGAGTTTTTATTAAAAACCTCATGCGCTAACAACATGCTTGATAAAGGCTTGTAGAACATTGAACTGCTATAAAAAAGAGATGAGTTCCGCGCCTTAACGTAAATTGGCAAAATAGGAGCTTGGGTTTTCTTAGCAAAACTTAAGAATCCGCTCGACCATTTTCCGTCACGTACTCCGTTCGGTCTCATTCTTGACACTTCGCCTGCAGGAAAAATAATAACGGCTTCTTCATTATTTAAACTCTGCAAAATACGCGAAATACTACTCTTTTGCGTTGATTTTCTTAAATTATCAACGGGTAATAATAGACTGTCTAGCGCCTTAAACTCCATTAACATGTCATTAACCACTATTTTTACATCGCGGCGCACCTCACCAACAAGCTTTAACAGCGATAATCCATCGAGCGCACCCAGTGGGTGATTAGCAACAATAATTACGCGGCCACTGGCGGGGATATTAGCCCTGTCACTGTGTGATGCTGAGTAACTAAAGTTAAAAAATGCAAATACTTGATCAATAAAATCAAACCCCTCGTCATCTTGATGATCTTCTAGGAATTGATTCACTTCATTTTCATGCATCAGTTTTTTTAAAAAACCAACCGTTGGTTTTTTTATCCATGATCCACGTTGCTCAAAACTGGGGATTTTTTGCTCTAAGGTTTGCTCAATATTCAGCATGCTATCCAATAGTTCTTTATGTTTTACTTAGCTCTTAAAGCCAGCTTTTAAAAAGATGGCTCAAGTAGGAAAAACCACCTATTTAGCTGGCTTTTAAATCGCTCTCTATACTTTTCCTAGCTTCAGTGCTTTGCAGCAACTTCATGACATCGTTGTTGTACGATATTGCTTCAGTCAAAAAGGCTTTGCTATCAAGTAGCATTTTCTCCATGCTACTGCTCGCATATCCAATCTGCTCCATCATAAATTCGTTGCAGCTAGCAGCATCTTTGATACCCCTTGCCGCTTCAACACGTTTTTCAGTTAATACTTTGTATTCCTTTGCCTTGGCGTACCCTGCCTCCACAGCCTTTTCCATTTTCATCCGATTTAATTCAGTTAACTGCTTAACGGGGGCCATCAGCTCTTCAAGCGTTTTCATGCGGCTATCTCCTAGTGAATATAACTACTCGTTGGTTAAATTTATCGACAGGCTAATCGTTGTTTATGAACTTTTTATAACAGCCGGATGAAGCTTTAATGAATGCTGCAAATGCACATATTCTGCTATACTGAAGCGACAACTTAACGCGATACGTTAAGCCTCCAATTAAATTGATATCATACTCATGTTCCAACTTCTTCTTTCTCGCTCTCAGAGCCTGAAAAGCGACCTGCTTTCTGGCCTTACCGTTGCACTAGCCCTTGTACCCGAAGCCGTTGCCTTTGCTTTTGTAGCAGGCGTTGAACCCTTGGTCGGTTTATATGCCGCCTTTATGGTTGGCTTAATTACCGCCGCTATTGGTGGTCGTCCGGGAATGATTTCTGGCGCAACCGGCGCACTGGCTGTTGTTATGGTGAGCTTGGTGGCAACTCATGGGGTTGAATATCTATTTGCAACCGTTGTCTTAATGGGTGTTTTACAAGTGCTGGCTGGAGTTTTTCGCTTAGGAAAATTCATTCGCTTAGTGCCACACCCTGTGATGTTAGGCTTTGTGAATGGTTTAGCGATTGTTATTTTTATGGCTCAGCTGCAACAATTTCAATTCCTTGATCCGGTCACCGGCGAGCTTGCTTGGCTACAAGGTGAGCAGATGACATTAATGTTAGGCATGGTGGCGCTGACCATGGCCATTATCTATTTCTTACCCAAATTAACGAAGGCCATTCCATCATCATTGGCTGCGATCTTAACCATCGTTGCCATTTCTATTGGCTTAGATATGGACTTACGTACCGTTCAAGATGTGCTTGTCGATATGACTGGCGATCCGGTGGCGACTATTGCTGGCGGCTTACCGCAATTCCATTTCCCTAGCGTGCCGCTAAATCTTGAAACGCTGAAAATTATTTTCCCTTATGCGCTGATTCTTGCTGCCATTGGTTTAATTGAGTCTTTATTAACCTTAACTCTGATTGATGAGATAACTGAGACACGTGGCCGTGGAAATAAAGAATGCATTGGTCAAGGCGTTGCCAATGTGGCTACCGGTTTTTTTGGTGGTATGGGTGGCTGCGCGATGATTGGTCAAAGCATGATCAATATTAATTCTGGCGGCCGTGGACGCGCCTCAGGCATTTCTGCTGCGCTATTCTTACTCGCCTTTATTTTAGTTGGCTCATCACTGATTGAAATGATCCCCGTTGCCGCGTTAGTCGGCGTGATGTTTATGGTGGTACTGGGTACATTTGAATGGGCCAGCTTCCGCTTATTGGGCCGCATCCCAACTTCCGATACGCTTGTGGGTATTACTGTTGCGGTTGTTACCGTGCTAACTGATTTAGCTATTGCGGTTGTCGTGGGAGTCTTAATGTCTACCTTAGTGTTTGCTTGGAAACATGCCAAAAACATGCACTTTGATATTGAAGAAAAAGATGGCGTTAAGATCTATAAGCCAACTGGACCACTCTTTTTCGCTTCAATCCACCACTTTCGTGATCAGTTTGACCCCATTAACGACCCACAAGAAGTGATTGTTGATTTTGCACGTTCACGCGTGTCTGACCATTCAGGCATTGAAGCCATTGACGCCTTGGCAGAGCGGTATATGAAGCAAGGCAAAACACTGCATTTACGTCATTTAAGCCCAGAGTGCATCAAATTATTACACAAGGCTAGAAAGCTAATTGAAGTTAACGTGATTGAAGACCCAAAATATTCAATTGCTGATGATGAACTAGGCTAACAATGTTAGCCTGCCTTACATAGAGGCTTGAACGCATTTAATAATGCCGTATTCATACTCTTCATCCAAGGCCTCATAGATAGGTTTAATGCGGCCTTTTGACTCATCTTCCAAAGACTCTATAGTCATGATGATTTCTTGATATTCACTGTCGTCTAAATCGAGTACCTCTTTGACATCCAGTAGCCCTACTTCAATTGCATCGGCTAAATGTCCATATACCGTGTTTTCTTTCATATCGCGCTGTGTTGCAATCGCCTTTATATCTAAACCCTCTTGATACAACATGAGCGTCTCATTAACCGTTGCGCTAAGCCGATTATTCAATAATTCTGCTAACGGGTACTTTGCAATTTCTGCCAAAAAAACCTGGCCATAACGCTTTATTTTTTGATCACCCACGCCACTGATATACCGCATATCGCCAATCTCAACCGGGCGCTTTTTAATCATTTCCATTAAGGTTGCATCATGAAAAATGACATAGGGCGGCACACCACTGTCTTCCGCTAGTTGCGTTCTCAAAGCTCGTAAAGCGTCCCATAACGGCTCGTCTTGTGGGCGAACAGGGCTTTTCTTCTTTTTTTCTGTTGTCAGCTTTTCTTCTTTTGTTTGCTTTCTTAGCGCCAGTTTTTGTTCACCGCGTAACACTGGTCGGCATTTTTCTGTCAGTGTTAGCGAGCCATGGCTTTCTGCTTCAACATTAATAAAGCCAAGCGCTATCAACTGCCTAAAAATAGTTCGCCATTCCATCGTTGAGAATTCTTTACCAATGCCAAAGGTACTTAACTGCTCGTGCTGGTTTTGCCGAATACGCTCATCGGCCTTACCCATTAAGACATCAATAATATAATTAACGCCAAAGCGTTGCCCTGTACGATAAATGCTCGATAAAATCTTTTGCGCCGCTTCAGAACCATCCCATTTTTCAGGCGGTGTTGTGCAATTATCACAGGCACCACATGGCTGTTCTAACCGCTCATCAAAGTAGCCTAGCAAGGCTTGCCGCCGACAAGCAATCAGCTCGCAAAGCCCCAGCATAGATTCTAATTTATTATGCTCAACACGTTTATGCGCCTCATCGGCATTGGAGTTTTGCATAAATTGTCGCAGCGTCAATACATCTTGCAAGCCATACGCCATCCAGGCATTTGCAGGCTCGCCATCACGGCCTGCACGACCGGTTTCTTGATAATACGCCTCAATACTTTTTGGTAAACGTAAGTGCGCTACAAAACGTACATCCGGCTTATCTATGCCCATACCAAAGGCGATTGTAGCGACAATAATCACCCCTTCATCGCGTAAAAAACGCTGTTGGTTTTTTTGCCTAAGCTCTTGCGATAAGCCCGCGTGATAAGGCAATGCGATACGCCCTTGTTCTGTTAACCATTCGGCAGTCGCTTCTACTTTCTTGCGTGATAGGCAATACACAATGCCTGCATCTTGCGCATGATTTTCCTGTATAAAGCGCCACAACCGTAATTTCGGGTTATTACCTTCAGAAATAGCATAGTGAATATTCGGCCGATCAAAACTATTGATGAATACCCGCGCCCCTTCAAGTTGTAATTGCGCAATAATTTCATCGCGCGTACGTTGATCAGCTGTGGCGGTTAATGCAATACGCGGCACTTGTGGAAAACGCTCATGCAGCACACGTAACTTTTGATATTCTGGCCTAAAGTCATGCCCCCATTGCGATACACAATGCGCCTCATCAATCGCAAACAAGGCAATATGGCAGCGCTCCAACAACGACAGCATAATAGGGTTCAACAACCTTTCTGGCGCTACATACAATAAATCTAAAGCGCCATTTAATAATTGCGCCTCCACTTCTCGCGCCTCAGCGACATCGAGTGTTGAGTTTAAATAGGCTGCTTTAATACCCAGTTGATTAAGCGCATCCACCTGATCCTGCATCAGCGCAATCAATGGCGATACAATAATCGCAGTGCCATCACGCAATAAGGCTGGAATTTGGTAGCACAGCGACTTACCGCCGCCAGTGGGCATCAGCACAAAGGCATCGCGCCCTTGCTCTAACTCATGAATAATCTCACCTTGTGGCTCACGAAAAGCGTCGTAACCAAACGTTGACTGTAAAATAGATTGCGCGCGATTCATCAATTCAAGGGCTAATAAAAAATATAATTATCGCATAAACAAGCCTATCCGCAGCTAAACGAATCGGCTCACATTCAATGACATTATCAATACCAGAAGCAAATTAGGCGGTGCTTACTTGTCGTTTAAGCAGCGCTCTCAGGCTTTAGGTATAATGCCATCTTTCCCATCTGTACGACCCAAAACATGTTGAAGTTAAGCAACGTATCGCTCCGCCGAGGAACTAAAGTATTATTCGAGAATGTTTCCTTTACCGTGCACGCAGGTCAGCGCGTTGGCATTAGCGGTGCCAATGGCTGTGGTAAGTCCAGTTTATTTGCGATGGTGTTAGATAGTCTCCAGCCCGATAGCGGTGATTTTTCTATTCAATCGGGTTTTGTGATTGCCCACGTTGCCCAAGAGTTGACCGCCACTGAGCAAGCGGCTATTGAATTTGTGATCGATGGCGATAAAGAACTCCGCGATATTCAGCAAAAAATAGCCCAAGCAGAAGAACAACACGACGGCCACCGTGCCGCCGAGCTGTATGCTGAACTAGAAACCATTCAAGGCTACACCGCCAACTCGCGGGCAGCTATTTTAATGAATGGACTGGGCTTTAAAGCCACCGATTTAAACAACCCTGTTACCAGCTTTTCGGGTGGCTGGCGCGTACGTTTAAACCTTGCAAAGGCGCTCATGTGCCGCTCCGATCTGCTATTGTTGGACGAGCCAACCAATCACTTAGACTTAGATGCCGTTATTTGGCTACAAGAGTGGTTACAAAGTTATGCTGGAACCCTGTTACTTATTTCGCACGATAGGGACTTTTTAGACGCCGTTGTCGGCAATATTCTACATATTGAGCAACAAAGTGCGATGCTTTATAGCGGCAATTATTCTCAATTTGAACGCGCTAGGGCTGAACGCTTGGCGCAGCAACAATCTAATTTTGAACGACAACAAAAAGAACGCGCACATATTCAAAGTTATGTTGATCGGTTTAAAGCGAAAGCTACCAAAGCCAAACAAGCACAAAGTCGCTTAAAAGCACTGGAGCGGATGGAATTGATTTCTGCCGCACACATTGACTCTCCTTTTCACTTTGCGTTTTTCAAGCCTGAACGAGTCTCAAACCCACTGATCAAAGTTGAAAAGACAACACTGGCCTACAGCGACAATGTCATTTTAAATAATGTGTCTCTGTCTATAAAACCCGGTGATCGCCTTGCATTATTAGGCCCAAACGGCGCCGGTAAATCGACATTAATTAAGCTTCTCGCAGAAGAAAACAAGCCAACAAGCGGCAGCATTGAATGTGCCGAAAGCCTTAAAGTTGGTTATTTCGCACAGCACCAGTTAGAGCAATTAGATCCTAATGCATCACCCTTATTGCATTTGCAGCGATTAGATAAAAAAACCACCGAACGTGATTTAAGAAACTTTCTTGGTGGTTTCGGCTTTCATGGTGACAAAACTCTAGAAGCCATCGCGCCCTTTTCTGGAGGCGAAAAAGCAAGGCTAGCCCTCGCACTTCTGGTTTATCAAAAACCTAATTTATTATTACTTGATGAACCGACCAACCATTTAGATATAGAAATGCGCCATGCCTTAAGTGCCTCCTTACAAGAATTTAGTGGCGCAATGATTATTGTTTCCCATGATCGACACTTGCTTCGCACTATCACTGATCAGTTTTTACTCGTCTCTACCGGCAAAATAACACCCTTTGATGGCGACTTAGATGACTACGCCGACTGGGTAAAAAATCAAGCCAAAGAAAATGACAGCGCCCCCTCTAGCGATAAAAGCGTTAATGCTCGTAAAGAACAAAAACAACAACAGGCAAATAACAGGCAACAGCAAAAACCACTACGCGACGCCCTAAGAAAAGCAGAAAAACAACTCGATAAATTACAGGAGAAACAACAACAGCTTGAAGCCAAACTGGCTGATAGCGATTTATACCATCAAGATAAGAAGCAACAATTAGCTGACATTATTAATGAAAAGAACAGCATTGATGAGCAACTAGCCAAAACCGAAGAGGCTTGGCTGACGGCACAAGAAGCGCTCGAAGAGCTTATATAATCAGTTAAAGAGCCTAGCCCAGTTTGTGACCGAAAAAACAGTTAACTAACCATAATAAGCCTCAATTTTATATTGGGCACGCTTGATTAACGCTTACAAATGCGTAACATCAGCACCTATTACGTGAATGGACAACATTGGAATGAGCGAAAAAACTAACAAAGACCCTCTACACGGCCTTACACTTGAGGCGATTGTTACTAGCCTTGTTGAACATTATGGCTGGGAGAGTTTAGGCCAGCAAATAAACATTCGTTGTTTCATCAGTGATCCATCTGTTAAATCTAGCCTTAAGTTTCTTCGCAAAACACCTTGGGCTAGGAAAAAAGTGGAGACGCTTTACCTTGCAACACAAAATAGCGTTTGGAAAAAATAATTCCTATTAGATACTGCAAATAGCCGCCCATTCCAGCCTAATTGAAAGGTAGGCACCGCTGACACTATTCAAGTTTAAAAAAGGCTAAATTGACCCCTAAGAAAAAAGTTGAATTCCTGATTATTGGCCAAGGGCTAGCCGGTAGCTTGTTGGGCTGGCGACTTATTCAACAAGGTCACTCTGTTTTACTCCTTGACCCTTGCCTTACGCACACCGCATCGCGCACCGCGGCTGGCTTAATTAACCCGGTAACGGGCAAAAGGTTAGTTAAAACTGACCATGTCGAACAATACCTTACAGCAGCAAAGGAACTTTATGCAGAACTGGCTAATTTCTTTGGTCTCACCTTTCTGCATGAAAGGGAACAGGTTCGCCTATTCCAATCAGAGGCTGAGCTAAACCAGTGGAACAAGCGAAAAAATCAGGCTGAGTATGCACCTTTCTTGGCTGAACGTTTCAATGCAAAAGATAAAAAATACCTAAAAGAAACATCCTTGGGTGGTTTCAAGCAACAGCAATGTGCTTACCTTGATACTGTTGCTTTACTCGATCATTTGCGTGATTTTTTCCTGCATCAAGGCTGCTTCATCAAGGCACAAATTGACTTGAGTGAACTTAACATCAGTTCATCATCAGTTGAATGGCATGACCACACTGCCGATAAAATAATTTTTTGTGATGGCTATCACTTACAATATAACCCATGGTTTTCATGGCTTCCTTTGCAGCCTGTACAAGGTGATATTTTAACCCTGAAAACAGATCAGCCTTTGCCAAATGAAATTGTGCAGTTTGGCAAATGGTTACTGCCCCTTGCTAACGGGCAACTCAAATTGGGGGCCAGTTGGCAATGGCAACCACTGGATGAGAAACCTAACGAAAAAGCTGCTCTTGATTTACTCGATGCCTGTTACCCGTATTTTCCGCACTTAAGGCAAGCTCAACGACTAGAACACAACGTTGGTATTCGCCCTGGTACCCGCGACAAACAACCCTTTTTAGGCCAGCATCCTGAGCAGTCTAACTTACTCGTTTTTAACGGTTTCGGCTCCAAGGGCTCACTCCTCATTCCGTGGCATGCAGAACGCTTTTTACGTTACTTAACTCACGCTGAGCCGTTACCAACATCCGCTGATATTAATAGGTATACACATGACTATTTCACTCGTTAACCAAGCACATAACAATATTGCGAATTATCTTTCAGAGGGCGATATTGCCGTTGATGCCACAATGGGTAATGGCTTTGATACGCTCTTTTTAGCCAAGCAAATTGGTGAGGCAGGAAAAGTCTACTCGTTCGACTTACAAGCCGCCGCTTTGCACACAACAGAGCAACGGCTAAGCAAAGAAAAACTATTACACCGGGTTTGCCTGATACAAGATGATCACTCACAATTATCAGCTTACTTAACGAAGGACGATGTTCATTCGATTCGTTGTGCGATGTTTAATTTAGGCTATTTACCGGGTAGTGATAAATTACTGCAAACGACGCCAAACTCTACGCTTCAGGCATTAGAGTCAGCGATTGCCCTATTGGCACAGCCAGGTATTATTTCTATACTGGCTTACACAGGACATACTGGTGGTCGAGAGGAAACTGAGTCTGTAAAAAGTTGGGCGAAGACACTGCCAAAAAAACAATACGAGGTGACTATTCAAATACCTAGCGCAACAAAAAATAGCCCACCAGAACTTATTTTGATAGAGCACCTGTAATTAATCATGCCATAACGTTTAAGACACGCGTCGCCTTTCTACACGGTTCTTTTTATTATCTTTCAGTGGGTTTTAGTATTTTCCAAGCCTTATCTACTTTAGCCAAGCTATTATCCTTAGGGATTTCGCCCGCTTGGTTTCACCTTAAAAAAGCACCACCGAGTAACGATTAGCAAGGACAAACCGGCCCCTAAGATATCAGCAAACCAATCATACAAATCCGACTCACGCCCTGATATAAATGACTGATGCCATTCATCACTGGCCGCATAGAGCGCTGAAAAAATAAAGGCCACAATGAGCGCTCGTTGTTCGTTTTTGATTACTTGGGTGAAATAAGCTAACGCAAAGAAACCTAAAACAGCATAGGCAATTGCATGAAAAACCTTATCTTGATGTGCAAATAGCACTGGCGTTGGTAACGCTGACTGATGGGATAAGTAAAAAATAAGCCCACAATAGCCCACCAACAAAGCCAAGCAAACGCCTTTCACGTTAGGCGAATACCGTACTGGCTTCAAACACGGGGCCATCGACACAGACTCGTTTCATCGCCTCACCCTCTTTTGTCTTCACCTTAACAACACAACCGGCACAACCACCAACGGCGCATGCCATATATTCTTCAAGCGACACTTGGCATGAAATATTAAATTCTTTGGCCAATGCAGCCACTGCTTTTAACATCGGCGTGGGGCCACAGGAATATATCTCTACCTGTTGCCGCTGTGCTTCACTAAGGGCATTCAGCCAATCGCGTGCTAGGTCGGTAATGTAACCTTGATAAACACCATCATAATTTTGCAAACTGGCTAAACGGCTGGGAATCCCCCACTCTTCTAATAATGGTAAACCATCACTAACGCTTGCTTCAATACCATCAAGCGCCAATGCCGATGCCTTTCTTTGAAACGGAAAAGGAACTTCTGAGCCCATAAAAACAACCGGTGTTATCTCAGTTTGATTGTCTTTTATATACTCTGATAAACAAATCATGGGAGGAATACCGACGCCACCACCCAACAGCAAGGCCCTAGGTTTGTTGGTGTTTAACTCAAATGGTCGACCAATTGGCCCCATCACGTTAATTGTCTCACCCACTGCGCGTTTTGCGAGCAATTCTGTCCCAGCACCCACCGCCTTATATAAAAACTCAACCCAACCTTCTGAAGCGCAAGCACGCATAATTGATAATGGGCGACGCATTAAACGTTGGGGGTCACATTGAATGTGTGCAAACTGTCCTGGCTGTGCTGAGGCTGCACACTTAGGCGCCTTCACGCGTAAAACGTATTGCTCTTGTTCAAACGCCTGTTGCGCCAAAATTTCAGCATCTTCTAAAAAAATGGTGTTTCGTGTATTTTCTTGCATTATTCCTCGAAAACTAAGTGGCCATTAACCAGTGTATGCGTTACTTTGCCTTTCATTTGATGCCCAAGGTAAGGCGTGTTTATTCCTTGGCTAAACCAATGTTCCTCATCAACTAGCCAAGTTTTATCAGGGTCAACAATACACAGGTCTGCTGGAGCGCCTTCCGACAGACGCCCTGTTGCCAGCCCCAGTGTCACTGATGGCCCATCCGTTAAACGACTCACCATTTGAGATAAATCCAATATTCCCTCATCTACCAGTGTCAGCATTAATGGTAACACCGTTTCTAAACTTGAAATGCCTGGCTCAGTTGATGGGAAGGGGGCTTGTTTAGCTTCTGCCTCATGCGGTCGATGACCTGAGCTAACACTCAATATTCCTTTTGCAACACCCGCCACTAACGCATCTCTGTCTTCTACTGAACGCAGTGGTGGTGAAGTATGATAGTTTGCGTCAAACGTACCCACATCAAATTCAGTTAAGCTTAATTGGTATGCATGTACATCTGCCGAAATGGCATCATTAGTAGCCTGCGCTCTTGCAATCATCGTCACAGCCCTTGCTGAAGACACGCCCGTTAAATGAATTCTCGCACCCGTTTCTTCGGCTAATTCAATCATCTGTGCGATAGCTACTGTTTCTGCTGAAACAGGGATGCCCGATAAACCCAATTTAGAACTCACCGAGCCATCATGAATACAACCATCATCTTTAATCGATATATCTTCTGGTTTGAGTATCACCAGCAGGTCATGGGTACTGGCATACTGTAAAGCACGCCTTAATATTTGGTTATCAATCGTATTATTGGGTGCTTGGCTTACGGCAACACAACCTGCTTTTTTCAAGGCATACATTTCACTCAGCGCCTTACCTTGTAGCCCAACCGTTAAAGCGCCTAATGGCAGTACTTTTGCCGAACCAGCCAAGGCCGCTTTGTCCAAAATCAGTTGCACAACAGAAGGGGTATCTAATACTGGCTGGGTATCTGGCAAGCAACAAATTGAGGTATAGCCGGCCGATACAGCAGCTTTTGTTTCGCTCTGTATTGTTGCCTTATGTTCATAACCCGGCTCTCTTAGACTGGCATTTAAATCTACAAAGCCCGGTAACACCCATTTATTGCTGGCATCTATACTCTGTTGTGCAACAAAGCCCGCTGGCTTCTCACCCACCGATTGAATTTGACCGTTGGCAATATAGACATCCTTAACTGCATCACAGGCATTAGCTGGGTCAACGACTCGGCCATTTTTGATGTGTATATTCATCCCTTAACTACCTTATTTTGACCCAGCGTAAGTGTCATCACCGCCATGCGGATAGCAATGCCATTCGTCACTTGCTGCAAAATAACCGAATTGGCACCATCAGCAACGGCAGCTTCCATTTCCACGCCACGATTAATCGGCCCTGGGTGCATCACGGTGACATCCGGCTTGGCATACGCCAACTTTTCTTCCGTCAGGCCAAAACACTCAAAATACTCGTGCTCACTGGGTAAGAGTGCAGCGCCCATTCGTTCACGTTGCAAACGCAGCATGATCACCACATCTACATCATCAAGCCCTGTACGTAAATCGCCATACACGTGCACACCTAATGAATTAACATCACTCGGTAACAACGTCTTCGGAGCAATAACTCGCACCTCTTTAACCTCTAGCGTATTAAGCGCATGAATTTGCGAGCGAGCAACTCGTGAATGCAAGATATCGCCAATAATGGCAACTTTCAAATGCTTAAACTCCTTCTTTACTCGACGAATAGTAAACATGTCGAGCATCGCCTGAGTGGGATGTGCGTGGCTTCCATCGCCAGCATTAATAACGCTGACATGTGGCTCTACATGTCGCGCGATAAAATGTGCCGCGCCACTATCGGAGTGCCTCACCACAAACATATCGGCCTGCATCGCTTCTAAATTACGAATCGTGTCGAGAATACTTTCGCCTTTAGAGGTTGCAGACGTTGCTATATTTAAATTAATCACATCCGCAGATAAGCGTTTTGCAGCTAAATCAAACGTCGTACGTGTTCGCGTGCTGTTTTCAAAAAACAAATTAACAATCGTTTTTCCACGCAGTACGGGGACTTTTTTTACCGCCTGATGACCTACGCTCGAGAATGACTCGGCGACATCCATAATCTCTATCAGGGTTTCTTTAGAAAGACCCTCGGTGGTTAGAAAGTGGCGGAGTTGTCCCTGTTCATCAAGTTGTAAACGGGAACTATCGGGTGCTTTGAAGGACGTACTAGCAGGTTGCTTGCTAGAGCTCATATCAGTCAATTCCGGTTAGTTTCTAGCGCTAAAGGCGCCGGGCCGATCAATTTTACCTGCTTTTCAGGTAACAAATCCAGTTTCACACCGACTATATCTGCATGAAGCGGCAATTCTCTAGCCCCACGGTCTACTAAAACCGCCAACGTAACACTATCAGGGCGACCGTAATCAAAAATTTCATTTAATGCTGCACGGATCGTTCGACCTGTATAGAGCACATCATCCACCAAGATAATGTGCTCGTTTTCAACCTTAGCAGGGATATTACTTGGCTTAACCTGTGGATTTAAGCCTATGCGTGAAAAGTCATCCCGGTAGAATGAAATATCAATTTCACCAAGCGGTTTATTCAACCCTAGTTTCTGATGTAACTTTTCTGCCACCCATAACCCGCCGGTATGCACCCCTATCATCAGTGGCTCAACTATTTGCTTGCGCTCCATCATTTGTGCCAACTCATCTGCCATTGTGTTTATGATGGCATCAATATCAATAGCTTTTAACTCTGTATCCATACTTATTGCTTGTGTTGTTGTGTGTTTAACCAGCTTTGTAAAATCAACTGCGCAGCGACTTGGTCTTGAACTTCCCATAACTTATCGGCACTCACCTGAACCTCATCAAACAATATTTGTTTTGCTTCAAATGTTGTCAGCGCCTCATCAAATAATTCAACGGGGCATTGATACCGCCCTTCTAACTGTCTAGAAAACCGCTCCATTTTTGGCGTAACTGTATTATCACTACCATCTTCTTGGCGAGAAATACCAACTATCATTTTTGTTGGCTGCCAGGTCTCAATAATTTTTGTTAACTCGTCCCAGCCGGTCTTTTGTCTCACTGCTTTAACCGTTGTTAAGGCATTGGCAATGTGTGTCTGTGTATCACCCACAGCAACACCTATTTTTTTTACACCATAATCAAAACCTAGGCATACCGCCATTAGCAATGGCCCACATCAGAACTCATCAAACTAATATCAACACCTATTCTATGCGCCGCCAATTCCCAGCGTTGCGGGAGAGGCTCATCAAAAATAATATGTGGTTCAGCTTGGCCATGTAACCAAGAATTCCGCTGAATTTCCTGCTCCAATTGCCCTGCAGCCCAGCCCGCATAACCCAGCGCAACCATCCATTTCTCGGGCCCTTTACCTTCGGCAATTGCTTCTAAAATATCTTTTGAGCTGGTCAGCGCAAACTCATCATTCACCGTTAACGTAGAATCCCACTTGCCTACCGGCGTATGCAACACAAACCCTCGCTCAGGTTGAACAGGACCACCCATAAATAAAGGCGTTGCCGCTACTGCTGGGTTAACTGCAGTAATTGATAATTGATCAAAAATGGCTTTCATGGTCATCGTGTGTGGTTTATTAATCACGATACCCAGCGCCCCTTCTTCATCATGCTGACATAGGTAGGTAACCGATTTAGAAAAGTCATCACCTTCCATTCCTGGCATTGCAATTAGAAAATTATTAGTGAGATAGTTTTTTTTATTCATAAATAAAGTTTCATCGTTGTGGTCTTTAGCGTGTTAGCAAAGAGCCTTCATTTAAAAATTGCCAGGTCCTCGTGATGACCAAAATATCAATATCTTTTTGCAGATCAATAGGGAGCGGGGCAAATGGTGCCGATAGTTTAACAATATTGACTGCTGCATCATCAATAATTTTATGACCAGAACGGCGATTAATTATGATTTTCTTTAAATTACCATCGGCATATAATTCAACGCTCATTACTAATGTGCCCGACAAACGCTTACGCCTCACTTCCCCTGGATAATTCAAATTGCCCACTCGCTCAATTTTGCGTTGCCAAGCCGCTTCGTAACTGGCCGCTTTGTATTTATGCGCATTAATTGAGTTGATGTGTAATTTTCGAGGCCGTCGTGAATTACTGGTAACCGCTTCATTAATTTCTGCCTGAAGTTTTGCAATTTCCTCACTTTGACGCAATAAATCAGCCGTCGTTAGTGCCTTGCTTTGCTTTGGCACTTTTTTATTGCTAGCCTCAATTGCCACATCCGCTTCAGTTTGCAAGAGCGCCTTTTGAGCCTGAGCCAGCGATTGCTGCTCTTTCGTATGCTCAGATTGTGCTGACTGCTTTTTCGGCTGCAACGCTGCTTGCTGTTGATTAACTGCCTTTTCTTCCGCTTCGCCACTACCAACTTGATCTTCTTGGGCTAAAAAATCAGCTTTTTCAGGCCGCTCTTTATCCGGCGATACCACCAACACAACCTCTAGTGCTTGACTAACGGAACGCGAGATATCAACATCAAAACTAATACCCAAAATAACCAAGGCATGAATAATGCCCGCCATAAATAACGTTAAACCCAGCTTATCCGCTGATGATATGGCAGCTGGAGCAGCCACCTCTATGCTAGTTGCTCCTCAATGCAATCCATCAGTAAAGCACTTATGTTTAAACCAAATTGATTGTCCAACTCTTGTACACACGTTGGGCTTGTCACATTTATTTCCGTCACATAGTCACCAATCACATCTAAGCCAACAAAAAACAGCCCCTTTTTAACCAACGTAGGGCCAATTTGCTCACATAACCAACGGTCTCTATCGGTTAATGTTCGGCCCTCACCTGTCCCACCAGCGGCCAAGTTCCCTCGCGTTTCACCTTCGGCAGGAATACGGGCCAAGGCGTACGGTACGGGTTGACCATTAACAATTAAAATACGTTTATCGCCCTGCTTAATTTCAGGTAGATAGCGCTGAACCATTGTCAATTCTTTTCCATGATTAGTCATCGTTTCCAGCACAACGCCAAGGTTATGGTCCGCTTTTTTAAGTCGATAAATGGACGCGCCGCCCATCCCATCTAAAGGTTTAACAATAATATCTTCATGCTCAAGCAAAAAGTCTTTAATCCGTTGAGTTTGCGAAGTCACCAAGGTAGGCGAGCAACAGTCTGGAAACCATGCCGTAAATAACTTTTCATTGGCATCACGCAAAGACTGCGGTTTATTCACCACCAATACACCATCGGATTCGGCTTGTTCTAAAACATACGTCGTATAGACAAAGTTCATGTTAAAAGGCGGGTCAACACGCATTAAAATAGCATCCATTTGACTCATAACATCATCAATAGGCTCACCTAATGTAAACCAACTTTTTTCATCGCGCTGAACAGTTAATGGTTTATAGGTCGCCTTCGCCGTACCATTTATCAGGTACAGGTCTTGTTGTTCCATATAAAACAACTCCCAGCCCCTGCTTTGCGCTTCAAGCAACATAGCAAATGTGGTGTCTTTTTTGATATTGATTGACCCGATAGGGTCCATTACAACGCCTAAACGCATGGGTCTCTCCGCTTGTAAGTGTTTTCTCTAATATTATAACGTGTCATGTACATATAGATTTGTTATGAATTTCTTCTGTTAAGTTACTAATTGCATTTCGAAACTCAAGTAGTCCGCTCAATTCAATTCTAATACGGTCATTTTCAATTTTATAGCTGTCAGGATGGCTAATAGCTACTCGCTTCAAAGCATCTTTGTGTTTAGATAAAGGCACTCTACCAGCTATATGTAACAAAGCATTTCTAACTTCTTGAGCATTGATTATTATTGAATACGTAGAATTATCTCCCAGCTCCCCCAATATATCTTTAATATAAGATTTGAATTTTTTTATCCCATAACCTCCGTCTTGTTGAACCGAACGAGGGTTTTTATCTCTCCATAATAAATACAACATTTCTTCTAGATGACCAAACATTAACAGAAAAGATGTTTCACGAAGCTTTTCAGGGAAGTGTTTTTCTAGGTTAATCCTCAAATAAGCTTTATCTACACCAGATGAGTCCGCGTCTTCATCTATTAAAGTTGCTCTTAAAGCATCATCGATATAGTCATGAAACCTTGCTATACAACCAAGGTTTTGCCTAAGCATCAATTTAAAAATAGCATTCCCCATATCATTCTTACAATTCAAATAACAACCTCAAAACATAGTAAATTATCGTTGTCATTTAAACACAACCAGATTTCTTCATCTGTTTCGCCTTGAAAGGCGAGTGACTCTTTTGTCAGTAGCAACAAAAGAGTAACCAGAAAAATGCCACCCACTGCTCTCACCCTGAAGGGTGCCTTCAAAACTAATCATTAAAATAGCTACTGTGGAACTCGCCTAAAAAAAGGCTCGAACAACCACAGTAGAAAGCTCTATTTTATTGATTAGTTTTTCAGTGAGAGCAAGAGGGTTTAAAATCAAAATCACTCACTTTTGACTTTGGTACCCTTTTATCGCGCTAGGAATTATTTCTTTTCGGATAAGAGAGCGCGTTGTCTGAGCATAGCGAGTTTAGCGCGAACCCGAAAATAATTCATTACTGCGATTTGGGCGACCTTTTCTTTGGTTCTGTTTCTTTTTGTCGCAAAAAGAAATGAACACCCTAGCGGCAGCAAAAATGCAAACCTACCCCATATCTCCCCAGAGAACTTGCATCGCTGCAATGGAAGCAATCGCTGCTGTTTCGTTACGGACAACCCTTGGCCCAAAACCCAAGGCCGAAAAATTTACCTCTTGCGCATCCAACACTTCTTGTTCTGAAAAACCGCCTTCTGGCCCAATCAGCACGGCTACCGCATCATTTGGTTTTGGATAATCTCTTAACGTATCTGCCTTACCCGGCTCAAATATAATACGGCTTGCCGCCAACTCTGTATTTAGCCACTGCGCTAAGTCCATCGTTACATTTAAGATCGGTGGCTTATTTCGACCACACTGCTCACAAGCCCGATAGACAATGTTTTGCCAATGTTGATGGCGCTGCAAACGACGTTCTTCGGTGAGTTTAACAACACAGTGTTGCGTAATAACGGGGGTAATAACCGCCACGCCCAGTTCTGTCGCTTTTTGAATTGCCACATCCATCCGTTCACCACGGGAAACACTCAGGCCCAATTCAATCTGAAGCGGCGACTCTAATTCTACATTTCGCCAAGCACCCAGTTCTAGCACCACCGCTTTACGATGGACCTCTTGAACCGTGGCGGCATATTCGCCGCCCTGGCCATTAAACACTGTTAACTGAAAGCCTTTCTTTAAACGCAATACATTGCGTAAATAATGCGCCGCATCTGCTTCGAGTGTTACAGCGGCTCCTTCGACTAAATCTTGCTCAACAAAAAGGCGTGAAATACGCATCGCTAGCCGTGCAAACTATCCGGTAATGTTATGGTATCGATCGGGTCTTCATTTTTAGGCGGCATTTGCAAGTGAAAACCCTGCGTTTCAAGGTTCTTCATCACGACCAATACATCTTCTCGTGCTAATGAACGCTCCGCAGATAATTCTAAATCAAACACATGCTCAGGCACTGGAAATTGCTGCATCACTTCAACAGGAACATCTGAAAAATCATCCTGCTCTTTGACATATAAATATAAACCATCACGCTTAGCCGTTTTGTAAATGGCACAGGATATTTCTTTTACACGACTCATTTCGCGCTGATCCCTAAATTGCGGCAAATAGCCAAACTCGCTTCTGCCTGATTCATGCTGTAAAAATGCAGTCCCGGGCAACCATAGTCAAGCAATGTTTGACTTAACTCACTGACCACATCTGTTCCAAATGCTTTAATCGATTCGCGGTCATCGGCAAAGCCTTCTAGGCGTTTACGTATCCAACGGGGGATTTCAGCACCGCACATATCAGAAAATCTCGCCAACTGTGAATAGTTTGTTATTGGCATAATGCCCGGCACAATCGGTACATTTATAGCCATTTTGTCGCAATCTTCAACAAACCGGACATACGCCTCAAAATTAAAAAAGTATTGTGTAATGGCACTATCTGCGCCTGCTTCTACTTTTTGTTTAAAGTTAGCTAAGTCTGTTTGAGCATTCGCAGCTTGCGGATGAACTTCGGGATAAGCGGCCACTTCAATATGGAAGTGGTCACCTGTTTCTTCACGAATAAAAGCCACTAGCTCATTGGCATAGCGAAATTCACCAATATCCAAGGTGCCTGATGGGATGTCCCCACGTAAGGCAACAATGCGGTCTACGCCGTTATCCTTATAATTTGATAAAATTTTACGGATGCTTGCTTTTGTAGACCCCACACAAGACAAATGTGGTGCCGCTGAGAAACCTTGCTTTTTAATATCCAGCACGGTATCAATGGTACCTTGTTGAGTACTACCTCCTGCGCCAAAGGTGACAGAAAAATATGCTGGGTCAAGTTGGCCCAACTCTTTACTGACGTTTAACAGCTTAACTCGCCCTTCTTCGGTTTTTGGTGGGAAGAATTCAAAGCTAATTTTTTGATATGACTCTAAACTCATAGTTAGTAACGGTAGTGATGTGGTTTATACGGTCCTTCAACAGGGACATTAATATAGTCAGCTTGCTCTTGCGTAAGCTCGGTTAAATTTACGCCAATTTTCTCTAGGTGCAAACGCGCTACTTTTTCATCTAAGGTTTTAGGTAACACATAGACTTCATTTTTGTAGTTATCTCCATTTGAGAAAAACTCAATTTGCGCCATGACTTGGTTGGTAAATGATGCCGACATCACAAAACTTGGATGTCCTGTTGCACAGCCAAGATTAACCAAACGGCCTTTTGCTAACAGCGTAATTCTCTTGCCATCGGGGAAAATGACGTGATCCACTTGTGGCTTTACTTCTTCCCACTCGTATTTTTCAAGCGACGCAATATCTATTTCAGAATCAAAGTGACCAATATTACAAACAATCGCTTCATTTTTCATCGCCAGCATATGGTCGTGATTAATTACACCCAAGTTACCCGTTGTTGTCACAAAGATATCACCTTGGTCGGCCACATCGTCCATTCGTACAACGCGATAACCTTCCATCGCTGCTTGTAATGCACAAATAGGGTCAACCTCGGTCACCCACACACTTGCACCCATGCCTTTGAAGGCTTGAGCACAGCCCTTACCGACATCACCATAACCAATAACAACCGCAATTTTGCCAGCTATCATGACGTCTGTTGCACGTTTAATCCCATCTAATAATGATTCACGACAACCATACAGGTTATCAAATTTACTTTTCGTCACAGAATCATTCACGTTCATTGCTGGAAAAAGCAACTCACCTGATTCTTGCATTTGGTATAAACGATGTACGCCCGTTGTCGTTTCTTCTGTCACACCTTTGATACTGCTGGCCATGTTTTGCCATCTAGTCGGTGCTACCGGCAAATTGCGACGTAAGACATCAAGAATGGCGATCCACTCTTCATTATCGCCCTCTTTTGCATCCGGTACAGCGCCTGCTTTTTCAAACTCAACGCCTTTATGCAGTAGCAAGGTCGCATCACCACCGTCATCAAGAATCATATTTGCTTCTTGCCCCTCTGGCCAAGTCATCATCTGTTCTGTGCACCACCAATATTCTTCAATCGTTTCGCCTTTCCAAGCAAACACTGGAATATTAAGATCGGCAATCGCCGCTGCTGCGTGATCTTGTGTAGAAAAAATATTACAAGAGCACCAACGAACCTCAGCCCCTAAAGCCACTAAGGTTTTGATCAGTACCGCCGTTTGTATGGTCATGTGTAAACTGCCTGCAACGCGCGCACCTGCTAATGGCTTACTCTCACCAAACTCTTCTTGTAAGGCCATTAAACCCGGCATTTCGCTTTCAGCAATGGCTATTTCTTTATGACCCCATTCAGCCAATGACATATCAGCTACTTTATAATCTGTAAAACTCATTTTTTTATCTCTCTAAATTGTTGTGTGTCGGTGCGCCTAACTATTTAGCCGCATCTCTTAATAGCTCGGCTTTATCTGTGCGCTCCCAAGTAAATTCGGGTAATTCACGGCCAAAGTGTCCATAGGCTGCGGTTGGACGATAAATCGGACGCAATAAGTCCAATTCTGCAATTAAGCCTTTCGGGCGCAAATCAAAATGTTCGCCGATCAGTACAGCTATTTTGTCGTTGTCGATAAGCCCAGTACCAAATGTTTCAACCGCAATGGATGTTGGCTTGGCGACCCCAATCGCATACGAAACTTGTATTTCACAACGTTTCGCCAAACCCGCTGCAACAATGTTTTTAGCAACATATCGACACATATAAGCAGCAGATCGGTCTACTTTACTAGGATCTTTTCCAGAAAATGCGCCGCCGCCATGGCGTGCCATGCCACCATAGGTATCTACAATAATTTTACGACCTGTTAAGCCGCAGTCCCCCACAGGGCCACCAATAATAAATTGGCCTGTCGGGTTAATATGAATATTTTCAGACAAACAACTGGCAAACCACGCATCTGGCAATACCGGTTTAATAATTTCTTCAATCACCGCTTCGCGTAAATTGGCCAAACTGATCTCGGGTGCATGCTGTGTCGATAACACGATCGCTTCTACACCCACTGGTTTATTGTTTTCATAACGCAGGGTCAGCTGGCTTTTCGCATCAGGGCGCAGCCACGGTAATACGCCATTCTTACGCACCTCTGCTTGGCGCTGTACCAATCGGTGAGAATAGGTGACCGGTGCCGGCATTAAAACATCAGTTTCATCACAGGCATAACCAAACATCAGCCCTTGGTCACCAGCGCCTTGCTCATGCTCTTCGCTTTCATCCACACCAATAGCAATATCGTGAGACTGCTTACCGATTGCATTTAGCACCGCACAACTTTGCCAATCAAAGCCTATTTCTGGTTTGTCGTAACCAATATCTTTAACGACTTGACGTACTAGCTCTTCGGTATCGACCCATGCATTTGTCGTTACTTCACCGGCTAAAATCACCATTCCGGTCTTAACCATTGTTTCAACGGCGACTCTCGATGAGGCATCTTGTTCTAATAAGGCATCTAACATCGCATCTGACACTTGGTCAGCTACTTTGTCTGGGTGTCCTTCAGATACCGACTCAGATGTAAAAATAAAATTCTTGCTCATAGTAAACTCGCCTCTTCGGTTTAAAAATAGGCACTAAAAGTTGGGCTATATGGATGTTGCCAGTTAGGCAGATGATAAAAACTCACCGTTTTATCTAGACACCATGCTCATTATTTCAGTTTCCTGTTAATAATGAACGCAGTTAAAATTTGACTGCTTGAATAAGCCTAGCAGGAAGATCCTGTCGCAGCGTTCCTTATTCAAGGTGAAGCTATTTTAGATCATATATTAAAAATTTCAAGGGCTTAGCTTAGCAATGCCCTTAAACCACCTTTGCTAATAAATTGTTGGCAGAATTCTCGCTGTTCTTTGCTGGTAATCTGTGTAAGACCGACCCAAGGTTCTAGCCAGATCTTTTTCTTCATAGTAAATCCCAATAAAAATGTAGGCTGACATGCCAATTGAGAACACGATATTCCCAATAGTCATCGTTGGTAAGGACCAAAATACTACTAACAAACCTAACATCATTGGGTGACGAACCCATTGATAAAATAAACGCTCTTTAAATTTAACCTGAGTGTATGTTTTATTAACAAAAAACAACCACGTTTGACGCAAGCCAAATAGATCAAAATGGTTGGTTAAAAATGTTGAAAGAAGAGCCACCACCCAACCCAAAGCAAACACCGACCACACTAGTGTTATGGCAGCTTTGTTTGTTATTTGCCAGACAATGCCATTCATTGGCTGCCAACAAATCATAAGCATCGCCAACACAAGGCTTGAAGCCAATACATAGGTGCTTCTCTCTACTTGATGCGGCACCATTGACGATATCATGTCTTTAAACCAGCCACGCGCCATAACACTGTGTTGCACTCCCCATATGAGTAGTAAGCCAATATTCACCACTAAGGCATAAGGGGAGTATTCTGTCGACTGTGTTGCGAGACTCTTCGAGACACCTAAGCCGCCAACAAACCCTATAAAATAGACAAAGACCGCACAAAATAGAGCATAACTAACCACCCCATATAGCATCACCCAAGATCTCATCAGCTTCTCCCATTTAAATTGAATTTTCTTGCTATATTACCTTTATGAGAAGTAAGAATACACGCCTACGATCGGCACCTACGCTAACTCCACCAAACAGCAACTCAACACACTATGACAACTAAATTACAACAAACACTGCAACGTATTGACCTCGCTAATGCTAACGACCCAACAAACGGCACAGAAGCGCTATATTCACAACGCATGCTAAAAACCCTTCAGGCTTTTGAACCAAACGCATCTGACGCTCTCACCTTAGCTTGCTATGCCCAGCATGTGTGTCGTTGGAAACTAGCTCGAAAAGATTACCCTGCCGGTTTAACGGGCTATTTAACGTGGCGCACAGAGCTGGCGAAATTACATGCAAAAATTTTAGTCGACGCGATGCAAGAAAGTGGCTATGACGACGCCGACATTGAACGAGCAAACAGTATTATTCAAAAAAAGAGGCTTAAATCTGACCCTGAGGCACAAACATTGGAAGACGTGTCTTGCTTGGTTTTTTTAAACCATTATTTCGATGCCTTTGCCAACAAACATAGTGAAGAAAAAATAATTGACATTGTGCAAAAAACTTGGGGGAAAATGTCGGATAAGGGCCGCCAAGCGGCGTTAGCCTTAACCTTACCGCCTCATTTAGAAAAATTAGTCGCTAAGGCATTGGCTTAATGCACAAACCTGCGCTTACCTCTTTTATTATCGGGCTTGGCTTTTTAACCCTACTGGCCGGTTGCGCCTTGCCAAAAAAAGAACTGGTGACAGTACCCGCTGACGCCTTTGAGGTGTGTTATGGCTATGGTTGCAAAACAGTTCAGACTGTAACACTCGACGACGCTCAATGGTTCACCATTGAGCAACTTTTTTCACCTAAAGCAGCATCAGCTAAAATAGAACGCCAGCAACTATCACTGGCCATTGCTCAAATGGAAACGTTTATTGGTGAGATAACACACACTCAAGACGACTTGCCGGGTACGTTCGCCGCTTTTTTTCAAGACCGTAGCCATCAAATGGACTGCGTTGATGAGGCCACAAACACAACTTTATACCTAAGACTCTTTCGTGAGCGCGGGCTAATGCGCTTTCATAAAGAAGGCTATCGTATTAACCGCGGTTTCTTCCTAAACGGTTGGCCGCATACATCTGCGGTCATCGAGCAGCTAGACTCTGGCAAACGGTTTGCTGTTGATTCGTGGTTCCATAAAAATGGTATCAAGCCTGAAATAATCCCTATTGACTTATGGTATTCTGGGTGGCATCCAACACCGGATGATGACTCATAAAACAAAAAATCTCGGAGACAATAAATGAACGTAGGCAACAAGATTTTTTTATTCTTCCTTTCTGCATTTCTTTTTAGCCAATCTTATGCAGGATCTACAGAAGACGTCTTTTCAAACATCACACTTAAAACAACGCATGTACGCGGTAATATTTATATGCTTGAAGGAGCTGGAGGCTTTGCCGGCGGTAATATTGGCGTATCGGCTGGCCCAGATGGCCTTTTATTGGTCGATGACCAACTGGGGCCAATGTCCAAAAAAATTGATGCCGCACTAAACGATATCAGCAAAGGTCAGCTGCGCTTTATTCTTAATACTCACTGGCACGGTGACCATTCTGGTAATAACGCTTATTTTTCAAAAGATGCGACCATTATTTCGCATACGAATACCAGGAAACGTTTAATGACTGACCAAGAAAACTTCTTTGGGAAGTCACCGGCCTCACCAAAAGAAGCGTGGCCCATCATCACCTTTGAACAAGCCATTAACATTCATTTTAATAATGAGGAAATTCAATTTATCCACCATGCACATGGTCACACTGATAGTGATGCTGTCGTCTATTTTCCAAAAAGCAATGTTGCTCACTTAGGTGATCATTTTTTTAATGGTTTTTTCCCTTTTGTAGACTTAGACACCGGAGGCAATGCCTTTACCTTGACACACAATATCGGCGAAATAATTGAGTCATTACCTGAAGATACGCTTGTTATCCCAGGCCATGGCGAACTATCGGATGTGAACGGGCTAAAAAACTATTACGCAATGCTAACCGATACAACACAGTTCGTTAAGCAGCAAGCCGCTTCAGGTAAAACACTTGATCAAATCCAACTGGCCGGATTACCTAGCAAATGGGCCGCTTGGGGTGGTGGTTTTATCAACGAAGAGAACTGGATTAAAATAATCTTTAAGAGCCTACCCAAACAGCAATAAACTACCCTCACAATACAAAAAAAGCGGCTGACCTTTTTTTCAGCTGCTTTTTTATTACCCAAATCATGACTATGAAAAAACTTCTTACCGTACTGACTTTATTCTGTACCCCGCTATTTGCTGCCGAAGACAATCCGATGACAACTTGCTTGTCCAATTTACTCAATACGGCAGAAAACACTATGACCGTGGGCGAACTGAAACAGCAATGCCAAGACACAATGGCTTCAGAGGAGGAGCATTTTTCTGCATTAAAGCGTCGCCAACTGCAAGAAAAAACTGCCAGTTGGAATGCTTTTTCTTTGCTGCCACATAAACCTAATTACATTATTGCCAGCTATAACACCAGCGATCCTAGCACAACACCATTTGAAGCCGCTTACCCAGACGTTAACCCAGATCTTCAGCACCTAGAAACAAAGTTTCAAATCAGCATGAAACTGCCCATCGCTCGAAACCTTATCTTTGGGCAAGGGGATTTATATGCCGCATACACCAACCGGTCTTTCTGGCAGCAGTTCAATAAAACTCACTCTTCCCCCTTTCGTGACACCAATCATGAAGCTGAAACATGGCTTTCGTTCGACACCGACTATACAATTTTAGGGTTCCGCAACTCTGCCATTTTGACGGGGTTCACCCATCAATCGAATGGCCAATCAGGCTTATTATCAAGAAGCTGGAACCGCCTCTATACAGACTTTATCCTAGAAAAGGGCGACATCTACCTGTCATTTAAACCCTGGTACCGTATTCCTGAAAGTGAATCACAAGATGACAACCATGATATTGACGACTTTTTAGGTCACTTTGAATTAAGGGGCGTGTATAAAAAACAACAACATAGCTTTTCACTTCTATTCAGAAATAACCTCAAAACAAGCAGCAATAAAGGTGCTATCGAACTAGGCTGGAGCTTCCCGATACATAATAATGTTCGCGGCTATGTGCAATGGTTCAATGGTTACGGCGAGAGCCTTCTCGACTATAACAACCACACCAATAGCCTAGGCTTTGGAATCCAACTGAATGATTGGTTATAAACCAGCACTTTTTTGTCAGGTATAATTTATTCATCAACATCAAAGGGTCAACGCATGCAAACAGACTGTGACAACGACTGGAAAGCTAAATTAACCGCAGAAGAATATAATATTTGCCGCCAAAAGGGCACCGAAGCTGCTTTTTCTGGCATTTATGTAGACACTAAAACCGAGGGCCTCTATCTCTGCAAGTGCTGTGACGCGCCTCTGTTTGAGTCCGACAGCAAATACAACTCGGGTAGTGGCTGGCCAAGCTTTTGGAAGCCCATCCAATCAAATGCTATTAAAGAAAACCGAGATGAAAGTCACGGTATGGTCCGTATTGAAGTGGTCTGCGCTCAATGTGAAAGCCACCTTGGACACGTCTTTCCAGATGGTCCGCAACCAACAGGCTTACGCTATTGTATTAATTCCGCATCACTCAATTTAGACCCCAAGAAATAACATGTTAACTGCCCAACAACACGCCCAAGCCTTACTGCAATATATCGATGCTAGCCCAAGCCCTTGGCACGCTGTTCACACGAGCAAAGAAATCCTAGATAACAAAGGTTTTAGTGAACTATTAGAGGGTGATACATGGGCATTACAACCGAATGGGCGTTATTACGTCAAACGAGACGACTCTAGCATCATCGCCTTTACCGTCGGTTCAAATAACCTTGCTCAAGAGGGGTTTAGGCTGATCGGCGCCCACACTGACTCACCAGGGTTACGGGTAAAACCTAAACCAGACCAGCAACAAAGCGGTATCAACCGTTTAGCTGTAGAGATTTATGGTAGCCCATTGCTAGCCACCTTTACCGACCGCGATTTAAGTCTAGCAGGGCGCGTACATATCAACCAAAACGGCACCTTACTCTCCAAATTAGTACATTTTAAAAAGCCTTTTCTACGCCTCCCGAACCTTGCTATACACATGAATCCGCAGGTTAATACCGATGGCTTAAAGCTTAATAAACAAACTGAGCTGCCCTTATTGCTGTCTCTTGATGATGAGCAACCGGCTCTTGTTGAGCTGTTAGCAACGGAGCTGGGCATCAATAGTGATACTATTTCTGCCTGGGAGTTACATGCTGTCGACACGCAGGCAGGCTCCCTCTACGGCTTGAATGATGAGTTTTACGCCAATAGTCAACTCGATAATTTAGCCTCCTGTCACGCTGGTCTCAGTGCGTTAATATCTGACGCCTCCCTGCATTCGCAACAATTTAATATTTGTGCATTTTTTGACCATGAAGAAATAGGTAGCAACAGCCATAAAGGGGCCGATGGCAGCTTCTTACCCGATGTACTCGAACGCATTGCAGGCTCACTAAGCCTATCTACCGAGGACTATAAACGCGCTTTATCTAATAGTTTTATGATTAGCGCCGATATGGCTCACGCTTATCAGCCTAATTTCCCTAATGCTTATGAACCTGAGCACAAGGTATTCGTTAATCAGGGTCCGGTTATCAAAGTAAATGCGAATATTCGCTATGCCTCAAACAGTGCCTCTCAATCTCGATTTATTCATTTGTGCGAACAGGCTAAAGTCGCTTATCAGCAATATTCCCACCGAACCGATCTGGGTTGTGGCAGCACTATTGGCCCCATGACATCGGCACAACTAGGCATCCAAACCGTTGATGTAGGTTGCCCAATGTGGGCAATGCATAGCATCCGCGAAAGCGCAGGGGTCGCCGACCATCACGACATCACTCATGTATTTACTCAATTCTTCAGTTAAAGCTTATGAAATTTAAATTTACCTTTTTAATCTTTGCCGTGGCCGCCGTGGCTATCTTTTTTATGCGCCAAGAAAACTTTGTACCACGTACAGCGTTGGATATTTATCAGCACTTTACTGATAACACTGAGGCGGATGCCATTCCCGGACTGACAACAGAAACGGCGCTAGAAATTCAAAAACACGTTGTCTATGCCTTATCGGAAAATTGGGGCGGCATCGCTGGGTACAAAGCGGCTATAACAAACCCGGACATTCAACAAAAAATGGGCATTGAGCAGCCGTTGCTAGGCATATTTTTAAATAAAATGTTGCTAGAAAGCCCGGCCGTAATCAACATAAGCGCCGCCACTCACCCGTTTGCAGAAGCTGACTTATTGGTACGAATCAAAGATTCCGCCATCAATAACGCAAAAACCGATCAAGAAATACTCGCCTCTATTGACCAAGTTATTCCCTTTATCGAGGTGCCCGATAGGCTTTTTTCAACAGATAAACCGTTAACAGCCGACATGCTGATGGCGATTAATACCGGCGCTCGTTATGGAGTAATGGGGGAACCAATTCCAATGGAATTGATTGAAAACCTAAACCTCTGTCAAGTTGGCATTGTCTACGAAGAGGACCGCAGCCATTTAAAAACTGGCGCCTGTTCCTCGCTGATGGGCAACCCAGTTAATGTTATTCGTTGGCTAAGAGATCGTCTATTGGCTTTAAATTACCCTCTAAAGCCAGGCGCTTACTTATCACTTGGTAGCCTTACTTCGCCAGTACCTATAAAAAAAGGTCGTTTAACTGCCATCTATACAGGACTTGGAAATCAACAGCACGTTAGTGTATCGGTGTTGTTTAAATAAAATCAAACAAATAAAAAAGGGCGGTTTCCCGCCCTTTTGATGTTTAGTCTATGCGCTGACCAAGCATTCTTTTCAAAGTACCATCTTTATCCATAAAGTGGTGCTTTAGTGCACCTGATACATGTAAAAGAAATGCTACAAACATTAACTTACCAGAAATTTCGTGTGTCTCGTGCGCCACCCCTGCAATAGGCCCGTTAATAGGGATCATTTTTCCAACCTCATCAGGATTTGGTGTTGCAGCCAAGAGCTCTAAGCCGAAAACAGAAAGCCCATGCCCGCCTAGACCCGACATTAACATTCCTGAAACAGGCATCACTACTGTCGCAATAATAAGCGTCCAATGTACCAGTTTAGACAGTGCATGCTCCCATGATTTATAGGTACTTGCGGGCTCCGGCCAACCTTGTTTCACGCGCCAGACCACACGTGCAAATATAAAGATAAAAACAATCATTCCTACCGACTTATGGATAGGATACAAGGCATACACCTTGTAATCGGTCATGTACACACCAACGGCTACCAACATAATTATTGAAATGCCGACAATCCAATGCAGCGCAACGGATACACACGACAGCTTAACTCTCGAATCACTCATTTAAACCCCCTCTTTTTTTAGTTACTTAAGCGTTAGATGATATATCATATCTTACCTAATTCAATAGTTATTTAAGGCTTATGTCCAACCCAATTTTTCCAACTATTTACATCCCTCATGGAGGCGGCCCTTGTTTTTTTATGGATTGGACGCGTGGCCCTGCAGATACGTGGGACACCATGAAAGGATGGTTACAAAATCTTCATAAAATTCTTCCGAGAAAACCAAAAGCCATTATTGTTATCTCTGCGCATTGGGAAGAAGACGTTATTAGGATCAACTCGCAGCCTCACCCGCCGCTATATTTTGATTACTACGGTTTTCCACCACATACTTACGAACTGACTTACCCTGCCCCAGGCTCGCCAGAGCTTGCTAAGCAAATACAAGCGCTTTTAAAAAATGCAGATATTGACTGTGCACTTGACCCCGATCATGGCTATGATCACGGCACCTTTGTGCCTTTAAAAGTGATGTTTCCAGATGCGGATATTCCTGTTGTTCAAGTGTCCTTACAACATAACTTAGACCCCGTTTACCATATTCAAGTTGGCGCTGCACTTCAGTCTTTAAGAGAACAAGATATTTTCATTCTCGGCAGTGGTATGAGCTTTCACAATATGGACACCTTAATGCAGGGGCAAGATATTGGTAATCATGCCGCTACATTTGATCATTGGCTAACAAACACCTGTGAGTCTAAACCCGACGAACGAAACAAGCGACTTGGCAACTGGCTCAACGCACCTTCCGCTCGACAAGCACACCCACGGGAAGAACACCTACTGCCGTTAATGGTCGTTGCTGGAGCGGGCGGAAACAACCAAGGCAAAAACATATTCCAAGACAATGTTATGGGCGTTAACGTTTCAGCCTATCAATTTGATTAAGCTAACTATTAGCGCACGTTTAATGCCGCTAAAACTCAAGCAAGACAATACAAGCGCTGTATTAGAATACTAAAAAGGGGTGCGCCATCAGCCCTTTTTTATTATCGACGTATTAAATTTACCAAGCCGTCCAACCACCATCATGCGCAATCACTTGCCCCGTCATAAAAGAAGCCGCATCGCTAGCTAGGTACACCAATAAACCAGCCAACTCCTCAGGGTCGCCTGTTCTATTCAACGGCGTTAACCCGTGCAGTTTCTCTACCATCGCAGCAATATCAGCCTCACTTAACGGCAATGCTTCACGGCCTAGCTGCGTACCCAAATGCCAGCCTGGCGCTATCGCATTACAACGAATACCCTCATTTCCATACTCCACAGCAATCTGTTTGCTCAACGTTGCTACCGCCCCTTTAGAAGCAGAGTAATTAGCAGCCACCGCAGATAAATCATTCGATACACCCGCTAAACCAGCCACCGAAGAAATATTAATAATAGAACCTTTCTTTTGTGCCATCATTTGTGGAAGCACTGCTTTAGTACACAGAAATACCCCCCGAGTATTAACCGCGTTCACACGGTCCCAGTCTTCTACTGGCATCTCATGTATTCGATCTGCTGGACTGGCGATACCTGCATTATTCACTAAAATATCTAGCCTGCCATATGCCTGAAGTACCGCCCTATTCATTGCCGCCACTGAATCAACATCACTGACATCAACCTCAACTGATAAAGCCTTACCACCCAACAGGCGAACTTCTTCAGCCGTTTGTTCCGCTGATGCCAAATTAATATCTGCCGACACGACCGTTGCGCCTGCTGAAGCCAAGGCGCGCGCAAATACATTACCTAACCCGCAGCCCGCGCCAGTAACCAGCGCGATCTGCCCATCTAGGCGAAATAAATCTAACGAGAAGGCTGGATATTGACTCATTGTGCCGTATACCCACCATCAATGGGGATAATCGCCCCAGTAATAAACTGTGATTCTTCACTTGAAAGAAACGCCACTAAATTGGCAATTTCTTCTGGCTCCGCCCCCCGACCTAACGGTGTCATACCAGAGGCTGCCTCTATAAACTCTGGACCAATTCTCTTAACCATAGAGGTTAACACAAGGCCGGGGCAAATAGCATTTGCTCTTATTTTATGCTTCGCATACGTGACGGCCCATGAACGAGTTAATGAGATAACCGCCCCTTTTGAAGCACAGTAAGAATGCAGGCCGCCGGGTGTACCTATCAGCCCACCAATAGAGGATGTTGTTGTGATCGAGCCGCCTTTACCACCCGCTATCATACTTTTAAGTGCATATTTAGCGGCCAAAAATACACCTCGTGTATTAATCGACTGCACTTTTTCCCAAGCATCAACGTCCAACTCATCGGTATTGCCATCACCGTCTTCAAAACCGGCATTATTAAATAAGATAGAGACCGAACCAAAAGCCGCTTCTGCCGAAGCGGTCATTTCTTTTACCAGTGTTTCATCTGACACGTCACAGTATTGTGCAATGGCACGCCCACCTTGTTGTTTAATTAATTCCAGCGTTTCGGCATTGCCTTCTGTATTAATATCTGCCAAACACACACTGGCCCCTTCTGAAGCTAAACGAAGTGCTGTTGCACGCCCCATTCCCGATGATGAACCTGTCACTATGGCATTATGCCCTTCCATTCGTGCTGTCATTATGACTCCTTAATTAATTAGTTTTATGCTTAGAAAAACATGTTTAAGTTTTTGTCGACGATCACCCGCGCAGGTAAAAACACCGTTCTTGCGACTAACTTCAGGCCATCACCAGTATCACGCAGCAAATCTTTACGTGTACCGGTATGGCTAATATGGTCTTTATCGCGTCTTGCACGCAATAAGGTAAATTTACTTCGTACATCGTAAACACTCGCCTCCTCGGTACAAAACGACTCAATATTTGTTACGGTACGAACATGGTGGGTCGCTGGGTCGTTTAGCCAAACCATGCCAGTATCTTCTCTGGCTGCTCGTTGCTTTAACTTTTCAAAGTTTTCATCGTAGATCATCGTTTCACAAATGGAACTTTTGCCTAGCCTGTTTCTTCGATAAGTATTCATTGGAATAGGCATTTTATAAGCAATGTTTTCATCCAACATGGTCAGCCAATCATCGTAACGTTCTTCATCCAAAACACGTGCTTCAGCTGCCAAAAACCGTTCTATTCGATAAGCTGTTTGCATATCTGTGTCTTTGCCCACTGGCGCTATTTTTTGTTTTCTAGCCATTGACAGACTCCTTCTGGATCGGTGCTTGCGGCAAAATATCGCTGGCTGATTCAGCCAACATAGTTCGTTGCCACTGCGCATAAAACTCTCGCTGACAAAGCTCATTAACAATACCCGGGGAGGCTTCCCCAGGCCCATCCCAATCCATTGTTCGCCCCTTAGCCATACCCAGCCAACCCTTCATTTGCCTAGTTGCATACCCATTGGGAGAGTGTGTGATCGCTTCGGTAAAATCACCATCATCACCTTCTAAAATACCCGCTGAGCCGAATGTCTGACCGACATGTTTGACAATAATATCTTTCACCTCATCAGGTGTGTTTTTATCTGCCATAGAATAAGTTGCCACCTCAAAAGCACCTGGGCCTTTCGGGTGAATAACCCGCAGCAGGTTTAAACCCTGAATAATTTGCAAGTTAGGGAAAACCCCCATATGCGTCTCTGAGCCTAGTAATTGTTTACCACGCACCTCACCTAAACGCTCCACAACACTTGGCCTCACTCGCTCAAGGTGCTCAATGCACGGCCCGGGATTATCATATAGTGCATAGCCTGACTGCCCATCGAGTGTGGATAAGATAGTATGTGGCGGTATTGCAATTTGTAATTGCCCTGAGTCATCAAAACCGGTGTTATCTTTGCCAATACCAAGAACCGATTCACTACGTCCTTGACCAATAGTGCCCACCACTCGCATAGCACCCGCATGTGCCCAAGCTACGTGATAGCCATCACCAATCGCATTTTCTACAGGTAGCTTCCAGTTGCCGGGTATTTCTACTCGGTATGGCGTGCCGATAAGCTCCATCCCTTCTGGTGAAGCATCGAGTACAACATCTAGGTAATAGGCCATGTCGCCTAAGTATTCCACTAGGTCCGGGCCTTCTTCGGCAAAGGTACCAAAGATCATTCCCTTGTAGTTTTGTACCCGAGCCACCGGTACCAAACCTAACTTACTACGATCCAAATTGTCATAGATTGATTCTTCTAGCGGCACGGCAGCCAGCTCACCCATATTGTCATACGCCCAACCATGATAGGAGCACGTAAAGGCTTTTGTTTTACCCCACTCTGCATGACACACTTTATTACCTCGGTGACTACAGGCATTCAAAAAGGCTCTTACCTCACCATCTTCACCACGCACGACGATAACATCGTCTTCGCCCATGTAAGTTCTTAAAAAGTCGCCTGCTTCAGGTAATTGGCTATCGTGTCCCAAAAAAAGCCAGCAGCGATTAAAGATCTGCTTTAGCTCTTCTTGATAAATCTCTGGTTCCCAAAAAATACTGCGTGATTGCAGCGCTGCTTCATTATCTATTAATTTATTGTAATCAAACTTACTCATCTCTTATCCTCCCTAAGCGCTATACCTTGGCTAAGCACTCGAATTGACTATTAACCAATTTGTTCTTTACCAGCCTCCATATCCGACATTACCGCTGGCGCTGCTTGCCAAGATGGTTTTTCACGCAAACGAGCTAACCAAGATAAAATGTTCGGGTAGGGTGATAAATCAAGACCAAGAAGAAAAGATAGCGAGGTAATCGCGCCAATAGCGATATCGGCAATGGAGTAATAACCACAGATATAGTCTTGCCCTGCTAATTGCTTATTTAGGATACCTAACGTGCTTAGGAAAGCTTCTTTGGTACTGGCAACAGTTGCTTCATCTGGCTCAGGCGCGGTCATGGCGAAAAAGAAGTTGAGTAAAGCCGGCGCAAAGGATGCTCCTTCCCACGCTACCCACTGTAGAACTTTGGCACGTTCTTTTAAATCTGTTGGTAATAAGCCAGATGACGGATTTGCATCGGCTAGATACTGAAGAATAGCGCCTGACTCCCAAAGAATAAAACCATTATCATCTATCGTGGGTGTGACACCATTTGGATTTATTTGTCGGTAAGGCGCATCGGTAGGTCGACAATCAGCCATCCGATCTAATGCATTGATTTCATAACCCACACCAATTTCTTCTAATGCAATAACGGCTTTACAACCGTTTCGTGAGCCACCGAAGGGATCCCCTTCAGCTTCTATATGATAAAGCTTAATCATGTTCATTCCTTATGTGATTGTTTAATTAAATAGCCGTGAGGCCACCATCGATACAAAAATTTTGCCCCGTCGCGAAGCGGGATTCTTCTGAGGCCAAATAGAGTGCGCAATAAGCAATATCTTCAGGCTGCCCTAATACATCCATCAGCTGTAGTTTCATAATGTCATCGATCATTTTCTTCAACAGCGCTTTATCTGGGAAAACAGCAAATGCGGGGGTTTCAATTAATCCTGGGGAAATACTATTAACGCGTATTTTGGCATCGGCAAACTCTGCCGCTAATGTTCGCGTCATCGCAATCACCCCGCCTTTTGTCATGGAATGTGCAAATTGATGGATATGACCTGCAAAAGTAGACCCAATAACACCCGCAGCAGACGCAGTATTGACAATACTGCCACCCCCTCGGCGCTTCATAATTGGAAAGGCATGTTTGATCGCGTAATACACCAAATCCAGCTCATTACGAACTAGCCAGTGCCAGTCTTCGGTTGAAAATTCATCAATCTTGCCATAACGTACGGCGGACGCATTGTTATATAAAATATCAAAATCACCGTAGCTTTCTACTGCAAAATCTATCCAGCTTTTTACTTGATCTTCGTCGCCTAAATCAACAACACGGCTGACCATTTCACCACCCGCATCAACAACCCGGCGAACTGTTTCCTCGTGCTCGCCTTCTTTTACGTCACAGCCAACAATTTTTGCGCCTTGTGCGGCAAACATTTCTGCCGCTGCACGGCCCTGACCACCTGCGGTACCTGTTATTAAAGCAACCTTTCCTGCTAGACGACCGCTCATAAGATAACCCTGTCGCTAAAGCCTGACTTTTTAACCATTCTCAACGTATCGATGCCGGTGTTTAAAATCGGTGCTTTCCATTTATACACCGCATTATCAACCTCACACATGGCAAGAGCTGCTCTTGATAGCTTAAGGTCCTCTTCTGATAAGTCAGCCAATTTAAATTGGTTTAAGTAATCAATGATCGCAGGCAGCTTTGGTAACATTGCATAATGGAATGAATTAATCTCATCCATTGTGCTATTCATTCGCTTTACCAGCCTATCTTCTGTGGTTGGAAGCGCCCATTTGTTTATTTCAGCCTCAATATCACTGGTATCTGGGCGTGCTATCGCGTTGCTCATTTTATTCTCCTGTTCCTTTCATTGCGCTCATAAGACGATGGTAATAAGCACGAATAGGGATTTCCTGCCTATTAATATGGATCTCTTTTATGATGCCTGCATTAAAGTTCATCTGAATGCCTTCAGCCGTGTACAAGTCTTCGGTTAATACATCCCTAATCTGAATACGACCTTGTTCAGAATTGAACAATTGGCCAAAGTTTTCTATTTCACCGGTGTGGAAGAAATCTACTTCCCAAAGACACTTATCGGGCGAAATAGGCAGCGTTCTTTGAACTAGAATTTGGCCTTTCTGGATAAATAAAACGACGTTAGGAAATAATAAATAAGCATCAAAAATCCACAACGGATGATCATCATTTAAAACACCAGCGCCATCATCTGCGCTAAACTCATTTTCAGACTTTGTGTACAAAGAAGTGGCTCCGTGCTTGGCCGACAATAGAGCAACGTCTGTTTGTATACCCATCATTTCCTCCGGCCGGTATGCACAAACTCTTGCCGGCACGCCAATACTGTCTGGATAAACATCAGCTGGCGCATAAGTACCCGGGATAGCACCCGCGATGGTATTACGGTGTGTCTGATCAACGTGGTAGCCTTCGATTTGTGCATCCACCAATAATTTCCAGTTGGCATTAAATGTAGAGCGCCAGCCATAGCTCCACGTCCAATCTTTATTGCCTAGGTACTTGTCAAAAGACTCATTAAGCGGCTGTAGATATTCTTTCAGAGGAACACTTGGCTTGGGGTCAAGGTTAATAAAAACAAACCCACCCCATACATCAACAGATACTGGCTTAAGGCCCAATTTACTTTTATCAAAGTCACCAAAAAGATCTTCACCCGGCACGTCTGCTAACTGACCTTCAGCGTCAAAGACCCAGCCATGAAAGCCACAGGTCATAAATTTTGCTTTACCGCATGGCTCAGTCAAAACATGCGCCCCTCGGTGTGTACACGCATTATAAAAAGCGTTCACTTGCCCATGCTTATCTCGAGTGATGATGATGGAGACTTCTAAGGCATCAATAAAATAAGTAATATAATCGCCATGCTCGGCAACATCACTTTCTCTGCCTACCATCAACCATGTTTTCTTAAATATGTTTTCCTTTTCCTGCTCAAAAAAGGCTTGCGACGAATAATGATCGGACGGAATAGCTTCCGTACCAAGTTCATGTGAGCCCAGTGGCGGTATCGCCATAACACTTGCATTTCCCATTCTCTTTCTCCGAAGTTTCTCCGACCTATGAAGGTGGGATTTATGTTTACCCGCAAAATTCTAACGAACGTTAATTAGTAAATCATAATGCTTCGTGGCTGTCTATGAAAATTTTCTATTGGCAAGCTATATTTTCAGTCATCTAATTTTTACCTATAACACCATGCTATTTCTGAGATTTTTAATCGTTCGACTGAAATAAATTTTGTAAACCCCCTCGCAAATTAGCTTCATCTAATATGAAAAAATTCACAGCTTCGTTAAGGGATGTTAGGGTAAATATCAACTCAATAATTTACGAGGACACCATGAGCAAACTACTTTATATTCAAGCATCACCACGCGGTGAACGCTCAAGTTCTACTGATGTTGCGAATACATACATTCGTGCCTTTAAATCAGTTTCAGCAGACAATACTGTTACCACATTAAATATTTGGGATATGAACTTGCCTGAGTTTGATGGCGATCGCCTGAATGCCAAATACAGTGTCTTACACGGCCAAAACCCCAATGAAGCTGAGGCCCTTGCATGGCAACAGATCGTTACGCTTATTGAGCAATTTAAAAACGCAGACTGCTACTTGCTTAGCGTTCCTATGTGGAATTTTTCCATCCCCTATAAGTTAAAACACTATATTGATATCATCACTCAACCTGGCCTTACTTTTAGCGTTAACCCCGAGACCGGCTTCTTTGGGTTAGTGACAGGAAAACCGGTTACCGCCATTTATTCTCGTGGTGGCGAATACAGCACTCCTGAGGCGAAGGGCATGGATTTTCAAAAAACTTACCTAGAAATGGCTTTAGGCTTTATTGGCTTTAGGGAAATAAATAGTGTCTTGATAGAACCCACTTTAGCCGACCCAAACTCAGTGAACAATGCCATTGCTATAGCGAAGGAAAAAGCAACAACACTCGGAGAAAACACATAATGGATTTACAAATTAAAGATAAAAAAGCCCTCGTTTCAGGCTCTAGCCAAGGCATTGGTTTTGCCATCGCCAAAACGCTCGCTGCAGAAGGCACACAGCTTATTATTAACGGCAGAAATGAAGCCAATTTGGTCGCGGCTAAAGAAAAAATCCTGCTTGAATATCCTCAAGCACAGGTTGAATATATAAGCGCTGACCTTTCAACCAGCAAAGGCTGTGATCAACTGACCGCCGAGCACCCTCACATAGATATTTTGGTCAATGCCTTAGGCATTTTCGAGCCAAAAGACTTTATGGATATTCCTGATGAAGACTGGGAACGTTTTTTTAACGTTAACGTTCTCAGCGGTGTCAGACTATCACGTGCTTATTTACCCTATATGCGAGAAAAAAACTGGGGGCGAATTATCTTTATTAGTAGTGAAAGCGCCATACAAATTCCGCAAGAAATGATTCATTACGGTACCACCAAAACAGCCCAGCTGGCAGTTTCACGCGGTATAGCAGAAACGTGTGCAGGTACCGGCATTACTGTGAATGCCGTGTTACCTGGCCCTACACGCTCGGAAGGTGTCGTTGAATTTGTCGATCAGGTCAGCGGCGGTCAAGAGTTTGAAGCATTCGAAAAAGAGTTTTTCCAATCTATGCGGCCTTCGTCACTGATCAAACGTTTTGCTGATACACAAGAAGTCGCCAACATGGTCACCTATTTATGCAGCCCGTTAGCCTCGGCAACCACCGGCGCTGCCGTACGCGTTGATGGTGGTGTTGTAAAATCTTGCGTCTAATTTAGCATTCTTAATCCATGATGCTCGCCGTCGCCACTTTATCGATGAGGTTGCCGTCGCCACTTTATCGATGAGGTTGCCGTTCTTGATTTTAACGATGGCTTGTGTGTTCCTAGGAGCCAGTATTGCGATCTCTAGCCAGCCAGACATTAGCATTCCCATTCTGTTGCTGGCACTAACCGGCGCTTTATTGGCCCACATCAGCGTCAACACCCTTAATGAATATTTTGATTTCAAAAGCGGGCTAGATTCAATCACGATAAAAACACCTTTTTCAGGTGGCAGTGGTGCCTTACCTCAACACCCTGACAATGCCAATATGGTCTTCTATATTGGCATTTTTTCTCTCCTTCTAACCACTTTGATCGGCTGTTTTTTCCTCTCGCACTGTGGCCTTCGATTATTGCCGATCGGGCTGATTGGAATAGGCTTAATACTGACATATACTCAATACATCAATAAACGACCCATCATTTGCCTCCTCACACCGGGGGTAGGCTTTGGCATTTTGATGGTCGTGGGCACCCAGTTTGTATTAACCGGCGAATATTTGGCTAAAAGCTTTGTCATTGGCGTAATTCCTTTTTTACTCGCTAATAACCTATTACTGCTTAATCAATACCCCGATATACAAGCCGATGCTCAAATAGGGCGCAACCACTTTCCAATTGCCTACGGCTTTAACCTAAGTAATTTTATTTACGGTTTATTCACACTTTTAACAATGTTAATAATTACTGCTAATGTTTTGATTGGTTATTTGCCCAGCCAAAGTTGGATTGCCTTAACGCCTATGCCACTGGCATGCGTTGCTTTATATGGTGCGATAAAACATAAAGAGTGCATTGGTAAACACCCACTTTATCTAGCAAGCAATGTTGCCGTTGTAGTATCGATACCCTTGTTGCTTAGCATCGCAATATTGCTCTAAACGATACACTATTGTTGATAAAGCCCTATTCAGCTGGTTTCGCAATAACAAATAATAAATAAACAATAAATAAGGCCATCACACTAAAAAAGGCCAATAAGGCTTCCGCCATCGTAATGCCAAACGCTATTTCAGGTGTATAACCACATGTCGTTTGTACTTTAAAAACAAACGGCAGCCATTCATCAAGCGCTAACCAAGCTGGCAAGCCTAAATCGAAACCACAGCTGCCAAAAATAAAGCCCCGCTCTGTGCCCAATAACATCCAAGAGCGCTCGATAGAAACACCACACACAGCTAACAAGGCCAATAAACTAACAAAGCGTGAAGACATATAAGCCCTTAATAACAGCCCTATTAACGAAATGACAATCATCGCAACAAGTAAAATTCGTATTTGAATACACACAACGCAAGGAGGGTAATCCAAAACATACTGATAAATTAACGCAACTGATTCCAAAAGAAGACTGAAGACAATAAGCATCAACCAAACTAGTTTTTTACTGGGCAATACCGCTGTACATGCTTTCATCATCTTGATATCTCAATTTTATATTCGTTACTAATCGTGCAGTTTAACGGCTGCTCTATATGCTTACTCAGTAAAATATCAAGAATAATACTTAGAATACCCATACTAAAGCTGACCATGCTTATTTCTTAGTCTAGCAAAAAAAGCCTTCAAGCTAAATAAGCCCAAAATCAACCGTCATGACGGCTATACAGCTTTAAAGAACTGTGATAAAACATCACTACATTAGCTATTTAAGTTTAATACTGGCTTCAGGGATTGTTCGAATGAATAGCGTGATTGCGTCAGGTAGTAGCAAAACTCAAAAAAACCAAGGTCGATGACATTGGTCGCTAATGCTCCCTCATCATTAGCTCACAGTGCCACCTTTGCTAAAAACTTGCGCGCAGATAACAAGCCTCAACCGATAAGCCATCACGGTGTATTTAATAGACCAAAGAAAAATAAAGTCAGGCATATAAGTCTAATAAGCTTAAACAATATGGATAAGGGTGCATTAATCGCGCTCTTCAGCTTACTTAGTATTTTCATATGTGCTGTAGCAAGCCATCTACTTATTTTCGACCTAATACTTAATCATCACTCGCTTTACCCCCCCTAAATGATCTGGAGATAACTTTATGAGCGCCCGTCGTAAAAAGGAAAAGTTCTATGTCGTTGATAACCGCCCGGAAATATTGGCTAAAAATTTCACCCAGAAAGAGTATATTCGAGCCATTTTTGAAAATGATATGGTTTGCGTGATGGGCCCCGCCGGTACAGGTAAAACATACATAGCGGCTACGCTAGCTTCACGTATGTATTTTGATGGCGAAATTAACAAAATTGTCTTAACACGGCCTAATGTATCTGCATCGGAGTCACTGGGGTTTTTCCCTGGCACGTTAACTGAAAAAATGGCGCCTTGGGTGGCCCCATTTACCGATGTTATTCGGCAGCAATTAGGCGACGGAACCTATGACACCATGCTTAAAAACGGCAACTTAGAAATAGCCCCTTTTGAAACCATGCGCGGACGATCGTTTAATGATGCATTTGTTATTTTAGATGAAGCACAAAATACTAGTCCGAAAGAAATGGAAATGTTTGTTACCCGTGTTGGCGACAATTCACGAGTCATCATCAATGGCGATATTATGCAATCTGACATCATGGGCTCCAATGGCTTACACAAAGTTCTACAACTGATCAACAAATTAAACTTACCGGTTCCTATTATAGAGTTTCAAGTTGAAGACATTGTTCGCTCACCACTATGCAAAATGTGGATAGAAGCCTTTATGGAAGACGCTCAATACAACTAAAACCGTCATACTTGCCGATAAATAGCTGATATGTATTTACTCATAGAGTACGTAGCCAGCTTTTTATCGGCTCTTTCATAAAAAAGCCTCTTCTCAGCGAAAACCAATATTAGCTCCAAACCCTTTGCGTTTTTGATCAATTGAAGCAGGCAACTTACCCACAACTATACGGTTCGGCAAGCTACCTGTGCTTAATTTTATTTGAAAGAACTGTGCGTTATAAATAAGCTTATATTGGCTGCAACGATTCTGCTCTCACCTATGCATCATTACCAAATAAATCCCTTGTATACACTTTGCACAGCACATCGTGTAAATCATTTGATAATCGATTGGCGACAATAAGATCCGCTTGGCTTTTAAAAGAATCCAAATTGCTCATGACCGGCGAATTAAAAAAACTCGTCTCCTCCAGCACTGGCTCATAAACAATCACCTCAATGCCTTTGGCTTTAATACGCTTCATAATACCCTGCACGGCTGAAGAACGAACGTTATCGGAGCCTTGCTTCATAATAAGTCTATATATACCCACTACCTTTGGCTGGGTTTTTATAATTTGCTCGGCAATAAAGTCCTTACGCGTATTGTTGGCATCAACAATGGCTTTAATTAAATTATTCGGCACTTGTTGATAATTTGATAATAATTGCTTGGTATCTTTAGGTAAGCAATAACCACCATAACCGAATGACGGGTTGTTGTAATGCTTACCAATCCTTGGGTCTAGACCAACGCCCTCAATCACCTGACGCGTATCTAATTGATGTAACTCGCAATAGCTATCGAGTTCATTAAAGTAGGCAACCCGCATTGCAAGGTACGTGTTTGAAAACAGCTTAACCCCTTCGGCCTCCGTTGAGTGTGTATATAATATCGGTATTTCATCAGCCGGCAGTTTTGCACCATCCACCAACAGCTTAGCAAACACTCTTGCTCGCTCTGATTTTTCACCAACAATAATGCGAGAAGGGTACAAATTGTCATGCAGTGCTTTTCCTTCGCGTAAAAACTCCGGCGAAAACAGTATGTTTTTTGTACCGTATTGCTCCCTTACTTTATAGGTATAGCCAACTGGAATCGTTGACTTAATAACCATCACAGCCTCAGGGTTAATGCTCAAAACATCGCCAACAACCGTTTCTATAGAAGAGGTATCAAAAGCATTGGTATCCACATTGTAATTGGTGGGCGTGGCAATAATGACATAATCAGCCTCGTTATACGCCTCATATTGATCGTTGGTAGCCACCAAGGAAAGACTATCATCCTTTAAAAACTGCTTAACGTCTGCATCGTCTATAGGCGATTTTTTCTGTTTTAATAAAGTAACTCTCTCTGCTGAAATATCAAAAATAACAACCTGATTACGTTGTGACAATAGCAGAGCTAACGATATGCCTACATAGCCTGCACCTGCTATCGCTATTTTCATTCGCTAGCCCACACGGCCATTTTTCTTTAGACTGCCCTGTAAATCTTCATCATACCAATCACTCATTTCATCATACATATCACCCTTTAATAAAAGGTACGGTGATTTGTAATAGATATAAATGTCGTGAAGCGGGTCTGTCATAATTTTACTACACCAGACCAAACCGGATTGAACGCCCATGATAAAAAACAAATGAATCGTTCTAAATAAAATAGCGCCAATACCAACAATCAACCAAAGAATTGAGGTGTTGTATAAATAATCATAGCTCGATGAGGCGTGTTCAAATAAGCCGAAAAAACTAGGGCTTATCAATAAAAATAGAGGCGACAGCAGCCAAACACTCAATAAAATTATTTTACGATGTAGGTTATAACCCACCTTCACTTTCTCTTTATATTCATGTGATGCGTTATTAACATCATCATAGGTTTTAGGTTCAAAAAAGAAGTGCCCTATCTGCCTTAACACCATTGCAATTAACCAACCAACCATAACCGCAACAACTGGGTCTTTAAACAAGTAGTAATAACTAAGTAGAAAACTCATTGCACTAAAAAGATGTAGCGCTTGGTTTACTCTATTATGATGATAGTAACGGTGATCATCCCAGCGCTGTTGACGTAGCTCTTCAAAAAAACCCATGGTGAAATTCCAATCATTAATTTACACCAGCTTGCCGTCTTTATATGACATTAGCATGTCACCCTTATGACCGTTTAGCGAACTGTAATAGCTTTTAATTACTATCGAAACGTAGCTTTATGTAACAGCGGCTCACCCATTTTTATACGCTGGCCTTGTCTAATGCCTTCGTTTATTACAAATTCGCTGGAGGCAAAAACTAAAATAGTTGAGCCATGTTCAAAATAACCCATCTCATCCCCTTTGTTATAAAGGGCTGAGCAAGGCAAGACATTAGGCCCTTTATAGCGAAGATTCAGGGGGGCTGCTAAACAGTGAAACTGCATGCTAGCCACCAAAATAGCTGCAACGGGCACCAGCACAAGACACTCATCTTTGTGCCCTGTTTTTAACTCTATAAACGCTCGCTCATTTTTACAAAATAAGTTCTTAATCCGGGTCAGGGCAATTGGGTTTACATTCCATGTGTCGCCCGAGATATATGTAACCTTATCTACCTCACAATCGATGGGTGCATGAAAACGATGATACATCGTTGAGGTTAGCCTTAACGTTACATAACAGCCGTTTTGTAGCCGTTTCTGCAGCGCCTTATCCGGAATTAAATCGGCAACGTGATAGGGAAAACCCTTCGCCTGGTAGACCACCCCATTATCGACCTTGCCATGACTACCAACAATGCCATCACAAGGGCTAACAACGCCTCCTTTGTACGTATCTATCGGCCTTACCCCTTCTTTTAGTTGGCGAATAAAACACTCATGCAATGAATTAAAGCTATGTTTTTTTGCTTCGGAAAAGTCCAAATCGGGTGAAAAAATACGCCAAATACTGATGGATAAGCTTGTTAGCGTTGGGCTTTGTATCTTGCTGTACCACCCCATTAGGTGAGTGAAAAGTTTACGGGGTATACGGTTTGTTAATAAGAAATTTAACCGTTCCATTCGCATTAGCCTAGAAATCATCTGTCTCAAGCCGCACTAACCTTCAACGACATTCACTTTTTTATTAATCGTTAAGGCCGAGGTTTGTCATAAATTCAGCCATTATTGGTTCCGCTTGATATTGCTGACATCTATTAAGGGCATTTTCTCGCATCGCCGCTTTATTAACATTGCTTGAAAAAAACTGCTCTATTTGCTCAACCATTTGCTGCTTATCTTCAACCAAAAATCCATTAATTCCATCTTCAATAATATCTTTGGGGCCTTTTGTATTGTATGCAATCACTGGCATGCCTTGGGTAAATGCTTCTAAAACAACATTTCCAAACGTATCAAAACGTGATGGGAACACTTTTAAATCAAGCCCTGCATAAGCAGCTGCCATTGTTTGCTTATCCACCCACCCAAGGAAATTTGCCTCTGGCATTTGAGCCTTTAATTCGTCTTCATCTGGCCCAGACCCGGCTATCACAAAGCGAATATCTGGCAGCCTTTTTTTCAGTTCTTGATAAATAAACGGCAAATCGAATATGCCCTTTTCTTTGCTTAAGCGGCTGGCAAAAAGCAGCACCGGTGTTTCACTGTTGGCATCGTTAAACAGCTCTTCTTTTCTCAATGGCATGACTTGCATATCATCAAATTTCCCGACGTGATGTGCAGTTAAGTGCACCCGACTTTCTTCTAATTGCATATGGTGCCCAGTGAGCCATGACTGATGCTCCGTGTTAAGCACAAAAACGCCTTCAAATTGCTTATAAAAGAAGCGAAGTGCACGCCTAACTCTATCTAATTCATGTTGCGTTAGGTCTGTGGTATTTTTAATAAACTCGACCCAGTCAGTGTGCATAAAAAAGAATGCCGGCACATTGAACATATGCTTAAGTACCAGTGCAACAATCGCCATAGGGCCTTCGGTTGAACAAATAATTCGATCATAACCCCCTTCATAAAACACCTTCGCCACTTCAAGAAAATCAGGCACTCTAAGTTCTTGCTCACCAAACTTCCCAACACTAAACGTTGTTATTGGCTCAACGACATATAAATGTGCCTCTTCTTCAATATCAGTACTACAAACAAGAAAATCAATTGGCAAGTCTGACTGCTGAATTTCCTTAAGTTTGGCTGACAATGAATTAGAAACACCGTTTTTATCTCTGAGCGTATCGGTTAAATAAAGCGCACGTTTAGGGTGTTGGTTACACCCTAAACGCTCTGAGAAGTCATTAAGGAATGATCTGTTTTGGTATAACAACCGTGTACTAGCAAATGTTGCACTAAAGAGAACCATACTCACCAACATAGGAAACGATAGATGGTCTAATAGCTCACCAATATTAATATTGCTGATGGAATCTTGCTGGGGTTTGTCTTTATAAAACAGCGCCGTTAACTGGCTGGGAATTTCAAACTTACTGGTCAGATCCGCGGTAGAAAAGCTGCTTAACTGCTTACCCGATCCAACCGATGACGTCTTTAGCCTCTGTACAATTAATAAACTTAGTTTTTTATAGAGTACCTGAACAGATGTATTAACTGTATTCACAAAAACATTCGGCGACCCGCCTTTACTATCTGCGATACGCGTTAAATGCTCGATACAAAACTTATAATCTTTTTTTACCTTCCAAGTCAGTAGTTTGCCTGGCTTTTTACCTTGGAGCGCCTTATGAATAAATTTAAAAAAACTCTGAGCGTTCTTGCTCTTTTTTAGCTCCAACAATAAGTTAGCAATAATAAAACAGGCCACTTTATCTGATGCTTCTCCTCGGTGAAAAAACAGTCTAAGTAAGCCTGGGTCTTCTATTTTAACGGCGGCTTGTACAAAGTAGTCCAACAAGGCGATATTCAGTTTTTGATTTTCTTCCACATAACCAAATGGCACGACACGGCCCTCAATTAACGCCTCTAAGGCTAACGCTGAAGGTTTTTCTGTTTTCAAGCGCTGCGCTAAATTTGGCACATAGAGGTACGACCCACATTCGCCTGCAAACACCCCCATATGATCATCCGAGCCACCCGTTAATACTTTGGGTTTGTCAGGGTCAACAGCAAAGTCACTGGGCGTTAAGCCGTGCTTTTCAGCATACAAATTGATTTTTTCAGGCGTTAACGTTTTTACCCAATTTAAGGTTAAAACACTTTGCCATAAATCTCGTTGACCATTGAGCACTTCATAACGCTGAAATATGACCGCTAATTTCTCGAATAAAGCCTGATCGATATTGTTATCACGTGTATACAAATAAAGCGGGTGAGGCAATATAACGGGTATATTTTGAGCAGCTGCGAATTTTAAAAATTGGTAAATATTTTCGCGTGTTTTATTAAGGTGTTTTTCTTGCTCTGCATTAAAACCATACGCTAACACATGAACAAATAAATTATATTCAGGAAAATAGCAGGTGAACTCAGTACCCACCAGCACATCCTTACCCTCAGCAATTAACTCCCAACATGACCGAGCATTATTATGATTGGTTATCGTCACAACGTCGCAATCATTTTTATGTAAACATTTAACCAAGTTATCCGTCTTAAGCCATGTTTCTGGTAAGCCAAGGATTCTTCCCCAAAGTTCATCGGGCACATCACTATTGTGATCATGACAGTGAAAATCAATCTTCAGACAGTTTTCGTAATCCAAGCCTTCTTGTGCTGTACGCAGATACTCCCCAAACTCATCTTTTAATGACTGGCGAAAATCACTAATAACCGCATTCGATGTAAAGTCAATCATCGCTTCGCCTCTTTCACTAACCTTTTTGCTGATACCGATTTCACCATATCCTTCAACATCCGCCTTTTTATCCATTTATTCGTTAATGCCGATTCCTGCCACCACCAACCATCTTTTTTCATCTTCACACCCGCCGAAACGAAGCGTTTAATCACCTCAGCAAATTCCTCATCAGTAAAGTTATGGCTCATAATCAGCCTTCCTGTTCCTATCCAACTGAGCAGGATGCCTTCATTCCTTAGGTAATACTGATACATCCAGTTATAGCGACTGGGCTGGGTATATAAAACAGTGAGAATAGAGCTGAGGTTGGCAAGCTTGACTGGCACACCAGCCTCATTTAATGCTTGGTTCATCTGCTGCACTCTATCGTTCCACACCTGCTCGAGCACTTGATATGAGCGTTGAATATCCTCTGCTTGAACCGCTTGTAAAAAAGCACCCATACTAGTCATAACGTACGGGTGTGAATTAAACGTGCCACGCGCAAAAGACACATTCGCCGGCCGATCTTCTTTAAAACGCTGCATTAAATGATGCCTGCCACATAAAACACCCACCGGTAAACCGCCACCTACGGTCTTACCATAAGTAACCAAATCGGCCTGCACAGCAAAAAAACCTTGCGCGCCTTTATGAGAGAGCCTAAACCCGGTAAATACCTCATCAAAAATTAATACAATGGAGCGCTCTTTACACACTTGCTGAAGTTTTTGTAACCACTCGCTATACGCTGTCTTATCAAAGGCCGCTTCTCTTTCGCTATTAACCAACATAGCGTCACTTGAGGCATCTGAATTTGGATGCAGCCCTTGCAACGGATTAACCAACACACAGGCAATGTCACGTCGTGTTCGTAAAATACTCAACGTACGTTCACTCATATCACGTAATGTATAAACATCATTAGTTTTACGTTGGTTGCCAATGCCTGGCTGAACCCCATCCCACCAGCCATGATAAGCACCACAGAATCTAACTAAATATCGCTTACCGGTATGATAACGAGCCAAGCGTACCGCTTGCATAACTGCTTCTGTACCAGACATATGAAACGACACCTCATCAAGACCAGATATTCGCTTCAATTCTTCAACATTATTTTTAATTATTGGGTGATAAGGCCCCAAGACAGGGCCCAGGTTTTGTGCGTTTTCGAACCCTTTTTTCAAGCAAGACTTATAAAAATCGTAGCCAAAAACATTCACCCCATAGGAACCGCTCAGGTCAACTCCACAGCGACCATCGAGATCCTTCAGCATAACACCTGAGGACTCAGTGACAATTGAGGCTGGTTTTATATGCTCACCAAGGTAGTTACGGTACGGATAGGGAACTCGATATAAATTAGTAAAGCGTACATCCGATACACTGTCTTCTAAGCTGGCATAAAACCCGGTAGATTTTGGCGAGTGGCAGGCTAAGCTTTCACTTAGCTGCTTAAAACCCTTTTTTCGTTGATTAACGACAGCTATTGGAGCTTCATCGCTACTAAAGAATGCCTCTTCATCGTAAGAAAAATAAGGAACCCATTTAGCAATTCGCCTAGCCCATTTTGAATGTCCTCGGACAGAGGGATGCTTAGCCCTAGAAAGCTTCAGTCGTGTTGAGACTTTTATTAAAAAGAAAAAGGATAATAGAGCAAGCGCAGTATAGAAGACATCAGTGTCAGGCATATGAGTAGTTATTCGCAATAAAATATATCGCAAACATTAACACTCAAAAATGACAGCCTTGTTTCAGTTAGCTGACAAGCTTCTTACCGAATAACTAATTGCAGATAACTGCTTGCAGGTATTTCCTAAGCTAAGTCCCATGGCACCGACAGACGACCATCTTTAAACATCGCTTGCATATCTTTTTTAAGCATTTTCCCCGTCAACCCTTTTGGCAACTCGTCTACTAGTACGATATGTTTGGGCACTTCAAACTTTGCCATTCTTGCTTTACTAAATGCAACCATTTCATCGCAATCAAACGCAGCTTTATCTTTGGCAATAATTAACGCGACCACCGCCTCATCCCATTCAGGGTGTGGCACACCAATAACACCTACTTCAGCAACATTAGGATGTTCATCTAAAACATTTTCAACCATGCTTGGAAAAACATTAGCCGAGCCAGTAATAATAAGGTTATTTTTACGATCCGTTAGGTAAAGAAAGCCCTCATCGTCTAGATAGCCTAAATCATTAGTTCTGAGCCAACCCTTGTTAAGCACTTCTTTGGTTTGCTCCTCTAAATCCAAGTAACCACTCATTAAGGTATCAGATTTTAACCAAATTTCACCGCTAGTATTTGGCTCTAAAGCGGCGCCATTATCATCACGAATTTCTATATCAAAATGTAATGCTGGCCGACCACATGAACGAAGAAGATGGTCCTCACCATTTAGACCTCTTTCAGTATCTTCTGGTCTCATAAAACAAATCCAACCACCTGTGGTTTCGGTAACACCATACATTTGCATTAAATCACAGTTGAAGGTCTCAGCAGCTTTACGGATTAACTGTGGCGTTGTTGGTGATGAACCATAGGTTATTAGTCGCACGGATGGGATTTTAATGTCCGTTTCTTCCATGATTTGAATCATCCGGCGCATCATCAATGGCACCATAATGGTTACCGTTACTTTCCGCTTATTAATATGTTCAAAGTATTGATCAACATCAAAGTCACCCTCTGGAAGCACTGATGTCATTCCATTAACCGTATTCATTGTTATGAGTACAAAGGTAATCCAAGCCGATGACGTGGGGGCATACCATACATCATCTGGCGTGAGCCCCATATTTAACACCGTATTTATCATCGCGTCTTTAAGCGCATGCTGGGATAAAAGCACGCCTTTTGGCGAGCCTGTGGTACCCGATGTATAACTGATGGCTGCCAAGTCATCGTTTTCAAGTACAGGAAGGTCGACCTTACCATCACTTTTTGCCAACAACTCTTGATAGTCATAAGGCAGGTTGTGATCTCCACCATAACCAATCAATAAAACACCTTCGGATATCAATTGCTCGGCAACATCGCCCATCAATGGCACACAGTTAGCTTGTACTAATACTACTTTCGCTTTTGAGTTCTGGATGACATACAACATTTCTTTAGGAGAATAGCGCCAGTTAACACCGACCCGTGGCGCACCTAATTTTAAGCAGGCATGAAAAGCCTCATAAACTTCAATGTGCTCGTGAGACAAAATAGCGACCACATCGCCCTTGCCAATATTTTTGGTTTGTAAGGCTTTTGCAAACCGACACGCCCGCTCATTTAGCGTAGCCCAATCGATAGACCTTTCTCCTTCATAAAAAGCTATTCTTTTTGGCATCGCTTTCGCTGCACGAACCAGGTAATCTCTAACTAATGTTGTCAATTAATGCTCCTCCCCATCTAATTTAAAATAAAGCAACTCGTTTTTTTTATCTATTTTTTTAAAGTGTGCTCTCACCGCTGTACCAACTTGATATGGCTGCCCATCACTCGCTACTATATGGCCCATAACTCGTGGACCTTCCGTTAATTCAACTAAGGCCACTGTATAAGGTATTTTGTCATCGTAATAGGGGTGAAAACTACGGTGAAAAACCACGTAACTATATATAACCCCCGTGCCCTTAGCCTCAAACCATTCGAGTTCATTGCCACCACACTCATCACACACTTTTTGTGCAGGTGGTAGACTGGTTTGGCAGGACGAACAATGCTGAATAAGTAACTTATGTTGCTGCATTGCCTCATAATAAGGTTTTGCAATATCAACTACCGTTGGCCAAATAATATCTTCTTTTGGATATTCCATCGTGCCTCCTATCGCCCCATAACTAACGCCGCATGGAACTGCATCCGTCCACCATAGCCAGTGACTAACATATTGTTGAGTGTATTTAATTGGCGACCTTCTGCACGGTTATGCAATTGCATGACAGCTTCTGAGACCGCTGTCGCGCCTTGCATATAATAGCCAGATAGATGCCCCCCGCCAGTATTAACGGGTAATTGCTCACCCGGACCGATACCTTCTTCTGCAATAAATTGTGCCGCCTTTCCTGGTTCGCAAAAACCGTACATTTCTAAATTTATTAAGGTGGAAATACTAAACGCATCATAAAATTCACAGGCATCAATATCATCTACCGTGACACCTGCCATCTTAAACGCTGTTTGTGCAGCCATTTTTGCACCCGTTTCTATTTCGGGCTGATAACCACGGCGATTGGTATTACCTTTATGACCTTGCCCCATTCCATAGATATAAGCGGGGTATTCTTTGGCCGCTTTTGCGGTTTCTACATCACTGACCACCACAGCAATTGCCCCATTGACAGGGTAAGCACAATCCAGCATCCGTAGTGGTTCAACGAGCCACGGTGATGCATGATGATCTGCCATCGTCATCGGTTTTTTTATTTTAGCTAGCGGATTAAGCCTTGCCCATTCTCGGTTTGCAATTGCTACTGCTGCAAGATCATCAGTTGTTCTGTTGTATAGCGCTAAATATCGTTGGGCAGCCATTGCATACGCGGCTATCGCGCTGTAAAAACCATTTGCGACCTCGGTTCCCAATTTACCCATCATCGGCATTGCGATTGCAAAGGATTCTGCGGCAGAACCACCTGGTTGCAAAGGGGTATCTGCAAACACACACACCACTTTTTTAGCCAAGCCAGATTGAATCGCCATCGTTGCTTGCTGTAGTGTCTGGATCATTGAGCTACCCTCTGCTTCAACAACATTCAGCAAACTTAAATCCCTAAGGCCAGCATAATCCTGAAGGTCCATCGGCATTGCCGATAAATCTTCAATGGGGCTTTTATTAATCAGCAATCCATCAATATCGTGATGCTTTAAGCCTGCATCGCTAATCGCCATACCAATTGCTTCAACGGCTAACTCCCATGAAGCCACCGTGTAATCGCGACGCAACTCAGTCATCCCAAGGCCGGTAACGGCTGATAAAGGCTTCCTGCTCATCAGTCTAAATTAAGAAAGACAGTGTTGGTATAGGTTCAAGCCCATTCACTAAATTAACTTTCTTTAAGTGTATTTGAAAGCTATCTCCTTTTCGGCTAAGGATATATGTATACCGACCAGACCATATCCTAAAACTATGTACCGATTGAATAGAATATTCTGGTAAATAGAAATTTGCCTCTACCCTAAACTTGTCATCATTGTCGTTAAAGAACTCGTAATTTGAGATGACACGACGCATACCGGAAATAGGTACTTGGCTAAATCGGTTACCGGTATTGAGTTGCTTAACCCTTGTTGTTAGCCTCGAATAGTTATCGTATAAATGTGATGCCTTTTTCGCTGGATCGTCACCATCTTTGCGCGGCACCCAATAAACGGCGTCCTCTGCCCATAATTCATACCATGCCTGGTATTGTCCCTCATCAGCATACTTCGCCTCTTGAATAATAAAGGCTTCAAGCTCTTTGGTTACCTCAAATGCCACCTGCTTCCCCATGCTACTTTTCTCCCAACATTACTGAGCGATAGTGGTGCCAAAAACCTCTGTTTGACGTTTCATCACTCATTCGCGACTCCTTAACTCCATCTTCTCTAACTGTTTCTCGATCCATTCCCCTACTTAGATCACACCAAGGTGTACCGGCTTGAAGCGCCTTTTGCGCGCGTTCAGCTATCGTTGCGTCATCTGCCAATAAAAAAGCAGCAGGGCCTAATGCGCCTTCGCTTTGTCTCAGTAACTTAAAGTTCAACTCTGGCACCCCCTTTAAAAACATCGGCGTGCTCCATTGCACACAAGAGTTAACACTGGTCGGCTGGAAAATAACTATATTCATTTCTGCTAAAAATAAATTAGGGAAAATACAAGCATGTGGCGGCCCATCAAACAACCGCTTGTTGCCTTCTTCTTCGCCATATGCCGCGTGCATTTTTTCAACATATGATTTGGACTTTTCAACCGTTGAGCCCAGCCAATCAAGTGTATTGACATAGCCTGCGGCAAAATCAATTTCCGTGTGGCCATTGCCCCAGTCTCTGATCACTCCTTGGTTGGTGTCTTCTCCGCCCACAAATTCGTTATATTGAGAAGGAATAACTTGAACAAATGATTGATGAACATAGTTTACATGGTAACCATCCGTATCATTCTCGGGCAGCATTTTCCAGTTTGCATCAAACTTTTGACGCACCCAACCACCTGTTAAATCTACCTCACCTTCTGGAGACAGGTTACAGGCCCGATCTATCAGCTGCTTACCATTTCCCAAGTAATCATCAAAACTTATCGTTGGTTCGTTAAAGCTTGCAAAAACAAACCCCCGATAACTATCTGTAATTAATGTCTGTAACCCATGGTCTTTTTTCTCTTTAGTAAAGCCATCAGGATAAGGTACGTCTAACAAGTCACCATTTAAGCCAAAAACCCAACCATGGTATAGGCAAGAAAAATTGCGTTTATTGCCTTCCATTTCATTACATAAGTTATTGCCTCGATGCGCACAGCGATTCACCATTACATTCACTGTAGAATCTTTATCCCTGACCATGATCAATGCTGAGCGGCCTATATCCCTTGCAATAAAGTCGCCTGCTTCCTTGACTTCACTTTCATGCCCGACATAAAACCAGCTATTTTGAAAAATCTTTTCCATTTCATCAGCATAGATATCTTCTGATGTATATAAAGACCCATGAACCTTGTCCGATTGAATCAGGTGATTGTAATCTATGTTATTTACCATATTGCTCTCCTATGTATGCCTTTGCACTGAAAAAGGCCGTTATTCCTTTCTTAATTTGTCGCTCTACTTCTCTGCTATAACCGCTCTATCAAGAAAACGCTCGGGCAAGGTATTAGGCAATGCATAAGGCACGATATCTGCTGTGTCATAAAACTCTTCAATAATTGGGTGCATAATTTTTCTCCATAAAGGAGGAAACATCGTTACAAATAAGATATTTAGGTAACCTAATGGTAAACGTGGTGCCTTATCCATCACCCTTAATATCTGATAAGGCCGCCCTACATTCGCGTGATGATCTGAATGCCGATCAATTTGGCACATAAAAAAGCTACTAATAATCATACTGTCATCCCAAGCATGTTCTGCCCTTACTTTTTCATAGCTACCGTCTTCAAGCTGTTTACGCATCAAACCATAGTGTTCTGCAAAGTCTGCTGTGGCTAATAGCAGCCTTGGGAAAAGATATTGCATAATAAATAACGGCAATGAAATCCAGCCAAAAAGATAAACAAGTAGTGAAAACCATGCGATTTGTGCAATAGTTATTTTTATCATTTTATTATCTAAACTTATCCAGCTTGAACCCTTTCGGCCAAGGCGTTCCGCTTCTACTTTCCATGCGGTAATTGACTTTAATACTGTACTTCTAAGTGCAAACCTCCAAAAATTTTCACCATATGGGGACGTTGCAGGATCTAGTGGGGTCGCTACATGAATATGATGATGGAAATTATGATAAACATAGAAATCAGCCATACTAATTGGCGTCATCAAGGCTTGACCCATAAAACGGTCAAACTGATTACCATGATGACACAGCTCATGCCCTGGAGTTGCACCTGTTGCCGTAACAAAGGCCAAAGAAAGGGCTAAGAAAACCATTTCTGCTGTGCTAAGTGGGTAGTAGCTTACACCTAACACGGTGAACATTTCCATCGGCGTATTTGTTATCAATGAATAACAAAACAAAGTAATTAGAAACTGTATCGGGACATAGACCCAAAGCATAAAGCGAAAAAAAGAACTTTCCTCTAATTCTTTTTCCATCTCTTCTGGTGCGTTAATAGGATCATCTCCTACAATTGGGTCAAGTATCATACAGATACCAAATACAGCAAGGGTTAACAAATACCAATACCCCCCACCTAAAAAATGAGCAATAACAGGTGTAGTAGAAAACAACAATATAGGGATTGTGGTATAGCGAGCGACTATACTAACTTTTCTTTTAATACTATCTGGGGCATTCATTTTGGGGAACATGTTCTCTCCTGGATCTCATTAATTTGCATTTATTTATACAATTGATTATAACCAGTTAAACAAACTGAACGCTAGTTAGAAATAATCATTTTTTAATGTAACAATTTTTCTTTAAACAACTTATTGCTCTTAAACTAGCGTTGTTAACTATCTTTAGAAACACTATAACTCCAAACTTTTAGAAATAAGGAATGCTATGCAAACATCAAACATCCAAACCGGTTCTTTTAATACGTTTTTAAATGAAGCAGGAACCGATAAGGACACCAGTATTTTATTGCTACATGGTTCTGGCCCTGGTGCTAACGCCATGTCAAACTGGCAATATGCACTGCCTTTTCTAGCTGAGAACTACCATTGCCTTGCACCAGATATTGCAGGTTTTGGCCTTAGCCAACATAACTGCCCACCCAATGGAACCAGCCACTGGATTGATATTTGGGTGCAGCAACAAATAGATTTATTAGATGCTAAAGGGATTGAGCAAACACATATTGTCGGCAATTCCATGGGCGGTGGCGTTACCCTTCATTTACTGAACAGGCACCCTGAACGCTTTAAAAAAGCAGTTCTTATGGGTCCAGTAGGTGCTCCATTTGCCCCTACCGAAGGCCTCACTAAAGGGTGGGAGTTTTATAAAGACCCTTCCAAAGAGGCTTTAGAATACTTAATTACTAAATTTCTTTTTGACCCGAGTTTACTTGGCAATGATATCGCTAGCATTGCTGCTCAACGCTTCGATAACGTTATGAAAGATGAAGTACGCCTTCAGTTTGAAGCCATGTTTAGCGGTGGTACAAAAAAAGGTATTGATGCGTTTGTTTTATCAGACGACGAGTTAAATAATATTTCCCACCAAATGCTGGTCACCCATGCCCGAGAAGATTTTTTTATTCCTCTGAATAATGCATATTATTTAATAGATAGAATCCCTAATGCGCAGTTGCATGTCTTTGACCATTGCGGCCACTGGGTTCAAATTGAAAAGAAAAAAGCATTTAATAATTTAACTAAACTATTCTTCGACGGCATGTTTGATGACTAACCCCCACTCTCATAACATCAATTAAACACACGTTTAATTAAACAATAAAGCCCAGACTTTCATCTGGGCTTTATTGTTTTAGAATTCATACCTCTTCATTTTATTCAATACTTAAAAGCCCATCATCTCTCGATACCCTTGCCACATTGAACGAATCATTCCTTCCGTGACTAGATGCTTTGCTCCTTCAGGCTCTTTACCATCCATCTCTATCACGCTAGTGTATTCCCCATCCCGAACTATCGCTTTTTGACATAGCTCTGTTGATTCACCATCTTCCATTGAGATAAGTCCAGCAGGTCCAATAAGGTTAGATTGCTTTAAACGAATATTTCTAAGCTCTTCAGTGTCGTCTTTATAACCAAAGTAAGTCCAGACTAACTCAAATTCATCCTTACCTTTCGGTAAGATCTGACGAAAAGCGAGGGTATTTTGAATTTGCTGCAGCACTAACGAAGGAAACATCGATAATATATCCAAGCTATGTCCGTCTTCAAACTCCTGCTGGCCTGCTAGTAAAGACTCATCTGCTAATGCATAATTTCCTTGCTGCATCGTTCTAAGGTTCTCTTTCTTAACATCGTCCAGAGCACTTTTCTTTTCCTCTGAACTCTTAACCCAAATTAAGCAGTGAACTTTATTATTAACGATTGATTCACCTTGTTGAGACGATCGATACAGCCCAAAAGTTGCATGAAAGAGATGCAATAAACTTGCATGATAAGGGTCTTTGGTGTTTTCAGCGTAGAACTTCCAGTTCCCTTTAATATACTGCCGAGTTGTACCGAGTATTTCTATCGGCTTATTTAAGAGTCGACGCATATGGTAGCTAACATCATCGCCCATATATTCTTCAATATCCGGCGTATCATCACTAAAGGTACCAAAAATCGCACCATGGTAATTAACCACACGGACCTTACGTAGACCGTGCTTTTTCTTATCAAAGTCTTTTGGCATGCCACCTTTGCCAGCGAGTCCACGCTGGAAGGGGACCCCATGAAGGTCACCCTTCGCATCATAAGCCCACTGGTGATATACGCAGGTGTATGCACCATCTTCAGACTTACCGTGACGCTCTCGACAAATCTCAGCGCCACGGTGAGCACAACGGTTAACCCAAGCATAGATTTCATCATCTTGCCCACGGGTAACCACAACAGGGGTATCACCAATATAGGTTGATTTGAAGCTACCTTTTTCTGGTAACTCTGCGTCAGCGGCTAAAAAGTTCCACGTTGGACCATTATAAATTTTCTCCTGCTCAAGGTCGTAAACTTCTTGATTATTAAACACCCAATAAGGCACCGCCGTACAACCTGCATCTGCAGGCCACTTTAAACGATCAAGCATACTTCTCATAAGAATACTCCTTTATTAAGCTATTGAAGAATAAGGCTTTAGAACCTTCTGCCGCTAGCATTTTTAGTTACTTTCTTGCACCGTTCCTTCTCTGTCTTTAAGCGGATAAATGAAACTTGCCAGCGCCGGAATAAGAATAATAGCGCCCAACATATTCACGAAGAACATATACGCTAACAAGATACCCATATCTGCCTGAAACTTAAGATCTGAGAAGTACCAAGTTGCCACACCAATCGTCATCGTCACTGATGTAAAGACAACTCCTGTTCCCACCTCTTTTAACGATTCATAATACGATTTCTGTAACGACTCTCCCATTGTCATGTGAGCCCTCATCCGTGCGAACAAATAGATGCCGTAATCAACCCCTACGCCAACACCCATTGCTAATACAGGCAAGGTAGATACTTTCAAACCTATCCCTAAATAAACCATGACAACGTTTGCTAAATAAGCAACTAGAGCCAAGGGTACAACAATACATATTGTTGCCCTAATAGACATAAATGTTACAAAGCAGAAAATACCCACTGCCGCAAACAAAATAAGTTCTATTCGAGCTTGCGCTTTAGCCACAATTTCATTTGTTGCCGCCATGATGCCTGCATTACCCATCGCAGGTACAAAGTCGACATGCTCATTTGTATTGAGCTCTCTGAAATTTTTGACTGCATCCATTACACGGTCTAATGTTTGCGCTCGATGGTCTGTAAGATAAATTGTTACCGGCATAATCGTACAATCATTTGAAAATAATGCCTGAGACATCTCTACTCTGTAGATATTAGCCGATATCATTTTCTCATTCCGTGGGATACCCAAAAACTTAGGGTTCGCTTCGTAGTTACCAATATTACGCTCACGAATCACTTGAGACAGTGCCTTAACAGACTGCACGCCTTCAACATTTTGCATCTGCCAAACAAAGTCATCGATCGTTTGCATAATACTGAAATTAACACACGAACCTTTTTGATCGGCTTTTGCTAAGATCACCAATTCATCCAAGCCGACAGAAAAATTTTCCTGTATCGCATTAGCATCCAAATTATATTGAGAATCTGGCCAGAACTCAGGTGCACCGGCTTCAACATCGCCAACAATCAGTTGATCTTGAACTGATAAAGTGTAAACACTCAGGCCAAAGGCAAACACCAATACAATTGTTGCATACCGTCTATCTGTTAACTTTGAGAGCATTGCCCAAAAAGAATGGTCAGCGCCTTTAATACTTCCTTCAGCCCTTTTTAATTCCTTATCAGTCAATTTAATATACGACAATAAAATAGGCAGCATGATTTTATTGGTTAACAGCATCACCGCTACCCCAATACTAGCGATTATTCCAAGCTCTCTAATGATAGGAATATCAATCAAGACAATAACGCCAAAACCTACTGCATCTGAAACTAGTGCTGTAGCACCCGGTATAAATAACTTATAAAAAGCATGACGTGCCGCACCGACCGAATCTTCGCCATTAACAACGCCAATCCGCCAAACATTGGTCATTTGAATTGCATGACTAACGCCGATAGCTAGAATTAAAAACGGAACCAGTATTGACATAGGGTCAACACCGTAACCTAATATTTTGACCAACCCCAGCTGCCAACTGACAGAAATCAATGCTGTCGCAATCACTGCCAGCGCCAGTTTCATTGAGCCTGCAAAAAAGTGTAGCAAAATAAAGGTAATGATTAATGTAATAACAAAAAAGCTAATTACGCCTTCTGCACCATCAATCACATCGCCTATGAATGGCGCAAAACCAATAATATGAATAGCGGTTTCTTCTGTTTCATAAGTCGCTCTGATTTTGTCTAATTTTTCAGCAAACAACTCATAGTCAATTTTTTCCTTTGTAATCGGATCAACTTCGACCAAATCGGCAATCACCAAAGCGCCCGATAGATCCTTCGCAACTGTTTTACCTATTTCAGAAGACTTAAAAAGATTACTTTTAACCTCTTCAATACGTTCAGGTGTTGCAATAAAGTCGGCGGCTACGATTCTTGAGCCCGTAAACCCTTCTTCACTAACGGCGACATAGTTAACGTTTGGAGTAAACAATGAGGTTACGGTCCGCGCGTCAATACCATCCATCACTAAGACTTCAGACGTGATGCCTTCCAACACGGTAAAAAACTCGGGCGTAAACATCTCACCATCTTTATTCTCTACAAAAATGGTAATACGGTTTGCGCCACCAAATTCATCACGGTAATTTGTGAAGGTTTTCATGTACGGGTGTGACAAGGGGATAGCCTTATCAAACCCTGGAGACAACTGTTGATTGAACCCTTGATAGGATAAAAATACTGTTACCAATAGACCAAGAGTTAAGAATAATAAACGATGCTTCAATAAAGCATCTGCCATAAAATCAGAAATATTATGCACTAAGGTTGATTCATGTTTAATACTCATTATTTACCACCCCTGTCTGATTTTGTTAATTCACTGATTGACATTTTTTCAATACCGCCCGACATTGATGATAAATAAACATTCTCACCGTGAATAGTTAGCGCGGTGTAGTCGGCCCGGCTCTTACTTTCTACTGTATTCACCAATTCACCTTGGTCATTAATCACCAAAATAATCCCACCACGTCCAACGACTAAAAGATTTTTAGCATCATCTGTTATCGCTGAGCCCAATAAAAACTGATCTGTTTTACTATTAATTTTTTTCCATTCTAAAGTCTCAGAATCAAGCAAATATAAGTTGCCACTCATGCCAAAAACCACAAAATCCTTTGCTAATTTATTAACACCAAAAAACGAGCCTTCATAAGGAGAAGGCACAACTTGCCAATTCGAAAATTTATCTTTTGAATAAAAAATTCCACCACGTTCAGAAACAACCAGCGATGTATCCGTAATTTGTTCGATGGCAAAGAGATGATTTTGATACCATTCTTCTACGGATAATAACGTCAATTTCCACGTTTCTCCCGCATCTTCGGTTATCCATAGCTCTCCATCTGTGCCTAATACATAACCCTGCTGAGGACTGACAAAGTTTACCGACATATAAAACCGTTCTTCTTCCGGTTTATAACGCTTTATAACCCAAGTTTCTCCGCCATCTGTTGTTTGCAAAATAGTCGATTCATGGCCAACAATCCAACCAGTTGTTTTTGAGGAAAATGATATCCCCGTTAACGTGACATCTACTGGCGACTTAATTTGTTTCCAAGATTTTCCGCTATCAGTCGAACTTAAAATAATGCCTCTTTCTCCGACGGCAAAAACTTTATCTTCATTAACATCTAAATCAAGGAAAATTGCTTTCGTTGATAATGGCATCTCCAATGCTGGTCTAGCAAGGGTTTCCGCCAACGCAGAACCACTCATCAACAGCATTAGACATAAAATAATTCTTAACATCATAATTATTACCTATAAAATTCAAAAAAAGACCGAAGCTAAACTGTCTAGCCTCGGTCTTAATCTAATCATTTAAAACAACGCTGCGCTTCTTATCTCCGGCCAAACTTTCTTAAGCCTTGCGGTGTAAAAATGTCAATGTTGAAGCCAATATCTTCTTCTTTTGATACCACTTTCTGACCACCAAAGCCCATTTCTTTACCTGCTTGGTACTGCCAGTATGGGAAGGTTGTGTATCGGCCATTAATCAAGTCCACTTGCATATCGCCTAATGGACCTGCGACATTTGGTCCAGGAATGAAGGCATTGTATTGCTCACCCACACGCCATAAACGATCTTTCGCATCATATGCTTCAAATGCGACACCTAACCAAGTATCTTCATCAAAATAAGCGGTATGACGTTTATAAAGATGACGCTGCCCTTCTTTTAATGTCGAATCAAGAACCCATACACGGTGCAACTCATATCGAACAACTTCTGGGTTGATATGCTCTTCTCCAAAAATTTCATCAAAAGGCAAGTCTTTATTACCTAGTTTGTAATTGTTGTATGCAACATATATTTCCTTTCTAACAGGTTTAGCATAATCAAAGCGGGTATGTTTACCACCAAAATAGTGCATCCAACGACTGGCTACTGTTCGCTGACCATCTGACGCAAATGATGGGCTATCATGGAAACCAATTTCCGGTGCTTTACGAACACGGCGTTGTCCTGGAACATATAAATAAGTTTGAAAATCAAAATCATTTACATAGTTACAGCCACCAAATACTAAGCCTGATGAACGCGGTGGTTTTTCAACCTGCCAAGAGTCACACAACATAGCGATGCCATCACGGTTGTACCATTTAACACTTCTGATTTCTGAATCTGCTGAAAACCAATAAGGAGAAATCGTCCGCTGCCGAATAATCACGTCGGTACGGTTTCCATTTGAATCGATTAAAGCACCATTAATCATTCGGTCATTTGCAAGCCCTTTGAAAGAAAAAAAGTGGTTATATGCTGCTTCTGCACCTGATTTAGGAATCGGAAACGGGATACCGCCACCAGCAATATTGTTCTTTAAGCAAACTTTTGATTCCGTTGCATATTCATCACACATTTCAACATTTTTTGCTTGCGCCATGGTTGCATCGTATACCCATTTATCGTACGCACCTGTACGGTGAGTAGGGTATACGTGCATTTTATAGCTGTCAGGATATTGCTTAAATAAACCAATTTGGCCAGCCGTTAATTTATCCATGTGCTCTGTGTAGTTTTGAGCGGTAATGGTAAATAATGGTTTTTCGTCTGCAAAGGGGTCTGCCAAACTATCAACAGTTCCTCCAGCAGGTATCGGCATCGGTTCACTATTCCATGCAGGAATTGTACCTTCAGCATTGCCGGCTCTCACCGCCCCCATTGGGGTTAACTCAGTATCATTAATGCCCAATTTCGCTTCTTCTTCGGCAGTTAACTTTGCCATAGCTATGCCGGGCAATAATGCCGCTGACAGCACAATGCCTATGGTTTTTTTAGTTCTTGATGTTAAAAATTTCATCCTATCTCCTTAAACTCTCTTAAACTCTCTTAAACTCTCTTAAACTCTCTTAAACTCTCTTAAACTCTCTTAAACTCTCTTAAATTATTTTAATTAACAATATTTAGAATGAGTAACTAATATTTGCTTGTATGAAATCACGATCCGTACGGCCGTTTAAGCGACTACCCGCTTGATTTAGCATGCCATTTCCGCCATCGAACATAGTCCAACTAACACCACCCGTCCATGTTCCCCCGCCGTATCCAAAGTTAGCACCAATTGTTAACGCTTTTCGGTCATCAACAAATAGGGGAACAATTTCATTGGAAACACCTTCAACATCGTATTTAAATGCGATAAAAGGAGAAACGGATGCGACATTAAACAATGCTGCTTCATAAGTAAGACTTTGCTTAATTTGGAAGCCCCAAAAGCTCTCAGTCACTTGAGGATTAAACACTGATCTAAAGGCACCACCAACAATCGGCTCATTTTTGGTTGGCAAATCATCAACCCAGCCATACGCAACTTCTAGTAAGGTGCTATTAGCATCTGCATCCATAAAGCCAACACCCCAAATACGTTGGAAGGTCATTTGCATTTGATGCCTATCAACGAAGTCATATCCAGTTACCTCGTCACCTACCGCACAAGTACCACATAGTCCTAAGCCTGCTGGAAATGGGCCTGCTGCTCCTAATCCTGATAGCACCCCACCAGTCATTTGTATCGGCGCATCTTTTCTTACGTGGTACTCACCGCCTATCGCCCAGCCAGAAATATTGGTATTAAATGACATACCAATACGCTCAATATTCTCTACGTATTCTAAAAAGAATTGACCGGTTCCGTAAAATGTTGAGATCATCGGTGTATGGTCATGAAGACTTTGGTAATACAACGCGAGCTCTGTTCCACCAAATACTTCTGGAAAGAATTTACGAATTGCCAAACCATATTGACCACCTTCAGCAAACTTATCACCCACTCTTACTAAAGAACCACCTACTAGACCGCAATCATCTAATTGATCAGGCGAAATACAGGCTCCAGAAGGCGCACCAAAAGGTAGGTTAGCTGCACCTGTGGCCACACCGCCGACAACACCATCACCTGCCGTATCAAAACCACCGCCTGCACCTACTGCATCGAGGGTAGTAAAGTATGAGCCTGCTGGATCTAATTGAACTTGGTCAAATTCAAAAAGGTAGAAAGATTCAATAGACCACTCGTCATCAATATTCCATGAAACATAAGCAGCATTTGTACCAATAAATGCATCCTTAAGTGCAAGCCCAGGCTGTCTTAGTTTGTTTACGTCAACAGTATTAATATCATTAATTGAGCCTTGAATAAAGGTATTCTCACCCCAGCTAATAACCTGCTTACCAACCCTTATGTTAACTTGATCATTATCACCAAAATAGCCATAAAACATTAAGTCAGTTAGTGACAAATCACGCGCTAATTTATCATGCGCTTGGTCAGCTAAATCTTCATTATCATACGCATAGTCATAAAAATAATTACCTCGCGCCAGCATGCCATAATCGCCATACTCTAAGCTTAATGTACTAGATCCACGGATAGAATTACTGAACACATCGCCAGCATCTTTAAAAATTCTATTACCATGCGCGCCGAAATTATCACTATCGGCATCTTCTGTACGCATTGAAATACCATACGTTACATCCGTATCAAAAGAACCTCTTAACTCACCTTTATGAAAACTAAAAGCGTGTGCTGTGCCTATTTGAGACAATAATAACGCCGAGCTTAGCGCAACACCTGCACTCGATTTTATAATCGATTTCTTCATGAAACTCCCCCTGTTTAATTTTTACTACACCTTTATATGTTGGTGTTGTAAAAAGCATACAGGCTTGAACGAGCAGCTGTTAGAAATTTTTCTCAAAAAATTGACGCTGATCAATTTTATTTTTTCTAACTACTGTTGGCGGACAATAAAGTTGTTAACAAATGACCTCCTAACCTATTGACTTTATTATAGTGGTTATTTTGTAAATAAAAATAAAGTTGTTAACTTTCAACGTTCTGTGATTTCCAAAAAAGAAAAGTATCACCAATAAAGTTGTTAACAAACTCTAAACTTATGCTCGAGCTCTTTGGCTTCTCTGCCGAATATCGAGCTTGAGCTTGCTTTCAGATTAAAGCTGTAGCACAGCCTTAATAATTTTTTTACTTGGAACTTATGATCTTTTTATTTTTACGCCTTGGTTTCTCTACAGGGGTGAAAGAATCACTAAGGTGACACCTGAACCAGCGCCGACGCTCAATGTTTTGAAATCCGTTCAATGCAAAGCGATAATCACAACGCCCCAATCTCAGGCCACAACTGCATGGGCAAGGCAATTTATTAGCTTCCCTCTTACGTTTGCCAAGAGCTCGCAAGGCACGTAAAACAGCTCGCTTTCCAGTAAGGCCGAGCATTTCTCCGTAATCATCGACCAAGCCTTGTTCACCGTGCGCGAGTTCGCCATAAGGGTGTAACCCTCCCAAATTTAGAACACATTTGAATAGAGTATTCTCAAGCTAATTGTTGTTCATACACCTTTGGTGGTAAATCATTAAACGACTCATGCGGTCGTTCAAAATTGTAATCAATCACCCAGTCATCGGTTATTTCTCTCACTTCACTGAGTGAATTAAACAAATAACAATCTAGTACCTCATTCCTATAAGTACGATTAAATCGTTCGATATAGGCATTTTGTGTGGGCGTTCAGTTAAGTACCTCTAGGTAATTTATACCGTACGCAAAATCCAATGAACAACTCTCTGCGCCCAAGGCTCTATGACCTCTGGTGGAAGATCTGTGGAATGCTTAGATTTCGGATGCGGTATCCCTTTGTATGTCTTTTCGCCTAATCGTTCTTTAAAGTAGTCACTTGGCCAGCCCAGAGACTTCTTCATAATTCGATACAGAATCGCTTTCTCGTTTGCTTTTGCCCACCCTAGCGAAGACGTAAGCAGTATGGTCGATAGTTTCGCTGCACCATCCGAGGTATCTACTTCCAATAAAGTATAAAACTGGTTGCTGAACTCCAACTCAACAATAGCCATACAACGAGGATTTTGCATGTCGGCTAACCAATGTTTCTTTCCGTCACCCACCTTCGGAAGTTTTGTTATCTCTTTTCTGACTAATATACAGCCATGTTTTGCAACTAGACTGTCGACCATTTTGAAGAATGACTGAAACTTTCCAATATACAGATGGGCATCGTCCGTTTGATCATCTAGGTTATTCCATGAGCCTCCAGGTAGATTACCGGACTCTTCTTTTTCATTTTGACTTAGGCATTTATCCAAAACTTCTTTGTCACCATCGCCAATAAAATGGTTTACAGCTTTAGTCTTACTCGCGATTCTGTTTGTGATATGAGGCGTTCTAAACGACACAGCTACTCGCTTTGACATAAGCACTATCGTAGCCTTATCCACATCCGAAAGCTCGTCATCATCCAGTTCGTACTGATCAGGAGCTTCCCCTTGCTTTCCATCGCCTTTGGTTGGTTTTCCACCAACTTTTCGCTCATAACCTGGGTGATAGAAATCAATCTCGCCTTTTATGTCCGAGGGCAAGCTGTAGAGTTTGGTTACTTCCCAAACAAAGAAGCTATTCGAGTTTCTGTCTCCCCATCCGCTAGCCCCAAGTTCCAAGTCCGACAGGGGCGGTGGTGTGAACTGGAAGCTCCAATGCAGATAATTTTTTTGCTGGTACTGGTTTTTTATTAGGTGAATACCGATACTTTCAAAGGAGGCTCTGGCCGCGCGATCAAGCAGCACCCAACTGAGAAAACGGCGGTTATCATCTCGGTTAAAGTAAGATACTGGATATTCAGCTCCTTCTCGAACGATAATCATGGGCTGACCGTCATCTCTTTTGCCGAGGATGAAGTCTTCAGCCAGAGCATTATGCTGAAGACTTAGGCGAGCAAGAAACGGGTCATGATAAAAAAGCGCGCGAGCCAACTCTAATTGCGGGATAAACACCCGAGTGCTTCCAACCTGCACAACAAAACAAAGTTGGTTGCCGTCTTTACCATGTCTATGTGCCTGATACGCAGGGCAATCAGACGCCTTGGCCACTTCCCACTTCTGGGCATTTTCAATTAAGAAATCAACTGGAAAGCCAGCAAATTCATGCTGTATCGTCGGGTTTAAAACACGCTTTCTGGCAAGTACTGGTATATTGCTGAATTGCATACTCTGCGAAGTCCCACCATTAAAGTCAACGTTGATCGCCCAAGTTTTTCTATCTTTGCCACGAAAAAGAGAACCGATGCCTAGTACTCTGGAATCATCATTAAGCTTTTTAAACCTTGCCTCATGTAGACTCACTCAACATCTCCTTTAAAAGCTCTGCAACAATGGCTGTCATTCGCTCATCACTTAAACCAGCTTGCCGAAGCAAAGACCAGCGCTTAATTTCCTGCCCACGCTCTTGCATCGAGAAATAAGCACGGGTAAGCCTTCGAGCCTGATACTCAGTGATACTCTCTGTGTAAATGGAAAGCAATGTTGAAGAACGAGGTAAACGATGAAGGTTTTTTTCGACTGTTGCTCGGTGTTCAAGCTGGTGAATCAGGAATGTTCTGCTTAGTCGGGGAGCGCTTAAGTCTTCAGATAGATTTTCATAAGCGTGGCGCAGCTCTTTAGTCACTTGTTTGTCTCGTTGTGGCCAGTCGACACGTTTGTTAACTGTTATATAATCTGCATGATATACACTGTCGATGTATATCAACCAGTCGTAGTGGTTTCGATAAAGCCGTGCATAGAGTGCTGAATTTTGCTGACGAGATGCCTTTGGTGGCATTTGTTCAAGGAGCTGTTTCCACTTGATTTGGTCTTGGCTCAATTGGTTTTCAGTAATTAGCTCCGGCTCTTTTTCTTGGATGACTTTTTCGCTGTTTATTACCATCCTTGATGCTTTATCAATGGCATCACCAATACTTATCGCGCCATTGGAAAGGGCAGATATAACCACAATATGCTCAGCAAAACTAAAGCTTTTCCTATGTTTTCTGAACAGACCCCTCAGCCAAGAAGTTTCCGTCTCTGATGGAAGAATACCGGCGTTTGCAAGCCAACGTTTGCCCCAGAATTGGATTACAGTTTCGTGAATCTTACTATGGTCAACCCTTCGCCCATAAAAACACCCTTGGCTCGACGCGAACCACTTATAAAATGCCGTCCATTGAGAAAAACTAATTCCTTCATTTTGCACCTGCAATAAGTTAGCTGTTTGATGGGAAAAAATGCTGTCAACAGCCGCAGCTTTAACTGGTTCCAATATTTCTGCCTCCTCAACAGGCAGATATGAGTGCCGATGCTCTCCGTCAAGCTCAACGCTTGTGGTATGCAATGGGCCGTGCGCTGGGCATACCTTTAGTAGGGGAACCTGCCAAAGTCTATTCCAAAAGCACTCCCCATATTTTTGTTTCTGGACTTTCAAGCACTCTAAGCAAACAAAAAGTCGTTGTTTAGCTTTCACTTTTGAGGCGGCTATACCACTGGCCAAATGTACAGCGCCTCGGGAGCTGCCACTCATCCATTTTTTTAACTTTTTATTTCGCTCGCGTGGCAGGAATGATGCATAAATGGGCCAGAGTGTATGACGAGATATTAGAGTTTTAGTAACTAATCCGAGTGCTAGAGGATACTGCTCAGCTAGGGCCAATACATGGTTAGGTAAATCCACTGTCGCAACTACTTTGCGATTATTGAATACCTTATCCAACAACTGCTTAGGCGATGTTTCGCCATCATGAACACCTGCTCTTGCTGTCGTACTATACAGCAGCTCCTCAGGATAAGGGGGCGGGTACCCGAGCATTAATAACCTTCAGCCCAACCATCTAGGTCGAACATCTGACCGTTTTGCTCAAGCTGCTCTACCAGTGAAAGTTTTTCTTCTTTGCAATAAGCGTATTGATACCTTAGATCTTTGACGTCTAAATCAAGCCAATTTTTTTCCTTAACTTTCGTTATGGACTTAACTTCCCTTATTTGACCTTCATTCGATTTGTACCACCTCACCAAAATGGGAATCATTTCATGAAGGCTATAGTCTGGATGCTCTTTGAAAACCCGTTCAACAAGTTTGGCTACGCCCTGCTCATCAAAGGTTTCCTCGATCTGCAATATCACATTGTATAATCGCAGAGCGTCCTGGTTACCACCAAACAACCTTTCCTCTTGCTTTTGAACGACATTCAAGATTTCCGCGCCCAGCTGAATAATCCGTTTATCTAGATCTACGACACGCATATCTGAGTACTTTGTAATTTTGTCGGCATCACCCGACCTTAATGCATCCAGCATAGGGTGAACGGGCTTAAGCTCCTGCTTGTATACCGACTGTAGAATGCCCACAGTAATTCGTTCTTTCTTATTTGCTATGGCACGAAGCTGAGCTAATACAAACAACTTTACAACAATATCTAGGACACCTTGGGATAAGTCATACCAACAATCTCTAATCTCATCAGTGAGAGGGTCATCTCCGTGTTTCAGCCACTGATACTTCCAGAGGCTGTCTGACAACCTAATCCAATTAAGGTTTGACTCCTTTCCGTAGCCTTTAGAAACATATTGTGGAATAGTCTCCCAATAAATGGAGCCAAGACCGGCACTTCGTCTCCCAGATTGTAATTCTAGTTCAAAAATTGGGCGAGCCTTTGGCGTACCCACTAACACGATCGGAATGCCTACTGTATTTACGAGTTCAACAAAAAATTCTAACATTTGTTCCTTGCCACCTGAACGCACCTGGCTTAATCGCTGTATCTCGTCGATGACCAAAATTCCTATCGCGCGATTATTTGCCGTTTGCCGCATCAAAGCCAGCATTTTTGGAACAGACAGGCGTTGTTTTGCATAACGGCGTTCGTAATCCGAACCCAGCACGCTATCAACAGCACTAAAGAAGTTAAGACACAGGCTTTCAAGGTCGCCATTACTCGGGCATTCGATCTTCAAGTAAGTCACCTGAAAGAAATTTTGCTGCTCGTGGTAGATCACTTGCGGATAAGTTTCCAGCACCCGTTCTAAAGAGCTGGTTTTGCCACTTCCTGAGATACCCACTAAAGACATGCTTCTCGCTGTGGTTTTTTCAACAGCGAAATTTGCTGTGACTTCCCCTCCAGACTTGATCAGCTCGTAGCCTTCTTGCAGCTTTCTGTTTAGTGAACCGTCACTGATGTTTCTGCCGACGTACCCCATGCGAAGCATCATGTCGATTTTCTCTTGCAACTGAACATGTTGCGAGAGAGGCTGAAAATAATCATCCAACAGCGAAACGACCATGTGCATTCTGGATTTAGGATCCGCCAGCCGATCAGAGGGATGAAAACCTACCTGCCCCTTGATGCTCTTGCCTGCTTGAGCAACGGACAAGATGGGAGGGAGTGCTTCAATAAAGGGGTTACCATCGTAACGTTTTATACCTGTTGACTGGTAAGACGCTGTAACAAAATGATTAGGCTGTTCCATTAATTGTCTCCATCATCAAACAATTCGTCTTCAAAATCCGGGTAGTCATCACTATCTTCAGGCGGAGTTAGATGAACTACCTTTGCAAGTTGCTCGCGCTCAGACCTTTTTGGTCGACGCTGACCCCGTTCTTTCGCAAGCTGTTCAGACCGTGCATGACTGACTCCTTTCATTCGCTCAACATTTGTAGCGCTTGTCTTCGGTGTTTGTTTAATTGCCGACGAAATGATGTCTTCAACACGATCTTCATGATGCTTGCGAAGTTTATCAGCTTGCAGATTATCTTGCGCACCTTGCACTTTGATCTGTCTCTGTTTACGCCAAACTTCCCAAAACGTTACACCCCTAAACTCCCTCGATAAATCAGTAATGCGGCATACCCAATGGGCTCGACTTCCTCCGGTATGAAATAAATAAATCTCATCGGCAAAATTTGGATCAAAAGCGACCTCAACTTTTTTAGGCCTATTTGATTTGTCCGAGCGATGCATCCAGCCAAGTTCGACAATTTCTGAGGCAGAGTAATAAACACCAAATAGACATATACCTTGTGCTGATACACTAGCTTGCTCTCTCGGCAGTAGCGCAATACGGATCGATTTTGCATTAGCTTTACGTAGGCGACCAGTTCGATTTTGAAGCCCCCAATTCCAAAGATGAATTGGTATTGATGGTAAATCTGCAGGCATGTCCTTCGCTCGGTCATACTTCGTCATTGGATCTACAAAATTCCTCATAACGATTGATGAAACTATGATTTCGGTAAACTCCGAGATAGTTAATTTGCCGTCAAGCCAATAGTTTTTACCGCCTCTCTTTCTTATGGTTGGGCCAACCACTTCTCCTGGAGTAAATTTCTTGAATTCTGCTTGGAGCGTCCGAAACCTTTGTTCGACGATTCCTTTCGCATCTCCTCGATAAGGGGGTGTATTTTCGATCCTAACTCTATAACTTGATTCTAAACCTTCAATCTGATGACCGATAAGCTCTCCTCGATCAGCAAGTATTGCTTCTGGCAAACCAGGATCAGGCCAAGAAAAACTATCAGTTTCAATCTCTAAATCTTTGAATAATTGGCTCTTGTCGTTTAACGCCAAATGAAGTGATTGTATTGCCGCAACATAAGACGGGTTTTCAAAACCGATGTACCAGCCAACAATTAGTCTCGAAAAAACATCTATTACAATATAAACAGTAGGTCGCCCGACAGGCTGATTTCGGTCATGGTCTGATACTAATATTACGTCGGCAATCGTGGCATCTATCTCATAACGCGACCCAGGCCCTAAAGCTTGAATAGTTGCGGTACTATGCAACGGGCGGACATCTTTTTTATAAATGATATCTGATACACCCGCCTTAATTTTATCCACATTCTTATATTCGCGGTCTAAGAAGTAACTTAGTTGGCGCTTCGTTGGTTTTTCTGATTCAGGCACACCAGGGAATATGTTGTCATAAAGCCCTTTGAATTTACGGTGCGCTCGTGCAATAGAGAATTGCTTCTTGAAAATGTATTTATCAATAATTATTCGGAATAGTTTTTCAGTTTGCTCATCTACTATCGCACCTGTTCCTTCCATGATTTTTCTTGGGCGGCCGAGTTTTTTGTCATTAGCAATCCGTTTCTGACCTTTCGCTCCTGAGTTTTTGTAATCAGGAAGCAAGGCATTTGGCACCTGTCCTCTTTGCCAATAACGACGAATCAACTTATAGACATATGGCCTTGAAACGTCACCAGCATCGAGAATATTCACGACATGTTTTGCTCGAATCTTTTTTATATAAAAATTAGCATCTTCGATTAGCGGCTTAATAATTTGATAGTTTCTATCTCGAATCATTGATTCTTTGGAGCCTGGCTCAGGCAGTAGGTTTATTACATACCCAAATGGATCATCAACGCGAATTACCTTTTCTTCTAATAAGAGGGATTCGAGTTGTGAAAGCTCAATAATATCTGGAAAGGCTTTTTGGTCATCGATAGAAATCCATACAACATGGATATTTGTCGTTACAAGCACTCTGTAAAGCTTATCTTCTAACTGGATCACCTCATTAACTTGAAACACACCAACTCTCCTGCAGAGCATCGAAAGTTTCAACTGTAATGTCGGAACATCGTAACTCTGTAAACGGTTTAGTTATGTCAAAATGACAATAGCGTTGCGCAAGCAATCTTTTAACTTGGTATAGAGCCTCACCTGGTGAGTTATCATATGAAGCGTCGAGTTTCATACATAATTCTTTAACCCTCAGATTTTCACTCGCTCGTATATGTTTACTAAAAATTTCAAATTGAACTAAGAGATCATCGTGATCGGTGTCATCGTCAATATGGTTATAAAGAAGGTTAATATTCTCAAATACAATTGGCGATATCTGATTCTCAGTGACCCAAAAAATTGGTACTCCTTTCTCACGCCAGTAAAGGCGTTCAATCTCAAGTTTTTCTATTGTCCTAGGGTTACTATAAGCTTCCGATGTTTTGACCTGAATAGTAAATCGCGGCCTATCTTTTTCTCGAGAATCAACAACAAAGTCACTGCTCATGTATTGGTCAACTCCGTGATGATTTGGATGTTCGATTCCTAATCGTTCACTTATCTCCCGCGTCACTTCACGATCTAGTGGGAATTGTTCTCGAATATCTGTGGTAGTGGAGCGCCATTGAAGCAGAAGAAATGTTGCAAGTTCGAGATCGGAGAGTAGGTGGTGAGTACGCTGACTTATGTGCCCAAAGACTCGATGTGAACGGCCTTCGGAAGCCACATCTCGAACAGTTAACCAAGGTTTATAGTTTGATCCTGTGCCTTGACCACGACCATCTTTGATCCAACGCCGGTTTTTGGCTTCTGAGTTCCAATATTGCTTCTTGCCCATAGTAAATTGCCACCTGAACTGACTTATTTCTAAAGTAGCTCAATATTTCTTCTGAAGAATGTCGTAAATAGTATAGTCAATAACCACGAACGTTTTAAACTTAACACAAAATAATCCATCTTTATAATCTCGTAAAAAACTTTATGTTAACTCTTTCCTTATATGAAGTTTCAGTCTTTGGAATAGGTCGCTCCTCCGACTGGACTCGAACCAGTGACCCAATATCAAATCATTAGTTCTTTTAACCGGTGGGCTAATTCGTAACACTCTGCTTTTGTCTGAATATTCGTAAAACTTAAAATTAAACTTGGATGAACAGGGCGTGTTGACCATTCCGATAGTGCTTGAGAGTAGAGGCCTGATTTCATCATTCTGTTCGATAGTGCAACATCATCGGCATTTTGGTTTTTAAGTTTTACGATCATATGCATGCCGCCAAGTTGGTGCTCAATTGAAACTTTGTCGCCTAAGACTTGAGTGAATACTTGAGCGACTAATTTTCGACGTTCCGTATAAAGCATCCTCATGCGTTGAATGTGCCTAGAAAAATGACCTTCTTGCATAAAGGTAAGGACTGAATTTTGGGTGAGCCCTGAAACATTACCCGCATTATGTGTGTTCACACTGTTTTAAAACTTAGGTGGTTAATGGTGTGACGTTTGGGTACTTCTTTCTTGCGGCATTTTTTGAAATTGCTGGCTGCTATGCCTTTTGGGCATGGTGGAAACTGGATAAAAGCCCGCTTTGGCTTGTTCCAGGAATCATTTCTCTGGTGGCCTTCGCCTGGGTTTTGGCACAAGTAGAAGCCTCTTACGCTGGTCGTGCCTATGCGGCCTATGGTGGTGTGTATATTGCTGCGTCACTATTATGGGGGGCTGCTGTGGAAAGACAGCTACCCAATGGCTACGATATACTAGGCGTCGCATTCTGTTTCGCGGGTGCGGCTTTCATTTTTTTCAGCGAGACGCTGAAGGCATAAACAAGCATTCCAGCTGGATGCACTGAGGAGTAGCGATGGCACAAACTATCAGCAAAGTGGCAAAAACACTGGCTATCAATGTTGAGACGATACGTTTCTATGAGCGTCGTGGATTAATAGAGCAGCCAGCAAAACCGGAGGTTGGGTACCGTCATTACCCCAATGATACGATTAACCGAATTCGCTTTATTAAGCGCTCCCAGGAGTTGGGGTTCACCCTGAATGAGATAGCCAATTTACTGAATCTGAATGATAGCCCCTGCGGCCAGGTTCAGGAATTGGCCGAGCACAAACTCGCCGCCGTCAAAGATAAAATGGTGGATTTGCGTCGCCTGGAAAAAGCGCTCAACGCACTCTTAGCCCAATGTCAAAGTAATGAGGATGATAGCCATTGTCCTATCATTGATTCCCTGCAACCTTAGCTAGCCTTAAAATCGCTTGACTCCGTACCTGGGTACGGCATTTATACTTTCCCCATCACTTAAATATATAGGAGAGTAAGGCGTGTCAGAGAAAGATTCCAATCTACCCATTATTGGTGGGATTATTGCCGCCGTAGGCGCGGGCCTGTGTTGTGCGGGGCCGTTCGTCCTATTGCTACTTGGCGTCAGCGGTTCCTGGATTGGTAACCTGACGCTGTTAGAGCCGTACAGGCCCATTTTTATCCTCGTGGTTATAGCCTTATTTGGCTTTGCAGGATTGAAAGTCTATCGCCCTATAGAGGACTGTGAGTCAGGCACGGTATGTGTCCTATCTCAAGTACGCAAACGTCGGCAGGTGGTTTTTTGGTTAACCGCGCTTACGGCACTGGTTTTAGTCACTAGTAATTACTGGATTGTCTGGTTTGCCTGATCGCCGAATTGAAAAATACACCTTAATCTTTTGGAGAAAATGATGAAAAAAATTGCTTTATTGACATTACTTGCACTGACAAGCCTGACCGCCTTTGCGAAACAGCAAACCGTGACCCTGGTAGTACCCACCATGAACTGTGTGACGTGTCCCTTTACCGTGAAGAAAGCCTTACAAAACGTCGAGGGCGTCAGTAAAGCCGAAGTGACCTTTGAGACCAAGCTTGCCGTGGTGACGTTTGACGACGAAAAAACCACCGTTAACACCCTGACTGAAGCAACCAAGAATGTAGGCTATCCGTCTACCATCAAATGAGGTAAACAGCATGACCAACCTATTCAATCTCTTGACCCGAATTGGCGATAAAGCCGGATCGTTAGGTGCGCTCGTATCGGCGATGGGCTGCGCTATGTGTTTTCCGGCCCTTGCCAGCCTTGGGGCCGCCGTTGGATTAGGCTTTCTCAGCCAGTGGGAAGGTCTGTTTATCAACACGCTGTTGCCGCTGTTTGCTTGGGTCGCTCTGGTGATCAATGGGCTTGGCTGGTTCAGCCACAAGCAATGGCATCGCAGTTTATTGGGGATGCTCGGCCCCGTGTTATTGCTGTTATCTCTTTACCCGTTTTTCCAATACGGTTGGAGTAGCTATGTTACCTATTTGGCGCTCGCCCTGATGGTTGTGGTGTCGTTATGGGATATTTTTTCACCGGCTAATAAACGCTGTGACGATGAAACCTGCGCCACATGAAGAACCCAAGGGTGGCAACGGAAAAGATGATGAACTCTCTAAGAGGATAAAATGACTAATCAAGAAAATAACGAACAATCATCCTGTTGTACCGGCAACAAGGAATCATTGCATGTTGCCATTGTTGGCAGTGGTTCTGGGGCGTTTGCCTGTGCCATCAAGGCAGCGGAAGGCGGTGCCAAGGTTACCATCATCGAAGGGGCTGACGTGATTGGCGGCTGCTGTGTCAATGTTGGTTGTGTGCCTTCTAAAATTTTAATCCGGGCGGCGCAATTGGCGCAGCAACAACGCCATAACCCCTTTGCCGGTCTGGCAAATCACACGCCCGAATTAAGTCGTGCTCTGCTGGCGCAACAACAAACGGCGCGTGTAGAAGAATTGCGGGCCGCCAAATACCAAAATATTCTCGATTCTAACCCGGCATTGAGTTTGGTCAAAGGTTATGCGAAATTTAAAGACGCAAATACCTTAATCGTCAGCAAGGCCGATGGTTCTGAACAAGATATTCACGCTGATAAGATTTTGATTGCCACCGGTTCAACACCGACTATTCCACCGATTGATGGTCTCGTGGATACTCCTTATTGGACATCCACCGAAGCGCTGTTTGCCAAGAACCTGCCACAACACCTGATGGTGATCGGTTCGTCTGTTGTCGCACTGGAAATTGCCCAGGCTTACCGTCGTTTGGGCAGTGAAGTGACGGTATTGGCACGTCACACCTTGCTCTATCGGGAAGACCCGCTACTCGGTGAAAAACTGGCTGAATGCTTTGAAAAAGAAGGGATGCGCATTCTCAGCGATACTCGAGCGTCCAGCGTTTCCTACGACGGTCAGCGGTTCACTCTTGAATCCAACGCAGGCACCTTGATTTGTGACCAATTGTTGATCAGCACCGGGCGTCATGCCAATACGGCCCAACTGAATCTGGATACGGTCGGTGTCAACACCGAGAAAAACGGTGAGATCATCGTCAATGAGCGCATGGAAACCAGCGTCCCCGGTATTTATGCGGCGGGTGATTGCTCTAATATGCCGCAATTTGTCTATGTCGCGGCAGCAGCGGGTAGTCGTGCCGGGGTCAATATGACGGGAGGGGATGCCAAACTGGATCTATCCACCATGCCAGCGGTGATCTTTACGGATCCTCAGGTGGCCACAGTCGGACTGACCGAAAAGCAGGCCAACGCGCAGGGTATTGACACCGACAGTCGCGTATTGGATATGGAAAACGTGCCGCGAGCGCTGGCCAACTTTGAAACTGACGGCTTTATCAAGCTCGTCGTTGAAATGGCAACCGGACGCTTGATCGGCGCGCAGATTTTGGCTCACGAAGGCGGTGAGCTCATTCAAAGCGCAGTCTTAGCGATCCGTAATCGCATGACTGTCATCGACCTGGGCGATCAACTGTTTCCCTACTTAACCATGGTGGAAGGTTTGAAACTCTGTGCACAAACTTTCAACAAGGATGTGAAAGAACTGTCCTGCTGCGCTGGATAAAAGGAGGCTTTCATGACTACTATACTGGATCAACTTACCCAAGATTTTTCTCGTTCCTTCCGTGAGGAGTCTGTAAGAGGAGAGCAGTATGCCGACCTATTTAAACCGATTCTGTCGCAACTGGCGCATGGTCGCCCTGTAACACCGAAAGAAATTGCAGAAGTCACTGGGCGGCCTCGCGAAAAAATTGCCGTGTTATTGCCCAAACTCCCAAATGTGGAATTAGACGATGCGGGAAATTTGGTCGGTCTGGGGTTAACGCTCAAACCAACTCCACACAGCTTTAAACTTGAAGAGCAGACGCTGTATACCTGGTGCGCCTTGGATGCGCTGATGTTCCCTAAGTTACTGGGGAAAACGGCTACGATTGAATCACCTTGTAAAGGTACTGACCAGCCAGTTAGGGTTGTTATCACGCCGGATGGTATAGAAAAAGTAGAGCCACCATCTGCTGTTGTATCTATTGTTACCTCTTCTAACAAGAACGATATTCGCAGTAGCTTTTGCTGTAACGTGCATTTTTTCCAATCCGATCGTTGTGCGTCTAATTGGTTAGCGCAACATCCTAACGCCAAGATTCTACCAATCTCCGAAGCATACGAGTTGGGAGCTTCATTGGCAGAAAATTTGTTCAACTAGATGGAGGATGGGCGACTCTGTATCGAAGGACCGGACATTTCGCCCGTTTAATCGCGTCATACGATGAAGGCGAGGGCGTGTTTCTTTTCACCAGTGAGTGCGAATGTGAGCGAATAGTGCTGAGAAGGAGTAGGAATATAACACCAGCAACACTTCCTTGAACAGTAGGGGTGTGATGTATGACCGGGCTTTTGATTGATCATACCCAATAAAGTCAACCAGGCTGAAATGCTATGGTTAGATGAAAACGCGATAGCACAAGGCATGAGGAAATTACCAATGACTAAAACAAATATTTCACCCAGCAAAGCTAAAGTTCGTAGACAACCCAGTTACTTTGATGTCATCCCCGACTTCTATAAGTTCATAGAGACTGACGATCAATTACTAACCTTTCCACTGAGTATTTCGCAGTTGGCTAAAACGGCACAAACCACTGTTCATACGGTAAGAAATTATGTCGCTGAGGGGCTACTTAACTGTAGCGAGAAAACTAAGAGTGGGTATGGTCTATACGACCAATGTGCGTTAACTCGACTGCGTTTAATTCGAGCCGCACGAGCCGCTGGCCTCTTGATCCTTGAGATCAAACCACTACTACAAGCAATTAATGCTGAAGACCGGAAGGCTTGTGATGAGGCCGTCCGACTCTTGCGCACAAAAATTGCAGAAAAGCAGACCTATCTGCACTCACTAGACAAACAGTTGTGTCACTTGGAGCAACTCGACAAACCCTTAACGAAAAAAAGGAGTGTTTAATGTCTTCGAATGGTAATCCCAAGATGGCATGGAAATCATGAGCAACAAACAGAACCAATTGACTTCGTATGATGTTGCGGAGTTTTTAATTTTACCCCATACACCTATTAGACGTAATATGAAGGATTTTCCATGAGTGATTGTTGCAGTTCAAAAAGACCACCTCGTAAAGCTGAGTGCCCTGATTGCCGTCAAGTGCAAAAAGCAACCACGCGTCAGACGCTCCTCCACCATGTTATCAGTCCTGTCAATCGATCTATTCCAGAAAGCCATTTTTATTTTTGCGCTAACGCTGATTGTGAGACCGTGTATTTCAGTGATTGTGGTTGCCTTTATCGCCAAGATCAAGTCAGGGGGGCTATTGGGCAAAAACAAACCTCAACTGAGCGGACAATTTGTTATTGTTTTGATGTGACGGAACGACATGTCTTGGATGAACTGGAACATACCGGACACAGTGCCAGTAAATCTTTTGTTACAGCACAAACCAAAGCAAAACTGTGCGCTTGTGAAACACAAAACCCCTCGGGCCAATGCTGTCTGGCAGACTTCTCATTGCTGCTAAAAAAAGCGATGAAGAATGGCATTTGAAGTAGTGGCCCAGTATTTTTTTGGAAGGAGACCAACAAATGAAATCACTTTTTGACGATGCCCTGTCACACTTAACTAAAGTCCTGGAACACATCAACTTATCCGATGATATCCTGCTGCGCATGCAACAACCCAAGCTGGCACTTACCGTCAGTATTCCGGTGCGCATGGACGACGGCGATCTGCGTGTTTTTACTGGTTATCGTGTACAGTTCGACGATACACGCGGGCCAACTAAAGGCGGTATTCGCTATCACCCGTCGGTCACTCTGGATGAAGTCACCTCTTTGAGTTTCTGGATGACGATCAAATGTGCCGTAATGGGATTACCGTTCGGTGGTGCCAAGGGCGGTATTGTGGTCAACCCAAAGGAACTTTCGCGTCTGGAACTGGAGCGCCTGTCGCGCGGTTATATCCGGGCAATCGCCGACGTCATTGGTCCGAAACGGGATATTCCAGCGCCCGATGTCTACACCAATGCCACTATCATGGGCTGGATGGCCAATGAGTATGCTCAGATCATGCGTGAGCAATTACCCGGTGTTATCACCGGTAAGCCCGTCCATCTTGGTGGCTCACTGGGACGTGAGGCCGCCACGGGTCAAGGGGCCTTGTATGCGTTGCAACAATGGGTGGCCCGTAACCAACTCGATCCAGGACAGACCACTGTCGCGGTACAGGGGTTTGGTAACGCTGGTTACCACTTTGCGCGTCTGGCCCATTTAGCCGGATTCCGTATCGTCGCCCTTTCGGATTCTCAAGGCGGCATCTATTCAGCTGCCGGGCTGGAACCGGAGCTGATCATGCAGCACAAGCGTACACGTCGCGAACTCAAGGCCATACTGTATTGCGATAGCTCGGTTTGCGAGGAAGCCCGTTATGACACCCTTTCAAATGCCGACCTGCTGGAGCTGGATGTGGACGTGCTGGTGCTTGCGGCGCTGGAAAACCAGATCACCGAACAAAACGCAGCTCAAATCCAGGCCCGTCAGCTGCTGGAGATTGCCAATGGCCCCGTCGATTCGCGTGCGGATGCAATACTCAGCGAGCGCGGCATCCCGGTGCTGCCCGATGTAATGGTGAATGCTGGCGGTGTGACAGTGAGTTACTTTGAGTGGGTACAGAACCGCGCTGGTTTTTACTGGGATGAAGACGAGGTGAACGGTCGATTGAAGACGATCATGGACCGCGAAGCCCGCTACATCTTCGAACTCGCAGACGATAAGCAGATCAACCTGCGCACCGCTGCCTATCTGCACGGTATTGAGCGGATTTCAGGGGCCATGATCGAACACGGTACACGCGAGTATTTCCAGCAACACACAGAAACTTGATAGCTCACAGGATGTTGAGCTTCTTACAATTAGATAACCGAAGCTAAATATTTCTTTTGAACAAAGCGCTAGCATATTTTTAGCAGCTTTTTTCGGGCTATGTCCAAGAGAGCTGTTGTGGAACTCTCCCAACCGCTTCAAGCAAACATAATTCAGGTGTAATCACTGATTGATAACGCTCCAGCAGCAACCGCCATCCTAAATAATGCCCTAAATATTTGGTCGCTACACCATGAAAGCGACGCATCCACGTTTTAAGGCGACTGCCGTAGGCATTCACATTTTGAACATGAAATACACCTCGAGCTCTTGGGCCTTTGGTATGGATAACTTCATGTGCTATTCCGGTGTTTTTAGCAAAGGCAGAATACACCGCCGCACCGTCTGTACAAAGCATGGCCTCTTTATCAATAAGCGGTTGAAGTGCTTGGCGAATGGTGACAGCATCGACACGCGTCAGAATAAAGTTGGCGGTGGCTTTATGACGGTCTCTGACAATCAGCACGGGTACCTGATCAGCTCCCGTACCGCGTGTTTTACCGACACCGCCTCGTTTTCGAGACGGCCTGTCTAGTTGCCTTTGGCCTTTAAAAGATTCTAAAAAGAACGTTTCATCCGCTTCGACAATCCCGTGTTCATGCGTGGCTTGATGCTGACTGATCATATGAAGAAAGCGATGTCGCCACAACAAGGCCGTATCTTTGTTGATCCCGCATTGTTGAGCGGCGGCCCTGAGAGAAAGCCCTTCTATCAGCGTATTAAGATAAGCCACCCAGTGCTCGCGCTTATGCAGTTTGGCTAACGGCGTTCCGGTGAGCGCGTTAAATGTTCTTGAACAATCTGTGCAACGATAACGGGGCAGCCCATGACTTGAACCCCAAGGATTGAAGTGATCGGTGTAACAATAAGGACAATGTTCAGGTGCTGCTTGAGTAGCCAATAAGTCAAAAGCGGTGATGTCATGTGCTTTTAAGTATCGATGAAGACGTTGATGCTGACTGGGAGATAGCTCGGGAAGCTGCTGTAATAATCCACTAAAATCATGTTCATTCATGACGGTAACCTCTCAATAACCATACTCATTTAATTTAGAGTCGTCGCTTTGCAGCAGGCTCATCGGACATAGCCATAAAAAACCCCAGCACCGCAAGGGTAGCTAAGGCTTTGATATATGGCTCCTCCGACTGAACTCGAACCAGTGACCCAATGATTAACAGCACCTTTGGCAGGCCAATATGACTTCCCTAAGCTGAAGAAAATAAAGGGATTTCCATTATGGGTTGAGCCAAAATTTTGGTTTCCGAACCTATTGCGAGCAATTCTACGATGGAAAATTTAACATATGTTTTCAATCGCTGGCCACTCTATGATTCTATGACAAGCTCCAAATAATCATGATTATTTGGAGTAATAATTAAAGAGTTTTCAGCGCCTTTGAGCCAATTGATTTGTATGCTTAATATGAAAATTAGTATCCGTGACGGGGGTTCTATTATGAATGATTAACAGTCCTAATATTTTCTATCCTAAACTACCTTCTAGTTATGATAGCTTCTTAACAATCAACTTCTGATAAATTTTGAGTCCGCAGTGAGTACACTCCCAAACAGGGCCGCCCATTCCTTCACAGCAACCTCCAAGCGAAACTCGTCCTTCTTCTATTTTTTGCTCGAGTACTGAATCCATGCCGACGTAACCATACAAAATGCTTGCTACGGGTGATGCACTACAGTTAGGGCATTTATTTGGTTTGCGTTCTTTTTCTATTCGCGCGCTCATTCGATTAGGCTTTTTATTCCATTCACGCTTTAACTTATTCATGTTCAGCTATCGCAACTTTATAGGTTTCAGATTACTTATCTTTGAACCTGTAACAAAATACTAATCAAAATTTAGATAGCAAATCTACGACTTTATTCGAAGGAAATACTCAAATGGCAAAATTAACAACATTATTGTTCAGTTAACAACTTTATTGTCTAGTTAACAACTTTATTGTTCGCCAACACGTACTAGTTAATAATGGCTGACACAGACAATACCGCCGTTACCGTTTCAATTGCACGCAAGGTAAAAAAAGGCGCAGAACAACAGTATGAAGACTGGCTACACCGGCTTTCTGAGGTGGCCACTAAATTTCCCGGGCACCAAGGTGTGCACATCCTAAAGCCATCTGCACAAACAGGCGGTGATTATGTGCTTATTGTTGGTTTTAATTCCTATGCACACCAAAAAAAATGGGAAGAGTCTGAACAAAGGCAGCGCTTTTTAGATGAACTTGATGAAAAAGGGCTTATTGAAGGCAGTACAAAAATAAAGAAAGTTTCTGGGTTAGAATTTTGGTTTACCTTGCCAGAAGTGCCCAGTAGCGCCGCACCTAACCGGCACAAAATGGCCCTAGTGCTAATGGTCGTGGTATTTTCTTTATTAGTAACCATTAACCAAGTATTTGCGCCTTGGTTGTCAACCTTAACGCCTATACTAAAACTTGCCATTATGGTGGTGGGACAAGTCTTACTGATGACTTACCTTGTTATGCCAGCAGTCACACGCTTGCTTAAAAACTGGTTATATCGCTAAGGAGGTTAACGCCCTAAACGAGCACTAAGACTCTTGATGTTGCTGCAAATCAGTACGAATCCACTCTGCCATTTTAGTAGCACGGACAAGCCAAATGTCTGCGTACTTCTTTGGCAAGTGCTCATATAAATTACGCGAGAATAACGCCACCCAATCATCAACCAGGCTTGGTGGAATTTTTAAATAGCGGTGTACGGCATGGGGGTTATAAATATCTTCACGATAACGCTTACCGCCTAAATCAATCCACCAAAAATGACCTATTCGTTGTTTAAGCTCGTCCCAATCTTTCACCTCAGAAAAATAACCACCAAGCGTTGGATGCACTTTGATAAGGTCATAAAAACTGCTAACCACCTGCTGAATGGTTTCTTTACCAAGCGTCAAATGCAACTCTCGATAAGCCCTATCAGCATTTATCTCCCCTGCTCGTTTATCAGACTCTTTATTTTCAGACGAATCATTCATAATCATTAGCCTTTTTCGTTAAAACATTACTCAAACAGTGCATTAAAAAATGCGGCGCAAGTTTTTAAAATTAGTTTCATTCTTTCAGCTCAGTTGATGTATGAAACGTTAAGCTCCTAACCCCCTAGCCCGCATGTATGCATACTCTGACACATCCGACCATTTAATCGCTTGCTGCTGAAAGCTACTATACGAGGCATAAACTTTTTGTGAGAACGCATCTCTATCTACAATGTCCTGTACCACTTCATTGGATAGCCAGTGAAGTTTTTTTAGCACATCATCCGGTAGGGCTTTAACACTGACTTGATGCTTATTTACTAAGGTGTCTAATGCTGCATTATTTTTTGCGCTAAATTCTGAAATCATGTCCATACTAGCGTCTTTACATGCGTGTTTTACAATGGCTTGCAAATCTTTCGGTAACGACTCAAAGGTCTGTTTATTAACAAATGTTTCTAGCGTTGAGCCAGGCTCATGCCAACCAGGGTAATAATAGTTTTTTGCTGCTTTATACAAACCAAAGGCCAAGTCGTTATAAGGCCCAATCCATTCGGTTGCATCAATAGCACCTGATTGCAGTGAGGTAAAGATTTCACCGCCTGGCATACTGACGGGCGTTCCACCTGCACGGCTTAACACTTCGCCACCTAGACCAGGAATACGCATTTTTAAACCTTGCAAGTCATCCACAGAGTTAATATCTTTACGAAACCAGCCGGCCATTTGAACACCCGTATTACCCGTTGCCATAGGCACTAGGTTAAATCGGTCGTACAGTTCCTCCCATAACGCAAGGCCGCCGCCGTAATACAACCAACCGTTAACTTCCTGTGCTGTCATTCCAAAAGGGATGGCGGAAAAGAATTGCGCCGTTTCACTCTTGCCTTTCCAATAATACGGCGCACCGTGACCCATTTCTACAGTGCCACGAGACACTGCGTCAAAGGCTTCAAAAGCAGGGACCAGTTCGTTGGCACCATACACTTTGATACGAATACGCCCCCCAGTCATTTCCTCTATGGTTTTTGCTAAATAATTAGCATTTGTGCCTAATACGGGAAAGTTTTTGGGCCATGTTGTTACCATTTTCCATTTAAATTCTGGCTTGGCAGCTAAGGCCTTTCCACCCACAGCGAGTGACGTGGCTGCGACCATACCGTTGCCAAATGATTTCAGTACATCACGACGTTTCATTTATATGTTCTCCATTGACTCTTTAATGCAGCTCGCGACTGCTTTTTATTGATTAACTGCCAAGATATTCATCTTAATAACAATAGCACCCTGTTTTGCCATCTATCATTTAACAAGCGTTTTCTTGAATATAAACACCAAATCTGCCCAGTGTACGATATTTTAGTGTAATGAGGCCTTGCTCGCTAAAAAACGCACAAAATAATGGCGCTTTTAACCCCCTAAAATTGAACCCACTAGCTATCTATATTACCGACAATACACCATAGAGAGAAGTGTTAAAAACTAGACTTAATCCATGTATACTAACTTTTTTATCACTGATCCCAATTCAATCTTATGCAGCGTATTGAACAACGCCTAGAAAAAATACTTTATGCCTCAAGGTGGCTACTCGCCCCTATCTACCTTGGTTTAAGCCTTGCTCTGATTTTATTATCTATCAAATTTTTTCAAGAAGCTTTTCACTTTTTCCCCATTATTTTATCCACTACAGAATCGGACATGGTGCTGGTGATTCTTTCGCTAGTTGATATGTCTTTGGTGGGTGGGCTAATTATTATGGTGATGCTCAGTGGTTACGAAAACTTTGTTTCGCGAATTGATATTGAAGAAGGTGCCGAAAAGCTGTCTTGGCTTGGCAAATTAGATTCTGGCTCGTTGAAACAAAAGGTAGCCGCCTCAATCGTCGCAATTTCTTCAATCCATTTACTTCAAAAGTTTATGAATGCCGAGCATATCGCCAACGATAAACTGATGTGGTACGTTATTCTGCATATTACTTTCGTCCTATCAGCCATTGGCATGGCTTGGGTCGATAAGATGAATAGACATTAAAAAACAGGACCTCACTATGCAATACAGACAACTGGGTAGAACCGATCTTAACGTTAGTTTAATTGGCCTTGGCACCATGACGTGGGGCCGTCAAAACACGCAAGAAGAAGGGTTTGAGCAAATGGATTATGCTCTCACTCAGGGCATCAATTTTTGGGTATACGGATTTAATGGTTGATGGGGCACCTTTACCCCACCAACCTGATACCATTATCAGATGGTTGATAGATCGACTCCGTAGTTGAGTTCCTCTGCGAAGTCCGGCAGTCCGTAACCGATGGTTTTCTTGTAGAAAGGAGAGACCTTCGCAGTCGGTGCCTTCTTCTTGTGCTTCGTGGTGTAGAGCATTCGTGCCCGCATCACCTCGAAGGAGTAACCGCGCCCTTCACGGTTCTTGTCCTTGGCCAGTCGGTTGATGGACTCCGTGTAAGCGTTGGTGACGGGCATGTCCGTCTCGAAGTAGGTCATGGTCTCTTCGCGCCAGTTTCCCACTGCCCTGACCAGATCGCTCCAGACTTCCTTTTGGCCCTTCGGGATGGTGGCTATCCACTCGTCCAGGGCGGCTTCTGCCTGGAGCCGTGTGGTGGCGTCCCAGATGCCGTAGAAGCGCTCCTTGTGCTCGTAGGCGGCCAGCAGTTGCGGGAACGCGCCTGTCCAGGTCTCCATGATGAGGCGCTCCCGGTCTGAGACTTCGTGAGCGCGTTTCAGCAGGATTTTCCGGTCTCCCTTGAGAGTCCGGCTCTGGGACGGTTTCAGCTCCTTTCTGAGGCCCTTGCGCACTCTCTCTAGGGCATCGTTGGCCATGCGCACCACATGGAACTTATCGACCACGATACGGGCCTGGGGCAGCACAGCCTTGACCGCTGCCCGGTAGGGGTTCCACATGTCCATGCTGACGATCTCGACCTTCTGCCGGTCTTTCAGCTTCATCAGGTAGTTGGTCACCACGTCCTGGCGGCGGGTGGCCAGCAGGTCGAGCAGGGTTCGCTCCTCAATGTTGGTCAGAATGCAGCGGTAGCGCTTGTTCAGGTATAGCTCGTCAATGCCCAGGATGCGGGGCGTCTCGAAGCGGTGCCAGCGCCCCAGGAACTCGGCGCGGGCGTTGAAGATGTCGCGCACCGTCTTCTCGTCCAGGCCGGTCTGTGCCGCCACAAAGGTGTAGGGGTGGTTGAAGGATTCCTTCTCCACGTACTCATGCAGCCGCAGTGTCATACGGAATCCGTCCACCATCTCCGGTAGCTGGGGCCTGAATGTTGTCTTGCAGGCCCGGCAGGTGTATCGGCGGCGGACCACCCAGAGAGTGACCCGCTTGCCGTGGATGGGCAGATCACGATAGGGAACGTCACGCTTGCCGAACCGCACGAACTCACCCTGCACGCCGCACCCCTCGCAGGCTACTGGTGTAGGTGCTTCAAGCCGAAAATGTATGTCTTCATTCTGCTCATCAGAATCCACCAACTGGTACCCAGGAAGGCTTAACGAATTAATCATCTCCCGCCTTGATCAGAAAAACAGGTAGGTGGCGTAACCGGCAATCATCGCCATAGCAAAAATGACTGCTAAAAACGCCGCTAAAAGCTTCAGCGTGAACAAAGAGCGCAACAGAATGAGCTCAGTCAGGCTGGCTCCGGCACTGCCGATGATCAACGCTAGCACCGTCCCGGCACCCACGCCTTTGGCCATCAGAGCCGCTGCCAGAGGTATGACGGCTTCAGCGCGAATATACAACGGCACGCCGATGACAGCGGCAACTGGAATGGCAAAGGGATTATCTGGGCCTGCATACTGCTCCAATAAGTCAGTGGGCATGAAACCATAGATCACGCTGCCAATCGCAATACCGATGAGCAGGTAAGGCAACACATCGATAAAGTCCGACCAAGCTTCCCGCCACACACCACTGTACTTCCCTTCTTTCTTAACCGTGACAGTGGGTTGACTGTCACAGCATTCGCTAGACGTAGAGACTGTTGTCTTCCTATCAGCCCCGCAAGAAGCCGTCTTCGGAGTGGTGTCGCAGCTGTTGGTGCCGCAACTCGATGCGGTCGATGTAGCACTGCACGGGCTTGCTGATGAACTACATCCACTGCTCTCTTGTGTCGCCGTCCGGCGCACATAACGCTCGAAGCCAAGCGTGTGAAGCAGCCATCCGGCACCTACCGCGACCACCAAAGCGGCGAGCACATAGATAGCAGTAAGTGTCCATCCAAACGTGGCAACCAGCAGGCCGACGACGATAGGATTCAGCAACGGAGATGAGAAAAGAAACACCATCATCGGCCCAAAACCGGCCCGTGCCCGAATCAACCCTTTCAACATGGGGATAGTCGAGCAACTACAGAAGGGCGTTATAGCTCCTAAACCAGCAGCAAGAAAATAGCCTCGCTTCCCACTGGAAGTCAGTAACGCTTCCACCTTGGATGGTGGGATGTGACGTTGAAGAACTCCGACCAGCAAGCTAATGCCAATGAATAAAACCGATAGCTCGATAGCGAGAAAGGCGAACATGCCTAGAGCGTCTTGGAGTTGAGATGACATTCAATATTACTCCTATATTTCTAGTATTGTCGAAATGATGTACGCAGCCTACTTGCGTTTATCCGACCTGTCAACTATAATTCTAGAAACATCGAATTATTGGGGCGTGCTATGGATCACGAAAAGGTTGCAGCCAGCTTAGCTGAGCTAGGGAATAGTCACCGACTGTCCGTGTTCCGCTTTCTGGTCAAAGCTGGCCATGATGGGGCTTCGGTCGGAGATATCCAGAAGGGGCTGGGTATTCCTGCTTCGACGCTATCACATCACCTTGCGCGCATGGCCAAGGTAGGGCTGATCCGGCAGGAGAAACATAGCCGCACGATTGTCTGTATACCCGAGTATGGGCACCTAGAGAATTTGATCGGTTTCTTACAAGAGGAATGTTGTGCAGGTGTCCGGATTGCGCATGAACCAGAACCGCTTTGACGCTTGCCCAGCTCTCGCTGTCCTCCCTAGTCAGCATCGCTATGAAGACTCAGGCGAAGGTGGAAACAGAAAATTGGCAGTAGAGTAGGCTGAAGAGGATCAATCAGATAATCCGCTGAGAAAGATTTTCTTCTTTACATCTTTGGCATTTTATCAACCAGAAATTCCGGATACCCCAATTTTTTTGATACCGCTGAAATGTATGCTGTTCCACCAACACCTGACACCTACGGCAAAACTGAAACTATTATTGGTAACTGGTTTGCCTCACGTAAAAATCGCGACAAGGTGATCCTTGCGTCAAAAATTGCCGGGCCAGGTATGGAGTGGGTACGTGAGGGCAACAACTTTATTGACCGTAAAAATATTCTATTAGCCGTTGAAGACAGTTTAAAACGTTTACAAACCGACTACATCGACCTTTATCAACTGCATTGGCCAAACCGCGGTTCTTACCACTTTGGTCAAATTTGGGACTACGCTCCTAACTTTGACAAACAAGCGGTTGAAGACAACTTCATTGAAGTTCTTGAAACAATGGATGAGCTTATTAAGGCAGGCAAAATTCGCCATGTGGGTCTATCAAATGAAACTGCTTGGGGCATCTCTAAATGGCTAGAGTTGTCTGAAAAACATCAGTTGCCACGTATGGTATCGATTCAAAATGAATACTCATTAATGGCTAGGCACTTTGAGCCAGACCTTAGTGAAATTAGTCTACATGAAGATTGCAGCTTACTCGCTTGGTCGCCTTTAACTCGTGGTTTAATCAGCGGGAAATACCTTAACGGCGCTATGCCTGAAGGCACCCGTTTGGCTATTGATTCGCGTGTTGAACATCGTGCTAACGCACAAACAGATGCCACTATTGAAGCCTATATCGCGCTAGCTAAAAAACATCAGCTTGATGTTTGCCAAATGGCGTTAGCCTTTGTTAATCAGCAACCTTTTGTTAGCTCTAATTTAATTGGCGCTACCAGTATGCAGCAATTAAAAAGCAATATTGCATCTATTGACCTAACGCTATCTGATGAAGTTAACGAGGGAATTAAAACCATTAGAAGACAATACCCTATGCCTTTTTAGGCCATATCTACGTCTCAAAACGACCTTTTATGCCAGTGCCCAACCAACGGATTATTGCCCAACTTCATGATAAGGGTGCTGGCTAACAAAGTGTTGAAGCACTAACTTCAGCTTAGCACTTTGCACAAGGTTACCGCACGCTTCAGCCTCATGGATATCGTCTAAGATAATCTCTTTAATTGCTGGAACGCCAGCTTCAGTTTCAAGCAAGTAATGCCCTAGCTCTAACGCTACAATGTTTGGCACATGTTCATGCTCTGCGATAGCCTCTATTTCTTCATTGGTGAGACCACTCAATTCGACACAATCTTCATATGTAAGCATGATTAACTCCTTTTTCTATATTCATTCCATACCCACTAATGTAGACAAATAATCCTAATTTTCTCTCAAGAAAAACACCCTTAAAGTGCTAACAATCATGTATTTCTTGATCTCAATCATATATTCCACATAAATCCCATCTATTGAGCATTGGGCGCGTCGTTCAACACACAAAAATAACGGTCTAGCTCTAGGTTTACGGGCAAGCCCTTGTTATGTCATGTATTCGTCAGCTTAATCTTAAGATTGTTCTTGCATAAGCACTAAGCCTTTGCGAGCATACAACCACATGAATATCGATTAGCTATCTTTTTCTCGAAATTCATTTGTAGTCATTGAAAAAAACATTCATAATTAAATGCTTATATAATAACAACGGAACACTATGAAAACCCAACTTATCATCAATAATGAGGCCGTAGACGCCTCAAATGGCGCAACATTTGAACGCCTAAATTCACTCACTGGCAACGTTGTTTCTCAAGGTGCTGCTGCAACCATTGACGATGCAAACAAAGCAGCTGAAACCGCTGCTATTGCTTTTAAAACTTGGTCAGAAACTGGCCCAACCGAGCGTCGCGCTTTATTACTCAAAGCAGCCGACATCCTAGAAAGCAAAACGAATGATATTATTCAAGCCATGGCTGCCGAAGTGGGCGCATCCGCCTTATGGTCTGGCTTTAACGTAATGATGGCAGCGGGTTTATTCCGTGAAGCCGCAGGCTTAACAACCCAAGTACAGGGTGAAACAATCCCAACGGATAAGCCTGACACTCTGTCTATGACATTCCGCCAACCCGTTGGTGTTGTGTTAAGTATGGCACCTTGGAATGGCCCTGTAGCGTTAGCAGCTAGAGCCATTGCCTACCCTATTGCATTTGGTAATACGGTTGTCTTTCGCGCTTCTGAAGTCAGCCCAAAAACGCATCTATTGGTTTGCGAAGCGCTGTTTGAGGCAGGTTTACCAGCAGGTGTTTTAAACGTTATCACACATGCTTCTGAAGACGCACCTCAAATCACTGAAGCATTGATTGCACACCCAGCCATCCGCCGCATTAACTTCACAGGCTCTACTCGTGTCGGCAGCATTATTGCCCAGCAAGCAGCAAAGCATTTAAAACGCTGTTTGCTTGAGTTAGGTGGAAAGTCTCCGCTAGTGATTCTAGACGATGCCAATATTGACGAAGCGGTTAGAGCGGCTGTGTTTGGTTGCTTCTTATATCAAGGTCAAATTTGCATGACAACAGGCCGTATCATCGTAGATGAAAAAGTGGCTGATGAATTTATAGAAAAATTTGCTGCCGCTACCGCACAACTGACCATGGGCAATCCAGCGGAACCCGGCAACGAAATGTGCATTGTTGGCCCACTGATTGACTCGTCCTCCGGTGAGCGCTTAAACAGTATTGTTAAAGATGCAGTAGACAAAGGCGCCAACGTAGTTTCTGGCGGAACAGCAGAGGGCGCATCGATGCCTGCCACTATTTTAGATAATGTTACTGCTGACATGCGCGCCTATCACGAGGAGTCTTTTGGTCCGGTTATTTCTATTATTCGCGTTAAAGACGATGAACAAGCACTGTTTGTTGCAAATGATACGGAATACGGTTTATCGGCCTCTGTCTTCAGCCGCGACTTCCCAAGAGCGATGAAAATGGCAAAACATATTGAATCGGGCATTTGTCACATTAACAGCGCAACTGTTAATGGCGAAGCTCAAGCGCCGTACGGCGGTACTAAAGCAACCGGTTATGGACGCTTCGATGGCCGTGCAGTGATTGATGAGTTTACCGAATTACGCTGGGTTACAGTTGCACCAAACCACGTGCACTACCCATTTTAAATTAATAGCTATTCCCCCAGCTTATTGAACATAAGCTGGGGCGTTTTAAGGCTAAACTTTATCTAATTTCGCATAGGCAAGCATTAGCCATTTACTACCCGCTGAAGAAAAATTAACCTGCACTCGCGCTTGCGCACCACTGCCTTCAATATTCAACACCACACCTTCGCCGAATTTTGCATGCACGACATGCTCGCCCATTTTAAAACCAACGGCTGATTCATCACTAAAACTAGCTTGTTGATTGCTTACTACGGGGCGTGTTACACGAGCGCCTAAACGAACCTCCTGCATTAACTCTGCAGGAATTTCCCTAATGAAACGAGACGGCATCGGATAGCTTTCTTGCCCATGTAAACGACGCGATTCTGCAGAGGTCAAATACAACTTCTCCTTTGCTCGTGTAATACCAACATAGGCTAGCCGTCGCTCTTCTTCTAGTTTCGCTGCATCATCAACCGAGCGCTGACTAGGAAACAAGCCTTCTTCCATACCAACCATAAAGACCAGTGGAAACTCCAAGCCTTTTGCCGAATGCAGGGTCATCAATTGAACGCAGTCTTCAAATTTATCACCTTGAGCTTCACCAGCCTCTAAAGCAGCATGGGCTAAAAATGAGTCTAACTCACTCAACTCTTCAGCTTCATCGGCCTCATAGGCAAATTGACGCGCTGCATTGCTAAGCTCTTCTAAGTTTTCTACTCGTGCTTCGCCCTTCTCGCCTTTTTCTTTTTTATGATGTTCAATCAAACCAGAACGGCTAATTACCTGTTCAACTTTTTCATGTAAGCTCATCGACGCCATATCAACAACCAGTTGACGAATCAAGGCTAAAAAGCCCGTCAATGCATTTAATGCTCGACCAGTTAACGCCGCTTCCTCACATAACTCATTTGCTGCCTGCCAAAGGCTTATGCTTTTCCCACGAGCTTGCTCACGAATAATATCTAGCGTACGCGTACCTAGCCCGCGTGTTGGCGTATTAACAATGCGCTCAAATGCCGCATCATTATCGTGATGAGTCGCCAGTTGCATATAGGCTAATGCATTTTTAATTTCTAACCGTTCGAAGAAACGATAACCACCATACACACGGTAAGGAATACCGGCAGCCATTAGATACTCTTCAAATAAGCGCGACTGAGCATTGGAGCGATATAAAATAGCGGCTTCTTCACGACTGTGCCCATTCGTCACCCAGTCTTTAATTCTATCAACAACAAAGCGCGCTTCATCCTGATCGTTATAGCCCGAATACAAAGAGATTAACTCACCTTCCTCACCATCGGTCCATAACTCTTTACCCATCCGCCCATCGTTATTAACAATAATGGCATTGGCTGCTTTTAGGATGGTACTGGTGGAACGGTAATTTTGCTCTAAACGCACCACCTTATGTTCAGCATAATCTTTTTGAAAACGATGAATATTCTCAATCTTTGCACCACGCCAACCATAAATAGATTGATCGTCATCACCCACTACATATAAGTTTTCAGATTCTTCTGTGAGTAGCCGTAACCAAGCATATTGAATGGTATTGGTATCTTGAAACTCATCGACTAACACATGTTTAAAACGCTGCTGATAATGTGCTCTTACCGCATCGTTATCACGTAATAACTCATGTGCTCTAAGTAATAATTCAGCAAAATCGACCAGCCCAGAGCGCTGACAAACTTGTTCATATTCTGCATAAATCTCTAACATTTTTTGCTCAAAATGATCACTCGACGGCGCAATATGTTTCGCTCGTTTACCTTCGTCTTTTTGTGCATTGATAAACCATTGGACTTGGCGAGGTGGCCAGCGTGAATCATCCACATTCATTGATTTAAGCAAACGCTTAATCATCCGAAATTGATCATCTGAATCTAGCACCTGAAACGCATCGGGTAAGCCCAGTTCTTGAGCATGCATTCTTAATAAACGATGGGCGATCCCATGAAAGGTGCCAATCCACATGCCACCAACCGGTGTTTTTAGCATCGATTGCACACGCTCACGCATTTCACCTGCCGCTTTATTAGTAAACGTTACCGCCAAAATACTATACGGCGAAACACCTTCAACCTGCATCAGCCAGGCAACTCGATGCACCAGCACACGCGTTTTACCACTGCCTGCCCCTGCTAAAATAAGTGCGGCCTTTTCTGGGCCACTCACTGCATCTCGCTGAGCATCGTTAAGCCCATCTAATATATGTGTAATATCCATGTGAATATTTTATACTGACCCGACACCAGTTTCATTGAAACAGACAAAAAATAACAACCTTTCATAAACCAACGCCCCGTTCGTTATTTAAGTTGCCTCGATTGACAAATGACAGCAAAAACTTTGGAATAAACAAATGGACGACATCAGCGCTAAAGAAACCACAACCATAAAGCATTATGAACATAATGCAGACGCTTTTTGGAGTGGCACAAAAGATCATGATGTTTCGCAAAACATTAAGGCCTTCTTAGCCGCTCTTCCAAAAGACAAAACCCTTAATATACTTGATTTTGGCTGTGGTCCCGGCAGAGATTTAAAACACTTTAAATCCTTAGGGCACGTTCCAATAGGCCTAGATGGCTCGCCAACCTTTTGCAAAATGGCCACACAGTACAGCGGCTGCCCAACACTTAATCAAACCTTTGCCACGATGACGTTGCCCTTTGAACATTTTGATGGAGTTTTCGCCAATGCATCAATGTTTCATGTGCCAAGCTCACAACTTTTAAATGTATTGAACAAGTTGCATCAGTGCTTACGCCCAAATGGCATTCTATTTACGTCTAATCCACGCGGTAACGCTGAAGGCTGGCAAGGTCAGCGTTACGGGCATTACCAAGAGCTAGAGGACAGTAAAGCTTTTTTGGAGCAAGCCGGGTTCGAGATATTAACGCACTACTATCGCCCCGAAGGGAAACCACAAGAACAACAACCTTGGCTGGCTATTGTTAGCCGACAAATCCCTCGCTAAGCCAAACAAGCACTTATTCAAATTACTTTTTAAGACTGCTTTCTCTTTGTTCATATAAGGCTGAATTAAAGGGTTGTTTTAACTGCCCAATAAATTGATCCCACCGCGTTTGATCAAATCTATCGCCTAAACCAAACCGTATCTTTTGAGGATCATCTCGCAAACAAAAGCTAGCAAAAACCCTATCCCAAATGGATAACACACTGGCGTAATTGGAATCTGTTTCGTTTTGCAAGTGCGAGTGGTGAACCCAATGAACATGAGGCGTAACAATAATGACACGTAATAATCTATCCAGCGTAGCTGGAACAGCAACATTACTATGATGAATTAAAATAATCGGTAACGCTATCAACTCATAAATTAGCAACTGCTCTACGCTTAAGCCAATGATTGGCAACACCAATAAACGCAGAGCGCTTGAAAATATTATCTCTACGCTATGAAACCGCAGCGCTGAACTGGCATCCATTGCCGCATCCGAATGGTGGACAGCATGAAATCGCCATAAAAAGGGAATTGCATGATTGAGTCTATGCCAGCAATATTGCCAGCAATCGAATAACAACAGAGCAATTAATAACTCAAGGTAGGGGTTTAATGTCAGCCAATTTAATAGGCCAAACGAATGGCCCACTGCCCATGTTGTGACTGACAACACCAAACCCGTGAACAAAACACTCGCTATAGCCGCATTTAAAACACCTAATAAAATATTAGCCGCATCATGCCTCAACCGTGGTTTGACAGCATCATAAAATCGAAACATCGGCGCTAGCATTTCTAGCATTACCAGCGTTGCTAATACCAGAGCAACAAGAACCGGCTTAGCAGCAAGATCCATTTCAGCCATGACTCAGCCTCAAGCGATTAATCAACTTACTCTGGTTAGGCCAGCTAATAACAACGCCAGCCTAAACATTTAGCTCCTTCAAAAAGCTAGCCGAATTTTGATTGCTCAGGATCTCTGCGCTATTATGAGAAGATGTTAAACCTTCTTATATAGCTCGGCACCTTTGCTTTTAAACTCGCCTGCTTTTTCAGCCATCCCTTCAGCCAACGCATCTTGAGCATCTATGCCTTTATTCGCTGCATAATCGCGCACATCTTGGCTAATTTTCATCGAACAAAAATGTGGCCCACACATGGAGCAGAAGTGGGCAACTTTGGCAGAGTCTTTAGGTAAGGTTTCGTCGTGATATTCACGTGCTCTGTCCGGGTCTAAACCAAGATTAAACTGATCTTCCCAACGAAATTCAAATCGCGCTTTTGATAAGGCATTATCTCGTATTTGTGCGCCGGGGTGACCTTTGGCTAAATCCGCCGCATGTGCAGCAATTTTATAGGTAATAATCCCCACTCGAACATCTTCTTTATTCGGTAAACCCAGATGCTCTTTAGGCGTAACATAACAGAGCATCGCACAACCAAACCAGCCAATCATCGCAGCACCAATGCCCGATGTAATATGGTCATAGCCCGGTGCAATATCGGTTGTTAAAGGGCCGAGGGTATAAAAAGGCGCCTCATCACAGCACTCTAGCTGCTTATCCATGTTTTCCTTGATCATATGCATAGGAACGTGACCAGGACCTTCGATCATTGTTTGCACATCGTGCTTCCAAGCTATTTTCGTCAGTTCACCTAACGTTTCTAGTTCACCAAACTGAGCTTCGTCGTTTGCATCGGCCAAGGAGCCAGGGCGCAACCCATCGCCCAATGAAAATGACACATCATACGCTTTCATAATTTCGCAGATATCTTCAAAATGCGTATATAAAAAGTTTTCTTTATGGTGTGCTAAACACCATTTCGCCATAATAGAACCACCGCGTGACACAATGCCGGTCGTCCGCTTAGCTGTCATCGGTACATAACGTAGTAAAACGCCTGCGTGGATTGTAAAGTAATCAACGCCTTGTTCTGCTTGTTCAATCAAAGTATCGCGGAAAATTTCCCACGTTAGATCTTCTGCTTTACCGTTTACTTTTTCAAGGGCTTGATAAATCGGCACCGTACCAATCGGCACAGGGGAATTACGCAAAATCCACTCACGTGTTTCATGTATATTTTTACCGGTTGATAAGTCCATGATGGTATCCGCGCCCCATCGAATGCCCCATACCATCTTATCAACTTCTTCTTCAATCGAAGAAGTCACCGCTGAATTACCTAAATTACCGTTAATTTTAACCAAGAAGTTACGGCCTATAATCATTGGCTCTACTTCAGGGTGGTTAATATTCGCTGGAATAATCGCTCTGCCACGTGCAACTTCGTCACGCACAAATTCTGCTGTGATCTGCTCAGGGATACTTGCGCCGAAGGATTCGCCGGGGTGTTGCTCTGCGTTAATTTCAGAACGCTTCATGTTTTCACGAATCGCTATGTATTCCATTTCAGGCGTGATAATGCCTTTTTTCGCATAATGCATTTGGCTAACGTTTGCGCCCGCTTTCGCTCGTCGAGGTGCTTGGATATGCTCAAAACGTAAGCTTGCTAACGCTGGATCGTTTTGCCGTTCTTGGCCAAAAGTTGAGCTGGGCCCTTCTAGCAGCTCGGTATCATTCCTATCTAAAATCCACGGTAAACGCACATTCGGCAACCCTTTACGCAAATCAATCGTTGCATCTGGATCTGTATAGACACCCGAACAATCATAAACATACACATCTGGGTTTTTTTCTGCGCCAAAACTAGACGCTGTATCCGCTAATGATATTTTACGCATCGGCACGTTGATATCATCACGCGAGCCTTTAATATAAACTTTTTCTGAATTTGGCAAAGGCGTTATAGCTGCCTGCTGCAATGCTTCGGTTTTCTTCTGGAATTCTTCTGGAATGGCGCTCATAACGACCTCTTTGATGCACGTGTATTGATATTAGGGTAGCCTTCATCTTATCACACACTGCTATAATTAATTTCCAATAAAAAAGGCTTTATTACCCATATGAAAAAAATTTCTGCTACTGAACTAAGCTCACTGCTTGAGCAACCTAATCACTCCTTATTTTTGCTTGATGTTAGAGAGCCTAACGAGTTTGAATATTGTCATCTACCAAACAGCCATTTAATACCAATGCAGAGCATCCCTAATCGTCTAGATGAACTGCCAAAAGACAGCCCTATTATTACTATCTGCCATCATGGAATGAGAAGCCAACAAGTAGCTCAGTTTTTGCTCCAAAATGGCTTTACCGATGTTATTAACTTGACCGGCGGTGTTAATGCTTGGGCCGCTCAGGTCGATAATTCTATGCCAACTTATTAAGCTAATGGAAACCTTGCCAGACCTACTTAGCGCCCCATTAGCCGCTTTGTCAGTTGGGTTAAACCCTTCTATTCCGTCTGTTAAGGCAGGGTTTTACTTTGCCAACCCCAGAAACCGATTTTGGAAAGCACTCAATCAGTGCGGTTTTTTTGATGAACATATCGAGGCCAGTTTTAAAGGCTGCCAATACCTACACACTAAATACCGAATTGGATTTACTGACCTAGTAAAGCGCCCAACCGCTGGCTGCGGCGACTTAAAAGCCTTTGACTACCGTAACGGTAGCTCCCGACTACAGCAACTCATCGACGATGCACAGCCCGACATAATTTGGTTCCACGGTAAATTAACCTGTCAAAAATACCTGCAATACAGCGAAGGCAAACAATCTGTCACCAGCTGGGGCCTGCAATCTTGGACGATTAACGCCAAACCCGTTTACGTATCACCCAATCCTAGCCCTGCAAATGCCGCTTTCTCACTAGCTGTTATTAGCGACAGCTATGCAGATTTTTTTAAACACTTATCATAACCTGCTCATGCTAACCGTTATTCAACGCGTCACTTATGCCAAGGTTACCGTTAATGATTGCCTCATTGGTGAAATTGGCCAAGGCATCGTCGCCCTTGTCGCCATTAAGGAAAACGATAGCGAAACCGAAGCAAAGCAATTGATTGATCGTATTTTATCGTATCGGATTTTTGCCGATAAAAACGGTAAAATGAACTTAAGCTTAAAAGATATTAACGGTGGTTTATTACTGATCCCACAGTTCACCTTAGCGGCCAATACCAAAAAAGGCGCTCGCCCCAGTTTTAGCTGCGTTGCAGCACCTCAACTATCAAAGCCGTTGTTCGAATTTACTACGCGTTATGCAAAACAACAATATGCCGCTGTTTCATGCGGTGAATTTGCTGCCGATATGCAAGTTACTTTATGCAATGACGGACCCGTCACATTTACATTAAAAACACGGAATGAAGATGGTTAAGAACCTGCCCAACATGCTAAAGTGTTGGCTGTTACTACTAGTCTCTTTACCAACATGATTTTTTTGAAAAAACTTCTTCCAAGTCTCGCTCTTTGTATTTTCCCTGTTTTAAGCATCGCCCAACCTATCGATTTGATGACGGCCTACAAACGTGCTCTTCAACATGATGCTGACATTCATGCTGCTTATAACCAGTTGCTATCCTCAAAAGAAGCAAGCCCACAGGCTTTAGCTGGGTTACTACCTAGCATTAACGCATCGGCGCTGTCTAATGATGTCCGCCAAGAAAGTGAAAGTAGTTTTTCGGGAACGGGGAAAAGCACAGACCAATTCCGTGATGAGGGCTTTGCAGTTTCCCTAAGACAGCCTCTTTTTAATTGGGCCAACTACACTCGCTACAAGCAAGCTAATAAGCAGGTTTCTAGAGCCGAAGTAGAGTATGAAATTGCGCAACAAGCACTAATTTTACGTTTAACCGAACGTTACCTTAACAGCCTTCAAGCCGAAGTAGCCTTGAACTTAGCAAACGACGATGTTAATGCTTTCACCCGTCAGCTTGAGCAAGCACAAGCTCGCTTTGAAGTTGGCCTTATCGCGATCACTGACGTACATAACGCCCAAGCTCGATATGATTTGTCTATTGCAACTCAAATTGCTGCACAAGATGACCTGTATTCTGCACAAGAGTCACTTCGAGAGATTATCCAAACCGACGAATTAGTACTGGCTCATTTAGCCTCTAGTTTCCCCTTATCTGCGCCTGAACCGAATGATATCAATCGCTGGGAAGAGTTTGCTGCCCTGCAAAACCTATCGCTGGAAGTAGCTAAATACGATGTCAACATTGCTAAAAAAGAAATAGAGCTACAGCGCGCAGGCCACTACCCTACTGTAGATCTAGTCGCTTCTCACCAATATGCTGAAACCGGCGGTGGCAGCTTTGGAACTGGCTTTAGAAATGAATCCGATAGCATTGGCGTAGAACTAAATGTGCCTTTATTTGCGGGCGGAAGAACCAGCTCACTAACAAGGCAAGCAGCGTTTAACCATCAACAATCGTTAGATATCTTACAATCATTACAACGCACCACTCTAAGAAAAACGCGTGACGCATTTAGGGGCGTTACGACCAACCTAAAACGCATCCATGCCTTAGAGCAGGCCATTGTTTCAAACAAAAGCTCTTTAGACGCAAATGAAGTTGGCTTAGAAGTAGGGACCCGTACCATCGTTGATGTGCTTGATGCGCAAAGTAACTTATCACGAGCAAAACTTGAACTAAGCATTGCGAAAAAAGACTATATTCTTAATATTTTAAACCTTAAAAACAATGCTGGAACCCTTTCTGAGGCCGACCTTGGCATAGTCAACAACTGGCTAGCACACTAGACACCGCTCATTATTAGCCGTAATAAAGAACACTAGCTACATAAGCATCATGGCGTTGCATTAAGTAACGCCATGTCTTTAATAGCCCATTTTTTGATCAGCCAAATAACAGCTGAACCGAACAAAACGCAGCCACTCGCCATAAATAATGAGGCATTATAATCACCCGTTGAGGCTGCTAAATAGCCTGCGATAGTGGGCGCTACAATCTGCGGAACACCATAACTCATCGTTAACATACCCATCAGCTTTGCCGGCTTTGTCGGGTAAAATCGGCCCGCCATTGTCAACACAATGCTTACGATACCCACGAAAGTAAAACCATACAAAGCAGCACTTAATAAAGCAAACAGCAATGTATCGCTCAACGCGGGAAGCACAATACCTACCGCATGTATCAAAAATGCAAATAGCAGCGCATTCAAAATACCCGTTTTTCTTGAAATTAAATCCCAGATAATGCACGCTGGCGCGGCACAGGCACCCAATACAAGAAATGCAATTTCACCTTGCCCCTTCAAAGCAGGCTGATTCTCGACTATTGCCACAATATACGTTGCGCTAATAACAAAGCCAAAACCTGCGCAAAAGTACACCAACAACATAAGCCCCAAGAACCGCTTACTGGGTGGTTTATCATCAAGAAGCTGCCCTTTTTCTGTTAGCTTGCTTGTAGCTGGAGGCGGTAACCATCGCCATGCAGGAATAGCTAACCCCATCCCAACAAAACCGAGCAACAACCATTGCGCTGACCAGCTGAGTGACTTCGAGTATTCAAGTAATAAAGCTACAAGTACTATTCCTAACCCTATCCCAGAAAAGTGAATACCCATCTCGCTTCGATGGTGATGCCTAATCAACCAATTTAACATTAGGCCTGCGCCAATTAACAACCCGGCGGCCGTACTAAAACCCGCAACAAAGCGCGAAACACCCCAAACCCAAGGGTTATCAGACAGCCCCATCATTATTGTTGTCATAATCGCAAGCAGTAAGCCTAGCCGGTAAATCCGGTCTTTAACAACGAGGTTTCCAACTAATGTCGCTGTTAACGCACCCAACATATAGCCCAGATAATTTATAGTCGCCAACCAACCCGCTAGCACCTTGGTTAATCCAGCCTGTTCAAACATGATAGGGATCATTGGCGTATAGGAAAAACGCGCGATACTCATTGTTAAGATCAGGCAAAAAATACCTGATGAAAGTACTTTAAAGCGGCTACTAACGAGACGCATTAACCATACTGACAATACGCTCTGCCACTTTATCCACCGCGCCTTTGTTTTGCTCAACAAAACGAAGGCCCTTCATTCCCATCTGATCTCGTTGCTCAGGGTGCTCGAGTAAGTCAACCACTTGTAATGCAAGTTCGTCCGCACCCATCACTTGAATCGCAGCGCCTTTTTTTAATAAGCACTCACTAATTTCGGTGAAGTTATGTACAAATGGACCAAAAAGAACCGGCACTGAATGAGCCGCCGCCTCAAGCATATTGTGCCCACCAGTTGGCACGAAACTACCACCAATAAATGCAACATCAACGGTTGCATAGTACAGTTTCAATTCACCCAAGGTATCCAGTAAAAACACGTCTGTTTTTACTGGCGATGATTTTTGCTCGCTTCGTCGCGTCACGGTATAACCACGTTTTTCACACAATTTTGCAACGGTGTTAAATCGCTCTGGGTGCCGAGGCACCAAAACTAACAAGCTATTCGGTAACTGTTTTTTAATTTGAGAAAAAGCATCCAATACTATTTCATCTTCGCCTTCATGCGTACTGGCAGCTATCCAACTAGGGCGCTGTTGAAACCAATCTCGCCTGATGACCTCTGCTTCTTCAAACAGATGGGCTGACATTTCTAGATCAAACTTAATATTACCTGGCACACTGATATTATTTTTATTTAAACCGAGATCAACGAACCGCTCTAAGGTCGCCTCAGTTTGCGCACAGACATGCGTAATATTCGCCAATGTTTGCACCATAAAAGCACCTAGTTTTGCATACCCCTTTGCAGACTTTTCAGAAAGTCGTGCGTTAACAATAATAGACGGCACAGCATTTTTCTGCGCTTGGTGAAGCATATTTGGCCAAATTTCTGTTTCTAGAATAATCGCTATGGCTGGTTTAAAACACCGATAAAAGCGCCACATCGCATCCGGCAAATCGTAAGGCAAATACACATGATGAACACGATAACCTAAAAATGCCTTTACTCGCGCAGAGCCCGTTGGCGTGGTTGTAGTAACCAAAATTGGCTTATCTGGATAAGCAGCTGCAATTTTATCAATCAGTGCAAAAGCTGCCTCTGCCTCACCGACAGACACGGTATGGAACCAAATAACCCCTTGCGGCTGACCTTTTTTATACCAACCAAAACGTTCTGCCCAACGGTTTAAGTATGCCGGTGCTTTGCGCCCACGGATTAACAGCCGTAAAATAAAAAACGGGGTCAGTAAGTACAATAAGACTGAGTACGCCAGTCGCATTAAACTAACCGGCGTTTAACCATTCCATGTAACACTTTACTCCTTCAGCCACGGTTTTGAATCTAACATCACAACCGGCCGCCCTTAACGCCGTTAAGTCTGCCTCTGTAAAGCTTTGATAATGTCCAATCAAATGGTCGGGAAAAGGAATGTAACTTAGGCTGCCTTTTTGGTGATAATCCAGTACGCCTTTCGCTACATCATTAAAAGGTTGGCTCTTACCCGTGCCACAATTATAAATTCCAGACACCGTTGGGTTATCCAAAAACCATAAATTCACGTCAACCACATCCGTCACATAAACAAAGTCACGTACTTGCTCACCATCTGCATAACCATCACAACCAGCGAAAAGTTTGATTTCACCTTTTTCAAGTAGTTGATTATTTAAGTGAAACGCTACACTCGCCATGCTGCCTTTATGCTGTTCACGGGGGCCATATACATTAAAATAACGCAGACCAACTACTTGACTTCTGGCCTCTTGCGGGCTTAATGCTTCTTGTGCTCTGACATATTGATCAAACAAGAATTTAGAATAACCATACACATTCAGTGGCGCTTCGTTGGATAAGTCTTCCTTAAAAACGCGCCCACCGCCATAAACCGAGGCACTGGATGCATAAATAAACGGCACCTTATTTTCTTGGCAAAAATGGTAAAGGGTTTTCGAGTATTCATAATTGTTTTCCATCATAAACTGACCATCCCACTCAGTTGTAGATGAGCAGGCGCCTTGATGGAAAAGCGCTTCAATCTTAACCCCGTCGAGGTCCCCGCCTAATACACTATCTAAGAAATCATCTTTATCCATATAGTCGGCAATCCGGCCATCCACGATGTTCTTAAATTTTGTGCCGTCTTTTAAGTCATCAACGACTAAGATGTCGCTAATACCTCTAGCGTTTAAACCTTGCACTATATTGCTGCCAATAAACCCTGCACCACCTGTTACGATTATCATCTTCGTTTACCTTTTATCGCTTGTATCGCGTATATTTTTTATCAAATTGGTCGTTGAACAACCATCCACATAATCCAACACATAGGTAGAACCACCTGCCTTGGCAACACAATCATGTCCTTCAATATCTTCAATTCGTTGATAGTCGCCACCTTTCACCAACACATCAGGCAAAATGCGACAAATATGCTCGCGTGGTGAATCTTCTGAAAAAGCGCAAACCCAATCTACACACGCTAATGCGGACAACATTTCTGCACGTGTTGCTAAATTATTAATCGGCCGCTCAGGGCCCTTTAAGCGAGACACCGAGGCATCATCATTCACTAAAATAATTAACCGATCACCCAACGCCTTTGCTTGCTGCAAATACCGCACATGTCCTGGGTGTAAAATATCAAAGCAACCGTTTGTTAGTACAATTTTTTCCCCATTCAAGCGCGCTGTTGAAATCGCTTCTGACAACTCATCTGCACTAACATAGCCGCGAGGCATGTCTTCTAAGGTGTGCAAAGTCGCCTGCAACTCTTGCTGAGTAATCGATGCCGTGCCTAATTTAGCCACCACTAAGCCGGCTGCTTGATTAGCCAATACGGTGGCTTCTGAAAAACTTGAGCCCGCGGCCAAGCATGCTGCTAATGTTGAAATAACCGTATCACCTGCGCCCGTCACATCAAACACTTCTTGCGCCTGCGTTGGTAAATGAATCGGCGGCTGTTGCGGCTGCAATAAGGTCATGCCTTTGTCACCACGGGTAACCAATAACGCCTCCAGCTCTAGCTCATTAAGCAAGGCAGCGCCACGAATGACGACATCCTCATCACTCTCACATTCACCTACCACGGCTTGAAACTCACTCCAATTTGGGGTAATTAACGTGGCCCCTCGGTATTTGCTAAAGTCTGTTCCTTTCGGGTCTATTAATACTTTTTTACCTGCTGCTTTTGCCGCAGCAATAAGTTGTGTTACAGACGCCAGCGTTCCTTTGCCATAATCTGACAAAATCACCACATCATGCGAGGCAAGTACCGCTGTATAGTGTTCTAGTAAGGCCTCTGCCGGCAAATCATGAAAACTGTCTTCAAAGTCCAAACGAATCAATTGCTGATGACGACTTAAAATGCGTAATTTGGTAATCGTTGGCTGATTAGCCAGTGTCATAAACTGACACACTACTTTTGCTTCTTCTAGCTGACTTTTTAACGATCTTGCTGCGTCATCATCACCGGTATAACCAAGAACTGACACTGCCGCATCCAAACCCGCAATATTTAACGCAACGTTTCCGGCACCGCCTGGGCGATCTTCTACATTTTTAACGTGCACAACAGGCACTGGCGCTTCTGGAGAAATACGCGAGGTATCGCCTTGCCAGTTTCTATCCAGCATCAAGTCTCCAACAACCAGTACTGACGCTTGGCTAAAATCAGGTAATTTCATCTTCGAATTCTTATTTAATAATCTACCGCCCATCATATCACGCAGCACACAAAGCAGAAAAAGCCTGCCCTAAATTAACAGATAATTTATAATTCAAGAAAACACGCATGAGGATACTCTGTTGAGCATTAAAATTTATCATAACCCACGTTGCAGCAAATCTCGCCAAACACTCCAACTACTTGAAGAAAAAGGCGTTCAACCAGACGTTATCGAGTACCTGAAGAAAGCACCTAGCCGAGCCGAACTAGAATCCATATTAAGCATGCTCAATATGGAGCCACGCGACTTAATGCGCAAAGGCGAAGCCATTTATAAAAAACAAAACCTAAAGGACAACAGCCTTAGCGATGAACAGTTAATCACAGCAATGCTGGAGAACCCTATTTTAATTGAACGGCCTATCGCCTTAGCGAATGGCAAAGCAGCAATTGGCCGCCCACCTGAAACCGTTCTGGAAATTTTATAAATGAACACCGAGGTCCTGGTTCTATTTTATAGTCGCCATGGCGCAACAGCTAACATGGCCAGTGTGATTGCTCGGGGCGTGGAAAGCATAGAAGGCGTACAAGCTAAAATTCGTACCGTGCCAGCCATTTCTAGCGTTTGTGAAGCAACTGAAGACAATATTCCAGCTGACGGTGCTTTATACGCCAGCTTAGACGACCTTAAAAACTGCCACGGGCTCATCTTGGGTAGCCCGACTCGATTTGGCAATATGGCTGCACCCTTAAAATACTTTCTTGATGGCACAAGCAACCTTTGGCTATCTGGCGCGCTGATTGGCAAGCCTGCTGCCGTTTTTACCTCAACCAGTAGTCTTCACGGGGGGCAGGAAACAACGCTCACATCAATGATGCTACCGTTGCTTCACCACGGCATGCTGCTGGCCGGGCTACCGTACTCTGAACCATCATTGTTAGAAACACAATCTGGTGGCACACCATACGGCGCCAGTCATCTAGCAGGCCCTGATAACTCGCGAAAACTAGATCAACACGAATCTGACTTATGCCTTGCTCTTGGCAAAAGAATCGCCCTACTCGCAAAAAACTTAATTCATAATGACATTACCCGGTAAAAAAGCAGCGTACTGGTTGCAACTACTCAGCTACCTTTGCTTAATTGGCTTCATAACCGCTTGGATCACCCTACTCGCGCCACCGCAAACTTTCCCAGTAGCCTTGGTGCTTATCACCTGTGTTATCCCATTATTATTACCATTAAGGGGAGTTCTACATGGTAAAGAAAAGCCCGTTAACTGGGCGGCTTACTTAAGCCTGCTGTACTTTATACATGGCACAACCGAAGCGTTTGCAAGCTCAACTACTCGACTGCTTGGCCTTCTTGAAATTGTCATCAGCTTAACGGTATTTTTTAGCGCCTCTCTATATATTCGTCACATTAGCAAACATTAATGCACCCCCAACTGCCTCTGCCTTTCAAGTTAAAAGAAGCGTTTAACTTTGAGAGCTTTATTGCCACTGAAAATCAACTGGTCATTAAGTCCCTAAAAGATGCCGATGAACCGTTTATTTTTCTTTGGGGCGACATAGGAACCGGTAAGTCTCATTTATTACAATCGGCTTGCCAACGCCAAAGCCAACTAGGTGGCACAGCCAGCTATTTGCCAGCAAAAGAGCTACTGGGCACCTCGGCAAAAATACTGGAGGGCTTGGCGAACCTCGACCTAATTTGTATAGATGATATCGACATCCTATGTGAAAAGGCTGATTGGGAAGAGGCCTTATTTAACCTGTTTAATCAAATTAAACAGCAAACTGGGCGTTTAATTGTAAGCGCCACGGTATCGCCACAACATCTTCAGATCAGCCTTAACGATTTGCAAAGCCGATTAAATAGCGGCCTTCCACTTAACTTGGCCCCTCTTAGCGACGAAAGCACCCTACAAGCCTTACAAGCACGTGCTCAAAAACTCGGCTTAGAACTTAACCGTGAAACCGCTAACTATTTAATGACGCACTTTCCTAGAAATCTGCATACGCTCTGGAACTTGCTTAACACATTAGACAAAGCAAGCCTAGCAGCCCAGCGAAAGCTGACCATTCCTTTTTTAAAGTCCACGTTATCAAAATCGATATAAGCCATTATTGATTAAGGCTGTGTTCAGTTCGGGGAAATATGATATCGTTTTTAAAAACAAGGAGACGTTTCCATGAACAATTGGCTAAAACAAACGACGTTTATCATCGCTTTATTAACAACACCTCTTGTCAACGCAGGGCTTTTTGATTTTATTAAAGACATCGATACCAGCAAGCTCAGCATTCCAACATCCAGCCAACTTCCCGCAAATTTAAGTCAGACTGATGTTATTGCAGGACTAAAAGAAGCCCTTAAAAAAGGCACGACCGTTGCTGTTAACAATTTAAGCCAAGAAGGTGGTTTCTTGAACCATGAGGATGTAAAGGTCCCCATTCCAAGCAGCTTACAACCCATTGCCTCTTCACTGGAAATGCTTGGCCAAGGTCGTTTAGTAGACAGCTTCCAAGCCACGCTCAACAAGGCCGCCGAACAAGCAGCCCCTGAAGCGGCTACTATTTTTGCAAACACCATTCAAAACATGAGTATTGATGATGCGGCACAGATTCTCAATGGATCAGATACCGCTGCAACTGACTATTTCAAACAACACAGCTCCGAGCAATTACTTAACAAGTTCCTACCCATTGTTAAACAGTCAACAGATAGTGCTGGTGTTACCGCCAGTTACAAGCAACTTATCGCTAACTCAGGCTCGATCGGCCAATTAGTTTCCTCACAAACACCGGATCTTGACACGTTTGTTGCACAAAAAGCGGTTGACGCTATGTTTTTACGAATTGCCGAGCAAGAAAAGCTCATCCGTGAAAACCCTGCAGCCCGAACAACCGATTTACTAAAAAAAGTCTTCACCCCCTAACCAAAAACTAACCGAGGTATAAAATGGAAAACGTATTATCCGAAGAAACCCTTCTTCAAGTTCAAGAGCTACTCACCGTATACGGGCTTAAAATCATCGCTGCACTCGCAATATTTATTATTGGTAAGATGATTGCTAAGTCGATTAAGTCCGGCGTCATTAAAGCAATGAAAAAAGGCGGCTCAGACCCGATCCTTATTTCATTCACTACTAACATTATTTATACCGCTCTACTGGCTTTCGTCATCATTGCCTCACTGGGGCAACTGGGCATACAAACCACTTCATTTATTGCCATCATTGGTGCTGCTGGTCTAGCGATTGGTTTAGCCCTTCAAGGCTCATTAGCAAACTTTGCCGCTGGCGTATTAATGATTATTTTTCGTCCCTTCAAAAAAGGCGATTTTATTGAAGGTGCTGGCGCTTCAGGTATCATCGAAGAGGTTCATATCTTCAATACCGTGATGCGTACTGGCGATAATAAAACCATTATCATTCCTAACGGCAGTTTAATGGGCGGAAATATTGTTAACTACTCAACCAAGCCAACACGACGTTTAGATTTAGTTATTGGCATTGGTTATGATGATGATATTAAGAAAGCAAAATCCGTATTAGACGAACTCATGCAAAATGAAACACGCATCTTAAAAGACCCCGCTCCAACCATTGGCCTACTCGAATTAGGCGATAGCAGCGTAAACTTCGCCGTACGCCCTTGGGTCAACTCTGCTGATTATTGGGGTGTGCATTTCGACTTACTCGAAAGCATCAAATTACGCTTTGATAGCGAAGGCATTAGCATTCCTTACCCACAACAAGACATCCACGTACACAATACAAGCGACGACAAGTAACGTCATTTAAAACGCTTACCAAAAGGGCTGGTTTACCAGCCCTTTTGCTTTTTGCAAAAAAATAACGGTAAGTCTCATTTAATATTGATTTATATCATAAACTTTACTATTGTGATGTACGTACTTTTTAACGCGCTTAGCGCATCACTTAACTACAAAGGCAATTATCATGGCACATGAATTACCCGCTCTTCCTTATGCAATTGACGCATTGGAACCTCATATCTCCCAAGAAACACTAGAGTTTCACCACGGCAAACATCACGCAACCTATGTTACTAAATTAAATGGTTTAATCCCTGGAACAGAGTTTGAGAACACAAGTCTTGAAGAGATTGTCAAAAACTCTTCTGGCCCTATTTTTAATAATGCAGCACAAATCTGGAACCACACATTTTATTGGAACTGTTTAACGCCAAACAGCACTGAGCCAACAGGTGATTTATTGGCTGCCATCAATGAAGCATACGGTTCTGTTGACGCATTTAAAGCAGAGTTTACAGACAAGTCTGTTAATTTATTTGGCGCTGGCTGGTGCTGGTTGGTTAAAAATGCTGATGGCAAACTTGAAATCGTCCAAACCAGCAATGCGGGCACACCGTTAACCGCTGGCCAAACACCATTATTAACTTGTGACGTATGGGAGCACGCTTACTACATCGACTGTCGTAACGCTCGCCCTGCCTACATGGATAAATTTTGGGCATTAGTGAACTGGGATTTTGTTGCACAAAACCTATAGTCACGAGACATAATTATAAAAAGGCACCGAATCGGTGCCTTTTTTTATGTTTGCTTGTATAACTCACTGCTTTTATATTGATCATTGACGTGTCTCAATAGTACAAATAAAACCGCCGCCACCGGCAAAGCCAATAAGACCCCGGTCACTCCAAAAAACTGACCACCAACCATCACCGAAAATATAACCGTTACCGGATGCAAACCGATCTTATCGCCGACCAACACAGGGGTTAACACGAAGCTTTCTAAAACTTGTGCTACTGCAAACACTACGAAGATTGGCAAAACACCACTGACATCATGCAACTGAAAAACAGACGTAGCGCAGGCCAATACAAGCCCCACAATCAAACCTAGATAAGGCACAAAACTGACCAGCCCGATAATTAAGCTGATTAACAAGGAAAACTCCAGCCCCACTAGACTTAATCCAATATAGTAAATAACTGACTGGCTAGCCATTACTAAAAGTTGTCCCTTGAAAAAAGCGCCAAGAACAGCATCAACTTCGTGCGCAATACCCGTTAACTTATCTTCTAGCCGACGTGGAAACGAATGTTGAATGCGTTCTAATATCGCATTCCAATCGCGTAAAAAGTAAAACGTGACGAGTGGAATCAACAGCAGATTAGTCAGCGCCGACAAGAAAGCCATTCCAGACGAGCTGACAGAGCTCAAGATGCTTGCCACGACACTACCTGCACTGCCAATATTGTCTTGCAGAGTCTGTTGAATTTCATCTACATTCACGGAGCCATAGTGATTTAAACGAACTTGCAGCCACGGCAGCACCGTTTCTTTTACCCAACTGATAATAGCCGGTACTTTTTCAACCAAACTAGCAAACTGTTGTTCTATCAGCGGCACAAGCACAATGGTCACGCCTGCCAAAAGAGTAAAGATTACAACAAACACCAAGCTGACCGCCCATGATCGCTGCCACTTATGTTTTTCCAGCCACGTTGCCAGTGGGTCACCTAAGTAGGCTAATAATGCCGCACAAACAAATGGCATTAAAATGGGCAATAACACGTAAGCCAGACCAATAAAGGCAATGGCAACTAAATAGTACTTAGTGTTATCGTTTTTCATACTACTCCCGAACCTTCGCTTCCCATGCTTTAAACCCCCAGCTCCAAACATACTCTAAACCACTAATGACAGTAGTTGCAGCAACCGAATAAAGCGCAAACTCAATCCAACTGTGCGGTATAGGCACGATGCCTTGGCTGGCTATTAACAACACCAAATAAACGATCTGAAATGTCGTATTTAACTTACTAGAAAATGGTGGCGTGCCTTGAAACGTCTCAATCATCAAGTGATACGCTAGAGCGCCAAAAGACACAATGACGTCACGCAACAAAATCACAATAAATAGCCAAGCAGGCATTAAGCCTGTTAAGACGCACACTAAAAAGCAAGACACTAATAGCAACTTATCAGCTAATGGGTCTAGAAAAGACCCCAACTGGCTCGTCCAGTCATATCGCTTGGCTAAAAAACCATCTAATGCATCTGACAACCCAGCAATAATAAAAAGCGCCAAGGTCATCTGATACTGCTTGTTCCATAACAAATAGATGATTGGTAAAACTAATACAATCCTAATGACACTGATCAGGTTAGGAATATCGCGCCTATTCATTTAGTTGACTCGGTAGTAAAGAACTTTTTCCAATGGTTGAGCAGGCAAGCTATTGATATCGACACTAACCGGGGCAACTATTCTTTGAGAACTACCCGGTGACAAAACATCGTTCAATGCAATGGTCTGTATCAATACCGACTCATCACCTGTGATAACTAGGTTCAGCACCACCTTATTCCCCTGTAATTGCTCCCAGTTTAATTTTTTTACCATATCAAGGGATGATAAATAGCCTGTAGCGCGAGTAAATGCCAGCAGGTCATCAACTCCAATCAGCTCAATTGTCAGCTTTTTTTCCAAGCTGACAATACCCATCGGGGCATAAATATCTGCTAGCTTTTCTGTCATTTCAATAAATACCGGCTGAAAAACAGTACTAACACCGGAGGATTTTTCCACCCCATCGTATTGCCGACCTTCACTTAGCCAGGTCCAGTTAAGCTGCCATATCCCGTTGGTTTTTAACAACCGAGCAAAGATTACCTGATTTGTACTATAACGTTGAGAAGCGAGCGCTATCTGCTCTGAAAAACCTGCCCGTATATCGTTAAAACTAACGGCTCTTTGATCTGCCAAATCTAACAAAGGTAGGGTCACTGCTAAGCCAGCATCTAACGACTCTTGTTTCAGCGCATCAGCCAATTCTTTGCCTGTGCTGCTATTGAGTATATAACGATCATTACCATCATCCACTGCTAACCATAACAACACATCCGGCCTATTAGCGCCCCAAACAGGCACATCAAACTGTTGCAAAGTTCGATCTAATGCAGTTTTTTGAAACCTAACGATCAACCAATATCCGTTATCTTGATCTCTTTTTTTATACTGGAACTGCTCTACATAGGAGCCAACATTCGATAAGGCTTCCAGTAGCGGCGAATTATTCAATGTACTACGACGGCCAGAGACTTTACGTACTACTGTATGAAGCGCCTTTTTAATGGCCTGATTACGCACAGACTGAGACTGGTCATCAACTTCTACTTGCGCCGTGTATAGGCCCTCTAGCTGCACCGCATATGCCGGCACAGATAACAGTAACAATAAAATACTCACTAAAAAACGCATCATTACGCCCACACAACCTTAATTAATAATAAGCTATAGCATAATATAGTTAGCCCTATTACTGCCAACAATTAACTCAACTGATATAATCTAACTTTTTATAACCGAATACAGTTTATTTTGAACGATTCAAAGAATAGCCTAAGCTATAAAGACGCAGGTGTTGATATTGATGCCGGCACACAACTCGTCGAACGAATAAAGCCTATTGCTAAGCGAACCCAGCGCGCAGGCGTCCTGTCAGGGCTGGGCGGCTTTGGCTCTTTATTTGAGCTACCACTCGATCGTTATAAAAAGCCCGTGCTTGTCTCCGGCACCGATGGTGTTGGAACAAAACTTAAATTGGCTATGATGCTGAACAAGCATGACACGATCGGCATAGACCTTGTTGCCATGTGCGTCAATGACATCATCGTAACCGGCGCTGAACCTTTATTCTTTCTCGACTATTACGCAACAGGCAAACTCAATGTAGACGTGGCCAGTGACGTAATTGCAGGCATTGGAAAGGGTTGTGAATTGGCCGGTGCCGCACTGGTTGGCGGTGAAACCGCCGAAATGCCCGGAATGTATCATGGCGAAGATTACGACTTAGCAGGCTTTAGTGTTGGTATTGCTGAAAAAGACAACATCATTGATGGCGCCGAAGTTGCCGTTGGCGATATATTAATTGGCCTTGCCTCATCAGGCGCACATTCAAATGGCTACTCATTAATTCGCAAAGTAATCGAACTACAAGACGACCTAAATCAAACATTGGACAACAAACCTCTTACCGATGTTTTACTCGAACCAACGCGTATTTACGTTAAGACCCTACTTGATTTAATCAGCAAACAACCCATTCATGCCATCGCTCATATTACCGGTGGCGGCATCACCGAGAACTTGCCCCGCGTCTTACCTGACAATACAGTAGCCAATGTAAAACTAGGTAGCTGGCCAACGCTCGCGTTGTTCGATTGGCTTCAAGAAGAAGGTAATATTAGCGATGAGGAAATGCTTAAAACTTTTAATTGCGGCATCGGCATGGTCCTTTGCGTCGCAAAAGACCATGTAGACGCTGTTCTCGCTCAACTTGAATCAAGCGGAGAGTCTGCATTCATCATCGGCGATATTGCCCAAGCCGAGGGCGAACCCAAGGTTAACTACCTTTAATCATAATGAACTCCGACTATCGTATTGTCGTTTTACTATCGGGCTCTGGCACAACGCTCCAATCGATTATAGATACTGGCCTACCCGCCACTATTTCGGCGGTTATCAGTAACAAGCCCGGGGTTATGGGACTTAACCGTGCCAAAGAAGCCAATATTCCAACCCATGTTTTAGATCACACCACTTATTCATCACGTGAAGCCTTCGATCAAGACTTGCAGCAACAAATTGATGAATACAAACCTGATTTAGTGGTTTTAGCTGGGTTCATGCGCATTCTTAGCGATGACTTTGTGAACCATTATTACGGCAGACTCATCAATATTCACCCCTCTTTGCTGCCAAAGTACAAAGGCATGCACACACACCAACGGGTTATGGACGATGGCGAGCCACTTCACGGTAGCAGCGTACACTTTGTTAATACTGAGCTCGATGGCGGCCCTGTGGTTTTGCAAGCACGCTTACCGGTTCTTCCCAACGACAGCCCCGAGAGCCTTGAGCTTCGAATTAAAACGAAGGAACATCTTATTTACCCAACCGCCATTAGCTGGCTTGCCGAGGGGCGAATTGAACTAAAAGGCAACGAAGTCTATATGGATGGAAAAAAAATGAGCGGCCCAGTCGTCATGGATTACATGTAATGTAAGCAGATGAATATATTACTAAAAAAAACCAGCCTATTCATTGTCGTCGTTTTTTTTAGTCTATTATCTACTCATATTTTTGCAGCTGACCAAACCCTTCCCACCTTTAAAGCCGAGTACAAACTAAGCCATAATAATATTGAAATTGGCCACGTTTCATTAAACGTTAAAATGTTAGCCAATGGCCAATATCAGCTTCTCTCATCCACTGAAACAAGCGGCTTGCTTGCCTTCGTACGTGACGATATCGTACTTGAAAGCAGTCGATTTGAGCTCACTGAAAAGCAAGTAAGGCCTTTATCCTACGAATACCAACAAACTCTTGGCGATGACAAGAAAAACATAAAATTGCACTTTGATTGGCAGACAAAAACACTTACAAATTCGTCAAAAGGGCACGATTGGAGGCTAACGCTAAGCAACGGCGTCTTAGATAAAGCGCTTTTACAATTAGCCCTAATGCAGGACTTAAAAAACCCGGCCGAAAAGTCGTTGAGCTACCAAGTTGCCGATGGTGGAAAATTAAAAACCTATTCCTTTACTCAACTAGGCGACGAGCAAATTAAAGTAGCCGGAAAACAATACCAGACCATTAAACTTGCGCGTAAAAAAGACGATAAACCCTTGATTACCTATTATTGGTGCGCAAAGGAATTACATAACCTCCCCATTCTTTTACAGCGTAAAAAAACCTATGGGACTTTTGAAATGCGCCTGCTAAGTGCCCATTTTGACAATTAGCAACACAACGCCTCGTTAAGCTTTAGGTAATGTGACGCCAGTTTGTCCTTGATACTTACCACCGCGATCGCCATATGATGTTTCACATATTTCGTCGGCACCTAAAAACAATATTTGCGCGACGCCTTCATTAGCATAAATTTTGGCTGGCAAAGGTGTGGTATTCGAAAATTCCAAAGTGACATGCCCTTCCCATTCTGGCTCCAATGGGGTGACATTAACGATAATGCCGCAACGCGCATATGTTGATTTACCCAAGCAAATTGTCAATACATCCCGTGGAATCCTTAGGTATTCAACCGTTCTTGCCAAGGCAAATGAATTAGGTGGAATAATGCAAACATCCGACTTAATATCAACAAAGCTATTTTCATCGAAATTTTTAGGGTCAACCACTGCCGAATTAATATTCGTGAAAATTTTAAACTCATCAGAACATCGAATATCGTAACCATAACTCGATGTACCATAAGAAATAACTCGCCCCTCATCTGAGTGTCTCACCTGATGCGACTCAAAAGGCTCGATCATCCCTTTTTCATTCGCCATACGGCGAATCCAGCTGTCTGATTTAATACCCATAGCGAACCTAATTAATTAATAACAATGTTTGGAATTTTGCCACTAAAGTCTTTTGCTTTTACTGACAATGATGCGGCCAGTTTCCTAGCCATTTTTCTATAAATCACAGAAATTTGGCTGTCCGGGTCTAACGCAACGGTGGGGGTTCCAGTATCTGTGCTGGTTCGAATAGAGATATCCAACGGCAGCGCTCCCAAAAATTCAACACCATATTGTTGCGCCATCGCCTCGCCACCGCCTTGCCCGAAAATTGCTTCTTCGTGTTGGCAGTTTGAACAGATATGCAGACTCATATTTTCAATGATTCCGAGCACTGGAATATCCACTTTTTCAAACATTTTTAGGCCTTTCTTAGCATCAATCAAGGCGATATCTTGCGGTGTTGTCACCACGACAGAACCTGTTACAGGAACAGTTTGTGCCAAGGTTAAATGGATATCGCCGGTTCCCGGTGGCATATCAATAATTAAATAGTCAAGATCATCCCAATTTGTATCATTTAACAATTGACCTAAGGCTTGCGTAACCATCGGCCCACGCAAAATCATCGGTGTATCTTCGTCAACTAAAAAACCAACTGACATCACTTGCAGACCATGGCTTTCCATTGGCTGTATGGTTCGGCCATCTGGCGAACTAGGGCGACCACTAATACCTAACATGGTCGGTTGACTTGGGCCATAAATATCCGCATCAAGAATGCCGACACGTGCACCTTCTGCAACAAGCGCCAACGCTAAATTAACCGATGTTGTTGATTTGCCGACCCCTCCTTTTCCAGAAGCCACAGCCACCATATTCTTTACACCATTCATTAATTTAACGCCCTTTTGAACAGCGTGTGGTTTGATGATCCAGCTAATCGTTACCTCAACACTGTTAATGCCATCGAGCTGCTGAAGATGCGCCGTAACCTCAGCCTCTAACTGCTCTTTAACGCCCGCAGCTGGGTACCCCAATATGAGCTCAACTCGAAGCTCACCATTGACCAGTGTTAAGTTTTTCAACGCCTTATTAGACACGATACTGTTACCCGTTAACGGGTCAATAAATTCTTTTAGGTGCTGCTCTATACCTGTTACTGACAATTCACTCATTTGTGCTCCAAATAGCCCTGCAATAAAACACTCTATTCTATACGTTTATTCGCAACTTTTGCGAATTTTAGGCACCGACTAAAAGCGCAAACCAAGCAACCATTTATAAGCCAGCCTCACATCATCGACAAGGGTTGATAAAATTATTAACACCTACACGACTAATTTTAGTAGCATCTCCGTATCTCGTTTTCACAACACGTCTAACATCAACACTTTTAAGGACACCCATGAGCATCATTAAAAAAAGCGCCCTTAGCGCCCTTGTCATCACATTATTCACCCTTACAGCATGTACGCCAGAAGTTGGAAGTGACGCTTGGTGCACAGACATGAAAGAAAAATCTAAAGCTGATTGGACCGCTAACCAAACATCTGATTTTGCAAAAAACTGCGTTTTTAAATAACGTCATTTTAAATTCACAAACCGGACAACTTTTTTCATAAACTTAAAACATACCGTGTAAAGAATAAGCACAATGCCGAAGGCATTGTGCTTATTTTATGGGACAATACAGCCAAATAAACCAACGCCTATACAACACCATTTATTGTTAGGCTTACTTGCTCAACACTATCACCTTTATTTATGTCAAACGAAATAAGAAAAATTCTTGTTACCAGTGCTTTACCTTACGCTAACGGCCCTATTCATATTGGCCATTTAGTTGAATATATCCAAACTGATATCTGGGTGCGTTTTCAAAAACAGCGAGGACATACCTGTCATTATGTTTGCGCCGATGATGCACACGGCACACCCATTATGTTAAGGGCACAACAAGAAGGCATAACACCTGAGCAATTAATTGCAGACACATGGACTCAGCACAACGCCGATTTCCAAGACTTTAATATTGGTTTCGATAATTTTTATACAACCCATTCAGACGAAACACGTGACTTTGCCGAACTGATCTACAACCGCTTACATGAAAAGCAGCATATTCACAGCAAAACCATCACCCAAGCTTATGACCCGGTTAAGGAAATGTTTCTTCCTGATCGTTTTATCAAAGGCGAATGCCCAAAATGTGGTGCCGCCGATCAGTACGGTGATAACTGTGAAGTCTGCAGTGCAACGTATTCCCCTACCGATTTAATTAACCCTGTTTCAGCTGTTTCAGGTGAAAGGCCCATTGATAAAGAGTCAGAGCATTTTTTCTTTAAACTGGGCGAATTTGAAACCATGTTAAAAGACTGGACTCAATCTGGTCATCTACAAGAACAAGTATCTAACAAACTAAACGAATGGTTTGAAGTGGGCTTGCAAGACTGGGATATCTCTCGGGATGCGCCTTACTTCGGTTTTGAAATCCCTAACGCACCAGGCAAATTCTTTTATGTTTGGCTTGATGCGCCGGTTGGCTACATGGGCAGCTTTAAGAATTTATGCGACCAAAATGGGCTTGCTTTTGACGAGTACTGGGGTAAAGACAGTAACACCGAGCTTTATCACTTTATCGGCAAAGACATTGTCTACTTTCATGCCTTATTTTGGCCAGCCATGTTAACAGGTGCTGGGTTTAGAACCCCAACCGCAATATTTTCTCACGGCTTTTTAACCGTTAATGGTGAAAAAATGTCAAAGTCTCGCGGCACCTTTATCAAAGCTCGCACTTATTTAGAGCACTTAAACCCTGAGTATTTACGCTATTACTTTGCAGCAAAATTGAGCAACCGGGTTGAAGATATCGACCTTAACTTCGAAGACTTTAGCCAGCGCGTCAACACTGACCTTGTAAATAAAGTGGTAAACATTGCGAGCCGTTGCAGTGGCTTTATTAAAAAACGGTTTAATAATGAATTATCCGCTACGTGCTCCGAGCCTGAGCTATTTCAATCATTTGTTGAGGAAAACCACACTATTGCTGAACTGTACGAGTCACGCGAATACGGCAAAGCCATGCGCGCCATTTCTGCCTTGGCCGATAAAGCCAACCAGTATATTGACGAAAAACAGCCATGGGTCATTGCTAAGCAAGACAATTGCGATGCTGAATTACACGACATTTGCAGTGTCGGCATTAATTTATTTTATGTTATTGCCAGTTACTTAAAACCCGTTGTACCAACGATGGTTGCTAAAGCTGAAACATTTATCAACGCCGGCGAGTTTGCTTGGCCAGATGGGTTATCGCCTCTAACCGCTCACACCATCAATAAATTCAAACCCTTGATGGCCCGTGTTGACGCAGATAAGCTCAGCGCTTTAATTGAAGCATCGAAAGAAAACTTACTCTCAACCCCTACTGCCGCAAAAAGCCCAGCGACTAAAAAAATTGAAAAGGTAGCCAATACTATCGAGTTTGACGATTTTGCTAATATTGATTTACGCGTTGCCCTTATTGAAAAAGCCGAGCACGTTGAAGAGGCTGACAAATTACTTCGTTTAACACTAAGTTTGGGTGATGAAAGCCGGCAAGTATTAGCAGGGTTAAAATCTGCCTATACGCCTGAGCAACTTGAAGGCCGACTCACTGTTATGGTCGCTAATCTTAAACCACGTAAAATGCGCTTTGGCGTATCCGAAGGCATGGTTCTAGCCGCAGGTCCAGGTGGTGATGAATTATGGATCTTATCGCCAGACAATGGAGCAAAACCCGGAATGCGCATTAAATAAAAACCAGTATGGTGCAAAAAGTTGAGCATTTAATAAAAAGCCCCTATAATTCTTAAATTGAATATTAAATACAATTTTCATTCTATCTGGTTATATGAGGCGCTAACAATCAACCATACGATTTGAACTAATGGCTATATACTAGTCAAAACCCTTTATTTACCCTATGTCTGAATACCTACTCATTTTAGTCAGCACCATACTAGTCAACAACTTTGTGTTGGTGAAATTTCTCGGCTTGTGCCCCTTTATGGGTGTTTCAAACAAGCTGGAAACTGCTATGGGCATGGGATTTGCGACAACATTTGTACTTACCCTAGCGTCCATTTGCAGTTATTTAGCCAATCATTATTTACTGGCTCCTTTAGGCTTAGAATATTTGCGGACCATTACTTTTATTGTTGTTATTGCTGTCGTTGTGCAAATGACCGAAGCTATCGTCCATAAAACAAGCCCCTTACTGCATCAGGTTTTAGGTATTTATCTGCCGCTTATTACCACTAATTGCGCTGTCTTAGGTGTCGCCTTATTAAGCGTTCAAGAAGAGCATAATTTTATAGAATCTGGCTTATATGGCTTTGGTGCCGCTTTAGGGTTTTCTTTGGTGTTGGTATTATTTTCCACCATTCGAGAACGCATTACCGTGTCTGACGTGCCCGAGCCATTTAAAGGTAATGCTATTGCTTTAATCACTGCGGGCTTAATGTCAGTTGCCTTTATGGGCTTTTCAGGCTTGATTAAATTCTAACTCATGTCTTTTTTTATACTCATTATTTTATTCGCCGCACTTGGTATCCTTCTTGGGTATGCCGCTATTCGCTTTAAGGTAGAAGGTGACCCACTGGTTGATAAAATTGATGCTGTCTTACCACAGACTCAATGCGGTCAATGTAACTTCCCTGGCTGCCGACCATACGCACAAGCTATTGCCAATGGTGATGCTGACATCAATCAATGCCCACCCGGTGGCGAAGCAGGCATTATCGCCCTTGCAGACTTATTAGGGGTTGAACCCAAACCACTCAACGAAGAAAACGGCGTTGAGAAAGCAAACTTAGTGGCGGTTATTGATGAAAATACCTGTATTGGTTGCAAACTCTGTATTCAAGCCTGCCCTGTAGACGCTATTCTAGGTGCACCCAAACATATGCATACCGTTATCGAAGCAGAATGCACGGGGTGTGAATTGTGCGTATCCCCTTGCCCTGTTGAGTGCATAACAATGGAGCCTGTGGCAACAACCTTGTCCCTTTGGGAGTGGGAAAAACCTAAATCTTCTGAAGAGAAAAACTCATGAAACTATGGTCATTTAAAGGTGGTCTACCATCGCTTGCCGACCATAAAAATGAGTCGGTCAACTTACCCATTGAAATAGCACCTGTACCAAAGCACTTAATTTACCCTTTAGGCCAGCACATTGGTAATGCTGCAAAACCGCTGGTTAACGTTGGCGACACTGTGCTACGTGGGCAAAAAATAGCCGAAGCGCAAGGCATGATCAGCGCACCGATTCATGCCAGCAGCTCTGGCACTGTAGTAAGCATTGCCGACCACCTAATCCCCCACCCTTCTGGTTTTTCTGCGCCCTCTATAACAATAGAAACTGATGGCCTCGATACCGAAGTAACACCAACACCTCAGGCTGACTTCAAACAGTTATCGGCTGAGAAACTGGTTCAACTGATTCGTGAAGCTGGGATTGTTGGCCTAGGTGGCGCCGCATTTCCTACCGCGATCAAACTTAACACGCAAAGCAAAGCTATCCAAATCGACACTTTAATTTTAAACGGTGCCGAGTGTGAACCTTATATCTCCTGCGATGATCGGCTATTAAAAGAGCGCTCCGATCGCATCGTAGAAGGCATTGAAATTCTGCTACATATGACCGGCGCAAAGCGTGCGATTCTTGCTATTGAAGACAATGTACCCGACACGTTTAAGACCGTTCAACGCACCATAGCCGAGCACCAAAACAGCATTATTAGCGCCGTTCAAATTCCAACTATCTACCCAACAGGTGGCGAAAAACAACTGATTCAAACCCTAACGGGTAAAGAAGTTCCCAGCGGCAAAATTCCTGCGGACATTGGCATTGTATCTATTAATGTTGGTACTGTTTACGCAGTTCAACAGGCGGTTATTGAAGGCAAACCGCTAACATCAAGAATTATCACCGTCACCGGAGAAGGGGTTAATAAGCCTCATAACCTTGAGGTTAGATTAGGCACGCCTATTAAAGCACTCATTGATATTTGCGATGGCTACACAAAATTTGCCGAACGCTTAATTATGGGCGGCCCAATGATGGGCTTTGCGTTGTTAAACGACGATATCCCCATTATCAAAGCAACCAACTGTATTCTAGTTGCCAGCAAACAAGAAGTAGTCACCGAAAAACAAGCCATGCCCTGTATTCGCTGCGGCTTATGCGCCAGCGTATGCCCGGTTTCGCTACTCCCACAACAGCTGTATTGGTATAGCCGTTCTGAGCAGCTAGAAAAGGCTGAAAAACTAAATTTATTTGATTGTATTGAGTGCGGCTGTTGCGATGTCGCGTGCCCAAGCCATATTCCATTGGTACAGCATTTTCGATATGCAAAAAGTGCCTTAAAAGTACAAAAACATGAAAAGCATTTATCCAATGTGGCCCGTGAACGCTTTGAAGCAAGAGAAGAACGTATCGCTCGTGAGAAAGCAGAACGCGCAGAACGTTCTCGCAAAAAGAAAGCAGCGTTAAAAAACAAACCTGCTAAGGAAGAAATTGATGCTGCTGTTAGTCGCTCAAAAGCCAAGAAAAACCCAACACCAGACGAGGGCTAAACTGTGCATTTTTTAACCTCTAACGCGCCCTTTATTGAACCGCAAAATAGTATCCAGAAAATGATGCTCTGGGTTCTTATTGCATTAGTGCCGGGCATCATTACGATGATTTGGCAATTTGGCCTAGGCGTTTTAAGCAATATTATTATCTGTGTTTCCACCGCCGTTATCACTGAGGCGGTCATGTTGAACCTTCGTAACAGGCCTGTACTCCCTTTTCTGTCTGACCTAAGCGCCGTAGTAACTGCCGTGCTTTTAGCACTTGCCTTACCCACCATCGCACCATGGTGGATTCCGTGCATAGGCGCTTTTATTGCTATTGTTATTGCCAAACACTTATACGGCGGGCTCGGTTATAACCCGTTCAATCCAGCAATGGTTGCCTTTGCCGTCTTAATGGTTTCTTTTCCAAAAAGCATGACCGTTTGGATGCTGCCTTATTCAATGCTACCCGCCGATAGCAGCTTTACTGATCTACTACCCATTATTCTAGATCAACAACCTAAACAAGCACTAATTGACGCAATAACCGCCGCAACACCACTCGATGAAATGAAGACGCAGCTCGGCCTGAATCAAACCATCGGTGAAATACGCTCATCATCTATATTTGGTAGTCTGTCCGGTGAAGGCTGGCAATGGGTGTCTATTGCTTACCTTGTGGGCGGCCTTCTATTAGTATTTAAAAAAATCATTAGCTGGCATATTCCTGTCGGTTTGTTAAGTGGCTTGTTCACCATCAGCTTTGCTTTCTACCTACTGGAACCTAGCGTGACACCATCACCGTTGTTTCACTTGCTTAGCGGTGGCGCCATACTCGGTGCTTTCTTTATCGCTACCGATCCGGTTACCGCTGCCGCGACCTTAAAGGGCCGCTTTATTTATGGCGTTTTAATTGGCTTACTCACTTACATTATTCGCACATGGGGTGGTTACCCCGAAGGCATTGCTTTTGCAGTTATCCTTATTAATATGGCCGTTCCACTGATCGACCATTACACGCCTCCACGCGTTTATGGGCACCACTAATATGGCTAATAATAAAACATCAATTCTAAAGTCTGGCTGGGTGCTCGGCTTGTTTTCGCTAATTGGCATTGGGCTTGTCTCGCTCACTTATTCGATAACACATGAAAAAATTGCAGATAATGAGCGCTTATTTATTTTACAAAACCTACGTGAGCTAGTCCCTGAAACGCTTCATGATAACGACCTGCTAACAGATACACTTCAAGTCGTAGACCCAAGCGCCTTTGGAAATAAACACGAAGTCACTATTTATAAAGCCATCAAAAACAACCAACTGATGGCCATCATTGCTTCACCGACTGCAGCGGATGGCTACAATGGCTCTATCAAACTATTGGTGGCTATTCGAGCGAATGGCGAACTAATTGGTGTTCGCGTGGTCTCACATCACGAAACACCGGGGCTAGGCGATGCCATTGATACCAACAAGAGTGATTGGATCTACGGCTTTAATGGACGTTCATTAAACAACCCTGTAAGCCGTTTATGGCAGGTTAAGAAGGACGGAGGTCGTTTTGACCAATTTACTGGCGCTACTATTACACCTAGAGCCGTCGTTAAAGCAGTGTTAAGAACCTTACAATATTATCAAGCCAATCAAGAAACATTAACAACCATTACCCAAGCAACTAACAATGGATAGTTACAAACAAATTTTAAAAAATGGTCTTTGGGATAACAACCAAGCCTTCGTTGCTCTACTAGGGCTATGCCCTCTGCTGGCAGTGAGTAATACCGTTATTAACGGTTTAGGGCTTGGGCTGGCGACCACCCTCACCCTCGTATTATCCAATGCTATTGTGTCTATTATTCGGCGACAAGTGGGTAGCGAAATTAGGTTGCCCGTTTTTGTACTCATTATTGCCTCCATTGTCACCGCCATTGAGCTGCTCATGAATGCCTTCTTTTATGAGCTATACCTCATACTTGGCATCTTTATTCCACTGATTGTGACCAATTGTTCCATTATTGGCCGCGCAGAGGCCTTTGCATCCAAAAACCCTCTTGGTACATCCGTGGTAGATGGTTTAGCTATGGGGCTTGGCTTTACTGCCGCTTTAGTTATTCTAGGCGCCGCACGTGAAATTCTTGGCTCTGGAACTTTATTTGCAAACGCTCATTTAATGTTTGGAGACGCGGCTAAAGACATGGTCATTTATGTCATTCGCGATTACGAAGGCTTCTTGCTCGCTATTTTACCGCCGGGAGCCTTTATTGGTTTAGGCCTACTTATTGCGCTAAAAAATGTTATTGATAAGCGACTTGCAAAACCAAGTACTCAAACAGTCACTTTATCAATGGACCCTGAAAAAGCCTGATTATAATTCGTGAGTAGCGTGGCACAGTCATGGGGGTCGGTTATTTACAAGCCAAAGTCAGTGCTGCTATTTGTCTTTATTTCGTTTATAGCCCATGCCATTGTTGTGGCTCTTGCCTATCAAACCGGTATTTTTTCAAGCGATGATATTGACAGCATTGCCACTAAGAAAATAAGTATTTCTTTGGCTGTGCCAACGCCAATCACTCCGCCAACACCCATTAAACCGCCTGAACCTAAGCCAAAGAAAGTAACACCAAAAAAAATTGTCACAAAGGCAGCTACGGCAAAAAAAGTAAGCCCAAAGCCCAAGAAAGTGGTCAAAAAAAAGGCACCCGCTGCAACGCCTAAAGTAACACCCAAAAAGGTCGCTTCTCCCCTGCCATCGCCGGTTAAAAAACCAGCCCTTTTTATGTCGCCACAGCCAACCTATCAACCTAAGCCAAAATACCCAAGCGTTGCAAGGCGAAGAGGCGTTGAAGGTTCGGTTATTTTTGATCTTTCAGTAGCTAATGATGGGCGTGTTACCCGAGCAATTATTATTCAAAGCTCTGGCTCATCTGCCCTTGACCGATCTGCCTTAAAAACAATTCAAACGTGGCGATTTCCTGCTAGCAAATTCAACTCTCTTTCCACCTATAAGCAAAAAATCGAGTTTCGACTGAACAGTTACTAAGCGCTTACCAGTCTAGCCAAATCGGTTTGCATACCGTTGGAAATGCTGACATTGCACCAATATCACTCCACTGACTCGATTGATGAAAATCCGAGCCACACGAAGCCAGTAAGCCTTTTTCAACACACAGCCTAGCCAATCTGTCCGTTTCTTGCTTGGTTTGCTGGCCAGAGACAACTTCCATCCCTCTACCACCTGCTGCAATAAAATCATCCAATAACGCCGACCGCTTAGTCCATGTCATTTTATACTTCAGTGGGTGCGCTAATACTGCCACCCCGCCTGCCTTTACTATCCAGTCGATAATGTTCGGTAACTCTGCCCAGCATTGTTTTACATCGCCCGGCTTTCCATCTCCCAAGTATTTCTTGAACGCCGTGGAGGTATTCTTAACCACACCGAGTTCAACAAGATGCTGTGCAAAATGGGGCCGCCCAATCTGGCTATGGTTAGCAATTTCACTGACCCGATTAAAATCGATGGGGCCAACCAGTTTAGTTAACCGTTTGGCAATAATCTGTGCTCGATCAGCCCGTGCTTTTTCCTGCCGAGCGACCCCTTCTTTAATCGATGCACTATCGAGGCTTAAGTTCAAACCGACAACATGAACACCCACCCCTCGCCATTGCGTTGACAGTTCAACACCAGGAATAATCTTCAAGCCGTCATAACTGGCTGGCGATAATTGCTCATAAGCATCTACCGTATCATGGTCAGTAATGGCTAACATCTCAACACCCTTTGCTTTCGCCCGTTCAACCAAGTCATTGGGGGTTAATGTCCCATCAGAAATAAGGGTATGCGAATGAAGATCAATTTTTTTCATGCCATGAAGTTTACACCGTGAGGCAAACTTGAATGTTAAAATTGTTATTTATTGACCACAAACTTTTTAACCATGCAGATTACTAAAGACACCGTTGTACGATTTAACTACATCTTAAAAAATGACGAACAAGAAATTATTGAGCGCTCTTCGGCTCAAGAACCCATCGCGTATTTACAAGGTCATGGCGGCATGATTCGTGGTGTTCAATTAGCACTTGAAGGCAAACAAGCAGGTGATAAGTTTAGCGTCAGTGTTGAACCAAAAGATGGTTATGGCGAACGTCTAGATAATTCAATTCAAAGCGTTCCAGTCAAACATTTAATGGGCGCTAAAAAATGGCGTCCAGGCATGATTGCCACCGTGCAAACTGAAAAAGGTCAGCACCAAGTCAACGTCGTAAAAGTGGGGAAATTTATGGCTAAGGTAGACACCAATCACCCCCTAGCAGGGCAAACGCTTCACTTTGACATTGACATTGTTGATGTTCGAGCCGCCACACAAGAAGAAATTTCACACGGGCATGCTCATGGCGCAGGCGGCCACCACCACTAAACGTGACCTCTACAGCCAACACGCCCATTTTATATTCATTTCGTCGCTGCCCCTATGCCATGCGAGCCCGCTTAGCAATAAAGCACGCTGGTATTAAGGTGATCTTGCGTGAAGTTGTCTTGCGCAACAAGCCACCTGCCATGTTAGCGATCTCACCTAAAGGAACTGTGCCTGTGCTTCAGTTACCCACTGGTGAAGTCATTGATGAAAGCTGGGAAATTGTGCACTGGGCAACATCAATAAACGATAGCCAGTCCCTAAGGGGTTCTTCGGCGCGGGTTTTAGACGCTAACCGCCTAGTATCGCTGAATGATAATGAATTTAAACAACACCTCGATCACTATAAATATGCTGATCGATTTCCCGACTTCTCAGCGGAGCACTACCGTACACAAGCTGAGGCTTTTCTTAGCCTTTTAGATCAACGATTAGCAGCGCATTCTTTTCTACTGGACGATGAACCCTCGATTGCAGACATTGGCATTTTTCCCTTTATTCGCCAGTTTGCGCATGTAGACATTGATTGGTTCAAGCAAACCCCTTACCCGTATTTGCAGCGCTGGTTTGAACACTATCTTTCTTCTGAACTGTTTACTAGCATTATGAACAAATACCCAGCTTGGGAAGAAGGCCAAGATACTCTTTTGTTCTAACCCTTTCTTTTAGCTTCTGCCTAGCATAAGATTAAAACCCGCCACGGAGATAACCATGCGTTTCCTTACACACCAACTTCTAGTTCCATTTATAGTTCTACTAACCTTGGCAGGTTGCGCCGGTATTACCTATCATGCACAACCACCGCAAATCAGCCTTAATAATATTCAACTGGTTAACGCACATCTGCTAGAGCAAGAATACGCATTAACCTTACGCATTCAAAATACAAACGACTTCCCGTTTTTCATTAAAGGGCTTAGTTATCAATTAGAAATTAATGGATCAGAATTTGCGCATGGGGTCAGCAGCCAATCGGTCAATATATTGCCTTATCAAGAAGCCTACCTAACGGTCTCTCTGATCAGCAATACATTGGGCGTAATCAGACAACTAGAATCACTCTCTGGCACTAACAAGACTGATTTACACTTTCGTTTAACCGGTAAAGTCAGCCATGGCACCGTTAACATTCCTGCCTCTATGTACAGCTTACCCTTTGTAAAAGAAGGCACCTTAAACCTTAATACGCTCTTAAAGAAATGAACCAACCAGAGATCTTTGTACTCCAACTTACAACAGCCTTTAAAAAAAAGGAGACATCATGAAGCTGCTACTTCCAATCACCTTATCTTTACTATTAATCGCTTGTGCTGGCCCCAACCCATATGGCCCATCCAGCGAAGGCTACACCCGTAGTGAAGCTAATCAAACCTTACACGTCACAAATGGCATCATCCTTGATCTTCAGCCAGTCACCATCGATTCAGAAGGCAACGCCGTCGGTAAAATTGCCGGTGGTTTAATTGGCGGCATTGGTGGCAGCAGTGTTGGTAGCGGTCGAGGCAGTGCTGCCGCAGCCGTGGCGGGCGCAGTTGTCGGTGGTATTGTCGGCAACAAAGCCGAGGCTATGTATAACAAGGCCAATGGCGTGCAAATTACCATTCAGCTCGATAACGGCCAAGTACAATCCGTTGTACAAGAAGTTAACGAAAACGTTATGTTTAGAAAAGGCGATCACGTCAAACTGATTCGCAGCGCCTCGGGCAAAGTTCGCGTTATTCAATAAGCCTTAACGCCCACCCAACATGCCTTTAATTGCTGCCGGCAAATCTGCCGGTAGCAAAATGGTTTTTGCGTTATCTGAATTTGACATATCTTGTATTGCATCGACATATTTCTCACCCAGAATATACATCACCGGCAATTCCTTATCTTGAATCGCTTCAGCCACTTTAGTAATAGCCAACTTACTCGCTTCTGCCAATACTACTTGCGCCTCTGCATCTCGTCTTGATGCATCTAAACGACCTTCCGCTTCCAAAACGGCAGCGGCTTTTTCACCTTCTGCCCGAGTCACCGTTGCGCGACGTTGCCTTTCTGCAGCCGCTTGCTCTTCCATTGCATTTTGCATTGTGCCAGATGGGGTAATATCTTGAATTTCAACGGTTTTAAGCGTAATCCCCCAGTCTGAAATATCATCTGAAATAGCTTCTTTTAAACGTGCTTTAATTAATTCTCTAGAGGTTAATGCATCATCCAACTTCATTTCACCCACAATAGACCTAAGCGACGTTTGTACCAAGGTTCTAATGGCTAGCTCATAGTCTTCCACGCCATACACAGCACGTTCTGGCGCCACAATATTAATGTACGCAACCGCATTAGCAATAATCACTACATTATCTTGCGTAATCACCTCTTGGGAGGGAATATCCAACACAATGTCTTTCGTGGTAACACGATAGGCAACTTGGTCTATGTATGGCACCACCAAATTTAACCCCGGCCCTAATGTTTTATGAAACTTACCAAGGCGTTGCACAACAAACTTAGACCCTTGGGGCACCAATTTAACCCCCATCGCAACCGTTAAGAACACTAGCCCAAAAAATACCGCCGCTACAATAAGTCCTTCCATTGTTAACTCCTTTTTTTAAATTACGTTACTTTGTTAACCACAAGCGTATTGCCCGAGGCTTCTTTAATCATCACTTTATCGCCGACTATTACAGGGTCTTCACAGATAAACTCCCATTCATCATCACCCAAAATAGGGGTCGTAAAACGTACATGCCCACGCGATGCTTCACTGGGCGCTTTAATCACCATTCCCGTTTCACCTGCAATCGCTTCTTGCGTAATACCCGCCTTAGTACGATCGATCATTTTGGGGCGCAAAAATTTAAACCAGCCCGCAGCAAAAACAACCGAAAAAATGGTCCAAATAAACAATTGCCAACCGAGCGTTAACGAGGGTACTAAGGCCAAAAAAGCAGCCACAACAACAGCACCCAAACCAAACCATAGCACTGTAAAACTGGGCACAAAAATCTCAAACCCCACCAGCAACATACCCAGCACTAACCAGTGCCAATAAACCAACTCAAGCTCCATCATCACTGTTCCTTTTATTTATTCGGCTTTACCGTGTTAGCTTAACTGATTTAATAGTACCTGTGGGTCGTTATAGTCATAGCGTAACAACCGGTTCTGTTCGCTCTGCTGTAACACGATACTTGGAAAGCTACTGGCACCCATACTTCTAGCCAATTTTATTTCCATCAATAATTGCTGCTGAGTACTTGAGTGATTCAATAAGGCCGAAAACTCGCTTTCATCAAGCCCTATCTCGCCAGCACATTCAATTAACACCTCGTCATCGGCTGGGTTTTTAGCGTGTAAATAATACGCCTGTTGAATCGCCAATAGCATCGGCTTTTCCGCTGCTCTATCCAGCATTCTTGCAGCAATTAAGGCACGGCATGATGGATACGTTGAGCGACGTGGCTTACACAGCGTCCAAAAATTGTGATTAAACTCGGTACCTGGAACATGCTGCTGAATGCGATACCAGCCATCACTAATTTTCTCTTGCAAGTCGGTAGCCATTGGCTGATCGCTGTCCGGCGCAAGCCCTCCTAATAAATAACGCACCTCAATAGAGCTGGGCAAACTAGACTGTATTACGGCCCATGTTTTATTAAATGCCCAACACCAACTACACATTGGGTCGTGTACGTAATAAAGCACCTTATCCATATAGCATCACCCAGTTGTTAATAATAGTTTGTAGCTGGCGCAAACCATCGGTCAGCGCAGCTGGCCCGGGTTGTAAAATATCCACCGATTTAATCTCAAACAGTTGATTCGTTTTTACCGCAGGAATAACATCCCAGCCCTCGCGCTCAGCCACTCGCTCTGGTCGAAATTTTTTACCACACCATGAACCAATAATAATATCCGGCGCGCGGTCAATCACGGTCTTAGGGTCGGCAATAATTCTATCTTTACCCCCCGCTTGTTTTGATAACTCGGGGAAACAATCCACACCCCCTGCTATTTCAGCCAGCTCAGACACCCATCGAATGCCAGAAATTAATGGATCGTCCCATTCTTCAAAATAAATGCTCGGTTTTTTCTTAAAACCACTAGCTTGCTCAACACACTGTTTAATATTTTGCTGGTATTGGTTCACCAGCACCGCCGCTTTTTCAGGCTCACCAATCAACGCGCCTAAGGTATGTAGCATGGTAAAAATTTCAGCCACTGAACGCTGATTAAACACATGCACCTGCAAACCAGCCCTAACAAGTTCAGCTGCAATATCCGCCTGCATATCCGAAAAACCCAGCACCAAATCCGGCTTTAAGGCCAAAATTTTATCAATTTTAGCCGAAGTAAATGCCGACACTTTAGGTTTTTCCTTACGCGCAATCGCCGGGCGTACAGTAAAGCCCGAAATACCCACAATGCGCTGTTGCTCACCAATTAAATACAAGGCTTCGGTGGTTTCTTCAGTTAGGCACACAATGCGTTGTGCGCCGGTGTTTTTTCTATTCATTCAATCCCTCTAAACGTTCTAAGGGGCTGATCACCCCATCCATGTTTTCTTGCAATACATGGGTGTAAATTTCAGTGGTTTTAACATCTTTATGGCCCAATAATTTTTGCACCACACGAATATTTGTACCGGCTTCCAACAAATGTGTCGCAAACGAATGCCTTAAGGTATGACTCGTTACTCTTTTATTGATATTGGCTTTTTGCTTTGCCTCACGAATAGATTTTTGAATACCCGACTCATTAAGGTGATGACGCCTTATTTCACCATCTCGTGGGTCGACTGATAAATTCTTAGATGGGAATACATATTGCCACTCCCAACTTGAAGCTGCCTTAGGGTATTTTTTAGCCAACGCACCCGGTAAGTAAACATTCGCTTCACCCGCTGCAAGATCTTTCTCAAATAATGACCTGGCTTTTTCTAGCTGTAACTTTAAATCCGTTACAACCGTAGCCGCCAAAGGTGTTTTTCTCTCATTACCACCCTTGCTATCTCTAATCATAAGATAGCCATTAGCAAAATCTATATCTTGTACCCGTAAGCGCGACACCTCCAATACCCTTAAGCCGCCGCCATACATTAAACGAGCCATCAAACCCCTCACTCCCCGCATATGTTTTAAAAGCTCAACCACCTCACCTTTACTCAAAACAACAGGAATTCGCACTGGTTTTTTGGATCGTGCCGCCGAAATATTCTCCGCCACAGGCATATCAAGAACCTTTTTATACAAAAAAACAATCGCATTCATTGCAAGATTCTGAGAAGAGGCCGAATAGTTCTTATTCAGTGCCATATCTGACAAAAATGCCTCAATGTCAGCCTTACCCAATTCGTTAGGGTGCCTTTTATTATTAAAACGGATAAAAGCTAAGATCCATTTGATATACGACTCTTCAGTACGCAAGGCATAATGATGATACCGAAGAACTTCTCGAACCTGATCCATTAAACGTTTGGATTGTGGTCGAAAAATTGACTTATTCTCTGAAGGACTATTGAAATTGGACATAACGTAAATTACCTCCTGTTTTTTCTTGATTATCGCATTACAGGGAATTATATTCCTTATAAGTAAAAGAATTACAGGGAATTTTTATTCCCCTTAATAACTAGTTATGTGCAATAAGCACCAATGAAGGAGAGAAAATAATGCAAGCGTTGTTAGGTGTTGGTGGGTTTATCCTTTTTATGGGTTACGGTATTCTGCAAATAGTCGCAGGATATGTTGGTATTGATTTTCATTTCGGTGCTGTATGGGCTGGCGTAGCTATCGTTGCAGCTTTAATGTTTCGTTTCACACTCCCAATTACTATTGGTGCATTTTTCGGTGCAATGGATGTTTGGGGCTGGCACTGGGGTTTCGCTGCATTATTTGCTGCGCCGGGTTTGGCATTCTTAATACCGGGAGTTATTCTTTCAATTATCGAAGGCGTTAAAAAGTAATTATGCCTAAGCTGCTAATATATATTGCTGCTGGTTTTCTATTTATTGGCGTCTTTCCATTGCCGTATGGCTATTATATGTTATTGCGGTTTATAGCTTGTGGTGTTTTTGCATGGGCGGCATTCATTGCATTTGAGCGTAACGAGGATATATTGCCTTGGATATTTATTGTATTGGCTATTGTATTTAACCCCATACTAAAAATTCATTTCCCAAAAGAAATGTGGGCGGTTATAGATTTTTGTTCAGGTATGTTTTTAATTCTTATTCGCGGAAAAATTCAAGAGAATGAAAGTAAAGCACATAACAAATAGCTCCAGCGGACAGTTTAAAGCGTCACTTTTTTTGCTTTCGCAAAAACGTGCCACTTTAAACTGCCGCTGAGCAAGGCGTTATACCCCATTAACCCTCAAGAAGGATCGAATATAAAAAGTTAAAATCAGCGGCTATCGTTGGAACCTTTGGAATTGGGGTGGTTCTTACAAACACGGCGAGCGCATTCGAGGATTTAGGCAAAGACTGTAAAGCCTATGCAAGAGCTGTTTTTGCAGTTGCGGAAGTGTCCATGCACCGGGGTGAGGCACAAGCCACGATGAATCAATGCACTGGATTTCCAGATCAAGAGAATAATCAACCAAACAGGTGGTTAAAGAAAGATGACATACTCATCAGGTAGTTTAATTAATCAAAAAAAATGGATCTTACTTTTTCATTTTATTATTGGTGCAATAATAGGCGTGCTTCTATTACATCCGTTGACGACAATGGTATTCTGGTACGAATACAAGGGCTTAATCGAATTTCCGGGTAACAGCCCGATAGAGTTTTTGATTCAGCGTTTAATTACTGAATTCAAGTTTGAATTAATGCCTATGAGCTTTGTGTTTGCACTGCTTGGCGGTATTGTTGGTCTATTGTTCGGTCTGTACCATATAAGACTGTCTGGCCAAAAAAATCTTGTCCGCTCTCTGGAACACGAGCTTGCTGAAGAATTACCCTTATTGATTGCCAGAGGCGAAAGTGAGCATCTTGAATTCAAATCCACGTATCGTTGGGATGTAAGACAACAGCGAACGAATCGCGCACTTGAGTCGATTGTCATCAAAACCATCGCCGGTTTTTTAAATCGCGAAGGCGGTACACTGCTAATCGGTGTTGAGGACAACGGCAATATCATTGGAATCGACTCTGACTTCCAGACATTGAAACACAAAAATAGAGACGGCTTCGAACGCGCACTGATGGATACGGTTAAAACCAGTCTAGGAGGAAACGCTTGCGCATTACTTCATTGCCGGTTCCACGATATTGAAAATAAAACCATCTGCCGCGTCATTGTCGAGAGCGCTGTTGAACCTGTTTATTATCATGAGGACAGCGTAGCACGGCTTATGGTACGCACAGGTAATAGTACACGAGAGCTGGATGCGCGGGAAGCACATGCCTATCTTTCCAGTCGAACAACAAAATCTTTTTCTTTATAGGTACACAATGAATACGCATTCGCATAACCACGACACTGAATCAATAGGTGATCGCCGCCTGGGGTTCGCCATCGCTATCAATATGCTCTTGACATTAGCACAGGTCGTCGGTGGTATTCTATCGGGCAGCCTTTCACTTATTGCTGATGCGCTGCATAATTTCAGTGATGCCGCCTCACTGCTCATTGCCTGGGTCGCCAGAAAGATCGGGCGTCAACCGGCGGATCATTTCAGAACCTTTGGTTATAAACGCGCTGAAGTTATCGCCACATTGATTAATTTAGTCACGCTTGTCCTGGTTGGGCTGTACCTGGCCTATGAAGCGCTATGGCGAATCTATGAACCACAGATTATTGAAGGCTGGATGGTTGTGATTGTGGCGGCGATAGCACTTGTGATTGATCTGGCAACCGCGTTTCTTACCTTCACCATGTCTAAGCACAGTATGAATATCCGTGCCGCTTTTTTGCACAATGTATCGGATGCACTGGCTTCACTGGGTGTTATTGTTGCCGGCACACTGATCCTTCTTTATGAGTGGTACTGGAGTGACACCTTAATAACATTATTGATAGCCGCGTATGTTTTGTACCAGGCAGCCACGATGTTACCAAAAACCATTCATATCCTGATGCAGGGAACACCGGAGGGCATTGTTATTGATGATGTCATCACAGCCATGCAGCAGGTAACAAATGTTATCAATGTTCATCACGTACATATCTGGCAACTTGACGAGCATCAGAATGCATTAGAAGCTCATGTTCTACTTTCTGATTATTCACAACTGGATAAAGTGAAGGGTGAATTAAAAACAGCGCTTGCACAAAAATTCTCCATCGGGCATTCAACACTCGAGTTTGAGATTAAAGAATGCAAATATGATCAGTGTTAACTTTTTTATATCGAAGCAAGTTTTAAATGAGTAATTGTGGAAGTGAAGAGTCTGTAATCATTCTTCATGACAGATTGCGTTATGTTCTAGGCATCGTATTTTAATGGCCAATTGTTATCTGATTATAAGAAACAAAAACGTCAGCAGCTCTTAAGGCTGTGATTGCAAAGAAGGACAAGGCATAACAAGGCGCTGCACTCGGACAAAATAAAGCTGCGCCGCTTCGCTTTGCATCTTTATTTTTCCGGTGAGCTTGGTCGTTATAAACAAAGGTGAGCATATGACTCAAGCTGTATGTTTTAATTGCGGAGAACTGAAATTCGGTTCGTTCACAGAGTGCGAAAACTGTCATAGAACACCAGAAAATGATGATGACATGGCGTTTTCAATGGCACTATCAGATCACTATTTTAGCTTGGAACAGCTTAATGAAATCGGTAATAAAATTAAAAATGGTGAAAACATCAAACTAAATGATGCTGATAAACAAAGGTTTATTAGTGAAATGAAAGATGCTCGTAAAAATAATGATCTGGTAAAAGCGTTGGAAGGTATACGACAGTCTAAATCCCAAGCTAAAGAATCGAAAGGATTTTTAAAGAACCTAATAGCCCTATTGGTTCTCATCGCTATGGGCGTTAGTTTTGTATCGGCTGTCGTGGCACTATTTAATGGGAACAAAGGGTCAGGTCTTGCAATCATGCATTTGTGTTGATAGGGTCTGTTTATGGCTAGACCAATAAGAATTGAATATGCGGGTGCACTTTATCATGTGACCTCTCGTGGTGATCGACGTGAAGATATTTTCGTTGACGATGAAGATAGGTTGATTTGGTTAGAGGTTTTTTCTCAGGTTTGTCATCGGTTTAATTGGCGATGCCATGCATGGTGTTTGATGGATAACCACTACCATATTGTTATTGAAACAATTGAGGGGAATTTGTCACAAGGGATGCGCCAACTGAATGGAGTATTTACCCAAAAGTCTAATCGAAGACATGGGCGTGTTGGTCATGTTTTTCAGGGGCGATTTAAGGCTATTCTTGTTCAAAAAGATGCTTACTTACTTGAATTATCACGTTATGTTGTACTAAACCCAATTAGAGCAGGAATGGTAACAGATTTGTCGGACTGGAAATGGAGTAGTTATCAGGCGATGATCGGTGTTGTTTCTAGTTCAGATTGGTTGGAAACGGACTGGATATTAAACCATTTTGGTCATTCTAGAAAAACTGCCACCAATAATTATGGAAACTTTGTCCGTGAGGGCGTTGGCCTGTCGCCAATATGGGCTGCTTTGAAGCGACAAGTTTTTTTAGGTGATGAGGCATTTGTTGATAAGGCGCTAACACGAATTGAAGACATTGCTGGAGAAGGTGACCTTAGAGAAGTTCCAAGAGTACAGCGTAGGGCGCAAGCTAAACCTTTAAACTGGTATATGAAAAATTATTCCTCACGTGACGAGGGAATCGTTAGTGCATATGTCAGTGGTGATTATTTAATGAAAGACATTGCTGATGAGTTTAATGTGCATTATTCAACGGTTAGTCGAGCCATTAAAAAAGCGGAGATGCGTGATTGCAAGACCTGACCCCGTTTCCTTACTTAAGCCGCCGCCATACATTAAACGAGCCATCAAACCCCTCACTCCCCGCATATGTTTTAAAAGCTCAACCACCTCACCTTTACTCAAAACAACAGGAATTCGCACTGGTTTTTTGGATCGTGCCGCCGAAATATTCTCCGCCACAGGCATATCAAGAACCTTTTTATACAAAAAAACAATCGCATTCATTGCAAGATTCTGAGAAGAGGCCGAATAGTTCTTATTCAGTGCCATATCTGACAAAAATGCCTCAATGTCAGCCTTACCCAATTCGTTAGGGTGCCTTTTATTATTAAAACGGATAAAAGCTAAGATCCATTTGATATACGACTCTTCAGTACGCAAGGCATAATGATGATACCGAAGAACTTCTCGAACCTGATCCATTAAACGTTTGGATTGTGGTCGAAAAATTGACTTATTCTCTGAAGGACTATTGAAATTGGACATAACGTAAATTACCTCCTGTTTTTTCTTGATTATCGCATTACAGGGAATTATATTCCTTATAAGTAAAAGAATTACAGGGAATTTTTATTCCCCTTAATAACTAGTTAGGGGTCATAAAGGCATATGGCTACGGTAGCCTAAGCGTCAAAAAGAGTACGCCGCAGTGAAGCAAAACTGCAAGGGTTATCCCGCGTTAAAAGCAAAAGTTAAGCGCTGTGATAGCGGGTAAATTCATCGCTTAGGTTGTGGGGCAACAGGTATTAAAAACTGTACCGTTAATTTAGCATTCTTCGCTTCGTCTTATATGAAAAGCGAAGGGACTGAATAAAATTCTAAGCGCGTTACAAATAAGGTACTTCGGGAGCAGCCATCACCCCCTGAAGTAAATGAATAAAAAAGCACTAGGGGAATGAGCAACTCCGGAGAGACGTATCAAAGTCCGAAGTGAATTAAACCCCTAACAAGAAGCTGCAACGGACTCCGTATATTTGTCACTTTTTATGCAAAGAGCCGCATAAAAACCGCCAAATATACTACGCCGTTGAGCAAGGCGTTAGATTAATAGGATTTTTATGTCAGCATTAAATGAAACACCGACAAACTCCTGGTTAAACTATCCTCCGCTACGCAATCCTCTGATTGCAGGCTGCTTTGCACTACTGGCTTTTATTCTCGAATATATAGAAGTCATTGGTGAAGATATATCAATGTGGGTTTATCTCATTACGATTGGATTCGGTGGTTACATCTGGGCAAAAGAGGGTATAGAAGAAGTTATCTCGGAATATGAGATTGGCATCCCGATATTAATGATAGGGGCCACCATTGGTGCAATGTATCTTGGTATGTGGGATGAGGCTGCGGCACTGGTTGTTCTTTATGGTATTGCAGAAGGTATTGAAGAATACACATTCAATCGAACTCGAAACGCTATTCGCTCACTTCTGGATCTTGCCCCCAAACAGGCAAGAGTCATTCGTGATGGCAAAGAACACCTTATTCCCGCAGAAGAGATGAATAAGGATGATGAGTTTGTCGTTTTACCTGGTGAGTCTGTTCCTACCGATGGCATCATCCTCAAAGGAGCAACAAGTCTGGATGAGGCGCTGGTTACCGGCGAATCGATTCCCGTGAATAAAAAACCGGGGGACAAGGTCTTTCCTGCAACTATTAATGGTCAGGCTACCATAACCGTTAAAGCAACCAGCACTTTTGCAGACAATACATTGTCTCGTATCATTGATCTTGTGGAGAATGCACAGGAACAAAAGGGTCGCGCACAAGCATGGATGGAGCGTTTTGGTCATCGCTATAGTCCGGCTATTTTACTGATCAGCATTACGATGGTTTTGGCACCTCTTTTTATTCAACTTGACGCTGCATACTGGATTGAGAAAGCGGTCATTCTTCTAGTGACAGCGGCTCCTTGTGCTTTGGTGATTTCCCTGCCTATTGCCATGGCATCCGGCATCAGCGGTTCGGCCAGGCGTGGTATTTTGATTAAAGGTGGTGCACATCTCGAGCATCTGGGCACCATAAAAACCATTGCCATGGATAAAACGGGTACCCTGACACATGGTAAACCGAATGTGACCGATGTGATTGCCTTGCAAGGCAGCGAAGATACAATAATCGGTCTCGCTTCTGGTCTGGAACAATATTCCAGTCATCCCCTGGCCCTGGCCATTGTTAAATATGCGAAACAACAACAGATGGAAATTGCCAGCGCTCACGATACTGAAGCGATATTCGGTTCTGGTGTAAAAGGAACGATTGATAGCGACACCTGGTATCTGGGTAACCCGAAATTATTTTTGACCATGGGGATAGAACTCGGCGAACATGAAGTTACTATTGACAAACTTCAGTCTGAAGGCAAAACAGTAGTTCTGTTAGGGAATAATCAGCAGATTACGGGAATTATTGCTATTCAGGATACCATTCGTGAAAACGCGATTGAAGTTATAAAGCGACTACATACTCTGGGGATACGCACTGTTATGCTGACCGGGGACAATCAGCGAACTGCACATCGAATTGCCAGTGAACTCGGTATTGATGATGTCCGTGCCGGACTGAAACCTGAAGATAAAGTAGCAGCCGTTCAAGACTTAATGAAAGATGGCTCTACCCTGATGGTGGGTGATGGCGTTAATGATGCGCCTGCCCTGGCGACAGCAACCTGCGGTATGGCAATGGGTGCCGCCGGCAGCGATGCCGCTATTGAAGCGGCAGATATAGCGTTGATGGCTGATGACCTGAGTAAGATTGAAGAAGCCATGCAAATTGGTCAAAAGGCGAGATATGTCAGTAAACAAAACATACTCTTTTCGATAATTGTTCTGGCTATTTTAATTCCGGCTGGCGTCGGTGGCTTTATTACTATTGCGGTGGCTGTTCTGGTGCATGAAGCCAGTGAGTTAATGGCTGTTGCTAACGGATTAAGAGCCGGGCGTTTTAACAGGTCATAGCGTTACAATAAGATATAATCTAACAATCGCATGCACTCGGACAGTAAAAAGCTCCGCTCCTTCGTCGCTCTGCTTTTTACTGCCGGTGATGCAAGGCGTTAGGCTCTAAGAAGTATGAAGAATGTTCGAACACATTACGATAATTTGAAGGTGGCAAGGAATGCTCCGCCTGAGGTAATTCGTGCTGCCTATAAAACCCTTTCGCAAAAGCATCACCCTGACAGGAATGGGAATTCGACCGAGTCTCAGCGGGTGATGAAAATTATCAACGAGTCATATGCTGTTTTATCTGATCCCGAAGCAAGGCGTAGGCATGATGCCTGGATTCTAGAGCAGGAATCACCAGAAACATACGGGGGTAAGTCTCAACGTCCTCGGCGTGAAGTTGAATTTCCGCCTCCTGTATCTGGCGAGGTCAACTTCTATGGAACAAAGGGTCAGGTCTTGCAATCATGCATTTGTGTTGATAGGGTCTGTTTATGGCTAGACCAATAAGAATTGAATATGCGGGTGCACTTTATCATGTGACCTCTCGTGGTGATCGACGTGAAGATATTTTCGTTGACGATGAAGATAGGTTGATTTGGTTAGAGGTTTTTTCTCAGGTTTGTCATCGGTTTAATTGGCGATGCCATGCATGGTGTTTGATGGATAACCACTACCATATTGTTATTGAAACAATTGAGGGGAATTTGTCACAAGGGATGCGCCAACTGAATGGAGTATTTACCCAAAAGTCTAATCGAAGACATGGGCGTGTTGGTCATGTTTTTCAGGGGCGATTTAAGGCTATTCTTGTTCAAAAAGATGCTTACTTACTTGAATTATCACGTTATGTTGTACTAAACCCAATTAGAGCGGGAATGGTAACAGATTTGTCGGACTGGAAATGGAGTAGTTATCCGGCGATGATCGGTGCTGTTTCTAGTTCAGATTGGTTGGAAACGGACTGGATATTAAACCATTTTGGTCATTCTAGAAAAACTGCCGTCATTAATTATGAAAACTTTGTCCGTGAGGGCGTTGGCCTGTCGCCAATATGGGCTGCTTTGAAGCGACAAGTTTTTTTAGGTGACGATGCATTTGTTGATAAGGCGCTAACACGAATTGAAGACATTGCTGGAGAAGGTGACCTTAGAGAAGTTCCAAGAGTACAGCGTAGGGCGCAAGCTAAACCTTTAAACTGGTATATGAAAAATCATTCCTCACGTGACGAGGGAATAGTTAGTGCATATGTCAGTGGTGATTATTTAATGAAAGACATTGCTGATGAGTTTAATGTGCATTATTCAACGGTTAGTCGAGCCATTAAAAAAGCGGAGATGCGTGATTGCAAGACCTGACCCCGTTTCCTTTGGAGATGCGTGATTGCAAGACCTGACCCCGTTTCCTTCGATGTGAGCTTTTAATTTAGAGTGTTATTGTTATACAGAGTTTGGCCTTTTTGTTAATAAAGGCCCAAGGGTCTCCATACAATCGCATAAAGGACTACATGCCTTTTAGTAAAAAAGTTGAACAGAAAACTCAGAAGTTAGTCGATTCAAAACACATGCTTAAAAGCATTACGTTTGCCTCGTTTTTAGAATCGACGATTGTGCCTATCCCTCTTGAAGCTGTTATGGCGCCATTGATGCAGGCCAGACGAGATTCGCTGTGGAAAATTGCACTGATGGCTACTATTGGCTGTGTTATTGGAGCCTGTTTTGGCTACGCACTAGGCTACTACCTTTTTGATATAGCCGGACAATGGATTATTGATACCTTTTTTAACCAGCAGCAATTCGATAATGTAAAACAACATATGCAAACCCAGGGTTTTTGGTTTGTTATGTCCCTTGGTGTTGCCCCTATTCCGTTTCAAGTGGCCATGCTCGCTGCAGGAGCGATGCAATATTCCCTGGCTTTATTTTTACTAGCCACAGTAATAGCCAGATCGTTACGATATGTTGGTTTAGCCGCCGTTGTTTATTATGCGGGGGATAAAGCTGAAGCGCTTATAAAGGAGGGGGGGGGTCAGGTCTTGCAATCATGCATTTGTGTTGATAGAGTCTGCTTATGGCTAGACCAATAAGAATTGAATATGCGGGTGCGCTTTATCATGTGACCTCTCGTGGTGATCGACTTGAAGATATTTTCGTTGACGATGAAGATAGGTTGATTTGGTTAGAGGTTTTTTCTCAGGTTTGTCATCGGTTTAATTGGCGATGCCATGCATGGTGTTTGATGGATAACCACTACCATATTGTTATTGAAACAATTGAGGGGAATTTGTCACAAGGGATGCGCCAACTGAATGGAGTATTTACCCAAAAGTCTAATCGAAGACATGGGCGTGTTGGTCATGTTTTTCAGGGGCGATTTAAGGCTATTCTTGTTCAAAAAGATGCTTACTTACTTGAATTATCACGTTATGTTGTACTAAACCCAATTAGAGCGGGAATGGTAACAGATTTGTCGGACTGGAAATGGAGTAGTTATCAGGCGATGATCGGTGTTGTTTCTAGTTCAGATTGGTTGGAAACGGACTGGATATTAAACCATTTTGGTCATTCTAGAAAAACTGCCGTCATTAATTATGAAAACTTTGTCCGTGAGGGCGTTGGCCTGTCGCCAATATGGGCTGCTTTGAAGCGACAAGTCTTTTTAGGTGACGAGGCATTTGTTGATAAGGCGCTAACACGAATTGAAGACATTGCTGGTGAAGGTGACCTTAGAGAAGTTCCAAGAGTACAGCGTAGGGCGCAAGCTAAACCTTTAAACTGGTATATGAAAAATCATTCCTCACGTGACGAGGGAATAGTTAGTGCATATGTCAGTGGTGATTATTTAATGAAAGACATTGCTGATGAGTTTAATGTGCATTATTCAACGGTTAGTCGAGCCATTAAAAAAGCGGAGATGCGTGATTGCAAGACCTGACCCCGTTTCCTTTGATGATGATACCGAAGAACTTCTCGAACCTGATCCATTAAACGTTTGGATTGTGGTCGAAAAATTGACTTATTCTCTGAAGGACTATTGAAATTGGACATAACGTAAATTACCTCCTGTTTTTTCTTGATTATCGCATTACAGGGAATTATATTCCTTATAAGTAAAAGAATTACAGGGAATTTTTATTCCCCTTAATAACTAGTTATATGTAAAAATAATCCAATTTTCCCACGTAAACCAAATGAGGTCGCTTTGACCAAACTTTTGAATTTCCCTTCTTCGCTCAACGACGGTAATCGTTGACGCTTAACCAAATGGGAATAAAAGGAAGCAATGCCAAAGTATCTATCCAATTTATGCTAATGGCCTAATGAGGACGATACACCACAGGTTATTACCGTAATATGTGGTTTCTTTTGTACTTAGAAATAAGGCAGGCTATTATAGGTTAAGCCTTGCTTTGCTCAGACCTCACCTTATAGTGAGACACCCTAGTTCAGCTCGCAAGTGAAGGTAATAGCCGCTTCCGCCTTTTATTTTTTAAAAATAGTTGTTTTACCCTCCTTATGTGTTAGAAACTCATATAACAAAAATATCAAGGCGACGCGATAAAGCCGCGCACCTTATATAAGGCGTTATACGTAAATAGGCTAATGGATACAGAGTTAAAACAATCAGCAGTATTGGGAATCTCACTAGGTCTTATCCTTTGGTTTGCTGCCAATCTAGAGCAATCAACTGGCATGTTAGTTTCGTTAATTGCCTGTGTTGTATTTGGGCCTCTTACCGTTTGGCGAATTAAACACAAGCCTAATATTTATGCATTGGTTGTTTGTTTATTAGCAGGCGTATTTTTGGTGCTGGCATATGGCCTTAAATTAGGCGCTATATATTTAGCAGGTGTTGCGGGTTTATATGGTGTTTTTTCAGTTCAACTGTCGATGGCACTGGCAAACTCCTACGACAATATAGTATTTCTTGTAGGCAAGTTCAGGAACCGAAAATGAGAACGTATAACCAGTTTATCAAACATCACTACGGCCACAAAAACACGTGGCCTCCGTTGGACGCGCAAAGACACGCGCGCCGTTTATAAAAGCGTTATGTAAATATACAAATAATTAAGAGTGGGGATATGAGTCAAGATTTAAAATCAATAATTGATGGTTATAAAAGTGATGAGGAGACGGTTTATAATAGCTGGTTCGTAAATAATGACGAACGACTAAAAGCATTTAGAACTATCCGTAGGGGTGTATTTGATGTAATACAGGATATTAAAAATGGAAGTTTTGGGAATGATTTTAAAGGTTCATCTTTAGAATTTGTTTTAAACTGTATCACGGAACAAAAGCAAGTATTTAAAGGAGCATCGCATCCCTTTTACTGGAAGCCAAAATTACGAATACCTGATATTTATGAAAATGAGGAAAATAAAGTTGCATTTGGCCAATTCTTGGAAAAATGCATAAATGCCACAAAAGAAGAACAAATAATTAAGGAAATAATCTTATTAGATCAACGGAAAATTAAAGGATTAGGTCCAGCAGTTGCAAGTATTCTTTATTTTTTACATCCCACTATCATACCTCCATGCAATACTGCTATTGTTAATGGATTCAATACGCTCTTCAAAGATAAAGTAAAGCTCGGGTCGTGGTCAGATTATCTCAGGATGAGAGAAATTATAATAGAGAAAAATGATGAACTAAAGTCTGAGTTATCGAATGACTTGGGTGCTTTTGCAGGGCTTTTATTTGATGTTGGCGAAAAGAAATTACTGATAAGTGACGATCATCTTTCTGATGAAGAACGAACAAAAATAGAAAAGAAAATAAAAAAACGGCACAAAGAAGTTGTAAGTGAAATGGAGGAAGAAGATCTCCACACTGAAATGCAACATCGCATTCTCACTATCGGAAATTCAATTGGTTATGATGTTATTGCCGCAGCAAACGACAAATCAAGATGTCATAATGGTAATAGCTTGTCTTTTATCTGCGTAGATAAGTTTCCAGAAATAGACGTTGATAAAGACACTTATAAAACAATAACACTTATTGATGCAATTTGGTTTGAAAAGGATTCAAATAAAATCACTTGTGCTTTTGAAGTGGAAAAAAGTACATCCATCTATTCTGGGATATTAAGATTAACTGATCTTTATTATTCATTTCCAAATAACCTACCATCTTTGTACCTTATCATTCCTGACAAGCGGGAGAAAGAAGTAATATTGCAGCTACAGAGGCCATCGATTAAAAATAGTGACATTGAAATTCATTACATACTATTCAGTGATTTAAGAAAAGATTGTGATGCAATTTGCAAGTTTGGAGAAGATAAAGATATTCTCAAAAAAATATCAAAGGTGGTAAATTGAAATTATTACATAACAAACTCATCCAGCAGACTGCCAAAAGTGTCGCGAATTTTGCAAAAAACGCAAAAAGTCGCGCCACTTTCGTCAGCGGCTGATGAGGGCGTTAGCTATTAAAATCGTGGCCTTGCAATCAGCAAAGCAAACTAGGAATAATTAATGAAAGTCGAAAAACTTGTAATGGTCAAGTATTCATGGACACATTATTAGGCGCATTGCATTAATTGCATCTCATATTGTACTGGTGAGATGTTGCCCAGCTTATAGTGTCTTCGTTTCTGATTATAAAATGGCTCTATGTAATCAATGATATCGGCTTGTGCTTGATGACGAGTTTGGTAACGACGGTAATTTACGCGCTCTGACTTTAAGCTTCTAAAGAACCGTTCTGTTACTGCATTATCTAAACAATTGCCTGCTCGGCTCATGCTTGATTGCAGCCCTAGTTCTCGTAAGCAGCATTGAAATGTTTCACTGGTGTATTGAGCACCTTGGTCTGAGTGAAATATCACGCCAGTGTTAGGTTGTCGTTTGTTTACTGCCAAGCGGAGTGCTCTTACAGTTAGCTCTGAGTTAGGTTTGTCAGAAAACGCCCAGCTGACTATCTTACGGGAGCATAAATCAACAATCACCGCGAGATACAACCAGCCCTGGCCTGTGCGGATGTAAGTGATATCACCTGACCAGTGAGTGTTAAGTTGCTCAGGATTAAATTGACGGTTTAGGTGGTTAGGCGCAATCACAGATGGCCGGCCACCGTTTGGATATCGATGTAATCGCGGGCGTTTGGCGATGAGCTTATGTTTTCGCATCAAACTTCTGACTTTATAACGACCCACGTTGAACCCTAAATCCTGCAATTCAATCATCATTCTTCTGCTGCCATAGGTTGCATCCATTTCTTGATGAACATGTTTTACAGCCGCCTCTAAACGTACCTGTTGTGGCCGGATTGGTTTCATTTTTGCTCTGGCATAAAAGACACTGCGGCTTAAACTAAAACACCGGCATATATCCCGAACGGTAAACCCAGCCTTCTTCAGCTTTAACGCGACTTGTTGCCGTTGGTCATTTCCATAGCGAAGAAGGCTGACGCCTTTTTTAACAGGGCATTGTCACTTTCTGCTTGTCTAAGTTTTTTCTCTAGCTCTTGGATACGGATTTGGTCTGGGGTTAACGCAGATGTTTTAGGGGTAATACCTAATTGTTCTTTGCGATACTGGCGTACCCATTTTTGTAAACTGGAATAGCCAACATTCATGTCTTGGGCGACTTGTTTAGTTGAATACCCTTTAACAGTGACTAGCTCAACGCATTCAAGCTTTAGATCGTTTGTAAACTTCTTACTCATTATTACCTCATTGGTTTGGTATAGCATACCTCCAATAATGTGTTTTGAATAATTAGACCATTACAATTTAGTAAAAGACCTACGAAAGAAAAAATAAATATAACAATCGGCTAAAAACAATAACGCCCTTGTGTTATTACCCTGCAAAATTATGACTAAACGCGCACAGGATGACAAAAAACATAGTATCTTTACTGTTGAAAAAATAATTAAAGGCCTATGCTGGTAGATATATGACTGAAAATTCTTGTAAAACGAAGGGGGAGAAAACCGTATCTTGTAAATTAAAGCTTATGCAAGACATTGGGTTATGCAGGAATCTATTTAATTAATGCTGAAAATAGATAAAAGCTATCGTGATCATATAATCAATCGACTATACATATAGATGGATTTATTAGATGCTTGTTCACGCCACCTCCTAAGGTGGTAACGACTAACCAATAACTTGAGGAGTACTTTATGTCAGAAAATAAATGTCCCGTCATCCACGGTGGTGCAACAGAGGTCAGCACATCAAATATGAAATGGTGGCCTAATGCCCTTAATCTGGACATATTGCATCAACATGACAGCAAAACAAACCCGTTAGATGAGAGTTTCGATTATGCTCACGAAGTAAAAACTCTTGACTTCGCTGCACTTAAACAAGACATGCTAGCGTTAATGACCGATAGCCAAGAGTGGTGGCCGGCCGACTGGGGGCATTATGGTGGATTGATGATCCGCATGTCATGGCATGCAGCTGGTACATATAGAATAGCTGACGGTCGTGGTGGTTCTGGCACCGGTAATCAACGTTTTGCACCGATCAACTCGTGGCCAGATAATGTTAATTTAGATAAAGCGCGGCGTCTGCTTTGGCCCATCAAAAAGAAATACGGTAACAAATTAAGCTGGGCTGATTTAATCACTTACGCTGGCACTATTGCTTATGAATCGATGGGCCTAAAAACCTTTGGTTTCGCCTTTGGCCGTGAAGATATCTGGCACCCAGAAAAAGATACCTATTGGGGGTCAGAAAAAGAGTGGCTTGCTCCTAGTGACAACGAAAATAGCCGATATTCAGGTGAGCGAGATTTAGAAAACCCATTAGCCGCAGTTATGATGGGCTTAATCTATGTTAACCCTGAAGGTGTCGATGGCAAACCTGACCCGTTAAAAACTGCACACGATGTACGTGTTACTTTTGAGCGGATGGCAATGAATGACGAGGAAACAGTTGCCTTAACAGCCGGTGGTCACACCGTTGGTAAAACCCATGGGAACGGTGATGCAGCCTTGTTGGGCGCGGAACCTGAAGCCGCTGATGTAGACGAGCAAGGTTTAGGCTGGAACAACAAAACAACACGCGGTATTGGGCGTGACACGGTCACAAGTGGTATTGAAGGTGCGTGGACAACCAAGCCAACTGAGTGGGACAACGGTTACTTTTCATTGCTTCTAAAATACGACTGGGAATTGAAAAAAAGCCCAGCCGGTGCATGGCAATGGGAACCGATTGACATTGACGAAGCAGATAAACCTGTTGATGTTGAAGACCCCTCTATTCGACTAAACCCTATTATGACCGATGCCGATATGGCCATGAAAATGGACCCTGAGTATCGCAAAATATCTGAGCGCTTCTACAACGACCCTGCTTACTTTTCCGAGGTCTTTGCTCGTGCTTGGTTTAAGCTAACACACCGTGACATGGGGCCAAAAGCACGCTATATCGGCCCTGAAGTGCCACAAGAAGACTTAATTTGGCAAGACCCTGTTCCTGTTGGTAACAGCAACTACGATGTTGAGGCTGTTAAAGCAAAAATTTCAGATAGCGGCCTAAGTATCAGCGAAATGGTGGCAACAGCATGGGACAGTGCGCGTACTTTCCGCCAATCGGACAAACGTGGCGGTGCCAATGGTGCGCGGATTTGCCTTGCTTCACAAAAAAACTGGGAAGGCAACGAGCCACAGCGGCTTAATAAAGTACTGTCTGTGCTTGAGCCAATTGCTAGCGAAACCGGTGCGAGTATTGCTGACCTAATCGTATTGGCGGGTAATGTGGGTGTTGAACAGGCTGCCAGTGCCGCCGGTGTAGAGGCTTCTGTTCCTTTTACGCCAGGCAGAGGAGACGCAACCGATGAGATGACTGACGCCGATTCATTTGCCGACCTTGAACCTATTCATGACGGTTATCGTAATTGGTTGAAACAAGATTATGCTGTTTCCGCTGAGGAATTGATGCTCGATCGCACTCAATTGATGGGGCTTACCGCACCAGAAATGACCGTGCTATTAGGCGGCATGCGCGTGATGGGCACCAACTACGGCAATAGCCAACATGGTGTGTTTACAGACCGCGTCGGCGCCCTTAGTAACGACTTTTTCGTGAATTTAACGGATATGCGTTATACCTGGAAACCAGCGGGTAAAAACCTGTATGAAATACAGGAACGAAAGTCTGGCGAGGTAAAGTGGACAGCAACACGCGTTGATTTGGTGTTTGGTTCTAACTCAATCCTGCGTGCCTACGCTGAGGTGTATGCGCAAGATGATAACCAGAAAAAGTTTGTTGCTGATTTCATCAAGGCCTGGGTTAAAGTAATGAATGCAGATCGCTTCGACCTAGCGTGATATTTATATTGCGGCTCCCCGTTAAACCCCTTAACGGGGAGCCGTATAAACTATGGAAATAAAAAAGGATTAAAAATATGTCAAATGAAGGCTATCACGAACCTATTAGTGAAATTACAGATGAAACAAGAGATATGCATAGAGCCATCACCTCCCTTATGGAAGAACTTGAGGCGGTAGATTGGTATAACCAACGAGTTGATGCATGCAAAGATGAAGAGTTAAAAGCCATTCTTGCTCACAATCGAGATGAAGAGAAAGAGCATGCTGCCATGGTTCTTGAATGGATTAGAAGAAAAGACCCAAGAATGGATAAAGAGCTAAAAGATTACTTATTTACCGACAAACCCATCGCGCATAAATAGGCAACGCCTAACTAGATGATTTAACTTGGACGGCGCAAAAATGCGCCGTCTGTTATTTAAGGCATTATACGTACAGGAGAGATTTATGACCGTGTCAAATAAAAGTAGCGCCTTGATTCTTGGGGTTTGTCTGATTATTGCTCTTTCCTCTCTTGGATCCCTTCTTGGTGATGCGGCCATTAAGTTTAAGGAATATGAACGAACCGTTACTGTAAAAGGACTATCGGAGAGAGAATACAGTGCAGATATCGTAATCTGGCCTATCCAATTTAGTTCCGCAAGTAATAACCTCGAACAGATGTATGAATCCATAGATGCAAGCACCGAAAAGATAAAAGCATTTCTAGAAAGCGCCGGAATTAACGCCAATGAGATTTCATATTCTTCACCGGCAATTACAGATAAGTCCGCCCAACGATATGGCAACCAGGCAAGAGCTGAGTTCAGATATACAGCCTCCCAAACTGTCACTGTTTACTCCAAAAATATTAGCGTGGTACGCGATGTTATGGGTAAGATGTCTAGTTTAGGCAAGCAAGGAATTGTATTTACTGCTGGCAATTATCATTCTCAAACTGAGTATATTTTTACTCGTTTAAATCAAATAAAGCCCGACATGATTGAAGAGGCAACAAGGAAGGCCCGTGAAGTTGCAGAGAAATTTGCAGCCGACTCTAAAAGTACGTTAGGAACAATTAAATCTGCATCTCAAGGGCAATTTAGTATTAATGCTAGAGATAAAAACAACCCACATATTAAAAAAGTTCGAGTGGTTTCTACCGTTGCCTATTACCTTTCAGATTAATGAAATTAAGACATATCAATTGATGATACCAGGCTTCGATAAACTAAACTTCCCTCAATCAATAATGCTCAGCTAGCTGAGAGCAATCAGGTTAATACAAATATTAATTGAAATGGTACATTACAAGCCCATAGACCAATACATATAAACAAAAAAGGTATCGCTTAGTTTATTTTCCTTGGTGATGCAATCTTGGAAATTCACCATGTAGGTATTACTTACGCAGGGAATTAGCGACAACGTACTTTGCATCTTCCAAACTCAGTTAAGGAAAACTAAGCACGTTATTTAAACACTATAAATTAAAAAGGATAATTATGAGTTGGGGCATCTTAGCAATAATATTATTGGCAGTTGCAGTAGTCTTTTTTTCTAAACTGCCGAAAGATAAGAAATCTAATTCAGCCAATTACCCTTATCAAAAATTGGACGCTTTGTTTACGCCAGCAGAGCGATCTTTTTATGGTGTGCTAGAACAGATAAAAGGCGACAGCGCAATAGTGCTTGGTAAGGTCAGGGTTGCTGATGTTATTAAACCCAATAAAGGGCTTTCAAGAAGTGAGTGGCAAAAAGCGTTTAATAAAATATCTGCTAAGCATTTTGATTTTTTGCTATGTAAAAACGATGACTTATCAGTCCTATGTGCTATAGAACTAGACGACAGCTCTCACCTTTCAAAAAATAGACAACAACGCGACGAATTTCTAAGGGGAGCATGTGAGGCTTCCTCTGTTCCACTCATTCAAGTGCCTGCCAAGGCTGGGTATGTTATTGCTGAGGTTAATGATTTATTAGCTCCTTACCTAAAGATATGCAAAAATGACGTTCAAGTCAGTATGACTACTGAGACAGTAAAGGAGAAAACTTGCCCTAAATGCTCGTCGGTACTTGTCATGCGTACTACAAAAAAAGGAACCCATGCTGGGAAACAATTTTGGGGCTGCAGTTCATACCCCAAATGTAAACATGTAGAGACTCTCAATGCTTAGCAGTCCATTTGAAATGGATGCTGGAATTCTTCGTACCTTTCAAGCCATTTCTTAGTTAATGGACTCTTTACTAACGGTTATTACCTCAACTTTATTCGCTGGGCTAGCGATGGCCTTGGGCGCTGCTATTGCCTGCTTTGAAAAAATTGCAAACAAATGGTTAGAAGAAGAGCTAAGGCACAGTGTGATCGCTTTTGGAGCAGGCGCATTATTATCCGCAGTTGCTTTTGTTTTAGTCCCCGAAAGTATAGAGATACTGTCCCCATTGTCTGCCTGCCTTTGCTTGCTAATGGGTGGCTTCAGTTTTTTATTTCTTGATATTTATCTTAAAAAAACCAACACTTCAGCAAGTCAATTAGCCGCTATGCTGTCTGATTTTATTCCTGAATCCATAGCATTAGGAGCAGCCTTTGCAACGGGCAGTAGCAACGCCCTGTTACTGGCTGGCTTAATCGCTTTACAAAATATGCCAGAAGGCTTTAATGCCTATCGCGAATTAAACGCCACAGCTATTTATAAGCCTTATAAAATTATCATTACCTTTGCTGTGATGGCCTTGCTTGGCCCGATTGCTGGAGTGAGCGGTTATCTTTGGTTGTCTGACGAAATAGTTATTATCGCTGGTATTATGCTTTTCGCCTCTGGGGGCATTCTTTATTCAATATTTCAAGACTTGGCGCCACAAGTGACTTTAGAAAAACATTGGGCACCACCCATGGGAGCCGTTTTGGGCTTTATGTTTGGTATGTTAGGCTTAATAATAACGACATAAACCATGAAGCTACTCTGTAAAAATCGCACCTTGCTGTGTTTATCTAAACGGAGCCTTTTTGCACAATCTGACCATTCGATTTAAAGCAATATAAGCATTATTAAAATGCTAACACATATTTAAATAGTAACTACACTGCGGTATAAATGGGGGCCAACTCACCAATAAATTAATCTGACCAAGCAACATAGCACAGTCACTAAGCGCGGTCGTTAAATGTCATAGGAAGTTTTAAATGAAAAAAGACATCAGCCATATCATGCGTTTTCTTGTTGCAAAACTCTTTACTTTTATATTTTTTGGGATGGCTTTAGCTATCATTTTTTCGCTCGCGCAAACAATTATTCAAGGCATTCTTGCAGGCAAAGATATTATGCAAATATTTTTGAGCGGAGTTAATACAGGGATTATCGCTTTAGCTGTTTTTGAACTCGCCTTGGTCATTAATAAAGAGTATTCCGGCGAAGAAGAACATGAAGATGCTGTTGAAAGTTTACGTAGAACCATTCCAAGATTTATTGGAACGGTTTGTATTGCGCTGTCTTTAGAGGCGTTGATTATGGTGATTAAATATAGCCAGTTAGAACTGGCTGGTAATTTATATTACCCCGTAGCGATTATTACAAGCACCGCTTTATTACTCGCTTCGCTGGGTGTTTTCTTACACTTAACTCGCAAAAATAATGGAACATCACCTGTTCATGCAGATGGATAAGCTCAACGCCCCTTCGCCGTGTTTTTTTCACCCTTATTTAAAGACCTTGGCATAAAAAGGTAAGGAACACCATGCGAGCACATTACTTACAGCACGTTCCATTTGAGCGTTTGGGCAGTATTGCGCCTTGGCTTCAACAGGCGGGTTACAACATATCCAGCACACAGCTTTATAATTCTGAGGCATTACCCGACTTAACAGATATTGACTTTCTTATTGTGATGGGCGGGCCAATGAGTGTAAATGACCATCAACAATACCCTTGGTTAGAAGCGGAACAAAAATTTATACAAAAAGCCGTTAAATCAGACCTTCCTGTTCTTGGTATCTGTTTAGGCGCACAACTTATTGCCAGCGCCATGGGCGCCAAAGTTTATCCACAGCCAGAAAAAGAAATTGGGTGGTTTCCAGTAAAGGCCATACAACCAAAGCTAAGCACCGTTTTCCAATTTCCCGATGACATTAATGCATTTCACTGGCATGGCGAAACCTTTACGCTACCTAAAGGTGCCATTCACATTGCAAAAAGTGAAGCTTGCGAAAACCAAGCTTTTCAAATTGGCACTAAGACCATCGGTTTGCAATTTCACCTAGAAACTACGCTTCAATCTGCACAAGCTCTTGTCGATAACTGTGGTGATGAGCTTGTAGAAGCTAAATACATTCAAACGGAGGATACAATTTTATCCGCACCTGAAGAACGGTTTCTTTCAATCAACCGCTTAATGGGCTGTGTGCTTAACTATTTACACACAAACCATGCTTAACCATTGTATGCTTTAACTTAACCGCACCACTATGCCGTTTGATTTCCACTAAAATTGCATTTAGTACGCCTAGTGCTTCCATGTTAAATTCATTGCTTTCAAGCACATCAACTCAAACAAAAAGATACGAGGGCTATTTAAAATATGATGACAATTAAACCGAGTACAAATGATAGATAAATTACTGCACGACTTTTTAATTATTTGGGCGACAATCGACCCTATAGGCACAATGGCGCTTTTTGCTGCGCTAACCGCAAAACTTTCTAGCAAGGAGCGGATAAAAACGGCCTACAAAACCATTGTCTATACCGTGCTAATTTTAGTCGGCGCCATTTTGGTCGGCCAAGTCTTACTTAGCGCAATGGGAATTAGCCTTATTTCATTTCAGGTTTCTGGCGGGGTCATTCTATTTTTATTTGGTTTACAGATGGTTTTTTCAAATAACACGCTCGAAAAAACAGGTGAGCCTATGCACGACATATCTGTGTTTCCGCTGGCGATTCCTGCCACCGCCTCACCTGGGGCAATTCTGGCGGTTATCCTAATAACTGACAATAATATATACACCGTTCAAGAACAAATGATGACTACAGCAACGGTGCTTGTTGTTTTGGTGATTACGCTGCTTCTACTTCTTTTTTCAGGCAGGATCATCAGAATAATTGGCCACGGCGGCGCCTCTCTTTTAACACGAATCATGGGCATGATATTAGCCGCTTTATCGGTTGAGTTTATTATGGAGGCCATCGGAGTCGCAAATTGGGTACAGACAATGTCATGACAGTTTCGCTCGCCTTATGCCATTGTTTGAGCCACTAACTACACAGGACTTTGAGGATTGATTTCAACGTTACCAAAATGGGTTGAAGTTGGTGCCTTCATTCTGGCACTAGTAGCAGGCTTTGTTAATGCAGTCGGATTACTTAGTTTTGAGCATCAATCAGTCTCGCACTTGTCAGGCACCGCTACCTTATTAGGTACCGGCTTTTTAACATTGCCCTTTCAACATACCCTTCATTTACTGGGTATTTTATTGTCATTTCTATTTGGCTCGTCGATAGCTGGATTTTTATTACATGGTTCAACGCTAAAGCTTGGAAAGCATTACGATACTGCATTATTTTTAGAGTCTGCCTTGTTACTAGTAACCCTATTGCTGCTAACTAAAGGCTCATTTTATGGCCATTTTTTTGCTTCGATGGCTTGCGGTTTACAAAATGCATTGGCAACAACCTATAGTGGAGCGATCATTAGAACCACCCACCTAACAGGAATTTTCACCGATTTAGGCATCATGCTTGGAGAGCTTGTTAAAGGTAACGAACTGGATAAACGTAAAGCAAAACTTTTTTTAACGATCATTATTGGCTTTATATTGGGTGGTACCTTAGGCTCATTACTATTCTTAAAATACCATTTCATGGCATTATTGTTTCCAGCGAGTATCTGCCTGTTAATTTCTTTGGTTTATCGTTTATATTCTAAACAACACCATTAATATTAATAACCACCTGTCTATTTCTTGCTACACGCAAACCCTGCGAAAATAAATTCGATACAAAAAAGGAATCATAATGCAGCTTTCTGAAGTCATCCCATGGGGAAGGTCGTTAAGCGAATACAGGGGCATGTTTTCGTTATCAGAATCTGATCTTAAAAAAAGCATTGTTGGCTGTGGAGATGGCCCAGCCAGCTTTAATGCCGAATTATCACGCACCAATGATCAGGTTGTGTCTATAGACCCTATCTATCAATTTACTGCCGAGCAAATACGCTCAAGAATTAATACGGTTTACCCGCAGGTTATGGAGCAGGTTGCCAACAATACAATTGATTATGTGTGGAAAGACATCGCAAACGTTGAAGCCATGGGTAAAACTAGAATGGGTGCCATGCAAATATTCTTAAACGACTATGAGCACGGTAAAAAATCCGGCCGTTATGTAAATTCTGCACTACCCATGTTGCCTTTTAAAGATCATGCGTTTGAGCTGGCCTTATGTTCGCATTATTTATTTTTATACAGTGGGCATGTCGATCGAGCGCAGCACCTTCTATCGATGAAAGAGCTTTGTCGTATAGCCACCGAGGTTCGGGTTTATCCATTACTTTCATTAGGCGATAATCAAGTTTCACCACATTTAAAACCAGTAATGACTGCTTTAAAAGAATCTGGTTTTGAGGTTTCTCTTAGTGCCGTGCCGTATGAGTTTCAAAAAGGCGCTAGCGAAATGTTGGTAGTTAAACATGTCTAACAAAGAAACCTTTACCATGACTAAAGCGGTCACTTAACTCGACCGTTAAGCCTCATGGACTATTTTTCAGAACTCGGACATCTTGGCCTTTTCATTGCTGCATTTTTAGCCGCCACAGTTTTACCGTTAAGCTCAGAAATTGTTTTAAATGCTTTATTACTAAGCGGTTTATCACCCACTACGCTAGTTATCACTGCGACAATAGGCAATGTGCTCGGATCACTGACAAACTATGCCCTAGGCTACTGGGCTAGCTTGCTTGTAATAAAAAAATGGTTACGAATGTCGGAAGCTGATTTTATTCGAGCAGAACAGCGTTTTACTAAATACGGTTTGTTTTCCTTATGTTTTGCCTGGGTTCCAATCATTGGCGACCCGTTAACCGTTATTGCCGGTGTTTTAAGGGTTCACTTACTCTGGTTTCTTATATTGGTTACGGCAGGTAAACTCCTGCGTTATATCGCCGTTAGTTATATGTTATTACAAGTAAATTGAGCTGATACAATGCTTAACCATCGATTCAATCAAGTGTTATAAAGGCAAAATAAAGGTACCTTAAGTGATCTACTACATAACAAAAATTGTTATCACAACAGTTCTTATTGTAGCTGTCTCAGAGCTAGCAAAGCGAAGCTCTTTAATGGGCGCTTTACTGGCATCTATGCCTCTCATTTCGGTACTAGCAATGATTTGGCTATACATTGACACAAAAGATGTGGATAAGGTCAGCGCATTATCAAGCAGTGTTTTTTAGCTTATTTTGCCATCTTTTGTTTTATTTATAACCCTCCCCTTTTTGTTAAGGTATGGCTTACATTTTTACACCAGCCTTAGCCTTTCTATTGCGCTTACAATTGGCAGTTATTGGCTTATGATGGTGGCTCTAAACCATTATGGCGTTAAGTTATAAATGACCATAAGGGTTGTTAGCTAGGCTCGGCGTGCGAACTCCTCACCATTTAGCTCGCCATTAGACTCACGATATGAATCAGGAGATAACTGTGACTGATGTAACAGAGAAAAAACTATCCATTTTTGAACGTTATTTAAGTCTCTGGGTCGCTCTTTGCATTGGCGGTGGCATATTCTTAGGTAAAGCTGCGCCAGGCGTTGCAACTGTACTTAATGACTTTTCTATTTACCAAGTCTCCATCCCCATTGCTGTGTGCTTGTTTTTTATGATGTACCCCATCATGGTTAAAATAGATTTTGCTCAGGTGCTTAAGTCTGCAAAAACACCAAAACCCGTTTTATTAACCCTATTTATAAACTGGGCTATTAAACCGTTCACGATGTTTGCCATTTCCTATTTCTTTTTAGGCTACTTATTTAGAGATTTTTTACCGGGTACAGAAGTCCTCGTAAATGGTGAGGAGGTGGAGTTATGGCGAAGTTATATCGCTGGGACGATTTTACTGGGGATTGCACCATGTACTGCCATGGTTTTAATGTGGAGCCACTTAGCCAAAGGAAACGGCGGCTTAACATTAGTGATGGTCGCTATCAATTCACTCATGATGCTTTTCCTTTATGGGCCATTAGGCACGGTACTACTGAATGTAAACGCAATGCCAGTCCCTTGGGAAACGATGCTTTTTTCTGTTTCTATCTATGTCGCCTTGCCATTGATCAGTGGTTATTTTTCAAGGCAATTAATCATCAAACATAAGGGCATGGATTGGTTTAATGAAAAGTTTTTACATTGGCTGACACCGGTGAGCATCTTAGCGTTGTTAATGACCCTTGTTTTGCTGTTTTCATTCAAAGGCAAGGTTATTGTTTCAAACCCTTTAACTATTTTATGGATAGCCATCCCCTTATTAGTACAGACGGTATTCATATTTACATTAGGTTATTTTGTCTTGTCTCGATTGTTTAAACTCTCTTATCAAGATGCGGCACCGGTATCACTGATTGGTGCCTCTAACCACTTTGAAGTGGCGATTGCTACCGCAGTTATACTGTTTGGTCTTTCATCTGGAGCAGCCTTAGCCACTGTTGTGGGTGTTTTAATTGAAGTGCCTTTAATGTTAATGTTAGTTGCCTTATGCAAAAGAACGTCTTATTTATTTCAACGTTAAACGGTAATAACCGAATAACAAGATGATAAGTAACACCTGTTATAATCGCCTATTAATAAAACTTGCCTCAAACTAATCATTGAACTCATCTTCGTTAACGACTCCTTTTAAATCGCCTGTTTTCAGGATGATGTGGATCGCTATGACCATCTCAAATGTTGGCACCTGGATGACAGAAATTGGCACCACCTGGCTGATGGCTTCCATGCCAACATCCGACCTTTATATCGCTTTAATCCAAACGGCCATCACCCTACCATTTTTATTTTTAGCCTACCCATCCGGCACGTTGGCTGACTTAATTGACCACCGTCGAATGTTGCTGGGCCTACATATCGCGCTGTTTCTAACAGCAAGCGGCCTTGCGATCAGTACTTATTTTGATGCCGTTACGCCCTTAAGTTTGTTGCTATTTACTTTTGCCTTAGGTGCTGGCAATGCGATGATGAGGCCCGCTTGGGCAGCCAGCGTGCCCGATTTTGCGCCCAGAGCACAGTTGCCAAACGCGATTACTTTAAACACCTTAAGTACCAATGTTACCCGCGCCATTGGTCCGGCCATTGGTGGCTTTATTATTTTTCAATCTGGCCCAACTGGGGTTTTTATCTTTAACGCAGTTTCGTTTACCGGCTTAATTGTGGCCTTAGCTATTTGGAAACCCAAAAAACCAGATAATCAGTCTGCCTTGCCCGTTGAACGATTTATGGGTGCTTTTAAAGCTGGTTTACGCTACACACGAAATGTCCGTTCATTACGTATCGTATTATTCCGTAGTGCGATGTTTTTCTTTTTCGCCAGTGTTTCTTGGGCTTTATTACCCATTATTGTTATTCGTGAAATGAACATGGGCGCTCAAAGTTTCGGTATTTCAATGGCTGTCGTGGGCTTGGGAACAATTTTGGGTGCGTTCTTATTACCGCGGTTTCATCGTTTACTCACACGTAACCAAATTATTTCATTATCCACCGTCATTTTATCTTTACCCTTAGTACTGCTCGCTTATAAACCTAATTTGTATACCTTAGGCTTAACCTTAGTTGCTTTGGGTTGCGCGTGGATTTCTAGTTTTTCATCTTTTATTTTATCTGCTCAAATGGTCGTACCTAACTGGGTACGTGCACGCACCATTTCTCTTGTCATGCTTACCTTTGGCGGCAGCATGGGGTTTGGCAGCTTGGTATGGGGGAGCTTATCTGACCATTATGGCTCTAGCATTTCAATATTCATCGCGTCCACTGGGCTACTACTCACTTTATTGTTAAGCCGCCGTTTTGCCATCGCAAATGATAGCTTAGACCCCTCTCCCACAACTCAATGGCCCATCGCTATTGATGAAGACTCAGTTCCCGGTGATAGAGGCCCCGTTTTGGTGTCTATTCAATACTGTATTCCTCAGGACAAAACAGATGAGTTTCTCTCTCTAATGAAAAAATTACGGGATATTCGCAAAAGGAATGGCGCGTATTTCTGGCAAATATTTCATGATGCGAATGACCACCAGCTTTTTTCTGAAGTGTATATGTCTGAGTCCTGGTTTGAGGTCTTGCGTCAACGAGACCGAATGACCTATTCGGAAATGTCTATTCGTGATCAAGTTATGGCCATGCACGTTGGTGAAAAAGCACCGGCCACTTCCATTCAAATTGCAGGAAAAGCATAACCTCAATGAGTAGCTTAATACCCATGGTTTTAATCCTCGCCACCGGCGTGGCTTGGCATAAATTTGAACCCGGCGGTGTTACAACACAACAACTAAGAAGCACCCTAAGTGCCTTGGTGGTTAACCTGTTAGCACCTACCTTGATTTTATATATCATTCTTACAACGCCACTAAAAGAAGAGCTTTATCAGGTACCCATGACCGGCATTATCACCATCAGCCTGTGCTTGGGTCTAAGCCTAATCCTATTTTCTGGGCTGCTTCGTGCAGGGTATATTTCCCGCCCTCAAGCCGGTGCGTTAGTTTTAGCGGCTAGTTTTGGCAATGGCATGGGGATTTCCTTGCCTGCCGTTGAGGCCTTATTTGGTGCTGAAATGGCCAGCATTCCATTAATTTATGACCTGCTCGCCACCGTCCCTTTTGTTTGGATAATTGCCGTGCTGGTTGCAGCGCACTTTGGAACGCGCATTGCCGGTGGTCATTTAGGTCGTGAATTACTGCTGATGCCGCCCGTTTGGGCAATCGTTATAGCGTTAACCCTTCGGTATTTTCAATGGATCCCGCACGAAAGCATTATTCAGGCATTTAAAATGATGGGGCTGGCAACTGTGCCTATGTTACTTTTAATGGTGGGCGTAAACTTTAAAATAAGCAGCTTTAAATATGTTCTTTTGACAATACCAGCTATGTTCATTAAGCTGATTGTTAGCCCAGCCATCGCGTTTAGTAGTGGGGTTCCTGTTGGCTTAAGCGGTGAGGTGTTAATTATCACCAGCATTACAGCCGCTGCCCCCCCCGTTATCGTTGGTATTGCTTTAGCTGATCGATTTAAACTAGATTCTGCACTTTTTTGTACCGCATTAACCTTAGGCACAGCGGCTTACCTTTTAATAGCCCCTAGCCTTTCAGATTATTTAACACAATTAATATGAACACAGTTACAAAAACCCAATGGGGTGGTGTTTGCTTAAGCTTCCTAACCGGTATAGCGTCGGCCATTACTGTTACCAAAGCTAGCCCTGCTTTATTAGAGATAAAAAAAGAGTTACCGTTGAGTGTTATCCAAATTGGTTGGATTATGTCTTCGGCTGCCTTAGCCAGTGTCCTACTGGGCATATTTGTTGGCGCCTTATCGCATCGCTACGGCCCCAAAAAAGTGTTACAAATCGCATTAAGCCTGATTATTATTACCGCCGGCTTTAGCATCATTATCAATTCTGCTAACGAATTAATATTAAGCCGTATCATTGAAGGCATCGCAGTTATCTTTGTGTCTGTTGCTGCACCAACTTTAATTTCACATTTATCGAAACCTTCCGATATGGGCTTAACAATGGGTGTTTGGGCACTTTGGATGCCCGCGGGAAGTGTGCTAACCTTTTTATTAGCCCCTGTGATTTTAGAGTTTTTTAACTGGCGTTGGCTGTGGGGCGCGGCGTTTTTTCTTGCCCTACCCTTACTTATACTATCAATAAAACTTGTTGACCCAACACGTACCGCCTCTGACACCGTTCATAAGAAACTCTCTCGGTCCGTTGTCTATAAGGCTATTATTATGGGGCTCATTTTTACCTGTTTCACTGGCACCTTCTTTAGCATGCTCACCTATCTTCCCACATACCTCATTGAAACCTATCAAGTTAGCTTGAGCAACGCACTTTTTACTACGACTATTTTGCCCGCTTTTATTATCCCTGGAAATTTAGTCAGCGGCTTTCTCATTCATCGGGGTATCCCTTGGTTTAAAATGCTGACGTTCCCCGCCGTCGCGCTCACTATCGTAATCACTCTACTGCTACATACAAGCTATCCAGACCAATTGGGTTTAATACTATTGGCTTTACTGGGGTTTTTCTTAGGCATGATACCCACTGCTATTTTTGCCCAAAGCCCTCGTTTAGCCGATAAGCCGATTGATACAGGCCGTGTTATAGGCATTGTTATTACTGGCCAAGGCCCAGGGATATTATTTGGCCCTCCACTGGCCGGGTTTTTAATCGGCAATCATCACCATTGGCAAAACCTGTATCCTTTTTACATACTGTTAACGATCAGTATTATTCTCTTCACTCAGCGCTTAAAGACACATCAGCCTGCGCATTAATTACTCTTCATGAAGTGCGTTAATCGGGTTTAAGTTTGCCGCTTGCCCAGCTGGGACAACACCGGCTATTAGGCCAATTACTGCTGACATCACTAATGCCAGCCCTAAGAAAAGTAAATTAAACGTTATCGGTAAGCCCGGTAAAAAAAGCTGTAACAAGCCGGTTAGCATAAACAGCAATACTAAGCCTAACAGGCCGCCTATTAACGCTAACACGGCAGCCTCACCCAAGAATAATATTAATATCGTTTTTTTATCCGCACCAAGCGCTCGGAGCAACCCCACTTCGGCTGTTCTTTCTCTTACCGTTGTTGTCATAATCGCCAAAATACCAACTGCACCAACGAGCAATGAAATAGCGCCTAGCCCACCCACCGATAATTTTAAAATAGAGAGTATTTTGCCCATTGACTCCAACATATCATTTTGTGTGGTTAGCGTGACATCTTCTCGCCCGTGACGCTTAATCATAAGATCCTTAATACGCGTTTCAATGCGCTTTAATGTTACATTTGCTGAAAACACTACATTAATTTCCATCAACGACTCTCTGTTAAACATCTGCAAACCATTTTGCGCTGGAATATAGATCGTATCGTCCATATCGACCCCAAGCATCTGGCCTTTTTTTTCAATAGTGCCAATGACCCGAAACCGCTGACCACCCACACGAATATGCTGGCCGAGTGGGTTTGAGTCACCAAACAATTCTTTTTTCATGGTGTAACCCAATACCGCTGTCGAGCGCGCATCTTCCAAATTACCGGAGAAAAAATTCCCTTGAGCCACTTTAAAGTCCCAGGCATCACTCATATCCGGCCCGACACCCAAAATAACCCCACTGCGCTGCAGATTATTAAACTCTACAACGCCCGAGCCTTGAACCACAGGCACCACCTTTTCAACACCCGTTAACTGCTTTAGCGCTTGTGCATCTCGCAATGTTAACGGTCGCACTGAAGACAGCAGGCCACCAGCGCCATGCGTTTCTTTTAAACCAGGGTTAATGGCAATAATTCGAGCGCCAAACTGTGAAAAACTGTCTAATACATACTGTTGAACCCCTTCGCCGATAGCCGTTAACAAGGTCACCGAGACAATGCCAACGGCCATTCCTAAAGCCGTTAATAAACTTCTCGACCGATAGCTCAATACCGAGCTAAAGATCCAGCGTCCACTATCGACCCAATTCAAGACACTTCCTTTTGCTGCTTACCTTGCAGCGCTTCAACGGGCGAAAGCATTGATGCTCGCTGAGCTGGCAACCATGCAAATATAAGCGCCAGTAATATCGCCAATAATATAGAACCCACTTGCGCCCACCAAGGTGAGTGAAATTGGAGCTCTATAAAATATATATTCGCCAGTAAAACAATCAGCTGACTCAACGCTAAACCCGACATAGAGGCCACTGCTGCTATCAGCCCAGCCTCAGATAAAAACAACACCCGTACTGTTGATGAGGTTGCCCCCAATGCTTTGAGTAAGCCAATTTCCTTAACCCGCTGAGAAACCGTTATCATCATCATATTCATAATCAAAATACCGGCGACTAACATGCTGATAGAGGCAATGCCTGCCACCGCTATTGTTAATATATCCAATATTTCTTGAACCGAGGTCAACATAGCATCTTGAGAAATCACCGTAACGTCTTCTTCACCTTCATGTCGCTCTTTTAACAGCTCTATAATGGCTTGCTTTATATTATCGAGCTGTTGATAAACCCGCACCTCTGCAAATAAACGAAACAGCCCTTCTACATTAAACACAGACTGTGCATTTGCGACCGGAATAATAATCACATCATCCATATCAAAACCAAAACTAGTACCGCCTTGGTTTAATACCCCTATTACTCGAAATCGACTGTCTGCCAGCCGTATCCGTTCGCCAAGCGCCGGCTTATTTTGAAATAGCTCTTGTCGTAATTTATTGCCGATAACGCACACTGCTTCGCCTTTATCGAGGTCTAAAGTCGGTAGCATTTGACCTTGAGATACCTTTAATTGACGAATAAGGAAAAAATCTCGGCTCGTGCCAATCGTTAATACTTCACGAATTTTACCGTCATACGAGGCTTCAATATTACCGACCACTATGGGCGCCACTGCTTTTACACCTGATAGCCGAGAGACTGATATGGCATCTTTCAATGTCAACGGTCTTGGTGATTCACCTGTCAGAGGCGGCATACCACCGGTGGTTTCTTTTTTCCCAGGTAAAACAATTAACGTATTACGGCCGAGTACATTAAACTCTTTAAGGACAAATGATTTGGCCCCTTCGCCCAATGCTGTTAACAAGTTAACTGCAACAACACCAATGGCAATGGCAAGCCATAACGTTATCGTACGAAACCGGTGTCGACTTAAGACATGCGTTATAAACCCCACAATGTCTGACCAAAACATCGTTAAACTATACGCCCATCTAACATATTCAACTGCCTTTTCGCTCGTGCACCCAGTGTGGCGTCATGAGTTACTACCATTAAAGTAATACCTTCTGCGTTTAGTGATTCGAGCAACTGCGTCACACCCTCTCCAGATGTTGAGTCCAAATTACCCGTCGGTTCATCTGCTAATAAAATGCTCGGCTTCATCACTATTGCTCGGCCTATCGCGACACGTTGTCGTTGCCCACCTGATAATTGATTCGGGCTATGATGCGCTCGATCCATTAGGTGCAATTTATCAAGAATATCATCCACTGCCTGCTTACGTTGCTGCGCTGGGATGCCCGATAACATCATCGGCAACTCAATATTTTCTCGTGCCGATAGTCGGGGTACTAAATGATAAGACTGAAAAACAAAACCAATTTTTTGACTTCTTAACGTTGTCCGCTCGGCTTCCTCTAAGGTCGATACATTAATACCATCGAGCATATAATCACCCGAATTAGCCCTATCAAGCAGGCCCAAAATATTCATTAAGGTTGATTTACCTGAGCCTGACGGCCCCATCACAGCTATATACTCGCCTTGTTCAATCTTTAAAGAAACATCGTCCAGAGCATGAACAACTTGATCACCGATTTGAAACTTTTTTTCTAAATGATCTAATTCAATCATCGTCTATGGTCACTAAGGCTCCATCCACAGCGCCTTCTACATCAAGCGATATCAGCACTTGCTCAGTATCCGTTAAGCCCGCCTTAATTTCTGTATAACGCCAGTTACTCAAGCCCGGGGTAAACTCCGTTAAGACCAACTGTTTATTAGATGCCTGATATACCAATACTTTATTGCCATCAATAATCGTTTCTGTCGGTAACCTAAGGGTGTTTTTCTGCTGCTCAATAACCACATCTACATCGGCGCTATAGCCGATAAGCATTTTTTGATAATGTTCTTTATCTACTAAATTAACATCTATATCTACCGTACGCGCTTGTTTTTCAAGCTCTTTTACATACGGTGCAATTCGCGAAACCTTTCCCTCAAACCGTTCCCCACGAAACGCATCTAATGTCACGTGCACAAGCATACCCGGTTGAATTGAGGAGGCATCCACTTCATCGACAGGGGCTTGGACATACAAACAACCTTCGCCAATTAAATCAATGGCCGGCGGCGTTGCCACACCTGATGGAGATGGCGTAATGTACTCGCCCACTTCACCGTTAATTTCAGCAATCACACCCGAAAAGGGCGCTATTAATTCGGTTTTCTCTATCATCGCCTGTTGTAATTTCATACCGGCAATAGCACTGTCCTTACTAGCTTGAGCCTTCTTACAACTTGCCGCTGAGATAGTCTCTTTCGTCTCGGCAGCATCCAAACGTTCCACAGACACCAATTTTTTAGCCGCTAACCCTGTTAATCGCTTATGTTCACGTTTATTAAGGCTCGCCATACGGCAGCTTTCAATTACCGTGAGTTTGGCCGCCTCCACTCTGGCAATCGCCTCTTCAAAACGAGCTTGATGATCTTTATTCCATAGTCGAATAAGCACTTGATCTTTCTTAACGTGGTCACCCTCGTTAACAAACAACTCTGCAATTTGCCCACCGGTGGGTAATGATAAATGTGATCGGTTACAAGCTTTAATGGTACCTGCCCGAGTATTAGAAACCGTTAAATCTACTGGCCCTTTACTAACGGACACTAAGCGTACCGGCACTGGCTCTTCAGCACTGAAATAAAACCATGCCGATATCAGCAACAGCAATAAAATTAAACCCGTTATAACCTTAAGGATTGTCATACAACCCCTCGTAGATAACCATTAAACTTATGTTAACAGCGACGAAACGTAAGTCGCACCAGAGCACTAAGCAAGCCCCGGAAATTGCTCAGGCAGTGCTTTAAGAAAAGAGGACCGGGCGGCACAACGTGCATACCAATCATGCAAGTTTTGGAATGACTCATCGATTGCTAAGCCATGTGTGATGGCCAAACAAAAGCGCGGTATTAAGGCGCATTCTGCCACTGAGAAATGCCCAGCAAAAAACTCACTCTGACCCAATTGCTCCGATAAGATGAGCTGCTCATCAAACCAGGCTAACCGAGTCGATTCCTTAACCTCAGCACTGGCTTCGTGTGTTGGGCTATCTCGTTTTTGCTTGATATAGGGAAATAGAACTTTTCCTAATTTGCTATCACTGTAGTGATGTAGCTGTCTGACCTTCGCACGTGCTTTAGGCGAGCTAGGCATCAGCTGTATTTCTGGACACTGGTCAAGCAGGTATTCAATAATCTGTGCTGACTCAATTATCACCAAATCACCGTCTACCAAAACGGGCACTGTCGCATTTGGGTTTAAAGACACGACATCAGGGTGTTTTTTATCTAATTGAACAACAATTTCTCTAATGGTCAGCTTGGTTTCAAAAGCAACTAACCGTACCTTCCAACAAAAGGGGCAATCTGGCCGTTGATAAAGTGTTATTGACGATTCTGTTGTTACCATTAGATGTTTCTCAATCTCAGGTCATGCAAGTGATCTTTCAACGAATCAATCCGATCATTTCCCCAAAAGATTTGATCGTCAACCGTAAACGATGGCACACCAATAACCCCTTTTGATTGTGCTTCTTGCCAATTCTCATCCATTTTAACGAGATAAGACTCATCACTACTGGCTGCTTCAACACATTCATGTGATAAACCTATTACTTCTGCTACTTCAAACAAAGTATCTATTTCACCGATATTACGGCCTTCTGCCCACTCTTGCCTCATCACTTCAATGATATAAGGCTTCAACAGGCCTTCTTTTTCCGCTGCAAACGAGACTGCGCCTGCCAATGTTGGGTCCGTTTCAATCGGTGGTGGAGAAAATGGTATACCCATTTTCTTGCAACTACGTGCTACGTCTTGGCGTACTAAATGTATTTTCTTCTTTACTCGCTCAGGCGATGATCGACCGGCCCATCCGCCAAAAGGTTTCCATAAAAACTTTACGCGGTATTGATCAACGACAGAAAACATACTTTTAGACGCTAAATAACAATATGGACTTCTAAAATTAAAATAGACATTAACCTTGGTCACTGCCTGCGCATTACTTGCTGTGTTATCGTTCATCCCCTCACCCCTCCATACTTACATTTTTTTATTAGTATAGACCGCTATATGTGCTATTAACATCCCTAAAAATACTGCTCAGGCATGCAGTATTGCAGATATAACGACATTAACCGTTTGTTTTATAGTGCATCGCTATCGCATACATACACTAGCCTAAATGCTAATGCTCGTCTTTATAGTTCAAACGATTCATGCAGCGTTGGTATTCTCACATCTGTTGCTTGAATTTTTGCAGCAAAGCTTTTCATGCTTTTCTCTTCACCATGAACAAGATACGTCGTTTTAGGGTTCCCTGTTTTTGCATGCCATGCGATTAATTCAGTTTGGTCAGCATGCGCAGAAAAACCACCAATCGTATGAATACTGGCTTGAACAGGCATTTCTTCACCAAATATTTTTACTGTTTTTGCACCATCAATAATACGTCTTGCTAACGTTCCCTGAGCTGCGAAGCCAACAAATACAATACTACTGCGCCGATTCCATAGATTATGTTTCAAATGATGTCGCACACGTCCGCCCGTACACATACCCGATCCTGCCATAATAACAGCACCACCACTCACCTGATTGATTGCCATTGACTCGGTCGTTTCACGCGTAAAATGTAGCCCTGGAAACCCAAAAGGGTCTTTGCCTTCATTAAACAGGTTTAGAGCTTCTGTGTTATAGCATTCAGGATGCCGCGCAAAAATTTGCGTTGCAGAAATTGCCATGGGTGAATCAAGAAACACATTAATAAAATGTTTTATCTTTTTACTAAGAATACCTTCTCGTAAAAAATAGAGCACTTCTTGCGCTCTTTCCATCGCAAACGTCGGAATGATGACATTTCCGCCACGGCCTATCGTTTCATTAATCACCCCATAAAGCTCTTCAATAGAGGGTTGTAATTGCTTATGCACCCTATCACCATAGGTTGTTTCCATAATAACCGTGTCTACTTTTGGCGGCCTGTCTGGTGCGTTCAAAATGGCCCGTCCACCGTAACCAAGATCACCTGAAAAGAGCACTCGTCGAACCTCACCCTTCTCTTCAAGCTGCAGAAGAATAGACGCTGACCCCAGAATATGCCCTGCCTCAAAAAAGGTTGCTTGTATCCCCGCTGCTAGCTGTTCAGATTGCCCGTAAATGGCTTGTCTGCCAAAAAACTCTAAACTATTGAGCGCATCTAAAATACTATATAGCGGCTTAATGTCCTTATCACTATTTTGCTGTCGTTTTGCTTTACGTTGTTGGTAGCGTGCCTCTTCTTCTTGTAGGCCAGCAGAATCCAGCATAACCAACCGAGCCAACTCCAATGAGGCTGCCGTGGTGATAACAACCCCTTTAAAACCGCGTTTCACCAACAGAGGGATTCGCCCGCAATGGTCTAAATGAGCATGCGTCAGTAATAAAAAATCTATCGAAGCAGGGTCAAAGCCAAACGGTTCAGCATTTTCTTCAATAATTTCTCGACTGCCTTGATATAGCCCACAATCAATGAGAATGCGCTGACCGGCACATTCAATAAGATGACAGGAGCCGGTTACTCCCTTTGCAGCACCGTGGAATGTAATATTCAACTTGTCTCCTTTAACTTCAAATTTTTCTGAGCACGCCGATAAAAATAAAGTCCTATGCACTTCATCATATCATCTAAAAATACACCGCGTTACGTACCAACTTTCTAAACGATTGGCGAGCTCAGTCAGGCTTGAATGCTTATATCATGCGCCATCATCGAGCAACCCCATTGCCTTGTTTTATCACAAACTTGGGTGCGTAAATATCAGCAAATCGCACCTACTTTAATTGATATCACGTTAACTTGATCCGCATCAGATCTGACTTCATTTCATCATATCAACCCATATTGAAGTGCTATAGTGCCTTGAACATTTGCACATCACTATAGCCTTGGAACAAACCGTAACTTTCGACCTCGACCTTATTCAGCGTTATAACAAAGCTGGGCCACGCTACACCTCGTATCCAACAGCTGTTGAATTTAATGAAAATTTCACAGCTGAAAGTTATCAGCAGCAAGTTGACCTATCCAATCAACGAGGTGGGCCGCTATCTCTATATTTTCACCTGCCTTTTTGTGACACGGTCTGCTTTTATTGTGCCTGCAATAAAATCATTACCAAAAACCGTCAGCATGCTGTTCCCTACTTGAATAATTTACACAAAGAAATCGCCCTACAAGCAGCCTTATTTAATTCTAAACGCATCGTCGAACAACTACATTGGGGCGGTGGCACGCCCACTTTTATTAATCATCAACAAATGCGCGAACTGATGGCTGTTACACGCCAACATTTCACATTAGCAGATGATGATAACGGCGAGTTTTCCATTGAAATAGACCCTCGTGAAGCCGATGAAAAAACCATCGCTTTATTACGAGAGATTGGCTTCAATCGAATCAGTTTAGGGGTTCAAGATTTCAACCCCGTTGTTCAAAAGGCCGTTAATCGCATTCAAAGTGAAACCGAAACATTGGCGGTTGTTGATGCCGCCCGTGCAAATAATTTTCGTTCTATTAGCCTCGACCTAATTTATGGTTTACCCCATCAAACGCCTCGTAGCTTTTCACAAACGCTTGATAAAGTCATCCATGGCGCGAACCCTGACCGGCTGTCTATTTTTAATTATGCACATATGCCTGAGCGCTTTAAAGTTCAACGCCAAATGAACAAGGACGAGTTACCCACGCCCGAAGTAAAACTAGAAATACTGCACCAATCTATTGATCAATTGACCAGCGCTGGGTATGTATACATTGGCATGGATCATTTCGCAAAGCCTGACGATGAGCTGGCTGTTGCCCAACACAATGGCAAACTCTACCGAAATTTTCAAGGCTACTCCACACGTTCAGATTGTGACCTGATTGGCCTTGGCGTTACTTCTATTGGGCGTATTGCAGATTCCTACTCCCAAAACCAACGCACATTAGACGACTATGCAAACAGCTTGAAGCATAATGAACTAGCTATTTATCAGGGCATTACTCTGAATGCCGACGATAAAATTCGCCGTGCTGTGATCACGCAGCTTATTTGCCATTTCACGCTAGATATTAGGACTATTGAAGAAGAACTTAATATTAATTTTGCCACTTACTTTGCTGACGCCTACCCACAGCTCGATCAATTTTCGCGTGATGGGTTGATACGCTACGATACTAATGAAATTAAGGTCTTAGCCTCTGGGCAGTTGTTGATTAGAAATATTTGCATGGCATTTGATTTTTATAGCCAACAAAAAGCTAAACACCTTTTTTCGAGCGTAATTTAGCCCCCTTAAATCCCCTACTAACAAGCCTTATTAAACATTAATTTTTGGCTGATTACCCAGTGGCCTGAAACGAATAATAAGTAATGGCAAGAGCGTCATATTCGCCAGTAAGGCTGCAATCATTGAAAACCCCGTTAAAAGACCAAAATATATAGTGGGTATAAAATTAGAAAATACTAAAATTGAAAAGCCTATCGTAATCGTCAACGATGTGTAATACATTGCTCGACCAATCGAACTATGGCTTCGCTGAGCCGCTAACCAATAATCGTGATGTTGGCTATATTCATCTATAAAACGGTGTACATAGTGAATCGTGTCATCGACGGCTATGCCTATACAAATTGCGGCGATGGTGATTGTCATCATATCCAGTGGAATTGCTAACCAGCCCATTAGCCCAAGCACCATTCCCGCGGCCATTATATTGGGGATGATGGCGATGGCTGCTAAACGTATGTTTTGAAAAAGTATTGCCAGCATTATCAAAATAGCAACAAACACAACGCCTAAGGTTAAAATTTGTGAGCGAAATAAGCTTTGAAGCATATTATTATAGAGAACGACCATGCCGGTAACTTTAATTTGCTCCTCATCTATCCCAAGGTCACGGTTTAGACCCTGTTTAATTTCTGCCAATAACTCTCCGCGTTGTAGTGATGGGTCTGATTCAAAAATTCTGATGCTAAAACGTAATTGATTGCCATCGGCAGACATGTAAGGCTCAATTAACGATTCCTTAATAACAGGGGGCAACTTTTTATAAAGAATCGCCAGCTCAAAATCATTATTTAGAATCTCCTCATTGAGCGTTTTCAGCAAACTTACTGCTGTTGCTATGGAGATTACCTTCCCTGTTTCATCAAAGGCATCAAGGTAATTATGTATCTCCTCAATCTTCCCTAGCATCTGACTGTTAAACCAATAACTTGAGCCGGTTATTCCAACAGCAGCATCACCATACTCATCATCAAAGAACTCATCGTCCTCCTCATATATTTCTTCTTCAGCCTCTTCTTCGTAAAAATAAGCCGGTGCATCAATAACCACATCCATGGGGGTTGTACCGCCTAGCTTTTGGTCTATCAGCTCCATACCCTGATAAATTTCTGTCGACTCTTTATAGTAATCTATAAAACGGTTTTCAACGGTCAGTTGAGCAAGCCCCCAAACACTTAACACCGCCAAGAGAACAAAAGACAACATGATTCCACGACCATATTGCTTATTCTTATCTGCCAAAAACTGTGTCAGCTTCTCGGTAATATCATGTTCTTGCGTCGGCTTTTCCTTATTTAATAACACCACTGCCGCAGGAAATAATGTAAACGTCATCAGCTGCGCGATGCCAATACCTATTACCATCATCCAACCAAAATCAATCACTGGGCGAATACCGCTAACCAGTAGCGAACCGAAGGCCACCATCGTGGTGATCGATGTATACAAGCAGGGAATAAATTTACTTTTTACCGTCTCAAGCACTAATTCTCGCTGATCATAATTTTCCAGTGTTCGATGTAATTCTCTATACCGGACAATTAAATGAACCAATAACGATAACGTTAAGATAAGAAGCAATGAAACAAAGTTTGATGAAACAACCGTCACCGGCCAATTTAAAAGACCCAAGATACCAATCACACTCATTGCTGATGCTGAACAGGTCATCATGGCCAGAATAACCCAGTGTAAGCGTCTAAAAATGACACTTAAAATAATAATGAGAATCACAAAAACAGCAATACCAAACGTTAATAAATCATGCCGAATAAAGTCTATCGAGTCGCTGGCAATCATCGGCACGCCCCCTAAAAACAAGTGCGCGGACTTTCGGTGTTGATCCATGATATTACGTACTGTCTCAATATCTTTACTTTGTTGGACCTGTAACAATGCGTTATAAGCATCAAACTCATCTGAAATTTTTTGCAGTAAGTTAGCCTCTTTTACAGAAAGCTTATTTTCTAACTGCTTGGTACGCAAAGCATCACGACTTTTTAGCAAACTCTCCCACTTTTCATCAAATTTAAACGTTATTTGCAGGGCAGTCGTTTCCCCATCAGGACTGATTAATAGATTACGGTAAAGCGGACTAGAAATTATCTCTTGCTTAGCTAGCTCACGATCAACCATAGGGCTTTCTAACGTAATAACCTCCTCGCTTAACTCATACAACGTCATCGGAGGGCTATTAATTAAAGGCACATCTAATAAAGTAGTTACTGACTCAACTCGATCAATCTTTTTTAATTTTGACCGTAACTGATTTATGTCTTGTAGCACCTCATCTGAAAACATATCCAACTGAGGTGTATAGGTAAGAATTAAACTATCATCTGAACCATAGCGCGCCTTTATTGACCGATAAAGTTCCAATGATTCATCATTTTCTAGGACTAACGAATCAGCAGAGGCATCTAGTCTAAACTTAGTAGCATGAGTCCCCAGAAAAATGACTAAAAGCACCATTACGACCATTGTAAAAATAGGTCGACCTAAAACGGTCCGGTTATAAATGGCTAATAATGTTGTCGACATATTATTTATAGATTCATTAATGAATTGTCTATAAGCATACGGGTAAACAGCATATTACTAAATTTAATTTGTGATTTTTTTCACTTAAAGCTTTTTTAAAAGGCCAGCAACACCTTCTTTTTATCACCCACCCGCTATAGGCTTTATACGGTTACCGAATAAAGTAAATCTAGCGCATTGAAAAACCTTATTTAAATAAAAAAGCCCCAACTCCCTAAACGGGAATTGAGGCTTTTTATATGGTGGGCCTACAAGGACTTGAACCTTGGACAAATGGATTATGAGTCCACTGCTCTAACCAACTGAGCTATAGGCCCATTGTTCTATTCTGACGTATCTATAAAGCTACGTAAATGCTCTGTTCGTGAAGGGTGACGTAATTTACGTAATGCTTTTGCTTCAATTTGGCGTATTCTCTCACGAGTCACATCAAATTGCTTGCCCACTTCTTCCAGTGTGTGATCAGTATTCATATTAATACCGAATCGCATTCTAATCACTTTTGCTTCGCGAGCGGTTAAGCCAGCAAGTACGTCTTGTGTTGACTCTCTCAAGCTTTCAATTGTTGCTGAGTCTACTGGTGACACTGCGTTAGCATCTTCAATAAAGTCACCTAGGCTTGAATCCTCATCATCACCGATCGGTGTACCCATAGAGATAGGCTCTTTTGCAATTTTAAGTACTTTGCGGACTTTGTCTTCTGGCATTTCCATTTCTATCGCTAACTCTTCTGGTAATGCTTCTCGACCTTTTTCTTGCAAAATTTGACGTGAAATACGATTCAATTTATTAATCGTTTCTATCATATGCACTGGTATACGAATCGTTCTTGCTTGGTCGGCTATGGAACGCGTAATGGCCTGACGAATCCACCATGTTGCATAGGTAGAGAACTTATAACCACGACGATATTCAAACTTATCAACCGCTTTCATTAAGCCGATATTGCCTTCTTGAATAAGGTCTAAGAATTGCAGCCCTCGGTTTGTGTATTTTTTAGCAATGGAGATCACCAATCGTAAATTGGCTTCAACCATTTCTTTTTTAGCACGGCGCATTTTGGCTTCGCCAATCGATAAGCGACGGTTAATGTCTTTGATTTCTGTCGTGACTAAAGAGCTTTCGCTTTCTACATTAGCCAGCCTAACTTGTGCTTTTTTAATTTCATGGAAATTTTCTTTAATAACAGCAACAAATGGCTCGTCTGTTTTTAAGTGCTCTTCTAACCATGTTATGTCACTTTCATTTTTAACAAAGCCTGCGATAAATAACTTACGCGGCATTTTTGCTTGTTTAACGCAGATGTCAATAATGGTTTTTTCTTGAGCTCTAACCAACTCAACACATTGTTTCATTTCATTTGAAAGCAATGTAAAGAAACGCGGTGTAAATTTAAGCGCCATAAACAATAAGGCCAACTCATCAAACTCTTTTTGAGTTTTTTCTGAGGCATAACCTTCTTTTTTAATCACCTTAGTACATTCTTTGTACTTAGCCGCAATTTCGTTAATACGAACTTCGACATCTTCGATGGTTAATGCTGGAATTTCAGGCGCACTTTCATCTTTCGCTGCCGCAGGCTGCGTGTAATCATAGTCGTCTTCTAAATCAACAAAATCTGGAATATAGTCTGCTAGGCGAAGCTCATCACTCTTAATTTTTTCGAACACATCAAAAAAGCGATCCACAACAGCTGGGTAACGAACAATCGCCGCCAACATTTCGTTTTGCCCTTCTTCAATACGCTTAGCTATATCAAGCTCACCTTGGCGAGTTAATAAGCCAACCGTGCCCATTTCACGCATGTACATACGGACAGGGTCTGTCGTTCGGCCTAACTCTTTATCAACGGTTGCTAAAGCAACAGCCGCTACTTCAGCCGCAGCAGATTCATCAACCGTTTGAGCAACGGTGCCATCGGATACAGTATCTGACTCTGGCGCCTCTTCGCTGACACTAATGCCCATATCTGAAATCATTGTAATGATTTCTTCAATACGCTCTGGCTCCACGTCTTGTGGTAGGTGATCGTTCACCTCCGCATACGTCAAGTAACCTTGCTCATGCCCTTTACTAATCAATGCTTTGATTTTAGAGGTTTGTTCTTTCTGTTGTTCTTTATCCATTATGTTCCCGTGAACTAAGTACAAATTTTCGCCAACTGAACCGAGTATTTTAGCAGATATTCTTAATTTATCTACGAATGTTCTTTTATTTCATTAATTCTCTAAGCTCATCTCTTTCTTCTTCACTTAAATCTTCTGCTTTTGCCAATAATATTTCATAACGACTCTTTTTTGCCTGCTCTTTCAAGCGCTCAATCGCGCCTAAAAACTCCTGCTCAGTCGACTCCCCTTCGATTAATCGCTCTTCGGCAAACAATGCTCTAATAATTTTTTCATGTTCGTGCCCACGAAACCGTTCTAGCAGCATTGCTGGCGATACCTCTATATGACCATTTAACACCGAAATAATTTCATTTAATACCGGCATTCCTGGCACATTTAATTGTAACCAAGCGTCTTGTGTATTAATTTTTTGCACCAACGCAGGCTCATGAAGAATCAGCATTATTAAATGCCTCATAGCCGAAAGGGGGGCGGCCCCAGTTTTTTTAACAACTTGTCGCGCACCGAATCGAGGTTTGAAGGAAGCGGCCGCACCTTGCTTTTCCATTTTAGTTAGCTGTGCTAATTGTTTCTTCATTAATTCTGCAAAAGCACCCGCAGGTAATGTATCTAGCAATGGTTTCGCTTGCTCCATAAAACCAGCCCGCCCTTCAATTGTCGTCAACGGGTGCTGTTTACCTAAGTAATCAAAAAAATAACTGGACAACGGCGTCGCCTGCTCTACCAACTGCTCAAAGTGTGAGGCCCCTTTTTCACGAATTAAACTATCAGGATCTTCACCCTCAGCTAACAGTAATACTTTTATTTGCCGTCCAGTGCGCAAAGCTGGCAAAGCATTCGTCACAGCACGCCATGCTGCTTTTTGTCCCGCTGTGTCACCATCCATACATATCACCAAGGTGGACACAGAGCGAAATAATAAATCAACGTGCTCGCGAGTGATTGCGGTACCCAAGGCAGCAACAGCATTTGTAACGCCCTGCTGATAAAGCGAAATAACGTCTAAGTAGCCTTCAACCACAATAATTTGCTGTATTTTAGTAGACGATTTTAGCGCTTCATATAAACCATATACTTCACGGCCTTTATGGTAGAGCGGCGTTTCTGGAGAATTTAAATACTTTGGCTCGCCGCCATCTAGAACTCGACCACCAAACCCGATAGTTTGCCCACGTTTATTACGGATAGGGAAAATAATTCGCTCTCTAAAGCGGTCATACGTTTTATTATTTTCATTCGTCACCACAAGCCCTAATTCACCTAACTGATGGAGCGAATCGTTATCTTGGCCCAACGACGACAGCAAATTACTCCAACCTGGTGGTGCAAAACCTAATTGGAAGGTTTTAGCCACTTCGCCTGTCAGCCCTCTATTTTTCAAGTACTCCGTCGCAATATGACTGGCCCCATGCTGTCGCAGTTGCTGCTGGTAAAAGTCACTCACCTTCTCATTCATACGCAGCAGTGGCGATAAATCCCGTTTCGGTTTCTCCGTTTCAAACCCTTGCTCGCGTACAACTTCCACGCCAGCGCGGCTTGCTAATTCTTCAATTGCTTCTACAAAACTAAAGTGGCTGTAATCCATTAAAAAGCCAATCACCGAACCACTCTGGCCACAACCAAAACAATGATAAAACTGCTTGTCTTGGCTGACAGTAAAACTGGGGGTTTTCTCGTTATGAAAAGGGCAGCAAGCAGAGTAGTTTGCACCTTTTTTTTTCAACGGTAGCAAGCTATCAATCACCTCGACAATATCGGTTCTTGCCAATAAGTCATCAATAAAATGCTGGGGGATTCGACCTGCCATGATTATGGTATTTTATTTACCCTATGATTCTTGCTTGAAGCATAGACAACATTAACAAGCGTTAATACTTTTCTATACGAGCCGGAAGTGCCCAGTGAAATTGATGCGCTTCTCCATGCCTACCAATTTGTCATACAGTGATCATGCGGACCACTAAATAAAAACAAATTAAGAAAGCTTGGCTTTTATTTTACCGCTTGCCGCACCAACGTCTGCACGACCTTGTAATTTAGGACGAAGAATACCCATCACTTTACCCATATCTTTCATGCCTTGCGCACCAGATTCGGTAATCGCCTGATCGATCAGTTGATCGACCTCTGATTCAGTTAATTGTTGGGGCAAGTACTGCTGGATAATACTTGTTTCTTTTTGCTCTATCAGTGATAGATCGTCACGACCTGCTTTGTCAAACGCCTCTATTGAATCACGACGCTGTTTGACCATCTTATCGAGCAATTGGAGGACTTGCGTATCATCTAATTCGATACGCTCATCGACTTCTTTTTGCTTAATAGCAGCGAGTATTAAACGAATAACACTCAGCTTTTCTTTTTCTTTAGCCTTCATTGCTAACTTCATATCCTCACGGATACGGTGCAATAAAGGCGTAGCTTGTTCGCTCATTATGTTAACGACGCGAGTAGCAAATATTAGCTACGGCCACGACGAAGGTTGTTCAATGCGCGACGTGTGCGAGACAACCCTTTCAAATGACGTTTAACCGCTGCAGCTGCTTTACGCTTGCGCTCAGCAGTTGGCTTTTCATAAAACTCACGTTTACGTGATTCAGCCAAAACGCCGGCTCTTTCACATGTACGCTTAAAACGACGTAGAGCAAAGTCAAATGGTTCGTTATCTTTAACGCGAACTGAAGGCATGTATTTCTCTCTTCTTAAAAGTTAAATGGTGTAAAAGGATGGCGGATTATACACGCAGCAAAGCCATATGCCAACACCCATACTCTCCTAATAACAACACCTTTAACGAAAATCTATTGTTAATGATTAACGTGAGCTTCATATCGTTTAGGCAGAAAGCGCCTTGTTTGCGTATAATAGCCTGCTTTAAAACCTTGCTAAACCATCGCCATCAATGACTACCCAGCCACCACTTGTTCTTGGTATTGAAACATCCTGTGACGAAACAGGCGTTGCCTTGTATGGCGAACGCGGCTTACTCGCTGATGCGCTGTATAGCCAAATTGACATGCATGCGGAGTACGGAGGCGTTGTGCCTGAACTGGCTTCACGAGACCACGTCCGTAAACTAATTCCACTTATTAAACAATGCTTTGCTAATGCCAGCGTAACTAGTCGTGAGTTGTCCGGCGTTGCCTACACATCTGGGCCGGGACTTGTTGGCGCTCTGTTTGCTGGAGCTAGCGTTGCTCGAAGCTTGGCTTATGCGTGGGACATCCCCTCTATCGGCGTTCACCATATGGAAGGTCATTTATTAGCCCCCATGCTTGAAACAACACCACCTAGCTTTCCTTTTGTTGCCTTATTGGTCTCAGGTGGGCACACACAATTAATTAAGGTCAATCAAATAGGTGACTATCAACTACTCGGCGAATCCTTAGATGATGCTGCCGGCGAAGCCTTTGATAAAACAGCAAAATTACTCAATTTAGGCTACCCAGGGGGACCTGCCTTGGCCGCTTGCGCCAAAAATGGCAATCCGGAAAGGTTTAATTTTCCACGCCCTATGACCAACCGGCCAGGGCTTGATTTTAGCTTTAGCGGGCTCAAAACTTTTGCCTTAACAACCAGCCAGCAACATGCTTTAGACGAGCAAACCTGTGCTGATATCGCCAGAGCCTTCGAAGATGCCGTGGCTGACACATTGGCGATTAAATGCAAACGCGCTTTAACTCAAACCGGGCTCTCTACCCTAGTGGTTGCTGGTGGCGTCAGCGCCAACCAACGTTTACGTAAAACACTGGACCAAATGGCCAAAGAAATCAGCGCCAAGGTATTTTATCCCCGCCATGAATTTTGTACTGACAATGGCGCCATGATCGCTTACGCTGGTTATCAACGTTTATTAGCTGGGGAATTCGACGAGCTCAGCATTAAAGCTCGACCTCGCTGGCCATTATCTGCACTTAATACGCCTCAAACAAAGTAAACAAAGACCTTATGGATATTATTTTTCTACGAAACTTACGAATTGAAGCCATCATTGGCATTTTTGACTGGGAACGCAAAGTAAAACAGCCCGTTTTTTTTGATATCGAAATGGCCGCGGACATAAAAAAAGCTGCTGCTAGTGATCATATTGACGACACTTTAGACTATAAATCTCTATCGAAAGCAGTGATTGATTTTGTCGAAAAAAGTGAGTTTCAGTTAGTTGAAACATTAGCCGAAAAAGTTGCCGAACTGATTATTCATGATTTCAATGTCCCTTGGCTAAAGCTAACCTTGAATAAGAAAGGAGCATTACGCCATGCCGATGACGTTGGCATTATTATTGAGCGTGGATCAAAACCCCAATGACCACTGTTTACCTAAGCATTGGCAGCAACATTGAGCGCGAAAAACATATCCGTGCCGGTATAAATGCCTTAAAAAAACAATTCGGTAACCTCACCTTATCCAGCGTTTATGAGTCCGACGCGGTTGGTTTTGATGGTCAACCCTTTCTAAATTTAATTGCTGCTTTTGAAACAGATCTGTCCGCAATACAAGTAGATACCATTCTTGATACGATTGAAAAAGACAATGGCCGCACCCTTGATCAGAAAAAATTTAACCCGCGAACACTGGATTTAGATTTAATCCTGTATGGCAACTTCATCAGCAAAGACCCTCTTCTCGATATTCCGCGTGGCGAAATAACTCAGTATGCATTCGTCTTAGAGCCACTGGCTGAAATTGCTGGCAACCTACAACACCCTGTTTTACAGACCTCTTACCAGCAGCTCTGGCAACATTTCGACAAATCTAACATCGTACAAAAACGCATTGATTTTAGTTGGGATTAGACAAGGCTTTTACCGCCATCAACCGCAATCACCTGACCGGTAATATAAGCCGCATTTTGGGCTAAAAATAACACTGTTTCGGCAATATCGCTGGGTGCACCTTGTCGCTGCAAAGGAATTTTTTCAACAATGCTGTCGGTCAATTCAGTTGCCTGACTTTCTGGCCATAAAATTGCCCCTGGCGATACGCCATTCACACGCACATCTGGCGCCAACTCCTTAGCTAACGATTCTGTTAACGCATATAACCCCGCTTTTGCGGTGCTATAAATCGGGTAATCTACCAATGAACGTTTAGCATAAATATCAACAATATTAACAATACAACCTTTGGTTTTTTTTAATGCCTTGAACGCCACTTTACTGACAAAAAATGGGGCTTTTAAATTACTCCCCATCAAATCATTCCACTCACTCTCATTAGCATCGCCAACTGGCGTTGGGTAAAATGTAGACGCATTATTAATCAACACGTCCAAACGCCCATGTCTAGTAATCACCTGATCGACCATCTGCTCAATTTTCTGCACCGACTGTAAATCCGCTTTTATAGCCCACGCAGAGTGCTCTCTTTTATTATTTAATAGCTGAACAAGCTCATCCGCTTCGCTGCGTGAATGACGATAGTGAACCACAACACCGTACCCTGCCGCATGAAACGTTTTCGTCATTTGCGCGCCAATTCGCCTTGCCGCACCAGTAATTAACACTATTTTCTGCAATTTGGACACACCACCCTCGAATTAAACTAGACTTTCAATAAGAACATACTACTGAATAACATATGCAAAACCGATTCTTTTTGTTGCTATTTTTGGCCCTTCTATTAAGTGCTTGCGCTCAAGTCCCTGACCAAAAAGGCTACCATTACGAATACTTCAATCTTAACGCCATGGCCAAGACTGATATCGACATGGTCGCTGACACCCACGTAAAACAAACTATCAAACACCTGAGGCTACTAGCAACAAAACTCTACAAACGTAACCCACGAGAATGGAAGAAAACCAATTTAAAATCAAGAGAAGCCGCTGTAGCACGTATTTTTAAACAACCCTTTCCAACCGTAAATGGCAAAAGTAGCGTGGACAGTATTCGACTCGCTTTTAACGAACAATATCAAGGTGACCGTGTACTTGCTTATGTATCGGGCTTAGCTAGCATGCTTACTTTGTCATATAACGGTAAAAGCCAGTTTTATTTATTCGATAGCTTAGATGCTCAAAAAGTGTATAACGGCGCACGCAATATTGAAGTCGCTTCGTGGTTACTGCAAACCAAAAGAAAACAAAATGGAGAACTTTTTTTACTCAGTTCTGGTAAAGGCCTCTCCGCAACAAACCGAAGTTATGATCGGTTATTTGGCAAGCTCATTGGTCAACAGGATCTGCTCGCGCTGGTTATTGCGACTAAAAACCATCGCACTATAAAAAATGTTTTTCAGTCGGCTGCCCGGTTTGTCTTTTTGCCCGTTTAAGCCTCTAAATATGCATACTCAGTATTATAAAATACACACAACAACATCATTGGCAGACTTTATGCCCAACGACTTTAGTCTGCTCTTGCATGCTTTAATTGTTGAATGACTTCAAGCCGCCGTTTATGAATGGCCTCACCAATTTTCTTACCCACTAAACCCTGTTTAACAAACTCTTTAGGGTCAACTTCATTCGCTGCAAAGTAAGCCTGTTTAATCCAATCAGCCTGTGGATAGTCCTTGTTTTCAAAACCCTTTCGACCTCTGGCGTCTGCCTCACAAGCCAATAAAAATGAGGTTAATTTTTGCGGTTGGCGAAAAGCCCCTAATGCCTCCAACACTTTCAATAAGGTCGCTGCTTTTAACTCAAATGCCCGATGACAATGCGTATGATATTTCATCACTTTTTCTGCCAGATCAACAAATTCATTGGGAATTCGCAAACGTGTTGCCATCTTCTTTAAAGCCGTTAACCCCATCTCCTCATGACCATGATGAGACGGCCAGTTATCCGCTTTCGTCAGCCCTTTCCCAAGGTCATGCACCAATGCCGCAAAACGCACGACAGCACTGTCCGATAACTTAGCGGCTTGACGTAGCACCATCATTGTATGAATACCGGTGTCAATTTCAGGATGGTGCTTTGCTGGCTGAGGGACACCGAATAATACGTCCAACTCCGGCAAAATAACCGCTAAGGCGTCACATTGCCTTAATACTTCAAAAAATATATCTGGTGATTGCTCACCCAATGAGCGACTAATTTCTTGCCAAACACGCTCCGCTGTTAACAAGGCAAGCTCACCACTACTAACCATTTCTTGCATCAGTTTCATGGTCTCTGGCGCCACGCTAAAACCCAGATGCGCATAACGTGCAGCAAATCGTGCCACCCGCAAGATGCGTAACGGGTCTTCTGTAAAGTGTGGAGACACGTGACGCAATATTCGAGCTTCTAAATCAACTTTGCCACCATATGGGTCAATCAATTCGTCGGCACGTTGTGCCATCGCATTGATCGTCAAATCACGCCGTTGCAAATCTTCCTTTAATGTTACTTCCGGTGACGCATGCACTTCAAACCCTTTGTAACCACCGCCAATTTTGCGTTCTGTTCTTGCTAAGGCATATTCCGCTTTTGTATCCGGGTGAAGAAAAACAGGAAAATCCTTACCTACTTGCTCAAAGCCTTGTTGTAGCATTTCATCTACCGATGAGCCAACAACAACATAATCCCTATCCTTTGACGGATAGTTAAGCAGCTTATCCCTGACGGCACCGCCTACCAGATATATCTCCATTACCATAGTCTAATATATGTTATGATTTTAAGTTTTTTTTCAACCCAAGGTTTTATTGTGTTAGAGATTTTCATGTACTGTTTGCTGTTTGGATCCTTCACAGGACTGATTTCAGGCCTCTTAGGTATCGGCGGCGGTATTGCTATTGTGCCATTTTTAGCTTGGCTATTACCCCCCCATGGTATGCCAGTAGAAACCAGCATGCAAACTGCGATTGCTACTTCTTTAGCCACTATTATTATCACCTCCCTTTCCGCCATTTATGCGCAAAACAAGCGTGGCGCCATTGACTGGAAAGTTGTTAAATATTTCACCCCAGGTATTGCTATTGGCGCTTATTTTGGCGCCCACTTAGTGCATTACCTGACGACTGAGCTGCTCTCTATGGTGTTTGGTGGGTTTTTATTACTGAATGGCCTTCGTATGGCACTAAAGTTAACACCGAATCCTGAGCGCAAACTGCCTTCTCCACTACCCTTGAGTCTCGCCGGTAGTGTTTTAGGCATACTTTCCACGCTGATTGGTATTGGTGGCGGTACTTTTACTGTTCCGTACATGTTATTGCACAACGTACCGATGAAAAAAGCTATTGCATTTGGAAGCACCTTTGGCCTACCTATTGCCATTTTTGGTGCCATTAGTTTTATTATTCTCGGCCTAAAAAACACTATCCCCATAGAAGGCAATATTGGCTATATTAATATACCTGCCTTTCTGGGCATTAGTGTAGCCAGCTTATTCGCCGCACCGATTGGTGTGCATCTAGCACACACAATCCCTACCGGTGCAATGAAGAAAACGTTTGCCGTCATCATGCTTTTTGTTGGCTTAAAAATGTTTATTAGCGCAATTTTTTAATTATTTAACAGCTGCCTTATAGAGCAACATACCCACCAACATGGATACCACGACCAGCAACGGTTCTTGAAAACCAAACCCTAAACTTGCAACCGCAGGACCTGGGCAATAACCAATAACGCCCCAACCAATACCAAATAACGCCGCGCCTATAATTAACGGACGATCTATTTGTAATAAGGTTGGTAATTGAAAGTCGTCAGCCAAAAGAGGTTTACCTCTTGAAAAAATAAAACGGTAAGCAAGCGTTGTTGTTAAAACAGCGCCCCCTAAAACAAACATTAAACTGGGGTCCCATTGACCGGTGATATCTAAAAAATTGATCACTTTATTGGGGTTTACCATTTGCGATAACGCCAAACCGACGCCAAAAATAACACCGGCAACTAACGCACTGAGTATTTTAAGCATTATTAACCCCCCGTAATTTGTTTGAATACATACACTGTTACAATGCCACTTAACAAAAACGTCGCTGTTGCTACTAATGAGCGCAGAGAAAAACGTGAAATACCACAAATTCCATGCCCACTAGTACAACCACTACCCATTGCTGTGCCTATTCCAACCACCAATCCGCCGGCAATTAATAATATTGTAGACATCGATTCCCTAGCCGCTATTGTGATTGGGAAAAAGTGCATATAAACCGCACCTCCTAAAACAAGGCCCACAACAAAGGCAAAGCGCCATGCCTTTTCTTCAAACGAAGGCGCATTAAAGACACCGGCGACAATGCCACTGATGCCTGCAATACGACCATTTAAGTACATTAAAATACTCGCACTGATACCAATTAACACACCGCCTGCTAACGATAAATAGGGGGTAAAGTTCTCCATAGTGTCACTTCTCTTATGTTATGAATAAATTTATATTATTAAATATTATAAGCATATTATCAAAAACATATTAACCCCCTAGACCCTGCTGAGAAGATAAATCTTGTGTAAAATACACGCCATGAAAAACAAAACCGACCAATGGCATACCTTACATGCCGAAACAGCCAGCATTGAGTGGAAAGACTTAGAGCGTTTTTTTGCTCGCGGTAATTTATTACGTGTTTCCAGTGAGCTTGATCTTGTGGATGCCGCTGTGGAAATAGCTAATGACAATAAACCAGTTATTGAACAATGGATCGCTGAGAACCGTTTATCAGCCGTTTCAAATAAAGAGGCTTTATTATGGTCAAAAGGTGATAGCAACCTTTGGTCTGTTATTGTATTACCTTGGATTCTCGTTCAGCAACGTAAAGGGGCTCGCTAGAAAGCTGCTTTCATTACGCTGGTTAAAACAGGGTGTGGCGTGGCGGCCTGAGTTCAGCTTTCTATCATAAAAACGATTTATCATTAACGTTCTTATCACCCTTAGCGCTCTAGCTTTAGCCCAACATCGCGGCCCACGCCTTTTCCAACCGCTTTTCTGAGATAGGTTCCCTAGTTTTAATTTGCTGGGCAAACAGCGATATTCTGAATTCTTCTAACATCCAGCGGAAAGCTTCATTTTCCGGGTTTGCGTCTGTTGAAGACACCCACAGCCAAAACTTCTTTTCAAAATACTGCGCCTGTTTTGTTTTTTCTTGGTCTTTATGTAATTGCCCGCCTGCTTTTTCCAACCTAAGCTGAATTGCTTTTAAATAACGTGTGTAAAACCTTAACTGGTCTGCCGAAACGTGCCTAACAAACCCGTTGAAACATAAACAAGACAATTGCTTAGAAATGTCCTCATACATAACTTTTTCATTACGCCACTGTTCAAGCTCTTTTACTAGCTTTTGATATTGAGACAAAAGCTGCGAAATAACCTCCGAAAGTTCATAGCCTTTTGCATACAATGAAATATCATTTTTCTGCGCCGCTGCATCAAACTCAGCTTCAGTACGAATATCTTGGTCAGCAAAAAAACTAGCAATCAATTGATAGGCCAAATCATCGAAAACATCCTCCCCATGGCTCCGTTTGCAATGGGGATGCAATGGCAATTGTTGATAACTAAACGCCTGTGCGGTGGTGATGGCTGACTGCCGGCTTAGTTTTTTTAGCTCTTTTGAAAACTTCAAACGAAATAACCGTATCAAGCCATTTCGGTGAGTTTTTTGCGCCTGTTCAGCTGAATCCATTAGCGTGAGCCCCACACTCCCTTGCTCATCAACTAAGGCGGGAAAGCCCTTCAGCTCTTGCCCATCATGTTGAATCGTTTGATGTTCGGGGATATCATCAAATTGCCAGTTTTTTGAACCCGATGACGATAACGCACTGGTTAACGCCGTTTGAAATTGCATACCTGCCTTCTCAGCATACTGCCGCTTTAAGACATTAAAATCTTTAGCTACAGCAATAATTTTAGATTTTTTACCCAAAATATGAAAATTCATTCGCAGGTGGGGTGATAATTTATCTAATTCAAAATCTGCTGCTTTTAAGGTTGAGCCAAATTGTTTATTTAAAAAAGCAGCCAATTTGTCTAACAAACGCCCATTTGCATAATCCATTTCCTCTAAGCAGGCTTCAACAGAATTTGAAATAGGCACAAACTGTTTACGTAAATTTTTTGGCAACCCCTTTATCAATGCTTGTAGTTTTTCCGCGTACAAGCCCGGCACCAACCACTCAAACCCATCATCAGTGAGCTGGTTCAACTGCGCCAATGGGATCTGCGCCGTTACTCCATCTTCATTATGACCTGGTTCAAAACGGTAACTTAATTTTATCGGCACACCATTTATCAGACGCATATCGGGAAACTTATTTGCATCAACCGCTGTTTCATCTTGCGAAGAAACATCCTCTGGCGTTAATTCAAGAATCGCCTGATTTTCATCCTTTTTTATCCACTTATTTAAAGCGGCCAAACTGTTGATTTGCGCTGGCAATTTTTGATCATAAAACTCAAACAAGGCTTGCTCATCTACAAGCAGGTCTACACGGCGGCCTTTTTGCTGTTCATACTCAATCTCCTGCAACAGTTTTTCATTTTTTCTAAAGAAAGCTGCATGACAAACCATATCTCTATCAACCAGCCCATGGCGTATAAACATCTCTCGCGCCTGCTCTGGTTCTGTTCGAGCCAACGGTACTTTCCGCCCTTTGCTAATCGTTAAACCAAACAGTAATAATTGCTCGTGAACCATGCCTTGCGCTGATTTTTTTGACCAATGCGGTTCATAATAATGGTGCTTAATCAAATGCCCAGCGGCTTTTTCAATCCACTCGGGTTTTATTGATGCAACCGTTCGACCATAAACACGCGTTGTTTCTACTTGCTCTGCGGCCATCAACCATTTTGGCGGCTTCTTGAATAACGTAGAGGCGGGATGAATGTAAAATTTTAAATTCCGTGCACCTAAATATTCAGCTTGTTCGTGTTTAAAACCAATCCGAGTCACCAAGCCTGCCAATAAAGACTGATGAATTGCATCATCGTCGGCCTGCGTGTTGTTTATCTTCAACGCCAAGTTTTTTTTCACTAAATCTAATAGCTGACGACGAATATCTTCCCAATCCTTTATTCGCATATACGCAAGAAAGTTTTCTCGACAATATTTACGGAACTGATTATTCGATAGTGTCTTTTTCTGGCGTTGTATTTCACGCCATAACACTAAAAAGGATAGAAAATCCGAGCTCTCATTTTGATACGCTTTATGTTTTTCATCGGCATATTTCGCCTTATTGCTCGGCCGCTCCCTTGGGTCTTGGATCGACAAGGCCGACACTATGGTTAAGGCCTCGTCTAAGCATTGAAATTGCTCAGCGGCTAATAACATCCTGCCAAATTGAGGATCGAGCGGGAAATGCGTTAACCGCCGGCCAATTTGAGTTAATTTTTCATTTTTATCTAGCGCACCTAGTTCATGCAAACTACGCACGCCACTACGAATCATTTTATCCCCAGGCGGCTCTAAAAATGGGAACTGATTAATATCTGCCAGCCTCAACGATTTCATTTGCAAAATAACCGATGCCAGATTGGTACGTAAAATTTCAGGTTCAGTGAATTCAGGCCGTTGGTTAAAATCATCTTCGCTAAACAAGCGAATACAAATTCCCGCCGCTTCTCGCCCACAGCGACCACTTCGTTGATTCGCACTTGCTTGTGAAATAGCTTCTATTGGTAGCTGCTGTATTTTGCTCCGCTGACTAAAGCGACTGATCCGTGCCAAGCCGGTATCTATCACGCAACGGATACCCGGTACTGTTAATGAAGTTTCGGCGACGTTTGTCGCCAGCACAATACGTGGTTTTTTATGCGGCTTAAAAATAGCAGCCTGCTCTTTGGCACTAAGCCGTGAATACAAGGGCAAAATATCATAGCCTGCTGGGTGATGTTTCCTAAGCGCTTCTGCCGCCTCTCTAATTTCCCGCTCACCACTTAAAAACACCAACATATCACCCGCTCTCTCGCGATGTAATTCATCAGCAGCATTAACAATCCCCTGAACGATATCCTCGTCGCCTTGCTGCGAATCGACACCGACCGGCCGATAACGCATTTCAACCGGATAGGTTCTACCGGAAACATTGATAATAGGTGCGCCATCAAAGTGCCTAGAGAAACGCTCGGGGTCAATCGTTGCCGAGGTAACAATTAATTTTAAATCTGGTCGCTTTGGTAGCAGCCATTTCATATAACCTAAGAGAAAATCAATATTTAAACTACGTTCGTGCGCCTCATCTAATATCAAGGTATCGTACTGGCTTAAAAATGGATCAGATTTAATCTCTGCCAACAAAATACCGTCTGTCATTAACTTAACAAGGGTTTGTTGATTCTCCTTACCCTGAAAACGAATTTTGTAACCAACCGCTTGCCCTAGCTCTGACTTCAGCTCATCAGCTATGCGTTGCGCCACGCTAATGGCGGCTAATCGTCGCGGTTGTGTATGGCCAATTTGTCCCTTAAACCCACGACCCAGTTCCAAGCAAATTTTAGGTAATTGGGTGGTTTTTCCTGACCCCGTTTCACCACAAAGAATAATAACTTGGTGCTTATCAATCAGCTTGGAAATTTCCTCCCGTCTCTCACTAATCGGTAAATCAGGAAAGTTCACTGTTGGGCAACTTCCCTCACGCAGCTCTACCTGACTAATAGACACTGCTACTTTTTCAGCCAGCGTGTCTAGCAGCGCTTGCTGTTCTAGCGAGCGTTTTAAACTCGCTCTTTTTAACTGCGTACGAAAGGCATGCCGGTCTTTGGTTAAACAATTAGGGATTAATGCGCGAATCTCGCGAATGGATGAAGGCATGTAAATAAAAACTATCGCTAGGCAAAGTGGCATTATACCTAAAGGGCCTCTAACACGTTTACGTGAGCCCTGTGGTTTTAAAAAAGTTTACTCAACTAGCCACCTTTTTCAGGCCCAGCAGTCGTGCAACATCACTATCTCAACGTTACGCGCTAACTTTAGTCCGCTTTAAATACAAGGTTAAACGAGACGGGAACGGTTGTTGCAATAGAGGGAAGGCTTGCAATCTCCATTAACGCCTTAACCCCTTCCGTTAGGCCAAAATCCATGGCATTCAACATGATTGGCTTAATTGTACTCACCGATATTCCGCCATTCACAGCGATCACTTGTAGCTGTGTTTGCACCGCCACTGACTGCCCATGCAGATTAAGTGTCAACGCCACTGGCATGACAAGCCTTTCACCGATATTTAGGGATGTTATCGCGTCCACCTCTATATTCGTAGACACTTCAGCTGTCGGAAAAGCTGCCGTTTCAAATAATAACGACTTCATACGCTCATCACGAATCTCGATATTCGTTTTAACACTGGCCAAATTAATCGTAACGCTTGCAGCGCCATTGTTATCAACAGAACCACTCAAAGAGTCGAAGCTATGCACTTCGCCAATTGTATTTTTCTTAATGGAAACGAAATAAAGTGATGAGGCGGTATTATCCAGTTGATAACCTGCTTGCGCGGCTAGCGACAAACACAATAATGAAATAAGTAAAATAAGCTGTTTTATTCTCATAACAATATCCACTTGGCATTAAATGTACAACCGATGATAACAAACTTTTAACCCTTTAATGAACCTCATACAATGGTATTGAAAATACCTGCCCAAACAAGCTTTCCAGCTCATAGACACTATTTTTCATAAAGTGCGACGCCTTAGTAGACTAAATTTTATTTCACGCATAAAAAAGCCCCAGCTACATAGTAGCTGGGGCTTTATAACAAATGGTGCCCAGAGACGGATTCGAACCATCGACACGAGGATTTTCAGTCCACTGCTCTACCGACTGAGCTATCTGGGCATCTAAGATGTGGTCGCGTATTAAACAGCGGCAGGCAACTTTAGTCAAGAAAGATGTTAGAAATGACCTTATTTATCGACCGGAACGTACCCTTCTGGTGCTTGAGCGTCATCACTAAATAAAAATTTCTCCATTTCTGCCTTTAATAAAGCACGCGCTTCAGGCTCAAAAGGCGTTAGTCTATTTTCGTTAATAAGCATCGTTTGTTGCGCTAGCCACATCTGCCAGGCTTCTTTTGAGATATTTTGTACGATTTTTTCACCAAGCTCACCCGGAAAAGGCGGCTTTTCTAGCGCATCGGCTTCGCGTTTTAATTTTTGGCAGTACATAGTATTAACCTTCTTATGATTCATTCGTTAGCTGGGAAATTAATTCACTCACCGGCTTTGGGAGACCTATTTTCACACGGCTGTTTATTTCATACCAGCTAGATCTATTATCTTCTGCAACTTTCGAGCTAACCGCTGGCGTCGAGCAAACAATAGGCGTGTAATCCAAATGATAATGAGAAAATGTATGACGTTTTTCCGCTATTGTTTTCGCCCCAGTTATGTCAGTGTCATTTTTTTCACACCACTCAACCAGTTGGTCATACGTTTCAAATTCTGGAAAAGCCCATAGCCCACCCCATAATCCTGTTGGCGGTCGTTGATTGAGTAAAACCGTCTGAGCATTTTTAAAGACTAACCAGTACCGCTTTTTAACCGGTAAACTCATTCGTTTTTTTGGTGTCGGTAATTCTGAAACTAAGTTTTTCTTTAGTGCCAAACAGTCGTCCTTTAATGGGCACTGCGGGCAGTCGGGGTTTGAACGCTTACAAACCGTTGCGCCCAAATCCATCATGGCCTGATTATAGTTACCAGCCTTATGCTTAGGTGTTAACTGCTCTGAAATAGCCCATAGACGCTTTAAAATGGCACTATTCCCAGACCAGCCCTGTATCGCAAAAAAACGACAGAGCACGCGTTTCACATTGCCATCAAGTATCGCTTCTGACTGCCCCATTGATAAGCTTGCTATCGCCCCAGCCGTAGAGCGCCCGATACCCGGCAACTCAACAAGCTCAGCGAGCGTTTGAGGAAAACGCCCCCCATACTGATTAGCAATGATGCCTGCTGTTTTGTGAAGGTTTCTTGCCCGTGCATAATACCCAAGACCTGACCAATAATGCAGCACATCATCTAACGGCGCTTTTGCTAACGCTTCAACGCTTGGGAAGTGCTGAATAAATCGCTCAAAATACGGTATAACCGTTGTTACCTGGGTTTGTTGCAACATGATCTCAGACAACCAAACACGGTAAGGCTCTGGCGGTAATTGCCAAGGCAAACTCTTTCTGCCGTGCAACTCAAACCAACTAAAAACAAGGGCCTGAAAATATTCAGGCCCCACGGACAGTTGCTGAGGTTGCTTTATTAAAATAGGCTTTTTAATAAGTCACCCGCTGGGCCTTTTAATTTCTCGCCAATTTTCTCATCGAGCTTTTCTTTTAGCTCTGTTTTCTTTTCTTCAATTTTTTCTTTTTGCGTCTCGAGTACGATCGCTTTGGTGTCAACCTTAATACTTGGTTTTGCAAATGTTCCAGACACATTCACCGGAATTAACATGTTTTTAAGGTCTTCAGCATCGGCTTGCTCGGCCTCACTAAGTGCCTTTGTCCGCTGTAATGTTAGTCGATAATCCAACACCTCACTGACTAAATTTGCTGTCCCTGCCCCTTTGATATTAATCAAAGGTGAGGCCATCAAGAGGTCTTGGTTGTTAACCAAGCCATTAGTTATTTGCGCAGTACCAGACATATTTGCAAAGGCTGTTTCACCCGTGCCTTGAGCTGCCAGCGCAGATACATCACCTTTCAGCACAGCCTCACCTTGTTTAATTAATGCAGCAACATCAATGCCTTTTACCGTGCCGTCTTCGAAACTAAACTGCGCAGTACCATTTAATGCCGACTTAAACGCAGCAACCGTATTCCCGCGCGTGGTTAACGCTGCTTTAATATTCGCCACGCCAGACACCTTAGACTCTCCCATCAGGTCTACCATCAACGGTTCAATATCAACCCCCGTTACCTGTTCTTTAACGCTAATACGTGGTGTATTTTGGCGCGCATCAACTGTTGTTTTACCCTCATAACTACCGTTATAAAACTTTTTGACGCTCTGCTGTGAATTTAAAACACCATTTTTAGCGACAACTTTTACACTCGCCTCCTGTGCCGTTAAACCATTAACAATGAGCGATTGCACTGCAAACAAACCATTGATATTTAAATCTCGGACTGTTTGAACAGGAATTAACGCAACTGCTGCTGGCGGAGGAACAGAGGTGCTATTACCCGCGCTGCTTTGGCTCCCCTCTGTGGCTTTTTTTGGCAGATAACGATCAATATTTATTGTATCTACCGCTAAATCAAAAGTGACCGCTGGCTTATCAAAATTATTAACAGATGCCTTACCCGATAACGTTGAATCATCGAATTTAATCGTCATAGGATCTAGCGTTAAGCTCCCCGATTTTGCTAAGTCAGCCACCAAGTGAGTGGCTATATCAACTTTCATTGCACCATTTGGAACAGGTTCTCCGGCCGCATCAATTGCTAACGCTAAGTCTTGAAAATCAAATTCATTTAACCCTTCGTTAATCACCACATCACCATCAAGCTTCAAACGTATTGTCGCTTTTGGTTTACTACTTTCTACGGTAAAGGCTAACTCAACACCCATTGGCGACCCTATAGATAACGCATCTGTACTCAAGCCTAAATCAGTCAGGTTGTAGCTTTCACCCTTGCTGGCATCATCCCATGATATGTTTGCATCAACAATTTGCACACCACCAATTGCTATCGCACCTAAGGCAGCCCCTGATGCTTGATCAGCATTCGTATCGCTTGGTTTTTTATCGCCCTCAGCCGATGACTGGATCATATCTTCCCAGTTAGTTTTGCCGCGTTTATCCTTTGCTAGGTTTAACCGCATGCCTTTTAGAACAACTGTGCTCACTTCTACCTGCTTACTTAACAACGGTAGCAGCTTAACTTTAACGTTTGCCTCTTGAATCTCTGCAAAGTATTCGGCGTTAAAACCTGTTGCATTGCTTAAACTCACCTCGTTAATACCCACGCCCACCCAAGGAAAAATAGATAAATTAAGGTCACCATTGATGGACAAATCACGGCCGGTCTTATCTTTAACAACCGCCTGAATCTCTTCTCGGTAATCATTTGGGTCAATCAGCATTGGCGCAACTATAATAGTCACAACCAATAACAATACTAAACCACCCAAAATTTTAAATAATGTTCTCATAACTTTTACTCCCCCTTGAGTATTCGTTTTATATCCTTAGATGATATCAGCCTTTTATTAAAACTGTATGAATGATCGATTTAAGCTAAGCGGCCAACAAGCGTTCTATTTCAGCCAATTCATTTTTTGATTCACTGAGTATTTGCAATGTGTTGTCGGGGCCAAGCTCCCCTAGTTGAAGCTTTTGAAACGCAGGTATTTCAAGTAACGGTGGGCACGCCCTAAACTCAGGTGTGCCAATTGTTGCATGCACACGTGCAATCAACACCAACTCCGCCAAACCAAGCTGTTCCTTATCTAACCACCAATTTTTCCGACTTTCTACAACACCCAGCATTTCGTCTAAGCCCCATTTCTTTATGATCAGCGCACCTACCCTAGGCGCCAATACATCAATACACTTTGTTCTGTTCAGGTCATTTTGCAAAATATTCGGATATTCATCCAATGTCGCTAAAATAGAGGGCACACCAATATCTTGAAAGAGGCCAGCTAGCATTGCATCGCCCGATGCCAATCCTTGAGCTTTACCCGCTAAAAAATAAGATATCACTGCAACCTTAGTAGAAAACCGATATGCCTCTTTTATATACCCTTCAATTTGCTTATTTGACGAATGAAAAACAGATTTTGACAAAAAACTAAGTGATAGATGATAGGTTTCACGCAAACCCATTCGGGCAACTGCCTGCTCAACCCCTGTAGGAGGCACTCGGGTCAAGTACCTTAAACTACGCGAAGTTTTAATAATAAACCCAGATAAGCCCATATCACTTTCGATAATCTTCGCAAACATCTTAACGTTACCATTAGGGTGGTTTAACGCCGATAAAATTTTCAGGCCAACATCTGGTATTGCGGGTAATAAAGACTTATTCGCAAGAATTTTTTCAAAAACCTCATCGTATTCTCCATATTCCTCTTCCATCATTAAGTTTCCCTGTTAATTTGAAAGTATTTAATCTATTTTTGGTCAAGGGGCAGGCAAAATCAACCGATTAGATGTATTATTTCCAGTCTTTTATTAATTTGCTGGTTTAGGCTATCACTAGCATCAGCATGGAACGGACTGATCATGAACTCAATTCAAACAGACGACACAAGAATTCTTGGTATGCAGGAAATTATTTCTCCTGAACAATTACACAAAGATTTGCCCATTACAGATACGGCTGCGGAAACTACTGCCTCAACTCGGAAAGCTATTCATAAAGTATTGCATGGCGAAGATGACCGTTTACTGGTCGTTATTGGCCCTTGCTCAATTCATGATACTACGGCAGCGCTCGGCTACGCTGCTCATTTAAAACCTTACATTAATAGCTTATCTGACGATCTGATCATCGTGATGCGAGTATATTTTGAAAAACCACGCACCACGGTTGGTTGGAAGGGGCTTATTAATGACCCAAACCTTGATAATAGTTTTGACATTAACAAAGGTGTTCATCTTGCACGGGAATTACTACTAAATCTCAACTCTCAAGGTATTGCTGCCGCGACAGAATATTTAGACTTAATCACACCTCAATATGTGTCCGACCTGATTGCTTGGGGCGCTATCGGTGCGAGAACCACAGAAAGCCAAACGCATCGCGAGTTATCATCCGGCCTCTCCTGCCCAGTCGGCTTTAAAAATGGCACTGATGGCACTGTTAAAGTAGCGATTGATGCAATTGGAGCAGCCATTCGCCCACATCACTTTTTATCGGTTACCAAAAAAGGCCAGTCGGCCATTTTTCAAACCGCTGGCAACGACGACTGTCACTTAATTTTACGCGGTGGCAAAACGCCGAATTATGATGCCGACAGTGTTGATGCTGCCGCTAAAGAACTTGCGAAAGCCGGCGTTAACCTACACATGATGATTGACTTTAGCCATGCCAATAGCAACAAACAACACGAGCGCCAAATGCTCGTAGGTAAGGATGTGGCGAAACAAATAGCCGGTGGTGACATGCGTATTAGCGGCGTTATGATTGAAAGCCACTTAGTCGCTGGCCGCCAGGATCAAGTTGACGGCCAAGAACTTGTTTATGGTCAAAGTATTACCGATGCTTGCATTGACTGGGATAGCAGCGTGCAGTTGCTAGAAGAATTAGCGGCCGCTGTGCGCTCAAGGCGCAAAAGCAAACTAGATAGTGCAAACGATTAATCATTGATAACTGCTGATGAAAATTCAACTTAATGGCGAAAATTTTAGCTGTGACGATAAAACAACTTTGGAGCAACTGATCAAACAAATGGGCCTGTTCGGAAAGCGTATTGCTATTGAACTGAATGAAGAAATAAAGCCCGCCGACCAGTTTAATACTATTCAACTTAAAGAAGGAGATACTGTGGAAGTCGTACAAGCCATTGGTGGCGGTCAACCCGATGACCTTGTTGTTGCCGGCCAATCTTTTTCCTCTAGATTACTAGTGGGCACGGGCAAATATAAAGATATGGCAGAAACCCAAACGGCTATCGAAATGAGCGGCGCTGAGATCGTCACGGTAGCCATTCGCCGAACGAATATTGGCCAAAACCCTGGCGAGCCTAATTTGCTCGATGTTATTTCCCCTGATAAATACACTATTTTACCCAATACAGCAGGTTGCTATACCGCTAAAGATGCTCTTAGAACATGCCGCCTTGCACGAGAACTATTAGGTGGGCATAAACTGGTCAAATTAGAAGTATTAGGCGACGAAAAAACCCTATTTCCTGATATTACTGCCACCTTAGAATCTGCTGACATTCTCGTTAAGGAAGGTTTCGACGTAATGGTTTATACCAACGACGACCCTATTATTGCTAAACGGCTAGAGGAGATGGGCTGTGTAGCCGTTATGCCACTTGCCGCTCCAATCGGTTCAGGCTTGGGTATTCGTAACCCATACAATATTCTCACCATCATCGAAAATGCTAAGGTACCCATTATTGTTGATGCTGGCGTCGGTACCGCGTCTGATGCTGCCATTGGTATGGAATTGGGCTGCGATGGCATTCTAATGAACACAGCTATTGCCCACGCAAATAACCCTGTATTAATGGCATCGTCTATGAAAAAAGCCGTGCAGGCCGGACGTGAAGCCTTCTTGGCTGGTCGTATGCCTCGCCGCCGATATGCGTCGGCCTCCTCACCGTTGGATGGTTTAATTTAACCGAGCTTTATTCATGAGCAACGAAACCAACCCCAACTTCTTACGCCGCATTCGCAGTTTTGTAAAACGTGAAGGCCGTTTGACGCCCGGACAAGACAGCGCCATTAAAACAGGCTGGCCATTATATGGCTTGGACCCGGCCCTTCTTATTGAGCCAAATTCACTGTTTGCTAATAACCACCCTGTAACACTAGAGATAGGCTTTGGTAATGGTGAAAGCTTAGCCACCATGGCTGAGAATAACCCAGGCAGAAACTTTATCGGTATTGAAGTGCATCGGCCTGGTGTTGGGCATTTATTGCGTATCGTTTTAGAGAAGAAGCTGACTAATATTCGTCTTTTTGATACCGATGCTATTGAGGTACTTCAGCACGCTATTCCTGACCATAGCCTCAACTGCGTACAACTGTTTTTCCCGGACCCTTGGCACAAAAAAAGGCATCATAAACGCCGCATTGTTCAAACAGGTTTTTTAAACCTTATTCACTCTAAACTGGAAACTGGTGGGTCCTTTCATGCTGCAACAGACTGGAAAAACTATGCCGAACACATGATGGAGACGTTAAACGCTCATCCAGGGTTTATTAATTCAACTGAGCCAAATTATGCCGAACGCCCAGACTCTCGGCCATTAACTAAATTTGAAAACCGAGGTTTACGTTTAGGCCATGCCGTATGGGATATGATTTTTATCACTAAGACTATTAAATAACCTCCTCACTCACACATTTTCGTTCACCTAAAGTCATTGTCGGCACTTTAATCTTCTCCATCATTTGTTGAAGCTGCTCTAGTCGTTCCAATAACTCAGCCTCCAATACTTTATTGTTGGCAATTTTTTCGTCCAGTTTATTTTTACCTGCAGATACATCTCTCAGACTCTCTAATTTGCTATCCATCATCTTTTTTTGCTCACTCACCTCTCGAATCAAACTAGCAAAAGCCATCGATTTCCAACGATTAATATCAGTTTGCGCTTGTTCAAAAATGGACATTGCCTGCGATCCAATCGTGTCAACAAATCGTTTCGTTAATGCATTTTGTTCTGTTAGTGCAACCGCCGAACTACTACTAAATTCTAAGCCATCTCGAAGCAGCTTATTTAATCGTAGTTGATAACCAGTGACATCAAACCTTTCAGCCTGCTCCGCATCAAGGTTATGCTCGTCTTTAAAGCGCTTATAAATCGCATCTAATAACTTAATACTTGCTTGTGTGGTGCTTAAGGTTTCCTTTAACAGTTCATGTAGTCCTTTAAAACTAGTTTGCATGCCTTGACGAATACCAACACTGGTCCAGCTCTTACTCATTTGCTCACGACCTTCTTCAATTAAATATGACACTCGCCGAGTGTTCACCACCTCCAATAAATCAGCTATTTGCGTATAAAAAATATGCTGACTGGTTTGCAAATGCGTTAGGTTTTGCTTGTATACAGTTTGTTCTTTGCGGGTTTCCAATAATAATTCAGCCGTTGCTGCCTCGCTCTTACTGTAAAACCCGTTCAGCTCACTTGTAAGGCTCACGACATGCTGCAACCGGCTCGTGATGGCATTGTCTGCTATTCTCATACTTTCTACGACATCATCAATCACTTTGTGCTGAAGAATCTCTTTTTGTGAACTAAGTATTCTATCTGACAGGAAATTTTCCAAACCTGTTAAACGGCTTGAGGATATCATTTGTTCATTTTTTTTAATGTTACCGATCAACGCTTGCTTGGCCGATAATGGAAAGATAGCTTGCTCATCTAAATTTAATAACCGTGCTGTTTCCAATGTTTGTTTATGAATCGACTCAGCCCACTCTTTATCACTCATCAATTCGTCATTCATCGTATCAATTTTATTCAATACAACAGCTAAGCTATGTGGGTGTTTACGTCTATACCCTTGAAGATGTTGTTTCCACATTGCCATATCGCTTTGCGTCACACCGGTATCTGCCGCTAATACAAAAATCATTGCTTGAGCATTTGGTAACATACTTAAAGTTAATTCCGGCTCGCTACCCAGTGCATTGAGGCCCGGCGTATCTAACACTGTTAAACCTTTTTCTAACAACGGGTGTGGAAAACTCACTAGAGCATGACGCCACATAGGAATTGTCACGTCACCTTCAATATCTTCGCTCACCAACCCCAGCTCTTTCGCACGTCTCGCTGGCACCGTCTTTGTCTTTAATAACTGTAAAAAACTATCTTGCATTTTTTCGGGCGAGTCGCAATCAAGTGCAAAATGCGCCCAGTGTTTTGGGTCTTTTTTATAGTCTTCTATCGATATATCACTAACACGCGTTTCAATATCTAACAACCTAAGGTAAGGTGCCTCTTGGGGGTCATAAAACAGCTCCGTCGGGCACATCGTTGTCCGGCCTGGGCTTGATGGTAATAAACGTATCCCCGCAGACGAGAAAAATAATGCATTAATTAACTCTGTTTTACCTCGCGAGAATTCAGCCGCAAAAGCGATAGTAATCGTGTCTTTTTCTATCAAACGTAAATTTTTAATCAACATCAACTCTGTTTCTGTATCCGTAAGGCTCGCCTTATCTAGCCAATGCTGATAAGCCTGTATAGATTCAGTCATTGACTGCTTCCAGAGGTCGTAACTACGAAGTTGTGCATCAAGATTCATGTATTAGCCACCCATTATTTAACACGCTTATTTCATAAAGCGTTTTCAAAAGTATAGATGATTATTTAAAAAGTTCTGATCGCAAATACGGTGCTGACTCACACTAATGCGTTTGCTTTAGATAGTGACCACTACCTGCGCCTAAAGGTAACATTCAGCTCATGATAAAATTAATCATAAACAATAGACTCAAGCATCCTAGCGAAACAGCCTGAAGTCTCCCGTTACTATATCAAAGCAAAAAGCGGTGGTAGCAGTAACATTTTTAACACTTGCAAGGCTAATAAGGCCACTATCGGGCTAAAGTCGATACCGCCCATTGGTGGAATCAAGCGCTGGAAAGGTGTCAATACGGGCGCTGTTATTCTATATAACAAGCTGACCACCGGATTATGGGCACCCGGGTTTATCCAACTTAAAATAACGGTTGCGAAAATACTATAAATAAAAACATTAATAATGGTGCTAATAAGTTCTGTCAAACTCCAAATAAAAACCACCCAAACATTCGGTTGCCCTCTCATGGCTAAAAAACCTATTAGCATCTGCAAAACCAACATCAACACAATAGCCGATAGGTTAAGCCCTTTAACTGTAGGGAAAATCGGCTTTAGTACTTTCAGCGGTACCTGTGTTGCTTTAATAATAAAGCTCGACACCGGGTTTCTTGAGTCCGCATTCGTGTATTGCAGTAGCACCCTCAGTACTAACACAAAAATATACGCACCTACCAACGAATTTATAATCAGCATCAATGGGTTTGACAAATATCCTTCTGGCATCAGTTATTTCCCAATTCGTCAGATAACTCGATTGAGCGTTCTTTTGCTCCCAACAGCGCAGCCTGCAAAATATCCCTTAGCCCCTGCTCTTCCAAAATACCTATAGCACGCTCCGTTGTGCCTCCGGGTGAGGTCACGCGTTGACGCAATACACTTGTTGGCTCACTCGACTCTAGCGCCATTTTTGCCGCACCTAGAGCTGTTTCTTGTGTTAATAATTGCGCTGTTTTTTGGTTCAAACCCGCCTTTATTCCTGCCGCCTCCAACGCTTCCATGATCATAAAAAAGTAGGCTGGCCCACTACCTGACAAGGCTGTCACCGCATCCAGCTCATGCTCCTCTTCCACCCACACAGTCACTCCAACTGCACGTAACAGGGATTCCACCAAGTCTTTTTGGTTTTCCGTCACCTGAGCATTTGCATAAAGCCCTGTCGCCGCTGTTTTAAGCAGCGCTGGCGTATTAGGCATACAACGAACAATCGGTAAATGGCCGCCTAACCAACGATCAAGGGCCTCAACTCGGATACCGGCTGCAATAGATACCACAACAGGGGATTTATCCTGTATCGCCTGCCCTAAATCTTGTGCAACCGATTGCATATGTTGGGGTTTTATTGCTAATACCAAAACATCTGCTTTAGTGGCTAGCTCTTTGCTGTCTTGTAAGGTATTAACCCCAAATGTTTGGTTTAAATAGCTCAGTTTTTCACTATCTAGGTCAACAACGGTTAGCTTATCGGCTGGGTAACCATTACTAACAAGCCCACCAATTAAGCTGCTGGCCATATTGCCACCGCCAATAAATCCAATCTGTTTTGTATTCATACTCTCACTTAATCTTAAATTTTATAAACGCCATTAAACCGTATTTTTTAGTCTTTCGCCAAAAATAGCGGTGCCTACTCTCACCATTGTTGCTCCTTCTGCAACGGCCACCTGTAAATCGCCGCTCATTCCCATCGAAAGCGTATCCAAGCTAATATCAAATGTTTGCTCAATTTCTTTTTTTGCCTGTGCCATTTTCCTAAACGATGCGTGCTGCTCAGCTATCGGTTTATCTACTTTGGGAATAGCCATAAGCCCTCGTAACCGAACGTTTTCCAATGATAATATTGGTTCAATAACGTCTAACAACTCATCTAAATAAAAACCCGACTTGGTTTCTTCTTCATCAACATTCACTTGCAAACAAATATTAAGCGGTGGCAGATAAGCCGGTCGCTGCTGATTTAAACGAGTCGCTATTTTTAACCGGTCTACACTGTGTACCCAGCTAAAATAGCACGCAATGTCGCGAGTTTTATTTGACTGAATAGGCCCAATAAAGTGCCATGAAATATCTAAATGCGCCAGTACGTGTTGTTTTTTCAGCGCATCCTGTAAATAGTTTTCACCAAAATCACGCTGCCCTGCACAGTACAGCACCGCCACATCGCTTGCTGGACGTGTTTTACTAACTGCTAATAACTTAACAGGTGAAGAGCGTGTTTGCTCTAGATCTTCGATCAACGCTTGTTGTGCAAAGTATCGTTGTAATAAAGGAAGCATTATTTAAAATTCGTGCCTATACTTGGGGTACGTACTAGAATTTACATACGCTAATGATAGTGATATTTTCTAGTTATTTTATTATACAAATAACAGAGCTCTTTGGGGCAAACGGGTTTAACACATGGATATTTCAGATTTACTAACCTTTAGCACAAAAAATAACGCATCGGACTTACATCTTTCAGCCGGCTTACCACCAATGATTCGTGTTAATGGTGATATTCGTCGAATCAATATGCCTGAACTAGAGCATAAAGAAGTTCACTCGATGATTTACGATATCATGAACGATAAACAGCGACGTGATTATGAAGAGTTCCTAGAAGTTGATTTTTCATTTGAATTGCCTGGTACGGCCCGTTTTCGTGTTAATGCATTTAACCAGGATCGTGGAGCAGCTGCTGTATTTAGAACTATTCCCGTTGATATTCTTACCCTAGAAGACTTAAATTGCCCGCAATCTTTTAAGGAGATCATCAATGTTCCACGCGGTCTTGTGCTAGTAACCGGCCCAACTGGGTCAGGTAAATCCACCACGCTAGCAGCGTTGATGGATTATAAAAATGACAATGTATACGAACATATTCTCACTATCGAAGATCCAATTGAATTCGTTCATAAAAGCAAAAAGTGCCTTATTAATCAACGTGAAGTACACAAACATACCCATGGGTTCAGTGAAGCCCTAAGAGTTGCGCTACGTGAAGACCCTGACATTATTCTTGTAGGTGAAATGCGAGACCTTGAGACCATTCGACTTGCGTTAACCGCCGCAGAAACGGGGCACTTAGTTTTCGGTACACTACACACCAGCTCCGCCGCTAAAACCGTTGACCGGATTATTGATGTATTCCCAGAAGGCGAAAAGGGCATGGTGCGTTCCATGTTATCTGAATCACTTCGAGCTGTTATTGCCCAAACCTTGATGAAAAAAATTGGTGGTGGACGAATCGCCGCCTGGGAAATAATGACCGGCACCCCTGCCATACGTAATCTCATTAGAGAGGATAAAATTGCACAAATGTACTCCACAATACAAACCAGTCGTAAAGATGGTATGCAAACACTTGATCAACACTTAACTGAACTCGTTCAAGCTGGGATTGTCTCGAGACAAGACGCCCGCATGAAAGCCGCTGATAAAAGCACGTTCAATTAAATCCCCCCCCTACAGTAAGGAGATTAATCATGGATTTTGATGCCCTATTACAACTCGTTGTTCATAAAAAAGCATCTGACTTGTTTATTACAACTGGCTGGGCGCCCTCTTTGAAAATAAATGGCGAATTACAAGCCATTTCTAAAAGTCGATTAAGCAATTCTCAAACTCTTGAAATAGTCCTAAGCATAATGACCCCCGAACAAAAAGAAGAGTTTAAGACCACTAACGAATGTCAATTTGCGATTCAAAGACATGACATTGGTCGCTTTCGTGTGAGCGCGTTCACCCAAAGAAGCAGTGCGGGCATGGTATTACGACGAATTGAAAGTAAAATACCAACAGCAGAAGAACTGGGCATACCCCCTATATTAAATGAGCTAGCGATGACGAAACGCGGTCTCATTATTTTTGTTGGTGCAACAGGAACCGGCAAGTCCACATCATTAGCGGCCATGGTCGGCCACCGTAACAACAATAGCACCGGCCATATTATTACTATAGAAGACCCTATTGAATATTTACACTCTCATGCTGGCTGTGTCGTTACGCAACGGGAAGTAGGCATTGATACTGAATCCTATGAAGTAGCTTTAAAAAACACCCTAAGACAAGCGCCTGATGTGATTCTAATTGGTGAAATTCGAACACGAGAAACAATGGATCATGCTATCGCGTTTGCCGAAACGGGACATTTATGCTTATCAACCTTGCATGCAAACAATGCGAACCAAGCACTTGATCGCATTATTCATTTTTTCCCCGAAGAAGCACATAACCAATTATTCATGGATTTATCACTCAATCTCAAAGCTGTAATAGCTCAACAATTGATACCCACAATCGATGGCAAAGGCCGAAAAGCTGTTATTGAAATACTCATAAACACGCCTCTTGCCTCAGATTACATTAGAAAAGGCGAAATACATAAGCTAAAAGATTTAATGAAAAAATCAGTTGAACACGGAATGCAAACCTTTGATCAAGCATTATATGAATTGTATAAAAAAGGTGAGATTAGCTATGAAAATGCTCTGATGTATGCTGATTCACAAAATGAAGTAAGGCTGATGATTAAACTTGGCTCTGAAGCTTCTTCAGACTTTAATGACGAATCAATCCATTTAATAGATACGGAATAAACCTACCGTTTATCTGGTATAAAACACCTCTCATCTTTCAAATGCCCCTGTTTATGTGAAATTCTGCTAGGCTCAAAACCATGAAAATTCATCAACAGCATATTAGTTTAAAACCACCACAAGGTTTTACGCTTATTGAGCTTTTAACCACCGTTATTATTGCTGGTATTCTCTTAGCAATTGCAGTACCCAGTTATCAAGAGTTTATTCGAAAAAACCATACTATTACTCAAACAAACAACCTAGTATCTTCACTTAATTTAGCTAGAAGTGAAGCGATCAAGCGAGGCATTCAGGTCACTATTCGTCGTAAAGGTATCGCCAGCCAAGTTTGGGATACTGGCTGGGATGTTTTTACTGACATCAATGGAGACGGAACTCTAACAGACGATGCGGATATTAACTTATGCGAAACGGGCGAAGATTGTCTTTTAAGAACGTATGGCGCACTACCAAACGGCTATACGCTGCGTACAGGGGCCAATTATGATGATTGGGTCGCTTATTTACCCAGCGGCCTATCAACAAGCTCAGGCGGGTTGGCTAATGACACATTTAGAGTATGCGCTGACAATGTTGACACAGCAAAGTCCAAATCCATACGTATCAGTGTTTCTGGCCGCCCTCGAACATCTACTGGAACCGCAACATGCCCGTAATAAAAAAAATAAGAACTCGCCAAAGCGGTTTTTCCTTAATAGAAGTAATGGTAGCAGTATTTGTATTGGCGATTGGTTTATTAGGCCTTGCAGGGTTACAAGTCACTAGCCTTAAAAGCAACCACAGTGCACAGTTACGCACAGAAGCTGTCATTCACGTATATGACATTATAGATCGTATGAGAGTTAATAAACTGGTTGCACAAGCAGGCGGCTATGATATTGCTCTCGCAACACCATCTCCAGTGTCTGCCTCTGTTGTCGATACAGACAGAGTCGCTTGGAAAGCTGCCATCGCAGCCTCTCTCCCTGGTGGGGCTGGCGCCATCGTTACCGCTACTGGTGTCACCACCATTACCATACAGTGGGATGATTCACGTGGTACAGGTGGTAGTAACACCCAACGTTTTTCAATAAGTACAGAGTTATGACACATACCAAAACACAAACAACACAGTACGGTATTACTCTTGTTGAGTTGATGGTCGCTATGGTTATTGGCCTGCTATTAGCTGCTGGCATCAGTCAGGTATTTGTTAGTTCTCAACAAACCTACCGAATAACAGAAGAACAATCAAGATTGCAAGAAAACGCCCGCTTCGCGCTGGAATTCATCACCAGAGACGTTCGTGAGGCAGGCTACACTGGTTGCAGGGCCATAGAAGAAATGAATGTGCAAACTGTTGCTAATGCACCTGTTCCGAACTACACAGAAAACAGTATCATCAATGGTAACGAAGCCACATCAGCTACCGTATGGGCCCCGGCATTAAATGCAAGCATTAGCGGTTCAGTCGTCGGTGGTACCGATACCATTACTATTCAAAAAGGTAGTAGTTGTGGAGCCACCTTGATTACTCCAATGACCATCTCCTCTGCAAATATAAAAGTTTCATCCCCTAATAGTTGCAACCTAACAGCAGGTGACGCATTAATGATATCTGATTGCCAAGATGCTCATATTTTTAGAGCTGGCACTGTTTCCAATGGTACCGGCTCACAAACAATTCCTCACCCAGCCAGTAATAACACTGGCACACACTTTTGCATTAACCAAGCAGGTATTGGTACAGGATCTTGTGGTACCGCTAACGCAAAATTATACGGGGCTGACTCTGAATTACTCCAATTTACCTCACTAACCTATTTTATACGCCAAGGTGCTGGCGGCCGAAATGCTCTATGGGTATTTGATAACACCGAGGCCGCTTCAGCACAAAACCCTATGGAATTAATAGAAGGCGTTGAAGATATGCAAGTAACTTATGGTGTAGACACAACAGGTGATGATATTGTCGATGCTTATCAAACGGCTAACACGGTTAATGCGGCTACAAACTGGATCAATGTGATCAGCGCTGAAATTAGTTTATTGGTTGAGACTCAGGACGACAACCTAACTACTGACAACATGACTTACACCTATAATGGCGCGACAGTTACCTCTGCAGATAATCGATTACGCCGAGTTTTTACAACCGTAATCGGCATTAGAAACCGAGTGCAATAAGTATGAATAATCATTTCAAACTCCATAACAAGCAAAGCGGCGCAGTATTATTTGTCAGCCTTATTATGTTATTAATAATGACTCTACTAGGCATTTCAGGCATGCAAACTACTGTTTTAGAAGAAAGAATGGCGGGGAATTTCAAGGATAGAAGCATGTCATTACAAGCAGGGGAATCTGCACTGCGTGAGGCAGAAGAATACCTGAGAACTACCGCTATATTACCACCGTTTACCGGCAGCTCATTAGGTCACTATCAGCCGACTGGCTCTGGGCCAGCACGTTGGGACGCAAGTGTTACCAATTGGTCTGATACCACTAACGATGTTATTGCGTACACCGGAACACTTAGTAATATAACAACACCACCTGCATACATCATTGAAGAAATGCCTGCCGTGCCTGAGTCTGGAAGTAGTTTAGAAGCTGGGGTGGCCGTTGATACTCGTTATTACCGTATCACGACTAGAGCACTTGGTGGCACTGATACCGCTGTAGTTATGTTACAAAGCACCTATAAACGCTAAATGGATTTGGGGGACACTCACATGTTAAAACTAATCATCCAAAGATTTATTTTCATTGCTTTTGCCGCCTTATATACAGCCGGTTCTGCATATGCAGCCATTGCTCAATCACCCTTATTTTTAACCACCTCGGTAGATCCGAATGTACTCTTTAATATGTCTGTTGAAACCCCAATGGGGGGGGCCGCTTATAATGATCAGCCTAATATATCAACAGGGTGTACTGGTCGGGTGAATGATGGTGGTACTGTAGGTATCTGTTATTCTCCTATTCAAGAATATCTTGGTTATTTTGACCCTAATAAATGCTACACCTATGGGTCTGGGCAATTTAACCCCGCTGGGCCAGTAAATAACACCAACCATGAATGTACCAGCAAATTTAGTGGTAACTTTATGAACTGGGCCACCATGACAGCTATGGATATGTTTGTCTGGACAATGACAGGTGGCAACCGTGTAGTCGATAGTACAACTGAAACAGTTATTCGTAGAACCCGAAAACAAGACAACGACAACTGGTTTCCCCGTAAACTTATTAAGTCTACTCGAAACGTAAACCCATCTACGGTAACGCCTTGGTCTGTTCCTGTATATATTCGTAATGAAGCATTCGGTGTAAAATTTGGTACATCAATTAACGCCAATGATTTAAGTGGCAGCACCTACAACGTACACATCAAAGTGTGTGAAAGTAGCAGTAATTTAGAAGCTAACTGCGTTCCTTATGGAAGCGGCAGTTATTACAAGCCTGAAGGCTTAATACAAAAGAATGCGGACCAAATGCGTTTTGGTGTAACGAGTTACAGCAACACCAATGGTAACGGAATAGATGGGGGCGTTTTACGCTCCAATATGAAATACGTAGGCACAACCATGCCAGATGGCTCTGGCGGGACAATGACTAATCCCCTTGCAGAGATTTTATCAACAGGCATTATTAACACCAATGCAAACACTGCTGATTCGGTAGCAAGTAGTGTTTCCTTATCAGGCGTTATTACCTATTTAAATAAGTTCAGCGACCCTGGTTATAAAGGGAACGACCCTGCTAGCGAACTATTTTATGAGTCTATTCGTTACTTTAAAAACCTTGGTCCAACGGCAGAATACCTTACAGGTGCTAATGGTGGATTCCCTATTTTAGATGGCAGTCGATGGGAAGATCCAATTCAATATGAATGCCAAAATAATTTCATTATCGGCATTAATGATGCCAACCCTTGGAAAGATAAAAAATTGCCTGGCACTCACTTTACGGCCAGTAGTTTTAATGGCACAAATATTAGCGATGATTATGGCGAACCCAGCACGCCTGATTCAGACATCAATGTCACCAACCTTACCAATACTGTTGGCGACTTAGAGGGACTGACCGGTACCGCTCAAGTTGTTGGCTGTACAGCTCTTAATTGCGACATGGCTAATACCGCAAAAATAATTCCAGGTTTAGGTGAAGTAATGGGCACAGCCCCTTATTCACCAAAGGAAAATTCTTACTATATTGCAGGCCTTGCTTACTATGCTAATACAGAAGATATTCGTACCGGCGCCACAGGAAATTTAGGCGCAACAACCGACTTCACAGGTAAACAAACCATATCTACATTTATGGTGGACTCTCAAGAATACAGCTCCAACCCTTTACTAGGGCAAATGAACATGCTGTGGCTTGCTGGAAAGTATGGTGGTTTTGTTGACGATAATGATGATGCAGACCCTAATAATGGTACGCCAGGCACATCAACAACAGAATGGGATGCCGACAGCGATGGCGAACCCGATAATTATGTATTAGCGACTGAACCAGACAAACTTGTATCCGCTCTTAACCAAGCATTTACTAACATTGAGGCACTAACCTCTTCTGCATCATCGGTTGCTACTAATTCTACACGCTTAGATACTAACTCCTATGTCTTCCAGGCTCGCTTTAATAGTGCAACATGGACAGGACAGCTATTAGCGTTTAATTTAAATAATGATGGAAGTATTGGCTCACAAGCGTGGGATGCCTCAACGCTTATACCTGCTGAAAACAGCCGCAATATATTCTCTTACGACTCTACCAGTGGTAGCTCTACGGGCATCATTTTTGAATACGCTAACCTCAATACTACCCAACAACTACTGATGGACACAGATTCATCTGGCACAACAGACACATTAGGATCAAATAGAACCGATTATATTCGAGGTGATACCTCCAACGAACAAAAAAATGGTGGCCCGTTTAGAGACCGTGTGTCTTTATTAGGTGATGTAATTAACTCCGACCCATGGTTTTCAGGTCATGTTGAAGACTTTGGTTACACTCAATTAGCTGACACTACAGAGGCTGCCGCCTACCCTGCTCATTTAACCGCCAAACTTGCTAGAACGCCTGCCGTATACTTTTCAGCTAATGACGGCATGTTACATGCTGTTAATGCAACATCAGAACCTACTGATTCCTCATATTCTTCTAGGGGCGTCGAATTATTTTCCTACGTACCTGATGCAACCATCGGAGCATTAAGTACTTTGACAGACCCTTTTTATGGCTGTGGAGGTGCTGGCTGTATTCCCCACAGGTATTTTGTTGACGGCGCTCCCCGTGGTGGGGACGCTTACTTTGGTAGTGCATGGCGTTCAGTTCTAGTCACCACTCTAGGTGCTGGTGGCAAAGGTCTATTCGCCCTAGACGTTACAAATCCATCCAGCTTTTCGGCTAGTAATGTTTTATGGGAGATTTCAGATGCTCAAGCCCCAAACCCCTCAGATGTAGGTTCTTTTGCTGCCGATCTCGGCTACACATTGCCTCAGGCATCAATAGTTAAAATGCAAGATGGCAGCTGGGCTGCTGTGGTTGCTAACGGTTACGAAAGTGCAAATAACTCCGCCGTTTTATTCTTAATTGATATTCAAACCGGGTATATACTTAAAAAAATTGATACTGGTGTCGGCAGTGCAGGTAACCCTAATGGATTATCTACCCCTATTGCAGTTGATGAAGATGGTGATAAAGTTACTGATAGCATTTATGCTGGTGACTTGCTTGGCAATCTATGGAAATTTGATGTCTCGGGGAACAATACAAGTACGTGGAAAGTAGCTTATGGTACAAACCCTAGTCCTGCTCCACTATATCAAGCTCTTGATGGCTCTGGAACCCCACAACCCATTACCGCCAAACCGCAAGTTGGCAAACACCCTAGCGGTGGTTTAATGGTGTACTTTGGCACTGGTAAATATTATGCCGTTAATGACCAAATTGTTGGCCCATCACCTCAAATACAGACTTTCTTTGGCATTAGAGACCAAGGTTCGGCCGTTGCAAGCCGTACAAATTTACTACAACAAGAAATCCTAACAGAAAAAACATTTGAGGTAACAGCTTCTAACGTTATACAAACACCTTCTAACCCACTTCCAAGTGACTCAACACTTATCGATTTACGTGCAACATCAAATACAACTGTTGACTACACAACAAAAGATGGTTGGTATATGGATCTAAATGTGCCCATTGCCTCCCCATATAATGGCAATGGTCCAGAAGGTGAGCGTGTGATCGCTGCCCCTCTACTAAGAAATGGGCGCATCATATTTGTTACTCTAATACCTGACCCTAACCCATGTAATTCTGGTGGCTCAAGCTGGCTAATGGAACTAGATGCTGTTAATGGGAGTCGCCTTGATACCTCGCCTTTTGATATCAATAATGATGGTGTTATTGACTTACTTGACCTAGTAGCAATGTACGACACTAATGGAGACGGAAACATTGATGCTCTAGATACTATCCCTACCAGCGGTATTCGTAAGGATGGCCTTGGTATTATTAAAACGCCGGGTGTCGTTATTTGCGATGATGGCACAGAATGTAAATACTCGAGTGGCTCTAGCGGTAATTTAGACATGATCAAAGAGTCCTCTGGTAGCCCTACTGGCAGACAATCATGGCGTCAATTAAGATAACCTCTTTTAACAAGTCCAAATTATGAAAACTAGAAACGGCTTTACCCTTATTGAATTAATGATTGTTGTTGCTATTATCGCTATATTGACATCAATAGCATACCCTTCGTATGTGGAAAATACTCGTACCAACAAACGTACAACAGCTCAATCAGACTTGCTGAAATTATCTAATTTTCTTGAGCGCCGCTTCACTGAAAATAACTCGTATTTAATACTAAATGGTACGAGTGACCCTATATCATCCGCTGCCTGTGCAACTGCAGCAGGATGCACCCCAGCCTTAGAGCCAGGTATCATTCATCCTGATTATAATTATTCATTTTCATCAGCACCCACAGCAACTGCTTTTGAACTACAAGCTGTACCACAAAATGCTCAAGCATCGGACAAGTGTGGAACAATGACTTATGACCAAACTGGCGCTAAAACAGCCACATTAACAAACTGCTGGCGATAAAAGGGGAGACCGAAGGGTCTAAGCGAAAGTAATCAAGCTGACTAACTTCTTGCTTTCTTAATTAATTACCTATAGTAAAATTTAGCTACTTGAGCATATGACTGAGTACGATAGTAAAAGCAGTCCTGCGCATGAACAAAGAAATACAACCAAAAGCCCTAACTAGGGCTTTTAACATCTGAATGCCCTAATGGTTTATCAGGAAATAAACAATCACGAATACGTTGCTTAACTTCTTTTGCCTCGGGAAAGCGTTGCTCTTGCTTTCGCGACCAGATATGCTTTGTCGCCTCTTCAGTATGTACATTTATTTCAAAAGTGCCCCCACTCGCTGGTATTAAAGTAACACCACCGAGCTCTTCTTCAAACGTTGTCAGTAACTCCTGTGCTAACCAGGCCGCACGTAACAACCACCTGCATTGTGTGCAATACTGTATTTCTATTCTGGGTTTATCGTCGTAGTCCAATTCAGTCACCCGTCAGTAAACTATAAACCAAAAATAATATTATTGATGGTACGCGGGGCTACTTTGATGTACTTCATCAATCATCGCCTTCACGTGCTCTGGATTAATGTCAGGTAGTATTCCGTGCCCTAGGTTAAAGATATGTTTATGCCCGTGACCATAATCGGCCAATACGTCACGTACTTTTTGACGGATTTTTTCTGGGCTAGCATACAAGCTTGTTGGGTCAAGATTCCCTTGCAGTACAACGCTATCTTTCGTGAGCTCTCGTGCTAGCTTTAAATCTGTTGTCCAATCAACTCCTAAGCCGTTATAGCCAGCATCCGCCATAGTTTCTAGCCAAACACCCGCACCTTTAGTAAATAATAATCGTGGTACGCTTGGGTTTGTTGCTTGTAGGGCGTGTGAAATTTTTCGGCTATAGGCTAAAGAAAATGTTTCATAATCTTTTGTTGATAAGTTACCGCCCCAGGTATCAAACACCATGACTATTTGTGCGCCCGCTTCAATCTGAGCTTGTAGATAGCTTATTACCGATTGACTAACGATGTCGAGCAAACGATGCATCAACTCAGGGGTGTCGTACATCATGCGTTTAATTTTTGCGAAGTTCTTGCTCCCACTTCCTTCAACCATGTAACAAGCTAAGGTCCATGGGCTACCGGAAAAACCAATTAATGGAACAGCACCATTCAACCCTTTTTTAATGGTTGAAACAGCGTTCATTACGTACTGAAGTTCTTGATTCGGATCGGGTACAAATAACTTGTCAATATCCGCTGCCGTTTGCACAGTACGTTCGAACCGAGGGCCTTCGCCTTCTTCAAAATAAAGGCCTAAACCCATAGCATCTGGGATTGTCAGAATATCGGAAAATAGGATCGCTGCATCCATTGGATAACGTTCCAACGGTTGCAAAGTGACTTCACAAGCAAGCTCTGCATTTTTACACAGATCTAAAAAACTACCCGCTTGAGCGCGTGTCGCACGGTATTCAGGCAAATATCGGCCCGCCTGACGCATCATCCAAACAGGCGTACGCTCTGTTTTTTCACCACGCAATGTTCTTAACATTAAATCATTTTTTAACGTGGTCATTATTTAATACTCTTAAGTGTAAAAGCCGTGTATTGGCGTTGCTAAAATAGGGTAATGAAGACTATATGTTTAAGTAATCAAGGATGCCTTGGGCGGCCTCACGACCTTCGTAAACAGCCGTAACAACAAGATCCGACCCCCTAACCATATCGCCGCCAGCAAATACTTTTTCATTGGTGGTCTGATAACCAAATTCATTATGCTCTGGTGCTATCACACGGCCACGCTCATCAAGATCTATACCAAAATCTGCAAACCATGGCATTGGACTTGGCTGAAAACCAAAAGCCACAATAATACTATCAGCCGGTACGATTTCTTCCGTGCCTGGTATTACAACAGGGCTACGTCGGCCGCGTGCATCTGGCTCACCTAACTCGGTGGTCACTAATTTAATGCCTTCAACCTTGTCCTTACCAATAATTTCTACCGGTTGACGATTCCAAAGAAAGTTAACACCTTCTTCTTTTGCGTTTGCTACTTCACGACGAGAGCCCGGCATATTTTCTTCATCACGACGGTAAACACAAGTCACTTCTTGTGCATTTTGACGAATACTTGTACGGTTACAATCCATCGCCGTATCTCCACCACCGAGCACCACAACTCGTTTCCCTTTCATGTCGATGAACTCATCGCCCATGATGGTATTAACGCCTTCTAAGTCCATCAAGCGGTTGATATTAGACACTAAGAATGGAAGTGCCTCATGCACGCCCTCTAAGTTTTCACCCGGAAAACCACCTTTCATAAATTTATAAGTACCCATCCCTAGGAAAACAGCATCGTACTCGTCTAGTAATTGCTGAAATGGCACATCTTTGCCAATTTCTGTCTCTAATATAAATTCAACACCCATACCTTCTAGAATTTCACGACGGTTTTTCACCACGCTTTTTTCTAATTTGAACGGAGGTATCCCAAAAGTTAATAGTCCGCCTACTTCAGGGTAACGGTCATAAACCACCGGCTTTACACCATTACGAGCAAGAATATCGGCACAACCTAAACCGGCCGGTCCTGCACCAATAATCGCTACGCGTTTACCCGTCTGTTTGACCGTTGATAGGTCTGGGCGCCAGCCCTGTTTGAAAGCCTCATCAGAAATATATTTTTCAATAGAGCCAATAGTAACAGCACCAAATTCATCGTTTAGCGTACAGGAGCCTTCACACAACCTATCTTGTGGGCAAATGCGTCCACAAATTTCCGGTAATGAATTAGTTTTATGCGACAACTCGGCCGCTTCAATAACCTTACCTTCTGAAATCAGTTTAAGCCAATTTGGAATGTAATTATGCACGGGGCATTTCCATTCACAATATGGGTTTCCACAGTGTAGGCAACGATCAGCTTGATCGGCTGCTTGCTCTGCATCTAACTCACCATAAATCTCTTTAAACTCTTGTTTTCTTTGATTCGCAGGCACCTTTATTGGGTCAATGCGAGGTACGTCAACAAATTGAAAATTATTAGCCATTTTATCTGTGTTTCTCTACGTTAAACTTCTTATGAGGTTATTGAATCTAATAGCGATTTAACGTCAGCCGCTTTAGGTGCAACCAGCCAGAAGTGTTGTATATAATCAGCAAAATTATCAAGTATATCTTGACCTCTTTTACTGCCTGTTTCGACTGTAAACTCTTCTATTAAACGGCGTAAATAGCCACAATGTGCATCCATTGACTCTGTATACACACGATGAATATCTACCAATTCATGGTTATATCTGTCGACAAACGTACGTGACTCGTCCAATACAAATGCAAAGCCACCCGTCATTCCTGCCCCGAAGTTAATGCCGGCCTCTCCTAAGACAGCAATAACACCACCTGTCATGTATTCACAACCATGGTCTCCAATGCCTTCAACAACCGCTATTGCGCCAGAGTTTCTAACAGCAAAACGCTCTCCTGCTAGGCCAGCTGCAAATAATTTACCATTGGTAGCGCCATATAAGCAGGTGTTACCCATGATGGTTGAATCATGACTATCGAACATGCTATTTGCTGGTGCTTTTAGAACCAGTTTACCACCGGCCATACCTTTACCAACATAATCATTCGCATCGCCTTCAAGTGTCATATTTAGACCACCCGCATTCCACACACCAAAACTTTGGCCTGCTGAACCGCTAAAGTGAATATCAATAGGGGCATCGCTCATGCCATTATTGCCATAACGTTTCGCGATTTCACCTGATACGCGAGCACCAATAGACCGGTGAATATTACTAATCGTATATCTAAACGAACCACCCGCTTTTGCTTCGATTGCTGGCAGCACATCTACCACTATTCCTTCAGCAAATGCGGCATCGTCAAACGGATCATTTTGTGGCGTAATGCAGTGCTGTGCTTTCGTTTCATTGCCCGGAATATAATCCAAGATAGGCTGTAGTTTTAAGCCACTTTGCTTATCTGTTAGTCCCTCAATTTGCTCAAGCAAATCTGTTCGCCCAATGATGTCTTCAAGTTTTTTAAAGCCCAGTTTCGCTAACCATTCGCGCACCTCTTGAGCAAGGAAGCGGAAGTAGTTCATCACATACTCTACTTCTCCGTGATAATGTTTCATGCGAAGTACATTATCTTGTGTCGCAATGCCTGTCGCACAGTTATTAAGATGACAAATACGAAGGTATTTACACCCCATAGCAACCATTGGGCCCGTACCAAAACCAAAGCTTTCGGCACCTAAGATAGCCGCTTTAATAACATCTAGACCAGTTTTTAGCCCCCCATCTGTTTGCAGACGAACTTTGTCTCTTAGATCATTTGCAAGCAATGTTTGATGCGTTTCAGTTAACCCTAACTCCCACGGTGCTCCAGCATAACGTACTGAGGTTAGTGGGCTGGCACCTGTACCGCCGTCATAACCCGCAATCGTAATTAAATCGGCATAGCATTTAGCAACACCTGCGGCGATCGTTCCAACACCCGCTTCTGAAACCAATTTAACCGACACAAGGGCTTCTGGGTTCACTTGTTTCAAATCAAAAATAAGCTGAGCCAAATCTTCAATTGAATAAATATCGTGGTGTGGTGGTGGTGAAATAAGTGAAACGCCTGGCTTAGAGTAGCGCAGCGTTGCAATCATTTTATTAACTTTATCACCCGGCAGCTGCCCACCTTCGCCTGGCTTAGCACCCTGAGCAACCTTAATTTGCAGGACATCGGCATTAACTAAATAATGTGGTGTTACACCAAAGCGCCCTGATGCAATTTGTTTTATTCTTGACAGCTTTTCAGTGCCAAATCTTGCAGGGTCTTCACCCCCTTCACCAGAATTTGAACGGCCACCCAAACGATTCATTGCAATAGCTAATGTTTCGTGCGCCTCAGGTGACAACGCACCCAATGACATTGCAGCTGTATCAAAACGTGTATACAAGCCTTCTGCGGGCTCTACTTCATCGATAGAAATAGCTTTTTTCTCATCTAACTTCAAGCTAAACATATCGCGAATGGAGGCAGGTGCACGGTGATTCACCTCATCAGCATACAGACGGTATTTACTAATATCACCTGAACGGACCGCTTGTTGCAAAGAGTTGACAACATCTGGGTTATAAGCGTGATACTCCCCCCCATGAACATATTTCAACAAACCGCCTTGTTCAGTACTTTTTCGTGGGTTCCAAGCTACTTTAGAGAGTTGTTTTTGCTCATTTTCTAGCGCTTCAAAACCAACCCCTTCAATGCGGCTGGTGGTTCCTTTGAAACAGGTATCAACAACTGCCGATTGCAGCCCAACAATTTCAAATAACTGCGAGCCACGATAGCTAGCAATTGTTGAAATACCCATTTTAGATAGTATTTTGTACAGCCCTTTATTGATACCCTTACGGTAATTCTGAGCCAACACATCTTCTTCAATACCAGTTATATCGCCCGTTTCCAGCATGTCGTTCAGCGTTTCATAGGCAAGATACGGACAAACAGCCGTTGCACCGTAACCAATAAGCGTTGCAAACTGGTGTGGATCTCGGACCGTAGCCGACTCAACAACAATATTTGACTGGCAACGCAAACCAACGTTGACCAAATGATGATGTACAGCACCCGTCGCTAATAAGGCATGTACTGGTAAAAAGCCCGCTGCTAACCCTCTGTCACTTAAGACAATAACAACATTACCTTCACGAACTTTTTCCTCAGCTTGCTGACATATATGCTGAATAGCACTTTCTAAATTAAACACAGACAAGTCATATTGCAAACTTATAACCGCGCTTTTATATGACGAATCTGTCATTGACAGCAGTACATCAAATTTTGATGCTGATAAGACCGGTGAACCCACTTCTAAGCGGTGCGCATGTTCGGCCGACTCTTCAAATAGATTTTTTTCCCGACCAAAGCTTGTCATCAATGACATAACCACTTGCTCACGCAAAGGGTCAATAGGCGGGTTCGTTACTTGTGCAAACTGCTGTCTAAAATAATCATACAAGCTACGAATTTTAGTTGATAAAACAGGCATGGGGATGTCATCACCCATTGAACCAATTGCTTCTTGGCCTGCTTCTGCCAACACTTTAAGTACTTGATCTCGCTCTTCAAAAGTCAACTGGTACTGCTTTTCATGCACCTGTAAAGTTGCTTTATCTAATGGCGCCAAAGTCAGTGGATCATCATCTCTTTCTGTACATAGTTTTTTAGTGTGCTCAGCTAACCATGCTTTGTACGGTTGACGAGCCTTTAAACGGTCATCAATTTCCTTCGGCGTAATCAGTTCGCCTTTTTCTGTATCCACAGCTAACATTTCGCCCGGTTTTAAGCGACCTTTTTGCACAACGTCTTCTGGCTTATAGTCATACACGCCCACCTCAGACGCCAGGGTGATATGACGGTCCTTAGTAATCACATAACGAGCAGGGCGTAGGCCATTTCGATCGAGACAACACGCTACATGACGACCATCTGTCAGCACAATGGCTGCAGGGCCATCCCAAGGCTCCATATGCATGGATGAATATTCATAGAAAGCACGCAGTTCAGGATCCATAGTGTGAACATTTTGCCATGCTGGTGGGACGAGCAGGCGCATAACACGGAAAATATCCATGCCGCCAGCAATCAGACCATCCACCATATTATCCAGACTATTTGAGTCTGAGCCTACGGACGAAACCCAAGGTCGAATATCATCCATATTAGGTATTAAAGGCGTTTCAAACGTATAGCTACGTGCTTGCGCCCAGCTTCTATTACCGCGAATAGTATTAATTTCACCATTATGTGCCAGAAACCTAAACGGTTGAGCTAGACGCCATTGTGGAAATGTGTTCGTTGCAAATCGCTGATGGAAAACACATTGTGAACTTTCCAGCTCTGGATTATTTAAGTCTGGGTAAAAAACCGGTAAAAACTCTGGCATTACCAAGCCTTTGTAAGAAATGACATTTGAAGCCAAACTCGCCACATAAAACATCTCGTCGTTTTGTTCTATCCGCTTTTCAGCACGACGTCTTGCAATATATAGGCAACAATCCATTGCTGCATTATCCATCCCCTCTTTTGCATTGACAAATACCTGCTCAATACAAGGCAATGTTGCTAAGGCTTGTTCACCACATGCTTCTGTATTGGTTGGCACAGTTCGCCAGGCAATAACAGTGAGCCCTTCTTTTTCTATTTCTTCTTTAAGGATTAGTTTTGCTTGCTCAGCCTTAGACGCATCTTGGCTTAAAAAGACCATGCCAACAGCGAACAATTCAGTCGGTGTCGCGCCAAGCTCTTGTGCTTTTGCACGAAAGAATTTTTCTGGCGTTTTAAGGAGCAAACCACAGCCATCACCTGACTTGCCGTCTGCTGCGATGGCGCCACGGTGGGTTAATCGAGCTAACGAATCGATGGACGTCTTAATCAGCCAGTGGCTCGGTTTGTTATCAATGTGCGCAATGAGTCCAAATCCGCAGCTGTCTTTTTCAAACGCAGGGTCATATAAACCCGCTTGAGGGATTGAGGTATGTTTCACTCGGTTAACCTTATGTGCTTAGTTATTGAATAGACAACTTACTTACGCAAGTCGGCTAATAATTATACCAATCAGATAGATTATTTTCAATTTTGAAGAGCATATCTATTAACAAATACCATACTCTTAAGACCTACGCGACACACGCTTAGCTGAATATCAGCTTTTTAGCACCTAGCTCACTCTTTAACTAGAACATCTCTTTGAACGGCGTCAAACGTACGAACCCAAGGTTTTAATGCCGTCAAAGAAGCCGGCATCTTATTCGCTTTTTCTTCTGCTAGCTTTTTATTGTCAAAATCACCATAGATAACCACAAACCATTGCCCAGCATTTCTTTTATGTTGAAAAAAATATAATGGTTTAAGGGTGTTATGTTTAAGAATAAACTTTTTTGCAGACTCTTCTGTGGACACACCCAACAATTGCAAAGTGAAATGTTTTTTATCTCTACTTTCAAGCCATTGGTGATTCAACTGAATAGCTGTTAATGCTGCGGGTGCTTTGGCGCTAGGATTACTATTTTCTTTTATAGATACGACCTCCTTGCTATCGCTACCTGCCTCCTCTGCTTTGATGTTAGCTAGAACCACCGTTTGAGCATTAACGCTCCTCTCTACCTTAACGGCCTCTACCTTAACGGCCTCTATCTTTTCATCTGTATTCCTCAGGCCGCTCACCTTTGTTTTACTCGCCGTCTCTAAAGGAGCGTCTAACGTTGAAGAAGGCGTTTTGACATCTTTTATCTCGCTAAAGCCGCTTACTCTTGGCTGCTCAGTAATCGCTGTTTTAGTAGGAGTTTCTAGCGTTTGGCTATGTATCCGCCCTGCCGACTGAGCCTGCACAACAGTAGAAGGCACCTCCTCACTTTCTTCTTGAGGGTAAAAGATAAAAACTGAAACACCCAGCAATAAAATAGCTAGTGCTATTAACCCTATTACGGATCCTGATTTCACAAGTGTAGGCTTTTCATGCCCCATAGCTGAGGTGCTCATTTGCGCTAAGACATCATTTATTCGCCCTGGCAAACCACCTGTTTCAATAAATAACACCACTTCATCTAGGCCTACCAAATTAGTCAGACCTGGATTGTTTTTTTGTATTATCTTTCGCGCATACTCTGTTGTCTGCCGTTGCGTAAATGGCTCTAGGTCAATCAATTGGCAACGCGACTCAACAGCCTCTCCTAGATTATCCGCGGAGCTTAATAAAACTTGCAAACAATCATAGCTGTCTGCCAATTTAAACAAAAAATCGAACTGCGCCTCGCCTAGTTGATGTGTATCTTCAATACAGATAATGACTTTTTTTTCTGCTTTTGACGCGGCTGCCAATCGCACAAGAAGCTGTTTGTTATTGCCTTCCAATTCATCAAAAGCTTGAGTTAATACCTCCAATGGAGATGTTGTATCCATTAGCGATTTCGCTGGTATTAAGCAAAACTGCCAACGCTTATCCCTTTGTTTGTCAAATTGCCTAAGAAAAAAAGACTTTCCTGATTGTTCTGGCCCTCTTAATAAAATAGCTTGCCTTGTATTTGGAATAAGGTGAAGTATTAGATCAAGCCGCTGCTGCCTTTCTGCTGGGAAAAACTCCTCCAGCGCCACCTCTTCATTTAGGCGATTAAGAGACATCTCTGTCTTTTCCGTCAATCACTTTTTTAATTAACGACTCATCAGTGCAGTCATAAATAACGGCTTCACCAAGGTTTTTTAGCAGCACTAGTCGAATAGAACCTGAGGTGTTCTTTTTATCGACTTTCATATGCTTTATAAAATCGGCACCGTCCATTTCTTCAGGTGCTTTTACTGGCAAGTTAGCTTTTATACATAAGGCCTTTATCCGGGCAGCCTCATCAGAGCTCATCCAACCCAACTGCACAGATAATTCTGCTGCTAAACACATTCCAGCGGCTACCGCCTCACCATGCAACCATTCGCCATATCCCATATGAGTCTCGATGGCATGACCAAATGTATGCCCAAAATTAAGTGTTGCGCGTATTCCAGACTCTTTCTCATCCTTCTCGACGATCTCAGCTTTTTTCTCACACGATCGTTTAATTGCATAAATTAATGCGTCCGCTTTTTGTGCTAATAAATATTCTATATTTTTTTCCAGCCAGACAAAAAAATCCACATCATTTATCGCACCATATTTTATGACTTCCGCCAAACCAGCACTTAGTTCTTTGGCTGGCAATGTTGAGAGCACTGTCGTATCGATCAAAACAGCTTTAGGCTGATAAAACGCCCCAATCATATTTTTACCCAAACGATGATTGACCCCTGTTTTTCCACCCACAGAGGAATCAACCTGAGATAACAAAGTAGTCGGGAGCTGAATAAAACTAACTCCTCTTTGATAGCTTGCAGCTGCAAAGCCGGTCATATCTCCAATCACACCACCACCCAAAGCGATCAACGTGACTTGCCGGTTACATCTGTTTTCTAATAATGAATCAAATATTTTATTTAGGTACTCTAGCGTTTTAAACCGTTCACCATCTGGCAGAATAGCGGTTCTAACGTCTACACCTACTGGTAGCTGATCGACTAACTGGCTTAAATACATCGGTGCAATCGTTTCATTCGTGACAATCAATACTTGGTTAGAGACAATGTGCTTTTCAACGAATGCTGGCTGCGTTAATAAACCCTCACCGATGTAAATAGGGTAGCTTCTATCACCAAGGTCAACATTCAATATCTCTAATTTATTATTCATTTTTTCTTTAGTTGCTCAAGAATACTTAAGATTACTTTCTTACTACTTGTTTTGTTTGTGCTAACAACGATGTCTGCAATTGATTCATAAATCGGCGCTCTAAGTCGCATTAATTCTTCCAGCTTCTTCCGTGGGTTGTCAATTTGCAATAAAGGCCTTTTTGTATCAAATTTTGTTCGGCTTAACTGCTGCTCAACAGAACATTGTAAGTATATAACCCAGCCTGTTTCCGTTAACACTTTACGATTTTCTTCGCTTAAGACAATACCACCACCTGTTGCAATGATAGCGCCATCCAATACCGACAGTAACTTAAGTTTATCGGTTTCTCTAGACCTAAAACCTTCTTCCCCTTCAAGCTCAAAAATTAAGGATATTTCTACCCCTGTACATTTAATAATTTCTGCATCTGTATCATAAAATGCTTTATTTAAACGCCGCGCTAACAGTTTACCAATCGTTGATTTGCCGGCTGCCATTGGGCCCACAAGATAGATATTATTTTTTTCTGGCATGAACTTTATCTTATTCTGAAATTTGCTAGAACTATATCACGAGCATTTCATAGCGCGTGCAATGTATTACTTACAACAAGTACAAGCACATAAAAAAACGGGGCTTAGCCCCGTTTTTTTATCAATCTATCGTTTTTAATTAACCGCTAAATTATCTTTTAATATTTTAGGTGTAATGAAGAATAAAAGCTCTCTGTTATTATCTTGCTTAAAGTCTTTCTTAAATAACACCCCAACACCCGGCAAATCTCCAAAGAAAGGAACTTTACGAACACTGTGATCTTTCGAACGCTCATAGATACCCCCTAAGACAACTGTATCGCCATTATTTACCAGTACTGTCGTATCTACTTCCTGTGTATTAATTGGCACACCACCCGGTTGAACATTTGAGAAATCTGGCGAGTCCTTCGTTATATTTAACTCTAAGTTAATGCGGTCATCTGGTGTAATTCTTGGCGTCACCGATAACTTTAACTCTGCCTCTTCAAAACTCGTTGAAGTAGCGCCCGAAGAGGATGCCTCTTGAAATGGAATTTCAACACCTTGACTGATTTCAGCTTCAATTTGATCAGACGTAATAACACGGGGGCTTGAAATAACTTCACCTTTTGCTTCTGTTTGTAACGCTGACAGTTCTAATTGTAATAAAGAACTTCCAATTTTACCCATTATAAACTGTATCGCACCCGCTGGACTGGCCGCTGGCAAATCAACCATCAAACCTTCGCTGCCACCAACATCAAAAATATTTCCGGCTCCCACCGTTATTCCATTTTCTAATGCTCCACCCACGACTGTTGTTGAATCCCCTGTAGCAACGCCACCACCCGTTCTGCCAGACAAACCGAACCTGACACCTAAGTCACGTGTAAAGTCATCATTCGCAATCACAATTCGCGATTCAATCATCACTTGTCGCACTGGGCGATCTAAACGCTCAATAATTCTACGAATTTCAACCAATTTTTCAGCGGTTTCTTGAACCAATAAAGTATTAGTTCTTTGGTCAACTGAAACCCCGCCTCTATTGGAAATTAACTTTGTATTTGAATTAGCATTTCCACTACGCCCGCCTGTAGATTTTAAAATTGTCACCAAGTCAGAAGCCTTGGCATAACTAACCTCAAAAAACTCCGTTAATAATGGCGACAATTCCACCACTTGCTTTTTGGCTTCAAGTTCTAATTTCTCTTGAGCCGCGACCTCTGCTTGTGGGCCAACCATCATCACATTGCCTGTAATCCGCTTCGCCAAACCTTTGCTTTTAAGAATAATGTCTAATGCCTGATCCCATGGAACATTATTCAATCGCAAAGTCACGCTGCCACCGACAGAATCACTAGCCACTAAATTCATATCTGTGAAATCGGCAAGCAGTTGCAATACAGATCGAACTTCTATACTTTGAAAGTTTAGAGATAACTTTTCACCTGTATAGGGAAATTTATCAGCTACCAATTCTTCTTGCTCTTGTTTTGTTAATGGTTTGAATTCAACCGTTAACAATTCATCCATCTGATATGACAAAAATTCGTAGTGGCCAATTGCTGCAATTGATAACTTTGTATCATTACCAGATGGCATCACATCAATAGTTTTTACAGGTGTTGCAAAATCTAATACATCTAATCTATTAGCAAGCTCTGGGGGTAGCGAAGTGTCTTTAATATCTACAATGACTTTACCACCTTCCTGCTTAACATCTACAACCGAAGAGGTATTTGTAAGGCTCACTAAAACACGCCCTTCACCTTCTTCACCGCGCCTGAAATCCACTGCACTAACTAATTTATCTGCCGCTTTTGCTGGTGCTGTTGTTGCACTAGGACTGCTAATCACAGGAGCACTTGTCACATTACCTAACGTTATAAAGACACTCTGCCCCTCTATTTTTGTTGCATAAGGCGCAGCATCATTAAGGTTAAGCACAACTCGTGTTCTACCACCTGCCTCTAACGCTCTAACGCTGATGGCTTTACCGATATTAATTGGAATAGTTGTTTTACCAACACCATTACTTACCCCCATAAGATCGATGGCTATTCTAGCTGGGTTATCAGTACTAAAACTTTTCAACTGATCTGGCGCAGAATCCAACGATAGTTCAAGCTGTACTTTATTCCCAGGCAAACCGGAAAATTGAATATCCTTCAGAATGGCTGCTTGCGCAGGCATCATTGACATCGAAGCCCAACATGCCATAGCAAATATTCCTTTTATTAGCCGAGCTTTTTGCTTTGCTATGCCCCATCCACTTGCATTTGACTTGTGCATGACTTTTCCCTTATTTACATGTTTCATTATCAATATTCTCTTCTTTATTCAACAAGAGCCAAAGAAGCTTCTCTTTCACGCCACTTACCCGTTGTCGTAGCTACCCATTCTGCAAGATTAATTTGATGGTCTTGTATAGCTGTAATTTTGCCAAAATTTTGACCTAAATAATTGCCGGCCTGAACGCGATGAATAACCCCATCATTCGCCTTCACTAGTGCCCACAACTCATTATTTTTGGAAAGGATGCCAACCATACGTAATGTATCTAACGGGTAAGCCTCTAACTCTTCTTTTGCTCTTTCTAGGTCAGGCCCAGGCCCCTCAACACTTGCCACTACATCAATTGCTTGGGGCTCTTCAAGCTTCTCAAAGGGGTTACGCAAGCCATCAGAAACATAGATGTATGATTCATATGATTTAATAATTGGCATTGGCTCAATTGGGGTTGCCGGCTTTGACTTTACTTGTGCAATATAAGTTTTTAAATCATCAAAATCTTCACTAACACATCCGCCCATCAAGGATATCAATGCAACAGAACTTAGTAGCTTACTCAAATTAAATCGGGCCATTATTTATCACCCTCGTCTAAATAACGATAGGTTTTCGCTATTGCATTCATTGTCATCTGCCCACTTTTCTCTGTAGGCTTTAGAGCCACATTGTGAAGCGTAACAATACGTGGTAATGCCGCTAAATTACTGACGAACTTTCCAAACTCGTGGTAACCACCCACCACTGTTAACTTGATTGGTTTTTCTGCATAGAAGTCTTTTCGTCTCTCAACTGAAGGCTGAAATAAGCTAAATTCCAACCCACTCGCTAAGCCTGCTTGCGAAACATCGACTAACAAATCAGCAATTTGTGTTTTATTAGGCAGCTGTTGCAACATAGCACCAAACTGCTGTTTCATATCAATGAGTTGTTGTTTATAAGCCTCTAAGTTTACTGCCTTCGCTTGTTTTCGCTCGAATGTTTTTTTTAAAACGATCTCTTGTTTCTCAGCTCGCTCCAAATCACTCAGCTGATCAAGCGTGTCATAGTAAATCCACGCAGCAATCAAAATGACGCACATTATTATTATAGACACTACCTTAATGCCAAAAGGCCAATTACCTGCTTCTTTAAAATCCCAGTTTATATCAGCTAAATTCATCTAATTTCCCTCCACGGGTTCCCCAACTTTAGCCTGGACGACTTTTAGGGTAAAACTGTTTGCATCAACGCCTTTTGAACGAATCACATTTAAGTCGGTCCCCTTAAGCCAAGGTGATTGTTCTAAATTTCGCATATAAGCAGACACTCTTGTATTCGATTGGGCACTACCCTCGATGCTTAGTTTTTCTCCACTTTGAGTAAATTTAGTAAGGCGCACACCCTCTGGTACCGTTTTAGCTAACTGATCAAACATATGTACAATTTCAGGCCGACTACTTTGCAAACGTTGAATGACTTCCATCCGAGCAAGCAACTTACTTTTTGTCCTATCAAGCGTTTGAATTTCCTTGATTCTTTTATCTAAAACAGATATCTCATTTTGAACAAAGTGATTACGATTATGTTGCGTCTCTATCAGCCCATCAATCGAAAAATGCACCACTGCCATTACAAAAATTGACACCAACACACCTAAACCCAGGAAAATCAAAAAGTCGACTTGGCGCTGCTTTCGCAGTTCTTCACGCCACGGAAGAAGGTTAATTTTAGCCATTAATCAAAACTCCTTAATGCAAGACCTGTTGCAATCATCATTGCTGGCGCATCATTACTAAGTGCTTGTGTCTTCACTTTCCCAGCCAACGACATCTGAGAAAACGGGTTCGCTACTGTCGCGGGAGTACCTAACTTTTCCTCCAACAATGCATCAACACCTAATAATGAAGAAGTGCCACCAGAAAGAATAATATGGTCTACGCTATGTTGTGCACTAGATGAGAAAAAGAATTGCAATGAACGTCCAATTTGTTGGCACATCACATCTTTAAATGGGTCTAACACCTCTGTTATATAACTGTCTGGCAAACCACCATGTTTTTTGGCCATCCCGGCCTCTTCGTACGAAAGTCCATATCGACGTTGAATCTCTTCTGTTAATTGTTTGCCACCAAAACCCTGCTCTCGAGAGTAAATTACTTTATTCTTATGAATAATATTAAGTGTCGTCACAGTGGAACCCGTATCAGCGATGGCAATCGTTGCCTCAGGACCATAATCAGGCAACCCGCTTTGTAAAAGCCCATAGGCATTTTCTAGCGCATAGGCTTCGACATCCACTATTTTGGCTTTCAACCCGGCCAGATCTAATACCGCCACCCTATCGTCTATATTTTCACGCCTTGACGCTGCCAGCTGTACATCTATTAAGCTTGCATTTCTTTCATTTGGACCAATAACACTAAAATCCAGATTAACCTCGTCCAAAGCATAAGGAATGTATTGATCAGCAATCATCTCAACCTGCGCTTCGAGTTCTTCATCACTTTCAGGTTTCGGGATAGTAACAATTTTGGTGATAACAGCGGAGCCAGAAACCGACAACGCAGCTTGCTTTAATTTTGTGCCTGAACGCTCAATAACGGTAGACAGCGTATTTCCGATAGCCTCAAGGTCTGCAAAATTATTATCAATAACCGCATTTTCAGGTAACGCTGCAACACCATAGCTCTCCACTCGGTAACGTGAACCATGTCGACTGAGCTCTATAAGCTTAATCGCTGATGAACTGACATCAATACCCAAAACATTAGGGTTATTACGTTTGAAAAAAGACATCCTGTATTTCCCTTCTCTTTAGTCGTTCCTGTGACCACACAAAGAACTCTCAATAATTTAAATACAACTAAACAACAAAATCAAGCATAAAATCAATAACTAACAACGTTTTCTTTGAGTATAGCCTTACTTTTAGATATATGTGTTTTCATTTTAAAAAAAAACCATTAAGCCACGGTTAATGTGATTTTCTTCATAATGCTAATACAATAGTACACCATTACTTAATCCACCCCCTACTTTTGCAGCTAAAAACGGAATGAATCAACAGCACAGCTCTTCATCACTTTTTAAAAAAGTCAGCATATCTATTTTTTTGATAGGTGTGATTTTTATTGGTGCCCTCGGTTTATACATCAAGTTTTCAATAATACCCGACCTCCCTGATGTCAATCTCTTAAAAAATATCCAGCTCCAAACCCCTATGAGCATCTACAGCCGAGACGGCTTACTCATTGCTAAATTTGGTGAAAAAAAACGCATTCCTACACGTTACGAAGACATTCCAGCGACCCAAATCAATGCCTTTCTTGCCGCTGAAGATAAAGACTTCTTTCAACACTCAGGTGTCGATTTTATTGGGCTTCTGCGTGCCACAGGCCAGCTTCTATTAACTGGCGAGAAGAAACAAGGAGGCAGCACCATTACCATGCAGGTCGCCAGAAATTTCTTTCTCACGAAGAAAAAAACGTATTCGAGAAAAATACGTGAAATCCTCTTATCTTTTATTATTGAAAGAGAGCTAAGCAAACAAGACATTCTAACGCTTTATCTAAATAAAATTTACCTTGGCCATCGCTCGTACGGTATAGCAGCAGCCGCTCAAGTGTATTATGACTCAACACTTTCAGATCTCTCTTTAGCCCAGCAAGCAATGATTGCTGGACTTCCAAAGGCACCTTCCGCCTTCAACCCAATCTCCAACCCAGACAGAGCGCTCCTTCGCCGTAACTATGTTCTTAACCGATTACTAAGTCTTAACTACATTAGTCAACCGGAGTTTAATGCCGCCATTGCCGAACCCATTACCGCTCGCTTACATTCTGCTTCTGTGGAACTTGAAGCACCTTATGTTGCAGAAATGGTGCGCAATGAAGTTTATGAAATATATGGTGATGAAATTTATACCAACGGCATGCATGTTGTCACCACTCTCGACAGCACTCACCAAAATGCTGCCAATCATGCCGTTAGAAAGGCCTTACACGCCTATGATCGGCGCCACGGGTATCGCGGTATTTTAGACCATATTGACTTAGATAATATCGACACCAACGACTTAGATTTAAGTCCTTTATCATCGTATAAAAAAATTGGTGAAACAGAACCCGCCATTGTGACCGCTTTAACGGACAAGAGCGTTACTGCCATCACCTCAGATAAAGTACTAGTCGAAATTACTTGGGAAAACCTGAAATGGGCATGGCCATATATCAACGAAAATAAGCAAGGCAAAAAGCCAACCTCAGCCGCTGAAATTTTGGCTGTTGGTGATATTATCCGGGTTCGTCAGCAACCTAATACTGATATTTTTGAGCTTGCCCAAGTGCCTAACGTTTCTGGCGCGCTCGTTTCAATTAACCCAAACGATGGTGCTCTCACTTCACTTGTTGGGGGCTATGATTATTACTCCAGTAAATTTAACCGTGCCTTTCAATCTCAACGCCAACCGGGGTCTGGCTTCAAACCTATTTTATACTCCGCTGCCCTATCTAAAGGCTATACAACGGCTACGTTGATTAATGATGCTCCTGTCGTTTTTGATGATGCAGGCCTCGAACAGCAATGGCGACCAGAAAATTATAGCGGCAAGTTCTTTGGCCCTACCCGTTTACGTGAAGCGCTTATTCACTCAAGAAACCTAGTCTCAATAAGAATTCTACGGGACATCGGCACAAAATATGTACGAAACTTTGCCGGACGTTTTGGCTTTAACCCCTCCTCACTACCAAACAACCTCTCCTTGTCCCTTGGTAGCGGTAGCGCTAACCCATACAAAATGGCAACCGCTTATTCTGTCTTTGCTAATGGCGGCTTCAGTGTAAGCCCTTATTTTATCCAACAAATTACTTCTGCCTCTGGCGAAATACTCTTCCAAGCTAATCCAGCTGTCGCCATCATCGACAAGCAAGAAACGCCACAAAGCAAAAATCTACTTGCCGACTCAGCAATGACAACGCCGCTAATAACGCCTACGCTATTAGATAACAACACACCCATTGACCCCATCGTTGAGCCTCCTATTAGAAAAGCTCCTCGTGTTATTTCCCCACAACTTCACTTTCTTATTAATTCTTTATTAAGGGATGTTGTCAACCGAGGAACCGGGAGAAAAGCCCTTTCTTTAGGTCGCTCAGACCTAGCAGGTAAAACGGGCACGACCAATGATCAAAGGGATGCTTGGTTCAATGGATTCAACCCTTCATTGGTTGCCGTTGCTTGGGTTGGCCTTGATAACGGCAAACCATTAGGCAATAGAGAAACAGGTGGCCGCGCCGCCTTACCTATTTGGATTGACTTTATGAGGGAGGCACTTAAAAACACACCTAATATCCCCCTCTCACAGCCCGACGGCATTGTTGGTTTATTAATTAACTCTGAGACAGGGTTAAAAACAAACCCTTCAAACCCAAAAGCTATTTTTGAATATTTCCGAGAAGAAAATACACCGCCAGCTGATAATAAAAATAATGAATTCAGTAACTCGTCCCTAGGAAAACAACCCTCCATCGAAGAGTTATTCTAAAACACGCGATCTAGCTACCAAAAAAAACGCACTTAAAAGTGCGTTTTTTGTAGCAATTATTAAACGTTACGGCTATTAACGTTCGTCCAGTGACACATAATCACGTTTTGGAGAACCTTTGTATAGCTGACGTGGACGACCAATTCTACCGTTTGGATCAGCCATCATTTCTAACCAATGTGACACCCAACCAGATGTTCTAGCAAGTGCAAACATCACCGTGAACATACTGACAGGAATACCAAGTGCCTTATAAATAACACCCGAATAAAAATCAACATTTGGATACAACTTACGCTCAACAAAATACTCATCTTTCAATGCAATTTCTTCAAGCTTCATTGCTAATTCAAACATCGGATCTTGCGTGCCCGTCTCTTCAAGCACCTCGTAGCATACCTTTCTAATAATCGTTGCTCTAGGATCAAAATTCTTATATACACGATGCCCAAAACCCATGAGTTTAAATGGGTCATTCTTATCTTTGGCTTTTTCTAAGAATTTAGGAATATTTTCCACACTGCCAATTTCGTCCAGCATTGTCAGCACCCCTTCATTAGCACCACCATGGGCAGGCCCCCATAACGCTGCAATACCCGCTGAAATACAAGCAAATGGGTTTGCACCTGTACTGCCTACCAACCTAACTGTTGAAGTACTCGCATTTTGCTCATGGTCAGCATGCAAAATAAACAATAGATTCAGGGCTTTTGCTGCAATCGGGCTAACGACATAATCCTCACAAGGTACTGAAAACATCATGTACAGTAAGTTTTCACAATAATCTAAATCATTACGCGGGTAGACAATTGGCTCACCGATTGAGTGCTTATAACAAGCCGCAGCAATCGTAGGTAATTTAGAAATCAACCTGTGCGCCGAAACCATCAAGTGCTCTTCATCATTCATGTTTAAACCATCATGATAAAAAGCCGCTAACGACCCTACCACACCCATCATCATGGACATAGGATGAGCATCATGACGAAAACCATCAAAGAACTTTTTCAACGACTCGTTAATCATCGTATGACGGCGAATAATATTACTGAAAGTTGCAAACTCTTCCGCATTTGGCAATTCACCATGAATTAACAAATACGCTGTCTCGATATAGTTACTATTTTCAGCCAACTGCTCAATGGGGTAGCCGCGATGCAACAACACGCCTTTATCGCCATCAATAAACGTAATTTCACTTTCACAACTTGCCGTTGTTCCAAAACTAGGATCGTGTGTGAAGTACCCTAGTTCACCCGGTATCCCTTTAACATCAATGGTTGAATTACCAAGCGTACCCTCAAGTAATGGCAGCTCTACACTTTTCCCAGTTGTATTATCTGTTAGCGTTAAATTTTTTGACGACATCTATAACTCCCTATCTATAAATAGTGCTATCTCACTACTTACGCGCAATAAAAACATGCACTCATTAAAAATAATTTGAAAACTTACTCATGATTTTAACGAACTATCTTAATCAGGTCACCTAGTTTGGGCTCACGATTCGGAAAAAGATCATTCAAAAGCCTCAGTTGGTCTTCTACATGGTGAGTGATCGGCGAGTTTTTAGCCAGCAGCTTTATACTTTTATTATGTTGGCCAACCTTCACTAACACCACCTTTAACTCTTTTGCGACTTTTCTATCTTTAGCATTCAACCTTGAAAAGCTTTTAATGCTCGTAAGCACTTGCTTATCAACCTCTACAAATCTATCAGCTCGTTTTGTTGTCGCAAAAAAGACAAACGCCCTTAAGCCATCAAATACCACGGCTATTCGAACCTTGCCTTGCCCATATGGTGTTTTACCGTTAACTATCGCCTGATAGCCAGCTAACTGACCCACTGAAAAAGGCTTTTCACTGAGTGTTTTTGTTATTCCTAAGCGAGTTCTTAGAAACTCCTTAGGGGTTATTTTTTTGGGTATCCGGAATTTCTGGTTGATAAAATGCCAAAGATGTAAAGAAGAAAATCTTTCTCAGCGGATTATCTGATTGATCCTCTTCAGCCTACTCTACTGCCAATTTTCTGTTTCCACCTTCGCCTGAGTCTTCATAGCGATGCTGACTAGGGAGGACAGCGAGAGCTGGGCAAGCGTCAAAGCGGTTCTGGTTCATGCGCAATCCGGACACCTGCACAACATTCCTCTTGTAAGAAACCGATCAAATTCTCTAGGTGCCCATACTCGGGTATACAGACAATCGTGCGGCTATGTTTCTCCTGCCGGATCAGCCCTACCTTGGCCATGCGCGCAAGGTGATGTGATAGCGTCGAAGCAGGAATACCCAGCCCCTTCTGGATATCTCCGACCGAAGCCCCATCATGGCCAGCTTTGACCAGAAAGCGGAACACGGACAGTCGGTGACTATTCCCTAGCTCAGCTAAGCTGGCTGCAACCTTTTCGTGATCCATAGCACGCCCCAATAATTCGATGTTTCTAGAATTATAGTTGACAGGTCGGATAAACGCAAGTAGGCTGCGTACATCATTTCGACAATACTAGAAATATAGGAGTAATATTGAATGTCATCTCAACTCCAAGACGCTCTAGGCATGTTCGCCTTTCTCGCTATCGAGCTATCGGTTTTATTCATTGGCATTAGCTTGCTGGTCGGAGTTCTTCAACGTCACATCCCACCATCCAAGGTGGAAGCGTTACTGACTTCCAGTGGGAAGCGAGGCTATTTTCTTGCTGCTGGTTTAGGAGCTATAACGCCCTTCTGTAGTTGCTCGACTATCCCCATGTTGAAAGGGTTGATTCGGGCACGGGCCGGTTTTGGGCCGATGATGGTGTTTCTTTTCTCATCTCCGTTGCTGAATCCTATCGTCGTCGGCCTGCTGGTTGCCACGTTTGGATGGACACTTACTGCTATCTATGTGCTCGCCGCTTTGGTGGTCGCGGTAGGTGCCGGATGGCTGCTTCACACGCTTGGCTTCGAGCGTTATGTGCGCCGGACGGCGACACAAGAGAGCAGTGGATGTAGTTCATCAGCAAGCCCGTGCAGTGCTACATCGACCGCATCGAGTTGCGGCACCAACAGCTGCGACACCACTCCGAAGACGGCTTCTTGCGGGGCTGATAGGAAGACAACAGTCTCTACGTCTAGCGAATGCTGTGACAGTCAACCCACTGTCACGGTTAAGAAAGAAGGGAAGTACAGTGGTGTGTGGCGGGAAGCTTGGTCGGACTTTATCGATGTGTTGCCTTACCTGCTCATCGGTATTGCGATTGGCAGCGTGATCTATGGTTTCATGCCCACTGACTTATTGGAGCAGTATGCAGGCCCAGATAATCCCTTTGCCATTCCAGTTGCCGCTGTCATCGGCGTGCCGTTGTATATTCGCGCTGAAGCCGTCATACCTCTGGCAGCGGCTCTGATGGCCAAAGGCGTGGGTGCCGGGACGGTGCTAGCGTTGATCATCGGCAGTGCCGGAGCCAGCCTGACTGAGCTCATTCTGTTGCGCTCTTTGTTCACGCTGAAGCTTTTAGCGGCGTTTTTAGCAGTCATTTTTGCTATGGCGATGATTGCCGGTTACGCCACCTACCTGTTTTTCTGATCAAGGCGGGAGATGATTAATTCGTTAAGCCTTCCTGGGTACCAGTTGGTGGATTCTGATGAGCAGAATGAAGACATACATTTTCGGCTTGAAGCACCTACACCAGTAGCCTGCGAGGGGTGCGGCGTGCAGGGTGAGTTCGTGCGGTTCGGCAAGCGTGACGTTCCCTATCGTGATCTGCCCATCCACGGCAAGCGGGTCACTCTCTGGGTGGTCCGCCGCCGATACACCTGCCGGGCCTGCAAGACAACATTCAGGCCCCAGCTACCGGAGATGGTGGACGGATTCCGTATGACACTGCGGCTGCATGAGTACGTGGAGAAGGAATCCTTCAACCACCCCTACACCTTTGTGGCGGCACAGACCGGCCTGGACGAGAAGACGGTGCGCGACATCTTCAACGCCCGCGCCGAGTTCCTGGGGCGCTGGCACCGCTTCGAGACGCCCCGCATCCTGGGCATTGACGAGCTATACCTGAACAAGCGCTACCGCTGCATTCTGACCAACATTGAGGAGCGAACCCTGCTCGACCTGCTGGCCACCCGCCGCCAGGACGTGGTGACCAACTACCTGATGAAGCTGAAAGACCGGCAGAAGGTCGAGATCGTCAGCATGGACATGTGGAACCCCTACCGGGCAGCGGTCAAGGCTGTGCTGCCCCAGGCCCGTATCGTGGTCGATAAGTTCCATGTGGTGCGCATGGCCAACGATGCCCTAGAGAGAGTGCGCAAGGGCCTCAGAAAGGAGCTGAAACCGTCCCAGAGCCGGACTCTCAAGGGAGACCGGAAAATCCTGCTGAAACGCGCTCACGAAGTCTCAGACCGGGAGCGCCTCATCATGGAGACCTGGACAGGCGCGTTCCCGCAACTGCTGGCCGCCTACGAGCACAAGGAGCGCTTCTACGGCATCTGGGACGCCACCACACGGCTCCAGGCAGAAGCCGCCCTGGACGAGTGGATAGCCACCATCCCGAAGGGCCAAAAGGAAGTCTGGAGCGATCTGGTCAGGGCAGTGGGAAACTGGCGCGAAGAGACCATGACCTACTTCGAGACGGACATGCCCGTCACCAACGCTTACACGGAGTCCATCAACCGACTGGCCAAGGACAAGAACCGTGAAGGGCGCGGTTACTCCTTCGAGGTGATGCGGGCACGAATGCTCTACACCACGAAGCACAAGAAGAAGGCACCGACTGCGAAGGTCTCTCCTTTCTACAAGAAAACCATCGGTTACGGACTGCCGGACTTCGCAGAGGAACTCAACTACGGAGTCGATCTATCAACCATCTGATAATGGTATCAGGTTGGTGGGGTAAAGGTGCCCCATCAACCATTAAATCCGTATACCCATTTTTTTATTTAAATCTTCTAACGTTAATTGCATCAACGCATCGTTGTTAGGGGTTGATGCAGCAATTGCGTTCGGCTTGTTCAAAATAAGCCACTGACTAGGAAACGTCAGTTTAAAATTCATCTCAGGGTGATAAAAGTGACGCCCACGAATGATTCCATCTTTCTCGCTGTCGCCAAATGTTAAGCTCTCTATTTTTTTTAAAAACGTAGTGTCTTGACCAGTCGTTCCTGAAACAACTGATGAAGCCCCTGCTCCACTTAACACTTGTTGCAAACGGGTATCATTATCGGGGTGGGTTGAAAACACACCGTGATAAGCTCGTGGCTCACGGCCTTGCTCAATAGCTAGTTTTTTATCGAACAACTCTTGATTCTTTAACGTTGAGATGACTTGTCGCATGGCAGAGGCACGATACCCCGCATTAATCAGGTACTGAACCCCTAAACCGTCCGCTTCTAACTCGTGTTCACGCCCATAACCTCTGACTATGCCCGTGCCTAACATATTCGTTAATTGTCCAGCCCCCTGCACCCCAGATGCAGCCGCAATAAGGCTTCCAATGATATTTGTTGTCGTTGCTAGGCTATGCTGACGAACAGAGTGTCTCGCTGTGACATGACCTAATTCATGACCCAACACGGCAGCCAACTCAGCCTCACTATTAAGGTACACCAATAAACCTCGAGTAATATAAATATAGCCGCCGGGTAATGCAAAAGCGTTGACTTGAGTGCTATCTAATAAGGTAAATCGGTAAATTAAGTTTTGTCGATGGCTAACACGTGCAACCCGATCACCCACCGATTGCACATACTGCTGAAGCTCTGGGTCATCATAGCGACGATATGCCTTCATTACTTGCTGACTATGCTGCCGACCTAAGGCCAGCTCTTCTTGCTCTGACATTAAAACAAAGTCACGCTCTCCGGTTACTGGGTTAACCGAGCAGCCAACACAGAGTAATACGATTATGACAATACTATAACGACTTACCATGCCTCCTCCCTAAAACACTTAAGCAAAAAAAATGCTACCTATAAGGTAGCATTTTTTTCAACTATACGCTTTAGCGTCAACTTATCCACGCTGATAACGTTTATTAAACTTATCAACACGGCCAGCCGTATCAACAATACGCTGTTTACCGGTATAAAATGGATGACACTCTGAACAAGATTCAATATGCAGTTCAGACTTACTGAGTGTTGAACTAGTTTTAAAAGCATTCCCGCAACTACAAGTAACGGCTACTTCGTTATATTCTGGGTGTGTATCTGGTTTCATAGTATTCTCTAAAAATCTGTGGCAGGACAGTACTGTCCTTAAGCTTGGTCGCGCATCATACGAAAAATGTTAGCCTTTAGCAAGTCCTTTCATTGTTACCTTTGTTCGGTATGATGTCTAATTTTATTAATTGTTCAGAAAACCCCTCATGAAAATTGTTTCAATCAATATTAACGGCATTCGCGCTGGCGAAAGAAAAGGCTTTTTTAACTGGGTACAACAACTCGATGCTGATGTACTGTGCTTACAAGAAATAAAGGCCCAAGAAGATCAACTAACTGCCGATACCTTCTGGCCCGCTAATTACCATTGTTTCTACCATCCTGCCGAAAAGAAAGGTTACAGCGGCGTCGCCATTTTTTCCAAGCAAAAGCCTGACAATGTAACTAAAGGTATTGGTTGGGAAGACTTTGATGCCGAGGGTCGCTTTATTGAAGCCGCCTTTGGCAACCTAAGGGTATCATCTATTTACATGCCATCGGGGTCCTCAAAAGAATCCCGCCAAGCCTTTAAGTACGACTTAATGGATCGATTAATGCCCGTGCTACAAGAAAAACAAAAAGATGGCAAACAACATATTATTTGTGGGGACTGGAATATTGCACATAAAAAAATAGACATTAAGAACTGGCGCGGAAATCAAAAAAACTCTGGTTTTTTACCCGAAGAGCGCGCCTGGCTAGACGATCTATTTGGCAAAGAAGGCTGGGGTGATGCCTTTCGCCTTGTGAACCAAGAAGCTGAACAATATACATGGTGGTCCAACCGAGGACAGGCGTGGGCCAATAACACTGGCTGGCGGATAGATTACCAAGTTATTTCAGAAAACTTAAAAAATACGGTTGCCAATGCATCCATCTATAAAGATGAGCGGTTTTCTGACCATGCCCCCTTGATTGTTGATTACGACATCCCTACAGCCTAATTATGCCGATCTCTATCGCCCAAGGAAGTTGGCTAGGCTCTATTCGTGCCTTCTGCCAACCACCCGTCATAGCGATGCTATTTTTAGGCCTGTCTGCAGGCATTCCACTCCTATTAATTTTTTCTTCATTAGGCTTATGGCTGCGCGAAGCTGGCATTGAGCGTGCTACTGTTACTTATTTTAGTTGGGCTGCTTTGGGCTATTCTTTTAAGTTTGTTTGGGCACCCTTGGTTGATAAATTACCACTGCCTTTTTTAACCACTTGGCTCGGCTATCGACGAAGCTGGATTTTATTCTCACAGCTGATGATTATCATCTCGATTTGCTTGATGGCGTTCATAGATCCGCACCAAGATGACCTAGTTCTCATGGCTTTTGCCGCTATTTTGCTCGGTTTCTCTTCAGCGACGCAAGATATTGTTATTGATGCTTATCGCATTGAATCAGCCGAGAGCAGCCTACAGGCGCTGATGTCATCTAGCTACATTGCCGGCTATCGGATTGGCATGATTGTTTCTGGTGCTGGCGCGTTATTGCTAGCCAACCACTTAGGGTCCAGTATAGACAGCTACAGCTATAGTGCATGGCAGTGGGCCTACCTATGTATGGCCAGCATCATGTTGATTGGCGTTATCACAACACTTTTGATATCTGAGCCCCGTCAAAAAATTCACTCCAATTTTTTCCACGACACCCGTGAGCATGTCCAGCTATTAACGCTTTTCACCTTGGCTGTTACGGGTTTTATTGCTGTTTATTTTTTTAGCGCCGATACGGCAAACCAACTCAAAGCAGAGCTCACCACGCTTTTCTCAAACAGACCCCTAGCCAGTGTTTTAGTCGAATTCTTCCGCCTTGGACTGGCACTGGCAGGTGCAAGCCTTGTCACCCGCCTGCTGATATCAAGTGGGCTTATTTCTTATACACTGGTCACCAAAACTTACATAGAACCCGTTAAAGACTTTTTCTCACGTTATGGTTATTCAGTTGCTTGGCTGCTACTGGCTTTGGTTGGCTTGTATCGAATATCTGATATTGTTCTAGGCGTCATTTCAAACATCTTTTATCAAGACCTTGGCTTCAGTAAGCCCGAGATCGCGAGCGTGGTAAAAACATTCGGACTACTGATGACTCTTCTGGGTGGTTTTATTGGCGGCTTACTTGTTTTACGTTTCGGCGTGATACGAATTTTGTTTATCGGCGCCTTACTATCTGCACTGACTAACTTGCTCTTTATGCTGTTAGCACAAATAGGTCACAATATGCCTATGCTTTACCTTGTGATTTCTGCTGATAATTTGTCTGCTGGTCTTGCTAGCGCTGCCTTCATTGCTTTTTTATCGAGCCTCACCAATGTTTCATTCACCGCCGTACAGTACGCCATTTTTAGTTCTTTGATGACCTTGCTCCCCAAAATATTAGGTGGCTACTCTGGTTCGATGGTTGAATTATTTGGCTATGAACAATTTTTCCTAATCACCGCGTTAATGGGGGTCCCTGTCCTTGTGCTGATCAGTTGGATTAATAAACACATTAAACTAAACGTTTAAAGGGACGTAAAAAACTACGGCACCTTGATGAATAGCTGGCTAATCAACATAAAACTGTTGTTTAAAACTCAATTCCAGCGGTTTTATTACACCTTTTGGTTTTAGGCTGATATTAAATGTCACCACTTCTTTGTTCGACACTCTAAACTCACTCAAATAATAAATAGCCTTTCCTTCCGCTACTCTTCTTGATTCAAGAGTCTTTAACTGACCCGCACGATTAACGGCCATTACTTTAACGTCTGCATTAACTGTTTGAGGCAACTGGCCCGGGTGGGGCTTCTTTTGAACCGACAGGTTTAACACCCCTTTATAACGGCTCCGCAAAATGCCATAAGCCGTAGCCATTTGTGGCGGCAAGGTATCAGCAGTAAACGCGTTGTAATACACAATATAATCACCAAAATCGTAAGCATTTTCTGCTGTACTCAATGTTGGGCATAACAATAAAAGTAATAAAAAGTATTTTTTAAATCGCATCTTTTTTTCCATCAAGTTGATAGAGTGCCACTTCGCCAAATAAATTAGGCCATAGCTTCATTAATGTACTTGGTCGATGATCATAATCCATGATCCCTTTTTTAGAAATCACCATTGAACGTTGATGACAAAACTGTTCAAAATCACTCACTGTACATAAATGTATGTTTTTTGTATCGTACCATTCAGCCGGTAAAGCCTTAGAAACGGGCATCCGCCCTTTCAGCGAAAGGTAAAGGCGACAGCGCCATAAACCAAAGTTTGGGAACGTCACTATACTTTTTCGTCCTACCCGCAGCATTTCCTCCAGTGTTTTATCTGGTCGATGCAGCGCCTGTAATGCTTGGGTCATAATCACGTAATCAAATGATCCATCAGCAAAATCAGTTAAACCTGCATCCAAGTCTGTCTGAATAATATTGACGTTCTTTTTTAAACAACTCAAGACATTCTGTTGGTCTATTTCTACCCCATAGCCCGTCACCTGCCGATTTCTTTGCAACCAATCGAGTAACGCACCATCACCACAACCTAAATCTAGCACCCTAGAGCCCGGCTCTACCCAATCGCAAATTTTTTCTAGTTCGGGCCTAAGTTCACTCACGGCGACACCTCAATATTTCGCATATAGGCACCAAATGCATCGAGATAGTCGTCATTGTGCACTAAAAATGCATCATGCCCATAATTCGACTCAAACTCTAAGTAGCTAACATCTCGACCCGCCTCGGTTAATGCACTGACAATCTCTTTGGAACGAGCAGGTGAAAAACGCCAATCTGTAGTAAACGAGGCTAAAAAGAATTTTGCTTGAACTTTCTCAAATACAGCAGATAAATCGCCCCCCTCTTTTTCAGCAGGGTCAAAATAATCTAACGCCTTGGTCATTAATAAATAAGTGTTCGCGTCGAAACGGTTAGCAAAAGATTCTCCTTGATATCGCAAATAGCTTTCTACTTGAAACTCAACACCGTAATCATATTTAAGTTGATCGTTTTTTAGTTCTCGACCAAATTTATCACCCATTGCATCATCAGATAAATAGGTTATATGCCCCAACATTCTTGCGACCTTTAAACCATTAGCCGGCACCGTATTATGATCATAATAACGACCGCCGTGAAAATCAGCGTCACTCATAATAGCCTGTCTCGCGACCGCATTGAAGGCGATATTTTGTGCTGATAATTTAGGGGCAGACGCAATGACGATGGCATGGCGTATCATATCTGGAAATTGAATCGCCCATTGCAACGCCTGCATACCTCCTAAACTGCCGCCCGCTACAGCGGCCCATTGACTGATACCGAGCTTATCTGCCAGTCTTTTTTGATAGTTAACCCAATCAACAACGGTCACTATTGGAAAGTCTTGACCGTAAGCTTGCGAGGTTTTCGGGTCAATACTTCGCGGCCCTGTTGAACCACTGCAGTGGCCCAAATTACAGGGCGAGACCACAAAAAACCGGTTCGTATCAATTGCTTTTCCCGGCCCTATGCATATATCCCACCAGCCTGGCTTTGAGTCGCCTTCATGATGATACCCAGCGGCATGATGATCTGCCGATAAGGCATGGCAAATTAGAACCGCATTATCTACTGCCGAATTTAACCTGCCATAGGTTTCATAAACAATATCGTATTGCTCAATGAGCCTACCACTCTCCAACGATAACGGCTCGTCAAAGTGAAGGGTTTGTGGCTCAACAATACCCACTGAATTTGTTTTAATATTAGACAATTTATTCTTTTAAGTTATAATAATATCAGTTAATATTATTTTTAATTATATCAAAAACCCTTTATATTCACCGGCCTAGTATGAATTTACTGCGCCTTAAGCGACGATAATAACATGTACCTGTATAACGAATTTGATCAAACTCTTGTCAACGAACGCGTTGAACAATTTCGCGATCAAACAAAGCGGTTCTTAAATGGCGATCTAACGGAAGAACAATTTCGCCCCTTACGCCTTATGAATGGTTTATACATTCAAACACATGCGCCAATGTTGCGCATCAATATACCGTACGGCTTATTATCAAGTAAACAGCTTCGCATGCTTGCCCACGTTTCTCATAAGTATGACAAAGACTACGGACACTTTACGACTCGCCAAAACATTCAGTTTAATTGGCCAGAGCTAAAACGGGTGCCCGATATTCTTGCTGACTTAGCAAGCGTGCAAATGCACTCTATTCAAAGTAGTGGCAATTGCATCCGAAACACGACGGCAGACCCACTAGCCGGCGTTTGTGCAGATGAAATTGAAGACCCAAGACCCTATTGCGAAATAATTCGTCAATGGTCAACTTTACACCCAGAGTTTTCATACCTGCCACGCAAATTTAAAATTGCCGTAAGCGGTTCACCAAAAGATCGTGCCGCTACGCAAGTACACGATATTGGTCTACATCTTAAAAAAGATGCTGATGGCAACATCGGTTTTGAAGTCTTAGTTGGTGGAGGACTTGGGCGCACCCCCGTTATTGGTCAAACAATTAACAACTTTATTGCTGAAAAAGACCTCTTGTCCTACCTTGAAGCGATTCTTCGCGTTTATAACCGCTTTGGCCGCAGAGATAATAAATACAAAGCCCGTATTAAAATACTCGTTCGCGAAACAGGCTTAGATACTTTTAAAGAACAGGTCGAAGCAGAATGGGCTTCCATCCGAGACAGTCAATTAACGCTAACCGACGATAACATTCAACGTGTAAAACGTTACTTCACACCACTAAATTACGAAACAGCTAACGATGAGGCTTTAGAGCAACACTTGGCTAATAGCGGTGCTTTTCGTCAGTGGTTTCAACAAAATACTAAAGCGCACAAACAATCCGGTTACCGTATTGCCTTTGTTTCGCTTAAATCACCAAAGCGTCCGCCGGGCGATGTAACCAAACAGCAAATGGAACTCATCGCCGACTTGGCTGACCAATATAGTTTTGGCCAGATCAGAACCACTCACGACCAAAACCTTGCATTAACCGATGTAAAATCCTGTGATTTATATGCCCTTTGGCAGCAATTAGCCGAGCATGACCTTGCAACAGCAAATATTGGCACGATTACCGATATGATTTGCTGCCCCGGTCTCGATTTTTGTAGCTTAGCAAATGCCAGCTCTATTGATATCGCACAAGGTATTACTGACCGTTTTACTGACAGCGCCATTGACGCTGGCAATATCAGCCTCAAAATGTCTGGTTGCATGAATGGCTGTGGCCACCATAGCATCGGTGAAATTGGTATTTTGGGTGTCGATAAAAAAGGCGAGCAATGGTATCAATTAACTCTAGGTGGTTCCGATAGCCATCAAAGTAAATTAGGGGACAGGCTTGGAAAAGCCATTGCCAAAGATGGTGTAGTAGATGCTATTGACGACATTGTTCAGGTCTATAAAGCCAACAGAATAGATGATGAAAACTTTGCAAGCACACTGCAACGCATCGGATTACAACCGTTTAAGGATAAAGTGTATGACGCTCATTAAAAACAACGAAATCGTTCAAGACCGTTGGACCAAGCTAGACGAAGAGCAAGCTCTACAAGCAGACTATAACATCATCGATCTTGCCTATTGGAATGCCAATAAAGATTCCTTAATCGCTAGCAAAGGACATCTTGGCTTATGGGTTCAAGGCGATGAAAGTGCAGAACAATTTGCAGATGACTTACAATACTTTGAGCTTATCGCTATACACTTTCCAACATTTGTTGACGGTCGTGGTTACTCACTAGCGAAAATATTACGTGAAAAGCACCATTACACCAAAGAAATCAGAGCCGTTGGTGATGTCCTACCCGATCAGGCTCTTTATTTAACACGTGTAGGATTCGATACACTTGAATTCTCAACTAAAGAAGCTGGTTCGCTTGCCTTAGAAAAATTAAATGAGTTTAGCGTTTTCTATCAGGCTGCTACCAACTAGCAGCCTTGCCCTTATCGTTATTTTTATCAAAATAACGACAAGATACGCAAAAAAACATATTACACCACTAGCTCGCTTCTTAGCTCCCTTGCCAGGCTGTAACTAAAACACCCCCTAACCGTCACACAAGCGTCATAACCTGTTGGTACATTTGATGTCCCGTTTCAATGCATAAGGACATCCAATGGATTCACTAATAAAGCTCACTCTCGGCGTCAGCTTAACGCTTGGCATATCATTCTCTACACTTTCTTTTGCTGATATTAATATCGTTAAAAAAGGTCAATATACCGAGGAATGTGGCGGCGAAGAAAGTTGCACCGAGATTTCAGCTTTTAGTCCTGTGTCGAATAGGATTTACACCACCAATGCCGAAGAGAATGAACTCAAAATTCTTAATGTAGATAGTAACGGCTGGCTCTCCGAGCACAGCACTCTGACTTTGATTGGTGGCGGCCCAAACAGTGTTACTACCTACGGGAATTGGGTTGCTGTAGCCGTAGAGGCTGTCAATAAACAAGATGATGGCAACGTTCTTATCTATGACCTTGAAGGAAATTTACAGCGGATCATAAAAGCTGGCGCATTACCCGACATGCTGACATTTACCCCGAACGGTAAATTTTTAATTGTTGCTAACGAAGGAGAGCCTGACGATGAGTATAAAAATGACCCTGAAGGTACGGTAACTGTTATCAATACAAACACTTGGATGCCTGCAACGGCTGATTTTAATACGTTTAACAGTACTAAATTAAAAAACGTGCGTATTTTTGGCCCAGATGCGTCAATTGCCCAAGACCTAGAACCTGAATATATTACTGTTTCAGCCGACTCCAGTACGGCTTGGATTAGCCTGCAAGAAAACAATGCTTTAGCAAAACTAGACATTGCGTCAGCGACTATCACCGATATTTATGGCTTAGGTTACAAAAAACATCAACAAAATAAAAATGCCTTTGATGCCAGCAACAAAGATAATGCAATAAACATTCAAACATGGCCAACATACGGCATGTATCAACCCGATGCTATTGCAAGTTTCGAGTATAAAGGTTCAACTTTCATTTTATCTGCCAATGAGGGCGATGCTAGAGACTATGACGGTTACAGCGAAGAAGTGCGTGTTGAAGACCTAATATTAAACCCTGACGCATTCGAAAATGCTAGAGAGCTTCAACAAATAGAGAACCTGGGGCGATTAAAAACCACCACTGCCAATGGCGATATAAACAATGATGGGGCACATGAAAAGATTTACTCTTATGGCGCACGCTCTTTTTCTATCTGGGATGAAAAAGGGTCTCGAATCTATGACTCTGGGTCTGACTTTGAACGCTTCTTAGCCACCTATGCTGATAACAACGTTGATAATGAACCATGGGAAGAAGGACGTAGTGACGACAAGGGGCCTGAACCTGAATCTATTACTACCGGTGAGCTACGCGGTAAAATTTATGCCTTTATTGGCTTAGAAAGAGCTAATGGTATTTTTATATATGACATCTCTAATCCGCGCAAACCAAAGCCTGCCGGTTATATCAACATTGAGAAGCAAGGTGACATTGGACCAGAAGGGTTAATTTTTATTAAAAAAACTGAGTCTCATGGTTGGCTAATTGTTACTAATGAGATTAGTAACACGATTAGTATTTACGAAATAAGCATTGATTAACACAATGCTTTGTTAAAAAGTCCCTGCTGGTTTTATCAGCAGGGACTTTTTGTGTTCATTGCTGAAACAGCGTGCAATTTAGTTAATGATCTTACCCACTACCATTTGTGCCGATCTTTTCCGAAGCTGATATGAAATAGGCTCAAGCTTCACCCCCCGTAAGGCTAATGTGGGTAACATTTCTTGCAATACACTTAATGTTTCTGGATATGGGTGACCAATGCCCACGGCATAACCGTTTTCTAAAGCTTGTTTAATCAATATATCAAACTGTTGTTTAATCTTTTCTTCATCAATAGTGTGGTCGAGAAAAACATCACGACTAAGGACGGGCACACCTTGTTCAACGGCAATTTGCGCGGCAATAGACTGCCCAGCAGTACGACTATCAACAAAAAAATAATTTCCCTGCCGCATTGTTTTCATCACCCATTCCATATGGCCAGGATGCCGTGTTAGCAAACTCCCTTGGTGATTATTCATACCGATTGCGTGAGGTACTTTATTAAACGCTTGCAACAGGGCCTGCTCCACCTCTTTTTCTTTCATATCAATGGCTAAGGCACCCTCTTCGGCAGCTTCTCCAAGGGTTGACTGCATTGGCATATGCAGCATAACTTCGTGCCCATGCTGATGCGCAAGATTGGCCAACTGTCTGGCTTTTGGTGCATTGGGTAAAACCGCATACGTTAAGTTGGCCGATAGATTAATCAGCTGCCGGCCTTCTTCTAAACGATAACCAATATCGTCAATAATAATACTGATAACCGCCTCTGGTTTTACTTCCTCGGCGTGGCTAGGCCCTATCAAAAAAACACAAGCGATCAATAAAAAAGTCCGAGCCATAATTAACTTTTCCACCGGTCGCTCGTGCCTATCGCTTACTTTCTTAAAATATTGATGCCTTTAAGCAAATTAAGCGCTTCGTGCAAGGGGTAATCTGTACTCACTTGCTCTACTACTTTTTCTTCCTTTTCTTCTTCGCCTTCGGGGTTCACTAAATGCTTTGTTAAATCTTTTTCTTTAATAGCAACAAAATCATCTTCTAATTGTTCTAACTTTACTGCCGATAAAGTAATGTCAGGCGTGATCCCTTCAGCTTGAATTGAGCGACCTGATGGCGTGAAGTAGCGCGCCGTGGTTAATTTAATCGCTCCGCCTTTATTGTTTTCTAAAATCGTTTGCACCGAACCTTTACCAAAACTTTGCTGCCCCATAATCACTGCACGCTTATGGTCTTGTAACGCACCAGCAACAATTTCTGAGGCCGACGCAGAACCACCATTAATCAACACAACAATTGGAGCACCTTTTAAAACATCATTGGGGCCTGCTTTAAAGCTCATTTTAGAATGCTCAATACGGCCTTCTGTGTAAACAATTAAACCATCGCTTAAGAAAGCATCACTCACTGACACGGCCGCATTTAATAAACCACCAGGGTTATTACGTAAATCCAATACCAGACCTTTTAGCTCATTACCTTCAGATTCTTTTTTTAACTCAGAAATCGCGTCATTTAGGTTTTCTCCAGTCCTTGTTTGGAAGCTGGCAATTCTTACATAGCCATAGCCGGGTTCTAAAAGACGATTTTTCACACTAACCACTTTAATAACTGCACGGGTGATCTTAATTTTAAGTGGCTTCGGCTCACCTTCTCTTATAATCGTTAACAGAATATCGGTCCCTGGTTTGCCGCGCATTATTTTTACTGCATCTGACAAGGTCATGCCTTTTACTGGTTTTTCATCTAAACGAATCACCAAATCACCGGCTTCTATCCCTGCTTTAAAAGCAGGCGTATCATCAATTGGCGTAATAACTTTTACGAAACCATCTTCCATACCTACTTCGATGCCTAAACCACCAAATTCCCCACGTGTTCCTTCACGCAAATCTTTAAAGGCTTTTTTATCCAAATAGGTTGAGTGAGGGTCCAAGCCCGTTAACATCCCTTTTATCGCATTCTCTAATAGGTCGTGATCACTAACCTCTTCAACATAAGACGCTTTAATTTGGCCAAATACTTCTGAAAATGCCTTTAAATCCTCTAATGGTAACGAACTGTTAACCCGTTCTTTCTCAGCCAACACGGTCCCGCCAATGCTCAACATAATACCCAGTGCAGCACCTACCATTAACACTGGCAATGTTTTACGTAAAAAATTCATATCAACTCCATTAACTTACAAAATTACCCAACGCGACCTTTTTTAACCGCTCGACACCATTGAATAGGATTCACCGGCTTTCCATTTTTTCTAATGCTGAAGTATAGACCGGCTTTTTGTTGTCCGCCACTCACTCCAACCGTTGCTATCATTTCACCCGCTTCAACCCAGTCACCCACTTCTTTGTACAACCCTTCATTGAAGGCATATAAACTCATATAGTTTGAACCATGATCGACGATAATCAACAAACCATAGCCTCTTAACCAATCCGCATACACTACTCTACCATGCGAGATAGCCTTAATGGCGGTGCCTTCGCTTGCAGCAATAACAACCCCGTCATAGCGACCAGATTGTCTTGCACTACCAAATCGCTTACGTATCGAGCCTTTTATAGGCCAAGGCAATCGACCTTTTAAGCTCTTAAAAGGTTTATTTTGCTGGGCCAACACAGGCGTATCAATAATGACTTGGCGAATACTAGCTAATAGCGTTGTTAAGCGTTTTTCATTTTCTTTTAATTCAGCCAATTCATCGGCCGCTGATTTCATCTCTTTACCTAACTGAGCCAACACCTTTTTACGTTGACTCTTAGCCGCCATTAACTGCTCGTTCTCCATTTTTTTTGCGTCAATAAAGGTGGCTAACTCACTCAACTGATCATCTAGCGCCACTTCAACATCGAGTAATTGTTTAATACCCGCGTCCAGTGCCGTTACATTGTCCAATCTCGCTTGGTTGAAATAGTCATAGTACTGTATTACTCGACTCATCCGATCTGGGTGCTGTTGATTAAGTAACATCTTCACACGCTGTTGCTTACCCATTAAATACGCCGACTTTAATTGCTCTGCCAATAACTGTTTTTGCACCTTAGTCTGTTCTTTTAGCCTAGCTTGCTGGGCTCGCAATTGCTTAATTTTTTTGTCTGTTTCATCAAGCTTTTCATTCAGCAAACGAAGCCTTTTTGAAGACTCAGCCAAGCGTTTATCCAGTTGTTTAAGCGCCTTTTCCTCTTTAGTTTTTGATTGCTGCGTTAAAGCGATGTTTTTTTCCACCAATTGCATCCGCTCGCGCAACAAAGCCAGTTGTTTCTTTTTCTCACTCTCAGACGATGCAAATAAGGACCCTGAACCCAGTAAAGAAACTAATATAAGCGTCGTTAAAATAAGTCGTTGCTTTAACATTCTTATTGGCTAGAGGTACTACTTTAACTGGTTAAATGAAGCAAACTATGCCCACTCATCTCGGCTGATGGACTAAGCCCCATAGCGGCCAACATCGTAGGCGCGACATCTGCTAAATCACCGCTGCTATCAAGCTGTGCGGAACGGCCAACATAAACAAAGGGCACTGGGTTGGTGGTATGCGCTGTGTGCGTCTGACCAGAATCTGGATCCGTCATTTGTTCGGCATTACCATGATCCGCCGTGATAAAAACCTCACCGCCTACTTTTTCAAGTGCTTCCAACAACCTTGCAATGCAGGCATCAATCGTTTCAACAGCTTTCACCGCTGCATCAAAATTACCTGTATGGCCAACCATATCGCAGTTTGCATAATTGGTAATAATGGCATCATATTTTTCTGATAAAACAGCCTCAACCAATTTATCTGTGAGTTCTGGCGCACTCATCTCTGGTTGTAAATCATATGTTTTAACATTTGGCGATGGAATTAAAACTCGATCCTCACCCTCATTTGGTGCGTCATCACCACCATTAAAAAAGAACGTAACATGCGCATACTTTTCAGTTTCAGCAATACGCAATTGCTTTAGACCTTTACTGGCAAGCACCTCTCCAAAGCCGTTATTTACCTCTATAGGAGGGTAGGCAACGGGCAAATCAAAATCCTCATGGTACTGTGTTAAACACACAAATTTATTCAATAACGGCGCCTCAGCTTGCTCAAACTCATTGAAGCCAGTTTCTGTAAATGCCCTGGTTAATTCACGTGTTCTATCTGATCTAAAATTCATAAAAACAACGCTGTCGCCATCTTCTATTTTAATAGCCTGGCTACTGGTAGGGTGTATGCTGGTTGGCAAGACGAACTCATCTGTTTGCTCGCGTCCGTAAGATGCCATTAATCCACTAATTGCATCTTCAGCAGAGTATTCTGCTTTCCCTTGGCTCAATAGGTCATACGCCAGTTGGACTCTATCCCAACGATTATCTCTATCCATCGCATAAAAACGACCTACTAAAGACACCGTTTTGCCAACACCTAACTGTTTATATAGAAGCTCCATTTTTTCTAATGACGCCTTAGCACTTTTCGGCGGTGTGTCCCTGCCATCTAAGATGGCATGCAAATAAAGCTTTTTAACACCTTTCTCAGCAGCCATTTCTATCATTGCTTTAAGGTGATCTTCATGGCTATGTACACCACCAGGCGATAATAAGCCTACAACATGTAGCGCCTTATCATCTTCAATCACATCCTTTACTACATCACAAAGTACTGGATTGTTTTTAAATTCACCCGAATGAACATCATCATTTAATTGCGTAAACGTTTGCGGCAATAAGCGTCCTGCACCCAAGTGCAAATGCCCAACCTCTGAATTACCCATTTGCCTATCTGGTAACCCCACTACCGAGCCTGAACAATCTAATAAAGCTTTAGGCTTGGTTGCCCATAGTCTGTCCCAGGTTGGCGTGTTCGCCGCATTAATGGCGTTAGATTCTCCTGCCTCAGCGTAACCAAAGCCATCTAAAATCATTAACACAATAGGGCGTTTAATTAAATGTTGCTTCAAAATGCTATCTCCACAGTTTGCTTGTTATAATGGGTTAATATATGTCATCCATTTTACGATATATGCCCTTTTAATACTTTAACTATATGCAAAGACAAGCCCTATGAGCAACCTAGCTATGGACAAACTCATCGAAAGTGATGAGGAAATAAACAAAGCCGCTGATCTTCTTAAAGTGCTCTCTCACCCTATTAGGCTAAAAATCATTTGTCAGCTAGGGCATGACGAAAAAACTGTACAACAACTATTAGACAGTGTTGGCTCTACCCAAAGCAACGTCTCACAACATCTTGCAATTATGCGAAATAATGGCGTTTTACAATACCGTAAAAATGCCACTCAAGTCCTCTATAGCGTGGCTGAAAAGGCCTCTATAGATGTCGTACATTTATTAAAAAAAATCTACTGCTAATTAATCTAATACTTTAAGGCTCACCCTAAGATGGATATTTATTTGGAATTTATCAGCAATCACAGCCTGCTTTTTATTGCCTTGCTGTTTGTTATTATTTTATTGTTACAGTCTTTTTTTAGCGACATTACCCGCAAATATAAACTCATTTCCCCATCTGAAGCGATCAACCTGATTAACCGTGAAGACGCTGTCGTTATTGATACACGTACTAAAGACGAGTTTAAAAGTGGTCACATTTCAGGCGCCGTATTGATGCCGATCTCTGAGATAAAAGATAACGCTGATGCGTTAAATAAATACGAGGAACGCCCGCTAATACTTTACTGTAAGTCAGGAACACGTTCTGACGAAGCTTGCAAAACACTCAGCAAGCTTGGCAGAACTAATGTGCATGCTTTAAGCGGTGGGATCCAAGCTTGGGAAGCCGCCAGCATGCCACTCGTTAAAAAATAACCCTTTTCATCTGGAATCCATATGGCCTCTACCGAACAAACCGCTTCATCTGACAAACAATTTGCAATTCAAAAACTATATGTAAAAGACCTATCTTTTGAATCGCCTAACACACCCACTGTTTTTACAGAAAAGTGGGAACCCAATGTTGATATAAACTTAAACAGTAATGCCAAAAAAGCACCTCAAGACCTTTTTGAAGTCTCAATCACTGTTACCGTCACCGTAAAAAATAATGACAGCGTGGCCTACTTAGTTGAAGCGACCCAGGTAGGAATTTTCGGTGTTAAAGGTTTCTCAGAGCCTGAGTTAGGCCCACTCTTAGGTAGCTTTTGCCCAAGTGTTTTATTTCCCTATTTACGTGAAGTGGTTTCTGAGGTTGTCACCAAAGGCGGCTTCCCTCCAATGTTACTAAACCCTGTTAACTTTGATGCTTTATACGCTCAGCATAGCCAACAAAACGATATCTCCAAAGCCAATTAACTAATACGCAGATGAGCCCTAAAAAAATAGCTGTTCTTGGTGCTGGCTCGTGGGGTACCGCCATGGCTGTGATGATGGCCAGAGCAGGTCACCACATTACATTATGGGGACATAACCCGAGCCATATTAAGCAACTCAAGATTGATAATAGTAACGTTGAATTTCTTCCTGGCACCGACTTCCCCAGCACCTTAAGCGTTACAGATCAGCTGGAAGAAACCGTCGAAGAACACGATTTTTTAATGCTTGCTGTTCCCAGTCATGCATTTAGACAAACGCTACTTAAATGTAAGCCTCAGCTTAAAAAAGATACTATCGTGAGCTGGATAACAAAAGGCTTTGAAACCGGCACAGGGCTATTAGCACATGAAATCGTCATAGAAACCCTAGGCAAGGATACAAAGTTAGCCCTAATCTCTGGGCCTAGTTTTGCACTTGAAGTTGCAGATAATCTGCCCACAGCCGTTGTAGTAGCTTCTACAGATATCGAGGTTGCCACTGAGGTTGCAGATATAATACGAAACTCTAACTTCCTGACCTTCCCAACTAAGCACCTTGCTAGCGCAGAAATAGGTGGCGCCATGAAAAATATCTTAGCCATTGCTGCCGGTATTTCTGATGGTTTAGGTTACGGAGCCAATGCTCGAGCCGCATTAATCACCCTAGGCTTAACTGAAATGGTACAACTCGGCCATGTCTATAATTGCTCGGAAAGTTCTTTTCTTGGCTTAGCCGGTGTCGGTGATTTAGTGTTGACTTGTACCGATAATAAATCACGTAACCGACGTCTTGGTTTACAGCTTGGACAGGGCAAAAAAATTGATGACGCAAAACAAACGATTGGCCAAGAAGTAGAAGGCATCCATGCTGCTCGTGAAGTGCATGCTATTTGTGAAAAGTGGTCACTCGATATGCCCATCTGCATTCAAACATACCGAATTTTGTATGAAGGATTAGCCCCTGACGTAGCCGTTAGATATTTGCTCAGCCGCGCTCAATTGGCCGAACCTCAGCTAGACTAGTTTTTACCATTCGAAATCATGTTGGCGCCATGCTTCATACACCGCTACAGCAACTGAGTTTGATAAATTAAGACTTCTATTACCCTCCTTCATTGGAATTAAAAGTCGCTGCTGCTCTGGTAAGGCTTCAATAAATGCCTTTGGCAAGCCTCTCGTTTCAGGACCAAAAACCAAGGCATCGCCAGCTTGATAGCTGACCTGCGAATAATTACTTTTTGCAAACCTAGAAAAAGCAAACACCCTGTTTGGTTTTTCGCCGTCTAAAAATTCATCAAAATTTTGATATTCCTTCACATCCGCCACGTCTCGGTAATCCATCCCTGCTCGCCTTAACTGTTTATCGTTAATTTCGAAACCGAGCGGGTGAATTAAACTTAAACGCACCCCAGCATTAGCGCAAAGGCGCATTACATTACCCGTATTAGGAGGAATTTCTGGTTCAAATAAAACGACATGGATCATGATGATATTAACCTTGGGTTAACTGGTATAATTGAGCATATTATCTCACTATCAGTCAGCAAATGTTACACCCTAAATTAGCCTCTTACTTTTGTGGAATGCGATTCCAAACACCCGTTGTCTTACTTTCTGGCTGTGTTGGCTTCGGTCAAGAATACACCCGCGTAGAGGGTTTTTCTCATCGAGATATTGGCGCTGTTTGCCTTAAAGGCACCACGTTGAGCGCCCGCCCTGGAAACCCAACACACCGCGTTTACGAAACCCCATCGGGCATGTTAAACGCGATTGGCCTGCAAAACCCCGGTGCCAATAAGGTTGTTGATGAGATACTTCCTTCGCTAAATTTCCAAGAAACTCGTTTTATTGCGAATGTTTCTGGCTCCACTATTGAAGAATACACTGAGGTAACACGGCTTTTTGATCAATCTGCTATTGATGCCATAGAAATTAATATTTCTTGCCCGAATGTAAAAGAAGGTGGTGTGACATTTGGCAACGATCCTGACATGTCTGCACGCGTGGTAGAAGCCTGTCGATCCGTTACCAACAAACCACTAATTACTAAACTATCCCCCAATCAAACAAATATTGCTGACAATGCACAACGTTGTATTGACGCCGGTAGCGATGCCTTTTCAGTCATCAACACCTTAATGGGCATGGCTATCGACACCAACACAAGAACCCCCATTATTGGTAATGTACAGGGCGGGCTTTCTGGCCCGGCAATTAAACCCATTGCTTTATTGAAAGTTCATCAAGTCTATCAAGTCTGCAAAGCACATAATATTCCTATTATTGGCCAAGGCGGTATCACTACCGCTAATGATGCGCTTGAGTTTATTATTGCTGGAGCTAGCGCAGTTGGTCTTGGTACAGGGCTATTCTATGACCCCTTACTGAGTAAAAAAGTTAATGATGGGATAGTCGATTATCTCGATACACACCAACTTAACCACTTTTCTGAATTAATCGGTAGCCTCGACTGTTAAGCACTAAAATCTTTAATTTTCCGAGTTAAGGTATTTCGCCCAAGGCCTAGTAATTTTGCCGCTTCTTGCCGGCGCCCCTTGGTAACATCCAATGCTTGCATAATTAATACTTTTTCTACCGAAGCCACCACCCTTTTCGCCACATCTGCTTCCCCTGCTAATAATCTTTTAGTAATATCTTCTTTTGCAGCGTCTAACCAGTCACCCTCAACCATCACTTTTTCTGTCGAGGTGATATTTTTCAACTCATCAGGTAGGTCATCTAACTGAATGATGTTGCTCGGGCACATTGCCGTTAATAAATGACAGGTATTTTCAATTTGCCTTACGTTGCCCAACCAAGGCAAACCTGACAGATACCGCATGGATTCGTCATCCAACAACTTCACATCATCTTCCAACTCGCTGGCAGCCTTAGCTAAAAAATGTTTTAGAAGTAATGGAATATCTTCGCGACGTTCTCGAACCGGAGGGATTTTGATACGCACCACATTTAAACGATGGAATAAATCTTCTCTAAAAAGTTTTTCTTCAACAAGTTTTTCTAGCCCCTGATGTGTTGCCGCAATAATACGCACATCCACCTTTATTGGTTGATGACCACCGACAGAAAAGAACTCTCCATCTGACAGTACCCGCAATAAACGTGTTTGCATATCTGCTGGCATATCACCAATTTCATCTAAAAACAGCGTCCCACCATCGGCTTGCTCAAAACGCCCTTTTCGACGACTCGTTGCGCCAGTAAATGCCCCTTTCTCATGCCCAAATAGCTCAGACTCTAATAAATCTTTAGGAATCGCCGCCATATTTAACGCTATAAACGGTTTATCTCTTCTTAAACTATGTTGATGAAGGGCCTTGGCAACTAATTCCTTACCGGTGCCTGATTCTCCATTTACCATCACCGTAATATTAGACTTTGACAAGCGCCCAATCGCCCTAAAAACAACCTGCATAGCTGGAGCACTACCAATAATGCCCGACTCACTGGCCTCATCTTGAGTATCAGGTTGCTCAACAGCGCTTGTTTTCTTTTTAAGGTGCTCGTAGGCTCGTTCAACTTGATTAACAACCTCATCAACATCAAAAGGTTTAGGCAAATATTCAAAAGCACCACCATCATAGGCAGACACCGCACTGTCCATATCTGAATGAGCCGTCATCACAATCGCAGGTAAATCTGGATAATGTTTCTGTAGTTCTGCAAGGAGTTCAATGCCACTTTTGCCGGGCATACGAATATCAGTTAGCAACACATCCGGCTTATCTTTACGCATAAGATTTAGAATACCCTCTGCACTTTCAAAACATGTGACTTGGTGCCCCTCTCTTTTTAATGCTGTTTCCAACACCCATCGAATAGAACGATCATCATCGACCACCCATGCTTTTATCTTTTCACCCATAATTAATACTATCCATTTATCTGATGCTTACGTTTTACTCGACAACCCATTAGGTATTACACTCCCTAGTTATCCTGCTTTTTCTAGCGGTAATATTGTTGAAAAAACCGTGTGGCCCGGTTCACTGGCCACTTCTATAATGCCACTATGGCGCTGCACATTTGTCTGAGCTATTGATAAGCCCAAACCTGTTCCGTCAGTTCGCCCAGTCACCATTGGGTAGAAAATTTTTGTTTGCATCTCTTTCTCGATGCCAGGCCCATCATCAATTACATCAATTTTTACCGCTAACTTTCTAGTCTCATCACCTATCGTAAAATTTCGATGTATTCGCGTTCTAAGGATAATTTCACCACCATCTTGAACAGCTTGCGTTGCATTCCTAACTACATTTAGTAATGCTTGAATAAGCTGATCTTTATCTGCATTGATATCTGGAAGACTAGGATCATAATCTGCTCTTATGATGACTTTTTCATTAACCTCGGCTTCCACTAATTGCCTTACACGTTCCAAAATCACATGTATATTAATGTATTGATGATTCGGTAACTCTGATGACCCCAACATTCGATCAACTAGCGTTCTTAAGCGGTCCGCCTCTTCGATAATAACGTGTATATAGTCAGAAAAATCACCATTTAACTCTTTTGATAGCAACTGAGCAGCCCCCCTAATACCACCTAATGGGTTTTTAATTTCATGGGCAAGCCCTCGTAACATATTGGTCGCTAGTTCATTTTGTGCTAATAATTTTTCATCATGATCGATCTGTAAATAGTAATTAAAATCAACGATTTCAACGAGCAGCTCTTCTTCATCGTCATTACTATTATTTGATAATGGTGTTGCTGATAAACTTACGCTTCTTTTTGTTCCAACGGGGTGGCCGATGGGAACCAAGTGCTCAGTCACTTTTGACCCTAGTTGCCGGCTACGCTGAAACACCTTATTGATATCAAAGCGTGCGGTTTCAAACAGGTTTTCTGCCTTCGCGCCAATGGCTTTACGTTCACTGATATCAAGTAATTCTTCAGCTGCATTGTTTATATAAACTAACGCATTTTTTTCGTTAAACAGCAATATACCGACAGACAGTTGTTCCATGACAGAATTTGGCATAAAGGTGTGTTTTTTCATTCTAGATACCTAGCAATTAATGCGCCAAGTAGTATGAGGCGCCCTCTTTAATAAACATAGGTCTCATCATACTCGTTAACAGAAATTTTATGCACCAGTACAGTGCATTTTTATTTTAACGTCCCATTGTTAAACGCTTTATATCTTTATGATGCTGTGCTTCTTTGTAAATAAAAAGTCACACTGGGGCTAGTTATTTTTACCTCACCATTCTTATCTATTACTTGCACCTGAACAACATGCGCACCACGCTCCACCCCCTCAAGATTGAAGCCTTCTTGAACCACCCCATCAAGTAATAATTCAACCGTATCTTCTTCTTGCAAAGCCGGCTGCAAATCATATGTAACATTCACAATACCTTGATTACTCCTAACCGTTCCCTGCTCAATGGGTGAAATAATACTAATATGATCATAAGGAATATTGGCTTCAGTTAACTCTTTGCGCTCTTCTGAAGTCACTATTTTTTTTGTAGGAATATTAGGTGCCTCATAAGTCATAATCGGCGGCACAATCACTTTCTCTGCACCTTTAACAGGTGTGTCGGAGTAGGCTGTTTTCCCTTGTTTATTGATATATTTATAAACATCGGCTTGCACAAAACCCGCTAAAAAAATTGTGATTAAAATAATACTTCGCTTCATACCCTGCTCCTTTATGACTGTGCTATGCAACCATAAGACCATATTTCTTAAAATTTGTGCAAAAAAAACCCCGCAATAGCGGGGTTTTCATTACATCAATGCAATTTTACAAGCTGTAGTACATATCAAACTCAATCGGGTGAGTGCTCATCCTTAGGCGAGTCACTTCTTCCATTTTTAATTTAATGTAGCCATCAATCATATCATCAGTAAACACACCGCCCTCAGTTAAGAATGCACGGTCTTTATCCAATGCAACTAGTGCTTCATCAAATGAAGTCGCTACTTGTGGAATTGCAGCTTCTTCTTCTGGTGGCAAATCATAAAGGTCTTTATCCATAGCTTCGCCAGGGTGGATCTTATTCTTAATACCATCAAGACCCGCCATTAACATGGCTGAGAAACATAAGTATGGGTTTGCCGTTGAATCAGCAAAACGCACTTCAATTCGACGACCTTTAGGGTTTGCTACAAAAGGAATTCGAATAGATGCTGAACGGTTACGTGCAGAATAAGCCAACATAACAGGTGCTTCAAAACCCGGTACTAAACGTTTGTAGCTGTTTGTTGAAGCATTTGCGAAGGCGTTAATTGCCTTAGCATGTTTAATAATACCGCCAATATAAAACAAGGCTATTTCAGATAAACCGCCATATAAATCACCAGAAAATAATGCTTTGCCGTCTTTAAAAATTGATTGGTGAACATGCATACCATTACCGTTATCACCAACGATTGGCTTCGGCATAAAAGTAGCTGTTTTGCCATAGGCGTGAGCAACGTTTTGAACTACATATTTAAGCTCTAAGACCTCATCTGCTTTCTTCACCAATGTATTGAACACTGTGCCAATTTCACACTGGCCCGCTGTTGCTACTTCATGGTGATGAACTTCAGTCTCTTGACCCATTTCTTCAAGCGTTAAACACATAGCCGCACGCATGTCATGAAGAGAATCAACAGGAGGGACTGGGAAATAACCGCCTTTTGTACCAGGACGGTGACCCATGTTGCCACTTTCATAATCTTTTTCTGAATTCCAGCCCGCTTCTTCAGAGTCTATTTTATAAAAAGACCCCGACATGTCTGTTTTCCAACGAATATCATCAAATACAAAAAACTCATTTTCTGGACCAAAATAAGCCGCGTCACCAATACCTGTTGACTGAAGATACTCTTCTGCTCTTTTAGCAATTGAGCGAGGGTCTCTTTCATAGCCAGACATATCGCTAGGCTCAACAACATCACAACGGATAATCAGCGTTACGTCATCAAAAAATGGGTCTAAAACAGCTGTTGATGGATCTGGCATCAAAATCATGTCTGACTCATTAATACCCTTCCAACCTAGAATGGAAGATCCATCAAACATTTTGCCGTCCTCAAACACATCAGCATCTACCGTATGTGATGGAACTGTTACGTGTTGTTCTTTACCAATAGTATCAACGAAACGGAAATCAACAAAAGCGACTTCTTTTTCTTTGATCAAATCTAATACATCTTGTGCTGACATGATTACTCCTAAAGTTTTTTAAATGATTGCTTCTAAAATTAAGTTAGCTCGACATTTTGTGCACATAATATGCCAAAACATAACTTGTTGTATTTTACGGATATTTACCTTTTTCACGGCTTAAAATCCCAATATTGGTGCATTATTTACACTAGCCGCACCAATTTTGGGCAATTTAAACAAATAACACTTTTACATCCGTCACCTCTGGAAGTGTTAACGTTTTCTTTTTAAATTTTTCTGACACATCCCGTGCTTCACTAATATTATTAATGACCTCTAAAGGAAGCTCTATTTCAACCTCTACCTTACCATCCAGATAATGAAGGGTGACATTTGACACTCCGTCTTTTTCAGCAATGCCTTCCCATGACTCATTAAGCTGGCCTATAAGACGATGCCTTAAGGGTAAATCGACACTTGGCGAATAAATCTCATCATCCTCTGGGTCGATATGGACCGTCACCTCACCAATATTTTCAACGCCCTTTATTAATGATAAGCGTACCCTTTCGCTAATTAAATGTCCCTCAGAAACACTTATTTTAGGGTCCACCAAGATATGCACATCTACAAGAGCTGTATCCCCCATTTTTCGAGTACGTAAAAAATGTAGCTCTCTCGTGCCACTGGCGTCTAATATGATTTGCTTAATTTTTTCTACAACCTCTTCATCCAATGCAGTGTCGACTAACTCCTTACTCGCATTCAATGCTAGATCAACCCCAACCTTTGCCACCATTAGACCCACGATAATTGCCGCAATAGAATCAAAGTATTGAAAGCCAGCCATATCAAGACCAACACCTATTAATACAACTAAAGAAGAAATCGCATCACTCCTGTGATGCCACGCATTAGCCTTCATCAACTCAGATTTTGTATCCCGAGCAATTTTCATCGTCAGCTGGTACATGACTTCATTAGATAAGACAGAGATCATTACAATAGTAATAACCAACCAACCATGCAGCAATACATCATCATTAAAGAAGCCGGCTATTGCATTCCAAATAATTCCCCCAGCCGTAGCCACCAACAAAGCACCTAAAATGACGGTTGCTAATGTTTCAAACCTTGCATGACCGTACGGGTGTTTTTCGTCCGCCTCTTGGCCGGCATGATGCGATGCGTAATACACCAAGCCATCTGTTAATAAATCGGACAGAGAATGAAAACCGTCAGCGACCAATGCGTGTGATTGAGCGAACCAACCACAACCAATTTTGAAAACGGACAATACTAAATTAGCCAAGCCACCAATCACGGTGATATTCTTTTTGGCCCTGGTTTCAGTCATCAGTTGAGACATATTATTTAATCGCTTCCAACTTTGATAATTAGGATATATTCGTGATCAATTTCTTCTGTGCTTAAAACAGTATGTCCATTGATTCTACACCAAGCAGGAATATCTTGCATAACACCAGGATCTGTACAGCTGACTCTTACTTTATCACCTGAAGAAAGTGTCTTTATTATATTTTGCGTTTTTATAACCGGCATAGGGCACATTAACCGGCGTGCATCTAGCTCTATCATACGCGCCAAGCGTCTTGAATCTGATCCGCCTTTAAAGGCGTTACGGTAAAGTTTTTATTAACCCCGTTCTCAGTCACTTCAACATCAACAGTTTTTGCATCTCTACCTTGACTAAACCGTGCGACAATTTGTGCCGCTAGTTTAAGGTCTTCATCATTGGCCGTTCCATCCAGCAACGTTAATGGCCCTTTATGACTCATGGTTCTTAGCGTTATAAACTGCTTTTTATAACCCTGTAAGAAATTATTCTCACCTTCTTCACGAGCCACTATCAATTTAAAGTTTGGTTTTGGTCGAATATGCCGGCCTACTTTTAACAACATAATGTCGTCTATTTCATAATCTCGTTTGCCTCGAGAAGCCCATAAATCAGTTAACTTAACGGAATACGCTTTATCGGTTAAGAAACAACAACCACCAGCAGGTTGGGCGTAATCATCAAAGCCAAATTTTTCAGCCAGCGCCATTTGAGGTTTACGTGTCCGCCCACTAAAGTCATACAATTGGTCACGATTAACCCAGCCTTCACGCTCGGGCAGCGTTTCTGGCAAATTTTGCGCGCACAAAGGGCGCAATAACAAATCATCCGCGCCCGACTCTTCAGAAATTACCGGCATAGTCTCCTTACGCTGTGACATCGGACGTTGACCAATAACTTCACCGGTAATAATAAAGTCAAAGCCATTTTCTTCTGCCCACTCTTTGGCTTTTCCCACCATAAAGATTTTACAATCTAAACAAGGGTTCATATTGGCGCCATAACCATGCTTTGGGTTAAGCAAAACATCTTTATATTCTTCAATAATATCAATAATATGAAGCTTAATGCCTAGCTTTTCAGCGCTCCATAATGCATTGTTTCTTTTCGGTTTTGCTTTATCTTTTTTTCGAATTGCATGGGTATGCCCTTCCACACAAAACCCTGTATAAAAATTTATACCCTCTACATGAACCCCTTGCTCAAGCATAACTTTTGCCGCTAATAGTGAATCTAAACCACCTGATATCAGTGCGACCGCTTTACGTTGCGTTGCCATAATCTTCTCTTAAATACATTGATTGATCATTATACCCAAAGGGCCTCAAGTTTCGTATAAATGCTTAAATAGCTTATGCATTTAAGCTTGCTTTAATGATAAGTGTAGGCTTATTAGATATACTTCTCTTTTTTATTCAAACAACCGCCGAAACTACTGTGTCAAAATCTACTCAAGACCTTATGACGTTCCAAGGCCTTATCCTTGCTTTACAAGAATATTGGGCTAACCAAGGGTGTGCTATTCTTCAACCGCTAGACCTTGAAGTGGGCGCTGGAACTTTCCACCCTGCCACTTTTTTGCGTGCCATAGGCCCTGAACCTTGGTCAACGGCCTATGTACAACCCTCGCGCCGCCCAACCGATGGCCGCTTTGGTGAAAACCCAAACCGTCTACAACATTATTATCAGTTTCAGGTGCTTATCAAACCATCGCCCATTGATATTCAAGACTTATATTTAGGTTCACTCAGTCATCTTGGTTTAGACATGCTTGAACATGATATACGCTTTGTTGAAGATAACTGGGAGTCTCCTACCTTAGGTGCTTGGGGCTTAGGCTGGGAAGTCTGGTTAAATGGTATGGAAGTCACCCAATTCACCTATTTTCAACAAGTCGGCGGCTTAGATTGCCGCCCCGTTAGTGGCGAAATCACCTATGGTCTAGAACGCATTGCCATGTATATACAGGGCGTTGAAAGTGTGTATGACCTTGTCTGGACTAAGACCAATAAGGGTGTCGTTACTTACGGTGATGTATTTCACCAAAATGAAGTGGAACAATCGGCTTACAACTTTGATCATGCCAATATAGACGCCATGTTTAAACAATTCGATGAATGCGAACAGGCTTGCAACCTTTTAATTGAAAAAGGTTTGCCACTGCCTGCTTACGAACAAGTTTTAAAAGCCTCGCATACCTTTAACTTATTAGATGCTCGTCACGCCATTTCTGTGACTGAACGGCAGCGCTTTATTTTACGTGTCCGCAGCCTTTCTAAAATGGTCGCTGAAACATATTTTGCCTCTCGAGAAGCGCTAGGCTTCCCCATGCTAAAAACTGAGGAGACACCGTAATGGCCGAAACAAAAGATTTATTGTTTGAGCTCGGTTGTGAAGAACTTCCACCATCAACATTAAAAACCTTACGCGACCACCTGCTATCTGCAATATGCAGTGGCCTTGAAGAGGCAAAATTAGGTTTTACTCGTACTCATAGTTTTGCCACACCCCGCCGTTTAGCTGTATGGATAGAAGAACTCGAAACAACTCAAGAAGATATTCATGTTGAAAAGCGTGGCCCCGCTATAGCGGCTGCTTATGATGCTGAAGGCAACCCATCTAAAGCTGCTTTAGGGTTCGCACGTGGCTGTGGCGCTAGTTTTGATGACCTTGGCACGCTGAAAACAGATAAAGGCGAGTGGCTTTCGTATAAAAAGCTTGAAAAAGGTCAATCGGCTAAAGCGCTTATTCCTAGCATTATAGAAAAAGCCTTGACTCGCTTACCAATTGCAAAACGTATGCGCTGGGGTCATTCTAACGATGCATTTGTACGGCCTGTACATTCAGTATTATTGCTCTTAGGTGATGAGGTCATTAATACTCAATTTTTTGCTGTTAACGCCTCAAATACTTCATTCGGTCATCGCTTTCATGCACCTGGCCCTATTACCATTGAAGAGGCCAGCCAATACAATGATAAGCTCGCTAATGCCCACGTGATCGCTTCTTTTGAAGACCGCAAAGCCCTTATTGAACAGCAAGCCATTCAAGCTGCTAACGCGGTCAATGGTCAAGCGCACATCGAACCTAGCTTGTTAGATGAAATTACTGCATTAGTAGAATACCCTGTTGCCGTAACAGGTAGTTTTGACGACCATTTTTTAGCACTCCCCAAAGAAGTCCTCATTACCACCATGCAAATCAACCAAAAATACTTCCCTATTTTGGATGAGAACGGCGAGTTGCTTCCATACTTTATTACCATTAGTAATATTGATAGCAACAACCCAAGCTCTGTTAGTCATGGTAATGAGCGAGTTATTCGCCCGCGCTTATCCGATGCTGAGTTTTTCTGGCAACAAGATATGAAAAAGACACTTGCTGAACGAATCAGCTCATTAGATAACGTCATTTTTCAGCAAAAGTTGGGATCTATTGGTGAAAAAACTCGTCGCGTTGAAAAACTCTCTATTCAACTTGCCGATCAACTCGGGCGTGATACAGCACTAGCCTCACGCGCCGCACTTCTCAGTAAAACAGACCTGGTAACGGATATGGTTGGCGAATTTGCTAGCCTACAAGGCGTTATAGGCCGTTACTATGCCAAAGAAAATGGCGAACCAGATGAAGTCGCCGAAGCCTTACAAGAACAATACTGGCCGAAACAGTCGGGTGGTGTGCTACCGACCAGCAAAACAGGTCAACTTCTTGCCCTTACCGATAAACTCGATACCGTTGTGGGGATTTTCAGTGTCGGTTTATTACCTACCGGCGACAAAGACCCATTTGCTTTACGTCGCGCCTCTTTAGGTATTTTAAGGATTATTATTGAAGGTCAACTCGAATTTGACCTAAAAGAACTCATTAGCCTATCTTGTGCGCAATTTAGCCACACGTTTGACGCAAATAAGACCAAAGAGCTCGTTTTAAATTTTATGCTCGACCGTTTAAAAGGCTATTGTTTGTCAAATCATTACTCTCCTGAGCAATTCGTTTCCGTTGCCTCTGTTGACTGTACTCGACCTGTAGATTTTATGAATCGTATTCGTGCGGTCAAAGATTTTTCTAAACTAGACGAAGCTATGAGCTTAACTGAGGCCAATAAACGGATTCAAAACTTATTAAAGAAAGCACCGGACAATGTCAGCGCGCTTTTTGATGCCTCGCGTTTAGTCGATCAGCAAGAAATCTACCTATATCAACAATTACAACTGATCGAAACACAGACTCAGCCATTAATCGAGCAACAACAATATATTGAAGCGCTAAAAGTATTATCTAAGCTGAAAACGCCCATCGATGATTTCTTTGAACACGTTTTTATTATGGCCGAAGATGAACAGCTTAAACATTCGCGGTTGGCTTTGCTTAACAAAATTCACTCTAATTTTATTAAAATAGCTGATATATCAATTTGTTAGATAGACAGTAATGCTTACTAAAATAAACAAGCCAGACATTATTTTAGACCGTGATGGTGTTATTAATATCGACAGTGACAGCTACGTTAAAAGTGTTAATGAATGGCTCCCAATTCAAAGTAGCATTCTTGCGATTGCTAACTTGCACAAAGCAGGTCATCGAATTTTTATTGCAACCAACCAATCCGGTTTAGGTCGTGGGTACTTTAGCTTAGATACCTTAACCGCCATGCACAACAAAATGCTCGATTTAATACATCAAGCCGGCGGTGAAATTACTGGGATAGCCTTTTGCCCACACACACCTGATGATCATTGTACTTGCCGTAAACCAAAGCCTGGCTTATTGCATGATTTATCCCTAGAATTCAATATTGATTTAAACGCCGCTATTGTCATTGGCGATAGCCTAAGGGACTTACAAGCCGCAACTGAAGCTGGTTCAAAAGCCATACTTGTTTTGACCGGAAAAGGAAAAAAAACTCAACAAGAAAACCCTGAGCTCCCTTACCCTATTTTTGAGACACTTTATGACGCAAGCCAAAACATCCTTATTTAAACTGTTAATTCCCGGATTACGATCGGTTGTTTTTTTTATATTCCAAGTCACTACTTTGTTTATATTTGCACCACTGGTTCTACTGTCTTTTCCGTTCTCCTATAACATAAGATACGCCATAGCTAGCACCTGGGCTAAACTGGTTATTAAAGGCCTTAAAGTTATTTGTAAGCTGGATTTTCAGGTAACTGGTTTAGAAAACATAAAAGGTAATGGCATTATTTTTTGTAAACATCAATCTGCTTGGGAAACCTTTGCGTTACAAGTCATGTTTCCAGAGCAATGCTGGGTCTTAAAAAAAGAACTGCTGTGGATCCCTTTATTTGGCTGGGCGCTTGCACTAACGCAACCTATTGCAATAGACCGCTCAAAAAAGAGTAAATCGTTTCGACAAATTATCAAACAAGGCAGCCAACGACTTCAATCTGGTCGGTGGGTTGTTATTTTTCCAGAAGGCACACGAACAGCCCCTGGTGAACGAAAAAAGTACATGGTAGGCGGTGCCTTATTAGCGGAAAAGTCTGGTTACCCGGTTATTCCTGTTGCACATAATGCCGGCGAGTTTTGGAAAAAAAATGCTTTCATAAAGCACCCAGGTACGATTCAAGTTCGAATTGGAAAAATGATCGACAGTAACGCCATGTCTGCCAAAGAGCTCAATCAACAAGCAGAAAACTGGATTGAAGGGCAGATGGAAGAAATAACAAACAAATCGCCTTAAAACGTTATTAGTGTCCCTTAACTATCATGCTATTAAATCAACTCTTATAGCTTTCAAGTGATCACTAATAACCCCATTAGCAATAGGTTTTATTAGGTATAGTTGACCTATCCAGAGTAAAGTTTCGGCTTTAAAGCATGCCTTCTTTAACTAGAAAGTCGATAATGCTGGCGCGACCTTCACCGGTCTTAAGGTTTGTAAAAACATAAGGTTTATCTACTCGCATTCGCTTCGTATCCTTATCCATTACATCCAATGATGCGCCTACATAGGGTGCTAAATCAATTTTGTTAATCACTAAAAGGTCTGAGCGCGTAATACCAGGGCCACCTTTCCTAGGAATTTTTTCTCCTTCAGCAACATCAATAACATAAATTGTAATATCGGCTAATTCAGGACTAAATGTAGCCGATAAATTATCACCACCGCTTTCAATAAATATTAGATCTAAATCTGGAAATTTCTCACTCAAATCCTCAACAGCAGCAAGGTTCATTGATGCATCTTCACGAATAGCTGTATGAGGACAGCCACCCGTTTCAACCCCCACAATTCGATCAGCTGCAAGCGCTTCACTTTTAGTTAAGAATTGCGCATCTTCTTTTGTATAAATATCATTCGTAACCACTGCTAACTGGTAATCAGCACGCATCGCTTTACAAAGGGAGTCCAATAAAGCTGTTTTACCTGACCCAACCGGGCCACCCACTCCAACTCGTAAAGGTATTTTTTTTGAACTATTCATCATTTTCTTTTTTTACCCAAATGTTAAGATCTAAATAATCGTGTGTATTGTGTTTCGTGGCGTGCGCTAGCATGAGCCAACGCTGGCGATGAGCTACCTATATCTTCATCAAGAATTTCCAACCCCTGCTCCACTGCTGTAGCTAACGGCTTTGCTAAATCACGTAAAATACGTTGGCCAGAAACTTGACCTAAAGGTATTAGTTTTACACCAGAAATAACTAGGTTCTCCAGCCAAGTCCAAGCAAAACCATGAGCAGCTATATTGACAGGAATACCCCATTGATTGACAGCTAACGCAAACCCAGCTGTTTGCGTTTTCGCCAGTGTTGACTGTAAATCAATAGAAGCCTCCACCTCTAAATCTATTAATAATCGCGTCATTGCTCGGCCACGGTTATTTTCTTCTAATCTCAGCTCACTGGTTTCTCTATAGGCCAATAAAATATCTGACCAACGCTTTAATGCTAATTCGTCATTATCTTCACACGCTCTAAGCATTCTCAAAAAAACTGGAATTTCAAGCTGTTGCAGATTAGTTTTTATGAGATCTAATAACCATGCTCGCAAATCGTTTTCACTATTCACCCAGTGTCCTTCAACAGCCCATTCTATGCCTTGTGAGTATGTGAATCCGCCTATCGGCAACGCACTACTACACAATTGTAATAGCCGTATTAAACTAACATTAGACTCCAGCATTAATTACTTTTTACTAAAAGCGGCCCCAATAACAACAATCAAAACAATGCCCAACGATAAAGGCCACACATGTTCTGGATTTGAAAATATATGCGAAATATTTTCTGATAGGTTGTGCCCATGCTCTTGGTGGGCATATGCTAAAGCTGGAAATAAAGTGACGATCGCTACGAGTAATTTATTCATGAAGAAAGCTCCTACTTAATGTTCATGGTGATGTAATCCAGTACTTTGATAAGCACCTGGCTCAGGTTCAAATGGCGCTTTTTCGACCTTAACGGTTAACCCAAACCCCTTAAGCATGTCGTCTAAAACATGGTCATGAAGGTAGCGCAGCTGTCCGGGTTTAATCTGTAGGGCAACATGCCTATTACCCAAGTGGTAACTTGCTCTTGCCTGTAATAGATAATCATCGCAATTTACTGTCGACACGGTTTCATCCGCAGCAATGACCTTAACAACCAACCCATCGGTACTTACTAATAAGTCTCCATGATAAAGAGTTTGGCCTCTTTCTAAAAATAAGCCAACTTCTCGTCCATCATCTAGGGTTGATCGTAGCCGACTTTTAACCCTACTTGCCAGTGGCAGGGTTAAGCTTGCTTGCGCATCAGCCGCTTCTTTCAGTTTTTTTACTAACTTCAGCATCATTAAAATAAAAAATATCGTTGCGTTAACGGTAACTCTGTTGCTGGCTCACAGGTCAACTGCTCACCATCAGCAAACACTTGATAGGTTTGAGGGTCAACTTGAATATTAGGCTGATAATCATTAAGCAGCATATCCGACTTACATACATCACGGCAATGTTTGACTACCCCAATCATGCTTTTTAAGCCTAACTTGCCTGCAATATCATCTTTCGCAGCAGCTTGCGACACAAACGTCATACGAGTTGCATGCCGTGCACCGCCGAGTGCTCCAAACATAGTTCGATAATGCACTGGCTGAGGTGTAGGAATAGATGCATTTGGATCGCCCATTGGAGCGGCTACTATCATGCCACCTTTAATAATCAGACTTGGTTTAGTGGCAAAAAATGCGGGCGACCATAAAACCAAGTCAGCTAATTTACCGACCTCAATTGAGCCTAATTCATGAGACATGCCATGTGTTATTGCAGGATTAATTGTATATTTAGCAATATAGCGTTTTGCTCTAAAGTTATCCGACAACTCATCATCTGTTTCTAATGCACCCCGTTGTACTTTCATTTTATGTGCTGTCTGCCATGTGCGCGTAATAACTTCGCCAACCCGTCCCATTGCTTGCGAATCAGACGCAATCATTGAAAATGCACCTAGGTCATGCAGAATATCTTCTGCTGCTATGGTTTCCCGGCGAATACGAGACTCTGCGAAAGCCACATCTTCAGCAATATTAGGGTCTAAATGATGGCAAACCATCAACATATCTAAATGTTCATCCACCGTATTGATCGTATAGGGCCTTGTTGGGTTCGTCGAGGATGGTAATACAAACGATTCACCACAGGCCTTGATAATATCTGGCGCATGACCACCGCCAGCACCTTCCGTATGGTACGTATGAATTGTACGCCCCTTCATTGCACCTAAGGTATGTTCTACAAAACCGGACTCATTTAATGTGTCTGTATGAATTGCGACTTGTACATCCATTTTCTCAGCTACTGACAAGCACGTGTCAATTGAAGCCGGTGTCGTCCCCCAATCTTCATGTAATTTAAGGCCAATCGCGCCGGCTGTTATTTGTTCTACTAGTGGCTCTTCACTACTGGCATTGCCTTTAGCTAAGTAACCGATATTCATCGGCAATTCTTCTGCTGCTTCCAGCATTCGATGCATATTCCAAATACCCGGTGTACACGTGGTGGCGTTAGTTCCAGTAGCAGGGCCGGTACCACCACCTAACATGGTGGTGATACCTGACATCAAAGCTTCTTCAACCTGTTGAGGACAAATAAAGTGAATATGCGAATCCACACCACCGGCCGTTAATATTTGGCCTTCTCCGGCAATGACCTCGGTTCCTGGCCCAACGACTATATCAACACCGGGCTGTACATCAGGGTTACCGGCTTTACCAATACCAACAATACGTCCATGTTTAATACCAACATCCGCTTTAATAATACCCCAGTGATCTAGAATTAATGCATTGGTAATGACCACATCAACGACCTCCGCATCTACACGTTGGCTCTGCCCCATTCCATCACGAATAACTTTACCACCACCAAATTTTACTTCATCACCATAGATGGTTCGGTCATCTTCAACTTTAATCCAAAGCTCGGTATCACCTAATCGAACACGATCCCCTGTCGTGGGCCCGTACATCTCCATATAAGCTTGTCTACTAATCCTGGTCATGAGTCCGTCTCCAAAGTACCCATTACTTCAGCATTAAAGCCGTACACTTTTCGATCTCCCGCATAGGCGACCAACTCCACTTCCCGCGTTTGCCCTGGTTCAAAACGCACCGCTGTACCGGCAGCTATATTTAATCTAAACCCATAGGTTTTTTTTCGATCGAATGTTAAAGCAGGATTGGTTTCAAAAAAGTGATAGTGAGAACCAATTTGAATCGGACGGTCACCCGTATTAGCCACACTAACAAGGACTGTTTCACGGCCAACGTTAAGCTTAATCGAGCCCTCTAGAACCTTTACTTCACCTGGAATCATAAGGCACCTTCCTGTCGTACTTTATTAAACAATTGGATCATGGATAGTTACCAACTTTGTACCATCGGGAAATGTTGCCTCAACTTGTACCTCCTGAATCATTTCGGCAATGCCTGTCATTACATCATCTCGTGTTAATAGTGTGCGACCAAAATTCATTAATTCAGACACACTTTGTCCATCTCGCGCACCCTCTAGTATGGCCGAACTAATATAAGCAATGGCTTCAGGGTGATTTAACTTTACACCTCGCGCTTTGCGCCGCTCAGCTAGTAATCCTGCGGTAAAAATTAATAACTTATCTTTTTCTCTTGGGGTCAAATTCATAATTAATCCTACTAAGTAGCCCAGATGCGTGGTGAACAGGCTTTACGCTTGAGTACCAATGGCCTTAATTCACCCCATAGACGAGTGAATATTTTCCTACATTGCTCCGTAGAATCACCTAAATATCGCACCAATAAACAGTCTTCGACTAAGGTTGCGGCAATCAATACGTTATTATCATCTGTCAATAATGTTCGCACCATCTCTAGCATGCTGTTGTTTGCAGGCGTTGCCAAAAAAATAGCCATCACCGAATTATTACGTAAACCGGTTGGTGACTCCAATTTATTTGCTTCAACGTTCATTTTTTCTATTAATAGCGGTCTCTCATTACGACTAAGCATAAAATCCAACTGCAAGCGACCTTCGGTAAATTTTTGTTGATTAGCTGGTAAACCAAAACAATGCATTTCCCAGCCTATAAATTGTGCTGTTGGCGTAAGGTCGATATGAGTACTCAAATGAACTTTCGCGCCAGGAAAATAAATATTTTCCTGAGGAAACCACTCTAATGCTGCCCCTTCATCTACAGTTAGCCTTTGTTGTTGGTGTGCTGTATCGCCTTGGCTTTTGTAATACTTCGTTGCACCCGGCGTAGTTAATAGCGTATTAGCCTGCTGCCCCACATCCACATTTATATACAAGCGATCACCACCTACCACTCCACCCGGTGGATGTAATATATACAAGTGACATACATCACCTTCAGGATAAAATGCACGCTGAACAGCTAAGGGCCCACGTTGTTGGCGTGCAGACAACACCGTTTTATTCACTTGCACTGCAAACTTTAAATCCAGCTGAGCCTCCCAACCAGACACTGTTTCTGTCTCTATTGTTGACGTTAATGCTGAACTCATACGGTTAAATATTCACTGACCAAATCATCCGTTAATTCAGCAATTTCACCCTTAGCTACTGCGCACCCGCGTTCCATAATGATAAATTGGTCAGCAACTTTTTTAGTTATCGGTAACTTTTGCTCAACAAGCAATACGGTTAACCCAGCTTCTTTGTTCAATTTATTAATAATATCGCCAATTTCTTGAACTATATTTGGCTGAATACCCTCTGTAGGCTCATCAAGAATTAACATAACAGGATCAAGCGCTAGGGCACGCCCAATAGCTAATTGTTGTTGCTGGCCACCCGACAAGTCTCCTCCACGGCGTTGTGACATTTCTTTTAATACCGGGAACATTTCATAAATAGACTCAGGAATTGTTCGCACCTTATCTCGGCGTGATGATAATCCAATTTTTAAATTTTCTTCTACCGTTAACAGTGGAAAAACTTGTCGCCCTTGAGGTACATAACCGATCCCTAAACTCGCTCGTTTTTCCGCAGATAATTTAGATAGCTCTTGACCATCAAACATCATGCTTCCAGATTTTGTTGGCAAAATTCCCATCACACTTTGGACTAGAGTGGTTTTTCCAACACCGTTGCGCCCCATCAAACAGGTACATTTCCCTTTAGGTATTTCTATATCTAAATCCCACAATGTATGACTTTGACCATAGTATTGATTTAATTTTTCAATTTTTAACATCGCTAAGCACCTAAATAGACTTCAATAACACGCTCATCATTCTGCACTTCATCCATGGTTCCTTCTGAAAGCACACGCCCTTGATGTAACACGGTCACTTTGCGTGCAATTGAACGAACAAAATCCATATCATGCTCTACAACTACAACAGAATGCTCTCCTGCCAGTGAGGTCAGTAGTTCCCCGGTTTTTTCCATTTCTTGATGTGTCATTCCTGCTACAGGTTCATCCACTAATAACAGCCTAGGCCGTTGCATTAATAACATACCAATCTCTAACCATTGTTTTTGACCATGAGACAATAAACCCGCAGGCAGTATTGCTTTTTCAAGTAAACCAATTCTCTCAAGTACTTGGTCAATAGTATCCCGTTGCTCGCCCGTTAATGTTGCAAATAGCGTCGCCCAAACACCTTTATCACCTTTCATCGATAGCTCAAGGTTTTCAAATACAGTATGGTTTTCAAATATTGTTGGTTTTTGAAACTTACGACCAATACCAGCATTCGATATTTCTGGCTCAGTCATTCTAAGCAGGTTCATCGTTTGGCCAAAATAAACAGTTCCACTATCCGGCTTAGTTCTGCCGGTAATAATATCCATCATCGTTGTTTTACCAGCACCATTTGGACCGATAATACAACGTAACTCTCCATCATTAATATATAAGTTAAGATCATTAATGGCTTTGAAGCCATCAAAGCTCACACTGACATCTTCCATATATAAAATAATGTCTTTACTAACCTCTAGGTTAGGGTTTATATCCGGCTTTAATAAATCAAACACCTCATCTCGGCGCAATACATCACGCACCATATCTAATGTACTCATACCGTAGCCTCTTTGCTTTTTTTGAATAAGCCGGCTACTCCTTGCGGTAGGTACATGGTTGCAAAGATAAATAACCCGCCTAGTGCATATAACCAAACCTCAGGAAATGCACCGGTAAAGTATGTTTTTGAGAAATTCACTAAAATCGCCCCTATTACCGCACCATATAGTGTTGACCGTCCACCAATCGCTACCCAAACGACCATTTCTATAGAGAGTAATGGTGAAAATTCACCTGGATTAATAATCGCAACCTGTGGTACATACAAGGCACCAGCAATGCCTGCAAGAATTGCAGAAAAAGTGAATATCCACAGTTTTACATTTTCAACTCGGTAACCAATAAAGCGAAGCCTATCTTCTGAGTCTCGTACCGCTATTGCAACGCGACCTAATTTAGATTGTACAATCGCTCGACAAGCTAAATAACCAAAAGCTAGCGCCACTGCCGAAGCAAAGAATAAACCCACTCTAGTTGCATCACTTTGCAGTGAAAAACCGAGAATATCTTTAAAATCCGTTAAACCATTATTCCCACCAAAACCAAGCTCGTTTCTAAAAAACGCTAACATTAGTGCATAAGTTAATGCTTGAGTCATGATTGATAAATAAACACCTGTTACACGAGAACGGAAAGCTAACCAGCCAAACAGATAGGCTAATAAACCCGGTACTAACATAACCATAATCGCTGCAAACCAAAACTGATCAAAGCCTTGCCAAAACCACGGTAATTCAGTCCAGTTAAGAAAAACCATAAAATCTGGTAACTCGGGGTTCCCATACACGCCTCTATCACCTATCTGACGCATAAGGTACATACCCATCGCATAACCACCCAGTGCGAAAAAAGCCCCGTGTCCTAAACTTAAAATGCCTAGCACTCCCCAAACCAAATCGACAGCTATCGCCAATAATGCATAAGTAAGATACTTGCCTAATAAAGTGACTGTATAGGTTGTTAAGTGAAAGGCACTTCCTTCTGGTACAACTAAATTTAATAGCGGCACCATAATACTAACGAGCAGTAAAATAGTAAGAAAAACTTGACCACCGACATCATCTTTTAAAATTTTCTTCATATACATTTTATTTATCCCCCACTTTTAAGTTGCTGCCCGACCTTTTTGTGGGAATAGCCCACTAGGTCGTTTCTGAATAAATAAAATGATAAATAGCAAGACGATAATTTTCGCTAACACTGCACCCGCCCAAGGTTCGAGTAATTTATTAGTGATACCTAGGCTTAGTCCAGCAACTAACGTACCCCATAAATTCCCTACCCCACCAAATACAACCACCATAAATGAGTCGATAATGTAGGCTTGCCCTAAGTTAGGGCCTACGTTTGTTAACTGACTAAGTGCTACCCCTGCAACACCTGCAATTCCAGAGCCTAAACCAAACGTCATTGCATCCACCCAGTTTGCTTTAACCCCCATTGCACAGGCCATAGTCCGGTTTTGGGAAACGGCCCTTACCTTTAAACCGAGTGTGGTTTTTTTTAAAATAAACAATAAAATGAAAAACACTAATACTGCAAAAACAATAATATAGAGCCGATTCCACGTTAGTGCTAAAGCATCATTAACCTGCCACACCCCACTCATCCATGTTGGTGATTCTACTGCTCGATTTAAGGGTCCAAAAATTGATCGTACAACTTGTTGTAAAACTAAGCTGACACCAAATGTAGCCAATAATGTTTCAAGCGGTCTGCCATATAAAAACCTAATAATACCTCGTTCAATTAGAATTCCCACCAATCCTGAAACAATAAAAGCCAGTGGAATAGCAATTAATACTGAATATTCAATTAGGTTTGGAAACCAAAGTTGCACAACATATGTTGTGTAAGCACCTAACATAATTAATTCGCCATGAGCCATATTGATAACACCCATCACACCAAAGGTTATAGCTAGGCCAATAGCGGCAAGTACTAACACTGATCCAAGACTTAAACCAAAAAACAGGGTTTCAACTTTGGCATACTGGCTAACTCGTTGATCAATCTTGGCTAATGTTTTCGTCGCAAGATTTTTCGTTTCTTTATCGTTTACATTGTCTATAACTTCTGCCAATACTTGACGCACACTCGGGTTAACACTGTCTTTCACATTTGCAATCAAGTTTCGTGTATCACCCTCATTCTTTTTAAGCTTTAGCGTTGAAATAGCTACATTTAATTTTTCTTTAACGTCATCATCCTGCTCTATCTTATAACGTTTTTCTAATGCCGCTAATTGCTTGACATCTATTTGACTTAACACCTGATCAACAGCTGTTTTCCTTATCGTTGCATTTTCATCATTAAGTTGAATCATCGCCAACGCATCACGTAACGTTGTACGCAAACGATTACTGATGATTATTTTTTTCCACTCTGATGAAATAGCAACACCCAGCGATTCACCTGTTAATACTGCACTTGCGTAGTCTTTACCTGTTTTTTCAGTTAATACAGCCACCAATTTATCTGCTTTTCGGTAATGAAGCTGACTATGTAGTAAGGCATCAATTACTAGTGGCAAGCGTTTGTCATTAATTTTGACGAGTTTTTCTATCGCTTGCGTCCTTTTTTTAAATTTAGATGATGTTAAATCTGCTAACATAATTTCAAAATCGGCTGATATCCCATCATCAGCAAAAGACGAAGAACTAATGGGTATTATTACCATTAGTATTAGTACGACCATCCTAGTTACGTATGTCATGAATCACACTCTTAAGTATTATTGTGTTTCTGAAAAGGTCTGCTGTTATTAAGTACAATTTAATCTCTTAATTTAAATACATGGCCAGACACAACATCAACTTACTTGTGCCTGGCCAAAAATTTTGCGATTACAACTGATTAGAAGTTTTGACCTGAACACTTTGCCGTTTTCACATTGTAATTGCCGCATGAAAGCGGTTTACGCCAATCTGAAATAAGGTCTTTCGATCCTTCTAAGTAATCTGACCATGCATCCCCTGCCACTAAACCAGATGTTTCCCAAACAGTACCAAACTGACCATCATCTTGGATTTCACCAATGACAACTGGCTTAGTAATGTGATGATTTGGCATCATCGACGAATAACCACCTGTAAGATTTGGAACTGAAATGCCAATAATGGCCTCTTGTACAGCCGCTGAATCAGTTGTGCCTGCTTTTTCTACGGCTTTAACCCACATATTGAAGCCGATATACGTCGCTTCCATTGGGTCATTCGTTACCCGTTTTTCATCTTTAGTAAAATCATGCCAGGCTGAAATAAACTTATCATTAGTCTCAGCTTCAATACTCATAAAGTAATTCCATGCCGCCAAATGGCCAACTAATGGTTTAGTATCCATACCTGATAGTTCTTCCTCACCAACTGAGAAGGCTACAACAGGAATATCTTCAGCTGAAATACCTTGGTTTCCAAGCTCTTTATAGAAAGGAACATTAGCATCACCGTTAATGGTAGAAACCACTGCTGTTTTCTTCCCTGCTGAACCAAATTTCTTTACATCAGAGACTATTGACTGCCAATCTGAATGACCAAAGGGAGTGTAATTGATCATAATGTCTTCTGCTGCAACACCCTTTGATTTCAGATACGCCTCAAGAATTTTGTTTGTTGTTCGTGGGTAGACATAATCAGTTCCGGCTAATACCCAACGCTCAACACCAATGTCATTCATCAGGTAATCTACCGCTGGAATGGCTTGTTGATTAGGTGCAGCCCCTGTATAGAAAACATTTTTAGAAGACTCTTCGCCTTCGTACTGTACTGGATAAAAAAGTATGCTATCTGATTCTTCAAATACAGGTAATACTGATTTACGTGACACTGAAGTCCAACAACCAAATACCGCTGATACCTTATCTTTATCAATTAACTCCTTCGCTTTCTCAGCAAATAATGGCCAATTTGAAGCAGGATCAACCACAACGGGTTCTAGTTGCTTCCCTAGCAAACCACCTTTTTTATTTTGCTCTTCAATTAACATTAAAACTGTATCTTTTAAGGTCGTTTCACTGATTGCCATGGTGCCTGATAATGAATGCAATACCCCTACCTTAATTGTATCTTCTGCCGCATAGACATTACTTGCTATTAAGGCACCTGCTGAAACTAATGATGTAACTAATTTTCGTTTTATATTCATTTTGATTTCCCTATTTAATAGTGTTGAGCTAATTATTAATACTGGAATTGATAACCGATAACAAAAGCATCCATATCATTTGTTCCGTTGTCTGTGCTTGAGTAAGCCACAGAAATTCGAGAGTTAAACCCATCGATAACATAATTAAAACCAGCATCAATTGTTTCAGAATCGCTGCCGTTATCTGGGTTTACTTCTGAGTAAGAAAAGTAAGGTTGAACCTTGCCTATACCTAACTTGTTTGGAAACAAGTAAAGTGTTGTTGCTTTCCATGAATCACCTTCAAATAAACCAAATGCATTTGTTTTTCCGTCTAAATCAAAGTCTTTATAGGCTGCTTCAATGGTCAAAACACCTTCGTTTTCCAACACGTTTTCATATAAAACATCTGTATATAAAGCTGTGAAATCACCTAAATCACCAACAATACCGGTAGCATCTTCCTCAAATTGAGCAGCCACTGAGACAGTAAAAATATCGCCCGCTGCACCGTATGATGTACTACCTGTGTAATAACCAGGTGCTTTTTCAACATTTAAGAAGTTATAACTGAACCTCGCTGCATATAAAAAGTTATCATCTGGGTCCGCATCACCCATCCCTGCACTTTCATAACCTTCAAAAACACCGACAGCATAGGTAAAACGCTCCTCAGCTCCTAAACGACCCCATACCGTTACACCTTCATCACGGCCATATAGACCTGCATTACCTTTTCCATGATCTTCTCCTTGATCAGCAGGGCCAAATGGGGTTTTAAAAGCATTCCATATATTGGCGTAGTATGGACCACTCATTTCTTCACGATCAGCAGGCACTAGCATGCGGCCAGCCCATATATTTAGTGCAGGGTTAATTTTAAACTTTGCAATAGCATCTAAAATTCCAAACTCCTCATCAAATGGTGCATTAGAACTACTCCAAAATGTCTCGGTATTTAATTCAAACCCGATATTTTCAGAAATTTGACCATTAATATAGATTCGCGCGTTATCCAAGTTAAAATCATTTGACCAATCATCCCCACTAGGCGACGCATCCTCTACTGCAGTGAAACTTGTTCTCACGCCCACACCGAAACTTATCCATTTACCATCTGAACCTTCAAATTTTGCACCAGCCAATACAGAACCAGCCATGGCTTGAGCAGCAATTAATGCCGCAATCCCTGTCACTTTTCCTGAATATTTCATCATTCATTACCTTTTATCTTGTCAATGGAAGGTACTAAGATGCGAATATCATGCCAGAATATAACCCTTTGTTTTTAATGGATAATGACTATATATTTAGAATTATTGCACAAAAAAAGCTCATAAAAATGAGCCTAAAAAAAATTAATGAGTTAATTTGGTGCGATTTCCAGATATAAACTAATCGCTAAAATAAAAGAACCCTCTCTTAAACAAACCTAGATCTGATTTACTTTGTGATCTTGCATCATTCGATGAATGAATACAGGCTTATACTGGTAAAGCTAACCATTGCTTTTATTTCTTATAAGGAACCAAACTATCTAAACCCCTGCTAACAGATGTTTCGACAACTAATACATACCTTAAATATACCTATCTTGTAATTATTTAATTTGTTTCTCACACGGCTTCAATAAATTTTTTTAAATCCAGGATAAAAATAAGCTCCTGAAAGCTTATTTAAGAAGCTTTTTCACATAAAGCAACCCATTTGTATGCGTTTTTTATTTTTAAGCTCTACAGCAAAGGATAAAGCCTTTAGTGAAATTCATTTCCGATTTTTCAAAAAAAAGCGGAAATTTAATTTCCGCCTTTGATACTTTTAAACGACACATAACCCTTCTGGTTTATGTGTGTTACTTTTTCATAAAAAAACTACACATCTAAGTTTGCTACTTCTAATGCGTTTTTTTCTATAAAGTTTCGCCTAGGTTCTACTTCATCTCCCATTAATGTTGTAAACACTCCATCAGCTGCAATGGCATCCTCTATTCTTACCTGCAATAAACGTCTTGAGTCTGCATCTAATGTTGTCTCCCATAGTTGATCTGGGTTCATTTCTCCTAGGCCTTTATAACGCTGGATTTGTTGACCTTTTCTTGCTTCTTTCATTAATAATTCAAAAACTTCTTTAAAACTAGTCACAGTATGTTTCTTATCAGCAATATTAAGGTGCGTGTCTTCCTCAAACATACCCACTAATGTTTTACCAAAACTGACTAAGCGTTTATATTCACCTGATTTAAAGAACAGACGTGGCATTTCAAAAGATTTCTCTACTCCATGAGACATGGTTATACAGTGAACCGACCAATTATCTTGTTGGTACTTTAATGACAAACTATATTGGGTTGGGCAACTTTCTATTCCGTTTAGGTTTTTTTCTAAGTCTTGCAACCAATCATTTAACTCATCTTCACTAACAGATTCTGTTATTTCAGTAGAAACCAATAGCTCGTTTAAAATCAACTCATCATAACGCCCCGCCAGTCTCGCAATCATTCCTTCAATTTGAATATGTTCTTTTGCAAGTTCTTCTAGCGCAAGCCCTGTAATAGCTGGTGTTGTCTCATTAATAACTAAACTTGCTTTTTGTAAAGCCAATTGTAGAAGGTAACTATTCAGCTCATTATCATCCTTAACATAATATTCTTGTTTACCTTTTTTAACCTTATATAAAGGCGGTTGCGCAATATAGACATTACCATTCTCAATCAACTCAGGCATTTGGCGATAGAAAAAAGTTAATAACAATGTTCGTATATGTGAGCCATCCACATCAGCATCTGTCATGATAATGATCTTATGATAACGAAGATTTTCTGGCTTATACTCTTCCTTACCAATACCGCAACCCAATGCTGTTATTAAGGTTCCCACTTCATCCGACGATAACATTTTATCGAACCGAGCTTTCTCTACATTGAGTATTTTTCCTTTCAACGGCAATATCGCTTGAGTTCTTCGATCTCTGCCTTGCTTTGCTGAGCCTCCAGCCGAGTCCCCTTCCACTAGAAATATTTCTGATAATGCAGGGTCTTTTTCTTGGCAATCAGCTAATTTCCCAGGTAAACCAGCAATATCTAAAGCAGACTTACGTCGTGTCATCTCCCTTGCTTTTCTAGCCGCATCTCTCGCCCTGGCTGCTTCTAGCATTTTGCCAGCTATTTCTTTTGCTTCTGTTGGGTTTTCTAACAAAAACTCTTGTAGCGCTTCAGCTAAGGATGATTCAACAATGGATTTCACTTCCGAAGACACCAATTTGTCTTTCGTTTGTGATGAAAACTTAGGATCTGGTACTTTAACTGATAAGACTGCCGTCAGCCCTTCACGCGCATCATCACCCGATGTTGTCACCTTCTGTTTTTTTGCTAGACCGCTACCTTCTATATATTGATTTAATGTTCGAGTGAGACCTGCTCTAAAACCTGCTAAATGTGTGCCCCCGTCTCTCTGAGGAATGTTATTTGTATAACAAAAAATATTCTCTTGATAAGAATCATTCCATTGCAAAGCCACCTCCACATTCACATCATTCTTATCTACGTTGATATAAATAATATTTTCATGGATTTGAGATTTATTTTTATTTAGGTGATTAACAAACGCTTTAATCCCACCTTCATATTCAAAGATCTCTTCTTTTGCGGTGCGCTCATCCGACAACCTAATTCTTACACCAGAATTCAAAAACGATAATTCTCGTAGCCTTTTTGCTAATAAGTCAAAATGAAATTCAATATTACTGAAGGTACCGATACTTGGTTTAAACCTCAGACTTGTTCCTGTTTTTTCAGTTGGTCCTACAACTTTTAACGGCTCTACAGGTTCACCTTTTTTATAAAGCTGATAATGCTGACTACCTTCCCTGTTTATAGTTAACTCTAATTCGTCAGATAGCGCGTTAACAACAGACACACCCACACCATGCAATCCACCGGACACTTTGTAAGCGTTATCATTAAACTTACCGCCTGCGTGGAGCACCGTCATAATGACTTCAGCAGCTGATCTCCCCTCATCGGGATGGATATCAACAGGAATACCACGACCGTCATCTGTGATAGTAACCGAATTATCTTCATGAATAATTACACCAACCTCTGTGCAGTAGCCTGCTAAAGCCTCATCAATAGAATTATCAACCGCCTCAAACACCATATGATGTAAGCCTGAACCATCATCGGTATCACCTATATACATTCCTGGGCGCTTTCTAACCGCATCTAAGCCCTTTAGAACTTGTATATTTGATGAATCATAAGTCTCATTGTTTTTTTCTTCGCTCACTTAACTATCCTCTATCTGCATAACTCCACGTTTCACGTGAAACACCTTAGTTTCTTTCGCACCAATAAACTCTAAAAACAAATCTATATTTGTTGTCGTCACGAAAGTCTGTATATTTAGTTTCTGTAAAAAAAACATTACTTTTCTTACATTCTCCCTATCAAGCTCAGCACCTAAATCATCCAATAACACACAAACCGACTTAGATACTCGATCACGCATTAACTTAATTTGCGCTAAATACATCGCAATGACCAGCAGTTTCATCTGCCCCCTGGATAAATAATCCTGTGCTAACCTTCCATTAACCAGAACCTTAATATCTGCTTTATGCGCGCCTGCCGTAGTGAAGCCATACAAGATATCTCGGTCCTTTGCTTTATTAAGCGCATCCTCAAACGATAAGCTTTTATCCCAGCCTTTTAAGTAATTTAAAGTAACCTCTGAATCACCAATAAACTGACAGGCAATACCTTTAAGTTCTTTATTTAACAACTCAAGATACTTCTCTCTTTCATGACTGACTATTGTACCGTATTCAATCAGTTTATTATTCCAAACAGTTAATGTATCTAATTGTTTGGTTTTCAATAACTTATTCCTCTGCTTCAACAAGTGGTTATATTGCTTCGATATATTCAAAAATGAGTGTTTCACGTGGAACACACCGGTATCAATAAAAGCCCTTCTACCAACCCCACCATTTTCTAATAATGTTTGGGATTCGGGCCTGATAAGGTGTGCATGAAACAGACGGGATAATTCAGAAGATTTTTTTTCTGATCGAGCATTTATCCTGATAATGGTTTTATGTTTGTTTTTTTTGATCGCTATCTTATGAGAAACGTTCACATAAGCTAATTGGGCAAAAACAATAAGGCTATCTTTATTATGTGAGAGAACCTTAGTAATATTTTGCGTTCTAAAAGAGCGCGCCCTACTTAGTATGTAAAGCGACTCTAGAATTGATGTTTTTCCACTCCCGTTAGGCCCAACAATAATATTAAGCTTAGGAGATGGTTGGAATATTATATTTTCAATATTCCTAACATCTTTAATTTGAACATCGACTAAAGACAAGAAAAATAATTACAGTAAAAATGTTTATATACGCATTGGCATAATAATAAATTGACTGCTCTTATCTTCTGGGTTTTCAAGCAAGCAACTACTGTTTGTATCGGTAAAAGAAACTAACACATTATCCGATTCAATTACATTTAGGGCATCCATTAAATAACTTGAATTAAAGCCCATACTCATCTCATCACCATTGTAATCAACCACTACTTCTTCTTCGGCTTCATCCTGTTCAGGATTATTGGCATTAATAGTCATTAATTGGTTTGATAAGTCTAAACGTATTCCTTTATATTTTTCATTGGATAAAATGGAAACACGAGATAAAGCGGATTTAAAAGATAACTTATTGATATTAAAGCTATGTTTACTTTGTTCAGGGACTACATTATTAAAATCAGGGAAGCGTCCATCAATCAACTTTGCATTAAGTTCAACATCACCCAACGAGAATTTAATACTGTTTTTAGCGATCTTTATCTCAACAGCACCTTCAAATTTATCCATTAGTCTGAGTAGTTCTTGGGCTGCTTTTCTTGGAATGATAACCTGGTTAATGGATTGGTTTTCATTATCAATTTTATTTTTAGATAGCGCTAGCCGATGACCGTCGGAGGCGACAGTTTGTAATTCACCATCAACAATTTCCATCATTAAACCATTTAGATAATAACGAACATCTTGTTGTGCCATACAAAAAATAGTTTTACTAAAGGCTTTTAATAAAACCTCTTGGTTAATGCTTATTTGATTTAGGTAACTTGATTCATCGAAAAGAGGGTATTCATCTGATGGCAGTGTCCTAAGTGTAAATCTGCTTTTGCCTGATTTAATAATAAGAACACCATCATTGAAAGATAAATTTAATTCACAGTGATCAGGTAAAGATCGACAGATGTCTAATAACTTTCTTGCAGGAATCGTTATATTAAAGCTATCTTCCCCTATCAATATGGATTTAGCGCTGACCTGTACTTCTAAATCTGTGCCTGTGAATTTGATCGTACCATTGTTAATCGATAAATAAACATTCGATAAAATCGGTAAGGTCTGTCTTCTTTCAATAACACCAAAAACCTTCTGTAATGGCTCTAATAGATCTTCTTTATTAATATTTAATTTCATATCTCTTAATACTTATTATGATTATAAGGAATTAAAAATCGGTTAGTATTTTTAATTATTAATTTTAAATCAATAACCTACGTTATTTTGAAAGTTGTTGTTAAATATAAAAACTATTGTGGATAACTTGTTTGTAAAAACATCTCAAATTTTATCCACAGCTTACACCTAATTAATGCGATAGGGTTCTTAACAGGTTAATATAATCTTCATCAATCAATTGATCAGAGTCTCTTAGCTCTTTTACTTTTCGTGTTGCGTGAAGAACGGTCGTATGGTCCCGGCCACCAAATTGATTCCCTATTTCTGGCAAGCTGTATTGAGTAAGTTCTTTTGCCAGAGCCATTGCTATTTGTCTTGGGCGAGCGATTGATCTTGTTCGTTTAGCAGACAATAAGTCAGATGTCCTTATTTTGTAGTACTCAGCAACCGTTTTTTGAATGTTATCAATGCTAATACGTTTGTTTTGTAGAGCAATCAAATCTCTGAGTGCTTCTTTAGTAAAATCTAAGGTAATAGGTTTACCGGTAAAGTTCGCATTTGCTAAAACTCTGCGTAAGGCCCCTTCTAGTTCTCTAACATTGGATTTAATTCTATTGCCCATAAAAAAAGCAACTTCATCAGCTAGGTCAACGCCACTTAACGCGGCTTTACTTTTTAAAATAGCCACGCGTGTTTCTAAGTCTGGCGGTTCGATGGGAATTGGTAAGCCCCAACCAAAACGAGATTTAAGTCGTTCTTCTAAACCATTGATCTCTTTTGGATAGCAATCACAGGTTAGGACGATTTGCTTATTGTTTTCAATGAGAGTGTTAAAGGTATGAAAGAATTCTTCTTGAGATCTTTCTTTCTTTGCAAAAAACTGGATATCGTCAATAAGTAATAGGTCTAATGAACGATAGTAGTTTTTAAAATCATTTATGGTGTTTTTCTGTAAAGATTGGACCATACCGGATACAAAGCGCTCGGATGATAAAAAAGACACACGTTTGTTTTTGTTCTTTTGAAGAATGGCATTGCCTATGGAGTGCATTAAATGCGTTTTACCGAGCCCTACTCCCCCATAGATAAAAAGCGGGTTGTATGAAACACCCGGGTTCTCCGATACCTGTATAGCCGCGGCTTTGGCTAACTCATTAGATTTACCCATAACGAAAGAGTCAAAAGTAAAGGCACTATTAAGATTATGGGAAACACTGGGTGTGTTATTAGCTTTAGTCGTCGTTTTTTTACTGACAGTAGCGGGCGAAGGTTGTACTTTTGAACTGCCTATTTTTAGATGAAGCTTAATTTTATTTTCAGTTAACTTATTGATTATATTGGTTATATTTTCAATATAGTTATCTGAAACCCAATCTAAAACAAATTTGTTTGGCGCAAATAAAAGCAATTCATCATTATTAGTTTGAGCTTGAAGAGGGCGAACCCAGGTATTTATTTGTTGAGGGGGAATTTCTTCCTCTAATCGTTGTAAACATTGCTCCCAGAGAGATGACAC